>CANJLL010000019.1 GCA_947475545.1 Chloroflexota bacterium | reverse complement strand
ACCACATCCGCGACTGGATGAGCGGCAACATCTGCCGGTGCACCGGCTATGCCGGCATCATCCGCGCCATCCAGGCCGCCGCCGCCACCCCGGCCGGCGCAACGACTGCCGGCGCAACGACAGGCGCGGTGTCGAAGTGAGCGAGCACGCGGCGCCGGCCGCCCCCGGCCCGACCGTGGTCGCCGCGTTCAGCAAGCCGGAGCGCCGGATCGACGGCCCCGACAAGGTCACGGGCCGGACCCGCTACGCCGGCGACCGGACCCTGCCCGGCACCCTCTGGGCGGCCTACCTGGTCAGCACCGTGCCGCACGGCCGGATCCGGTCCATCGACACCAGCAAGGCCCGGGCCATGCCCGGTGTCCACGCGGTCCTGACCGCGGCCGACACCAACGGCGCCCGCTACGGGCGCGTCCTGCTCGACCGCCCCGTACTGGTCGCGGACCGCGTCCTGTTCGTGGGCGACCGGATTGCAGCCGTGGCCGCGGACACGCTCGAGCAGGCCGAGGCGGCCGTGGCCGCCATCGAGCTGGACCTCGAGGAGCTGCCGGCGATTCTGGATCCGCGCGATGCCCTCACGGAGGGTGCCCCGATCCTCCACCCGGACGGGGCGGGCTACGGCTTCATGGCCGGCGTCCGCGCGTCGCTCCCGCACCCCAATATCCAGGGCCGGCTGGTCAAGAAGCGCGGCGCCGAGGATATTGAGTCCGTCTTCGCGACCGCCGCGTACGTCTTCGACCACGAGTTCACCACGCCGCGGATTCCGCACGGCTACATGGAGCCGCACGCCACCCTGCTCTGGATCGACGAGACCGGCATCGTCCGCGTGGTCAGCACCAACAAGTCGCCCGGCAAGTTGCGTGACCAGATGGTGAAGGCGCTGGGCATCCCGCCGGCCCAGCTGGACGTGGACACGGGGCCCATCGGCGGCGACTTCGGCGGCAAGGGCTATTCGGTCGACGAATTCGTCTGCTACTTCCTGGCCAGGGCCACCGGTCGCCCGATCAAGTCTGTCACCGCCTACTCGGACGAGCTGGCCGCGTTCAACGTCCGGCACGCCGCCCGGATGCGGCTGCGCAGCGCCGTTGACGAGCAGGGCCGCCTGCTGGCCCACCAGGCGCGGATGGTCTTCGATGGCGGGGCGTACGCCGCGGCCAAGCCGATGCCGCACGTGACCCCGGCCCTGGGCCTGGCCACGCTCACCGGCTACCGCGTCCCCAACGTGGACCTGGAATCCATCGCCGTCTACACCAACACCGTCCCGGGCGGCCACATGCGCGCCCCGGGCGAGGTGCAGGCCAGCTTCGCCGGCGAGTCCCACCTGGACATGATCGCGCGCGAGCTGGGAATGGATCCCCTGGACTTCCGGCTCCGGAACGTCATCCGGGACGAGGACGAGGGCGCCCTGGGCGACCGCTTCACCGCCCCGCGCGCGGCGGATGCCTTCGAGCGGCTCCGGTCGGAGATGCGCTGGGATCAGCCGCCCCCCGCCGGACGCGGCCGGGGCATCGCCCTGTGCACGATGCACGTCGGGACGGCCATGGGGGCCTGGAACCTGGGCCTCCGGCTGGGCGCCGACGGGCAGGTCCAGGTCCTGACCGGGATGCCCGACCAGGGCGCCGGGCAGAGCACCCTCATCCGCCGGATCCTGGCCGCCACGGCCTCGATCGACGAGGACCGGATCACCTTCGTCAAGCAGACCACCCTCGAGGCGCCCGTGGACCCGGGCGTCGGCGGGAGCTGGGTCACGCACATGGCCGGCCGAGCGGCCGCGCAGCTGGGTGAGCATCTCCGTGAGTGGATCGACGAGCGGGTGCCGCGCGCCCTTCCCGACGCGCCGTCGTCCACGGAGCTGCGCGACGATCACCTCGTCGACAGCGCGACCGGACAGCCGCTCCTGGGCTTCACCGAGCTGGCCCGCCGTCTCGTCGCGCCGGAGGAGCCGGTGGCGCTCTCCGGGTCATACGGCCCGGGGCTCCACGCGGTGGGCGAGCCCGGCGACGCCGACTTCGCCGCGTTCGGCGTCGAGGTCTCGGTGGATCCCGAGACGGGCGTGATCACCATCCACGACGCGGTCCTGGTCTGCGACGTGGGGATCATCGTGAACCCGGTCGGCCACGCCGGCCAGCTGGAGGGCGGCTTCGCCTTTGGCGTCGGGACCGCGCTGATGGAGGAGCTGGTCGTCGAGCAGGGCGTGGTGGTGGGTCGCACCCTGGGCGAGACCAAGCTGCCCACCATCCGCGACGTGCCGCCGTTGCGCATCCTGCTGATGGACCCGCAGCCGGGGCCGGGCGCGTTCGGCACCAAGAGCTCCGGCGAGCTGTCCACGTCGCAGATCGCGCCGGCCATCGCGAACGCCGTCGCGGACGCGGCCCGCGTGCGGATCACGGACCTGCCACTCACGCCCGAACGCGTCCTCAAGGCCCTGGTGGCCCGGGGGTAGCGCACCGGGTGCGGTCGCGCGAGTAGCATCTGCTTGCCGCTCCTCCGCCTGACGGCGTCAGGTGCGGGCGGTCAGGCGTGGAGGAGTCCAGGATGGTGGTGGAGCAGGCCCCCGAGGCGGCCGCGGCGGAGTTCGACGACCTGCAGGGCTTCCTCGACCTGGTGGAGGCGGACGGCGAGCTGCGCCGCTTCAACGGGGTCGATTGGCACCTGGAGATCGGCGGCATCAACGAGGCGCTCGCCCAGAGGCGCGGCGCCATGTGCCTGTTTGACGAGATCACGGGCTACCCGGCCGGCTACCGCGTCTCCAGCAACCCGTTCACCTCGTACCGGCGGACCGCCCGGGTCCTGCGGCTCCCGGTGGACCTGGAGGGCGTGGACCTCCTCAACGCGTACCGCCAGAAGATCCGCGACATCCGGCCCATCTCGCCGGTCACGGTCCCCACCGGCCCGGTCTTCGAGAACGTGATCACGGGCGCGGACGTGGACCTGTTCAAGTTCCCGGCCCCGCAGTGGAACGAGCTGGACGGCGGGCGCTTCCTGGGGACGGGCACCGCTACGGTCACCCGTGACCCCGAGGATGCCTGGGTCAACCTGGGCACCTACCGCAACCAGATCATGGCCCCCAACCTGCTGGGCATCCTGGCCAACCCCGGCAAGCACGGCCGGATCCACATCGACAAGTACCACCGCAAGGGCGAGCGGGCCCCGGTCGTGGTCTCAGTGGGCCACGACCCGACGGTCTTCGTGGAGGCCTCCTACAACGTTGGCCTCAACACCGAGGCCTACGCGTTCGGGGGCTGGCTCAGGCAGCGGCCCATGGAGATCATCAACAGCCCCATCTACGGCCTGCCCATCTCGGCCACCGCCGAGATCGTCCTGGAGGGTTACGTCCCCACGCCCGACGAGATGCCCAAGATGGTGGAGGGCCCGTTCGGCGAGTGGCCGGGCTACTACGCCTACAGCGCCCTTGGCGAGACGCCGGTCATGGTGGTCGAGGCCATCTACCACCGGAACAAGCCCATCATCTTCGGGGCGCCGCACGTCAAGGCCCCGTCGCCCACCATCTTCGCCGTGCCGCTCTCGGCCGCGTCGATCTGGGACGACCTGGAGCGGGTGGGGCTGCCCGGCGTGACCGGTGTCTGGCGGCTGGGCGCCTGGGGCGGCGGCGCCGGCGGCTTCTTCACCGTCGTCTCGATCAAGAACCTGTTTCCCGGGCACGCCAAGCAGGTCGCATCCGTCGCGATGGCCAGCCGGGCCGGCGCCTACGGCGGCCGCTACGTGGTGGTCGTCGACGAGGACATCGACATCACCAACGCCGAGGATGTCATCTGGGCCATGGGCACACGGAGCCTGGCGCACGAGATCGACATCGTCCGCGACGTGTGGACCAGCCCGGTTGACCCCATGCTCAGTCCCGAGCAGCGGGCATCGGCGCAGTGGACCAGCTCGCGTGCCCTCATCGATGCCACGCGACCCATCGGCTGGCGGGATCAGTTCCCGCCCATTAACCAGTTCAGCCGCGCCAAGGCGACCGAGATTCGCCGCAAGTGGGGCCTCGAGTAGCCCAACCCATGGTGTGCCGTTGGCAATCGCCGCCGGCCGAGAGGAGTGAGCGATGGCCGTCGAGCTTCCGATGGCAGGGGTGAAGGAGGACGTCTGGGTCCCCACCGCCTGTGACATGTGCTACAACGGCTGCACGATCCGGGCCCACCGGGTGGACGGCACGGTGGTCCGCGTGGAGGGGATCCCGGAGGCGGCGCCCAACTACGGGGCCACCTGCGCCAAGGGCCAGGCCGCGCTGATGAACGTCTACTCGCCCCACCGGGTGAAGGCGCCCATGGTCCGGACCAACCCCACCAAGGGGATCGGGGTGGACCCGGGCTGGAAAGAGGTCTCCTGGGATCAGGCGATGGATCTCCTCACGGAGAAGACCCGCGCCGCCCGCGCCAAGGATCCGCGCAGCGTCATCGCGCTGACCTTCGACCGCAACACCTTCCACATCCTGCGTGCCTTCATGTCCGCGATCGGCAGCCCCAACATGACCGTGGGCTCGGCCGGCTTCTTCTGCGGCAACGGCATGCATCCGGTGGCGTTCAACCTGACGGGCTCCAACGACGTCCACCCGGACCTGCACCACTGCGACCACCTGGTCATGTTCGGCACCGCCTACGGCTTCGTCGGCCAGATGAACGCGATGGGCCTGACCAAGGAGATGGCCGACGCGCGTGCCCGGGGCATGAAGCTGACCGTCGTGGACCCGGTGCTCAGCTACGCCGCCTCGCACGCCGACGAGTGGATTCCCATCCGGCCCGGGACGGACACCGCCCTCGCCCTGTCGATCATGCGCGAGTGGGTGATCGAGCTGGACCAGTTCGACAAGGAATTCGCCCGGCGCTACACCAACGCCACCTACCTCACCGGCCCGGACGGACGGTATGTCCGGGAGAGCGTCTCCGGGAAGCCCCTCGTGGGCCGGGCCGACGGGACGACGGGCGCGTTTGACGCCATCCCGTGGACCGAGACGGTCCTGGACGGCACGTTCAGCGTGGACGGCCAGGTGGTCCAGCCAAGCTTCGTCCTGATTCGCCAGGCGCTGGCGCCCTACACGCCGGAGTACGCGTCGGACGTCACGACCGTCCCCGCCGCCACCATCCGCCGCCTGGCGCGCGAGATGATGGCGGCCGCCAGCATTGGACAGACGGTGGTCATGGACGGCGAGACCCTTCCGCTTCGTCCGTGTGCCGTCGCCTGGTACCGCGGCATCAGCGCCCACCGCCACTCCATGCATGGCGGCATGGCCATGGGCATGCTCAACACCCTGATGGGGGCGGTGGACGTGCCGGGCGGCATCCTGAACGCCACGGGCTCCGGCCCCAACTGGATGCCCAAGGCGGAGGACGACGGCCTGCTGGTCCCCAGCAGCCCGTATGGCGGCCACATGAACTCCGGGCTGCCGCGCCGCAAGGTGAAGGCGCCCGAGACGCTGGAGCTGATCGAACTCTTCCCGGTCTCCGTCTACGCCCGGACCATGCTGCCGCTGGGCATCCTCCACTCGGAGGAGTACGGCGTGCCGTACAAGGCCGAGGTCCTGATCCAGAGCCGCTGCAACATCATGGCGACCAGCGGCGACCCGCAGGTCACCGGGGCGGCATTCGCCACCATCCCGTTCATCTGCTCCATCAACACCTTCCACGACGAGACCAGCGAGTTTGCGGACCTGCTCCTGCCCGACACCCACTCACTGGAGCGCCTGGTCCCGCTCGTCTACAACCCGTACTACCACTACACCAGCGCCGCGCTGCCCAACGAGCACTACGCCTGGAACTTCCAGCAGCCGGTGATCAAGGCCGTGCCGCTCGCCCGCAACTGGGGCGAGGTGCTGCTGGACCTGGTGGTCCGCCTGGGCCTGACGCCAGACTTCAACGCCGCGTTCAGCGGGGCCGCCCAGCTGGACGGCAAGTACCGCCTGGAGCGCGACCAGGTCTACTCATGGGAGGAGATCTCGGACCGCTGGACGCGCTCCGTGTGTGGTGACGAGCACGGCCTGGACTACTTCCGTGAGCACGGCTACTACACCAGCCCCATGACCCGGTCGGCCCGGGCGGCCTACCCGCGTGCCTTCCACGAGGCGCGCATCCCCATGTATCTCGAGCACTTCATCGACGCCGGGGAGGCCGTCAAGGCGTACACCGACGCCAAGGGCCTGCCCTGGGACACCAGCGATTACACGGCGCTGATCGACTACAAGCCGTGCCTGACGCCGGCCGAGGCGCCACCCGCGTT
>CANJLL010000018.1 GCA_947475545.1 Chloroflexota bacterium | reverse complement strand
GGCACCGATCTCGGCGACGACATCTGCCGGGCCATCGCCGACGGCTATGCCGGCCGGATCGAGACCCTCGACGACGTCCGCGGCTCTGCCTGGTACCGGACCGAGATGGTCCGCGTCTGGGTCCGCCGCGCCCTCGAGCATGCTCGGGCGGCGAGTGCTCGCGCGGCGAGTGCTCGGGCCCAGGCCGCGGGCGCCGCCGGTGCGGTCGCATGAGCGGCGTCGCTAAGGGCCTGCCCGGCACCTGGGCAGACACCCACCGGGGCACCGCCCAGCCCGAGCAGCCGGGCATGATGGACGCCAGGGACCGGGTCACCGGCAAGGTCGACTACGTCATCAACATGACCCTGCCCGGCATGCTCCACGCGATGGTTCTGCGGAGCACCGCCCCCGCGGCACGCATCGTCCGGATCGACACCGAGAAGGCCAGGCAGGTCCCCGGCGTCGTGACGGTCCTGACCGGCCGAGACATCGTCAGCCGGACGGACGTCCGCTCGCACTTTGGCCCCGTCTTCCGTGACCAGCCCGTGCTGGCGGTGGACCGGGTCCGGTTTGTCGGTGAGGCCGTCGTTGCGGTCGCAGCCGTGGACAGGGACGCCGCCCGCGCCGCCCTCGACCTGGTCGAGGTGGAGTACGAGGAGCTGCCCCCGGTCTTCACCTTCGACGAGGCCCTCGCGGAGGACGCCGCGCTGGTCCATCCGGAGCCGCCGCGCGCGGGCGCGACCTTCGCTGACATCATCGTCCACAGCCAGGCCGGCTCCAACGTGTGCAACACCTTCAAACTGCGCAAGGGTGACATCGAGGAAGGGTTCGCGCAGTCGGACTACGTCTTCGAGGACACGTTCACCTGCCCGGCCGTCCAGCACGTCCCGCTGGAGACCCACTGCAGCGTGGCGGACGCCCGCGCCAACGACATCGTGATCCACACGACGTCGCAGATCCCGTTCATGGTCCGCTCCCAGCTGGCCGAGGTGTTCAACCTGCCCGCGTCGCGCGTCCGGGTCGTCGTTCACACCCTGGGCGGCGGCTTCGGCGGCAAGTGCTACCCCAACACCGAGCCGCTGACGGCGATGCTCTCGCGCTTCTCTGGCCGGCCCGTGAAGCTCCACCTCAGCCGCGAGGAGGAGTTCACCGCCATCACCCGTCACGCGATGCGGATCACGCTCAAGACGGGCCTGCGCGCCGACGGCAAGGTGATCGCTCGCAAGAGCACCTGCCACTTCAACACGGGTGCGTATGCCGACATCGGGCCCCGCCTGATCAAGATGGGCGGCATCGGCACCGGCGGCCCCACGTCGATCCCGCACGTCTGGATCGACTCGGCGGCCGTGTACACCAACCTGCCGCCGGCGGGCGCCTACCGCGGCTACGGCATCAGCCAGGCCGCCTGGGCGTACGAGACCCAGATCGAGATGATCGCCCAGCGCCTGGGCTGGGATCCGTACGAGCTGCGCAAGAAGAACCTGCTGGTCAACGGCGAGACCAATGCCACGGGCGAGGTTATGGACGACGCCCACTGGCACGAGCTGCTCGACCAGGTGGCCGCCAAGATCGGCTGGTCGTGGCCCCAGGTCCCCCAGCGCAACGGCAGCAAGGTCCGCGCCAAGGGCCTGTCCTGCATCATCAAGGGGACCGTCACCCCGTCGGCATCCACCAGCATGGTGAAGATGAACGAGGACGGCAGCCTCCACGTCATGACCTCCTCGGTCGAGATGGGCCAGGGCCTCCAGACGTCGATGGCCATCCTGGCCGCCGAGCGGCTGGCGATGTCCGTCGCCAACGTGATCGTCAGCACCCCGGACACGGCCTTCACGCCGTATGACCAGCAGACCAGCTCCAGCCGATCCACCCACTCCATGGGCATGGCGGTTACCCGGGCCTGCGGCGGCATCGCCGACCAGCTGCTCAACCTCGCCTCCGAGGCGCTCGAGATCGCTGTCGACGACCTGGAGCTCAGCGACGGCAAGGTCCGGGCCAAGGGCGCCCCGGACAAGGGCATCGGCTACGACGTGCTGGTCAAGAACCAGAAGGGCGGCAACCTGCTGGCCACCGGCGAGTACATCACCGGCGGCGGGCTGGACCCCGAGACGGGCCAGGGCATCGCCGCGGTCCACTGGCACCAGGCGGCCGGCGCAGCCGAGGTGGAGGTGGACCTGGAGACGGGCAAGGTCAACGTGCTCGCCTACGAAGCCGCGGTGTATGCCGGGCGGGTGGTGAACCCGGTCCAGGCGGAGCTCCAGGCCGAGGGCAACGTCGCGTTCGGCCTGGGCCACGCGCTGTTCGAGGAGATGGTCTACGACAACGGCCAGCTCCAGAACGGCAACCTGGGTGATTACATGATCGCCAGCTTCGAGGACATGCCCGAGCACATCGGCGTGAACTGCCTCGAGGAGCCCGTGCTCAACGAGATCCACGGCATCGGCGAGACGGGTCTGCCACCGGTCATGCCGGCCATCGGCAACGCCGTCTTCCACGCCACCGGCGTCCGGATCACGGACGCGCCCATCACGGCCGAGAAGGTCCTCCGGGGCCTCCGCGCCCTGGAGGCGGCACGCGCCGCCGGCGCCTCGTCGGCCGGCCCGGGGACCGCCCGATGACGGACATGCGCAACCAGGGCGACGTCACCGCCACCGGGGATGGCCGCCTGGCCATCCCGGCCATGCTCAACGGCCGCCAGACCACGCTGGTGGCCCGGCCCTGGCACACGCTCCTGGAGACGCTCCGCGACCAGGAGGGCCTGTACGGTGTCCGCGAGGGCTGCGGTGTGGGCATGTGCGGTGCCTGCACCGTGATGCTCGACGGCGAGCCGGTCTCCAGCTGCCTGGTCCTGGCGCCCCAGGTGGCGGGCCGCGAGATCCGCACCGTGGAGGGCCTTGCCGCCCCGGATGGGACGCTGAGCGATCTCCAGCAGGCATTCATCGATCACACGGCGTTCCAGTGCTCGTACTGCACGTCGGGCTTCCTGATCACCGCGGAGCGGCTGGCCGAGGAGCACCCGGACGCGTCGCGTGACGAGATCCGCCACTACCTGGCGGGCAACCTGTGCCGGTGCGGGAGCTACGTCAAGATTCTCGACGCGGTCGCCGACCTCCTGGAGCGGCGTCGCGCGGGGCGCACGGCGGGTTGATCCCCGCCTGACCAGCACCTGGCCCGACGAGAGCCAGGATCGCCGTCGCGACAGGCCACGCAATCACGCCGAACCGAGACGCTCCCCCGCATGACGCCTGAGCGCTCGGCGCGGCTCTGGCGCGGCTTCGACGCGCGCCCGCTGCGGGCTCCGACGGGGCTTCGACGCCGGCCCGCCGCCGGCCCGGCGCGGCCCCGGACGCGGCTTCCTCGCCGCCGCCCAGGGTGGCTGTGCCGGCGGATGGGGGCCCCGCCGAAATTGACTGGCCCCGCGCGCGAGGGCTAGGATACGGCTGTATACGCGGTGGCCGCCCCGCCCCGCCCCCTCCCCCGTCCAGGACGAGTGACTGCGGATGCCCGAACCGTTGCGCCTGTTTCAGCCGACCAGCATCGAAGAGGCGGTTGCCGTCCTCGCCGAGCTGGGCGACGACGCCAAGGTCGTGGCCGGCGCCACGGCACTCACCCTGCTCTATCGCCAGCGCCTGATCGCCCCCGGCGCGCTGGTCTCGATCGGCCGGATCCCCGGCCTCAAGACCATCGAGGTCGTCGACGGCGAGCTGCGCCTGGGTGCCCTGGTCAGCCACCGCGAGGTGGAGCTGAGCCCGGTCGTGCGGGAGAGCATCCCGGTCGTCGCGGACGCGTTCGGCAAGGTCGCCAACGTCCGCGTCCGGAACGCGGCGACGGTCGGCGGCGTGATGGCCGAATCCGACTACGCCTCGGATCCGCCCGCGGTCTTCGTCGCGCTCGATGCCGTCGTGGACGTGCAGGGCAGCAACGGCAAGCGGTCCATCCCCGCGTCAGCGTTCTTCGTTGCCTTCTACGAGACCGCCCTGGAGCACGACGAGATCGTGATCGGCGTGCGCGTCCCGGTTCCGCCCGCCGGCACCGGCGCGGTGTACCACAAGTTCGTCACCCGCTCGTCCGAGGACCGGCCGTGTGTCGGTGTCGCCGGCGTGGTGCGTCTGCACGCGGACGGGACCGTCGCGGACCTCCGGGTCGCCGTGGGGGCCGCGGCCGAGACGCCGCAGCGCTTCTGGGACACCGAGGCGCTGGCCATCGGGAAGCCGCTGGATGCGGACCTGATCGCCCAGGTCGCTGATGCCTACGCCGACCAGGTCGACACCCTCGACGACATGCGCGGCTCCGCCTGGTACCGGACCGAGATGGTCCGTGTCTGGGTCCGGCGCGCCATCGAGTCGGCCGCCGCCGCCGCCGCCCCGGCTCGCTGAGGAGGCGATCATGGACAGCCACCCTTCGTTTGCCCCGTCCGGCACCCAGATGCAGGTGCCCGGGATGCTCGACGCCAACCTGCGCGTCCGCGGCCGCGTGGAGTACGCGATGGACGCGAAGCTGCCGGGCATGATCCACGCCAAGCTCCTGCGCAGCCCGCACGCGCACGCCCGCCTGGTCTCCATCGACGCATCCCGGGCCCGCGCCCTCCCGGGCGTCATCGCGGTCATCACCGGCCCGGACCTGGCCAATCGCGATGACATCTACCCGTACTACGGGCCCATCTTCCGCGACCAGTCCGTGCTCGTCATGGACAAGGCGCGCTTCGTCGGGGACCCGGTCGCGGCCGTCGCGGCCATCGACCTCGACACCGCCCAGGCCGCGCTCGACCTGATCGACGTGGAGTGGGAGGAGCTGGAGCCGGTCCTGAGCCTGGACGACGCGCTGGCCGCCGGCTCGATCGTCCACGACGAGCCCCCGCGCCTGGGCCAGACGTTCGCCGACATCATCGTGCGGACCGAGGCCAACTCCAACATCTGCAACCACTTCAAGCTGCGCAAGGGGAACATCGAGGACGGGTTCGCCCAGGCGGACCACGTCTTCGAGGACGTCTTCACCAGCCCGCCCGTGCAGCACGTCCCGATGGAGACGCACAACTGCGTCGCCTGGTGGGAGAACGGCGTCCTGCGCCTCATCTCCGCCACCCAGATGCCGTTCTCGGTCCGGGCGCAGCTGGCCGAGATCTTCAAGGTCCCGCAGACCCGGGTGCGGATCACCGTCCCCACCCTCGGCGGCGGCTACGGCGCCAAGACCTACGCCAAGGTCGAGCCGGTCACGGCCGTCCTCGCCCAGGTCACCGGCCGCCCGGTCCGGCTCCACCTCACCCGCGAGGAGGAGTTCGTCACCATCACCAAGCACGGCATGCAGATCCGGATGAAGACCGGCGTGACCCGCGACGGCAAGATCGTCGCCCGCCACAGCACCTGCTACTTCAACACCGGCGCGTACGCCGACATCGGCCCCCGCCTGATCAAGAACGGCGGCTTTGGCACCGGCGGCCCGCACAAGATCGACAACGTCTGGGTGGATTCGTACGCGGTGTACACCAACCTGGCCCCCGCCGGCGCCTTCCGCGGCTACGGCGTCTCGCAGGCCGCCTGGGCCTACGAGAGCCAGATGGACATGATCGCGGACCGCCTCGGCTGGGATCCCTACGAGTTCAGGATGAAGAACCTCCTGAACGAGGGTGAGCCGGTCATGACGGGCGAGCCCATGTACGACGCGCACTTCAAGGACCTCCTCGCCACCGCAGCGGAGCGGATCGGCTGGGATGCCAACGTGAAGGCGGTCCGGCACGGCAACAAGGTCCGGGGCAAGGGCCTATCGGTGATCATCAAGGCGTCCGTGACGCCATCGACCTCGAGCGCTTCGGTGAAGCTCAACGAGGATGGCAGCCTGCAGATCCTGAGCAGCGCCGTCGAGATGGGCCAGGGCGCCGAGACCACCCTGTCGGTGCTTGGCGGCGAGGTCCTGGACCTGCGCCTCGACCAGGTGAGCATCACGCACCCGGACACGGACTTCACGCCGTACGACCAGGGCACCAGCTCGTCGCGCAACACCTACTCGATGGGCACGGCGGTCAAGATGGCCGTCGAGGACATCAAGCAGCAGCTCTTCAGGCTCGCCTCGGACGACCTGGAGGTGGCGATCGGCGACCTGGAGGTCTTCAGGGGCCGCGTCCAGGTCAAGGGCGTGCCGGAGCGGTCGGTCGGCTACGGGGACCTGGTCCGCAAGGCGCGCGCCGGCAACCTGCTGGCGACCGCGGTGTACGCCTCCAACGGCGGCCTCGACCCGGAGACGGGCCAGGGCATCGGGTCCGTGCACTGGCACCAGGCGGCAGGCGCCGCCGAGGTGGAGGTGGACCTGGACACGGGCCGAATCGAGGTCCTCAAGTACCACGCTGGCGTGTATGCCGGCCGAATCGCCAACCCGGCGCAGGCCGAGCTCCAGACCGAGGGCAACATCGCCTTCGGCCTGGGCCAGGCGCTGTACGAGGAGATGATCTACGACGGTGGTCAGCTCCAGAACGGCAACCTGGCCGACTACATGATCGTGAGCATCGAGGACATGCCCAGGCAGATCAGCCTCGACGTCCTCGAGCGCCACGAGTCCCATGACATCCACGGCATCGGCGAGACGTCGCTCCCGCCATGCATGCCGGCGGTCGGGAACGCGGTCTTCCGCGCCACCGGGGTCCGGATCCTCGACCTGCCCATCACCCCCGAGAAGGTCCTGCGCGGACTCCGTGCCAATGCACGCCCGCAGGCGCACGTCCAGGAGATCGACGCATGACGGCGGAAGACACGGTGGCGGGCGTGACCGCCCGGGCGGTGGACGGCGATGGCCGGATCAGCATCACGCTCCAGGTGAACGGCCGGGAGCAGCGGATCCAGGTCCGACCCCACCACACCCTCCTCGAGGTGCTGCGCAACGAGCTGGGCCTGACCGGGCCCCGCGAGGGTTGCGGGGTGGGCATGTGCGGCGCGTGCACGGTCCTGGTGGATGGGCGCCCGGTCTCCGGCTGCCTCCTGCCGGCCGCGCTGGCCGAGGGCCACGAGCTGACGACGATCGAAGGCCTCGAAGGCCCCAACGGCGAGCTCCACCCCATCCAGCAGGCCTTCGTCGACCACACGGGCTTCCAGTGCTCGTACTGCACGCCGGGCTTCATCCTGACGTCGAAGGCGCTCCTCGCCGAGCAGCCCGATGCGTCACGCGACGAGGCGCGGGCCTACCTCGCCGGCAACCTGTGCCGGTGCGGCAGCTACGTGAAGATCCTCGACTCCGTGATGGACGCCAAGGAGCGGCTCAAGGGCTAGCTCACGCGTCTGGCGCGGAGTGCCGGAGCCGCCGCAAGCGGCCGCCGTGACAGTGGTGCCGTGCCGCAAACGGCGGCCGCGGTGCTCCTGCCAATCGAATACGCCTTTCCTGCGACCCGCCCAGGTCCCGCCCGACCCGGCGGGTCGCGCCTTGTCCGGCGCCGGAGAGCCGGGGGCAGCGCGGATGGGGGAGAGACGAGCTCCAGTCGGCGGGCTCCAGTCGGCGTGCACGCGCGGCCGGTCGCAGGCGGTCGTGCCGTTGGATAGGGCTCACCCAGTGAACATTGCGTAGAACCTCGGCGCGGGCCGGGGCAAACGGGCGAGCGCAGCCGCCCACGCGGGCCGGGAGAGTCGGGCGCGCTCGCACCCACGGCGCCCCTAGCGGTGCTGGCAGACTACGTCGACGAGCGCCGGCCGCCCCTCCTCCAGCACGACCCGTGCGGCCCGCACCACCGCCGCGCGGATCGCGTCCGGGTCCTCGATCGGCCCCTCGGCGTGCCAGCCGAAGCCGCGTGCCACGGTGGCAAAGTCGGGCGGCGGGCCGTCGATCTCCACGCCCACGTTCACGCGGTCCATGTCGGAGCCGCGCTTGCGCGCCATCCGGATCTGGTGGTCCCAGTCGTTGTAGTAGGCGCGGTTGTTGTACATGACCACCAGCATCGGGATCCGGTGGGCGGCCGCGATCCAGAGCGCGCCCGTGTCAAACATGAGGTCCCCATCGGGCTGCAGGTCCACGACCAGGCGGCCGGTGCCCTTGTGGGCCAGCGCCACGCCCAGCGAGATACCGATCTGGGTGGCCGTCCCCAGGCTCCGCCCGGCGTGCCGGTACGGCCGGTCAAAGTCCCACAGCCGACCCGCCCAGCCGTCGGCCGTGCCCGCGGTCAGGACCCAATCGTGCTCCCTGATGACCTCCCAGACCTCGGCCGCCAGCCGCGGCGGCGCCACGGGTCGCTGATCCCGCCGCGCGGCCGCGTCCGCCACCCAGCCCGCTCGTCGCGCCGCCGACCGCGCGGCCAGCGCATCCCGCCGCGCCGTCCGTGCCGCTGTCCGCCCCGGCTCCTCCGCGGCCAGCAGCGACTCCACCAGCGCGATCAGCTCCGGCAGCGCGATGGACGTGTCGGCGGTCACCGCGATGTCCGCCGCGGTCAGGGAGCCGTGATGTTGGGCCCAGGCCGACGTGTGCAGCTCGTTGAACCCGATGTCCACGATCCGCGTCCCGGGCTGCGTCCGCGGCTCGATCGTCCGCGTGTTCTTGTCCACCTGGCCGAGGATGGGGGACGGGTCCTTGACGTCCAGGAGGAGCACCAGGTCCGCATCCGAGAGCGCGTCGCCCATCACCTGCGCCAACGGGTGCCGGTTGGGGAGGTTGAGCCGATAGCCATCGTCGATCATCGCCGCGCCCAACAGCTCGGCCAGCTGGGGGATCCACTCAAAGGCGCGCGAGTCACGGGCCGCGTACGCGGTGAGGATCGCGGGTCGCTCCGCCTCCACCAGCGCCGTCGCCGCCGCTGCCAGCGCCGCCGGATCCGCGCCCATCCGGCTGGCCGGCGCCATGTGCGCGGCTGTCGGCATCGGCACCGGCCGGGCGAGCGCCTGCTCCTGGAGATCCGCGTCGAGCGCGATGTAGACCGGCCCGGCCGGCTCCTGGCGCGCGACGCGACCCGCGCGGGCGAAGGCCTCGGGAAAGGCTTCGACCGAGGCCGGCTGGTCGTCCCACTTGGTGAAGTCGCGCACCGCGTTGCCCTGCACCAGCGACGTATGGGTCCAGTCAACCCAGGGTCGGCGGCGCGCCGTGTCCATGGGGCCGGCCCCGCCCATGACCAGCACCGGCACCCGGTCCAGGAAGGCGCTGAAGATCCCCAGGCTGCCGTGCAGGAGGCCCACCGTGTCATGCAGGCAGGCCGCCATCATTCGCCCGGACGCCTTGGCGTAGCCGTGGGCGATCTGGATCGCGAGCTTCTCGTGGGTACACAAGATGACCTCGGGGGCACCCGGTCGGTTCACCAGCGAGTCGTGGAGGCCCCGGAAGCTGGCCCCCGGATTCAGCGCCACATAGGGAATCTCAAGTCGAGCGAGCAGGTCAACTACCACGTCCGAGCCGTAGCCCGGCTCCTCACGATCCGCCATCCCCGCCCCCTTCAGGCCTCCTGCGCGATCCGGTGCCGAATCATCCGCCGTTCTTTCCTACACTATGACCCTCGAACCCACCGCGAGTGTCCGGCGCGCAGCCGCGCCGGACCGGCACCATCGCAATCACGATCGGGGAGGATGGCGTGCAGGTCCGCCTGGAGATCAATGGTCAACGCCATGCGCTCGACGTCGAGCCGGCCCGTCGCCTGGTGGATGTCCTCCGCCACGACCTGGGCCTGACAGGCACCAAGGAGAGTTGCGCGGTCGGCGTGTGTGGCGCG
>CANJLL010000017.1 GCA_947475545.1 Chloroflexota bacterium | reverse complement strand
CCCCAAGCCTCGTCTGGTCAGCCCGCGAGACGACCCGACCGTTGGGGCTCGGCGGCTTCATCGCCGGGATGGGCTCCGGGTTCGCTGCCCTCATGATCCTCGGCATCGTCCGCTGTGCGGCTGATCCGTCCTGCTCTTCGCCCGACTACGCGGGCTACGTCGGGTTCGGCATAGTTCTGGCCGTCGCAGGGCTCGGCGTGACGATCGCCGCACTTCGCACCAGGTGACATTCCCGCACGCCGTGCGACCACCACCATGACCGAATCGTGCCACCTCGGGAGCGCGTCCAACCCACCGCTAGGCGTAGGGGCGCCGCCTGCGCACCACCATGAACGCCGCTCCGACGGCGAGCACGGCAACTCCCGCATACCCCGCCGTCTCCGCGGCATCCCACACCGGGAACAGGTCGCCTGGAACTCCGGTGTAGTAGCGAGCCAGGTGGTCGGCCAACCAGGCCGGGTCCAACTCCCCTGACGGGATCAGCGCCCACGCCTCCTCGTCGGTCATCATGCGGCCGTCGCTGCTGAGCCAGCCGCCGCCCCTGATGTCGCCGCCAGGGAAGGCCAGCACGTTTCCGTTTGGGTTAGTGGCGACGATGTGGTTGGGCGCCTCGGCCTGCATCCACAGGCTGCGGGCGACGGTGCCCGTTCCCGCCAACCCGATCCAGATGACGGCCGTCGCCAGGATGACCGCCGGCAGTGTCCGGCCGAGCAGGGCGCCGACGACCAGCGCGACGCCATACGCCGCGAGGCCCTTCGCCACGAGGATCGGGCCGTGCAGGCTGGCGTCGTCGAAGTTGAGCCACGGGTTGGGCAGGTACGGCTCGCGGGCAAGCCAGAGGACCTGCGACGCGGCAGCGAGCAGGGCGAGGACCGTCGTGGCGGTGACCAACGACGGCAGCATCCGCCCCCGTAGCCATCGAGCTCGCGACCGGGCGAGGACCCACGCCGATGGCGCGGTTCCGGCCTCGATCTCGGGCGCGACCACGCCCACCCCCAGGACCATGCCGATCAGCAGCGGCAGGACCGCCATCGCCAGCATCACCGAGTTCCCATCCGAGTTGTTGAGATCGTTGAACGCGGCGACGGCGGTATCGGCGCCCGCGCCGAGCGTGCATGGAGGAACCGAACCCAGTGTTGTGAGGTAGGAGAAGCAACCGCCCTCGACGTGCAGGCTGGTCAGCCTGAACCAGACGAGGAGCGCCGAGCCCGCCAAGACGAGGCCCGCCGCGAGGCTTGCCAGGATCTCGAACCGCTGAAGCCGGAGGCCGGCGCGGAGGCGGGCGCTCATGCCGCCCCCTCCGGTCGACGGCCCGCGGCCAGGTATCCGAGCACGATGTCATCCAGGCGCGGAGGGTCGGCGACAGGATCCTCGGTCCGCACGAGCGCTGTATGGACCCCGCGCCGATTGGCGAAGCTCCCGACCAGGTCCATGCCGGCAGCGTCCGCGAGCGGTACGAGCCGATGGTGCGCGCGTGCCCATGACATATCGGCGTCGAGCTGGACGCGCCCAGGCGCGAGCACGATCAGCCGATCACAGGCCCCGTCCAGGTCACCCACGATGTGCGATGCGAGGAGCACGGTCGTCCCCCCGGCCACGGCTTCGGCCACCGTGTCGAGGAAGTCTCGACGGGCCAACGGGTCCAGGCTTGCCAGCGGCTCGTCGAGGAGGAGGACCGGCGCCCGCGTGCCGAGGGCGAGCGTCAGGGCCAATTGGGCCTGCTGGCCGCCGGAGAGCTGGCCTGCTGGCCGATCGTCCGGAAGTCCCGCCGCCGCCAGGCGGCGCAGGGCAGCATCGACATCGAAGCCCGGTCGCAGCTCGGCGGCCATCTCGATATGGTGGCGGGCGGTGAGCACGGTGTAGATGCCGGGCGTTTGGCCCACATAGCCGAGCTGCGCCAGCGCCCGCGGCGTGTCGCGCCGGACGTCGATGCCGAGGACGTGGGCGCTGCCAGCGGTCGGCCGCTCGAAGCCCAGGAAGGTGCGGATGAGAGTCGACTTGCCGGCGCCGTTGGGCCCGACCAGGGCGACGAACGCGCCCACCGGCACGCCAAGGGTGACGTTCTCGAGGGCCGGCTTGCCGCGCCGGTATCGCTTGGTCAGGGCCCGGGTCTCGAGCGCCATCTCGACCGTCATCGGCAGCGTCCCTCCATCCATGGCACGAGGATGGCCGATTGGCGCTCACGCGACCAGCCGTGGCCTCTCGCGGAGGCGCGAGGGGAATCACTCGGCGAAAGCGGACATCGCACTGCTACTGTCACCTCCGATGACGCCACCGGCCGAGGTCTCGCCTCCCTCGACTGCCAGGTTGCTTATCCGCGAGGAAGCGGGCCTGGTCGTCGCCGGCGTGTATCTCGGGATCGGCGTCGCAGGGTACCTGCTGGTCGGACCGACCCCAATGGGGAGCAGCCTCCCGGTCCTGTGGGCGGCGATCGCGATCGCGGCCGGGACCGCCACGATCGTGCGGCGGCCCACCCCCCTACCCGAAGCGGTTGCGCCGTGGGTCTGCCCAGCCATCGTCGGTCCCCTTGCGCTGTACCCGGCCTTCGCTCCCGTGCTCGGCCTCGGGTCCCCCGCGCTGACGGGTCTGGCAGCCGGGCTCATCCTGGCGGCCACCCTCCCGATGGTGCTCGCGATCGCGCGGCTCCCGCCGGCCGACAACGGCAACCTCGGGCGCGCTGCCGTGCCCGCGCTCGGCTTGGCCGCGGCCCTGCTGATCCTGCTTCCGCTCGCCTCCCAGCCTGGTCCAGGGCGCGCACCGGCCGCTGACTTCACCTTCGGCGCTGCGGGGTGGTTCGCTCGGCTGCTGGTGCTCGCCGTCCTGGCTTGGCCCCCGGCGGTGGCATTCACCATCCTGCTGCGACGCGAGAAGACCCCGGGCATGCGACCGGCTGGCGAGGTCCTCGCCGACGCGGCCCTGCTCGTGGCCGCCCTCGGGCCCGTCGTCACGGCGTCGGTGCTGTTCATCCCGTGGACCTACGCGCTCCCGCTGGTCGGGCTCGTGGCCCTGGCCGTGTTTGGCGCGTTCCGGTTGGCTGTCCGCCCACTTGCCGCGATCTCGGCCCGCGCCGCCGCCCAGCGCGACCTTGCCCTGTCGGCGAGCGAGGCCGAGCGTGCACGGCTCGCGGCCGATCTCCACGACGGGCCGCTCCAGGATCTGCTCATCCTGGCCCGCGGCCTTGAGGCACGCGACGACGCCGATGGCGCGCGTCTGGCCCGCGATGTCGCCGACGAACTCCGCGAGATGTCCGGGGACCTGCGGCTGCCGGTCCTCGATGACCTGGGTGTCGGACCGGCGCTCGATTGGCTGGCTGCGCGCGTGCGACGACTGACCGGCGTCGACGTGGCGGCGGACTGGGATTCAGATGGGCGCGCGCCCGGTCAGGTGGAGCTCGCTGCGTTCCGTGTCGCACAGGAGGCGGTGAGTAACGCCGTTCGCCATGGCAAGCCGCCGGTCCGGATTCGCTGCCGCACGACGTTTGATCGCCTGCGGCTCACGATCGAGGACGCGGGCGATGGGCGCGGGCTCGACTCCCTCGCCCTCCGCTCGATGCCGGATGGCATGCGGCGGGGCATGCTCGGGATGGGACAGCGCGCCGAGCAGATCGGGGCCCGCCTGGAGGTGCGCCGCCATGAGGGCCTCGGCACCATGGTGGTGCTGGAGTGGGAGGGCGGAGGAGCGTGACGGACCGTGCCGAGACGATCCCTCGCGGACTGGGTCGGATGATCCGCATCCTCGTGGTCGACGACCACCCGGTCTTCCGCGAGGGGACGGCCGCGCTGCTTGCGCGCGAGCCCGACCTGGTGGTCGTGGGTGTCGCGGCCGACCTCGATGTGGCACGTGCCTTCCTGCTCCCCGATCCGCCACCGGACGTCGTCCTGCTCGACGTCCGCCTCGGCGACGAGAACGGGCTTGCCATCGTTGGGGAGCTCGCCGCCCGCACCGCCGTCGTCATCCTGACGGCCTACGACTACCCGCAATACGTTCACGCCGCGATCCGTCTTGGCGCGGCGGGGTTCGTGGGCAAGAGCGCGCCGACCGAGGAACTGCTGCGGGCGGTCCGCCAGGCGGCCGCCGGGGGCCTCGCCTTCGACCGGCGAAGGCTCGCTGGCGAGCCTGTGGATCTCACCATCCGCGAGGCACAGATCGTGCGACTCCTGGCCGCGGGCTCCTCCAACGACGAAATCGGGCTTGCCCTGGGGATCACCACCAAGAGCGTCGAATCCGCGCTCGGCCGGATCTTCACGCGGACCTCGACCCGCTCACGCACCGAGCTGGCGGTCCGCGCGGTCCAGGAGGGCTGGCTCGACGTCCCCGCCCGCGGATCAGGCGCGACCTGATCTGAAGGGCTCACGGAGGCCGCGTCGCGATGTCCGGCCCCGGCGACGTCACGATGGCTGATTCGTGCGGGTGCGTCTGGAAGGCCGTCAAGCCGAAGGGAGCCGCGAAGGCGCCGGCGCTGCCTCAGACTGCCGCTACCGAGCCGGCCCCGACTCCGGTTACCGGTTCGGAACATGAAGTCGATCTGATCCGAGTAGAGCTCCGTCCGAGCCGGCTTGCCGGGTCACGTCGAATTCGCGGCCGTCGCATGCTCGTGCGGCAATCCGATTGCAGTCGGGCCGCGGCTCACAGGCGGTCCATCGGCGAGGCGCGTCGATGGACCGCCCTGACGTCGTCGTCGAGCAGCTGCACGTAGCGACGGGTGATCTGCAGCGACGTTGGGCTGTGGCCGAGAATCCGCTGGAGCGTGAAGACGTCCCCGCCGTTCGCCAGGAATGCCCGCGCGAAGCTGTGACGCAGGACATGGGGCGAGCATCGCGTCGAGATCTCCGCGGCCCGCGCCAGGCGGGCCACGAGGAGCTGCACGCCCCGCGGTGAAAGGACCTCGCCGCGGCGGCCGACGAACAGGGCCGCGTCACTCCTCAGGACACCGCGGGTCAATAGCCAAGTTCGGAGCGCTCGGCGGCTCCGGCCACCGATTGGGACGATCCGTTCCTTGGCGCCCTTGCCGACGACCCGGCAGCGCCCCTCGACCAGATCGAGATCGCCAACCCGGAGGCGAACCAGCTCGCCAAGCCTGAGGCCGCTGTCGAGGAGAAGCAGCACGATGGCACGGTCTCTCACCGGATCGCGCGACTGGTCGCCGGCCGCGGCCACCAGGGCGCGCATCTCGCGCTCCCTGAGGCTTTCGACGAGGACGTCGGGCAGCTTCGGGAGCGGCAGACCAGCAAGCGGATGGGCGTCAAGCGCCAGTTCTCGCTGGACCCAACCGCCGAAGGCGCGCAGTGTTCGCACTCGCCCCGCCATGGAGTTCGGAGCGAGCGGACTCGAACGGGCTGCCTGGACGGCGAGCAGCCATCGCCGGCTCGTCGCCGGCGTGAGATCGTCGAGCGTCGCCGACCGGCCATCGCGACCCACGAAGGCAACGAACTCGTCGAGATAGCCGCGGTACCAGTCGATCGTTCGGCGGCTGCGGCCGCCGACCTCGAGCGCGACGCCGTACTCATCAATGAGATCCCGGAGTGGGAACTCGCCGGGGCGCGGCACCGAGGCTGTCCCTACGGCTCGCACGTCTGCAGCTCCAGGTAGCGCCGAAAGAGCCGGTCCCGCACCGCGTAACGGCCGCGATGGCCGTCCCCAAGCCGGGTGATGTGGCCCCGCACGGTGAGGCGGCGGAGCGACTGGCGGGCCGCACCCGGCTGCACGCCGAGCCTGTGGGCCTCGGCCTCGATGTCGCCCGATGATCGTGGCTCGGTGTTTCGCGCGACCACGGCCACGACCTGGCGGTCGATCGGAGACATTCCCGCCCACCGAGCGGCGAAGATCTCCTGGCTGACCGAGGCGAACGCCCGCTCGAAGGCGACCGCGAACTCGGCCTGTGTGACCCTCCCGTGGACCGCCGCGTCGAAGACGAAGTAGGCGAGCTTCTGGAGGTAGTACGGGCGGCCGCCGGCGAGGTCCACGATCTCCGCGACGACCTCGGCGTCGAACCGAATCGCTGTTTCCTCCAGCGGCTCGGTGATCGCCCGGGTCGCATCGCCGGGATCGAGCGGTCCGAGCGAGAGGGGTTCGAAGAACCGCACGAGCGGCTCGTGGGCCGATCGCACGGCATCGAACAGGCCTGACGAGGCCGCTACGACGAAGGCGAGCGGCAGGTCGGCCGCGTAGAGCTCGAGAGCGCATGCCCGCAGGCGCAGGAGCACGTCTCCGGTCATCGGGAGCAGATCAACGTCGTCGAGCATCACGATGACGGCCCGGTCCTGACGAGCCTGGTGCTCGATCAGCCGACGAAGCGCTGCCCGCAGCTCGTGCTCGGGATCGCGTGACGGACGACGGATCCTGGCGTTGGCGACGCCAATGTCGAGACCCAGCTCCACGTCGAGGTGCCGTGGCCAGCCGGTCGCGAGTTCGGCATTGATCGCCGTGACGAGCCCGCCGAGGAAGTCGTCTGCGGACTGCGGGTAGGCCATCGACAGCACGACGGCGTCGCCGGCCTGCTGCCGCAGTCGGCGCCAGTGCATGAGCAGGGTGGTCTTGCCGATCGCCCACTCGCCCAGGAGGGCCGAGTGCTGCGGCTGGCCCGCCCGTGTCCGGGCGATCCGCGCCTCGAAGGTGGCCGTCTCGCGCTCGCGCCCAGCCAGTAGCGGCGGGAGGATCCCGCTGCCCGGTCGGAATGGGTTGTCGGATCGCGTTTGTGACAATTGTTTCAATTCCTGTAACAAAGCCATTCGAGGTGAATAGGCCGGGGAGCGCCGCATGGCGCCTCCCCGGCCCCTTGTGCACCTGTTGATCCACACTCCCCTACGGCGCACCGGCCGGGACGCGGAGCCACGAGCGGCTGCGTGCCGCGTTGTGGACCACGTCGAGGTAGACCTCGCTGTAGGGGACGCTGCCTTGCTCGGTGACCGCCCAGAGGCAGTTGAGCATCGCGCTGGCGACCATCAGGTTCGTCACGACGAGCTGGGGCCGTTCGGCCGCGAGGGCCGCACAGCCGGTGCCCGGCATGACCTCCACGGCGGCCGCTCGACCGATCTCCGGGTGGATCTCGGTGAGCGAGCCGTCGACACTGGACCCATCGCGGCGGCGGACGAGCTGGACGTTGCCGTCCGTCTCGTCGTTGCCGCCATTGATCAGGGTCACGTCGGTGAGACCGGCGACGTGCCGGTCCACCACCGCCCGGGTCGGGTGGTTGTCCACCGCGAGGAGACAGACGTCGCCCTCGCGGACGATGAGCCCGACGTTATCCGGACGCACGAACTCGGGGATCGCCTGGATGGCGAGTCCGCTTCCCCGGACGACCTGGGCCAAGGCCTCGGCCTTGTTCGTGCCCAGGGCGCCGTCGGGGAAGTCCTGCCGCGACCGGTTCCCTGGCTCGTAGGCGTCGCCGTCAACGAGGACGAGGAGCGGTCGCGGCCCCGGCCGGTGGGCGAGGTAGCGAACGAGCGGCGCCAGGAGCTGGCTCCCGATGCCGCCCAGTCCGATGAGCACGATCCGGTCAGTCATCGAGGCCACCGTCCGTCCGACTCGTTCCGGAGACCGGCACGAGCCAGTAGCGCAAGGTGTAGCCAAGCTCGCCGGCGAGTCGATCGGCCCGAGAAAGTGCGACGTCGAGATCGACGTTGCCCGCTCGATTGCGGGGCAGGCTCGGGACCGACGCCGTGGCGCCGTTCGACCCGCTGGGCTTGCCCGTTGCCTTCGACGGTCGAGGCGGCGGCAGGAGCTTGACCCGCCGCAGCCAGTCGTCCGGCGGCTCGATGAGCCGTCGAGGTCGCTCGAGGACGACATTCGGTCGAACGTCGAACCGCTGACCGTCGACGGCGATGGCCGCCGAGTAGGTCTGCCGACGTCGATCGAAGTTGCCGACGACGACATGGAGCCCGTCGAACTCCGCCTCATCTGCGGCATCGATCGAGCTCGCCCCAGCAGCAAACGCGCCGTGGGAGTGGATCGAGCCGATGACGCGGAGATCGTCAGGCAACGCCGACCCGGCGAGCCGGTGCTTGACCGACGCCAGGCTGACCTGCTGGTCCGGCACGAAGAGATCGAAGCCCTCGGCCCTCCAGGTGAAGAGGACGAGCGCCTCGGTCTTGTGCAGCCGGTAGACCGAGCGAAAGAAGCCGACGACGCGAGCCATCAGGTCCGCGGGGACCTTGGGCAGCGCGTACTCGACGAATTCCTTCTCGGCCGGCAGGTGGTCGGCGCCGGCGACCTTTGTCTGGCTCAATCCGAGCAGGCTCTGCTTGCGCAGATACAGCCCGTCATGGGCGACGACGAAGGCCGGCAGACGGGTGTCGGAGACCTCCGGCGAGCCGGCAGGGAGGATCGGGAACATGTCACTCCCCTCCCCGCTCGGCCACCGGCAGGCGATGAACGAGTTGCTCGAGCTGGCGGAACCGCGATCGCTCGCGGACCAGCTCCTCGCGCAACTGCCGTCCGGATCCCGCCAGGACTGCCGCGACGATCGCCAGGGCCGGCGCCTCGAGCCCGTTGAGCGGGTTCGCGGGGTCGGTGACCCGGAGATGCGGCGCCAGCAGGCTTCCGAGATCCGTCGGTCGGGCCAGCGGAACGTGGCGGACGACATCACGAAGCGAGCGCATCGGCGCCAGCTCCTTCCATCGTGGGCGGTTCCGGCGTCCGGACATCGGTCTCGGGCGCATCGTCGGGGATCGGCGACACGGCCGGGAGGTCGCTCGCCGCCAGGCCTGCCATCGAGGCCACGACCTGGCGGAGGGTCCGCCAGTAGGGGTCGTAGGCCAGGGACAGAGCCACCAGCGGGTCCCGCCGGGAGCGGGTCGCCCAGGCCCGAAAGCCACCGCTGAACGGCAGCGGGTGGCGGTGCAGGTCCTGGTTGAAGCGACTCGCCCAGAACGCTCCGATCAGCGCATCCACCCGCTCGCCGACCGTGGCACCTGAGACCCGGACGGACCCGAGACAGACGATCCCATCGTCGTTCGTGTTCGGCAGGGTCGAGCAGGACAGCTGGTCGTCGAGCGAGCGCAGCGGCGCCGTTCGGAAGTAGGTCGCGAGACCCTCGATCTGCCCGCCCGTGGTCGACACGACGAAGACGACGTACGGCAGGGCGATCCGATACGAGGTCGGCTCGCTGTCGTGGCGTTGGCTGGCGTGGTACTCGATCGTGCGCCGCATCGGGGCCTGCTCGGCGACGAAGACCGCTCGGTCAGTCGTGCCGGCGCGAAGCCAGAAGCGGCAGCCGGTGGGCAGCCGCGGGCTGAGTTGAACCTGAGTTGTGGTGAGCTCGGCCAGAAGGTCCGGGAGAGCGACCTCACGGTCGACGACCTCGCTGACCAGGCTCACCAGATCGCCTTCGATGCGCAGGTACGCGCGCGATTGCATGGTGCTCTCGAGCTCCTTTCCGGCAGTCGACCGCCCCGAAGGGCCCGAGCCCGGCGCGCCGGATGGCGCCACCGGGTTCGGGTGATCCCTGAGGAACTGGCCGAAGCCAACGTGTCAGATCGACTGACCCTTCACGCCGGCTGCCTTCTGGAACTCGATCTCGTCGCCCGGGCGGACGACCGAATCGTCGTCGGCCCGGGAGCCGTTGACCGTCACGACCGCGTCGCGGGGGATGTTGAAGACCTGCTCGAGGACCTTCCAGATCTCGCGGACCGTCTTGCCGGCCAGATCGAGCTCGAGCTCGTTGACGCCGTAGATGACCTTGGTCGTCTCGGCGGCTTGCATCGTCTGCATCGGAAACCTCCATGTGGATCGAACGCCGCATGAGGAGCGGACCGGGCAGACGAAGGCAGACGCGGCGTCCTGCCCTCTTGGATGCGATCGGCGAGGATCGGCCCGGTCCCTGGTGCGCACAGATGTGAGCACCGGCGGGCGCGCAGGCCGCCGGCATCTTCCGAACCCCTTTGGGGCATCACCTCCATTCCGGCGCGGATGTCATCCGCCGCCCGAACGTGAGAGAGAGTCCCGACCAGGACGAGACAGCCGTCGGCGAGCAATCGCCCGAACGAACCGAAACCGGTCGCGCCGCGCCCCAAGCGAGGGGCGGAGGCGACCGGATCTCACGGACCGTCGAGGAGCGTTCCTCGCAACGGCCGTCTCCCGGCCGGACTCCGTCCACGGATGGGTGGCGGTACGCCTCGCGCGATCGCACGCATCGAAGTGCGCGCGATTGGCAGCGCTATGTGGTTGGAAAGGTGCGGCTGTCGCCAAGGACCGCACAGGATCCCGGGCGCCGGCGCTGGTGGAGTCGCGACCAGGAAGGTCGCGGGAGCCCGTGTCGGGGAGGCTCCTGCCATCTCCGATCTGGAGTGCTGGCGCGACCCGACCGGCTCGAGGTACGAATGTCGCAGCCGGTCGGGCCGCTGACTCCTACGCTAGCCGGAGCTCACGCTGATGGGAAGGCCCGGCATGTACAAAGCGATGTACAAAGTGTGACGCGGGCGAGAACCGGACAGGACCGCCTGACCTCCGCTGGATTCGCGGCCGAACCTTAGGGACGGTGGACGGTGCGCCAGGCCGTCCACACGTTCGACCCGCTCCACCTTGGGTCGGTTGGAGTCTTCGTGGCCGGCGGTGACGATCAGGCGTGCGGCCCGCGCCGCT
>CANJLL010000016.1 GCA_947475545.1 Chloroflexota bacterium | reverse complement strand
CGTGCGGTGAGTCCGCCATCGGTGGCATCCCCGATGCCGATGCGCCGGGTCCTGCGCTAGAATGCGTCCTCCACTGGCGAGTGGCTTAACGGCAAAGCACCTGATTCTGGATCAGGGGATTGAAGGTTCGAATCCTTCCTCGCCAGCCATACCACAACATGTTGGGGTCTGACCTGTTGTCGACCACCAGATGCTGTGGTTCTGAGCCAGATCGGCGGCCACGCCGAGGAGGTTCAGACATGGCTCGTTCGCCTGACTCTTCCCCGGTTTGTTCGCCTGACTCGTTGGGCCCAGCCGGCGGTTCGCTTGATTCTTTCGGGCCGCTGGCGATCGGGCTCGGCGCCGCGACCGACTTGTTCTCCGGGGCCAAGGCGGCCGAGGGCGCGTCGCCCCGGACCGTCGAGTGGTACCGGATGATCCTCATTCGGGCGGTTCGGCGGTTCGGCGAGGCCCGACCGGTCGATGCCATCCCCGCGGCCGAGCTGCGGGCCTGGCTCCTTGAGCTCCGGGCCTCGCTCGCGCCCGAGTCGATCGCCGGCTACGTCCGCGGCCTGAAGGCGTTCGGCAACTGGTGCGCCGCCGAGGAGCTCGCCAGCGCGCCGGGCTTTCGGGCGCTCCGCCGGCCGAAGGTGCCGCGCCGGCTCATCGCCCCCTTCTCGGATCCGGAGCTGCGGAGCCTGCTGGCCGTCGCCGATGCGCGGGAGCGAGCGCTGGCGCTCGTCCTCCTCGACACCGGGCTCCGCCTGTCGGAGCTCGCCTCGTTGCGGGTTGGCGACGTCCGTCCCGACGGGACGCTCCATGTCATGGGCAAGGGCGCCAAGGAGCGAATCGTGCCAATCGGCGCGACCGCCCGGCGGGCCCTCGTCCGCTATCTCGCGACCCGGACGGGGGTCGCCGCCGGCGACCCGCTCTTCTGCGGGCGCTGGGGGCCGGGCCTCACGGCCCGCGGGATCCAGCTGGCGATCGCCCGCCTCGGACGCCGCGCCGCGGTCGGCACCCGCTGCAGCCCGCACACGTTCCGCCACACCTTCGCTCATGGCTATCTCGTCAATGGCGGCGACGTATTCAGCCTCCAGCAGATCCTCGGCCACACGACGCTCGACATGGTCCGCCGCTACGTCACGCTGTCGGAGGCCGATCTCGTCGCCCGCCATCGGACGGCGTCGCCGGCGGATCGGCTGATCGGGGTGCGGGGGTAGACGTCCGAGGTCCTGCTGTACCAGACGCTATACGTGCGCGCTCGCCTGGAACAGCCCGATTGGCCCCGGCACCGGGTCACGGTCCCCGATGCCGAGCCCGCGGCGACAGCGGCAGGCCAGGACCGCGACCTGGCGGCGCCGCCGGTCGTGGACCAAGGCCGCCCCGTCCCTTGGAGATCAGCATTGAGGAGGCCGCCCACCGCCAACTGCGGAATCGGTACCTGCGGGGGCGAACCCGTCCAGTTCGCCGACAGCGCGAATCGTCGGCACCAGCTGCCCGTGCAGGCCGACTGGCTCGACTTCGAGCTGGTGTGCGCCGGCATCTCTCGGGACCGGGGCCATGGCGATCGCTGGCCACATTCCAGGTTGGGACGTGAGCGCCGGATGGCCGCCTGACATCGGGCACAGCCTGGGGCTCAAGGAGCCGTCGGGCCGCTGATCGTCGACCCCCAACCGGCCGGCGCCCGGCCGGCGGCGGACCGGCGTGACCTGAGCAGGAAGGCCACAGCAATGATCGCGGCCATGGCCACAGCTGGCCACGGTGAGGGGGACCGGCCGGCGATCGAGCGCACGTCGGCCAGGGTCAGCGGCTCGACCCCCATGGGGCGGGCTCGGCGCAGCATCGCCGGGTCATCGCTGATCGCGGCCACGCCGATGACCTCGGGGTCGATCGGCGCCGAGCTGCCGAGCGCGAGGGCCAGGGCGTCGCCGATCTCCACGTTCAGCGGCCCGACGCAGGCCGCCACAGCCGGCACGATGGCCTTCTGGAACTCGATCACCGTCACCGGTTCACCGCGCATGACCTCGCGGACCGTGAGCCGGAACCGGGTGATCGTGCCGCTCCCGCGCTCGACGCTGAGTGCGCCGGTGACCTCGCCGACGAGCACGGTCGCCGCGCCCGGCCCGACCGTGCCGAACGCCGGCCAGGTCACCCCGCCGGGGGACGCGCAGTCGGCCAGGGCCGGCGGCGGGCTGGCGATCAACAGCGCCACGACGAGAGCGCCCATCAGGATGCTGACACGCCAGCGCACGACCGGGTTCCTCACATGCACGCGATGGGAGTTCGGCTGCGCGGCCACTGCTCCCAGATGTCGCCTCGGCGCAGGAAGATCAGGGCATTGGACGCGGCCTCGCTGCGCCAGAGCTCCATCCCGTCGGGGTACGTGTAGCCGGTGAAGACGGCATCGGCGGGCTTGGCCACGGAGGGCTCGAACCGACCCAGCGTCATCCAGCCCGAGCCATCGGTGGGCTCCGCCACCCAGCGGTTGGTGGGGTCGCGCACGTACTGGAACTCGTCATCGGCCGTTTCCGCCCGCTGGCCCAGCTGGATGCTCATGGTCAGGAACAGGATGCCGTCCCAGCCGCAGTGGCCGGGACCGGGCTGCAGCCCCAGGACGTAGAACGGGACCTGTTCCCCATCGTGGGTCCACAGCCGGCCAAGGGCCCCCGTGTCAGGGGGCGGCAGCGGCAGGCTGGCCGATGGCACCGACCCACCGGCCGAGGCCGCGGGCGAGGCCACAGGCGCGCCTCGCAGGACGATCCCGCCAAGGGCGACGACGGTGATCGCCAGGACCGCCACGAGGCCCAGCAGGCCCGGCCGCGGTCGTCGGCCCAGGCGGCGTTGCGGGGTTGAGCGGATGCCCTGCCGCAGGTTCTCGGCCAGTGAGGCTGGGGGCTGGACCGACCGGATCGTGGCCCAGCCATCGCGCATCCACGCCTCGGGATCGCGGGCCGGATCGGTCATCGGGACCTCTCCCCCATCGTCGCCCGGAGCGCGGCCAGTGCGGCGTGCAGGCGCGACTTCACGGTGCCCTCGGGGATCTCGAGTGCTTCGGCCACGTCCCGGACCGGCAGGTCGGCGAGGTACCGGAGGGCCAGCAGCAGGCGTTGATCGACGCCGAGGCCGGCCAGGGCGGCCTGGAGATCTGCCGACCGAACGATGGCGGCCGACGGATCGGGCGTGCTCGGCCCACTGGCTGACAGCGCTGCCCCGTCGAGCGACAGAACCCGCACCCCGCGCCGGGCGCGGACCACATCCCGGCAGCGATTGACCAGGATCCGGCGCAGCCACGCGTCGAAGCGATCCGCATCGCGCAGCGACCCGAGATCCGTCCACGCCCGCATGAACGCATCCTGGGTCACGTCGGCGGCCGCGTCGGGTCCGATCACGACGAGGGCGACCCGGTACAGGCCAGGCGAGTGCAGGACCACCAGCTGGTCGAACGCGGCATGCTCACCTCGTTGGGCTCGCTCGACGAGATTCAGGGCCCCCTCCTTGCTCCACACCCTCATGACGTTACCCAGTCGTGATTCGTTCGACGGGCGACACGCGAATGCTGTGGCACGCGGGGCGGGCGTTTCTGGTGCATCGCGTCGGCCCTGGCGAGCGCCGCACCGTTCATCCGTCGTCAGAGACTTGTGAGTGGCGAGGCTCCAACCGCCGCTCGGTCGTTAGCGGCTGGGGTCCGCCAGGACCTCGTGTTGGCCGCGAGATCTGCGCCGCCGGATGATCAGGCCCGAGGCCAGGAGGACCATCGCACCACTTGCGATCAGGATGCCTGGAAGCGGGTCGCCGGCCCCTTGCGGTTGCGCCACCGGTGCTTGTGCGGCTGCGGCCGGGCTCGATGAGGTCATCGCCTGCGCAACCATGATTGGCGTCGCCGTCGGGACCGCGCTTGGTGTAGGCGTGGGCGTCGGGTCCGGCGTCGGCGTCGGGTCCGGCGTCGGCGTCGGCTCCGGGGTCGGCTCCGGGGTCGCGGTTGGAGCGGGCCTCGGCGCCGCCGGCGGAGCGGTCGCCGGTGGGTTCCGAACCCTGGGATCAAGGACTGCGGCGTACCAGCGGCCGTCATCGCCGATGACGGTGTTGTACGCGACAGTGATGTTCCCGCTGACCGATGCGGTGAACGTCCAAGACAGGTCGCGGTTTGTGGCCTGCGCGAAGATCGGGCTCGACTCGGGTCCGCTGGCAGCGGTCCACTTGGCGCCGCCCGACGGTGGGGTGAAGCCGCCGAACGGAACGGCCAGGGCGGTCACTCGGGCGCCCAGCACGATGTTGGCGGGCAGCCGCAGCCACAGGCCCGGCAGGTTGCTCGAGGTGATCCCGGACCCAACCGGCACGCCATTGGACCCGGTGATCAAGGGGAAGCCGTACGGGCCGGAGAAGGGTGTTACCTGGTACACCGAGGCCGGCGACGACGAGTTGATATAGAACTTGTACTCCCAGCTGGCTGACGCGCTGTACGGCAGCACCACGGTCCAGGCTCCGCAGATCCCGAAGCTCGCAGCGCCGTGGAAGTGCGATTCGCCGAAGGTTTCGTTGAAGACGTGCTGCTCCAGGCTGGTTCGGTCTCCCCACGCCAGCATCCAGCCACAGAGCGTGTCGGGAGGGACCTCGAAGCCGTCTGGATAGACCGGCGTGAAGGTGACTGGCTGGCCGCTGACGATGTTCCCGGTGACGCTGACCGCTACCGGAACGACGGTGACAGCGCGCACAGGCGTTGGCCTCGCCAGAACCGCCGTGGCCAGGACCAGTGCAAAGCCGACAACCAGGACATGCGGCACCAGGCGGCGACCAAGACGTCCCGTCCCGAGACTCTGCATTTGCACCCTCCAGACTGGGTTGCATTCTGGCAAGGCGCAGCGGACGGTCAAGAGCCGGATGTCCCGCCCGCGGATCAGGAGTCGCCACGATGAGCACGTTGCACCGTGCGTGCAGATCCATCGGACGACGGCCGTCCCAGCCTTCTAGTCTTTCGGGGCTGCCCGACGTGACCTGACGCTGCCTGGAGGGCGTGCCGTGGGGTTCCTGAACCGTTTCCGATCGCCCGGCAAGAAGCCCGCATCGACAGGGCAGACCAGACCGGCGGACGCCTATCTCGGGCTCCGCGATCGGCTGCTGCAGACTGCCCCGGGAGACGTCGGGATCAGCCCGACGGCCGACGCGCCCCAGGTCTGGGGCGTGCTGCTTGAGATGGCAAGGGGCGACGCGACGGTCACGGTCGTCGCGCTCGCCGACGGCACGACAAGTCTCTACACAAGCACGGGTGGCGGTGTCCTTGGCGGCGGGGCGCATGCCCGCATCGCCGCCGCCTCCAAGGCGCTCGTCCGCCTCGCAGACGCGCACCTCGCGGCCTTTCCGGCGGTCGACGCCGTGTCCCTGCCGGATGCCGGCCGATCGGCGTTGGTCGTTCTGACCTACGCCGGCCCACGAAGGGTTGAGGAAGCGGACGGCGTGCTGAGCGGGGATCGAGGGCCGGTGTCGGCCGTCTATGCAGCCGCCCAAAACGTCATCACCGAACTTCGACTCCAGGAGGAGTCCCGCCAACGAGCGCAGTGAATACGTCAGCCTGCCGGCCGACCCCCGACATTATCGCGAACGCAACGTGAGCGATCCGTTGGCCAGCCGACCCACCGACTCCATCCTGATCGCGGCCAGCTGCAGCACGAGGTGGTTCGACGCAGCCCAGAGCGAGCTCTGGCTGTGTCCGGCGGGCCTGCTCCGGCGGTCGATCGGAATCTGGGCAACCGTGCGCCATGGCACCCGTCAGACGGTTGACCCGACGAATCGACCGCGGCGGACCTTCTCGCAGGACGAGATCGCCCGCGCCGCCGCCGTGCGACAGCGGAACGGCTGGATCCCGTGGAGCCAGATCTTGCGGGCAGTGCTCATTGAGGGCGTGACCGACTGTGCGCTCCATCTCGAGCTCGCCGATGGGCGCCGGGTCAAGTTCATGTGGCTCCGGATCGACGGCGGGCAGGACCTGCTCGACGAGCAGCTCAAGCGCACGATCCCCGGCTATCAAGGACTTCGCAGGAGCCGCGGGCGGCGGCTCTTTGGCGGCTTCCGTCCGACCCCGCCGGCACCGACAGGGACGCCGTCGCCTGGGGACTGGCCGATCACGGTCGTCGTCCGCTGGCGCGACCCCGGCTGGAACGTCCGCGACGCGCGGTGGTTGGGCTACCTCGCCCTCGCCATGGTGTGGGCGGCTGGCAGCGAGGTCGTGCTCGAGCGCCGGTTGCATGTCGGGTTTCTCATGGTCGTGGCGCTGATCGTCGGCGCAGAAGGCTGGCGCTGGCTCCGTCGTCGGCCCGTTCACGCCGAGCTCAGCCTGGAACCCGAGCGTCTTCGGTTCCGGGACCTGGCCGCCCAGACGCCTGTGGCCGAGCTCAGGCGCGAACAAGCAGGTGATCTCTCCGCCGCGGACACCGGCCTCGACTGGCGCGAGCGCGTGGTGATCTTGACGGATGACCGCGGTCGAGAGGTGCTGCACGCGCGGGCGGGCCAGGCGAGCGTCTCGTTCCTGGATGCCGCGACTGCCCCAGAGGCGTGGTGGCGAGCCGTCATGCCAGATGGGACCACGCCGCAGACGCCACCCTCAGAGGCCTCCGTGGCCGCCCTGCTGGCCGCCTGGTGGCCGCGCCCTGAGCGGCGGTGGAGCATCCGGACCGAGATCGGCGCGCGGGTCCCGTGGGCTGATGCTCAACTGCGCGACTATGCCGCCTGGAACCGCAGCCAGGGACGGCGAAACGCTTTCCTCTTCGCTGGCCTGCTCACCATGTTCTATGGGGTGAGCCTGGCGCTCTTCGGGCCCTGGCCGGCCCCGTCGCTGATCGAGATCGGGCTGCCGGGCCTGATCGGGATCGTCGTCCTGCTTCGGGCCGCGCGGTAGGCCCACACGCCCGGGCAACCCCATCAGGATCCTCGCCAGCGCCCGGGGAGCGGGCCGCCGTCACCCGTCCACTGGCCCTTGTCAACTGCCAGCGGATCGCGTCCAATCCTGATGTCGGGTGCCGATTCGGGAGGACGGTTCGGTGCGAGGGTGTCTTGCCACCATTGGGTTCGTGTTCGCCGCCTTCGTCGGCATCGTCCTGTTCGCGTCGGGATTCACCTGGGTCAGGCTGCATCTGCAGGCGGGCGCGGTGCTCGACCGGTGGACGGCCGCGGTCGAAGCCGCCGGCGGCGAGCCATCGTTCGCCGTCGTGGGTGAGCGCACCCGGCAGCTGGGCGACTGGGAGCTGACCTTCGACAACGGGAAGCCCGCCCTGATGGCCGGGGCGTTCGTGACCCCGCTCAACCTCCCGGCGGACACGCCGCCCGACGGGACCGTCCGCTGGCCCGACGGTTCGACCGAGCCGGTTCGCCTGGCCTCGGCACTCTCGGCGTTCAACGAGATGCGGAGCGTGGACTACAGCCGCTGCCAGTGCGATCCGCTCCGGGTCACGGCAGCTCGGCTGACGACGCGCCCGACCGAGACGACGCGCGGTCTCGTCGACATCCCGGTCTGGGAGTTCACGGTCGAAGGCACCACCGTGCGCGTCACCCATCCGGCGCTCGCCGGTGCCGCGGCGGTGTCGGTCCCGTCTGCCCCCGACCCGGGGTCGTGGGTCATCTCGATCGACCAGGCGACCATCGGTGCGGACGGCCGCCACCTGGTGGTGCGGTTCGGCGGCGGGCCCGGGCCGGGCGAGGGCGGGTGCCTGTACGAGTACGCCACCGAGGCCGTCGAATCGAAGTCGGCCGTCGTGGTGCTGCTCCACGAGCACCCGTGCTGGTGGGGGAACCTGCCGCTCCCCCGGGCTGCCGTCGCCTACATCCGGACGGCCGACGTCCGGCTGGCCGCGCCGTTGAACGGGCGTGCCGTCCTAGAACCTCGGTCCGGTCAGCCGGTCAGGCTGATCGCGCCCGATTACTCAACGGGCCCGGTCGACGCCGACCGGGCGCTCACGATCGCCCGCGAACACGTGGCATCGAGCCATCCGTCCATGACGGTCCTCAACGTCCAGGCCGGGACCCCTGCCCGGGGCGCGACGCGGGACGGACGAGCCTCGTGGGTCATCGAGATCGCCTACGACATGGTCGTCCCGCCCCCGGCCACGCAGGTCCTGACCTCACGGGAGCTGTACTACGTCGACATCGAGACCGCCGAGGTTCGAGCGGTCCAGGTCTACTTCGGCGAGCGCACCCCGGCACCGTCCAGCACGGAGACGGGCCTGCACTGATGAAGAGCATGGGTCAGGCGATCACCGGCGCGTCCCGGTCGACCAGGTCCCGGATCATCCGTGCTGGGGCCAGATCACCGATAGGCGGGCGGCCGGATCCTGGTCCGAAGTGGTCAGTCCCTGAATGCGGAGCGACGTGAGCCGATCATGATCGCGACGATTGCCGGGATCACCACGCTGCCGAGAAGGGCTGCTTGGCGCGTCGTGATGGCGTACCCCAGATCGACGAGGGCGAGCAGCACAGGCACGGAGGGAGCCAAGGCGAAGTGGCGGTGCCTCAGGGTCTCGACGCCGGATCCCACGAGAACCAACGCGGGGAGCCCGATGCAATGGACGCGACAGCGAGCTCGACGGTCGACCTTCGGCTCTGACGTGGAGCGACAATCATTCACGGACCCAGCGGGCCCGCGGGCCTTCAGCCAGGGAGGGCGCTGATATGCTCGGCTGACCCGATCGCCACGACGCCTTTCGAGGCGATCTGCCTGCACCTCCAAGCGCTTCAACACCGATAGGACGCTACCGACTTGGCGGTCTATGGCGCGTTCTGGGATGAGAGCGGGGTCAACAAGGATGACCCATGGCTGACTGTGGCTGGACTTCTCTCGACCACTGACCACTGGGTTGAGTTCACGGCCGACTGGCAGGATCAGATGGAACGGCTGCAAATCCCGCGCGGCGTCTTTCATGCCAGCCGGTTGCACGCCCCTGGTGCCACCGAGTACGCCGGTTGGACATTGGAACGGCGGCGTGACGCCACGACCGCCTTGGTCGACGTGATCCAGAAGCACGTGGTCGGCAGCGTCGCGATTTCCGTCCCTGGACCAACATTCCGCGCTGAGATGGCGAAAGTGCCCCCGAAGTCCAACCTCAGGGGGCAGGTCGGGCATCCGTATGCCATTGCGGGACGTCTCTGCATGGTCGAAGCCGCCGGCCTGCTCCGAGGCAACCTCAAACTCGAAGGCGCCGTGACACTCAATCACCTGTTCGCCTCCGGGGCCGACGGCTACGGCCAGTTGATGACGGTCGCCGATTATGAAAGCTTCCGACCAGCTCGAGTGTCCTACCTGTCGCTTGGCACCTTCGGCTTTGGAGCCCAGCAGGACAACCCTCCGCTCCAGGCAGCGGATCTCCTTGCCTGGGAGCTCAACCGGTGGTCCCGGACGCGCCCAACAGGATCGGCGGTTCGCGAGAACCTTCGGCGGCTGCAGGAGCTGCCGCACCGTTGGGGCCAGCTTGGCGAGGAGGACATTGGAGCGCAAATGATGATGTCGATCCTTGTCGGCGCGAAACTTCCCCGGCCTAGCCGATGAGCGCCGCGAACTCCGGAGGACCAGACGTGATCCGCCACACCAGCCGCCATCGCCGACGTTCGCGGCGTACGTCGGGTGGGTCCGCAATGGGCCAATGGCGGCCGCACCATTGGTCCGCGTTCCTGCCTCGGCGGGCCGCTCACTGTGACCGCGATCTCATCCGGGTTGCGGAGGCGGCCAACGCACGCGGCCCTAAGGGCAACACGATCCTCCGATCGTGGGCATCGGGCAAGCCGAAACGGCAGGACGTGGTCATCGTCGGAACTGGGGCACATGCGAAGGGAGAGGGAGCTTGAAAGCTGGGGCGATCGCGGCCGTGGCCTTGCTTGGGCTCCTTGCCTTGGCGCCTGCAGCCGCGGCAGGCGCCCTCTCGGCGTCGCCCGTGACGCCGATCACGGCTGCTGGACCGCTCAGTCGCTCGGTCAAGGTGCTGGTGCTGAAGTACTTCCCGGTCACGGCTGACGGCAAGACACTCGATCGCAACGTGACTGGCGATGTCGGCGACGCACTCGCGACGGTTCGCTCGCGGGTCTCGGCCATGACGACATCCGTGGCTGCTGGGCTCATGGAAGGCTCGCGCTATCGCGGCTACGCCGACCCGGCGGCGCCGGCCGATCTGACCTTCGAGGTGGTGGACACCAAGGAGTTCCTGACGGCCGTCCCGGCGATCCCGAGCACGTTCCAGCCGGCCTATCTGATCCGCCCCGACTACGCCACCATCCTCAACTCGATAGACATCTGTAGCTACGTCCGGGACCAGGGGGTCGGCCAGGTCTGGATCTGGGCGTACAACGGAGCACACGCCCTGGACATCTCCGAGTCGAAGATGTCAGGCCCATACGGCGACGTCAGCAACAGCCGCCGCCTGAACGACATGCCCGCCTGTGGCCGGACGTACACGGTCTTCACCTACAACTACGGTCGAGGGACGGCAGAGGCGATCCACGACCATGGGCACCAGCTCGAGGCCGAGCTGACCGAGGTGGACGCCCACCTTTTCGGGGACTTGTTCGTTGGGACCGTGGCGCACCCAGGGGGCGTGGCGACCGGTCGCTGCGGCTCGGTTCACAACCCGCCCAACGCGCGGTTTGAGTACGACTACGTCGACGCCGCGGCGAACGCGAGCGACTGCCTCAACTGGACGCCAGATGGGCTCGGCGCCGTGACCCCACTCAGCTGCACCGCCTGGGGCTGTGTCGACAAGAGCGACACGGACAACGCGCAGCGCAACTGGCTCGTGTGGTGGATGCAGAACTTGCCAGGGCGTGGGAACCAGATCACCTTCCAGGGCAGGGCGCTGGTGAACTGGTGGGATGCCTACTACGACTTCGACGCGGTCATGGGGTCGTGTCGGACCCTGGTGTCGCCGTGCGTGCCCGCCCTGATTTCGGGGACGACACGCGCCAGCGGGCTGACCACCGCACGGTCAGGCGATTCCGGCGCGTTGGAAGGAGGCGCAGCGATGGCCATCCCGGCGGAGTCCTCCACCGGACTCACCCAGCCCGGCGCGGCCGCATCCGGGTCGCCGGACGACGCGGACCCTGCGGGTGCGGCATCCAGATGGCTGCTGGGAGGTGCGCTGGCGATCCTGCTGATTTCGATGCTCGGGCGGGCCACTCGTCGCAGGCATTGACCGATCGCTCCACCCCTATGAGCGCCTCGTGACTCGTTCGACCATATCCTCGATCGGTCAGGCTCCTAGTCGATTTGGGGTGTCCCGCTATCGGGACTGGTTCAAGGTCCGAACCGAGCGCGAAACCGAGCCTCGTGGTCGTCAGTCAGCGGGTCAGCTGGCTCGATGATCTCAACCTGGTTCTCCTCGACGACGAAGTCCGGCAGCACGGACTGTCGGACCTCGAGCTGGTCCGGCATCGCCATGCCCGGTGGGATCGGGCCCAACCACTTGGGCACAGACTCCAGATCCTCTCGGGCCTGCGCATATATCTCACGCGCCGATCGGACCCATGTCAGGGCGTTGACAATCGGAACCTCCGCAATCCCGCGAGCGCGGTCTCGTTCCTCGACTTGGCACAGACCCGGATCGAAGCCGCCAACGAACAGTGCCGAGGAGGTCGAGATCGGAACCATGAAGCTTGCGCCGGGTGTCCAAGCATCGCCGACGAGGAATGGACCACCGGGGAACCGCGCAACGACCGCGTTGTCTCCAAGGACAAGGCGCGGCGAGTCACGCCATCGGACCACGCTCCACGACAAGTAGTTCAGCTCGATCGCGAGGAGCAGCTGATCTGGGATCAGCCCGAGGACGCTGTGGCCCTGGTCGAGCTCCGCGAAGATGGTGCGTACCTGCTGATCCCAGTCCACGATCGGACCGGCCTTCGACCAGAACATCGCCGCCGCAGCCGCTCCACGGCGACGCATCATCGTCGGATGCTGCGCGAGGAGAAGGGCGACATACGCGATCACATTCACCCGCTCGTCCTCCGCGAGGCGGTGCGTTCCGGGCGCCATTCGCTCGAGTTGAGCGAGGCCTGTGAGACCGCGCTGCTCCATTTCCACCTTCTCGGTCTCGATCCAGCGATCCTTGTTGGCCACATCGGCGATGGAGTCGGCGAGCTGCTCAAGCGTCCTGGTGGTCGGTGGGAAGCGCGGAACGCGGTAGGTGTAGAGATCGTTCTCGACCGCAACGGTGCCGGCCTTGCCCGGCCGAATCGCGCCAGCCTTCTTGTCGAACACCCACAGGCGGGCGTTCCGGGGTTTCCCGGCGCTGATCCCAAACCTCGCAAGGTGGCCGACGGGAATGAAGTGGTGCGACTTCGGCTCGGATTGCATTGGCGCCGACATACTAGGCGGCGTCAGGGGACGCGGCGCGAGTCCGCCACCGCTCCGTCGTGGGCGTCACGGGCGCAACTAGAGCGACTGTCCGGCGACGCCGATGAGCGTCGCGGCAACCTACCCCTTGAGTCCGGCGGCTGCCCACTGGGCGTCGCGAGTCCCAGGAGCGAGCCCGCCTGCATGCATCGCCCGTGCTCGATCCGCGTTCAATGAGCGCCGGCTCCGGCTGGCAACCCAATCCGTCCTGAGCTCGGTTCCATCGCGGGCAACGATCCGGATCGGGATGGTGGGCTCGAGATCATGCTCACCCGCCCGGCAGAGTCGACACCGCAGACGCGGTGGTGGGCCGCCCAAGGACCCACCGGTCGCCGCCCTCGTCGCGAGCGCACGCATCCAACGATCGCCCAGCGTGAGTTCGACATTGCAGACGCAGCCGACCTCTCCTGTTCGGTATCGACACGAGCATGCCTCGACGAGCACGACGTCGTGCTGGACGGCCCAGACGGAGAGTTGGACTCGTCGGCTGATGGCTGATCGGACCATGCTGACGAGCCCAAGCACCAGCGGATCGGCCACCGGGTGGACCGACTCGACACGAGATCTGCCCGACATCGCGGGAGCGCCCTGCCCCGCCACTGGTGCTCTGGTCGCTGCGCGCGGCGGCCTACTTTGATGCTCTGCGCCGCTGGTCATCGGTGGTAACGCTCCAGCGCCTCGACCGCCCGGCGAGCGCGACTCTCGGCAATCGCGGCCACCCCGGCGAGAATGTCGTCATTCGCGGACATGATGCCGCCGGCCATGCCCGGACCGGATACACCGGGCACCGGGACCATGGTGCTCCCGACGGAGTTCCACTCAAACCCGTGGGCATACCCGCTGGCCAAGCGGTAGAGCCACTCGAGACCCGCGTCGCGGAGCAGCGCGGTGTTGTCCTTGTACCCGATCACGGGAATGCCGTCAGCGACCGCCTTCGCCTTGATCTCGACTTTGCGTTCCTCGGCGGTGCGGAAGGTCTCCGGACGGCGCGCACGGAGGTCCTCGGCCGTCTGGAGTCGCTCGAACTTGCGGCGCTCTTCCTGGTCTTCGAGGCGAGCGGCAATCCCGCGAGCGACCCGGTCGGACGTGGCGATGGACGGATCGATTAGCCAGAGGGTCCGCTCGGCGCACTCCACGATGGTTCTCGCCAGGACCCAGTGCGCCAGGACCGGGATCAGGCCGCTCCACACGATCTGCCGCCAGGCCATGAGGTGGTCCAATGCCGAATGGATCGACGTACCGGCGTAGATCCGGGCGTACGGGCCGGGCAGTGGGGCCCGGGCGAGATCGGCGGCCCACAGGGAGCCCGGCAGCGGGTTGCCCGGTAGCCGGGTGCGGCGGGCATCGAGCTCCTCCCAAGCGTCCACGGCTTGGCGTAGCAGCTGGTACGCGCCCGGATCCACGTTCCCGTGCCCAGCGGTCCCTCGGTCATCGTGCACCCCGCTCAAGTAGTCACGCCAACCTAGTCAGGATTCCCGACAGTCGCGACAGGTCGACTGTCGCGCCAACGGGTGTCAGTCGATGTCGGGGCCGGAACACGATGAGCGGATCGTGGCTAACGCTCCCAAGGTGAGGCGCCTACAGCTCCAGCCACCCCTCGCGAGTCGCCCGGCTGGCCAGCTCGGCCCGTGACGCCAGCCCAAAGCGCCCGAACAGCCGGTGCAGGTGGGTCTCCACCGTCTTCGTCCCGATCCCCAGGGCCGCCCCGATCTCGTCGTTCGTCCGCCCGGCCACCACGAGGCGCACCACGTCGAGCTCCCTGGGCGACAGCCGGGCGGCGCGACCCGGGATAGTCTCGAACGCCGTTCCCCCCGCGGCCACCGTCGAGATGGCCGCGACCAACGCCGAGATCGGCGCCGTCTTGACGAGGAACCCGGCGGCGCCCAGCCGGTGGGCAGCCTCGACGTACTGGGGATAGTCGTAGGCGGATAGGACGAGGATCGCCGGCAGGGGCGCGGTGGGCGGCGGGTCGCCGGCCTCGGACAGCAACCGGAAGCCGGACTCGCCCTCGAGGCGGATGTCGAGGAGCAGCACGTCGACCGGGGCTGTTCCAAGGAGCGTGTTGGCCTCCGCCAGCGTGCCAGCCGTCCAGGCAACCGCCAGTCCTGGCGCCGCTGCCAGCAGGGCCGCCGTCCCATCGCGGACGACGGGATGGTCGTCGATGATGGCGACCCGGATCACGGGGCCCGCCACTCGAGGGCGACGTGGGTGCCGCCCGCCGGCCACGGACGGATGTCCAGCAGGGCCCCGATCTGCTCGGCCCGCTGCTGCATGTTGAGGATCCCGAAGCGGTCGGTCCCGTCCGCGTCGCTGACGGCTCCCGGGTCAATCCCGGCGCCGGCGTCGTCGATCGACAGCGATGCGCCGGCGGCCGTCGCGTGGAACCGGATGGCGATCGGGGGCTTGCCGTGCTTCACCGCGTTGCCAACGGCCTCCTGGGCGATCCGGAAGAAGGCCAGCTCCACGTCGGGCGGCAGCCGGATGTCTCCAACGCGCTCAAGATGCACCGACCCGCCGGCCAGGCGCTCCATCCGCTCGGCCAGCCAGTCCAGGGCCGGGCCCACGCCCAGGTCATCGAGGATCGGCAGGCGCAGGTCGCCGCAGATCGCCCGCAGTCGTTCCGCGACGGTCCGGGCCATCGCCGCGCTGTCCGTGTCCCCCGCCGCGTCCAGGCGGCGGACCAGGAGGGTCAGCTCCTGGAGGGCGTCGTCGTGGATCTCGGCCGCAACCCTGGCCCGCTCGGCCTCGGTGGCGGCCACGACCAGGTCGCGCTGGAGCGTGGCCCGTGCGGCCACCCGAACCAGCGGGCGCACCGTCCAGCGGCCGGCCACGGCCAGCGCGCCGAGCCAGGCCGAGAGCGGGAGCAGGAACGGCAGCGACGTGACACCAGTCGCCAGCGCGATCAGCGGCGTGGCGCCCGCCACGGCGAGCTCGTTGGACTGGACGATCCGGCGGCCCGAGGCTGGCGCCTGGCCCGGCCGCCGCCGGAGACCGACGAGGAGACCCGGGACCAGGGCGGCACCGCCGGCGAGCACGACCCAGGTCACGTTCGAGACCGCGCCGCCGGCGTCGCTGACATACCCGCTCCGTCCGGGAAGCCAGAGCCACGCCACCCCGAGCAGTGCCGCCAGCACCGATCCGCCCAGGGCCGCCATGAGCGCAATCCCGCGGCCCTCCGCCTCCTGGATGCGGCCGGCGAGCGCCAGGCCCAGGGGCGCGATGCCGAACGGGACGGCGATCCCGGCGATCGATGTCGCGCCCGACGCCCATGTCGCTTCGAGGGGTCTGGCCAGGAGCGGGATGGCCGTGGCCACGGCGAGCGGGACGGCGAGCGGGCGCAGCGCCTCACCGAGCCGTCCGCTGGCCAGGAGCCCGCCTCCAATGGCCAGGAGCAGCAGGCCGACGACGAAGAGGACGCCAGACTGCTCCAGCTCGCCGACGTAGTCCCGCCCGAGATAGGTCATCCGGAATCTGCTTCCGGGATCGTAGCCGGCAAGGTCGGACGACCACATGGCGTCGAGCTGGCGCACCGGTTGCCTGATCAGCATCGCGAGCGCGTCTTCGTCGAGCGGGACGATGGTTGGCTTCTCGGGACTCACGCGGGGCGATGGGACCGGCCCGACGGGACCGATGGCCGGCCCGCTCGGGCTCGGAATGGCGGCCGTGGATTCGGGACTGGCTGGGGCACTGGCGATGGGGGTCGAGGCGTCGGCCGCCGGCGACGCGGTGGCTTGGCTCGGGACAGCGCTCGCCAAAGGGAGCGCCGATGGGAGCGCCGATGGGAGCGCCGAGGGAAGCGCCGTTGGGACCCCCGACTCGGGCATGGCGATGGGATCGTCGACGGGCGCCACCGGCTCCGGCAGCCGAACCAACGTCTGCCCGTTCAGGTCCAGGACCACCATGCCAGGCGCAAAGCCCTCCCGGCTCGCCGGGCTCCCCGGGATGACGCTGTCGATCACCAGCTGCTGTCCATCCATGCCGAAGGTGATCCCGAGGTCCACCTGCCCCACCAGGAGCGCGACCGCCGAGCCGCCGATCACGACGACGGCGGCGGCGGCGGCCAGCGCGTCGCGCAGCTTGGGCCGAAGGAGACGAACGAGATCGGCGCGCTGGTCATCCATAGCCGGACGGTAGCACCGGGTCCAGCGGCTCCGACAGTCCGGTGAATCCCGGAATGCCGCATCACGATGACCCATCGTGCGCCGCGCGGCGCCCCGGAGGGGCCGTAGGCCCTACCTGCGAGCCGGCAGAATGCCTTCAAGGGCGGGTCCCTGGAGGTTGCCGGATCTTCGGTGGTAGGCAGCCGATGATTGACAGGCGGCGGAGCAGAACCGGCGGTTCGAACGGCTCTTGGGGAAGAGTTGACCGCAGTAGGCGCAGGGCACTTGTCGACCGCCGGCGCCGGCCATGAAGAGCGCGAACTCGTACCAGATCGCCGTCTCCAGGTCTTCGGGCGCGTACCGCACGGCGTAGGCCTGGAAGGCATGGACCTTGGGGCTGACCCCGCCGAGCTTCTCATTCACCCTGCGAGCCGCCTCGAACCCTGCGAGTCCGCACATGTCGCCCGACTTCGCGAGCCTAAGGAGGACCTTGGAACCGACGGTCTGGAGTTCCGGGCTCGCGAGCCACTGGTGCGTTTCGACGTAGGCACCGTCCAGGGTCTCTTCGCGTCCGTGATACCGAGCCGAACCGTCCGGGCCGATGGAGATGCGGGCGTCCAGGAGACGCTGCGCAGCGTTGACGGTTGTCGGTCCATGGACGTCCGGGTCCCGCAGGGTCGTGACTGCCATCCACAGGGTCCACACCTCCCGGAACGTGAGGAGGGCAGTGATCCACGTCCCCAGGCTCTCTCCATGGTCGTCCAGGCGGCCGGACTTGGCCCCCTTCGGCAGCAGGAACTGCCCATGTCCGAGGAGGCCGAAGCGAGAGGCAAAGGCCTTGATTCGCGCGGCCGCTGGATCGGCCGCCAGCGCTGCAAATTCGGCGAGGAGGCCGCGTCGGCGGAGGACTGGGTAACGGCGTCCCGCGTTTCCGACGGGGACAAGCCACGGGCCGGGATCGGGACGCCCTTCGTCGGTCAACCCGATGCCATGGGACAAGGAGACCGGATCGAGGTCCGACCGCCACTCGTAGCCGCCAGTTGCAACCACCCAGAGGCCGACTGCCACCCCGAGCTCCAGGTCCTCGAAGTGGAGGGTCCGCTCCCCGTCCTGCGTCCGATTCATGGGATATTCCACGGGATAGAGTGTAGCGGATGCCATGGCGCACGGGTGAGAATGGCGCCAGTGGTCGAGCGCGGCGAGCATGCCAGCCACGCAACGCTTAACCACAACCAACCCGACGACGGAGCCCACGAAGCGACTACGCGCGGCGGGGATCCGTGGCCAGTTCATTGGGCAAACCGGTCTGAACTGAGCCCATCAGAATGTCCAGCCCTCGGTCTTGGCATACGTGGCCGCGGCGGATCTCGCCAAGGCCGAGATTGGCGCCCCCTCTTCCCGGGCCAGCAGTGCGCGAATGCCGTCGCGCGGCACGTGCGCAAGATCGGCCAACAGGTGACTCTGCGCCTCGATCTCCAGGTCCCCCAACAGCGGCGCCGACGACGGCAGGTCTTCCTGGAGCATGAGCATCAACGCCTCCGCTTCCTCCGCCGACCACCGCGCGTATTTCACAGGATCCTCGGCGATCCAAACCTCCGCGGCGTAAGCGATGGTGGACAGCGCGCGCATGACGAGATAGTTCGGTGAGTTGGAGTCATCCTCGGTCGCCTCGGGAGCTGCCTCCACGGCTGCTTTAAGGCGCTGTGCGGTAGTCGTGGCGGGCGATGCGGCAAGATCCTGCAACTGGCCTAACCATCCGTTCAGTTGGTCGCGGCGATCCACACGTGCGAATTCGAGAAGCAAACCACTGACATGCAGTGCGCACGCTGTCGCAAACACGATCAACTTCTCACGGTCAAGAGATGCATAGTCGCGAGCGCTCATGAACAGCCTGCCGTCGACAGGGTCAGGGCGTTGTTGTTCGGGTCACCTGGGTCATAGCAGACCTTCGCCGACTCAAGCTGAGGAATCGACCAATGCTGAAGAGCACTCCCTGAGTACGTACTGCCGCCGACCACGAAGGCGTACCGGATCTGACGGTAACTCTTGATGGAAAGATGGGGTGAGGATGGCCAGTCATACCCCAGGATCACCGCTGGGGCGACGGACGTACGCTGCGCTCGCTCCAGTCCAATGGAGATGCCGAAGAGAACAAACGCTGCGACCAGGGCCACCGCGGAGGCTCGAAGAGCCATAGGGACCCTCGGCGGCCAGTATTTGGTCAACGTTGAGCTCGCACGGCGTGCTGGACTGTCATCGGACGGCGCCAGGCATATCGAAGCGCCATGGGCCCACGACGGTCGCGCCGCGCCGCTCCTCCGGGTAGTCGCGTGGCCAGCCGAAGCTCAAGATCTCGATGTGCAACCGCGAACCTGGCGGCGGCGCCGGCATCACCACGCTCTGGCCCGCCCAGTGGAGGGCGCTTCCATGAGATCCGGCATCAAGGGTTCGATATGCCGTTCCAGACTGGTCCGAGACCGACACGGCGGCCGTCAGGAACCTCACGCCGTCAACGGGCCGCGCCCGCAGGTAGAGCAGGGCCCCGGCTTCACGGATCTCGATCACGAGCAGCTCGACCGAGACCCCACTTGCCTCCACCACCTGCCCGACGCCGATGACCTCCCGAAGCGGGCTGAGGATGACCTGCTGGCTCGGATGAAGGATCAACGTTCACCTCGCACGGCGCCCGGGAATGTCATTCGTATCCAGGCAGCCACGGCTCTGAGTCCACCTCGGCGATCTTCCCCAGCGCAAGCGCCCGAAGAGATCGAGCAGGCGCCCGCGAGAGACTCCGAACATGTGCCGAGGTGATGCCACCTCGTCCTCGACGTTCTCCTATGTCACCACGCCGGAAGGGAATGCGCTCAAGGTCCACCGCTGTCGTGAGTAACGGCAACGTCGGGATGCTCCTCGTCCGTCGTTTCCAGTTCGCGAACGAGCTCGGGGAGGGTTTCGAGGGATGGGTCTGCGTCCATGTCGCCGAGCCAATGCATGACGTGGTAGCTCACCCGATGAACCTCCTCCTCCCTCGCACGGCGTCCGCCGATGTCACCTGCTCCCGCCGTCCACAGCCGGCCCGGGGCTGTCAATGAAGCCAGCCACGAAATGCGCCGCTGAAGAAGTCGAGCACCACGATGACTCCTCCATCTTGATCGAGGCAGAAGGCGTCGGACGGCGAAGGAAGGCGGCCCAGGACCTCGGAAGGACAGGAAGGTCCCGCCAACCCAGTCGCAAGCCTGACTTCCCAGACGACGGCGCCGTTCGGCCGAGCGAAGGGGTCGCTCTCGGTGGCGGCCCAGATCACAGCGGCATCATTCCCACCGGCGGCGTAGCGCCGCGCTGCCGCAATCGCCTCGTCGGGTGACAGACCGCCCGGAGCCTCCGTCGGACCATGGGTGCAACAGGATGTGGGCTCGGCTCCACCCCCTGACGGTACCGGACTCGCGCCACCACACCCGGCGAGCACAAGGGCACCAAGCATGATCGCGAGTCTCATCGCGACCAGTCTTCGTCGCTGCTGTGAGGTCGCAAGAGCCAGGCGTCACTTGGGCTTGGTCGCACGGCGCCCGGGAATGTCACCTGGTGCGAAGTGCGGCGATCGTCACGCCGAGCCCTGCGACGGCCAGAACTATGCCGAACCCGACGTAGCCCGTGTAGTCGGGCGAAGAGCAGGACGGATCAGCCGCACAGCGGACGATGCCGAGGATCATGAGGGCAGCGAACCCGGAGCCCATCCCGGCGATGAAGCCGCCGAGCCCCAACGGTCGGGTCGTCTCGCGGGCTGACCAGACGAGGCTTGGGG
>CANJLL010000015.1 GCA_947475545.1 Chloroflexota bacterium | reverse complement strand
GTGACCGACCAGCCCACCCTTCCGCCCACCGATCGCTCGGGCGGCCTCGCCAACGTGTCTGACAGCCTCGGCCTCGTGCTGATGCTGATGGCCGCGGCCCTGGCCGGCCTGATGGTGCTGACGCCGGCTCGCCGCCGTCGGTAACCCCTCCGTCGTACGGAACTCGAAGGCCCGGGAGTGATCCCGGGCCTTCGTCTATCTGCCACACTTCGCGCGTGAACGCCAACCTGCGCACGCGCATCCAGGCCGGGGAGACGCTCTTCGGCCTGTTCCTCGATCTCGGGTCGCCGCTCTCGGCCGAGCTGTGCGGGGTGGCCGGCTACGACTGGCTCCTCCTGGACCTCGAGCACGGCGCCCTCACGGAAGCCGACCTGGTCGCCCACCTGCTGGCCGTCGAGGTCACGGGGACCGCAGCCCTGGTCCGCACCCAGAGCGCCGAGCGGATCCGGGTGGGCCGGGCCCTGGACAGCGGGGCCGCCGGGGTGATGCTCCCGCGCATCGAGTCTGCGGCGGCCGCGGCCGAGGCCGTCTCGTACCTTGGCTATCCTCCCGACGGGATCCGCGGCGTGGCGACGCGGACCCGCGGCGCCGGACTGGGCTCCCGCGGCCACGCCCAGATGCGGACGGTCAATGACCAGATCACGGGCATCATCCAGGTCGAATCGCCCGGGGCCCTCAGGGACGCTGACGCGATCGCCGCGTTGCCGGGCGCGGACGTCCTGTTCGTTGGCCCCACGGACCTGACCCACTCCCTTGGCATTCCCGGCCAGTTTGACCACCCGGACTACCAGGCTGCGCTCCGCACTGTGGTCGCCGCCTGTGCGGCGCACGGCAAGGCGCCCGGGATCCTCCTGTACGACCTGGCCACCCTGCCCGCCCACCGCGAGATGGGGTTCCGCTTCATCGGGCTGGGGGCGGACGGCTCGCTGGTGGCGCAGGGCGCCCGCGCCACGCTGGCCATCGCCCGCGCCTGAGGCCCTGGGCCTGCGGCTCCCGGTCGGCGCCACAGGCCCATTCGTCTACACTTGTATCCACGGCCGAGTTGATGGGAGCCGACGGCAATCTGCCGCGTCCCTTGGGAGTTGCTCGGTCATCCGCCAGTCCGGCACACACCACGAGGAGCCTGAAGCCGCGTGACGACCACCAACGAGCGCGAGATCCCCATGGAGGAGCTCGAGAGGGTCACCATCCGCTTCGCCGGGGACTCCGGCGACGGGATGCAGGTCGCCGGGACCCAGTTCACCCGGACGTCGGCCGTCTTCGGCAACGACGTGAGCACCCTGCCTGACTTCCCGGCCGAAATCCGTGCCCCAGCAGGCTCCCTGCCCGGCGTGTCCGGCTTCCAGATCAGCTTCTCCAGCACGGACATCCACACCCCCGGCGACGAGCCGGACGTCCTGGTGGCGATGAACCCGGCGGCCCTCAAGGTGAACCTCAACGAGTTGCCCGCCGGCGCTGCGTTGATCGTCAACGAGGACGCCTTCACGGCCACCAACCTGGCCAAGGCGGGCTACGCCAGCAATCCGCTCAAGGACGGCTCGCTGCACAACTGGAACGTGTTCCCCATCCCCATCTCGACGCTCAACACCCGGGCGCTCGAGGGGCTGGAGATGACCAGCAAGCAGATGGACCTCACCAAGAACTTCTTCGCCTTGGGCGTGATGTTCTGGCTCTACGAGCGGAGCATGGAGCCCACGCTCCAGTGGATCGGGGACAAGTTCAAGAAGCGCCCCATCTTCGCGGATGCCAACAAGCGCGCGCTGCGCGCCGGCTACGCCTTCGGCGAGACCACCGAGATCTTCCACAGCCGGTACATGGTCCCGCGCGCCCCCCAGCGGCCCGGCACGTACCGGAACCTGACCGGCAACGAAGGCGCCGCCCTGGGCTTCGTCGCGGCCTCCGTGAAGGCCAACCGGCCGCTCTTCTACGGCAGCTATCCCATCACGCCGGCCAGCGACATCCTCCACGAGCTGGCGTCGTACAAGACCTTCGGGGTCAAGACGTTCCAGGCCGAGGACGAGATCGCGGCCATCGGGTCGGCCATCGGCGCCAGCTACGGCGGCGCGATGGGCATGACCGGGACGTCGGGCCCCGGCATCGCGCTCAAGAGCGAGGCGATGGGCCTGGCCGTCATGGTGGAGCTGCCCCTGGTCATCATCGACGTCCAGCGCGCCGGCCCCTCCACGGGCATGCCCACCAAGAACGAGCAGGCGGACCTGCTCCAGGTCCTGTACGGGCGCAACTCGGACTCGCCGGTCGCGGTCGTCGCCCCCGCCACCCCCGGCGAGACCTTCTGGTACGCCTTCGAGGCGTGGCGCCTGGCGCTCAAGTACATGACACCGGTGGTGTTCCTGTCGGACGCCTTCCTGGCCACCGGCGCGGAGCCGTGGCCCATCCCCAGCGTTGATGACCTGCCCGACATCTCTGTCCCCAACCGGACCGAGAAGGCCGGCTTCCGCCCGTACGACCGGGACCCGCAGACGCTTGCGCGCCCGTGGGCGGTCCCCGGCACGCCCGGTCTGGAGCACCGGATCGGCGGCCTGGAGAAGGCCGACCTCACGGGCAACGTCAGCTACGACCCCGAGAACCACCACCGGATGCAGGAGCTTCGCCAGGCGAAGATCGCCGGCATCGCCAACGACATCCCGGAGCTGGAGGTCGCCGGCCCGGCCGAAGGGGACCTCCTGATCCTGGGCTGGGGCTCCACGTACGGCTCCATCCGGAGCGCGGTGGAGCGCCTCCAGGCCAGGGGTCACTCCGTGGCCCACGCCCACCTGCGCTACCTGAACCCCTTCCCGCGCAACACCGGCGACGTGGTCAAGGCTTACAAGCGGGTCATGATCCCGGAGATCAACCTGGGCCAGCTCTCCATGCTGATCCGGGCGCGCTACCTCGTGGATGCGCAGGGCTACAACAAGGTCCGGGGCAAGCCGTTCCGGATCAGTGAGATCGAGGCCGAGGCCGAGCGCCTCATCGCCGAGCTTCGAGGAGCGTCCCGATGACCGATACCCTTGCGCCCGGCGGCCAGCCGGCGCTCAGCCCCCAGAATGCGGCGATCATCCAGCTGACCCGCAAGGACTTCGTGTCGGACCAGGAGGTCCGCTGGTGCCCGGGCTGCGGCGACTACTCCATCCTCGCCCAGACCCAGAAGGTGATGCCCGACTTCGGCTACCCGAAGGAGAACATCGTCTTCATCTCCGGCATCGGCTGCTCCGGGCGGCTCCCGTACTACATGAACACGTACGGGTTCCACTCGATCCATGGCCGCGCCCCCGCAATCGCGACCGGCCTCAAGGCGGCCCGGCCCGACCTGATGGTCTGGGTCATCACCGGCGACGGTGACGCGCTGTCCATCGGTGGCAACCACCTGATCCACTCGATGCGGCGCAACGTCGACATCCGCGTGATCATGTTCAACAACCGGATCTACGGCCTGACCAAGGGCCAGGCGTCGCCCACGTCGGAGATCGGGAAGGTCACCAAGTCCACCCCCCTCGGCACGGTGGACTACCCCATCAGCCCGCTGACCATCGCCCTGGCGGCGGAGGCCAGCTTCATCGCGCGATCCGTGGACACCCACACCGAGCATCTCCAGCAGACGCTCACCCGCGCCGGCTTCCACCGGGGCTCGGTCTTCACCGAGGTGCTCCAGAACTGCAACATCTTCAACGACGGCGCCCACCGCGAGTTCACGGACCGCGAGGTCCGCGAGGACCGGATGCTGGCCCTGGAGCATGGCCAGCCGATGATCTTCGGCAAGGACCGGGACATGGGCCTCCGCCTCAACGGCTACCAGCCCGAGGTGGTCAAGCTGGGCGACGACTTCCGCGTCGAGGACCTCCTGGTCCACGACGAGCAGGACCCGCTCATCGCCTTCATGCTCTCGCGGCTCTACTGGCCGGACTTCCCCGTCCCGGTCGGCGTCATCCGCGACATTCGCCGGCCCACCCACGACGAGCTGGTGACCAACCAGATCGAGGAGGCCATCGCGGCACGCGGCGAGGGCAACCTGCAGGCGCTGCTCAACGGCAACGACACCTGGACGGTCAAGTAGCCGTCTCGGCCTGACCGGGATCCAGCCCAGCCCGCCGGCAGCATGGCCTCGCCCATGGTCGTGGTCGTCCTGGCCGACGACCTGATCTGGTCGACGCGCCTCGCCTCACAGCTGCGCGCCGCCGGCGCGGAGCCGTTCTCCGCGCGGGATGCCGCTGGCGTTGGCCGGGCGCCTGTCGGCACGCGGCGTGCCATCGTCGACCTGACAGCACGCGCCTACGACGGCGTAGCCGCCGTGGCTGCCGCCCGGGCCGCTGGGCTCCGGGTGCTGGCCGTGGGCCAGCACGACGACCTGGCACTGCGCAAGGCGGCGCTGGCGGCGGGCGCGGACCGCGTCTTTGCCTACCAGAAGCTGTTCGAAGATGGGCCCGCCACGTTGGCGCGCTGGCTGGCCGGCGACATCGACGACGCGAACGCGTCGTCCGGACAGGATGACCAGTCGGAGGACCAACGGGCATGAGCGGACACGCGGTAATCCCGGTGGAGCGCTTTGCGGCACGGCTGGAGCGAGCCCGCGTCGTCGCACGTCGGCAGGGCCTCGGCGCGCTGCTGATCGGCGTGGGGGCGGACCTCCGCTACCTGACCGGCCACATCGTCCTGCCGCTGGAGCGGTTGACCATGCTGGTCATCCCCGCGCACGGTCCCGCGACGCTGGTCACGCCCAGGCTGGAGGCGGTGGCCGCGCGCCAGGCGCCCGCCGCCCTGGCCGGCCTCTTCGACATCCTGCCCTGGGACGAGACGGACGACGCGGCGGCCATGGTCGCGGCCCTGGTCCGTGCCGGCGCGCCCGGGCCCGCCAGCGCGCCCGGGCCCGCCAGCGATGCCGCCGGGTTCAGCGATGACGCCGGTCCCACCGTGGCGGCGCCCACCGTGGCGGTGTCCGAGCGCGCCTGGGCCGTGCACGTCCTGGCGCTCCAGCGCGCCCTACCCGGCACGCCGATGAGCCTCGCAACCGCGGTCCTCCGGGAGCTGCGCATGGCCAAGGACCCGGCCGAGGTGGACATGCTCCTGGTGGCCGCCCTCGCGGCGGACCGGGTCGTGGACCAGATCGCGGGCGGACGCCTGGTGGGTCGAACGGAGGCGGACGTGAGCCGCGAGGTCCGTGATCGCCTGGTGGCGGAGGGCCACGAGCTGGCGGAGTTCGCGATCGTCGGCTCCGGACCCAACTCCGCGTCGCCGCATCACGAGGCATCCGAGCGGGTCATCGCGGCCGGCGAGCCGATCGTGCTCGACATCGGCGGCGCGTATGACGGGTACTGCTCGGACACTACCCGCACCCTTTGGGTGACGGGCGGCGACCCGGCCAAGGGGCCCACGGCGGAGTTCCTCGCCCTCTACGCCGTCCTGCAGCGCGCCCAGGCCGAGGCGACGGCCGCGGTTCGACCGGGGATCGCCTGCGAGACGATCGACGCGGTCGCGCGCGACATCATCACGGCGGGTGGGCACGGGCCGAACTTCATCCACCGGGTTGGCCACGGGATCGGGCTGGAGACCCACGAGGAGCCGTACCTGGTCGCCGGCAACGGTGAGCTCCTGCGCTCGGGCTACGCGTTCAGTGTCGAGCCGGGGATCTACCTGGAGGGTCGCTACGGGGCGCGGATCGAGGACATCGTGGTCTGCGGCGATGACGGCCCAATCGTGCTGAACCGATCGTCGCGTGACCTGCGTGTGGTACCCGGCTGAGCGGTCGCCGCGCGGCAGCACGCCAGGCCGGCGCCAGCGATATCATCGGGCACAGTGGCCGTCCGTCCGACGGCCCCTCTCACTTGGCCTGACATGACTGACCCGATGCGGCGCTCCGGCGCCGCCGGCACCGGCGCATGAGCCGGCGCACCCACCGCGGGGGACGACCCCACCCTGCCGGCGCTCCCCCGGCGCGCCCTGAGGGTTCGCGCCACGGCGGTCCCGGGAACGCGCATGCCCACGGTTCGCCCGATAGCGCGCTGGAGACCCCGGCTGGCGCACTCCCCGACTGGCTCCTGGCGGCCGCCGTGGACCCGCATCTTGCCGACGCAGGGGCCGCAGGGGCGGAGATGGGCCGGCTCAACGCCAGCATCACGGAGCCAGTGGCCGGCCAGGCTCCCGCGCGCGAACGGGTGGCCGGGGTCGCGATCGTCGCGCCACCGGCGGATCTGTCTCCGGCGCTGCCGGGCGAGTCGGGCCTGGACACCGATTCCGGCCTTTCGGCGGGCATCGGGGAGCGACGCGACGACCGCGGTCGATCCGCCGGCCCGCGCGGCGGCCGGTCGGCCGGACCCCGCGGCGGTCCTCGCGACGCGGGCCCGGGAGGACGCGGCGGCCAGCCCATCAGTCAGCCCGGCGGACCCCGCGGTGCGGGGCCCCGAGCGGGTGAGCCCGGACGGGCGTTCGCGGCCAATGGCAGCGGGCCTGTCGACTCACCGTCCATGGCCGCCAGCGGCCCCGCGGGCGGCCATGGCCCCGCGGTCGGCAATGTCCCCGCCGGCGCCCTCGCCAGCGGTGACGTCCCCGGATCCGGTGCGCCGGTTGGGCCGGCCCTCAACCCCATGGGCGGCCCCCGCCCCGGCAGCGGCTGCACCGCGCCCCAGCTGAAGCGCTTCATCAAGAGCCGCGTCTACGTGCCCATGCACGAGCTCCGCCGGCGCTTCCTGATCGAGGGCGGCGACGACGACGTCACGCCCGTCAGGATGGGCGCCGGCCACATCTTCGTGGGGCTGCCGGAGCGTGAAGGCCGCCTGCTCGGCGAGCTCCTGCGCGGCGGCGATGTGGGCTACGAGCTGTCCATGGACCCGCCCACGCCCATCGTCGTGGGTCTCTATCCCATGCGGCCCATCTCCCGGAGCTGACGTCCGCGGCGGGTGAATGCGCCGCGTGCGACCACCAGGCTCCTGCCAGCGAACTCGCGCTATTCACACCCGGTGAGGACTACGCGGGTTGCCGCCCCTCGCCGGACTCGGCGCGCCGCATCCGCGCCGCCGAAATGTGCCGACGCGAGCATGCGCCGGCATGAATCTCGCCGTGGTAGCGCCGCCGGCCGGTCTCCGTGACGTCCCGATCATCCGTACTCCTCACCCCATGGGAATTGCGAGAAACGGCCGGCGGCGCCGATGACGTTGCCGTGCGCCGCGTGCGATCACGCGGACCAGGCGCGGACCCGCGTGCGCCACGCCTGGCAGCCCTGCCAGCCCGACCCGGTTTGTGTCATCCACTCTCGGGGCGGGTATTCGTCACCGAGATTCGGTCAGGTAGTCGCCCGGTGCGTGGGTGACAACGCCGCAACCACGCGTCGTGCAGGATCGAGCATCACGTCGACACCGCGGCCGTGACCAGCGCTCAACCGGTGGCTATCTGCCGGTCTCGGTGCCTTCGGGTTCCCCGCGCGACCACAGAGCCCGAGTCGGGCTCCGCGAGGGAGCGTCCGGAACGCCCCACGCCCGCCGCCCCAACGCCCCCCGCCCCGGCCAGATCGTCGGCCGGCCCATCGGCCTCAGCCAGCCGGCGTCTCGCCCTCGGCGTAGGTCTTCGGCAGCGCCGTTCCCTTGCTGGGGCGCCGCAGCTCGCGCAGGTCCGCCTGCCCAATGCCGCCCAGGCGCGGCAGGTCGCCAGCGGCCGTTCGCGTGAGGCGCTCTGTGAGCTTGCCCAGGATCAGCGTGCTCACCTCGGGCAGCGACATCATCTCCCGGAGCGTGGCTGCGGGCACCTCGACGATCCGGCTGTCCTCCTCGGCGACCACGTTGGCCGTCCTGACGCTCCCCGTGAGCGCGCCGATCTCGCCGAAGAAGTCTCCTGCCAGCATCGAGGAGAGCGCGCGCACCTCGCCGTCCGCGGCAGGAATGCCGGCCACCGCGCGCCCCTCGAGGATGAAGTAGGCCGCCTCGCCAATGTCGCCCTTGCGGATGATCGGCGTGCCTGCCGGAAGGCTGGCCACCGAGGCCGTTGCCACGAAGTCGCCGCGCCGCCGCGCGTCGAGCGCTCCGATGGACGGCAGGACGCGGATCAGTTCGTCCAGGTCCGAGGCGTTCGCGCGGCGTGCCGTCCCGGTGATGGTGGCCATCGGCGCGGCCCGCAGGAGCGCCACCGCCCGGCGCCATTCGGTCGCGGGCTGGCCCAACCCGGGCAGTGCCTGGGTGATGAACGCGGCGACCAGCAGCATCACCGACGCGACGACCACGAGGAGGCGGAGGTCGATGACATCGCCCAGGCCGGCCGCGGCCATCCCCATCACGAAGACGAGGTCGCGCGCGACCGAGAAGGCGGAGGAGACCCGGCCGCGCATCTCGCGCGGGGTATTGCGCTGGAAGATGAGCCGGCGCGCGATGCCCAGCGGGGCGTTCATGAAGCCCGAGATCATGACCATCACGATGGCGAACGGGACGTTGGTCGCCGTGGCGTAGCCCAGGCCGACAATTCCCATCCCCAGCACGCTGATGACGATCCACTGCCCTTCGCGGAGTCGGTCGGCGATCTTCGCCATGATCAGGCTGGCGAACACGAAGCCCAGGGACGTCAGGCCCTCCTGGAGGCCGTACTCGAACTCGGTGGCGTTGAGCATCCGCAGCGAGAACGGGAGCAACAGGACGTTCCACAGGCCGAAGCTGAAGATCACCGGGACGTTGACGATGACCGCCGACCGCAGGATCGGTGTCGAGACGAGGTAGCGAAGGCCGGCAACCAGGTTCTGGAAGACGATGCCGACGGTGGTCCGCTCCTCGACGACCAGCGGGCCGATCCGGACGAAGAAGATGCATGTCGCCGAGAAGATGAACGTCAGGGCGTCCACCCAGAAGGCCACGTTGATGTTGGCGCTCGACGCCAGGAAGCCGGCCGCCGCAAAGCCCACGGCGGTGGAGCCAAATGAGCTGATCGACAGGAATGAGTTGGCCGACGCCAGCTCCTCATCGGAGGCGATCTCTGGCAGGACGCTGTCGTTGGCGGGGTCAAAGAACTGCCGGACGCCACTGGCGATGAAGACGATGACGTACAGCGACACGATCCCGAATGCGCCGAGCGCCCACGGGATGCTGGCGACCAGGACGCAGCGCAGCACGTCGGACCCGATCAGGATGCGTTTGCGGTCGAAGCGATCCACGAAGACGCCCGCGAGCAGCCCCACGACCAACGTGGGCACCGACGTGGCCATCAGCATCAGCCCCACGTTGAGGGCGGAGCCGGTCAGCCGGAAGACCAGGATCCCGGCCGCCAGGTCCGTCAGTGACGACCCGATGGTGGAGACCAGCTGGGCGACCCACAGGAGCGAGAAGTCACGCTTCCGGAAGATCGCGAACATGGACGGAGCGGCCACGGGGACGGTGGCAGGGGTCATGGCGCGCAGTGTATCGGCGTTGGACCGGACGGTGAATGGCGAAGTTTGGCCGTGCGCCCGGGATCAGCCCAGCAGCGCGAGGGCGGCCAGGATCGCGGTTCCGGCAACCGCGCCGACGGCGGCGCTCCAGGCCCCCGCGCGTCGTCCAAACCCCAGTGGGCTGGCCAGCTGTCCCGCCCCGATCGCTGCGAGACCGGGTCCGCCGGCCAGAAGGACCGCGAGCAAGCCGGCCGGCAGGGTCTGATCCCGGGCCGCCAGTGCCACCGGGCCACTTGCCAGCATGATGGTCGCGTCGGCGGCAATGAGGAGGGCGGCGATGGCGCCGAACAGCGCGTCGGAGCGGGTGGCCGCCATGGCGGCCGGCCAGGCCGCGGGCAGCACGCCGAGGGCCAGGACGGCGGGGGCAAGGAGGAGGAAGCCGGCGGCGCCGGCCGGCAGTGCCACGACCTGGGCCGTGGAGACCCGCCCGCCCACGAGCGAGACGGCCGCGATTGCCGTGGTGACCACGATGGCCTCCAGTGCGCGGCGCAGCCAGGAGGGGACCCGGATTTCAGCCATCGCGGTCATCGTACCGCGCCCGCGAAGGGGGTCCGGCTCGGCCGGGGTCAGGCTCGGTCCGGCTCGGCCGGGGTCAGGCTCGGTCCGGCTCGGTCCGGCTCGGCCGGGGTCAGGCCTCGAAACGCCGGAAGATGGCAACAGCGTTCTGGCCGCCGAACCCAAATCCGTTGATCATCGCCGTGTCCACCCGGGCCTGGCGCTTCACCAGGGGCACGTAGTCGAGGTCGCAGTCGGGGTCCGGGTTCTCGAGGTTGGCCGTGGGGGCGATCCATCCGTCGCGGATCGTGCCGATCGCCGCGATTGCGGCCACGGCCCCCGCGGCGCCCAGGAGGTGGCCGACCATCGACTTGGGCGACGAGATGGGGATCTGGTAGGCCCGGTCGCCCAGCGCCCGCTTGATCGCCTTGGTCTCGGTCACGTCGTTGAGCGGGGTGGACGTGCCGTGGGCCACGATGTAGTCGATGTCGGCCGGGCCCACGCCGGCGTGGGCCATCGCGCGTGTCATGGCCCGCGCCGCGCCGCGACCGGTGGGCTCCGGGGCGGAGATGTGGAACGCATCCGCGGTCAGGGCCGCGCCGATGATCTCCGCGAGGATCGGGGCGCCGCGAGCGAGCGCATGCTCAGCCGACTCGACGACGCAGATCCCGCATCCCTCGGCGAAGACGAAGCCGTCGCGCTCGCGGTCGAACGGGCGCGACGCCCGGGCTGGATCGTCATTCCGCTTTGACAGGGCGCCCATGTTGCTGAGGGCGGCGAAGGCGATGGGCAGGAGCGGCGCCTCCGAGCCGCCGGCGATCACCACGTCGCACTCGCCGGACTGGATCAATCGGAGCGCGTCCTGGAACGCAATCACGCCCGAGGCGCAGGCCGCGACCTGGGTCATGAGCGGGCCAGTCAGCCCGTGGGCCATCGAGACCTGGGCCCCGGCCATGCTGCCCGAGATGGCGGGGACCGCGAACGGCGAGACCTGTCCGGGGCCCTTGGCGAGGAGGACGTCGTTCCCGTCGATGACGGCCTCCAGGCCGCCGCCGCCCGTGTTCACCACCACTCCGACCCGGTCCCGCTGCTCCTGGCTCCAGGTGCTGAAGTCGATGCCGGCGTCCGCGATGGCCTCCGCCGCCGCCGCGACCGCGAAGTGGATGAAGCGTGACATGCGGCGGACCATCTTGCGGTCCATGTGTTTGCTGGGGTCGAAGTCTTTGACCTCGGCGGCGATCCGCACGTCGAACGCGGTCGCGTCGAAGGAGGTGATGGGACCGGCGCCCGAGACGCCCGCCAGAAGGTTTGACCAGAACGTGGGCGCGTCGTTGCCGATGGGCGTGATCGCGCCCATGCCGGTGATCACGGCACGGCGCGACAGGTCACTGCTGGGCATTGACTACACCTCGTCGTCGGATCGGCACTCACCGGATTGTAGCGACCGCACTGGGTGCGCGGTCGCGGGCTGGCGCCCGGGTGCTGGCCGCGCCGCTGCGAGCGGGCGAAGCCAGTCGGTGCCGGGGCCAGGGGCGTCAGTCGCCGTCGTAGCGCTTGAAGATGACGGCTCCGTTGTGGCCGCCCAGCCCGATGTTGTTGGAGAGCGCGTGGCGGACGGGGATCTGGAGGGCCTCCGTCGCGATCCAGAGATCGCACTCGGGGTCGGGGTCACGGTAGTTGATCGTCGGCGGCACGCACTGCTCGGCGACCGTCATGACGGTCGCGAAGGCCTCAAAGGCCCCGGCGCCGCCCATCAGGTGGCCGGTCATGGACTTGGTGGCGCTGATGGCGATCTTCCTGGTGTGGTCGCCGAAGACCGCCCGGATGGCCTCGGTCTCGCGCTTGTCGCCCAGCGGGGTGGAGGTCCCGTGCGGGTTGATGACATCCACCTCGTCAAACGGGACGCCCCGCCGCTCCAGCGCCATCTTCATGGCCCGTGCCGAGCCGGTGCCGCCCTCGATGGGCTGGATCATGTCCCAGCCATCCGCGGCCGAGCCGTAGCCCACGACCTCGGCATAGATGTGCGCGCCGCGCGCCTTGGCCAGCTCCAGATCCTCCAGGAAGAGGCCGCCCGAGCCCTCGCCCAGGACGAAGCCGTCGCGGGTGCGGTCGAACGGACGCGAGACGCTGGCGATCGATTCGCCGGGCCGCGGGCTGCCCAGGCCGCGCATGTTGCCGAAGCCGGCGTGGGCCACCTCGATCAGCGGCGCCTCGGTGGAGCCGGCGATGACGGCGATGCAGTCACCGCGGCGAATGGCCTCGGCCCCCTCGGCGACGCAATGCGTCCCCGTCGAGCAGGCCGTGACGATGGCCATGTTGTGGCCGATCGCACCGGTCTCGATGGCGATCATCCCGGAGCACGAGTCCACGAGCGCGTTGGCGATGAACGTGGGCGCGACCCGATTGGGCCCCTTCCCGTGGAGGATCGCGTAGCTGTCGATCATCAGGGCCTGTCCGCCCGCCCCCGACCCAAAGATCACGCCGACCTCGGTGCGGTTTGAATCGTTGATCTCGAAGCCGGAATCGGCGATCGCCTGCTTGGCGGCCGACACCCCGAAATGCATGCTGGACTCGCTTCGGCGGGCCGCCTTGGCGTCTATCCAGTCCGCGGCGTTGAAGTCGCGGATCTCGCCGCCCCACTTCTGGGCGTACGGTGTCGTATCGAACCTGGTGATCTCACCCAGGCCGGAGCGGCCGTTGATGAGGTTGTCCCAGGCGGTCGCCTTGTCGTTGCCGACGGGGCTGACGACGCCGAGGCCGGTGACGACGACGCGGCGGGCGTAGTCGGGTCTGCGCACGGGGCTTACTCCTTGAACGGAACGGCGAGGCGGTCGGGAGCCGCCGGGTCGTCGAGGCTGATGACGGTGGCATCGGGTGCGATGCGCTTGATGAGCCCCGCCAGGACCTTGCCCGGGCCGACTTCGATGAAGGTATCCACGCCGTCGGCGGCCATCTGCTGCACGGCGGCGACCCAGTCAACGCCGGCGGTCAGGTGTTCGACCAGCTCCGCCCGGCAGGCGTCTGCCGCGAGGACCGGGCGTGCGTCGGCGTTGGCGAGGAGCGGGATTGACGGGTCGCTGAATGCGATGGTCGCAAGGTGGGCCCGCATGCCCTCGGCCGCCTCCGCCATCAGCGGCGAGTGGGCGGCCACCGAGACGGGGAGCACGATGGTCTTGCGGCCCCCCAGCTCCTTCGCGATGGCGCCCGTGGCGTCGATGGCGGCGCGCTCCCCGGAGACAACCAGTTGGCCGGGGGCGTTGCGGTTGGCGACGCCGAACACGCCGTGGCGCGAGACTGCCTGAACGAGCGCCGGGATGGCCGCGTCATCCAGGCCCAGGATCGCGGCCATCGCGCCGTCCCGGCCCTGGCCGGAGGCCTGCATCAGTCGTCCGCGCTCCCGGACCAGGCGCACGCCGTCGGCCAGCGAGATCACCCCGGCGGCCACGAAGGCGGAGTACTGGCCCATGGAGTGTCCGGCCGCGAAGCGCGGCGTGGGCGCGGTGATGCCTTCGCGCGCCCACCGCTCCCGCAGCGCCTCGAGGTAGGCGATGGATGTCGTGAGCAGCGCGGGCTGGGCGTTCTCCGTGCGGTCCAGCTGGTCCGCCGGGCCATCCCAAGCGAGGCGGCTAATGGGCTCGCCGAGCGCAGCATCTGCGGCGGCAAAGACGGCGGCGGCTGCGGGCGAGGCCTCGGCGAGGGCTCGGCCCATCCCGACGGACTGCGATCCCTGGCCGGGGAAGACGAATGCGATGGTGGCCATGGACTCCCGTGGGCTACTGGTTCCGGGGTGGGCGACCCGGTTGGCTGGACGGCGCGGCCCAGCTCGCGCGCAGCAACTTCGGTCGGATCCTGTCACCCGCGTGCACGCGGACGCTCAGAATCTGTGCGGGAGTGCAACGATCTGGCCCTCCCCGCTGTACGCTCTGCAAGATGACCGAGGAACGACCAGCCCGCCGCCGCGCCGCGCCGACCCGCCAGATTGCCCGCCGCTTCGAGGCCGAACTGTCGGCACCCGTGGCCGCCGCCGGGACCCGCATCCGGAATGTCCGCCAGATCTCGGACCGCGTGGCCATGGGTCGCGCGCTCTGGCGTGAGCTGGTGATCGGGTTTGCCTACCAGCTGGGTGACCTGCGCCTGGGCTTCACGCAGCTTGCCGCGCTGTACGTGCTGGCCGATGGGGCGATCACCACCACGGGTGAGCTGGCCGACCAGATTGGCCGCTCGCCGTCGGCGACGAGCCGGCTGGTGGACGGGCTGGTCGGGCGCCGGCTGGTGGAGCGTCATGAAGAGGTCGAGGATCGCCGGCAGCGGACGCTCCACCTCACGCAGCGCGGCCACGCACTCCTGCGCGTGGTCGATCGCGGCCGCGCGGACCAGTTCCTGACGGCGGTCCGGCCGCTCCCCACACCGGAGCGCGCAATCGTGGCGATGGGCGTGGCCGCGCTGGCGACGCATGCGATCTCGCGCCGCGGGCGGCTGATCAAGGCGCCGCGGGACTGACCCAAGCCGCCGCGCTACTCGCCCGCGCAGAACCGCATGACGGCGTCGTAGAAGACCGGCAGCCCCCAGCGGAGCGCCTCCAGCCCCACTCGCTCGTCGACCCCGTGGAACCGCTCCAGGTAGCGCTCGCCCGGCTCCAGGAGCAGCGGCGAGAAGCCGTAGCACGGCACGCCGATCCGGGCCAGGTGCTTGGCGTCCGTCGCAAACGGCGCCATGACGGGGAGCGGCAGGCCGTCCGGATCGTGGTCACGGATGGTCGCCTCGAGGATTCGATAGAGCAGCGTGTCCGTGTCGGTCTCAACCGGTGGGCCGAAGATCACGAGGTCGATGGTGCACCGGCCGGCCATGTCGCCCAGGCGGTCGACCAGCTGCTCGCGCATCGCCTCGGCGGTGGTCCCGGGCAGGACGCGGCAATCCAGCTCAAGGACGGCCTCGCCGGGGATGACGTTGTACTTGACGCCGGCATGGATGACGTCCGGGCTGATGGTGTCGCGCAGGAGCGCGTGCAGTGCGCGTGCCTGCGATGGGTCGCAGATCCGCTCCAGCACCGCGGCCTCCACCCGGGGGTCCCCGCCCGCGATGGCGCGAACGGCGTGGCCCGCGGCCCTCGGCAGCTCGGCGATGAGGCCGTCGATGAACGCCCGCATCGTGGCCGACTGGCGAGGCGCGCCGGGCGTGGAGAACCGCCGGATGACCTCCGCCGCCAGGACCACGGCGTTGTCGTCGCGCGGCATGGAGCCGTGACCCCACGTGCCGTTGACCGTCACGCGGAAGACGGCAAAGCCCTTCTCGGCCACCTGGATGGGGTAGAACGTCTTGCCCGCCACGCGCGTCGCGATCCCGCCCGACTCGTTCAGTGCGCCGGCCGCGCGCACCAGCTCGGGTCGGTGATCAACGATCCAGCCCAGGCCGGCCAGGCCGCCGGCCTCTTCGTCGGCGGTGCAGGCGAACAGGATGTCGCGTCGCAGCCCCGGAATGGGGTCGGTGGCCGGGTCCAACCCAGCGCCGCGCGCGTGCGATGCAAGGAGCCGGAGGACCACCAGCTCCATCGCCACCAGGTCCTTCATGTCCACGGCGCCGCGGCCCCAGACGTAGCCGTCGGCCACGTCGCCGGCGAACGGGTCGTGCGTCCAGGCGCCGCTCGACGCGGGGACCACATCCAGGTGGGAGAGCAGGAGGAGCGGCTCGCCGCCGGTCCCGTCGCCGCGGAGCCGGGCCACCACGGAGCCGCGGCCTGCCACGGGCTCCAGCACCTCCGACGGGATGCCCGCGTCGGCCAGGTTGGCGGCGATCCAGCGGGCCGCCTCCATCTCGGCGCCGCGACGCGCCGGATCGGGCGGGTTGACGCTGGGGATGCGAATCAGGGCGCGGAGCGTCTCGACCAGCTCCGCGTGGGCACCGGCTGCCGCGTCGGCCTCCAGCCGGCGGGGCGGGGGAGGGGCGGACGCGGCCACGACGTCAGCCGCCGCCGGTGATCAGGTTGGCGATGATTCCCAGGACGAAGCCCGACAGGATGAGCACGACGACCATGATGATCAGGATCCGCCCGTAGTAGCGGTCCTCGCGGGCACCCTCGCCCGGCTGCGGGTCGCGCCCGCCCGCGATGTACGGCGCCGACAGCCCGCGCTGGCGAGCGAGCACGGCGCGCGGCGAGTCATACGCCTCGGGGTCCGCGGGGAGGGACCGGTCGATGGGCGGCCTCGGCTGGGCGGCTGGCTGGCTGGGTTCCTGGTCTGATGTGTCGCTCACGCCCGTATTGTCGCCCAGCGGGCCCCCGGCGTCCCGAGGCTGCGGCTGACGGGCCGGATCACGCCGCCGATCCCGCCCGGGCTGGGGTGCGCGTGCCCGCGACTCGCCGATCCTTGCGACCGGGGTGCCGAAACCGTGCAGAATCGGCGCGCCCGTCGCACCCCAGATCAGCGCCCGGCTGGCGCGCCCGGCGCGACCTCGTCCAGGTAGCCGAGCACCTGCTCCAGCGGGATCACGTCGGCGTACTTCTGCTCCATGTCGAACAGGTTGATGGCATGCGGCGCCTCGTCGCGGTCGAAGACGCACTCCTCCGGCACCAGGATCTTGAAGCGGAACGCCTTGCCGTCCACGACCGTGGCGCGCACACAGCCGCTGGTGGACTCGCCCACCACGATCAGCGTGTCCACGCCTTCGCGCACCAGCAGGGCAGCCAGCGGGGTCCCGAAGAAGCAGCTGGGCGCCGTCTTGCGGAGCACCAGCTCGCCGGCCGCCGGGGCGACCTGGTCCATGATGTCGTGCCGGCGCGCGAAGCGCGCGCGGGCGGCATCGTCCTGCGGCGCCATGCCCTTGCGGGCATCCCGCCAGTTCGGCAGGTCGTCGTAGCCGGTCACGTGGAAGACCGGGATGCCGTGCTCCCGGGCGGCGGCCAGGGCGCGCTGGATGCTGGGCAAGGCGTTCCAGCCGTTCATCCCGCAGGTGGAGGGCCACAGGTCCAGGCCCTGCTCGATGGTGGCCGCCTCGTCGCCGAAGACCGCGCGGTAGAGGTCCACCAGGAGCAGTGCCGGCCTCTTGCCACCGCCCTTCTGGACCGAAGGCTGGCGGCCCGCGCGGCGGCGGTCGCTCTCTGACAGGAACTTGTCCCAGACGCGCTCAGGCACCGTTGGCTCCTCGTGCTGGTCCACCCGGTCGCGCCGGTGTGGGTCTGCTGGCTGGCGACGCGCGATGGGCGCCGGCCCTTTCGGCCCTTTCGGCCGGCCGGCTCCATCGCCACGTCCACGATCATGTCCTCCGGGCCGCCGACGATCCGCCGTCGCCCCAGCTCCAGCAGGATGCCGCGGGCGTCGACGCCGAACGGCGCCGCCGCTCGCCCCACATGGAGCAGGAACGAACCATGGACGCCAGCATGCCCAGGGACAGGGTAGTCCGATCAACGGGCTGCGGCGCGCCCCGACGAGCAACGCGCCCCGATGGGCCGCGCCCGGGCGCCACTTCCGGGGCGCGGCCGCCTACCGGCCTGCCTATACTCGGTGACACCCCGAGGAGCACGCGACCCGCATGGGCCGGCCTGGGGCCGCCGATGGGAGAGAGCATGAAGCTCGCCGGCCAGATCGAGATCGCCGCCCCGGCCGAGCGTGTCTGGGCCACGATCAATGACCCGGTCGGCCTGGCCGCGTGCATCCCGGGCGTCCAGGACGTCCGGAGGATCGACGATCGCACCTTCGGCGGCGGCATCTCCGCAGCGGTTGGCCCCATGGAGGGCCACTTCGACTTCACGGCGGTCATCGAGCAGAGCGACTTCCCGTCGGCGCTGGTGGTCCAGATGACCGGGACCGACTCGGTGACCAAGAGCACCCTGCTGGCCACGGTGACCACCTCGCTGGAGATCCTGGGCGAGTCCCGGACCCGCCTGGCCTACACCGCGACGCTCAACGTCAAGGGCCGCCTCGCGATCCTGGGCGACATGATCCTGCGGGCAACGGCCAGCGTGATGATCAGCGAGCTGGTGAAGTGCCTCAAGGTCCGGCTGGAGCCGCCCGCAGCCACCGCAGCCGCGGGGGCCCCGGAGGCCGTCAAGTGACCGCGCGCCACCATGACGTCGTTGTCGTCGGCGGCGGGTCCGCGGGCTGCGTGGTGGCCGCCCGCCTCAGCGAGGACCCGGGGCGCAGTGTCCTGCTCATCGAGGAGGGCCAGGATCCCCGGCCCATCCCCGAGATCATCGCCAACCCCAAGCGCCAGGGCGAGTTGATCCTGGAGTCCGACTACGTCCGGCTGTACGAGGCCGAGCGCGTGGACGGCAGCACCTTCCCGCTGATCTCGGGCAAGGTGCTGGGGGGCGGTTCGTCAGTCAACAACCTGGGCGTCATGCGCCCGCTCAAGCGCGACTTCGACGCGTGGGCGAGCTTCGGCGGCCCCGCCTGGTCGTACGAATCACTCCTCGCCATGGCGATCGCCCTGGAAGATGACCCGGACTTTCCCGATTCGCCGCTCCACGGCAAGGGCGGCCCGCTCAAGCTCAACCGAGCCTGGAAGTTCGACAGCCCGTCAGACCCGCCGGTCGAGGCGATGATGGCCGTCGCGGACCAGCTGGGGATTCCGCGCTGCGAGGACATGGCCGTGCCCGAGCCGTACGGGCTGTGCATGTCGCCCTACAACCTGGTCGGCGGCAAGCGCCAGTCCGCCGTCAACGCGTTCCTGGACCCGGCCCGTGGCCGTCCCAACCTGACGATCCAGGCCAACACCCGGGCCACACGCCTCGTGCTGGACGGTCCGCGCGTGACGGCCGTGGAGGTCACCGGCCCGGACGGGCCCGAGACGATCGAGGCCGGGCGCGTGGTGGTGTGTGCTGGCTCCTACCAGACACCGCACCTCCTCCTCCTCTCCGGGATCGGGCCGGTGGACAAGATCGAGCGGGTGGGGCTCACGGTCCGCCACCGCCTCGATGGGGTGGGCGAGAATTTCCAGGACCACGCGGTGGTCTACATGACGTTCAGCGGGTCGGCGGGGCTGCGCGAGGACTACCTGATCCCCAAGGTCCGGCTGTTTGTGGCCAGCACGCCGGGCATGGACCACGGCGACCTCCACATCCTGCTGCACCCCTCCATCCGGGTGCCCGGGATGGCGCCCTTGCTCCCGGTCTCCATCCGCCTCCTGGAGGACCGCGCCCGCGGCAGCGTCTGGCTGGCGTCGGCCGATCCGACCGACCTGCCGGCCGTGGACCCGCGGATCCTCTCGCATGCCACCGACCGCACGGCCATGCTCAACGGGATGCAGTTCCTGGCGGACTTCGTGCGCCACCCCCGGATGGCGGAGTTCTACGGCGAGCTGGTGACGCCGGGCGAGGGCGAGAGTTGGGAGGAACACGCCGTGGGCTCGCACATCACGTACAACCACGCGACGGGCACCTGTCGGCTGGGCCAGGCGGACGACCCCATGGCCGTGGTGGGGCCGGACCTGCGGGTCCACGGCCTGGACAACCTCTGGCTGGCCGACATGTCGGTGATCCCGGTGATTCCGCACGCGCCCACGAACCTGACGGCCAACCTGGTGGGCTCGATTGCGGCGCGGAACATCCTCGCCGCGGATTAGCGCGGCGTAGCCGGCGGGCAACGAGGAACTTCGCCCCGAGCCGTGGCGCGCTGCGGCAACTCGCTCCGATGACGGAGCAACACCCCGTGATCGGGGATGGTCAGGCGGCCCCACGGAGGTGGGCTGGTCGTTCGATTCCCGCGCGGAAGACGATCGCGACCACCACCAGCACGACCTGGACAGCGGCGCCGGCGGCATACGCGACCGCGAAGCCGGCGTGGTCGATGACGATGCCCCAGACGCCTGCCCCGAGGCCGCTCGCCAGCTGGAACCCAATGGTGTAGGTCCCCATGGCCGAGCCCATCCGGGCCGGCGGGCAGCGGTCGATGACGATGGCGGTCCCCACCGGGACGGAGATGCCGCACCCGACCGCGAAGATGGAGCCCGCCAGGAGGAGCGGCCCGATGGACGTGGCCTGCGTGGCCAGGAGGAGGGCGACGCAGGCGGCCACCGCCGACCCGCCCACCAGGAGGCTCCGGGAGACGGTGTCGAGGCGTCGGCTGATGAACAGGCGCGACCCGACCAGGAGCAGCCCGTAGACCGGGTAGTAGATGGCCAGGTCCGACAGCGGGATGCCGTTCTGGGCGGCGAGGATGGGCGGGTAGACCACGAACAGCGGCGATCCCGACATGAACAGCATCTGCAGGAACATCGGCAGGATCGCCGTGGGCTCCAGCAGCGGCAGCCCACCGCTGGGCCGGGTGCCCGCGCCTGGCTGGTTGACCGGGCGCGGCGGGTCCCTGGGAGCGGTCATACCGACGACCACGGCCGCCGCCAGCCCCAAGACGGTGGCGACCACGAACATGCCGGTCATCCCGGTCGCGTGGAAGACCAGCAGGCCCACGGCCGGCATCACCATCTGGGCGGTCCCCGGCATGAGGTCGAAGATGGCGGCGGCCTCTCCCCGGCGGGTCGCCGGCGCCAGCCGTGCCATCAGCGATGCAACGCCGGTCATGACGGCGGCCCAGGCCATGCCGTGGACGGCCCGCAGGGCCACCAGGAGGCCGAGCGAGCCCGCGAGGTAGAGGGGGCTCAGCAGGCCGATGCCCAGCGTTCCCGCCAGCAGGATCGTGCGGATCCCAACCCGGTCGATCAGCCGTCCAAAGATGGGTCGCATGGTGATGGACGGCAGCGCGAAGACGGCAAACGCGATCCCGGCCATGGTGGCGTCGCCACCCAGCTGGAGGACGATCAGCGGGATCACCGGCTGGAGCGAGAACCACTGGGTGAACGCCAGGAGGTTGGTGCCCAGGACGCCGACAAACCGGGGCGTGTAGAGGCGCTCCCTGGGGACGGTCATGGCCGTGGGCTCAGCCCAGCACCACCTGGGCTCAGCCCAGCACCACCGTTGCCCGCAGGCGCTGGAGCGCGCGGATCACGCTGGAAGCCACGATCACGCCGGTCTTGGGGTTGGATCCGGGGACGTTCCGGACCTCGATCCGCAGGGTCCCGAAGGCGCCCGACGCCTCCACCTCGTGCGTGTTGTGGGTGACCGTTGGGTCGGCGACGACGCGCGCGATGGTCCGGTCCATCCCGATCCCCGAGAGGCTGACGGCCGCCACCACGTTGACGTTCTCGGGGAAGCGGCGGGTCGCCTCGCGCGCGATCCCCTCGTACAGCTGGCGCGGCTGGCCGGACGCGATCACCGCGGCGGCTTCGTCGGTCGGAAGCAGCGCGGCCGGTGGCTTGCGCACGGTGTGGCGGACGTGCTCGAGGCCGGCGAGACGCGCAGCATTGAGCATGTCCAGGCCGGCGATGGCACCGGACGGGATCAGGAGGCGGCTGCCCGCAGCGGCACCGGCCGTCTCGAGCGCGGCGAGCAGGGCGTCGTCGGCGAGGGCGCCGACGCTGATGGTCATCAGATCGCAGCCGGCCTGGAGCACAGCCTCGCCGTAGGCGCGCAGGGCGGCGTGGCCACCGGTCTCCACCACGACGTGAGGATTGGTGGCGAGCAGCTCCTGGATGTCAGTCACGACCGGAACGCCGGCTGGGGCGCCGGGTTCCGTCGGTCGGGCGCGCAGGATGCCGGTCAGGACGGCCGGGCCGATGACGCCGTCGAGCACCGCCTGCGCGACGGGCTTCCCGATGGAGCCAAAGCCGATCAGGCCAACACGCAGGATGGCACCCCGGCCGGGGGTGGCGGCAATGCTGGGCATCTCGTGCGAGCCCTCCCGTGAATGATCGCGGCAGCCGGCGGCGGGGCCGACGGGCGCGTGCCCATGCCTGGCCATGATCGCGACGGCGCCCATTCTACGAGACGCCGAGGGTACTCCGGACGGGTAGAGGCCGGCCGCCAGCACACGGCGAACGGCCGCCCGGGGCGCGCGCCGCCCCCCGTCGCGCGCCCCGCCGGAGCGGGTTTTGACTATCTTCCCGTCTAAACCGTATGATCGAGCGCGGCTCGCGACCAACACTGCTCCCGGTCGGCGGCGCCATCACGAGGGAGAACATGACCCGCGAGCTTGCCTTCCTTCGCCCCCAGTCGATCGCTGAGGCCACGGCGCTCCTTGCGGAGCACGGTGACGACGCGAAGGTCGTGGCTGGCTCCACCGCCCTCACGATCATGCTGCGC
>CANJLL010000014.1 GCA_947475545.1 Chloroflexota bacterium | reverse complement strand
ACATCGCGCTGGAGCGCCTGATCGTCCAGTACGGGACGGTCCCGGCCAACGTGGTGGCGGACTTCGCGGCCGGGGCGTACCTCACGCCGGCCACACTGGGCCTGCTGACGGGCGTCTTCCTTCACGGCGGCTGGCTCCACCTTCTTGGCAACATGCTCTTCCTGTGGATCTTCGGGAACAACATCGAGGACCGGCTGGGGCGACTGCCCTACCTCGCGTTCTACCTGGCCGGCGGGATCGCGGCCTCGCTGGCCCAGGTGGCAATCGACCCCGGCTCTGACGTCCCGCTGGTCGGAGCCTCGGGCGCCATCGCGGCGGTCCTGGGTGCCTACTTCGTCTTCTACCCGGGGGCCCGGATCACCTCGCTCGTGTTCCTCGGCTTCTTCTACCAGGTGCTCAACGTCCGGGCGATCGTGGTCCTGGGCTACTGGTTCGTGCTCCAGTTGATCGACGGCGTGGCCGGCCTCGGGGTGGAGAACGCCCAGGGCGGTGTCGCGTTCTTCGCGCACATCGGCGGATTCGTGTCCGGCATGGCCGTCGCGCTGGTCAGTCGAGCGCTGCGCCGGGGGCCCGGCCGGGAGTTTCGCGCGGCCTGATCGGCTCGGCTCCCTGGACGGTACGCGGTCAGGCCAGGACTGGTAGGCCCGCCGGGCGCATGGCATGGGATACTTCGCCCATGGCCGAAGGGCTCGTCGAGATGTTCGTTGAGAGCGTGCGGTTGCACATGCTCTCCAGCCGCCACGTGGTGATCCTCAAGGAGCCGGACCGGGAGCGCTATCTCCCCATCTGGATCGGCGCCGGCGAGGCCAGCGCCATCGCGATGCGCCTCCAGGGCATGACACCGGAGCGGCCCCTCACGCATGACCTGTTCGCCGCCAGCCTCCAGGCGCTCGGCGTGACGGTGCGGCGCGTCGTGATCACCCGGTTGTCGGAGGAGACGTTCCACGCACGGCTGATGCTGGAGCAGGACGGCCGGCACGTCGAGATGGACGCGCGGCCCTCAGATGCGCTGGCGCTGGCGGTTCGGCTCGACACGCCGATCTTCGCCGACGAGGAGGTGCTGGCGCGCGCCGCCCTGGGCGCGCAATCCGCGATCGTCGGGGACGATGAGCCGGACGCCACCCTGGTGGACACGTCCGGCGCGGGCCCTGCCGACCCGCGCCTCGAAGTCTTCCGCGAGTTCATCAACTCGCTGGACCTGGACCTGGGTGGCCAGGCGCCCGGGCCTGGCTAGCCAGGTCCGGCGACTAGCCCTCCGGGAGGATCGTCTCCCCGCGTGCGAGTGCCCTGGCGGCGTTGGCCCACAGCCGCAGCCGCAGCGCCCAGAAGTCACGGACGGCCCGAAAGACGACCGACGGCCTGGCCCCCGTGGGGCTCCCGGCCGTGCGGGGGTAGTGCGGCACGCCCACCTCGACCACGCGTTGTCCGCGGCGTCGCAGCTTGATCAGGAGCTCGGCCGAGAAGAAGGCCCCGCCCGACTCCACGCGGAGTCCCGACAGCGCTTCGCGCCGGAAGAGCTTGCAGGCGCAGTCCACGTCCCGGACGCGCAGGCCGTAGAAGACCAGGTTGGCGAGCCGGTAGGCGCGCGCGTAGAGGGTCCGCACGAGTGGGTCCGCGCGCTTGATCCGGAACCCGACCACCACATCCGGATGGTCGGCGTCGGCCAGTCGCGCCGTGAGCCGTCCGATATCCGCCACCTTGAACTGGCGGTCCCCGTCCGTGAACGCGACCAGGTCGTGGCGGGCGGACCGGAAGCCGGTTCGCAACGCGGCCCCATACCCCAGGTTCGTCGCGTGGTGGACGGCGCGCACGATGCCCGGGTTGGCCGCGGCCAGATCGTCAGCGATCTGCCGGGTACCGTCGCGTGAGCCGTCGTTGACGACCACGATCTCGAACTCGGCCGCGATCCGGGGGAGCTCCGCGAGCGCCTCGGCGACGAGGTCCGCCAGGTTGGCTTCCTCGTTGTGCGCGGGGAAGAAGTAGGACAGGCGCGCGACGCGCTCGGCGATGTCCGGGCCACCCGAAGCGACGGCCGGAGCCGCTGCCCGGGCGGCGGGAGACGCGGCGCCCTCAGTCGTGGTCATGAGCCTTGCTTCACGGTGCCGGTCACCTCGTAGACGTTGGCCGCCGGGCCTGATCCGGGCTGGATGGTGAACCTGGCTCGCACCAGGCCCAGGTCGTGATCGTTGGCGCGGATCACGTAGACCGGCCGCTGCCCGAGGTACCTGCCGATCACGTCCGTCGCCCCTCCCAGCCGCTCGTCCAGCATGGTCCGGTCGTCCACCACGAGGATGTCCGGCCGGCGACCCTGCACGAGCGTGGCATACCAGAGCGGGGTCGAGTAGCTCCACCAGCTGACCACGACGGCATTCTGCGCGATTCGGTCCAGGGCCGCGTCTACCCAGATGGCTGCTCCGACATCCCCCGATTCATCCAGCTGCCGGTACCGGCCCGGGATGGCCAGCACGGTCGGCAGGACGAGCAGGGCGGCCAGGACCAGCGCCAGCGCCTGGCCTGGGCGTGGACGCTGTGCCAGGCGATCTGTCTCACCCGAGGATTCATGCGAACGGCGCGCGGCGACATCCAGCACCAGCTCCACCGCCACCCCGGCCAGGATCCCCAGCCAGGCCCAGGCCATCAGGAGCGGACCCATGTAGTAGCGGCTGATGTCGGCGTTGGCGTACGAGGCGGAGAAGAGCCACGTGGTGACGGTGGCCAGCCCCGTGAGGAGCGCGAAGCGCGGGTAGCGGCCCAGCGTGACGATGAACGCGGCGGGCAGGAAGAGGGCCAGCGCCCCCAACTGCTGGTTGGCGAGCGTGACCAGGTCCGCCGCCTTCCGGGGCAGGTCCGACAGTGGGCCGCTGACGGCGCCCTGGAACTGCTGGGCGAAGAAGATGTACCAGAAGCCTTCCCATGTGTCGGGCCGGCCGTAGACCAGGGGCGCACGCAGGATGCCGGCGCGGATGGGGAGCTCGAGGTAGACCAGCGCGAGGGCTCCCAGCGCGGCCGCCACGCAGGCGGCGATCAGCCGCGGCCGCCTGATGATCGACGGCTGGACGGCGAGCACGTACAGGCCGATCGATGGCGCAAGCAGGAGCGTGAGCGAGTGGTTGCCGTCCGCAAGCCCGAAGGCGGCCGCGGCGGCCACGAGCCAGCGGTCGGCATGGACGGCCTGTCGCTTGCGTGCCAGCTCCCAGCCCACCAGCAGCACCAGCAGGAGCGCGACGAACGCCAGGTGCAACGCGTGTGGCTCGGCGTGGGTGCCCAGCCGCCAGGCGAGCGGCGAGGCGGCCAGCCCGACCCCCGCGGCCACGCCCACCATCGCCCGCCCCGTCAGGCGCTGGACCAGCACGACGATCAGGGCGGCTCCGGCGGCAACGCACAGCCCCGAGAACAGGTTCAGCCGGAACGCCGGCTCGCCGAATGGCGCGAGGAGCAGGTTCGCCAACCAGCCCAGCAGCACGTAGGTGGGGTAGCCCGGGGAATGGGCCGTGCCCATGAGCGGGGCCACCACCTGGAACTCCCCGGTGTCCCAGAACGCCACCCCGGGGAGCATGGTCGCGACGGTCAGGCCGACCGCGACGGCGGCGGCCAGGAGCGGCGGGCCCATGAGCGCCGCAAGCCTGAGGGCGGTGGACGCCACCCCCGGGGATCCGGCCCAGCCTGGCCCAGTCACGCCAGGCTGGCCGGCGTTGCCGGACGGGTCACCAGCCAAGCTTCATCCCCCACCAGGTGCCCCAGAAGTTGATCGCGATCGAGGCCGCCACCAGCGTGACGGCGAGCGCGAGGCCGCGCCGCCGCTGGACCACCCGGGCCATGCCCAGCCCCACCAGGAGTAGGAGGAAGACCACGTAGTCATTGCTGAACCGGTAGCCAAACTGGACCCAGCCCTGCGAGAAGTGCATGAGGTTGATCACGGCGATCACGAACGCGGCGAGGGCCGCGCCCGTCACGAGCCGCGTCCGGCCGTAGTCCCGGGCGGCAGGGATCAGCAGGAGGAAGGCCGGGCTGGTGGCGATGATGCTCATCCCGACGTCCCGCGGCAGCGCGATGGGGCAGGCCGGCTCGAACAGGCCACGGCCGATCCCCGGATCGACGCACAGCGCGTGCCCCGACCCCACCGACGACGGGATGGCGTCCGGGAAGAACGCCGGCAGCGACAGGAACAGGATCTTCAGGTTCTGGGGGATGTAGCGGACGTCCTCGATCGACCAGTCCGGGTGGTAGTTGAGGCCCGGATAGCCCACCGACTCCAGGCGGTACATGTAGTCGTAGCCGGGGTGCAGGAGGTGGCCGGTCGAGACGAGGTTGTAGAGCAGCAGTCCCCCGACCGGGATCAACGCTCCGAGCCCGGCGGAGACCGAGCGGCGGAGCCAGCTCCCGCCGCCACCGACGAGCATGAAGAACGGGGCACCGAACACGATCGTCAGGCGCGCCGTGCACGCAAGGCCGAACAGCAGGCCGGCGAGGAACTGCCGGCGATCGACCAGGTGGAGCGGGTCGCGCAGGTCGCGCACCGCGCCACGCCACCAGGTGTCGCCCTGGGCATGGTCCGGCTCATCGTCCGCCGCCTGGGGGTCCAGGTCCAGCGCGAGGCCCACCGCCGCGAGGAGCGCGCTGAGCGCGATGACATGGGCCAGGAACCAGGTGGTGCCCAGCTGCGCGGCATACCAGAGGACCGTCCCGAAGCCGAAGCAGAGCGTCGTGAGCAGGCGGACGCGCGGCCCAACCGGCAGCCGCCCCAGCATCCAGTACGCGAGCACCACATCGATCGCCCCGCCGGCCACGGAGACGATCCGCTCGTCGAAGCCCAGGCCGAAGATCGCCACGAACGGCATGAGGACCACCGCGGGGAGCGGCGGGAACGGGAGCAGCCCCCGGCCCGAGAGCTTGCCGCTGGCGTCGTACAGCGGCAGGACGTCCTGGAACCAGGCATTGCCGGGGCTGCCGGCCGACGGTCCCACGGGGTAGTCGATGGCGGCGCGGCCCTGGAGGAAGGCGGCCGCCTGCCAGACGAAGTGGTTGTAGGCCCGCTCCGTACCACTGGCCCAGTAGACGACGATCGCCACCAGGGCCAGCGCGAATCCAACGTTGGTGGGCGTGAGCCAGCCATCCCAGGCGCGCGCTATCGGATCTGCGCCGGGTCCCGGTCCGCCCTGTGCTACCCTGCCGTCCACCCTCACCACTCGTGCAGGAGGCCGCTTGATTTCAGGCCCCGGAGCGGGTGAGCCCGACCCGGGCACGGAGGCGCCGGTGCGAACGACCCGGGAACGGGACCGCCATGGCGCGATCCTCACGGTGCTCGCAGCCGGGCTGGCCTTGCGGTTCATCATCGCATACCTGCTGCCCGGGTCCGGCTTCGGCGTGGACCTGATCAGCTTCCAGTCGTGGGCGGACAACCTCGCCCAGCAGGGCCCCTTCGGCTTCTACAGCCGGCCGTTCTTCCACGACTACACCCCCGGCTACCTGTACGTCCTGTGGCTCATGGGGGTGATCAGCAATGTGCTGACCAACCTCGGGGCGCTCCCCTTCGGGCCATGGACCGAGACCGACCTCCTCAAGCTGCCCGCGATCCTCGCGGACCTCGCCCTTGGCTGGCTGGTCCTGTCGATGGCGCGGGACCTGGGGGCGTCGCGCCGGGCCGCCCTCCTGGGCGCCTTCCTGGTGGTCCTCAACCCCATGACCTGGTTCGACAGCGTGATCTGGGGCCAGGTCGATTCCTTTGGCGTGGTCTTCCTGCTGCTGGGCCTCCGGGAGCTGTGGCGCGATCGGAGCGAGCGGGCGGCCGTGCTGACGGTGATCGCCGCCATCATCAAGCCGCAGTTGGGCATCCTGGTCCCGATCGTGGCCGCCGTGACCATCCGGCGGGCGCTCAGACCGGCCGGTGGGTTCGGCGATGACCCGGAGCCACCCGGCCTCGCCTCGGACTGGGACTGGGAGCGGCGGGTCCGCGGGCCGGGCCGGGCCGTCACCACGGCCGGTGCTGGCCTGCTGACGGCGATCGCCCTCTCGCTGCCGTTCGAGCTTTCCCTGCCTGGCCTGATCGAGCAGATCTTCAAGACTGCCGGCGGCTACCCGTTCCTCTCGGTCAATGCGTACAACCCGTGGGCGCTCCTCAGCCTCAACGGGAACGGGATCGCGGAGAACAGCCAGTGGGTGCGCGACGCGCCGGTCGGCACCGATCCGTACTTCGCGTTCGGGCCCATCCCGGCGGTCGTCGTCGGCACGCTCCTCCTCCTCCTGGTGTTCGCGGCCGTCACGATCCGTGTCGCCCAGCGCCCGGATCGCCGAACAATGCTGGTGGGCCTGGCCGTGCTGGCCATCGCCTTCTTCGTGGTGCCCACGCGCGTCCACGAGCGCTACCTGTTCCCGCTCGTGGCCATCGGCGCGCTGCTCGCCGCGGCCTCATGGCGCTGGCGGCTGGCCTACGTGGTGGCCTCCGCGGCCGCCCTGGCCAACATGTACGTCGTGCTGACCACGCTCTACTCGGACAACCCCAACGCGCGGGACTGGTTCGGGATCGGGCCGGCGATCCAGTCGAGCATGGGTGTCACGATCGTCGCGGTCTCCCTCCTGGTCGTCTTCCTGTTCGCGCTGACCCAGCTGCGTGACGGCGCCCTGGCCTCCCTGGGCCGCGCCTTCGACGGCCCCGGGCGAGGTCGACGTCCTGACGACGACCTCCTCGAGCCTGAGGAGCCCATCGAGTTCGAGGCCTTCGAGCCAGACCCGCCCGGTGGAGCACCAGACCCGGCGGGCGACCCCAACCACGATCAGGTCGAGACGTCGTCGGCAGCGCTCACCGCCCCCCGGGTCCCGAGCGCCCGCTGGGCACAGCCCGAGGCCCCCGGCGCGGTCCTGGTGAATCACCCCGTCGCGGCCGCGACGTCGCTCGCGGTGGCCGGAGACCGGGACCCCAAGCCGAGCGCCCCCACAACCCCATACCTACCCGCGGTCGCCGCTCGTCCCACCGTCATCGAAGCCGGCTATGGCGGCTGGATCCGCTCGCGCCTGTTTGAGCGCCCGGTTCGGCCGGACCGCAGCCGCGAGCTCCACGGCGAGGCGGGCGGCCGCATCGATCGCCTGGACCTGTGGGTCATCGCGGTCCTGGTCATCTCCATCCTGACGATCCGCGTCTGGCGCCTGGCCGAGCCGTACCAGATGCACTTCGACGAGGTCTATCACCCGCGCACCGCCACCGAGTTCCTGCAGGACTGGCGGTATGGGATCGACCACGACATCTACGAGTGGACGCACCCGCACCTGGCCAAGTACGCCATGGCCGGCGGCCTGGTGGTCTGGGGCGACGACCGGGTCAATGCGACCAGCAGCCTGGGCGTGCCCGTGACCGCCGCGGCGATCGAGCCCCGCTGGGACGAATCGGCCACCGCGGGCAATCGTTCCGGGGACCGGCTGTACGTCGCCACCGGCGACCAGGTCCGTGCCTACGACCTGGCGACGCGGGCCCTGGTCGGCGTCATCGACCTGCCCGGGGCGGTTGCTGTCTCGCTGGACACCGGCCGGCACCAACTGTTCATCGGCACCACGTCCGGCGACCTGCTGGTCCGCGACACGCTGTCGCTGGACGTCGCCCGCCGGTCGGGCACGGCCGCGACGGGCTCGCTCTCGCTTGGCGCCGATACCATCGGCCACGTCGACGGCGTCATCCGCACGCTCTTCTCGGGCACCGACGGGACGGCCGTCGTCGCGGTCCTGGATCACGACCGCGTCGCGACGTTCGCGGCGAACGACGGCCGACTGCTGGGCATCGCGTCCGTGACGGGGGTCACCCAGCTCTCCCCGGCCGGGTCGTCCAACGCCGTGCTGGCCACCGCCGCGCAGGTCACCAGCCCCAGTGATGAGGCCATCCTGCTTGCCCAGATCGTCGGGGGGAGCCCGGGCGACATCGAGGCCCGGCTCCGCTCGGGCGCCGCCGTGGTCTTTGTCGGTGGCACGCCGACGGGCGACAACAAGACGCGTCTGGACGCGGCCATCGCGGCCGGGCAGCTGCCCGGCATCACGTCCCGGCTCGTGCGCCGCATCGCCGTGGCGGGCCGCGATGGCGTGGCGTTCCTGGATTCGGAGACGGGTGCGGTCATGACCCGCCTGGACCTGGGCGGCCCGGTGGGCGGCGTTGGCCGGGTCATCGGAATCGACGACGAGAAGCTGTACGCGACGGTCGACACCATCGATGGGCCCATCGTCGCGCTCATCCGGGTGGCTGACGGCGATACCACCAAGGACGGGCCCTCGCGCGAGGGCCAGTTCCGGCTCCCCGGCGCCGGCGGCCGCGTCAGCTACGACAAGGCCAGCCAGATGCTCCACATCCTTGGCGCGTCTCCCGACGGAGCGGGCCAGACCATCTATGTCGTCGAGCCGCACGGCAACGCTGTCTACGCGGACGCTCCGGTCCCGTTCCAGCCCGTGGGTCTCGCGATGGACGCCAACGATCGCTATCCGTCGGCCGATCGCGAGCAGCTCCTGGTCCTGGCCGCCGACGGGACGGTCGGCTCGATCAACGTCGGCAGCCACGCGTACGCCTGGCGGCTCCCCGGTGTGATCTGCGGCGCGATCCTCGCCGCGCTGCTCTACCTGCTCGCGCGGCTCCTCTTCCGTCGCCGCTCGGTGGCGCTGTTGACCGCCTTCCTGGTGGCTGCCGACGGGATGCTCTTCGTCCAGTCGCGGATCGGGATGAACGACAGCTACGTCGGCATGTTCATCGTCACGGCATACGTGGCCTTCGCGGCGCTCTGGACGGGCCGCTGGCGGGGCCGGAGGGGTTGGGCCGCGTTCTGGCTCCTGATGCCCGTGATTGGCCTGATGCTGGGCCTGGCGCTTGCCGCCAAGTGGGTCGCCGCCTACTCCATCGGCGCCCTGGGGATCCTGGTCCTCACCCGGAGCGCGCTGGGTCGGCTCGTCCTGGTCGCCGGCATGATCCTCGCCACGTGGCTCCTGGGCTACATGGCCATCACCGTCCCGGCAGGCTCGGGTCTCGAGAACATCTTTTTCCTGGCGATCATGGTCGCGCTGAGCGGCGTGGCCGTCGTGGCCACCGTGGTTCATCCCATCGCCTGGTCGTGGGAGGAACAGCGCCTCGCGACGATGGCACCCGGCGTCGCCGGCGTGGCGGTCGTTCTCGGCGCCCTCGCCCTGGGCCAGGCCGGCACCGAGTTGCTGCTCGGCCCCGTCAAGGTCACGCCCATCGAGGTGGCGTTCGCCCTGATCCTGCTGTCCGGCGTGGTCCACGGCGTGTTCCTGCTGGCCGGCCGGCGCGGGCTCGGGCCCATGGCCCTACCGCCTGGCCCGGACGATCCCGCGGCCATCCTCGAAGCCTCCGCGCCTGCGCCCGAGGGCTGGCTCCGACTCGGCGCCGCCTTCGGCCTGCCGGTCGCCTGGCTGCTGGTCTGCCTGGTCGGCTTGCCGCTGGGGATCTACGTGGCGTCCTACCTGCCCTGGGCGGCGATGGAGGGTCACCAGCTCTGGCCGGGCTTCCCCGCGGGCCACAGCGGCCAGACCCTGATCGAGCTCACCGAACAGATGTACCGCTATCACAACACCCTGACCTCGGCGCATCCCGCGTCGTCGCCGTGGTGGGCGTGGCCGTTCGACCTGAAGCCGGTCTGGTTCTACCAGGAGTCCTTCGCGGGCGGCACCTCCGCGTCGATCTACGACGCCGGGAACCTGGTCTCGTGGTGGTTCGCGGTGCCCGCCCTGGTCTTCGTCGCCTGGCAGGCGTTCCGACGGCGGAGCCTGGGCCTGGCCCTGGTCGCCGTCGGCTTTGCGTGCCAGTGGATCGCCTGGGCGCGCATCGACCGGGCCGCGTTCCAGTACCACTACTACACCAGCCTGCCGTTCGTCCTCCTGGCGCTCGCCTACTTTCTGGCGGAGGTGTGGCACGGGGCCTCGAAGCGGGTCTGGCTCCTGGCGCGGCTCGCGGGCGCGGGCGTGGTGATCGGCCCCATGGTCCTCTGGCTCTTCCATCGGCCGCTGTGCGCCTTCGTGCGCGTCAACGACGTCTATCCCAACTCGCCGTCGTGTCCGACGCTCGTGCCGGACCTGGTGCTCTCGTACCGGGCGCTGGGGCTGGCCATCGTCGTGGGCCTGGGGGTGCTGGCGATCCTTCGCCAGTTCGCCGCGCTGGGCCGAGCGGGCGCCGAGCGCGAGGTCACCGCGGGCCTGCCCGGCCGCGCTGCTCCCGACTGGCTGCGCCCGATGCTGCCGCTGCTGATGACGGCGGGCCTGACGGCCATCGCGCAGTTTGCGGTGGGCAGGCTGGCGCCCGAGACGTCGCTGATCACGCTTCGGAACATCCCCGTGGAGCCACTGGCGCTCATGCTCCTGCTCCCGCTCCTGGCGCTGGCATCCGTGGTGGCGACCGCCCGTGACGCGCGCCGCTACGTGCTGGGGCTGCTGATCGCCATCGGCGGCTGGTTCGTGCTGTGGTACCCCAACCTCTCGGCGCTGCCGCTCCCGTACGCCATGGTCAACACCTACCAGGGCCTGCTGCCCACGTACGTCTACACGTTCCAGTTCCCGGTGAACACGGTGAACCGCGACGTGGTTGGACCCGGGCTGCTCTCCGCGGGGCCGCTGGAGCTGCTCGCGGCGGTTACGATCACCAGCCTGGTGATCGCGTACAGCGCCTGGAGCTGGCGTCTGGCGCTGGCCGAAGGGTTCCATCCGCGCTGGCGGCGCGGGCACGGGGCCCCGGCGGCTGAGCCGGCAATCGTCGAGGCGCGGGACGGCCTGGCCCCCGACGCTCCGGCGACGGAACCCCCGGTGACGGAAACGTCGGCCCCCAAAGCTCCGGTGACGGACCGCCCGCCGCCCGAAGGCTAGCTTCCGGGTGTTCCGGGTGTTCCGGGTGTTCCGGGTGTTCCGGGTGTTCCGGGCGCCGGTGACGCTGGCCGCGGCGAGGCAGGTACCTCCGCGCGGAAGCCCGACGGGAGGGCGCCCTGGGCGGCGAGACGGCGGATCACAAAGCCGTAGTAGTCGTCCACCTTGGCGGCGACCCGCTCCCAGCTGAACTCCTCCGCGCGCACCTGTCCGGCCGCCCCCATCCGCGTCGCCATCTCGGGTTCGGCGAGCAGGTGGCCCAGGGCTGTGGCCAGGGCCTTGGGCTTGTGTGGCGGGACCAGGAGGCCCTCGCGCCCGCGCCGGACCACGCCTTTGTAGCCGTGGATGTCGCTGCACACCACGGGCGTGCCGGCCGCCATGGCCTCCAGGAGCACGATCCCGAATGACTCACCGCCGGTGGCCGGCGAGACGTAGACGTCCGCGGTCCGGTACAGGGCGGCCTTCTCGTCGTCATCGACGCGGCCCAGGAACTCCACGCCGCCCAGGCGCCGGGTCATGACGTAGCGGCGTGCCTCGCGCTCCTGCGGGCCCGATCCGGCCACCAGGAGCCGGCACTCCAGGCCCGACGCGCGGAGCAGGCGATACGCCTTGAGCAGGTCGAGCAGGCCCTTGCGCGGCTCCAGGCGGCCCAGGAAGAGCAGGTTCCTGGCCCCGTCCTGGTAGCGCGCGATCGGCACTGCCCGGCGGTAGCGCTCGACGTCCACGCCGTTGGGGATGACCTTGTAGTCGCCGGGGAAGTAGCGGTCGATGAAGTGCCGCGCGGCGGCGCTGACCGCGATCCGGCCGTGCAGGCGGCGTGCCAGCGGGCCCATCACCCGCGACCCGAACTCGTACGAGAACGAGAAGCCGCCGTAGGCGTGGAACGTGGCGACGTTGACGCTGTGGCTGGCCTCCAGCAGCACGGGCGACAGGAACGGCACGAACGGCTCGTGGAAATGGAGCAGGTCAAACTGCTCCTCGTCGAGGATCCGACGCGCCTGGGACAGGTAGCGCGGCGAGAGCGTCACGGTCCCCATGGAGCCATTGGCGGGCACGGAGAAGCCCTTTCCGATCCGGATGACATCGCCGGACGACGCCCGCTGCAGCCCGTGCGAGCTGGTGATGATCCGGACGTCGTGGCCCCGCATCCGGAGATGCTCGTAGAGGTACCTGACGTGCTGGTTGACCCCGCCGGGGAGCGGGTAGACGTACGGGGTGACGAGCCCGATCTTCACGCGCCGGTGCCGTCGCCTGGGTCCTGGCCCGGTACACCCGCGCGGGCCCCCGCCGCGGCCCGGGCCTCGTGGAAGTGTGGGGGACGGTGCCGGCCGCCCGGGTAGCCGAGGTCGCGGCCCGTGCCGTCGCGCCGGAGCGCGCCGCCCAGGTTGGCCCGGGCGTCCCGACCGTACTTGCGCAGCTGCTGGCCAAAGACGCCCAGCTGTCCAACCGTGCCGTGGAAGCTGCCGTGGTGGTGCGTGGTCCGCGTCTCGATGGCCGACCTGAGGTCGGCGGCCGTGCGGCCCTGGAACGTGGTCCAGCCGGCGCCGATCGCGGCCAGCGTATGGGCGTCTGAGTTGCCCACGGTGGCGATCCCCAGCTCGCGTGCGAACTCGACCACACGCCCATGGAACGGGCGGCCCAGGGCTGTGGGGTTGAACGCCTCCACGGCGTCGAAGTGGTACCGAGGATCCGCGTCCGCCAGGAGGCGCCGCAGGACGAAGCCCTGGGCGCACAGTGGGTAGGGCACCAGCGGGTGCGCCGGAATGGCGATGCCACCCTGGTCGTGGACCTCGGCAATCGTGGAGCGGAGCGACCGGAACGGCCGGATGGGATGCTCGATCCAGAGCGCCAGGAGGTGGCCCCCGAGCGTCGTGATCTCCTCGCCGACCACCACCTCGAAGCGGAGGCCCATGTCCCAGGCGATGGCGCGCGCGGCTACCGCGGCGTCAACCCGCTCGTGGTCCGTGATCGCGATCACGTCCAGCTCGGTCTGTTTCTCGACGTGGCGCAGGATCTCGGGGATGCCCGCCGTCCCGTCGGAGGCGAGCGTGTGGATATGCAGGTCGGCCCTGCCCAGGCGATCGGTCATGCGGCCGTCTCCCCGGCGGTCCCGGTCCGGGACCCCTTCGGCATCCGTCGACCCCGACCCGGGACCGCCAGGTCTTCCCAGATCGGGAAGAACATCGTCCACCACTGCTCGGGCGCCTCGGCGATCAGCACCTCGAACGCCCGCGCGATGTCACCCATGGTCGCCATCAGGCGCGCCCGACGGTTCCCGTCGCGGCTCACCTCCACCTCGATCAGGTGACCCACCCAGCGTCCGCCGGCGATGCGTCGGACCGCGCCAACGAAGATTGGGATGTCTGCCTCCATTGCCATGAGCGCGGGCCCCACGGGCAGCGGGGCGGGCACCCCGAAGAGCGGCACGAGGACGCCGCCGCCGGACAGGTCCCGGTCGCCGACCAGGCCGATGATCTCGCCTCGGGCCAGGGCGCCGGCCATCTCGCGCCGGGCCTCGCTGAGTCCCACGATGTGGACGCCGGCCCGGCTTCGGGTCTCCACCAGCCACGCCTGGAGCGCGGGATCGCCGAGGGTCTCCATGGGAACGGTGATCCGCTTCTGGCCGCGCTGGGCGAGGTACAGCGTCGGCAGCTCGAGGGCGCCGAAATGGAGGCCCACCAGGGCAACCGGCCGATCCGACCTGAGCGCCCGGTCCACGAGGTCGGGCGTCTCGAGCGAGAACCTGGTGGGGAGCAGCCGGGCACCGGCCGAGACGCGGACCATGTCCAGGTAGTAGCGGACGGCCTGGCGATAGGCCTCGCGAACCAGGGCCTCCAGGGCGGCCGGATCACCCGCCGCGGCCACGACTGTCGGGCTGGCCGTCCCGGTCGCGGCGAGATGCCCAACGACGCGGCCCATGTTGCGACGGGCCTGCCGGGCTCGGTCCGGAGTGGCGCGGTACCAGGCGGCGCCACCCACCCGGGCGATCGTCGAGATCACCGGGTCCGGGAGCCGGCAGGCGACCCAGGCCGCCGCTCGAAGCAGGCTGACCCGGGCACGCTGGAGGCCTGTCGCCCGGGCCGGCGCCACGCCGGCGCCACTCGCTGCAGTCACGGGCTCAGGCGCTGCCGGCGGGCGCATCGGCGGGCGCATCGGCGGGCGCATCGGCGGGCGCATCGGCGGGCGCATCGGCGGGCGCACTCGACGTCCCCGGGGTGGCGGTGGTGACGGCAGACCGCTTCGATCCGTCGTCGGCCAGCATCGCCTCGGCGCGGCGCCGGAGGTCGTCCGATTCGGCCGCGGTTGATGGCCAGATCGGCTTGAAACTGTACCACTGCTGTGGCGCCGAGCCGATGGTCGCCGCGAGGGCATCGGCCATCTGCTGGGTGGCGCGCGCCAGGTCTGCGGGGGCGGACGACGCGACCTCGATCGGCGGCGTCCAGCTCACGTGGAAGTGCGGCTCACCGTGCGGGCCGTCCCGCCGGATGGTGATGGGCAGGATGCGCGACCCCGTGTTGGCGGCCAGCGTCGCCGGTCCCGCGGGCAGCGTGGTCCAGGCGTCGAAGAGCCGCACCGGGATCCCGTCCGCGCGGTAGCCCCAATCGACCAGCAGGGCCAGCATCTCCCTCTTGCGCAGCACGGCGAAGATCTCGCGCAGGTTGCGCCACGGGATGACGTGGATGCCCCAGGCCTCACGCAGGCGGCGGAAGTCCTCGAACAGCTCGGGATAGGCCGAATCGTCGGCCACGACGTTGATGGGCCAACCGCGCAGGGCCACGGCAGCCGCCACCGCCTCGTTGTTGCCGACATGCCCAAGGGCGAGGACCAGGCCGCCCTTTGATTCTCTCCAGGCGGTCTCGATGCCATCGAGCTCGGCCTGCTCGACCCAGGACGCCGCCTGCTCGCGGCCCAGGTACGGGAGGCGCATGACCTCCACGATGTAGCTGGAGTACTCGTGGTACGCGGACAGGGCCAGCCGGCGGACGCGCCGGTCGTCCGGTGCCAGCCCAAGGACGTGCCCGAAGTTGCTGTTGGACCAGCGCTGCTTGGTGGGCCAGAGCAGGTACGACAGCTGCGCGCCGCGGCCGATCATGGCGCGGGCCACGCCCGGAGGCAGGACCCGCCCGATCAGCCAGGACATGGTCCGGTAGGCCCGGACCGCCGCGATCTCGAGGATTCGGGATCCGGACTTGAGGCGCCGGTGGGGCGCCTCAAGTGTCCGATCGCGACCGGTCACCGGGACGCGGCCACCTTGGCCTTGGTCCCGGACAGCCGCTTGGTCACCTTCTTCTGCGGTGCCTCGGTGCCGACCAGGGTCTCGTTGTCCTCGCCCTTGATGAATGCCTCGACGCGCGTGAAGGCGATGTCATCGTGGATCTGGTGGGGCGGGCTCTTCATGAAGTAGGAGGACGGCGCGACGAGCGTCCCCTTCAGGCCGCGGTCCAGGCCCAGCTTCAGGCAGCGGATGGCGTCGGTGATGACACCGGCGCTGTTGGGGCTGTCCCAGACCTCCAGCTTGAGCTCGGCGTTGATCGGCACGTCACCGTACGTGGTGCCCTCCATCCGGATGTAGCACCACTTGCGGTCGAGGAGCCACGGCACGTGGTCCGAGGGGCCGACGTGGATGTCGTCCGGATCAATCTCGTAGTCGAGCATGGACGTCACGGCGTTGGTCTTGGAGATCTTCTTGGACTCGAGGCGCTCCCGCTCGAGCATGTTGAGGAAGTCCGTGTTGCCGCCGAAGTTCAGCTGGTAGGTGCGATCCAGCCGGACGCCCCGGTCCATGAACAGCCGGGTCAACACCCGGTGCGTGATGGTGGCACCCACCTGGCTCTTGATGTCGTCGCCGATGACCGGCAGGCCCTTCTCGGCAAAGCGGCGCTGCCAGTAGGGCTCACGCCCGATGAAGACCGGGATGGCGTTCACGAACGCGACGCCGGCCTGCAGGGCCTGCTCCACGTACCACTTGGTGGCCTCTTCGGAGCCCACCGGCAGGTACGAGACCATGACGTCGACCTGGCGCTCCTTGAGGATGCCCACCACGTCGGCCGTGGGGCCGGGCGCCTTCTGGATGATCTCGCTCAGGTACTTGCCCAGGCCGTCATGGGTCATGCCCCGATCGACCTTGACGCCCAGGTGCTGGACCTTCTGGAAGACGTACGTGTTGTTGGGCTTCTCGTACATCGCCTCGGACAGGTCCTTGCCGACCTTGTTCTTGTCGACGTCGAACGCGGCGACGAACTCGATGTCCTTGACGTGGTAGCCGCCGAGGCTGACGTGCATCAGGCCGGGGACGAAGTCATCCGCCTTGGCGTTCTCGTAGTAGTAGCGGCCCTGGATCAGGCTGCTGGCGCAGTTGCCCACGCCGACGATGGCGACGCGGATCTTGCCGTCGCCGCGCCGACCCGAGCCGGCCCAGGTGTTGTCCGGGGTGTCGGCGTTGCTCGTTCCATGCTTGGTCGCCACTTGTCGCTCCATTCGCTCGGGGTTGCGTGTTGGGTGGGTGGGTTGCGGTGGTTGCTGGCTGGTCAGGTGGGTGGCGCCGCTGCCTGGGGCGGGGGCGCGTTGGTGGTGGGGCGTGGGGTCATGGCGTCTCCGGGCGACGCTCCTCCGCCCCGGTCGGGCGGTCTTGGGGCGCACGCGCGCCAGGTGTTTCCGCCATCCGGATCGCCTGCGCGCCGGCGTAGGCGATCCGCTGGATCACCGTGACGGTGGTCAGCGTCAGGAGCAGGGCCATCGCGGCGACCAGCGCCGTGGCGCCACCCGACAGGCTGCCGTCGGCGGCCCGGCTGACCCCGCCCAGCGGCGCGACCAGGAAGAGGCCCACGGTCACGATCACCAGGCGGACCTCGCGCGGCGCGATGCCCACGGCCGCCATGCCGGTGCCGGGGCTGAAGCCCAATCCCTCGGCGCGGGCGCGCACGTAGCTGACGAGGAACGAGGAGCCGGCCGCCAGCGACACCAGGGCCGTCCCGCCGACGATCCCGGCGGCGGCAAACCCGGTCGCGATGCCCCCGTACACGACGGCCTCGCCCCAGCGGTCGAACGAGGCGTCCATGAGGGCGCCGAACGAGGAGGACCTCCCCGTGGCACGGGCAAGGGCGCCGTCGAAGAGGTCAAAGACGCCGCCGGCGATCACGAGGATTCCGGCGACCAGCCAGGCCTCGAGGCCCGCGGCGACGCCGCCCGCGGCGGAAATCACGAAGCCGGTGAGGGTGAGCTGGTTGGGGGAGAGGCCAATGGCGCCGAAGCCGCGGGCGACGGGCTGGGCCAGGCCGCGCACGACGCGGCGGAGCTCCGGGGAGACAAGGGAGCGGCCGATCACGAGGAGGCCCGTCCCTGCCCGCTGGCGGCGAGCCCGAGGGCCAGGCGCTCGCGGGTGGCGAAGGCGTCGAACGCCTCCGGTAGCAGGCGACAGACGGTCTCGCGGCCATTCCGGCGGGTCTCGACGATCCCGGCGGCGCGCAGCCGGCCAAGGTGCCACGAGACCAGCGGCTGGGAGAGCCCCACGTGCTCGATCAGCTCCGTCACGGAGGCGTCTCCCTCCGCCAGCCGCTGGACGATCCGCAGCCGGTTCACATCCGCGAGGGCCTTGTGGAAGAGGCGGACGTCGCGCAGCTCATCGGGCTGGTCCACGACCGACGCGATGGTTGAGCGGATCCGGGCTGGTGACGGGCTCAGGGGAGGTCTCCGTGGGACGGTCTGGCGATGGGCCGCGGCCAAGGATCGCATCAAGAACGGTTTATATCAATATGCATTGATGCGATGCCGCCTGTCAAGCGGTTCTCCGCGGAAGACGGGTTCGATCGACGGCCGTCGTCGGGGGGATCCACTGCGTATGACATTTGGCCCGTATTTGATGAGCCATCCGCCAGTGCGCAGGCGGCGCGACTAAATTAATACTGGCGCACTAGGGTGTAAAAGCCGGTCGCGCGTTCCTCCCGACCAGCCAGGCGACCCTGGATCTATCCAGTGTGGGAATACGGGGGGAATGGATGCGGACCAAGGGACGGTTGGGGCTCATCATCGTCATGGTGGTGGCCCTGGTCGGTGGCCTGTCGATCGGGCGGCTCTCGGGCGGCCTCGGCGGCGGTGGGTCGCTGGCGGATATTGCACAGAAGCGGGGCCTCACCCAGACGGAGGCGGAAGGCGCACTCAAGGCCTTCACGGCACCGGGCAAGTACGACCCCTACATGATGGTCTCGTCGGGCGGTCATTCCGGCAGCCTCTACCTGATTGGCGTCCCGTCCATGCGGCTGCTCAAGACGATCCCCGTCTTCACGCCGGAGTCGTGGTCCGGCTACGGCCAGGGCGCCGACTGGAGCCAGACGATCCTGGACCAGGGCTCCAGCGACAAGCAGGCGGTCGACGAGCTGACGTGGGGCGACACGCACCATCCCGGCCTCTCCGAGACCGGCGGGGCGTACGACGGGCGCTGGGTCTACATCAACGATCGGGCCAACGGCCGGATCGGGATGGTTGACCTTCGCGACTTCAAGGTCAAGCAGATCTGGGATGTCCCCAACCTGCAGACCTCGCACGGCGGCGTGTTCGTCACGCCGAACAGCGAGTACGTGCACATCTCGAGCATGCAGCCGATGCCGACCACGGCCAACGGCTACGCACCGCTGAGCGACTATGCCAAGTCCTACCGGGGCTACTCCACCTGGTCCAAGATCGACCCGCAGACCGGGAAGATCAACGTGGCCGAGAGCTTCCAGATCGAGCTGCCGCCCTACACGCAGGACCTTGCCGACGCCGGCAAGCTCGCCAGCGATGGACTCGGGTTCATCAACAGCTTCAACTCCGAGATGGCCACCGGCGGCAACGCCGACGGCGGCGTGCCGCTTGAGAAGGGCGCCAGCCAGAAGGACTACGACTTCCTTCACATCATCGACTGGAAGAAGGCGGCCGAGGTCGCCAAGGCCGGCAAGACCGAGCTGCGCAACGGGATGCGGGTCATCACCCTGCAGACCGCGGTCGCCGAGGGTCTCCTCTACTTCGCGCGCGAGCCGCGCAGCCCGCATGGCGTGGATGTCAGCCCCGACGGCAACTACATCGTCGTCGGCGGAAAGCTCGACCCCAACGTCACCATCTTCGATGCCGAGCTGATCAAGACCGCCATCAGCACCAAGAACTTCGAGGGCAAGGACGACTTCGGCGTCCCGATCCTGAAGTTCGAGTCGGTCGTCGCGGGCCAGGTCAAGGTGGGCCTCGGCCCGCTCCATACCCAGTTCGACGGGAAGGGCAACGCGTTCACGAGCCTCTTCCTGGACAGTGCCGTCGCCAAGTTCTCGCTTGGGCCCAAGGCCCGCATCAAGGCGGAGGACTCCTTCAAGCTTCTCGACACGCTCAAGGTCAACTACAACATCGGTCACCTGGTGACCAGCGAGGGCGACACCGTCGCGGCCGATGGCCAGTACCTCGTTGCCCTGAACAAGTGGTCACTTGACCGCTACCCGGTCATCGGCACGCTCAAGCCGCAGAACTTCCAGCTGGTCGACATCACGACGCCCAAGATGGAGCTGCTGGCTGACATGCCGATCGGCTTCGCCGAGCCGCACTACGTGCAGATGATCAAGACATCGCGGCTGGTCAACGCGATCGACATCTACAAGGCCGGCACCGATCCCCTGACGATGGCCAAGTCCCCGGTCGCGACCGAGGCCGGCAAGGAGCGCATCGAGCGCGTGGGCACGGACGTCCACGTGTACATGACCGCCATGCGCAGCCACTTCACCCCGGACGTGATCCGGGTGAAGCGGGGTGACACGGTGACGATCCACGTCACGAACATCGAACAGACGGCGGATGCCACCCATGGCTTCGCGATCCCCGGCTACAACATCCAGGCCAGCCTCGACCCCGGCGAGGTGGTATCGCTGAAGTTCCAGGCGACCAAGACCGGGTCGTTCGCCTTCTACTGCACCGAGTTCTGCTCCGCGCTCCACCTGGAGATGCAGGGCTGGCTGCTCGTCGAGCCCTGAACACCCGGGGCGCCCGCCGCGACGCACCCGTCGCGACGGGCGCCCCACGACCTACCCGCAACGTCACGGAGGTATGGATGAACATCACCAGGATCCTGGTCTCGATCGCGCTTGCTGCCACCGTCGCCGCCTGTGGCAGCGCCGCGACCCCCAAGCCCGCACCCGTCGAGACGACCCTGGAGGCGAACGAGTTCGCCTTCACGCCCAAGGAGATCAAGGCCGTCGTGGGCAGCACCGTGAAGATCACGGTCACCAACAAGGGCACGCTCGAGCACGATTTCACGATCGAGTCGCTCAACGTCAAGGTAGCCGCGGCAGTCGGCAAGACCGTCTCCGGGACGACCGGCGTGCTGGCGGCCGGCACGTACGACTTCTTCTGCTCCGTCGCTGGCCACAAGGAGGCCGGGATGGCTGGGAAGCTCGTCGTCGAGTGAGGCCTTGAAGAGCAGGGCGGGACTCGTGGGCAACATCGGTGCCACCGGCGCCGGTGTTGCGCTCCCGCGCGGCCTCCCCAGGACCCCATTCCTGGGGCCTGTCGCGGCCGTTGTCGGGACGCTGCTCCTGGTGCTGGCCGGCACGTTGCCGGTATGGGGCATGCGGCTGCTCGCGCCGCAGTACCCCAAGGGGCTGGGGCTCTGGTTCTATGGCGGTCGCACCGAGGGCCCAGTGACCGAGGTCAACAACCTCAACCACTACGTCGGCATGCGGCCGATCGACCTGTCAGAGGTGGGCGAGCTCGCACTCTGGCCGCTCGCGATCGTCGCCTGCGCGCTGCTGCTGGTCGCCGGCATCCTCCTGCGTGGCTGGCCGGGTCGGCTCGCGCTGGTTGGGCTGCTCCTCGTCCCCGTCGTGATCCTGGCGGACATCCAGCGCTACCTGATCATGTATGGGTCGCAACTTGATCGAGGATCCGCCCTCCGGCTGGACCCGTTCGTGCCGGTGGTCGTCGGGCCGTCGTCCGTCTGGAACTTCACGATCTGGACGTACCCCGGCCCCGCCCTGCTCATCATCTGGCTCGTCGTCGCACTGGCGCTCATCGCCCGTCGTGCGGCGCCCGTGGGCCGTCGGCTGGCCATCTTCACGGTGGCGGCGGTGGCCGTGATCACGGTCGTGGGGACCCTCCTCGTGGTGATGCCATCGGTCCGCACAGAGCCTGTCGCCGGCGCCCAGGCCACGCACCCCGCGGGGCCGATCGACCTCGTCGCCGTCGTTGATGCCGCGCCGGCCGGATCGACCGTCGTGGTCCCTGCCGGCACCTATGCCGTGCATCTCCAGCTCCAGCGCCCCATCACCCTGGTCGCCGACGGGGAGGTCGTCCTCGACGGGAGCGGGCGCGGCACGGTCGTGACGATCTCTGCGGACGACGTGACCGTGCGGGGCTTCCAGATCGTGAACACCGGCGGCCAGGTCGAGGACGCGGCGGCGATCAAGACGGTCCAGGCGTCGCGCGTCCGGATCGAGGCCAACCGCATCGCCGCGTTCTTCACCGGGATCTGGGTCAACGGCGGCGAATCGATCGCCATCGTGGACAACGTCCTGACCGGCTCGGGCCAGGTCACCATCGGGGGCGACCACTCGACCAGCGGGGCCCCCGTCGCGGTGGTCATCGCCGGCGGGGAGCCTGCCAGCATGGACATGGGCATGACCATGGACATGAGCAGCACGGGGTCAGATCCTCATGCCGGGCATGGATCCGGCGCCGGGCCAGTTGGGCAGGGCGATGCGATCACCCTCTGGACGGCGCACGGGATCACCGTCCGCGGCAACACGATCCGTGACGCGCGGGACGGGATCTTCGTGAACTACGCGAACGAGGTCCTCATCGACAGCAACGTCATCGAGCACAGCCGCTATGCCATCCACGCCATGTTCGGCGAGGACCTGACGGTCTTTGGGAACACCGCGCGCGTCAACGTCACCGGCCTCGTGTTCATGTATTCCTCGCGCGTCCTTGCGGGCCGCAACGTCCTGACCGATTCGCAGGAGGCGGGCATTGGCGTCGGGATCGTCATCAAGGACGTGGTCGGTGTGCAGCTGGCCGAGAACCGGATCGAACGGAACCGGGTGGGGCTGCAGGTGGATGGCACCGTCCATCACGACACCGCCGAGGCCCTGGTGGTGCGCAATCGCTTCGCGGGCAACGGCGTCGGCGTCGCCCTGTTTGCCTCCGCCGACCTGGCCTTCGCGGCCAATGACTTCGACGGGAACCTGACCCAGGTGCTGGCGCTGGAGCCGGGCGTCGAGCGCCACAACGACTGGACGAACGGCGGCACCGGCAACACCTGGAGCGACTACGCGGGGTTCGACATCAACGGCGACGGCATCGGCGACGTGCCGTACGTCGCTTCGGGGCTGGGCCCGGTCCTCACGACGTCCTCCCCGGCACTCGAACTCTACCGGACGGCACCGGCCATGGCGGTCCTCGGGACGGCCCAGTCGATCTGGGAGAGTTCACGCGGTCCGGTTGTCCGTGACTTCGCGCCGCGAATTGCCGCGGCCGTCAACCTCTCCTCCGTGGCAGGCGGTCCCGGTGTGGCCATCCAGTCTGCCGTCGCCGGGCCGGCCGTCGCCGCCGTGCAGCCCGCTGTCGCCGTGCCGGCCGACCAGGGTCATGCCGGGCACGCCATGGCAGCCAACGGCGCACCGGCCGCAGGCGCGGCCGCGTCCCTCGACGGGGACTTCACCGGATCCGCGCTGCCCTGGCGGCTCGCTGGCCTGGCCCTCGTCCTGGCCGCCGCGCTCGTGACGGGTGCGATCCGGCGGGCCCCGGCTCGCAGCGTTCGCGGGACTCGGACCGCGTCGCGATGACGGCGACCGCTCCGCGATGACGCTGGCCGCCGACAACCAGCTGGAGCTCCGGGGCCTGGCGAAGGCCTACGGCAAGCGGGCGGTCCTGGGTCCCATCGACCTCGTCATCCCCGCCGCCACCCTCGTGGCCGTCCTCGGCACCAACGGTGCCGGCAAGTCGACCCTCCTCGGGTCGATCGCGGGTGTGCTCCGCCATACCGGCCGCGTCTCCTACGCCGGCGCCTCGATCCGTCCCGGCGACGGGTGCGCCTACCTGCCGCAGCGGATGCGCTTCCCGGCGCACGCCACGGTCGACGAGACACTGGGGCTGTTTCGGCAGCTCGTGGGCCAGGTCGTAGACCGGGTCACGCCGGCCGACGGGTTCCTGCCCGAAGGGGCTCGGCGGATCGAGGAGCTCTCCGGGGGCCAGGCCCAGCGCGTCGCGCTCGCGTGTACCGTCATGGGCGCGCCGCGCATCCTCCTGCTCGATGAGCCATTCGCGAACCTCGATGAGCCCGGTCGCGCGGAGGCGACACGCCTGGTCCGCGCCCATCGTGATGCCGGCGCCACGGTCCTGGTCGCCAGCCCGGCCGCCGCCGATGTCCTGTCGATCTGCGACCGATCGATCACGATCGAGGCCGGCCGGCTCGTCGGACCCATGGAGACCATCACGTGATCGCCCTGGCGGCGTACCAGGCACGCACGTTGCTGCGCGGCCGGGCGACGATCGCGGCGATCGTCGTCTTCGCGCTGGTCGCCGGCCTCGCGACGCTGCTCGGTCTCGGCTCCTACCGCCAGCTCGGCCTCGGGTCTGTCGGGCCCGCCGCCGCGGCCCTGATCAACCTTGCCGTGCTGCTCCCGACGGCCCAGGCGATCCTCCTGGGCTCGCTGGTCTACGCCGGCGATCGCGAGAGCGGATTTGCCGCCATGCTGCGGGCCCGGGGCACCGGCGTGCCCGCGCTGGTCGTCACCACCTGGCTGGCCGTGACGCTATCCGCGTGGCTCTCCCTGCTGGCTGGGTTCGGCCTCGCCGCCGTGATCATCGCCGGCAACGTGCCGCTCGCGGACCTGGCGACGTTCGTCCTGCTCGCCGGGTTGATGCTCCTGGTCGCGGCGTCCGCCGCCGCGATCGGCGTCCTCGTCGGGGTGGTGGCGGGCACCAGGGTCCAGGCGGCCCTGGCGGCGGTCGCGATGTGGTTCGTCCTCTCGATCGGGCTGGATCTCGCGGTGGTCGGCCTGGGGGCCTACCTGCGGTTCGGCGAGGCGGCCATCATCGGGGCGATCGTCATCGATCCCCTGACCACCGCCCGGATCGCTGCGCTGGGCCTGCTGGACGCCAACGGCTCGGTGCTCGGGCCGGTGGGCGCCTACCTCCTGGACCGGATTGGCCGCGCCGGCACCCTGGTGGGCCTGCTCTCGGTCATCCTGGCCTGGACGGCCGTGCCGCTGGGCGTTGCCATCGCGGTCCAGCGGCGGCGCGACCTGTAGTCTCTCGCGGCGCCGTGAGCACCATGCGGTGGGGCGGCGGGGCACCTGCGCTGGGCCGCCGGCCGGGTCTATCCTGACCGCGACCTGCCGGCCAGGCGGATCACCGGAGGCGCGTACGGATGTTGCAGCAGGGCGAGCTCACCCAGGGACCGACCAGTCCGCCCGTTCCTGTCGCGGCGGCGGGGTCGATGGGTGCCACGAAGATCTACGCGGTCACGGGTGGAGTGGGCCGCAACCTCGCCCTGGCCGATCTTCCGGCCGCCCTCGCGGAGTCACAGACGCGCGTCTGGGTGGACCTGACCAACCCCGGCCCGGCCGCTCTCGCGGAGGTTGGGGCGGTCCTTGGCCTGCACCCACTCGTGGCGGAGAACATCGGCGAGCCGTCGCAGCGGGCGAAGATCCAGCAGGTGGATGGCCACGCCCAGATCGTGCTCTTCGCGATCGAGTACACGGGTGAGGTCCAGCCGATCGAGATCGATTTTGTCCTTGGCCCCCGGTTCCTCCTGAGCGTCCATGCCCCTGAATGGGATCCCATGGCCGCACCTGCCATCCGTGCCGCGGGTCCGGAGGCCGTCCTCGCCAAGGGGCCCGACCACCTCTTCTATGCGTTTGGCGACTGGATTGTGGACGGCTACTTCCCGGCGCTCGACCGGCTGGCCGACAGCATCGACGAACTCCAGGAAGATGCGATCCGGACCGCCTCGCCCGCGACGTTGCAGGGACTGTTCGCCCTGAAGCGGGAGCTGATCGGCTTCCGGCGAGCGGTATCACCGGCGCGTGAGGTCTTCAACCAGCTGACCAACCGCGATACCGGCCTTGTCGCGCCAGAGCACATCGTCTACTTCCGCGACGTCTACGACCATCTCCTGCGGGTCACCGACGAGCTGGACAACTACCGCGACCTGGTGGCGGGGACCATGGAGGTCTACCTGTCCACGATCAACAACAACCTGTCGATCATCATGAAGCGGCTCACCGGCGTGACCGTGCTGCTGGCCGGCATCGGTGCGGTAGCCGGCCTCTTCGGGATGAGCGAGGCGGGTGCGGCGTTCGCCGGCGCCGAGGCGGGCGGCTTCTGGCTGGTGGCCGCCGCGACGGTCACGGTCGCTGGGCTTGGCGCGGTCATCCTGCACCGGGCCAACTGGATCTAGGCCGACCTTCGGTCGGCGAGCGACCTTCGGTCGCTTTGCGCCGCCTGCGGCGGCGGGGCGACCTTCGGTCGGCGAGCGACCTTCGGTCGCTTTGCGCCGCCTGCGGCGGCGGGGCGACCTTCGGTCGCTTTGCGCCGCCTGCGGCGGCGGGGCGACCTTCGGTCGCTTTGCGCCGCCTGCGGCGGCGGGGCGACCTTCGGTCGCTTTGCGCCGCCTGCGGCGGCGGGGCGACCTTCGGTCGCT
>CANJLL010000013.1 GCA_947475545.1 Chloroflexota bacterium | reverse complement strand
TTGCCGCCCCTCACCGGACTCGCCGCGCCTCCGGAATGTGCCGACGCGAGCGTGCGCCGGCATGAATCTCGCCGTGGCAGCCGAGCGGGCCGGCCACCGTGACGTCTCGATCATCCGTAGTCCTCACCCCATGGGAATTGCGAGAAACGGCTGGCGGCGCGGATGACATTCGCGTGCGCCGCGTGCGAGACGTGGCGCATTTCACCCATATGACCACGCCGTGGTCACTCGGCGGCTTCGTGCTGGTTGGGGTCGACCGCCACGAGGCCAATCATCCCCGCGTGAGCGCGGACCGGGATGGATTCCGCCATGGGAGACGCCTCCTGGGCGTGGGACCCGCCCGCCGCGTCGCCCAAGGGCCGAGGGGCGGTCATCTGGGGGATTCGGGCGTCCCACACATGGGCCACGATCACGCGGCGGGCCGCCTCGAGCGTGACTCGGGAGGAATCCCAGCCCAGTGGCGAGGCGCACCGCGTCGGAGCCACCTCGCGACCGGCCTGCGAGCCCTGACACGACGACATGGCAGGAAACCTCGCGCCCGGCGGATCGTCGCCGCGGGCTGGGCAGAGGGCTGGGCGGAGGGCCGCGGCAGCAGCGGGACGGAGCCCTGCGAGCCGGGCGGTGCTACTTGAGCTGCGACTTCCTCGTCGGGGCGGCGGCCGACTCGGCAGCCTTCGCGGCCCCGGGTGCGGGCTGCGCCTTCAGGGCCTTCTTGTCCTTCTGGGACTGCTTGTCTTTCTTCCTGGCCATGACGTTCTCCCCGGTGCGACGGTACGAATTGGCACGCTAGAGGTCGCCGACCGAGCCTGAGTCTAGGCCTGTTCTGGAAATGCGCCGCCGTGCGGGTCGAAGTTCCGAAATGCGCCCCGTGGAGCGCGGTGCTGCCGCACGGCGCGATGTCCGGGTGTAGCGCACACTCTGGGCCAGTCAGGAGGCCACGATGAACGACGAGCAGGTCCGGCGACGACCCTCACCGGGGGCCGGCCAGCAAGGGCAACGATTCAGGCGACACGAGCTCAAGCTTGCGGACGGCGGGACGCTGACGCTGCGCACCGACGGCAGCATCGTGCAGGCCGACCCCCTCGGGGCGCCCAGCCAGACGTGGCTGCCCGGTGATCCCGCGTGGGCGAGCCAGGCGATCCGGTTTGGCCTCCACCCGCAGGCGCAGACCGTGGTGCCCCAGGGCCGAAACGTCCGCGGCACCATGATGCCCCGCCAGTAGGGGCATCCCGCGCCGCCGGGTCCGGCGGCATCACCGCCTGGTGGCGGCGGCTCTCACCGACCTCAGCCCGCGACGACGCCCTTCCGACGAAGGAACTCCATCGCCCACGCGTCCCAGGCCCACGGCTGCTCGATCTGGCAGGCGTGGCCCGCGCCCTCCATCGCGAGGAATTCGCAGCCCGCGATCTTGGCCGCCAGGACCTTGCCCGGCGCGTGCGCGCGGTCCTCGGTGCCGGAGATGACCAGCGTCGGCTTGCCATACGTGAACAGCCAGTCCGGGTCCGGCACGTACAGCGCCCGGAACATCTCGATGATCGTGTCCAGGTCCGCCGAGCCGTTGCGCTCCGCGAACAGGTCGGCGAAGTACTGGCCCAGCGGCGTCGCCCCCCACGCCGCGCTCACGATCTCCAGGAAGTAGTCCCGCCGGTACGCAAGGCCGCGCGCCGTGTACGTCTCGATCCGCTCGAGGCAGTACGTCTTCTCTGCGCGGTAGCTGGTGCCTGACAGGATCACCGCCGACGTCTGGTCCGGCCGCTGGGCCGCCATGTGGAGCGCGACGTGCGCGCCCACGGAGCAGCCCACGAGCACGGCCGGCTCCCCGGAGACCGCGTCCACGCGCTCCCAGCACGCCGCCGCGATCTCCTCCATGGTCAGTCCGGGCAACGCCCGCGGCGACCGGCCGTAGCCGGGCAGGTCAATCCCCAGCGCCCGGAACCACGTTGAGAAGTGGGCCATCTGGTAGGTCCACACGGACAGATCCGTGGGGTTGGGGTGGAGGAAGACCATCGGCGGTCCCCCGTGCCCCAGCTGCTCGGTGTACAGCGGGCCGGTAATCCGGCTGGCGGGCTCGCTGACCATCAGACCCCTCCTGCGGCGAAGACACCGAGGATACGGCGCGCGGCGCGCGGCGCGGGCTGACCACCGGCGCGCGGCTGGCTGCCGCGCGACCGACTGCCGTCGCGGGCGGGGTCGCGCGTTACCATCGCCCCCATGCTCGACGCCGAGACCCCAGGCGCACTCCCGCGGGACCCGGCGGGGGCCCTCGCGCTGCTCGAGCGGATGCAGCTGCTCCGCGCGTTCGAGGAGAAGGTCGCGGAGCTGTATGCCAGCGGCCAGGTCGCCGGGCTGGTCCACCTCGCCATCGGCCAGGAGGCCACGGCGGTCGGCGTGTGCGGCCTCCTTCGGCCGGGCGACACCGTCTACGGCGGCCACCGCTCCCACGGCCACGCGCTCGCGACGGGCGCGGACCCGGAGCGCCTGCTCGCGGAGATCGCCGGACGCGTGAGCGGCTACGCCCGGGGCAAGGGCGGCTCGATGCACCTGGTGGCCGCGGACACCGGCTTCGTCACGGCGACCGGCGTGGTCGCGGGCAATATTTCGCTGGCGCTGGGCGGGGCCTTCGCGGCGCAGCTGCGCGGGACGGGCGGCGTGGCCGTCGCGTTCTTTGGCGACGGGGCCGGCCAGTCTGGCCAGTTCCACGAATCGCTCAACCTGGCCGCCCTCTGGCGGCTCCCGGTGCTCTTCGTGTGCGAGAACAACGGCTACGCGGAGTTCTCGCCGCTCTCCGCGCACACGGGCGTGGAGCGGCTGGCGACCCACGCGGCCACGTACGGGATCCCCGCCGTGACCGTGGACGGCAACGACCTGGGCGCGGTCCGCGAGGCGGCGGCCGTGGCGATCCAGCGGGCACGGCGTGGCGAGGGACCCTCGTTCGTGGAGTGCCTCACCTACCGGCTGCGCGGCCACTACGAGGGCGACCCCGCCAAGTACCGCGACCGGGCGGAGCTGGCGGCCTGGCGGGCGAAGGACCCCATCGAACGCCTGGCGGGGCGGCTGGCCGACGCGGGCCTGGTGGACGCCGAGGCGGCGGCCGACGCGAACCGTCGGGCACGGGCCATCATCGCGGCGGCCGCCGACGCCGTCCTCGCGTCGGGCCCGGCCCCGGCCGGCGACCTGACGACGGACGTGACCGCGTGACCGCGACCGAGATCCGGATGGTGGATGCCATCCGGGAGGCGATGCGCGCCGAGCTGGCGGCGGACCCGTCGGTGGTGCTGCTGGGCGAGGACGTCTCGGTCGGCGGGCCGTTCGGGGCGACCAAGGGGCTCCAGGACGAATTCGGCGCGGCCCGGATCCGCGACACCCCCATCAGCGAGGCCGCGGTCATGGGCCTGGCCGTGGGCGCGGCGGCGGCGGGCCTGCGGCCCATCGTCGAGATCATGTTCATGGACTTCGCCACGCTGGCCCTGGACCAGCTGGTCAACCACGCCGCCAAGCTGCGCTACATGTCGGGCGGCCAGCTGTCCATCCCGCTGACGGTGCGGATGCAGGCCGGCGCGTCGGGCGCCTTCGGGGCCCACCATAGCCAGAGCCTGGAGGCGTGGCTGGCCCACGTCCCGGGACTCAAGGTGGTTGCCGCCTCCACGCCCGCCGACGCGTACGGGCTGCTCCGCGCGGCGATCCGCGACCCCGATCCGGTGGTGGTCATCGAGCACCGCGCGCTCTACTGGGGCCGCGGTCCCGTGGAGACCGGCGAGGCCGCCATCGTGCCGCTGGCGTCCGCGGTGGTCCGCCGCCCGGGAATCGATGCCACCATCGTGTCCTGGTCGCGGATGACGGTGACCGCACTGGCCGCCGCAGACCTGCTGGCCGCCGAGGGGATCCAGGCAGAGGTGATCGACCTCCGTGGGCTCCAGCCCATGGACACGGCGACGGTGCTCGCCTCCGTCCGGCGCACCGGGCGCGCCGTCGTCGCCCACGAGGCCGTGGGCTTCGGCGGCCTGGGGGCCGAGGTCGCGGCCCGCATCGGCGAGGACGCGTTCGATGCGCTGCGAGCACCCGTGGAACGGGTCGCCGCGCCGTTCACCCCGGTCCCCGCCGCCCCGGACCTGGAGCGCGCGTTCGTCCCGGACGCGGCCGCAATCGCCGCCGCCGTGCGCCGCACGCTGGCGAGACCAGACCCGCGTCGCCGTTCACTTGAGGAGGGTCGCTGATGCCATCCACCGTCCCGTCCGGCGCCCTCCCGGCGCCCCAGCGGCTGCCACAGCTGCGGACGATGCTCCGGATCCGCCGCTTCGAGGAGGCGCTGATCGACCTGGCCCAGGCGCACGACGTGGGCCATTTCCACGTCTACATCGGCCAGGAGGCAACGGGCGTCCCCGCCCTGGCGCTGCTGGAGGACGGCGACGTCGCCTACTCCACCCACCGCAACCACGGCCACCTGCTGGCCCGCGGCGTGGACCCCAACGCGATGCTGGCCGAGATCCTGGGCCGGGCGACCGGCACCAACGGCGGCAAGGGCGGCACGCTCCACCTGGCCTCGCCGGCCCACGGCTTCCCCACCACCTCCGCCAGTGTCGGCGGCCCGCTGCCCATCGCCGTGGGCTCCGCCTTCGCCTTCCGCGAGCTGGGCCGGGACCGCGTCAGCGTCGCGCTGTTCGGCGACGGCGCCCTGGAGGAGGGCGCCTGGCACGAGGCCGCGAACATCGCCGCGCTTCGCCAGCTCCCGGTGGTCTTCCTGTGCGAGAACAACAGCGTGGGCGCGGTGACGCAGCAGGCGGGCGACTACCCGTCCTCCACGCTGGCCGTGGGCACGCTCGCCGATCTCGCCCGGCCATTCGGGATCCCGGCCGCGGTGATCGACGGCTCGGACTCGGACGCGGTCCACGCGGCGATGTCGGACGCACTGGTTCGGGCGCGCTCGGGCGATGGGCCCAGCTTCATCGAGGCCCGCACGGTCCGCTGGCCGGGGAACCAGGGCATCTGGGCCGAGCTGGTCACGGGACGGGTGCAGGTCCACTACGGCTGGGACGCGGCGACGATCCCGGATCCGCATCGGGCCTGGTTCGCGGAGCACGACCCGGTGGTCCGTGCGGTCCGTGAAGCCCTTGCCGCGGGCGCAGGCCGGGACGCGATCGCGGCGATCGACGCGGACGCGACCCGCGAGATGGCGGCGGCGGTTGCCTTCGCGCTGGCCAGCCCCTGGCCAGATGCGGACGAGGCGTTCGCCAACCTGTACGCGGATCCGCGCGTCAACGCGCTGGCCACGGGACGGAGGGCTGCCAAGTGACCGCCGTCTATGCCGACGGCATGGCCCTCGGCCTGCGCGAGGTGCTGGCGGAAGATCCGCGCGTCTACCTCATGGGCCAGTACTTCTTTGGCCTGACCCGGCACCGCCGGCTCACGGTGGAGCTGATGCGCGACTTCCCCGGGCGCGTCTGGAACCCGCCCATCGCCGAGGTGGGCTACGCCGGCACCGGGATCGGCGCGGCCATCTCGGGCCTCCGGCCGATCGTCGACATCGCCACCGCCAGCTTCATCTTCCAGGCCTGGCCCCAGGTGGTCAACGAGGCGGCCAACATCCGGTACATGACCGGCGGCCAGACCGGTGTGCCGGTGGTCTTCCACATCACGCACGGGATCCGGGGCGGCGGCGCGTCGCAGCACAGCCACAGCCCGCAGGCGATGCTCATGAACACGCCTGGCCTCCAGATCATCAGCCCGTCCACGGCGCGCGACGTCCGCGGCCTGATCCGGGCGGCGGTCCAATCGGACGACCCGGTGGTCTGGATCGACCACGTCAAGCTGTTCGATATCGAAGGCGAGCTGCCCGACGCGCCGGAGACCATCCCGATGGGCGTCGCCGACATCAAGCGACGCGGAACGGACCTGACGATCGTGGCCACGTCGCTCCAGGTCCAGCGCTCGCTCGTGGCGGCGGAACGATTGGCGGCGGAGGGGATCCAGGCCGAGGTGGTGGATCCGCGCACGCTGGTCCCGCTGGACCGGGCGACGATCCTCCAGTCGGTGGGCCGGACGGGGCGGCTGGTGGTCGTGGACGAGTGCCATCGGAGCTGCGGGGTCGGGGCGGAGATCGCCGCCACCGTTGCGGAGGACGCCTTCGACGCCCTTCGAGCGCCCATCATCCGGGTGGCCACCGAGGACGTGCCGATCCCGTTCAGCCGGACGATGGAGGAGGCGGTGCAGCCCACCGTCGAGAAGATCATCGCGGCGGCACACGCGGTCATGGAGGCGCGCCGACCCCGGGGCTGAGCGGGGCCGACCCCGGGACTGAGCGGCGCGCCGGCCCGGGACTGAGCGGCGCGCCGGCCCGGGGCTGAGCGGGGCGCCGGGCGGTCGTGTCCCCGGCGAGGCGGATCGGACCCGCTGATCCCGGATCAGTGGGTGTCGAAGATCTCCTGGTAGGCCGCCAGCGCCAGGTTCGTCGCCGCGACCTCGTCGGGCGTGGGGCGATCGGGGTCCGCCGCCGGCGGCAGGGCGCCCAGCCTGAGCAGGCAGGCCATCAGCAGGATCCGTGCCTTGGTCGCGGTCAGGTTCCCCGCCGCGATGCCCAGCTGGACCCGCTCCGCCACCACGAAGCCCTCGGTGTTGCCGCGCCCGGTCCGGACCACGGGCATCCCCAGGAAGACGGCTCGACGCAGCGCGGCCGAGGCCTGCGGGCTGGACTTGCCGTGGGGCGCCGTGCCTTCGACGACGAAGCCGGCCAGCGGATGCTTGCGCAGGTGCTGCTCGATCTGGGCGAGGATCGCGACCTCCTCGTCGGGGGCGGTGCCGCTGTCGCCACGCAGGTAGCGGGCATGCTTGTGGAAGCCGACGGCGGGGATTGCCTCGGCCAGCAGGCCACCCGACTCGTCCTTCACGCGGACCGTCACCGGGCCAGCCGCGCCGCGTCCGTCCCCGCGCACGCCGCGCACCTCGGCCGGGAGCTGCGAGATCCGCACGTCGGAGGTCCACGTGTGGCGATAGAGCGGCAGGTACGTCAGGCGCGGGGCTCCCGGCTCGGCCGTGCTGCCCACCACGCCCCCGTGCCCGCCGGTCGCCACCACCCCGCCCGGGCGCTGGTCGGCCTTCTGCGCATCGCGTGCGGCAAAGAGCTGGGTGGCCGAGATCATCACCGCGCCCACGCGGTCACGACCCAGCTCGTCCCGCCAGCACCCGGAGGCCAGGTACCGGGCGGCGTCCACCAGGTGGCGGTCGCCGGTCGCGGCGAGCGTCCCATGCGGGACGTCCGGCGCCTGGCAGCCCACGATCGGCACGGTGGTGTCGATCAGCAGGTTGAGCCAGTAGGTGGTCTCCTCGGTGGAGGGGCTGCCCTCCAGCCAGATTCCGCCGGCATAGTCCCCGCCGCTCAGCGCCGCCTGGACCCGGTTGGTGATCTGCGCCAGCGTCCCGCGACCCGGCTCGCGGCCAAGGTGGGCGGGCCGGTACGGGAAGTAGTCCTCCCAGATCCGCTCCGGGGCAATGTCGCCGTGGCCCGTGTCGGTCCGCTCCGCGGCGGGAAGGCCCGCGGGGAAACCACCGGACGGGAGCACCCGGAGGAAGTCGTAGTCGGCCTGGCGTGCGAGCAGGTTGCCGGTCCCCGTCTCGTCGAGGCCCAGCCGATCGATCTCCTCGAAGACGCGCGCCGGATCCGGGTAGAACGGCTGGCGCGACGATTCCGGGGGCGCGCCTGGGAATGCGGTGTCGCCCTCCCAGGCCGAGCCGTCCGCCTGGCGCGCCATGTAGGGCAGGGGGATCACCCCGTCCTCGGGTCGGAGATGCACCGCGTAGACCGGGATGTCAGCCGCACCGGAGCGCTCGGGATGGAACGCCCCGGCGGCGTCCAGGTACCCGTCCGGGGCCGCGTACAGGTGAGCCGCGGCGCGCTCCATCGGGTGCGCGGAGAACTGCTCGACGTAGACCGTGACCGGCGCGGCCAGGCGCTGCGGCCGGAGCACATCCTGGGGAAGGGGCTGCCCCCAGCGGTCCATGCGGAGCGGCAACCCGTGCTCGCGGCGGGCCTGGTTGGAGGTGACCAGGGGCGCGCTGTTGAGGACCGTGGCGGTTGGCCCGGCGAAGACGACGATCCTGGGCTTGGCGGCTGCCATCAAGGCCTCTCCTGGTGGTGCCCGGACGTCGCTTCGGGGCCCGGGAAAAGTTGACCGCGGCAAGGTGCGAGCCATAAGATACCGCTGCATACAAGGACACCCCGACCCTCTCTCCGCGCGCCGGCTGGCGCGCCCCCCGCACACGGCAACCACCCGGTCGATCATCGACCCCGGCAGCGGGGCCCCGGGCGCCGGCAACACTCTCAGACCAGCGGCAGTGGACAGCACTGGAAGGATGCGGACGTGACAATGACGGCGGATGCCAAGCAGAGCGCAAGCGGGCAGCAGGAGCCCTGGGACGACACGCGCGAGTGGATCGCGCGGGCCCAGGCCCGCGGCCAGCTGCGAGTGATCAGCGGGGCCAACTGGCAGCACGAGATCGGCGAGATCGCCGAGATGCTCGACCACAACGAGGGCTCGCCCGCCGTCCTGTTCGACAACATCCCGGGCTACCCGGCCGGCCGACGCGTGATCATCAACTGCAACGGCAACCCCGCGCGCCAGGCGATCACGCTGAACCTGCCGGACTCCGAGGGGAACCACGACGGCCTCTTCAAGTTCTGGCGCGCCGTCCTGGATGGCCTCGAGCCCATCCCGCCGGTCGAGGTGGCCACCGGCCCGGTCTTCGAGAACATCCTCGAGGGCGACGACATCGACCTGGAGGCCTTCCCGGTGCCGATCTGGCACCCGCAGGACGGCGGCCGGTTCATCGGCACCTCGAGCCTGAACATCCTCAAGGACCCGGGGTCCGACTGGGTCAACGTGGGCACCTACCGCAACCAGGTCTTCTCCAAGGACGAGCTGGGCGTCTATATCAGCCCCGGCAAGCACGGCAAGCTCATCCGCGAGACGTACTTCGACAAGGGTGAGCCGTGCCCCATCGTCGTGGTGGTCGGCGCCAACCCGCTCCTGTTCATGGCCGCCTGCGCCGAGGGCATCCCGTACGGCACCGACGAGTTCGCGTGGGCCGGCGGCGTCCGCGGCAAGGCCATCGACGTGGTGCGCGGCAAGCACACCGGCATCCCCTTCCCGGCTGCCGCCGAGATCGCCATCGAGGGCTTCATGTACCCCGGCGATGTCCACGAGGAAGGCCCGTACGGCGAGTGGATGGGCTATTACGCCTCGGGCGAGAGCATCTCGCCCATCATCCACGTCAAGGCCATCTACCACCGCAACGATCCCATCATCATGGGCTGCCCGCAGGGCAAGCCCCCGCACGAGGACAACAAGTTCCTCGCGTACCTCAAGTCCGCGATGATCGAGACGCAGCTGAAGGCAGCCGGCGTCCCGAAGGTCACGGGTGTCTGGTGCCCGCCCGAGGCCGGCAACCGGATGATGACCGTGATCGCGGTTGACCAGGCCTACCCGGGCCACGCCACCCAGGCGCTCCTGGTGGGCAGCCAGACGGGCACCTCGGCCTACGCCGGCCGGCTGGCCGTCGTGGTCGACCCGGACATCGACATCACCAGCCTCCAGGACGTCATGTGGGCGGTCATGACCCGGTGCGATCCCGCCCGGGATGTGACCATCATCAATCGCGCCTGGAGCAGCGCCCTGGACCCGGCCGTCCACCCGGACGAGCGTGGCATGAACTCGCGGCTCCTCATCGACGCCACCATCCCCTGGGAGTGGCGCGAGCGCTTCGCCGATCCGGTCGTGACCGCCGACATGTCGAAGGCCACCAAGGACCAGTGGGGCTGGATCCTGGATCCCGCGTCGGCGGATCCGCGCACCTAGCTCGGCACTGGGGCAGCCTTCCTGATCCAAGCCGACCGTCGCCCCAGCGGCTGGCCGATCACCAAACCAAGGTCTCGTCACCGCGCCCGCAACGGGCGTCAGGACGGAGGAACAGGAGGATCCATGGCTAAGGTCGATCTGATCGTCAAGAACGGGACCGTGGTGACGTCCACGAGCGAGGCGAAGCTCGACGTCGCGATCGACGGCGGCAAGTTCGTCGCCATCGCCGCGCCGGGCACGCTCGGCCTCGAGGCGAAGGAGACGTACGACGCCACCGGCAAGTACGTCATCCCGGGCGTCATCGACGGTCATGTCCACTTCCGCGAGCCGGGCTTCGAGTACAAGGAAGACTGGCGGACCGGCTCCACGGCGGCGGCGATCGGCGGCGTGACCACCGTCATCGACATGCCGAACACCAACCCGAAGACCGACACGGTCGAGGGCGTTCTGCTCAAGGCCAAGCTGGCCAGTGAGAAGTCGTTCGTCGACTTCGGGATCATCGGCCTGCTCGTTCAGGACAGCGTCCCCAACCTCAGGGGGGTCGCCGAGGCGGGCGCCTGCGGCTACAAGAGCTTCCTCGGCGAGACGATCGGCAAGATCCCGGCGCCGGACGACGGGATGATGCTGGACGGCCTGAAGGAGATCGCCGAGCTCGGGCTCCGCATCGGGTTCCACGCCGAGAACAACGAGATCATGCAGCACCTCATCCGCGGGATGAAGGCGGCGGGTCGCAAGGACTGGCAGGCCCACGTCGACTCGCGGCCGGCCCTGGCCGAGTGCGAGTCCATCCAGCGGATGGGCCTGTTCGCGAAGGCGATCGGCACCAGGATCCATATCTTCCACCTGTCCTCCTCGGACGGGCTGGACATGATCGACAAGTGGCGCGCCGAGGGCGTCGACATCACGACCGAGACGGGTGCCCACTACGTCTTCAAGAAGGCCGAAGACATGGACCAGACCCACGAGCGGCTGCGGATGAACCCGCCGGTGCGCTGGGGTCATGAGGGCCACGGCCCCGCGCTCCTGGCCGGCCTGAATGATGGCCGCGTCAACCAGATTGCCACCGACCACTCGCCCCACACCAGGGAAGAGAAGCTGACCGGCGACATCTGGACGGCCATCTCCGGCTACCCCCAGGTCGAGATCAGCGTCCGCCTGTGGCTCACCCATGGGGTGAACACCGGACGGATGACGCTCCAGCAGTTCGTCCGTGCCACGTCCGAGGGCCCGGCCAAGACGTGGGACCTCTACCCGCAGAAGGGCGCCCTCCAGGTCGGCTCCGACGGTGATCTCACCATCCTGGACCTCAACCAGGAGGGGTTCATCCACGACGACGACCTGCACAGCAAGAACCACGTCACCCCGTTCGACGGCGACCCCTACAAGGGCAACGCGGTCGCGACGATCCTCCGCGGGCGGATCATCATGAAGGACGGCCAGCTGACCACCGACAAGTCGGACGGCAAGCTTGTCCGCCCCCACAAGACGACCTCCACCTGGAAGGGCGGCTACCGGTAGGTTCCGGTCCCGGCCATCGGGCCGGGTGACCGGCCGAACCCGGCCTCCGGGCCGGGGAACAGGCAGATTGAAGAGAGCCCCGCCGCACAAGCGGCGGGGCTCTCTTCATGCACGAAGCACGCCGGGGCGGGGGCGGCGTCGTCGCGATCCTGCAGTACGCCCACCCCATGAAGACTATCCAACGCTGTCAGCCGGGCGGGCGCTCGTCCGTGCGTGGTGCGACGGCCCGCGCCTGCAACCCACGGGATGGCACTCACCCAGTGCGCGCACTGCAGGAAGCCCGCTACTGGAGGGCTATCGGCTGACCGGACGTGACGGAGAGGCGCGCCAGGCGACGGAAGTCGGCGAGAAGCGAGACAGGCGGTCCAGGACATGCTGAGTGCACGAGCCGCTGGATCGTGGTTCCCGAGTAGCGACGGACCGACGACGCGCTGATCGACCAGCTGCGCCTGTTCGCCGCGGAGGCCGATGCCGGCGTGACCGCGTGGCACCTCCGCCCTTCGCCAGGAATCGCGACGCCCGCCGGGAATCGGCGGGCGTTCGATCGGCTAGAGTCTGAGCGGGGCCACTGGCCCCGCTCAGGTCAGGGAGCTAGCTCGCGTTGATGGCCTTGGCCATGTTCTTCGCGAACTCCTCGACGATCTGGTCGGCCTTCTTGCGCATCACGGCCTGACCAAACTCGCCCAGCTTGCCCAGGATCGAGGACTCGGTGTGGATCTGCAGCTCCGTCTCGGTGGCAGACCGGGAGACCGCCGTCAGCGTCGCGTGGGCGGAGACCGCGCTGTTGAGGCGCTTCTCGGCCGCCTGGACGTCCATCCGGGACCGATAGTTCTCCGAGTCGCGCTCGACAACGGCGACCTTGCCGTTGAGCGTCACGCTGATCGGGCCGACCTTGATCTTGAGCGCACCGAGGTAGTTGTCATCGTCGACCTTCTCGAACGACTGGACGCCGGGCACGCACGTGCTGATGGCCGCCATGTCATTGACGAAGGCCCAGACCTTGTCAATGGGGGCCTGAATGGTCACCTTCTGATCGAGAATCACCGCAGGGGCTCCTTCACGTGGGCCGCAATCTTCGGTTCTGAGTGTACCGCCTTCCGCCCCGGTCGAGCGCCCGAGAGCGGGTCCGACGCCGGGCTGTGCGCTGAGGTGCGCGCGTGACCGCTTTCCTTCCCGCCGGGGCCGGGACGACGGGCGGCGCGGGGACGACGGGCGGCGCCGGAGCCCCACGCGACACCGCTGCCGGCGCCGGCACAGGCGCCGGCACAGGCGGCGGCCACGCCAACTGGCTGAGCGCCTTCACGATCCAGCTGGTGGTCGCCGTCCTGTGCGTGACGTCGATCCACGCGAGCCGGCCCACGGTGACCTACCGCGCCCTGGAGCTGGGCGCCTCGACCTTCGACATCGGCCTCATCCAGGCCGCCTTCTCGATCCTGCCCACGCTCCTGGCCGTGGTCATCGGGCGCTGGGTGGACCGCACCGGCGAGGGGGCGTGGATGGCGGTCGCGATGGCCTTCATGACTATCGGTGGCGTCATCGGGACGTGGAGCGACTCGCTCCTGGGGCTGGGCCTGTCCCAGCTGGTCATGGGGATGGGCCAGATCCTGTTCCTGGTCGCCGGCCAGTCCATGGTTGCCAACTACGGGCCACGCGATGGTCGTGACGTGCGCTTCGGCCACTATGCGACGGCGCATTCCGTCGGCCAGCTGATCGGGCCCGCGCTGGCCGCGCTGGTGATCGGCGGCGGGCTGTGGTTCGCCGCCGGTGGGCCGCTCGCCGCCCTGCTCCCCGCCACGACGCCGGGCCAGGCGTTCCTGGTCACCACGCTCCTCACCGCGGCCGGCATGGTCGCTGCCCTGCTGCTCCCCCGCCCGGGGCGCCGCGGCGCCGCTTCCGGTACGGTACGCGCGCCCCAACCCGGGCTCACGACCATGACCCGCCAGGTGATGGGCCGACGCGGCATGCCCGCCGCCATGGTCATCAGCATCATCGTGGCGTCCTCGGTGGACATGGTGATCGCCTATCTCCCCGTCTATGGCGAGGAAGCCGGCCTGTCCGTGGCACTGGTCGGCCTGCTGCTGTCGCTGCGCGGGGTGGCGGCGCTGGTGTCCCGCTTTTACATGCAGCACCTGATCGAGCTGCTGCGACGGGAGCGCACCCTCGCCCTCAGCATGGTCCTGGCCGGCGCCGGGCTGCTGGCACTGCCCTTCGTCGCACCGTCGCTCGAATGGGTCCTGGCGGGCCTGATGATCGCCGTGGGGCTTGGCCTTGGCCTTGGCCAGCCGATGACCATCTCGTGGGTCGCGACCATCTCGCCGCGCAGCGAGCGCGCCACCGCACTCGGCGTCCGGATCACCGGCAACCGCGCCTCCCTGCTCGTCATCCCGCCCGTCCTGGGCGCCGTGGCGGGCGCGACGGGCGTGGTGGCGATCTTCGTGGTGCTGGCGGTCGCGCTGCTGGGTGGCGCGGCCGTGGCGGCCGTCACGCCGTTCGACGAGCTGGCCGAGCGCCCGGACCGGCCTACCGGCGCTCCAGCGACCTGACCGGCCCACCCGGGCGCCACGCGTCGATCACCAGGTGGTCGCGGCCCTCGGCCTCGCGGGCGGTGCTGGCCTGGGTAATCCGGAGGCGGACCAGCTCGAAGGGCCCAGGCGGGCCGCCACCGGCGGCGACCAGGAAGTCGGCCTTGACGGCCTCGTCCTCCTCGAACAGGGCGACCCCCGACAGGCGCGCGTCACCCTGGAGCGCGGGTGGGTCGTCGCAGCCGCTGTGGATCGCCAGCCGCGGATCGCGGCGCAGGTCGGCCATCTTGCATGAGCCGGGCATGCTCCCGATCCATACCTGGCCGGCATGGATGGTCAGCTCGATGCCACTCAGGCGCGGCGAGCCGTCAGCCCGGGTGGTGGCCAGGTAGCGGTGGGGATGCGCCAGGAGGCGCTCGCGGACGAACGCAGCCATGGCCGGCGCGGCCACTTCGAAGTCGGCCCACGCAACGCCCACTCTGGCGACGCCCACTCTGGCGACGCCCACCCTGGCGGCGCCGCTCACGCGATCCGCCCGGGCTCCACGGCCCTAGACCAGCTTGCGGGTACCCGCAACCATGTCGGCCAGGGCGATGCCGCGTCCTTCACGCTGGGCGATGTCGATCGCGTTGCCCAGCGCCGTGGCGATCTCCACGTTGGACCAGCCCTCCGTCCCGGCGACGATCTGCTGAACGAGCGCGTCCTCGATCTCGACCTGGTCGCCCGCGACGCGGTGGATCAGGTCGGCGCGAATCGCTGGCTTGGGCAGCGACAGCTCCAGGTGGACGCCGAGGCGGCCGGGCCGGATGAGACGCGGATCGACCAGCTCGGGCCGTGCCGTGACGCCGATGATGGCGATTCCGCCCTCGGCCAGCGCGCGGTCCACGCTGGAGAGCAGCGCGGACTTGATTCGCTCACCGGCACTGTCGGACGCCTCCGCGACCGGGGCGATGGCCTCGAGGTGATCCAGGACCACCACCGACGGCTTGACCTCGGACGCGCGGCGGAACGTGGCCCGGATGGCCTGCTCCGACTCGCCCAGCCACTGGTTGAAGACGCCCAGCCCCTCGATGGAGACGAAGTTGGCGTTGAGGTGGCTGGCCAGCGCGTTGGCGAGCGTGGTCTTGCCCGTCCCCGGGGCGCCGTGGATGAGCACGCCCTGCCGGCCATTGGCCTTGCTGATCTGCTCGCGGGCCGCCTTGGCCAGCGTGCCCATGACCTTGGGCTCCTGGGCGATGTCCTCCCAGACGATGGTGATGGGCGGGGTCTCGGCGCCGCGCAGCAGGCTGGGCGTCGTGTGCGCCAGGGCGGTCTGGAGGTCGGACGCCCTGACCACCATGTCCTTGGGCTGGACCCCGGGCGGAAGCGAACGGGACTCGTCCTCCCAGCGAACCATCGCCCCCAACGCGGCCTCGCGGGCCAGCTGCATGAGGTCGGCGCCGACGAAGCCGGCCGCCTCGCGGGCAACCGCCTCGAGGGCCTGCTCGGCGGGTCGCGAGAGCGGCATTTCGCGGGTGTGGATCGACAGGATTTCGGCGCGGCCGGCCGCGGTGGGCGGCCCGATGTAGAGCTCCTCGTCGAACCGGCCCGGGCGCCGGAACGCGGGGTCGATGGCGTCGATGCGGTTGGAGTTGGCGAGCACGAGGATGCCGTCGATCTGGACCAGGCCGTCCATCAGCGAGAGCAGCTGCGTGGCCGCGCGGACATCGTTCATCGAGGCCAGCCGGTCACGGTTGGTAGCGATGACGTCGAATTCGTCGAAGACGATCAGCGTGGGGGCCTTGGACAGCGCCTCGGCGAAGAGCAGGCGGAGGTTGGACTCCGTCTCGCCCTGGTAGCTGCCGACGAGCGCCGTGGCGGCCGTCACGATGGTGTTGATGCCGATCTCGGCGGCCACGGACCGGCCGAGCATGGTCTTGCCGGTGCCGGGCGGGCCGTACAGCAGGACGCCGCGCGGCGGCTTGGCACCGGCCCGCCGGTAGACCTCCGGGCGCAGTAGTGGCAGCTCCACCAGGCGATGCAGCCGCTCGATGATGTTGCCCAGGCCACCGATGTCGCTGTAGGAGGCGGGCGGGTTTGCCAGCTCCTGGTTGGCCGTCATCCACTCCGGGCTGATGGACGCGTCGAGGTAGGCCGGGGCCGGATCCACCTTGTCGATCTGGACGGTCAGGCCCTGGTTCCCCTGGAACGCCTCCACGTAGATCCGGGCTCCCGGATACAGGACGGTGCCGGACACCCGAAGCCCTTCGACGATGCGGTCGGCCAGGTGATGGTGGATCTCGGCCGGTGGCGTGATGACCAGGCGGGTGGCGGGAAGGAGCGGTGCAGCCTCGATCTCGAGAACCTCACCCGGCCGGACGCGGAGCGCCGGCCAGAGCAGCCGACCCAGCGAGACGGTGCCCGCCTCCGCGCGACCCGGCGCATCCGAGATGCGCGCGTACGCCCGGCCGGTCCCCGACCGGATGAGCGCGGCACCGCCGGCCTCCAGCCCGGTCTCGCGGAGCAGATCCGGCGAGAGGGCGATGTCATTCGCCCCCAGCGCCTTGCCCGATGCCGGTCGTCCCGCGGTCGCCTTCAAGCCAGCTCTCCCCGTCCGTTCTCTGGTTGCCCTACTTGGCCTTGGCCGCCTCGGCGGCGTCCCACTCCGGGCAGTTCTCGGTGATCTGCATGACGACGCCGGCCTCCGGCCCGTTGGCCGAGTCGAAGTTGGGCCACGTCACCAGCATCCGGGCGGCGTTCAGGCCCGTGTTGTGGTGGCGGAACTGGATGCCGGCCTCCTTGACGGGGAGGGCGATGACGTCGCCCGCCTCCCACTGGTGCTCGACGCCGTCGTACTCGGTCCAGCCGGACCCCTCGAGCACGAAGTGGATGACGCCGCCCTGGTGCTGCATGAGGCCGGAGCGGGAGCCCTTGGGGATCTCCAGCTCGAAGAAGTAGAGGGCGCGGGTGCTGGGCTCCTCCAGCGCGGGGTGGAGGTACCAGCGCAGGGTGCCAAGCGGGGTGAGCTCCGCCGCGAGCTCCTCGCGATTGACGTGGTTCTTGCCGCGCGCGACGCGCTCCCGCTCGATGCGGGCGGCCTCGAGCAGCTGGTCGAAGAGGGTGAGCTCGGTCATTGGGTCGATCTCCGTCGTGGGCGTCCTGAGGGTGGTTGGCAGGTTGGGCTCAACCGCCCTCGGAGTGGGCCTCCTTGGCCTGGCGCCAGTTCGGCTGCTCCTGGACCTGCTCCAGCATCGACCCGGTGGCGTGCAGGAAGGGGAGGAACACGAAGGCGATCCACTGGGCGCTCTCGCCCTCGGGGAGGTCGTTGAAGTGGACGTGGTCCACGCCGCCCGGCTTGACCGGCAGGATCATCAGGCTGCCCGGCTTCCACGGCAGCTTCTCGCCGTCCAGGATGCTGTACCCCTGCCCACGGGTGACATAGATCACCAGGCCGCCCTGGTGGGTGTGCCGCCCGGACTGGGAGTGGATGTCCTTGGCGAACACGTACCAGTCCCGGAGGGCCTGGGTCTCCTCGCCGCGGATGTGCAGGTAGTACTTGCTCCGGCCCTGGCGCGACTGCTGCCACGGCAGATCCTTGCCCTTGAAGACGATCTGACCGGTCTGCGAGGACTTCCGGCGCTCCTTGAACGCGGAGAAGAGGACCTCGTACGGGTGCGACGCCTCCAGATCACGGTCTCGCTCGCGAAGCCTGGTTCGCTCCAGAGTCATCGATCTCGCCTACCTTCCCACTGGCCTGTCTGTCGCCGGAGGCCATCTGGAGCCCCGATGGCGACGTCCGCCCCACCTGGTGCTCAATGCTCGTCGGACCCGGAGGGCCGCATCGGGGATGTCGGCGGATCACGGGCGCCCATGGCGGACAGCCCCCTCCGATACCCGAGCCTGATCCTAGCGTAATTTGCCGTTCCCGGCCGGGTCGGCATGCACCCGCGCACGAAGCCGGACGACGCTCCGGGCAGGCTAGGATGGATCCCGTAGTGGCTAGCAGAGCACGACGCATCGGAGGACGCCATGGCGGAACGAGAGCGAATCTGGGACCGGTTTCTCACCGAGCAGGACAAGGCAAGCCTCGAGAGTCCCGCGCATCACACGCCCGGGACCCGGCCGGCCCTGGTCATGGTGGACTTCTACCGGTGGGTCTTCGGCGACCGGCCGCAGCCGCTCCTGGAGGCGATGCGGGACTGGCCCGGGAGCGTGGGGCTGGCCGGCTGGAATGCCCTCCCGCACGTCCAGCGGGTGTTGGCGGCAGCGCGCGCCGCCCTGATCCCGGTGATCCACCTGAGCCAGAGCGAGGCCATCGCAGGCTGGCGCGACCGGACCCCGCCGACCAGCCCGCCCGCCGCCGAGATGCTGGACCGGATGCGGCGCAAGTACGACATCATCGACGAGACGACGCCGCTCCCGGGCGAGGTGATTATCCGCAAGACGGCGCCCAGCGGCTTCAACCAGACGCCGCTGCTGCACCACCTGCGCGGCCTGGACACGGACACCCTCATCGTGATGGGCGAGTCCACCAGTGGCTGCGTCCGCGCGACCGTGGTGGACGGGAAGTCATACCGCTACCCCATCCTGATTCCGGAGGAGTGTGTGTTCGACCGCCACGAGGCGACGCACGCGATCAACCTGTTCGACATGGAGCAGAAGTACGCGCACGTCCAGCCCGTCGGGGACGTGCTGGCCTACATCGAGCGCATCGCGGCGGGCCGGCGCCCCGCCGGCTGAGCCCCGGACCGGCCCAGCCGGCCGCATCGACGCGGGAATCACGAAGGCCCCCGGGATCGCTCCCGGGGGCCTTCGTCGTGGTTGCAGGATTGATTACAGCGAGGTGGGGGCACCGATCTTCTTGTAGAAGCCGATGTCGACCAGCTTCTGGAGGAAACTGTGGTCGCCGGCGGCGTGGATGTCGGCCATCATGACCGAGGGCGAGATCTTCGCGAACGTCTGCTGGGTGAAGGCGAAGTCCTCGTCCACCCACATCATCGACGGATTGACCTGACCCTGGATCGCCGCGATGGCGATCTCGGCCTTGGCCTGATCGATCTGGGCGAACTTCGCCCACTCGGTGGCGCTGGTCTTGAGGTCGTTGATGAGGATGGTCTGGGCCTCGAGCAGCGCCGCGGCCAGGATCAGCGTGGTGTTGGGATACTTCTTGGCGAAGGACTTCAGCGTCGCGATGCCCATGGCCGGGTAGCTGAGGGTCTTGTCCTTCGAGAGGTCAATAAGCAGGTTGAGACCCAGGTCCGTCATGGTCTTGGCCTGGTCCATGGAGACCGGGGCGCAGGCGACGGCGCCGGACTTCATGGCCGTGATGCGCGCGGCGTTGTTGCCCACCTGGGTGACGATGACGTCCTTCTCCTCCAGCTTCAGGCCCTTGAGGGCGATGATCACGGAGGCGTGGGCGGTGGTACCCAGCGTGCTGATGGCGACCTGCTTGCCCTTGAGGTCGGCGGCGGTCTTGATGTCCTTCTGGCAGAACAGGCCGTCGAACACGAGACGCTTGTAGACCGAGATGGCCAGGCCTGGGGTGTCGGTCAGCTGCGACGTCAGGACCCAGTCCGACCCGCCGTTGCCCGTCACGTCATTCGCCCCGGACAGGACGGAGGCGGTGGAGTCACCGCCGGCGTTGAACTTGGTGATGGTGACGTCCAGGCCGTACTTCTTGTAGATGCCCAGCTGGTCGGCCAGGACAACGGCGAACTGCGAGGCCTCACCGATCGGCGTGCCCATCTTGACCTTGACGAGGTCCGGCGCGGGGAGAGTGCCGTCGGTGGTCGTGGTGGCGGCCGCCGTGGGAACGGCCGTGGGCGCGGGGCTCGGGGTGGCGGCCGCGGCACACGCGGCGAGCGCAACGCTCGCGATGAGTGTCAGCGACAGCAACCTCTGGGGTGCAGACATCGGCGTGAGATCCTCCCTGTAGCCGCATCCCATCCTCGTGACGGGATGCCGTCCGACCAAGGCGGACGTAGCGGGGACTGTACACGGCGGCGTCAAGGTCGGGAAGCCCTTGTCCGCCCGGGACATGAACACGAAGGCCCCCGGGATTGCTCCCGGGGGCCTTCGCTCGTGTGTGCCGCCAGGACTAGCTGGTGGCGGCGCCGATCTTCTTGTAGAAGCCGATGTCCATCAGCTTCTGCAGGACGCTGTGATCGCCGGCCTTCTTGGGGTCGGCCAGCATGACCGACGGGGAGGCCTTGGAGAAGATGAGCTGCGTGAAGGCGAAGTCCGAGTCCTGCCACGTCATCGACGGGTTGACCTGGACCTGGACCGCCTTGACGTCGGTCTCGGCCTTGGCGAGGTCGATTTGGGCGAACTTCGCCCACTCGGCCGCGGTGGTCTTCAGGTCGTTGATGAGGATGGTCTGGGCCTCGAGGACCGCCGCGGTGAGCACCAGCACGGTGTTCGGGTTCTTCTTGGCGTACTCGGCGGTGACACCGACGCCGACGGCCGGGTAGTTGAGGGCCTTGTCGAGCGACAGGTCGATCAGCAGGTTGAGGCCCAAGTCGGTCATCGCCTTGCTCTGGTCCATGGAGACCGGGGCGCAGGCGACGGAGCCGGCCTTCATGGCCGCAACGCGCGCCGCGTTGTTGCCGACGGGAACGACGGTGATGTCGTTCTCCTGCATCTTCAGGCCCGCGAGGGCGAGGAGCACCGACGCGTGCGCCGTGGCGCCGAGGGTGCTGATGGCAACCTGCTTGCCCTTGAGGTCGGCGGCGGTCTTGATGGTCTTCTGGCAGAACAGGCCGTCGAAGACGCGGCTCTTGTAGACCGAGGTCGCGTAGGCGTAGACGTCAGTCAGCTGCGAGGTCAGGGCGAAGTCCGAGCCGATCGCCGAGCCGAAGTCAACGGCGCCCGCGAGGAGCGCCGCGACGGCATCGCCGCCGGCGTTGAACTTGGTGACCGTGACGTCGATGCCGTACTTCTTGTAGATCCCCAGCTGCTCAGCCAGGACGGACGCGAACTGGGACGGCTCGCCGATCGGCGTGCCGAGCTTGGCCTTGGTCTGCTCCGGCTTGGGGAGCGTCCCATCGGTGGTCTTGCTGGCGGCGACCGACGGTGCGGCCGTCGGGGCCGGGCTGGGTGTGGCGGCTGCCGAGCACGCGGCGAGCGCAAGGCTCGCGACCATGGTGAGCGACAGCAACCTGCGCGTTGCAGACATCGGCTTGTGTGCCTCCCTGAGCCGCTTCCCGCCCACATGACGGGACATCGCCCACGTCGGGGCGTACGCCGCACTGTACAGGAACGCGTCAAGTTGCGCGGGCCCCATCGCGCGGCCCGCGCCCGCACCAGCCTAGCGGACCACCCCGCCACCCTCGACGATGAGGGTCTGGCCGGTCATGTATTCGCTGTCCTCGGAGAGCAGGAAGACGGCCGTCCCGACTAGGTCGACCGGCTTCTCCACCCGCTTGAGGGCACGCCGCGCGACGGGGTCGGTCCGCATCTGGACGACCTCCGGGGACGGGTCCTCCTCGCTCAGGGTGCTGCCGGGGGCGATGCAGTTGACGCGAATCCAGTGCTTGCCCAGCTCGCGCGCGATGACCCGGCTGAAGCCGATCACCGCCGCCTTGGTGGCGACGTAGTGGGAGCGGGTCTCGAGGCTCCGGAAGTACGTACTGGAGCTGATGTTGACGATGCTGCCGCCCTGGCCGTCCTTCATGTACGGCGTCCAGGCCCGGCAGCAGTTCCAGACGGACTTGATGTTCTCGTCGAACATGAAGTCCCACTCTTCTTCAGTGATGTCCTCGAAGAGGGCGCGCGACATGGGGATGATCGCCATCATGCCCGCGTTGTTGACGGCGCCGTCGATCCGACCGCTGTGGGCCGCGGCGTCCCTGGCCAGGGCCTGCAGGGCCGGGAAGTCGCGGACATCTACGCGCCGGGCGAACCCCTGGCCGCCAGACGCCTCGATGCCCTTCCAGACCTCCTCCAGGGCCGGCCCGTCCTGGTCGATGGCGACGGTCCAGGCGCCCTCGTTGGCGATCCGCTCGGCGTACGCGCGGCCGATGCCGTGCGCCGCGCCCGTGACGATGATGGTCTTGCCCGCCAACCGGCCGGTGCCCTGCAGAGTGCTCACGATCTCCTCCAGCAATGACGATGGCGCCGCGCACGCGGGCGCAAGCGGTCCGGGGTCTCTCCTGTCGCACGCCGGCGCCCGGGCGGCACCGTTGGCGACCTGCCGATCCGGCCTGGCCGGTGCCGCGCCGGCGTCGGTCAGGAGCCGGTCAGCAGCCGGTCAGGCGACGAGCGTCCCGCCGTGCAGCGTGGCACGCCGCAAGAAGATGGACATGACAACGGTGATGCCGAGGGCAAGGATGCCCACCGCGCCCGTCGAGGCGGTGTCGGCCTTGTCCCAGAAGCCAAAGACCAGCGTGGAGAGCACGACGGTCTGGGGCGTGCCCAGGATGAGCGGCAGCGTCAGGTTCTTGATGGAGCCCAGGAAGACCAGCAGGTAGCCGTTGATGAAGGCGGGTCGGATGAGCGGCAGGAGGATCCGGCGCACCGTCGCGCCCCACGAGGCCCCGCTGATATCGGCCGCCTCCTCCAGCTCCAGCTTGATCTGGGCGATGCCGGCCGACATCAGTCGCGTCGCCAGGCTGACGTACTGGGTGCTCTGGGCGATGATGATGATGAGCAGCGTGCCGTACACCGGGAACGGCAGGGCCCGGTCCATGATCAGGTAGATCAGCAGGATGCTGAGGCCGATGATCACACCCGGCATGGCGTGCGGCAGGAAGGCAAGGAGGTCCAGCAGCACCCGCGCCCGGCTCTTGGTGCGGACGAGGATCCAGGACACCAGGGTCCCCAGGATCAGCGTGCCCGTGGCCACCGACACCGCCAGGATCAGCGTATTGGTGATCGCCCGCAGGGTGGCGGGGTTCCTGAAGACTTCGCCGTACGCGGCGAAGGTGATCCGGGCGAATGACTCCGCGCTGGGCAGGGCGTAGAACGGCTGGATGCTGGCCCAGAAGAGGGTGAGCGCCGGGGTGACGAAGCTGAGGATCACGAAGCCCAGCCCAAAGAGCGCCGCGGGCACCTTCCAGACTCCCAGGTCGATCCGGCGTGGCGTGTAGCCGCGACCCGTGATCGTGGCGTAGCGCTCGCTCTTGGAGATGATCCGGTTGTACAGGACGAGCGGGCCCAGGGCGATCGCCAGCAGGAAGAGACTGTACGTGCTGGCGAGGCCGTACTCGGGCAGGCCGGAGGCGGGGTGTGCCTGGACGTAGATCTGGGTGCTCAGCACCGGGATCCCGGCTCGAATACCGATGACCAGCGGGATGTCAAACGACTCGACGACGGTCACGAACTGGTAGACGAAGGCCGACAGGAGAGCCGGGGTCAGGAGTGGCAGGGTGACCCGCCGCATCACGGTCCGGAACGGCGCGCCCGCGGCGGCACCCGCATCCTCCATCGAGACGTCGATCGCCCGGAAGGCGGCCGACACCAGCAGGTAGGTGATGGGCACCAGGCTGATGCCCTGGACAAAGATCATCCCGGGCAACGTGTACAGGTCGATGGGGCCCGGACGCGCGAAGCCAAACGACTGGCGCAGGAACACGTTCACGAGCCCGTTGACCGGGTTGAGCACCAGGTCCCACGCGATGCCGATGATCACGTTGGGGATGCCCAGCGAGGCGACGACCGCGACGAACAGCACATTGCGGAAGGGCATGTTGGTCCGTTCCGTGAGCCAGGCCAGCATGCAGGCGACCGTGAAGCCCAGGAACAGGGCACCCAGCGAGAAGCCAAAGGTGTTGACCAGCAGGCGCCACGTGGACTCGCGGCCCAGCACCGCGGGGTAGTTGTCCAGCGTCCAGGTGGCGATCGGGCTAAACGGGAGCGCCCCGTGCGAGTCCCGGAACGTGCTCAGGAAGAGCATCACCAGCGGGCCGATGATCAGGTAGATCAGGACGCCGAGGACCACCGCCGTCGCGACGGTCCGGCCGGTGATGGGCGAGCGTCGGCGGATGCGTCCTCCGGGCTCCGCCGCGTCCGCGGCGGTGCTCATGCGTCCTGCCCGGCGAGGCCTTCGGCGGCCGGCTCAGATCCGGCCATCGAGAAGACGCGGATCGCGTGCACCGGGAGCTCCACGACGACGTCGTCGCCGCGGGTGAAGTCGATGCGTGAGCTGACCCGCGACTGCACCAGCTGGCCGGCGACGCGGAGGTGGTACTCGACGGAGACGCCCGTGAACAGGCCGATCTCGACCACCCCACCCAGGCTGTTGGCCGCCTCCGGTCCGCCGGCAGAGCGCCCGCGGTGGAGGACGACATCCTCGGGCCGGACGGCGATCATGACGTCCGCCCCGGCCTCGTGGCCCTCCGCATCCGCGACGATCCGGCCCGCGGCCGTCTCGATCAGCGCCTGGCCCGTCTCCGCGTCACGCGAGATCACGCGGCCCGCGAAGAGGTTGGTGGAGCCGATGAAGCCGGCGACGAACTGGTTGGCGGGCGCGTGGTAGATGTCGCGAGGAGCACCCTCCTGGACGATCAGGCCGCGGTCCATGATTGCGACCCGGTCGGACATCGAGAGCGCCTCCACCTGGTCGTGCGTGACGAACAGGGTGGTGATGCCGACGCGGCGCTGGATCAGGAGGAGCTCGCTGCGCATGCGCTCGCGCAACTTGGCGTCGAGGTTGGAGAGCGGCTCGTCGAGGAGCAGGACGTCTGGCTCGCGAACCAGCGCGCGGGCCACGGAGAGCCGCTGCTGCTGGCCGCCGGACAGCTGGGTGGCCATCCGCTTCTCGAGACCCGCCAGTCCGACGAGGGCGAGCGACTCGCGAACCCTCCGGTCGATCTCGGAGCCGGCGACCTTCTGCTTGCCCACGCGGAGCGGGAAGGCGACGTTCTCGAAGACCGTCATGTGTGGCCAGACGGCGTAGTTCTGGAAGACCATCCCGATGTCACGCCGGTAGGTCGGGATGAAGATCCGGTCCGAGACCACGACGGTCTGACCGAGCTTGATCATGCCGCTGTCGGGCCGCTCGAGGCCGGCGATGCACCGGAGTGTCGTCGTCTTGCCGCAGCCGCTGGGTCCAAGCAGGGTGTAGAACCCGCCCTGCTCCACCGTGAAGCTCACGCCGGCGACGGCCGGGCTGGTGGCGCCAGGGTAGGTCTTGATCAGGTCACGAACTTCGATCACGCGCGGGGTCCCCCGATCAAGGTCATCGGATCCAGGCGGCGCAGGAGGTCCGGGACGAGGCCTTCGGCGACGCGGAGCCGGGTGAGCCACGGAGCGGGCCGGATGGCCCGCTCCGTGTGCTGATGTGCGTTGAATGCGTGGGGCCCGGCGGGCCCCACGCGGGCTACTTCGTGATGCCGGTCAGGATGTCGCCGATCTTCTTGCCGATGGCGGCAACCGTCTTGGCGCTGTCGGTGGTGATCACCTCGGCGTACTTGGTCTCGGCGGGAGCGCCCTGCGGGACCGTCGTGTTGGACTTGAACTCGATCTTGTCGTGGACCGCCTGGCCCTCGTTGGCCAGCCAGGAGACCATGCACGCCGCCGCATTGGGATGCTGGGCGCCCGCGGTCACGATGTTGTGGCTGTCGATGGTGGGGATGACGTCGAGGAACTTGAGCTCGATCGGCAGGCCCTTGGACTTCTGCTCGGCCGTCTCCGCCGAGCGGCCGCCGGCGACGATGGAGCCCTGCTCGCTGGCAATGGCCAGGATGCCCGCGGTGCCGCCCTTGATCACGAGCGGGTTGATGGCCTTGAGGGTGCGGACGTAGTTCAGCGTCTGCTCCTCGCCCCAGATCAGGGACATCTGGTCGAACGGCCGGCCGCGCGGATCCGTGACGATCTGCCCCTTCCACTTCTGATCGACCAGGCCGGCCCACGTGTTGGGCAGGTCCGCGGCCTTGACGAGCTTGGTGTTGTAGGTGAGGCCCATGGCCACCCGGAAGATCCGAACGGAGTTCATGACGGGGCTGAGGAGGCCAGCATCCACGCCCAGGGACTTCCAGTCGATGGTCGTGTTGACGCCCTTGACGGCCTCGACAGGCTGCAGGACGTTGAGCTCGCCGTAGAGCATGTCCGCGGTGGGCTTGCGGCCGGCGGCCAGCTCGGTCAGGAGTCCCTGGACCAGGTCATCGGGGTGGTTGCTGACCAGGTCGACCTGGATGCCGGGGTAGACCTTGTTGAACTCCGCCACGATCTTGTCCGGGCTGGAGAACAGGTTCCAGTAGACCAGCTTGCCTTCGGCCTTGCCGGCGTCGCAGACCTTGGCCCGGGCCGCGGCGCTAGCCGGGGCCGCGCTCGCGGCCGAGCTCGCCGCGGCAGACGCGGCAGGTGCTGCCGTCGGGGCAGCGGTGGGGGCCGGCGTTGCCGCGCTTGAACACGCGCTCACCAGCATCAGCGTCGCGCCAGCCAGCGCGAGCCATCGTCGCGATGCAGAAACCCGCATTGTCGAACCTCCCTGTTGAACCGAGCCTTCGTGCTTCAACCCCCGGCGGACCGGAGAAGGTCCGACGTCGTCAGGTGGCGACGGCGCGACCGAGATCCGGGTCTCGTTGGGGGCCGTGCCCCGAGGCGCTCCTGGAACAAGCGTATACCACCGACCAGCGGCGGTGATATCGACTACGCATCCGCGCGAGCCCCTCCAGGCCCATGCTCGCGCCTCAGGCGCGGGCCTGGATCGCCTGCAGCACGCGCTCCGGCGTGAGCGGCAGGTCGGTCACGCGGGCGCCGACCGCATCGGCCACGGCGTTGGCGATCGCGGGCGCCACCGGGCAGTTGGAGAGCTCGCCGGCCATCTTGGCCCCGAAGGCACCCGGGCCCAGGGCCGTGGGCACCAGGATCTGGCGCAGCGTGGGGACGTCGCGCATGGTCGGCAGCTTGAACTCGGCCATGCTCCGGCCCACGACCACGCCCTCCTCGACCTGGACCTCCTCCATCAGCGCCGCACCGACGCCGAAGCCAAACCCGCCCTCGATCTGGCCGCGGTGGGCCACCGGGTTGATGATGGTGCCCACGTCGGCCGCCACCACCGAGTCCACCAGCGTGACGCTGCCCGTCTCCGGGTCCACCGCGACCTCGAACGCGCAGCACGAGAAGTTGTTGTCACCGGGATCGTCGGGGCCGTGCGTGCCGGCGTCGTGGGTGGCGCTGAGCTCTATCGGCTCCTCGGGCCGGACCAGCTGGGCCACCAGGGTCCCGAAGTCCATCAGTTGCTCGCCCGACGCCGGGTCGATCAGCGCGTCGTTCCGGATTTCCGCATGCTCGGGCCCGTTGGGCAGAATCCGCGGCAGGCGCTCCTGGAACCACTCCCGGACCTGCTGGCCCAGCAGCTCGGCGGTGCGGCCGCCGATGTTCGTGACGCGACTGCCGCCGACGCCCTGGTCGTTGGGCTGGTCCGCGGTGGTCCGCTTCGTCACGAAGACGCGCCGCTCGTCGATCGACGCCGTGAGCGCGAACACGCGCCTGAGCATGGTGCTCTGGCCGCCGCCGACGTCCACCAGGCCCGAGATCAGCTCGATCCGTCCGTCGCTGTGGACGCGGACGCCCAGCGACATGGCGCCGCCGCCGACGTGGCGCACGCCCAGGGCGATGCCCACCCCGTGGTTGGCGGGGCGGGGATTGGTCCAGCCGATGGCCGCTGCGGCCGCCTCCAGGAGCTCCGCGCCCTTGCTCTCGCGGAAGATGTCGCCCAGGGCGCCGCGCTCGCCGTCCCGGACAACGTTCTTCAGGCGGAACTGGAGCGGGTCCATGCCCAGCTCGCGGGCGATCATGTCGAGGTGCGACTCGCCGGCAAAGATCGCCTGGACCTCGCCGGGCGAGCGGACGTGGCCGGCGGGCACGGTGTTGGTGTAGGCCACCTGGACGCTGATCCTGACGTTGGGCACGCGGTACGCCGACATGACCGCGGTGCCGCCGGCGGGCGCCAGGGCGGGGAGCGGCTTGGCGTTGGCATAGGCGCCGCCGTCCATGAGCAGGCGTGACTCGTGGGCGATGAGCAGCCCGTTCTCGTCGACCGCCGAGCGGAGGCGCATCTGCGCGGCGTGGCGGACGTTGTAGGCCGCCAGCTCATCCGCGTAGCTCGTCACGGCCTTGACGGGCCGGCCGGTGGCCTTGGCGAGATAGACGCACGAGTACTCGTCGATGGAGTAGCCCTTGCCGCCGAAGTCGCCGCCAATGATGCCGGCCTCGACCACGATCTCCGCGGGCTTGACGCCCATCGCCTTGGCCATCTGCGCGCGCAGGTTGAGCGGCGTCTTGTTGGTGCTGATCACGTGGATCAGCCCGTCCTCGGCGACCCAGGCCATGGCCGCGTGCGGCTCGATGAAGCCGGCATGCTGGCGCGGGGTGGTGAAGGTGTGCTCGAAGACCCGGTGAGCCCGGGCGAAGACCGCCTCGATGTCCTCCTCGCCGCGCTTCTTGAAGAGCTTGCCCTGCATGTTGGGATGCGGCACGGGTGAGCGAGTGCCGCCCAGGTACCCGTACGACTCGCTGTCGGGGTGAAGGATCGTGGCATCCGCGGCGAAGGCCGCCGCCACGTCAAAGTTGGGGGTCAGCTCCTCGATGTCGACATCGATGGCGCCCACGGCGGCCTCGGCCTGCTCGAGGGTCTCGGCCGCGACGGCCGCCACGCGGTCGCCGACGAACCGGACCACGTCCCAGCAGATCACCGGGCGGTCCAGCAGGCGGCGGCCGAACAGGATCCCCTTGACATCCTCGCCGGTCAGGACCGCGTGGACACCCGGCATGGCCCGGGCCTTGCTGGTGTCGATGGACCTGATCCGCCCGTACGGGACAGGGCTGCCGAGGAAGGCGGCCCAGAGCATCCCGGGTCGCTGCATGTCGCCGGCGTACTGCGCCGTGCCGGTGACCTTGTCGGGACCGTCGAGGCGGTACTCGGGGGTGGCCAGGAACGCGGCCTCGTCGGCCGTGGGCGGCGTGCCCAGCTCGTGGTGGTCGAGATGCTCGTCGTGCTCGCTCACTTCGACACCGCGCCTGTCGTTGCGCCGGCAGTCGTTGCGCCGGCCGGGGTGGCGGCGGCGGCCTGGATGGCGCGGATGATGCCGGCATAGCCGGTGCACCGGCAGATGTTGCCGCTCATCCAGTCGCGGATGTGGT
>CANJLL010000012.1 GCA_947475545.1 Chloroflexota bacterium | reverse complement strand
CCGAAGACGGCGGACAGGGTGCCGCCGGCACCGAGCGCCACGGTGACCCCGTTGGCCCGGTCATCACCCACGGGGAAGTTGATGGTGCTGCTGGTGGCCGACGTGGTTTCGACCGGACCCAGGAACACCCAGCCGCCGGCGGTCTGTGCTGTAACCGTGAGGATGCCGGTGACGGCGGTGGCAGTGGATGGGACCCCGCCCCGGCCGGTGACCTGGAAGGTGCGTGGGGTCATGGCGCTGAAGGGGCCGCTGAGCCCGTTGGCCGAGCGGGTGTCGAGCAGGCGGGTGGGGCTGAGGGCGAGGTAGGTGGACGGTCCCGGCGCGGGCATGACCGTCGTCGTCGGCCCCGATGCGGCACCCGTGCCTGCGGCGTTGGTCGCAGTGACCGTGAACGTATAGGTCGTCCAGTTGGAGAGGCCGGTCACCGTGCACGTCAGCGGGCCTGCCGTCGTGCAGGTCCTGCCGCCGGGTGCACTGGTCACGGTGTAGCCCGTGATGGCGCTGCCGCCGTCGGAGACCGGCGCTAGCCACGAGACCAGCGCCGTCCCGTTGCCGACCGTCGCCGCGGCGCCGGTCGGCGCGCCTGGTGCGATGGGCGCGATGGTGACCGACGCACACGCCGTCCCATCGCTGGTGTGTGCCGCGGTATCGGTGACCCGGACGCAGACCGGGTAGGTGCCCGCGGCCGGAGCCAGCCCCCTGTCGCCGACCACCTCGGCCTGCTCATCGAAGGCGCCGTCGGCGGCGGTCATCGCCAGCCACGTCCCGCCGTTGATCCGGACCTGGGCGGCGGCGACCCCGTCACGGTCCACGGTCGTCGCGGAGACCGCGAGTGACGGTCCACCGACCGTGGCCGTCACGACCACCGAGACCGGGCCCAGGACCGGCGCCGGCCCGGCCACCGCGGCGAGCGCCCGCGCCACGTGCACGACCCCGGCGCCGCACCGGACCGTCGGGCACCCAGTCGGCGTGACGTCGGCCGCGAACGGCGTCGCCGCGACCTGCAGCGCCCCCTCGATGCCGTCTGCCGTCATGGCAGGGTAGGCGGCCGCGAGGAGCGCCGCCGAGAGGGCGACGTGCGGGGTGGCCATCGACGTTCCGTTCCACGAGACATACGTGGGACCAGCCGGGACGGTGGTGCCGGCGTTCATCGTGCTGAGGACGCCCACGCCGGGGGCCGCCACGTCCACGATCGTGCCGTAGTTGGAGAAAGAGGCACGCTTCCCGTCCGGGCCGACGGCGGCCACGGCGGTGACGCCCGGGCAGTTCGCAGGCGTGGAGGTGCTGGCGTTCGCCGCCGCATTCCCGGCTGCCACGACGGCCATCGCTCCGCGGGACCGCGCGGCGGCGATCGCGGAGGAGAGCTCCGCCGAGCAGCTGGTGGTGGCCCCCAGCGACATGTTCAGGATGCGGGCGGGCGTCACATTGTCGGGAATGCCGCCGACCGTGCCGCCGGCCGCCCAGCGGATCCCTGCCGCCAGGTCGGAGGCGAACCCACCACACGTGCCCAGCACCCGCACGGGCTGGACCTTGACGGCGGGCGCGCCGCCAAAGACCCCGAGGGTGTTGTTGGCGAGGGCGGCGATCGTGCCGGCGACGTGGGTTCCGTGCCAGGTTGACCCCTTGGCGTTGCACCAGTCGCCGGGATCCGCAGCATCCGCGTCGCGGCCGTCGCCGTCGTTGGCGGTGCCCAGGTTGGCAATCATGTCGTAGCCGGCCACGGACTGGCCCGCCAGGTCGGGATGCACCGTGAGTCCGATGTCGATGACGGCAATGACCACGCCGATACCCTTCGTGGTGAGCCACGCCCCCAGGGCATCGATCCCGAACGCCGAGCCGTCGGCGGCACCGAGCAGGCCCCAGAGGTCCGCGGCGGACGTGTCATTGGGGAGGGCATCCGCGGTGATCCAGGCATCGGCCTCGACGGAGGCCACCCCGGGCATGGCGCGCAGGGCCGCCAGGATGGGCCCGGCGTGGCTGCCGCGCGGATCGCCGAGGTCGTACAGGGCGGCGCCCGATTCGGTGGTCCGGATGAACATCGGGGTTCGACCCGTGGCAGCCTCGACCGATCCGACCCTGGCCGGGCCGGCGGGATCCTGCGACGCCTCGGGGGGCTAGCCGATGCCGGCGGGCCCGAACGGGGACGACCACCGGACCAGGACGCGGCCGGTCGCCGTCACGGGGGCGGCGGCGGCCTCGACCGCCAGCGACTGGGTCGCGATCGCCAGCGACTGGGCGCGAGCGTCTCGACGTCGCCCGATGCCTGCGCCGGCGCCTCGACCACCGCGACCGGCGCGGGTCCCACGGCCGCCCTTGCCGCCCGGACCTGGGGCCCCAGGGCTGCCAGCAGAATGGCGGCGACACCCATGAGCGCGGACGCCCGCCCGGTGCGGGGACCCCGCCGCCTGCGCTGCCCAATGATTTGCGGGCCGATCACGACCGGGGGCCGGAGGCCTCGTCGCCGACCCGGGCCGGCAGGTTGGCGATCTCGATCGGCTCCAGCGCATCGGCGGGCGTGAATCCGAAGATCTGGCCGTAGAACGAGAGCTCGGCCTCGAACGACCGGATGATGTTTGGTGCCTGCCGGAAGCCGTGATCCTCGCCCTCGAAGGCGAGGTACGCGTGTGGTAGGCGGCGCTCCCGGAGCGCGGCCACGATCTGCTCGGCCTGCGCCGGCGGGACCACGCGGTCATCGAGGCCCTGGAGGATCAGCACCGGGCAGCTGATCTGCTCCGCAAAGTTGAGGGGCGAACGGGCGTGGTAGAGGTCCTTCCGCTCCGGGTAGGGCCCGACCAGCCGCTGTGTGTATTTCGCTTCGAACTTGTGGGTGATGGTGTCGAACGTCTCGAGGTCGCCGATCCCGAAGTAGCTGGCGCCCGCCTTGAAGACGTGGCGGAAGGTGATCGCGCACAGCGTCGTGTAGCCGCTGGCGCTGCCGCCCCGGATGGCCAGGCGCTGCTCGTCAACCAGCCCTTCCCCCGCCAGCCAGGCGGCGCCGTTGACGCAGTCGTCCACGTCGACGACACCCCACTGCCCCTCGAGCCGCTGGCGGTAGCTCCGCCCGTAGCCCGTGCTACCGCCGTAGTCGACGTCCAGGACGGCAAATCCGCGGCTGGTCCAGAGCTGGATGCCGATGGTCAGCGCGTTGTAGGCGGAGGATGTTGGTCCGCCGTGGCTGGTCACGATGAGCGGCGGCCGCTCCCCGTCCGTGGCCTGGAAGGCGCGGTTGTGGGGCGGATAGAAGATGGCGAACGCGTGCTTGCCGTCCGTGGTGGGAAACGAGATGTGCCGCCCGACGGAGATGTCCGCAGGATCCGGCACGAGCGGCGTGGATCGGCGCAGAACGATCCGGTCCCCCGTTGCGAGGTCGATCTCCACCAGCGCCGCGGGCTCCACCGCGGAGGCACCCCGGAGCACCACGCGGCCGCCATCGATCGAGAGACCCGACATCTCCGTGAACGGGACATCGATCTCCTGGAGCGCGAGGCCGTCCGGCGCGACCCGATACAGCCGCTCCCGTCCGCCCGCGCGGCCCATGGCGATCACGCTCCCGTCGGCCGCGAAGCCGTAGGTGCTGAACCCCAGCTGCCAGTCCGGTCCCGCGAACTCGGCGGGCACCGGCGTCAGGTTCTGGGGCGTGCCCTCGGGCAGGCCCGGGTAGGGCGCCCGGTAGATGTTCATCCAGCCGTCGGGCTCGGCCACCCAGTGGAGACGACCGTCCGGGGCCCAGCGCGGCTGGGAGATCCAGGCCGAGGGGCCGCCGGCGACGGTGCGGGCCGTAGCCAGGCGGCCATCATCGGTCAGCTCGGCGACGCGGAGCAGGGTCCCGTCCCATGGCATGTTGGGGTGACGCCATTCCAGCCACGAGAGGTGGCGGCCGTCCGGCGACACGCGTGGCGCACCATAGAAATCCGCGCCCTCCGCCAGCACCGTGACGTCGCCGCTGGTCAGGTCGATCGCGACCAGGCTGTTCTCCGCCTCGCCGTGGCGCGCCAGGGTCTCGGGTTCGTGGTCCTCGCGGACCGCCAGCAGCCGGTTGCGCGGCCGCTCGATGACGAAGTCCGCAAAGCGCCAGGCGCGCTGGGGCGTGAGCGCCTCGAGGGCCTCCGGGGCGACCACCCGGTGGAGCCGGCCCGTGGCGAAGTCCGAGACGATGACCAGGTCCCCATCAACGGCGTAGGCGCTCCCGCCGTACTCCTGGACGCGGTTGCGGACGTTGAAGCCCTGTGGCGAGAGGCGCGCCACGGTCCCGTCCGGGTCACGCCGGACCAGGACCTGACGCCCGCCCTCGTCGGGATGTCCTTCCAGCCACCAGCGGACGCCGTCTCGCGCCCTCGCCTCACCAAGGCCGACGACGCCCTCGGTCAGGCGACTGATGGGGAACGGTGAGACCCAGGCCCCGTACGGGGCAACCGTTCGATGTGACATGCGCCGCGGCCGCTAGGTGCCGTGCTGCCAGGAGCTGACGTAGGTCAGCTGCTCCGGCGTCATCGCGTCGAGGGTGATGCCCAGCGCGGCCAGCTTGAGGCGCGCCACTTCAGCGTCGATGGCCTCCGGCACGTCGTAGACCGTGTTGGCCAGCTCGGCGTAGTGCTGGGCGACGTACTCGGCCGAGAGCGCCTGGTTGGCGAAGCTCATGTCCATGACCGCCGCCGGGTGGCCTTCGGCCGCACCCAGGTTGACCAGCCGGCCCTCGGCAATGAGGTGCAGCTTCTTGCCGCCCAAGTCGTACTCCAGGACGTTGTCGCGAACCTCGCGGACGTGCCCTTCTGCCATCTCGCGCAGCGCGGGCAGGTCCAGCTCGGCATCGAAGTGGCCCGAGTTGGCCATGGTCGCCCCGTCCTTCATGACCGCGAAGTGCTCGCGTCGGAAGACGTTGACGTTGCCGGTCGCGGTGATGAACAGATCGCCCCAGGCCGCGGCCTGTCCGACCGTCATGACCTGGAAGCCGTCCATCAGCGCCTCGAGCGCGCGGACCGGGTCCACCTCGATGACGGCGACATGGGCGCCGTGGCCGTCCATGCGGGCCGCGATGCCCTTGCCGACCCAGCCGTAGCCGGCCACCGCGACGCGCCGCCCGGCGATCAGCAGGTTCGTGGCGCGCAGGATGCCGTCCAGCGTGGACTGGCCGGTGCCGTAGCGGTTGTCGAAGAGGTGCTTGGTCTGCGCCTCGTTGACGGCGACGACCGGGAAGCCCAGCGCGCCATCGGCGGCCATCGCGCGGAGGCGGATGACGCCCGTGGTGGTCTCCTCGGTCCCGGCCAGGACCTCCTTCACCTGCGCCGGCCGCTCCGTGTGGAGGAGCGTCACCAGGTCGCAGCCGTCGTCCATGGTGATCTGCGGATGCGTGTCGGCGACCGCATTGAGGTGGGCGTAGTAGGTGTCGCGATCCTCGCCGCGCCGCGCGTAGACGCTGATCCCGTACTCCACGACCAGCGCCGCCGCCACGTCGTCCTTGGTGCTGAGCGGGTTGGAGGCGGCCAGGACGATCTCCGCGCCGCCCGCCTTCAGCGTCCGCACCAGGTTTGCCGTCTCGGTGGTGACGTGCAGGCACGCGGCAATCCGCAGGCCGGCCAGCGGCCGCTCGCGCTCGAAGCGCTGGCGGATGAGGCGGAGCACGGGCATCTCGCGCTCGGCCCACTCGATCCGGCGAACACCCTCGGCGGCGAGGCCGAGGTCCGTCAGGTCGTGCGCGGGGAGGCCGTCGGTGGTCATCGGGCTGGATTCTCCTTGCGAGTTGGCAGCATGCGACGGATGGGAGCGACGAGCCCTGCCCAGGGCGGGGCGATCCGGTGGATGAGGCGCTCCTCGAATTGCACGTGCTCGACATAGCCGAGCTTGCGGTAGGCGGCGAGGGCAGGCGGGTTGTCGGAGCGGACGTTCAGAACGACCTGATCGCAGAAGCGGAGCAACTCCGCGGTGACTGCGCTGGTCACGGCGGTAGCGTAGCCCCGCCCGCGATAGTCGGCGTGGGTCAGGACGTTGCCCACCACCCCCAGCCGCGACGTGGGGCTGATCACGTGGGTGCCGGCCGCGGCGACGAGGCGTCCGGCGACGCGCATCCCGTAGTAGACGCCGTTGGCGACGGCGGCCGCCGGGAGCCACGAGGCAAAGCCCACCTGGTAGAGGCGGTTGAGGGCGCCGCTGTCGAGGGCGCTCAGGCGGCTCACGTCCGCCGGGTACGGCTGAAACCGCTCGAGGTCCACCACCATCCGGACCATCGCGGGCCCGGGGTCCACGCGGTAGACGGCCGCTACGCCGGAGAGGCTCTCCGAGGGGACGGCGCAGTAGGCGATCCGGGGACGGATCAGCTCACGCAGGATGGCGCTCATGCCGTCCGGCCGGCCGAAGGCGAAGATGGGCTGGGGGGTGGGGCCCGAGTACTCCAGCACGAGGGCGACCGGCTCGCCGCGCGAGAAGGCCATGCCCCAGCGGGTCTTCGCGAACTCCCGATCGTCCAGGTCACAGATCGCGTACGCGGAGTAGAGCCGGTCGCGCTCCAGGAAGGCCCGCAGGAGATCGCGGTCCTCCGTCTCGCGGACGTCCAGCCCCGTGGCCCGGCTGGTCAGGGCCGTGGCCATCAGCCGGGCTCGCCGGTGCCCGGACCGGCGGGCGCCGGTGGGTCGAAGCGGGGCATGGCGGCCCAGCGCGCCGCGCGCCGGCGGAAGGCGTCGCGCAGGCCGGGCTCAAACGGGGCCATGACCACGCCCTCCTCGGTGACGATCCCGGAGATGAGGTCCGCCGGGGTGACGTCAAAGGCGGGGTTGCGGGCGATGGTCCCGACGGGGGCGATCCGCTGGCCGCGGATCTCGGTGACCTCGTGGGACGAGCGCTCCTCGATGGGGATCTGGCTCCCGTCGGGCGTCTCCATGTCCACCGAGCTGAGCGGGGCGCAGACCAGGAACGGGACGCCGTAGCGGGCGGCGAGCACCGACAGCGTGAAGGTGCCGATCTTGTTGGCCGTGTCGCCGTTGGCGGCGATCCGGTCCGCGCCGACCAGGATCACGTCTACCTCGCCGCGCGAGATGAAGTGGCCGGCGGCGACATCCGGGATCAGGGTGTGCGGCACGCCCGCCTGGTCCAGCTCCCAGGTGGTCAGCCGCGCCCCCTGCAGGTACGGGCGGGTCTCGTCGACCCAGACATGGACCTCCCGCCCGGCGTGGTGGGCGGCCTGGACGACGCCAAGCGCGGTGCCGTATTGCCCGCAGGCCAGCGGCCCGGTGTTGCAGTGGGTCAGGATTCGCAGCGGGCGCCCAACGGGCGTGGGCAGCGCCGCGAGACCGAAATCGGCCAGGCGACCATGGTCCGTGGTGGTCTCGAAGACGATCTGGTCTGCCTCCGCACGGAGGGCCGCGGCGATCCCGGCGCCATCCTCGCTCAGGTCTCCGAACGCCTCGAAGCGGCGGAGCAGCCGGTCCACCGCCCAGCGCAGGTTGACGGCCGTGGGCCGCGACGCCTCCAGCGAATGTGCCGCGCCGCGGATGATCGCCTGGCGGACCAGGGCGGGGCTGTCCGCCGCCGCGCGGCCCGACAGCGCGAGGCCGATGGCGGCGACCTGGCCGATGGCCGGGGCACCGCGAACGATCATGTCGCGGATGACGGCGGCGGCGTCGCCGGCGCTCCGGACCTCCACCTCGACCAGCTCGTCGGGGAGGCGGCGCTGGTCGATCACGAGGAGCTGGCCCTCGTCATCGCCGAAACGGAACGGCGTCCGGAACACCCCGGGCTCGGCGTCGGGCGCGGGTGTCACCGACCCGCCGCCGAGCCCCGACGCGGCCGCCCCGAACGCCGTCGGCAGGCCAGCGGCCCGGGTGGCCGCGGAGGCCGGGTCGAGGAGGGCGGAGGCCACGGGGCCCAGGTCGCGCTGCAGGCCGCCGGCTGCGGACATCACCGTGACGGCCGTATTCAGCACATCCCCGGCGAACTGGCGGAAGAACCGACGGCGGCCCAGGTCGGCCTGGCCGGTGCCCGCGGCTGCGGGCGGCTGCTCGCCCGGTTTGGGCTGTCCCGCGTCGTCGGTGGTCATGGGTGGCGCGTGGCGGCAGGCGTTGGTGTGGGTCCTCTCAGTACCGGATCACGCTGGTGACCGGCCGACCCGGGAGGCGGTCGCGCCCGTGCAGGAAGTCCAGCTCCACCAGGAAGCACAGGCCCACGACCACGCCCTGCAGGCGCTCCACCAGCTCCACCGTGCCCTTGACGGTGCCGCCGGTCGCCAGGAGGTCGTCGACGATCAGGACCTTCTGGCCGGGCTGGATCGCGTCGCGGTGCACCTCGAGCGTGTTGGTGCCGTACTCCAGGGCGTACTCGACCGAGATGGTCTCGGCCGGGAGCTTGCCCAGCTTGCGGATGGGCACCAGCCCCGTCCCCAGCTCACGCGCGATCGGCGCGCTGAAGATGAATCCCCGGGATTCCATCCCCGCGACCAGGTCGATCTGGACGCCACGATACGGCGCGACCATCAGGTCGATCGCCTCGCGGTAGGCGGCCGCATCCTTGAGCAGCGTGGTGATGTCGTAGAACAGGATGCCGGGCTTGGGGAAGTCCGGAATTTCACGAATCCTGGCGCGGAGCCCCTCGGCGGACATGGATCTGAGTGCCTCCTGGCGGCTGCGCGTCGCCCACGCGGGCTCCGTCGGCGAGCGCCAGAAAGTCTACGCCAGCCCCGGGGCGCTGTCCCCCGCCCCACCCTTGGGGCCGGCGTTGCCCGCGGGCCCCAGGCGGCCCGAGAGGAGCAGCCCGCCGGCGGTGGCCACGGCGCCCAGGAGGAACGCCGGCAGCAGGGCCGCGCCCACGGTGGCCCCGGCGCGCAAGCCCGCGGCGAGCACCGCGCCCGACAGGCCGATCCCCAGCGCCGTGCCCAGCAGGTCGGCCAGGTTGAGCGCCGAGGTGGCCGCGCCCTGCTCCGCGGGGGCGGCCTCGCGCAGGACGATCAACGACTGGGGGGCGTAGGCGAAACCCATCCCGAGCCCCGCCACGGCAAACGCGACGAACGACAGGGCAACGGGGACTCCCGGATCCAGGGCGAGGGCGAAGCCGGCGATCCCGGCCGTCAGCGCAGCGAACCCCGCACGAACGAAGAACGCGTAGCCGCGGCGCACCGCCCAGCGCGCCTGGGCCCACGATCCAAGCGTCCAGCACAGGCTGCCGCCGGCCAGCGCGATGCCCGCGACGCCGGGCGACAAGCCCCGCCACTGGATCAACGCCAGCGCGACAAAGGCATCAAGCGCGTAGAAGCCGACCGTCAGCACGCCACGCGAGAGGATGGCCGCCGGAAGGCCGGGGGCCAGTCGAAGCGTCCCCGGCGGCGTGAGCCGCCGGAAGGCGATGCCCACGAGGGCCAGGCCCGCGGCCGTGACGACGGCCTGGAGCACGAGCGCCGGGAGGGCGACCCCGCCCACGTCGAAGCCGGACTCCAGCGCGAGGCCGGCGGTGAACATGGCCGCGCCGGCGGTGACCACGATCGCGTTCCCGATGCGGCCGCCGCCGCGGTCCGCCGCCGGCCCGCCCAACCCCGCCGGGGCCGGCCCCGCGCTGCCCGCACCACCCCGGACCCGGGCCATCGCGCCGGCGGTGAGGATGCCGGCGATGACGAGGAACGGCAGCAGCCCAAGGAAGACGGCGCGCCAGCTGACCGCCTCGGCAATCACGCCGGCCGCCGCCGGGCCAAGCACCGCCGGGACGATCCAGGCCGTGGACATCAGGGCGAACATCCGCGGCCGGAGCGCCTCCGGCAGTCCCCGCCCGATGGCGACGTAGGAGACCGGCGTCAGCGCCCCGCCCCCGAGGCCCTGGATGAACCGTGCAGCGACCAGCATCGGCATCGAGGTGGCAGTCCCGGCCAGCAGCAGCCCCACGCCAAACAGGGCGAGCGAGCCCAGAAAGGCACCCAGCAGGCCGCGCCGGTCCAGGATGCCGCCCACCACGACCGTTCCCAGCAGCGAGCCCAGGAAGAAGGCCGAGACCGCCCAGCCATACAGCTCGAGCCCGCCCAGCTCGGGCACCACGATGGGCATCACCGTCGCCACGGCGAGGATCTCGAAGGCCGTCAGGACCACCGTCAGGATCAGGCCGGCGGTCAGTGACCGATACGGTCTGGACCAGAGCCCCGCAACCACCTCGTTGGCACCCAAGCGCGGCATACCCCTCTCTATCGGCTCGCCGGCGCCCAGCCTGGACCGCTCCGGCCCGCCGGGTGGCGCCCCGTGGCAACACTAAACGGTCCCGCCGCTGGCAGCCGATCGTCCCAGCGGCGCATAGTTCTCCCATCGACGGAGAAGCAACGACGTCCGGCCACGAACATTGGTCGCCTATGACCGGACCGAGCTATTGGCGAAACCGACCCGTCCTGACTGCTGGAGCAGCCGTGATGCGTGGTCTTGTCCGTCCCGCCCGTGCCCTGTTGTCCCGCCCCGGGGCGTCAACCGGCCAGCCGTCCGGTGGTGCGCCGGCGACCGCCGGGTCCTACGCCGTGGGCGCCACCCGGCGACCGGCCGGCACCATCGTGCCGGGTCTCGACAACACCATCCTGAGCTTCCGGCTGATCGCGATCCTGGCCGCCCAGCTGTTTGACTTCTCGACGTTCGTGGTCATGGTCCAGCGCCACGGCATCCGCGCGGAGCTCAACCCGTTGGTCGTCAGCAGCTTCCATGCCAGCGGGCTGCTGGGCCTGCTCGCGGCCAAGCTGGTGCTGGTCGCGTTCGTCGGCGGGGTGATCATCCTGCTGGGCCGCCAGACCTCGCCCATCCACGTCCCGTCCCGGCTGGCCACGTTCATCACGGTGCTCGCGGTCCTCGCCGGCGTGTTCGGCGGCTGGACGAACGCCATCACGATCTGACACCCCGGGAACCCGGGCGTCCGGCCGGCTGACTGAGGGCGGCCGGCCGGACCCGCCCGCGGCGCGTGATCAGGCCGGATCGGGGACTCCGGGCACCGTCCGGCGCAACGCCGGGTACACGTATCGGCTGAAGCGGTAGCGCTCGACCGACCGGACCGCGGCGGCGATGCGGTCATTGCGCTCATCCCACGTCGACCAGCGCACGATGAACGCGGTGGCGTCCACCTTGGCCCCGCCATCCAGGAACGCGAGCACCTCGCGGAGCATCGCCTCCACCACCCCGGCGACCCGGTCGGCGTGGATCCGGAGTCCGTCCGAGGCCAGCTCCAGCGCCCCGTTCGCCAGCCAGTAGTTGAGCATCATGGTCCAGAGCGTCTCGTAGGTCTGCTCCCGCACCGGGCGCACCGGGCGCAGCATCGCGAGGATCGCCGAGGCGCGGATCCCGGCACGAACCTCCGGACCGATCAGGCCGCGGGCGTGCAGGTGGTCCGCCGCGCGGACCGAGATCAACTCCGCCTTGAGTTCCTCCAGCAGCACGCCCTCCTCCTCGAGCTGCGTCGCCTGGTCCTCCAGGGGACCGAGGTAGTGGCCGATCTCGTGCCACAGCACCTGCTGAAAACGGCCCTCTTCGGTCAGCTGGTGGCGATGCGCCGGCGCGACGGCGGCCGCCCATCGGTCGCGCTGGCGGATCAGGCCGGCCGGGTTCGCGATGACGTTCTGGCGGAGCATGATCGTGCGGCCGTACTTGCGGGTCAGGCGCGCCTCGTTGGGGAGGATCTGCGCGGCCACGTTCCGCTGGGACCCGGAATCCGCGATGACGTCGTAGGCGCCCACCGGGATCTCGCGCGAGACGGTTCGCTCACCGTGGTACGGGAGTCCGTCCTGGAGCGCCTGCAGGTGGCGGAGCGCCTCCTCCAGCGACCTGGTCCGGGCTTCGTCGCGCCGGTACAGGCTGACGCCGTAGAACGCCTTGGCCCCGTACAGGGAGTCGTCGTAGGTCTCGTAGGCGCCGATCACCGCGTTCAGCGGGCCGGGCCGGCCGCGGACCCAGGCCGCGTCGCCGGGCTCGTACTCGTCGGTCAGGAGGTCCACGGCCCGCTGGCGGAGGAACTGGCCGAAGTCGTCGTCAGCGGGAAGCTGCTCCGCGGCCTCGCGCAGGAGCCCCGAGGCGGCCAGCATCGGCTCCGCCCAGCGGACCGCGAATGGGACGGCGTAGAGACGCGAGCCGGCCGTGCCCGGACGCAGGGCAGCCAGCCGCTCGACCAACCCCGGGTGGAGCAGGGCCAGGCCGGGGTGCCGGTCGAGGGTCGCCAGGTCGGTCGCCAGGTGCTCCGCGGTCGCCCGTCGGACCACGGTCCGCAGGCCGTGGATGGCGGTCCGGTCGCCGGGGTGCGCGGCCAGGTGCTCCTCGACCTCTGCCTCGCTGATCCCCCACGGGTAGACGTGCTTGCCCTGGGTGAAGCCATCGACGGGGACGAACGGCAGGCGCTCGTTGTCGAGCGTGACCGCGATCGGGCCGTTCGACAGGTCCCAGAGTGCCAGGAGGTCCTGCGTGCGTGGACCCCGACCCGTCTCCTCGTGCAGCCGGATCAGCTCATCGCGCGCCGCCAGTGCCTGGTGGTGGAGCTGATCCTCGTAGACGTCCTGCATCAGCCGGTTCACGGCGATCAGCCGGTCCAGGGCGCCCAGCTGCCCGGGGGTGAGGCCCTCCAGGCTGGCCACCAGCTCCACGGTGACGGTCTTGTCGAGCACCTCGCGGAGTCGTGCCGAAGACCAGTAGCCGGGCGGCAGCAGGTCGATCTCCAGGGACCCGGTCAAGGCAAGCCTCCGTGGTGGGACGCGCGCCGTCCGTGGCGAGGGCGCGGCGGCAGCTGGCCCAATGATGTCAGCGCGCGGCGAAGCCGTCACCGGGTGGTTCCCGGGGTCCGGCGAGGTCGGCGACGGGCGGCGCCTGCACCGTCAGCGCGCGATGCCCTTCGCGTAGAGCGCCATCTCGGCATCGCCGCCGGCGGCCATCCGGCTTGCGACGCGCGTCAGCAAGTCGCCCATGGCCGTCTCGGTCCAGAACCAGCGCTGGAGTTCGTTGTCGACCTGGTCGGGGCGGCGCGCCATCCTGGCCTCGAAGTAGAACGCCTTCAAGTCGTCCGCTGCGTAGCGCAGGAAGCGCGCGAGCGGCAGGTCGGGCGGCAGCTCCGCATACCACGGTGGGCTTCCCGCGGCATAGCCCTCCAGGTAACGGATCAGGCCCCGCCAGCGCCGCTGCGCGATGCCGGTCAGGCCCACCACGGTCCGGCCATCGTGGTCCGCCAGCCATTGCTCGTAGTAGCCGCGGAGCGCCGTGACCTCGTCGGCCGGGCCCAGGGTCTCCGACTCGACCGGGGTCGCCCGCCCTGACGACGAGGCCGCCAGCGCGGAGGCCGCCAGCGCCTCCGAGGCCTGGAGCACCTCCACCGGGGCGTCAGTCCCCTCGGCGAAATCGGCCAGGACGGGACCGGACTCGACCGCGAGCAGATCGAACGCCGCCCGAAGCACCCGGTGCTGGAAGGGCGGGTCGTCCGGGCGGCCCAGGGCGAAGCCCAGCGGGAACGGCACAAACAGCGCGCGCGGTGGCCTGGCCCGCTCGGCATGGTCGCGGATCAGCGCGAGGGCCGTGGTCGACAGGCCGGCCTCCTCGAACACTCGGGCGAGCACGCAGACCGCGTGCGTGCAGTTGGGTCAGGTTGGCGTGAGGAGGACGACCTCGACGCCATCGGCGAGGAGGCGGCGTGCAACCTCCGGGCCGGTCTCACGCTCCATCACCCGGGGCGCGCGGGAACCGCCCATGAACGAGTAGAAGTCCGGGGCGAAGCTCCCGATCTCGCCGGCATCGCGCAACTCGCGCAGGCGGTCCACCGGGAAGCTGATGTTCACGTCGCGCATGAAGGCCGTCCGGTCGAAGCCGATCGAGCTGTGGCTCTGGACGATGGCCATGGCCGGGCTGCTGGACGGAATGACCCGGAAGGTCTGGTCGCTGCTGGCAAACGGCCGGTCGCCGCGGAGATGGACACCGGCGGTGGTCACGAGGGCGACCCGCGCCTCGCGCAGGGGTCGGGTCGGGCGGACGAATGGCGCGTCCTGGTGCTCGAAGACGGGGAAGTTCAGCCAGGACTGGCGAGTGACTTCGCTGACATCCTCGATGCGGGGCACGTCAGGTCCGCGACCGGCTGCGCCGCGCACTGGCGGCCTCGGCTTCCTCAGTCGCCGCCGCCGACGCCGCCACCTCGCCCACGCGCACCTGGACGATCCAGGTCACCAGGTTGAGCGGGATGGGGTGCGCGGCCGGGAACCGGATGGTCGCCTTGCCGGAGAGGTACGGCGCCAGGTCTGGGCCCAGCGCGTCCTGGACCAGCTGGCTGGCCGGAAAGACGCTGGTGTGCGCCGAGAACGCCTGGTACGAGATCAGGAATCGTCCGTGCTGCCGAAGGGCTGGCATGTTGTACGCGATGCACTCCTCGGCCCCCGGCGCGGCGGCACGGATGGTCTCGCGCAGCTCCTGGAGCTGCATCAGGCGCTCTGTCGGCAACCCGGCGAGGTACTCGTCGACCGACGTAGCTGCTCCCAACGTCAGGCTCCCCTCTCGCGGTTCATCTCGTGGAGTGCGTCGGCCACGACAGCGTTGGCGTGGCCGTGTCCCATGCCGCGCTCCATCATGACCGACGCGACACGGGAAGCCGGCCTGCTGACGCTCGCCTTCGCCTTCGCGGGCGTGCCTCGCTGGCCCATCTCCTCCCCCACGGCGCCGGCTACCTGCCCTTCTCGGGGCTGCCCACGAGGAGCACCGGCACCGCGGAGTGGCGGATGATCCGTTCGGCCACGCTGCCCAGCAACAGGTGGATGAGCGCACCGCGGCCGCGTGTGCCCACGACGATCAGCTGCGCGCCCCAGGCCTTGGCCTCGTTGAGAATCGCGTTGGAGAACCGGCTGCCCTCCACCTCCAGCACGCCCGTCTCCACCTGGATGCCGACCTGCCGGGCCGGCGCGGCGGCGGCCTCCACGATGCCCTGTCCGGTCGCGATCCTGTCGCGGCGGTACGTCTCCAGGTCCACGTAGACCATGTCCGTCGTCGCCGGGAACATGACGTCGACGGCGTGCACGATCCTCAGGACCGATCCGCTGTCCTTGGCCATGGTGATGGCTTCGCTGAGTGCCCGACGGGCAACCTCGCTCTCGTCGAAGGCGACAAGGACCCGCTTGTACATGGATGCCTCCGGGGGAGTTAATGGTTGGCACCCCGAACTCTAGCCGTGCCGCGCAACCCCTTACTTCGCGGGCCCGTCCGGTGTTGCCGTCGGAACCTCGACCCGTAGCCGGGCGACGATGGCCTGCGTCAGCGGCCAGACCCGGGCCGGATCACGCGGCAGGCGGATTCGGACCTGGTTCGTGGCAAACGCCAGGTCGGCCGGCCGGACCCCCGGCAGGCCGGTGCCGGCGAGCAGCCGCATCGCCGTGGGCCGGGAGAGCCCGGCCCCGAAGCGGACCACCAGCCAGCCCTCCTCGCGCGAGATGGACGCCACGTCGGCCGCCTCGGCCGCGAGGCGGAGCTCCGCCACCTCGACCAGCTTGAGCACCGGCGGCGGCAGCGCCCCGAACCGGTCGATCGCCTCCTGGCGGAAGGCCGCGATGTCGCCGCCCGTCCGCGCCCGTGCCAGCTTCCGGTAGAGCTCCAGCTTCTGGGACTGCTCGGGAACGTAGTCGTCAGGCAGAAACGCCTCGACCGGGAGGTCGACGATGGCCGTCGCCGGTTCGACCGAGGGCGCCCGTCCTTCGAACGTCGCCTTCTTCTCCTCGACCGCCTCGGCGAGCATGCGCGAGTAGAGGTCGAAGCCCACGGCCGCCATGTGTCCGGACTGCTCGCCGCCCAGGATGTTGCCCGCCCCGCGGATCTCCAGGTCGGACAGCGCGATCTGGAAGCCCGCCCCCAGCTCCGAGGCATTGAAGATCGCCTGCAGGCGCTTGCGCGCCTCCTCGCTGAGCTTCTCGCGACGGCGGTAGAGCAGGTACGCATAGGCGCGCCGCGACGATCGGCCCACCCGGCCACGAAGCTGGTAGAGCTGCGCCAGGCCCAGCGTGTCCGCGCGGTCGATGATGATCGTGTTGGCGTTGGGGATGTCCAGGCCGGATTCGATGATCGTGGTGCAGACGAGGACGTCCGCCGCGCCGTCGGCGAAGCGGAGCATCACCTTCTCCAGCACGCCCTCAGCCATCTGTCCGTGGCCCACGATGATCCGGGCGCCGGGGAGCAGGCGGCGGAGCTGGTCGGCCTGCGCCTCGATGGTCTCCACCCGGTTGTGGACGTAGAAGACCTGGCCGCCGCGGTCCAGCTCGCGGAGGATCGCGTCGCGGACCAGGCCGGCCGAGGCCTCCGCCACGCGCGTCTGGATGGGGAGCCGGTCCTCCGGCGGCGTCTCGATGACCGACAGGTCGCGGATCCCCGCCAGCGCCAGGTTCAGCGTCCGCGGGATGGGCGTCGCCGAGAGCGTCAGGACATCGACCTCCTTGCGGAGGTGCTTGAGGCGCTCCTTGGCGGCCACGCCGAAGCGCTGCTCCTCGTCCACGACGACCAGGCCCAGGTTCCGGAACTTGATGTCCTTGGAGAGCAGCCGGTGGGTGCCTACGACCAGGTCGACCGTGCCGTCGGAGAGGCCGGCCAGCGACCTGGCCTGGTCCGCCGTCGGCACCGTGCGGCTGAGCAGGGCGACCTTGAGCGGGAAGGCGGCAAACCGCTGCGAGAAGGTCTGGAAGTGCTGGGATGCCAGCACCGTGGTGGGCACCAGCACCGCGACCTGGCGCTCGTCCTGGATGGCCTTGAAGGCGGCCCGAAGGGCCACCTCGGTCTTGCCGTAGCCCACGTCGCCCACGACCAGCCGGTCCATCGGGCGGCCCGTCTCCATGTCGTCCTTGACGTCGTTGATCGCGCGCAGCTGGTCGACCGTCTCCTCGTACGGGAAGCTGGCCTCCATCTCGGCCTGCCAGGGGGAGTCTGGCGAGAAGGCCGTGCCGCGGGCGGCCGCCCGGGCCGCGTACAGGGCGAGGAGGTCGTCGGCCAGGTCGGCCACGGCCTTGCGAACGCGGCCCTTGGCGCGGGCCCAGTCGCCACCGCCCAGCTTGCTGAGCTGCGGATGATCTCCGCCCGTGTAGCGGGTGACCCGCTGGATCTGTTCGACGGGGACGTAGATGGTGTCGCCGGCCTGGAAGCTGAGCTCCAGGTACTCGCGGTCCTCCCCGGCCCCGCGCCGGCGGAGCATCTGCTCGTAGCGCGCCACGCCGTAGTCCACGTGGACCACGGTGTCGCCGGGGGTGAGCCGCTCCACCATGTCGCGCGGGACGAGGCGTCGAAGCGCCTTGGGGCGCCGGACGCGGACGTTCCCGAAGAGCTCGCGGTCGGTGACGAAGACCAGGCCGTCGGGACCTCCGGCAAAGCCGCCGTTGAGGCTGCGCTCGATCAGGCTGACGGCGCCGGGCGGCGGGGCGGCCTCGAGGCGCGAGACCACGGCGACGGGGCGACCGGCCTCCGCCAGCAGGTCCGCAAGGCGCGGCGCCTGGTCTGAGGCGAGCACGATGCGGGCCTTGTCCGCGGCCCAGCGATCCACGAACTCCGCGACCTGCGAGGCGCGGCCCGATGGCATCCCTGGATCGTGGAAGCCGAAGACGTCGCCCGACGAGAGGCCGCCGGTGGCGATGGCCACCTCGGGCGCGTCCGACTCCCAGGTGAGCTCCAGGGTGCGGGCGGCGGTGAGTCGTTGCCGCCAGGCCTTCTCGGGGAGGTAGGGTGCCGGCCAGCCGTCGGGGAGGTCGCCGGCGGCAACCTGCTCCTCCTCGCGCTCGGTCGACTGGCGCCAGAGCGAGGCGGCCACCTCGGCCACGTCGCCGGGCTCATCGATCACGAGCAGGGTGGCGGGGTCGACGTGATCCAGGCCGGTGGCGGGGGCCAGCAGCGGGCCCCAGATCTCGGCGGCGTCGCCGATCTGGACGGCGCGGGTGGCAAGCTGCGCGGTGGCCGCGGCCGAAGCGGAGCCGGCCAGCGCTGCGGCCGAAGCGGAGCCGGCCAGCGCTGCGGCCGAAGCGGAGCCCGCAGACGAAGCGGGAGCGGCCGGGCCGGCCGCATCGGTGACCCCATCACCACCCGAATCAAAGCGCAGGAGGTCCGCCGCCAGGCGTTCGGTGAGCTTCGGCGCCAGCTTGCCGAGGTGCGTTCGGAGCTCCCCCACCCCGCCGGGCGGCAGGAGGAACTCCGAGGCCGGCAGGAGCGTGACGCGATCCACGTCGCGGACGGAGCGCTGGTCGGTGGGATCAAAGGCCCGCATCGAGTCGATCTCATCGCCAAACAGCTCGATCCGGACCGGCAGCTCCGCCGACGGCGGGAAGAGGTCAACGATGCCGCCGCGCCGTGCAAACTCGCCGTGGCCCGCCACCTCCAGCACCGGGGTGTATCCCAGGGCGAGCAGGTCGCGCAGGAGCTGGTCCTGGACGAGGCGGTCGCCGCGCTGCAGCTCGCGGGGGGACGCGGGCAGGTCTGCGGCGCCAATCGTGTGCTGGAGGAGCGCCTGGACGCTGGCCACCAGGACGCGGGCACGGCCGCTGCGCCAGGCGGACAGGGCGGCGACGCGGGCGGCGGTCTCGTCGGCGATCAGCTCGCTGCGCTCGTAGGCCAGCGCCGTGCGCGGCTCCAGGACGGCGACCGCGGCGGCGTCGCCCAGCCAGGCCGCCAGCTCCTCGGCGACGCGATCGCCCACCTCGGCGTCGCGCGCCACCCAGCAGATCCGCTCCCCGTCCTTCGCCAGGGCCAGCGCCGCCACCAGGTAGGTCTTTGCCCCGTGCGGGACGGAGAGCAGGCCGGCGTGCCGTCCGTGGCGGGCGTCCAGCTTGCCGCCGGGCAGCCCCAGGCGCTCGCGGAGCGCCCCAAACGAGCCGGTGGCGGCCAGCAGCGGCGGAAGCGCGGAGAGATCGGGCAGACGCCGGCCGCCAGATCGGGTCGTGCGCGCGGGGTCGCCGGAACCCGCCCCCGCCCGTCGCCTGGCCCGGGCCTGGGTCACGGCTCCTCCACCGGCGGCTTGACCCGGCGCCAGCCGGTCTTCGTGCGCCGGATCCCGTCGCCGCCGGGCGGGCCATCCACCTCGCCCGCGGGCGCGACGCGGTCCTGGTCAGCGGGACGAAGGTCGAAGGCGTTCCAGCGGTTGGCGGCCTTGCGCGTGCCGTCGCGCGCCCATGTCTCGACGGCGTCCGCGGCGGCCGCCAGCAGCTCGTCCAGGCGCTGACGCTGGTTGGGCGCGAACGCGCTGAGGACGTGGTCCACCACGTCGTTGCCCGGGTCACCGATCCCGATGCGCAGCCGGCTGAACTGCTCAGTCTGCATCTCGTCGATGATCGACTTGAGGCCGTTGTGGCCGCCCGAGCTGCCGCCCTCGCGGAAGCGGAGCTTGCCGAACGGGAGGGAGAAGTCGTCGGTGACGACCAGCAGATCCACCAGTGGCGCGTGCTCGCGGGCCAGGACCTTGCGCACCGCGCTGCCCGAATCGTTCATGTAGGTGAGCGGCTTGACCAGGGTGATGTCCAGCCCTCGGAACCGGCCCATGACCACGGACGCGGCATCACGCGTGCGGCCCCGACCCGCCCAGCCGGCCCGGTCGACGACGCGGTCCACGACCATCCAGCCGACGTTGTGGCGGGTGGCCTTGTACTGCTCCCCGGGATTCCCCAGGCCCACGACGATCTTCACCGGACCTCCGAACACGCGAAAACGAGGCCCGATCCCGTCCGGGAGGGCCTTGTCTCCCGATGGTACTCCACGACCGCTCATCGCCCGCCAAGCGATAGTGCAGGCGGGGGTCGGCGCCGAGCCGCCAACGCGGTCGGCTCCACCCAGATCGCGCCCGGGCGAGCCCGGCGCGTCAGGGCCGGCGCTGCGCGGGAGGCACCCCCGGCGCCGAGACCGACCGGTCACCCAGCGGCGCGCTGAGGTGGACCGTGCGCCACCCAATCGCGTCGCGGACGCCGGGCAGCGGCGGCTGCAGCGTGTGCACCGTGACCAGCACCTCCGAAGGCGTCTCCCGGACGACCCAGACCATCGTCCAGGCCAGGCTCGCCTCGGCGACGCTGACCTCGATGGTGGTGTCATCGATGGCGCGGTAGAGGTCGATCGATTCTGCGGGCAGGATGCTGTTCAGCATCGCTCCGAACAGCCCGGTGGCAACGCTGGCCAGGACCAAGTTGCGGATGATCCGGACGGAACGCCGGGCGACCAGGGTGCGAGGCGTCGCCGTCACCCCAGCGCTACCTGTCGACCCCGGCCGAAGCCACGCCACCGCGCCCCACCAGCTGCGTCCGCCGCGATGCAGCGCACCGTTGAGACGTCACCTCGACATCGCACGGCGCGCTGTCGCCTGGCCCTACCGGCCGGAAGCCAGGAGCCCCTGCTCCAGCGCGCGCATCGCCTCGCCTTCGACGGAGTCGGCGTGGTCCCAGCCGCACAGGTGGAGCGTGCCGTGCGTGACCAGGAGCCGCAGTTCGTCGCCGGGCGACCAGCGGACCGTGCCGGTCTGGCCGCCGCGGCCCTGCTCCGCCTGTTCGATCGCCCGCTCCACGCTCACGATGATGTCGCCGACATGGATTCGAACGCCCGCCGGGAGGGCGAACGCCGGGGCCTTCGGCTTCGAAGCCCCGGTTGCCTTCGAACCCCGGGTGGCCGCGGCCTGGCCGGCCGGCGCCTGGCCCGCGTGGGGCGGGTACGCCTCGGGAGGAAGCATCGGGAACGAGAGGACGTCGGTGGGGCCCTCGTGACCCATGTGTGCCTCGTTGAGCTCCGCCAACTCGGCATCGTCGCTCAGGATCAGGCCCACAGAGGCCGGTGCCGGCGCGCCGGCGGCTTCGAGCGCCCGTGCGATGGCCCGGACCAGCGCCGCGCGAGGCGCCGGGAGCGCACCGTGGCCGGGGCGTTCCGCGATGTCGATCCGCCACGACCCCAGGTAGTGGGAGCGCGGCGCGATCTCGGACGTCTCGTCGTCCTCGCTCACGACGGGGCGGACCCGGAGCCATCGCGGGCCTCGCCCGGAGCGTCCGTGCTCGCCTCGCCGGGCCGCCGGCTGGCCGTGGCCGACCGATCGGGCGACGCCATCCCCAGGTGCGTCAGCGCCGGGATCCGCCCGCGACGCCGGAACGACCCGCTCACGACCGCCGAGCGCCGCGACTCCAGCTCCACGACCTGATTCTGCGGGTACGCGACGCGCGTGTGGTACATGCCCAGGAGCTGGCCGATGAAGGCCTCCTTGGTCCGCTCCAGGTCGCGCAGGGTGAGATCGCAATCGTCGAACTGGCCATCCTCCACGCGCTCGGCCACGATCCGCGACACCATCGCCCGGATCGTCTTCTCGTCGCGCGAGGCCAGCGATCGCACCGACGCCTCGACGGAGTCGGCCAGCATGATCAGCGCCGCCTCCTTGCTCTGCGGCTTTGGGCCGGCGTGCCGGAAGCGGCGAGTCTCGATCGCCCCGGCGGCCTTGCGGCCCTCACCGGTGTCGATTCCCCCGAACGGCGCGGCGGCCAGCTCGCGGGCCCTCGCCAGGAAGTAGCTCATGAGCGCGGTGCCGTGATGCTGGGGGATGAACGCGATCAGGCTCTTGGGGAGGCGCGCCTCGTAGGCGATGTCGATCCCGTCGGCCACGTGGCCCTTGAGAAGTTGGGCTGAGACCTCGGGTTCCAGCTGGTCGTGGATGTTGTCGCCGCCCGCCTGGTTCTCGATGAAGGCGAGGGGGTTCGCCAGCTTGCCGACATCGTGGTAATAGGCGGCCACGCGGGTGATCAGCGGGTCGGCCCCGATGGATTCGGCCGCCCGTTCGGCCAGGTTGCCCACCATGATCGAGTGGTGGTAGGTACCGGGGGTCTCCACGAGGAGCCGGCGCAGCAGCGGCTGCGATGGGTTGGCCAGCTCCAGGAGCTGGAAGACCGTCAGGATGCCGAAGACGCTGCCCAGGACGGCGAAGGAGCCGGCCGACACGACCGCCGCCCCCAGCCCGGAGGCCACCGATGCCGCCCAGAGCTGCACGATCCCGGTCAGGTCCCGTTCGCCCAGCAGCGAGAAGATGGAGACGACGGCCGTCTGCGCGATGGCCACCGCGAGGCCAGCCTGGAGGAAGGTCTGGAGGCGGTCGCCCTTGCGAATGGCGATGATCCCGGCCAGGCCGCCCAGGAAGACATACGCCGCCAACTCCAGCGACGAGCCCGACCCGGTGTTCACCGCGCCGGCGAGGATCGCGATCACGGCGGTCACGATGAGCGCCGTGCCGCCGTCGAGCAGGATGGCCATCAGCATCCCGATGCTGGCCATCGGCAGCACGAAGGGCAGCGCCGCGCGGCCCACTGTCAGCTTCACCAGGAATGCCGACACGATCAGCATCAGGCCGATCAGGATCAGCACGTTGTTGCGATGCCAGAAGGAGCGCCGGTAGCGTGCGACCCAGGCCAGCAGCAGGCTGACGAGCGTCACCGCGAGCAGGAACCAGCCGCCCAGCTTGGCGACGTCGGGCTTGGCTTCGGTGAGGCCGAACGCCTGCAGCTTCTCGAGATCCTCCGCGCTGAGCTTGGTGCCGCCGCGGACGATCACCTCGCCCTGCAGGATCTGGTCCGTGACCGGGATGACGGCAGACGCCTTGCGGCTGCGCTCGTCGTTGGTGAGCTGGATGCTGACGGCGCTGTTGGGGACGATCAGCGGGCCGAGCAGCTCCGCGACCAGCGTCCGCTCGGCCTCGTTCAGGCCGCCGGCCATGCGCTCCGTGATCCGGGCGCGGACCTGGGCGGCGTCGGTGTCCTTGAGCTCCGTTCGCTCGGTGACGTCGAGGACGCGGAGCGCCTCCTCGCGGACCGTGGGCCAGCGAAGCAGGACGATGCCCTGGAGGGTGGTCCGGGAGGCCGGCGTCAGCGCGGGGACGGCCTCCGCGAGGACCGTGATGCGCTGCTCGACCGTCGCGGAGGGGCCAAAGGCCGTCTCGATGGGCACCAGCAGCGAGCGAAGCTTGCCGGCCTGCTCCGCGGCGATGGTGATCGCCTTCTCGGTGGTGTAGTCGTACTGCGGCAGGACCGCTGCACGGGCGGCGTCACGGGCGGCCTGGGTCCTGATCTGGCTGGCGACGACCTGCGCCCGCGGGGCGCGGATGTCGGCAGGCACCAGGGTGCCGACCTGCGCGGTGATGGGCGCGGGCAGGATGTCGACGCCCAGGATGGCGGTCAGGCAGATGACGAAGAGGGCGGCGACGGAGAGGAGGCGCCGAACGTCGCCCCGGGAGAAGCTGATGGACTCGTCGACGGCCTGGGCTGCCACGGTCAGGGCTTCCGTTGCTCCGCGCCCGGGCTTGGACCACTCGCGGGGGTGGCGCCGGGGGCGGACGCGGGGGCGCCCGGGCCCGTGTCGTGCGCCGCGAGGTTGGCGGCGGCCAGCGCCTGGGCGACCTTGCCGCTCAGCTCACGGCCATCGGCGCGGCCGCGGGTGCGCGGGGTCAGCCAGCCCATGACCTTGCCCAGGTCGCGAGGCGTGGTCGCGCCCGTCTCGGCCAGGGCCTGGGCCACGAGGGCCGTGACCTCATCCGGCGTGAGGGCGGTGGGGAGGAACTCCGCGAGGATGGCGATCTCCGCCTGCTCCTTGTCTGCGAGGTCCGGCCGGCCGCCCTTCGTGAAGGCGTCGATGGACTCGCGCCGAGTCTTCACCTGGTAGGTGAGGATGGCGATGATCTCGTCGTCGGCACAGGGCCGCCGATCGCGCTTCTCGGCGAGATCGACGGCGTTCTGGGCCATGCGGAGGACGTCGCGGCGCAGCGACTGACCCGACCGCATGGCGGCCGTGATCTCGTCGTGGATCCGCTCCTTGAGTGACACCGGGTTCACCACCTCGGGCTCATGCCCGCGGGGCGATCAGCCCTGCGGCGTTCGAGCGTTCTTCTTGCGCTTTGCTTCCTTGCGCTTGCGCTTCACGCTGGGCTTCTCGTAGTGCTCGCGTCGGCGAGCCTCGGCGAGGATGCCAGACTGCTGGATCTTCTTGTTGAAGCGGCGCAGGGCGCTTTCGAACGTCTCGTTCTCACCAACTCGGACTTCTGCCAATACCGGTTCACCCCCTCCGGCCTGGGTTGCGTTCAAGTGTCGCGCGTGGCCGACCGACAGCGACACAGCCCCGGACGGCACGCCGTGGGGCCGCCGGAGTGTATGCCCATCCGCGGCGAGGTGCAACCACGCGGCGCGGGACGCATGCCTGCGGGCGCCCTGAGTCGATCCGTTACAGGGGACGTAACGCCATACGCCACAGGCCAGTGCCGCGCCGCTCCCCCCCCGATCCCGTTCATACGTACCGGTATGAAACCGCCGCTGGTCGGCCGCCCGAGGCCCACCGTGGCATCTCCAAGTCCCGAACCTCGGCCGGCACGGCCGAGATCATGCCGATCTCATACCCACCGGTATGGAAATGTCGCCGCAGCGGAGCGCGCGGCAGCGCCCAGGCACACCGACCGTGAGCGGCCGTCACCGACCCTGCAACTTCTTACCCAGGTGGAAGAACGCGCACCGGCGGCACCTGCCCCTCCCGTAGGCGCGGCGGAGCGGGCCCTGGCCGCACGCCCCGCCGTGGAGGCAGGATGACCAGCGAACTGCCGGCCGGATCCTCTCCCGCCGCGAGGCGCCGTAGCGCCACCCGGCCGGGCACGGGATACGCATCCCCGATGACCACCATCGCCACCCGTACGAACTCCCGCACGCGCCGGGTACCCCGCATCACCACGAGCACGCCGGACAGGTCGCTGTCGCGGAGCTTGCCCACGACCCGACGCTGGAAGGCCTGGACGTCGCGTGGCGATGTCTCAGCCTCGATGCCGTACCGCCACGAGGCCCCGCTCACCACGGCATCCCACGCTCGCCTGTCTCCCGGGAGTGGGATCGGCACCTCGGCGGCCCACCCGAGCGAACGATGCAGGCCGCCACGCAGCTCCCGCAGCAACGCGACCTGAGCGGAATCTCGGACCACGCCGTCGCCCGAGTACAGCCGCGCCGACAGGTCGAGGCCCACCGCACCGGCCATCTTGGCAAGCGTCAGCACCGGCACCTTCGGCGCCAGCCCCCGCTCGACGCGGCTGATCTCGGCATTCGAGACCCCCGTCGCGCGCGCCACCGCGTCGATGCTCAGCCCGCGATCCCGGCGCGCCTCGCGCAACTCCTGGCCAATGCGGATCACCGATGCCCGCGCCTTCGCGGCCGCGGCATCGACGGGTCGCTCCTAGGTGGCCATCGCCCAAGGATCGCGGCGGGTCCTCGGCGGGCCCTCACTGGGCCCTCACTGGGCGCTTATCCGGTACCCTGCCCCGCCATGGGAGCCAACGACACCGAGGAAGCCACCGAACCAGCCCGGGGCCTCAACCGCCAGCTTGAGGGCAAGACCGCGCTGGTCTTCGGGGTGGCCAACCGCCATTCGCTGGCCTGGGGCATCGCCGAGGCGCTCCACGAGCAGGGCGCAAGGGTGGGGATCGTCTACCGACGGCCTGAGCGAGCGGGGAAGACCGCCAGGATTGCCCGGGCCATCGACGCGGCCTTCGTCGGCCAGTGCGACGTGAGCGACGATGACGCCATCGCCCGCGTCATGGCCGAGGCGGCCGCCGCCCTGGGCCCCCGCCTCGACGTCCTGGTCCACTCCATCGCCCGCGCGGAGACACAGGACCTGGGCGCCCGGTTCGTGGACACCAGCCGCGACGGCTTCCGATCGGCCCTCGAGACGTCCGCCTATTCGCTGGTCGCGCTGGCCCACCACGCGCACCAGGCCGGCCTCCTCCGGCGCGGATCCAGCATCCTGACCCTGACGGCCATCGGCTCCACCCGGGTGATCCCCGGCTACAACGTGATGGGCGTGGCCAAGGCCGCGCTCGAAGCGGCCGTTCGCTACCTCGCGGCCGACCTTGGGCCCGAGGGGATCCGCGTCAATGCGATCTCCGCCGGCGCCGTCCGGACCGCCGCGGCCATGGGCGTCCCCGGCTTCCGGGCGATGTACCACGAAGGCGAGCGTTTCGCCCCGTTGCGTGCTGCGGTCACCCGCCACGAGGTGGGCAACCTGGCCGCCTTCCTGGCGTCGGACGCCAGCGCGCTGATCAGCGGGCAGGTGCTCCAGCTGGACGCGGGCTGGAGCATCCTGGCCATGACCGGCGGGGACGCGCCAAAGGCCTGACCGGCCGAACCGGGGCGTGGCCTTCGGGGCGTACCCTTCGAGGCCGAATCCGTGGCGTGGCGCTGCCGCCGCGGCGAGCCCTCCCCTACCCCGCCTGTTCGTGGTCCAGGGCGGCGCGGAGCTCGCGCTTGAGCCCCTTGCCCACCGGGTTGCGCGGTAGCGCCGGCACCAGCCAGAGGCGCTTGGGCAGCTTGCAGGCCGCGATCTCCTTGGCCTTCAGGTGGTCCGCGACGTCCGAGAGCGTCAGATCCTGGTCCGGCCTGGCCGCGGCTACAACGCAGATGGCCTCCTCGTGGAGATGCCCCCGGTCCTTGTAGCCCACCACCGCCACGTCGGCGATCCGGGGGTGGTCAGCCCGCAGCAGCTCGATCTCCTCGGGCGCGATGTTCATCCCGCCGCAGATGATCAGGTCCTTGAGCCGCCCGACGGACCGGTAGCGCGAGACCTGCCCATCGCTGCCCACGGCCAGCTCGATCAGGTCGCCGGTCCGGAAGTACCCGTCGGCATCGAACGCCTTCTCCGTGAGGTCTCGCCGGCGGAAGTAGCCCGCGAAGACCGTTGGGCCCTTGATCCGCATCTCGCCCGGGAAGCCTGGCTCCGCGATCAGCGCGCCGGACGCCGGGTCCACGAGGCGTGTCTCGTAGCCGCGGTCGGAGCGGTTGGTCCACGAGAACCCGGGCGTCCCGTAGCGCGGGAATAGCTCGGCCCGCTCGCCTGCATCGTCCACCTCGGGCGGCGCGGCGACCATCGCGATCCCCTCGTTGGAGCCGAAGAAGTTGAGGACATCAATCCCGTGCCGCTCCTTCCAGCCGGTGGTCATCCAGCGCGTGAGCGGCGCGGACCCCGAGCCGATCCGCCGAATCGACGACAGGTCCGCCGCCTCCAGCATCTGCGGCCGGAGCAGCAGCAGGTTGAGCAGCGGCGGGACCACGGTGTACGCAACCCGTTCGGCCGCTACCTGGCCGAGGAAGACCGGGAGCGCCCTGGGCTGATGGAGGACGAGCTTTGCCGACGCCAGCAGCCACGGGAAGAGCATGCCGCCGATCCCCGACATGTTGACCATGGGGAACGGGCAGAGGAGCGCATCGCCTGGCTGCAGGGCGGCCCCGTCGACGGTGGCGAGGGCGATGCTGATCCACAGGTTGCGGCTGCGCGGCACGCCCTTGGGGTGCGCCGCCAGGGCCGGCCGGTCCGCCGGGGTCTCCAGCAGCGACGCCAGCGACACGACGTCGGACGGCAACTCCGCAGGGTCCGCGCCGTCTCCGATCACGGTGAACGGCTTCGACGCCGTCGCGCGCAAGGAGGGGGCCTGCTCCGGGTGGTCGAACCCGTCCAGCCGACGGGTGGTGATGAACGCCTTGGGCTCCGCCAGGTCGATGCAGTACCGGAGCTCGTGGGTGCGGTACTGGACCGGGACCGGCCACAGGATCGCGCCCAGCCGGCCCACCGCGAGGTAGGTGGCAATCAGCTCCACGACGTTGGGGAGCTGGGCCATCACGATGTCGTCGCGACCGATGCCCAGCCGGAGCAGGCCGCTGGCGAACCGGAGCAGGCCGCTGGCGAACCGGTCGACGAGGTCATCGAGCTCGCGCCAGGTGAGGCGCCGGGCGGGGCCCATGCCGAAGTCGGCACGATTCGTCGGGTCGACCAGCGCCGTCTCGTCGGGGTGGGCGGCCACGGCGCGGCCGAGCAGGTCGTCGATGGTGTCGTCGCCCCACCAGCCGGCGGAGCGGTAGGCGGCGATGCGCGCCGGGTCGTCGTGGATCACCGGACGTCTCCTGCAGGTGGGACGCGAGGCCGTGCGCACCGCGCGGCCTCGCCCTGTGGGTATGTGGCGTCTGGCGTTCTCTGATCAGCCGGGAACGCCCGGAGTGTCGCATGGCGGCGAGGAAGGGGTCAATGAAGCCCGGCTGATCCGGGCTGAAGCCGGGCTGAAGATGGCCGTCGTGGCCCAATGGCCCGTGACACGTCGCCGGACCGGCGCTATCGATGCGGTGCCCGGACGGCAGCCTGGAGGCGTGGACCTACCGCGAACTCGACCGCCGGTCAAAGCTGGCGGCGTGGCGGCTCCGGGCCCTGGGCCTCCAGCCCGGCGACCGCGTCCTGACCTGGTCCCCGTCCTGTCCAGAGTTGGCCGCCGCCTATTTCGGGGCGATGCGGGCACGCCTGATCCTGGTGCCGTTGGACCTGCGGATGTCGCCGGATGCGATCCGGGGCGTGGTCGCAGTGGCCAAGCCGGCACGCCTCCTGATCGGCACCGGCCGCGATGCCCCGGACCCGCGCGACGCCGACCTGGCCGACTTCCCCACGACCACGGTCGACGACCTGTGCGCGGAGCCCGGCGCCCCACATCGGGCCGGGCCGGCGTCGACCGCGCTCCCGGCCGACTGGCTCGAGCAGGTGGACGCGTGGGAGCGCCCCAGTCCGGCGCACATCTTCGAGCTGATCTTCACCTCCGGCACCACCGGGACGCCCAAGGGCGTGATGCTGGGCCACGACAACGTCGGTGCCTCGGTCGACAGCTTCTTCTCGCTGGTCCCGCCCATGGAGCACCGCCTGGTCTCCCTGCTGCCGCTCTCCCACCTGCTGGAGCAGTCGGTTGGCCTGTTCTACGCGCTGGCGGTTGGTGCCGACATCCACTACGTCCGGAGCCGGAACCCGCGGGTGATCTTTGAGGCGCTGCGGGAGCGGCGAGTCACTTCGATGGTGCTGGTCCCCCAGTTCATCGACCTGTTCTGGAGCGGGATCCAGCGCGAGGTCGAGGCCCGGGGGCAGGCCGGGCTGTTCGGGCGCCTGCGCTCCGTCGCGCGCCGCCTCCCGGTACCCATTCGGCGCATCCTCTTCCGGAGCATCCACGCCCAGCTGGGCGGCTCGTTCCGCCTCTTCCTGTCCGCAGGGGCGTACCTGCCTCCGGGCGTCCAGCAAGCGTGGGAGGACATCGGGGTCACGATCCTCCAGGGCTACGGCGCGACGGAGACCGGCACGGGCTGCTGCACCACGCTCCAGGACCACGGCCTGGGGACCGTGGGCCGCCCAGCGGTTGGGGCAGAACTCGGGTTCGCCGGGGACGGGGAGATCCTCTTCCGTGGCCCCACGCTCTTCCACGGCTACTGGAACGAGCCGGTCAAGACCGCCGAGGCCTTCACCGCGGACGGCTGGTACCGCACGGGCGACATCGGCCACCTCGACGACGGCGGCCAGCTGATCCTGTCGGGCCGGAAGAAGGACATGATCGTCCTGCCCAACGGGTTCAACGTCTACCCGGAAGACATCGAGAACGTACTCCGGGCCGGGGGGCTGCCCGACTCCGTGGTCCTCGAGACCAGGCCCGGGCGGATCGAGGCGATCTGCCTCTGGCCCGGCCCGCACGGCCCGCCGCCGACCGGGGACACGCCGGGCGAGGACGGCCGCGGCGCCCTCGACGCGACCGCGGCGGAGGTGACTGCGGAGCTCAATAGGATGGTGAAGACCGCCAATGCGCGGCTCGGGGCCAACCAGCGGATCGCGAGCTGGCGCCTCTGGCCCGACACCGACTTCCCGCGGACCCACACCCTCAAGGTGAAGCGTGACCTGGTGCGGGCCTGGGCCGCGGCGGACGTGCCCATGGGGACGTTCCAGGCGGATCGGGGCGCCTAGCGCGGGACGGCGACCGTGATCCCCAGCGTCTCCAGCGCCTGCTGCACGTTGGGCGTCTCCGGGTCCACGATCGCGCCGGGCAGCCAGCGGTAGTAGACGAGATCTGCTCCCACCTGGCGGATCACGTGGACCGTGCTCTGGGGCGCCTGGACCCGGCCTGGGCCCGTGGCCAGCCACGTCGCGAGCGTCATGCCGGCGACTGCGGCCAGCGGCGGGCTGAGCAGCCCGTAGACCACGATGAACCCACCCGTCGGGTCATCGCGCAACTGAACCTGGTAGACCGAGCGCGGCACGTCGGTGAGCTCCGCCGGCTCGCCCGGGCGGAATGGAATCTTGGGATCCACAAGGATCAGCCTGCGAGCACCGAGCGCGGCCGCGAGCTGGATCCGGATCCCGGCGGCGGCGAGATTCGCGGTGGCGGACGCACCGGGCGCGGCGGGCGCCGGCGTGGCGGGCCCCGGCGTCGCGGCAAGGACGCCACAACCGGCAGCCCCGAGGGCAAGCACGCCGGCCAGCCCGAGGCGGATCAGGACCCGGCCAGCCCGAGGCGTGGTGTGGTCGTCCTGGCCCATGCGCCTCAACCCGGGGGCCATGTGAAGGAGCGACCGCCCATCACGTGCAGGTGGAGGTGGTTGACCGTCTGACCGCCCCAGTCGCCGATGTTGGAGATCACTCGATAGCCCTGATCGGCAAAGCCTTCCTGGCGGGCGATCTCGCCCGCTGCCAGCAGTAGCCGGCCGGCCAGCGCCTCGTCGTCCGGCGCGAGCGTGGCGACGGAGTCCACGTGGCGCCGCGGGATCACCAGGATGTGGCTGGGCGCGCGTGGGTTGATGTCCCGGAAGGCCAGCGTGTCCGGGGTCTCGTGAACGATGGTGGCCGGGATCTCGCCCGCGACGATCCGGCAGAAGAGGCAGCCTTCAGGCATCTCCGCTCACCACAGGACGGGCTTGGTGCTCATCAGGTAACCGACGGAGCCAACCAGCCCGGCCATCACGTACGAGACGTAGCGCTGGCGGCGGGCGATCACCCGCCATGCCGACTCATTGCGCTCCGCGCCGAGCAGGCGGCGCAGGTTGGGGCGCTGGACGAAGAACGCGAGGAGCAGGTTGCCGGCGTAGATCACCAGTGCGATCAGCAGCCAGGGCTTGGTGAGCAAGTCCGTGCCCAGCACGAGCAGCAGGCCCACGCCGGTCGCCGCCAACCCCATGCCGATCACGAGCGTGCCGTGGGCCTGCAGCCAGACGAGGCCACGAACCAGGCGACCGGGGCCATGCCCCTGAGTTGCACCCGCGGCGTCTGCGCCACGCAGCGCGAACGGCAGGACGATCGACGGCAGAACCAGCGCGATCGCGAGGACGACATGGATGGCAATGAGGGCAGGCAGGAGGGACGTCATGTGGGGATTGTAGGATGCGGAGCCGTCAGGCCGGCCGGACGGCCTCCAGCGCGACCCAGTCGCCCTCGCCCAGCCTGCGCGTGACCTCCAGGCCGGCGGCGGTGAACGCCTCCCGGACATCCCCCTCCCGGTCGATGAAGATGCCGGAGGCGATGAGTGTCCCGCCCGGTCGCAGCTCTGCGGTCAGGTCGGTCGCGAGCATGACAAGCAGCGAGGCGATGAGGTTGGCCAGGACGACGTCATGGGGCGGCCGGCCACTGGGCAGGCTGCCGGCCCGGGCGCGCAGGCGGCGGGCGACGGCGTTCCGGCGGGCGTTGGATTCGGTGGCCTCGATGGCGATGGGGTCCGTGTCCACGCCGAACGCCTCGCCCGCGCCCAGCTTGACGGCGGCGATGGCCAGGATGCCCGAGCCGCAGCCCACGTCCAGGACCCGCGCGGTCCCGTCCGCGGCACCGCCCATGCCCAGCACGCCGCGCGCGGCCGCGTCCTCCAGCGCCATCAGGCACAGGCGCGTGGTGGGATGCAGCCCCGTCCCAAAGGCCATCCCCGGATCCAGGGCCAGGACCACGTCATCGGCCGCGCGGCGGTGGCGGCGCCACGTGGGCCGGATCACGATCCGCTGCCCGATCCGGAGCACCGGGAAATGCTGCTTCCACGCGTCGGCCCAGTCGGCCTCGTTGACGATCCGCGTCTCCAGCTCCCCGATGGGGCGGAGGTTGAATGCCCGAAGGTGGCCCAGGGCCACGTCCACCTCGGTAATGGCGGCCTCGATGGCCGCGGCATCCCGCGCGGGGACGTAGGCGCGGACGATCACCGGCCGAGTCGGATCGGGGCGGGCGCCCAGGCCCTCGTCGGTGAGTTCGAAGCCGGGCTCGACGCTGGTCCCGCCGGTGGCGACGCGGCCCAGGATCTCGGAGACGGCCTCGACGGCCTCGCTGTCGGCGGCAATGGCCAGCTCCAGCCAGGCGCCCGGCCCTGCTCCCGCGGGCGAGGCTCCCGCGGGCGAGGCTCCCGCGGGCGAGGCTCCCGCGGGCGAGGCTCCCGCGGGCGAGGCTCCCGCGGGCGAGGCTCCCGCGGGCGAGGCTCCCGCGGGCGAGGCTCCTGCCGGCGAGGCCGCCAGTTCGGCGGACGCGGCAGCCGGCGGGGATTGGGAGGTCGAAGCGTTCGACCCGTGGGCCGTGGAACGTCCCCGGCCCACGCTAGCCAAGGACGTCCCGGACCCGGTCGAAGATGCCGCCCTCGTGGACCGTCTCCTCCGACGCCTCGGCGTAGGCGAGAAGCGCCTCGCGCTGCTTCTTGTTGAGCTTGGTGGGCACGGCGACGCTCACAAAGACGTGCAGGTCACCCCGGCTCCCCGGCCGGCGAACATGCGGGACACCCTTCCCGCGCAGCCGGATCTCCGTCCCGGGCTGGGTCCCGGCCTTGATCTCGATCTCCTCCTCGCCCTCCACCATGGGCACCTTGACACGGGTACCCAACGCCGCCTGGGCGATGGAGATCGCGGTCTCGAAGATCAGCTCGGTGCCTTCGCGCTTGAGCGTGGGGTGGGCCGTCACGTGGACCGCCACGTAGAGGCTGCCGGGCGGGCCGCCGCGGGGTCCCGCCTCACCCTCATTGGCCAGCCGGACCTGGTGACCCTCGTCGATGCCGGGCGGGATGGCCACGCGGAGGTTGCGCTTGCGCTCCAGACGACCCTCGCCGTGACACCCGTCGCACACCGACTCCACCACGCGGCCTTCACCGCGGCAGCGGGGGCACGGCGAGGCGGCGACCATCTGGCCAAGCATGGTCTGGCGGATCTGGCGGATCTCGCCCCGGCCGTTGCACTGGGGACACGTGACGGGCGCCGTGCCCGGCTTGGCGCCCGACCCGTGGCAGGTCTCGCACCGGCCGAGGACGGGGAACTCGATCTCCTTCTCGGTGCCGTGGACGGCCTCCTCGAAGGTGATCCGGAGGTCGTAGCGGAGGTCTGAGCCAGCCGCGGGACGACCGCGTCGCGTCTGGGTGGCTCCACCGCCAAAGAAGGCATCAAAGATGTCGCCGAAGCCGGCGAAGCCAGGGTCGAACCCCGCGCCTCCCCCGGCGGCGCCGTTGCCGACACCGGCCTTGCCGAACATGTCGTAGCGCTGGCGCTGCTCTGTGTCGGACAGGACCTGGTACGCCTCGTTGATCTCCTTGAAGCGGTCAGGCGCCTCGGCGTCCTTGTTGACGTCGGGATGCCACTGCTGCGCGAGACGGCGGAAGGCCTTCTTGACCTCGGCGTCGGTGGCGCTGCGCTCGACGCCCAGGACGGAGTAGTAGTCGCGGTCGGTTGCCATGCAGCGGCAAAGTCTACGGGAGGGGGCCGGTGGGGGTATAGCGGGGTGGCGCGGGGTGGCGCGGGGTGGCGCGGGGTGGCGCCCAGGCTGGTTCGCGCCTCGATTCCGGATCTACGGGCGGCCGGCGGCGCAGTTGCCAGGATGGTGGGCGGACCGCTCGCCCGGACGGCCTCTCGCCTACCCCTCGGCCAGCTCCCGGGCGCGCGTCAGCACCGACACCAGCATCGGCCGGGTGAGGCGGCCCGTGAAGGTGTTCTGCTGGCTGGGGTGGAACGACGCGATGACGCGGTACGCCACCGCAGTCGCCTCTGCCCCGTGCCCGAACCTGGGCCGCGGCGAGACCCTGGGCCCGCCCACGGATTCCACGGCGCGGAAGGCCGCGTCCCAGCCGAACTGGCCCAGCGCCACGATCACCCGGACGCGGTCCAGGATCGCCAGCTCGCGAGCCAGGAACGGGGCGCAGGCGTCGCGCTCGGCGGGTGTCGGCGCGTTGGCCGGGGGCGCGCAGCGGACGGCCGCGGCCACGTACGCGTCGGTGAGCGTCAGCCCGTCGTCGCGCTGCCGGCCCGTCGGCTGGCTCGCCAGCCCCACTTCGTGCATCGCCGTCCAGAGGAAGTCGCCCGACGCGTCGCCCGTGAACACGCGCCCGGTCCGGTTCGCCCCGTGCGCCGCGGGCGCCAGGCCAAGGACCAGGATCCGCGCGCCGGGGTCGCCGAAGCCCGGCACGGGCCGGCCCCAGTAGATGTCGTCGCGGAAGCGCTTGACCTTGTCGCGGGCCACATCCTCGCGCCACTGGACCAGCCGGGGGCACTGCCGGCACGCGGCGATCTCCGCGGAGAGGAGATCCAGGGCTGCCTTCGCGGCGCCGCCCGCGGCGGTTCCGGTCGCCGTCGAACCCGTCGTCACCCTCGACCCCTAGCTCAGCAGCGTCCGGCCCACGCGCCGGCCCACCACGCTGAGCCCCACCAGGCCCAGCACAAGCAGGTACGCCACGTGGACCAGGATCGACGCGTCCACCGCGCCCGTCGTCAGCTTGCGGAGCATGTCCACGCCCTGGTAGAGCGGCGTCAGCTGGATCAGGATCCGGAGCGCGTCGGGGTAGACGTCCACCGGGTAGAACGTGCCGGAGAGCAGCAGCATCGGCACGATGGCCATCGAGACGAAGTCCAGGTCCTGCCAGGTCCGCATGAATGTCGCGGCCCCCATGGCGGCGCCACCGAACCCGAACCCCACCACGAGCGCCGCCGGGAACGCCAGGATGGCCCACGGCGAGGTGATCAGCCCCATGAGCGCCATGATCACCAGGAACCCCATGGAGTAGAGGCCGCCCCGGACCAGCGCCCAGCCCAGCTCGCCCAGGGCGATGTCGTTGGGTGAGAGCGGCGTGGACAGCACCGTCTCGTAGAAGCGGTCCTCGCGGAACTTCCAGAAGAAGTTCCAGGACCCCTCGGTGATCGCGCCGTTCATTGCGGACGAGGCCAGCAGCGCCGGCGCCACGAACACGGCGTAGGGCACCGCCACGCCGCCCGGGCCCGAGACGGATCCCACCAGCCCGCCCAGCCCGAAACCCATCCCGACCAGGAAGAAGACGGGCTCGAAGAAGCCCGAGAGCAGGATCAGCCAGGTGTGCCGGTAGACCATGGCGTTGCGTTCGAGCATGTGGATGCCGCGGCGCCAGCTCCCGATGCCCAGGCGGGTGCGCAGCCGCGCGAAGCCGCCGGGGGCGGGCACGGTCGAACTCGAGCCGGCCATCACTTCACCAGCCGGAGCTGGAGATTGCGGACCGCCAGCCAGGTGCCGGCACCGGCGATCAGGAGCAGGACCGCCAGGTGGGCCAACGCCAGCCCCGGGTTCGACCCCGCGGCGCCGAACGCGATCGAGCGCGCCAGCGCGATCCCGTGCCAGAGCGGCGACAGCCAGGCCGCCGCCTGGACGGGCGCCGGCAGCCCGTCGAGCGGGAAGAACGTGCCGGAGAGCAGGAAGAGCGGCGTGGTGATGAACCGAAAGACCGCCGGGAATGACTCGCCGTTCCGCTGCGTGGCCGCGAACGCCACGATCGGCGCCGCGAAGGCCATCCCCGTCAGCACCGCCACGGGAATCGCGGCGAGCAACAGGCCCGCCGACGGCGCCGCCCCGAACGCGAGGACCACCACCGCAAAGATCACCGCGATCATGGTCAGCCGGGCGGTGATCCAGGCCAGGGTTCCCAGGGCGATGTCGCGGGCCGAGATGGGCGTAGCGATCATCGCGTAGTAGATCCGGTGGTAGACGATCCCGCCCATGATCGGGTGCGTAGATTCCAGGGCGGCGGACTGCATCACCGTGGCCGCCAGCAGTCCCGGCGCCAGGTACTGGAGGTACGTGACGCCACCCAGCGCAGGGTTGCCCGCGGCGCCCGTCCCGCGATCAACAAACATCCCCAGCCCCACGCCCATCGCCGCGAGGTAGAGGACGGGGTTGAGGAACGACGAGAAGAGCGAGCCGCGCAGCGTCCGGCGGTAGACCAGCGCCTGGTGCTCGAAGACGCGCGCGACGGAGGATGCGGCCACGCGGCGCTCCTCAGTCGATCAGCGAGCGGCCGGTCAGCCGCAGGAAGACGTCCTCCAGCGTGGAGCGCCGGACCAGGACCGTCTCCGGGTGGAGGTCGCGCGCGTGGACCCCTTCGGCCACCGCCTCGCCGTCCTCGGCGTACATCAGGACCCGGTCCGGCAGGACCTCGATCCGGTCGGCCAGGCCCTCCAGCGTGGGCAGCGCCGCGTCCTGCGTTCCCACCGAGAAGCGCAACTCGGTCACCTCGCGGGTGGTGTACTCGGCGATCAGCGAGTTGGGCGATCCCTCGGCCACGATCCGGCCCTTGTCCATCACCACCAGGCGGTCGCACAGCTGCTGCGCCTCGTCCATGTAGTGGGTGGTCAGGACCAGCGTGACGCCGCGCTGCTTCAGGCCGTACAGGCGATCCCACAGGATGTGGCGGGCCTGCGGGTCCAGGCCGGTGGTGGGCTCGTCGAGGAGCAGCACGTCGGGCTGGTTGATCATGGCCCGCGCGATGGTCAGCCGGCGCTTCATGCCGCCGGACAACGTCTCCACCTGCTGGTCACGGCGGTCGGCCAGCTGGGCGAAGTCCAGCAGCTCGTCGGCTCGGCGGGCGCCCTCTGCCCACGGGATGTCGAAGTAGCGCCCGTAGACAATCAGGTTCTCGCGCAGGGTCAGGTCCACGTCCAGGTTGTCCTGCTGCGGGACCACGCCGAGGCGGGCACGGATGCGGGCGCCGTCGCGTCCGGGGTCCATGCCAAGGATCCGGAGCGTGCCCGCACTGACCGGCGAGACGGCGCCGATCATCCGCATGGTGGAGGTCTTGCCGGCGCCGTTGGGGCCCAGGAAGCCGAAGCTCTCGCCGGGCGCGACATCGAAGTCGATGCCGTCCACGGCCAGGAACGACCCGAACCGCTTGGTCAGGCCGCGGGCGTGAATGAGCGAAGGGACGTCAGCTGCGGACGCCGCGGATGGCTGGGCCATGGGCGACGGATGGTACCGCAGAGGGCCGAATTGGCTCGAAGGTTCAGCTCCGGAAGTGATTCAAGTTGATCACGCGATCCTCGAACCCGCCCTCTGCCTCGACGCGGTCGACAGCCACCGAAATCTCGGCCGCCGAGATGCTTCGTCGATCCTCGCGCTCGCGGTAGACCAGCAACAGCCCGTGATGGCCCGTCGCCTCTGGGGCCAAGAGGATGAAGTCATCCGAGTTCATCGTGATCACCGTCGCGTCGTGGGACTGCGCGTGCTCCCAGGCTCGCCGATCGGACGCGCCGCGAATCGTGGCGACCAGTTGATGCCGCGCCGACAGGCGGTTCGCGAGCTCCTGACTCGCGATGTCCTCGTCAAGGTAGACGCGCAACGCCGTCCTTCATTCCTGGGATCGACAGGACCGCCATGCGGTCCTCCGCCTCCTCCGCGAGGACCAGGTCTCTCGCCTGTTCGGCATAGCGCATCGCCTCCAGGACGGCCGCGACCGGCAGGTCGAACTCGTAGGCCGTCCGTTCGGGCGTCCACCCTTCGATCTCCGCCGAGCGTGCAAGGGAGCCCGCGGTGATCTTGCGGCCCTTGATCCAGAGCTGGCGACGCCAGGCATGCGGCCGCGGAACGAGCCAGTCCCACTGTGGCTCGGGGCCGAACCCCGGGATGAGCGGCTCCTCGAACGCGTCGGGCAGCTTGTCCGGGTCCGTGGCGATCACCCGCTTGCCCCGCGCCTTGGCCGCGACCGCCCAGTCGAAGACGATCAGCGCGGCATTGATGGTCTCGCCGAGGCCGCCGGCGTAGTACTTGGCGGCCGTTTCGCGGACGCGCGTGCCCATGGCCTCGGGCACGTCGGCGGCCAGACGGTATCGACGACTCTGCGGCTTCTCCATGGCGCCATTCTGGCGCCTATCTGTCACCGGGTCAACGGCCGGTTCACGGCTTTGGAGGACGCACGACGGCCCCCGTTCGAGAGTCCACGATCCACCGTGATCCCGAGCCCCTCGAGAACGTGGTGTAGCCATGCTCTCGTTCGAGCTTCTCGGCGACGTCCATTCGCCGCTGGGTCCAGAGGATCAGGGCCACGTCGGGCCCCAGGACGACGAACAACAGGACATCCACAAGAGGCGCACGGTTCGTCGGAACGCCGAGTGCGGTCGTTCCCAGCACCGAGAAGAGGGTCCAGGCAAGGGCCAGGAGATGGCGCCTGAGCCAAGTCCGTGCGGTAGGGATCACCACCAGGGCCGGAGGACCCTCCACGGCCAGTCGTCTTCGGCTATGCAGCCGGGCGGCTGGGCACCGTCCCGACGTGGAGCGTCACGATGCCGCCCGTCAGGCCCTGCCAGGTCACGTCGGTCAGGCCGGCTTCGGCCATGATCTCCGCGATGCGCTCCGGGGCCGGGTAGTTCTGGACGCTGCGGACCAGGTAGGCGTACGCGCTCCCCTGCCCCGCCGCCCTGCCGATGAGCGGGACGATCCGGTCGAACCACCAGCGCATGAACCGCGCGAGCGGCGAGCGGGGCCGCGCGATCTCCAGGCAGAGCACGCGCCCGCCGGGTCGAACCGAGCGCGCCATCTCCTCGAACCCGCGCTTGTAGTCGGGCAGGTTGCGCATGCCGAATGCGATCGTGGCGGCGTCGAACGAGCCCGGTTCGGTGGGCAGGTTGAGCGCATCGCCGACCACGTAGGAGAGGCCGGGCCGGCCGTCGAACCGGCGCTGCGCGACGCCGATCATGCCCGGCGACAGGTCCACCCCCAGGACGAGCCCGCCGGGGCCCACCGTCGCGTGCAGGTCGGCGGCCACCTTGCCCGTGCCCGACGCGACGTCGAGCGCGCTCCCGCCGGGGCGGAGACCCGTCGTGTCCACCAGCCGCCGGCGCCAGCGCGGCTCCTGGAACGCGGAGATGAGCAGGTTCATGAGGTCGTAGAGGCCGGAGATCCGGTCGAACATGACCTGGACCTCAGCCTTGGCCGCGGCGTTGCCGGCGCCCGTCGACAGGCCCGACGGCGTGACATCCGGGGGCAGGGGCGCGGCCGCGGGCGATCCGACGGGCTGGGTCACGAGGCGGCCTCCGTTGCGGTGAGCAGGCCCGCCGACACCAGGAAGACGCGGATGGCGGCGGCGACCTGCGGGGCGTCGGTGATGGGGCCATTGTGGGTCAGGCCCTCCAGGGTCGCACGGGTGGCCCCCGGAATCCGGGCGACCAGGGCGACCGAGATGGGCTCGTAGAACGGGAGGCTGGCGCCGCCCGTGAGGATGCGGACCGGCGCGGTGATGGCGGGGAGGCCAGCCGGGTCCAGCCCCACCAGGGCCGAATCGGCCACCGCGCCGTCGCCCTCGCGGGCGAGGAAGGCGCGGCTTCGGTCGGAGAGGCTCTCCCAGGCGGCGTCGCCCGCGACGATCCGGAGGAAGGTCTCCGCGGCCAGCGCCGGGCCACCCCGCGCGTGGGCCTCGGCCGTCCGGGCGGCCGTGTCCGCGAAGCGTGCCTGGGTTGGCTCTTCGGCCAGCGGGCTGTAGGGCGGGTCATACGCGACCACCGCGCTGATGCGACGGCCCAGTCGCGCCGCGGCCTCCAGGGCCAGCACGCCGCCGAAGCTGTGGCCGACCAGCACGGCGGATTCGATGCTGCGGGCGTCCAGGTACGCCTCCACGTCCGCGACGTGAGCGGCAACCAGCACCGGACCGGGGTTGGTCAGGCGTCCTGTCCCGCTGCCGCGCCGGTCCAGGGCGTGGACGCGCAGGCTGCCGGGCCGCGCCAGCTCCTCGGCCAGCCGATCCAGCTGGTGGGCCGTCGACAGCGTGCCGGCCAAGAGAAGGACGTCCAGGGGCGCGGGGAGGGCCGGGTGGGCCGACCCGGGTGCGCCGGTCACGCGCCAGCCGATTCGGTCGCCACCCGCGCGCGCCAGCTCGCCCCACGGGGAGCCGTCGATGAGCCCCCGGACGGCCGCGCGGCGAAGCTTTCCGCTGGCCGTCCGCGGGAGCGTGTCCAGCCGAAGGAACGCCGCGGGGACCTTGAAGGCGGCGAGGCTGACCCGGCACCACGCCACCAGGGCCTCGTCGCCCGGGTCGTCGGCGCCGGGGCGAATCACCACAGCCGCGACCGGCACGTGGCCCAGCAGCGGGTCGGGGCGGGCCACCACGGCCGCCTCGGCCACGGCGGGGTGCGCGTCCAGCACGGCCTCCACCTCGGCGGGGGCGATGTTCTCGCCGCCGCGGACGATTCGATCCGTGCGCCGGTCCAGCACGTGCAGGCGGCCATCGGCGTCGAGGCGGCCCAGGTCGCCGGTGTGGATGGGCGAGGCCGGGTCGCGCGGCGGCTCGCCCAGGTAGCCCAGGAACGCCGCGGGCGACGACACGACGATCTCCCCCACCCCGTCCCGGTCGGGATCGTGGATCGTGACGTGCGCGCCGGGGAGCGGCCGGCCCGCGCTGTCCGGGTGCGCGTGCGCCTCCGCAGTGGGGAGCGCGGTGACACCCGAACCCGCCTCGCTCAGGCCGTAGGTGGGGACCACCGGCCAGCCGGCGGTGAGGGCGCGGGTTACCAATGGGGCTGGGACGTGCCCGCCACCCAGCGGGACGGCGCGCAGGCCGGCCGGCGCCGACGCCGGCGCCAAGGCGCCGCGCGGCGGGTCGCTACCCGCGGCGTCGCTACCCGCGGCGTCGCTACCCGCGGCGTCGGCGCCCGCGGCGTCGAGGAGCCGGGCCAGCTGGGTGGGCACCAGGGAGACGTGGCTGATCGTGGCGTCGTCGCGGAGCGCCGCCAGCTGGGCCCCGGCGTCCGTCGCTGGCGCCAGGCGGACCGGCACGCCGGCGCGGATCGCCCGCCACACCACGCCCAGCCCGGCCACGTGCGCCAGGCTCACCACCAGGAGCCAGCCGGTGGCGGGCGGGAGGGCGGCGATCCAGGCGTCCGCACTGGACCCGAGGGCGGCGTAGGAGAGGACCACACCCTTGGGCCGGCCCGTCGTGCCCGAGGTCAGGATGACGATGGCGGGGGCGTCCGGAGCCACGGGGACGTCGGCCGGATCTCCGCCGTCACGAGCAACCTCGCCCGCCAGCAGCCGAGCCGGCTCGTGGACCAGCAGCGAGGGTCGGAGCGTGGCCGAAACGGCGTCCATCTCAGCCCCCGTCAGGCGCAGCGGGATTGGCGCCGCCACACCGCCGACGCGGTGGATGCCCAGGAGGACAGCGATGGTATCGATCGGCTCGCCCAGCACCAGGCCCACCACGTCGCCCCGGCCGACGCCGGCCGAACGAAGCGACGCGGCGGCGGCATCCACCCGGCGGTCCAGCTGGGCCCAGGTCAGGGCGCGGCTCGCATCCCGGATCGCCGGCGCCTCGCCGCGGTCGTGGTCGCGCGCCAGCCCACGGACCAGGCCGTGCGCCGTCCAGCCCCCGCCGGCCACGGCCGGGCGTTCGAAGCCGTGCGTCACGCCTCGGCCCCGCTGGACTCGACGGCGTACCTCCGGACCGCGCCCTCGTCGATGAGGATCCCCAGCGCACCCGGCTCGCCGGAGGATTCGGCCGCGCCATGGGCGGCTTCGGGCGCGCCCCCTCCGGCCCCTCCGGCCCCGCCGTCCTCGCCCTCGTCCTCGTCCTCGTCGGGCCGCCACATCCGGCCGTCCTCCACGATCAGCGCGTAGCGCAGAAGGTCGTGCTCCAGGAGCCCGGCCGTCGCCAGCCCGTGATCGGGCGGTTCGGGCGCCCCGTCCAGCGTCACTCCGGGGAGCCCCGCCGCCGCCGCGAGGGCCGCCGCGATCCCCACCCCCGTCTCGAACAACGTGCTGAGCACCACCGGGACGCCGCGCTCGGCGGCCAGCTCGGCGATCAGGCCCGCCACCAGCGGACCCCCGACCCGGGCGGGCTTCACGACCAGGACGTCCACCGCCCCGGCCTCCAGCAACTCGCGCACCACCCGTAGCGACGTCACCGCCTCGTCGGCTGCCACCGGCACCCGCCCCCGCCGCCGGACGTCCGCCAGCGCCGCCGCGTCGTCCCCCGCGATGGGCTGCTCCACGTACTCGATCCCGAACCGCCGGATCGCCAGCAGCCGGTCCACCGCCGTCTCCACATCCCAGGCGCCGTTCACGTCGATCCGGAGCCGGACGTCCGGCCCCACGGCCTCGCGTACGGCACGGACCCGGTCCACGAGGACCTCCACCTCGCGTTCGGCGCCCGCCTTCATCTTGATCGTCCGGAATCCCGCCTCCAGCGCCTGCCGAGCCGCCTCGGCCGAGGCGCGTGGCCCCACGTGCGGGATGGTGGCGTTCACGCCGACGCCCGGCCCGTCGGCGCCGGTCACCCCGGCCGCCAGCTCGCCCAGGTCCAGGGCGGCGGCATCCAGCGCCGCGCGGAGCGCCCGTCCCGGCGCGCCGTGCATCTCGAGGTCCTCGGCGGTCGGAAGCCAGCCCTCGCTGGCCGCATCCACGGCCTCACGAACCAGTGCATCGAGGATGATGGCGGCCGTCTCGCCGTCTTCGGGATCCAGGACCGCCTCGCCCACTCCGGTCCGGCCGTCGGCATCGATCAACCGCAGGATCCACGCCTCACGCGCCAGCCACATCCCCTGGGAGGTAGGAAACGGTCGGCGGAACGGCACGCGGACCTTGTCGGCGCGGAGCGCGCGGAGGGCCGGGGCCCGACCAGGCCCCGTCACGACGCCGACATCCCGGCGATCGCCAGGCCCGCGGCGAACAGCAGGCCATGCACCAGCGCCAGCCGGGCCGTCCCCTTGAGAGCCAGGTTCAAATGGCGCGGCTCCGTGAAGCCGCGAACCGTGCGGAGCAGCGGGATGGCGAGCGGAGCCGAGAGGAGCGGCAGGAGGAGAGCGGGCCCCCGACCCGCGGCCGCGAGCGCAACCGGCACCAGCGCGGCGATGGCCAGGAGGAACGCGTACTCCCACTGCGTGGCCCGCGGCCCCATCACCACCGCCAGCGTCCGCTTCCGCGCCGCGCGGTCCGTCGGGATGTCGCGCAGGTTGTTGACGACCAGGATGGCCGTCACCAGCGCGCCAACCGGGAGCGACGCGGTCACGAAGACGGGGGCCAGGACCAGCGCCTGCAGGTACGCCGTCCCGACCACCGCCACCAGCCCGAAGAAGATGAAGACGAAGACCTCGCCCAGTGCCTTGTAGCCGTACGGCCACGGCCCGCCGGTGTAGGCCAGCGCGGCGACCATCGCCAGCGCGCCCAGCCCCAGCAGGACTGGCCCGCCGATGGTGGCGAGCCAGACGCCGACGACGGCGGCCAGCGCGAGCACCAGCCCGATCGCCACCTCCAGTTGCCGCTCCGTCACCAGGCCCGCCGCCGCGACGCGAATAGGGCCGGTCCGGTCGGGGGTGTCCGCGCCCTTGCGGAAGTCGGACAGGTCGTTGGCGAAGTTGGCCACCACTTGGAGGAGGAGGGCGACGAGGACGCAGCCGATGGCGGTGTCGAGGCGGAAGGCGTAGCCGGCGCCCCGGGCGGCGCCCAGCCCCACGACGACGCCTGAGAGCGCCGCGGGGAGCGTCGCCGGCCGGGAGGCGAGCAGCCAGATCCGGAGCCGGGACGGCCGGTCGGGTGTCGACGGGCGCTCGGCTGGGGATGGGCGCCCCACGACGGGACCGGCGGGAGCGCGACGCACGCCGGTCATGGCCGCCGCGGGTACTTGCGGTACTCGGGTGGCCGCTTCTCCAGGAAGGCGCGCGAGCCTTCGTGCGCCTCGTCCGTCGTGTAGTAGAGGCCCGTGGCGTTACCCGCGAACTCCTGGAGCCCGGCGAGACCGTCGGTCGCGACGAGGAAAGCGGACTTCAGGAAGCGCATGGCCGTGGGGCTCATGTCGAGCATCTCCTCGGCCCACGCGACGCCCTCGGCCTCCAGGTCAGCCAGCGGCACGACCTTGTTGACCAGGTTCATCGCCAGCGCTTCCTGGGCCGTGTACTGGCGGCACAGGAACCAGATCTCCTTGGCCTTCTTGTCGCCGACCAGCCGGGCGAGGAGCCCGATCCCGAAGCCCGCGTCGAACGACCCGACCTTGGGGCCCACCTGGCCGAAGATCGCGTTCTCGCTGGCGATCGACATGTCGCACACGACGTGCAGGACGTGGCCGCCGCCGATGGCAAAGCCGTTGACCAGGGCCACCACCGGGATGGGGAGAGAGCGGATCTGGCGCTGGAGGTCCAGCACGTTGAGACGGGCCACGCCGTCGGAATCCAGGTAGCCGCCCGAGAGGCTCTTGTACTTCTGGTCGCCGCCCGAGCAGAAGGCCATGTCGCCCTCGCCGGTGAGCAGGACGCAGCCGATGGACGCATCGTCGCGGATGCGCGCGAACGCATCGATCAGCTCGCGCACGGTCTGGGGCCGGAAGGCGTTGCGGACCTCGGGCCGGGCGATGGTGACCTTGGCGATCCCGGTCCCCGAGTGCTCGTAGCGGATGTCCTGGTAGTCGACGGCGCGGGTCCAGGTGACGGCGCTGGTCATGCGGGGGCCTCCTCCTGCAGGAACGTGGTGACGATGCGGCGGAACGCGGCGGGCTGGTCACGGTGGGCGCTGTGGCCGGCCCCCGAGAGCACGATCAGGCGGGCGCCGGGGATCCGTGCCGCGACGTCGCGGGCCCTGGCGATGCCAACGGGGTCCAGCTCACCGGCGACGACGAGGGTGGGTCGGGCGATCGACCGCAGCCGGTCGAACAGCGGCTCCATGGCGCCCTGGCCGGCGCCGCGGAGGCTGGCCGCCAGGCCGGCGGGGCGGTTGCGGAGGCGGGCAGACCTGAGGCGGGCGCGGGTTGCCGGTGGAAGGTCGCGCTCGGAGGCAAAGACCGGGGTGGTCTCCCACCAGGTGTCGACGAAGGCCTCCATGCCGTCCCGCTCGATCCGGGCCGCCAGGGCCTCGTCCGCGGCCTCGCGGCGGGCGCGCTCGGCGGGGTCGGCGAGGCCGGCCGACGGGCTCTCCAGTACGAGGGCCGCGACGACGTCGGGGTGGTCCGCGACGAGGCAGAGGGCGAGCCGGGCCCCGAACGAATAGCCGACGATCACGGCCGGCACGGCCCCGAGGCGGCGCAGGATCTGGGCCAGGTCGGCGGCCTGCGCCGGCAGGGCGTGGCGATCGGGGTGAACCGGCGAATCGGATCGCCCGTGTCCCAGGAGGTCAACCGTGATGGTCCTCGCGTGCCGGCGGAACGCGGGCAGCAACGGACCCCAGTCGGCGCCACGGCCGGTGAACCCGTGGAGGAGGAGGGCTGGCGGGCCGTCGCCGCCGGACCGGACCTCGTAGCGGACGCCGGCCACGGTCAGCAGGGTCATGCGCGGGACTCCGGGAGCAGCGTGGCCAGGGCCTGCTGGACCGCCGCCGCGAGCTCCCGGTGAAGCTCGACGTTGCGCGCCCGCTCCGTGCGCAGCTCGATGACCTGGACCCCGTGCCGGCCGACCGAGGCCTGGATCGCCGCCGCCAGCTGGCCCGAGCCCACGCGCTGGTACTCGCCGCCCAGCGAGCCGACGATCGGCCCGATATCGATCCCGTGGGGCGTCCCGAACAGCTCCTCGTAGTGCTCCGGGAGCCCCGACCCAGGTGCGTCAGCCGAGGCCTGCGCCAGGAACGAGAAGATCCCGCCGCCGTCGTTGTTGATCAGCACGACCGTGGCCGACAAGTCGTGCAGCCTGGCCGCGACCAGGGCGTTGAGGTCGTGGAGGAAGCTCACGTCGCCGATGACCAGCGCGACGGGACCCCGCGCCACGGCCGCCGAGCCGAGGGCCGTGGAGACCACGCCATCGATGCCGTTCGCGCCGCGGCTGGAGCAGATGGTGATCGCCCGATCCATCGACGGCAACCAGGCGTCCATGTCGCGGACGGGCATGGAGCTGCCCGCCCACAGCGTCGCCCCATCCGGCAGCGCGCCCGCGAGGGCGGGCCAGACGGCGCCCTCGTAGGCCTCGCCCGATTCCCCCACCCCGGCGAGCCAGACATGCATGGCGGCATCCGCCGCGCGATCGGCGGCCAGCCAGTCGCGGCCCCACCCAGCGTCGCGGCCGCGGTGGTGGGCGGCGTCTTCCGGCGGCTGTGCGAGGACCAGGCCGGCCAGCGTCAGCGCGGTCGCGGCGGGGTCGGCGTGGACGAAGGTGGCGGGCACCAGCGCGGCCTCGCGCCAGCCGTCGCCGCCGTCGAGGATCAGCAGCTCCGGCCTGACGCGGGCCAGGAGGTTGACCAGCGGGGCGGAGGTGGGCATCGCGCCGGTCCGGAGCACGAGATCGGGGAGGTGGGCGTCCAGCCACGGCCCGGGCCGCGCCAGCTGGTCGCCGCGGACCACCACCATGGATCGGTCGTGGCGGCCGGCGCGCAGCCCCGAGAGCGGGTCGGCGATGATCGGGAAGCCGGTGGCACCGGCCAGGGCGGCCAGGGCGGCGGGGAGCCGCGGGTCGTCGTCGGGACCGGCGAGGATGAGGCCGCGCCGGGCGCTCGTGAGCCGCGCCGCGATCCGTCGGACGTCGGCATCCGCCAGGACGCGCCGGCCACCGACGTGCGCGGCGAAGGGGAGCCTCGACGAGGCCGGTGCGGCGAAGGGGAGCCTCGACGAGGCCGGCGCGGCCCCGTCGGCTGCGGCCCCGTCCGTCGCCCGGGGCGCCACGAGCGACCCGTCGGGGAGGAGCGGCTCCCGGAACGGGACGTTGATCTGCACCGGACCCGCCGGACCCGCCGCCGCGGTCGCCACGGCCCGGCCCGCGACGGACCTGACATGCGCCGCCGTCACCGCCGCGCCATCGAACAGGGGCAGCTCCACGAACCACTTGGCCGCGCGTCCGTACAGGTGGTCCTGGTCGATCGTCTGCGGCGCCCCGCGGTCGCGCAGCTCCGGCGGCCGATCGGCGGTGAGCACCACCAGCGGCACCCGCGAGAGGCTCGCTTCGACCACCGCCGGCGCGAACTCCACGGTCGCGGTCCCCGACGTGGCCAGCAGGACAACCGGCCGGCCCAGCGTGCGCGCCATCCCCAGCGCGAAGAACCCGGCGGCACGCTCGTCAAGGAGCACGCGGCATCGCAGCCCGGGGGTGGTTCGGAGTGCGAGGGCGAGCGGCGTGGAGCGCGACCCCGGGCAGATGACCGCCTCGGTCACGCCGGCCAGGACCAGCTCGTCGGTGAAGGCGCGCAGGAGCGCGGCGTCGGTCATGCGTGACCTCGCAGGCTGATGGGGGCAGCAGTGGTCACGCCGCGTCTCCCGGGATGCCCAGCGCCGAGATCACGGCGCGGAGCTTGATGCGCGACTCCTCCCATTCGCTGTCGGGGTCGGAGTCGGCCACGATGCCACAGCCGGCGAAGAGCGTGGCGTGCGTCCGGTCCACGATGCCGCACCGGAGCGCGACGCACAGCTCCCCGTCCCCGTCGGCGTCCAGCCAGCCGATGGGGCCGGCATACCAGCCGCGCTCAAAGCCTTCGTGCTCGTCCTGCATCGCGAGGGCCTGATCGCGCGGCTCGCCGCCGACCGCCGGGGTGGGATGGAGCAGGGCCGCCACGGACAGCAGGCCGTGGGCGGGCGGCAGGGTGCCGGAGATCTCGGTGAGCAGGTGCTGGGCGAAGCGCAGGGTCATCACCGTGGGCCGCGCCGAGATCTCCAGCGTCTCGGCGACCGGCGTCAGCAGGTCACGGATGGCGGCGGTGACGATCCGCTGCTCCTCGCGGTTCTTCTCCGAGGCCAGCAGCTGCGTCGCCAGCTCCTGGTCCTCGCGCGCGTCGGCGCCGCGCCGGATGGTCCCGGCCAGGGCCACGGTGCGGAATCGTCGGCCCTCGGTCCGGACGAGTCGCTCGGGTGTGGCGCCGAGGAAGGTGCGGCCATCGCGCCGGAAGGCGTAGATGGTGCTCTCGGGCGCGGACGCGGCCAGCCGGCGGAGGGCGTTGGTGACATCCAACTCCACCGGGGAGCGAAGGTCGAGGCGCCGGGCCAGGACCACCTTGTCGATGCGGCCGCGGCCGACGGCCCCGGCGTACATGCCGACGATCCTGCGCCAGGCGTCGTGGCCGGGCTGCGAGGCCAGCTCGGTGAGCTGGGCGTGGACGGGCCGGGCGACCATGGCGCCCGGGCCCGGCTGGGTCTGCTGAGCGCGGGCGAGGAGCCGCTCACCGGCGCGGTCCAGCGCGTTGGCCTCGGCGGGGCTCCCGTCCAGGAGGGCGCCGGTCAGGGTGGACTCGCCCGGTCCGGCGCGGTAGAGGAGCGCCGGGACCACCATCGACGCGGGGCCGAAGGGCGCCCACGGATCCCCCTCGGCCGGCACACGGCCGGTGTACCCCAGGCCACCCAGGAGGACCGGCCCGTGCGGGCCCTCGCGGCGAGCGGCTGCGATCAGGTCGCGGAAGCCGGATTCGGCCGCCTTGAACCGGTCCGGCCCGGCGCCCCCGAATGCCCACGCCCGGCCCACCCCCACCAGCGCGGTGCCTTCGGATGGCTGCAGCCAGAGGGCGACCTCAAGGTCCGCCTCGGCGGCGACAGCGAACAGGGCGATGGGGTCCACGCCGGCGACCCGAACGGTCGCCGAGGCGAGGGTGGAGGCGCCCGGGGCGGGTTCGCCGGGCGCCGACGATGCCACGGCCCGGCCCAGCGCCCCGCCCAGCCGGATGCCGTCGTCCGTTCGGGCGTCGTCGCGTTGGCCTGCGTCCGTTCGGCCGTCGGCGGGTCGTGCCGTCGTCATGCCCGCAGCTCGGGGAACTCACTCCCGGCCGCAGGATCCGGCACGGCCCCGATCCGGGCCTCGGGGACGCCGGCACTCCGAAGCAGGACCGCCCGAAGCGCGGGGTAGGCGTCCTCCAGCGGACCCGGCTGGTCCGCCAGGAGCCAGCGCGCCACCAGCTCGTCGAGCGCCCCAAACCAGGCGATGCTGGTGATCCGCGTGTCCAGGGGCGGGATGGCGCCGGCCCTGACGGCGTCGTCGAGATAGCCCTGGATCAGGCGGCTGAACCGGTCGTGCAGGTTGTTTGTCTCCTGCTGGAAGACGCGCCCCGCGCCGACCGTGTCAAGGAAGAGCAGCCGGGCCATGGTCCGATGGCCGGCGAAGGTGCCCAGAACCGCCTTGAGCGCGGCCTCGGCACGGGCGACCGGCTCCGTCTCCAACGCCACCGCTCGCTCCACCTTGGCGACCAGCTTGTCCGCGGTCGTGGACATCAGCTCGCGGAAGATCGCGTCCTTGGTGGGGAAGTGGAAGTAGACGCCGCCCTTGGAGGTCTCCGCGGCGCCGGCGATGTCGTCGACGGCGGTGTCGCGGTAGCCGCGGCTGGAGAAGGCGTGGAACGCGGCGTCGAGGATGCGCTCGCGACGGCTCCGGCTCTGCTCGCCGGGATCGGGTCTGGCCATCCGTCACCTTCCTCCGCGTTGCTGTCCGCGCCAGTCGCCGCGGTCGCTTGCGCGCCGTCCTCGTCATTGCGCGAACCGACTGACCGGTCGGTCGGTTCGTCGAGGGACATCATACGCGGCCCGTTCCAGCGGGCTGGTGAGCGACCGCGCAGCGATACGGCCGCGATAAGCGTCGCTCTCCAATGTGGAGTCATGCCAATCTTCGAAGCCCGACTCGCCTGGCACCCACGGCGGGCACTCGACCTTCTCCGCCACCAACAACGTCTCCGCCGCGCCGCCAAGGCAATACCAACGCCCGTGCCGTGGGACTGGGCAAAGCCGCGGCTGATGCCGCTCCTCGCGGGTCCATATCTCGGGCCAGGCAATCTCGTGACCGACGTCGCACCGGTCGGGTGTGCCATCAGCTTCGGCATCCAGATCGGTCGGACACATGTCCTCCTCGACGATGTCGTGATGGAGCGCTGGGAGTGCTCCTTGGCGCAGGTTGCCTCGGTTGCGCAGGCCAACCTGGATCGCCGAGCCGGACGGCTATCGCCCGCGGATGTTCGTCGCGGCGTCCTCGCCGGCCACGTTGTCCGGAGGGTGGATTGCGTGGCGTGGGCGTCGTCCCTGATCCTTGGGCCAAACCACCTCGTCCGCCTGTTCGGCGGTGGGGACCAGGTGTTGGCGGTGCCTCGACGCGACCTCCTCCTCAGCCTGCCCTCGGACATGCCGTCGACGTTGGCTGCCAACATCGTGGCGGACTTCGAGGCAGACAGTGCCTTTCCGCTCCTGCTCGAACCGTTCGGGCTGCTTGACGGGCAGCTCGTCTGGGGCGGCGCCTCCGAGGAACCCGAGGGCGATTGGTGATCCTGAGGGCCGCGGACACGCCAACCCGAGGGGCGGAGGATGGATGATCAGCGCATCGGCGCCGCCTTTCGCGCGGTCCGGGTTCGCCGCGGCTGGCGCCAGAGCGACGTCGCCTCCCGGGCGAAGGTTTCGGCCAGCGTGGTCTCGGCAATCGAGCATGGCCGGCTGGACCAGGTCGCTCCGGCGACGCTGCGGCGAGTGGCCGCCGTCCTTGGCATCCGGCTCGAGATGACCGTTCGACTGCCACACGGCGAGGTCGACCGGCTGCTCAACGCCGGCCACGCGGCGCTGCACGAGGAGTTGGCCCGCTACCTCGACACGCTGCCGGGCTGGCTGCACGCACCCGAGGTCTCCTTCGCCGTCTATGGCGAACGCGGTGTCATCGACATCCTCGCGTATCACCAGCCCACGAGGTCGCTCCTGGTGATCGAGTGGAAGACGGAGCTCGTCGCGCTGGAGGATCTGCTGGCCACGATGGACCGCCGACTCCGCCCGGCCGCGCGGATCGCGCGCGATCGCGGGTGGGAGGCATCCACGGTGAGCGCTTGGGTGGTGTTCGCCGAGAGCGACACGAATCGACGTCGCGCTCGCTCGCTTGGCTCGGTGCTGCGCTCGGCTTTCCCGGCAGATGGGCGCACGATGCGCAGCTGGCTGCAACGGCCGGTCGGGTCGATTCGTGCCCTGTCTTTCTGGGCCAACTTCGGCGAGGCACCACGCAGCAGCGAAAGTCGACGCGGCAACGGGTGAGGGTGCCGCGGGCTGCCTGACGAGCATGGCTGACGTGCGCCGAGTCGATGCTAGCCAGGCAGGGCCTGCGATCGGCCGCGTACGGTCGGCCCGACAAGCGTTAGCCGAAGAAGCGGGCGAGAACCGGGCGCCGCAGGGCAGGCCGCTCTCGGCGCGGGTGCGGTCCACGCTCCGTACGGCGGCGCGGGGCGCCAGTGGGCGGCCCGCTGCCGTATCAGGACGGCCCGCGGCGGGCGGCACGCCGCAGCCGCGCAGACGCGGCCGGAATCGAACGGCCCGCGGCTGAAGCCGCGGGCCGTTCCCTGTCTGCGTTGGACCGGGAGCCGGAGGCTAGACCTCCTTGAACTCGCCCTCGACCGTCTCGTCGGCACCGGCCGCGCCGGACCCGTCGGGACCCGCGCCGGGGCCACCATCAGCTCCGCCGGCCGCGCCCTCGGCCGCCGAGGCCTGGTACGCGGCCGTCGTGAGGCGCTGGAGCACCTCGGTCAGGGCCGACGCCTGGCGGGCGACCGCCTCGATGTCCGAGCCCTTGAGCGCGTCGCGGAGCGCGGCGATCCCGGACTCCGCGGCGGCGCGATCCTCGCCCGAGACCTTGTCGCCCAGGTCCTTCAGCGTCCGATCGCCCTGGAATGCGAGCGCCTCGGCCTGGTTGCGGACCTCCACCTCCTCGCGGCGCTTGCGGTCCTCCTCGGCGTGCTCCTGGGCGTCGCGAACCATCTTGTCCACGTCGTCCTTGGAGAGCATCGATGAGGCCGTGATCCGGACCTGCTGCTCCTTGGCGGTTGCCCGGTCCTTGGCGCGAACGTCGAGGATGCCGTTGGCGTCGATGTCGAAGGTGACCTCGACCTGCGGGATCCCGCGCGGGGCGGGCGGGAGGCCGTCGAGGATGAAGCGACCCAGCGTCTTGTTGTCGACCGCGAAGTCGCGCTCGCCCTGGAGGACGTGGATCTCCACCTGGCTCTGGTTGTCGGACGCTGTGGAGAAGACCTGCGACTTGCTGGTCGGGATGGTGGTGTTCCGCTCGATCAGCTTGGTCATCACGCCACCCAGGGTCTCGATGCCCAGGGAGAGCGGCGTGACATCGAGGAGCAGCACGTCCTTGACGTCGCCGGCCAGGACGCCGGCCTGGATCGCCGCGCCGATCGCCACGACCTCGTCGGGGTTGACGCCCTTGTGGGGCTCCTTCCCGCCGAACATCGCCTTGACGGCCTCGACCACCGCGGGCATGCGGGTCATGCCGCCGACCAGGATGACCTCGTCGATCTCGGAGGCCTTGAGCCCGGCGTCCTTGAGCGCGTTGTTGACCGGGCCGGCCGTCTGGTCGATCAGGTCGCGGACCAGGTCTTCCAGCTTGGCGCGCGAGAGCGGCACCACGAGGTGCTTGGGCCCGGTGGCGTCGGCCGTCACGTACGGCAGGTTGATCTCGGTGGACGAGGTGGAGGAGAGCTCGATCTTGGCCTTCTCCGCGGCTTCCTTCAGGCGCTGGAGCGCCTGGGGATCCTTGGCCAGGTCGATCCCCTGCTCCTTCTTGAACTCGGCCAGGAGCCAGTCGATGACGCGCTGGTCGAAGTCGTCGCCGCCCAGATGCGTGTCGCCGTTGGTGCTCTTGACCTCGAAGACGCCGTCGCCCAGCTCCAGGATGGAGATGTCGAAGGTGCCGCCACCCAGGTCGTAGACCGCGACCGTCTCGTCGTGCTTCTTGTCCAGGCCGTAGGCCAGTGCGGAGGCGGTGGGCTCGTTGATGATCCGCTTGACGTCCAGGCCCGCGATCCGGCCGGCGTCCTTGGTGGCCTGGCGCTGCGTGTCGTCGAAGTAGGCCGGGACGGTGATGACCGCCTCGGTGACCTTCTCGCCCAGGTAGGCCTCGGCGTCAGTCTTGAGCTTCTGCAGGATCATCGCGCTGATCTCGGGCGGCGTGTACGTCTTGGCATCGGCCAGGCGGACGCGGACGCCGTCGGTCTTCTCGTCCTTCTCGACGGTGTACGGGACCAGGCGTGAGCTGTGCTTGACCTCCGGGTCATCCCAGCGGCGGCCCATGAAGCGCTTGATGGAGTAGATGGTGTTGCCCGGGTTGGTGACGGCCTGGCGCTTGGCCAGCTGGCCAACCAGTCGCTCGCCGGACTTGCTGAACGCGACGACGGAGGGAATGGTGCGGCCGCCCTCGGCGGAGGCGATGACGGTGGGCTCGCCGCCCTCCATCACCGCGACGACCGAGTTCGTCGTGCCGAGGTCAATGCCGATGATCTTGCCCATGGTCTCTGTTGGCTCCTGCTCGAAAGCTCACCGACGGGTGAGCCGGGGTCGGTTGGGACGGGGTGCGTGGGTTCGGAGGTGGGTCGGGTTCCGAGTGCGTGGCGGATCAGTGGATGGGCTCGCCTCCGGCGGGCGTGCCAGCGTCGGATGCCGGCGCGTCCGGCGGCGCCGCGGCCACGGCCACCAGGGCCGGCCGCAGGATGCGTTCGCGCAGGCGATAGCCACGGCGCGCCTCGGCGACGATGGTCCCCTCGGGCAGGCCCGTGTTGGGGACGTTGACGATCGCCTCGTGGAGCCGCGGGTTGAAGTCAGAGCCCGGGATGGACTCGATCGGGCGGACGCCCTCGCTCTCGAGCAGGACGCGGAGCTTGCGGTCGATCGCCGCGATGCCCTCCGCCCACGGATCGGACGCGATGGCGGCGGGACGCGACTCCAGGGCCAGGTCGAAGTCGTCGGCGACGGCCAGCACCTTGGAGAGCAGCGCCTCGGCGGCGAGGCCCAGCATCGCCTCGCGCTCCTCGGCCACCCGGCGCTTGTAGTTCATGAACTCGGCGCGTTCGCGCTGCAGGCCGTCCAGGTATTCGCCGCGCTCCTTGCGGGCGGCGTCGAGATCCTCGGTCAGCTGGGCGATCTGGGCGGCGAGGGCCACCGGCGAGATGTCGATCTCGTCGGCCCGCTCCTTGCCGCGGCTCTTCTGGTTGTTCATGGCCGTCGATTCCTGCTGCTGGGGTGGGGGTTGGCGAGATGATCACGCATACAAGTGATCCACGAGCTCGTTCATGAGGCTGCTGACGAAGCGGACCGTGCCGATCGCCTGGGAGTAGGACATCCGGGTGGGGCCAAGGATCCCGACGACGCCCACGGCCCGCTCGCGGCGCCCGTACGGGGCCAGGACCAGTGACACATCGCGCATCTCGGGCGGCGCGTTCTCGGCCCCGATGAAGACCTGGACCGTGCCCGCATCGGCGACCGAGCTGAGCAGGGAGCCCAGGTAGGCCCGGTTCTCCAGCGCACTGAAGACGCGCCGGAGCTTGTCGCCCTGGGCGAACTCGGGGGCATCCATCATGTTCAGGAGGCCATCGCTGTAGACCTCCTCGACCAGGGCAGCGTCGTAGTCGCGCAGCGTGCGCACCACGCGGTCGCCGATCCGGCGGAGCAGGCTGGCGTGGGGCAGCCGGTCGTCGAGGGCCGCAAGCGAGCGAACGCCCGACCCCGCCGTGGAGCCGCCCAGCGTCTCGTTGAGGATCGCCGCGACGATCGAGAGGGTCGTCTGGTCCACCCCATCCTCGTGCGCGACCAGCACCTGCTTCACCGCCCCTTCACGGAACACGATGATCAGGCTGGCGAGGCGGTCGCTGATCGAGACCAGGTCGATCCTGCGGACGTGGGCGGCCTCCGGCTTGGCCGGGGTGGCGAGCCCGGCGGCACGACTGAGGCTGGCCAGGGTCGTCGCCGCCAGACGGAACCAGTGCTCGCTGGCGAACTCCACCTGGCCAAACTGGTGCCGGATCATCAGCTGCTCGACCGCGGGGAGTGGGATCGAATCCGTGATGGACTCCACGTAGTAGCGGTAGCCCACGTCCGTGGGGATGCGGCCGGCCGAGGTGTGCGGGTGGGTCAGCATCCCGGCGGACTCGAGCTCGGCGAGGATGTTGCGGACGGTCGCGCTCGACACCCCCAGGCCGTAGCGCGCGACGAGCGCGCCCGACCCGACAGGGCTGGCAGTGGTGACGTATTCCTCGATGACCGCCCGAAGGATCGCCTGCGTCCGGAGGTCCAGGGGGCCGGTGGAGCGGCGCACTTTTCGCACCGGACCATCTCCTCGCTCTGTGCCGGGGTTAGCACTCTCATGGTCTGAGTGCTAACTGGATGCCCGGATAGTAGCAATCTCACCCCGAGAGTGTCAACGGTCCGCGCTGGTGAACTGCCGGCGTCAGGAGCCTCGCTCAATTCCCACCACTCGGGGGGCACTCCTGCGCACGCTCGCGTCGGCATATTTCGGAGGCGCGGCGAGTCCGCTGAGGGGCGGCAACCCGCGTAGTCCTCACCGGGTGTGCATAGCGCCAGTTCGCTGGCAGGAGGCTGATCGCCGCCGGATCCTCGCCGCGATCAACCGCGGTCCCCTACTCGAACTCTGGCAGCCGCTGGATGTTGAGCCAGGACTCCGGGTCCACGCGGGGGCGGATCAGCGCCGACTTGCCGCCGCGGATCACGACCTCCGCCGGGACCGGGTGCGACAGGAACCAGGGCATCGATTCGGTGTAGCCGTACGCGCCGACATCCAGCACCACGATCAGGTCCCCCGGGTCGGGCGGCAGCAGCAGCACGCCGGCGGCGATCACGTCGAGCCCCGTGCACAGCGGCCCCGCCACCGTGACCGGCCGGGGCTTGGCAAGCGAGCTGGACTTGCCCACCAGCCGCAGCCGGTGTTCCTGCCCCACCAGCGCGGGCCGCAACACGTGGTGGACTCCGCCGTCCAGGATGGCGACCATGGACCCGTTCACCGACTTGCGGTCCACCACCCGCGCCAGGTAGGCGCCCGACTGCCCGACCAGGAAGCGTCCCGGCTCCATCAGCACCCGGATGCCACGCAGCAAGGGGTCGGCGGCCCAGCGCTCCGCCATCGCCGCGAGGCGACGGCCAAGGAGGGGCAGATCCAGGGCGGGCTCGTCCTGGTCGTACGGGATGCCCAGGCCGCCGCCGCCGTCCACCAGGCGGAGCGTGAACCCGGTCGACACGGCGAGGCGCCGCGCGGTGAGCACGGTGCTCTCGATGTGGTTCGCCAGCGCCCCGGCGTCCAGCAGGTTGGAGGCCCCGAACGCATGCAGCCCGTGGAGGTCCAGGTGTGGCGATGCGACCGCCCGCCGCGCGCAGGTCAGCAGGTCGCGCCCGTCCATCCCGAACTTGCCGGCGCCCTCGTCGCCGATCAGGCGGACCTTCTCCAGCGACGCGTCACCCGTGACGGCGGCCCGCAGCAGGATGGGCACCACGCGCCCCGATGCGGCCGCGATCCGCTCCAGTCGATCCATCTCGCCGGGCGATTCAACGGTGATCACGTGGATCCCCATCTCCACCGCCAGCTGAAGCTCCGAATACTGCTTCCCGGGGCCGGTCATGACGACCCGGTCGGGCGCGAACCCGGCTCGCTCCACCGTCTTGAGCTCGCCGGCGCTCGCCACGTCGGCGCCGAGGCCCATCTCGGCCATGTGGCTGACGATCGCCAGCGCAGGGTTCGACTTGATCGCGTAGGCCAGGTCGAACGATGCCGGCAGCACGGCGCGGAGCGAGGTGATCTGCCGATCGATGACGTCCAGGTCGTAGACGTACACCGGCGTGCCGTAGCGCTCGGCCAGGAGCGCCGGGGCGATGCCGCCCAGCCGTCCGTTGCGGAGGATCTCGTTGCGGGCGATGGGCCGGCCGCGGCCGTCCAGGCTGGGCCCGCCAATGGCACGCTGGGCGGCCGAAACGGTGCCCGGTGCCGAAGCCGACGCGGGCGCCTGAGCGGAGCTCGGCGCCTGAGCGGAGCTCGGCGCCGAAGCGGAGCCCGGTGCCGAAGCCGACGCGGGCGCCTGGGCCCGGCCGGGCGTGGGGACGGTGTCGCGGTCGACGGCCATTCGGTCTCCGGTCAGCGCAGTGTGCTTTCGAGGGCAACACGCGCGGATGTGCCCTCGTCGCGGTCCTTGACGATGATGGCGGTGTTCAGCGCCAGCCCATGCTCCTCGGCGAATGCGCCGGCGATCCGTCGCGTGCCGGGAACGACCACGGCGTTGACGGGGACCACCAGCGGCTCGTCCGCCGTGCCCTGGAGGACTGTCCCGCGGACCGTGTCGTACAGCCGCGACGTGCCCGTCAGCGTGACGCCGGCCGCGATCACCGCGCCGCGGCTCACCCGGACCCCGTCCAGCAGCGAGCAGCCCGCGCCCACGAACGCGCCGTCCTCCACGATGACCGGCATGGCGTTGGCCGGCTCCAGGACGCCGCCGATGACCACGCCCGCCGAGAGGTGGACGTTGTCGCCGATCTGCGCGCAGGAGCCCACCAGCACGGCCGAATCGACCATGGTGTTGGCGCCCACCCAGGCGCCGACGTTGATGTAGGACGGCGGCATGATCACCACGCCCGGCGCCAGGTACGTGCCGGAGCGGACGGTGGTGCCGCCCGGGACCACGCGCCAGGGCCCGCCCGCCAGGTCGCGCGGCGGGACGCCCGCGCGGTCGCGGAACGTGAACGGCCCCACGGACCACTCGAGCATGGTCTTGTCGGCGAAGCGGCCCAGGATCGCGGCCTTGACGTCGGCGTTGACGCGCCACCCGCCGGGCACGGTGGGATCCGGGCTGGCCGAGCGGACCAGGCCGGCCTCCAGGTCGGCCAGGATGGTCTCGGGGTTCACGACCGGCGCGGCGCCCGTGGCACCCGCGGCGCCCGCTCCCGGCTCGGTGGTCATGCCGCCACCCCGGCCGCGGACGCGTACTTGGCCGCCAGGCCGACGACGTTCCCCGCCGCGTCCAGCACCCCCGCCTCGCGGAGCGTGGCAGCCATCGCCGCGCGCCCCTTGTCGTCCAGCGGGAGCATTGGCAGGCGAAGCGTGTCCGTGGCCAGGAGGCCCATCAGCGCCATCGCGCCCTTCACCGGGACCGGGTTGGGGCCGCCCTTGAAGTTGCCCTGGAAGAGCGGCAGGAACCGGTCGTGGATCCGGAGCGCCTCGCGGAAGTCACCGGCGGCCGCGGCGGCGGTCAGTGCAACCATCTCGGCCGGGATCTCATTGCTGCACACGCTGATCACGCCGTGGCCGCCCATGGCCATGAGGGCCAGGGTCCACGCGTCGTCACCCGACAGCACGGAGACACCGTCCGGGACGTCGCGGCAGATCCGCGCGATCTGGTCCATGTTGGCCGAGGCCTCCTTGATGGCGACGATGCCCGGGTGCTCCGCGAGGCGGAGGAAGACGTCCGCGTCGATGTTCGCCGCGGTCCGCCCGGGAACGTTGTAGACGACGACGGGGAGCCCGCCCTCGTCGGCGATGGCCCGGAAGTGGGCGTCCATCATCCGACCGTCGGGCTTGTTGTAGTAGGGCGCAACGATCAGGGCGGCGTCCGCGCCCAGCTGGGCGGCACGCTTCGTCAGGCGGATCGAGGCCGCCGTGTCGTTGGTGCCGGTCCCGGCGATGACCGCGGGGCGCTTGCCCCCGAGACGCCGGTCCGCGACCTCCACGGAGATGGCCAGCAGGCGGTCGCGCTCGTTGTTGGACAGCGTGGGCGACTCGCCGGTGGTGCCGCACGGGACCAGGCCGTCGATCCCGGACGCGCACTGGAACTCCACCAGGCGGCGGAACGCGGCCTCATCCAGCTCGCGATCGGGCGTCATGGGCGTCACCAGCGCGGTCATGGCGCCGGTGAGCATCGGTCCTGGGGCGGTCATCTCGGTCGGGTCCTTTCGGCGGGTCGGCGGTCGGTTCGGGCGGTCGAAGGAGGGGTCGAAGGGCGTTCGGTCGGTGGGGAGGAGCCTGGCCGGGGTCGGTCAGCGGCCGGGCTCGCCGGGTTTCGTGGCGGCAGCGAGGAGCTCATCGACCACGGCGGGGTCGAAGGCGTGGATGCCGGGTGCCCGCGGCTCCCGGAGCAGCCAGTCGGCGGAGGCGAGGATGCCGGCCGCATAGGCGGACCGGTCGCGGCTGCTCAGCTTGATCTCCAGGGTCTCACCCGGGGCATCGAAGCCCACCAGGTGGGCGCCCGGGTTTGCGCCGGCGCGGACCGCCAGGACCTCCAGCTCCTCGGGGGCGGGCGGGCCGCCGGTCCCATTGGAGATGCGGGTCTTGCGCGGGTGGTTGGCCAGGATGCGGTTGGCCAGGTCGCGGGCGGTGCCGGACGGGCGGTCGGTCTTGGTGCGGCGGTGCCACTCGACGAGGTAGGGGTCGAACTCCGGCACGGGCCCAAACAGGCGGGTGGCGGCCTCCACGAGGCGCCCAAACAGCACCACGCCGGTGCTGAAGTTGCTGGCGACGACCGCTGCGGCGCCGGAAGCGATGAGTGCCTGCTCCACGGCGGCGCGGTCGGCGGCCCAGTCCGTGGTCCCGATCACGAAGCGGCGGCAGCCGGCGGCCAGGCCCGCCTCCACGTTGCCCCGCACCGCGTGGCCGCGCGTGGCCTCCACGATCACCTGGGCGCCCGTGAGCGCGGCCGGGTCGTGGGCGCCGCCCGCGGGACGGCCGATCAGGAGGGCGGCGTCGCCACGCGCCACGAAGGCGGCGGCCGCTGCCCGGCCCAGTCCGCCGGTGCCGAGGATGATCGTGTCCATCTGGTGCTGTCCCTCGCGGTGGCGGGGTCGCGGTTCGAAGGGTGGCGGGCGCCGGCCCGCCGAACAAAAAAGCCGCGGCCCACCCCCGTGGTGTCCGCGGCCCCCGGAGCCTCCTTACCCTCGAGGCCCCGGTCGTTGCTCCAACGCCGTCAGCGCCCCGGGGTCCAGGCCTCCAGCCAGGACCGCCACGGCTTCTCCTTCATCAGGTTGGGGTGGAGACTGCGACGCATGGGCGGATTGTTGCGCATCGGCGCGTGCGTGCGCAAGGCCCGTGATGGTGGGCGCGTCCCCAACGCCGTCCGGATGCCCCCGATGTCAATGCAGACGGAGTGGCACGCCTCAAGCGCGCGCTTACGACGCGCGTGTCGATGCAGCCGAAGCATGTCCGTGCAGCCGGAATCCGACGGCTATCGCCGCGCGGGGCATCGCCGCGCGGGGCGGCACTACTCTGCCGGGCGGCACCGCTCTGCCGCGCGGCACCGCTCCGCCGCATCCCCGTCTGGAGAGCCACGCCGTACCATCCGCCGCGTGACGTCCCCGGCCCCCATCGACCGACCCCTGACCCGCGCCCAGCGGCGGATCGTGGTGGGCATGATGACCACCCTGGCGCTGGCCGCCATGGACGCCACCGTCGTGGGCACCGCGCTGCCCACGATCGTCGGGCAGTTGGGCGGCCTCCAGCTCCTGGGCTGGGTGTTCAGCGCCTACCTGCTGACCAGCACCATCGCGGTGCCGTTCGCGGCGAAGCTGGCCGATACCGTCGGCCGCCGACCCGTCTACCTCGCGTCGCTGGGGATCTTCATTGCGGCGTCCGTGGCCGCGGGCTTTGCCACCAGCATGCCGATCCTGATCGTGTTCCGCGCCCTCCAGGGGATCGGCGGCGGCGCGCTGACCACAGCGGCGTTCACGATCATCGGCGACGCGTTCGAGCCCCGCCAGCGGGCCCGGGTCCAGGCCCTGTTCGGGGCGGTCTGGGCGGTCAGCTCCGTCCTGGGCCCGGCGCTTGGCGGGCTTATCACCACCACCGTTGGCTGGCCGTGGGTCTTCGAGATCAACCTGCCCGTTGGCCTCCTGGCCGGCGGCCTGGTCATCGGCGCCTTTCGCGAGGGCTCCGATGCCGCCGAGCGCCACGAGCGACGCAGCGTGCGGAGCCTCGACTGGCTGGGCGGGATCCTGCTCACCGTCGGGGTGATCTGCCTGCTGCTCTCCGTCTCGCAGGCGCCAGCCTCGTTCGGGTGGATCTCCGCGCCCACGTTCGGGCTGGCCATCGCGGCCGTCGTGCTGCTCTGGGCGTTCGTGCGCGTGGAGCGCCGCGTGCCCGAACCCATCGTCGCGCTCTCCCACCTCCGCCACCGGGTGATCCGGCCGGGCCTCATCGTGCAGGCGCTGGGTGGGTTCGTCCTGTTCGGCCTGACCTCCTTCGTCCCCCCGATGATCCAGGGGGTCCACGGGCGGTCGGCGTTCGAAGCCGGCCTGGTCGTGGGGACGCTCACCCTGGGCTGGCCGCTGGGCTCGTTCGTGGGTGGGCGGGCGCTCCTGCGCTGGGGCGCGCGGGCCGTCGTGCTGGTTGGCGCGGCCTTTGCGGCGGTGGGCACGGGGATCCTGACCCAGCTCCAGGTCATGGATAACCCGTGGATCGCCGCGGTGGGGCCGGTGGTGACGGGCCTGGGGATCGGCGCGATGTCGGTCACAGTGATGGTCACAGTGCAGAGCGCGGTGGGCTGGAGCGAGCGCGGCGTGGTGACGGGGCTGACGCAGTTCGCGCGGACGATCGCCGGCACGGTGGGCGTGGGTGTGATGGGCGGCGTGCTCGCGGCGTTCACGGGCAGCGCGTCCTCGGCGATCCTGGACCCGGCCCGCCGCGCGGCGATGTCTGCGGCGGAGCTGGCGGCGTCACGCGACGCGCTGGCCGCCGGCCTCACCTGGATCTACTGGGCGATGTTCGCGATCGCGACGGCCATGCTGGTCGCGGTAGTCCGCACGATGCCCGATATTCGCCTGGGCGCGGGCCGCGAGGTGGAGGTCCGGTAGGCTCGCGCGCGATCCGCCCGGGGCCAGCGGCGGGTGGGCACGGGCAGGCGCGCCGCACGGGCCGGCTCCCCTGGACTCCCCTCGCTAGACCCCCCGCTCCCCCTTCAGCGCCTCGAAGTCGCGGTACGTCGGCGCGATGGCCCGGGCCAGGCCGGGATCCCCCGCCTCCACGCTCTCCGCCAGCCCGAACCGCCGCGCGTCCGGCGTCTTCACGCCATTGCCCGTGATCAGTGCCACCACCTCGTCGCCGTCGCGGATCACGCCCGCGCGCCGCGCCTGCTCGGCCGCCGCGATCGTCACCCCGCCGGCCGTCTCGGCAAAGAGCCCCTCCAGCCGGCCCAGCCGCCGGATCGCCTCCGCCGTCGGCTCATCCGTGACGCCCTCCACGGAGCCGCCGGTCCCGCGCGCCAGCTCCAGCGCGTACCGCCCGTCCGCCGGCGACCCGATGGACAGCGACCGCACGATGGTGTCCGGGACCCGGACCGGCGTGATCTCGGACGCACCACTCCCGAACGCCGTCGCCACCGGCGAGCAGCCGGCCGCCTGGCCGCCGACGAAGCGGACCTCCTTCGGCTCCACCAGCCCCACCTCGACCAGCTCGCGGAACGCGCGCGCGACCTTGGTGAAGAGCGACCCCGACGCGATGGGCGAGACGATCACGTCCGGCAGCCGCCAGCCCAGCTGCTCCGCGATCTCGAAGCCCAGCGTCTTGCTGCCCTCGGCGTAGAAGGGCCGCATGTTGACGTTGACGAACGCCCAGCCCTCCTCGTCCGCGATCTCCAGGCAGAGCCGGTTGATGTCGTCGTAGGTGCCCTTGACCGGCACCACGGTCGCGCCGTACGCCAGCGCGTGATCGATCTTGGCGGGCTCCAGGTCCCACGGGACGAAGACGAACGACCGAAGCCCCAGCGCCGCCGCGGCCGCGGCCGTCGCCCCGGCCAGGTTGCCGGTGGACGCGCAGGCCAGCGTGTCGAACCCGAATTCCACCGCGCGCGCCGCCGCGACGGCCACGACGCGGTCCTTGAACGAGAGCGTGGGGTTGCGCGTGTCGTCCTTGAGCCAGAGGTTGTCGATCCCGATGGCGTCGCCCAGCCGCGGCGCCGCCACCAGCGGCGAGGAGCCAACCGCCAGCCCGCGCGCCGGCGGGGCCGTCACCGGCAGCAGCTCGGCGTAGCGCCAGATGCCGGCCGGCCGCGCGGCGATCACGTCGCGGCTCAGCAGGCCGCGGATCACGTCGTAGTCGTACACCACCTCGAGCGGGCCGAAGCATGCCGGACAGACGAAGAACGCGCCCAGCTCCTGCGGCCGGCGACAGTTCTTGCAGGCCAGGCCGGCCACGTGCGCGCCGGGCACGGGAGCGGGCGCCGTGGGCGAGGGGCCAGAGGTTCGGTCGAGGAATGTCGCGGTCATCGTGGTCTCCTGGGGGCGCGGGAGCCCGCCGGGAGGTGATGGTTCGACCGCCAGAAACAGGAAGACCCTTCCACGAGGAAGGGTCTGGAAGGCGTCCCTTATCTCGCAGGCGGACCTGCCCGGACTTGGCACCTTGCCCACTCGACGTGGGTAGGTTGTCGTGGCATCACAGGGCCGGTCCCTCCGCCATCTCTTGATAAGTACTCTTCAGTTGTCGGCGGATGGTAGCGGCCATGACCCGGAACGGTCAACTGGCCCGCGCGAGTGCGAGCCCAAGCGCACCCCGGCATGGGCCATCCCGCCCTGTTCCCCTGCTCCCGGCGGGGGCGCATCATGCCCGCAACAGCATCGGGGCCGCCCGCCGTTCGACGTGCCGCCCCTCACCAGCCGGGGGCCGCCCGCCCCGGCCCACGTCGACGAAGGGAACGGCGATGCGTCGAATCTTCCTCTGGATGGCCGACAACGCGTGGCTCCGCGAGCGGCTGCCACGCCTCTGGTTCGCGAGGCGTGCCGTGCGCAAGTTCCTCCCCGGCGAGGACGCCGCCTCGGCGCTGACCGCCGGCGCCGAGTTCGCGAAGGAGGGCATCACCGGCCTGTACACGCGGCTGGGCGAGCACCTGGCGAAGATCGAGGAGGCCGCCGCCGTCGCGGACCATTACCTGGGCGTGCTCGATGCCATCCACGACCGCGGCCTGCCCGGCGAGATCTCGATCAAGCCCAGCCAACTGGGCCTGGACTTCGACGCCACGCAGACCTGGCAACACGCGGACCGACTGGCGACGCGCGCCGGCGAGGTGGGCAGCTTCCTGTGGGTCGACATGGAGGGCAGCCGATGGACCGAGCCCACGCTCCAACTCTATGAGCGCCTGCGCGCCGCCCACCCCAACGTGGGCCTCTGCCTCCAGGCCGCGCTCCACCGGACCGCCGCCGACCTGCAGCGCCTCCTCCCCCTGGACCCAGCCATCCGCCTGGTCAAGGGTGCCTACGCCGAGCCGCGGGAGATCGCGTTCCAGGGCCACCGCGAGGTGGATTCCAACTTCGCGGCCCTGGCCGTGGAGATGCTGGAAGCGGTCAGGGCCGGCCAGAAGCCGCGGATCGCGCTGGGCACCCACGACGTCCGGCTCATCGAGCAGATCGAGGGTCATGCCCGGGCGCTGGGCCTCGCCAGGACCGACTTCGAGGTCCAGATGCTGTACGGCATCCGGGTGGATCAGCAGCGGCGGCTGGCCAGGGAGGGCTACCGCGTCCGCCAGCTGATCAGCTACGGCGAGGCGTGGTATGCGTGGTACATGCGCCGCCTGGGCGAGCGCCCGGCCAACGTGGTGTTCGCGCTCCGCCAGATGGTGGGCTGAGGGGCCGAACCCTACCGGGGCTCGTCCGTCGTCGGGGCCGGCGCGTCCGGCTTCAGGTAGGCCGACATGGGACCCGCCAGCAGGTCCTGGTATTCCGGGTGGCGGCCGAAGAACGACGCCATGAACGGGCAGCGCGGGATCACCTTCTCGTCGCCACGGGCGCGGACGTCGTCCATGGCCGCCGTGGCCAGGCGGTCCGCCATCCCCTGGCCCTTGAAGTCGGCCAGGACCTCGGTGTGCGTGAACGTGATCCGGCCGGGGCGGCGCTCATAGACGGCCACGCCCGCCAGGCGCCCGTCCAGGATGATCTCGTAGTGCTTGCCGGGCGCGAAGTCGCGGACCCACGGGACGCCCGCGGGGCGGGTCGCGGGATCCGGCAGGCCAGACCGCGGCGGATCCGGCTTGCGTTCGCCGTACGTCATCGGACGATGTCCCCAATGGACTCCCAGAAGGCCTCGTCCTCAAAGCACCAGACCCAGTCCTCGCCGTCCTCGAAGGTCCGCATCATCTGGTGACCGGTGGCGGCGGCGTGCTTCCGGGCGTGCTGGTTGGCGCTCGCATCGCAGCAGCCGACGTGGCCGCAGGTCAGGCACAGCCGCAGGTGATGCCACGTATCGCCGGTGGCAAGGCACTCGACGCAGCCGTCGCCGGAGGGGGTGACGTCCTGGATCTGACCGAGATGCGTGCAGTCCGCCACTGGAGACCTCATTGCGGCCGGGCTGGGACGCGCCGGCGGATCGGCTGGGATTGGGGCCACGCTACCAGAGCCACGGGAATTGGGCTGGGCCCGGCGGCCGGCAGCGAGGCGGGCCGGCAGCGAGGCGGCCCGGCGGCCCACGACGCGGCGCAAGGACGCGGCGCGGCGCGGCGGAGGCAAACGCGAACCCCGGCCGGAGGGAGCCCGGCCGGGGTTCGGTCCCCAGGAAGTGCTCGGTGAGCGGTGGGCTCAGACGGCTGGCGGGTCGTCCCGCGCCGGTGCCGCTGGCCCGCCAGGGTGCGTCGTGATCAGGCCTTGAGGAGGTCGATGATCTGCTTGGCGTCGGCGCGGGCCGCCTTGAGGAGCTCCCGCGCCTGCTTGGCCGCCGCCCGGGCGTTCTCGATGGCGGTCTTGCCGGGCCCGGCATTGAAGTCAGCCGCGCTGATTGGCATGACGGAGCCGACGATCGGTGCGACGAGGGCGCCGGCCTGGCTGGTCTTGCTCTTGAGGTCGGCGAGCAGCGCGGTGGCCTGGGTCACGTCCTTGCCGGCACCGGCCGCCTTGTCGATGAGGCCCTGGAGCTTGACGGCCATCTCGTTGAGCTTGGTGACGGCCAGGGCGCCCGCGTCGCCCGCGCCGGTCAGGTGCGTCTTGGGCACCACGAGCACGTAGACGCGGAACTCCGTTGCGATCTGCTCGATGTCGGCGCGCAGTGCCTGGAGGTCGGTCTCGCCGTCGATCTGGGCCTTGAGCGCAAGGAGCCCAGCCTTCTCGGCGTCGTAGTTGACGGGGTTGGGGCCGCTGTGCTGCAGCTGGGCCTTGTGCGGGTCCGTGATCGCCTTGCTGTCGGTGACCCGGGTGTTGAGGTCGGTCAGCGTGGCGATCCGGCGATCGATCTCGCAGTCGCCAACGGCCCGAAGCGTCTCGACGGTCCGGCTGGCGACGGCGACGGCCCACTGGGTGACGCAGAACTTGTGCTCCGGGGCGCCGGCGCTGGGGGCCGGCGAGGCCGCGGCGGCGGTGCCGACCGTGGCCGCCAGCACCAGGCCCACGCCGGCGAGCGAGAGCAGGATCCGGCGGGTTCGGGTGGGGGCGGTGATGGCCGGCGCGGTGATGGTCGTGATTGGCATCTTCTTGGACATTGCGGTCATTCTCCCATCGTGAAAGCGGCGGTGGCATCGGCGTTGATCGAGCTGTCGGCCTGTGCGAGCAGCTCATCGATCTGCTTGAGGAGGTTGGTGGCCTCGGTCGTCGAGACCTGCGACGCGGCGGTCGGGGCGGGAGTCCGTGCTGCGCTGGCTGCCCCACTGGCCGGCTTGGCGGAGGCTCCCGGTGCCGCCTGGCCGCCGCCCTGGGCACCCGTCGCGGCGGTGGCCGGGGTCGGCGTCGGGGTCGGCCGGGCCGTGGCGGCTGCCGGACCGGTCGTCCGATCCGCGACCCGTCCGCCGGCGCCGGTCCCGCTGCAGGCCGCGATCGTTGCGGCCAGCCCAACCGTCAGCCCCAGGAGGCGAAGGCTGGCTCCGTGCTGCATGTGTCGTCCTTTCTCCATTCGATGCTCGGTTCGACGGGCCCCGTTCGGCTCACTGGCGAGCCGCGGGTTCGAGCGGCGTGTCGTGCACCATCGCTACCATCGGCCGGCCGAGTCAGGTGGTCCAGCACGCCGTGTAAGGGGCGCGTAATGCGGCGGCCATCCACGGGGCGTATCGGCCTTACACGGCGCTTACACGGGCGGTGTGCCGGCCGGGGGCGTCGCGCACCGTGGGCGGTATCCTCGGTCGCGTGAAGACGATCCTGGTCATCGACGACGAGCGCAACATCGTGGACCTGCTCCGGCTCTACCTCGAGAAGGAGGGCTGGGCCGTGGTGGCCGCGGGCGACGGCGAGCAGGGCCTGGAGCTCCACCGCCGCCACGATCCGGACCTCGTCATCCTCGACCTGATGCTGCCCAAGGTGGACGGCTTCGAGGTCTGCCGCGAGCTCCGGCGACGCGGCGACACGCCCATCCTCATGCTCACAGCGCGCGACGACGACGTGGACGTGATCGTGGGCCTGGAGCTGGGCGCGGACGACTATGTCGCCAAGCCGTTCAACCCGCGGGCGCTGGTGGCCCGCGTCAAGGCGATCCTCCGCCGCACCGAGGTCACCGCCAAGGGCGGGCGCCCGGTCGAGGTGGGCACGCTGCGGATCGACCCGCGCCGGCGCGAAGCCGCCGTGGGCGACCGGATCCTGGAGCTGCGGGCGCGCGAATTCGACCTGCTCATGGCGCTGGCGCGCGACGCCGGCGCGGTGCTCACCCGCGATTCGCTGCTGGAGCACGTATGGGGCACGGACTTCCCGGGCGAGACTCGAACCGTGGACGTCCACGTCGCTGAGGTGCGCCGGAAGCTGGGCGCCGACGGGCCGGTGATCGACACGGTGCGCGGCCTGGGCTACCGGCTGGTGCCGCCGGGCCGCGAGCCGGTCCGCGCGCCGGGGACGGCGGCGCCGGGGACGGCGGCGCCGGGGACGGCGGCGCCGGCGGCGCTCCCTGCTGCCACCAACCCACCGGACGCGGGGGCGGGCCCAAGCCGATGACCAGCGGCCGCCTGTCCACCCGAATCTTCCTGGCCTTTGCTGGCCTCGCCCTGGTCATCCTCGTGGGCGTGGCCGGCTCGCTGTTCGTGGTGCTCCGTGGGCTCCACGCCGACGCGGCCACCAACGCGCTGGCCCAGACGGTGCAGCCGCTGGTCTTCCAGCTCCGAACGGCGTCGACGGCGCCGCAGCTCCGGTCGGCGGTGGCCGACTTCCGTGGCCAGGTAGCCGAGGGCGTCCAGGTCTACCTGGTGGGCCCCGAAGGACGGGCGCTGGACCTGGGCGAGGGCGTGTCGCCAATCACGTTCCCGGTGGATGCGACGGCGGCGCTCGGCACCACGGTCACGGGCTCGCTCAACGGGCCCGGGCGCCAGGACCTCCTGTACGCGGTCACGATCGTTCGCGGCCCCGCGACAGCCGGGGTCCGGGCCATCGCGCTGGCGGAGCCTGACCGCTCCGCGACCGCCGCGCTCCGGGACCTGACCCGCATGATGGCCGCGGTCCTGGTGATCCTGCTGCTGGTGGGCGTGCCGGTGGTCTGGCTGCTATCGCGGTCGGTCACGGGGCCGCTCCGCCGCCTGGCCGAGGCCACCGCCCATCTCCCCACGGGGCCGGCCGGCTCCGCGCCGCCGCTCACCCCGGAGGGCCCGGTGGAGGTCCGGGAGCTGACCCAGCGCTTCAATGGCATGGCCGCCGAATTGACGGCGCAGCGCGAGCACGAAACCCGGCTCCTGGCCGACCTGCGCCACGACCTGCGCACGCCGCTGACCGTGATCGGCGGGTTCGCGCAGGCGCTGGGCGACGGGACGGCGGTGGGCGACGACGCGGCGCGCGCGGCCCGGGCCATCCGCGAGGAGGCCACCCGGCTGGAGCGCCTGGTCGCGGAGCTGGACACGGTGGAGCGGCTACGCAGCGGCCAGGCCGGCCTCCGGCCCGAGCGCCTGGACGGGGCCGCGATCGTGGCCGCCACGGTGGAACGCTTTGCCGCCACGGGTAAGCCCCGCGGCGTGACGGTCGCGAACACGTGCGTGGGCCGGACCGGCGACGAGGCGCTCGTGCTGGCGGCGGACCGCGTGGCGCTGGACCGGATCCTGGGCAACCTCGTCGACAACGCGATGGCCGCCGCCGACGCCCCGGACCGCCACGTCTGGGTGGACGCGCGACCGGTCGCCGCGGTGGGCGGCCGCGGGCCGGGCGTGGCGTTCGTCGTGACGGACGACGGGCCGGGCTTCCCGCCCGGCGAGATCGAGCGGGTGTTCGAGCGCTTCTACCGCGGCGACCCCAGCCGAAGTGGCACGGGCTCTGGCCTGGGGCTGGCCATCGTGCGCGAGCTGGCACGCGCCCACGGGGGCGACGCCGTCGCGGAGAACGTCGCGCCGCGCGGGGCACGGATCAGCGTGCTGCTGCCGCGATCGCCGGGCGGCTCCGGGGCCTGAGGCTCGCCGGCCTTCGCGACACGCATTTCGGTCAGGAACCCGCTCGCCCGATCCGCCGACTCGCGGGGAGGCTCAGCCGGTCGGTTCGATGGGGGCCGGGATCAGGGGCACGCCGAGGGTCCGGAAGTCGGCGTCGGTGGCCAGGACGGCGTCGATCCTGTCGCGCTCGATGACCGCGAAGCTGATGCGGTCGACGAACGAGATGCCCGTGGGCAGCGACGCACGATACGCGGCCAGGACGCGGGAGTGCAGCTCGGGCTCGACCGGGACGATCTGGACGATCGGCAGCACATCGTCGAGCAACGCGATCGCGCCGTCGACGCCGAACCGGCGCCGAACCACTGCGAGCGACTCGGCCACGACGTAGCCGTGGGTCAGCAGGTCCGCGTCGGACAACGAGGCGAACGCGCTCCGAACCGCCGGGTGCCGGGGGTCAGCGCGATCCAGCAGCGCCAGGAGGGCGCCGGTATCGACGAAGACGCGGCTCACCAGCCGATCTCGCCCGCGATCTCGTCGTGGCGCTCGGCGACGTCACCGGTCCCCGAGTCAAGCCGGCCCGCGGCTGCCAGCGCGCGCTGGAATGCCTCGTGGCGCGACCGCGCATCGCCCGGGACGACGCGGTCAACCGCGTCGCGAACGACGGCCGCAATGGGGACCCCCTGCCGCCCGGCCTCGGCCCGGAGTCGCCGCATCTGGTCCTCGGTGAGGGAGATCTGCGTTCGGATCAAGCCTGCGTGATAACAACTCGACCGGCCTGATATCGATTCGATCACTCGCCTTGGCCTTGGTCCGCCGGTTGTTGTCAAAGCGCCGAGGTCGTAGGCTCGACGTCAAGGGTTGACCGAGCGAGGACGATGACGTTGCCAGGCAAGTTCCATCCGAGCCTCATGAGCCGCCACGCGACGCGTGAGGCGGCGCGTGAGAGAATCCCGCTCGAGATGATCAAGATGACCTACAAGGATCCAGACAGCGTCCGCCCGTCGGATCACGATGAGCTACGGGAGATCCGGACGCGCTGGTTCGCGGCCGAGGATGTCGAGGTCGTGGTGGATATCGATGACGGCCGCGTCGTGTCCGTGTGGCGCAAGGGCGAGAAGCCATGACGAACCGCAACCTGCTCCTCGAATACGACGAGTCAGTGGACGCCGCGTATCTCACCGTGAGCGACGATGACTGGCACCACCAGGTTCGGCTGGACGACGCTCGCGGGATCAACTACGCGGCTGACGGCAGCGTGATCGGTGTCGAGATCCTGTCGCCGCGGCGGAAGGGCGTGAACCTCGATGGGCTGCCGTTTCGCGACGACATCGCGCGGGTGCTGCAGGCCGTGTCGTTCCGGATCCTCGAGGGGGCCCGGTAGACGTACCGGGCCGAGCTGGCGCGGGTTGGTCGCCGAGCCGAGGACCGTGTCGTTGCTGGTGAAGGCGCCCAGACCCGGGCTCATCTCGCGTGCCTGGAAGTCATACAGGCTGGGACCCGAGGCCGCGACATCGAGCCGGCCCTGGTACTTCCAGCTCTTGGTGGCCGCTGACCCACCACCGGGGTACGTGGCCACGGTCATGCCCGCCCCGTCGTACCGGAGCGCATCACTGACGCTGGTGCCGGCCTGGTTGAGGCCCACGGCCACCGAGCCAT
>CANJLL010000011.1 GCA_947475545.1 Chloroflexota bacterium | reverse complement strand
TGATCATGCCCGGTGACAACGTCGAGATGAAGGTCGAGCTGATCACCCCGATCGCGCTCGAGATCGGCCAGCGCTTCGCCATCCGCGAAGGCGGTCGAACCGTCGGTGCCGGCGCCATCGTGAGCATCCAGGAGTAATCGATGGCAAAGCAGCGGATCAGGATCCGCCTCAAGGCATATGACCACCGCCTGCTCGATCAGTCTGCGGCCCAGATCGTGGAGACCGCGCAGCGAACCGGTGCCGACGTCGTCGGTCCCGTGCCGCTGCCGACACGGATCGAGAAGTTCACGGTGATCCGGTCTCCGTTCATCGACAAGGACAGCCGCGAGCAGTTCGAGATTCGAACGCACAAGCGCCTGGTCGACATCCTCGATCCGTCTTCCAAGACGGTCGACGCATTGATGCGGCTCTCGCTGGCAGCGGGTGTCGACATCGAGATCAAGATGTGATGTCGAACATTGGATTGATCGGCCGCAAGGTCGGTATGACGCAGGTCTTCCAGCCCGATGGCACGATGGTGGCGGTCTCGGTCGTCGCCATCACTCCCAATACGGTGACGCGGCTGCGCACCCCCGATCGTGACGGCTACACGGCCATCGCGCTCGGCACGGACGAAGTCAAGAAGCTCAACAAGCCTGACTCCGGTCAGCTCCGGGACCTCCCCAAGGTTTCCACGATTCGCGAGTTCCGCGTGGACAGCGTGGGGAGTTACGAGGTGGGCCAGACGGTCGCCATCTCCGACCTGTTCGCCGCTGGCGACCTGGTTGACGTGACGGGTGTCTCCAAGGGTCGCGGGTTTGCCGGCGTCATCAAGCGCCACAACTTCGCGCGTGGCCCGAAGACACACGGTTCTGATCACCATCGGGCGCCCGGCTCCATCGGCCCCGGCACCACCCCGGGTCGCGTCTATCGCGGCCTTCGGATGGCGGGCCACATGGGCAATGAGCGGGTGACCGTCAAGAAGGTCCGCGTCATTCGCGCGGACGCCGAGCGCAACCTGCTCCTCGTGAGCGGCAGCTTGCCGGGCTCGCGTGGGACGCTCGTGCTCGTGAAGAAGGCCTGACCGATGCCCCAGACAACCCTCTATGACCGCACCGGCGCATCGATTGGCAGTGTTGAGCTGAGCGACGAACTGTTCGCCGCCCCGGTCAACGCGGCCGTCATCCACCAGGTGGTCACGGCCCAGCTCGCCGGTCGGCGCCTGGGCACCAGCGATACCAAGACCCGTGGCGAAGTCCGCGGCGGCGGCCGCAAGCCGTATCGCCAGAAGGGCACCGGCCGCGCGCGCCAGGGCTCTCGCACGGCTCCCCACTACCGTGGGGGCGGCGTGGTCTTCGGCCCGCATCCGCGCTCGTATGAGCAGCGGCTGCCAAAGAAGATGCGCCAGCTCGCCCTGCGTGGCGCGCTGACCGCGAAGCTCGCCGACGGCGAGATCAAGGTCCTCGACTCGTTCGGCCTCGATGCAATCAAGACCCGGGATCTCGTCGTCGTCCTCGCGGCGTTGACGGCCAGCGGTCGCGTCTTGCTCGTCGCTCCGAACGCGGACGAGAAGCTCCGGCTCTCGGCTCGCAACCTCCCCACCGTCGACGTGATCCTGGCCGACTCGCTCAACGTGGTCGCCCTGCTTCGCGCCAACACGGTCGTCATCGAGCAGCCGGCCTTGGCCCGCATGCAGGAGGTCTACGCGTGAGCGCCCTCACGGCCCCGGAGATCATCCTGCGCCCCGTCATCTCCGAGAAGTCCATCGACGAATCGGGGCGCGGCAAGTACACGTTCGCGGTGCATTCGGACGCCAACAAGATCCAGATCAAGGCGGCGATCGAGGAGCTGTACAAGAAGGAGAACGTGACCGTCACGGCGGTCAACGTCCTCACGACCAAGCCCCGTGAAAAGCGCCGCGGCACCAAGCGTGGCCGCATCGTCGGGCGGACCACCGCCTGGCGGAAGGCCATCGTTACGCTGGCCCCCGGCCAGAAGATTGCATTCTTCGAGGGGGTCTAGGGATGCCGCTTCGTAGTTACAAGCCCACGTCCGCCGGCCGGCGGTCGATGACTCGCTCGACCTTCGAGGAGATCACGACCACGCAGCCGCACAAGCCGCTGCTCGAGCCGCAGACACGCGGCTCCGGCCGCAACAATGCCGGGCGCCTCACTGTCCGCCATCGTGGCGGCGGCGAGAAGCAGCACTATCGGATCATCGACTTCAAGCGGAACAAGCCCGGCGTGCCGGCTCGTCTCGCCACGATCGAGTACGACCCGAACCGATCCGCCCGGATCGGCCTTCTCCACTACCGGGACGGCGAGAAGCGTTACCTGCTGCTCCCGAACGGCCTCAAGGTCGGGGACATCATCCTCTCCGGCCCCGAGGCCGACGCTCGCGTCGGCAATGCGCTGCCCATCTCCAACATCCCGCTGGGCACCACGATCCACAACATCGAGCTCGTCCCCGGGCGCGGTGGGCAGATCGTCAGGTCTGCTGGCACGGCGGCGCAGCTACTTGCCAAGGAAGGGGACTACGCCCAGGTGCGGCTCCCCTCCGGTGAAGTTCGCCGCGTGAGCATTCGGTGCATGGCCACGATCGGCCAGGTCAGCAACCTCGACCACGAGAACCAGAACCTCGGCAAGGCCGGTCGCGCCCGCCACATGGGCCAGCGGCCCGAGGTTCGCGGCGTCGTCATGAACCCGCGAGACCATCCGCACGGCGGTGGCGAGGGCTCGTCCCCCACGGGGATGCCGCCCAAGACGCCGTGGGGCAAGCCTGCGATGGGCTATCGGACCCGTCGCAACAAGATTTCGGGTCGCTTGATCGTTCGATCGCGGACCCGCAAGTAGCAGGAGGGAGGAGATATGTCCCGTTCAGTCAAGAAGGGCCCGTTCATCGCCCCCCGGCTACTCGGCCGGATCGAGGAGATGAACAAGCGCAACGAGAAGAAGGTCGTCAAGACCTGGTCTCGGGCTTCCGTGATCTTCCCGGTGTTCATCGGGCATACGGTCGCTGTGTACAACGGCAAGAAGCACGTTCCGGTCTACGTGACCGAGAACATGGTCGGCCATCGGCTTGGTGAGTTTGCTCCCACCCGCACCTATCGCGGGCACAGCAAGCACACCGACCGGTCGACGTCGCTGAAGTAGGAGCGGCATCGTGCGAGTCAGCGCCACCGCCAAGTACCTCCGCGGTTCGACCCGGAAGGCCCGTCTGGTCACGCAAGTGATCAAGGGCAGGCCGGTCGAGGAGGCCGCCGCTCTTCTTCGGTTCATGCCGCAGCATGCCGCCCGGGACATCGCCCGGGTTCTGGCCAGTGCCACGGCCAACGCCGAGAACAATCACAACCTGTCGGCCAGTGACCTCGTGGTCGCTGACGCGCAGGCCGACGAGGGTCCCACGATCAAGCGCTGGAGGCCCCGGGCCCAGGGTCGGGCGTTCCCGATCCACAAGCCCATGACCCACATCACCATCGTCGTCGCGGACAGGGAGGCCTGAGCATGGGACACAAGGTCCATCCCTACGGCTTCCGCCTTGGGATCTCGCGTACCTGGACTGCCAAGTGGTACGCGGACAAGGATTACACCGCCCTCCTCAAGGAGGACATCCTGATCCGCAAGCTGATCGAGACCCGCCTGTCCAACGCCAGCGTGAGCCAGGTCGAGATCGAGCGCGGCATCAATCACGTCACCGTCACGGTCCACACGGCCAAGCCGGGGATCGTCATCGGCAAGGGCGGCCAGAATGTCGAGATCCTGCGTCAGCAGATCGGTGTGCTCACGAAGCGCAAGGTCAAGCTGGAGATCAAGGAGATCCGACAGCCTGAGCTCGACGCCTACCTGGTCGCCATCAACATCAGCCAGCAGCTGGCCCGGCGCATTGCCTTCAAGAAGGCGATGAAGCAGGCCATCCAGCGGTCGATGAAGGCCGGCGCCAAGGGCGTCAAGATCGCCGTCGCCGGCCGGCTCGGCGGGTCCGAGATGGGTCGCCGCGAGTGGGACCGCGAAGGTCGCATCCCGCTGGGCACGCTCCGGGCCGACATCAGCTACGGCCAGGTCCACGCGCATACCACGTACGGCCGGATTGGCGTCAAGGTCTGGATCTACCGCGGCGACCAGATCCCCGAGCGCACCGTCCGCGAGCCCGCCGCCCTTCCGGCCGGCGCGGCCCAGGGGGTCTGACCAATGTTGATGCCCAAGAGGGTCAAGCACCGCAAGGTGATGCGCGGACGGATGTCCGGTCGGGCCAAGGGAGGCGCCACCGTCGCCTTCGGCGAGTTCGGCCTGGCCACCCAGGAGCCCGCCTGGATCACCAGCCGTCAGATCGAGTCCGCCCGGCGCGCCATGACCCGTTCGGTCAAGCGCGGCGGCAAGATCTGGATCCGTATCTTCCCGGACAAGCCGGCAACCAAGAAGCCGGCCGAAACCCGGATGGGTTCCGGCAAGGGTGCCCCCGACCATTGGGTCGCGGTCGTTCGCCCGGGGCGGATTCTGTTCGAGATGGCAGGCGTCCCGCACGCGGAGGCCGTCGAGGCCATGCGCCTGGCGGCACACAAGCTTCCGGTCGCGACCAAGTTCGTGATGCGCGAGACAGTGATCGAGACTGCGGCGGAGGGCACCGATGGACATTGACAAGGTCCGCGCCCTCTCTGACGCGGAGCTCGAGGACTCGCTCCACGAGGCGAGGCAGGAGCTGTGGGCGGCGCGCTTCGCGCTCGCCACGCGCCAGCTGAAGGACTACACCACGATTCCGCAGGCGCGGCGACGGATCGCCCGGATCCTCACCGTCAAGCGTGAGCGCGATGTTGCCCGCACAACGGGAGCAGCGCGATGACAGGAGCGAACCAGCCAGTGCAGGGCCAGCGCAAGACCAAGGTCGGGCGCGTCGTGAGCGACAAGATGGACAAGACGATCGTCGTGTCCGTCGAGCGCCTGACGCGACACCGGCTCTACAAGCGGGTCATCCGCCTGACGACCAAGTTCAAAGCGCATGACGAGGCCAACGAGGCGAGGATCGGCGACACCGTCCTCATCGAAGAGTCTCGGCCGCTGTCGGCAACCAAGCGCTGGCGACTCGTCAGCGTCGTCTCCCGCTCCGGCGAGGAGACGGCCGGCATCGTGATCCCGACCGAGGAGGACGCCACGTCCGAAGCCATCCACGGGGCCACCCACCCGGGCCGCCACGCAGATGACGAGACGGAGGCGCTCTCGTGATCCAGCCGCAGTCGCGCCTCCGTGTCGCGGACAACACCGGTGCACGGACGATCCAGTGCATCCGCGTGATGGGTCGCTCTCAGAAGAACACCGCCACCGTCGGCGACGTGATCATCGCCAGCGTCAAGCAGGCGATCCCCAACGCCGCCGTGAAGAAGGGCGACGTTGTGCGCGCGGTCATCGTCCGCACGGCCAAGGAGTACGGCCGCACCGACGGGAGCTACATCCGGTTTGACGAGAACGCGGCTGTCCTGATCAACAACCAGGGCAACCCGCGCGGTACCCGGATCTTCGGCCCCGTGGCGCGCGAGCTTCGCGATCGCAATTACATGAAGATCGTGTCGCTCGCCCCGGAGGTGCTGTGATGGGCCGCGAGTACCAGCACGGCACCCCCACCAAGGTGGCCGAGATTCGCAAGGGTGACACCGTCGTGCTCATCACCGGCAAGGATTCCGGGAAGCGGGGCAAGGTCGACAAGGTCATCACGCGGACCGCGGCTCCCAACTCTGCCCGCAGCTCCTATCGGCGCGGTACGAACACGAGCGGCACCGCCGTCGTGGTCGAAGGCCTCAACATCGCCAAGCGACACACCAAGCCGCGCCAGTCGACGAGCCAGTCCTCGACCGGACCCCAGGTCCAGCCGGGCGGCATCCTTGAGGTGGCGCAGCCGCTCGACATCAGCAAGGTCATGCTTGTCTGCCCGAAGTGCGACACACCAACCCGCATCAAGCACAGCACGCTCGCCGACGGCAAGCGGATCCGCGTGTGCGCGCACTGCGGCTCGCCCCTGGAGGTGAAGGCGTGAGCACGCGTCTGCAGGAGCGCTACCAGGCCGAGGTGGCCCCAGCGCTCATCAAGCAATTCGAGTACCCGAACCCGAACCAGGTGCCGAAGGTCGCGAAGATCGTCATCAACATCGGTCTCGGGGAAGCGCTCACCAACGCCAAGGCGATTGACGCCGCGGTGAAAGACCTGACCGCCATCGCCGGCCAGAAGCCGGTCGTGACGCGGGCACGGCGATCGATCGCCCAGTTCCGGGTTCGGACGGGCAACTCGATCGGCGCCAAGGTGACCCTTCGGGGCGCCCGGATGTGGGACTTCCTTGATCGGTTGACCACCCTGGCGCTCCCGCGCATCCGCGACTTCCGGGGTATCCCGGCCAAGTCGTTCGATGGCCGCGGAAACTACACGCTCGGCCTCAGGGAGCAGCTTGCGTTCCCGGAGATCGACTACGACAAGGTCGACCGTCTCCGCGGGCTGGAGATCAGCATCGTGACGACGGCGAAGAACGACGAGGAATCGAAGCGTTTGCTCGAACTCCTCGGCATGCCCTTCGCCTCGTAGGCGCGGGAGGGAGACCATGGCCAAGAAGTCGATGATCGCGAAGGCGAAGCGCCCCGCGAAGTTCAAGGTGCAGCAATATCACCGGTGCTTCGTGTGCGGTCGTCCGCGCGCGTATATGCGTCGGTTCGCGCTCTGCCGCATCTGCTTCCGGGAGCGTGCGCTCCTTGGCGAGCTGCCGGGCGTCACGAAGTCGAGCTGGTAGGGGAGCGATGAACATCTCCGACCCGATCGCGGACATGCTCACACGCGTGCGCAATGCGTCGCGCGCTCACCACCAGGACGTGGTGGTGCCGTCCTCACGGACGAAGCGTGAGATCGCCCGCATTCTCAAGGACGAGGGCTTCATTGCCGAAGTCATCGAGGAGCAGGATGGACCCGCCAAGGTCCTCAAACTGACCCTCAAGTACGTCGGCGGCAAGGCACCCGTTGTATCCGGCCTGAAGCGGATCAGCAAACCCGGCCTGCGTGTGTACGCCGGGAAGACCGAGATTCCGCGAGTCCTGGGCGGCCTGGGCATCGTCATCGTCAGTACCAGCCAGGGGATCATGACCGGCGCGCAGGCCCATCGGGCCCAGCTCGGCGGCGAGATCCTCGCGTACGTCTGGTAGCCGAGACCATGTCGAGAATTGGACGCCTTCCCATCGCGGTACCGGCCGGCGTGGACGTCGAGATCGACGGCCGACAGCTGACCGTGACCGGACCCAAGGGCCGATTGACTCGTGCCCTTCATCCTGATATGACCGTCGTCCGCGAGGAGGGCAAGCTGCTCGTCAGCCGGCCCACCGAGCAGAAGATGCACAAGCAACTCCATGGGCTGACCCGAACGCTGGTCAACAACATGGTCGTCGGCGTGACGACGGGCTATCGCAAGCCCCTCGAGATCACCGGCGTCGGCTACCGCGCCCAGCTGATTGGCACCAGCCTGCAGTTGAGCCTGGGCTATAGCCACCCCATCGAGATCGTTCCGCCGTCGGGCATCACGTTCGAGCTCGAGAACCCTACTCACCTGGCGATCGTCGGGATCGATAAGGAGCTCGTCGGCCAGGTGGCCGCCAAGGTCCGCGCGACCCGCAAGCCGGAGCCGTACAAGGGCAAGGGCGTGAAATACGCGGGCGAGCGGATCCGCCGCAAGGCCGGCAAGGCCGGGAAGATCGGCGGCAAGAAGTGATGACCGCGCGAGGGACACGATGAGCACCGCACCGAGCCGGAGTGCGGCCCGGCAGAAGCGTCACGAACGGATTCGCCTCCACCTGGAGGGGACCACCGAGCGCCCGCGCCTCGCCGTCTTCCGGAGTCTTAACCACATCTACGCCCAAGTCATCGACGATGCGTCCGGCACGACCCTGGCAGCGGCCTCGACAGTCGAGAAGGAGCTTCGCGGCTCCACCGCTACCAAGGTCGAAGAAGCCAGGATCGTCGGTCGTCTCGTTGCCGAGCGTGCCAAGGCCGCCGGCGTCGAGCGGGTCGTGTTCGACCGGGCGGGCTTCCGATACCACGGACGGATCAAGTCGCTCGCGGACGCCGCGCGCGAAGCCGGCCTGGAGTTCTAAGGAGCGACATGGCCAGGATCGACCCGAACAAACTCGCGCTCGAGGAGCGCGTCGTCCAGATCAATCGCGTCGCCAAGGTCGTCAAGGGCGGCCGGCGGTTCAGTTTCAGCGCGGTCATCGTCGTCGGTGACGGCGCCGGCCACGTCGGTGCCGGGCTGGGCAAGGCCAGCGAGGTCCCGGAGGCGATTCGCAAGGGCGTCGAGGACGCAAAGAAGAACATCATCCGCGTGCCCCTTGTCGGGACCACTATCCCGCACGAGGTCCACCAGGAGTTCTCCGCGAGCAAGGTCCTCCTCAAGCCCGCGTCGCAGGGCACCGGCGTCATCGCCGGCGGCTCCGTGCGCGCGGTTGTCGAGGCGGCCGGGATTCGCGACATCCTCGCCAAGATCCACGGCTCCACCAACCCGGTCAACGTGACCAGGGCGACGATCGAGGCGCTCCGGAGCCTCCGATCGGCCGAGGAGATCAGCGCCAGCCGCGGTATCACCGTCCGCGCCCACATCGCGGGCCAGCCGAGCGAGCCACGGGAGGTTTCCAGTGGGCGCTAAGCTCCGCGTGACCCAGACCAGGAGCACGATCAGCCATATCGCCCGCAACCGGGCGACCATCGAGGCGCTCGGATTGCACCGGATCGGCGATACCGTCGTCGTCGCGGACAACCCGGCCACTCGCGGCATGGTCCGCCAGGTGCGCTTCCTCGTCTCGGTTGAAGAGATCCCCGATACCGAGGAGAAGGCATGAAGCTGCACGATCTTCACCCGGCTCCCGGTTCCCGGAAGGCCCGCAAGCGCGTTGGTCGCGGCATCGCCGCCGGCCAGGGCAAGACGGCTGGCCGGGGCACCAAGGGCCAGAAGGCCCGAGCGGGTGGCTCGATCCCGGCGTGGTTCGAAGGCGGCCAGACGCCGCTGCATATCCGCATTCCGAAGCTTCGCGGCTTCACCAACCGCTTCAAGGTGGAGTACGAGGTCGTGAACCTCGGCGCCATCGCGCGGCTCGTGGAGCTGGGTGTCCTCGAGGCGGGCGAAATGCCCGGCTCCAAGTCGTCGAGCAAGCCCGCGCCGGTCACCGTGAACCAGGAGATCCTCCGGGCCACGGGCCTGGTTCGGACGCTCGACAAGCCGCTCAAGATCCTCGGCCACGGCGAGATCGCCACGCCGCTCTTCGTGGTTGCCGATGCCTTCAGCAAGACCGCGATCGCCAAGATCGAGGCAGCCGGCGGCTCCGTGAACGTTCTCGAGGTGCCGGGCGCTTTCGGCTCGTCCAGCCAGGCATCCGCTGCCGCTGAGGGCTGACGCCCGTGTTCGACTCGCTCCTTAACGCCTTCCGTTCGCCGGACATCCGGCGACGGATCCTGTATGTGCTGGGGATCCTGATCGTCTACCGGGTGCTGGCCCAGGTGCCGTTGCCGGGCGTCGATCGGGCGGCCCTCCAGTCGTACTTCGACAACAACTCGGCGATCGGCCTGCTCGACCTGTTCGCGGGCGGCGGGCTGTCGTCGCTGTCGATCGTGGCGCTGGCCATGAACCCCTATATCAACGCGTCGATCATCGTGACGCTGATGCAGGGCGTGATCCCGTCGCTCCAGGCGTTGAGCCGCGAGGGTGAGTACGGCCGTAACAAGATCAACCAGTACACCCGCTACCTGACGGTGCCGATGGCGCTGCTCCAGGGCTTCGGAATCCTCTCGGCATTCAGCGCCCAGGGGATCATCGTCGGCGGCTTCAGCCTCGGCAGCGCCGAGTCGTGGATCCAGATGATCACGCTCACCGCGGGCGCTATCGTCCTCATGTGGCTTGGCGAGCTGATCACCGAGAAGGGGATCGGCAACGGCATCAGCTTCATCATCTTCGCCGGCATCGTGAGCCAGGCGCCAGGCGCGATCACGCAGATCCTTGCGCAGCCACAGTTGCGCGACATCATCCTGTTCGCGGTCCTCGCGGTCGTCGCGGTCTTCGTGATCATCTACATCCAGGAGGGCCAGCGTCGGATCCCCATCCAGTACGCCAGCCGCGTCCGTGGACGCCGGATGTACCAGGGCGGCCAGACCTTCCTGCCGCTGCGCGTCAACCTGGCGGGCGTGATCCCGATCATCTTCGCGATCAGCATCCTGCAGTTCCCGGCGCAGCTCGCCCTGTACTTCACGGCATCGCCCATCCAGGGCGTCAAGGACGTTGCCAACTTCATCGGCGGCCTGATCGCCCCGAACACCCTCCAGTACGCGCTGCTGTACTTCATGCTGACTGTGGGATTCACGTACTTCTACACCGCCTTCACCTTCAAGCCGGACGAGACCGCTGAGAACCTGCGCAAGAACGGTGGCTTCATTCCCGGCATTCGGCCGGGCCGGCCCACCCAGGACTACCTGGCGCGGGTCGTCTTCCGGATCACGATCGCCGGGGCGCTCTTCCTCGGGATCGTCGCCGTGGCGCCCGTCATCGTGGGCCTGCTCGATCCGTCGCTGGGGGGGATCGCCCTGGGTGGCACGGGCCTGCTGATCGTGGTCTCCGTGGTGGTTGAGACGATGAAGCAGATCGAGGCTCAGTTGATGATGCGTAACTACGAGGGATTCATCCGGTGACCGTGGTGGTGCTACTCGGCGCCCCAGGCGCCGGCAAGGGCACCCAGGCCGAGATCCTCCGGAAGCGACTCAACATTCCGCACGTGGCCACCGGGGACTTGTTCCGGGCGGCTGTGGGTGAGGGGAGCGCCATCGGCCTGGAGGCGAGGCGGTACATGGAGCACGGTCAGCTCGTGCCGGACGAGATCACCATTCGCATGGTGCTCGAGCGGCTCGGTCGGCCGGACGCCGCGGGCGGCGCGATCCTCGACGGCTTTCCCAGGACGGCCGCGCAGGCCCGCGCCCTCGACGAGGCACTCGCCGGCCAGGGCGCTCGCGTCGAGCACGCGCTGTTGATCGACGTCCCGACGGAGGACCTGGTGGCCCGGTTGTCGGGCCGCTGGATCTGTCGGGCCTCCGGACACGTCTACCACGCCGTCGCCAATCCGCCCGCGGTCACCGGCGTCTGCGATCTGGACGGCTCCGAACTGCACCAGCGCGACGACGACCGTGCCGAGACGATCCGGGCCCGCATGGAGCGTCAGCTAGGTGCCCTGGCGGACGTCGTGGAGCACTATCGTGCCCAGGGCCTCCTGAGGTCCGTAGACGGCTGCTACTCGATCACAGAGGTCTCCGAGGCACTCCTGGTGCAATTGGGCCAGGAAGCCGGACGCGGGGTCTGATGGTCACCCGCAAGTCGCGCCAGGAGATCGAGAAGATGGCCCGCGCCGGACGGGTAGTCGCCGAGGTGCTCGCGCTGGTCGAGTCCGAGTTGAAGCCCGGTGTCTCGACCGCCCACCTTGACAGGGTGGCGGAGCGCTTCATTCGGAAGCAGAACGCCATCCCGTCCTTCAAGGGCTATCACGCTGCCATGGGCAAAGGCGGCTTTCCCGCCAGCCTGTGCATCTCCATCGACAACGAGGTGGTCCACGGGATCCCCGGCGACCGCGAGATCCGGGCGGGCCAGGTCGTCTCGGTCGACGCCGGCGCCATCCTCGACGGGTGGCATGGCGATGCGGCGAGAACGTTTATCGTGGGGGAGGCACCCCAGCAGGTGCGCGACCTCGTTGATCACACCCGACTGGCCATGATGGCGGGCATCGCCGCAGCCATTCCGGGCAACCGAATCGGCGATATCGGGGCCGCCATCGAGGACGTTGCCAGGCCGCTCGGCTATGGCATCGTCCGCCAGTTTGTGGGGCATGGCATCGGTACCGCCATGCACGAGGAGCCCCAGGTCCCAAACTACCGCACAGGCGGTCGGGGCATGGAGCTCAAGGCCGGCATCTGTCTCGCGATCGAGCCGATGCTGACCCTGGGGGCCGCAGATGTCATGACCGCGCCCGACGGATGGACCGTGGTGACCCGCGATGGGTCGCTCGCGGCCCACTTCGAGCACTCAATTGCCGTGACTGATCACGGCCCGCAGATCCTCACGACCCTGTGATGTCGGCACGGTTGCCGAAATGCACGCGGGTCTGGTAACCTAAGCGTTCGTGTGTCGGCCGTTGGTTGACATTCACTGCGAGAAAGGGAAGCACGTACGCCCGTGGCCAAGCGAGACGCGATCGAAGTAGAAGGGACGGTCATCGAGCCGCTTCCGAACACCATGTTCGCTGTACAGCTGGAGAACGGCCATCGCGTGCTGGCCCATATCAGCGGCAAGCTACGGATGAACTTCATCCGCATCCTGCCCGGAGACCGTGTCCGCGTGGAGTTGTCGCCTTACGACCTCACACGCGGCCGGATCACCTACCGACTCAAGTAGATCGATCGAGGGTCCCGTTGAAAGTCAGAGCCTCCGTCAAGGCGCGCTGCGACAACTGCAAGGTCATCCGTCGCCACGGGACGGTGATGGTCATCTGCACCAACCCGAAGCACAAGCAGCGGCAGGGGTAGTCCGATGGCTCGTATCGCCGGCGTCGACATCCCGCGTGAAAAGCGCGTGGAAGTCGCCCTCACCTACATCTATGGTCTCGGTCTGCCTACCAGCCAGAAGATCCTGGTGCAGACCAACATCAACCCGGATACCCGGGTCCGCGATCTCACAGAGGAGCAGGTCAACCGCCTGCGTGAATTGATCGATCGGCGCTACAAGGTTGAGGGTGACCTCCGCCGCGAAGTGGCGCTCAACATCAAGCGCCTCGTCGAGATCGGTTCATACCGCGGACTTCGTCACCGGCGTAACCTGCCGGTCCGGGGCCAGCGAACCAAGACCAACGCCCGTCAGCGGCGCGGACCGAAGAAGACGGTCGGCGTTCGGCGCAAGAAGTAACGAGGGACGACGACAGGTATGGCCGAACGCAAGCGGGCCGTCAAGGTACGGCGCAAGGAACGGAAGAACGTGCCGTCCGGGCACGTCCATATCCAGGCGTCGTTCAACAACACGATCATCACGATCACGGACCTCGCCGGGGCGGTCATCAGCTGGGGCTCGGCGGGCATCGTCGGGTTCAAGGGCTCACGCAAGAGCACGCCGTACGCGGCTGCGCTTTCCGCGGAGGGTGCGGCTCGCCGTGCCATGGAGCACGGCATGCGCCATGTCGAGGTCTACGTCAAGGGCCCGGGTGCCGGCCGCGAGCAGGCCATCAGGTCGCTCCAGGCCGCGGGCCTCGAGGTCTCGGCGATCACGGACGTGACCCCCATCCCGCACAACGGCTGCCGTCCGCCGAAGCGGCGCCGAGTCTGAGCGGAGGGAGTAACTGATGGCTCGATACACCGGGGCGGTCTGCCGCCTGTGCCGCCGCGAGGGCAGCAAGCTCTTCCTGAAGGGCTCGCGCTGCTATAGCAAGAAGTGCGCCTTTGAGCGCCGACCCAGCCCGCCAGGCCAGCACGGCGTTCGCCGCCGCAAGGTCGGGGAATACGGCCTGCAGCTTCGCGAGAAGCAGAAGGTTCGTCGCGTCTACTCCGTGATGGAGCGACAGTTCCGCAACTACTTCATCGAGGCGGATAGCCGCCCCGGCGTGACGGGCGAGAACCTGCTGCGCTTCCTGGAGTTGCGCCTCGACAACGTGGTCTTCCGGACCGGCCTGGCCACCTCACGTGCCCAGGCCCGCCAGCTGGTCTGCCACGGCCATCTTGCGGTCAACGGCCGCGCCACCAACGTCCCGTCGTACCAGCTCAAGCCGGGCGACAGGATCGAGGTCCGCGAGTCGCACAAGGCACGCGAGCCGTTCAAGGTCGCCAAGGAAACGCTCCGCTCGCATCAGGCGCCGGAGTGGCTCGCGGTCGACGCGGCCAAGCTCGGCGCCACCATCAACGACCTTCCCCGCCGCGACCAGATGCCGCTCGACCTCAACGAGCAGCTCGTCGTCGAGTACTACTCGAGGTAATCCAGACCGCATGATCGAACTCGAGAGCCCGCAGATCGAGCCGGTCGAGGAGCTCGGCACCTACGCCAAGTACGAGGCCGGCCCTCTCCAGGCTGGCTACGGCGTCACCCTCGGGAATGCCCTGCGTCGCGTGCTTCTCTCCTCGCTGGAGGGGGCCGCCGTCACGTCCATCCAGATCCGTGACGTCTACCAGGAGTTCTCGACGATCCCGGGCGTCAAGGAAGACGTCACGCAGATCGTGTTGAACGTCAAGAAGCTCCGCCTCAAGAGCTATGTCACGCATCCCGTACAGCTCCGTCTCATCAAGAGCGGCGCCGGCGCGGTGACTGCCGCCGACATTGCCGAGTCGGCGGATGTCGAGATTGTCAATCCGGACCTGCTCCTGATGACCCTCGACACGGACGACGTGACCATCGAGATGGACCTCACCGTCGAGCGCGGCGTTGGCTACCTGGGCGCAGAGCGTGCCGAGGCACTGCCCATCGGCGTCATCGCGGTGGATGCCATCTTCACGCCGGTCCGAAAGGTCAACTACTGGGTCGAGGCCATGCGCGTCGGCCAGATGACCAACTTCGACAAGCTGACAATCGAGATCGAGACGGACGGCACGATCAGCCCGGAGGAGGCGCTCAGTCGCTCCGCCGAGATCCTCGTCAACCAGTTCCGTCCGTTTGTCACGGTCGGTGGGCCGGCGCCGCAGGGTGAGATCCCCGCGGGCAACGTCCCGCAGCTGCCGTCGAACATGCTCGACATGCCCATCGAGGAGCTCGACCTCCCGATGCGTGCGTACAACTCGCTGAAGCGCAACAACATCGTCAAGGTGGGTCAGCTGCTCCAGCTCAAGGACGAGGACCTTCTCCGAATGCGCAACTTCGGGCGCAAGTCGCTCGACGAGATGAAGGAGCGCCTTCGGATGCGCGGCTTCATCGTGCCGGAGACCGAGGCCGTCGAACTTGAGGATGAGGCGGACCAGCCCTTCGACGACGAGTCGGAGGCCTGATCGATGTCACATCGCGTGGACGGCCGCAAGCTGAGCCGAAAGCGGGGCCCGCGGCTCGCCCTCTTCAAGAGCCTCGCCGTAGCGGTCTTCCGCTACGAGCGCATCCAGACCACCGAGGCGAAGGCCAAGGAGGTCCGTGGCCAGGTGGAGCGCATGATCACGATCGCCAAGCGCGGTGACCTCACCGCGCGTCGGACGATCGTGTCGGAGCTCCCCAACGAGCCGCTGGTCGTGAACAAGCTCATGACCGAGATCGCCGCCAAGTACGCGGACCGCACCTCCGGGTTCACCCGGATCGTGCGTGTCGGCCTGCGCAAGGGCGATGCTGCCGAGATCGTCCAACTCGAGCTCGTCTGAGCCCGAGCATGAACGCCCTTGCGGGCGTTGGCGAAGGTGCCCGAGAGGGCACGCCGGTGCGCTATCGCGCAACGGTCGAATATGATGGAACGGATTTTGCGGGGTTTCAGCTTCAGCCGGAAGCCCGGACGGTCCAGGGGGAACTCGAAGACGCGTTGGCTCGCCTCAGCAATGGGGAGCGCAGACGGGTTGACGGGGCCGGGCGGACGGACGCCGGGGTGCATGCCTCCGGGCAGGTGATCGCATTCACCTACCAGGGTCGGCTCACTGCGGAACGCCTGCTTGACGCAATCAACGGGATGCTGCCGAGGGAGGTCGCGATCCGCGACCTCCGTCGAGCCCCGATGGATTTTCACCCAAGGTTTGCGGCGCGGTATCGGGAGTACCGCTACACCATCTGGAATGGGCCGCGAAGCCCGCTCCGCGAGCGCACAACGCTCCTGGTGCGGACCCCACTCGACACCGCGGCGATGGCGCGGGCCGGGTCGGTCTTCATTGGCCGGCACGACTTCAGCGCTTTCGGCGGGGCGATCGGCAACCCGGTGCGGACCGTGCATGCGGTCCGGGTCCGGAGAGCCGGAGAGCTCGTGACAATCGACGTCCGAGCCGACGCCTTTCTGCGGGGGATGGTCCGCCGCATGGTGGCCGCCCTCCTGGAGGTCGGCAAGGGACGAATGGATGCAACTGGGGTTGCGGCGGCGCTCGCCGACACGCGACCCGCTCTGGCCGGCGCAGCCGCACCGGCCCGGGGGCTCTGCCTCCGGCACGTCGCTCTTGGGCGTCGGCGGCGGAGGAACGAGAACGGAGACAACGAGGAACGATGAGCGTCAAGACCTACTCAGTCCGGGAAGGCGAGATCGTCCGCAGCTGGTTCGTCGTTGACGCCACGGACCAGACGCTCGGCCGCCTGGCGTCGAAGATCGCACGCGTCCTCGAAGGCAAGCACAAGCCCACCTGGGCCCCCAATCTCGACTCCGGGGACCATGTCGTGGTGCTCAACGCGGGCCGGATCCGCGTGACCAGTGACAAGTTGGAGTCGAAGCTGTACATCCGCCACAGCGGCCATCCCCAGGGCTACAAGGAAGAGACGCTCGGTCACCTGCTCGCCCGCAGGCCCGAGGAAGTCATCCGCCGCGCCGTGAAGGGCATGCTGCCCCGTAATCGTCTCGGTGCCCAGCAGCTGCGCAAGCTGAAGGTCTACGCCGGCGCGGATCATCCCCATGTCGCACAGCGGCCCGAGCCGCTCGCCTGACGAGGAGCCTGACCATCATGACGACCCCCTCCTTCTACTCCGGCACCGGACGTCGCAAGACCGCGGTCGCCCGCGTCCGGCTGCTTCCGGGTGAGGGTCAGATCGTCGTCAACGGTCGGTCACTGACCGAGCACTTCGGCAACGCCATCAACGAGGCCGATTTGCGCCTGCCGTTCCGGGTCACCGGCAACGAAGGCCGCTACAACGCGATGATCAAGGTCGAAGGCGGCGGTGTCACCGGCCAGGCCGGTGCCATTCGCCACGGCATCGCCCGGGCGCTGCTCGAGGCCGATCCCGAAGCGTTTCGCCTTCCCCTGCGCCAGGCCGGACTCCTGACCCGCGATCCGCGGATGAAGGAGCGCAAGAAGTACGGACTGAAGCGCGCCCGCAAGGCGCCGCAGTACACCAAGCGCTAGCCGCCGCGGGCGGCCTGCCGACCCCGCCGATGCCTGCCACCGAGAGCCTGTTCGGCCGCGACCTCATCAGCGCGGCCGACCTCTCCGCCTCCGAGATTTGGATCCTCTTCAACCGCGCCCGCCAGCTCAAGGCTGAGCGGCGCGCGGGTGTCCAGGGGCGACTGCTCGCGGGTCGGACGCTGGCCATGCTCTTCCAGAAGCCCAGCCTGCGTACGCGCGTTACGTTCGAGGCCGGCATGGCCCAGCTTGGCGGCCATGCCGTCTACCTGACCAACGACGTCGTCCTGGGCGCCCGCGAGTCGGTCCGTGATGTGGCCCGCAATCTCGAGCGGTTCGTGGACGCGATCGTCGCACGCACTGGGCCCCACGAGGTGATCACCGAGTTGGCGGCCAACGCGTCCGTCCCGGTGATCAACGGGCTCAGCATCCGCGAGCATCCGTGCCAGGCGCTTGCCGACTATCTGACCATCCTGGAGCATCGCCGCAGCCTGGATGGCCTCGTACTGGCCTTCGTGGGCGATGGCAACAACGTCTATCACTCGTTGGCGCTGCTGGGCGCCACGCTGGGCGTGGAGGTGCGGCTGGCGCATCCGGCCGGGTACGCCCCAAGCTCGAAGATCGTGGATCGCGCCAGGGAGATCGGGGTGACGAGTGGAGGGACGCTCGTCTTCGGGTCCGACCCGTTTGAGGTCGTAGCCGGGGCCGATGTGATCTACACCGACACGTGGACCTCGATGGGCCAGGAGTCTGAGGCCGAAGAGCGCCGCGATGCCTTCGGCGGTTACCAGGTCAACGCAGCCCTGCTGGCCGGCGCCCGGCCCGATGCCCTCGTCATGCACTGCCTCCCGGCGCACCGCGGAGAGGAGATCACGTCCGAGGTGATGGACGGTCGGCAGAGCGTCATCTTTGATCAGTCGGAGAATCGTCTCCATCTACAGAAGGCCCTCCTGGTCGAAACGATCGCGGGGCCAGCCGGTCGGGCAGGTTGAGCAACCAGGCCTTCGAGCGCTACAAGGAGGCACTTCGCCAGGGACACCTGGCGGCCCTCGGTGGGGATCACGCGGCCGCTGCGGCCGCCTACGGGGAAGCCGGCAGGCTGGCACCCGACCGTCCGCTTCCGCATGTCGGGCAGGGTGCGGCGCTCCGGCAGCTCGGCCAGTATGCGGAGGCGCTCGCGGCATTTGACGCGGCCCTCGTCATCGCGCCGCTCGATGAGGCCGCGCTGCGGGGCCGTGGTGCTGCGCTGATGGCGCTGGGTCGACCGGTAGAGGCATCGGCTGCGCTCACGGGCCTCGCCGAATCGCTGGAGGCGGATGGTCGCCTCGCCGAGGCCCTCGAGCTGGCACACGAGGCATTGGCCCTTGCCGCCGCACCTTTCCGCTTCCGGCTGGTGGCCCGACTGTCCGCGGCGCTCCGCACTGCCGGGGCTCGGTCTGGCGAGCCGAGTAGAACCGAAGCACGCGAACCCGGTGAGGATCGCGACCCGGGCGCAGCTGCGCGCAACAGGGCGACCCGGGCGACCCGCATGTCGGCGATCGGCGTCACGCTCATGGCGGATGCAGAGTCCCTGGCGGATGCCGGGCGGCTGGATGATGCGCGTGAGCGATACGTGATGGCGGCGCGGTCACATTACGAAGGCGGCCGGGTCCTCGCGGCACTCGATGCCTGCTACCAGGCATTGGCCATCGTCCCCGCCGACCCTGACCTGCACCTGGTTCTTGTCGAGCTGTACGAGGAGCAGGGCTGGCCTGGTCTCGCCGCGGAGAAGCTCCGGCTCGTGCTGCGCCTGGCCGACGAGACGGGCGACGGCGAGGCTCGTGACCGAACCTGCGCCCTGGCTGCGGCGCTCTACCCCGGCAATGTTGCCCTGGCGGCAGCCAGTCGCTGACGGGCATGGCCCGACCGACCGATCGGTCGGCCGGCACGGCGCAGGCTGTACACTCCCAAGACGATGCCGCAGCTCATCGAGTCCCTTCTCGGCCAGATCCGGCCGGCCACGCTCCTCGACGTCATCATCACCGCCGTCCTGATCTACTGGCTCTTCAGCCTGATCCGCGGGACTCGAGCGGTCCGACTGGTCCTTGGGGTCATCTTCCTGTTCCTGGTCTACTTCGCGGCGCAGGCGCTGAGCCTGCGATTGCTGATCCAGATCCTCCAGGCGGGGGCGGTCGTCGGCCTCTTCGCGCTCGTTGTCATCTTCCAGCCGGAGCTCCGACGGGCCCTCGATCGGATCGGCCGCGTTGGGTCCCTGTCCTGGCTGCTCTCCCCGGCGGCCGAGCGCGAAGTCGACATGATCTCGGGGCAGATTGCCCGGGCCGCGGCTGCCCTGTCCGCCGAGGGCCACGGGGCGCTGATCGTCCTGGAGCGTGAGACCGGCCTCGAGGAGATTGCCGAGACCGGGGTCATGCTCCACGCGGACCTGTCCGCCGAGCTCCTCCGGACCATCTTTGCCCCACGGACGCCGTTGCACGACGGCGCCGTGATCGTCCGCGGGCCCAGCATCCTCGCCGCCGGTGCGCTCCTCCCGCTGGCCGAGACCAGCATCCAGTCGGAGCGCTTCGGGACACGCCACCGCGCGGCCCTGGGCATCACCGAGCAAAGCGACGCGCTCGTGGTCGTCGTCTCCGAGGAAAACGGCCAGATCAGCTTCGTCGAGCGGGCCCGGATCGTACGCAACCTGGATGAGGCGCAGCTGGCTCGCGCGATCCACAGCCTGCTGAGCCCGCCGGAGCACAAGGGACCCCTCGCTGCCCGGGCGGCGGCGCAGCTCTTCGCCAACCGCGCCGGCCACCCGCTCCGACTGGGCGACCTGGTCCGTCCGCGCCGCGGGCCGCAGCCGCCCCCGCCGGATCAGCGGTCCCGATGAGACGAGCCGCTCGCTTCCTGGTCCACAACTGGCCGCTGAAGGTGGCCGCGCTCGTGATGGCCGTGCTGCTGTACGGCGGCCTGGTGCTCTCGGAGAATGCCCAGTCCTTCGAGGGTCGGATCCCGATCGAGGGCGCCAACCAGTCGCGGACCATGGTCCTGCTCTCGAACCTGGGTGACATCCGCCTGGTTCGCTACTACGCGCCCGACAACGCCGGTATCCGGCTGGACAGCAACAGCTTCCGGGCAACGGTCGACCTCGCGTCGGTGGACCCGAAGGCGGGCCTCGTCTCGGTCGCGGTGAAGGTCGTGGCCATCGACCCACGGGTGCAGGTGCTGGAGTACGAGCCCAGCAGGATCAACGTCGAGCTTGACGAGGTCGTCACCCGGAGTGTTCCGGTCCGCGTGGACTATGGGGTCCCGCCGGCCGGACTGGATGTGCGGCAGCCGATCGTCGCGACGGACTCGGTCGCGATCGCCGGGCCGGCGTCAGTCGTGCGCCGCGTCGTCGCGGCGGAGGCGCGGTTGCGGATTGACCCATCGGGCCTCGACGTCGATCGCGACGTGCAGCTGGTGGCTGTCGACCAGCTGGGCCAGGCGCTCAGCCCGCTGGACGTCACGCCTTCGGCGGTGCGTGTCCGGATCGCCATCTTCACCAACCGCGACACCAAGTCGCTGGCCGTCTCGCCGATCATCAACGGGCTCCCGGCACCCGGCTACGAGATCGCCTCGGTCAGTGTCGATCCACGGGTCGTGTCTGTTGAAGGCGACGCGGACCAGCTTGCCAACCTGTCACGGATCGATACCGTCCCCGTCTCGGTGGCCGGCGCGTCGGGCTCGGTGAGCATCGTGACCGGGCTCAGCCTGCCGACCGGGGTGCTGGCCCTGAATACCACCAGCGTCACGGTTCGGATCACGCTCCGCCAGGTTGCAGCCACGCGGACGCTCGCGGTCGGCGTCGTCCTTGCCGGCGCCCGCTCCGACCTGACCTACAGCCTGTCGGTCGATCGCGTCCTCATCACCCTGGGCGGGACCACGATCGACCTCGACCGGATCGCCGGCGCCGCCTTCACGGTCAGCCTTGATGTCACAGGCCTGGGCCCGGGAAGCCGCGCGACGCTTGTCACGGTCACGCTGCCGGTCGGCGTGACGCTCATCGCGATCAGTCCGCAGTTCGTGACGGTCACGGCCGCCGCTCCGTCGTCGCCGACCCCGGGCCCTTCGCCGGGCTGATGACGGCATCCCCCGCCTGGGTCGCACGATGCGGCCCGACTGCCCCCGGGCGGTCGAACCACCAACACTGCGAACGCGGAGGACGCTGTTGACCCGTCTCTTCGGCACCGACGGGATTCGCGGCATCGCGAACGTCGACCTCAAGCCCATGCTGGCCTTTGCGCTGGGCCGTGCCACGGCCCGGCGCATGGTAGGGGCCGGTGGGTCCCTGATCGTCGGACAGGACACGCGACGGTCCTGCGACATGCTGGTGGCCGCCATCTGCGCCGGTGCCACAAGCCTCGGCGTCGACGTCCATCTCGCGGGCGTCCTGCCGACGCCCGCCCTGGCGTTTCTGGCGGGATCGGGGCGGTATGGCGCCGGGATCATGGTCTCGGCGTCGCACAACCCGGCGGACGACAACGGCCTCAAGGTGCTGGACGGACACGGCCGCAAGCTCGACGATGGGGTCGAGGACGAGCTGGAGACCCTGATCTGGCGATCTGACGAGCTCGTGGGTCCACGGAACGGCGACCTCGGCATCGTGGTGGACGCCCGTGCCGAGCTGGAGCAGTACGTCGAGCACCGGCTGGGCCTGGCGCGCAACGTGCGTGCGACCGGGATGCGGGTCGTGCTTGACTGTGCCAACGGTGCCGGTGGAACGGTCGGGCCGAGGATCCTGGCGGCGACGGGCGCGGTCGTGGAGATCATCCACAACCAGCCCGATGGTCGAAACATCAATGTCAAGTGCGGCGCCACGGCCCCCGAATCGCTGGCGCGCGAGGTGGTCGCCCGCCGTGCAGACGTCGGCTTCGCGCTGGACGGGGACGCGGACCGCTTGATCGCCGTCGATGCGACAGGGCAGGTGGTGGACGGCGACATCGTCCTGGGGATCATGGCCCTCGACCGGCTCTCGCGCGGGGCGCTGGCCCAGGGATCGCTGGTGGTGTCGGTGCTCTCGAATGGCGGCCTCCAGCAGGCCGTCGAGGCGGCCGGCGGGACCGTGATCCGGACACCGGTCGGGGACAAGCACATCGCCGACGGGATGGTGGTCTCCGGGGCCGGCCTGGGCGGCGAGAAGAGCGGCCACATCATCATCGCGGAGGCAGCGACCTCGGGGGACGGCGTCCTCAGCGCCCTCGAGCTCCTCGCCGTGATCGGTCGAAGCGGTCGTGACCTCGCGACGCTCTCGGTGGGCATTCCCCTCCTGCCACAGCAGCAGCGCGCCATCACGGTCCGTCACAAGGACCAGTGGGAAGGCGATCCGCTCATCCGTGATGCAATCAGGCGGGCAGAGAGGCGGCTGGGGGCCGCCGGCCGTGTCCTGGTTCGACCGTCGGGCACGGAGCCCGCGCTGCGCGTCATGGTGGAGGGCCAGGACGACGCGCTGGTGACCGAGTTGGCCGACTCCCTGGCTGCCCTCGCCGGGGAGCGTCTAAACTGACGCGTCTTCGCCACAACTGGGGCCCGCTCCGGTCGGCGCGGCCACGGACGAGATCGGGGAGCGTCTAGGACATGTGTGGGATCGTCGGCTACGTGGGACCGCGGGAGGCTGGGCCCATCCTCATGGAGGGGCTGCGGCGCCTCGAGTACCGCGGCTATGACTCGGCCGGCATCGCTCTGGTCGATGAGGCCGGCTTGCTCTTCGTCGAGAAGAAGGCCGGCAAGCTCGAGAACCTCCGGACGGCCATCGCCGATCGCACGCCGCAAGCCGCCATCGGCCTCGCGCACACCCGTTGGGCCACCCACGGGCGGCCCAACGACCTGAACGCCCATCCCCACCAGGACTGCACGGGTGACTTGACGGTCATCCACAACGGGATCATCGAGAACTTCCGCGAGCTGCGCGACGGGCTGGAGGCCCGGGGCCACCACCTGGCCTCGGAGACGGACACCGAGGCGTTGGCCCACCTGATCGAGGAGGCGTACCACGGCGACCTCGTCGAGGCCACCCGCGCGGCGCTCCGGCAGGCGGAGGGCGCCTTCGCGCTGGTCGTCATGCATCGCGGCGAGCGGGACCGGCTGGTCGGCGCGCGACGCGATGTCCCTCTGGTGGTCGGCCTGGCGGAGGGGGAGAGCTTCCTGGCCAGCGACGTGTCCGCGATCCTCGCGCACACGAACCGGGTGGTGTACCTCCAGAACGACGACGTGGTCGATCTTCGCCCCTGGGGGATCGAGATCACGGGCGTCGACGGCGCGCCGCGGTCGCGCGACGTGACGGTCGTCGACTGGACGATCGAGGCGGCCGAGAAGGGCGGCTTCGAGCACTTCATGCTCAAGGAGATCCACGAGCAGCCCGAGGCGCTCCGGCAGTCGATTGCGGGCCGGGTGCGGCGCGATGGCCGGATCAGCGTCCCGGAGCTGGAGCCGCTGGGCGATGCCCTGGCCCGAGTGAACCGGGTGGAGCTGGTCGCCTGCGGCAGCGCGTTCTACGCCTCCCTGATTGGCGCCAATGCGCTCCAGGCGTGGACCGGCCTGCCAACCCGAGCCACGGTGGGCTCGGAGTTTCGGTACGACCCGCCCCCGCTCGACGAGCGGACGCTGGTCATCGCCGTCACCCAGTCCGGCGAGACGGCCGACACCATCGCCCCCACCCGCCTTGCGCGTGAGCGCGGCTGCCCGGTCATCGCGGTGACCAACACCGTCGGCTCGGCCATCACCCGCGAAGCGGATGCCGTCCTCTTCCTCCAGGCCGGCCCCGAGATCGCGGTCGCCGCGTCCAAGACGTTCGTCACCCAGGTCACGACGCTCGTGATCCTCGCGGCGGGCATCGCCGCGGCCCTGGGCCGGCTGCCGGCGGACCAGGAGCTGGCACTGGGCGAGGCCCTGCGGGCGCTCCCGGATCAGGCGGCATGGACGGTCGCCAGGAATGGGCCCGGGATGGCCGACCTCGCAGCGCGCTACGTGCGCTCGCAGGGGTTCATGTACATCGGCCGCGGTGCCTCGTATCCCGCTGCGCTCGAGGGCGCGTTGAAGATCAAGGAGGTCAGCTACGTCCACGCGGAGGGCTACGCGGCCGGCGAGCTCAAGCACGGGCCCATCTCGCTCCTCGACGAGGACTGCCCGCTGGTCGCGATCGCGACGCGCTCGCACGTCTACGACAAGCTGATCAGCAACGTGATGGAAGGGCGCGCGCGCGGCGCCCGGGTGATCGCGGTGGCCACGGAGGGTGACCCGCAGATCGAGCGCTTTGCCGAGGACGTCCTGTGGGTGCCGGACACGCTCGACATCCTCAGCCCGATCCTGGCGATCATCCCGCTGCAACTATTTGCCTACCAGGTGGCGCTGGCTCGCGGCACCGACGTGGACCAGCCGCGCAACCTCGCGAAGTCGGTCACGGTGGAGTAGCCGGTGGCCCCCATGGAGCCTGGCCAGGCCCTCCCGTCGGGGCTGGTCCCACCCGGGACCACGGAGCTGGGCATCGACATCATCCGGGTCGACCGGATCCGCCAGACGCTGGCCAAGTTCGGCGCCCGCTTCACCAACCGCGTCCTGACGCCCGCAGAGCAGCGCTACGTCCGCGACCGACCGGAGACGATGGCCGGTCGCTGGGCCGCCAAGGAGGCGGTGAGCAAGGTCCTGGGACTGGGTGTCCGGGGGATCGGCTGGCGGGACATCGAGATCGAGCGGCTCCCCACGGGCCAGCCCGCGGTGCGTCTTCACGGGCGGGCCGCGGACCGGGCCGAGCAGCTGGGCATGGAGCGGATTGCCGTCTCGATCAGCCACGAGTCCGACTACGCGGTGGCGGTCGCCTTCGGGGTCCGTACCGCCGGCGGCCGGTACGTCTTCCCGCTCGACATCGATGCGCGCCTCGACGAGCGTGAGCAGCGGCTGCTCAAGCGGATGGAGCGGCTCCAGGCGCTGCAGGCGAGCACCGCGCGGGTGCCGGGGGAGGACCGACCATGACGCGTCGCGAAGTTGGCTTCGGGCGCGGCAGAACCGCGGAGCCGGCGGCCGCCGCGACCCCGGACACCCTCGACGATGCGGCCGCTGCCGGCCTGCTGCCCGAGCGCCCCGTCCGCGGCCACAAGGGGAGCTTTGGGCGCCTCCTGGTCATCGCGGGATCGCTCGACTACGCCGGAGCTGCGCTCCTGGTCTGTCGGGCCGCTGGCCGGGCGGGTGCTGGCCTGGTCACGCTGGCCGTCCCGGAATCGCTGCAGCCGCTCTTCGCCGCCAAGGTCCTGGAGGCGACGACGCTGCCGCTCCCCGAGGACGACGTCGAGGAGGTCAACCCCGAGCCGGCGCTGGCCCGGATCCTTGATCATGAACACGACGCCATCGTGCTGGGGCCCGGCCTCCGACCGGGCCTGGCCACCACGGAGCTGGTCGGGCTGTTGCTGGCCGCGGTGGGCGAGGCGCCCGCCTGCCCGATCGTCCTCGACGCCGAGGCTCTCCGGAGCATGGCTACGATCGACGCGTGGTGGACGCACATCGGCCGGGCCGCCGTCCTGACCCCGCATGCCGGCGAGTTCGCCCGCCTGCGGGCCGGGGCGGGCGGTTCATTGGGCGGTGATGGCGACCTGGTTGGCGACGACGGGGCGCGGGCGACTGCGGCCGGCGCGGCGGCCCGGGAATGGAGCCAGGTCGTCGTGTTGAAGGGGGCGCGGACGGTGATTGCGGCACCCGATGGTGCGATCGCGGTGGCACCGTTCGAGAACCCGGCGCTCGCGAGCGGCGGCACGGGCGATGTCCTTGCCGGGGCCATCGGCGCGCTGCTCGCCCAGGGCTGCTCGCCGTTTGATGCCGCCCGACTGGGCGTCTATCTGCATGGGCTGGCGGGCGATGCGATTCGCGAGCGGATCGGCGATGCCGGCTTGCTCGCCTCGGACCTGCCCGACGAACTCGCCCGGGCCCGCAAGCGCCTCGGGGACGTCGCTGCTCAGGCTCGTGCCGGCAAGCGCCTGGGTTTCGGCGTCCGGGAGCCGGCGCTGCCCGACGCCGGGGGCCCGGTCGCCTGAGCGAGCCGCCCCGGCGCGCCCCCATCGAGGAGCGCCTCACCGCCGCGGGCTTGCCGGCCCTGCCGCGCACCGCGTGGGCGGAGATCGACCTCGACGCGCTGGTCCATAACCTCGGGGTCCTGCGGCCGCTCGTTGCCCCGGGAGTGCGGGTTGAGCCGGTCGTCAAGGCGGACGCCTACGGCCACGGCGCCGTCCCGGTGGCGCGGGCGCTGCAGGACGCCGGCGCGGACGGCTTTGGCGTTGCCACCTGGGACGAGGCACTCGAGTTGCGACGGGGTGGTGTCACGGCTCCCATCCTGGTGCTCTATGCCATTCCGGCGGGCGCCGCACCCGACGCCGCGCGCCGCGGCGTGGCGGTATCCGTGGGCGACATGGACCTGCTTGACCGTCTCGCGGGAGCCATGGTCGGCGCCAGGGGCCGGCGTGCGCTCCGCGTCCATCTCGGCGTCGAGACAGGCCTCGGACGCGACGGCGTGGCCGTCGCCTCCGTGGTCGCCGCGGCCCGGCGCATCCGAGCGACGCCGGGCCTCCGGCTGGCTGGCCTGTGGACGCACCTGCAGGAGCCGGAGGACGAGGGCCGGACCACGGCCCAGGAGGCGTCGCTGGATGCCGCCGCGAGAGCCCTTCGCACCGCCGGCCTGCCCGTGCCTGACCGGCACATCTCGGCGAGCGGCGACCTCCTGCACCTCCCGGTGCCGGCCATGGAGGCGATCCGGCCCGGCCTCCTCCTGTATGGCCTGGTCCTCGACCCAGTCCCGGTGGACGACGTGGGCCGCGCTCTCGCCGGTCCGCGGGACGTGCCGCCGGTCCGTCCGGCCCTCTCGCTGCATGCCCGCCCCGTGCGCGTCCTGGACCTGCCGGCGGGGTGGGGGATCTCCTACGGGCCGACCTTCGTGACGGCTCGCCCCAGCCGCATCGCGACCCTGCCGCTGGGCTACGCGGACGGCTGGCCGCGCGCCCTGTCCAACCGCGCAGAGGCCCTGGTGCGCGGCCAGCGGGTGCCGCTCGTGGGCAACGTGGCGATGGACGCCATCATGGCGGACGTGACGGACGTCCCGGGTCCGGCGGTCACCGTGGACGATGAGTTCGTGCTCATCGGCCGCCAGGGTGATGATGAGATCACCGCGGGGGACGTGGCGCTGACCCGCGGCACCATCTCCCGCGAGGTCGTCACGGGTCTCTCCCGGCGCCTGCCCCGGGTGTACGATGCCGCCGCTGGCGTCGCCGGCGTCAGGACGCTCGTCAGCGAGGGTCGCCGGGCATGAGCCTCCCCATGGAGCCCACCGAGGAGCAGCGCAGCGAGCTGGTGGAAGAGGCTGCCCGCGAGATCATGTTGCGCGGCCTCGCCGGTCCGGCGGTGCAGTTCCTCCAGGCCAGCCGGCCATACCGGGCCCTCGGCGCCAATGCCATGCTCTTCTTCGACCCTGTGTTGCGCGGCGTGTTCGGCGGCGAGCTCGCCGCGGCGTCCGCGATCCTCGCGGACGACGCCGGCATCGAGCTTCTCATCGAGCGCCTCGAGGAGATCGACGAGGATGACGGCTGGGACGCCTGACCTGGGTCGGGCGTTCACGTCCGCCGCTCCCGGGTTCAAGCTCCCGGTCCCGTGGCGAGGCCGGGCCGGGTCCTGGCACCGGAGCGTGCGGTGCCGCGTAGCATTGGCGAGGTGAAGGGCACTCCCCGCGCGTTCGCCACGCTCGACCTTGGGGCTGCCACGACCGCGACCGCGTTGATCGGCCGCGTCGCGGGTCGGTGGCGCCTGCTGGGAGCGCTCGCGGCGCCAGCCTCTGCCCCAGTCGATGTCCTGCTCGAGCTGCTCGCGGAGCGCATCCGGAGCGCGGATCCCGACCTGGCCGCGACCGTGGGGCTCGCCCGCGGGTCCACGCAGGACATGCCGCACCTGGTCGCTCGAAGCTTGGTGCCGGGGACCGTGGCTGTGTTCGCGGCTTCCGCGCGCGCCCTTGAGCCGCTGACGGTCGCTGTGGCCCGCTCGGGCTGGCGTTGGCGCGGGGCAAGTGGCGACCGGCTGCACGCGGGAGCGATGACCGCCCTCCTGCTGGACCCCGCTGTCTCCGTTGCCGTGGTGGGCGCCGGCGATCCGCCCGGTGGGGATGAGCGGGCCGGCCTTCCGGAGCTGGTGGCGCTGGCCGCTGCGGCGGCGCAGCGGCGCCCGGATCTCACGGTGGTGCTGGCCGGGTCGGCAGGCAACCTGCGGACGCGGTTCGGGCTCCCTGGTCGCGACGGACGGCTCCGGGGCCTGCGCAGGGGCGACCAGGAGTCGGCGGCCGGCGTGGCACGACCCGCATCGAACGACGTGTCGGCCCACCCCCGTGTCCTGCTGGTGCCCCGCGACGTCGAAGACGGCGTCGAATGGGCCGCCCTGACCGCGGCGCTGGCGGGGTTGCGGCGCGATCCGGCAGAGTCGCGCCAGGCCATGACGGCCGCCCTGGGGGGGCTGGCCGGGGCACTGGACCGGCGGGTCGAGCTGCTGGAGATCGGCCTGGACGGGGGGCTGCGGGCCAGCGCGACACCGGGTCCCACCGCGGGCAGCAGCCACGTCCGGGCAGTCCAGGGCGCAGGCGCGGCGCTGGTGCCGTACGAGCTCAGCGAGGCACGCCTGGAGGCGGTCCAGGCGTGGTCCACCCAGCCGTTCGACCGCCATCGGCTCCGTGACCGCCTGCTCGAGCTGCGCGCCGCGCCGTGGACGGGGGTGGCCGGCGATGGTGCCCGGCTCCGCCTGGCGGCGGCCCGGGCCGCGCTCAGCCGCCTAGCGGCACTCACCCCGGAGATCGGTGACGGCCCTGCCCCCGACCTGGTGGTGATGGCCGGCGGCGCATTTGCTCCTGCGCCCGCCGCGGCGATCCTCCTGGCGCTGGCGGACGCCGTCCGGCGGCCGGCGGCGATCCAGGTGGTCTTCGACCACGCGCGCCTCCTGGGTCCCCTGGGTACCGTCAGCGACCCGGTCGAGCGAGACATCCTGGTCGCAGATCTCGCCGGCGACCTGCTCCTGCCGCTCGGCTCGATCGTGATGCCCGGCGCGATCCGACCCGGCCGACGGGCCGGCCGCGTGATCGTCGACTCCCCGGGCGGGACGATGACGATGGGCCTCGATCATGGCGCCCTGGAATTCACACCGGTTCCGCCGGGGGAGCAGGCCACGGTCCTGCTCGAGTCCGCCGAGCCCGTGCTCCTGGGGAGCTACGGGCGCCGTCTCTCGGTCGACGTTGCCGGTGGGGTCGGTGGGTTGCTGATCGACCTGCGCGACGTTCCGCTCCGGCTCCCGGATCGGCGGGAGGCGCGCCGCGAGCTGCTGGCCCGTTGGGAGGATTCGGCCTGGCCCGGGGGGACGGCGTGAGGGCGCGCTGGTCGGCTGCCGGATCGGCGGCCGACGCCAACCGGCCCGCCGGGCCCGGCGATGGCGACCCAGCCGGCGATGCTGGCTTCTCGCTGCTGGCCGTTCGCCGCATCATCGATCCCGTCCTGACCGTCCGGCTGGCGCTGGCGCCGGGCGATCAGCCGCTTGTCGCGGCGGGGGACCAGGTCGTGGCAGGCAGCGCCCTGGCGCGACGGCTGCGAGAGCCGATGATCCGGCGAGCCGGTCGTGTCGGACGCGGCGAGCGCGCCGCCGTAGCGCCCAGGCCGGGCCAGCGCTGGGCACCGGAGCCCGGCGCCGGGATCGATCCCAACCTGGCCGGGGAGTACCTGTTCGAGCTCGACGGGCGCTGGCGGGTGATCGCCGGCGAGATTGCCGATCCGCTCGAGGCTCCGGTCGACGGCATCGTCACCAGCGTCAGCGGTGGCGCCGGGATCAGCCTCGCAACCACTGCGTCCGGCGTCCTCGGCTCGACCGTCCTTGGCGGGCCGACCCGCGGACGACTGGCCATTGCGGCGACGCCGGGTGGGGAGCTTCGGGCCTCGGCGATCGACGTTGGGCGGGCGGGCGAGATCCTCGTGGTCGGGGCACGAATCGATGCGGAGGCGCTGACCCGCGCGCGCGCGATGGGTGTTCGAGGGGTGGTGGTTGGGGCCATGCCCAGCAAGGAGCGCCGCGACTTCATGGCGTCGGAGGCACGCCAGCGGGCGTCTCGCCAGCGGCTCCCGCCGTTTGCCGTGCTCGTCCTGGACGGAACGCTTCGGCGGCCGATCTCCTCCCCCGTGATGGCGATCCTCGAGGCCCTGGAGGGCCTGGACGTCGGCATCGTCGTGGACCCGGCCTGCCTGGCCTTCGAGGTGGCCGGGGACGCGCCTGCGCTGCCCGTCCCGCCGACCGACCTGGTCCGGATCCGGGCCGGTGCGCTCGCGGGCGCGGAGGGCCGTTGGGCGGGCATGGCGGGCCCGCGCCGGTTCCCGGGCGGGGTCTGGCTGGAGACCGGCCGCGTGGAGCTCGACGGCGGCGAGACGATCTCCGTCCCGCTTGGCGACCTCGAGCGGTTCGCCTGACCGAAGATCCCGCCTTCCGCTACCCTCGCCTCATGTTCGCGACCAGCTCCATGATCCGCCAGGTCCGCAGCTCCGATGCATCCGAGACGCGGCTGCTGGGATCACGCCTCGCCGCTGTCGCACAGCCGGGCGACCTGCTCTGCCTGTGGGGCGACCTTGGCGCGGGCAAGACGGTCTTTGCCAAGGGGTTTGGCGCCGGCCTGGGCGTGCCGGGCACCGTGACCTCGCCCACCTTCATCCTGATGGCCGAGCACGAGGGGCGCCTCCCGCTCTTCCACGTCGACCTGTACCGGCTGGCCGATGCCAGCGATGCCCTCGCCGGCGGTCTCCTCGATGAGCGCCGGGCCGGCGGGGTCACGCTCGTCGAGTGGCCGGACCGGCTCGGCGATGCCCTGCCCGATGACCGCCTCGACATCGAGATCGCCGGGACGGGTGATGATTCGCGGACCATCACCCTCCGCGCCGGGACGCCGCGCATGGCGCGCTACCTCGTGGCAGCGGGTTGATGGGCGACAGCGTGGCGGGCGGCGGGCTGGCGGGCGGCGGGCTGGCGGGCGGCGGGCTGGCGGGCGGCGGGCTGATCCTGGCGATTGACACCGCGACGTCGACAGCCGTCGTGGCCCTGGGCGGGCGGGACGGTCGTGTGCTCGCGTCCCAGTCCTGGACGGCGGGTCAGCGCCACTCCGAGGAGCTCCTGCCCCGGATTGCGCTGCTGCTGACGGATGCCGGGGTGGTCCCGGGCGACCTGGCGGCGATTGTCGTCGGCGCCGGGCCCGGGGCGTTCACGGGGCTCCGGGTGGGGCTCGCGACCGCCAAGACGCTGGCGCACCAGCTCGCGATCCCGCTGGTGGGCCTGTCCAGTGGCGAGGCGCTGCTGCGGGCCGCGGGCGCGCCAGATGGCGTGCTGCTTCTGCCCGCCGGATCATCCGACCGACTGATCCTCCGGCTCGGCGCAGTGGCGGCGCTCCTGCCGGGCGGCCGCGATCCGGAGGTTGCGGTCGGGCACCGCCTCGTGGCGGTGGACCTCGCGGGGCGCGCGCCGGATGACGCCATCGCGCTGGGGCTCGCCGCGCAGGCTGGCCTGGCCACGACGCTGCTGTCCATGGGCGCGGCTCGACTGGCCGACGGCCAGGCCGACGACCCGCACACGCTGGTCCCGGAGTACGTGACGCTGCCGCGCGGCGTTCCGCAGGCCGCCGGGGAGATCGAATGGTCGCGCGACCACCGGTGAGGCTGGAGGTGGGCCCGATGACCGTCGCCGATCTCCCCGCGGTGCAGGCGATCGAGAAGGCCAGCTTCACCACGCCCTGGCCGACGCAGGCATACCGAAGTGAGATCGAGGCGAACCGCCTGGCGTCCTACCTGGTCGTCCGGCGCAACGGCGAGGTGATCGCCTATGGCGGCGTGTGGCTGATGGTCGACGAGGCCCATATCACCACGTTTGCCGTCGACCCGCCCATGCGTCGCCGGCGGATCGGGGAGCGACTGCTCCTTGCCCTGCTCGATGTCGCCGTGGGCCGGGGCGCCAACGAGGCCACCCTCGAGGTCCGGCTCTCGAACCTGGCGGCCCGCCGGCTGTATGAGAAGTACGGCTTTCGCCCGGTCGGCCTCCGGCCCCGCTACTACACGGACGACAACGAGGATGCCCTGATCATGACGACCGAGCCCCTGGCCACGCCCGCGCTCCGCGAGCGCCTGGAGCGGCTCAGGGCGGAGCTTGCGGCTGCGGACGTGGATGGGCCCGACACGGGCGGCGCCGGCGACCTCGGGGCGTTGTCGTGAGCGGCCGCCTCCTCCTGGCCATCGAGACCTCGTGCGACGAGACCGGCGTGGCGCTGGTCGAAGACGGCCGGCGGATCCACGCCAACGTGGTCGCCAGCCAGACGGCGCTCCATGCGGCCTCGGGCGGGGTGGTCCCGGAGCTGGCCGCCCGGGCGCACCTGCGCTGGATCCTGCCCGCCCTGGACGACGCCATGGCCGGCGCCGGGGCCGACTGGGCCGACATCGATGGCATCGCGGTGACCCGCGGGCCGGGCCTGATCGGCGCCCTGCTGGTGGGCATCAACGTGGCCCGGACGCTGGCCTGGGTGCACGGCAAGCCGTTGATCGGCGTCAACCACCTCGAAGGGCACGTGTACGCGGCCTGGCTGCTGGACCCCGACGAGCCCGAGCACGAGGCGCCACCCTTCCCGCTGATCGCCCTGGTCGTCTCGGGCGGCCACACGTTCCTGCTCGAGATGCGCGGCGAGCGAGACTACCGGCTCATGGGCGAGACGATCGACGACGCGGCCGGCGAGGCCTTCGACAAGGTGGGTCGCCTGCTGGGCCTGGGCTACCCGGGCGGGCCGGCGGTCTCGCGGGCGGCAGATCGGGCGATCGACCGGAAGCTGGTCTTCCCGCGAGCCTGGCTGGGCGACACGTACGACTTCAGCTTCTCGGGCCTCAAGACGGCGGCCCGCCGGCGGATCGCGACGGCGCGGGCCGACGAGGGGATCGCGGAGAACGAACAGTCATCGCTCTCCGACGGCATGATCGCCGAGCTGGCGTGGGGATTCCAGGACGCCGTGGTTGACGTGCTGGCGACCAAGGCGATCCGGGCCGCAGCGGCCACCGGCGCCCGCGCGATCATCCTGGGCGGGGGGGTCGCCGCCAACAGCGCGCTGCGCGCGCGCCTTGCCGCGGACACGGAGGCGCACGGCCTCAGGCTCATCGTCCCGCGACCCGGCCTGTGCACGGACAACGGGGCGATGATCGGCGCGGCCGGCCATCTGCGCTTTACCGCGGCCGGATCCGCGGCTGAGGACCTGGTCGCCCGGCCGTCGCTCCCGCTGGCGCGCGCGTGACCGGCGCCCGGCCGCTCCTGGATGCCGCGTCGGTTCGGTCGCTCCTCCGCGCCGCCGGCCTGCGGGCCCGACATGATCGCTCGCAGAACTTCCTGGTCGATGTCGAAGTGCTTGAGTCGATCCTCGAGGCGGCGGAGCCGCGAACCGGCGGGCGCGTGCTGGAGATCGGGCCCGGCCTCGGGATCCTGACAGGGGCGCTGCTGGAGGCCGGCGCGTGCGTGACGGCGGTGGAGCTGGATGCGGGGCTCGCGTCGTTCCTCCGGGCCCGGCTCGTGGACGCCGTGACCCGGGGGGCCGTGGCGGGCTTCGGCGAGCCGGGGGCGCTCCGCCTGATCGAGGGCGACGCGCTTGACCAGGATCTCCCCGACCTGGTGCCGCCGCCGTTCGACGTGGTCGCAAACCTGCCGTACCACATCACCAGCCCCATCCTCCATCGCCTGCTGGAGCGCTCCCCGCGACCGGCGCGGATGGTGCTCATGGTCCAGCGCGAGGTCGCCGAGCGAGTGGCGGCACCGCCCGGCCAGATGAGCTACCTGTCGGTCTTCGTGCAATACCACGCCAAGGTCCGGATCGCCCGCATCGTCCGGCCGGACTCCTTCGAGCCGGCGCCCAAGGTGGATTCGGCGATCCTGGTGCTGGAGCCCTACCCGGAGGACGACCGGCTCCCCGATGCGGCGGCTGAGGATGCCCTCTGGCGCGTCGTGCAGGCGGCGTTCCGCGAGCGACGGAAGATGATCCACAACGTCCTGGCCCGCCAGCTGCCGCTGTCGGGGGCGCAGGTCGCCGCGGCGCTGGACGCTGCGGGGATCCTGCCCGACCGTCGGCCCCAGACGCTGGGCGTGGGCGAGTGGCTGGCGCTGCGCGAGGCGCTGGGGCCCGTTGGGCCCGACCTGCGAGGCCGCCGGCGGGAGAGCCTCGCTCCGGATGAGACCGGGGACGAAGGCAGCGATGCGCCACACGAACCCGCAGACGGCGTGTGAGCGACCCCACCCGCCGTCTCACCCCGGTGATCCGGCTGGCGCCCGCCAAGGTCAACCTGACGCTCGCGGTGCTGGGTCGCCGCGCTGACGGCTTCCACAACCTCCACTCCGTGATGGTCCCGGTCACGCTGGCGGACCGGCTGAGCGTGGCCGTGCTTCCGGGCGGCGGCGACACGCTCCACGTCGAGGGAGCCGATACCGGTCCTTCGGAGCGCAACCTCGTCCTCCGGGCCATCGCGGCGACACGCGCCGCCGTGGGCCGGGGCGCCTCGACGCCGCCCCTCGCCGCGCGGCTGGAGAAGCGCATCCCCGTGGCTGCGGGGCTGGGTGGTGGCAGCAGCGACGCGGCCGCGGCTATCGATGCCGCCCTCGAGGCGTGGGGAGCAGACCTGGACGACGCACGGTGGCTGGACGTCGCCGCGGCCCTGGGCTCCGACGTCCCGTTCTTCCTCTCGGGCGGGCCCGCCCTCGCGGAGGGGCGCGGCGAGCGCCTGACGCCGCTCAGGGGCATCCGTGGCGAGGCCCCGGGCGTGCTCCTGGTCACCCCCGCCGTCCCCGTGCCCACCCCCGCCGTGTTTGCCGCCCTCGCCGCCGGCGGGCCGGCCGCACCGGCGGCCTCGGGCGCCACCAGGATCTCGTCCGTCCACCTCGCCGGCGAGCTGCTGGGTGGCGCTCTCCGGGCGTCGGACCTGGTCGCCCGGGCGGGGATCCTGGCGACGGCCAACGACCTCGCCAACGCCGCCTACACCGTCGTGCCGGCGCTGTTGCCGTTCCGCCGGGCGCTCATGCGGCTCACCGGCGGCGCCGTGGGCCTGTCAGGCTCCGGGCCAACGCTCTGGGCGATCTATCCTACGGAGGCCGCCGCCAGCGAGGCGGCCGCGCTCGTCTCGGGCGCCCTGGCCGACGGCCGCCTGGTCGCGCCGGGAGCGTCTCCGCCCTTCATCGCCGCGATGTCCATCGTCAGCCGCCCCGAGGCGCCAAGCCCCGTGGCCGAGTAGGAGTGCCCCTGTGCCCAACGAAGCCGTTTCCACGACCAGCGCCCCGGCCGCCATCGGGCCGTACAGCCAGGCGATCCGGAACCGCGACATGCTCTTCACGTCAGGGCAGCTGGGGCTGGACCCGGCGACCGGCCACCTCGTCGAGGGCGACACGGCGGCGCAGGCGCAGCGGGCGCTCAAGAACCTGGTCGCCGTGCTGAACGCCGCCGGCTTCGAGGTCACCGACGTCGTCAAGGTCACGGTCTTCCTGGCCGACATGAGCGACTTCGCGGCCATGAACGCCGTGTACACGCAGGTCTTCACCGCGCACCCGGCGCCGGCCCGGTCCACCGTGGCGGTCAAGACGCTGCCCAAGGACGCGCTGATCGAGATCGAAGCGGTCGCGGTCCGCTCGTAGCGCCCGTGGGGCGGCACCGTTCGGTTGACACCCTGACGGAGCCGCCCCTACGATGCGGCCACTTCCGATGACAGCCCACCTGGTCCCACCCTGCGCCGCGCCGCGCACGCCCCGGCGGCGGGGGCTCGCATGAGCCCCCAGGCGCCGTCCGGACCGCGGCGCGTCGTCGCCATCGTCCTGGCCGCGGGGCTGGGCACCCGGATGCATTCGCGCGTCCCCAAGGTGCTCCACCCGCTGTGTGGCCGGCCCCTGCTGGCGTACGTCCTGGACGCGGCCCGCGCCGCCACCGGGGAGCGGCCGCTGGTCGTGACGTCGCCGCAGACCGCCGCCATCCGCGCCGCCTTCGGCGACGAGGTTGACTGGGCCTTCCAGGCCTCGCCGCGCGGCACAGGTGATGCCCTGCGGGCGGCGCTCGACGTTCTCCCCGCCGATGTCGGCGAGGTGCTCGTGCTCTCGGGCGACGTGCCGCGCCTCCGAGCGGACCTGCTCGAGGAGCTGCTCGACCAGCGCCGCCTGGACCAGGCCGCGTTCGCGCTGACGGCCGTCGCCGCGTTCGATCCCACCGGGCTGGGTCGCGTCGTCCGCAACGAGGCGGGCGGGGTGGAGCGGATCGTCGAGGAGAAGGACGCGACGGAGGACGAGCGCGAGCTTGGCGAGATCAACGCGGGCCTGTATGCCTTCGATGTGGACTGGCTGCGCGATCGGATCCACACGCTGACGCCGTCCCCGGCAACCGGCGAGCTGTACCTCACCGAGCTGGTCCACATGGCCCGCGCCGACGGGCGGCTGGTGGCCTCGCTGGACGTGGACGACGATGGCCGGCTGCTGGGTATCAACGACCGGGCGCAGCTCGCCCAGGCCGAGTGGGACATGCGGACCGAGCTCAACGAGTCGTGGATGCGCCGGGGCGTGACCATGCGGGACCCGTCGACGGTCTACCTCGACGCCACGGTCGAGCTGGCGGAGGACGTCACGCTGGAGCCAAACGTGACGCTGCGGGGCTCCACCCGGGTGGGGGAGGGGACCACGATCGCCGCCGGCTCCATGATCATCGACAGCGTGATTGGGCGTGATTGCCACGTCTGGGCCAGCATCATCGAGCACTCCGAGCTGGAGGACGCGGTCCGCGTCGGCCCGTTCGCGCACCTGCGCCCGCGCACGTCCGTGGGTCGCGGTGCCGAGGTGGGCAACTATGCGGAGCTGAAGAACACTCGCCTGGGCCCCGGCGTGAAGCAGCACCACATGAGCTACCTGGGCGACGCCGACCTGGGAGCGGACACCAACGTGGGCGCCGGGACCATCACCGCCAACTTCGACGGGAAGGTGAAGCACCGGACGACCATCGGCAAGGGCGCCTTCCTGGGCGTGGACACCATGCTGATCGCGCCGGTGGTCGTCGGCGACGGGGCCAAGACCGGCGCCGGGGCCGTCGTGACCCACGATGTTCCGGCCGGCAGCCTCGCGGTTGGCGTGCCTGCGCGGATCCGGATGCCGCGACCGCCGGCGGGGGACGAGACCGCCCGATGAGCTCGTTCACCGAGCTGGTCATCATCGCGTTCCTGATCGGCCTGAATGCGCTGTTCGTGGCCGCCGAGATCGCCCTGGTCACGGTCCGTCCCACCCGGGTGGAGCACCTCGTCGAGGAGGGCCGCCGCGGTGCGCGCCGGCTGCAGCGGCTCATCGCCCATCCGGGCCGCTTCCTGGCGGTCATCCAGGTGGGGATCACCTTCATCGGGTTCCTGGCGGCCGCATTCGCGGGCGTGAGCCTCACCAAGGAGCTCGAGGCCTGGCTGGCGGGCTTCGGCGCCCTGCGCGACTACGCCGGTGCCCTCGCACTGGTCACGGTCACCGCAATCCTGAGCTTCTTCACGATCGTGTTCGGGGAGCTGGTCCCCAAGACCATCGCCCTGGCCCACCCGGAGCGCTTCGCGATCTTCTTCGCGGCGCCGGTGGACGTCTTTGGGCGGGCGCTGGCCCCCATCGTGTGGGCGCTGACCAAGGTCACCAACGGGATCACCCGGGTGCTGGGCGTCGGCGAGGTCGACCGCGATGTGATCAGCACCGAGGAGCTGAAGCTGCTCATCGAGCGCGGCGGGGAGCAGGGCGTCCTGGAGGCCGAGGAGGAGCAGATGATCAACGCGGTCATCGAGCTGGGCTCCGTGCGCGTCCACGAGGTCATGGTCCCGCGCATCGCGATCACCGGCCTGCCGTCCACGGCCTCGTTCGAAGAGGCGACCGAGGTCATCATCGCCGCGGGACACTCCCGGATCCCGGTCTACGAGGAATCGATCGACCACGTCGTCGGCATCCTGTACGCGAAGGACCTGCTGCCGTTCCTCAGCTCCAGCGTGACACCCCGGCCGGCCCTCAAGACGCTGGTCCGGCCGCCGATCCTGGTGCCCGAGTCCCTGCCGGTCGACGACGTGCTCCACCAGCTCCAGCGCAAGCGCGTCCACATGGCGATCGTGCTGGACGAATATGGCGGGACGGCCGGCCTGGTGACCATCGAGGACCTGCTCGAGGAGATCGTCGGCGAGATCCAGGATGAGTACGACACCGAAGAGCCGATGGTGGTCCGGATCTCGGACGACGAGGCCAGGATCGACGGGCGGGCGTCGGTGGACGAGATCAGCGAGCTGTTCGGGATCGAGCTCTCGCTGGAGGACGAAGCCGAGTACGACACGGTGGGCGGGCTCGTGTTCCACCGGATCGGCGGGGTACCGACGCCGGGCGACCGGGTCCAGGTCTCGGGGCTGACGATCACGGTGGAGACCACCGATGGCCGACGTGTCGGCCGGGTCCTGGTGGTCCGGGACCAGCCGACGCCGGACCCGGACGCCTCGGATCGGTAGCGGGTCGATCGGATGGCGGTGGAGGGCGGACACTGCGGCGTCCGGGTACGCACACCGGCGCCCGCGACCATGGGCCTGGCCAATTGCTACCAGATGATCACCGGGTGGGCATTGGGCGATGGTTGCGCCTGACGGGGTGGCGCGGGACAACGTCTGGGGTCAGATTCATCCCGGCCTGAGCATGGTTTGGGACGAATCTCGACGGGGCGGCCTGGTCCAAGCTGGCGTGGGAGCCTGATCGTCGTCCAAGGATCCGGTGGTGGTCATATGGCGGGAACCAGCCCTGGGGCGCCCTGGGAGACTGCTGATAACGTCGCTGTGCTTGTAGCTACGCACCGTGGCGGGTGGGTGCGCGGAGGATGGTGCGGACAACGGCCAATATTCATCCCGGCGTGAGCGTGGCCCGGGATGAAATTGGGGGCGTGACCGGGTCGGCGGCGGGCGGCGCAGGGCCGATAGGTTCGTAGCGCCGGCGTGGCCGAAGTCAGCGGAGGTTCGCGTTCGGGCCGGGCGGCGATTCGGCGGACCGGCGTGGCGGCGCGGCGGCGCGGGCGCGCGGCGCGGGCAGGGCCCCGGGCGGGAAGCCTACGCGGCGATCACCGAGACCACGATCTGACCCAGGCGCTCGCGCGCCGCACCGTCCACGACGCCCGCGGCTTCAAGCGATGCCAATGCCGCATCGCGATGGCGTCGGGCGGCATCTCGGGTGTACTCGCGGGCGCCGGCGGCCTCCAGGATGCGGACGATCTCGGCAACCTGGTCCGGCCCCGGGTCCGCGGCGCCGTACAGCTCCTCGAGCCGTGCCCGGGCCGCGGGCTCCGCGTGCTCGAAGGCGTAGATGACGGGGAGCGTCTTCTTCTTGCGGGCGATGTCGGTGGGCTCCTTGCCCGTCAGCTGCTCTTCGCCCCAGATCCCGAGCAGGTCGTCGTTGAGCTGGAAGGCGAGGCCCAGGTCCCAGCCAAACGCCCGGTAGCGGCCGATGATCTCCTCGTCGTCCGTCGCCAGCAGGGCGCCCGACTCGATGGAGGCGGCGATCAGCGCCGCGGTCTTGCGGCCGATCATGTCGAAGTAGAGGTCTACGGACATCAGCTGGTCCGTCTCGCTGGTGGCGATGTCGATGTACTGGCCCTCGCACAGCGCCACGCAGGTGCGGTCGTACAGGCGCATGAGCCGCAGGACCTTGGTGTCGCTGAAGCCCAGGTCACTGAGACGGTGGAGCGCGACGCGGCTGAGGCTGAAGAGCATGTCCCCGGCGTTGATGGCCTGCGGGACGCCGTAGACGTTCCACAGGGTGGCCCGGTGCCGGCGCTCCACGTCGCCGTCCTCGATGTCGTCGTGGACCAGGCTGAAGTTGTGGCCCAGCTCCACCGCCGCGGCGCCGGGCAGGGCTGCCGCGTAGTCGCCTGCAATCGAGGCGTAGGCGAGGAGGCCCAGCAGGGGCCGCATCCGCTTGCCGGCGGCGGCTCCGGAGCCGTCCAGGCCGAGGTGGTAGCGGACCATCGCGTAGACGCCCGCGGCGGACGCATCGCGATCTCCGACCAAGCGGAGGATCTCGGCCTCGACGTCGGCGATCATCTCTGAGAGGCTCAGGTCGGGTGTCACGGGCATGATCGGGAGTGTAGCGCCACGCGTACAAACCGGCGCGGTGCAGGTAGCGGGTTGCGGCGCGTCTGCAGCGGTTCGCGACGGCTCGCGGCGGTCGGGGCCGAGGCTCGCTGGTGTTCGGCCGTTGGGTCGGCCCCGCGCCAATACGGGGGCGCCGGTGGTACCGTCGCAGCGTGCCCCCGCCCCGCAGCTACACCACGGACGCCATCGTTCTCTCGCGCTTCGACCTTGGCGAGGCCGACCGCGTCCTCACGCTGATCACGCCGGGGATCGGCAAACTCAAGGCGATCGCGAAGGGGATCCGGCGACCCACCTCGCGGATCGGCGGCAGCCTGGAGCCGTTCGCCGAGCTGAGGATCGCGCTCCACCGGGGCCGGACCTTCGATGTGGTCACCCAGGTGGTCGTGGGTCACGCCTGGCTCCGGCTTCGCGATTCGCTGGAGTCCACGGCCACGGCCTGGTACCTGGCGGAGCTGGCCGACCGGTCGCTGGAGGAGCGCCACGCCGCGGATCCGGTCTACCACCTCCTGCGGCGGGCCTACGAGCTTCTCGACGCCGGGATGGCACCCGGCCGCGTGGCACGCTGGTTCGAGATGCATCTCGCGGATGACCTGGGCATGCGGCCCGAGGTGGACCGCTGCGTCGAGTGCGACCGGCTCCTCGAGTCAGATGAGCGCTTCCGCTGGGTGCCACCCCTGGGCGGCGTGGTGTGCGAGCGATGCCCGGGCCCGCCGCAGGACCGGGCGGGCTTGTCCGTTGACGCGCTCAAGCTGCTCAAGGCCTACCAGCGCCTGGACGTGGAAGCGCTGGCCGGGATGCGCGTGGGGGCGGCTGCCGAGCGCGAGGTGGAGGTGGCGCTGCGCGACTTCATGTCTGGCGCCCTGGAACGTCGCGCGAAGTCGCTGGCCTTCCTCGACGAGGTCCGGGCCGGGCGGTAGGTCGCAGGTCTTGGGCCTGGCGGCAGGTCGCCCGGCAGGCGGCTGGAAAGGTGCCGGCCCGCTGGCCCGGCGGCCGGCCGCCGGCGGTGCAGCCGAGGTGCCGATGGACCGTCTGGTACGATCCGTCGACCTTCATGTCCCCGCGTCCGGCCCTGCCACGGCCCGGCCGCCCGAGCGGAGCCTCTCGTGACCACCACCCCCGAGCTCGATCCCAACGCGGTTGCGCCCAGCATGGCCAACCTGGAGACCATCGTCTCGCTGTCCAAGCGGCGCGGCTTCGTCTTCCCCTCATCCGAGATCTACGGCGGCATCAACGCCGTCTGGGATTACGGGCCCCTCGGCGTGGAGCTCAAGAACAACGTCAAGCGCGCCTGGTGGAAGAGCATGATCCAGGAGCGCGACGACGTCGTGGGCCTGGACGCCGGGATCCTCATGCACCCCAACGTCTGGATCGCATCGGGGCACGTGGGCTCCTTCTCCGATCCGCTCGTGGAGTGCGGCTCCTGCCGTCGGCGCTTCCGCCTGGACGAGCTGCCGGGCGCGGAAGACCTGAGCGCCACGGAGCTGCGCGACGACACCATCGTGGCCCGGCTGGGGCTCCGCTGCCCGGTTGACCAGGGCCCCCTCTCCGCGCCGCGCCGCTTCAACCTGATGTTCAAGACGTACATGGGCCCGGTCGAGGAGGAGGCGAACATCGTCTACCTCCGCCCGGAGACCGCGCAGGGCTCGTACGTCAACTTCAAGAACGCGCAGCAGTCGTCGCGCAAGAAGCTGCCGTTCGGCATCGCCCAGATCGGCAAGTCGTTCCGCAACGAGATCAGCCCCGGCAACTTCGTCTTCCGGATGCGCGAGTTCGAGCAGATGGAGATGCAGTACTTCGTCCGCCCGGAGGAGGCCGCCGACCAGTTCGAGACGTGGCTCCCGCGCCGGCTGGCCTGGTACAAGGCGTACGGCGTCACGCCGTCCCGGCTTCGGCTGCGCGAGCACGCCCCCGACGAGCTGGCCCACTACGCCAGGAAGGCCGTTGACGTCGAATACCGCTTCCCGTTCGGCTGGAAGGAGTTGGAGGGCGTCCACAACCGGGGCAACTTCGACCTCTCCCGCCACAGCGAGATGTCGGGCGAAAACCTCGAGTACTTCGACCCCGCCACCAACGAGAAGTTCATCCCGTTCATCGTGGAGGCCGCGGCCGGCGCCGACCGGGCGGCGTTCACGTTCCTCATCGACAGCTACCGCGAGGAGGAGGTCCGCGGCGAGACGCGCGTCTCCCTCGCCCTCCACCCCGACCTGGCCCCCTACAAGGTGGCCGTCCTGCCGCTCCTCAAGAAGCGGCCGGAGATCGTCCAGCTCTGCCACGCGATCAAGGACGACCTGAAGCGCGACATGATGGCCGTCTACGACGACACGGCCGCAATCGGGAAGCTCTACCGGCGCCAGGACGAGATCGGCACGCCGTTCTGCATCACGGTGGACGTGGATTCGCTGGAGGACGGGGCCGTCACGGTCCGCGACCGCGATTCCATGACCCAGGAGCGGATCCCGGTCGAGGGGATCAAGCGCGCGATCCAGGATCGGATGGAGGCGGCCCGCCGCGCGATCGCGGGGGGCTGACCGGCGCTGGGGATCCTGGACGCGCTCCGGGGGCTGATAGGCGGCGGCAAGTCGGCCGCCTACCAACGATTCCTGGCCAGCACCAACATCGACTACGAGCGCTGGCATGACGGCGTGCCGTATGACCTCGACGCCCTCTGGGGGCTGGCGGGGGCCGAACGCGACGCCGCGGAAGCCTGGCTCGTGGCGCGCGCGGACCGTGACTGGCGCGACCTGGAGGGCTTGCTCGCGCTGGGAACGGCGCGGGCGCGGGCGGCCGTGGTAGGGCAGCTACGCGGGGGCACGCTTGAGATGCGGCTGTCCGCGGCCCGGCTCCTGGGACCAGACCCGGCGCTGGCCGCGGACCGCGAGGCGGCGATCGTCGCCGGGCTGGGGGAGACGGCCTTCGGCGGCGGGCTCAAGGACGCGATGGACCTGGCGGTGGCGGAGCCCAAGCCGGTGGCGGAGCCCAAGCCGGTGGCGGAGCCCAAGCCGGTGGCGGAGCCCAAGCCGGTGGTGATCGATGCGCTCTTCCGGGCTGCGTTGCGGACGGAGTCGGCGGTCAACGCGGGCGCGGCGCTGGCGTTCCTGCACGGGCACGCGAAGGAGCCGTTCGACATGGCGCGTCGGCCGTTCTTCCTGAAGCTGGTGGACGGGGACGGTGGTGTGCGGCGCGCCGCGTTCGAGGCGCTCTGCCGCGAGTGCGGGGTGGATCCGGGGCGCTACCCGGGTTGAGGGGCGGGGGGCGCGGTGGCGCGCGGACGCCGCCCGCCGCCGGGCGGCACCATCGCGCGATGTATCGGGCCTCTCGGCCGGGTTCCTGTCACCTGCCGGCCTGACACGCCTTGGGCTCGAATCCCGCCCGGTTTGGGCCCGTTCGGGCCGGCTCGCCTGGCACGCGTACGCTCGCCCACGCCCAGCCGGGCGCCACTCGCGAGCGAATCAGGCATCTTCTCGCGTCGCGACCATCTCCACGGCGTGCCGGCGCCGCATCTGGAAGGATCGCCGCGTCACCCGTGCATCGAGCCGGACCTCCCACGGCCTACGGGAATGTCATCCGCGCCGCCAGCCGTTTCTCGCAATTCCCATGGGGTGAGAAGTACGGATGATCGGGACGTCACGGTGGCCGGCCCGCTCGGCTGCCACGGCGAGATTCATGCCGACGCACGCTCGCGTCGGCACATCCCGGAGGCGCGGCGACTCGGGTGCGGGGCGGCGACCCGCGTAGTCCTTACCGGGTGTGAATAGCGTGAGTTCGTTGGCTGAAGCCTGGTGGTCGCACGCGGTGCCGTTACCCGCCGCGGCGCAGCCCGCCGCGGTGCCGTTACCCGCCGCGGCGCAGCCCGCCGCGGTGCCGTTACCCGTCGCGGCGCAGCCCCTATCCCCGGCCCTTGGGCTCCTTGCCCTGCGGCCAGTAGAGCTCCTTCTTGACCTGCGCTTCGGGGAAGCCGCGGCCGAGGAGCGTCTGCTCGGCCGACAGGATCATGTCCGGGTTGCCGCAGATGTAGGCGATGGCGTTGTCCGCGGTGAGTCCCAGCTCCTCGCAGACGGGCCCGACGATGCTCTCGACGCGGCCCCAGCGACCCGTCCAGCCCGCGTTCTCGGCGGCCTTGGGCCGCGAGACCGAGGGGATGAACGTGACCGGGTACTCGCCGGACGCCTGCCAGCCCTCCAGCAGCGGGCGGTACCCGATGTCCTGGACGTACGAGACGCCGTTCAGGAAGACCGCCTTGCGCGGCCGGCCCTCGCGCAAGAGCTTGCGCATCATCGCGACGAACGGGGCGTTGCCCGTGCCTGACGAGATGAAGATGTGGGTTCGATCGTCATCCGGCTCCAGGACGAACTTGCCCTTGGGGCCGATCATGCGCATCCGGTGGCCCACCGGGAGCTCCCAGAGGAGCGGCGTAAATTGCCCCCCCTGCACGAGGCGGATGTACATCTCGTAGCCGTCCGCGCCGACGGTGCCCGGGTCCGAAGCGACCGAATACGGTCGCTGGACCATCTTGCCGTTCTCCACGACGCCGATGGTCATGTACTGGCCCGGCTCGTACGGCGTGGCATCGCCATCAAGCTTAATGAAGAAGTAGGCGAGACTGGGCGACTCGTCCACGCGCTTCACCAGCGTGGCGTTGTACTGGGGGGCCTCGGCGGCGATGCCGGTGGCGCGGTCGGGGTCGGTCAAGGTGGGGCTGCCTCCATCACGGTGTCGGCCCTGATGGTACCAACCGGGGGCGTCCATGGCCCGCCATGGCGCCGGAGCGCACGGATCGGCCCCGGCGGGCGAAGGTAGAATGCGAGCACTGCCTGTCATCCATCCGCGATGCCGCGGCCCCGCATCGCGCAGCACAGTAGGAGTCCTCGCATGGCCCAATCCGCCCAGCCTGCCGACCGTCCGCACAAGGCCGCGAAGCGCTACATCTATGCGTGGGGGTCCGGGACGGCCGAAGGCAACGGCTCCATGAAGGGCTTCCTGGGCGGCAAGGGCGCCGGGCTCGCCGAGATGACGCTGGCGGGCCTCCCGACACCGCCAGGCTTCACCATCACGACCGAGGCGTGCAACGACTACTTCGCCAGCGGCAACCAGCTGCCGGCCGGCCTCTGGGAGGACGCCCTCGAGGCCATGCGCGAGGTGGAGGCACGCTCCGGCAAGGGCTTTGGCGACGCGAAGAACCCGCTGCTGGTCTCGGTCCGCTCCGGCGCCAAGTTCTCGATGCCCGGCATGATGGACACCGTCCTGAACCTGGGACTCAACGAGGGCACGCTGGAGGGGCTGATCGCCCTGACCGGCAACGAGCGCTTTGGCTGGGACGCGTATCGCCGCTTCATCGCGATGTTCGGGCGGATCGTCATGGGCGTTGACGGCGCCCGGTTCGAGCATCCGCTCGAGGCCAGCAAGCATCAGTACGGGCCAACGGCCAAGGACACGGACCTCGGCGTTGATGATCTCAAGGCGCTGGTCGGCGTCTACAAGGTCGTGGTCCGCGAGGACACCGGGCGGGACTTCCCGACGGACCCCAACGAGCAGCTGGACCTGGCCATCAAGGCGGTCTTCGCGTCGTGGTTCGGCAAGCGCGCGAACGACTATCGGAACAGCCAGAAGATCGCCCACGACCTGGGCACGGCGGTCAACGTCGTCACGATGGTCTTCGGCAACATGGGCGATGACTCCGGCACGGGCGTCGCGTTCACCCGCGATCCAAACACGGGCGAGAAGGTCCTGTACGGCGAGTACCTGACCAATGCGCAGGGCGAGGACGTGGTGGCCGGCATCCGGACCGCGCCCAAGATCGCGCAGATGGCCCAGGACATGCCGGCGGTCTTCGACGAGTTCATGCGCATCGGCCAGCAGCTGGAGCAGCACTATCGGAACGTCCAGGACCTGGAGTTCACGATCGAGCGCGGCCGCCTCTACATGCTCCAGACCCGCGACGCCAAGCGGACCGCGGCGGCTGCGGTGAAGATCGCGGTGGACATGGTCGGCGAGGGCCTGATCACCAAGGAGGAGGCCGTCGGCCGCATCGAGCCGGTCCAGGTGGACCAGCTCCTGCGCGCCCAGTTCGACCCCAGGGCCCGCCAGGGCGCGCCGCGGATCGCCAAGGGCCTCAATGCCTCGCCCGGTGCTGCCGTCGGACGCGCCGTGTTCAATGCCGATGCGGCCGTCGCATGGGTCGCCCGCGGCGAGAAGGTGGTCCTGGTCCGCGTCGAGACCTCGCCGGACGACTTCCATGGCATGGCCGTCGCCGAGGGGATCCTGACCGCCCGGGGCGGCGCCACGTCGCACGCGGCCGTGGTGGCACGCCAGATCGGCAAGCCGTGCGTCGCGGGTTGCGCCGAGCTCATCGTGGACTACAAGACGGGCTCCGCGCGCTCGACGCTGTCGGATCACACCTTCGCGGAGGGCGACTGGATCAGCGTGGATGGTTCGACCGGCGAGGTCTTCGTTGGCGCCCTCCCCACGGTCGCCGCGCGTTTCGAGGACCAGCCCGAGCTCCAGCAGATCCTCAATTGGGCCGACGAGTTCCGCCGGATGGGCGTCTGGACCAATGCTGACAAGCCGGAGGAAGCCGCCCAGGCGCGCGGCTACGGCGCCCAGGGGATCGGCCTCTGCCGCACGGAGCACATGTTCCGCGAGGGTGAGCGGCTGGAGATCGTGCGTGGCGCGATCCTCGTCGCGAATGGCGCGACGCGCGGGAAGGCCAAGGTGGCCGCCGGCGAGACCCTGACCGCCGACGAGCAGGAGGCAATCGCCACCTTCGACGCGGCGATGGCCAAGCTGGAGGTCCTCCAGCAGGGTGACTTCGAGGGCATCTTCGAGGCGATGGACGGCCTGCCGGTGGTGATCCGGCTGATCGACCCGCCGCTCCACGAGTTCCTGCCGAATCTCGAGGATCAGCTGGTCAAGGTCACTCGTGCGGAGTCCACCGGCGGCGCGTCCGCCGAGGACCGCGACCTGCTGGCCACCATCAAGTCGATGCACGAGCAGAACCCCATGCTGGGCCTGCGCGGCTGCCGGCTGGGCCTGATGATCCCGGACTTCGTCAAGGTCCAGACGCGGGCCATTCTCAACGCTCTGATCGCGCGCAAGCGCGCCGGGGGCAACCCGTACGCCAAGATCATGATCCCGCTCGTCGGGCACGTGAACGAGCTGTCGGCCACCCGCCGCCTGCTGGAGGCCGAGGCCGAGTCCGTCCGCGCGGCCGCCGGCGGCGTCGAGGTCAACTACAAGTTCGGGACCATGATCGAGGTGCCGCGCGGCGCCCTGACCGCCGACGAGATCGCCCGCGAGGCCGATTTCTTCAGCTTCGGCACCAACGACCTGACCCAGATGACGTTTGGCTACAGCCGGGACGACGCCGAGGGTGGCTTCCTCCTCAAGTATGTCGAGGACGGCATCCTGCCGGTGAACCCCTTCCAGACGCTCGACGACGCCGTCGCGGGGCTCATGAAGATCGCCGCCGACAAGGGCCGGTCCACCAAGCCGGGCCTGGAATTGGGCATCTGCGGCGAGCACGGCGGGGACCCGGAGTCCATCATGAAGTGCGAGAAGATCGGCCTGGACTACGTCTCCTGCTCGCCCTTCCGCGTGCCGGTGGCGCGCCTGGCCGCCGCGCAGGCGGCGCTGGCCGGACGGGCCGTCGAGCGAGACAAGTAGCTTGACCATGCGCGGCGCCGCGTCCCCGGCCGCGTGACCAGCGAAGCGCCCAGGGGCACCACCCCAGGCGGCTCCCGGCCCAGGTCGGCCCGGAGCCGCCTGTTCCTCGACCTCAGCCCGCTCCGGGTGGACCGGGAGTACCGCAAGCTCTGGGTCGGGCAGGTCATCAGCGTCATGGGCAACCAGGTGACGCGGATCGCCCTGCCGTACCAGGTCTACGTCCTGACTGGACACCAACCGCTGGCCATCGCGATCCTGACGGCCGCCCAACTGCTGCCCATCCTGGTCCTGTCCCTCGCGGCGGGATCCATCGCGGACGCCTTCGACCGTCGCCGCGTCCTGATGGGGACCCAGGTCGGCCTCGCCCTGACCAACGTCTGCCTGATCATCTTGTCGCTCCAGCCGGATCCGCCGGTCTGGTTGATCTACGCCTTGGCCGCGGTAATCGGGGCGCTTCTGTCGCTGGACTGGCCGGCCCGCCTGGCCGCCGTCCCGCGCCTGGTGCCCAGGGAGCGACTCCCGGCGGCGATCGCGCTGACGCAGCTGAGCCAGAACACGTCGGCGATCGTGGGCCCGGCGCTGGGCGGAATCATCATCGCCTGGGTGGGGCCCACGGGCGCATTCGCCACGGACCTGGCCGCGTTTGGCATCTCCATCTGGGCGCTGATCGCCCTGGCCCCTATCCCGCCGCTCCACCAGACGCTGGCGCCCGGCCTGACGGCCATCAAGGAGGGCATCACCTTCGTCCGGAGCAAGAAGGTCATCCTGGGCGCCTTCGCGGTGGACCTCGACGCTATGGTCTTCGGCCGGCCGGTGGGCCTGTTCCCCGTCCTGGCGCTCGATGTCTTCCACGTCGGCGCCGCCGGCCTGGGCCTGCTCTCGGCGGCGCCGGCGGTCGGCGCCTTCATCGGCGCGCTGCTCTCGGGCAGCCTCTCGTCCATCCAGCGGGTGGGGCGCGCGGTGGTGCTGTCGGTGATCGCGTGGGGGGCCATGGTCACCTTCTTCGGCCTGTCGAGCTTCTCGTTCCAGCTGGCGCTGGTGCTGCTCGCGCTGTCCGGTGCGGCCGACGTGCTGTCCACGATGCTGCGCTGGACCATCGTGCAGACCGAGACGCCCGACCAGCTGCGCGGCCGCGTCACCAGCATCAGCAACATGACGGTGACCAGCGGCCCCCGGCTGGGGGACATCCGGGCAGCCACGGTGGCGACGGTCCTTGGCCCCGAGGGGGCGGTCGTCACGGGCGGGCTGATGTGCGTGGCCGGGGCGATCCTCGTGACCAGGGCGTTCCCCGCGCTCTGGCGTCACTCGGTCCACCTCAGGAAGCAGGAGAGCGATGATCCCGCGGATCATCCGCGGGCCGAGGCCCCGGCCGATCCGGCGAATGCGGCCGATCAGCCCGCCGACGACACCGGGCAGTAGGGGACGTACTTGGGCCACCAGATGGCGGCGTCCACCTCGGCCTCGATATCCACATCCGGACCCAGCCGGGACTGACCGCCGGCGACGGCCTCGCGGACCACGGCCACGGCGATCGCGCGTGCCACCTCGCGCATCTCGTTGATGGGCGGGTAGATGGAGCCGGCGGCGAGGCGCTCCGGCGAGACCATCCCGGCCAGCGTGGTGGCCGCTGCGAGGATCATGGCGTCGCTCACCTCGGTGACCTCCGCGACGATGCAGCCCAGCCCCAGACCCGGGAAGATGTACACGTTGTTGGCCTGCGAGACCTGGTAGACGGTCCCCTTGATGGTGGCCGGTGGGAACGGGGAGCCCGTCGCCACGATCGCCCGACCGTCGGTCCAGCGCAGGACGTCCTCGGGCGTGGCCTCGCACGCTGACGTGGGGTTTGAGAGCGGCATGACGATGGGCCGGCCGGTCTCCCCCAGCGCCCGGAGCACCGGCTCATCGAACGTCCCGGGCGTGCCGGTGGTGCCGATGAGGATGGTGGGCCGGACGGCGCGCACCACCGCCGCCAGTGGGGCAGGCGGCGTTCCACCGAGGCCGAGCGCGGCGGCGGCCGCGGCAGGGAGCGCCGCCGTGGCCTTCAGGGGATCGAGGTCCGTGCGCCCGTCATGCACCAGCCCCCGTGAGTCCACGAGGACGATGCGCTCACGCACGAGCGCCGACGGCAGGCCGTCGTCGATCATCGACTCCGCGAGGCGCTGGGCGATCCCGAGGCCGGCCGCGCCGGCGCCGGCCATGACGATGCGCTGCTCCGACATGCGTGCGCCCTGGGCGCGGAGACCGGCCAGGACGCCAGCCAGGACCACGGCCGCCGTGCCCTGGACGTCATCGTTGAACGACGGGACGCGGTGGCGGAAGCGCTCCAGGATCCGCAGCGCGTTGTACTGCTTGAAGTCTTCCCACTGGATGATGCAGCCGGGCCAGACCTCCTGGACGCCGACCACGAAGGCCTCGACCAGCTCGTCGTAGGCGGGACCACGCAGCCGCGGCTGGCGGACGCCCAGGTAGAGCGGGTCGTCCAGCAGGGCCTGGTTGTTGGTGCCGACGTCCAGGCAGACCGGCAGCGTCAGGGCGGGGTAGATCCCGCCGGCGGCGGTGTACAGGGCCAGCTTGCCGACCGGAATGGGCATCCCGCCGGCGCCAAGGTCACCCAGGCCCAGGATCCGCTCGGCGTCGGTCACCACGATCAGTCGGACGTCGTGCGCCGCCGCAGCCCGAAGCAGTTGGGGGATCCGGCTGATGTCCCGCGTCGAGATCCAGACGCCGCGAGTGCGCCGGATGATGTGGCTGTATTCCTGGCACGCCCGCCCCACGGTGGGCGTGTACACGATCGGGAGGAACTCCTCGAGGTGGGTGGCTATCACCCGGTAGAAGAGCGTGGTGTTCCGATCCTGGAGCGCCGCCAGGCCGATGTACTGCTCGAGCGGGTCCACCTTCCGCCGGAGCTTCTCGACCTCCAGCGCGACCTGGTCCTCGATCGTCAGGACGGCGGTGGGGAGGAGGCCGTGGAGGCCGAACATGCTGCGCTCGTCGGGCGGGAATGCCTGGTCCTTGTTCAGGAGCAGGTCGCCCAGCAACTCGGCGCCCCTGGGCGCGATTCAGGCAGGCTCACCGGCGGTGATGCTATCGAATGGTGACGGAATCGGACGCATTCGCTTCATTGTGCGTCACGAGGGGCGCCGGAGCGCCCCTCGCGGGGGGGCCGCTTGGCGTGCCGAAACCGGGCCGGCTGGGACTCGCCGACCAGGCCCGGGGGCTACGCTTCGCGCGACGGCTGCGTTTCGCGCGGCGGCTGCGGCTCGCGGACCGGCTCCAGGTCGATGGTGCGGACCTGGCGCGTCCGGCCACTGTCGGTGCGGACCAGCGCGGTGGGGATCACACCACCGGCCAGCCGCTCGATGACGGCTTGCTCGCCGGAGTACAGGCCGCTTCCGGTGATGCGGACGCGGTCGCCGACGCTCAGCCCGGCGCGGCCGGTCGCTGCAGCGAGATTGATCGACGCCACGGTGGGGCGAACCATGGGCGCCTCCGGGCCGGCGCCGGGCCGGTCGGTGGGGCGGGTGGCCGTCTTGGCGGGCGGATAGTTGACCTTGCGCTTGGGCACTGGCTTGGGGGTCCTCCTTGTGTGAAAGGAACCATACGCGAAAGCGGCCTCCATGTGGGCCGTGATGGATCAATTCGGGCCCGGAGCCGAGTCGAGGCCCCCGGGGACCAGCCGGGGCGGCGCTAGAATGCCGCGGGGCTCCCAGCCGGGAGCGGGGGAGGGGACATGCCGGACCTGCGCCGTGGATGACAAGGTGTTCGCCATCCTGTGCGCCCTCAGCTTCGGCCTGAGCCCGGTCCTCATCCGCCAGGGCTTTGCCCAGAAGGGTCGGGTCGACAGCGCCGTCGTCATCGCGCTGACGATCGCCATCCCCGTCAACGCCCTGCTGCTGCCGCTCCAGGGCGGGCTCCGCTGGGACGAGGTCACGCCCCGGGCGTTGGCCGGGTTCGCGATCGGGGGGCTGTTTGGGGCCGGGATTGGGCGGCGGTGGCTGTACGTCGCGATCGAACGGCTGGGGGCCTCGCCGGCGACCGCGATCAAGAACGCGGCGCCCCTCTTCAGCACCGCGTTTGCCATCGTGCTCTTCGATGAGCCGGTCACCGCCGTCCACTGGCTGGCGACCATCGCGATCGTGGCCGGGGTGGCCCTGGTCAGCTGGAAGCCGGGTAAGCGAGTCAGCCTGCTTGACTACGGGATGCTGGCGGCGTTCGGCTCGGCGCTGTCTTACGGGATCCGGCCCATCATCGTCAAGGTCGGGCTCGACGCGGCCGCCATCCCGGTGACGGCCGCCCTGATCGGTGCGGCAACGGGCCTGGTCTACGCCACGATCATGTCGCGCCCCTGGCGGATGGGCCGCGCGGACTTCGACCTGGGCGCACTGGCTCGCGAGCCGTCGACACCCTGGTTCATGGCATCCGGCGTCATGCAGACGCTGGGGATTCTGTTCATCACCGCCGCGCTCTCGGGCAGCGATGTCAGCGTGGTGTATCCCATCACATCGAGCGCCCCGCTGATCACGGTGCTCCTGAGCTGGGTCTTCCTGCGCCAGACGGACCGGGTTACGGCACGGATGGCCCTGGGCGCCGCCGCGGTGGTGGGCGGGGTCATCCTGCTGTAGGGCCGCCCGGTGCAGGATGGGCCCGACCGGTGACCCGAGCGGCGCCGGCCGACCCGCCTACCAGCCGACCGGCTGCCCCTCGTTCTGCACGTCGAGCCAGGCCTTGAGCGGGGCGTAGTAGTCGAGGATCCCGCTGGCCTCCATCTTCCGGGAGCCCGTGAGCACCTCCAGCGTCTCGGGCCAGGGGCGGCTGGCGCCCAGCTCCAGCATCGCCTCCAGGCGCCGGCCCGCCGCCACGCTGCCGTGGATGGACCGCCGGTGCAGGGGTCCGGGCACGCCCGCGATCTCGGTCAGCGAGCGATGCAGCTGGTATTGCAGGAACGCCGCGATGAAGTACCGGGCGTACGGGACGTGGGCCGGGATGTGGTACTTGGCCCCCGCGTCGAAGTCCCCCTCGGAGCGCTCCATGGGCGGGACGATCCCCTGGTACTCGCGCCGGATCTCCCACCACGCGGCGTTGTAGTCGGCCGGCGCGATCTTCCCGGAGAAGACGCCCCAGCGCCAGCGATCCACCGCGAGGGCGAAGGGGACGAAGACCACCTTCTCCAGGGCGCGGGCGAGGAGCAGCCCGATGTCCGAGGAGGCGTCCGGCGCCCGGTCGATCAGCCCCAGGCGGACGAGGTACTCCGGCGTGACCGACAGCGCGACGGCGTCGCCGATGGCCTCGTGGAAGCCGTCGTTGGCGCCGCCCCGGAACAGGAGCGGCTGGCGGCGGTAGGCGCGGTCGTAGTAGATGTGGCCCAGCTCGTGGTGGACGGTCTGGAAGTCCTCACCCGTGACCTGGGTACACATCTTGATGCGCAGGTCCAGGTCGCCGTCCAGGCTCCAGGCGCTGGCGTGGCAGACCACTTCGCGGTCGGCCGGCCGGGTGAACATGCTTCGCTCCCAGAAGCTCTGGGGGAGCGGCTCGAAGCCGATCGAGCTGAAGAAGGCCTCCCCGGTCCGCATCATCCGGACCGCGTCGTACCCGGCATGCTGCAGGCGCTCGGTCAAGTCATAGCCGGGGGTGCTGCCGGCCGGGGCGACGAGCGGGAGGATCTGCTGCCACTCCTGGGCCCACATGTTGCCCAGCAGGTGGGCGGGCAGGGGACCGCGGGCAGGCACGACCTCCTCGCCGTAATGGCGATTGAGCCGCGTCCGGACGTAGGCGTGGAGTGACTGGTAGAGCGGCTTCAGCTCGGCCCACAGGTCGTCCAGCTGCGCTTCGAATGCCTCTGGCGACACGTCGTAGCTGGACCGCCAGAGGAGGCCCATGTCGGGGAAGCCCACCGTGCGTGCGCCTTCGTTGCCCAGCTCCACCAGCCGCTGGTAGCCATCGCGCAGCGGCCCGCCGATGCCGTGCCAGCCCGCCCACGCTTCTCGCAGCTCCGCGGGATTGCGGCTCCGGCCCATGATTCGCTCCAGCGCGTCCAGGTCCATGGGCTGGCGACCAGGTGGGCTGTACTTGGCGCGGCCGTATGACCCTTCCAGCCACGCGGCCTGCTCGGCCAGCTCGGCCAGGCGCGCCGGATCCGCGGGGCCGGGGAGCGCCTCCGAAAGCTTGAGGAGCATCAGCTTGCGGGACTGCTCCGGCGGGAGGCTGAGTCCGTCGAAGCGGCGGGCCTCGATGGCCGTCTCCAGGCTTGCCGCCATGAGCTCCTGGGCGTACTCCGCGGCGATGATCTCCGTCTCTTCGGTGATGTAGGTCTGCTGCACCCAGGCGGCGCGGGAGGCACGCTTCGAGAGGTGGTGGAGGCGCTCCTCGGCGCGCTCCAGGAAGGCGCCAGCCTCGGCGGCTGGGCTGGCGACCGGAACAGCCGGGGCGCCCGGGGTGGCGGTCGGCGAGGGAATCTCATGCGTCGACACGCGCGCTCCGTTCGGTGCTGGTTGCGCGGCCGGCAGCATCCCGGTCGCGTGGTTGGGGTTGGCCCACGAGGGTGTCCAGTCGCTGGAGCATGGGCACGGCGCCAAGGCGATCGAACACGAGCCTTGCTCGCTCGACGGCCTCCTGGACGTCGGCATCGGCAGGGTCGATGACCGTGGCCATGTCGATCGCGGTCAACGCCTCGTCCCAGTCCAGGCCCAGCATCCGCCAGCCGCGGATCGCGTCGCGGAACCCGGCGCGCGCGTCGTCGGGGCGGCCCTCCAGGGCGGCGATCGCGGCCAGCGTGGTAGCCCTGCCGATCTCGATGGCCGCGCCCCGGGCACCCGTGGCCGCAAGGTCGGCCAGGTCCTGGGTCGCCCCGGCGGGGTTGCGGTCCCACACGGCGGCCCGAGCCGCGACCAGGCAGAAGACCGGCGCGTTCAGCGCGCTGGCCTCGCTGGTGAGTCGCGCCTCGCGCCGGGCTTCCGCGAGGTCGCCGCGGGCCAGGGCATGCATGGCCTCGAGGCTCGTGACGCTCGACACGATCATCGGGTCGTCGTTGCCGGCCACGAGGTCGCTCATCTCCTGGCGCATCGCATCGACGGGCTCACCCCGGAAGGCCGCGACCTGGATCAGGCCGGCGAGCATCTGGGCCCGGTCCAGCGGCGCCAGGTCGCCGGTGAGCTCGGCGCGCACCTGCGCGACGCCCCAATCCCACTCGCCCAGCCGGAACGAGTCCTCCATGGCGTTCATCACGTTGATGATCAGGAGCGGCCGCTGGCCCAGCCGCCGGGCCATCGTGATCGCCTGGCGCTCCGCCTCCAGGGCGGCGCGCGGATCGTCGAGGAGGTAGGCGCCACGATTGCCCAGCGCCCGCAGGGAGATCAGGGGGAATCCGTGGCGATCCGCAACCTCGCCCCCGAGCTGCATGAGCCCCAGGCCCTCGACGCGGCGGCCGATGGCCGCCAGCGCCGTGCCCTTCATGGTGAGCGCCTCGGCCAGGCCATCGAAGAGCTGGTCGGCCTCGGCCAGCTGGAGGGCGCGCTCGGCGAGCTCGATGGCGCCGGCCGGGTTCTCCATCCGCATCCGCGTGCTGCCCAGGCTCACCAGGAGGCTGACGGCAACGATCGCCGGCACGTCGGGCGCCTCCGCAAGCTCCACCGCCAGGGGCTCCAGGAGGGCCGCCCCTTCGGTGGAGCGGCGCGCGGCCACCAGCGCCCGGCCCAGCGCGGTCCCGGCGCGGATCCGGTCGGCGGCCCCACCCGACTGCGCCGCCAGCCCGTGGGCGCGCTGCAGGTGCCCGATGGCCTCGTCGTAGCGGCCGGCGCCGACGAGCGCCAGGCCGGCCGGCGCGAGGAGGTCCAACTCCTCGCGCGGGTCCCGCGAGACCGGGATCGCCTGGAGGTAGAAGGCGGCGGCCTGCTCCTGCGCCCCGAGGGCGGCGGCACGACCGGCCGCGCCGACCAGGGCCAGCCGGGCCTGGGCGGCGAGCGCGTCGGCTTCGGGGCCGTCCGCGTTCCGGAAGGCGTCCAGGAAGTGGGTCGCCAGCGCGCCAGCCAGCTCATCGCTCTCTAGGCTCTCGAAGTAGCGGGCCGCGGCGAGGTGGCGGACCTTGCGGTCACGCTTGGCCAGCGTGTTGTAGGTGACCTCGCGGAGCAGTGCCTGGACGAAGGCGTACTGGCCGCGCTCGGGGGAGCGGGGGTCCACCTCGTGGGTGACCATCTCCACGCGCACCAGGGTCCGGAGGCGTGCCTCGACGGCGGCGACCTCCTGCCCGGCCACCGTGGCGAGGGCGATGGGCGTGAAGCTCTGGCCGAGGACGGAGGCATCCTGCAGGAGGGCCCGGTCCGCCGCCGCGAGGCTGTCGAGCCGGGCGCCGATGAGCGCCGTCAGCGTGTCCGGGATGGCCAGCGTCGTCAGGTCGCCGATCGGCACGTACCGGTCGCCTTCCTGGGCCAGCCGCCGGTCCGCGACGAGCATGCGGATTGTCTCGACCGCGTAGAGCGGCATGCCGTCTGCCCGGCCGATGATGGTCCGGACCGTGCTCTCCGGGAGGCCCGGTACGAGGCCCACCAGCAGCTGGCGCATGGACGGCTCGCTCAGCGGATCCAGGTAGATGCTGGTGAAGTTGCGCTTGCCCGCGCCCCAGTCCGGCCGCCGCGTCGTCAGCTCCGGCCGCGCCAGGGTCACGAGGTAGAACGGGACGTTGCGGCTCCACTCCAGCAGGTGGTCGATGAAGTCGAGGGTGCCGGCATCAGCCCAGTGGAGGTCCTCGAAGACGAAGACCACCGTGCCAGTGGCGGACAACCGCTCGAAGAGGGTCCGCCAGGCCGCGAACAGCTGCTCGGGTGCGCCCGATCCGGCCTCGATGCCCAGCAGGGCGAGGAGGGCGGGCTCGATCCAGCGTCGCTCGGCCTCGTCGGGGACGAACCGGGCCAGGGCGTCGGCGATCTGGCGGCGACCGGTGCGCTCGTCGTCGGTCTCGGCGAGGCCCAGCCGGCCACGGACTATCTCGCCCAGGGACCAGAACGTCATGCCGTCGCCGTAGGCCGGGGCGCGGCCGTGGTGCCACCAGACGGTGTCCACGATGCCATCGAGGTACTTCTCGAACTCCCACGCCAGCCGGGTCTTGCCGATCCCGGCCGGCCCGATCACCGAGACCAAACGGGCGCGACCCTCGCGCTGCGTGGCATGGAACAGGTCCTTGATCAGGCGCAGCTCATCGTCGCGGCCCACGAACGGGGCCTCCAGCACGTCCGTCCGGCGGCGCCCGCCGCGCTCGGCGATGACGCGGAGTGCTCGGAGCGCGGGGACGGGCATGACCTTGCCCTTGAGCTGCTGCTCGCCGACGGCCTCGAAGGAGATCGCGGCGGCGGCGGCGCGGGCGGTGGGCTCGCCGACCAGCACGGTGCCCGGCTCGGCGATCGACTGGAGGCGGGCGGCGGTGTTGACCAGATCGCCGGCGACCATTCCCTGGTTGGTCGCGCCGAGGGTGACGGCGGCCTCGCCGGTCAGGATCCCGACGCGTGCCATGGTCCCCGGCCCCAGCGCCCGAATGGCGGCGACCAGCTCCAGCCCGGTGCGGACCGCCCGCTCAGCGTCGTCCTCGTGGGCCACCGGCGCGCCCCAGACGGCCATCACCGCGTCGCCGATGAACTTCTCGACGACGCCCCCGTGACGCTCGATCACGCCGCGGGTCAGGTCAAAGTAGGCAGACAGCGATTCGCGCACATCCTCGGCGTCGCGGCCCTCCGCATAGGTGGTGAAGCCCACCAGGTCCGCGAACAGCACGGTCACCACGCGGCGCTCGGCGACGGCGCCGAGCCGCGCGGGGCCGGCGCCGTCGGTGACGGGCTCGTCAGCCGCGCTCGGTGCGTGCGGCGGTGCCGTCACGGGCCGGGCGGCGGACGCGCCCATGGGGGTTCCGCACTCGGCGCAGAACTTGGCCCCGGGTGCCGAGGGCGTGCCGCACGACGGGCAGCTCGTCGCCTGGCGCGCACCGCACTCCGGGCAGAACTTCGCCCCGGTGGTGATCTCGAAACCACAGTTCGAGCAGGACAAGGTGGTGGACTCCCGTTCGCGGCCCAACTTGGCCCTTGCAACTCTACCCGACCGGCCTCGCGGTCCCCCGCGGCCGATCCAGGCTCGGGCATGGTTCGACGGACCCGGAAGGTCGGGCCGGATGGCAGCGTCCCCGGTTGACCTGCGGTGCCATGCTTGCGATTGAACACCGCCCGCGTGCCGCGCGACCACGTCGCGGCTTGCACCCGCGGGACGGCCAGGGGATCTCCCACGGGTAGGGATGGAGGTCGATCGTGCGCGTGCACCGCGGATCCCTCTTCTGGGGTCTCTTCTTCCTGCTCTTGGGCGGCATCCCGCTGGCCGACCGCACGGGGCTGATCGATGCGTCGGCGCTGGGTGGCGTCGGGCGCCTCTGGCCGCTGGCGATCATCGCGGCAGGGGTGGCGATCCTGGTCTCGCGGACGCGGTTCGCCATCCTGGGGACCGTGCTGGCCGCCGCCGTGGTCGGGACACTCGCCGGCGGCGCGAGCGCTGGCGCGGGCAGCATGGTCATCAGCGGTGACACCTGCTTCCCCGCGGGATCGCAGGCGCTCACGCGGGAGACGAAGTCGGGGATGCTCGCCTCGGGCGCCTCGGCGGTGTTCTCGTTGAACTGCGGGACGCTGGACGTGACCACCCAGGCGGGCGACGGCTGGAGCGTGGGTGCCGCGTACCGGGGCAGCCCGCCCGTCGTCAGCGCCGGTGGTACCCGGCTCGAGGTCACCACGCCAAGGGGCGGGACCCAGGGCCAGGACTGGAAGGTCGTCCTCCCGCGCGATCAGGTCACCTCCGTCGAGGCCAGCGTCAACGCGGGCAACGCGACACTGGACCTGGCGGGCAGCCACCTCGCGGGCCTCCGGCTCGACGTCAACGCCGGCAACCTGATCCTCCTTGCCAACGGCGCGACGATCAGCCGCCTCGACGCCAAGGCGAATGCCGGACGGGTCGCCCTCACCCTCGCCGGTCCGGTCGACGGCGCCGTCGGCGCCAACGCCGGGGGGATCGACCTGTGCGTCCCGTCGGACGTCCAGCTGCAGTTCAGGATCACCCAGGAGAGCCTGTCGGGGACCAACCTCGCCGAGCGCGGCCTGAGCCGGAGTGGCGATGTATGGACCCGGTCCGGGAGTGGGCCGTTGATCCGCCTGGACGTCTCGGTCAATCTCGGCGGCTTCAACCTGGATCCGACTGGAGGCTGCAGGTGAACGATCGGCTCTATCGCTCGGTCGACGACCGCGTGGTCGCTGGCGTCGCCGGCGGCCTCGCCGAGCGGATGGGTCTCGACCCGTCCCTCGTGCGCATCATCTGGGCCCTGCTGATCGTCGCCAGCAGCGGCGTTTTCCTCGTGATCTACATCATCATGGCGATCGTGGTCCCCGAGGAGGAGGACCTCGGAGGCTTCTCGCCGATGCCGCCGCCCGCGGGTGTTGCCTACGGGTTCGGGGCGCCGGCTCCCACGGATCCGGCCAGCCAGCCTGTCCCCGGGGCAGCCCCGAGTCCAGGGCCCTCGGGCTGGGCCAGCGCACCGGGCCCGACCACGTCGCAGCTTCGCTCCCAGGTGCGCGCCCAGCGCCGGGCGGCGCGGGAGGCCCGCCGGGCCCAGCACGGGCCCGGGCGGGGCGGCGTTGTGGTGGGGGTCGTGCTGATCCTCCTGGGCGCCTGGTTCCTCCTGCGCGAGTACGTGCCGGAGATCGATTTCGACCGAGTCTGGCCGTTCCTGCTGCTCGCCATCGGCGTCGGCATGCTGGTCTTCTCCTTCGGCGGGCGCGGCGGTGACCGCGGCGGCGGAGGAGCCGGGGGCGGACCGGCCGGCAGGCCGGGCGGCGGCGCGTGACCGGCATGGCCGGCCGGCCTCGTGGTGGGGCACTGGTGGCGGCCGCCTGGCTCATGGGCCTCGGCACGATCTTCCTCGTGCGCGACTACGCGGGCCTCAGCTGGGGAAAGGCGTGGCCGATGTTCGTGATGCTGGTCGGCCTGGGCATGTTGGCCTCGTCCGTCGCGTGGGGTCCCCGGCACTGGGCGGGCTCGTGGTGGCGCGTCTGGCCCATCGCCTGGATCGGGGTCGGGTTTGTGCTGCTGATGAGCACCACCGGGCGCCTGGCCGTCTCGCCCGGGGACCTGGTCAGCCACTGGTGGCCGCTGATCCCGATCGGCATCGGGGCCTGGTTCCTCGTCGCCGCCGTCTGGCCCGGCCGTGCCGTTCCCTCCGAGACGGTGAGCCTGCCGCTGGCTGGGGCACAGCACGCCATGGTCGCGCTCCGGTTTGGGGCCGGCCAGCTCGCGGTCACCCGGGGGCCCGGTGGCGCGCTCGCGTCGGGAACCGGCACCGGCGGCATCCGGGTCACCCGGGATGGATCCGGCAGCGTGGCCCTGCAGCCAGACGTTGCGGGTGGCTGGGTCGGCTGGGACCGGCCGCTGGACTGGCGCCTCGGGCTGACCGGCGAGGTCCCGCTGGACTTGCGCGTGGAGATGGGTGCGGCGCGGGCGGTCCTGGACCTGACCGACCTTCAGCTGCAGCGCCTGGATCTCAGGATGGGCGCCAGCGAGACGCGCCTGCAGTTGCCGGCTGCCGCCGGGCGGACCGTCGTCATGGCCGAGACCGGCGCCGCGTCCCTCGCCATCGAGGTGCCGCAGGGCGTGGCCGCGAGGATCCGGATGCAGATCGCGCTGGGTTCGGTGGTCGTGGATGAAGCGCGATTCCCCCGCACCGTGGACGGGTACGCCTCGCCCGATTGGGAGGCGGCCGCGAACCGCGTCGACATCGACATCCAGGGCGGGGTGGGTTCGGTGCGCGTCGGCTGACCATTGGCCCGGCGACGCGGGTCGCCTCCGCCGGGGCGGTGTCGAAGGGGCTGCGCCCGGATCAGCCCAGCGAGATCAGCACCCCGGCGCCGAACACGCAGGCCGCCGCGACCAGGACGCGTGGTGACAGGTGCTCGCGCTGCGGGAACAGGACGCGACTGAGGAGCATGGTGATCACCGTCTCCGAGGCCGAGACCACCGCGACGTGTGAGAGCGGCGCGAACTGGAGCGCCGTGAAGAAGAAGAGCAGGCCCAGCGTGGAGCACGTCCCGGCTGCCCAGAGCGCCGGCCGGACGTCGCGGAAGCTGGTCAGGACCACCGACCGGACCCGGCCCTGGAGGACCTGGAGGAGGAGATTCCCCAGGATGCCGGCCGTCGCACCGACCATGGCGCCGGCCAGCGGGTCGGGCATGAACCCGAAGCCCACCCGGCGGGCAATCCGGGCGCTCCCGAAGGAGAGCGCCGACAGGGTGGAGAGCAGGAGGCCCCAGACGGCCGGCGTCGTCCGGTCCAGGCCTGGCGTCCCCGAGGCCGCGGCGGCTTGCCCGCCGTCCCTCGCCCGTGTCGGGTCGGCGGTTCGAAAGGCGTCGGAGCCGAGCAGGGCGAGGCCGGTCAGGACCAGCGCTGCGGCGACGACGCCCACGCCGGAGAGCACCTCGCCGAGGACCAGGACGCTGATCCCGATCGTCAGGACCGGCGCCGTGTTGACGATGGCTGCCGTGCGCACCGGCCCGATTCGGCGCAGGCCTGCCAGCATGAAGACTCGCCCCGTGAAGGTGCCGAGCAGCCCGGCGACGGCGAACCACGCCAGCGCGCGCAGGTCCCAGGCAAACGGGTGGCCGGTGAGGGTCAGGATGACGACCGCGCCACCCAGCAGCAGCGCGTTGACGACGGTCGTGACGAAGGCGCCGCCGTCGACGTCGGACTTGCGGACGCCCGCCCGCACGAGGAAGTACATGGCGGCGTAGGAGGCGGCACTGGCCAGGGCGAATGCGCTGCCCACCAGGGCGTCGGTCATCGTCCCTCCCATGCTCGTCCTGGCCGCGGGCCGTCAGCCGGCCGGCGATCAAGGGTACCCGGCGCGTGGCCTCGCCGGACGGCCCGACACGCGCGGCGCGGCTATCCCAGCAACTGTCCCGCGCAGGCCGCGAGGCCCACCACGACGATCGGCGGCACGCGCCGCGTCAGCAGGAGCGCCAGGCCGATGCCGGCGACCGCGACGTCGATTGGACCGCGCACAGCGCCCGTCCAGATCGGGTCCCAGAACGCCGCGACCAGGATCCCGACCACGACCGCGTTGGTCCCCGCGAGCGCCCTCCGGAACCCCGGTGAGCGGCGCAGCCGATCCCAGAACGGCAGGGTCCCGAAGACCAGCAGGAACGACGGGAGAAAGATCCCCGCGAGCGCGACGCCCGCGCCCGGGATCCCGCCGGGCGTCGCTGCGATGGCGGTCACGCCCGTTGCACTGGGCACCACCGCGACGGCGCCCAGGAACGCCGCCACCGTGAACAGTGGGCCCGGGACCGCCTGTGCGGCACCGTAGCCCGCCAGGAACTCTCCGTTGGTCACCCAGCCGGGCTCGACCACCGTGCCGTGGAGTAGCGGCAGGACCACGTGCCCACCGCCGAAGACCAGGGCGCCGGCGACGTAGAACGCGGAGAAGAGCGAGGCGAGGCCGGCTCTTCCACCCACCGCCACGGGAAGGACGACGAGCAGGATGGCGTACGCGCCAAGGAAGCCCAGGCCCGCTCGCCGGGAGATCGCGGTCCAGCCTGGGCCTGCCATGGAGCCGGCCGGCGGTGACAGGGCGAGGCGGCCGGCGATGGCGCCCGCCGCGATCAGGACCAGCTGGGCGGCGGACGACGCCCAGACCAGGGAGACGATTGCCGCGACGGCTGCGATGGCGAGGCGCGGCCGGTCCGGCGCAAGCGTGCGGCCCATCGCCCAGATCGCCTGCGCGACGACCGCCACAGCGGCCACCTTGAGCCCGTGGACCCAGCCCGCCGATGCGAGGTCGGCCGCGGACAGCACGAGACCGAACCCCAGCAGGAGCAGCGCCGACGGCAGGGTGAAGCCCAGCCATGCGGCGACCCCGCCGGCGATCCCGGCGCGCCGCGCCCCGATGGCGATGCCCAGCTGGCTGCTGGCCGGCCCGGGGAGGAGTTGCGCGAGGGCGACGAGGTCCGCGAACGCGGCATCGCCCAGCCAGTGTCGGCGCTCGACGTACTCGCGCCGGAAGTAGCCGATGTGGGCGACCGGCCCGCCGAAGGACGTCAGGCCGAGGGCCAGGGCGGCCCGGAAGACCTCACCGGGGGTGCCCGCCGACGGCCGCCCACCGAGTGCCTCGCTCACGCCTGCCCGCCCAACGGATGGCCTGGTCTCGCGAGCCGGAGCGCCGCCCGTGCCGCGACCACGTCTTCGCGGGCCAAAACGCGGAGCACCACCGGCACGCCTGGACGCCCGGTGTCGGCGAGCACCGTATCCGCGCCTGGATTCTCGCGCCGGTCATCGGGCATCTGCGGTACGGCCAGGACCCGGAGGCGCCCGATGATGGCTGCGCACACGTCGCGCGCGTGCTCGCCGATCCCGCCGGTGAACACCAGGGCATCCAGCCGTGGCAGCGCCGTGGCCGCTGCGGCAATCCCGGCCGCGGCCCGGTCCACGAACATGGCGATGGCCAGGGCGGCCCGTTCGTCCCCGCCGCCGGCCGAGATCTCCAACTCCCGCATCCCGGCAGCGGATCCCGACACGCCGAGGAGGCCCGACCGGTGATCGAGGTCTTCGGCCAGCGCCCCCAGGGTCCGTCGTCCGTCGCGCAGCACGGCAAGGAGGATGCCTGGGTCCACGGATCCCGCCCGCGTCCCCATCATCAGGCCCTCCAGTGGCGTCATCCCCATCGATGTCCACGCCGAGCGGCCGCGTTCCACCGCCGTGACCGAGCAGCCGCTGCCCAGGTGCGCCACGACCAGGGACAGGTCGCCCGCCGGGCGCCCGAGGAGCGCCGCCGCCCGCTCCACCGCCCATGCCACGGAGAGCCCGTGGAACCCATATCGGCGGATCCCCCACGACTCCCAGTCGGCGGGGAGGGGATAGCGCCACGCCGCCTCGGGCAGGGTGGCGTGGAACGCGGTGTCGAAGACCGCCACGTGCGGGAGGGTGGGCAGGCGCTCGCGCGCCGCCCGGATGGTCGCGGCCGCGACCGGGTTGTGGAGGGGGGCCAGCGGGGCGAGCGCCTCGATGGCGAGGATCGCGGCCTCATCGACGATGGCCGGCGCGCGGAACCCGTCGCCGCCGTGGACCACGCGGTGGGCGACGGCGACACAGTCGGCCGGCTGGGCGCCCTGGTCGCGCAGGCCGGCCAGCGCCGAATCGACCCCGGCCGTCACGGCAGCCTCCCGGCTGGCGTCGCTGCCCCACTCGATGGTCAGGGCTGCGAGCGGCGCGGGCGCCGGCCGGCCTTCCGGGGTGACGCCCACGATGGACGCCTTGAGCGTGCTGGACCCCGCGTTGAAGACCAGGACGGGTCCGCCGACCGGGTGGATCGCCGGTCCGGCTGCGCCCGATCCGCGTCCCGTCGTCCCGCTCATGCCGGCCGGGCCTGCCACGCCCAGTCGCGGACCTCGGGCAGGTCCTCGCCGGTGGCCCGGGTCCACGCCCGGGCCTCGAGGCGCCGCTCCACCATCAGCTCGCGCAGCTCGCCGGCCCGCTCGGCCAGCCCAGGCACCCGGTCGATCACATCGATCACGAGGTGGTAGCGGTCCAGGTCGTTGAGCATGACCATGTCGAACGGCGTGGTGGTCGTGCCCTCCTCGCGGTAACCGCGGACGTGGAGGTTGTCGTGGTTGTGGCGCCGGTAGGTGAGCCGGTGGATCAGGAACGGGTAGCCGTGGTAGGCGAAGATCACCGGCCGATCGACCGTGAACAGCGCGTCAAACTCGTTGTCCGGGAGCCCGTGGGGCGTCTCGCGCTGGTCCATCAGGCGCTGGAGATCCACGACGTTCACGACCCGGACACGCAGCTCCGGGAGATGGCGGCGCAGGAGGTCCGCGGCCGCCAGGGTCTCCAGGGTGGGGACGTCCCCGGCGCAGGCCAGGACCACGTCGGGCGCGCCGTCGTGGTCCGTGCTGGCCCACTCCCAGATGCCCGCCCCGCGCTCCACGTGTCGGATCGCGGCGTCCATGGACAGCCAGTTGGGCCCCGGCTGCTTGCCCGCCACGATGACGTTGACGAGGTTCCGGCTGCGCAGGCACTCGTCCGCGACGGCCAGCAGCGTGTTGGCGTCCGGCGGCAGGTAGACCCGGACCACCTCGGGCTTCTTGGTCATCACGTGGTCGATGAAGCCCGGGTCCTGGTGGCTGAATCCGTTGTGATCCTGGCGCCAGACGTGGCTGGTGAGCAGGTAGTTGAGCGAGGCGATGGGCCGGCGCCAGCCGATCTCGCGAGTGGCCTTCAGCCACTTCGCATGCTGGTTGAACATGGCGTCGATGATGTGGATGAACGCCTCGTAGCAGTTGAACAGGCCGTGCCGGCCGGTCAGGAGGTAGCCCTCCAGCCAGCCCTGGCAGAGGTGCTCGGACAAGATCTCCATGACGCGCCCGTCCGGGGCGAGATGGTCGTCGCCGGGCAGCCGCTCCGCGACCCAGGCACGGTCCGTGGCCTCGAAGACGCTGCCCAGCCGGTTCGAGGCCGTCTCGTCCGGCCCGAACAGGCGGAACGTGCTGGGGTTGGCGCGGATGACGTCCCGCAGCCAGCCGCCCAGCACGCGCGTCGCCTCGGCCGACGTGGCGCCGGGCTCCGGGACGGGGACGCCGTACTCACGGAAGTCCGGGAGACGGAGGTCGCGGAGCAGTTGGCCGCCGTTGGCCCTCGGGTTCGCGCTCAAGCGCCGGTCGCCGCGCGGCGCCAGGGCCGCGATCTCGGCACGGAGCCGGCCGGCCTCGTCGAACAGCTCGGCGGGACGGTAGCTGCGCAGCCACGCCTCCAGGGCGACGAGGTGTGCCGGGTTGTTGCGGACATCGTCGAGCGGGACCTGGTGCGAGCGCCATGTCCCCTGGACCTGCTTGCCGTCCACGACGTCCGGCCCCGTCCAGCCCTTGGGAGTGCGGAGCACGATCATCGGCCAATGGGGTCGCTCCAGCGCGCCACGCCCGCCCGCGGCAACCGCCGTCCGGGCCGTCAGCTGGATCTCCGCGATCCGGTCGAGGCAGGCGTCGAGCGTCCTTGCCATCGCCTGGTGCACCGCGGCGGGATCGTCGCCGGAGACGATGTGGACCTCGTGCCCGTAGCCCTCGAGGAGCGCCCGAAGCTCCGACTCCGGGATGCGCGCCAGCACGGTCGGATTCGCGATCTTGTAGCCGTTGAGGTGGAGGATCGGGAGGACGGCGCCATCATGGACGGGGTCGAGGAACTTGTTCGAGTGCCAGCTGGCGGCGAGCGGCCCCGTCTCGGCCTCGCCGTCGCCAATCACGCAGCAGACCACCAGCTCGGGGGCATCGAATGCGGCGCCATAGGCGTGCGCAAGCGCGTAGCCCAGCTCGCCGCCCTCGTGGATGGAGCCCGGCGTGGTGGGCGCCACGTGGCTGGGGATGCCGCCCGGGAAGCTGAACTGGCGGAAGAGGCGGGCCAGGCCGGCCTCGTCCGGCGTGATGTCCGGATACACCTCGGACCAGGTGCCCTCGAGGAAGGCGTTGGCCACCAGCGCGGGCCCGCCGTGGCCGGGTCCGGTGATGTAGATCGCGTTCAGGTCTCGCGCCCGGATCGCGCGGTTCATGTGTGCGTAGACCAGGCTCAGGCCGGGCGACGTGCCCCAGTGGCCCAGGAGGCGGGGCTTCACGTCGGCGGCGGCCAGGGGGCGGCGGAGGAGGGGATCGGCCAGCAGGTAGATCTGGCCGACGGACAGGTAATTGGCGGCCCGCCACCACGCGTCGAGGCCCGCCAGCTCGTCCGGGGTCAGGTATGGCGTGACAGTCGTCATCGGGCAGGACCTCCGGGCGGGCATGGAGCCGTGCCCAGAGGGTACCCCCGAGGCTTCGGCCTGGGAACTGCCGGCGTGCCCGTCGCCCGAGTGGCCGCGGCCGGGTGACGTGCGGTCCCCGCCCGGGTTCCGGTCTATGCTCCCCGGGAGTACATCCAGCAGATCGGGAGGTGACCGTGGCCGGCGACGCACAGATGGTTCGGATCCGCATGGTGGCGCCCGGTCCGGGCGAGATCGCGACGGTCGACATCGACGGGACTGCGGTTGCCGTCGCCAACGTCGGCGGAAAGCTGCGCGCGTTCGATGATGCGTGCACGCATCGCGGCTGCTCCCTGGCCAATGGCACTCTTGCCGGCCCGACCGTGACCTGCCGCTGCCACAAGGGTCGGTTCGATCTGCGCAACGGCGAGGTGCTGGACGGTCCGCCCCCCGAGCCGATCCGGATCCGGGCCATCTCACAGGATGGCGAGGATCTCCTGATCGAGGGCTAGCGTCCCGCCGATTCAGGCCGCGATGGCAGGCCCCCACCAGACGGCCGCCGCGAGCACCACGTACAGGCCCAGCAGGGCCGCGCCCTCGAGGGCGTTGGCCTCGCCGTCCAGCACGATGGCGAAGACCAGCAGCGCGCTGACCGTCAGCGAACCCAGCAGCAGCGGGTCGAGGATCAGCGTCAGCGGCGTGGGCGCCAGGAACAGGCTCAGGATCACGAGGACCGGCGCCAGGAACAGCGTGACCTGGAGCGCGGAGTTGAGGATCAGGGAGAGTGCCAGGTCGGCCCGTCCGCGCCACGCGGCGGTGACACCCGCCAGGTTCTCGACCGCATTGCCCGCCAGCGCCACGACGATGAGCCCGGCGAATGCCTCGCTCATCCCCAGCGTGGCCATCGCGGGCCGGAGTGCCCCCACGAACCAGTCGGCCACGAAGGCCGCGCTGCCGGCCGACAGGCCCAGCAAGGCGAGGGTGGTGCCGATCGGCGCGGGGACATGGGGTTCGTTGGACACGTCCGGCTTGGTGCCCGGACCGGGCTGCGCGGACCGGATCGCCACCGGCACCGAGAACGCGAAGACCACGAGCAGGACGATCGCCACGATCACCGACAGCTCGACCCCGTGGCCGGCATCGGGCTCGCCCGGCTGGGTCGCCAGGAACGGGACGACGAGCGCCGCCACGCCCAGCAGCAGCTGGACGGCGAGCAGGCGGTTGGCGGCGCCGGCAAAGCGCAGCGTCCCGTGCCGGAGGCCGCCCGCCAGCAGCGCGACGCCCAGCACGAACAGCGCATTGCCAAGGACCGAGCCCACCAGCGCCGCCAGGACCACCCCGACGAGCCCCGCCTGCAGGGCGAAGATCGCGAGGAAGAGCTCCGGCAGGTTGCCCAGGACGGACTGCACGATCCCGGTCGCGGCGGGGGAGAGCCGGGTGGACAGCCGCTCCGTTGCCTCGCCCACCGCGACGGCGCCCGCCGCCAATGCCACGGTGGCGCCGGCGAAGACCACCACGGCCGGCGCGCTCACCGCCTGCAGGGCCCCGGCCAGGACGAAGGTCAGCCCGTAGGCACCGAAGATCGAGAGCGTCCGATTTGAGGGGCGCACTTGGGGCTCCTGGAGGCGGCGCGGACGATGGGGGCCGACCCGGCCCGCTGCGCCTGCGCAGGATTGCCCATCGGACCGTCGCCGGTCAAGCCTTGCGCCGCGGCCGGCGTCTCCCCGTGCCGACCGCTCACTTCCCGCCCGGGATGACCCCGTACTGCCGGGCGAGGGCCTCCATCTCGCCGAAGCCGGCAAGCGCGAGGAACTCCTCGAATGAGGCAGATCGGTCCAGGAGGCCCACGATGCTGCCCGTCTCGCGCAGCTCCCGGGCGGCGTCGATCATCGCGCGCAGGCCCACCAGCGCGACCGGCAGCTCGTAGCTCACGGCCTGGATCCCGAGCGCCCCGAACTCGGCCAGGGAGAGGCGACCCTGGGCACCGGAGTGCTCGTTGCAGACCGCCCAGAGCGGCCCATCAAGCTCGGCTCGGTGGCGCCGGAGCGTGGCTTCGTCTGACGACGTGGCCCACAGCACGTCAACGCCCGCCGCCTTGTAGGCGCCCAGCCGGCGGATCTGCTCGTCCAGCCCGTACAGCCGGCGCGATCCGGTGCGCGCGATGACCAGGAAGTCGTCCGAAGGCCGGGCGTCCACGGCGGCGCGGTACTTCCGCGCGGCGACGTCCACGGCCAGCACGTCGCCCACGCTGCCCTTGATATACGGCGTCATGAAGTCGCCCGACTTGTCGTCGAACATGATCCCGGTGGCCCCGGCGCGCGCGAACTCGCGCACCCAGTACGCGGCCTGCGGCGCGTCGCCCCAGCCCTCCTCGCCATCGACGATCACGGGCAGGCTCGAGACGGCCCGGATCTTCCGGAGCTGGTCGAGGCGATCCGATGCCCCCATCAACCCCACGTCCACGTTGCCCATGAACGAGGCCGTGCCCAGCAGCGAGCCCAGCCAGATGGCATCGAAGCCGGCCTGCTCCACCAGGCGGGCGGAGAGGGCGTCCGTCACGCCGGAGATGGCCAGCGACTCACCGCGCGCCAGCCGTTCCTTCAGGGTCACCATGGTGCTCCTCCCGCTCGCTGCCTTCGTCAAGCGCAGCCTACGGTGTTCCCCGGCGGCCCGTGGGGGCCGTTCCCGCGTCAGGCGGGTCGGGATCCTGCCGGTGGCCTGCTGCGCCGGGCCGCCCGCCGGGCCGCCCGTCGGGCTGTCACGCCCCTGACCGCAGCCCCGGCCGACATGGTGATGAAGAGCAGCACGGCCGCCACGTTGAGGATCCCGCCCAGCTGCCAGGCGCCGTCGATCCGGAGGAGGTCGCCCGCCGCCACACGGACCAGCAGGCCGGCATGGAGCAGGACCAGATGGCCGTAGAACGCTGGGTGGTAGGCAAGCGGGATGCGCAGGACCCCGGGCAGGATCACCGGCGCGTGGCCGAAGACCATGGAGATGACGAAGCCGAGGAAGACTGCGTGGAGCGAGGCGTCGTAGCCGGCGCTCGTTGGGGCTCCACAGGCCAGCGCCCAGGCCGCGCCGCCGATCGCCAGCCACGCGTACCCGGCCAGCAGGCAGGCCGCGATGAAGCGCGTCACCCCGCGCGCACGGATGGTGCGGCGCGCAAGGTCGTAGCGCGCTCCCCAGGCGGCGATCCCGATCAGGCCCAGGCCGGCCACGCGGAACCCCGCATCCGGCGCCGGCAGGGTGGCCAGGATGCCCAGGCCGAAGACGGCCGCAACCACGATGAACGCCCGGCGTGCCGCGGCGGATGGTCGGACCAGAGCAGAGAGTTCGAGCCGCTCGCCGACGACCGTCAGCACGAGAAAGGCCGCGAGCCACGGGACGGCGGATGCCGCGGGCTGCCCCAGGCGAAGGACGATGGCCGCAACCAGCCAGCACATCGCCCCCACGGCCTGGACGCTCCCGTGCAGGGAGGCATGGACGCGGGCGACCGCCGCATAGATCCAGAGCAGGACGGCGGCGCCGATCGCGAGGGGAACGGCAGCGACGGCGACCGATACCCCGCCCACCACGGCGAGACCGCCGACCCCCGCCGCCAGCGGTGCGGCGTACGCCCACGGCCGCCCCAGCGCAACCGCCCGCTCCAGGGCGATCCGCGTGCCAAGGAAGCCCATGGTCATGAGCGGCCCGTGGCCCGAGGCCAGCCGGGCGGAGCCGTCGGGAATGCCGATGCCCAGCAGCAGCAGCGCGCTGGTCAGGCCAGCGATCAGCGCGACGCCTGCCATCAGCAGCAGGGCCGCACGCGCCGCGCGTGGCAGACCGGGGTTGCCATCCGGCGCGACCAGCGGACGAATGGTGGCGGTCACGGCGTCTCGTCGCCGGGTGGCTGTCGGCGGGACGCAAGGTGGACGAGGCACGTGCCGGGCGTCACGAACGGTTCCAGGCGATCCACGTCGATCGTCGATCCCAGCGTGGCGAGGGCGCCGCGGATCATTCCCAGGTGGACACCGCACACGATGCCGGGCTGGGCCTTGGCCACCGGGTAGAAGGGGCAACTGCGCAGCTCGACCGGCCCTCGCGGATCCGGCCGCTCCGGGTCAAACCCGGCCTCACTGAGGATCCCCAGGAGGCGCTCCACGGCCGCCTCGTCGTCCTCCGCGACCGGGCCTGCCGCCAGCGCACTGCCCCAGCGCTCGCCGGCCGCGACGGAGGCCGCTCCGGCGCCGGGCACGGCCGCGACCTGATCGGCGAGGACCGCCGCGAGCGAGCGGTAGCTCTCCGACCCGGGCGCGAGCTGCGGGTCGGCCGCACCCGGCGCCATGGCGTACTGGTGGGCCGGACGGCCACGGCCGGACGCCGCAGCAGCCGACCGGAGCACCAGCCCCGCGGCGACCAGCTGGTCCAGCTGCTCGCGAGTGGAGTTGGGGTGGCGTCGCACGGCGATGGCCACCTCCCGCACGCCGATGGGTCGGCCGGTGGCGATGAGGACGCCGAGGATCCGGTCGCGTGTCTCCCCGGCCAGGATCCGGTGCCTTCGGCGCTCGTCCATCATCGTGCTAATTGACACGTAACAAGGCGTGCATAAGGGTCCCATCCGCAATCCACTGAGGAGGCACCCACATGGCCAGCGAGCCCATCATCGACGTTCGCACCATCCCGCACTCCAGCCGTCATTCGACGATCTTCAGCACCTTCGCGGCGCTTGCGCCGGGTGATGGCTTCGAGATCCACGTCGACCATGATCCCAAGCCCCTGTACTACCACTTCTCGGCGGAGCAGCCGGGCGCCTTCACCTGGGAGTGGCTCGAGGAGGGGCCGGAGCTCTGGCGCGTGCGGCTTGGCCGGACGGCTCAGGCCGGCGCATGATGTAGGCGTCCGGCGACCCGCGGAGGCCCTGCCGGGCAGGGTGCGGGAGGGCCTCATGGAGATCAGGCACGTCGGCGTGCTGAGCCCCGGCGACATGGGCCAGGCGCTGGCCGTGCGGCTGGTCGAGGCCGGGTTCGTGGTGCATACGGCCCTGGGCGGCCGCAGCGAACGAACCCGGGCCCTGGCGGAAGCGGCGGTGCTCCATGACTGCGAGACGCTCGACGGGCTCGTCGCCACGTGCGACCTGATCATCTCGGTGGTCAATCCAGCATCCGCCCTGGACCTGGCCGGCGGGCTTGCCGGGGCGATGCTCCGAACCGGCCGCCGCGTGGTGCTCGCGGACCTGAACGCGATCTCGCCAAGCCACGCCCGAGCCGCGGCGGCCCTCGTCGCCGAGGCGGGCGGGCGGTTCATCGACGGCGCCATCCTGGGTGTGCCGCCACGCGGGGAGCAGCGGGTGCGCATCCTGGCCTCCGGCCCGGACGCCGTGCTGCTCGAGCAGATCCGGCACCCGGCGCTCCAGGTGCGCGTCCTGTCAGATCGGATCGGCGACGCGTCGGCCCTGAAGATGTGCAACGCCGCCCTGACCAAGGGCCTCTCCGCGGTCGTGCTCCAGCTGCTCGTCGCCGCACAGCGGCTGGGCGTTGGTGACGCGCTCCTCGCGGAGCTCCGGGAGGGGCGCGCAGACCTGCTCGATGCCCAGCTTCGGTCGCTTCCCACGCTCCCGCCCAAAGCACGGCGCTGGGTCCCCGAGATGCAGGAGATTGCCGCCACGTTCGCGGAGGCCGGCCTGACCCCGGACCTCTTCGAGGGCATTGCCGGCCTGTACGCCGCCGTGGCCGAGACCGACCTGGGTCACGAGAGCCCCGAGGCCGCTCGCCAGTCCGGCCGCTCGGGTGAGGACGTCATCCGCAATCTCGCCGGGGATCCCCGCGTCTGAGACCAGCCGAACATGGAACGACCCAGCAGGCGGGTTGCCTCGCGGGGTCGTGCCCGGATCGTGCCTGCCGCGCGGCAGGCACAGGTGCGTGGAGCTAGCCGGCCATCGTGGACGCCGCCGGGAACATCGGCAGGCTGCGAATCCGCGCGGTCCTGGTCGCCTTGGCGTACGCCGTCACGATCGCCGAGGCGATCCCGGGGACAGCCACCTCGCCCACGCCGCCCGTCGGGTCGGCGGTGGACCGGATGATCGTGGTGCTGACGACCGGCATCTCGCGGCCGCGCAGCATCCGGTACTTGTTGAAGTTGTTCTGGTCGGCCTTGCCGGCCGTGAACGTGATCTGGCCCCAGAGCGTGGCGGACAGCGCGTGAACCACGCCGCCCTCCATCTGGGCCTCGACGGCGTTGGGGTTGACCACGTTGCCGCAGTCGACCGCTACCGCCACCTTGTGGACCACCAGGCCGCCGGCGACGGGGGCCGAGACCTCGACCACCTCGCCGACCACGGAGCCGAAGCACGTGCCCAGCGAGATGCCGCGCGCCCGGCCGGCCGGGACGGGCGTTGACCAGCCGCCCAGCGTTGCCGCCGCGTCCAGGACCGCCAGGAACCGCGGGGCCCGCGGATCCGTGGAGGCCAGGAGCTGGGTGCGCCGGAACTGGTACTCGTCCATGCCGGCCGCCAGGGCCAGCTCGTCGATCGCGCTCTCGACGACGAAGACGTTGATCGACGCGCCGACGGAGCGCCAGTAGCCCACCCAGATCGAGCTGGGATGCCGGACGTACTCCACCGCGTGGTTGGGGTTGGCTGCCACGTACGGCACACCCGTGGCGATGGCCGCGCACTCGATCCCGGACCCGTCGATCCCGCTCGCGGGCAGGCGCCCGCGCTGGAAGGCGATGGACGGGCTGACGATCCGGTTTGACCAGGCCGTGATCAGCTTGCTGGTGGGGTCGATGCTGGCCCGGACGCGCGAGAGCGCCATGGGCCGGTACTGGTCGTGGGAGACGTCCTCTTCACGCGGCCAGATGACCTTGACCGGCTTCCTGATCCCCAGGGCCGTCTTGACGGCATGGACGGGATAGTCGGTCTCGATCTTCCGGCCCAGCCCGCCGCCGAGCAGCGTCGAATGGACGTTGATGACGACACCCGGAGCGACCAGGGCCGCAGCGGCGGCCTTGACCCCCGTGGGCGACTGGGTGGAGGCCCAGATGTCCAGCTTGGTCAACGTGCCCAGGAGGTCATAGGTCGGGACGACGGTGGTGTTGGGCACCTCCATCGGGGCGTGGGCGAGGTACGGAAGGAAGTACGTCTGGTCCAGCGTCGCGGTCGCGCCCATCGCGGCGGTGGCCGACGCCGGGTTGCCCTCGGCGACCACCAGGCCGGCGCCGCTTGCCATCAGGCTCTGCGCGGTCGCCAGGACAGCGGCACTGCCGTTGCTGGCCGCATCGGCCGGGGTGGTCCACGAGGCCGACAGCTGCTTGGCGGCCATGATCGCGGCCCACGTGTTGGTGGCCACCACCGCACACGCGTTGCCCAGGTTGACGACCGCGGTGGCCCCGGCCGGGACCTTCGGCGTTGCCTTCAGGGTGCCGCCCAGGACGGGCGCGTTCTTCACCACGGCAAAGGCCATCCCGGGGATGACGACGTCGATGCCGTAGCGCGCCGATCCGTTGGTCTTGGCCGGGATGTCCAGGCGGGGGACCGACACGCCAACGAACTGGCCGGTCTTGAGGAGCGCCGGGCTGGCCGGGACGGGCTTGGCCGCCGCGGCCGCCGCGAGCTGGGCGAATGGCAGCGAGAGCCCGGTCCACGTGTTGCGGACGGTGGAATCGATGGTGATGAGCGCGCTGGTGTCCGGCAGGCCCCAGGCATCGGCCGCGGCTGCCTTGAGCATCTCGCGGGCCTGGGCGCCCGCGACGCGCATGGCCGCAATGTGCCGGGTGATGCCGCTGGAGCCGCCGGTGGTCCACGGCACGCCGGTGGTCCAGCTGGCGCTGACCGGCGCGTTCTGGACGGCGATGTCCGACCACTTGGCGCCCAGCTCTTCGGCCATGGCCTGGGCCAGGCCGGTGCTGGTGCCCTGGCCCATCTCCGCGCCGCCGTACAGGATGGTGATCGTGCCGTCGGCCGCGATCACGACCCAGCCGCCCACGGGCGTCCCGGCCGGGTCATCGCCCGCCCTGGGCTGGGTCGCGGCGAGCGTCGCCCGCGGCGAGAGGGCGAAGGCCACGGCGAGCGCCCCGGCGCCGCCGAGGAATCGCCGGCGGCTGAGGGTTGCGTCGAGAATCTGGTCGATGAAGGAAGCGCCGCGCGGGTTCGTCTCGGTGGTCATCGTTCGTCCTCCTACTGGCCGGAGGCGCGAAGGACAGCCTTCTGCACCCGCTGATACGACCCGCAGACGCAGATGTTCGGCATCCCGGCCGCGTCGCCCGCAGATGGCTTGGGCTTCTCCGCGAGGAGCTGCGTCGCGCGGCAGAGCATCCCCGACTGGCAATAGCCGCACTGGGGGACCTGCTCGTCGATCCAGGCCTGCTGGAGCCTGGCCCCCTGCGGCGTGGCCCCGATCCCCTCGACCGTGACGATCTTCTTGCCGACCATCTCCTTGATCTCGAGGCCGCACGACTTGTCGGCCTGGCCATCGACCAGCACGGCGCAGGCCCAGCAGACCTGGATGCCGCAGCCGTACTTGGTCCCGGTCATCCCGAGGATGTCGCGCAGGACCCAGAGCAGGCGGGTGGTCCCGTCGCAGTCCACCGTCACGGCCTGGCCATTGATGTTCAACGCGAAGACGGTCATCAGGCACTCCCGCGGGCCCGGGTCGCTCATCCGACCCCCGGTGAGTTCGTCCGGGCCAGGCTGCGCAAGGTAGCAGGGCCATCCGATGTCGTCGATCCGGGCAGATGGTCCGGGGTGGGATAGCCAGATCGGGGCGGCGCCCGTCACCATCCCGGCACCCGGATAGGGCTGATCGAGCGGGGACGGCTCACCTACACTGTGGTCGCGGCTGGAGAGTCGTCCACCAGCACGTTGGCGGCACCCGGATCATCGCGGCAGGCGGCTCGGACCTCATCGTGGTCGGCGAGTGGATCGTCGAACGCGAAGCGGTCGTCCATTTCGGGATCAGCAAGACCGATACCCTTGTCGTGATCCTGGAGACCACCCTCCTGCGTGACGGCGAGTTCGCCCCAATCACGGAAGCGCGCCCGCCGCCCTCCGCGCCTTGACAACCACTTCACGATCCGGGAGCCCGCCGGCCCACCGCCCAGGCTCTCCCAATGGAAAGGACCAGATTCGTGTCCAGCACTCTCCGCCTCGCCCTCGCCGGCGTTCTCGTCCTGGCCCTCGCCGCCTGCACCGCGGCCGGGCCACGTGAGCGGACCGTCACCGTGACCCACGCCGCCGTGACCGCGACGCTCGTCGACGCGGCCCCGACCGGCACGTCGGTGGGCGATCAGCGCTACTTCTCGATCGTCGTCGGCGGCGACGGGGGCGTGGGCCGCATCGAGGCGATCCTGTCGACCACGGGCATCGACGTGCCCCAGAAGGGGACGGAGATCCGGACCGGGCAGCTGATCTTCACCTTCGGCACGGGCGAGGACCAGGTGACGGTCCTGGGCGCCAGCGTCTATCCGTCGGCCGGCTCGACGATCGCGGAAGGCACCACGACGATCCGTCCGATCGTCGGGGGTTCGGGCGCCTACGCGGGCGTGTCGGGCTGGTGCGAGAGCACCCACAACGCCGACGGCACCTGGCGGCACATCCTTCACCTCAAGGGCTGAGTCGGGGGGGGGACGCCCCCCGGGGGCCGGTCACGCCGCAATCGCGACTCGGGCCCCCAGTGCGATCAGCACGATCCCGGTCGTCCCTTCCAGGATGCGCCGGGCGCGGCCGTGGTCGAGGACCGTGCCCAGCCTGCTGAGCGCGGTCCCGTAGGACACCAGCCACGCGATGCCCAGCACGGCGTGGATGCCCGCCAGCAGGAGCGACGTTCCCAGCACGGGCGCCCCCGCCGGGATGAACTGGGGCAGGAGCGTCGCGTAGAACACGCCGACCTTGGGGTTGGTCACGTTGGTGACCAGGCCCATCCGGAACGCCCCCGCGCCGGTCAACCCGCCGGGCGAGGTCGGGGTCGAGGCCCCGGCGGACGCGGACCCACCCGGCGACCCGGACGCGGACCCGCCCGGCGAGCGTTCCGGCGACCCGCCGCGCCGTCCATCGTGTGACCGGACGGCGTGTCGGAGCGCCGTGAGCCCCAGGATGGCCAGGTAGGCACCGCCAATGAGCCGGAGCGACGCGTATGCCTCGGCGGAAGCCGCGACGAGCGTGGAGATCCCCACCGCGGAAGCGACCGCCCAGACCGCGAGGCCTGAGACGATCCCGAGGGTGGTCGGCAGCACCACGGGCCGGCCGGCTCGCAGCACGTTCCTGAGCATCAACGCCATGTCCGGGCCGGGCGAGATCGTCATCAGGGCGGCCACCCCGGTGAACGCAACCAGTGACGAGTCCATCTCCGCATGGTAGCCAGCCCCGGCCGGGTCGCCACGCGCCGCTGCCGCCGGAATCCGGGGCCGAGACGCACCACGTGCGGGCTTGCCGGGCCCCAGCGCGGCGGGTCACCGGGTGGGCCTGAGGTACGATCGTGGACCTGGTGATTGAGCAGACGCCACCCCGGACCACTCTCCGCCGCCTGGTCGTCCTGGCCGGCGGCACGGCCATGCTGGCCGCCGCGGTCCTGACCGCCTCCGGGCTGCGCCCAGCCGAGCCAGACGTCGGACCGAGGGCCGCACCGACCGTTGCTCCCGTCCTCGCCGTCGCCCCCACCTTCGCGTTGCTGCCCACGCTGCCGCCCGCCGGCCTGGTGACGGATGCCCCCACCAACCAGGCGCTGGCCCCCAGCGCACCCCCGCCGTCGGGCCCGACGCCCAAGCCGATCAAGGTGCCAACGGACCGCGTCGCGACACGGGTCGCCGTGGGCGCCCTGGGGATCGACCTGCCCGTCATGCGACAGGCGACCCCGTATCCCGCGTGCGGCGTTGCGATGTACATCGTCGAGCTGGACCAGCCCGGCGGCGGCCAGACCGGCGTCACCTACCTGTACGCCCACGCCCAGACCGGCAGCTTCCTGCCGCTCCTCAAGATGTCGCTCGTCAACGACGGCGCGGCGATGCTGGGCATGCTGGTCGACGTCTACACGGGTGACAGCCTTCGATTCAGCTACCGGATCGACGAGGTCCGCCGCCACGTCACCGACATGAGCGGGGCCTTCGCCTGGGACGGGCCCGAATCGCTCTGGCTGCAGACGTCCGAGGGCCAGGGAGCCGCGGTCCCAAAGCTGCAGGTGGTTGCGACGCTGGTCGGCCAGTCGACGGTGGATGACGCGGCGGCCCACCCGGCGCCCCACCCGGTGACCTGCTAGGCGGCCCCGTTCCGCTCGGTGAGCGAGAGGTGCCCGACCGGCAGCCCGTAGACTCGGTCGTGCGCGGCGCCCCGCGCACACGATGAGCAGTCCCTGGCCGGAGGAGCAGCGATGGGTGCACGCGACGCAGGACGCTCCCTCGTGGCCGCCCTTGCCCTGGTCGGCGTCATCCTGTTGGCACCCGGACGCGCCGTGGGCGCCGAGGCAGCCTGCCCGCTGCTGGAGTGGATCGTGGCCCAGCGGGCCGTGCTCGCCGTGGCGGCGGCGCCGTGGCAGCTGTCCGCCGCCGTGGCCGTGCCGAGCGGACCCGAGCGCTGCGCGGGGACGGCTGCCGCCATCTCGATCGCACTCGACCTGATCGCCGACGTGGACAGGGCGGATCGTCTCCTACCCGACGCGGATGTGGGAACGGGGGCCGTCAGGGGGCTCTTCGAGGGGGCCCTGGATGCCCCGGCGCTGAGCCGAGCCGCCGCCGCGGCCAGGGACCAGGTGGAGGCTGCCGCGGCCGTGGCCGCCGCAATCGCCCGCGTGGCCGCGCCCCGGCCCGTCCTGCAGGCGCTCGGCCTGCCGCCGGCCAAGCTGGAGGCCGAACTGGCGACGGCGGTCGTGGCCGTCGCCCAGGCCGATCGCGCCGCGGCCGGTGCGGCGCTCGCCCTGATCGACCGCGAGCTCGCCGACGAGCAGGCCGCAGCGCAGCTGGTCGGGATCGCGCGAGATCACGTGGCGGCGCCCCGTGATCCACTCCAGGCGCTGGGCCTCCTGGGGACCGACTTCGTGCCCCGGCTGCTGGAGGCCGAGGGCGCTGTCCAGGCGATCAACCTGGACAGCACGCGAGCCCTGACCGCGTCGATCGACGCGGACCTGTCCGGCGCCGGGCTGGGCGGGCTGATCCGGCTGGCGACGGCGTCTGTGCTGGCGGCGGTGCTGGCCCTCGCGGTCCGCCGGCGTTCGCCCGGTGGTCGGCGCGTCTCGCCAGGAGCACCCTGGGGGCCGGTCGCCTAATGGCCGGTGCCTGGCTGCACCGCGAGACGCCTGGGCCGGCATTCCCGGCCGCGTCGAGCGCGGTCCGCGCGCGGCGGATTCGCGTTGCGGAGGCAAGCGCGGTCCCGTATCGTGCGCCGGTCGGGATGCCTCGGGGGAGGAGGTCCCGGCGAGGGAGGTTCTGTGACGTCCGGGCCGCGGCGGTCCGCGACGGTGGCACGCCCCGGTCCCCAGGCCGGAGCACCCAAATCGGCTCTCGAGGCCGCCGTGCCGCCGCCACAACGATCCGCCGCGCCTCCCGGAACCCTGCCAACTGTCGCGGAGGTGGCGCGCGTGCGTGTCTGGCGTGGCTTCAGAGTCGTTGGGCTGCTGGCCGCCGCCCTGGTTGCGGGCGACTGCGCCATTCCGCCGATCGCGCCCGGATCGCCCGTCTCCGCGAGGTCTGGCCCGCTGGCGGCCCGACCGATGCTCGCCAGTTACTCCCAGACCGCGCCTCTCGTCCCGGACCCGGCCGGCCCCGATCGCGGCCAGCCGCGCGACGGAGGCCACGCCCCTGGGGGGGCCCGCGCGGCCGATGACCAGGGCCGGGTCGCCGTGGCGAGCTTTCATGCGACGACCTGGAGCGTTGTGCCCTGGCCGCTCGTCACGTTCAGCGGCATCCCGGAGGACCCGGTGCCATTTGACCAGCCGGTCCTGGTCACCTGGGCAGAAGGCCCGGCGGGGACCGCCCTCGCGTCAAGGACGCTGATCACCGAGGAGGCGCCGTTCGTGGGGGGCGCGTGCGCCGCATTCGTGCGCGTCTCGGCGATGCCCGCGCCGGTGGACCACGTGGCCGCCACGGGCAGGCTGAGCGCCGGACGCTGCTACCGCTACACGGTCCACATGGTCCTGGCTGAGTCCGAGACCCACGACCAGGTGTCGCCGCCGCTCTGGGTTGCCGCGCCGCCCGAACCGTTCTTTCGCTTCGACCTGTATCGCGACGGCGTCTACTCCCCGCAGCAGACATGGACCTGGTGCACGGCGGCGTCCGTGCAGATGATGGCCAACATGGTCCAGGGCCAGCAGGACGCCAGCTACGCGGGCCAGCTGGCCATCATCGGCTTCGAGCACGCCCGCGATCGCTTCTCGTCATCGATCGCGGGGTCGGATCCCCAGGGCATGGTCGCGGCGCTGTCGGCCTTCGGGGCAGGGTCGTACCGGTGGAGCAAGAACCGGTCCAGCGATGACGCGCTCCGGGAGGCCGCCCTGGCCATCCGAACGCTCAAGCGTCCCGCCGCCCTCTTCGTCAACTGGGGCTCGCACGCCTGGGTGATGAGCGGCTTCACGGCCACCGTCGACCCGCTCGTCAGCGATAACTGGCAGCTGACCGGCGTCTATGTGGAGGGGCCGCTCTACCCGCGCCAGGTCCTCAAGAAGGGCTTCTACGATCCGCCGCCCGACCAGTGGTACTCCATCGAGACGATGCGCAAGGTCATGCTCCCGTACTGGGAGACCATCGCGCCATCAACCAGCATCTGGCAGGGCGCGATCGTGACCACGATTCCGGACGCCCCCTAGGCAGTCCTGCAATCGGGCCTGCAATCGCACGGGCCAAGGCGGGCGATCATAGCGACGGACGGACGCCCCGGACCGTCCGGATCCACGGGAGCGCGGCGATGGGGTCGGCGTTTGGTGAGCGGTCAGGCACTCGCGGTCGGGCGGGAGGGCGCTGGACCGCCCTCGCGGCTGGCCTGGCGCTCGTCGCCGTGCTGGCGCTTGCCGCAGTCGCCGCGCATGTCATGCCGTTGCTGGCGCCCACCACGTGCCCGCCCGACGGGGCCTCGGGCGCCTGCGCCCGGATCCTCTTCCTCGGCAACAGCTACACGGCGACCAACGACCTGCCCGCGGTGGTACGCCGGCTCGCGGCGTCCGCGGGTCGCCAGGTGGAGACGGTGTCGGTGGCGCCCGGGGGCCAGACCTTCGCCGGTCACGCGGCGGATCGCGGGTCGCTCGACGCGCTGGGCGGGTCGCACTGGGACGCGGTGGTCCTCCAGGAGCAGAGCCAGATCCCGGCGTCGGTCCGGGCACGACAGACCCGGATGGCGCCGGCGGCCGCGACGCTGATGGACCTGGCACGCGCGATGGGCGCCCAGCCGATCCTGTTCGAGACGTGGGGCCACCGCGACGGGTGGGCGGACCTGCGGCTGGACTACGGGTCGATGCAGGCCGCACTCATCGACGGGTACGAGCAGATGGGCCTGCGGCTGGGCGTCCCGGTCGCCCCCGTCGGCAGGGCCTGGGCGTCCGTGGTCGCGGCCCATCCCGAGGTCGGGCTGTGGGGCCCGGACGGCTCGCACCCCAGCGCGGCCGGCACCTACCTGGCGGCGTGCGTGTTGTACGCCGCCATCCTGGGAGCAGACCCGCGCGAGGTCCGCGACGAGGGGGGACTGCCCGCGGACGTGGCGCGATTGCTCAGGGCGACGGCGGCGGACGTGACCGTCCGCTGAGGCACTCCTCAGTCGCTGCCCGGCGATGGCCGGCCTGCGACGGAGCGGATCCAGCCGATCAGCAGCAGCCCCAGCGCCAGGATCAGCGCGAACGACGCCTCGCCGGACACACGCGTGATGGAGGCCGCATCCCGCGCGACCGCCAGCTCGTTCGTCGCACCGCCGGCTGCCTTGGGCAGCCCCATCATGTCGGTGGCCAGCGCCTGCACGCGGGTGAGCAGTTCGCGGCAGAGCTCGGCGCTGGGCGTCGCCGCCGGCCCCGGCCCGACCACCGGAGCGCCCTTTCCGGCGGGGACTGACGGGAGCGGAAGGCTGACGGCGGGCGGGACGACGCCCGGGCGCGGGAAGGGCTCGACCACGCCGGGTGTTCCCGCCGGTCCGAAGGGCGTCGCTGGCGCGACCCGGCCTGGCGCAGGGTTGGTGATGGTCGTGGCGCCCGAGCCGGCGGACCCGGCGGACCCGGCGGACCCGCTGCTTGACCCGCTGCCGGATCCTGCGGCCGCGCCTGGCTGAGAACCCGGCGTGGCACCCGGATCGAAGCCCGGGGCCGACCCTGGCGCGGCGCCGGTTGAGCCGTCTGAAGCTCCCTCGGCGCCAAATAGAGCGGACCACTCCTCTGGCGTGACCAGGTCCTTGCACAGGAGCGGGTCGAAGGGGATGCCCGGGTACACGATGACGCCGCCGTCGGGCGGCATGATCGGCCCCGTCCTGGTGCCCATCGCGGCGGCCAGGATCCGGACGTCTTTCCCGCTGAACGCCGAGCCGTCAACGCTGAAGGGCCCGCCGCCAAGCGCGGCGATCAGGCCGGACTCTGCGGCGGCGAGATCCGCGGGGCAGCCCATCTCGGTTGTTGTCAGCGGGCCCGTGATCCGGAGGATCTTGCCGTCGAACGCGATCGCCGCACCGATCGTGTTGCAGCCCACCGAGACCCCAAGCCGGTCGCCCTCGATCCAGAGCTTGCCCTGGACCTTGATGGTGTTGGCGCCGCGCTCGACGCCTTCGACAACGTAGTAGTGGCCGGGCGCCGCTGGCGCGATCGGCGGGGCGACCGGATCGGCGGCCAGGCCGGCCGCCGGGAGGAGCAGGACGGCGGCGAGGGCAAGGCTGAGGGCCTGGCGGAGCATGCGTGGCCTCCGGTGCTGGGATCGGCCCAAGGGCCTGCTGGGTTCGCTGGGCGGTGGACGCCCACGCCGACGGTTCGGTTCCCGGCCTCAGGCGTCGGCTCCTACGAGAAGTGCATCACCACGGCGGTGATGATCGGCGCCAGCAGGATCGCGGGCATCAGGTCGCCCACCGGGACCTGGCGGATATGGAGCAGGCGGAGGCCGACACCCAGGAGCAGGATCCCCCCCGTGGCCGTCATGGAGGCCGTGACCGCGGCCGGCAGCAGGCCGCCCAGCGCGACCGCCAGGAGCGTCAGTGCGCCCTGGTAGGCGCCCACGGCGATCGCCGACGCGGCCACGCCCCAACCCAGCGTGGAGGCGAATGCGATCGAGAAGAAGCCGTCCATCGTCGACTTGAGGACCAGCTGGTCGATGCTCCGGCCCAGGCCGTCGCTCAGCGATCCGAGCACCGCGAGCGGACCAATGCAGAAGATCAGCGATGCGTCCACGAACCCCTCGATGAACCGGGCGCGGGCAGCGGCGGTCGCACTCGGCGTAGGCGGTTCGCCGGCTTCACCCTCGGCGCTGGCGGGAACCGGCTTGCCGGCGAACCGCCGCTGGAGCCAGCCACCAAAGGACTCCAGGCGATCCTCGATCCGCAAGAGCGAGCCGGCCGTGCCCCCCAGGATCAGGGCGGCCAGCATGATCAGGAGCGTCCCGCTGCCTGCGACCGCGACATAGTCCGGGTCGCGAAGGGCGACGATGTTCATCGCGCCGATCACCAGCGAGACCATGCCCAGCGCGTCGGTCACGGTCCGGGTGGTCCGCTCGGGGAGCCGATGGCCGAACGCCACGCCCAGCGACGAGCCCAACACGATCGCGACGACGTTGATGAGGGTCCCCAGGCCGATCATGACGCTCCCGGTCTGCCTCCGGCGGGCGATGCCTGGCATCTCGCTTGCCCGGGCCGGTGCGTGCAGAGCATGACCGAAGACGGGACCGGTACGCTTGGCGGCGTGACATCGCTGTCGTCGGCCCGGCTGCGCGCATTCGTTCGCAAGCACACGCGCCTGCAAGTCGTCCCGGACGTTCCTGGGCTCCGCCTCCACATGGGCAGCGACGTGATGGCCCTGTGTGCCCTGGCGGGAGCGGAGTTGGGCATGGCGGATCCGGACCTGCCCTACTGGGCGTTCCCGTGGGCGGGTGGGCTGGCCGTCGCTCGCCACCTCACCGAGCGGCCCGCCGAGGTAGCCGGATTGCGGGTGCTCGACCTGGCGGCCGGGAGCGGGCTGTGCGGGTTCGTCGCCGCGCGGGAGGGCGCCCTGCGCGTTGTGGCCAACGACATCGACCCGCTGGCCGGGGCGGCAGTCTGGCTCAATGCCCGCGAGAACCGACTCGACGTCGGGTTCGTGGGTCGAGACATGAGCGGTGACCGTCCGCCGGATGTGGACGTGATCCTCGCAGGGGACGTCTGCTACCAGCCCGGTATGGCGGCTCTCCTGCTGCCGTGGCTGGCCGCGGCGGCGGCCTCGGGGACACGGGTCCTGATGGGGGATCCGGGACGCGCCTACCTGCCGGTGGGTTTGGAGCGCGTGGCCACGTACCGCGTCACCACCAGCCGGGAGCTGGAGAGCGCGGCGTCCAAGGAGGTGGGGGTCTATACGTTCGCGAGGCCGCTGGCCCGAACGGCCTCAGTCGTGGGCGACCAGGCGGACCTGGGCCCAGGTGTAGGCGGGCGTGGGGGCAGCACCGCCTGAGGGCACGAAGTAGCCGGTGACATCGAAGATGAGCTCGACGGTCTTGCCGGGGGCTGCACCGAAGACGGCGGACAGGGTGCCGCCGGCACCGAGCGCCACGGTGACCCCGTTGGCCCGGTCATCACCCACGGGGAAGTTGATGGTGCTGCTGGTGGCCGACGTGGTTTCGAC
>CANJLL010000010.1 GCA_947475545.1 Chloroflexota bacterium | reverse complement strand
GTCGAAACCACGTCGGCCACCAGCAGCACCATCAACTTCCCCGTGGGTGATGACCGGGCCAACGGGGTCACCGTGGCGCTCGGTGCCGGCGGCACCCTGTCCGCCGTCTTCGGTGCAGCCCCCGGCAAGACCGTCGAGCTCATCTTCGACGTGACCGGCTACTTCGTGCCCTCAGGCGGTGCTGCCCCGGCGCCGGCCGCCTCCACGTCGGCATTCCAGTGGGTCTGGCTCCGACCTCTCAACCGCGACTGAGCGGCTCGCCGGAAGAGCGGGCGGGGCCGGGGCTCGTCCCTGTCAGAGGTAGACGACGCCTCCGACGACGAGCGCTGTGCCGGCGACCAGACGTACCGTGATGGGCTCCGCGTCCCTGATCACGATCCAGGTGAACAGGATCGTGAAGAGCGGCGCGCTGGCCGTCAGGCTGTAGACCACGCTCGCCTCGCCGGCCGAGAGGCCGAACGAGAGGGCCGTCACCCCCAGGGCCTGGAATGCCCCTGCAACCACGAACCAGGCAAGCGCCCGGTTCAGGCGGAAGGGCCGGAGCTGCCGGCGGTCTTCGAAGATGAGGGTGTACAGGAGCGCTGCCACCGCCCCGATGATGGCCGCCGAGAGCGGCGCCGCCGCCGCGTCCAGCCCGATCTTGACGATCAGCGGACGCACCCCGTAAATCGCGGCCGCAGCCGCGGAGTACGCGACCCCCAGCCCCATCCAGCCGCGCGCGCCGGCCCCCGGCTGCCAGGACACCAGCGCGGCCCCCAGGACCACCGCGATGATCGCCGCCCAGCGGAGCAGGTCCACCTGCTCGCCCAGGAAGGCGATGGCCAGCATCGTCGTGATCACCGGTGACGCCGACCGGATCGTCGTGGACCTCGACGGCCCCAGCAGGTTGATCGACTCGTAGGCCCAGCGCCGTCCGATTGCCGTTCCGGCCAGCCCGCCTGCGGCAAATGCCAGCACCGCGGGCGGCGTCAGGAGGTCGATCCGTGGGTCCATCACGACCAGCAGCGCCAGGTTGAGCACCACGGTGCAGACCTGGCCCACGACCAGGCCCACCGTCATGCCGCCGCCGTGGCGAAACGCGACCTTGAGCAGGACCGGGGCGATCCCGAAGCCGACGGCGGTCAGCAGGGCCATCAGCTTGGGATCGATCACTGGCCACCTCTGCCGTGGTCCTTGCGGCCGGGCCCAAGGACGTATCCCCCCGGCCGGCGTGCGGGCGCGGCCTGTTGGCCCGCCCGGATGCGTGGCGTCAGGCGCGGTAGATGGGCGAGTCCGGCGGGATCTCCATCAGCTCGATGACGTTGCCGTCAGGATCACCCACGTACACGATCTTCTGCCTGGCCCGGCCCTCGAAGTACGGTCGAACGATGGTGGCGCCGGTGGCCTGCAGGTGCACGAGCGCCGCCTGGATGTCGTCGACGATGAGGCTGAGGTGCTCGAAGCCGCTGGCGTTGACGGCGCGCTCGGGGGCGTCCTGGCCCCCGGTGAAGAACTCGATCATCTGGCCGTGCCGGAACTCCGCGTAGTAGTACTCCGGCTTGGGGCCCACGGCCTCCACGTGGCAGACCAGCTCGGCGCCAAAGACGTCCTTGTACCAACGCAGCGACCGCTGGATGTCAGCGACGCGGAAGGCGACGTGGGCGAAGCGGAGCCCGGGCATCGACATGGCGATCCTCCTGTGGTGTGAGCGATGGAGCCGACCGCGGCCGCCTGGCTCAGGCCTGTGCGATCCGGGTGGCCAGGTCCTGCAGGCCGGCCTGGAGGTCGAAGCGGATCTCGTAGCCCAGCTCGGTCCGGGCGCGCGCGATGTCCATGGGCTGCTCGATCTTCGCCCGGCCGCCGCCGGATCCGTCGCCCGCGGGCCGCGTGACATCCGCGCCCGGGAAGGCCGCCCGCGCCGCCTCCACGATGTCGTCGGCGCTGGTGAGCCTGCCCCCGCCCAGGTTGAACGTGTGGTGGGGGAGCGTCTCCTGCGTGGTAGCCGCGATCACGCCGCGGATCAGGTCCTCGATGTAGACCAGTTCGTCGACGTCGGGCATGCCGGCACCCAGGACGGCGGGGCGCCCGGCGAGGATGTCGCGGAGCATGTCGAAGATGGCGATGGTGGGCGCCGAGCCGGTCCCGGCGTAGCCGTAGCCGTACACGGAGGCGAACCGGAGCATCGCCAACTGGAACTTGTAGGTTCCGGCGTACGCCCGCAGCAGCTGCTCGCAGGCGACCTTGGACGTGCCGTACATCCGGTCGTTGCCGCCCAGCTGGTCCGTCTCCCTGAGCGGCGCCACCTGCGGGGCCGATCGATCGAAGACGCCAAGGGTGCTGGCGTGGACCAGCCGCCGGACGCCCAGGCTGCGGACGGCCTCGGCGACGTTCATCGTGCCGACGACGTTGACCTCGAAGCCGCGCCACGGCAGGACGCTGGCCTGGCCGCCGACAAGGGCCGCCGTGTGGATCACCACGTCCGGCCGGAGGTCGCCCATCACCGAGAGCAACCCGGGCAGCTCGCGGATGTCGCCGCGGACCACCGGGACGTCCCGACCCACCACGCGCCTGATGAACTCCTGGCGGGGCGCCAGGTCGAAGAGCACCACCTCGTCGCCACGGGCCAGCAGGTCTCGCGCTGCGTGGCAGCCGACGACCCCGGTCCCGGTGATGAAGACGCGCATCGTGGCCCTCCGTCCGTCCGTCCGCCGGGGTCCGGCCCCGGTCCGCCGCGACCCGTCCCGACTTCGCTGCCGGCCGACCCTGGGCGCCCGTGGATCGTACCGCGGGGCGGTCGCCGGGTTAGGCCCTCGCCGCTGACCGGGATCCAGCCCGATGGCCGTCCCCCTCGGCCCCGGGCCTTCGGGCGCGATGGCACTGGTCCGCGGCGTCCCCTCAGGACAGCCTGAGGAGAGAAGGTCAGTGCCGACGCATAGCGGGCCATCGCGCCCGCGGTCGGCCACGGAGGCCGCGATGCTTGCCCGTCTGCACCTGCCCGGGATGGCCCTGGCAACCCCCGCCAAGGAGTTCGAGACCCCGGCGTTCGACCTGCCCGCGATGGAGCCTCCGCGGTTGGGGCTGCCCAGGTTCAGGGTTCCGACGTTCGCGCTCCCGCGCCCATTCGCGCCCAAGCCACTGATCTCCCGCCGGGCCATGGCCCTGGGCGGCCTGCTGCTCGCCGCCGGGGCGGCTGCCGCGGTCGCGGGCTGGGCGCTGGTTCGACGCCACCTGCTGCCCCCCGGCGGTCGCACGCATGGTGACGGCCGTTCGTTCGCGGATCCGGCAGCCCCGGGATCTGATCGTGGCCCCGATCCAGGCCGTGACGACCGTCGCCGCGGACGCGCCAGACCCGGACGCGCTGTTCGTCGAATCCGGCGAGCCGTGCTGAGCGACCGGCGGGCGGGTGGCCTGGCCGCATGACCACCCGCGGACTCACCCTCCGGCTGTTCGTCGTCCTCGTCGCCGGCTTCCTCGTGATCCAGCTGGTCCCGTACGGGCACAACCACGCCAACCCGCCGGTGCTCGCAGAGCCCGCCTGGAACTCTCCGACCACTCGGGCGATGGCGGTGACCGCCTGCTTCGACTGCCACAGCAACGAGACAACGTGGCCGTGGTACTCCAACGTCGCACCCGTCTCGTGGCTGCTCCAGCGGCACGTCGACGAGGGCCGCGAGAAGCTCAACTTCTCGACCTGGGGCACCGCGCGCCAGGAGTCGGACGACCTCGTGGAGACCGTCCGCGACGGTGAGATGCCGACGTGGGACTTCATGCTGCTCCATCCCGACGCACGCTTCTCCGCCGCGGACAAGGCCGCGTTCCGGGCCGGTCTGCAGGCCACCTTCGGCGGCGGTGGCGGTGAGGGTGGAGGGGACGACGAGTGTCTGGCCGGTCCAGGCCCGGGTAAGATGCGGCCAGCCGGGACCGGAGGCGGCGCTCCGACGAGGCCCCGGGTGCGATCCCCCTTCTCGCGCAAGGAGCCGCCCGTGGTTCGACTCTTGATCGTCGAGGACCATCCCGCGATGGCGGAAGGCCTGGCGGCGCTGGTCTCGGCGGACCCGTCGGTGGAAGTCGCCGGCATCGCCCGCGACGTGGCGACCGCGGATCGTCTGATCCAGGAGACGGGCCCGGACGTGGTCCTGTGCGACATCATGCTGGGCGGCCGCGACGCTGGCCTTGACCTCCTGGCACGTCACCACGACCGTGCCGCGTTCCTCATGTACACCGCCTACGACCACCAAGGCCATCACGCGCGGACCGTGGCGCTGGGGGCGACGGGGTTCCTCTCCAAGACGGCGGACCCCGCCGAGATCCTGGGCGCCATCCATGCCGCCGAGGAGGGTCGCCAGGTCTTCTCCAACCGGGTCCTGGCCAGCGCGCGGGAGGCGCCGCGAATGCCCACGCAGCGTGAGATGGAGCTCCTCCGGCTCCTGGCGCGCGGGGCCTCCAATGACGAGGTCGCCGACGCCCTGGGGATTCGCGTCAAGACGGTCGAGGGCATGCTCCGCCGACTGTTTGACCGGTACGCGTGCGCTAACCGGACCCACCTGGCGCGCTACGTGCTGGAACAGGGCTGGGTCTCGCTGGGTGACGGCCTGCTGCCGCGCCCCACGGTGGGGGGCCACTAGGCCTCCAGCGCGGGCCCGCGTCGGACGCCCGACGCGGGCCCGCATCCTCCGGCGGGGGCCCCCGCGACATGCGACCATCCCCGCGCACGCGCGGAGCGGCGCGGCACCAGTTGGAGGGTCAGGGTGGCGGACAGAATCGACCTCGTGCTGCGCGGCGGGACCGTGGTCACCCCGGCGGGCCGGATCCGTGCCGACGTGGAGATCGATGGTGGCCGGATCGTGGGCCTGTCCGCCGGTGAGGCGCCGGCGCCCGCCCGCGAGGTCATCGACGTTGCAGGCCTGACGCTCCTGCCCGGCCTGATCGACACCCACACCCACCTCCGGGAGCCCGGCCAGGCGCACAAGGAGGACATCGCCCACGCCACGCGGGCCGCGGCCGCCGGTGGCTACACCACCGTCATCGGGATGCCCAACACGGATCCCGTGACCAGCACCCTGGAGCGCTACCACGAGGCCATCTCGCTGTACGAGCGGTCCGCGTACGTAGACTTCAACCACTTCCCGTCGGGCGCGCTGATCGAGGAGATCGATGGTCTGGCCGCGGCCGGTGCGCCGGGCTTCAAGCTGTTCATGGTCTCGGGCGCGGACCTGCGCCAGTCCGGCAAGGGTGTGGGCGACAGCGGCCACCTGTTCGAGGCCGCGGAGGCGATCGCGCGGACCAACCTCCCGATGTTCGTCCACGGCCACGACCCGGCTCTCCTGGGCGTCATCGAGCGGCGGGCCTGGGCGCGCGGCGAGCGGGATGCCCGGGCCTATGCGCAGGCGTACGCGGCCTTCGAGGGGATCGTCTGGGACGGCCCCACCTCCCAGCTGGTCCGGATCCAGGCGGCAACCGGGGTGCACCTCCACGTCCTGCACATGAAGACCGGCCGCATGGCCGACATCGTCCGGGCCGCCAAGGCAGCCGGCCAGCACGTCACGGCCGAGGTCAACCCGGTCTGCCTGCTGATCGCCAACGACTGGGCCAACATCGAGCGCCTTGGCCCCTACGCCCTCTCCACGTACATCGGCGACGGCCAGTCGGAGCCGCTCTGGGAGGCGTTCCGCGACGGGACCATCGACGTGATCGGCACGGACCACGCCCCCCACACGCGCGCCGAGAAGGAGATCGGCTGGACCGACATGTGGAAGTCGGCGGGCGGGATCCCGCACCTCCAGGAGACCCTGTCGGCATTCCTGACGCGGGTGGACCGCGGCGAGCTGACGCTGGAGCGGCTGGTGGAGGCCGGCTCGGCGGCACCCGCCAGGGTGCTGGGCGTCTACCCGCGCAAGGGCGCGATCCTGCCCGGCTCCGACGCGGACATCGTCGCCGTGGATCTGGACGCTCGCGCCACGTTCCGCGAGGAAGACGTGCTCAGCAAGTGCGGCTGGAGCGCGTTCACGGGCGAGACGTTCACGGGCCTGCCCCGCCTCACGCTGGTGCGCGGATCCGTGGTCTATCGCGACGGCAGGGTTGTCGGCCAGCCCGGGTTCGGGCGGATCGTTCGGCGGGAGGCGGGCGAGGCCTGACGGCCGAACCCCTCGGGCCGGCGCCTGCGGGCCGGCGCCTCCGGTTGGTCAGGCCGCGGGCGACGCCGGCAGCGGGAGCACCAGCAGGTAGCCGGGCGGCACGCCCAGGTCCACCCGGAAGGTGAGGCGGGCCACGAACTGCGTCCCAAGGTCGGCGGGGGTCATCAGCGTGTTGGGGCGCGGCGACGGGCCCCACCTGTTGTCGCCGTACGGGTAGAGCGGATCCAGGACCCGCACCCCGGTCACCTCGAAGTCGCCCCGGCTCGCCGGGTCGCCCAGCGACGTAAAGCCGCTCATCACCCACGCGTGACGGCCGGACCACATCACCAGGCCCACCGGGCGGCCCGTTGTCCGGAGGGCGGCCGCGGCGGTGCGGAGCGACGAGTCCATGTCCGGCCGGGAGACGAGCGCATACGGCCCCACACCCAGGTCGTTGAGCGCCGCGGTCCAGCCGCCCGGGTTGGCGCCGCCGAACGGGCTCGACGAGCGGTCGCGGGCCATCTCCCAGAGCTGCTGCTGCCGGGCCCTGGTGCGATCGTCGTTGGTGCCCTGCATGTTGAGGGCCATCTGCAGGCTGGCGCCCACGCACTATTCGAAGGTGTATTGCGCGACGAAGTCCGCGGCCGACGCCAGGCTGACCTCGAAGGGCTCGGTGGGCGGCGGGGGAGCGGTGGCCGCACCAGGAGCGAGCGGGGCGGCGGACGCCGGCGCACCAGTGGCGGGCGCATGGGGCGCCTCGGCCTCGCGGGGGGCGCTCGATGGCGACCTCGATGCCTGCTCGGTCGCCGGCTGTGCGACGACCGACGGGCTCACCGGCGCCAGGGCCAACGGGGTGCAGGCCGACGTCACGATCCCGACGAGCAGCGCGACGGTGGCCAGCCAGCCCGCGTCGCCCCGGGGACGTGAGCGGGACAGCCGCTGGGGGCGCGGGACGGCACGCATGCCGCCATTAGACCAGAACTTCGGCCCAGACCCTGCCAGAATGTCCGCACCATTGGACCGTGGCGCCGCCGCGCCCGCACCCGGAGACCACTGCCCATGACCAAGATCTCGTTCGGCGTCCGCGTGCCGAACTCCGGACCCCTGACCTCCACCGCCAACATCGTGCGCGCCGCGCTCGATGCCGAGGAGATGGGCTTTGATTCCATCTTCGTGCACGACCACATCGTGTGGAGCTCGGAGATGCACCGCCACCACATCTCGTCCGGCGCGCACGAAGCCCTGACGGATGATCAGTCGGCCGACTTCTTCGAGTCGATGACCACGCTGTCCTATCTCGCTGCGATCACCAAGCGGGTCAAGCTGGGCGTGGCCTGCATCGTGGTTCCCACCAAGAACCCCATCTATCTCGCCAAGCAGGCGGCGACGCTGGACCACTGGTCGAACGGCCGGCTGATGCTGGGCGTGGGGCTGGGCTCCAAGGCGACCGAGGCGTCCGACGAGTTCGAGGTCTTTGGGGTCGACTTCGCCAAGCGCGGCCCCATGACGGACGACTTCATCCGCGCCATGCGCGCGATCTGGGAGCAGGGCCTCGCCTCGTACGACGGCCCGTTCGTCACGTTCAAGGACGCCGAGATGTTCCCGAAGCCCCTCCAGCGGCCGGGCCCGCCCCTCTGGGTTGGCGGCTGGACGGATCATGCGGCTCGCCGCACCGGGCGCCTGGGCGATGTCTGGGTCCCCGGCTGGCTCTCGCCCAGCGAGATGGCCCGCGGCGTCGTCATTGTCCGCCAGACGGCCGAGGAGGCCGGGCGCGACCCCAACAAGATCGAGATGGCCGTCGAGAAGCTGACGGTCATCGCCAAGACCCGCGAGGCGGCGCTGGAGCGTGGCCTGCCGACGGTCAGGACCAGCAGCAAGACCTACGAGCGCGACGTGGACGACATCCAGTTTGCCCTGGATCGCCACATCATCGGCTCGGTTGATGACGTCCGCCGCCGGGTCGAAGAGTTCATCGAGGCGGGGGTGACCCACTTTGAGCTGAAGCTCCTGTATGCCAGCATGGACGAGATGCGCTCCCAGATGGACCTCTGGGCGGAGACCATCATCCCCGCCTTCAGCTGAGGGTCGCCGGCGGTGGCGCCGGCAACGCAGGGAATCAACAAGCCCGGGGCCAATGGCCCCGGGCTTGTTCGCTGTTGCTGCTGGACCGGCCGGACGCTTGCGCGCCGGCCGGGTCAGTCGCGGCTAGTAGGAGCGCGGCTGATTGCGGAAGCAGTCGCTGCAGTAGACGGGCTTGTTGCCGGTGGGCTGGAAGGGGACGCGAGCCTCCTTGCCGCAGCTGGAGCAGGTTGCCGAGAACATCTCGCGCGTCCCGCCGCCGCCGCCGCCGAAGCCGCCCCCGCCGCCGCTGCTGCGGCCGCCGCCGTAGCCGCCGCCGCCACCACCGGACGAGTAGCTGCTGCCACCACCACCATCACCACGGGCAGCCTTGCGGCTGGCGCGGCAGGAGGGGCAACGACGCGGCTCGCTGAACTGGCGGTCCGCGTAGAACTGCTGCTCAGTCGCGGTGAACGCGAAGTCCTGATTGCAGTCGACGCAGGTGAGCGTCTTGTCCGACGAATTCTGGAACAAAAAATAACTCCTTCTCGTGCGGCGCTGGCGAAACCTGTCTCGCCGTTAGCCGGATGAGAGGGAGTGTTCGTGTGCCGCGTTGTCGTGAGAGTCGAGGTTGACTCCTGCGCGCAGCATAGCACACGGGTTGGGCGGTTCCGCAAGGATGATTCTCGGAATATTTCGCGCCGCCGGTGACAGCGGGTCGTGTCAGGCTCGGCGGCCGATCAGGAAGGCCGTCTCGACCGGGCCCTTGCCCTTGAGCTCCACGAGGCCGCGTGGCTCGAAGGCGTAGCGGTCCGCCAGGAGCGCCGCCGTCTCGGAGGTGACGTGGATCCGGCCCGGGACCCCGTGCGACTCCAGCCGGCTGGCCGTGTTCACCGTGTTGCCCCAGACGTCATAGATGAACTTCTTCAGCCCGATCACCCCCGCGATGGCGGGTCCCACGTGCAACCCGACGCGCAGGTTCAACCCGGCGCCGTCAGCGGTCCGGAAGGACCGCATGGCCGAGACCATGTCGAGCGCCATCTCTGCCAGCTCCGCGGCCTGGCCGCCCTCCGCCGAGAGCCCGCCGGCCACCATGTACGCATCCCCGATGGTCTTGATCTTCTCGAGGCGGTGCACGTCCGTGAGGTGATCGAAGATCGAGAAGACCTGGTTCAGCATGCCCACGACCTCTCCCGGTGGGTGGCTTGCCGCGAAGGGCGTGAAGTCAACGACATCGGCGAAGAGGACTGCCATCTCGTCGAACCGGTCCGCGATCAGCACCTCGCCGCCCTGGATCCGGTCGACGATGGCCGTCGGCAGGATGTTGTGGAGCAGGTGCTCCACGTCCCGGGCGGCCGTGACGTCACTCCCGTACAGGTTGAGCGACTCGAATGCCGCCAGGCTGACGACCCGAATCGCGAACAGCCGCCGGTCCGCCTCGACCTCGATGACGTTGGGCGCCGGACCCCTGGCCACCGATCGGAGGCGGTCCAGCAGGTCGGCCGGGAGCGCCTCCCAGACAGTGATGCCCCACGCCCGCAGCAGCGGGGCGCTGGCGGGGTTCGCGTAGGCCAGGGCGCCATCGTCTCCCACGCGCAGCACCGGGTTGGGGTTCTCGTCGGGGAAGGCCGTGACGGCCCGCATCGCGGTCACGTCGGTGCCGTACAGGTTGATGAAGCCAAACTCGGGGATGGGCACCGGGTCGAGGCTGAAGATCCGCCCGCCGCCGTGGACGTGGATGGCCGCATCCGAGCCGTCGTCGAGTCGCTCGCGGATGGCCGCCAGGAGGTCCCCGGGCAGCTGGTCGCCCGCCTGGATCCCCAACGCGAGGAGGACCTCGTCGCTGGCCGGGTTCGCATACCGGAGGGTCCCGGCTGGATCGATCCGGAGCACGGGGTGGGGGTTCCGGTCGGGAAACTTCGCGACGACCCTGGCGCCGGTGACATCCGTGCCGTACACGTTCCACGCCTCCCGGCCACGGATCGGCACGGCCAGGATCGAGAACGTCCGGAGGCCGCACGGGAGGTCGAACTCGGGGGAGGCGGCGCGCACATCATCGGGTCCTGGCGGGAATGGCGGGCAGGCCGCCTTGAGGCGGTCGAGCAGCTCGGCGGGGACCGCCTCGCCGGTCGCGACGCCCAGCACGGCGAGGATCGGGGCGCTGGATCGGTTCGCGTAGTCCAGCGTCCCGTCCCAGCCGATCCGCAGGACCGGGTTGGGATTCTCGTCGGGAAATGACGCCATCCCGTCGGCAGGATCGCGCGCCCGCGGGTCCGCGTGCAAGTCCATGCGTTCCCCTCCCACAAGGGGAACTATCCCACGCCCGGGTCAGCTCTCCAAGGGGATGTCGGCGGCCCGGCAATCCTCGGCGAAGGCGGCCTGGCCGGCCACCGTGGGATCGAAGCGGCCGGGGAAGCACACGATCCGGCCAAGCCCCTGGGGCTCCAGGGCGGCCAGCGCCGCCAGGTTGCGGACGCGATCGGGCCCGGGCCGCATGTCGTCGTCGTGGGTGTACAGCGAGAAGCGGAGCGTGGCCGGGTCGCGGCCGGCGGCGTCGCACAGGCCGCGCACCTCGTCCATCCGCCAGGCGATGTCGTTGGCGTGGAGGAAGACGTAGTTGAGCTCGTCCGCGAACTTCACGGCCAGGCCGGCCGTCTTCCGGCGCCCGTTGCCGCCCACGATCAGCGGGATATGCGCCGGGATCCCCCTGGGGACGTTGACCGCACCCGCAACCCGGGCGTACTGGCCCTCGTACGTTGCCCGGCCCGGGGCCAGCATCCGGGTGATGACCTCCAGGTCGTCGGCAAACCGGGCGATGCGCTCCGCGATGGGCGGGAAGCCGTAGCCGTAGGCGAGCCATTCGTCGCGCTTGCAGCCGGCCCCAATGCCCAGCTCAAACCGGCCGTTGGAGATCACGTCGAGCGTCGAGGTCAGCTTGGCCGTCAGGCCTGGGTTGCGGAACGCGGTGCAGACCACCATGTGACCCAGCCGGACGCGGCTGGTCACGGCCGCCAGGGCGGCCAGCATCGTGAACGACTCGAAGGTGATCTCGTCGGTCGGATCGGGCACGGTGTGGAAGTGGTCGAAGACCCAGAGCGATTCGAAGCCCAGCGCCTCGGCATCGCGGGTCAGCTCCAGGCTGCGCGCCCAGGCCGCGGACGGCTCCCAGCCGTCGTACTCGCCCTTCTAGCCCTGGGGGACCATCAGCCCGACCTTCACGGCGTCTCCTTGGATACGACCGGTTCGCCGGCATTGGGGGCGAACGGCCAAGCGATGCTCAGCGTAGCCCATGGCCGCACACCATCTGGCCGGCTGCCGAGTGGTGCGTTAGCACCGGTGTCAAGGGCCGGCCGGACCAATGGAACCGCCCTCCGGTGGGTGCCGCGCACGCGTCTCCGGGAGCACGCTCCCACGTGGTGTTTCCTGTCTGCAAGGAGCAGCGTCCCATGGCCCGTTCCCAGCCCGCCGGCGATCCGGCGCCCTTCACCGCCGACGTCCCCATCCTGGGGATGACGTGCCGCGCGTGCGAGGTCCGGATCCAGAAGCACGTGGGTCGGATCCCGGGCGTTGAGAAAGTCGAGGCCTCGGTATCCCGCGCCAGCGTGCGGATCCAGAGCACTCGCAAGGTGCCGATGGGCGCCCTCGCCAAGGCGATCGGTGCCGCCGGCTACGAGATCGGACGAACGCCCTGGCTGGCCCGCGACCGGGTGGCCTGGATGGAGGCCGGGATCAGCCTCTGGATCGTCGTCGCGCTCGTGTTCCTCGCCCAGATGACCGGGCTCTTCGATCTGGCTGCCGGCGTTGGGGACCTGTCGAATGGCGGCCTCCTGGTGGCGCTGCTGCTGGGCCTGGCGGCCGGGGTCTCGACGTGCGCTGTGCTGGTGGGCGGCCTGGTGCTGGCCCTCTCCGCCGGGTTCCAGGCGCAACGCGCCGCGCACCGCGAGGAGGGGCAGGCAATCGCCTCCGGCGCCGCGCAGATGCGCCCCGCGCTGGTCTTTGTCGCGGGCCGGATTGCCGGCTACGGCCTCTTTGGGGCCATCCTTGGTGCCCTCGGCGCAAGCGTCGCCATGCCACCGATGCTGACGGCGGCACTCATGGTCGCCGTGGCGGTCCTGATGATGCTGCTGGGCACCCGCCTCACCGGGCTCTCCCCGCGGCTCGCCGGCTGGTCGCCCACGCTTCCCATGGGTCTGGGGCGCCGCCTCGGCCTGTCGGGGGACGACGGGGTCGCCCGCTACTCCGATGGACGGGCGGCCATCCTCGGCGCGGCCTCGTTCTTCCTGCCGTGCGGCTTCACCCAGGCCGTCCAGGTCTACGCACTGTCAACGGGCTCGCCGCTCCTGGGCGGCGCGCTGCTGGCTGTCTTCGCAATCGGCACCGCGCCAGGGCTTCTGGGTCTCGCCGGGCTCCCCGTCATGGTCAGCGGGGCCGCCAAGCCAACCGTGCTCCGCTTCGTCGGGGTGATCGTCCTCGCGTTCGCCGTCGTCAACGCCAACGCCGGCCTGCAGCTCGCGGGCGTGGCACTGCCGTGGAGCGGCGGGGGACCCAGTACGGCGCGCGTCACCACGGCCACCAGTGCCGCCACCCAGACGCTCAAGACCACGCAGGCGGCCAACGGCTACGCCCCCAACAACGTCACGATCTACTCGGGGACCGCCACCAAATGGGTCATCGAGTCGACCAGCGCCACCTCGTGCGCGACGTCGCTCGTCGTCCCATCGCTCGGGATGCAGAAGCACCTGAAGCTGGGCCAGAACACGATCGACCTGCCGCCAATGGCGGCCGGGGTCATCCGCTACTCGTGCTCGATGGGCATGTACCACGGCACCATCACGGTCGTGGACCGCGCCGGATAGCGGGCGACCGGCTCGCGGCCGCCGGCCCGCTGGTCCGCCGGCCCACGGGGCCTGGATGACAGGCGGCGCGAAGGCTGACCGCGTGGTCCTGGCAAACCAGCCCATTCGGGCGCCCGGGATCTGGGCCGTCCGGCCCCCGATCTGAAACGCGCTCATTGGCTAGACTTGGGCCATCCCCGCCCGTCTCCCCACCCCGGACGAACCGACACGGATTCCTCGCAAGGAGCGCCTGATGGCCGACCGCATCTTCAACTTCTCCTCCGGGCCCGCCGTCCTGCCGCTGCCCGTGCTGGAGGAGGTCCAGCGTGACCTGATCGCCCTGCCGGGCGTGGGCATGTCGGTCATGGAGATCAGCCATCGGTCGTCCACGTTTGAGGCGATCATCGCCCAGGCCGAGGCGGACATCCGCCGGCTGGCGGGCGTCCCGGACAACTACAAGGTCCTGTTCCTGCAGGGCGGCGCCAGCCTCCAGTTCAGCATGTTGCCCATGAACCTCCTGGCCGAGGGCACCACGGCCGACTACCTGATGTCGGGTTACTGGCCGGAGAAGGCGGTCAAGGAGGCCAGAAAGGTCGGGTCGGTCAACGAGACGGGCTCCACCAAGTCGGACGGCTACAGCCGGATCCCGAATGACGATGAGATCCACCTGACCCCTGGCGCCGCCTACGTCCACATGACGTCCAACAACACCATCGAGGGCACGGAGTGGCACCGGCTGCCGGTCGTGAGCCCGGACGTTCCGCTGGTGTGCGACGCCTCGTCGGACATCTTCAGCGGCCCGATCGACGTGGCCAAGCACGGGGTGATCTACGCGGGTGCCCAGAAGAACCTGGGGCCGTCCGGGGTCACGCTCGTGATCATCCGCGAGGACCTGCTGGCACGCTCCGCCAAGACCCTGCACACCATGCTCAGCTACGCGGTCCAGGCCGAGAACGGCTCGATGTACAACACGCCGCCCGCCTTCGGGGTCTACGTGCTGGGCCTCGTCGCCAAGTGGATGCTGGCCCAGGGCGGCCTCCCGGCGATGGATGCCCTGAATGAGCGCAAGGGGGCCAGGTTGTACGGCGAGCTGGACCGGACCGGGTTCTGGCGGCCCACCGCGCAGCGCGAGAGCCGCAGCCTGATGAACGTCACGTTCCGCCTGGCGAGCGGCGACGAGGCGCTGGAGAACGTGTTCGTCAACGAGGCCACCGCGGCTGGATTCGATGGCCTCAAGGGCCACCGCGCGGTGGGCGGGATGCGCGCTTCCATCTACAACGCGTTCCCGGAAGCCGGGATCGAGGCGCTGGTCGCGTTCATGTCGGACTTCGAGCGCCGCAAGGGGTAGGTCAGCCCCCCGGCCGGCCCGGCCGGGCCTCAGCCCCCCGCCCGGCCCGTGGTCGGACACGCCGCCAGCCCCGGCGAGAAGTCGCGGGCCGCCTGGACATAGGCGCCCAGGCTGGCCTCCTGTGCCACGCCGGACAGGAGGCTGTCGCGCGCCGCGACCATCGCCGCGACCACGCCGGCCCAGCCCTCCGCCTCGGCGGCGTAGCACGACGCCGGGGGGTTGTCGGCGATCCAGCCCGCCGCCGCGTCCGTGAGCGTCGAGAACTCGATGAACGCGCCTTCGATGCCGTTGGGATCCGTGCTGACGATGGTCAGCAGGTTGTCGAGTGCCTGCGCCCCGAGCCCACGCTCCACGTCCACCCGGGTCACGAACGCGCCGTAGCGCGCGGCGTCCGACGGCCCCGGGGCTGGCAGCCGGACGGCGCCGAGGACGACGGCCACAACGGCCACGGTCGCAGCCCCGGCCCCCGCCCAGCGCATGACCGTCGCCAGCACCGGGCGAGGATGCGTCGGCAGCGCGCGCGGTCGCTCCCGGCGGGCGATCTCGGCGGCGACCAGGACCGCCACCACCGGCGGGACCAGGAGATCCGCGAGGTCCGCCGCTCCGGCCAGCAGCGTGTCGAAGGCGATTGCCGTGAGGAGCAGCCCCAGGCCCAGGAGCTGCAGCCCCAGCGTCCGCGGCACCAGCTCCCGGCGAGCCTCACCGGCGCCGTTGATCCTCTCCGATTCGAACAGCAGGCCGTACAGCGGTGGCAGCACGATCAGCAGACCGAAGACCAGAGGACGCGCGGCATCCGGCACCAGCGCGCCAGCGTGCGCCAGCAGGGTTGAGACCACGAGGATCAGCGTCAGGGAGCGCGGGCTGGTCGTCCGCTGCCGGCCGGTCCACCAGAGGATGGCGAGGACGGCCACGGCCACTGTCAGGAGGGTATCGACCGTGATCAGCTCGGGCCGGCCGGCGACGATCTCCGGGGCTGTCCCCAGCACGCCTTGCAGGACGAACACGGCCGACGGCGTGGCCCAGACCACGATGGCGGCGAGCGCCACGGCCAGCCCCTGGCCGCGTCGGGCGACGACGAGGCCGATGGCCAGCGCCGCCGAGGCCGCCCACGTGACGAGGCCGGCGTACGGGATCAGCTCACGCGCGGCCACCGACAGGCACGCGTCCACCCCGGCGGGCGTGGCCCCGATCAGCGCCAGGCAGGTCTGCAGGTCGATGCCGCTGGGCGGTGCCCCAGCGGCTGCGCCGGCCAGCGACAGGATCGGGAACAGACCCAGGAGGAGACCGGCCACCAGGAACGGGGCGTTGAACCCCACGGCGAAGATGGCGACGGCCGCCGGCACCCCTGAATCCGTGACCCTGGGGCGGGCGCCGCGGAGCAGCCAGGCGATGGCCAGGACCGCCAGTCCGGCAGCAACGGCGACGCCGGCCGGGTCGTCCGCGCGGGCGCTGTCCCAGCCGGACGCGGTGCCGCCAGCCAGGAGCGCCGGAAGGAGCCCGGCGTACCCGGCCACCAACCAGGCCGCCTTGGCGCCGAGGAGCGCGGCGAGGACCCGCGGACGGCCGGCGGCCAGGGTGGACGTCGCCGAAGCGACCCGTCGGCGCACCGCCCGGGCCGCGACGACGGACTGCCAGAGGAGCAGGACGCCGAGCAGGCCGCCGGCCAGGGCGAGCACGCCGGACAGTGAGGCCGCCGCGAGCGCCGCGCCCTCGACGGTGCGAGGCCAGCTGTTGTCTGCCGCGCCCAGCTGGACCGACGCGTGCTCGCCGGCGAGCTGGAGCGTGGCCAGCCCGGCCGCCATGAACGGGAGCGCGGCCGTGATCGTGGTCCAGGCGGGGGTCCGGGAGAGTCGGAGCGGGGACAGGGCGAGGGCGAGGCCCGCAGCCATGGCGATGCCGCCCATGACGCGCGGCACGGATGCCAGCGTGGGGTCAACGGCGATATCCGCGATCCCGCCGGTCCCGTACAGCGCAGCACCCACCTCGACCCCGGCGATGCCCAGCGCCACCTGGGCCAGGCGGCGCGATCGGCCGGGACGCTGGCTCGAGGCTCCCGCGACGGCCGCGGCCCCGGCAGTCAGGGCGGCCAGGGCGGCGACGAAGGCGGGGATGGAGAGACGGCCCGGGAGCGGCTCGGCGAGGAACGTGCCGGGGATGCGGATCACTGGCGCGGGCCACCAGCCCAGCAGGAGGTGCGGGGCCAGGAAGAACAGGGCTACCGCTGTCGCGGCGAGGGCCACCATGGTCACGCGCCGGACGGCGAGGGGCAGACCGTCGATGCGAAGCGTGCCGTCACGGAGCGTGGTGCGGAGGCCGTTGGGCAGCCGGGCAACCAATGTGGCCCCCGGCGACGGCCGCGGCGCGACGGCCGGGGCCGGCTCCACCACCAGCTCCGGCCACTCTTCCTCGGTGCCGGCGTCGTCGGTCCAGGCCAACTCCGCGCCGGCTGTGTCGGGCGTGCTCCCGTCCGCGTCTGGCGCGGCGCCGTCTGTCATTCGAAACCCCTCCCGCTGGCGGCCCATGGGACGTCGGGCCCGCTCCGCGCGGGACAGGGTCCCCTGCCGCGGGCGCTCGCGTCAACCCACGAGATTGGGTCCCGGGCTCGTTGGCGCCATGGTGCGCCTGCCGTGCAACGCGCGCTGCGCAGCGACCGCCGGCCCGGAGTAGGCTCCCGGCCATGACCCTTCGAGTGACGCTGGCAGGAGCCACCGGGTGGGCGGGCGCCGAGCTGGCCCGCGGGATCGTCGCGTCCGGCGACATGGAGCTGGTGAGCGGCGTCTCCCGAGCGTCGGCGGGCTGCGTCCTGGGCGACGTGCTGGGTGATCCGGCGATCACGGTTCCTCTCTACGCGACCGCGACGGAGGCGCTCGCGGCCGGTGCGGACGTGTTCGTCGAGTTCACCCACCCGTCGACGGCGAAGTCCAACGTCCTGGCCGCGCTGGCGGCGGGGTCGCACGTCGTGGTGGGCACCTCCGGCCTGACCGACGCCGACTACGCGGAGATCGACGCGGCGGCCCGGGCGGCCGGGCTGGGTGTCGTCGCCGCGGGTAACTTCGCACTCACTGCGGTGCTGCTCCTCAAGTTCGCCGAGATGGCCGCTCGCGTGCTCCCAAGCTGGGAGATCGTCGAGTTCGCCACCGACCGCAAGCCGGACGCACCCAGCGGGACGGTGCGCGAGCTGGTCGGGCGCATGGGCGCGGTTCGGGCGCCGGCCTGGGCGATCGCGCCGAGCGACAGCCTTGGGGAGCCCGCGGCCCGCGGCGCCACCGTCAACGGGAGCCAGGTGCACTCGGTCCGGCTGCCGGGCTACGTGCTGGGCGTCGACGTTCACTTCGGCCTGCCGGACGAGACCCTGACCATCCGCCACAACGCGGGCGAGAGCGCCAAGCCGTACGTCGGCGGGGCGCTGGTCGCGATCAGGAAGGTTCCGGGGATCGTCGGCCTCCGGCGCGGGCTGGACTCCGTCCTGGATCTGTAGCCGGTGGTTCGGCGGCCTCGCCGGGCCGCCACGAAGTCGGAAGTTTCGCGCCCGCAGGATGCGGCGCATGAACACCACCGACAACGGACGATCCGAGGCCAGGACCCGGGCCAACCGCCGCCTGCGCAACATCACGGTCGGCCGCCGATAGGTGCCCTTCAGGCCGTCAGCGCGCCAATTGGGATGCCGGCGCCGCCGTCCTCGCGGACGTAGCCATAGCCTGTGGCCGTGATGACCGCAAGCGCGAGCGGCTCGCCCGCCGACACCGTGTCCACCCGGCCCTTCAACCGGAGGAGGTGCGCCGCGACCAGGTCGACCTCGCCGAGCCCCAACTTCACCTCGAATGCCGCCCACCGGTTATTGCGACAGGTTGAGGGGGACGTTTGCGTCGATTTCAGCGGGATGCTTGCGACCCCACTGCTCTACGCTCCGGCACCACCGCCGGGATCGTCACCCTGGCCTACGACCTCGCCGACCGGACGGTCAGCATCACGTTCTCCGGCGGCACGAGACGTCAACATTCCTGCGCTGTAGCGCTTGAGGACACACCCGCCGCCAACAGTCCTGCCGTGGAGCGTCCCGACGATCAGCAGTTCTGCGCCAGAACGGCAAGTCGTCGCACTGGTCCGTGGAGGCGACCGTCGGGTCACAGGTGGTGCCGCGGCCAGGGTGACGGAGAGGGTCGCCCCGATCGAGCGCGGCGCTACCATCAGCCGATCAGCCCCGCGCCGTAACGGGATCGACAGGGATTCCGGGCGAGGATCGCCCCGTGAGCTACACGGAGGGAGCCCTGACCATGCGAGTCCTGGTGGCCGAGGACGATGAAGGCCTGCGCGAGGTCCTCGTCCTGGGCCTGACCGATGCCGGCTATCACGTCGACGCCGTGGAGCGCGGCGACGACGCCATCGACTACCTCAAGTGGTACGAGTACGACGTCGCGGTCATCGACTGGCGGATGCCCGGCGCCGAGGGGATCGACGTGGTGGCCTGGGCGCGCAAGCACAACCGGCCCACCGGCCTCCTGATGCTGACTGCCCGCGACACCCCCGCGGACCGGATCCGCGGCCTCGACACCGGCGCCGACGACTACCTGGTCAAGCCCTTCGACTTTGGGGAGCTGCTGGCCCGGGTGCGTGCCCTTCAACGCCGGCCGCGCGGCGTGGACGCTCCGGTGCTGAGCGCCGGCCGCCTGACCCTCGACCCCGTGACGCGGGCCGTCGCCGTGAACGGCGAGGCGGTGTCCCTGACAGCCACCGAATACCGGATCCTGGAGGTCCTCCTGCGCCGCTCGCCCGCCGTCGTGGACCGCAAGGCCATCGCCGAGCACGCCTGGGCAGACGAAACCGATCCGCTGGGCTCCAACGCCATCGATGTCCAGCTGAGCCGGTTGCGCGCCAAGCTGCGCGATTCGCAGGTCAACATCGTCACGGTCCGGGGCGCGGGCTATCGGCTGGAGGCCGCGTGATGGCCGACACGCCGGTTCCGGGCGTCGGCCGGCAGGTCATCCGCGTGGCGCTGTCAGCGACCGGCGTGGTCGCGCTCATGTACCTGATCGTGGCCGCGGGCGTGATCGCCTTCACGACCATCAACCTGACCGCGGACGTGGACCGCCGGATCACCGGCACCATCGGCCGGCTGCCGCCGCAGGGGGGCCGCGAGCCCGACTCGCCGTTCGACCCCGGCCGGGATCCCAGCCGGCCATTTGCGCAGCTCAACCTCACGTGGACCGTTACCTCGGACGGGCGCGTCCTCGCCCAGCCCGGCACCCCGGACCTCCCGGCGGACCTGCGCGCCGTGACCCGCCCGGTCACCGCCACGATCAGCGGGACGCAGGTCCGGATCGCCGGCCAGACCGTGGGCAATGACAAGGTCGTGGTCGCCGAGCCGCTCTACCAGGTTGGGGACGCGCAGCGGACCATCCTGCTGGGCGAGCTGCTGATCGCGCCGTTTCTCCTGGTCTCGGTCTTCGCGGGTGCCGCCCTCGTGGGCCGCCGGGTGGCCGCGCCCATCGAGGCCGGCCGGCGCCGGCAGCTGGAGTTCACCGCCGACGCGTCGCACGAGCTGCGGACGCCGCTCTCCGTCATCGAGGCGCACACCAGCCTGGCCCTGGCGCAGGAGCGCGACGCCGCCTGGTACCGGACCGCCTTCACCCGGGTCGACCGCGAGTCCAAGCGGATGCGCCGGCTGCTGGAGGACATGCTCTGGCTGGCCCGCTTCGATGCCGCCCAGGCGCCCAAGGCCAGCGAGCCTGTGGACCTCGGCACCCTCGCCCGCCAGGCCGTGGACCGGTTCGCGGCGATCGCGGAGACGCGGCGATTCCTGCTGTCCGTCACGGCCGCGGAGACGGGCGCGGTCATCGCCGCGGCTCCCGATCTCGTGGACCGGCTGATCGGCGTCCTGGTCGACAACGCCTGCAAGTACGTCCCGGAGGGCGGCCAGGTCATGGTCACCGTGACGGGCGAGGGCGGCCGTGCCTCGGTCATCGTGGACGACAGCGGCCCCGGGATCCGCGAAGAAGACCGCCAGCGCATCTTCGATCGCTTCCATCGCTCGGTGGTGACCTCGTCGGAGGCAGGCGGCGCGGGCCTCGGGCTGGCCATCGGCGACGCGATCGTCCAGGCGACGGGCGGCCGCTGGCTCGTGGACGGCTCGCCGCTGGGTGGGGCCCGCTTCGCGATCAGCTGGCCTGCGGTCTCGCTGGACTAGCCACGCGGACGGGGGTGCGCACGACGCCGCCCGGCCCGCGAGTTCATCGAATCGACAGGTGCCCGGCTGTGGAATGGGCTCGACAGCCACCCAACCCCGGCGCAGCCGGGCACCGAAGCGCGATGAGGCCACCGATGATCGCCAAGCCCGTCCTTGCGGCCGACCTCCTTCCAGCAGGTCGGCTCCACGCGTCCAGCCCGGGCCGGCCACTCGACGAGCCCGCGGGGCACCCCGTGGTTGAGGTCGTGGTCCCCGTCTACAACGAGGAGCGCGACCTGGGTCCCTCGGTCCGCCGCCTGCGGGCGTTCCTGGACACGGACTTCCCGTTCAGCGCGCGGATCACGATCGCCGACAACGCCAGCACCGACGGCACCCTGGCGTTGGCGAACGCGTTGGCGGCCGAGCTGCCCGGCGTCGCGGTGCTGCACCTGCCGCAGAAGGGGCGCGGCCGCGCGCTCAAGGCGGCGTGGCTGGCCAGCGACGCGGACGTGGTCGCGTACATGGACGTGGACCTCTCCACCGACCTGAAGGCGCTGCTGCCCCTCGTGGCGCCGCTGCTGTCCGGCCACAGCGACCTGGCGATCGGGAGCCGGCTGGCGCGCGGCGCGCGGGTGGTCCGGGGCCCGAAGCGGGAGCTGATCTCGCGGTCGTACAACCTGATCCTTCGGACGGCCCTTGGGGCCCGCTTCAGCGACGCGCAGTGCGGGTTCAAGGCGATGCGGGCCGACGTGGCCCACCGCCTCCTGCCACTCGTGGACGATCCGGCCTGGTTCTTCGACACCGAGCTGCTGGTCCTCGCCCAGCGGTCGGGCCTGCGGACCCACGAGGTCCCGGTCGACTGGACCGACGACCCGGACTCGCGCGTCCATATCGTCCCGACGGCCATGGCCGACCTGCGCGGCGTGGCACGGCTGCTCCGCCAGCGCCGGGCGCTTGGGCGGCCCGCTCCGCGGCCGGTCTCCGGCCAGGTGGCGCGGTTCGCGGCGATCGGCGCCGTCAGCACGCTGGCCTATGTCGCGCTGTACACGATCCTGCGGGGCACGTTCGGCGCGGCCGTGTCGAACGCCCTGGCGCTGGTCGTCACGGCGGTGGCGAACACGGCCGCCAATCGGCGGCTCACCTTCGGGGTGAAGGGGGGCGAGGGGATGGTCCGCCACCAGGTGGCCGGGCTCGTCGCGTTCCTCCTGGCGCTGACCGTCACCAGCACCTCCATCGGCCTCCTCCACGCGATCACCGCGCAGCCGTCCCGCGCAGCGGAGATCATGGTCCTCGTGATTGCCAACGCCGTGGCTACCGCGCTGCGCTTCCTGGTCCTGCGCCGCGTGATCGACCGAGCGGACGCCCCGGGCATGGCCGCGTCGGCGCCCGCCACGGCCCTGGCTTCGTCCACCTCCGTCCCGGGCGGGGCCTGAGCGTGTCGGCCGCCTCGCCGGCCCAGTCGGCTGCCTTGCCGGCCCCGTCGGTCGACCTGGAGTTGCGTCCGGTCCAGTCAGGGCCGCCATCGGCGCCTCGGTCGCGGTTCTTCGGGGCCTGGCGGATCCTCCCGATCCTGGGCGCGGGGCTGGCGCTCCGGATGCTCCTCGCCTACGTGCTCTACCCCAACCAGGGGATGGCCGGTGACTTGGGCCTGTTCGGGTCGTGGGCCTCCGCGCTGGCCCGGACCGGCCCCGGGTCCTTCTACGCCAGCAGCTCGTCCGCCAACTACCCGCCCGGCTACCTGTACGTGCTGTGGCTGATCGGGTCGCTGGGCGGCGGGGTGGGGCTGCTGAAGCTCCCGGCGATCCTGGCGGACGTGGCGATCGGTGCGCTCCTGTACGCGGGCGGGCGCCGCTGGCTGGGTGAGCGGCGGGCGCTCCTGGCCGCCGCGCTGTACCTGTTCGTGCCGGTGACCTGGTACGACTCGGCGCTCTGGGGCCAGGTGGACGCGGTGGGCGCGATGGTCATGCTGGCCGCGGTGCTCCTCCTGGCCGAGGGCTGGGACGAGCCGGCCGCGGCCCTCGCCGGGCTCGCCGTCCTGGTCAAGCCGCAGGACGCCGTGGTCCTGGTGGTCCTGCTCCCGGTGCTGGTCCGCCGCCACCTGGTCGCGATCGGCAGCGGACCCGTCCCGGTCCTGGGGCGGCGGCTCTCGCGGCTCAACCGCCGGCTCGGCGGGCTCCTGACGGCCCAGGGCCCGGTCCGTCTCGCCACCTCGGGGATCGCCCTGATCGGCGTGGTCGTGCTGGGCGCGCTCCCGTTCGACATCGTTCGGTTCGCCCCCGCCTCGCTCCAGGACGTGCCGGTCATGGCCCAGATCGCCGGCCTGGTGGGCCTGGTCGTCGCCGACGCGGGCCAGTACTCCGTCCTCAGCGCGAACGCGTTCAACGCCTGGGCGCTGGTTGGGCCCCAGCCGCTCGCCTCACTGGTCGCGACCGGCGGTTCGTGGACGCCCGACTCCATGATCCTGTTCGGCCTGCACGCCTCCACCGTTGGCACCGCGCTCCTGGTGGGCGTGGGCCTCCTCGTGAGCGGCGGCCTGCTCCTGCGCCGCGCCGACCGGGTCGCGATCCTGACCGGACTGGCGTTGGCCGCGTTCGCGTTCTACGCCCTGCCCACCCGCGTCCACGAGCGCTACCTCCTGCCGTTCTTCGCCCCCGCCGCGCTCCTGGCCGCGGCCTGGTTGCCGGGGGCAATCTCGTACGTGGCCGTCGCGCTGCTGAACGCCGCAAACCTGCATGCCGTGCTGGTCGGGCCCCACGTGGTCGGTGGTGGTGGCGGCGCGGGGGGACGCGGCGGCGGCGCGCCGGGCGGCCAGGTCGGGCCGGGTGTCGGCGGCGTGCCGGGCGGCGGCCTCGGCGTGGGTCCGGGCGGTCCGGGCGGCGGCCCCGGCGGCGGGCGGAGCATTTCTCTGCCGTTCCCGGACCTCTTCTCCAATGCGACGGCGGTCACCATCATCGCCGTGGGCCAGACGCTGGGCCTGGTGGCACTCGTGGTGGCCTGGCTGGTGCTGCTGGCCCGGCGACCGGCCGACCCGAAGCCCGCGGGCACGGCCGACGGCGCCGGCATCGTCACCGGGTGACACCGCCGCGAGCGACGCGGTGGGGCCTTTACCCATATGACCACCCGGTGGCCACTCGGCGGCTTCGTCCCGAGCTGAGGTCGACCGAAGTAGGGTCAATCATCTCGGCCTGAGCGTGGACCGGGATGGATTCCGACGCGGCTGACGCCTCCGCGGCGTCGAAGCCGCCCTCCGCTTCGCCTTGTGACCACGGGGCGGTCAAACGGGGATTCGGGGGTCCCGGGCACGGCGGCACCATCACCCGGCGGGGGAGTCTGCGGCGAGATGGCCAGATCCGTCGTCGTGGACTGGTAGGAACGATCCGCCGTGGTCGCGCCTGTCTGGTCCCGCGCCGACGCACCGGCTTGAGCGTGGCCCGGCGTCCCTTGCGTGGTGGCGTCGCCTGTCTGGCGCCTAGCCGGCCTCAGATCCCCGCCGAGTGGTTCGAGCAGACGATCCTGCAGGGAACGCCGGAACCCGGATCCGCCGGGTGACAGCCAGCTACGCCGGAGCTCGGCTCCGCCTGCGTTGTCATCAGATGACGCCACCCGCTTCGCGTGCACCGTCATCTGGTCGAAAGGATGCCTCGGCGACTCTTGGGCTACGACGACAGCCGCGGGCCCACCGCGCGTCCCCGAGAACACGAGGGATCCACGCCATGACCACGCTGGCCCCGCCCGCCACCCGCCGCGACCGGAGCGTCCTGACCGCCCTGGGCGCCCGGGTCCGCGGTCTCCTCGGCACCCGCCAGGCCTCAGCCACCTGGGTGCTTCCGGCCACCCTGGCCGTCGTGGCCGTGAGCGCGGTCCTGTACCTGGTCAACCTGACCGTCAGCGGCTACGCAAACGAGTACTACTCCGCGGCCGCGCTGGCCGCCTCGCAGAGCTGGTCCAGCTGGTTCTTCGGGTCGATCGACTCGGCGAACTTCATCACCCTCGACAAGCCCCCGCTCGCCACGATGGTCATGGGCCTGTCGGTCCGCCTGTTTGGCCTCAGCTCCGCCTCCATCCTGGTCCCGGAGGCGCTCATGGGTGTGGCGTCCGTCGCGCTGCTCATGGCCACGGTGCGCCGGACGTTCGGCCCGGCCGCCTCGATCATCGCCGGCCTGGTGATGGCGCTCACGCCATCGGCCGGCCTGATGTTCCGCTACGACAACCCGGACGCGCTGCTGACCCTCCTGTTCGTCGGCGCGGCGTACACCTTCATCCGCGCGCTCGAATCCGACCGGATCCGCTGGCTGGCCCTGACCGGCGTCCTGGTGGGCCTGGCGTTCAACACCAAGCTCCTGCAGGGCTGGATGGTCCTGCCGGCCTTCGCGATCACGTATGCGCTCTTCGGCCGCGGCACGATCCTCCGGCGTGGCGCCGGCCTGCTGGTCTCCGCCGTGGTCACGATCGTCGCCAGCTCGTGGTGGGTCCTGGGCATGGCCCTGGTGCCGGCCGAGCTCCGGCCGTACATCGGCGGCAGCACCGACGGCACCGCCCTCAATCTCATCCTGGGCTACGACGGCCTGGGCCGGATCTTCGGCGGCTCCGGCACCGGCGGCGGCGATGGCGGCGGCCCCAGCTTCAGCGGCACGCCCAGCATGCTGCGGCTCTTCAACGCGGAAATGGGCGGCCAGATCGCCTGGTTCCTGCCGCTCTCGCTGGTGGGCCTGGTCACGGGACTGGTCGCCCGCGGCCGGCGTGCCCGGACGGACGTCCCCCGCGCGGCGTACGTCATGTGGGGCGTGTGGCTTGCGACGCATGCGCTGGTGTTCAGCTTCATGTCGGGCGTCATCCACAGCTACTACACGGTGGTGATGGCCCCGGCGATCGGCGCCCTGGTGGGCGGCGGCATCGTGGCGCTCTGGTCGGCGCGCGAGCGCTTCCAGTGGACCGGGCTGGTCCTGGCCGCGGCGGTGGCCGGCTCGGCGGCGCTGGCATGGTCTGTCCTGGGCAGGACGCCCACGTTTGTTCCCGGTCTTGGGACCGTCGTCCTCCTGGCCGGTCTGGCGCTGGCCGTGCTGATCATCGTCCCCACGACGATCATGCCTCGCCGGCTCTCGATGGCCGCGACGACGCTGGCGCTCGCGATGCTCCTGGCCGGCCCGGCCGCATACAGCGTCAGCACGATGGCCACGGCGTATTCCGGCGGAGCGGTGGCGGCCGGTCCCGTCGCGGCCGGCTCGACCGCGGCCGGCGGCCCCGGCGGGGCACCCGGTGGGGCACCCGGTGGGGCGCAGGCGCGCGACGGTGGCCAGGCGCCGGCCGGTTTCCCCGCGGACGGCGCCAACGGCACCCTCCCGACGGACGGCGGCTCGGCCCGTGGTGGCCAGGCGGGTCCCGGTGGCCCGGCAGCACCCGGGGGGATGGGTGGCTCCCTCGATGCAGCCACGCTGTCGTACCTCGTCGAGCACCAGGGCACGGCCAAGTGGATCGTCGCGGTCCAGTCGGCCAACACGGCGGCACCGATCGAGCTCAGCACCGGGCTGCCGGTCCTTGCCGCGGGCGGGTTCAGCGGCAGCGACCCGGCGTTCACGCTGGACCAGGCCAAGGCGCTGATCAAGTCGGGGCAGCTCCGGTTCGTGATGACCTTCGGTGCCGGCGGGCAGCCGGGCGGAGCGCCGAGCGGCGCCAGCGGGCAGGCGGGCTCCGGCGGCCAGGCCAGTGTCAGCTCGCTTGTCGAGATCAGCACCTGGGTCGCCTCGTCGTGCACGGCGGTGACCATTGGCAGCAGCACCGGGCTGTACGACTGCGTCGGCGCGGTGCAGTAGGCACTCGATCCGGCCAGCCTCTTCCTGGGCCCGGCTCCCGCCGACGCGGTGGCCGGGCCTTCGGCTGTCGGGGTCAGGCGCCGGGTGGTCAGCCGGTGGTCAGCCTCCGAGCGGCCGCCCGAAGACCCGCCGGTAGATGTCGCCCCCGAAGCTGGTGGGGAGCGGCTCGCCCGGGACCACCCGGTACGTTCGGCCGCCATCACCGGTCCGCTCCGCGCGCAGGAACAGGCCGCGATCGGGCTCGGAGCGGGCAAGGCCGTCGGCGAGGGCGAACATGTGGGTCACGTAGGTCACCCGAACGCCCGCGTCCAGCAGGGGACGCACGATCTGGCGGGCGATCTCCGCCCCCTCGCGCTCGTTGGTGGAGGCGAACGACTCGTTGAGGAGGAGCAGGGCGTCGGGCGGCAGCGCATCCACGATCCGGCTCATCCGGCGCAGCTCCTCGTCGAGCTTGCCGCTCTCCAGGCCCGCGTCCTCCTCGCGCTTGAAGTGGGTGTAGACCCCGCCCCGGACCTCCGCCTCGAACGCCTCCGCGCCCACGAACATGCCGGCCTGCAGCATCAGCTGGGCCTGGCCCAGGGAGCGGAGGAGGGTGGACTTTCCGCCACGGTTGGCGCCCGTGATCACGACCAGCGGTCGCCCGGCGGCGTCGAGGTCGTTGGCGACGGCCCCGCCGGGCGGCACCGCCAGGACCAGGGCCAGGTCGCGCAGCCCCGTCGAGGAAAGCAACCCCGAGCCCGACGCCTGCGCCACCGGCACGCACACCGACTGGCGCTTGGCGGTGAGCCGCTCCTCCAGGTTGAGGGAGCCCACGTAGAAGCCCAGCTCGAACCGGAGCGCCTTGAAGTAGCCCAGGATTTGGTCCGTGGCCTGGGCGAGGGCCGCCGCGGCCTGCGCAATCCCCTGGCTCTTGAGCGCTGCGAAGTTGCGTGCGGCGGTCTCGCTCTGCTCGGGAATGCGGTAGGTGTAGCCGTCCCGGTCCAGCAGGGGCACGCGCTGTCGCCACCCCTTCCCGCCGTCGGCTGGGCGCCGCAGGACGTAGCCGTCGCCGCGGTTGCCGGCTCCCAGGCCGACGCTCAGGACCATCCCGTCGCGAAAGCGGAGACGCTCCAGGTGCACCTCGATGGAGCGCAGGTAGGCGTCGTCCAGGTCGCGGTCGATCTCCGCGAAGAGCCGGCGCATCCCGTCGGAGGCGAACGTGGCCGCGTGTTGGTCGCCGAGGGCCCGCAGCCGCCGCAGGAGGCCGATGAACAGCTCGAGGACCGTCGTGGCCCGCGCCAGCACGGACTCCGCGTAGGCGTCCAGGAAGGCCCCCCAGACCCTGGCCTCGCCGAGCACGGCATCGACCGCGATCCCGTACAGGTCGCGGACCACCGCTCGTCGCTCGCGCGCGTCGGCGAGGATCGCCTGTCGATAGTGGATGCCGGCGGGGTCCGTGACCGGGGCGACCAGGACACGCCGCGCGGTCTCCCGCAGGAACGCATCGCCGCCGGCCATGGCATCGAGGAGGCTGCCCAGCTCCAGGTCCGCGACCAGGTCTGCCGCGTGCGCGGCCACGGGACCATCCGGGTCCAGGGCCCGATCGGGGTAGAGCAGGTGGACCTTCACGCCGGCCTTCCGCCCAGGCGGGCCCGGATGTCGGCTTCGGTCAGGTGGTGCTTGCGCGCCAGCGCGTCCGCGTAGGCGAGGCCATCGGCCGGCCGGCGGACGACGCGGAAGGTTCGAACGGCCGGGTCCACCGGATCGACGGTGCTGGTCATGCTGACGACGCCCGGGCCCAGGGCGGCGAGCTCGTCGAGGAAGGTGACGAACACGCACAGCGGGCCGTGCGTGGCCACGGTCCCCAGGACGTCGCGCCCGATGGCGAGGGCGTCCTCGAGGCTGGTGGAGCCGAAGCTCTCGTTGAGGATCACCAGGCTGTTGGGCGTCGCCGTCTCCAGGATCATCCGGATCCTGAGCAGCTCGTCCTCGAGCTTGCTGGTCAGGGTGCGGAGGTCCTCCTCGCGTTCGAAGTGGGTGAAGATCTCGTCCACCAGGCCGACGCGGACGTCCCGACCGGGGACGGGCACGCCCAGGGATGCCAGGTAGTGGACCTGCCCAACGGTCCGCGCGAACGTGGTCTTGCCGCCCTGGTTGGGGCCCGAGATGACCACGATCCGCTCGCCCGGCCGGACGTCCAGGTCGTTGGTGACCACGGTCGCCCCTTCACGGACCCGGGCGGAGGCGAGCGCCAGGTCGAACAGGTCGCGCCCGGACGCCTCGCTCGGCGAATCGGTCACCTCCGGCAGGGACATGACCAGCCCCGCCGCGGCCAGCCGATCCGCGTGCTCCAGCCAGGCCAGGCAGAACGCCAGCTCCCGGTCGAGCCGCACGATGGTCTCATCGAGGTAGTCGAGGTGGGCGGCGCAATACGTGGCGAGGGCGCCGAACGCATCGGGGAAGAGCCGGGCAACCCGCTCCGCGACCTCGGCCTCCAGCGGGTTCATGGCGTCGTCCGTGGGGATCTCGAAGGAGAACTCGCGCGGCCCGCCTTGCCGGAAGCGCTCGAAGGCCGCGCGCACCTCGGCCCCGTAGTCCGGCTCGGGTACTCCGCCGCCGTCACTGGCCGCCGAAGCGCCCGCCCAGCGCCCGACGCGGATGCGCGTGCCGGTGATCTCCAGCCGGTACGTCACGGTTGCCAGCCCGGCGGCGACGCGCGCGGTGTCCGCGGCGAGCGCGGAGAACGAGCCACCGGCCACCTCCGCGTCCAGGTAGGCGGCGAGTCGGCCGAGGGCCACGGACGCCGGGGCGGGCTGGGCATGTGCGAGGTCCCGGGCGAGGCTGCTCACGGCCGCGCAGTACCGCTGGCGGGCCGCCAGCATCCAGCGCTGCTCCTCCAGCCGATGGCCGGCCCACCGGGCGCGGTGTTGGTCGGCTCGCATGGCGCGTAGTCCGACCGCGAAGGCGCGCAGCGCGGCGAGGATGCTCGACCGGCCCAGGTCGCGGAAGACATCCTGCCGGTAGGTCACGGCGGCGCGGGTGCGCAGCGGGGCCCAGAAGAACGGCGCCAGCTTCGACTCTTCGCGGCCGGCGGTGATGGCTGCCACCACCTGGTCCAGGCGGATGTCGCCGAAGCAGCCGGGCTCGGCCAGGCCGTCCACGGCCAGGTCGGCGTCGGGATCATCAAACAGGAGGCTCCGGAACGTCACCGGGGGATGGTAGTCGGCCGGGGCCGACGACACCCCGCGCCTGTAGGATGCGGCGATGGACGTGGGCAACGGGGCAGGCGGGCTGACGGCGGCGGGGGTGATCCGCCTGCTCGACCTGGTGCCGCTCCTCCCGGAAGGTGGGTACGTCGGCGAGACCTGGCGGTCCGAGGGATCGAGCGCCATCTACTACCTGGTCGAGCGACCGGACTTCTCGGGGTTGCACCGGCTGGCCCACGTCGAAGTCTGGGCGTGGCACGCCGGCGCGCCGCTGGCCATGCTCCTGGTCTCGCCCGAGGGGGATGTCTCGGAGCCCGTCTTGGGGCCCGGCCTGCAGGCCGGTCAACGGCCGCAGGTGGTGGTGCCGCCGGGCTGGTGGCAGGCCGCGGAGCCCCTGGGCGACTGGAGCCTCGTCTCCACGTTCATGGCGCCGCCCTACGCCGACGACGTGATCACGTTTGCGGACGGCGAGCAGCTCGCCACGGCCCACGCGGCGCAGCCGGACCACGCGGATCGGATCCGCCGGCTCAGCCGCCGCTAGGGTCGCGCCGCGGTCGCCGCGCGCCGCACCCGGCGTCCCGCCGCCGTCACCGCCGGCATCCCGCCGCCGTCACCGCCGGCATCCGGGCTCAGCCTGGGTCGGTCCCGGTCACTCGGGCCTCGAACGTGGTCAGCGGCGAGCGGATCGCGCAGGTGATGACCGAGGGTGCGGTCACGCAGGCGTTCTCATCGAAGACGTCGTCGAAGATCCCGATCCGGCTGACCCGCAGCGTCCAGCGGTCCTTTGGCGCCTGGGTCACGGCGCGGGTGAGGGCCCGCGCCGACGTGTAGCCGGCCGCCCGCACGGCCGCGACCAGTGTCGAGTTCCAGCCGCCGCCGACGAAGGCCATGGAGTCGGGCGGCGCACCCAGCTGCTCGGCGATCAGGCGGCGCGCCTCGGTGACCTCGTACGCCATGGTGGCCGCGCTGACGGGCGCCGTCGCGGAGCCGACCGAGGCGAGCTGGATGTGGTGGACATCGTGCCCGCCGATCCCCATCCCGGCGGCCGCCAGCTCGCGGACCCGGTCCCATGGCAGCCGACCATCCTTCACCGCCTCGATGGTCACGTAGAACTCGGCGGTCATGCCACGGGCGCGCAGGAGCGGGAGGACGGTGGTGACCCAGTCGGGGAAGCCGTCGTCAAAGGTCAGCATCACTGGCTTGGGCGGGAGCGGCTTCCCGGCATCGAACCAGGCGGCAAGGTCCCGCGGCAGGATCGTCGTGTAGCCGCGAGCCGCGAGCCAGTCCAGCTGCGCCTCGAGGGCCCACGGCAGCGTGTCGGTCTCCAGGAATGTCTTCCGCTGGGCCGCCGTCATCGCCGACCACGTCGCCGGGAATGGGGCCACCTGGTGCTGGTACAGGATGGGCAGCGTGACGCTGCCGCCCGGGGTTGGGGCCGGGGTGGGTGGCGGCGCTGCCGTTGCTGGGAGCGTTGGGGTTGGAGGCTGGGAGACCGGGAGCGTGGGGCCGGCTGGCTCCGGGCTGCGCTCAGGCTTCGTGGGGGCCGCGGTCGGGTTGCCGGACTGGACGGGGATGCCGTCAGCAGAACTGCCTGGGCTGATGCTGGCGGGGGTGGGCGCCAGGCCCGTGGGCGAGCATGCGCCCGCCAGCAGCATCAGCAACAGCAACCCGGCCGCGGCGCGCACGCGGGGAGTCTAGCGTTCGGGCGACCCGCCTCCGGGCGCCCCCGGCACCGGGGCCCGGCGCAGCAGCCCCTGGCGCCAGGCGACGATTCCCGCCGCCAGGGCGATGATCACGGAGAGCACGCCGCCGGCGAAGATCGAGACATCCGTCCCCAGCCCGCTGGCAATGGAGCCCTGGAAGAGCCCGCCGATTGGGGTGGTGCCCGCGAAGATCGTGGTGTACACGGACATGACGCGGCCGCGGAGCTCGTTGGGCACCGACATCTGGACGGTCGTGTTGGTGCCCATGGCCATGGTGATGCCGCCGAGGCCGATCAGGAACATGGCCGCCAGGGAGAGCGGCATCACCTGGGAGACTGCCAGCACCATCGACAGCACGCCCAGCAGCAGCGCGCCCGCGATCACGGTGGTGACGCTGGGTCGACCCACCACCAGGAGGACCGTGGCCAGGAGCGCCCCGAACCCGGTCGCGGCCATCAGGAAGCCGAACCCCTGCGGCCCGGCATGGAGGATGTCCCGGGCCAGCGGCGGGATCACCACGCTGAAGTTCATCCCGACCGTGGAGACCAGCCCCAGGACCAGCAGCACCAGCAGGACGTGCGGTGTCCGGCGGACGTAGCCCAGGCCCTCGCCCAGGGTCCCCAGCACCGCCCCCGGCGAACGGGGAAGCGCGGTCCGTGGTGGCGTCCGGAGCTCCGCGGGTCGCATGGCGATCAGCGAGCCGATGGTGCCCATGAAGCTGAAGCCGTTGATGATGAAGGCCAGCGGAACCCCGAACGCCGCGATCGCGAGACCGCCGACGGCCGGGCCGATGATGCGCGACGCGTTGAAGCTGGCGGCATTGAGCGCCACGGCGTTGGCCAGGTCCTCGCGGCCCACCATCTCGTAGACGAAGGACTGGCGGGTGGGCAGGTCCACGACGTTGTTGATGCCAAGGAGGAGCGCCAGGAGCAGGACGTGCCACTCCTGGACGGCGCCGGTCAGGGCCAGGATGCCAAGCGTGAACGCCAGCACCATCGCGATCGACTGCGTCACGATGAGGACGCGCCGCTTGGGCAAGGCGTCGGCGAGGACGCCGCCGAACAGGCCAAACAGCAGCACGGGCCCCCACTGGACGGCCGACAGCAGGCCCAGCATGAACGGGTCGTTGGTGAGCGTCAGGATCAGCCACGCCTGGGCCACGCTCTGCATCCAGGTGCCGACCAGCGACAGCGCCTGGCCACTCCAGTACAGCCTGAAGTTGCGGTGGCGGAAGGCACGAGTGCCGGCGGGGATGCGCAGCGTCAAGCCAGGGGTCTCCAGGGGCTCGGGGTCGCCCAAGTCTGTCACCTGCGGGCGATCCCCGCGCCGGCCCGACTCCGGTCCATGACGACCGCGCTCCCGGCTACCATCTGGCCATGCATTACGGATTGATCCTTCCGACCAAGCGTGCCGGCGCCGGCCCCGAAGCCATCCTTGCCACGGCCCAGGCCGCCGAGCGGCTGGGCTGGCGCACCCTGTGCGGCGACGACCACGTCCTGGTGCCGCGGGAGGACGGCGGCACCTACGGGCTGATCTACGAGATCATCACCACCCTCGCGTGGCTCGGCGGCCAGACGACCCGGACCATCCTCCAGCCCAGCGTCATCGTGGTGCCCCAGCGAAGCGCGATCGTGCTGGCCAAGGAGCTGGCCACGGTGGCCGCGCTCACCGCCGGGCGGATGGTGGCCGGCGTGGGCATCGGCTGGAACATCCACGAGTACCGCAACCTGGGGATGGAGGATCGCTTCCACGTCCGGGGCGCCTATCTCGACGAGACCATCGCGCTCTGGCGCCACCTCTGGTCGGGGTCGGAGGCGACGTTCGAGGGCCGATTCCATCGCATCGAGGACGCCCTGTTCGCGCCGCTGCCGCCGCAGGGCGCCGGCATGCCGATCATCGTCGGCGGCCGAAGCGACTTCGGTGTCCGGCGGGCCGGACGGCTCGGCGACGGCTACCAGCTCAGCCAGAACAGCCCGGCCGGGATGGCCGCGCGCCTGCCGCTGCTCCGGGCCGCCGCCGAGGAGGCCGGCCGGCCGATGCCGAAGCTGTCCGCCCGGGCCCAGGTCTACTTCGGCGCCCCGCCCGTGGGCGCCACCCCGGCCGCCATCCACGGGACACCCGAGGAGATGGGGCGCGTGGTTGACGAGTGGATCGCGCTGGGCCTCGACGAGCTCCTCATCGACATCGACGAGACGGATCCCGACAGGGCCGTGGCCAAGATGGAGCAGCTGCAGGCCCAGGTCCTGGCGGGGCGGATGCCAGTCGCCGGGTTGCCGACCGTCTGAGCCCTGGTCGGGAGGGGAGCCGGGTCAGGCCGGCTCGTCGGGGATCTCGGCGGGCAGCGTGACCACGAACGTCGCGCCGATCCGGGTCCCGGCGGTCACCTCGGCGCGGCGGCTGGTGCCAGCGCCCTGGGCCGACCCAGCGCCCTGGGCCGGCGTGACCGATGCCTGGTACCAGATGCGGCCGTCCATCGCGGCCAGGAGTCCGCGCGCGACATCGAGGCCCAGCCCCGTCCCCCGGGTCCCGTCGCTGGTCGAACCGCGCTGGAAGCGTCGGAAGATCAGCTCCCGCTCCTCGAGCGGTATGCCGGGCCCGGTGTCGCCGACGCTGATCCGGAGCCGCGGCCCGGAAGCCACCGGTTCGGCCGGCACCGGGTCCGATGACGGCGGGCGGTCCGCAGCGCGTCCTTCCGCCGGCTCCAGCCGAACCGTGATCGGCCCGCCCGGCGCGTAGGTGACCGCGTTGTCGAGCAGCATCCAGACCACCTGCTCGAAGGCCGACCGGTCGGCCAGCACCAGGCGGCCGCCGCTCTCGTCCTCGATCGAACACGGTCGCGTGCTCTGGAGGCTGGTCCAGATGCGCCGGATCACGGGCACCGGCGCAAACGGCGTCAGGCTCAGCTGGAGCGTGCCGGCGTCCAGCCGGGCCATCACCAGGATCTCCTCGACCAGGCGCCGCAGCCGGTCGGTCTCGCCCGCGATCGCCCGGGCACGTTGGTGCGCGATGCCCTCACCTGGCTGGTCGGCGAGGTCCTCGGCGAGCATCTGGATCGAGGTCAGCGGTCCGTTCAGGTTGTGGCTCACGCCGCGCAGGAAGTTCGACTGCAGGCGGGAGAGCCGGTCGAGATCATCCGCGCGTCGGCTGGCGCCGGCAAAGATCTGCGCGTCGCGGACCAGCCGCCCCAGCTGTGCCGCCGCGACCTGCACCAGGCTCCGATCCCACGCCGTGAGCGCTCGCTGGGCGCCCGGCCGGACGCGCAGCCGGTGATCGGGAAGGGCCGGCCCCAGTCCCACCTCCAGGTCCTGCCCGGACCGTGCCGGCGGCGCGTCGTGGCCGGCGGCCATCCTCCCGCCATCCCCGCCGGGCCGCAGCTTCGACGGTACCGCGGCATCCTGGTCCGCCGCCACCTCGCCAGCGCCGTCTCCGACGGTGCCGGTGATTTCGCCGTCGTCGTCGATCAGCGCCGCGCCGTCCAGGCCCAGCGTGTCGCTGATTGCCTGGAGCCCGGCGTGCACGATGAGCGCCAGGTCCACGTCGGATGGGATGTCCTGGAGCGCGTCGGCCAGTGTTCGGAGCTCCTCCTCCCGGCGGTGAAGCAAGCCCGCCAGTCGATTGTGCGAGCCCGCGAGCTCCTCCAGCGGACCGCCTGATCCGTCGGGGATCCTGACCGACAGGTCGCCGGCCGCGATCGCCCCCAGGGCCAGGCGGAGGGACTCGGTGCGTCGGCCCAGCAGCCGACCAAGCGCCGCGGACAGGATGGTCGCGCCGACCAGGGTCGCGACCACGATGAGCAGGATGAGGAGGCCGATGCGCGTGGGCAGGGTGGAGATGGTGCCGTCGGGGGCGACGACGGACAGGTACCCGGCGGGCGAACCGTTGATGCCCGGCAGGGCGCTGGTACCCCGGGCAAGGCGCCCGTCCCAGGATGTGACCGATGCCGTGTCGAGGGTCTGGCCGAGCGGCTCGGCAAGCGTCAGGCTGCTCGCGACGGCGATGCCGCCCGTCGCATCCAGGATCGCGACGTCCCAACCAATGGTCTCCTTGAGCTCGGCGACATCGGCCGCACCGATCCGGCTGGCCATCGCCAGCCACGCCGCGCCGGCACGACCGGGCAGCGCGACCGGGACGCAGGCCACCAGGTAGACCCCGTCGCCCACACCCATGTACCCCTGGCGCGCCGAGCTGGCGAGGACCGCCAGGCCCGGGATCAGCAGTGCGTCGCCCGAGCTGACGGCCTGGTCGCCGACGATGAGCACCGATGCGTCGGCCAGCCCCGACGCCACCTGGTAGTCGAGGATGTCGGCCCGGGCGCCCAGGAGGTCCCCGGCCTCGACCTGCGCGAGGAAGTGGGGCCAATCGGCATAGCTCGTCGCGAGGGTGGCCAGACGCGACCGGTCCTGGTCCAGCACGGCCCGGGCCGCGCTCAGCTGGGTGGTCGCCCGGGACGTGGCGTCGCTCCCGAGCATCGAGCTCAGCAGCGCCAGGGCGAGGACCGTGAAGACGGCGACCGGGATGGTGCCCACCGCGAACATCCCGAAGCGGAGGATGCTCTCGTAGGTGGGCGCGCGGCGCGGTGCGCGCATGGGCTCAGTCGGACTCGACCAGGCGGTAGCCCGTGGCGCGGTCGCTCAGGAGGTACCGAGGCTGGTCCGGATCCACTTCGATCTTCTGGCGGAGCCGCCGAACGGTGACCCACACGTACGCCGGCTCGGGATCCTCCGCCGTGCTCCAGACCGTCTCGAGGATGTGGTTGGTGGCGACCGGCTGTGGGCGCTGCGCCGCGAGCGTCCCCAGCAGCCGGATCTCGATGGGCGACAGGTGGACGGGCCGTCCCGCCACGATCGCGCGGCCCCGGCGCAGCTCGAGGCTGAGATCTGGCCCAAGCCGGAGCAGCTCGGACGGCGTGCGGTCGCCGGTCCGGCGGAGGATTCGCTCGATGCGCGCGACCAGCTCGTGGAAGTCAAACGGCTTGGTGACGTAGTCCTCCGCGTAGCGCTGCAGCAGGCCGATCTTGGTCTCCGACGCCGTCACCGCCGACAGCACCAGGATCGGGATGTCCGCCCGATGCTTGATCCGAGCGGCGATGGTCTGCCCGTCGGTCCTCGGGAGCATGAGGTCCAGGACCACCAGATCCGGCCATTGCCGGTTGAGCTCGCGTTCGGCCTCTGCCGCGGACCGGGCGACGCTGACCTCGAACTGCTCACGGCGAAGCCGATCGGCCAGCACGTCGACAAACCGGGAATCGTCATCGACCAGCAGGAGGCGGTGGCGGCGCGGCGCGGCGCTGGCTGACACGACTATGGGGTCCCCGCGGTGGACGGGCCGGGCGATGGGGTGGCCCGGTTCGAGCCCCCGTTGCCCCCAGCGTTCCCGCTGCCGGTGCCCCCGCTGGCGCCGTTGCCATTCACATTCCCGTTGCCGTTTGCGCCGGTCCCGCCACCGGCCCCGGTCCCCCCGCTGGCGCGGTTGCCGCCGGCATTGCCGTTCGCACCGCCGGCGCCATTGCCATTGCCGTTGGGCGTCACGCCCGGACTTGCGCCCGGGCCGAGTGTCGCGTGCGGGGGATCCGGCATGTCCGCACCTACTCGCGGGCGCTGCGCATCCATCTTCTTGAGCAGGCCGGGAGGGATCCGCGGATCATCGCGATTGAACCGGACGATGATCGTCGTGGGCGGGCCCTGCTGGCCAACCTGGACCTCGACGGCCAGCGCTTTGGAGACGTAGCCCGTCCAGCCGGCCGCGGCCCCGGTGTTGATGAACCCCGCGTCGAGCAGCCGCAGGTCGTAGTCCAGCGCGGCCTCGGCCGGGACGAGCGGCGATCGGAAGCTGACAAACGCCAGTCCGGCGTCAACGCCCTGGGAGGCGGCGCTGGCCGCGACCCCCCGCGGGACCGGGAGCGTCGCAGGGATCGCAGCCGGTGATGGGGTCCCCGCGACGCCCGTCGTGCAGGCGGCAGCCACAAAGAGGACCAGCCCGAGGCGTGGGAGTGCGCGAACCGCTCGAGCCGCACGGGCGTCCCCGACCCCGGCTCGGCCTGATTGTGGCCTGGATGGTGCGCGCCCGACGGTATCCGGCGCCCCCGGTCGTTGCTCCAACGAGCCCCCTGCGTGTGATCCTGGCGTCGTGGGGCCGCCAGATTGCGGTGCGCACACTCACCCAACCGGCACGGCGCGACCCCGCGCGACCGCAAGTCTAGCAATCCGATGGTCGGGAGCAATGGCCCCTTCGCCGGCTGCAAGGTAGGCCTGGTCCGGCCCGGCGGGATGACCCCGGTCGCTATCCTTCTTGTGTGAGCGGGTTGGACCGAGGTGCTGGCGTGTCGGGAATCTCCGGGCTGGGCGTCGGGGGACGCGAGCTGGCCGCCTCCGCTGGTCCGGTCGCGGCCTGGACCTGGGGCCTCCAGTTCCTGCCTGCCGATGGCGCGCGACGGTTCGTCGCCATGCTCGCGGACCTGGGCCTCCCGATGGCCTGGATCCCGGAGGTCATGGGGAGCCGAGAGGTCTTCGCCCATGCCGGCCTGGTCCTGGCCGCGGACGCCCGGATGGCCGTCGGGACCGGGATCGCCAACATCTATGCCCGCGACCCCATGGCCATGGCCAACGGCGCCCGCGCCCTCGGCGAGGCCTACCCCGGGCGGTTCGTCCTGGGGCTGGGCGTCAGCTCGGAGCGGACCGTGACGCTGCGCGGCGGGACGTATGGGAAGCCCGTTGCGACCATGCGCGCCTACCTGGACGGCATGGCCGCCGCGCCGTACGCGGGGCCTGCGCCCACCCGCCCGGTCCCGCTGGTCCTGGCCGCCATCAATCAGCGGATGCTGGAGCTGGCCGCCGAGCGCACCGACGGCGCCCACCCGTTCTTCGCCCCCGTGGAGCACACCGCCTTCGCGCGCAGCGTCATGGGCGCGACGCCCTGGCTGGGGATCGCGCAGCCGATGGTGCTGACCACGGACGCGGATCGCGCGCGCCGGATCGCACGGTCGTTCGCCGTCCACTACCTGACCATGCCGCATCACCGGGCCAACCTGGCGCGCTTTGGGTTTGGGGATGCGGACCTGGCCGGGCAGGGGAGCGACCGGCTCATCGATGCCCTGGTCGCCTGGGGCGACGTGGACGCGCTGGTCCGCCGCACCCGGGCGCACCTCGACGCCGGCGCCGACCAGGTGGGGCTCATGATCCGCACCGATTCGACGGCCGACCCGGGCGAGGCCGCCTACCGCGAGCTGGCGGCGGCCCTGCGCGAGACCGCCGGGCGCTGACGCGAGACCGCCGGGCGCTGACGCGAGACCACCGGGCGCTGACGCGAGACCGCCGGGCGCTGACGCACGACCGAAGGTCGGCGAACGCGACGGCGCTCCTGCCGCGACCGCACCGGCTTGCCGGCCGGGTGGCGGCCCAGTTCGGGAAAGCCGGCCCTGTCCCGGGGTCAGTCACCAATGGATGCTGACAGCATGAAGCCCGGGGCGGCGACGTCGTCCCGGCACGCATCGCGTCCCACGACCAACCGGTGCGGCACTCTGTCAGACGGAGGCACGGCGTGGACGGCGAGCAGGTTATCGGCTACATCCCCGTGGCCAGGATGAAGACGGGGCTCTTCTCCAGCAAGGCATACACGGTCGTGTTCACCAGCCGCCGGATCATCCTGGCGGAGCTCACCAATGGCATCGTGACCGCAGCGATCAACGAGGCGCGGCAAGAGGCAAAGGCCGAAGGCAAGGGGTTCTTTGGCCAATGCGGCGCCCAGATCAAGGCGGGCTTCACGGTCGCCGAGCGGTACCTCGCCAAGGATCCGGACGCGATCGTGGCGGAGATGCACGGCAACGAGTCCATCGCGCTGGCGGAGGTCCGCAAGCGCGAGATTGACCGCGAGGAGCGCGAGAAGAACGAGATCGACCAGCACTACCTGCGGATCCGAATCCACACGCCGACGCGCAAACTCCAGCTGGACACGGACTCCGAGATGCCCGGCCGCGACGAGGCCCGTGCGATCGCCGACCGCGCCCTTGCGGCGGTCAGCGCGTCGGCCAGGGCACGCAGTAGCCAACCACGCAGGCTGCCGGAACCACGCAGGCCGCCGCCTGAGCGGCCTGGCCTGCTATTCGGGGAGGATGCTCTCGCGCATTAGGTACTTGTCGACCCCGTGGGCCGCCTGGCGGCCCTCCTTGATCGCCCAGACCACCAGCGACTGGCCGCGCGTCGCATCGCCCGCCGTGAAGACCCCGGGGACCGACGTCATCTTGTCGACGCCGGCCCGGATGTTCCCTCGCGGATCCAGGTCGCAACCGAACTGCTTGGGCAGCGCCTGCTCCGGGCCCAGGAAGCCCATCGCCAGCAGGACCAGGTCCGCGGGAATCACCTGGGTGCTGCCCGCGACCTCGCGCATCTCGAAGCGGCCGTCGGCGCCCTTGCCCCAGGCCACGTCGCAGATCTCGATGCCCGTGACGTGCTCGCTGCGGCCGATGAACCGCCGCGTGGTGGTCAGGTACCGGCGCGGGTCCTCGCCCCACAGCGCGCGGGCTTCCTCCTGGCCGTAGTCCAGCTTGTAGACCTTGGGCCACTCCGGCCACGGGTTGTCCGCGGCGCGCTCCTCCGGGGGTCGGGGCATGATCTCCAGCTGGCGGACGCTGAGCGCGCCCTGCCGGATGCTCGTGCCCACGCAGTCCGTGCCCGTGTCGCCGCCGCCGATGACCACGACGTGCTTGCCCCGGGCGTCGATCGGCGCCTCCGCCGACGCGCCACCGTCCAGCAGCCGCCGCGTATTGCCGCGCAGGAAGCTCATGGCCAGGTGGATGCCCGCCAGCTCCCGGCCCGGGACCAGCAGGTCGCGTGCCGCGGTGGCCCCCGTGGCCAGCACCACGGCGTCGAACTCGTTGTGGAGCTCCTGCGCCGTGACGTCGGCGCCCACCGTGACGCCGGTGACGAACGAGACGCCCTCCTCGGCCATCAGCCGCGTCCGGCGCTCCACCACGTCCTTGTCGAGCTTCATGTTGGGGATGCCGTACATCAGCAGGCCGCCGATTCGGCCGGCCCGCTCGTAGACGGTGACGAGGTGTCCGGCCTGGTTGAGCTGGTCGGCGCAGGCGAGCCCGGACGGCCCGCTGCCGATGACCGCCACCCGCCTGCCGGTCCGGATGGTGGGCGGCCGGGGCGTGATCCAGCCGCTCTCCCACGCCCGGTCGGCGATCTCCGCCTCGATGGCCTTGATGGTCACCGGCGAGCCGTTCAGGCCAACCGTGCACGAACCCTCGCACGGGGCGGGGCAGACGCGGCCGGTGAACTCTGGGAAGTTGTTGGTGGCGTGGAGGCGGACGATCGCCTCCTTCCACTGGCCCCGGTAGACCAGGTCGTTCCACTCCGGGATCAGGTTGTTGATGGGGCAGCCGGCCGCCATGCCGCTGATGAGCTGGCCCGTGTGGCAGTACGGCACGCCGCAATCCATGCAGCGCCCGGCCTGCTGGACCATCTCCAGCTGCGGGAGGTGGTGCGGGTCCTCGTTCCAGTCCTTGATCCGCTCGAGCGGCGGCCGGTTGGCCGCCGGCTGGCGGGACCATTCCAGGAAGCCGGTGGGCTTGCCCATCAGGAGCCTCCCACGCGAGCGGGCGATCGTTCGTTCTCTTCGAACGCGGCCAGCTGCGCCTCTTCTTCGGTCATGCCCTGCGCCCGCATGCGGGCCTGGGCCTCCAGCATCCGCCGGTAGTCGTCGGGGATCACGCGCACGAAGCGGGCCAGGCTGGCGCCCCAGTCGGCCAGGACCTCGGCCGCCCGGGTGCTGCCCGTGAGATCCCGGTGGCGCTCGATGAGCGTCCGGACCTCGGCGGTCTCGGCCGGGTCGGTCAGCCCTTCCAGGCCCACCAGCTCGGTGTTGCAGCGCGACTTGAACGTGCCGTCCTCGTCGTACACCCACGCGATGCCGCCGGACATGCCGGCCGCGAAGTTGCGACCCGTCCTGCCCAGGACCACCACGCGGCCGCCGGTCATGTACTCGCAGCCGTGGTCGCCCACGCCCTCCACCACCGCGACGCCGCCGGAGTTCCGGACGGCGAACCGCTCGCCCACCACGCCCCGGATGAAGACCTCGCCATCGGTGGCCCCGTACAGGATCACGTTGCCCGCGATGACGTTCTCGTGTGCCACGAAGGGTGAGTCCGTTGGCGGGTAGACCACGATCCGCCCACCCGACAGTCCCTTGCCCAGGTAGTCGTTGGCGTCGCCCTCCAGCTCCAGGGTGATGCCGCGGGGCATGAATGAGCCGAAGCTCTGCCCGGCCGTGCCCTGGAAATGGAGGTGGATGGTGTCATCAGGCAGCCCGCCGGGCCCCCAGCGCCGGGTCACCTCGGAGCCCAGCATGGTGCCGACCACGCGGTTGACGTTGCGGATGGGGAGCGTGGCGCGGACGGCCAGGCCCTCGGTCAGGGCCGGGGCGCACAGGTCGAGCAGGGTGATGGCATCCATCGATGCCTCCACGCCGTGCTCCTGGGGGATGGTCCGCCGGCGGCCGTAGTGCGCGGGCACCTCGGGCTGGGCCACGATCCGGCTGAGGTTGAGGTGGCGCGCCTTCCAGTGCTCTGCGGCGGGGCGGATCTGGAGGCGGTCCGAGCGGCCGACCATCTCGTCCATGGTCCGGAAGCCCATCCGGGCCATGTGCTCGCGCACCTCGCGGGCGATGAACGTCATGAAGTTGACGACGTGCTGCGGGTCGCCGGTGAAGCGCTTGCGCAACTCGGGACTCTGGGTCGCCACGCCCACCGGGCACGTGTTCAGGTGGCAGGCCCGCATCATGATGCAGCCCAGCGAGACGAGCGGCGCCGTCGCGAAGCCAAACTCCTCCGCGCCCAGCAGGGCGCCGATCACGACGTCCCGGCCCGTCTTGAGCTGGCCGTCCACTTCGACGGTGATCCGGGAGCGCAGGTCGTTCATGACCAGGACCTGGTGCGCCTCGGACAGGCCCATCTCCCACGGGATTCCCGCGTGCTTGATGGAGGTCAGCGGCGAGGCGCCCGTGCCGCCGTCGTGCCCGGAGATGAGCACCACGTCCGCGTGCGCCTTGGCCACGCCGGCGGCGACCGTCCCCACGCCCACCTCGGCCACCAGCTTGACGCTGATGCGCGCGTGGTGGTTGGCGTTCTTCAGGTCGTGGATCAGCTCAGCGAGGTCCTCGATGGAGTAGATGTCATGGTGCGGGGGCGGGCTGATGAGCCCCACGCCCGGGGTGGAGTGGCGCACCTTGGCGATCCACGGGTAGACCTTGGAGCCGGGCAGCTGGCCGCCCTCGCCGGGCTTGGCCCCCTGGGCCATCTTGATCTGGAGCTCGCGGGCCTGGACCAGGTACTCGCTGGTGACACCGAACCGGCCGCTGGCGACCTGCTTGATGGCGCTGTTCGTGGAGTCGCCGTTGTCCATCGGCTGGTAGCGCGCCGGGTCCTCGCCACCCTCGCCGGTGTTCGACTTGCCGCCGAGGCGGTTCATCGCGATGGCCAGCGCCTCGTGGGCCTCCTGCGAGATGGAGCCGTAGCTCATCGCCCCCGTCTTGAACCGACGGACGATGGATTCGACCGGCTCCACCTCGTCGATGGGCACGGCCTTGAGCGCCGGGGCCAGCTCCAGCATCCCGCGGATGGTGTTCAGCCGGACGGACTGGTCGTCGATCATCGACGTGTAGTCCTTGAACTTGTGGTAATCGCCGCCTCGGACAGCCTGCTGGAGGAGCGTGACTGACAGCGGGTTGAACAGGTGGTACTCGCCGTCCGCGCGCCAGTGATACTGGCCGCCAGTGGCGAGCGTCTCGTGGACCTGCGGCCGGTTGGTGGGGTACGCCCGGTCCTGGCGGAGCTTGATCTCCTTGCTCACCACCTCGATCCCGATCCCGCCGATCCGGGTGGGCGTCCAGGTGAAGTACTCGTCCACGAAGTCGCGGTTGAGCCCGATGGCCTCGAAGACCTGGGCGCCGTGGTAGCTGTGGACGGTGGAGATCCCCATCCGCGAGATGGCCTTGATGACGCCCTTCAGGAGCGCCTTCCGGTAGCGCTTCTCGGCCTCGTAGGTTGGCCCCGGGATGACGCCCAGGCGGACCTGGTCGTCGATGGTCTCGAAGGCCAGGTACGGGTTGATGGCGCTGGCGCCGTAGCCGATGAGCAGGCAGAAATGGTGTGCCTCGCGCGGCTCGCCCGACTCCACCACGATCCCGGCCCGGCCCCGCGTGCCGGCGCGGACCAGGTGGTGGTGGACGGACGAGACGGCCAGCAGCGCCGGGATGGGAGCGTCCGTCTCGTTGTGGCCGCGGTCCGACAGGATGATCTGGTTGTAGCCCTCGGCGATGGCCTCGGAGGCGCGCGAGCGGAGCTCCTCGATGGCCCGTCGCAGGCCGGCCCCGTCTTCGGCCGCCTTGAACAGGATGGGCAGGGTGATGGTCTTGAAGCCGTGCGAGAGCGGGCCGCCGTCCAGGGCGCGGATCTGCTCCAGCTCGGCGTTGGACAGGACCGGGGAGGGGAGGGCCAGCTGGTGGGCCGCGTCGGGTCCGGGCTCCAGGAGGTTGTCCTCCGGCCCGATGGACCGTTCGGTGGCCATGATGATCTCTTCGCGGATCGCGTCCACCGGCGGGTTGGTGACCTGCGCAAAGAGCTGCTTGAAGTAGCCATACAGCAGCTGTGGCCGCTCGGAGAGGACCGCCAGGGGGGCGTCGTTGCCCATGGAGCCCACGGGGTCCGCGCCGTCCACCGCCATCGAGTCGATGATGATGTGGACGTCCTCGGCGGTGTAGCCGAAGACCTGCTGGCGGCGCAGGACCGTCTCGTGGTCGGGCTCGATGACGTGGGTGGGCTTGGGGAGCGCCTCCAGCCGGACCAGCGAGTTGGCGACGAAGGCCCCGTACGGCTGCGCCGCCGCCATCGCGTCCTTGAGCTCGTCGTCCTCGACGATCCGGCCCAGCTCCGTGTCGACCAGGAGCATCCGGCCGGGACGGAGGCGACCCTTGGCCACGATGTCGGCGGCCGGGATGTCGAGCACGCCCGATTCAGACGCCATCACGACGCGGTCGTCCTTCGTCACCCAGTAGCGCCCGGGGCGCAGCCCGTTGCGGTCCAGGGTGGCGCCGACCCGCACGCCGTCGCTGAAGGCCAGGGAGGCCGGGCCATCCCACGGCTCCATCAGGCACGAGTGGTACTGGTAGAACGCGCGGCGCTCCGGCGACATGTCGGGGTCGCGGCTCCACGGCTCGGGCACCATCATCATCATGACGTGCGCGAGCGAGCGCCCCGACAGGTGGAGCAGCTCCAGCACGTTGTCGAAGATCCCGGTGTCCGACCCGTCCACGTCGATGGCCGGCAGGATCTTCTGCAGGTCGTCCTTGAAGAGCGACGATCGGAGCGCCGACTGCCGCGCGAACATCCAGTTGACGTTGCCGCGCAGCGTGTTGATCTCGCCATTGTGGGAGATGTAGCGGTACGGATGGGCGCGGGCCCACGACGGGAAGGTGTTGGTGGAGAAGCGCGAGTGGACGAGGGCGATGGCGCTGACCAGCCGCTCGTCGAGCAGGTCCGGGTAGAAGGTCAGCAGCTGGGACGCGTTGAGCATCCCCTTGTAGACCACGGTCCGGCAGCTCATCGACGGGACGTAGAAGTCGGCGCGACCGGGGAGCGCGCTGCGCGTCACGGCCTTCTCGATCAGGCGGCGGGCGACGTACAGCCGGCGGTCGAAGGCCAGGTCCCCGTCCTGGTCACGGGCCAGGCCGCGGGGGCGGGCGATGAACGCCATCGACACCACGGGCTGGCTGGCCCTGGCCGAGTCACCCAGGCCGGTGTCATTCACGGGGACGTCGCGCCAGCCCAGCAGCTTGAGCTTCTCCGCTGCGAGCACGCTGGCGACGTGCAGGCGGCAGGCGCTCCGGCTGTGCTGGTCGCGCGGCAGGAACGCCATGGCGACGCCGTAGCCGCCACCCTCGGGCAGGACGACCTCGGCCTCGGCCGCGACGGTTCGCAGGAACGCGTGCGGGACCTGCAGGAGGATCCCCGCGCCGTCGCCGGTGTTGGCCTCGGAGCCGCTGGCGCCGCGGTGCTCCAGGTTGACGAGGACGGTCAGCGCATCGCGGACGATGGCGTGGGAGCCGCGACCCTTGATGTCCGCCACGAACCCAAACCCGCAGGCGTCGTGCTCGGTCGACGGCTCATACAGCGTCTTCTGCTCGGGACGCGGGTCTCGCCTGATCTTGGGCATGCCTGGACTCCCACCGCTGATGCCGATTCTTCACGAATTGTGGCGACGAGGCGCCGCCGGTGTCGTCGCGGGCGGGAGGCCGTTGGGTTGCGATACGGGTACACGCACGACGCGATCACAGGGCCGGGACTCGGGCTGTTCGCTGCGCGGGTGCGTACCACATCGGCTCGCCCGGCTCATGCAAGGTCTGGTGAGGCGCCCATGGACAACGCATACTGTGCGCCGGCCCGTTTTCAAGGCTTGGCTCCAGGAGGTCTCGGTGCGCAGATTCGCAACGGTCAGTCCCGTCCTCGCCCTGGCCCTGGCGGTCGCGGCCTGCAGCTCGGCGGCCACGCCCGCTCCCACCACGGCTCCCAGCGCTGCGGCGTCCGCCGCCGGCTCGCCGGCCGCGAGCGTGACCGCGGTCAAGACCCCGGTGGCCCTCCCGCCGGCCGAGACGACCAAGCTGACGGTCGGCCTGTCGAACAACCTGGCCATCAACCAGTTCCTGAGCCCGCTGGCGCGCGACCTGGGCCTCTTCCAGAAGTACGGCCTCACGGTCGAGGTCATCTCCATGGCCGGCGGCGCCGGCGACGTCACCAAGGGCCTGGTCTCCAACGCCCTCCAGTTCGGGATCATCAGCGCCGGGACGGCGATGTCGGCCGCGCTGACGGATAGCCCGCTGGTCTCGTTTGCGCTCGACTCGTCCGCCCTGAGCTACTCGCTGCTGGGCTCCAAGGACGTGAAGACCGCGGCCGACCTCAAGGGCAAGGCCATCGCGATCTCGACGCTGGGCGACGTCTCGCACGCCGCCGTGCTCGCCACGCTGGCCCGCCTGAACCTGAAGCCCACCGACATCCTGATCCAGAACATCGGCAACGAGGCGAACCGGATCACGGCCGTGATCGCCGGCTCCGTCGCTGCGGCGCCCGTGCAGAGCGTGAACGCCGCCAAGGTCATCGCGCAGGGTGCCAACCTCCTCGTGGACCTGGACACCAACCCGGTCAAGTTCGGGATCGCCGGCCTGACCACCACCAAGGACTTCGCCAAGAAGAACCCGAACACCATCCTTCGCTACCTGGCGGCCATGCTGGAGGCGGAGGCGGTCATCTTCACCAAGCCCGCGCTCGCGGCGACGGCCTACCAGAACTACTCGCAGCTGACGGCCGACAACGCCAAGGCAGCGATCGATTCGTGCATCAAGATCGTGTGCAACAAGGGCCTCCGCTTCACCGCGGCGGACTTCCAGCTCAACAAGGACGTGCTGGTCACGATCAACCCCGGCGTCGCCGCCGTTGACATCGCGTCGGTGATCGACATCGGGCCCCTCGACAAGCTCAAGTCGATGGGCTTCAACGACGAGATCGCCTTCCCGTAGCATCTCCGCCGGTCACGACCGGCAGGCACCACAACCCAACGGCCGGGCTCTCGACGAGGGCTCGGCCGTTCTTCGTGCGGGGTGCCCCGGGTCTCGTCGCGCCGGGATCGGCGCTCAGACGCGGGCGGCCAAGGCCCCCGGGCCCTCGAGGACCCTACCGGCCGTCCCGTGGCCCTCGCTGGTAGTGCTGCCGGACGGCGTGAACAACGGTTCGACCCTTGCGGCGCTGGTCGCGGATGGCCACCACCTCCTCGGCGTCGCGGCGGCGGGATTCCGCTTCCAGCAGCAGGGCGTTGGCCAGCCGCTCGGCCGGGAGACAACCCTCCCGCACGGCGGCCTGCAGCGCGCAGCCGGGCTCCTCGCCGTGCTGGCAGTCGGCAAACCGGCAGCCCACGGCGATGGCCGCCACGTCGCTGAACGCGAGATCGATCGCCGACGCGTCCGCGGCGAGCTCAAGGCTCCGGATGCCCGGCGTGTCGATGACCAGCCCGCCGCCGGGGAGGGCGAAGAGCTGGCGAATCGTGGTCGTGTGCCGCCCTCGACCATCGTCCAGCCGGACGTGTCCCGTCGCCTGGCGCACCTCGCCCAGCAACTGGTTGACGATCGTGGACTTGCCGACCCCCGATGGGCCGACCACCACAGCGGTCCGGCCCGCACCGATGACGGCCTCGATCGCCGCGATCCCGTCGCCCGAGAGCGCGCTGCTCGTGAGGACGACCACTCCGGGTGCGATGGCCATGACGGCCTGGAGGATCTCCGCCACGGCCGCCTCCCCGCCCGGGACCAGGTCCGCCTTGTTGAGGACGACGACCGGCTGCGCGTCACTCGACCAGGCGAGGGTGAGATAGCGCTCCAGGCGGCGCAGGTTGGGGCCGGACTCGAACGAATCCACGACGAAGGCGACATCCATGTTGGCGGCCAGCACCTGGCGCGAGCTTGGGCTGACCTTGGATCCCCGCCCGCCGGTCCGGATGGTGCGAACCAGCGCGCTGGATCGGGGGAGAACGGCCTCGATCACGGCGCTATCCCCGGCGGGCTGGTTCATCGCGACCCAGTCGCCCACGGTCGGGCGGCCCTCGTCCTTGCTGCCCGGGCCGCGAAGCCGCCTCGTGAGGCCCGCGAGGACCTCGCCCCCTGCCGTGCGGACGACCGTGCCCCCGCGATGGACGGCCACCGCGCGCCCGGGCTCCCATGCGGCCTCCTGGTGGAGCGCGAACGCAGCGGCGAACTGCTCACTCCAGCCAAGCGGGATCAGGGCGGCGGGTTCGAGGATGGCCATGCGCACAGGATGGCTCATTGCCGGCCCTGCCATCTGGTGACCTCCGGGCCCAGTCGCTGGCCGGAGCGCGGAACGGCGGTCGGTGCTCCAGCACCGACCGCCGTTCTGGTTCTGCGCCGCTCCCATCACCTGTGGCAGGAGCGTTTGGGTCAGGGCAGGTAGGACAGGTCGATGAACTTGTCCTCGGTGAGCGCCTTGTCGAGGCCCTTCACCATCTGGTACTGGACCAGCAGATCCTGGAACTTGGGCACGAAGCCGGGGATGAACTTGCCGTCCTCGCTCTCCAGGGCGGGCTCCATGTCCTTGATGCTGTCCACGGTGATGCCCGCGCCGTTGGCGATGACCGAGCGGAGCAGGGCGCGGTTGCTCGTGTCATTGCCCCACTTCGCCGCCTGGAACCAGGCCGCGAAGAAGCGCTTCAGGCCGTCCTTGTTCTTGGCGGCCCAGTCGGTATTGGCCATCATGCCGGTCGTGTTCACGCCGTCGGTGAAGTAGGTCATGTACTGGTAGATGACGCGGAGTGGCGCCTGGCCCTTGCTCTTGAGCAGGCTGTTGGTGTTCGAGTAGAACGGCTCGATGAAGAGGCTGGTATCCACCTGGCCGCTCTCCAGGGCCGTGTACGCCTGGGCGAACGGTACGGAGACCTCGGTGTAGTCGCTGGCCTGCACGCCGGCCTTGGACAGCACGCTGCGCGTGATCGCCTGGGCCAGCGACGACTGGGCGAAGATGTTGACCTTCTTGCCCTTCAGGTCGGCAGGGGTCTTGATCGGGCTGTTGTCGAGCACGGCCCACCGGCTGTCGTAGCTGCCGGGCTTGCCGTACTGGGCCGCCGAGATCAGCTTGGCTGGCGCGCCCGCCAGGGCGGCGGTCAGTGCCGTCGGGAGGGAGATGATCGCCAGGTCACCCTGGCCGCTGACGATCGCGTTGAAGACGTCGCCGGCGTTGGCGAAGGTGCTGTACTGGAGGTCGATGTTCTGGGCTGTGAAGTAGCCGTTGGCCTTCCCGACATACGGGGCCCAGTCGCCCAAAGCGCCGGCGCTGGCCAGGAACCGGACCGTGAACTTGGGCGGCAGGGTTCCGGCCGCCGCCGCCGTTGGCGCCGCCGAGACACCGGCCGAAGCCGGGGCTGCGGTGGGGGACGGCGTTGGCGCCGGCGTGGCCGCCGAGCTGCAGGCGGCGAACATGAGGGCAAACGCGGCCGCCAGCGCGAGCGGGCGGAACCGGGTGGCGGGTCGGTGGCTCATCGGCGTGTCTCTCTCCTCGAGTGTCTCGTTCTCTACGACGTGACGTCCAGGCCTACGCGTCCGAACCCACCTCCTGTCGCCAGCGAATCATGCGGCGCTCAAACGCCAGAAGGATGAGGTTGGCCGCGAACCCCATCGCTCCAAAGACGAGGATGGCGGAGAAGACGTCGGGCACCTGGAGGAAGGCCTGGGACTGGAAGAGGAAGAACCCCAGCCCGTTCTGCGAGCCCACCAGCTCGACTGCCACCAGGAGGATCAGCGCGACCGCCGCCGAGTAGCGGAGCCCGGTGAAGACGTATGGGAGCATCGAGTAGAGCACGACCTTGGTGAGCACGTCCCACGTCCCTCGCCCATAGACGCGCATCACCTGGATGTGGAGCGGGTCGACGTTGCGGACGCCGGCCTGCGTGTTCACATACACCGAGAAGAACGACGCATACGCAATCATCGCGACCTTGGACGCCTCGCCGAATCCCAGCCAGACGATGGCCAGCGGGATCAGCGCCAGCGCGGGTACCGGGCGGAGTAGTTCCAGCACGGACCCCAGTGTGTCGTTCGCCAGCTTCCACCAGCCCGTGATCACGCCGGCGGGGATCGCGAGCACGATGGCGAGCAGGTAGCCAGCCAGGGCGCGGCCAAGGCTGATCTGGAGCTGGGCGAGCAGCTTGCCCTCGGCGAGGTTGGAGACCAGGGCCGCGAAGACGGCAACCGGCGTCGGCAGGATGTAGGCCTTGTCATACAGCACCGCGGCCAGCTGCCAGAGGGCGAACAGGACCGTGAGCGTGATCAGCGTGCGCCGTACCCGCCTCATTCGACCGCTCCTCCGGATCCCGGCGTACCGCCGCCAATTGCTCGCTCGGCGTCGCCGCGGATCATCGCCCAGAGCTTTGCGTCGAGGGCCAGGTACTCGGGCGTGTAGCGCGTCTTCTCCGAGCGCGGCCGCGGCAGGTTGACGTCGACGACCTCCCGGATCCTGCCCGGCCTGGACGTCATCACGAAGATGCGGTCGCCCAGGAAGATGGCCTCCTCGATGGAGTGGGTGACGAAGATCACGGTCTTCCCACTGCCCTCCCAGAGCCGGATCATCTCTTCCTGCAGGAGGACACGCGTCTGGGCATCGAGGGCCCCGAAGGGCTCATCCATCAGCAGGATGGGCGGATCGATGGCGAACGCACGCGCCACGCCCACGCGCTGCTGCATCCCGCCCGAGAGCTGGTGGGGGAACTTGGTGCCAAAGCCGTCCAGGCCCATGAGCCGGATCTGACGCTCCGAGATCTCGCGGGCTTCCCGCTTCGACAGGCCCTTCGCCCGGAGCCCGATTTCGATGTTGGTGTAGACATCGAACCAGGGGAGCAGGCCGGCGTGCTGGAAGACGAAGCCGCGATCCTTGCCGGGGGGCGGATTGACGCGGCCCGCGACGCGCACCTCGCCGGCAGTAGGCCGGAGGAGCCCAGACAGGATCTGGAGCAGCGTGGACTTCCCGCAGCCGCTGGGCCCAAGCAGGATGATGAATTCGCCAGGCTGGACGGCGAGGCTGCAGCCCTGGAGGGCGCTGACGCCCCCCGGGTAGGTCAGCGCCAGATTGTCAATCTCGACGATGGGCTGGCCCATGGCGCCGCCGGGCGTCATCACGGATGGCGTGGTCCCCTGGAACTCGCCGGTCATCGTGCCTCCCCAGGCAATCGCGTGGCCTGCAGCTGCGTCGGTGCCCGGGAGGTCTGAGCGCCCCGTGCCCTCGACCATGTCAGCGTCGGAAGGGTACCGCGTTGACATACCCAGCCGCCATGCGTTCTGACGAGTCGCGCATCGGCGGTTCGGCCGCCGGCCTGTCCGTGGCTGGCCTCCTCGCCCGCGCCGTCGTCAGCCCCCGATGCGCTCCAGCAGGCCGCCAAACCCGCGGATTGGTGTCGGGTAGCGGATCGCGGTCAGGGATCGCCAGATGAGGCTGTTGTAGAGCGTCACGACCGGCACCCCAAGCTCGCGCTCCAGCCGGGCGGCAAACTCCGTCGCGCGCCAGGTGAGCGACGGCAGGTAGATCGCATCCGCGCCGGGCGACGCCTTGAACACTTGGCGGGCCATGTCGTACGGGGCCGTCAGGGGCAGCGACCGGATGTCGTGGCTGCTCTGGGTCGCGATGCCACCGACGCCGACGACCGCGAAGCCCGCCGCCTCGAGATACGACGTCACCGCGGCATTCTTGGCATCGGATACCGGCGTGGCGATGGCCACCCGGCTGGCCCCCACTTCCCGGAGGGCATCCACCGCGGCCGTCATGGCCGTCGCCGCGGGCCGCCCGCTGGCGTCCTCGACCGCGGCCCGCATCGCGTGGTTCCAGTCCATGCCCAGGGCGCACTGCACCAGGTCCCCGGTCACGGCCAGGAAGTCCATGGCCTCGTAGGCCATCAGGTCGCGGACCATGGCGAGCATCGTGGCCTGGCCGTCCTTGATGGAGGCCGGGTCAAACCGCTGCTGGTTGGTCATCTTGAGCGACCACATCGTGGTGCTGATGACGATGTTGACGTCCGGCGGGGTGAGGCCGAAGAACTGGTCGATGGTCTTGTTGACGGGACCGGGCTTGATCCAGCCGATGTGCGCTCGCCAGGCCGGGGTGGGGACGGGCTCGGGACGGGCATCTTCACGCTGCGGCATCGACGCGGGCCTCCTGTCAGTCAGTTGGGGCGGCGTCCTGCACGGTCGCGGACACGGGCACCGGCGACCGGCGGCCGGGCGCGACCCGGAACGCCACCGCCTGGGTGAGCAGGGCCGCGAGGATCGCGAGGAGCATCGCCGGGGCGATGCCCGCCGGGACCAGCAGGACCACGAGCACGAGGAAGAAGGCGACCGTGCCGTAGATGCCGGTGAGGTGGCCGCGGATCAGCTCCGTCGCGGTCGGCAGCCCCACCACGTGATGCGTGAATGTCGTCATGACGGAGGCGTACACGGGGAACGTGGCGAGGAGGCCGCTGACCTCGGGGCCAAGGACGGGCGCGAGCGTCGTCAGGGCAAAGACGAGCGTGGTGGCCACGACCATCCGGGCCGGGATATCCCAACGGGGATGGTGAACCTTGCGGCGCGCGTCGGTGCGCGGCGGCAGCGCCAGCAGGCCGGCCGAGATCACGGCGACCACCACGAGGGCGATCGTCCACGGGGGTCCGCCCAGGATGGGACGGAACGCGGCGCCGGCCAGGAGGAACGCGGGCGTGGCCACGAGCATGGCTCGAACGAAGCCGAACCGTCCGGCGTAGGCGTAGGCGACCCCGAAGGCGGCGTTGGCGGCCATCCCCGACATGGAGCCGACCGCTGCGGATGCGCTGAAGGCGGGGCCCTGGTCGAGTGCCAGGATCACGAGGATGGGCGCCGAGGTCAGCGGCAGGGAGACCAGCCAACCGCCGACCCGGGGCCCGAACCGCCGTGTCAGCAGGCTGGCCACGGTGATCAGGATGGGCGCCAGGATCAGCTTGAGGATGAGGATCGCGGACATCGGGAGAACGGTAGCGCCCCGCGCCGCCGCCTGCCGGGCCGCCGGGCCGTCTGCCGGGCGACCGGGCAGTCGGCCGGGTCGCGGTGGGACAATCCTCGCCATGAACACCACCACGAACCCGGTCATCGCCTGCGTTCCCGTCGGCCCTGACGGGAGTCAGCTGGATCCGCGCTGGGGCAAGGCCGCGAATGTCGCCATCGCCCGCGTGGAGGGCGGCACGATCGCCAGTTGGGAGGTCTTCCCGGTGGGCTGGGACGGGCTCCACGACGAGGGGAGCGAGGGTGGCCATCACGCCCGGATCGCGCGATTCCTGTTGGACCACGGCGTGCAGGTCGTGGTGGCCAACCACATGGGACCGCCGATGGCCCAGATGCTCCGGCAGATGAAGCTGGACGTGCACGTGGGCGCCGGGGGCGACACGGCCGCCGCCGTGCTCCAGGCGGTGCAGGACGGCCCCGTCGCCCCGCGGGAGCACTGATCGTGCCTGCGCGCCGGCGAGCCGGACTCCGCGCCGCCGGCCTCCCTGTGTCGTGAAGACCCCGCCCGGATCGGCCTCAAGTGGCGGGCCATCTGAGCCGATACCCAACTCGATGAACGGGCTTACCAGCTTCCAGCGCCCAGCCGCCCCAGCCGCCCACCAGGGCGCGACCGGCTAGCCGTCGCGGCGGACCGCCAGCTTCCGGCCACGGATGGTGGCGCCACGGAGCGCCTGCACGACCGCCTCGGCCACGCCCTCCTGGACGTCCACCAGCGAGAAGGCGTCGTCGATCCGGATGGCGCCCACCATGGTGCCCGGCACCTGGGCCTCGTTGGTGATGGCGCCCACCAGGTCGCCCGGGCGCAGGCCCAGCCGTCGGCCGCCGCCCACGAAGAGGCGGGCCCAGCCGGAATCGGCGCCGGCCCAGGCCGGCCCCGGGATGCTCGGTCCAACGGGGCCGCGGGGCGGCTGGCCGGGGCGGAACCCGGGCGCGAACCCGCCACCCTGGCCGGCGTTCGGCCCGAAGCCCGGGCCGCCGGGGCCCGGCCGTGGGCCACCCTGCATCGGCCCGCCCGGGCGGAACGGCATGGGCCGGCCCACGGGCACGGGTCGCGGCGGGAGCGGCGCCACGAGCGGCGGCGAGGTGATCTCCCGCTCGTCGCCTGCCTGGGTGCTGGACCCCTCGATCAGGCTCACCGCCGCCAGCGCGATGTCCACCATGTCGAACTCGTCCGTGAGCGGCTCGATCACGCCGCGGAAGCGGTCCAGGTTCTCGTCGGTCAGCGCCTCGCGCAGGTTGCCCCGGACCAGCTCCGCGCGGTGCTCGCGCAGGTCCGCGACCGTGGGCAGGCGGGCGATCTCCAGGCGCTGATGGGTGGCCGCCTCGATGTTGCGCAGGAGGCGGTGCTCGCGCGGCTCCACCAGGGTGATGGCCACGCCCTCGCGGCCCGCCCGTCCCGTCCGCCCGATCCGGTGAACGTACGCGTCGGGGTTGGACGGGACGTCGAAGTTGACCACGTGCGAGACGCGCTCGATGTCCAGGCCGCGGGCCGCCACGTCGGTCGCCACCAGCACGTTGAGCGAGCCGTCGCGGAAGCGGGTCATGATCCGGTCGCGGCCCTCCTGGGCCAGGCCGCCGTGGAGCGCGGCGGCATCGTGGCCGCGGGCGCTGAGCGTCTCCGCCAGGTCGTCAACCTCGCCGCGGGTCCGCCCAAAGACCAGGGCCGCGGCCGGGTCCTCCACGTCCAGGATCCGGCACAGGGCGGCCAGCTTGTCCGTGCGCCGGACCACGTAGGCCAGCTGGCGGACCAGCGCCACGCCGTCGGCCGTGCTCTTCTCGGCGTGGACCTTGACCCGCGCCGGCTCGCGCAGGTGGCGCCTGGCGATCTTCGTGATGATCGGGGAGATGGTGGCGGAGAAGAGCGCCGTCTGGCGATCCGCGGGGGTCTCGGCCAGGATGAGGTCCAGGTCCTCGGCAAAGCCCATGTCCAGCATCTCGTCCGCCTCGTCGAGGATGACGAACCGGACGCCGCCCAGCTGCAGGCTGCCGCGCTTGATGTGGTCCACCGCCCGGCCAGGGGTGGCCACCACGATGTCCACGCCGCGCCGGAGCCCGCCCAGCTGCTGGCCGATGGGCTGGCCGCCGTAGACGGGGAGCACCCGCGTCCCAAGGTCGCGCCCGTAGCGGTGGATGGCCTCGGCCACCTGCATCGCCAGCTCGCGGGTGGGGACCAGGATCAGCCCGGCGGGGCGGCCGGCGCCATCGGGCCGGGGGCCGCGCTCCAAGGGGGCCACACCGGGCGTGACGCCGAGCGCCACGCCTTCCGCCGGCGCGTGGATGCGCTGCAGGCAGGGGAGGGCGAAGGCGGCGGTCTTCCCGGTGCCGGTGGGCGCCTCGGCCAGGAGGTCCCGCCCGGTGAGCAGCGGCGGGATGGCCTCGCGCTGGATGGGCGTGGGCTCCTCGTAGCCGAGGGCGGCGATCGCCGTGAGCAGGCGTGGGTCGAGGCCGAAGGCGGCGAAGCCGTCGGCGGCGGGCGCGCCGGTCTCGGGCGCGTCGGGGATCTGGGGGGTGGTCACCTGTCCATTGTCGCTGATGCGGGGCACGATCCCATGGCCCTTCGCATCGGGTGGCGCATCGCCCGGCGTCAGGCGGTGCCGGAGGGGGCCGCGAGGTGGCCGCTGGCGAGATGCTCGCCAGCGAGATGCCCGCCGGCGAGCCGGCCGTCCCCGAGCCGGCCGATGGCCAGGAGCGTGATGTCGTCCGCCGCGGCTTCCCCGTTTGAGAAGGCATCGATCGCCGCCAGCAACCCCTCCACCGCGTGGTCCGGCCCGCCGGCCGCCACGGCGCCCAGGGCGGCCTGGAAACGTGCATCGCCAAAGCGGACCCGGTCGTGGTTGATGGCATCCGTCACGCCGTCGGTGAAGGCGACCAGGAGGTCCCCGGGTTCCAGCTGGACCGTGGTCTCCACGGCCGCAAAGTCCGGGAAGGCCCCCAGCATCATGGCGTCCGGCAGGTCCAGCTCGCGGACCACTCCGTCCGCGGCCCGGACCAGGAGCGGCGGCTCGTGGCCGGCGGAGGCGTAGCGCAGCTGGCCGGTGACCGTGTCGAACTCGCCCGCGAAGGCCGTCACGAAGAGGCCGGTGCTGGCGTCCCTGACCAGGACCCGGTTGGTCCGCACCAGGGCATCCGCGGGTCCGGTCCCGTTGTACGCCGCGGATCGCAGGACCGCCCGGGTGAAGGCCATGACGAGCGCCGCGGTGACGCCCTTGCCGGTCACGTCGGCCACGATGAACCCCACCTTGCCAGGCCGCGAGGGGAGCTCGTACGCGTCGAAGAAGTCGCCGCCCACCTCGCGCGCGGCACGTTCGCGCCCGTTCTGGCGTTGGCCGTGGTGGTGGGTGCCGCCCTGGCCGGCGGGGCCGGCGGTGATACGGCCTTCAGCGCGGCCGTCGCGCCGCGGTCGGCGCTCGCGGCCGATGCGACCCCCGGGGTGGGTGGCGCCGGCCAGACCGTGCTCGTGCCACGCAGGGTGCTGGGTCTGCCGGTCCGGACCGGGCCCGAGCTCGCGGCGGCTCGGGCCGCAGGCCAGGTTCGCGATGGCGCGGTGGCGGTTGCCGGGGTCATGCGCAGCGATCCGCTCCCGTTGGTCTGCGGGTCGATCCGGCAGACCCTGTCACGCGACTTCTGTCTCCGTCTGGTGGCCCTCTTCCCCCTGGCCCCGGACGCCGGGCCGGCGGCGAGCGCGGCGGGCGCCCTGGGCCCGGACCGCCCGGAAGCGCTCGAGGGCATCGTGGCGCCCGGGGTCGCGCTGCCGGCGGTCGCGATCAGCCAGTCGGAGCTTGCGCCGTGGCTCACCGTCGCGGTGCCGGTTGTCTTCGTGGGGCACTACCAGGACGAGCGGGCTCCGCCCTGCCCCCGGACCAGGGGCTGGTGCTCTGGGGACCTGGTCCTGGAGCGGCTGGTCTGGGCCGCCGGGGCCGATCTCCCGGTGGGCCTGTCCCGCGATCCCGTCGTCACCGAGGCCGAGGTGCCGCCTGACGGCCACGTCTGGAGGGAGGTCGCCGGCTGGCTGGAGCGCGCCGGGCTGGTCGTGCTGTCCTCGACGGTGGTTCGCAGCCCCCAGCTCCAGGTCGCGCTGGACGCCCAGGCTGGATCCCGTCCCGCCCTGCGGACCGGCGCGATCTGGTGGTATGTGCGCGCGCTGGCACCGGCCACGCTTGGTCGGGAGGCCAGGGTCACGTGGGCCGTGTTCGACGCCCTGAGTGGCGCATTCCTGGCTGCCTCGGACTAGCGCTGACCGCCGAACGGTGACCGTCGACGACGCGCGCCGGCGCCCTGAGGGCCCGGGTCAGCCCTTGGTGATCCGCCCCGACATGATGATCGAGACCGGGTGGAGCGAGGTGTCCATGCTCCGCCGTGCCTCGATCAGCGAGGTCTTCAGCTCGTCCACCTCGGACACGATCCGCGACGGGATGCGCAGCGCCGCCAGCAGGCCTGGGATGGCCGCGCCCGTGTGGACCGCGTACCACTCCTGCTCGCCCAGCTCGCCGCGATACGTGGACAGGATCATGGTGGGAATCCCGAACGTAGCATGGCAGCGCAGCAGCGCGTACGTGGCCACCAGGATGCCCGAGGTCTCGATCACCATGAACGGCGTCTTGCCGCCCAGCCAGGCGCCGGCGCAGATGGCCGCGCCCTCGCCCTCGTTGCTGACCGCGACGTGGGTGAAGTCCGGGCTCTCGATGAGCGAGGTCTGGAGGGTGTGGACCTGGGTGGCCGGCAGGGTGACCGCGAAGTTGAACCCGGCCGCCTTGAGCAGGTCGGTGACGATGATGGCGTTGGCCGGAGTCATCTACTCGGCTCCCTTCCGGCCCACGATGGAGGGCTTGAGGACCGTCTGGCCGCTGGTCTCTTCGACGTAGCGGACGAAGCGGTACTTGTTCTCGCGCCCGTCCATGAGCTTGGGGGCGACATCGGGTGACTCCTTGGTCACCTTGGCGACGATGACGCTGGGCCCGTTGCCGGCAAGCGCGTGGCGCGCGGCGACCATGAACTCCTCGACCGTCCAGACCGTGACCGCGTGCCCGATCCCGGCGGCCCTGGCCATCCCGGCGATGTCCGTCTCCCCGCCTGACGCGGTGGGCAGACCGCCTGTGGACGCGTACGACTGGTTGTCGAAGACGATCGACGTGAGGTTGGGCGCGGGCGTGTTGCCCATGGTGGCCAGGACGCCCACGTTGAGGAGCATGCTCCCGTCACCGTCGAAGGCGATCACCTGGCGCCCGGGCTGGGCCAGCGCGAGGCCCAGGCAGAGCGGCGTCACCAGGCCCATCCCCATCGTGTAGATGTTGCCCTCGCGGGGCATGACCGCATGCAGCTCGAACGACGTGCGTGCCACGTTGCCCACGATGAGGTGGTCGGTGATCAGCGGCGCCAGGGCCACCATGCAGTCGTAGCGGCGCATCGTGGGCACCTGCCCGCTCATGCGGCGCCCTCCGGGGCGTGAAGCATCGGGTCCATCTCCAGTCGTGGGTCCAGAGTCTGCGGATACGATAGACGATGTCGGGGCCCGGTCGCCGGGCCACTCGGCGAGGGATCCGGGGACTAGCCGGCCGGCTTGGAGGTGGGCCCGGAGGCCGCCTTCGAGGCCGCCTTCGAGGCCGCCTTCGCCGTCCTGCCGTCCGCCCCCAGGCCGCCGTAGACCAGGGCCAGGCTGACCGCGACCACGAGGCCGGCGAAGCCAAGGATGGCGCCGGCGCCGGCCGTCCCTGCGATGAGGCCGGCCAGGACCGGCACGCCCATCTGGCCGACGCGATTGCCCATCAGGCGGACGGACAGCGCCGTGGCACGGGTCTCGGGGCGGGCCAGGGCGGCCACCCAGGACATGGTCACCGGCTGCCCGATCCCCAGGCCAAAGCCGCCGATCGCCATGATCAGCACCATCCCGGCCTCCCCGCTCACGAACGGCATCGCCAGGAGCGCGGCCGCCGAGACCGCCATGCTGCCGGCCAGCAGCGTCCGTCGGCCGAAGCGGTCCGACCAGCCGCCCAGGAAGACCCGGGACGCCATCGATGCGCCGGCCCGCACGGCCAGGAGCGCGCCGACGAAGGCGGGCGCCCAGAGACGCTCCTCGCCCAGCGCCGGGAGGTAGGCCACGATCACGTCGATCGCCGAGAGCACGGTGGTGCTCACCAGGATCGCCCGCAACACGCCCGGGGTTCGGAGGATCGCCAGGAGCTGGGTGCCGTCCTTGCCGCCAGGCGACCGGGTGGCGCGCGCGGCGGCCACCGAGGCGGGCGGTCGGAGCAGCCCCACCAGGGGGAGCCCGATGAGGCACAGGATGGCGCCCGCCAGGAGGGCATTGCTGACCTCCTGCTCGGAGCCAGAGCCGGCAAAGAAGCCACCGACCGCCGGTCCCACCAGCTGACCGAACGACGCGGCCAGCGCCAGCTGCGCGAAGCGCCGGTCGTACGACGCCTCCGTGCTGCCCCGGGCCACCAGGCCCTGGATCGCCACGACGGTGGTCAGGTGGCCCAGGCCCAGGATGGCGAACTCCGCCAGGATCGTCGCCATGGACGGCGCCCCCGCGAGGAGGAACGCGGCCACGATCATCAGGACGTTGCCGCCCAGCAGGAACCGGATCTCCCCGTAGCGGTCCACCCAGCGTCCGATCTGGAGCGCCAGCAACAGCGGGAAGAGGGAGAAGGCGGCGGCCAGCCAGCCCAGGTCGCTCGGCGCCACGCCGATGCCCAGCGCGCGATAGGACACCATCGGCCGGATGAGCTGACTGCCGGCATGGGTGATGACGAACGTCCCCAGCAGCCAGAAGAACCACTGGCGCTCCAGGCGGCCGGCGGGCCGCGACGTGCTCACGGGCGGTGGCGTGCTCAGTTGAGGACCCCTCCCTTCCGTGGCGGCTGCGGCGCCGGGATTACCGTGCTCACGCACGGTACCGCGAAGGCGCGTGCCTGTGCTGCGCCATTCGGCAACGCCGCAGTCGGCCGGCCCGCCCGGCGATCGCCCCTCGTACCATGGCGTCTCAATGACCCGCTACGAGTCTCCCAAGCTGCGCTGCCGCCGGTGCGGGCTGCAGCGTGTCGGGGCCGACCGCCTCTGCCCTGCGTGTGGGGCAGACCTGGAGGTTCCCGGAGCGCTGGAGTCCGCCGCGGCAGGCCGGCAGGCACGGCCCGCCGAGGCATCCCGGGCGGTAAGCCGCCCGGCACGGACGGCCGCCGCCGCTCCGTCGACGGCTCCGCCGGGGCGGCCCGCGCCGGCATCCGCGGCCCCGTCCCCCCGGCCCGCGCCAGCGTCCGTCGGCCCGTCCCCCCGGCCCGCGCTGGAGCGCCCCATCAGCGCGGCACGTGGCATCCCGATTGCCCCACAGGGACCGCTGGGCCGCATCACGGACGCCCTGGGCGGCCTCGACGCCAGCACGCGCCGCACCGTGCTGCGGCTGGCCGCGGAGGTCGTGATCCTCGTGATCATCGTGGCCATCGTGGCAAGCGGCACCATCCTCAAGCCGCGCCCCGCCGCCACCCCCCAGCCTGGGGCCACGGCCCCGGTCGGCGGGATCACGGCCCCGGGCCTTGGCATCGCCGCCGCCGACATCACCACCGTCTTCCAGCTGCCGTACGCCGGGTCGTTCGCGTTCACACCCGCGGGCGGCGGCCAGACCGGCTCCTCGGGCACCACGGCACGCATCGCCGGCGAGTCGGCCGACGGGGTCACCACGCTCGAGCTGACCGGGCCGAGCACCGACGTGACCAGGGCCACGTTCACCATCCGGGTCTTCAATGCGAATGCGGTCGATGTCATCGGGCTGCAGCGGCTGACCGTCTTCCTGCTCCTCTATGCGCCGGGCGCCGCGGACCAGCTGCTGGCGACCCTGGGCGAGGCGACTGGCAGTGGGGCGGATCGGACCCTCGCGGTCGCGAGCGACGGGCTGGTCGCCAGCATCGAGACCCACCTGCAGCCGGGGGGCACGGTCACCGTGTGGCTCACGCCGATGGTGGCTTCGCCGACGGCGTCACCGGCGGCCAAGCCAGTCCCGGCCTCGGCATCGCCGGCCGGTGCGCCCAGCCCCAGCCGTGCACCCTCTGCCGCGCCAACGGTGAAGGCGCCGACGGCCGCCCCCAGCGTGAAGAGCAGCCCCAGGCCCTCCTGAGGGTGCCCTTTACGGCCCGTCCTCAGGGGATGGGCTGACCTGCCAGCGCGAGGGCCACGATGGAGCGGGCATCCTCGATCGGGATGCCAAAGGCGATTCCCGCGGCCTGGCTGGTGGCCACCGCGACGCCGATCACGCGTCCGCCCAGGTCGACCATGGGCCCGCCGCTGTTGCCGGGATTGATCGCCGCGTCGGTCTGGATCAGGTTGGACAGGTGCTCGACACCGGTGATGTCGATGGTGCGCCCCAGCCCGGAGACGACCCCGCTGGAGACGGAGCCCGGGTAGTCGCCCAGCGGGCTCCCCAGCACCAGGATGGACTGACCCAGCGCCAGCCGGAGCGAGTCACCCAGCTGGGCGACCGGGAGCCCGGTGGCGTCCACCCGGATGATCGCCAGGTCGTTGGTGCTCGACAGGCCGTACACCTGGGCAGGCAACGTGCGGCCGTCCGCGAGACCCACCGTGATCGTCGCGGCACCGGTCACGACGTGCCGGTTGGTCAGGATCCATCCACGCGAGTCAACGACGAACCCGGAGCCCGCGCCCGTGAAGGTGGCGCCACGGCGGCCGGGGGACGAGGTGGTGATGGTGACCACGGTCGGGAGCACCCTGGCCGTTGCGGACACGGCGTCCGAGGCCGCGTCGGGGGCAGGCTCCAGCGGTGCCGATACCAGCGCGGAGGCCGCAGATGTGCCCGCCGATGGCCCCGGGCCGCGGGACGCGCTGGCGGCCGGGCTGCCATTGGCGGTGGGGCCGGCCGGGACCGTGGCCCGGAGCACAACGGCAGTCAGCGCGACCGTCAGGACCGAGCTCAGGACGGCGGCCAGGACGGCCGTCCGGACGGTGGATGGGCCACTCGGGCGGGCAGGCGAGGCGGCCGGCGCCGGGCTGGCCCACGCACTGGGTTGAAACCCAACGGCGGGGTCGGATTCGATGGCGGGCGCTGGGGCGGGCGTGCCTGCGGTTGCCTCGACCGCCTCCGGCGAGGGATGAACCCCGGCCTCGACGGTCGTGGGCTGGGTGGTGTCGCTGGCTGGGTCCACGTGTTGGCTCCTTCTGCCAGGAGGATCGGCGCACCGGCTGAGAAGAACCTGAAACCCTGGACTACGAGGTGGCTGGCTCCGGGCCGGGGCCGCCGCGGGCCGGTTCGGGGTCCGTCTCATCGATCGAGCGCACATCTTCCTCGACATCCTCCAGCAGCCACTCCGTGACCACCAGGCAGGCCAGCAGCGAGATCACGCTGATCAGGCCACTGGGCAGCTGGAGCCAGGCCAGGAGGAAGCCGGCGACCGGAACCTGCTGGTCGGCCAAGCCCGTGATGGAGGCCACGGGGATCCGCGCGGGATCCGGCCCGTCGTTGGCATCGCCCTTCGTCAGGACCGTCGGCCCGGAGGCAGTGCCCCCGTCCGTGGCCGTGCCGTCGGCTCCGTCCGCCGGGGCGGACGGACCGTCCACGATCCGGTGGGTGATGACCACGCCGGTGCTGGTCGTGAAGGCCACGATGGCCCCCGGGACCAGTCGGTCCAGCGTCGGCGCGGACTCCACGACCATGGAGCCCAACGGAACGTTTGGCTCCATGGAGAGCCCGCGGATGATGATCAGTGCGTGGCCCAGGCGGGGCACCACGTTGATCGCCAGCACGGCGGCCAGCACGATGGCGAAGCCCACGAGGCGAACCGTGCGAACGGCGAGGCGGCCGATCGCCAACGTGTGGATGAATGCCATGTCGCTCACGGGATGGTCACCGACGAGGGGGCAGCCGTGCTGTTCCAGAAGATCGTGGTGCCGTTGCACTGGTTGCCCGTCTTGTAGTCCACGGTCACCACGAGGCGGTCGCCCGCCGCAAATGTCGCGCTGTTGGTCGAGAAGACCCAGGTGCCGCTGGTGCGGGCCCGGTTGACCGGGATCGTCTGCCCGCCCGAGCCCAGCGAAGTGGCGTTGCGCCAGAGGGTCGCGGTGACGTCGCACGTCTTGTTGGCGCTGGTGTTCTGGTAGGTCAGCGTCACCGTGGTGTCGCCGCCGGGGATGGTGGCGCCGGCCGAGAACGTGTCGGAGCAGAACGTGACGCGATCGAACGGCCCGGGGCCGGTGCGGGATGCCTCCGAGCCCGCGCCCACGGCCCCCAGCTCCATGTCGTACTGGCCGCCGGAGCCCGCCAGGCAGTTGGTTCCGACATGCGTCGCCCCGCCGCCGAAGCCGTAGGTCGTCGACACGGTGGCCTGGAAGGTGGTCACGCCAACGTTCCCGCCGGCATCGTGGGTGGTGATGCTCCAGGTAACCACGCCGGGAGTGAGCGAGTCACTCGAGGTCAGCAGCGCGCTCCGGTAGGCGTACGCCGTGCCGCCGGCGGGGAACGCGTAGGTCCCGGCAACGAGGGGGACCGCGCTTGCGCCGGCAACCAGGGATCCGACGTTGGCGGTAACCACCGTGGTCCCGGAGGCCGGCGCCCCGGAGTCCACCACGTTGGCATACACGTACAGCTGGGATCCCCGGCGGACATAGCCGCCGGTACGCGTGTCCGAGGCGAGGCCCACGACCTGGGCGGTCACGACCGGCGCGTGCCAGTCCGCAGCCGTGGTGAAGGCGTTGCTGCCGGCATTCGTGGCCGACTTGAGGAGGGCCAGCGAAGCCGGCGGCTGGGGAGATGCGACGAAGCCCGCCGCGACGCCGGCAAGCGCGAGGAGCGCAGTGCCGAAGCGGAGCTGGCGGGAGGTGGGTGGTCGCATTGGGTGGGTCCTGGCTGGTGGGCCTGGGGGAGTGACCGCGCGGCGACCGGTTGCCCGGTCGCCGCGCGGTCCAAGGGGATTACGGGTTGTTGGCGGTCTGCTCGGCGACGAAGGCGAAGCTGGCGGTGACGGCTGCGCCCTGGAAGGCGTCGCCGGTCGCGTACTTCGGCAGGTAGGCGCGGAAGCAGAGGGTCTCGGAGGTGGGGTTGGAGCCGGAGGCCGCATTGGCCCGCGACGCGCTGCCGATCACGACCGGGGCGGCGTTGTCGCTGCCCGCGAGGACGCGGTCGCCGGCCTGGTTGCCCTCGGCCGCATCGCCGAGGAACGCGAGCTTGATCGGCTTGGTCAGCGCCTCAATCGTGGCCGGGGCCGTGATCAGCGTCGGGTCGATGTTGCCGTACAGGAGCGTGCCGTCGAAGGTGCCGCAGCCGGTGCCGAGGGTCTTGACCTGGAGCTGGCTGCCGAGGCCCTTGGTCTCGCCCGAGACCGTCGTGGTCATCGAGTAGCGCAGCGCACCCGTGCCGGTGTTGGAGATCAGGAGGGGGGCGGTGACGCTGTCGCCGGGCAGCATGTTGGTGAAGCCGATCAGGGCGGACGCCGCCTTGTCGGTGGTGAGGATCACGGTCCCGGTGGAGAAGGCGTTGGCGCTGACGTTGGTCGAGCTGGTGAACAGGGCCAGCGAGAAGCTTGCCGCGCTGACGCTGGTCAGGCCCAGGGCCAGGCCCAGGACGGCGAGGCCGCGGCGGACGCCGCGACGGCGGGGGGAGGCGGAGGTCTGCGTCATGAGAATGGTGGCTCCTGGTTGCTGCCGGCGGACTGCCGGTCGGGTTTGGGCCCGCTCGGGACGAGGCGGGGTGACGGGACTCACAATCGGGCTGCCACCACACGCCGCGATCGACCGTCGGACAACTCTCGAACAACTCCGGCGGTAGACTGGCAGCAACCCATCGTGTTCCAGCCTCCAGGCATGACGGACCAACCCCACGCCTCTCTTCATCGCAGCCTGATCCTGGTCGTCGACGACCAGGAGACGATCCGCCTCGCCGTCTCCGCCGCACTCGAGCGGGACGGCTTCCGCGTGCTCGCCGTGGCGGATGCGGGGGCGGCGCTGGCCGCCATCGCGAGTGATGGTCCCGGGTTGGCGATCCTGGACATCGGCCTTGGCGGGGCGGACGGGCTGACCCTGCTCCGCGAGATCCGGCGCACCGGCGACCTGCCGGTGATCCTGCTCACGGCTCGCGATCAGGAGGTCGATCGCGTGGTTGGGCTGGAGATGGGCGCGGATGACTACGTCGTCAAGCCGTTCTCGCCGCGGGAGCTGGTCGCCCGCGTCCGCGGACTGCTCCGGCGGGCACACCGCGGGCTGCGTCAGGCGTCCGTGACCGAGGAGGCGCCTGGCGCCTCCTCGCCGCCGCCGGCCCAGCGCGGCGACGGTTCCACGCGCCTCAGGTTCGACCGGCTGGTCATCGATACTGCCGAGCGCCAGGTGCTCCTTGACGGCCTGCCCGTCGTCACCACGCGGCGTGAGTTCGACTTGCTCCTGTGCCTGGCCGGATCGCCGCGCCGGGTCTTCACCCGCGAGCAGCTCCTGCGTGCTGCCTGGGGCTCGTCGTCGGAGTGGCAGGTGCCCTCCACCGTGACCGAGCACGTCCGACGTCTGCGCCTGAAGCTGGAGGGTGACCCGGCCCATCCGCGCTGGCTGGAGACGGTGCGCGGCGTCGGCTACCGGTTCGTGCCATGACGGCCGCTGATCGCCACCCTGATGCGCCGCCGGACGGGCACGGCGCCGACCATGCCGCCTGGGCCATCCTGGGGAGTGCCCTCGACGCGGTCATCACGATCGACGCGGACGGCGTGGTCACGTCGTGGAACGAGATGGCCACCCGGACGTTCGGCTGGACGCCCGTGGAGGCCATGGGCCGGGGCGTGGACACGCTGATCGTCCCCGAAGCGGATCGCGCCGGCCACGTGGCCGGGATCGCCCGGTACCTGCGGACGAGCGAGGCCCGGGTCATCGGGCGGCGCCGGCAGCTGGAGGCGCGCGATCGGGGCGGCCGTGTCTTCCCCATCGAGATCTCGGTCTTCCCATTCCGCCACGCCGGCGGGGCGGCGTTCGCCGCCTTCTTGCGGGATCTCTCCGACGTCGCTGCGGACAAGGCGCGGATTGCTCGCCAACAGGATGGGCTGCGTACGCTCTCGCGGATCGCCTCGACCCGGGAGCAGTCCCTGGACCGGCAGCTTGCGGTGGCGCTCGAGCTGGGAATGGCCCACGTGGGAATGGAAGCGGGCCTCCTGCTGAGAAGCGGCGACGCTGGGCTCGAGCTGTCCAGCTCGGTCGGCGCCGGCGCCGACGCGGCGGCCCGGCACCTGGCGCATCGCTGGTCCGCCGCGGTGCGGGAGCGGGCGGCCAATCCGGGCGAGCCGGTCTTCCCCGGCGCCCGCCTGTTGATCGCCGAGACGCGCCCGGACCCCAATCCGCTCCCGGCGTTGCTCGCCACCGAGATCGTCGTGGGTGGTCGACCGTTCGGCCTCCTGGCCTTCGCCTCGGCCGGAGTGGCACCCGAGGTCTTCGACGACGCGGACCTGGAGTTCCTCCGATCACTCGCGGGCTGGGTCGGCGCCACAATCGAACGAGAAGAGGCGGTGGCGGGCCGGCGTGCCGGTGAGACCGCGATCCGCCGGATGTACGAGACCATCTCGTCGCGCTCGGAGACCTTCGAGGAGAAGGTGTCGGCCCTCATGGTCATGGCCTGCGACCGGTTCGGGATGGATACCGGGATCCTGAGCGAGATCCATGGGAGTGTCCTCAACGTCCGCGTCGCGACCGGGCCGGGCGCCAAGATCCGTTCCGGCTATGTCTTCCCCCCGGAGGAAACCTTCAGCTCCCAGATCCTCGCCACCGGCCAGGGCTTCGCCGTCGCCCACGCGGCCGAGTCGGAGTGGCGGGACCACGCGGCCCGGACCATTCGCGGCCTGGAGTCGTTCATCGGCGTCCCGGTTCGAGTCGACGGACAGCTGTACGGAGCGCTGAGCCTGTCCAGCTTCCGGCCCCACGAGCCCTTCTCGCCGTCCGCGCTGGAATTTCTTCTCCTGGTCGCGCAATGGATCGGCGTCGAGATCGAGCGCACCCGGTTCGTGAGCGCGCTGGCCCAGGCCAATGCCGGCCTGGAGGTGGCCCTGGACCGGGCGCGCGAGCTGGCGGTGGCCGCGGAGGCGGCCAACCAGGCCAAGAGCGACTTCCTCGCCGTGATGAGCCACGAGATCCGGACGCCGCTGTCGGGGATCATGGGGATGACGGATGTGCTGCTGGAGTCGGCGCTCCGGGACGAGCAGCGAGCCGCCGCCGAGATCGTCCATAGCTCCGGCGAAGAGCTGGTCAAGATCCTGAACGACGTCCTGGACTTCGCGCTCATCGAGGCCCGCAAGCTGCCGCTCGAGCATGGTGAGGTCCGCCTGCGTGACCTGCTCCCGGAACTGGTCACGCGGCTCGGGGCGCCGACCCGCGCGCGGGGGATCCGGGTGGACGCCGTGGTGGATCCGCGCGTGCCCGCGGTCCTCGGCGGGTACCCGCTCCGGCTGCGCCAGGTCCTCAGCAACCTGATCGGGAACGCCGTGAAGTTCACCGGGAGCGGCCGGATCGTGGTGGAGGCGGCGCTGGTCCACTGGTCGCCCCAGGAGCAGCCCAAGATCTGGTTCGAGGTGAGCGACACCGGCCCGGGGATCGCGCCCGAGATGGAGGCCAGGCTGTTCACGCCGTTCGCCCAGGGCGACACATCGACGACCCGGTCGGTGGGCGGCACGGGCCTGGGGCTGACCATCTCGCGCCGGCTGGTGGACCTGATGGGCGGCCGGATCGGCTACCTCCCGGTTGCGGGCGGCGGGAGCCGGTTCTGGTTCGAGATCCCCTTCGATCGCGTCGCGGAGGCCGATCCTGGAGGGGATCGGCCTCCGGCTCCATCGCCGGTGTCGAGCACGATCCGGGCGAGCGGGCAGACCGGGTTGGTCGCCGTCGACGCCTCCTCCGCGGATCCCATCCGCGGCCGGCCCGCAGGGCCGGGTGCGGCCAGCCGGCCAGCCGGCCAGCGACCTGGACCCAGGGCGACGCCGGCCAGCCGACGACCCGGGGCGCCCGGATCCTGCTGGCCGAGGACAGCGAGGTCAGCCGGGCGGTGGCCGTGGGGCTGCTGGCGCGACTGGGCTGCACGGTCACCCTGGCGACCAACGGACGGGAGGCCGTGGATCGCTTTGCCGCCGGCGGCTTCGACCTGGTGCTGATGGACTGCCGGATGCCGGTGCTGGACGGCTACGACGCGGCTCGCCGGATCCGTGCGCTGGAGGCATCCCGTGGTGTGCCGCGTACGCCCATCGTGGCCCTGACCGCCAGCGCGCTGGAATCGGACCGGCGCCGCAGCCTGGAAGCCGGGATGGAGGGCCATCTCTCCAAGCCGGTGCGCTCGGCAGACCTCGCTGGCGTCATCGAGGCGTGGTGGCGGCCGAGCGACCCGGAGCCGGCGGGTCACGACTCGCCGAGCATCCCTGTCACCGACCGTGATGGGCCCGCCCACGTCCAATCGGCGGCGGATCGCCTCGAGATCGACGATGCGCTCCTGACCGAGGTTGCCGGCGGTGATGCTGCCTTGCGGCAGGCCCTCCTCGCGGCGCTCGTGCGCGACGGGCGCGCCATCCTCGCCACGGTCGATCAGCACGTGTTGCTCTCCTCGTCCGAGGGAGTCGCCGAGGCGGCGCACGCGCTCAAGGGCGCGGCGGCGACCCTGGGCATCCGCGCGTTGGCGAGGAGTGCGGCCGGGCTGGAGGACGCCGCGCGCCAGGGCCGATGGACGGCCCGCCTGGTGGCCCGACTCCGCCAGGGCGTCCTGGCATTTGAGGCTTGGGTGGCCACATGAGGTCCCTGGTGACCGGCGGCGCCGGGTTCATTGGCAGCCACCTCGTCGACGCCCTGCTGGCCCGCGGCGACCAGGTCACGGTCCTCGACGACCTGTCGTCCGGCTCCGTGGGCAACCTTCCGGCGGGGATCACCCTGCTTCGCGCCGACGTCGCCGATCCGGGGACCATCGCGCTGATCGCCGCCCAGCGGCCCAACCTCGTCTTCCACCTCGCGGCCCAGGTCAGCGTGGTCCAATCCGTGGCCGACCCGGACCACGACCGCGCCGTCAACGTGGTCGGTACCCGCCACGTCCTGGAGGGCACCGCCGAGGGTTTGGCCCAGCGGATCGTCGTTGTCTCCAGCGGCGGCGCCGTCTACGGGGAGGCGCGCCTGGCTACGGAAGCATCCCCGGCCGCCCCCGAATCCCCGTACGGTGCCCACAAGCTGGCCGCCGAGCGGGACGTCGCGCTGTCCCGCCTGTCATACGGGATCGCGCGGCTGGCCAACGTCTACGGGCCGCGCCAGCGCCGGGACCTGGAGGGCGGCGTCGTGGCGATCTTCGTCGAGCAGCTCCTGGCCCGGCAGCCCATCACCATCTACGGCAGCGGCGAGCAGCGCCGCGACTTTGTCCATGTCGCGGACGTCGTGGCCGCGCTCCTGGCGATCGCCGACAGCGACCGGGACGGGACCTGGAACGTCGCCACCGGGACGGAGACCAGCGTGAACCAGCTCCTGGACGCACTCCAGCATGAGCTGGGCCCGGCGGTCGCGGTCAAGCGCGCCCCGGCCCGCGCCGGCGAGGTCTTTGCGTCCTCGCTGTCGTTCGCCCGGATTGCCGAGGACCTGGGCTGGCGTCCGGGCCTGGACCTGGCGGCCGGACTGCGCGCCACCATCGCCTGGCGGCCGGACGGCGCCTGATTCGCCCTGGCCTGATTCGCCCTGGCCTGATTCGCCCTGGCCTGATTCGTCCTGGCCTGATTCGTCCTGGCCGGCCGACCTGCGCCCGCGCGGCGATCCCAGCTCGACGCTGATCTCCACCAGGCGATCCAGCTGGTCGCGCACCCGCCAGTTGAACGACCCTTCGGGGAACGACCCTTCGGGGAACGACCCGTCTGCGCCCGCCGCGCCGGCCGGCAGCCCGCCCAGGAGCTGCATGGCATCGTCGACGGAATCGATCCCGTGGATCCGGAACCTGCCCTCGCGGACCGCGGCCAGGACGTCGTCGCGGAGCATCAGCGTCCGGACATTGGCACTGGGGATGATCACCCCCTGCTCGCCGGTCAACCCCCGGGCCGCGCACAGGTCAAAGTAGCCCTCGATCTTCTCGTTGACGCCGCCCACGGCCTGGCTCCGGCCCAGCTGGTCCACTGACCCGGTGATGGCCAGCGACTGGCTGAGCGGGACGCCCGCGATCGCCGAGAGCACGGCACACAGCTCAGCCATCGACGCGCTGTCGCCCTCCACCCCGCCGTAGGACTGTTCGAAGACCAGGCTGACGTGGAGTGCCAGCGGCTTGCGCTGGCCAAACCGCCCGCCCAGGAAGCCCGACAGGATCAGCACGCCCTTGGAGTGGATGGGCCCGCCCAGCGCCACCTCCCGCTCGATGTCGATGACCTCGCCCCGTCCCAGCCGCACCTGGGCGGTGATCCGGGTGGGCCAGCCAAACTCGTCCTCGCCGATGATCGCCACCGAGAGCCCGTTGACCTCGCCCACGGCCCGGCCGTCCGTCTGGATCCGGAGCATCCCTTCGACGATGGCCGCCCGCATCTCCTCGGCGATCCGCCCCACTCGTCGCCGACGGGCCGCGATGGCCGCGCCGACGTGCTCGGCGGCGATCGACGCACCGGCCGCCAGCGTCGCCATCCGGTCGGATTCGCGGATGAGGTCGGTCAGGGCGCGGACGTTGGTGGTCAGGCGCTCGGCGTGGTCCGCGAGGCGGGCCGCGTGGTCGATGACGGCGGCGGCCGCCCCGGCCTCCAGCGGACGGAGCCCCTCGCGCCGGGCGATGGTGGCCAGCAGGGAGCCGTACAGCCGCTCGGTCTCCGGCGTCCGCCGCGCGCGGTCGTCGAAGTCGGCCCGGATCCGGAAGAGCTCGGCGATGTCTGGATCTGCCTGCGAGAGCAGGAGGAACAGCTCGCGGTCGCCCAGGAGGATCACTTTCAGGTCGAGTGGGATGGGCTCCGGCTCGATGGACGCGGCCGCCATGAAGAGCACGCCCTGCGGGAGCCGGTCCACGCGCAGCTCCTGCGAGCGGAGCGAGCGCTTCAGCTCATCCCAGGCGTACGGCTGGCCCAGGAGCCGGCGGACGTCGAGCAACAGGTAGCCGCCGTTGGCCCGGTGCAGGGCGCCGGCCTTGATGAGCGTGAAGTCCGTGACGAGGGCGCCCATGTGGGCGACCTGCTCCACCTGGCCGAGCAGGTTGGGGTGGGTGGGCAGGTCCTCGTAGACCACCGGGGCGCAGGTCAGCCGCCGTTGTCCACGACCAGGTTCACCTGGCAGCGGCCAAACGGGGAGACGCCGTCCGCGGGCCCGGCGGGGAGCGACAACCCCGACGCAGCCGCGGGCCCGGAGCCGGCCTCGGCCTCGTCGCCGTCCCGGCGGGCCAGGAACTCGCCGGCCCGTGCCACCACGTCCGCCTCGACCTCGTCGAGGAAGGCGCGCACCGCGGCGAGGTCGCCGAACTCGCCGCGGGCCTCGGTGATCAGCTGGTCCACGGCGCGCCGGACCGTCTCCTCGTTGAGGGCCTGCACCTCGCGGCGGTGCTCGCGCTCCAGCCGCGGGATCGAGGCGAGGAGGGCGGCGAGCTCAGTCTGCAGCTCGGCCATCACGGCCTTGATCCGCTCCTGCTCCTCGGCCGGCAGCTTGCCGAATGCCTCGGGGTCCACGACCGCCTCGTCCTTGATCGCCGCCATCCCATAGCCCATCGGGGTCTGGGCGATGGCGATGCCGCGCTCCAGCGCCCGCTGCTGGAGGTTGCCCAGGCCCCCTTCCCGGTGGCTCTTGAACGCCTCTTCCAGCGCCTGGCGACGGGTCCGGTACTCGTCGTTCTCCATGGCGGTCGGGATGGAGACCGCGAACTCGCGGACCAGGGTGGCCATCCGGGCCCGGAGCGCGCGGCCTCGCCCGGCGGGGAGCCGGAGCGCGCGGGGTCGGCGGGGGTCCGCGAAGTTGTGGACGTAGCACCAGTCGTCGGGGGTGGGCCGCAGGGCCGCCGCACGGTCCAGGTACTGGCGGATCGCGGTGTACTTGCCGTTGCCCTCCGGGCCCATCACCAGCAGGTTGTAGCCCTGGCCGGGCATCGACATCGCGAAGTCGATCGCCTCCATCGCACGGGCCTGGCCCACGATCTCGGCCACGTCGGGGACGTCGGCGGTGGTCACGAACCCAAGGCTCGTCGGGTCGCAGCGGCGAGCCAGGCGGTCCGCTGCCAACGGTTCCAGCGGGCTCATCGCACCACTCCTTCTCGGCGGTGCCGGCCTGCCGGGCTGGGTGCCTGCGGTCGGCCCAGGGTCAGCGGGGGGGGGTTCCCGGCGTCAGCGGGGGGTCCCCAGCCCGCTCTCGAACGGCAAGGCGAGCGGGGCATCAACCAGGAAGTCCAGCCGTCCCATGGCCGCAACGGCCGCAGCCACCTGGCCGGCCGGGGTGGGCTCCAGGGTGATCACGAACGGGAGGTCGTCCTTGGCCTCGCCGGGCAGCTGGAGGACCGCATCGATGCTGATGTTGGCCTCCGCGAGGACCGACGCCAGGCGGGCGATGATGCCGGGCTGGTCCGTGACCCGGAAGCGGAGATACCAGCGCCGGACCTGCTCCGCGGTGGAGCGCGGCGCGTGCTCCACCAGGGTGATGTGGGCAAACGGCGAGGCGGGCGCCAGCCCGCCATTGCGGATCTCGCGTGCGGCGCGCATCAGGTCGCTGACCACGGCCACGCCGGTGGGGGTGGGGCCGGCACCGCGGCCGTAATAGAAGGTGTCCTGGCCGTAGGCGCCCCGGACCCAGACCGCGTTGTAGGCGCCCTGGACGTGGGCGAGGATCGCGTCCGACGGCACCAGCGCCGGCTGGACGGAGAGAAGCAGGCCGCGCTCATCGCGCTCGGCCGATCCGATGAGGCGGACGGTGTGGCCCAGCCGATGGGCGTAGGCAAAGTCGATCGACCGGATCCGCCGGATCCCCTCGACGTGGATGTCGTCCGGCATGACGCGGGTCCCGAACGCCAGCCCGGCCAGCAGCGCCAGCTTGGACCGGGCGTCCAGCCCGTCCACGTCGGCGGACGGGTCCGCCTCCGCGTAGCCCAGCGCCTGGGCCTCGGCCAGCACGTCCTCGAAGGAGTCGCCGCGGCGCTCCATCTCGGTCAGGATGTAGTTGCAGGTGCCGTTCAGGATGCCGATGAGCGCGTCGATCCGGTCGCCGGAAATTCCCTCGCGCAGGACCGCGTGGATGGGGATCCCGCCGGCGACGCTGGCCTCCATGGAGAGGCTGACGCCGGCCGCCCTCGCCTGCTCCCAAAGCTCGACGCCGCGCACGGCCATCAGCGCCTTGTTGGCGGTGACCACGGACTTGCCGGCGGCGATGGCCGCCTCGATGATCTCGGCCGCGACCCCGGTCCCGCCCACGAGCTCGGCGATCACCTGGATCTCCGGGTCATTGACCACGACGCGCCAGTCGGCGGTCCGGATCACGTCGGCCGGCAGGCCCTGCACGGCGGCCGCGCGGGTGGTGCCGATCGAGGGCGAGCAGATGGCCCTGACGCGGAGCGGGAAGCCCAGCCGCGCCTCGATCGACGCGGCGTTGTCGCGCAGGATCTCCAGCGCCCCGCCGCCTACGTTGCCCAGGCCGATGATCCCGACGTTCAGAGCAGTCACGGTGTCCTCGTCAGCATGGTGGACGGGCCCACGCCGCGTCCGACGATCCCCGGGCGGGGACGGCCGGCGGCGACGCGCCCGCAGCGATCGACTGGATCATAGCCCGGTCGCCGAACTCGGCGACCTGCGGGATCGCCCGTTCCCACGGCCAAGCGGCCCATCCGGGCGCCGGCGGGACTGGCGATCCGGCCCCTTGTGCGGCGGCCAGGTTTGACTACGCTGTGCCTCACTGCGGCTGATCACGGCCAGCCGCGCCGTGCTCCGGCCAGCGCCCGCGAGGTCGATTCATGACGTCCGGCGATCGCGACCCCCTGCTCGAGCCGCGCCCCGGCGGGCCGCGCATGCCCCGCCACCGCTCGTGGGCGGAGCCGTTCCGGATCAAGATGGTGGAGCCCATCCACCTGCTGACCCGCGCCGAGCGCGTCGCGGCGATGGCGGCGGCCGGGAACAACACGTTCCTGCTGCGCAGCGAGGACGTCTTCATCGACCTGCTGACGGACTCGGGGACGTCCGCGATGTCGGACTACCAGTGGGCCGGGATGATGCTGGGCGACGAGGCGTACGCCGGGAGCCGCAACTTCTATCACCTGGAGGCCGCGGTCCAGCGCTACTACGGCTACCGGCACATGGTCCCCACCCACCAGGGCCGCGGCGCCGAGAACCTGCTCAGCAAGATCCTGATCAAGGAAGGGGACCACGTCCCCGGGAACATGTACTTCACGACCACGCGGCTCCACCAGGAGCTGGCCGGCGGGACCTTCCACGACGTGATCGTGGACGAGGCGCATGACGCCACCGACCTCTCGCCGTTCAAGGGCAACGTGGACCTGGTGAAGCTGGCGGCCCTGGTGGACGAAGTCGGCGCGGAGCGCGTGCCGTACGTGTCCGTCGCCGCGACGGTGAACATGGCCGGCGGCCAGCCCATCTCCATGGCGAACATGCGCGCCGTCCGCGAGTACTGCCGGTCCAGGGGGATCCGGGTCATCCTGGACGCCACCCGCGCGGTCGAGAATGCCTGGTTCATCCAGCGCCGCGAGCCGGGCTTCGAGGACCGGTCCGTCGCCGACATCCTCCTGGAGTTCTGCTCCCTGACCGACGGCTGCACCATGAGCGGCAAGAAGGACGCACTGGTCAACATCGGCGGCTGGCTGGCGCTCAACGAGGACGACGTCTTCGAGGAGGCCCGCAACCTGGTGGTGGTCTACGAGGGCCTGCACACGTACGGCGGCCTGGCCGGTCGCGACATGGAGGCCATGGCGCGCGGCATCGAGGAGTCGGTCCAGGAGGACCACATCCGGTCGCGAATCGGGCAGGTGGAGTACCTGGGCAAGCACCTGATCGACGAGGGCGTGCCCATCGTGCTGCCGGTGGGCGGCCACGCGATCTTCATCGACGCGATGCGCTTCTACCCGCAGATCGCCCAGGACCAGTTCCCCGCCCAGGCGCTGGCGGCGGACCTGTACGTGGACTCCGGGGTGCGGGCGATGGAGCGCGGCGTGGTGTCCGCGGGTCGCGACCCGGAGACGGGCGATCACCACTACCCCAAGCTGGAGCTGGTGCGCCTGACGCTGCCACGCCGGGTCTACACGCAGGCACATATGGATGTCACCTGGGAGTCGGTCGCGGAGCTGTTCGACCACCGCGCGGACGCCACCGGGATGCGGATGGTGTACGAGCCCAAGTACCTGCGGTTCTTCCAGGCGCGCTTCGAACGGCTGTAGGCCGACGCCCGGGGCCGGTCTCCACCGGCCCCGCCGGTCTCCGCGGTCTCGGCCCGCCTCCATCGGCCCCCGGCCGTCTCCGCTGCGAGCCTCCGACGCCGGTCGGCGGACGCTAGGCTGGGCGGGTGATCGACGTCGACGCCCGCCTGCTGGCGCTCATTACCGCGCTCACCTTTGGGCTGGCCCCGGTGACCATCAAGCTGGCCTATCAGCGCGGCGGGACCACCGGGACCGGGCTGATGCTCCAGCTGCTGGCCGCGGTCGCGGTCAACTTCGGCCTGATCCCGTTCATCGACCCGCGCTGGAGCCTCCTGACGCCCCCGGCGATCGTGGCCTTCGTGCTGGGCGGGCTATCGGGCAACGCGATCGGGCGGCGCTGGAGCTTTGTCTCGGTGGAACTCCTGGGTGCCTCCAAGTCATCGGCGATCCGCGGGATCTCCCCGATGATCACGGCGATCCTGGCCGTGCTGGTCTACGGCGAGGTGGTGAGCCCGGCCCGCTGGGCGGCCATCATCGCCATCGTGGCGGGCGCCGTCCTGGTCACCTGGGTGCCCGGCAGTGGGCGCAAGGAATACCTGGGCATGGGGGTTCTGTACGCGCTGGGGGCCGCGCTGGGCTACGGGCTGCGGCCGGTCTTCGTGAAGTACGGGCTCAACCTGGCGGAGACGCCGCTCGCGGCCTCGTGCATCGGGGCGGTCACGGCGCTGATCTACGTGGCCTGGCGCGAGGACCGGGCCGGCATCCGGATGACGCGCTTCGACGCGTCGTTCTGGCTCTTCCTGTTCTCCGCGGTGGTGGGCGCCATCGGGATGGCCTCGCTGGTCTTCGCGCTGGCCACCGACGACATCAGCTTTGTCTACCCGCTGAGCTCCAGCGCCCCGCTCTTCGCGGTGATCTTCACGGCGATCTTCCTGCGCGGGGTGGAGCGGCTCACCCCTCGCCTGCTCACGGGGGCGGCGATGATCGTGGCGGGGGTGGCGCTGCTGTAGGGACGCGGCGGCGCGGTGCGGTGGCGCGGCTGCCGTGTCGGTGTGCCGCTGCCGTGTCGGTGTGCCGCTGCCGTGTCGGTGTGCCGCTGCCGTGTCGGTGTGCCGCTGCCGTGTCGGTGTGCCGCTGCCGTGTCGGTGTGCCGCTGCTGCAGGACCGCGGGTGGGCCGACCCCCGGCCACCTTGCGGCGCCCGCGCTTCCGGCACCCGCGCTTCCGGCGCTCGGGGCCCCGCCCCGCGCCGTAGCATTGCCCGCGATGCAGCCCGATCGTCCCGTCCCAGCCCAGACCCCATGAGGGGCGCCCGCCCATGATGGGCGCGCACCCGTGGATCTCGGCATGACCATGGACGCGAAGATCCTGGCGCTCATCACGGCCGTCACCTTCGGCCTCTCCCCGGTCGCGCTCAAGCTGGCCTTCCGCGCGGGCGGCAAGACCGACGCCGGCATGGTCATCGGCCTCGTCAGCGCCATCCCGCTCAACCTGGCCCTGATCTTCTTCATCAACCCGGGCTGGGATCGGCTCACCCCGGTGGCCTGGATCGCGTTCATCCTGGGTGGCCTGGCCGGCGCGGCGATCGGGCGGCGGTTCATCTACCAGTCCATCAACCTGCTGGGTGCCCCGCGCGCAGCCACCATTCGCAGCTCCTCGCCGGTCCTCACGGCGTTCCTGGCCGTGCTCCTCTACCAGGAGGAGATCACCCCCCTGCGCTGGGCGGCGATTCTCGCGATCGTCGGCGGCGCGGCGCTGGTCTCGTGGACGCGCGGCGAGGGCGCGCGCGGCTGGCTCGCCATGGGGGTGCTGTTCGCGCTTGGGGCCGCCGCGTCGTACGGCATCCGCCCGTTATTCCTGAAGCTCGCCCTGGAGCAGTCCGACGCGCCGCTGGCTGGCAGCATCATCGGGGCCTTCGCCGCGCTCACGTGGGCCGTGGTCATGGACCGCCCCGGCCTGGGCTGGGCCAAGGTGGACAAGGCGTTCACCTGGTTCCTGATCGGGGGCCTGGCCCAGACCGTCGCGCTCCTCGCCTTGACCTTCGGCCTCAATGGCGGGGCCGTGAGCCTGGTCTACAGCCTCACGGCCAGCGCACCGCTCTTCACGCTGCTCTTCACCGCGATCTTCCTGCGCGGCGTCGAACGGATCACCCCGCAGCTGGTCCTGGGCTGCGTCCTGGTGGTCGCCGGCGTGATCTACCTCTGATGGACGCCAAGACCTGGGCGCTCGTGACCGCGCTGTCGTTTGGGACGGTGCCGGTGGTCCTGAAGATGGCCTTCCAGCGGGGGGGCCAGGCCGGGATCGGGATCATCATCAGCCTGGTGGTCGCGATTCCCCTGAACATCGCGATCGGCCTGTTCGTGGATCCCCAGTACGAGCGCCTCACGCCCCTGGCGATCGTGGCCTTTGCCCTGGGCGGGCTGGCGGGCAGCGCCGTGGGCCGCTACTGGAACTACGTTTCGGTCGACCTGCTGGGTGCCAGCCGGTCGGCCACCATTCGCAACGCCTCGCCGGTCTTCACGGCCCTGCTGGCCATGGTCCTCTACCAGGAGGCCATCACCCCGGTGCGCTGGGCGGCGATCCTCGCCATCGTCGTTGGCGCCGGCCTCGTCTCGTGGACGCCCGGCAGCGGCCGGCGCGGGTGGGTCTCGCTGGGTGTGCTGTACGCCCTGGGGGCGGCGCTCTCCTACGGGTTCCGGCCCATCTTCATCAAGTACGGACTGGAGCAGGCCGACGTCCCGCTGGCCGCCTCGATCATCGGCGCGGTTGCCGCTCTCGCCTACACGGTCATCCGGGAGCCCCGCGGCAACTACCGGAAGACGAAGGTGGACGGGGCGTTCTGGTTCTTCCTGCTCGCCGGCGTCCTCCAGACAATGGCGCAGCTCGCCCTGGCCCTGGGCCTGTCCGGCGGCGACGTGAGCCTGGTCTACAGCCTCACGGCCAGCGCCCCGCTCTTCACGCTGCTCTTCTCGGCGATCCTGCTCCGCGGCGTCGAGAAGATCACGCTCCAACTGCTGGCGGGCTGCGTCGCCGTGGTGATCGGCGTCATCTACCTCTAGGGGCCGGGCCACTCGAACCGTGGCGCGGGCCGCGCAGGGCGCGACCACCGGATTCCCGCCCCTTGGTCATTGGGTGAGCCGTTGTCGCCAGATGACCGTCGCCTGGGAATGTGGTGACTGTCGGCGTTTCTCCCGAGCGTGGAGCCCGGGTATCGGCGCCGCCGAGGCCGCCGAATGACCGGGACGTGGGAATTCGGTGATAACGGCCGCACGCCGCGGTCCGGCTCGGCCGCACGCCGCGGTCCGGCTCGGCCGCACGCCGCGACGTCGCCGTGGTCGAGCCCTGGCCAACCGCCCTCGGTTGACAGCGCCCGGCGGCTGGGGCAGTATGTGAGCGAACGCTCACATACATATGGCAGGGGCATCGCATGTCAGTTGTCACGACCACGGAGCTCACCCGCCGGTTCGGGTCGGTCACGGCCCTCGACCGGCTGACGATCGAACTCCCCAGCGCGGGGGTCATCGGTCTTGTCGGGCCGAATGGCTCCGGGAAATCCACCCTGATCCGCCTCCTCCTCGGGCTGATCCGGCCGACGGGCGGTACGGCCTCCGTGCTGGGCGCATCGGTCCGCGACCCGCGGGACTACGCCGCCCGGGTGGGCGTCCTGATCGAGAGCCCCGCCTTCATCCCGGGCCTGTCCGCGCGCTCCAACCTCGTGTCGCTGGCGCGCCTCCGACGGCTGCCGCTCGCCCGGGTGGACGCGGTCCTGGCCCAGGTGGGCCTGGCCGGCCGGGACCGCGAACCCGTGAAGCGCTTCTCGCTGGGCATGAAGCAGCGGCTGGGGATCGCCGCCGCGTTGCTGTCCGACCCCGAGCTCCTCATCCTCGACGAGCCGACGAACGGCCTCGATCCCGCCGGGATCGTGGAGATCCGCGAGCTGTTGCGCGACCTCGGGCGCAATGGCCGGACCGTGATCGTGTCCTCGCACCAACTCTCGGAGATCGAGGCGGTCTGCGACCACCTGGTCGTCATCCGGTTCGGCAAGCTGATCTTCTCCGGCCCCATGGCCGAGGTGATGAGCCGGACGCGCGAGCACATCGACGTGGCGGCGGAGCACCAGGGCGACACGGACCGCCTGCAGGCCGCCCTGGGTGCCGGTGGATGGTCTGTCACGGCGGTGGACGACGTGCTGCGGGTCGCCGCGGACGCGTCGCGGGCCGCCGACCTCAACCGGGCCGCGACGGCGGCCGGCGTCACGCTCCGCCGCCTGCTCGTGGTCCAGGACAACCTGGAGGAGATCTTCCTCGAGATGACCGGACGCGTGGACGGAGAGCTGGCCAACGGCCGGGCGGCCACAAGCGGGAAGGTGGCGTGATGATTGCCGCGGTCCGGAGCGAGCTGACGCGTCTGCGCCAGCCTCGGCTCCTTGTCGGATGGTTCGGCCTGATGGCCCTGTTCGCGATGATGATCAACACGATCATGGTCACCTTCGTGACCGGCGGGGGAAGCCTGCCGCCCGGGGCGCCCGGCGTGGCGTTTCCCACCCTCGCCGAGATGGAGCGCCCGTCCGGGCTCATGGCCGGGCTGGCCGCGGCAGCCAACATGTTCGGCGTCGTGACCCTGTCGTTCTGGGCGGTCGTCACCGCCGGTGACTACAGCAGCGGCCTGATCCGCCTGCTGGTCGCCGCCGAGCCGCGCCGCTGGCGCCTGCTCGCGGGGAAGGTCGGCGCCCTGCTCATCGTGACCGCGGCCGCCACGACGGTCGCCGCCATCGTCAACGTGCTGGCCGTGATGCCGGCGGCCGGCGTGGCCGCCATTTCGACCGCGACCTGGGGGACGGACCTCGTCGACGTGGTCGCCACCGCCTGGGTCAACCTCTACCTCAGCCTGTGTGCCTGGGGCGTGCTCGGCCTCGTCATCGCCACCCTCACGCGATCGGCGGCCGTGGCGATCTCGATCGGCGTCGGCTACGTGCTGGTCGTGGAGTCCCTCGTGAAGATGCTGAAGGACGTGCCGTCCGATTGGCTGCTGGGCACGACCCTGGGGGCGGTGGCCAGCGGTGGCACGGACGCCGTCTCGTATGGCACGGCCCTCGCCCTCGCCCTCGGCTACGTCACGGTTGGGCTGGTCGTCGCGGGCGCGGTGTTCGGCCGCCGGGACGTCACCGACTGATGATGCCGCCGGCCGCATCGCCGCCGGCCGCGTCGCTGCGGCCGGGGCTCGAGGTAGACGGATGACCCAGCGAGGCGACGCGACCCGGGCGAGGCTCATCGAGGCGACCCGCAGTGTCGTCCGCGAAGTCGGCTACGCCCACGCCTCCACCCGGGCCATCGCCCAGGCGGCCGGCGTGGCCGAGGGGACCATCTACCGCCACTTCCCGGACAAGGCGTCCCTGTTCTTCGCGGCGGTCCTCGAGGCGAACGCCGCGGTCGTCGCGTGGGTCACCTTGCTGCCCGGCCGCGCCGGGGAGGGGACCGTCGAGGGGAACCTGAGCGAGGCCGCCATCCAGCTCGTGAGCCTGCGCGACCAGATCCTGCCGCTCGAGGTGGCGATCGCCGCCGACCCCGAGCTCGCCGCGCAGCGCCGGCAGGCGATGACGGCCGCGGGTCCCTCCCTGCCGCCTGGCCCGCCCGAGGCGCTGGCCGCCTACCTCGCCGCCGAGCAGGCGCTGGGGCGCATCCGCAGTGACATCGACCCGCACGAGGCCGCCAGCCTGCTCCTCGGGGTGTTGTTCGCGCTCGGGACGATCCTGGCGGGCGGGGACGGAGGCCTGGGTCCCGACCGCGTGGCCTCGGCCGTTCGCCTCATCGTCCGCGGGATCCAGCCGACGACGTTCGATCCCCGGGGCTGACAATCACCCCGGCGTCGGCGGGGCGTCGAAGCAGGCGTTCCGTCACGGTCATGGCGCCGTAGGATCTGGGGTGACAGCACAACCGCCCCGCTGCGCAGGAGTTCGCCCATGGCCAGGCCCGTCATTGCCGAGATGGTGGTCGTCGGCGGCGGCGCCATCGGCGCCAGCATCGCGTACCGGCTGGCCCAGTCCGGCGTGGGCGTCACGCTGGTGGAGCGCCGGTTCCCGGGCGGCGGCATCAGCGGCGCCAGCTTCTCGTGGGTGAACAGCTTCGACAAGAAGCCGCACGCGTACCACCTGTTCAACGTGCGCGGCATCGGCGAGCACTGGGCCCTGGCGGCCGAGCTGGGTTCGCACGACCTCCTCCACCTGGACGGCGCCCTCTCGTGGGGGGTGCCCGAAGGCGCGCCGGGCGCGAGCCCAGCGGGGTCGAATGCCGGGCCGGGCCCTGCGGTCCCGAACGCCGGTTCGGCGGCGCCGGCCGGACGGTCCGCGACTTCGACTTCGACTTCGACTCCGACTCCGGCTGCTGGTGGCAGCGTCCCGTACAAGGGCCAGAACACCGACGTCGGCTACGGCAAGCTGGCGGCCAAGGTGAACGCCACTCGAACCAACGGCTACCTGGTCGAGGAGATCACCCCGGACGAGGCCATGGAGCTGGAGCCTGACCTGGTCATCGACCGCGACAGCGTCCCGGTGGTCTACCTGAAGCCCATGGAGGGCTGGCTGGACACGGCGGCCCTGGCGCATCGCCTGGTCACCGCGGCTGCCCGCCGCTACGGCCTCCGCCTGCTGCAGGGCGTCAGCGTGCACGGCGTGACCCGCTCCGGAGGCCAGATCACGGGCGTCCGATTGAGCGACGGGACGGAGATCGCGGCGGACATGGTCATCAACGCCGCCGGCCCCGATGGTGGGCGGCTCGCGGCGATGGCCGGCGGGCTCCTGCCCATCCAGAACAGCATCGGGATCAACCTGGTCACGTCGCCCGTCGCCACCCAGCTGCGGCGCGTCGTCCACGCCGGCGCGTTCCAGCTCCGTCCCGAGGCCAGCACGCGGGTGATGGTCGGCGGCCAGAGCATCGACGGGACGCTGGTCCCCGGCGACCCGTTTGCCCTGGACGACCCGCGAGCCCTTGCCGAACTGGCCGGCGCCGCCCGCGTCATGCCCGCGCTCCGCGGCGCAAGCTTCGAGGGCGCACGGATCGGCCTGCGCGCGATCCCCGCCGACGGGCTCTCCGCGATCGGCCCGGATCCGCTGGTGGGTGGCCTCTATCACGCGATCACCCATTCGGGCGCCACGCTCTGCGCGCTGGTCGGCCGCCTCGCCTGCGCCGACCTGCTCGGGGCGAACCCGCCCGAGCTGGAGCCATTCCGCCCCGCGCGCTTCGCCACGCAGGCGACGCGGACGGGGCACGCGGGCAGCGACGAGTGACGGGCGGCGGCCGATGAGGCGGGCCCACTGATGCCGGATGCCGCTGGTCCCGCCCCCGACGTGGTGGTGGTGGGCGCCGGGATCGTCGGGTGCGCCACGGCCGCGTTCCTGGCGGCGGCCGGCCTGCGCGTCACCATCGTGGAGCAGGCCGGCCTCGCGTCCGGCGCGTCGGGCGCCAACTCGGGGGTGGTCCAGCACCCGTTTGATGCCGCCCTCGCCGGCCTGTACGCCGTGACGATCGACCTCTACCGGGAGCTCTCGGCGCTCGACGCCGGCTTCCGCCTTCCCGCGGCGCCGGCCGGGCTCCTCTTCGTCACGCGGGATGCGGGCGCGGCCCAACGCCTTGCCGCCAACGCCCGTACGCAGCTCCCCGGGGCAGACGTCAGCGTGATGGCGGGCCGGGAGCTGCTGGAGCTGGAGCCCGCCCTCCACCCCGACCTGGTGGCCTGCCGGGTCGGGATGGGCTACCCGGTCGCACCTGCCGCGTCGACGTACGCCTACGCCACCCTGGCGGAGCGCCGCGGGGCCACGTTCCGGCTGGGGCGCGAGGCACGGCTGGCGTGGGCGGGCGACGTCCCCGGGGGCCGGGTCGTGGGTGTGTGGGTGGACGGCCGGCTGATCCCCGCGGGGCTGGTCATCGCGGCGGCGGGGCCGTGGACGCCCGCGCTGGTGGACCCATCCGGACACTGGCGGCCCATCCACCGCCGGTGGGGCGTGGTGGTGGAGGCCGCGCTGTCCAATCCTCCGCGGCACGTCCTGGAGGAGGCCGAGATCGACGCGGCCCTGGCGGGCGGAGCGGAGGATGGTGGCGTGGGTGGCACCGGCAACGGCGCACCCGGAGCCCGGGAGTCGGTCGGACGGCTCGCCCAGGCGGGACGGCGAGCCCCGGCTGCCCGGGAGTTCAGCCTCTCCACCGCCGCGGGCATCTCGGCCGTTGGCTCCACCTTCCTCCCCGAGGAGCCCGACCCCGCCGAGTGGGTTGTTCCACTCCTCGAGCGGGCCGCCTTGTTCGTGCCCGGGATCGCGGACGCGCCCATCCCCGGCGTGCGCGCCTGTGCTCGTCCGGTCTCCCTGGACGGCCACCCGCTCATCGGTGCGCTGGACGGCGCCGAGGGACTCCTGATCTGCGCCGGCCACGGCCCGTGGGGAATCTCCACCGGTCCCGCCTCGGCTCGCCTGATCGCCGACGTGGCGCTGGGCCGAAACTCGTCCATCCCGGCCGCCCTCGCCGCCGGTCGGTTCGGATCACCGTTCGCTCACCCGGAGGGATCGCCCGCATGACACCACCGCTGTCCGCCCCGTCCGGCCTGCCGGCCCAGTGGCCCGTCGTCGAGGCCGCCCTGGACGCAACCCGGCTGCGGTCCGATTTCGAGGCCATCTGTGCCTTCGGCGGACGCTTCGCCGGATCGGACGGCGAACGCGCCGCCACGGCGTGGCTCAAGGCGCGGCTGGAGGCCGACCTGGGGGTGGCCCCGGGTATCATCCGGCTCCCGCACGATGGCTGGCGGCGGGTGTCGCAGCGGCTGGAGATCCTGGGCCCGGCAGGAGCCGGCGGCGAACCCGGCGAGCCCAGCCCGGAGCTGGCCTGCCACGCCCTGGTCTGGTCGGTCAACACCCCCGAGGGTGGCCTGGAGGCCGAGGTGCTGGACCTGGGCCGCGGCACGCCCCAGGAGATCGAGGCCCGGCGGGACGAGGTCCGCGGCCGCATCGTCCTGGTCCGCCACGAGTACATGTTCTGGCCGGGAACCGTCCATCGCCGCGTCAAGTACGAGGCCGCCAAGGCCGCCGGGGCGGCCGGCTACCTCATCGCCAACCGCATCCCCGGGGAGCTGCTGGTGACCGGCTCATCGGGCCGGGGCGGCGCGGCGGACATCCCCGCGGCCGGCATCACGTTCGAGGGCGCAGCCGCGCTGGCCGCCCTGTCCGCGCCTCCGGACGCCGCTGGGCTCGGCGCTCGGTACCCGCGGGTCCGGCTGTCCATCCAGACCGCCTCGGTGCCCGGTGTCGCGGAGTGCCTGGTCGTCGACCTTCCGGGCCGCGAACCCCCGGCGGGGGAGCAGCGCGAGTGGGTCGCGCTGAGCGCCCACATCGACGGCCATCCGCTGGCCGAGAGCGCCATGGACAACGCCACGGGTCTCGCGGCCGTGTTGGCGATCGCGCGCGCCCTGCGCCCCGTGGTCGCGCAGCTGCCGCGCGGCCTCCGGGTCTTCCTGTTCAACCTGGAGGAGTGGGGGGTTGCCGGTTCGGCCACCTACCTCGACGGGCTGGCGCCCGCGGAGCGCGACGCCATCGCGCTCAACGTGAACCTCGACGCCATCGCCGGCGATCCCGACTTGACGGCACTCACCAGCGAGTTCCCGCGCCTGGAGCCGTGGCTGGGCGCCATTGGCGCCGCCGCCGGGACGCCACTGGGCTTCTACGAGCCGCTGATGAAGAACAGCGACCACTTCCACTTCGCGCGCCACGGCATCCCGGCACTCCGGCTGGTGGCCGGCTTTGGCAAGCAGGACTCCGCGCTCCGGTTCGTCCTGACACCCGGTGACACGCACGACGTGGTGGACCAGCGCGACCTCGCCAACGCCACGCGGCTGGCCGCCGCGATCACGCTGGCCGGCTGCGCAGCGGGAGGCCTCGACCTGCGCTGACCCGGGCCCCGGAATCAACGTCGGCCCGGAGGGGACTCCGGGCCGGTGAAGGGTTGCAGGCGGGCGCCGTCGAGACGCCCGGTCTTGGACTCCGGGTCAGGCGCCTCGGCGCTTCCGGGCGCTGATCTGCTGGCGGGAGAAGAGCAGCATGCCGGGGTGGGCCCGGTGCGTCGCCACATACACCGGTAGACCCAGCTGCTTGATGACTTTGTTGGCGGCAAGGCGGGCGGTCGCGACCTTCTGGTCGCCCAGCTCCCACGGGATCACCTGCGATTCTGGGCCGACGCTGACCTCGCGCACCAGCAGCTTGAGGTCTTCGTCGCGCGGACTTGGCTTCCGACCGCCCTGCACGGATGACCTCCGAAGCTCATCGATGTTGATCGGCTTGCCGACCTTGATGACGCTATAGCGTGCCACGGTCGATCGTCTCCTTCGTTGTCGTCTGAACTCCAAAGTCTAACGTACCCGCCCACACCTCGACGCTCACCAATCCCGGTCATGCCTGTGCCGTAGCCCGACGCGCCGCAACCGGTCCGGAACTCGCCGCGCCCCAGCGGCGTCTCCCGGCCAGCGCGGTCCACCGTCGAGCCGCCTCCGGTCCGGTCAGCCACCAGGAGCCTTCCATGCCATCCAGGACGATCACCATTCCGCTGCCGACCTCCCGGGCGGCATGGCTTGCCGCTGGCCTCGCGGTCGGCCTGCTGGCCGCCGCGCTCGCGCCGTCGCTGGTGCCCGCCACGGCGCCGTCGTTGACCCCGGGTCGCACCCTCGCGGCGGATCCGTCGGGGGCGGTCCAGGAGCACACGATCTCCGTCACCGGGACCGGCAAGGTGGTGATCAGCCCGGACATCGCCGACCTCCGGCTGGGCGTCTCGGTCACCAGGTCGACCGTCGCCGAGGCCCGCTCCTCCGCCGCCTCGATCATGACGTCGGTCATCGACGCGATCCGCAAGGCCGGCGTCGCCGAGGTGGACCTCAAGACGTCGGTCCTCTCGCTCTACCCGGCCTACGACTATCCGACCGGCGGCGGCACGCCCCGCCTCAAGGGCTACACCATCTCCAACGCGGTGGTGGCCACGATCCGAAGCATCGACGCGGCAGGCGCCGTGATCGACGGCGCGATGAGCGCGGGCGCCACCACCATGGACGGGATCACCTTCCGGGTCGCCGACCCCGCCCGCGCCGAAGAGCACGCGCGCCAGGCGGCCATGGCGCAGGCCAAGTCGAAGGCGCAGACCCTGGCGTCAGCCGCCGGCGTGGCGATTGACGGGGTCGCCTCGATCGGCGAATCCAGCTCCGGGACGCCCTACCCGGTGGCCTACAGCGCTGGTGCCGCCGTGGCCAAGGACGTGGCAACGCCCGTCCAGCCAGGGACCAACGAGGTCACGGTCACCGTCTCGGTGGTCTACCTGATCCGGTGAGGTTGGCCGGGTCGGGCGCGCTTGCGACATCCCACGGCGGGCGATATGATTGCGCACGCAACTACAGACCGCCCACGGAGTCCTGCCATGACCACGAACCAGACCGCCGACGCCCCGTCGGTCATCCCCGCCGACTTCCTCGACCTGTTCGCCGAGCCCGCGCTCGCCCACGTCTCCTACATCGGCGACAAGGGCCAGATCGTCACCTTCCCGGTCTGGGTAGACTTCGACGGTCGGCACCTGATCACCAGCTCGCCCGTCGGGTCCAGGAAGGGCGCAGCCTGGCGCGCCCGGCCGCAGGCCGCGGTCTCCATCGTGAGCACGAAGGGCCCATGGCACTGGCTGACGGTCAGCGGCCGCGTCGTCGTCATCCGCTCCGACGAGGGCCTCGCCTTCATCAACAAGATGTCGCAGAAGTACACCGGCCAGCCCTATGGGCGCCCCGGCGACCGCGAGAACTTCTTCATCGAGGTCGACTCGTTCAAGCACTCGGGGCAGTGGGGGCGGTAGTCCCCGGCGGATCCCAGCGGTCCCCAAACGGGCGGCGCCGGCGACGGCCCGCCCGTTCTTCATGTCCGCCGATTGCTGCGCCTGAACGGCCAGCCCGCCGAACGGCCCACCCGGCGCCTGGGCCGGCTAGCCCTCGGCCGACTCGTCGATCTCCACCGATGGCGAAACCGGCTCTTCGAACGCCGGCCCGCTGGTCCATTCGCACTTGAAGCCAAAGCCTCGGCGGTTGTCGATCAGCCGGATCCAGGACGGCACCAGCACCATGAGCCACGCGGCGTCGACGATGGGTCGGAGGCCCGCGACGAACGGGAACTTGGCGGCGTAGGCCGTCCAAGCGCGCTCCCAGGCCTCGCCGGGCAAGATCCGCTCCACCGTGCCGGCCACCTGCAGGCCGCGAATCTCCATCCAGTCGCCGGTGGCCGGGTAGATGGTCGCCGACGCCTCCGGGCGTCCGACCAGGTGCTGGACGTGGAGGGTGTCCGGGTCCGAGAAGAACACCAGGCCCAGGTCGGGATCCGCCGCGAAGAAGACCGGGGTCCCGAAGGGCCGGCCGCCCGGGCCGGCGGTGGCGAGCGCCAGGGTGGTGGTCTCCAGGACCTCCACGACGCCCGCGTCGTCCGACGGCGACGCCAGCTGAGTGCCCGCGGGCCGCCAGTCGAGTTCGCTCACGCCGTGCCATCCTCCGAGCTTGAGCCGGGGGCCAAGCCAGCCCGCGAGGCCACAGCGTATCGGTTGACGCGATCGCCCGGCGGCGGCAGGCGGCGCTCGTCGCTCTACGAGCTCCGCCAAGAGGCTCGCCGCTCGAGTCGAGACCGCCCTAACTCCGCGGAACCAGTCACCTGCTTTGCAGGAGGCCGGCCAACTGCCTATTGACATGTGGGGGGGGGTCGCGTCAAGACTGCCCCCAGCCGCAGGGTGACGGGGGATCGCCCTGGCGGCACCACTGGGGGAGTTCGTTCGCAGCACGACGCGCCGCCGGGGAACGCCGCCTGTTCTCCGACACGACGACACGCCAGGCTACGGGCCCGATGGCCAATCGCTCTGAGGGGAGCGAGCGGCGGAGGGATCGGGATGCGCGGTTCGTTCGGTGCGCGTCGTCGTGGCCGGGCCATCCATCGGCTCGCCACGGGCTGGACGGTCGTGGCCATCCTGACCAGCCTGCTCGCCCAGGCGTCGCCCCCCTGGGCGGTCGGGGCGAACGATCCGGCGCCCGGCGAGTCCACCCCGGCGGCCGGTCCGTACGTCGTCGGCGCGGGCGCCGTGCCGATCGATCTTGCCAACTCCGACGGTGGTTCGGCGGGTGGCGGGTCGACCGGCGTCGCCATCCGCACGGCGGGCCAGGCGGCCGCCGCCCCGGCCGTCGAGACCGAGGTGATCAGCAAGCGGACCGAGACCACCCGGACGATCGCTCTGCCCAACGGCCAGTTCCGCCTTGAGGCGAGTTCGGGCCGGATGAACTTCCAGGACACCAAGGGCGCCTGGCAGCCGATCGACCTGTCGCTGCGAGTGGCCAATGACGCCACCTATGGCCTGTCGGTGGCGGCGCTCGACCGCGACGTCTCCTTCAGCACGGGCCGGGGCGAGACCGCCATCGCCAGGATCGCGGTCAACGGTGTCGGCGCGCTCTCCCTCCGCGCGCCCGGCCGGACCAGACCAAGCGCAGCAGCACGGTGTTGACCGACTTCGCCTGGAATGCCGACGGCACCCTGGCCTCCCGGGCCGACGGCGACGCCGGGGCCGTTGGCACCACGAGCTTCACGTACGACTGGGCCAAGCGGATCGCGGGGGCCACCCTGCCCTCGGGCTGGCAGTCGGGCGGTGGCACCGCGTCGTTCACGTACCGTCCCGATGGCCTCCTCGACACCCGCAAGTTCAACAGCGACACCAACGCCGTGACCTATGCCTACGACGCCGCCAAGCGTCCGACGAGCCTCGCCAAGACCCTCGGCACGGGCTCCCTCAGCCTCAGCCAGGCCTGGGACCGGGTCGGCAACATCACGAGCGAAGGCCGCAGCATCACCGGACCGACCGGGGATGCCGGGACGAACACCCAGTCGTTCACGTATGACGGCCTGGGCCGCCTGACCGGCTCCACGGGGCTCGCTGCCGGCACCCGGACGTACACCTGGGACCTCGATGGCAACCGGCGGACCAAGGCCGAGGGGGCCGACAGCTACGGCGCCACCTATGACCGGACCGACGTCCTGCTGGCGGTCACCAAGAACGGCGGCACCGCCGTCACCGCGTCCTACGACACGTATGGCAACCTCCTGACCAACCCCGAGACCGGCACCACCGCCGGCGTCGTCACCCTGGCCTACGACCTGGCCGACCGGACGACGAGCATCACGCCCACCGGCGGCACCGCCAGCACCCTGGCACTCGACGCTCTCGGG
>CANJLL010000009.1 GCA_947475545.1 Chloroflexota bacterium | reverse complement strand
TGGGCCGCAAGGTCAGGACCGCAGGTCCTGACCCTACATCGAGGGGACGTAGGTGGGGTCGAGGTAGCGGCCGGGCTCCTCCTCGAAGTCGAGCTTGCAGCCCTTGCCGCAGAAGTAGTAGTCCGAGCCGGCGTGGTTGAACGTCAGGCCCTTGCCCGTGGCAGCCACGACGTCCACCGTCATGCCGCAGACCGGGTCGATGGCGCGGCCGGCCGCCAGCCCGCCCTCCTCGTGCCCGTGATCGTGGCCACCCTCCGCGGGATGCTCCGACTGGCCGACCGCCCAGACCGCGTCGATCTGCTCGCCCCAGGGCGCCTGGACCGGCACCACCTGGAGCGCGAAGCCCGGCTTGGCCGCGAACCCCTTGGACTCGATCGCGTGACGCGCGCCATGGCCCACGGCAAACTCGTTGCCGCAGCAGCAGCCCTCGGTGGCCACGTCCGTGCCCGCCGTCAGCGCGACGCCCGGATTGCAGCCGCACGGACAGGTGTAGCTGGCGAAGATCGAGTTGTCCGGTCGGACGTCGATCTGGAGATGCATGTCGACCACGATGATTCCTCCAAGCGGGTGCGCGGCGGGGCGGGTGGAGCGCCCCAGTCGGGTCCAGTGCGGCCCGACCAGGGCCGAATGATACCCCCGGGGGGTATGTGCCACAAGGGCGCTTGTGAGGCCCGCGGGCCCGCTCCGCGACGCCCGTGGGGTCGATTGAATGGGCCGAATGGCCCTTTGAGGTGGGGAGCGCGCGTGGCTAGCCTCGGGAGACGAGCCAGTCCCGGTATCGTCGATCTTGCAGGTGGCCGCATGCGCACGCGTCTCACCCGCCGCACCCAATCGCGCCACGCGGGCCCGCGCCAGGTGACCCCGTTCGTCGATCGCAGCACCGTGCCCTGCCCGCTCCGGGGCGACGCCGACCTGGGCACCGTGCCTGCAGCGGCGTCACGAGTCGCCCCCTAGCGCCCCGGAACCAGGCCCCTCGCTGCATCCCGCCGGCCCACCCGCCCGATGATGCCTGCGCCCGTCGCGCGCCGGGGTATCATTGCGACCCCATCGCGGGCACGCGCCTGTAGCTCAGTGGATAGAGCGTCGGCCTCCGGAGCCGAAGGTCGCAGGTTCGAATCCTGTCGGGCGCGCCAAACTCTCCCCGTGGGCACCCCCGCATGAGCCACACCCCGGCTCCCGCGCGTCGAGGCGGACGCGCTGGTGGTCCGCCTCGACGCCATCCAGACCGCCGAGGCGGTCTTCGCGGTGGACGACGGGCAGCGCATCGTGGCCTGGTCGGCGGCCGCCGAGCAGCTGTTCGGGCGCACGGCCGAAGAGGCCATGGGCCGACTGTGCTTCGAGGTCCTGGGCTCGCCCGAGAATCACGCCGATTACCGGCCGGGCTGCCGACCCATCCTCGAGGCGCGCCGCGGCCGAGCCATCGCGCATCCCGACATCCACGCCCGTCACGTCGACGGCCACCCGATCACCCTGCGCGCTTCCTCGTTTGTCGTGCCGGTCGGGACCGGCGCGCCCGGCACGGGCAGCGGCGCGCCCGGCACGGGCAGCGGCGCGATCAATGACGCGGGGGCCGACGCCACGGATGGCCCGGAGTGTGCCGCGCGGCCGGTCGTGGTCCACCTGGTCCGGGCCAAGGCCGGCGCCGCTCGCCGTGCCGGGCGACACGCCGAGGTCCGCCATCCGGCGACCGCCGCCGCGCACGAGGCGGTCCCGGCCCTGAGCAGCCCACTGACACCGCGCGAGCTGGAGGTCCTCCACCTGCTGGCTGTTGGTCGGAGCACCCTGCAGATTGCCGAGGAGCTCGCCATCAGGCGGCTGACGGCGCGCAACCACGTCCTGAGCATCGAGCAGAAGCTGGGCGCCCACAGCCGGGTCGCCGTGGTCTTCCTCGCCCGCCATCACGGCCTGATCTAGGGCAAGCGCGGCCGGTGGCGGGCCGGGCCGCCCGGGCGCCGGCACACGTCCTCCGCGCTGCAGTCGGCGCGACCCAGCTCCAGGCCCGCCGGCACCCCTCAAGGACCACACGGTCGCCGCCGATTTCACCGGTAACGTCCGTCGGCACGACGCACGCCCATCCCTGCCACTGCCGCCGGCCGGAGCCCGGCAGGAACCCGGTCGAGGTGACGTGGCCCGATCAGCCGCTCTGACACACCGGGTCGCCACGCTTCCCGACGTCGCATGGCGCGCCATGGCCATGGGGCTGGGGATGCTGATCGTCCGTCATTCCTCCTGCCGATACCCGTGCCCGGGGCGTGGCTGCTGGTGGCGGGCGCCATCGCGCTCCTGATGGCGCGGGTGGTCCACGGCCTGGCCGAACCCGCAGGCGGCAGGCCGGCAGGTGTGGGTGGACGGGGGGGAGGGCCGTCGATCGACATCGAGATCGCGCTGGGCGCGGCGGTGCTGGCCATCCTCATTGCCATCCGGATGTCGATCGCGCTCGGCCAGCTGGAGCGTGTTGATGGACGCCGACGCGGCCTCGCACGTCCTCTGCGAGCTGAGGGCACTGGGCCTGCGGATCGCCGTCGACGACTTCGGGACGGAGTACTCGGCGATGAGTTATCTCGCGACGTTCCCGATCGATGTCCTGACGGTCGACCGGTCGTTCGTGACGGCGATGAACCGCAGCGAGCAGGGCCACGCGCTGGTTCTGACGTTGCTCCGGCTGGCCCGCGACCTGGGCCTGGAGACCATCGCCGAGGGCATCGAGAGCCACGGGCAGCTGGCCCAGCTCCGCGACCTGGGCTCCACGATGGGCCAGGGCTTCCTCATGGGCCCGCCGGCTGGAGCCGCCTCGGTGGGGATCCTCCGGACGAGCCTGCCGGGGCCGTGGGCCGCCGAGCCGGCGGGGGCCGAAGCCACACCCGTGGCCGGCCGGCCGTCGTCCCGGCGCGGACCGGGCACGCCAGCGTCGCGTGACCCGCGACCCCACGGCCGACGAGCGCCGGCGCGCCGTCAGCTGTAGGTGAAGAGATCCCCGGCATGGGCGGGTGACGTGCCCCCGGGGCTGGTCACGATGACATCTACCACGGCGCCGGCCGTGCCGGCCGGGGTCGTGAGCTGGATCGTGGTGTCGTTGACCACGGTGAACGACACGCTCGTCGCGCCGACCTTCACCGTCGTCGCCCCCGTGAAGTACTTGCCCGTGAGCGTGATCACGGTTCCCCCCCGGGCCAGGCCGGTGGCTGGGCTCACGCCCGTCACGACTGGCGATGGGTTGAGTGCGATCAGGTGCGTCCGGATGCCGGCCAGTTCGGTGGCCACCTGCTGGAAGACCGTGGTCAGGTCCTCGGCCCGCGGCTGGCAGAAGAAGTGGTCGCCATCCGAGTTCTCGGCCGGGACACAGCCCGAGTTGACGCCGTCCGGGCGGGGCGCATAGCTCGTGGTTGCCATCTGGGCGAGGAGCGAGGTGACATTCACGCTCTGCCAGGCCCCGGAGGTGTCGGGGCAATCGACATCGTTGGCGCCGTCGAGGCCAAACCCGACGGTGAAGAGCTCGATGTGTGACCCGCCTGCATTGGTGATCGCCTTGGCGGCCGTGGCTTCCGCCATCGCAGAGGCGCACGTGTAGTTGCCCGGATCGCCCGTGTTGCTGTAGCTGGGCTGGCCGTCCGTCTCGAGCAGGATGCCCCACGTGACATTCGGCCGTCCGTACGCCTGGAGATAGGCCGCCGCCATCGCCACGGGCGTCGCCAGGTTGGTGCCGGTGCCGCCCGGGTTGTTGAAGCAGTTGATCGCGGAGACGATGTGCGTCGTGGATGCGATCACGCCGTGCCCATCCGAGTAGGCCTCGTTCCACGCCTGCGCCGGCGTGTCCGTGTCGATGCCGGTAAAGCCGACGGGGATCCACTTGTCCAGGTCCAGCGGGTAGGCCGTCCCGTAGACCGCCGCGCCAGTGGGTCGCAGGGCGATGTGCTGGGCCACCATCTGTCCGCCGGACCCGGAGGTCGCATACGACGTTCCCGTGGCCCCGGTCGTCGCCTGGGTGCCCACGGCGCCCTGGACCGACGGCCCCAAGGCGTTGGAGTTGCGCACATCCAACTGCTCGGTGAACAGGGAGTTGGCCGAGTAGGTGGTCCCTGTTCCGACTGCGTAGAAGCCGACAAGTGCCTCGGCGTCGGAGGTGGTGGACATCGTCGGCGCCGTGACGCGAAACGGGCTGATCGTGTCCGTGCTGGACTGGCCGGCCGAGACATCTACCGGGCTCGTGGTGTTGACGCCCGTGTAGCGCAGGATGCCGCCCGCGGCACGCACGCTGGGAGAGAATATCCACGTATAGCTGGCCGTCTCGCTGGCTCCGGCGACCTTGACGTAGGTCACCAGGCTCACGTTGGTGCTGTTGTCCGTGCGTCGGACCAGGGTCCAGCCGGCCGGCGGCGTGACAGTGACGCCCGTGCCGCCGGCGACGGTGATGCCGGCCACCAGCACGTGCCCGCTGGCAGTCCCCGTGGGCCGGTTGATGACCAGCGTCGTGGTGCCGGTTCCCGCGTTGCTCGCGGACGTGCTAGCCGCGTAGGCGGGGGCGGTGGGAACACTGGGCACGAGCGCGTTGGCATGGACCGCCGGGCCGCCGCCCGATCCGTTGCACGTGGCCGCGGAATCGCTGGGGCCCAGGAACCCGACCGCCACGCGCTGCTGGGCGGGATCGTAGACGCCCAGGATGGCCTTGGCGGCGTAGCGCGCGTTCTGGACGTCGGTGGCCGACATGCTGGCCGTCCGATCGACAAGAACCACGAGATCGACTGGCCGGGCCGGCGCCTGGCCACACGGCCCGTTGCAGGCCGTCGAGACCACGACATTGGTGTCGCCGCTGTCGATGCCAACCACGCGCGCGAACGAGAACGACGTGCTGACCCCGCCGGCCAGCGCGACCTCGTTGCACTTGTCGCCGACGATCGGGTTGCATGTGCTGAACCGAGTGCTGCCCGTGCCGCGGAAGTCGGCAGCCACCGGCACGTGGCCCAGCGACGTCCGCGGGTTGCAGACCTCCGGCACATCCCGGGCGATATTGGGACCCGGCGGTACGGCGGTGTTGACGCCCACGACGCAGTAGTAGGTGATCGCGTAGTTCGAGGCGGTGATCCCGCGGAAGTTGGCCGCGACGGTGGAGACCATCCGGTCGTTGATCGCCGTCACGGTGGCGGCATTGACCGAGGCACAGGCGCTGCCACTCTGTGGCGTGCTGCAGCCATCGACCGGGAGCAGCGTACCGCCCGCGAGGGCCGCCGCGTCAAAGGCGTTGGCCAGCTCCTGGCGGTCGTTCCGCAATCGCCCGATGTCGACGACGATCGCGACGGACAGCATGATCACGACGATCGACAGGATGAAGAGGACCAGGACCTGGCCCCGCTCCCCGTTCACGTGGCGATGCCGGGCCCGGGCGGCGACCTGGCCGGCGACCCGGCCGGCGGGCCCGATGCGCCGGGCGGCGCCTGGCTGCCGGCTCACTCGAGGACCATCCTCGTGCTCCCGGAGAGATTCACGGTCGCGCCCAGGAGCGTGAGGAAGATCGAGTGGTACGTGTAGTCGATCGTGACGTTGACCGCGTCACCGGAGACCGGGTCCGGCTGGCCGCCCGCCACTAAGTCGCAACGCGCCTGCTGGAGCGGCACGCACTGGACCGTGATGGCCAGGTCCCGGCTGGTCAGCCCGCTGGCCGCGCCGCGCACGGCGCCGTCCACGACGATCGGGATCCCGGTGGGATTGTCCAGCTGGTTGACGGCGGCGCGGGCGCCCTAGCGCGACGCGCTGATCACGGTCATCCGCGAGTAGAGCATGAACCCGACGTCCACCATCCCGCCCAGCAGCAGCATGAAGATGGGGATCACCAGGGCGAACTCAACGAGCGACTGCCCGGCTCGGCTGCTCCGGCGCGGTCCGCGGGGCTGGTGCGTCGTGGGCGCGCGGTGCCCGACCCGGGAGCGCGCGCGGCCAGCGATCGTCATGGCATGTCCTGTGGCGTGGCGTGATCGTCCCGTGCCTGACGGTTGATGCACGGGCTCAGGCTAAATCTAGGCGCTGACGCGGCGCAGACAACCCACCGTCATTCCGGGTGGGTGGGGTACGAATGGGCCATTCCGGTCGGGTCTGGTGCGGATCGCGCCGATCCGCAGCGCGGCGGACGGTGGCGCCCGGCGAGCGAGCCCCGGTGCGCGGGAGCGTCTAGCGCGACGGCACTTCCACGATCACGTTCGTGGCCTTGACCACGCAGACCGCGTCGTCACCCACCTTGAGGTCCATCTCGACGACGGCCTCCGCGGTCATCAGGCTGACCAGCCGGTGCGGACCGCTCATCACCTCGACGACGGCCGCGACGCCGTCACGCTCGACCCGGGTCACGACGCCCTCGAAGCGGTTGCGGGCCGACTGGGCGACGATGGCCCGCTCGACGGTGGCCTTGCGCCGCTCCGCGAGGAGCCGGGAGATCTCGCGGACCTCCACCAGGCGCTGGCCGCCCTCCGATCGCTCCATGGTGAGGCGCCCGTCCGCCTCCCAGCGCCGGAGCGTCTCCACCGAGACGCCCAGCATCTCGGCCGCCTCGCCCATGCGGAGGCGCCCACCCTGTCGGTCGCGGGGATGCGTCATTCCATGAGTCTAGCGTCGGCCGGGCCGAGGCCACGACTCGCCGGGGCCGCCAGCGGGGAGCCACGCGTGTCGGCCAAGGGTGGCATCCTGCGCGCATGGAGCACGTGACCGACTGGGCCCTTCTCTGGCGCCAGATCGTCGAGGCGCGGCTGGCGGGCCGCCCGGAGTCGGATGCGCCAGCCGCCACGGCGGACCGGTGGGCCGGGCGTGCGCGTGAGTTCGATTCGATGGCTCGCTCGCGCCCGCGGGGCATCGGCTCGCGCCAGCAGGCCGTGCTCGACCTGATCGAGCCGGGCGAGAGCATCCTCGATATCGGCGCCGGGACCGGCGCCTGGGCGCTCGTGTTCGCGACGAAGGCGGGCAGCGTCACGGCGCTCGATGCGTCGCCGTCCATGACCGCGGTCCTGCGCGAGAACGTGACCGCGGCCGGCGCCGCGGGCGCGGCGATCCGGGTGATCGAGGGCCGCTGGCCCGAGGTCGAGGTGGAGCGCCACGACGTGACGTTCGCGGCCCACTCGATGTACGGCATCGCCGACCTGCCCGGCTTCATCCGCCGGATGGTCGCCGTCACGCGACGACGCTGCTTCCTGGTCGTTCGGCTGCCGACCCCCGGTGGGCTGCTGGCCGAGGCCGCCCGCCACGCCTGGGGCCACGAGTTCGACAGCCCCAACTTCGTGGTCGGCTACAACGTGCTGCTCCAGATGGGGATCGCCGCCAACGTCCGCGTGGATCCGGGCAGCCAACTGGAGCCACGCACCAGCGCCACCCTCGAGGACGCACTGGGGCGGATCAAGCGCCATCTGGGGCTGGGTGCGCTGACCACGCACGACGCGTACCTGCGGGCGCTCCTCGAACGCCGGCTGACACGCCCTGCCAACGGCGATGCTGGACCGCTGGCGTGGCCGGTAGAGGGCGGCGGGGCGCTGATCTGGTGGGACACGGAGCGACCGCGCGCCTGACGGGCATGCACCCGGGCGGGCGCCCTCGATGGCCGCCCATGCGGGTAACAGACCGGGACCCACATTGCTACGATCCGTGGACTTTGCGAAGGAGGGGTCATGAGCAACAAGCCGCCGCTCGGCGATCGCAAGCCCGAATACGGGTCCGACGTCGTCATCGATGTCCTCAAGGCGCTGGGCGTCAAGTACGCCGCCCTCAACCCGGGCGCCACGTTCCGCGGGCTGCACGATTCGGTCGTCAACTACGGCGGGGACCAGGATCCCCAGTTCATCCTCGTGAACCATGAGGAGCTGGCCGTCGCCATCGCCCACGGCTACGCCAAGGCCAGCGGCAAGCTGGGCGTCGCGATGGTCCACGACATCGTGGGCCTGCTCCATGCCACCAACGCCATCTACGGCGCCTACCTCGACCAGGCCCCGGTCATGATCATGGGTGGGACCGGCCCGGTCGCCACCGAGAAGCGGCGGCCGTGGATCGACTGGATCCACACGGCGCTGGTCCAGGGCAACGCGGTCCGCGACTTCGTCAAGTGGGACGACCAGCCCAGCTCCGTCCCCGCGGCGATCGAGAGCGTCATCCGCGGCTACCAACTCGCCATGACCGGCCCCCAGGGCCCCGTCTACCTGTGCTTCGATGCCGACGTCCAGGAGATGCCCCTGGGCGACATGAAAGTCCAGATCCCGGACCTGACCCGGATGCAGCCGCCCAGCCGCCAGGGCGGCGACCCGGCGGCCCTGCGCGCCGCCGCCGAGATGCTGGTCGCCGCGGAGCGGCCGGTGATCGTGGCCGACCGGATCGGCGACGACCCCATCGCGTTCCAGGCCCTCATCGACCTGGCCGACCTGCTGGGTATCGCGATCATCAACCCGGTCCCCAACCGCGGCTCGATCCTCAGCTTCCCCGCCACCCATCCGCTCGACATGATGGGCAACGAGAAGGCGGTCCAGCAGGTCGCCGACCTGTTGATCAACCTCGAAGTCTTCGACATCAGCCCGATGATCACGACCTACGACCATCACGCCCAGGCGCGCGATGACGAGTTCGTGAAGCTCAACCTCCCCGAGGGCTGCAAGTACATCGACATCTCGCTCCGCCACCTCCGCTGGCGCAGCTGGTCGCAGGACTACGGCATGCTCCTGCCGGCGGACCTGTCGATCACCGCAGACGTCACCTTGGCCGTGCCGCAGCTCCTCGAGCTCTGCCGCGAGCTGGTCGCCGGGCGCGAGGACATCAAGGCACGTGTCGCCGCTCGCACCGCCGAGCTCAAGGCCCTCCACGACAAGACCCGCGCCGCGTGGCTCGTGGAGGCGCAATCGCAGGCCCCCGAGAGCCCGCTCACCCCGGCCTGGCTGGCCCACGAGCTGGGCGAGGTGGTGAAGGACGAGGATTGGGTCATCGCCAACACCGGCCTCGATGGCTGGATCAAGCGGCTCTGGCAGTGGGAGAAGCCCTACCAGTTCGTCCGGACCAGCGGCCTCGGCTACGGCCTGGGCATCGCGATCGGGGCGGCGCTCGCCCACAAGGGCAGCGGCAGGCTGGTGATCGACATCCAGCCCGACGGCGACATGCTCTTCACGCCGGCCGGCCTCTGGACGGCGGCCCACCACGAGATCCCGATGCTCGTGGTCATGTACAACAACCGCTCGTACTTCAACGACGAGCTGCACCAGGAGTCGATGGCCCTGGGCCGCAACCGCGACCCGGAGCGCAAGACGATCGGCATCCGGATCGACGATCCGGCCCCGGACTTCGCGGGGCTCGCCCGCTCGCTGGGCGTCCATGCCGAGGGCCCCATCGAAGACCCGTCGCAGGTGCGCGAGGCGCTCGCGCGTGCGGTCGCCTACATCAAGGAGACCGGCAAGCCCGCGCTCGTCGACGTCATCTGCCAGCGGCGGCGCTACTAGCCCTCTGCGGCGTTACCAGCCCCGAACCTGGGGTGCCAGTCGGGCGGGCGCCTGACCGGCGCAGAAGCAATCCGAACCAGCATCGAACGCCCCGGCCCTTGTGGCGGGGGCGTTCGGCTGTCCAGGCTTCGAAGATGACCGGCGGCCTGCCGGTGCGCCCGTCAGCTGGCGATCTGGGCCGCGACCAGGACCACGGCGCTGGCCCGGACCCGTTGGCCGGTCATGTCCAGCCGGACCACCTGGCGGTTGCCCAGGAGCGGGTCGACCTGGCCGTCGGGGCCGGCCGGATCGATGTAGGTGGCGTGGCCCAGCATCGCGTTGGTCCCGTCGGCGAGGGTGACCGAGAACGTCATCCCGTCGCACGTGGCGGTCACGCCGGAGATGATGACAGCCTCGACGAGGTAGGCCCCCGAGAACGAGTCGTAGGCCGTCGCAAAGGAGGCATCGACGGCTTCGTCGCAGCCCTGCAACGCGACCTCGTCCATGGCGAGGATCCCGCTGGTGAGGCCCATCACCGCGAGCGCGGCGGCGGCGAGGGCAAGGGCTGCTCGCCTTGCTGCAATCGTCGGTCGGCCGTGCACCCAGCGTGACCGCATCAGCGGTTCCCCGTCAGTCAGGCCCCACGTCCGGGAGGGGAATTCCCGGCTCCGGTGCCATGTCCCCACGCTAGGGGAGGCGGACCCGACCGCCAGCGGCGATTCTTCGCGTGGGTCCAATGCCCCCAAAGTACTACACAGTTCCTGGCATATCGTCCGGGCCACCCTGCCGCCACTCGTCCCACCTGGCGGTCTGCGCGACGGCGGGCTGCAGCCGGGGGGACGGACCGGGCGCAGCGCGCTCCTGATCGGCTGGTGTTCCTACGGTAACCCTGACCAATCTACAGGTATTGTCGCTATATCTGGCCTAGTATTCCTCGCTATAGTGCCGCTCCCGGCACCAAACGGAGGATCACGGCCCAGTGCGGTCCAGGCTCACGCCGCTGTCGCTCGCCGTCGCGCTGATCGTCGCCGCCTGCGCAGCGGCCGCCACCCCGGTGCCGGCCACCCCGGTGCCCGCCACGGGTCCAGCCGCCAGCCTGACGGTCTATGCAGCCTCCTCATTGATCGCCGCGCTGGTGAAGGTGAAGGCCGTCTACGAAGCCACCAACCCCGGCACCACGGTGACCGTCTCAACGGACTCGTCGTCGGCGCTGGCGACCAAGATCGAGCAGGGCGCGCCCGCGGACGTGTTCCTGTCGGCCGACACCACCAACACCCAGCGGCTGGTCGACAGGGACCTGACCTCGGGAGGCGCGACCATCGTTGCCGGCAATCTCCTCACGATCGTGGTCCCCGCGGCGAACCCGGCCGGGATCAGGGACCCCATGGACCTCGCCCGGGCCGGCATCAAGGTCATCGCCTGCGGTGACACGGTGCCGGTGGCCCGGTACGCTGCCCAGCTGATCACCAACCTTGGCACGCAGCCCGGCTATCCCACGGACTACGCGGCAAGGTACGCGGCGAATATCGTGTCGAAGGAGGCCAACGTGACCGCGGTCGTGACCAAGGTCGGGCTGGGCGAGGGCGACGCGGGCATCGTCTACGCCACCGACGCGCTGGCCTCGACGAGGGTGCGGCCGATCGTGGTCCCGGAGCGGGCCAACATTCCGGCCACTTACAGCGGCGTCGTGGTCAGGGCATCCCGGAATGTCGCGGCCGGCGCGGCGTTCCTCGCCTGGTTCGCCGGAAAGGACGGGCAGGCCGTCCTCGCCGGCTTCGGCTTCCGGCCGCCACCATGAGCGTGGTGGGGCGCCTGGACGAGAGCCCGGCGCGGGTGGGCGCGGGGTCCACCCGCCGCGTGCCCATGCGTGCCCGACGGCGTGGCCCCGGGGACTGGGCGCTCCTGGCGATGGCCGGGTTCGCTGGCCTGTTCCTCGCGCTGCCCGTGGTGGTGCTCGTCGGGCGGGCCGTGCTGGACGGCTCGCTGGGGCGAGCGCTCGCTTCGCCGGCGGTCGTCGAGGGCCTGCGCCTGAGCCTGGCGACCACGGCGATCAGCCTGGTCATCGCCGTCGGGTTGGGGCTCCCGCTGGCCGTAGTGCTGGCCCGCCAGCGGTTCCGCGGCCAGGGGCTGATCGAGGCGATCGTGGACCTGCCCATCGTGCTGCCGCCCTCCGTGGCGGGGCTCGCGCTCCTCCTGGTGCTGGGCCGACGCGGGTTCCTGGGCGAGCCGCTGACGGCCCTCGGGATCGAGATCCCGTTCACCACCGTCGCGGTCATCATCGCCCAGGTCTTCGTCTCGGCACCGTTCTTCGTGCGGTCGGCCCGGACGGGGCTGGCCGGCGTGGACCGTGACCTGGAAGACGCCGCGCGCGTCGACGGAGCATCAGAGTCGCAGGTCTTCCGGCACATCACGGTCCCGCTCGCCGGCCGGGCGCTGGCCGCGGGCATCGTCATGAGCTGGGCCCGGTCGCTTGGCGAGTTCGGCGCCACGATCATGTTCGCGGGCAGCCTGGAGGGCCGGACGCAGACCCTCCCGCTGGTCGTCTACGGCCAGTTCGAGGGCGGCGACCTGGACCTCTCGATCGCCGCCGCCGCCATCCTGGTGCTGGCCGCGGCCGGGGTGCTGGTCGCGGTCCGCGTGCTCCACTGGGGCCGGGCGCTGGACTCGCTGTGATGCGGACCTCGCCGTTTCCGGCCGCACCACCCCCTGGAGGAGCGCAGTGAGGATCCTGGTCCTGGGCGGCACCGGCCCCACCGGGCCGCTGATCATCGATGGCCTGCTGGCCCGCGGTCACCGGGTGACCGTGCTCCACGGCGGCCAGCACGAGGTGGAGCTACCCGACGCGGTGGAGCACCTCCACGGCGACGTCCACTTCGCAACGACGCTGGAGGCGGCGCTGGGGAATCGGACCTTTGACACGGTGCTCGCGATGTACGGGCGGCTCCGTGAGACCTCGGACGTCATGGCCGGCCGCACGGGGCGCCTGATCGCGGTGGGCACCACGGCCGCGCTGGCCGGACCCCGGGACCCGCGCTGGGGGCCGATGGGCCGCCCCGTGCTGGTCGCGGACGCGGACCGCATCCCGCCGGATCCGACCTCGGCCGGGCTGCTGGCCCGGGTCCAGGCGGCCGCGGACCACCTGATGGCACACCACGCGGCCGGCGACTACGCGGCCACGCTGCTGGGCTACGCGATCCTGTACGGCCCACGCCAGGTGGCGCCCGAGGAGTGGAGCGTGGTCCGCCGAATCCTCGACGGTCGGCGGCGCCTGGTCATCGCGGACGGCGGGCTGAAGCTGCAGCAGCGGCTGTACGTGGACCACGCGGCGGCGGCCGTGCTGCTGGTCGTGGACCGGCCGGCCGAGACCGCGGGCCGCTTCCTGGCCGTCGGCGAACGGCCGCTGTACACGATCCGCCAGCGGATCGAGGCAATCTGTCGGGCGCTGGGCGTCGAGGCGGGCCGCGACCTGGAGCTGGTGGACCTGCCGTACGAGCTGGCGACGCCCGCGCACTACCTCTGGGGCCGAAGCCCGGGCCACAACCTGGCCGACGACGAGCCCATCCGGGCGCTGGGCTACGCCGAGACCGTGCCCACTGATGAGGCGATCGGGCGCACCGTCCGCTGGCTGCGCGACAACCGGGCGGCGTGCGCGGCCGAATGGGATGCCCAGGTGGACGACACGTTTGACTACGACGGCGAGGACACGCTGCTGGAGCGCTGGGACCGGGCGCGGACTGAGCTGGCGGCCATCCAGGTCGAGCGCCGCACGCCGGCGCACCGCTACCGGCTGCCCAAGGCGCCCGGAGACTCGTGGGGACGCCCGGGGCGGTAACGGGCGCCCGGCGCCCGGAGACTCGTGGGGACGCCCGGGGCGAACCTAGCCGGGGCCGCCGTCGTCGGCCGAACCGCGAACCGCCAGCGCCGCCCGGATCGCTGGCAGCACCTCGGCCGCGATCTCGCGCATCTGGCGCTCCTCGTCCGTGACCGGGTGGAAGATCACCAGCCGCCCGCCCTGGTCCACGATCTGGAGGGCCGCGTCGACGATCGCGGTCGCGGGCCCCATGGCCGCCACCTTCTCCGCCTTCTCGGGATCGCGGTAGTGGTCCGCCAGCCAGCGCCGGAGCGCGGGCCGACGGCTGCCACGCCGGTCGTCGAGCGCCAGGTAGAGCCGCTTGCCCAGCCCAAAGCCGGCCTCCGGGCGCCCGGCCCGGGCCAGTTCTTCCCGGACGAACGCGATCTCGCGGCCAAAGTCCTCCATGGAGACGGAGCCGGCCCCCAGCCAGCCGTCGCCGAGGGCGACCGCGCGCCGGAGCGCGCCGGGATGGTGGCCGCCGAACCAGATGGGGGGACCCGGCCGCTGGGCAGGTGTGGGACGGATCATCCAGTCGCGGATCGAGAGGGTCGCCCCGTCCACCGAGGCACGCTCCCCCGTCCAGAGGCCCCGGATGACGGCGATCGAATCGGTCATGCGCGCGGCCCGGCGGGCGGGGTCCAGCCCCACCGCCCCAACCCGCTCGCGGTCGACACCGAGGCCGACGCCAAGGTCCAGGCGCCCGCCCGAGAGCCGGTCCAGCGAGGCCGTGGTTCGGGCCAGCTCCACCGGCGAGCGGAGCGGCAGGATGATCACCGCTACCCCCAGCCGGATGCGACGCGTCACGGCAGCGGCGGCGGTGAGCAGGACGAGTGGCTCCAGCACGGACTGGTGGCCCTGTATCCGGTCCAGCGCCCAGAGGCCGTCATAGCCGAGGCGCTCGGCCGCGCGCGCGAAGCGGGCCACGTCGGGCAGGGGCTCCCGCCCCTCGCGCACTTCCTGGGGGACGGCAATCCCGAACGAGACGGCGACGGGCAGGCTCATCGTGGCTCCACGGGAACGGCTACTCGGGGTCCTCGGCGGTGAGGAGCATTGACGTGGAGAAGTCGATGATGTGCTCGTACGTCTGCGACTCGCCCCGGCCGAAGCGCTTGACCTGGTTGGCCACCAGCGACGCGATGCCGAACGTGGAGTAGATGGTGGCCTGCGCCGTGCACAGCTCCTGCGAGCCCTCGGCATCGCTGAAGAGGGTGGCCTCGTACGCGGAGACGCCTATCGGGTTGGTGGGTGAGACGGTCAGGACCCGGCCCACCTCGCCGCCCATCCGCGCGTCGACATACAGCTTGACGCCGGCCTTGTACCGAACGCAGTTCTCCCAGATCGCCCGGCGGGCCGACATGCTGTCGACCGCCGAGATCACGATCCCGCTGAACGTTCGCTTGGTGACCCGCTCGTTGATGGGCGTGATCTCCGCGTCCACGTACTCCCGCAGGATCCTGGCCAGGGCCTCCACCTTGGGCAGGCCGATGTCGGCCATCCGGTAGAGCTGGTTGGGCAGGTTGTGCGGCTCAACCGTGTCGTCGTCGAAGAACGTGATCCGGGGACAGCCCATCTTCACGAGGGCCATGGCGATCGGCGAGCCCAGGCCACCGACCCCGACGAGGTTGACGTCGAAGTCGAGGTCGGACGGGGAGACGATGTCGAGCTGGCGCCAATAGTCGATCATCGGCCGAGCATACAGGGTGATGCGCCCCTACAATCGGGCGACACGGTGAGAGAATCCGGCGGTGCCGGACAAGTGGGTGACAGCGTGATGCAGACCCTCCCGGGAAGGTCCATGCCATGAGCGTTCCCAGTAACGCCGGCGTCCCCGGCAAGCCCCAGGTCGAGGCCGCCGACCCAGCCGGGGCGGTGGATGCCGCAAGCGCAGCCGAGATGCGGGCCGCCTACGTCGCCGCCTGCCTGCACGACGTCGAGCGCGAGCGCGTCCGCCTGCGCGACCAGATGGAGACCCGGCGCGCAGAGCTGACCCGCGTCTCCGCGGAGCTGCGGATGCTCAGCCGCGAGCTGCATGCCGGCCGCAAGAAGCTGGCCGGGCTGGAGGAAGAGGCCGCCGAGGAGCGTGCCCGCTTCGAGCGCGACTTCGACGAGATCATGGCGCTGCCCGGCGTCCGCCGCGTCGAGGCGGTCGGCAGCCTGATCCGCGTCCTGACCGACACGATCTTCATCGACTACGAGAGCCACCGCTACCGGATCGGCGAGTTCGCGCTGGAGCTTGGCCTGGACTTCGGGATCAAGGTCGTCAACCTCAACAACACCAGCTGGGCCACCGGTTGGGACCACCCGCACGTCCAGGGCAGCTACCCGTGCCTGGGCAACCTCAAGGAAGGCTGCGAGATGCTGCTGGGAGAGTTCCAGCTGGTCCCGCTCGTCTCGCTGCTCATGCAGTTCCTTGAGTCGTACGACCGGGTCTCGGCGTATGGGCCAATCACCCTCTGGAAGCGGGAGGACGCATGAGCCTTCGGAACGTCCACCTGCACGGGGACGGCCCGTCGTCGGAGCCAAAGGGCTGGGACGCGCTGGGCAACGAGATCAAGCTGAAGCCCGCCCCGCCGCGCGCGGTCCTCGCCGACCGGCGTCTCTCCTTCACCCCCGAGGTCTGGCGGAAGATCTTCCTGTTCACCACCCAGTGCCCGGTGGAGATCTCCGGTTTGGGGCTGGTGGAGCCGGACGGGCCCACGGGTGAGGACTTCAAGGTCACCGAGCTGTTCATGGTGACGCAGGACGTGACCGACATCCAGACGCGGATGGACCAGGAAGAGGTCAGCCTGCTGGTCAGTCGCCTCGTGGACGAGGACCGCGACCCAGCCAACCTCCGGCTCTGGTGGCACAGCCACGCCCGGGAAGAAGTCTTCTGGTCCGGTGAGGACGAGGAGACCATCGAGCACTTCGCCAACGACTGGATGATCTCCCTGGAGACCAACCACCGGATGCGGACGCTGAGCCGGCTGGATCACTATGCCATCCGGTCCACCACCTGGGTCTGGGTGGACAAGCCGGCGGAGCCGGTGACCGCCAGCGATGACGAGATCCTGGAGATCCGGCGCGAGATCGCCGGCCTGATCCGCCGCGGGCCGTTCGCGGCCCCGCGAGGGCGCGGGTGACCATCCCCTCTGCCGCACAACGGCCCAACCGCGACGCGAGGAGAGCGCAATGACCATGAATGTTCGGATCGTCCAGCTGGGCCGCGGCGTCTACAAGTACGCGGCCGAGGAGGGCGCCTCCATCGCCGACGGCCTCGCGGCCGCGGGCATCTCCGTCGAGCACATGGACGTGCGCGTCCGTGGCCGGCCGGCCAAGGTGGAGGACATCCTCCGTGACGGCGACCTGGTCACCGTCATCCCACTCATCAAGGGAGGGTGACGCAGCCGCCCCGGGCCACAACCCGGCGCGGTTGACGTCCTGATTGCCTCGCCAGCGCGGGGCGAGGTAGCACTGAGAGGATGGGGCCCATGGCAGATCACGAGCACCAGCATGCGGGTGCCAAGACGTACTTCACCCAGCACAAGGAAGACGAGGAGATGTTGCGCACCCGGGAGACGCGCCTGGGTGAGCCGCAGATGACCGGCGACCGCTGGTGGCCGCACGAGAGCTGGAAGTGGACGGACCTCTACCAGGAGGGCGCCAAGCTGACCAGCTACGAGCGCTGGCTGGCAGAGCGCGAGCTTGCGCGGCGCGAGGAGCGCAAGACCATGCCCGCGATCATCCGCGGCAACGAGGTCGTCTTCGAGGACACCCGTGCGCCTGGCGTGCGTGTCGCGTACATCACCTCGCCCCACATGGGCCAGGGTGCCCCCACGCACACCGTGGAGATCTGGCACCTGCAGCCCGGCGCGCGGACGCTCAAGATCCGGGACTACGAGTCCGTCGTCCACGTGCTCTACGGCAAGAAGGGCCACAGCACGATCTACGGCGAGCCCTACGAGTGGGAGACCCACGACTCGCTCCACGTGCCGGAGGGCGCCTGGTTCCAGCACTTCAATGACAGCGACGAGGGTACCTACCTCATGATCGGGCGGGACGGCCCGCTCATGGAGCAGGTCTACACGATGGCCGTCATCTACAAGGGCGACTCGTTCAGCGACCTGCCGGACGACTTCAAGCCGCAGCATCCCTTCACCAAGGAGCTCGTGCCGGTCGACTACGTCGAGGGCATCAAGTGGATGTCCGAGATGCAGATGTCGCATCACCACGGCCGCCAGACACTCGAGGCCGAGAGCCGGTCGCATCGCAAGCTCATGAAGGGCAGCGAGGCGGTCATCCAGCGCTCCGAGCACAAGGGCGACTGGAAGGTGGGCCTGGTCGACCGGTTCGTGGGCTTCAACAACCGCGTCATGTCGATGTACGTCCACCAGCTGCCGCCCTCCTGCCACACCGAGACGCACAAGCACGGCTGGGCGACGGTGTTCGTGCTGTCGGGCGCGGGCTACTCCATCGTGGACGGCGAGCGCTACGACTGGTCGGCCGGCGACATGATCAACGTGCCGTCCGGTGCGTGGCACCAGCACTTCAACACCAGTCCCAACGTCTACTCGCAGCACCTGCTGATCTCGCCGCAGGCGTTTCGGAACTCGACTCACCTCACCACGGGGTCGGTGGAGGAGTCGGTCGAAGCGCTCCCCGAGCTCGCGGAGGACGGCACCACGCCGACCGGCCGCTGGTGGGAGGGCGGCGCGTAACCCTCGCCATGCTGAAGGCCCCCGCCCGTCAGGGTGGGGGCCTTCTTCGTCTCCAGGCCGGGGGACCCCTCCGGATCCCCTCCGGATCCCCTCCGGATCCCCTCGTGATTGGGCGACCGGCGTCGATGCACACGATGTGTGGGCCGATACCGGAGCGCCTGATCGGCGCTGGGCGACGCGGTGCGAGCCAGCAACTTCACGACCATGTTCAACCTGCAGGCCTCGTACGGCTCGGCCGGCGCGGCGTTCTGGAACCTGGGCACGGGCGGAGGGCACGACGTCGGCAGCCAGACGCCCCTCACGCTGGACGCGGTGCTCCGCCGGGCGCCCTAGGACCGATCGCGGGCCAGGACCGCGAAGACCACATCGATGCCGGTGGGCTGGTAATCCCGGCCCACCGGGACCATGGCCCAGCCCTTCGGGCTGGGCTGGCGGCCGCTTCGCGGCCGGGATTGCAGCCCTTCGGGCTGGGCTGGCGGCCGCTTCGCGGCTGGGCTGGCGACGCCTTCGGAGTCAGACCTCCGCGAACACCCGGGCCGGGAAGCCATCGATCCCCACCACCCGTGCGGCGGTCACGAAGAGCCGCACCCGCTGCCCATGGATCTCCGACATGTCCGCCACGTTCTCCACGATCAGGACCCCGTGGTCCAGCAGCTCGTGATGATCCCGGAAGTCCATGCTCATCTGGTGCGCTGAGGGCGGCTGCTCCGGGTTGGCGAAGTCCATCCCCACCAGCCGGACCCCGTGCTCGCGCAGCCAGATCGCACCATCCACCGTCAGCCACGGGCGCTTGTGATAGGCGGGCGTCCCGTACTTCTTCGCCCACCCGGTGGAGAGCAGCACGGCGTCGCCGGGCTGGACCGCGGGGGTGGATGCCTCCAGCTCCGCCGGCCCGATTCCGGACGGCTCGTCGCCCTGTGCGAACGCCCAGACCACGGCCGGGCCGATCAGGCGGTCCAGCCCGATGCTGTTGATGTCGCCGCCCGTGTCCGAGACGTGCCAGGGCGCATCCAGGTGGGTGCCGGTGTGGGCGGGCACCGTGAAGACCGAGCTGTTCCGCCCGTGGCTGGCCATGGTCCGCACCGTGTCGACCGACGGCTGGGGGAGGCCGGGCGGGACGTTCGCGTCGGGGCCCAAAGGGTGGGTCAGGTCGATGAACCGGGTCACGAGGCGCCCTCCGAGAAGCTGGCCGGGACGGAAGCGGGCACCGTAGCACCGGCCCGGCGACGGTTGCAACCGATTCCCGCAGGCCTATACTCCGCTGGCTTGCCACGCTGGCCAACGCGACGGGGGGAGGACGGGCCCTTGATCGGCGAACGGGTTCCCATGGTCGATGCCTATGAGCGCATCACCGGCACCATCGACTATGCCCAGAACCTGACCCTGCCCGGGATGCTCTACGCGCGGATCCTGCGTTCAGCGCACGCACACGCGCGCGTCATCCGTGTGGATGCGTCGAAGGCGCTCGCCGCCCCAGGGGTCGTCGCCGTGCTGACGGGCGCCGACCTGGCCGCGGATCCCGGCCTCAAGCCCTGGTTCGGGCCGTTCATCAAGGACCGCGCGCCGCTGGCCATCGACAAGGCCCGCTACGTGGGCGACCCCGTCGCCATCGTCGCCGCCGAGACGGACGACCAGGCCTGCGACGCCGTGGAGCTGATCGAGGTCGAGTACGAGGTCCTGCCAGCCGTCTTCGACATCGAGGGTGCGCTGGCCCCCGGCGCTCCATTGCTCCACCCGGGCAAGCGCCACCTGGAATCCTTCCGTCCCGACATCGTGGCCCGCCAGCCTGGCCTGGAGGACACCAACGTCATCCACGTGTACAAGCTCCGCCGGGGCGACATCGAGGCCGGCTTCGCCGAGGCCGAGGTCGTCGTCGAGCGGACGTACACCACGCCGGGCGTCGCCCACGTCCCGTTCGAGACCCACAACGCCGTCGCGGACTACAAGGGCGGGAAGATGACCATCTGGTCGTCGATCCAGGCGCCGTCGTCGTGCGGCGCATACGTGGCCGGCATCCTGCGGATGAACATCTCGGATGTCCGGGTGATCGTGTCCACCCTGGGTGGCGGCTACGGCGGGAAGATCGACCCCATGTGCGAGCCGCTGGCGGCCATCCTGGCGCGCAGGACGCGGCGCCCCGTCCGGGTCTCGCTGACGCGCGCCGAGGAGTTCGTGACCGCCGGGAAGCACCCCTCGCGGATCCGGATTCGGAGCGGGGTGATGCGCGACGGGACGCTGGTGGCCCACGAGGCGGACGTCTACTACGACGGCGGCTCGTACTCGCTCAACACGCCCGAGAAGATCTACCGCGGCTACGCGTCCACCGGCCCGTACCGGGTGCCCAACATCCACGTCGACTCGTACGGCGTGTACACCAACACCCTGCCCGCATCGGCGTTCCGTGGCTACGGGATCCCCCAGGTCGCCTGGGCGCACGAGCAGCAGATGGACGCCATCGCCGAGGCGCTGGGAATGGACCCGCTGGCGCTCCGGCTGAAGAACGTTCTCCAACCCGGCGACCAGTTCTCCACGGGCGAGACCATCGCGGAGAACCTCCACTACTCGGAGCTGCTCCGGGACGCGGCTGAGCACATCGGGTGGGCGTGGCCGCCGGCGCCGCGGGGGCCCGGCGCGGGAACGGTTACAGGTACGGCCGCGGGCGCGAGCGCGGGCGCGGGCGCGAGGGTCCGCGGCAAGGGCCTGGCCGCGATCATCAAGGGCACGGCCTCGTACGGCGCCAACGCCGTGGTGAAGCTGAACGCGGATGGGTCCCTCAACGTGCTCACCTCCACCGTGGAGATGGGCCAGGGGGCGCTCACCGTGCTCGCCCAGATCGCCGCCCACGAGGCGACGCTGCCCCTTAGCGGCGTCCGCGTCTCCACGCCGGACACCGCCAACACCCCGTTCGACCAGATGACCGCCGCCAGCCGCTCCACCAACTTCATGGGCCGGGCCATCCGGCGCGCGGTGAAGTCCGTGAAGCAGCAGCTGATCGACCTGGCCGCCTCGCAGCTGGAGGCCGCGGCCGGGGACCTGGAGATCCAGGACGGCGCGGTCGTCGTCAAGGGCTCGCCGGGGCGGCGGCTGACATTCGCCCAGATCGTCACCACCTCCAAGGTGGGCTCGCTGGTGGGCAGCGGCCACGAGCCGGTGAAGGTGAAGCTGGACGTGGAGACCGGCCAGGGCGTGGCCTCGCCCCAGTGGCATCCCGCGATCTGCGGGGCCGAGGTGGAGGTGGACCAGGAGACCGGCAAGGTCACGGTCCTCCAGCTCCACATGGGGCTGTATCCCGGCCGGATGATCAACCCCATCCACTGCGAGCTCCAGGTGCTGGGCGCGTCACTGTTCGGGGTGGGCCAGACGCTCTTCGAGGAGCTGGTCTGGGACGAGCAGGGCGTGCTCACCAACCCCAACCTGTCCGATTACATGATCCCGTCGTTCCTGGACGTGCCGCGCGCGTTCGGCCAGACGATGATCGAGATCCCGGACTCCATCGACGTCCACGGCCTGGGCGAGACGCCGCTCCCGGCCGTCGCGCCGGCGATCGCCAACGCGGTCGCGCAGGCGCTGGGGGTGCGGGTGGTGGACCTGCCACTGACCCCGGAGCGGGTGCTCCGGCTCATCCACGAACGGGACCGCGGGGCGCCGGGCGGCGGGCGTGGCGCCGGCGCCGGCGGTGCCAGCACGTCTGGCAAGGAGGCGTCCGCGTGATCCAGCTGACGGTCAACGGGCGCGTGCGCCAAGTCTCCCCGCGGTCGCACGAGACGCTCCTGGAGCTGCTTCGCCGCGAGCTGGGGCTGATGGGCGTGCGCGAGGCGTGCGGCATCGGGATGTGCGGGGCGTGCACGGTGGTGGCGGACGGGAAGATCGTCTCGTCCTGCCTGACGCTGGCCGGGCTGTGCGACGGACTGACGGTGGAGACGGTCGAAGGCCTGACGGGGCCGAACGGCGAGCTGTCCGACCTCCAGCAGGCGTTCGTGGACCACACGGCGTTCCAGTGCTCGTACTGCACGCCGGGGTTCCTGATGGCGACGGGCGCATTGCTCGCCGAGAACCCGGACCCATCCGACGACGAGATCCGCCACGGGCTGGCGGGCAATCTGTGCCGCTGCGGCTCCTACCTCAAGATCATCGATGCGGTCCAGGACGCGGCTGCCCGGGCGCGGGTCAAGGCCGACGGGGAGCGCGAGGGCGCGTAGCTCAAGGCACCGGCGCCGTCGCCGCGGCGCGGTTTCCTGTCAGACGCCGCGCCCACGAGCACTCAGCAGGTTCCGGCTGGCCGAACCGGGTCCTGAGAGCCTTCGGATGCGCACACGCACGCTCAGCCGTGCACGAATCGAGACGCACGAGGCGAGCTAGGACGCCGGTCCCGACCCGATATCGTGCTTAGTGCTCCCCTGCGCGGCGTCTGACAGGAAGTCCTACCCGCAGCAGCCGACCGGCTTCGCGATCGGGGCAGCCGGAACCCATGAACCATCGAGGACGCTTCGGTCACCCAACGGCTCCGGCAAGACCAGGTCGTAGGGCACGGGATCCACCCCGATGCAGTCCTGGGGCCCCGGGCGTGTGGTGATCGTGATCAGGACCGTCACGGAACCCGTGGACAACCGGAGGGTGGGCGGCACGACGCGGCTTGGCGGCGACTGCCCGCTGGCGCAGACGGACTCCCGGATCATCAGGTGGACCACTCGATCAGTGAGTGCCGGCGGCGCACCGGGGGCGAGGAACACGTCCGCGACGGAACGATCGGGACCTACGGCCAGGCGGAGCGCGCAGTTCCCCAAGGATTGCCACTGCCAGTTGTCCGAGCGCGCCGAGGCCACGCTGAATGCCATGGCAATGGCCTGCTCCGGTGCTTCCGAACCGGTCGCAGCCGCGAACAGGATGGCGTCGGCGGTCGTGACAATCCGGCGCCAAACCAACTGGCCCAGGCCGTTGCCCGGGCTCTGCGCCTTTCGCAATGCCTGCGCCTCGGGGGATACATCGGCCGGCGTCACGACCGGGGCCGAATTCCATTGGGAGACGGTGAATGTGGGGGATCCCTGACCGAAGCAGGTCAGGTGATCGCCGAGCAGCGAGGCCGGGTCGTAGGTGGGCCAGGCGGAGGCGGCCGCTGAGGCCTCGGGCGTCGAAGGGGCCGAGGAGGCCGGGGCCGGGGTCGCGATGGAGGCAGGCGTCGGGGACGGGGCCAACGTCGGTGGCGCGGTGCCCGTGATCGACGGCGGCGGCGGGCTCGCCGCGCGGCCAGCAACCAGCACGCCGACGGCCACCACGGCGGCCAGACTCATTCCACCCCGAATGCGCATCTCGAACGCCTCCGTGCGCGATCCTGCCCCTCCCCCGCGCCGAGCGTCAAGGGCCGCTCGTCGCGGAGGCCGCTCGTCGCGGAGGCCGCTCGTCGCGGACCGTCATCCAGCGACTTGGCGCTGAACCTCGGCCTTCCTGCCAGATGTCGCGCCCACAAGCACTAGACGGAGTTGGGACGGCCGAACCGGCGGGAGTCTAGTCCTCCGCCTCCAGGCGGGGGAGCCACATGGAGATCACGGCGCACTGGCCGGCGCGGGTGCGGGCCAGGCCGCGGCGCAGGGCGGCGGCCACCTCGCCCGGGTCGCGGACCGTCTCGCCGTAGGCCCCGGCCGCTTCGGCCTCCTTCGCGAAGTCGATCGGCGGGTCCGTGTAGCCGCCCTCGTAGCCGGCCCTGGCCGCGTAGCCGTCCCGACCGTACGCCAGGCCCACCCGGGTGGTGCCCGTGGTGTAACTGCGGTTCGTGTAGACCACGACCATGAAGGGCGCGCCGTAGTGGGATGCCGCGATCAGCGCCGGCCCGGGCGTGCCGAACATGTAGAAGCCGTCGCCGGTCAGTGCGATGACGTCGCGGTCGGGCGCAGCCAGCTTGGCCCCGAACGCCGCCCCCACGGCCCAGCCGCCGCTTGACCCGGGGTTGGAGAGCAGCGAGCCCGGCCGATCCATCGCGATGAAATCGCGCGTGCGAGGCCCGGCGAGGGTGTCGTCGATCAGCAACGACTGCTGGTCCAGGAGCTGGCCGACCTGGTAGCTGACCCACTCCGGGGCCATCGGCGTGCGTGTCGCGACCTTCTCGGCCTCCAGCACGAGCGCCGCGCCCCGCTTCGCATGGGCCTCGGCGAGGGCGGCCGAACGCGCCCGTGCCCGCTCCCGCGCCGGCCCGTCCATGAGCCGCTCCACCCAAGCGTGGATCGCGCGGACAGCGCGGTTGGGGTCGGCGGTGGCCCGGAGGTCGGCCGTGAACTCGAACGTGGGCGTGCGGGCGGCGGTGGGGTCCGGCCCCACGGCGGCGACCCAGGCTGAGGCGGGCGGGTTGTTTCGGCCGGGCACCCACGGGACGAAGGCGTCCAGTGCCAGGACCACGTCGGCCTTCGGCAGCAGCGTCGTCGCCTGCGCCAAAGGGTGCTTCAGGGGGAAGCACAGGTAGCTTCGGCGCGCGCCGTCCACGACCCCGATCCCCAGCAGCTCCGCCAGCGCCACGAGCGCCGGCACGGACGACTGGTCCTTCCCGGACCGTCCCGTGACCACGACCGGGCACGCCGCCCGGACCAGCCGCTCGGCGATCTCGCGGGCCGCGTCATGGTCCAGCGCCGGCGGGACCGGCACGCCCAGCTGGTCCGCGGACGGGAACCGCCCCCCGTCGCGCACGGGCTGGAACGCCAGCTCCTTGGGGAACGAGACGTAGACCGGCCCGGCCGGGCCGCTTCGGGCCACCTGGATCGCCCGACTCATGACCGTGCCCGGGTTGTCCTGCCAGGTCAGCTGGTGGTCCCACTTGACGTAGTTGCGCACGATCGCGTGCTGGTCGAAGACCTCCTGCGCCCATAGGTGGCCGCCGTCGTCGCGGCTCCCGGGCATGGAGCCGGTGTAGGCGACGGGCGGTGCGCCCGCGGTCATGACGACGGGCAGGCCGGCGTGCGCGGCAGTGCTCAGCGCCCCGCCGTGATGGAGCGTCCCCGCATCCACGTGGACCGCGGTCATAGCCGGCTTGCCGCTCACGGCGGCATACCCAAGTGCCGCGCAGAGGGCCGGGTGCTCGTGGGGCACCGAGATGAGCCTGGGCGCGGGCCGGCCCAACGCCCGGGCCTTGGCGATCCCCTCCTGGAGGAACGCGATCTCCGAACCCGAGACAAAGAACAGGTGGTCCACGCCGCCGGCGGCCACGGCAGCCACGACCGCCTCCCCCACGGTCTCCGCGTTCGACTGGGTCCAGGTGGCGGCGCGCGGTTCGACGTCTTCGCTCATGCCGACAGGATACGCACCCCGCGCGGGCCCAAGGGGTCGCGCCCGGCGCCGCGCTACCCCTGCCTGGCCTACCCCTTCAGCCGTGGGTCGTCCGTGAAGCCGTACTCGCGCCAGCGCTCCATGACCAGGTCCTGCGTCTCCTGGGGCCAGGCGCGCGTGAAGTCCACGATCTGGGGGCGGTAGTCGGGCCCCCATTCGGCCGGGAAGGTGGCGTCGAAGTAGACCTTGGAGCCCTTCCGGATCTTGCGGTCCTCCGGGTCCACCCACGGCCAGAAGCCGGACATGACCGTGTCCTCCTGGACGTGGATCCCGCGGGCCGGGTCCAGGCGAGTGGTCAGGCACCAGTAGACGTCCTCGGCGTCGGTGACGTCCACGTCCTCGCCCACGATGAAGATGTACGGCCGCATCAGCCCGTACTTGCACGACCAGATCGCGGACGCCAGCGTGTGCTGGTAGCCGTGCATCGGCGGGTCGCACGAGACGATCACCGCCTGCGACGGCGGTGCCACGTACAGGTCCTTGAACTTGATCCCGCGCCGCCGGAGCTCCTCGGTCAGCACAGCGGAGGCGGCCACGGAGACCAGGACGTTGTCCTCGTTCCAGGGCTTGCCGATGTTGGACATCGTCAGGATGGGGTTGTTGCGGTAGGTGATCGCGGTGACGCGGATGACGGGTCGGGGCAGTTCGTCAGGCGCGGCGTAGCCCGTGAACTCGCCGAAGGGCCCCTCCACCCGGCGCTCGTTGGGGAGCGCCCAGCCTTCGATCACGATCTCCGAGGAGGCGGGCACCTCCAGCGGCACGGTCTCGCACTTGACCAGGTCCACGGGCGCCCCCCGCAGCCCGCCGGCCAGCTCCACCTCGGAGATGTTGGGCCCAACGGATGTCCCGCCAACGATGGTGACCACCGGGTCCGTCCCGAAGCAGAGGGCGATGGGCATGGGCTCGCCGCGCTTCTCGTACTCGTAGTAGAGCGCCGGGCCGTGCTGCGCGGGCATCGCGTAGAAGCCCAGCGTGTTCTTGTCGTGGATCACGTGGCGGTAGGTGCCGTAGTTGACGTGGCCCGTCTGCGGGTTCCTGGTCACGTCCACGTGCCACGTCCCGACGAACCGCCCGCCGTCCATCCCGTGGAGATACGGCGTGGGCAGGTTCCAGAGGTCCACGTCGTCGCCGGTGACGATGTTCTCCTTGCACGGCGCCGTCTCCACCAGCCGCGGCTTGACCAGGTTGGGGATGCGCCGGGCGAACTCCCGGATCAGGTCCAGCATGCTGCTGGCCGGGTCCATCTCCAGCGCCATCGCCATCCGGCTGAAGGGCAGGTCCTTGTTGCGCGAGAGGCTGTTGGCGAAGATCCGCGCCCCCGGGTAGTCCTTGATGTTCTCGAACAGGAGCGCAGGACCGCGCAGGTCCATGGAGCGGCGCGTGATGGCGCCCAACTCCAGGTTCCAGTCCACCTCGGCGGTCACCCGCATCAGCTCGCCGTTGGCCTCCAGGTGGTCGATGTACTCGCGCAGGTCGTTGAACGGCATTGGCTGGGTCTCCGGGCTAGTCGAGGGGCTCGGGGCGCATCATGAGGCGTGCGTCTCCGGCACGAAGAGCTCCTCGGCGGTGAGCAGGCGCGGCGCCAGCCCCTGGGCGTGGTGCATCTCCAGGAACGCCGTCACCGTGGCGTGGTTGGCCAGGAACCCGTACGGGTACGGGTCCGGGCCCATCACCCGGGCCAGCTCCTCCAGGTGCGCCGTCAGCCATGGCAGCCCGGCGTACGGCGTGCCATCCGCGGCCAGGCGGGCGGCGCCCACCCGCTTCGCCTCGACGAACGCGTCCACCATGGCCCGCGCCACCCACGGCTCCGCCTCGTAGATGGATCGCCGGATCACCACCGTGTGCATGATCGGGAAGATCCCCGTCCGCCCGAAGTAGGCCTGCTCGGCCGACACGAAGTCCGGGAACAGCCGCGCCACGTTGCTCCCCGGGCGTTTCAGCGCCGCCGGCGCCTGGGCCGCGATCACCGCGTCGATCTCGCCGGCATCCAGCAGGTCGTTGAGGCAGGTGGTCTCGGGGATCACGGTGGTTCGCAGGTTCGCCGGCAGCGCCACCGGCGAGCGCTCGTGGTACGGGCCGGGCGCGTTGTACGCCCCGAAGACCCAGTCCACGTCCGCCTGGGGAACGCCGTGCTCGCGCTCCAGGATGCCGCGGATCCAGACCCCGGCGGTCTGCTGGAACTCGGCCGCGCCCACGCGCCGGCCGCGCAGGTCCTCCGGCCGCGCGATCCCCGCCTTCGTGTTCACGAAGATGCTCCGGTGGCGGAACATCCGCGACGGGAAGACCGGGATCCCCACGAACCGGGTGTCGCCCCGGCCATGGAGCATCGCGTAGGTGCTGAGCGAGAACTCGGCGACGTCAAACTCGGCGTCGCGGGCCTGCCGCCGGAAGAGGTCGCCGGGCGTCAGCGTGGTCATCCGGAGGTCGATCCCGTCCGGGACCACCGTGCCGTCCGCCAGCGGGATGGTCCGGTCGTAGGCGCCGCAGCCCAGGGTGAGCGAGAGGCCCATCGTGCGTCTCTCCTTCCGGCCGGTCAGTCGGCCCAGCGCGTGAGGCGGTCATCCACCAGCTGCGCGACCCAGTTGGTGACGGCGGCCAGGATCAGGACGATGAGGCTCACCGCGAACACCTTTGACATGTCGAACTGGCTGCCGAACCTGGCGGCCAGCGCCCCCAGGCCGACGAACGTCACCAGCATCTCGCCGGTGATCATGCCCTTGACCGCGCGGCCCAGCCCCAGCCGGACCCCGGCCATCACGAGCGGCATCGACGCCGGGATCATCACCTTGCGGATGATGAACGCCTCGCTGGCGCCGAATGCGCGGGCCATTTCGACCATCGCCGGGTCAACCGTCTTGATGGCCGTCATGGTGTTGATGATGATCACGAAGACGGCGTACACCACGACGACCGACAGGCGCGTCCCGTCCCCCAGCCCGAAGATGGCGAAGAAGACCGGGATGAGGATGATCGTGGGTGCCACCAGGAGCGCGTTGACGTAGATGTCGAGCGCGGCCTCCACGCTCAGGAACCGCCCCATCAGGGCGCCCACCACGAGGCCGAAGACCAGCGAGATCGCGAACCCGATCACGAGGGCCTGCAGGCTGGCCAGAATGTTGGCCCGAACGCTCTCCTGGCCCAGCAGCGTCACGAGGTCGGCCAGGATCATGCTCAGTGGCGGGAGCCACGGCAGGTCCATGGTCCGGCCCGCGATCTCCCAGAGGAGGCTCCCGGCGAGGAGCGAGAGGCCCTCGACGGGCAGGCGACGCGCCAGGCTGCGGCGCGGCCGCCGGGGCGCCGGCGCCGGGTCGAACGGTGCCGCGGAGGCGGTGGGCTGCGGCGCGGCTGCGGCCATCAGACGGTCTGCATCACGCGGAGCTTGTCCCAGAGCAGCTCCTTGATGTCCGTGAACTCGCGCGTCCGCTCCGTCTCACGGCCACGCGGGCGCGGCAGCGGCACGTCGATGATCTCGTGGACGCGACCCGGGCGAGGCGACATGAGGATCACGCGGTCGGCGAGGAGGACCGCCTCCTCCATGGAGTGGGTCACGAAGAGCACGGTCTTGCGCCGGTAGCCCCAGATCCGGAGCAGCTCCTCCTGCATGATCCGGCGGGTCTGCTCGTCGATGGCGCCGAACGGCTCGTCCATCAGGAGGATGTCGGGGTTGACCGCCAGGGCGCGCGCGAGCCCGACGCGCTGCTGCATCCCGCCGGACAGGTGACGCGGGAGCCGGGATTCGAAGCCCGCCAGGCCCACGGTCTTGATCAGGACCCGGGCCTGCTCCTCGCGCTCCGCCCTGGGGATGCCGCGCGTCTCCAGTCCGAACGCGACGTTCTCCAGCACCGTCGCCCAGGGGAGGAGGGCGAAGCTCTGGAACACGACGGCGCGATCCGGGCCCGGCCCCGTGACGGGCTTGCCCTTGACCAGGACCTGGCCCGAGTCGTACGGGATCAGGCCGGCCACGATCCGGAGCAGCGTGGTCTTGCCGCAGCCGCTGGGCCCGATGACGGTGATGAACTCGTGCTCGTTCACCGTGAGGCTGATGTTGTCGAGGGCGTGCGTGGTGGTGGTCGATGAGCGGTCGCCCAGGAACTCCTTGGAGACGCCGCGGAGCTCGATCATCGGGCCGCCGTGGGACGCGGCCGCCAGGGAGGCGTCGTCCGGCCAAGGGGCCGGTGGCTGGGTCTCCGTCGAGGCGGCGGTCACATCAGTCATTCCAGGGGGCCACCTTCCGCTCGATGAACCTGGCCAGCTCGAGGAGCAGCAGCGCCTCGGCGATGACGAAGAGGACGGTCGCGAAGACGTACGCGGGCTGCAGCCGGTCGCGGTACTCCAGGAGCAGCTTGCCGACGCCGGTGGCGACCAGGAGGAGCTCCACCGCGACCATCCCGGTCAGGGCCCGGCCCAGGCCGATCCGCAGCCCGGCGAACATCGCTGGCACCGCCGACGGGATGACCACCTTGGTCCAGATGGTCCGCTCGCTGGCGCCGAAGGCGTGCGCCATCTCCACCAGGCGCCGGTCAACGCTCCGGACCCCGGCCCGCGTGTTGACGTAGATGAAGATGACGGCGAAGAGGATCACGATGCTGACCCGCGCGGCCAATGAGAGGCCAAAGGCCGTGATCGCAATGGGGACCAGCGGCGCCACCGGGATGGCCAGCAGGATGGCGGTATACGGGCTGAGGGCGCGGTCCAGGATGCGGCTGCGGCCGGCGGCCAGCCCCAGCGGGACGGCCGTGACCGCGGAGATGGCGAAGCCCAGGACCAGGGCGGCGTTGCTGTTGAGCATCGCCTCCCAGATCCGGCCGTTGCCGAACATGAGGTCCCACGCCGCCACCATGGTGTCGCTGAACGTGGCGATCCCGATGTTGTGGGCGAGCCGTGCGGCCACCTCCCAGAACGTCAGGAACGCGACGAGCACGGCCAGCCGGAGGAGGCGTGCCCGCCGGCGATCATGGTCGCGGGCGGCGACGAGGCGGGAAGCGGAGCCGGCCGCCGCTTGCAGCGGCGGCCGGCTCGCAGCCTGTGCCAATGGGGTGCGGCCGGGCTTACTTCGCCTGGCCGACGAGTTGGAGCGCCTTGGTGCGGACGGTGGTGTTGGTGAGGGTGTCGGCCGCGAGGCCCGCCTTCAGGTCGCCAGTCCCCGTGAAGAACGTCAGGGCGTTGGCCACCTTGGTGGTGTCACCGCCGTTGGCCGGCCATGCCTTGATAGCGGCCGAGGTGATGTACGTGTTGACCAGGCTGACCGTGGGATTGTTGGTCGTGAAGACCGGGATGAACTTGATGATCGCGGGCTGCACGATCGTGTGGTCCTCCTGGATCATCGCGAAGGTCTTGAGGATCTCCGCGAAGAACGCCACGGCCAGGTCGGGGTTCTTGGTCGCCCAGGCGTTGTTGACCCAGTAGTGCGCCCCGGTGATGTCGTACGTGGTGCCGGTGTCCAGGAGCTTGAACTTGCCCGGAGCGCGGGCGTCCAGGAGCAGCCAGTCCGCCATCTGGGCGATGGTCGCGTCGAGCTGGTCCTTCTCCATGGCGATGGTGCGGTTGTCGCCGCCGGAGATGATGACGTCCTGGCCCGTGGCGCCGCAGGCCTTGAGCCAGTTCTTGGTCACCACGGTGACGGGAGCCGCCGCGCCCTGGTAGCCGATCCGCTTGCCATCGAGGCTCTTGCAGTCGGCCAGGGAGGCCTTGGCGATCATCACGAACTCGCCGCCGTTGTTCTCGCCCAGCCAGCCCACGCTCCCGGCCGTGCTCGCCTGGAGGGCGCGTGCCGCGTCGAGGACCTGGGCCTGGGCAAACTGGACGTCACCCTGGACGAGCGCCTGGGTGTTGAGCGACGTGCTGGTGAACTCGACGTAGCTGGCCTTCCAGCCCTGGCTGTTGATGCGGTCCACCGTCATGGCGATGGGCAGCGTCGCGAAGGCGAGCACCGAGGGCAGGCCGATCTTGATGGTCAGGTCACCCGACGGCTTGGGGATGGCCAGGTCTGCGGCCTTGGGCTTCGCCGTGGGGCTGGCGGCGGCCGCCTGGCTGGCGACCGGCGCCTTGGTTGGCGCCGCCGTGGGCGCCGGTGTCGCCGCCCCTGAGCAGGCGGTCACCAGCATGGTGGTACCAACGAGCAGCCCGATGAGTCGAGAACGCATCACGACAGTCACCCCGATCACTCCCTGCGCCCCGAGACGGGACATGAGGCGCAGGATAGGGGGGCCGAATGGCCCTCGCAAGGCGATTCCGCAACCTCCCTGCAACCCACCGATCAGCACCAAATGACGGCTGCGCGCACGGTGCGGTCCGGGGCAGTCAGATTCTGTCCCGGTTCGGCGCGGCGCGGTCACCCGGCCCGCCGACCACGGCGCGGCGTAGGATGCCCCGGTCGAGGTGGTGGCCCAGCGAGGTGGACCCGCCATGGGCAGGTTCGCGTGTGGGATGGAACCACCCGAATTGGAGGGCTGATCGTGGCGGTCTGGGACCCCTTCCTCACCGAGCGCGACCGCCAGGTCTTCGCCGGGACCGGCCATGGGCGGGCCGCCGGGTTCGGCCGCCGGCCCGTCGTCATGGTCATCGACGTCAACTACTTCTTCTGCGGCGACGTCCGCGAGCCAATCCTGGAGTCGATCAAGCGCTGGCGGAACGGCTGCGGCGAGGAGGGCTGGGCCGCGGCGGACCGGATCGCCGAGTTGGTGGCCGTGGCCCACCGGCAGGGCATCCCCGTGATCTACTCCACCGGGACCGAGCGCCGCGACGACGGCTGGGGGCGCGGCCGATGGGGCGACAAGGTGTCGCGCAGGGACCCCGCCGCGGTGGAGGCGGCGGCCTATGCCAACACCATCCTCCCCGCCGTGGCGCCGCAGCCCCGGGACCTCGTCATCCGGAAACCCAAGCCCAGCGTCTTCTTCGGGACCCTGCTGGCGTCGCACCTGGTCGACCTCGCGGCCGACACCATCATCGTCACTGGCGGCGTGACCAGCGGCTGCGTGCGCGCCACCGTCGTGGAGGGCTTCGCGTACAACTACCGGATGGGCGTGGTGGAGGAGTGCACGTTCGACCGCGGCCAGGCGACGCATGCGCTCAACCTGTTCGACCTGCAGCAGAAGTACGCGGACGTTGTCTCGCTTCAGGCCGCGTGCGACTACCTCGCGTCGCTGCCGGCGGGCCTCTTCGACGAGCAGATGCCGTCGCTCCGCGAGGCGCGGGAGACGGCGCCCGGCGGCTCGCGGGCGACCGGGTGACAGCGCCGCGTGCGACGCGCAGGTTCCAGCCAGCGAACTCGCGCTGTTCACACCCGGTGAGGACTACGCGGGTTGCCGCCCCTCACCGGACTCGCCGCGCCTCCGGAATGTGCCGACGCGAGCGTGCGTCGGCATAAATCTCGCCGTGGCAGCGGAGCCGGCCGGTCTGCGTGACGCCCCGATCATCCGTACTCCTCACCCCATGGGAAGAGCGAGAAACGGCTGGCGGCGGGGATGACATTCGCGTGCGGCGTGCGACGCGCAGCACGTGCGCCAACCCGCGCCCTCAGCGCCCTGCCACCCCCAGCGCCCCGATCGCCGTCACCGAGGACGGGTTCTCCAGCGACGAGAGATCCCCCGGCTCCAGGCCCAGCCAGGCCGCCCGCGCCACGCGGCGCATGATCTTGCCGCTGCGCGTCCGCGGCAGCTCCGGCACCACCACCACCCGTGCCGGCCGGAGCGGCTTGCCCAGGCTCCTGGCCACCGCGTCCGACACCTCCCGGGCCAGCGTCTCCGCCTCCACCCGCGCGTCGCGGCGGACCACCACCAGGACCACGGCCGCCTCGCCCTTGACCTGGTCCGGGACCCCGATGGCGGCCGCCTCCATCACCGCCGGGTGCGCCACCGCGACAGCCTCCAGCTCCGCCGGGCCCACCCGCTTGCCGGCGATCTTGAGCGTGTCGTCCGAGCGCCCGTGGACGTACCAGAATCCGTCCGAGTCCCGTGTCGCCCAGTCGCCGTGGACCCACGTGCCGGGGAAGCGCCGCCAGTACGTGTCCAGGTAGCGCTCCCGGTCGGCGGGCGTGCCGCCCCAGAAGCCGCTGGTCATCCCGGGCCACGGGCCGCGCAGCACCAGCTCACCGACGTCGTCGACCAGCGTCGCCCCGTCCGGACCGGCCACGTCAGCCGCCATCCCCAGGCAGGGGCCGTTGAACGAGGTGGGGCGGATGGGCCGCAGCGGCGAAGCGCCCAGGATCCCGCCGGCAATCTCGGTGCCGCCCGTGTAGTTGACGATTGGCAGCCGCCCACCGCCGGCGACCTGGAAGAGCCACGTCCATGGGTCGGGGTTCCACGGCTCGCCGGTGGAGCCCAGCACGCGCAGGGAGCTCCGATCGTGATCGAGCACCGATGCGTCGCCCGCGACGCGCAGCATGCGAACCAGCGTGGGGCTCACGCCGAGGTGGGTGATCCGGTGGCGGGCGACCAGCGACCAGACCCGCCCGGCGTCGGGGTAGTCGGGCGCCCCCTCGAAGATGACCAGCCGGGCACCAAGCAGGAGCGTCCCGCTGATGGCCCAGGGGCCCATCATCCAGCCGAGGTCGGTGATCCAGCACAGCGCATCGCCCGAGCGCAGGTCGAAGGTGTGGGCCAGGTCCTGCGCCGCCTTGATCGGGAAGCCGCCGTGGACATGGACGGTGCCCTTGGGCGCCCCGGTGGTTCCCGAGGTGTAGATGACCATGAACGGCGTCTCGGGATTCACCGGTCCGATTGGCCTGGCGACGGCCGACAGCGAGGCTGAGTGGCGCGCCGTGGGCATCGAACCCCAGCGGGCATCGCGGTCGGGGTCCGACAGGTCGGCGGGCAACCCGCCGGAATCGAGTCGCTCCACGACCAGCACGCGCCGAACCCCGGGACAGTCCGCCACCGCCTCCGCCGCGACCTGGGCCATCGGCACCGGCTTGCCACGGCGCAGGAAACCGTCCGCCGTGACCAGGTGCGTCGCCTGGAACGTGCGCAGCCGCGACGCCACCGCCGGCCCCGCCAGCCCACTGAAGATGGGCGTGAAGACCGCCTGGAGCCGGCCCAGCGCCAGCATCGTGACCGCGGTCTCGACCAGCATCGGCAGGAAGATCCCCACCCGCGTCCCGGGCCCAACGCCGTGCGCGGCGAAGCGGTCCGCCGCCGCCTCCACGGCCGCCACCAGCTCGCCACCCGTCAGCCGGCGCACCGCCCCGTCGTCGCCCTCCCAGGAGATTGCCTCGTCGTCCGGCCGCCCCGCCCAGCGGTGAAGCACGGCGGCCGCGTGATCAAATGCCCCGCCCTGCCACCACGTCGGCCACTCGGGGCCGGCGCCCAGGTCCAGCACCCGGTTCCACGGCCGTGACCAGGAGAGCCCCAAATCGTCCACCGCGAGGCCCCAGAACCAGGCCGGATCCGCCACGGCCCGCGCCTGCAGCGCCTCGAGTGTCCCGGTCCCGGAGGCACGCAGCAGGGCCGCGGGGCGGCTGTCGTTGAGCAGCTCCGGCCCGGGCCGCCATGGCGCCTCGGCGTCGGGCCGGGCGAAGGTGCGAGGCTCCAGCGCGCTCATCGCAGGTCTCGCTCGGCCAGGAAGTCCTCCGGCCGAATCGCCCGCCAGACCTCGTCGGGGACATCCGCGCGCGGCTGGACGGGCAGGTCCGCCGGCCGGGTGGCGTCCACGATCCACTTGGCGTTGACGCCGCCCCGCTTCGTCCGATCGTTGGGCTGGTGGGCGGACGGATCCAGCTCGTTGGTCCAGGCGTCGGGGATCACGATGATGTCGCGGTCGGCCTGCACGCGGGTCGCCACGGCCCACATGACGTCCGCCTCGTTGAAGACATCGATGTCGTCATCGACCACGATCACCTGCTTGAGGAACGAATCGGACGCGAACGCCGCCATCGCGGCCTGCTTCGCCGCCCCGGGGTAGGCCGCCCCGATGGAGACATACGCCGTGAACCGGCACGTCCCGGAGAGCGGCATCGAGACCGCCTTGAGCGAGGGGACCGCGGCCCGAACCCGCTGGCGGAGCAGCGCCTCGCGCGGCAGCATGCCCAGCAGGTTGTGCTCCGCGTGGGCGGAGAAGACGTCCAGGTAGATGGCGTCCCGGCGACGGGTGACCGCGGTGATCTCGGCGACCGGGTTCATCTCCGCGGGCCCCAGCGTCCAGGTGAACTCGCCGAACGGCCCCTCCGGCTCCCGGATCCCGGGCAGGATCCGGCCCTCCACCACGATCTCCGCGTCGGCGGGCACCTCCAGCGCGATGGTCTCCGCCGGCACCATGCGCAGTGCCTCGCCCAGCAGCCCGCCGGCTACCTCCAGTTCGTCCACGTCGATGGGGCCGCGGTACTGGGAGGCCAGGAGGAGCGCCGGGTGATGGCCCAGCACCCAGACCACCTCCAGCGCCTCGCCCTTCGCCTCCGCCTTGTTGTACAGGTAGCGCAGGTTGGTGGCCGCCGACGGGTAGATCCGCACCTTCCGCTCGGAGACGATCTGGGTCCGATAGACGCCCGCGTTGTAGATGCCCGTGTCGGGGTCCTTCGCCAGCACCACGCCCGAGGCGAAGTACGGCCCCGCGTCGGCCCCGCAGTGGACGATCTGGGGCAGGTCAAGGATGTTGGCCGCCTCCCCGGTCATCACCACTTCGCGGACGGGGACCGCCGCCCCGCGCTCCAGGTGCTCCACGGGGATGAGCCGGTCCTGGCGGCGCAGGTACTCGTCCACCACCTGCTCGGCGGAGACGCCGAAGACGAAGCCCAGCCGCTCGCGCGTGGCCAGCGCGTTGGCCACCACGCGACACGAGGTCCCCTTGACGTTCTCGAAGAAGAGCACGGGGTGGCGGCCGTCCGCCTGGAGGCGCCGGATCAGCCCCGTCAGCTGCAGATTGGGGTCCACCTCGCGGGTGATGGTGGCCAGGGAGCCTGCTGGCGCGGACTCCAGCGCATCGAGGAACGATCGAAGATCGGCAGGCATCAAGTCCCCCTTGCTCGGCCAAGCTCCGGCCCGTGTCCGTGGAATCCCTGCGCGGCGGCGCATCCCGCAGCGTATTGTGCGCTCGGGAACAGCGTCCACGAGTACCGACGCCGGGCATGCGCCGGACCACAGGAGGTCAAGATGAAGATCGGCATCGGGCTGCCCATTCGCGAGGCCCATATCGACGGCGAGTTCATCACCGAGTGGGCGCGCCGCGCCGAGGCCGCAGGGTTCTCCAGCCTGGCCGTCACCGACCGCGTGGTCCTCAACGCCAAGGAGCCGCTCATCGCGCTGGCCGTGGCGGCAGCCGTCACCCAGCGGATCCGGTTGATGACGACCGCGATCGTGGTGCCCACGCGCGAGACCACCCTGCTGGCCCGCCAGTGTGCGTCCATCGATGCGCTGTCCGGGGGCCGCTTCTCCCTGGGCATCGGCGTCGCGGTCCGCGAGGAGGACTACATCGCCACCGGCTACGACTACCACAAGCGTGGCAAGCGCCTGGACGAGCAGCTGCCCATCCTGAAGCGAATCTGGGCGGGCGAAGCCGCCGACCCGGAGAAGAAGATCGGGCCCATCGGGCCCATCCCGGTTCGACCCGGCGGCCCGGAGGTGCTGATCGGCGGCTATCTCGCCTCCGCGGTGATCCGTCGGACCGTCGCCTGGGGCGACGGCTTCCTGGCGCCGGACGGCATGGCGCCGGACCAGGTCGCGGGCCTCATCGGCCAGGTCAACGAGGCGTGGACGGCGGCCGGCAGGGCCGGGACACCGCGCAACGTGCACGGCGGCTACTTCGCGCTGGGCCCCAACGCCGAGGCGCAGGCCGACGAGTACACCGAGGTCAACTACGGCTTCAAGCCGGAGCTGGCCGCGCGGATGCGCAAGGGCATCGTCACCAGCCCCGAGGCGATCCGCGAGATGCTCAAGCGCCGCGAGGACGCGGGCGTGGACGAGTACGTCTTCCGCCCGTGCACCGAGCAGCTGGACTCCGTGAGCCAGCTGGCGGACGTGGTCGCCGGCCGGTAGGCGCGCGACCGGGCCGCGATGGCCCGCGCCGGATACGAAGAACGGGGAGCCGGCCGGCTCCCCGTTTCGATTCGCGGTGAGCGCCGCTTCAGCGATCCGGCGGGTTGCGGGGGTCCTCCAGGATCCGGCCATAGCCCCTGACCCCGCCCGGGTGGCCCATTGCCCGGAGACCCGCCCAGATCATCGTGTTGGGGACCGTGAGCACCGGGACCCCGGTGGCGTCCTCCAGCGGAGCCGTGTGCTCACCCACCGGCCAGAGCGGGCACGTGACAAAGAGCACCTCGGCCGTCCGGTCGCGGTCGAAGACCTCCATGCCCTTGACGTACGGCGCGTCCTGCGGGAGGGCGCGCACCTGCGCCAGGCCGTGGGTGGGGTAGCCGCCAATCGCGGTCACCTCGTAGCCGGCCGCGGTCAGGTACCGCACGATGTGGTCGTTCTGTGCGTCGCGGAAGGGCGAGGCCACGGCCAGGCGACGGACGCCCAGCCAGTCCAGGCAATCCGTCACGGCTGTCATGGCGGTGGCGGCGCCGCGACCGGTGATGTCCGCGATGTCGTCCCGGAGGCGGCGGTCCCAGGCCGGACCCATCGCCGACTGGATCAGGTCCCCGGTGACCACGGTGAAGTCCGGGTGGCCGTACGCCTCGATGCCACGGACCACGTCGAGGACCTGTGGCCGCTGGACGGCGTCGAAGCCGGACCCGTCAAAGACCTCCGCCTCCATCATGGCCGTCGAGAGGGGCATGGCGAAGACCTGGAGGCGGACGTCGCGCGGGGTCATGGCGAAGACGTCCATCGAGTCGCGGTCGAGCGGACCCGGCTTGAGCCAGGCGATGGTGCCGGTGGACGATCGGGTGCTGGTCATCGTGGGCCTCCCCCGGGTCGAGGCGGGCCACGGCTCGGCCGGCGGCCCGTGAATCGAACGGCCGGCGGGGCTCACGCCCGGCCGGCCGGCGGTTCGATCGCGCGTCAGCCCTTCGGCGGGTTGATCGGGTCCTCCAGGATCCGGCCGTAGCCCTTGACCCCGCCCGGGTGCCCGATGGCGTGGAGGCCAGCCCAGATCATGACGTTCAGGACGGTCATGACCGGGACGCCCGTGTACTGCTCCAGGTCGTTGATGTACGGGGACGGGTCCCAGACCGGGCAGCCGATGAGCAGCGCGCCGGCGCTGCGGTCCTCGTCGAAGACCCGCTTGCCCAGCGTCAGGGCGGCGTCCTTGGGGAGCGCCTTGACGTCGCGCATGCTGTGCGTGTCGAAGCCGTCGATGCTGGTGACCGTGTAGCCGGCCTCGGTGAGGTACTTGTGCATGTAGTCGTTCTGGCTCTTCCGGAACGGCGTCGCTACCGCGACCTTCCTGGTGCCGATCCAGTCGAGGCAGTCCGTCACGGCGGTCATGGCCGTGACGCCCTTGGCGCCGCTGATCCGCTCGATGTCCGCCACCAGCGCCTGGCCCCACGCCGGGCCCATCGCGGACTGGATCAGGTCGCCGGTGACCGAGATGTACGCCGGGTGGGCGTAGTCCTTCATCCCCTGGACCGTCTCCAGGACGCCCGGCCGCTGGTTGCGATCAAACGACGAGATGTCGAAGTTGGGGTTCTCCATCATCGACACGGCGGCCGTGTTGGTGAAGACCGCCAGCTTGACGTCCAGGGGCGTCATGGCGAACACGTCGAGCGACTCACGATCGAGCGCACCCGGCTTCAGCCAGGCGATGGTCCCGTACTTCTTGTCCTCGGCCATCTGGGTCCTTCCCTTCGGAGATGGGCGGAGCCCCGTCAGCCGACGGAGCTCCGGGTTCTGCGGGGTTGGGCTCGTGCGGCGCGTGCCGCCCGCGAGTCGACTAGAAGAGCGAGGCGTAGGTGCCGGCGCGGATGACCGTGTGCTTGCTCAGCCAGTTGCCGGCCAGGATCAGCACGCCGGCGATGCCGGCGGCCATCGCGGCGTTGGAGCCCGCCGAGTCCGACAGCGCGTAGGCGATGAGCGCGAGCGGGATGACCAGCCCGGCCAGCACCACGCCGCCCAGGTAGGCCACTTGCAGGTTGCCGGAGAGGAGGCGCCGCACGGCGACCTTGGCGGCCACGTGGGTGTACTGGCCGTTGAGGACATGGGCGATCTGGAGGAAGACCGACAGGACCAGCAGGCCGGTCGTCAGTGACAGCCAGCCGGTCAGCACGTCACCGGACACGTCGGACGGCACGATCGCCGCGTAGATGAGCCCGCAGGCCAGGCCGCTGGCGAAGCCGTTGACCAGGAACTGCATGGGAATGAGCGTGCTGTTCCAGAACGGGATGCTGGGCGACGACGCGAGCACCAGGCCGGGGTAGGCGATGACGACGATCGCCGCCAGGGCCGCAATCACCTGGAAGATCAGGCCCAGGGTGCCGTCGCCGTGCCAGGGGAGGCCGGTGAGGTTCAGGCCGCCCCCACCGAAATTGAGATCGGCCAGCGTCCACAGGCCGGCCAGGCCCATGAACGTGAAGTCCGCGATGGCCCCGATGCTGATCCACGACGTTCGCGGGTTGAGCAGCGCCCGCAGGACGCGGAGCGGCTTGCCCAGGTCGGCGATCAGGATCAGGCCGCCGACGCCGATGAGCGCCAGGCTGATGATGTCAGCCCAGGTCATCCCCCAGAACCGGCCCAGCTCGATGCCGAACAGCAGCCTGTTGATGAACAGCCCACCGCCGATCCCCATCAGTGTGAACCAGGTTGCGTGCTGGTTCCCCCAGACGTTCTGGGTCTTGGGCTCCATGATCCAGCGCCCGGTGAACGGGTTTACGACCGACGACACGGGTCCCCCCTCGGCACTTGGCCGGTTGCGCGCAGTCCCTCGACCAGCGCGGCGATGCTCAGCGCAGGTAGTAGACCGACGGCCCGGTGCCGGCTTCGGGCCGGGCAGGGCTGCCGTTCCGGGAACGGATCACGCGGGAGATCTCGCTCCCCGGATCCTCAAGGTCGCCGAAGATCCGCGCCTTGGTCGGGCAGACCTCGACGCACGCCGGCTCGAACTTGCCAGCGTCGATCCGGTGGGAGCAGAAGGTGCACTTCTGGACCGTGCCGGCCGTGGACTTGAAGGACTGCTTCTCCAGCTGGATCAGCTCGCCCCCGAAGGCGCCCTGCACCTCGTGGACGTAGTTCATGGCGCCGTACGGGCAGGCCGCGACGCACGCCCGGGTGCCGCAGCACTTGGTCTGGTCGACCAGCACGATGCCGTCGGTCCGCTTGGTGATGGCCTTGGTCGGGCACGCGTTGAGGCAGGGCGCGTCCTCGCAATGCATGCAGAGCGTCGGGATGAACATCCGCTTGGTGTTCGGGTACGTCCCGACTTCCTTCTCGTAGACCGGTGAGTACCAGACCCCGTCCGGCGTGCCGTTCTCGGTCTTGCACGCCATCGAACAGGCGTAGCAGCCGACACACCGCTCAAGGTCGAGGGCCATCCCCCAACGAGTCATCGATCATCCTCCCCCGGATGCTGTTGGCTAGGCCTTGCTGACCTTGATCTTGACGCAGGAGTCCAGGGCGGCCGACACCGGATCCATGTGGTCCAGCGTGAACGCGACCAGGTTGTTGAAGTGCACGCCGCGCCCGACGGCATCCTTGTTCCCGGCGCTGGTGCGCCCGAACATGCCCGGCGCGGAGACGCATTCCGGGTGGATCCCCTCCGTCAGCCGTGCGAGGCCCTTGACCTTCTTCCCGGCCGGTGTCTCGATCCACATCTCGTCGCCGTCCGCGATCCCCTTCTTCAGCGCGGTGGCCCGGTTGATCCCGATGTTGAAGACCTTGCTGTTGCGCTTGGCAAGGTCCATCAGCAGCGGGTTCTCCGCGCTGTAGGTCCCGGCCATGAACGGGAGCTTCTGGTTCACCAGCCACATGTCGAACTGGGCCGGAGCCTGCTTCTCGGTGGTACATGGCTGGTAGTCCATGACAGCCGCGTAGTCCGACGTGTCCCACTCGATCCCGCGGGAGTCGGTGTACTCCTTGACGGCCACTCCGGCGTCGAGGAAGTGCTCGAGGTACAGCGGGATCCGGCCGCCGTGGTGGATCATCGGGTAGGCGTACTTGGCGAGCCGCTTGTCCTCCTTGAGGTAGCCGTGCTCGCGGAAGTAGTCGAGCCCGTGCTCGCCACCCACCGTGGACTTGGTCCACCGGTCGGCGAAGTCCTCCCAGGTGTACTTCTGGTCGCGCCTGAGCTGATATTCGCCCGTGATGTGGCACGCCGCGTTCACGGCGCTGTTCATGTCCGGGAGGATGCCCGCCCGCTCGGCGACGTCGAACAGGACCTCGCCCCAGTTGCGGGCCTTCTCGACGACCTTGACGATCGGCTGCTGGAAGTTCCAGGTCCCGGATTCCTCAACGGATGCCGAGTTCGTGAAGTTGTTGGGGTTGCCGACGAGCGGGGTGAGACGCTCGAGGGAGTGCATGTCCGGCAGGAGCAGGTCGGCCCACTGCGCGGTCTCGTCGGGGAACGTGTTGATCGAGACGATGAACCCGATCGTCTGGAAGGCCTTCGCCATCGTCTCCGGGTCGCCGGAGGTCTGCATGACGTTGCCCCGACACTGGACAAGGACCTCGCACTTGTACGGGAGGCCGAACTTCTCGCCCTCGAGCAGGCCCAGCCAGAGCATCGCCCGGGCATACACGGAGACCGGGAAGAGCTCCTGGAGCTCCAGGGTCTCGGGTGCCGAGACCTTGCGGCGCGGCAGGGCGGGCTTCATGTGGCCGGCGAGCGGGTTGCCGGGGTAGATGAAGCCGTCCGGATCCAGGTTGGGCCGCCAGGTGGGGCCCATCGACGACGAGTTGAGGACGCCGCCCGGGACGTCCACGGCGCCAAGCAACATGTTGAGCTGGCCCATGAGCTGGCCAGTCGCCATCGCGTGACGATGGGCGGAGATGCCGCGGTACCAGCTGATGGCCGCGCCGCGAAGGGGGTAGGTATCGCCCTCCAGCTGGATCGTCTGGCCGATGCTGGCGGCCTCGAGGACCTCGTGGGCGACACGGGTGATCGTGGCGGCGGGGATGGAGGTGATCTTCGACGCGAACTGGGCGGTATACGGCTCGAGGTGTGCCTTGAAAGGAACAAACGCCGGGGTGACCTCCACGCCGTCCACGGTGAAGGTGCCCTCGAGGGCCGCCTCGTCGGACGGGGCCTCGTCGTACGGCAGGATCGCGCCGGTGGCCGCGATCGCGACGAGCGGCTTGTTGCTGGTCGCGTGGCGGGCGTAGCGCCCATCGGCGCCGACGAGGTACGTGGCGTTTGTATGCAGCTTGAGGAACGTCTTGTCGTAGCTGTCCTGGACGATCACCCACTCGCGCATCATCGCGAGCGCGAAGGCGCCGTCGGTGCCGGGGCGGATGGGGATCCACTCGTCGGCATGGGAGGCCGCGTAGTTGAGGACCGGATCCACCACGGTCAGCTTCATGCCGCGCTGGCGGGCGTCCTGCATCTCGACGCTGTAGCCCATCGCGTTGTGGCCGCCGACGAAGCCCGCCGACGCGCCGAACATGAGCAGGTGGTTGCAGTACTTGAGGTCGTCGTGGATCTCGTTGGAGGCCGTGAGGGTGAAGGCCACCGGGTGCGTGCCGTTGCCGCAGAAGATGCCGGCCGAGCCCATCGTGACGTTGGGGCTGCCGACGGCGGTGGAGAAGGCCTTGGCGACGGCGTAGGTGTAGCGGTCGAACGTGTGCGTCAGGATGCTCCGCGGATCCTTGTCCATCGCGGCCTTGAGCTTGACGGCAAACAGGTCAAGCGCCTCGTCCCACGAGACTTCCTTCCAGCCCGGGTCAACGCCGATGCCCTTGGCGGGGTTCGTGCGGACCATGGGGGCCTGGACGCGATTGGGGCTGTAGACGTTCATGAGGGCCGACAAGCCCTTGGCGCAGGTCATCCCGTAGTTGGGCCCGACGCCCGGGATGCCCTCGACCTTCACCGCCACGCCGTCTACGCGGTGCACCTGCACCGTGCAGCCGTTGTAACACATGTCACAGGCCGTCGGAATCCAGACGTCCTCCTTCACCCCGGCCATTGGAAGCGCGACCGCCACGGCTCTCCCCTCTCAGAACTTGCCCGAGATCTCTATCCGCCCAGCAGCGGTGGACCCAGCAACACGATCTCGACCTGGGCCGGCGTCTGCCGGTCCAGCCGAGCCTGCATCCCGCCGACCTCCCGGGCGTACTCGCCGTCGATCATCACGACGGCGTGGTTCGCGAGGTCACCGTTCAACAGGATCTTGTCTTCAAACTCCTGCCCGAAGCGCGCCGTGAGATCGGCGAGAAGGTCGCCCAGCGTCGAATCGGCAGGCAGCGTGACCGTCATCTCCGACGTCCCCGCGACCCGCTTGATGAGCCCAGCGAAGATCACCTTGCACTGGATCATGTGACTCCGGACGAATGCCCTATCCGTCGCGCGCGCGATCGGCCCGGCAGGCGCCGAGTCGGTACATCTTGGCCCTGCGGACTGGCCACTGTCAAACGGTGATCCCCGCCTAGAGGAGGGTTTTCCCTCGTTCGCTCCTGGCCGCGTGCTCCATGTAGAAATTGACCATCTCGTACGCCCACGCGGCGTCGAAGGTGAGCGCGAACTGCTGGGCGATGCGCCGGTTCAGCACCCGCTTGGACCACGCCAGCGCGTAGGGCGTTCGCTTCAGCAGGCGGTCACACAGCTCCTTGACCGCGGCGTCCAGCTGGTCCTTTGGCACGGCCTTGTGGATGTAGCCCAGGTCGGCCAGCTCGCGGCCGGTGAACGGGCGCGCCAGCAGCAGGAAGTCGCGCGCATGGGCCAGCGTCATCTGCATCGGCACGAAGACCGACCCGCCGTCACCCGGCACCACGCCGAAGTCCGCCCGGCCAAAGGGGAGCTCGCCCATCCCCAGGTGGTAGTCGGCGATCATCGCCTCCTCGTCCGCCACGACGAAGTCACAGGCAAAGACCAGGCTGGAACCAAAGGCCACCGCGGCGCCGTTGACCCGCGCGACGATCGGCTTCTCGCACTCGATGATGGCGTTGAAGGTGCGCGCCAGGCCCTGCGTGAGATCCCAGTCCTCGCCCGGGTCGTGGGCCTGGATGCCGGGGCCGCTGGACGGCGGGATGAAGAACATGTCGCCCAGGCCCGTCAGGATGATCACGCGGACGTCGTTGTCGCCGCGCAGCTCCTCGATCGCCTCGCCGACTTCCTTGTGCTTGGGGAAGAACTTCTTGACCTTCCCCTCGGTCTCCCGCATCCGCTTGTACTGAGCGTCCCCGGACGGCAGCATCCCGATGGTGGCCACCCCGTCCTCGATGGTGATCCGCAGGTCCCCGTACTCGCGCAACACGGCTGATCCTCCAGGCATGAACTCTCTGGGCTGGCGCGTGAACTGTAGGGCGCGGGCGACGCTCCGGATGGGCCGTCGCGGAGGACGGGGACGCCCGTCAGGCGGGCTCCGGACCCAGCGTGAGGCGCGCCCGGGCTGCCGCCACGCCGTCGGCGCCGCGAACGACGCTGCACTGCCACGCCGCGGAGGCCGGGGAGGCCGCCGCTCCGGCGGCGCCTGGCGCGGGCTGCCAGGCCACGACGCTGGTCTCCGCGCCCTGGGCGAGGGCCTGCAGGTACTCGATCCGATAGCGGCGCGGCAGGCGCGCCAGGTCCGGCGCCCCACCAGCGGCCGCGACGGCCTCCTCCAGCCAGTCGAGGTAGACGGCGTTGTTGAGGTGTCCGTTGGGGTCCACTTCGTGGGGCCGGACCGCCAGGCCGACGGACGCCACGCCCTCGGGGGCGGAGGCCGCGTGGACACGGGTCATCTCGAAGTCGGCCGCCGGGACGCCGAACAGCGTGCTGAAGGATTCGGGGATGCGGACCAGTCGGCCGGTCCCGTCGATGAGCACCCAGTCCGTGAGCGCGACGGCGGCGGGTGATGCGGCCGTCGGGTCACCGGCCAGGCGCAGCTCGACCCGCCGACGGGCCCAGACGCGCCGGTGGCCCACGACGGCCGTCGTCACGTCGAGCTGTGCGCCGACAGGCATCGGCTGCGCCAGCGCCAGGTCCACGGCGCGGACCAGCCAGATCAGCTGGTGCTCCTCGTACCAGTCCCGGGTCAGCCCCAGCGCGGCGCCGTGCTGCCAGGCGGCGTCCTGGGCATAGCGGAGGACGGACGACGCGCGCACCAGCCCGTCGGCGCCCGCCTCGTCAAACCGGACGCGGTAGGCCGCCTCGAAGCGATGGGGAACCGGGTCGCTCACGCCTTCAGGGGCTGCGGCGGGCCAGCCGCCAGCCGGTTCAGGGTCTCGATGCTGACCAGTCCCGTCGCGCCCAGCGGGGCGGTCTGGCGGGCCAGCCGCACCAGGCAGGAGCGGCGGGCGTCGAAGATCACCAGCGCGACCGCCAGGCGCTCGTCCTCCGTGGCGGCGTTGGCGCGGGCGGCATCCAGCTGGAGCATCACCTCGCCGTTGATCCCGCGGGCGCCCCACTTGCAGTCGTACGCCTCCGCGCGGCCGTCTGCCTCGACGGTGACGTCGTACGGGTGGATCTCCGCGCGGACCCCGTCGAACAGGATTCGCCGCTCGCGGCGGACCTCCGAGGCCGAGGCACGGCGGTCCAGCAGGCGCTCCGTCAGCTCCTCCACGATGGCCCCGCGGAGCTGGCTCCGGACCTGGTCGCCACGCTCCGCGACGGCGAGGGAGACGGCCAGGACCTCCTGGGCATGCGCGCGCACCTCCGGTGATGCATCGGGCCCGAACAGCGTCGGGAAGGCGACCCGCCAGCCGTCCGCGTCCGTGGTCTCACCGTTCATGACGGCCCGCGCGAGCACCCGACCGGCCGTGTTGGCAAGCACCAGGGCCTCGGCCGCGCGCGCGACCAGCGGATCCGCCTGGACCGACGCGTAGACGACCGCACGCGCGTCGCGGGCCGCGTCCTGGAACCTCATGCGGGCGATGCCGGCGCGGCGGCGGTCGGCGGCGGGACCGGACCCGGGCCCAGCGCCAGGAGGACGGCCTGCGGAAACGTCGAGAGCCAGTCGATCGCGCGGTGCGGGTCGCTGATGCGCTCGATCTCGTCGATCAGCCGGTCCACGGCGGCCTGCGTGCCGGGCGTGGCCTGCTCGTCGGCGCGGGCGGCAGCCACCCGATCCAGCTCGGCCAACCAGACGCGGCCCAGGTCCGTGACGTACTGCCACTCGTCCTGGATCTCCTCGCCGAGAACGCCCAGCGCCTCGTACGCGACGCGGGCTCGGCCCAGCAGCTGGCTGACGGTGACCATGGCGCCAAGCCTACGGCCCCGACCGCCGGCGCGCACGGGACGGCGGGGACGGCAACAGAGGTGGGAGGGTCGAGAGGCCGATCCGGCGACGGCGAACTAGCGGGGCTGGGCCACCCTGCGAAGGGCGGACCAGGACCGCGAGGTCCCTGCATGGCCGTCTGGTCGGACCCTGAATGCGAGCCGGTCGGCCTCGCCGGTCGGTTGGTGTGCGGCGAGCACGCCCTCGATCCGGTCCACCAGGCCCGTCAGCCGACGACGGCCCGCTTCGCCCCAGGCGCCCGAGTACGCGGCCGTGGCATCCCGGCGAACCTCGTGCGCCGCCGCTCGCAGCCCGGCTCGCTCCATGTCGGCAATGCCGTCCAGGATCGCGCGGTACAGCGCCGGGAATGCCTCTGCCGCGGTCGAAGTCTCCATTGGGAGACTGTAGGGCCCGGTGGTCCGGTCGCGAATAGCCCAACAGTCAGGGACAGCACCCGTCCAAATGGGCTACCAGGGCACAGGCCTGGCCCACGGTTCGACCGTGGGGTCGCTGCCGACCCGGTCGGTCAGTCGCCGGGGTGGCCCCCGGACCGGATCGAAAACCGGTCGAACCCGCCGACGGGCGGCATCCACGCCTGGCTCACGTTGGTGACGAGCGCACCTGTCGGGCCCATGGCGAGCGCCTCGGCCAGGCGCTCGAGATCCTCACGGGAGCCCTCGGCGATGCACTGGACGCTGCCGTTGGGCTGGTTGGCGACCCACCCAACAAGCCCGAGGCGGTTGGCCGTCACCAGAACGAAGTAGCGGAAGCCCACGCCCTGGACGCGGCCGCTCACGACGGCGTCCAGCCGGGCGGCGACGTGGCCCGGGCTCACTCGGAGACCTCGGCACCGACCCCCGCGGGCCAGGCAACGACGAGGGTGTCGAGCACCAGCTCGGGGGCCACGTTGCCCTCCAGGAGCTCGGCCGCACGCGACAGGCGTGCCAGGAAGGCGGCCGGGCCGCCCGCGCCGCTCGCATGGTGGCGCTGGCCGGGCGCCGTCCCTTCACGCGTGACGGCTGCCTCAAGGTCGTCGAGCAGCCCCGGGTCACGGACCAGCCGCCGCTCCCCCAGCGCAACCAGGGCCATGTCGCGCGCCAGGTCCTGCCAGATGCGGACCAGCACCACGGCGCCCCGCCGGCGCTCCGCGGCGGCCAGCTTGGTACCGCCCGCCTCGCCATCCGCGGGCGCGTCATCGGGGGCACCCTCGTCCGAACCATCGAGCCCCCCGGCTCCGGTGTCCGGTCCGGCGCCCGCCTCGACCGCGGCGCCCTTGGAGCCCGCCTTCGAGCCTCGCCCCGTCCGGCCCTTGGCGGTCTTGCGGCCGCTGGCGCTGACCGTCCCACCAAGCAACGCGGCCGCTTCCAGGGTCTTCGCGAGGTCGATGGCGCGGGCCTGCAGCTCGCGGATGGCGGCCAGGCCCGCCGCGGTTCCCTCGGCTCGAAGGTCGAGGAGCCGTCGGCACAGCTCGCCGCGAATGGCCTCGGCCTGCGGCGCCCGGGCGTAGGCCATGGCAATCCCAGGCCGCCCCGCGGCGATCCTGGCGAGTCGGCCGGCCAGCGGCGGCTCGGCCAGGCCCAGCTCTCCGAGGAGGTCCTCGATCTCGCGCACCCCGACGGGGCCCAGCCGAATCCGGGCACAGCGCGATCGAACGGTGGGGAGCAGCCGCTCCTCCTCCTCGGCACACAGAATGAGGACGACACCGGCGGCGGGCTCCTCGAGGGTCTTGAGCAGCGCCGACTGCGCGTCCTCGTTCAGCCGCTGCGCCTCCTCGATGACGGCAACCCGGGCGCCGCCCTCCACGGGCATGAGGACCAGCTCGGCGATCAGGTCGCGGACGCCGCGCGACCGCTCCGTCCCCCCGATCCCGATCTGGGCGCCGGCACCCGAAGGCGCGAGGCGATGGAGATCCGGGTGGTTGCCCGCCTCCTGCATGCGGCACGCGCGACAGGCGCGACACGGGCGCGCGGCGGCATCCGGATGCACGCACAGGAGCGCGGCCGCCAGGTCCAGCGCGAGCGTGGTCTTGCCCACGCCCGCCGGGCCCGTGAGAAGGATGGCGTGGGGCACGCCCGAGCGGAGCATGGCCCGGACCGCCCCGAGGGCGGCGGGTTGTCCGCGCGTGCGCGCCCCGTCCATGGTCAGAACCGGCGTGCTGCCGGTGGTCAGGCCTCGGGCGCGTCCGCAGCCTTGCGCGTGGTCCGCCGGCGAGCCGGGGTCGGAGCCTCGGTCTCGGCAGGAATGGCCGCGGCAGGCTCGGCAGCGGGCTTGGCGGCGGCACGGGTGCGGCGCGGCTTGGGGGCCTCGTCGGCGGGTGCGATCACGACCGGGGCCGGAGCCTCGGCAGCGACGGCAGCCACGGCCGCCTTGGGGCTGACCGCTCGAGTCCGACGGGGCTTGGCGGCCTCGTCTACGGGTACGACCACGACCGGGGCCGGAGCCTCGGCAGCGGGCGTTGCGGCGGCACGGGTGCGACGCCTGGGCGCTGCCTCGTCCGCAACGGCGGCCACGATGGGTGCCGCCAGGGCCGGAGCCTCGGCCGGAGCCGCCGCACGCGGAGCGCGGCGACGAACGCTGGTGGCGGGCGCCGAATCCGGCGTGGCCTCGATCGGGGCCGCGCTGCCGGCGATGGCTGCGTCGTCCTCGGCGGGGCCGCGGGTCCGACCACGGCCACGACCCGTGCGGGCCTCTGCCGGGGCCTGGGTCTCGGCCTGGGGTGCGGTGCGACCCGCCGGTGCGGCCTTGGGCTTGCCGCCCGCCAGCTGCGCCCGCAGGAGCGCCTCGAGCTCGGGCGGAACCTCGCTCCAGGGGTCGCCGCCGCCCTCGCCGCCGGCCGGGCGGGCGGGACGATCGGTTCGTGCGAACTCACGGCCCGCATCGCGGTTGGCGTCGCGGCCCACCGGGGCACGACCGCTGACGTCCGGGTAGCGGTTGATCCCACCACCGCCGCCGCCACCGCCGCGGCCATAGCGCTCACGGTCGACGAACGCCGCGTAGGCGCCGGCACGACCGCCGCGCGCGGGAGCACCGCCGCGAGCCCCACCGGCGGCGCCACGCTGGCGGCGCTCGGCGATCAGGTACTCGGGGATTGCCGGCTCCTCGAAGTCCTCGTCGTCCCCGACGGGGGCGCTGGACTGCCGGCTGGGCGTGCCCAGCTGGGAGTCCCACACGGACCCGAACACGGACGCCTGGGGCCGCGGTGCGAGCGGTGCAAGCGGTGCGGGCCGCGCAGCCCGCGCAGGCCGTGCAACCGGTGCGGGCTGCTCGTCCTCGTCTTCCTCGACGACGACCTCCAGACCCTCGGGGGCCCCATCGGCCCGGCCGCGACCGCGACCACGACCGCCGCGCCGACGACGACGTCGGCCGGCCTCGCCGCCTTCGCCGCCTTCACCGGCCTCACCGGCATCGCCGGCCTCGCTGGCCTCGCCGGCCTCGCCGGCATCGCTGGCCTCCACGCCTTCGCGGGGCTCGGACGTCACGCGCGGCATACGTGGGGCGCGTGCCGGCCCGAACGCGGCGAGCGCGCCCTCATCGTCGGGATCTTCCTCGCCGATGGCGACGGCCTGCACCGGCACGCTGACGGGGGCCGTCCTGGCCCGCGACAGCTTCTCGCCGGGCAACGCGACGATTGGTGCGCCACCGATCGACGGCGCCGCGGCGACCACCGGCTCTGCCAGCGGCTCGCGGGTCCGCGACGGCCGGCGACCCGGCTCACGGCCTGTCTCGTGCAGGGTCTCAATCGGCGCGCCCTCGTCGCGGCCACCACGGCCCGACTCGCGCATGGTCTCGATCGGCGTGCCCTCGACGCGGCTGCGGCCACGGCCCGTCTCGCGCATGGTCTCGATCGGCGTGCCCTCGACGCGGCTGCGGCCACGGCCCGTCTCGCGCATGGTCTCGATCGGCGTGCCCTCGACGCGGCTGCGGCCACGGCCGCCACGGCCGCCACGGCCGCGAGAGAACCCGGTCCCCTCGGTCATCTTGTCCGGCACCTCGGTCATGGACAAGTCGTGCTCATCGTCCGCTACCCGTCGGCCGGAGCGCGTCGAATCGCGGTCCACCTTGGCGAGCTGCGTGATGTCGGTGAACAGGTCGGCGACCTCGATCAGGTCCGAGCTGGTGTTGCCGCGGAAGCTGATGACCTCGACGCGGATGCCCTGCTCCTGGACCGCACGGATGGCCGGTGCGAAGTCCCCGTCGCCGGACACCACGATGGCGATGTCCAGGTTGCGGGCCGTCTTCATCATGTCGACGACGAGCTCGATATCGAGGTTGGCCTTGACCTTGCCGTCGCCGTACTTGCGGATGTCCTTGCTGACGACCTTGTAGCCGTGCCGGCGCAGGAAGTCATGGAAGTTGCGCTGGTTCTCGTTGTCTGGATCCAGTCCCGTATAGGCATATGCGCGCACGAGGTCGCGACCCGCCGAGGCCGACTTCAGCAACGTCACGTAGTCGATGTCCACGCCGGCCGCCTTGGCCGCGTAGAAGATGTTCGCCACGTCTACGAAGACGGCGACGTTCTTGCCCACAATGACTCCTAAGTAGTGGTGAGCCCGCCGGCGCGTCCACGCTGCTCGGCGGGTGTCGTCAGATGACCCGAGGTGCGGCCCCCGGACCGCATGGGCCGCTTCCTATCGGGCCCCGGATCGTGTGCTGAGGGCCTGGCCGGCGCCGCTGCGGACGGGCCCCGACGGAGCGGTCACAGGGCGCGGGGAGGCGTCGTCGCGCTGGGCGATGCTGCCGTCCGAGTCCGTGATGCGGGCCGCTGGGACCTGGTGTTCCACGCGCCGGGTCGTACCTCGATGAGGTGGCCAAACCTGTGCAATCGCCAGCGCCTGAACACTGTCCGGATGCTGGCGACAAGGGCCGCGGGACCGCACGGGAGGCGAGCGCGGTGCGCTCTGGGGCCTAGCCGGGTCGCGTGGACCGTCTTGCAATCGGTTCGCCGGCCCATATCATACGGCAAAGCGTTCTCGCAGCCAGACGTACGGCGCGGTCGTCAGCGCGTCGCCCGCTGCGGCGCTACTCGATTTCGGAGGAGATCCATGCAGCTCAGGAAACTCGGCGTGCTCGCGGCCACCGCCGCGCTGGTGCTTGGGGCCTGCTCAGGCGCCGCGACCGCGACGGACCCCCTCGGCGTGATCAAGGTCGGCGCCAACGACCCCATCCACGTCGCCTTCTGGGGCGTCATCTCGGGCGCTGATGCGTCCCTCGGGACAGACTCCCTGTACGGCGTCCAGATCGCGGCGGACGACAAGGGCGGCAAGCTCCTTGGCCACGCCATCCAGGTCACCACCGAGGACGGCCTGTGCACGCCCGAGGGTGGCGCCACGGCGGCCCAGAAGCTCGCGGCTGACAAGACCATCGTTGGCCTCATCGGCTCGTCCTGCTCCGACGAGACAGTCGGCGGCATCAAGGCCCTCACCGATGTGGGCCTCACCACCATCTCGCCGTCCAACACCCGCCCGGCCCTCACCAAGGCCGATCGTGGCCCCGAGTACGCGGGCTACGCGCGCACCGCCCACAGCGACGCCTTCCAGGGCAAGGCCGTGGCCGAGTTCGTCTTCAACGTCCTCAAGCTGACCAAGGCCGCCACCATCCACGATGGCAGCGCCTACGCCGAGGCGCTCCAGGGCGTCTTCGCCGACGAGTTCAAGAAGCTCGGCGGCTCAATCGTGGCGCAGGAGGCCGTCTCCAAGGGCCAGACCGACATGAAGCCGGTCCTGACCAAGGTTGCCGCCGCCGCTCCGCAGGTCATCTACGACCCGGTCTTCGTCGCCGAGGGCGGCTACCTCTGGGCCCAGTCCAAGCAGGTCGCCGGTCTCGAGAAGACCGTGATGATCGGCTCCGACGGCATGTTCACGCCTGACTTCGTCAAGGCCGCGGGCAAGGCTGCCGAGGGCAACTACCTGTCCAGCCCCAACTTCTCGGCCTTCCAGGCCGGCTACGCCGACTTCCTGACCAAGTACAAGGCCAAGGTCGGCAAGGACCCCATCTCCGCGTTCCACGCCCACGCGTATGACGCGGCCAACATCCTGTTCAACGCGATCGAGAAGGTTGCCGTCAAGAACAGCGACAACTCGCTGAGCATCGGCCGCAAGGCCCTCCGCGACGCGATCTTCGCCACCAAGGACTTCAAGGGCATCACGGGCGTCCTGTCCTGCAGCGCCTCCGGCGACTGCGGCGCCCCGCTCATCGCCGTCTACCAGATCACGTCGCGCGAGACGGGCGGCACCTGGCCGCCGGCCAAGCCGACCTGGCCCTAGTCTCCGAAGCTGCGCCTGGGCGCAGCTTCGGACCGGAGTGACACAGCGAGTGAGCCGGGCGGGAAACTGCCCGGCTCACTCATCTCTCAGGCAGCACGGCACGCAGGGGGCGAGCGCTTCATGAAGGCCAGCCTGATCGAGCGATTGACCGAGGGGGCCATCGCGACCTTCCTCTGGTTGCTGCGGGTTGCCGTTGTGCTCGTCGTGGTCGTGGGCTCAGCCCTGACGATCATGAGCGGCCGCTACTCGCTGGAGGTCTACGTGGGCCTCGTGGTGTCGGGCCTGACGCTCGGCAGCATCTATGCCCTGATCGCGCTGGGCTACACGATGGTCTACGGCATCCTGCGCATGATCAACTTCGCCCACGGCGAGATCTTCATGGCGGGGGCCTTCGCCGGCTACTTCGTGGTAACCGCCTCGGACAAGCTGGGGTTCCTGAACCAGGGCCCGGTCACCGCCATGATCACGATCGTCGTCGCGATCCTGGTGGCCGTTGCGGTCGCCACCCCCATCGCACTCCTCGTGGAGAAGATCGCGTACCGGCCGCTGCGGAATGCCCCGCGTCTGGTACCGCTGATCAGCGCCATCGGCGCATCGTTCGTCCTGCAGTACACGTTCCGCGGGTTCTTTGGCCCGGGGATCTACTCCTATCCCACGGTGGACTTCCTCGATCAGACGCTCCCGATCAGCGGGGTCATCGTCCGCTACGTGGACGTGATCGTGGTGATCTCCGCGTTCGTGATGATGACCGGGCTGTACCTGTTCGTGATGCGAACCAAGCTGGGCACCGCCATCCGGGCCGTCTCCGAGGACAAGGACACCGCCGCCCTCATGGGCATCGACGTCAACCGCGCCATCGTGACCACGTTCGGGCTCGGCGCGGCGATGGCTGGAGCGGCCGGCGTGCTCTACGCGCTGCTCTTCCGCCAGGTCTTCTTCCTGACAGGGTTTGTGCCAGGCATCAAGGCCTTCACGGCGGCCGTCCTCGGCGGGATCGGGAACATCCCGGGCGCCATGCTGGGCGGCCTCTTCCTCGGCCAGGTGGAGTCCATCGGACCCACGCTCTTCCTGGACGGCTTCAACGTCCCGTCGCCCAACCAGCTCAAGGACGTCATCGCCTTCACGATGCTGGTCCTCGTCCTGGTCTTCCGGCCATCAGGCATCCTGGGTGAGCGGATCGCGAGGTCGCGGGCATGACGGTGACAAGCGCGGGCATGCCGGCCACGGGCACGGCTCCGTCGGCGACCGGGTCCGCCCCGGCGATGCCGGTCAGCTTCCAGCGGCGGGTGATCAGAACCGGCCTGCTCGGCGCGGTGATCGCCCTCTACCTGTGCATGGTCGGAATCGTCCCGATCTTCAACGCGCGGCCCCTGGTCCAGGGGGTGATCTCCCTCGGCCAGGCAGCTCTCTTCCTCAGCCTCTTCGCCACCGGCTTCGTCGCCACCCGTCGGGTCGCGGAGTCCTCCAGCCGCCTGATCGCAGACGGGGCCATCGCCGGCGGCCTGAGCGGCGTCGCACTGTCGGCCCTGGTCCTCGTGGGGTCGATGGTCGACGTCCGCGCCTTCATGCCGAACGCCTCGCCGGTCCTGTACGGCATCCTGACCTTCAACCTGGGAACGGTCGGCTTCTGGATCCCGATGGCCCTGGGCGCCGTCCTCGGTGGCCTGGCCGGCGCGGTCGGCCTTGCATCACCGCGCCTCCGCCGCTCGCTGTTCGTGGGGCTCATCTCGCTGTTTGCCCTGGGCCTCTTCGCCGGCTTGATCCGGACGCCGATGCTCGCGCTGCCCGTTGATGAGCTCGCCCGGCTGCTGTTCGCCTCGGACGGCCTGACGCTGATCGGGGCCGTCGTGGTGCTTGTGCTGTCAGTGGGCCTCCACCACCTCCAGCGCACCCGCCGCCTGGACCGCCAGTTCGCGGCCCTGCCTCCCTCCCAGCGTCGGCGCATCCAGATCCCGCTGATCGCCCTGGCCGCCGTCTTCGTCCTGGTGCTGCCGCAGGGCCTGGGGTCGTTCTTCGCCCAGGTCATCGCGATCGTCGCGCTCTACGTCATGATGGGCCTGGGGCTGAACATCACCCTGGGCCTGGCCGGGCTGCTGGACCTGGGCTTCGTCGCCTTCTTCGCCGTCGGCGCCTATACGGTGGGCCTGCTCACGTCCACCGCCGAATTCGGCATCGCACAGTGGCCATTCTGGGCCGCGGTCCCGGTCGCCGTCATTGTCGCGATGGTCTTCGGCGCCTTCCTTGGCCTCCCCATCCTGAGCATCCGGGGCGACTACCTGGCAATCGCCACGATGGGCTTCGGCGAGATCATCCGGATCCTCGCCGGGTCGGACCTCATGAAGCCGCTGCTGGGCGGCCCGCGCGGGATCATCAACATCCCCAAGCCCATCGAGGTCCCCCCGGACAGCCTCCTGGCCGGCCCCAACCAGATCTACTACATCGCCCTGATCGGGGCCGCCCTGATCGCCTTCGTGGCTTGGCGCCTCCGAGCGTCCAGACTCGGCCGCGCGTGGATCGCGATCCGCGAGGACGAGGACGTCGCGGAGGCGATCGGCATCAACCTGATCCAGACCAAGATCCTGGCCTACATGCTGGGTGCGGCGTTCGCGGGCCTGGGCGGCGCGGTCTTCGCGGCGCTGGTGGGCTCCATCTTCGCCAGCAGCATCCAGCTGATGGTGTCGATCAATGTCGCCTCGCTGATCATCGTCGGCGGGATGGGCAGCATCCCGGGCGTGATCGTGGGCGCCATCTTCCTGATCGGCCTGCCGGAGCTCTTCCGCGAGTTCTCGGAGTACCGCTTCCTCTTCTACGGCATCGCGCTGATCGCCATGATGCAGCTCCGGCCGGAAGGCCTGCTCCCGTCCAGGATCGTTCGTCGGGAGTTCCAGCACGGCGGGGGGGACGAGCCACCCGAGTCGTCCACCAGCCCGCTGGCGCTCTGAGACGAAAGGCTGATGCGATGCCGCTCCTGACAGCGACCGCGGTCACCAAGAAGTTCGGTGGCCTGACGGCCGTCAACAACCTCGACTTCGAGATCGAGCAGGGCTCGATTGCCAGCCTGATCGGCCCCAATGGAGCCGGGAAGACGACGTTCTTCAACTGCATCGCCGGCTTCTACCAGATCGAGGCCGGCCAGATCGTGTTTGACGGCCAGCCCATCCAGCGGCTGCGCCGGGACCAGATCGCCCACCTGGGCATCTCGCGGACCTACCAGAACATCCGCCTGTTCGCGAACATGACGGCGATGGAAAACATCCTCGTCGGGCAGCACTACCACCTGCGCTCATCGTGGATCGGCGCCGTCCTCGGGACGAAGAGCGTGCGGGAGGACGAGGGGCGTGCGCACCGCGAGGCCCGTCGCCTGCTCCGCTTCGTCGGCCTCCAGAACAAGGGCGATCTGCTGGCCAGCAACCTCCCGTATGGCGACCAGCGCCGGCTCGAGGTGGCCCGGGCCCTAGCCAACAAGCCGCGCCTCCTGCTGCTCGACGAGCCCACGGCCGGCATGAACCCGGCCGAGTCCCAGCAGATGACCGAGTTCATCCGCCACCTGCGTGACGAGCTGGGCACCACCATCCTGCTGATCGAGCACGAGATGCGCGTCGTGATGGGCATCTCGGAGAAGATCACGGTGCTCCACTACGGCCAAAAGATCGCCGAGGGGACGCCCATCCAGATCCAGACAGACCCGCTCGTGATCGAGGCCTACCTGGGCCGCGGGAGTGCGGGCACGGCCGGCCACGAGGCCACAGCCATTCCGGCCCTCGAGGCCACCCAGGGCGGGGCCTCTGCCGGCTCCACACCCGCGAGCGCGTGAGGTCGATCGCCCCATGAACCCCACGCCGATCCTCGAAGTGGATGATATCCACGTCTACTACGGGAACATCCATGCGCTCAAGGGTGTCTCGCTGACCATCAACAAGGGCGAGATCGTCACCCTCATCGGTGCCAACGGCGCCGGCAAGACCACCACCCTCAACGCCATCAGCGGCCTGGTCCCGTCGCGTGAGGGCCAGGTCCGGTTGCGCGGCGAGACGATCTCCGGCGTGGCATCCCACCTGATCGTGGGGCGCGGCATCGTGCAGGTGCCGGAGGGTCGCCGGATGTTCGCCCGCCTCACGGTGGAGGAGAACCTCCGGATGGGGGGCTACACGCTGACCAGGGCGGCGGACGTCCAGGCCGGGATCGACCGCGCCTTCGAGATGTTCCCTCGCCTCAAGGAGCGCCGCACCCAGGTGGCCGGCACACTGAGCGGCGGCGAGCAGCAGATGCTGGCGATCGGCCGGGCGCTGATGGCCGGACCCGAGGTGCTCCTCCTCGACGAGCCGTCGATGGGCCTTGCCCCGGTGCTCGTCGACTTCGTCTTCGACACCATCAGCCGACTCCACGCCGAGGGGACCACGATCCTACTGGTGGAGCAGAACGCGCGGATGGCGCTCCAGATCGCCGATCGCGGCTACGTCATCGAGACCGGGATGATCGTGCTCAGTGACCTGGCGGCCAATCTGCGCGAGAACGACACGGTCCGCAAGGCGTACCTGGGCATCGTCTAGGCAGCGAGCCGACGTCCGGCGCCGGTGCGCCCGGGCCGGCGGAGGCCGGCGGAGGCCGGCGGAGGCCGGCGAGGGGATGCGACTCAGGCGGGGCGGACCCGGCTTGCGTCAGTCGCGGTGTTGACGGGCCATCTCGAAGACCGCCTCCGACAGGATGATCATCCCGATGATGACGACGGGCAGGCCCGCGCCGCGCGAGATCACCTCTTCCGGAGTCCGGAACACGAACGCGCCCTGCAGCGCCAGGTCGACAGTCCGCCCGATCAGCCCCAGCCAGGCGATGACCGCCAGCAGCAGATAGCTCAGCCAGCCCTCGAACCTGACGGGCCGGTCGCCCGAGGCATACGGCAGGGTCACCAGGGCCAGCGTCGCCATCGCGACGATGAACACCAGGATGCCGCTCCCCTCGAACGCATTGCCCGTGGTCGCGGGCAGCCCGTTGGGGCCACCGCTGGTCCACCAGGGCAGGATGCAGCCGACGAGCAGCACGATGGCAGACAGGATGGCCAGCACCCTGGCCCGGCCGAGCGGCCGTCGATACATCGTCATTCGGGGACCGCGTAGACCTCGGGCTTGAGCACGCCGACGTAGCGAAGGTTCCGGTACAGCTCGTTGTAGTCGAGGCCGTAGCCGACCACGAACTGGTCGGGGATCGTGAAGCCCGTGTAGTTGACGTTGATGTCGACGAGCCGGCGGGCCGGCTTGTCCAGCAGCGTGCAGATGCCCAGGCTGGCCGGGTTCTTGCCGCGCAGGTAGCGGACCAGGTAGTTGAGCGTCAGGCCGGTGTCGATGATGTCCTCGACGATCAGGACGTCCTCACCCTCTATGGACGCCGAGAGGTCCTTGAGGATGCGTACCAGGCCGGACGATTCGGTGGCGGCGCCGCCGTACGACGAGACCTCCATCAGGTCGATCCGGACGGGGATGGAGATGGCGCGCATGAGGTCGGCCATGAACGGGAGTGAGCCCTTGAGGACGCTCACCAGCGTCAGGCGCCGGCCGGCGAAGTCCTCGCTGATCCTGGCTCCCAGCTCGGCGACGCGAGCGGCGATCCGCTCTTCCGAGACCAGGGTGTCACCGATGTCGGCATGCAGATCCCGGGCGGTCATGAACTGGCAGCTCCCTCGGTGGCCTGGCTGGACAGATGGTGGCCGGCCCCGGCAGGACCCACCTGGCCGAGCGTACCGGACAGGGATTCGGCCAGGGCAAGCTTCCCGTACTTGAGCATGAGCGCCCGGAAATCCCGGGCGTAGAAGAGTTTGATCCGGATGGCTGGATAGAGCTCCCGCAGCCGGCGCAGCTTGCGATTCTTCTTGCGGACCAGCTTCTGGCGGAGCGTGGTGAGCTCAAGATAGAGGTCCAGCTCGGGCAGGAAGAAGTCCGGCGCGAAACTCTCGACGACGGCCCCATCCAGGTTCCACAGGATCGGGAAGGTGTGCGGCTCGTAGTCCCAACGGACGGCATAGAAGTCGAGGATCCGCGCCATCTCCGCCTCGCTCTCGTGGGCGAACAGGGGGCCACTGGCCGGGCGCGGCGGCGGGCCGGCCGTGACTTGGGCCAAGGCGACGGTGACGGTCACGAGCGCGCGCCCAGCAGCCCGCGGAGGTCGCCGGCCCAGTCGGCCAGGTGACGATGCATGTCGAGCACGTCATCCGCGCTGATCGGCGGCGCATCGGCAAGACGCAGGACGTCGGGCAGGAGGCGATCGCCATCCGCGAACACGAAGCCCAGCGTCAGGCTGGCGCACTGCGCACAGCGGTGCTCCACGAAGAGCAGGTCGTCCCGGCGGGCCAGGAGCCGGGTCTGCCCGGGTGCGGCAGGCTCCCGGCACACGCTGCAGGCCAGGTCGTCCGCTCGGGTCCGGGGACGATCACGGGAGTCCATCCGCGCCAGTCTAGCGGACGTGGGCGCGGCGCGGCATCAGGATGGCCACTTGAATCTGGATACCCCTGGGGGGTATGATCGAGCCATGAATGCGGAGAGCGCCCACAAGCACCAGGTGGCAGCCGGTCCGGCCGGAGTCCCCGATGTCGCGGCGGATGCCCCGGCCGATCTCGCGCCCGAGGACGCGCACAACCACTTTCGCCACAGCTACACGCGGGACCGGACCCAGTTGGTGCGGCGCCTGGCGCGCATCGAGGGCCAGGTCCGCGGCATCGCCCGGATGATCGAGCGCGAGGAGTACTGCGTCGACATCCTGCAGCAGACGGCCGCTCTCAGGGCAGCCGTGGATGCGCTCTCCATCCTGATCCTCGAAGACCACGTCCAGGGCTGCATCCGGACCGCCGCGGAGCGTGGCGAGGCGGACCGCTACGTGGACGAAGTCATCGACGTGGTCCGCCGCGCGCTCGGCCGGCCGGTTCGGGCAAGCGGCAAGAACCCCGGCTGACTGGACCACGGGTCCGCGGCGTCGCAAGCGCCTGGACGTCCGGTCGCTGCCTGGTCGGCCCGGTTATCCACCGCGATCCTCGTGCGCCGGGCAGTTTCGTGGATAACTCCGGTTGACGCAGCGGCGGCCGAACCGTAGCGTCCAGAGTCCGCAGCGCAGCGGCCCGATGGGTACCATGGCTCGCGAGGGGTCCGGGGAGACCCGACCGCGAACTGACCGAGCTATGCAAGACCGAAGCCACGAACGCCGCGCGAAGAACGACCCCGCCGGGAGCGGCACTCACCGACGGCCCGGGGACGCCCCGCAGGGGGAGCCTCCGGACCGAGGGCGAGCACCGCTCCCGACGCGCGTCGACGACCTTCCCCCGCTCCCCCAGGCCTACCACCGCGCCCTGGACGACGGGTTGGCGGTCCTGGACCTGGAGCTGGACGGCGGAACCCGGCGGTTGATCGACGATCACGTCCGCCTCCTGCTCGCCTGGAACCCGTCGATCAACCTCACCGCCATCGACGACCCCGCCGACGTCGCCGTCCGCCACGTCCTCGACAGCCTGACGGCGGTGTCCCTGCTCCGCGCCCGTCGGATCGACCGGCTCGTGGACCTGGGGAGCGGCGGGGGCTTCCCCGGCCTGACGCTGGCCGCGGCGGTGCCGCTCCGCCGGACGCTGCTGGTGGAGTCCGTCGGGAAGAAGGCGGGGTTCCTGGAGGCGGCGGCGCGCGCCACCGGACTGGCAGGTGGTCGCGCGGGCGGGCGCGCGGGTGGGAGCGGCGGCGGCGGGGCGCGGTCCGGCGTGGAGGTGGCCGCGGAGCGCCTGGAGACCATCGCCGCGCGGCCGACCGACCGGGGGCGCTGGCCGGCCGTCAGCGCGCGGGCCGTAGGACCGCTGGCGGACCTCGTGGAGCTGGCGTTCCCACTCCTCCAGCCGGGGGGCGTGCTGATCGCATGGAAGCGCGGCGAGATCGACGCCGAGCTGGAGCTGGGCTGGCGCGCCATCGAAGGCCTCGGCGGCGGGCGCCTGGAGGTCCTGCCCGTGGAGGTGCCGCAGCTCACCGGCCACGCCCTGGTCGTGGCAACGCGCACCGGCCAGGTCCCGGCGATGTTCCCGCGCGACCCCCGGCTCCGAAAACGGGAGCCCTGGTGAGTGGCTGCCTGCTACCCTGACCGGCGATGAGGGTTGCGCTGGTGTCCGATATCCACGCGAACCTCGTCGCCCTGGACGCCGTGCTGCGGGCGCTCGACGCGGGGGAGCCGGTCGATGAGATCTGGCACCTCGGCGACGTCGTGGGCTACGGTCCGGATCCCGACGGGGTGGCCGGTCGGCTGGCCTCGCTGGGGGCGCGGGGCGTGCGTGGCAACCACGACGCCGCCGCCTGCGGCGGCCCGGAGATCGACTGGTTCAACCCGGATGCGCGCCGGGCGATGGAATGGACGCGCAGGACCATCTCGGACACCACGCGATCGTGGCTGGCGGCGCTGCCGGAGCAATCGACCACAGGGGACTTCACGCTGGTTCACGGCAGCCCGCTCGACCCAACCTGGGAGTACGTGACGTCCGGCCCGGTGGCGTCGGCGAACCTCGCTGCCCTCGGGGCGCAGGGCGGGCGGCACGGCCTGCACGGCCATACCCACGTCCCGGCCGCCTGGCGAGTGAAGGATGGACGCGTGGCCTTCTCCAGCCCCGTGCACCACCCGGTGCAGGCGCTCGATGATGGACCCGCTCTCCTCAACCCCGGCAGCGTTGGACAGCCGCGCGACGGCGACCCGCGCGCCGCATTCGCGATCCTGGATACCGGCGCCGCCACGATCGAGTGGCGCCGCGCCGCCTACGACATCCCGGCCGTCCAGGCCGCCATGACCGCCGCCGGTCTGCCGCGCTGGCTGATCACCCGGCTGGCGGCCGGCCAGTGAGCCGCGGCGAGATCCGGAAGGTGCGAACGTGACCGGCGGCGGCCGGCGGCCGCTCCAGGGCCGCAAGCTGGGCGACAAGCGCGTCCGGGTTGAGCGCCCGCACGCGGCCTACTTCCGCTGGAGCGGAGAGGGCCGCCTGACCGCCAAGGCCACGGTCGGCAAGCCCACGACGGCCACGGGTCGCGTGCTCGCGCGGGTCAAGACCGCCCTGATCGGCACAGCGCTGTCGACCGACGCGGAGATGGGCGAACGCCTCTCCAAGCGCAAGGCCCTGGCAATCTTCAGCTCCGACGCCATCAGCTCCTCGGCGTACGCGACGGAGGAGATCCTGCGCGTCCTGATCCTGGGCGGTGCCGCGGCGCTGGTCCTGGGCCTCCAGGTCAGCATCCTGATCGCTGTCCTGCTCATCACGGTGGCGATCAGCTACCGACAGATCTGCATCGCCTATCCGACGGGCGGCGGCTCGTACTCCGTCTCGCAGCGCAACTTCGGACGTGGCGCATCGCTGATCGCGGCGTCGGCGCTCCTGATCGACTACGTGCTGACCGTCGCGGTGTCGACGTCGTCCGCCGTCGAGCAGATCACGTCGGCCGCGCCGATGCTGTACGACGTCCGCGTCGAGATCGGGGTCGCGGCGATCGCCCTGATCACGGTCGCGAACCTCCGCGGGATCCGCGAGGCGGGCAACATCTTCGCCGTCCCCACCTACCTGTTCATCGTCTCGGCGCTGCTCATGATCGGGGTGGGCGTCGTCCGGATCGTGTTCCTCGGCGAGGGCCAGTCGTATCCGGCCCAGATCGGCGAGCAGGCCGGCGAGACGCTCCAGAACGTGGGACTCCTCCTCCTCGTCCGGGCCTTCGCCGCCGGCGCCGTGGCGCTGACCGGCACCGAGGCGATCGCGACCGGCGTGCCGGCGTTCAAGCGCCCCGAAGCCAAGAACGCCGCGACCACGCTGGCAGTCATGGCCGCCCTCCTGGGCGTCCTGTTCATCGGGATCACGTTCCTGGCCGTGAACTTCGGCATCACGCACATCGACTTGCCGGAGAAGCAGACGGTGATCAGCCAGGTCGCCCGGCGGGTCTACGGCGACGGCTCCATCCCGTTCTTCCTCTTCCAGGCGTTCACGGCGACCCTGCTGTTCCTGGCCGCAAACACCAGCTTCAACGCGTTCCCGCGCCTCCTGGCGATCCTCGCCCACGATGGCTTCATGCCACGCCAGTTCGCCCTGCGCGGCGACCGGCTGGCGTTCTCCTACGGGATCGTCGCGCTGGCCGCAGTGGCCGCCAGCCTGATCGTCGCGTTCGGCGGCGAGACCCATCTGCTGATCCCGCTGTACGCCGTCGGCGTGTTCATCGACTTCACGATCAGCCAGTCGGGCATGATCCGACACTGGCGCCGGGAGCGACCCGCGGGCTGGCGGCGACGCCTCGCCATCAACGCCTTCGGCGCCATCCTCACCGGCATCGTGGCCGTGGTGGTGACCGCGGCCAAGGCCCCGGCCTCGCTCCTGGTCCTGATCCTGATCCCGCTGCTCGTGCTCCTGATGAGCTCAATCCGGCGCCAGTACGACGGCCAGGCCGAGGAACTCAAGGTCCGCGACGACATGGTCTTCACGGGCCCGCACCGCGAGCAACGGGTGGTCATCCCGGTCAACGGGATCAATCGGGCCGTGATCCAGGCCGTCAACTTCGCCAGGCCGCTGGCCAAGGACGTCCGCGCGGTGTACGTCACCGAGGACCCGGAGGATGGCGACCGTCTCAGGGAGCGCTGGGAGCGGCAGCTCCCGGACATCTCGCTGGTCATCGTGGAATCGCCGTATCGGGCGGTCATCTCCCCAGTCATCGCCTACCTCGACGTGCTCGACCAGGCGTGGCCCGAGGGGCGCGAGGCGCCGATCACCATCGTGGTCCTGCCCGAGTACGTCGCACGTCACTGGTGGGATCGCGTGCTCTACAACCAGACGGCCAAGCGCCTCCAGGCCGCGCTGGTTGGCCGGGAGCACACGGTCATCGCCGACGTACCGTATCGCCGGGACCACTAGCCGGCGGGACGGGCCCGAGTCCGCCTGTGCCCATCCCTGCCGCTCGGCGGTGGTATCGTCAGTCTCGCCCAGCGGCCCCTCCCGGGGCGCGCACCTGACCAGCATCGAGGTCCTGCCCAGCGGTGCTCGAGACCCAGACTCCCTCGTTCCGGCGAGCGGTGGTCGCCCTGAACGGCGGCCGGAGCGATGCCCGGATCACGCGCATCGCCTGTGAGCTGGCCCGGGCCAACCGAGCCGAGCTCGTGGCCGTCCACGTCGTGGAGGTGAGCTGGTCGCAGCCGCTCGACGCGGACATCGCGGGCCACTCCGACGAGGCACAGCGCGTGCTGGACTCTGCCGAGGAGATCGCCGAGGAGAGCAAGGTCATCATCGAGCCGGTCCTCCTGCAAGCCCGCGACGCCGGCCCTGCGCTGGTGGATGAGGCGCTTGAGCGCGACGCGGACCTCCTCATCCTGGGCCTCCCCTATCGCAAGAAGTTCGGCGGCGAGTTCGTCATCGGCCGCACCATCCCGTACGTCCTCAAGAACGCGCCGTGCGCGGTCTGGGTCGTGCGCGAGCCCATCCCGGAGGGAGCGTCGTGAAGATCGTGATCGTGGGCTGTGGCCGGGTTGGGGCCGCGCTCGCCGAGAGCTATGACGCCGCCGGGCACCAGGTGGTCATCCTGGACATCAGCACCAGGGCCTTTGGACGCCTGGCCAGCACCTTCCGCGGGAGCGCGGTCCGGGGCGACGGAACGGACGAGGACACGCTGCGCCGCGTCGGCGCCGAGGATGCCGACGTCTTCCTGTCCCTCACCGAGGGTGACAACCGCAACGTGATGGCCGCGCAGGTCGCCGCCGAAGGGCTGGGTGCCAAGCGGGTGATCGCCAAGATCAACGACCCGGTTCGAGCCGCCGCCTACGCAGAGCTGGGCCTGACAACCCTCTGTCGAACCACGCTGGTGGCCGACGCGGTGAGCGCCCACCTCGGCCTGCCGGTCTCCGGCCAGTCCGGCATCCGCGCCAGCAGCGGGAGCCGCGCCGGCCACGGTCGCGAGCTGCACCAGATGTACCACGGCGGCTCGGGCGAGACGAACGGGGAGACCGGGGCGTCGGCCGGCGACACAACCAGCCGGGAGGCCTGAGCGATGTTCATCCTGGTCGTGGGTGGCGGGAAAGTTGGCTACTACCTCGCCAAGGAGCTGATCGAGAACGGCCACGAGGTCGTGATCATGGAGAAGGACCACAGCCGGGCGGACCAGATCACCGACGAGCTGGGCTCGATCGTCATCTCGGCGGATGGCTGCGAGGGCACCTCGCTGGGCAAGGCCGGCTGCGCCCGGGCGGACATCGTGGCAGCGGTGACGGGCGACGACGAGGACAACCTTGTCATCTGCCAGATGGCCAAGCATCACTTCGACGTGCCGCGGACCATCGCGCGGGTGAACAACCCCAAGAACGAGGAGCTCTTCCACCACCTCGGCGTCGATGAGCTGGCCAGCCCGACCCGAATGATCCTGGGCACAATCGAGCAGGACATCCCGGTCCAGGAGTTGCTCCACCTGGCCACCCTCGGCGAGGGCCGGCTGGAGCTGATCGAGGCACACCTGCAGGCCGACTCACCAGCCGTCGGCAGGACGCCAAGCCAACTGGCGATGCCCGAGGGCTGCGCCCTCTTCGGCATCATCCGCGATGGCGTGGCCGTGCCCCTGACGCCCGACATGGCGCTGCGCGAAAGCGACAAGGTGATCGCGATCGGCAACAAGGCGTGCGAGCGAGCGCTCCACCTGCTGCTCATCGGAGCGACGGGGACCGACGGAGTCGCGGGAGCCTGACTCCCCGCGTTCGAGACCTGGCTCCCCGCGCTGCGGGCAGAGCCAGTGGGGCCGAGCCCAAAGGCATGGACCGCGCGGTGAGGCCGCTGGACGCCCCTGCCCACGCGGCTGAGCTCAGCCGGTCCGGGCACACGGTCCGTTGGGTCCAGGCGCGCAGTCCGTTGGATCCAGGCCCGCCCCGCGACGCCCGGTCACGACCGCCGGACCTCGATATAGAATTCCTTACACTCCGCTCTCTTGACAATGGGATTGTCAGGCTTCTAGGATGCTTCATGACCTTCCCCCGGACCAGCAGCACCCGGGGCGCGGGCAACCACGCTTTCGGGACGGGGGCCTGAGGCCATGGCACTCCGCCGGCCGGATGATCGGGATCCGCTGCGACCCGTCTATGTCATCAGCGTGGCGGCCAGCATCCTGAGCGTTCACCCTCGAACGCTCCGCATCTACGAGGACGAAGGGCTGGTCTGTCCCGCCCGGACGCCGACCAACATCCGTCTCTACTCAGAGCAGGACATTCGGCGGGTCCTGTGGATCCGCCACCTCACCCAGAACCTCGGCGTCAACCTGGCCGGAGTGCGCATCCTCTTCGAGCTCGAGGAGCGCCTCGGCGCCCGGATCCTCGAGGCCCTCTACGACGAGGGCATCGCGGCCGGCTTGTGTACCACGGAATCGGAGCCCGACACCGGGGCCGCCGGGGCGCCGGAGGCCGAGGCCGCCGCGGCGCCGCCGGGCGCGACGGCGACGCGGCGCGGCAGCGCGACGGGATGACCGTTCCCCTCGCCTGACGATAGCCAACTCCCGGCCAGGGCCCACGCCCTGCCAACCGACCTCATCCGACCCAGATCGTTCGAGCACCAGCCAGAAACCAGTCAAAACCCCAAGCGCCACGGAGCACACGCTCCGCCGACAATCCACCCACGAGGACCTACCAGCACCGTCCCGGTGAGCCGGGGCACAAGGAGACACCAATGGCCAAGCGCCCGGTCAACCCGGAGCCCGAGGAGGAGCAGGAGAGCTCCGGTCCTCGCGAGCTCCCCCTCGTCGCCCTGCGGGAGACCGTCATCTTCCCGGAGATGATCGTTCCCCTCACCGTTGGCCGCGAGAAGAGCGTCGCCGCCCTGAACGCCGCCGTCGCCTCGGGCGGGCCCATCGCGCTGGTCACCCAGCGGCGGGCCGAGCAGGAGGACATCACCGACGCCAGCGAGCTGTATTCGGTCGGGACCCTCGCCAAGATCGCCCAGGTCGTGCAGCTCCAGGACGGGACGGTCCGCGCCATCGTCCAGGGCCAGGGCCGCATCCGCGTCCATGGCCTGACCCAGACCACGCCCCACCTCGTCGCCAGCATCGAGGTCGTCAAGGACCCCGCGCCCGAGGGCGTCGAGATCCAGGCGCTGATGCGCTCCGTCCAGGCCCAGATCGAGCAGTACGTCGCCAACGGCGCGCCCGTCCCGCCCGAGGCCGCCGTCGCCGCCCGCAACATCACGGAGCCCGGGCTCCTCGCCGACATGGTGGCCTACAGCCCCGATATGTCGGTCGAGCAGCGCCAGGAGCTCCTCGAGACCCTCGACGTCGTCGATCGCCTCAAGCTGGTCAGCAACTTCCTGGCCCAGCAGATCGAGATCCTCGAGCTGAAGGGCAAGATCCAGTCCGAGGTCAAGTCCGAGATGGACAAGACCCAGCGCGAGTACATCCTGCGCGAGCAGCTCAAGGCGATCCAGCGCGAGCTGGGTGACGATGACCCCCAGCAGGCCGACATCAACGAGCTGCGCACCAAGATCGAGGCCGCCGGCATGCCGGACGAGGTCAAGACCCGCGCCCTCAAGGAGGTCGACCGGATGAGCCGGATCCCGTCCGCCTCCCCCGAGGTTGGCGTGATCCGCACCTACGTGGACTGGCTCGTCAGCCTGCCCTGGAACGTCACGACCACGGACCAGCTGGACATCAAAGAGGCGGCCAGGATCCTCGACGAGGACCACTACGGCCTGGAGAAGGTCAAGGAGCGGATCCTCGAGTACCTCGCGGTCCGGTCGCTGGCCACCACCATCCGGAGCCCCATCCTCGCCCTCGTCGGCCCGCCAGGCGTGGGCAAGACCTCGCTGGGCAAGAGCGTCGCCCGCGCCATGGGCCGCAAGTTCGTGCGGATGAGCCTGGGTGGCATTCACGACGAGGCCGAGATCCGCGGCCACCGGCGCACGTACATCGGCGCCCTGCCGGGCCGCATCATCCAGAACCTGAAGACCGCCGGGACCAACAACCCGGTCTTCATGCTCGACGAGATCGACAAGATCGGGATGGACTTCCGGGGTGACCCCTCGTCCGCCCTCCTGGAGGTCCTGGACCCGGAGCAGAACAACAGCTTCCAGGACAACTACCTCGAGGTGCCCTTCGACCTGAGCAAGGTGCTCTTCATCGCGACGGGCAACCTGATGGACCCCATCCCGGCCCCGCTCCGCGACCGGATGGAGATCATCCAGCTGCCCGGCTACACGCAGCGCGAGAAGGTCGAGATCGGGAAGCGGTTCCTGATCCCCAAGCAGATGACCAACCACGGCCTGACCGCCAAGCACATCGAGATCACCGACGCGGCCATGACGGAGCTCGTCCAGGCCTACACCCACGAGGCCGGCGTCCGAAATCTCGAGCGCGAGATCGCCAACATCATGCGCAAGGTCGCCCGTTCGGTCGCCGAGGGGCGGAAGCGCAAGACGCTGGTCGACGTGAAGAAGCTGCTCGACTACCTGGGCCCGCCGCGCTGGGAGTACGGTGAGCTGGAGGCCGAGGACCAGATCGGTGCGGCCACCGGCCTCGTCGTGACGGAAGTCGGCGGCGACATCGTGGCCGTCGAGGTCACCCGGATGGACGGCAAGGAGGACTTCATCCTCACCGGCCAGCTGGGCGAGGTGATGCGCGAGTCCGCTCGCACCGGCCTCTCCTGGATCCGGACCCACGCGGACGAGCTGGGCATCCCGAAGGAGACCTTCGAGAAGCAGACGCTCCACATCCACGTCCCGGCCGGCGCCATCCCCAAGGACGGCCCGTCCGCCGGGGTGACCATGGTCACGGCGATGGTCTCGGCGTTCACCGGCATCCCCGTCCGCAAGGACGTGGCGATGACGGGCGAGATCACCCTGCGGGGGCGCGTGCTCCCGATCGGTGGCCTCAAGAGCAAGATCCTGGCCGCGCACCTGTCGGGTGCCAGGATGGTGATCCTGCCCAGGAAGAACGAGAAGGACCTCCGGGACGTCCCGGACGAGATCCGCAAGCAGATCAAGCTGGTGCTGGCGGACAACATGGACCAGGTGCTGGAGGCGGCCCTGCGGCGGCGCCCCAAGCCCCTCGCGACCAAGGCCGACCCGGGCGCGGGCGGACTAGGCACGGGGACGCACCAGGTCCGGCGCCCACCGTTCCAGCCCGACCAGCCCGCCGTCGTCGTCTGACGGAGGAGAAAGCACACAGTGACCGTCCAGACGAGTCGCGGGGAAGGCGGCCGAGAGGACCGGAGCGAGCGCACCCGGACGTGCGTGAGCGAGGACCACAGCGGCCAACGCCCCCCGCGGCCGTCTGGCGGGCACTGAACCATGGACATCCGGGACTACTACAAGGCTCTTGGCGTGGCGCGGACGGCAACCCAGGCCGAGATCAAGAAGGCCTTCCGCAAGCTCGCGCGCGAGCATCACCCTGATGCCAAGCCGGGCGACAAGGGTGCCGAACGGCGGTTCAAGGAGATCAACGAGGCCAACGAGGTCCTGTCGGACCCGGCCAAGCGCGAGAAGTACGACCGGTTCGGCAAGGACTGGGAGGCCTACTCGCGGGCCGGCCCGACCACGGGCCGGCGCCCGGGCGGTGGCCCCGGCGACCCGTTCGGTCCCAGTGGGCCGTTTGCGGGCTACTCCGGGTTCGGCGGCGCAGGCGGGCCGGGCGGCGGCGCGCGCTATGAGTTCCGCACGCCCGGCGCCGACGCCGGGGGAGGGGAATTCTCGGACTTCTTCCGGATGATGTTCGGCGGCGACGCCGGCGCGGCCGACGATGCGGCAGGCCGCGGCGCCGGGGCCGGATCGGGTCGCCAGGGCCGCGGGCGGGGCGGGGCGAGCGGGGCCGGCGGCTCGTTCGAGGACGTGCTCTCGGGCATGGGCAGCGGCGGCTTTGGGTCCGTTGGTGGCGGGCGGGCGCAGGGTGGCGGGCGCGGCGGCAACGCGGCAGCGGCGGCTCCCGTCGAGGCCAACGCGGAGCTGGTGCTCGAGGAGGCGTTCCACGGCACCACGCGGATCGTCGAGATCGGCGATCGGCGACTGGAGGTCAGCATTCCGGCTGGCGTGGACACCGGCAGCCGGGTCAAGCTCACCGGCAAGGGCCCCGACGGCCGGGACCTGGTGGTCGTGGTCCAGGTGCGGCCCAACGGCGTCTTCACGCGGCGCGGCGCGGACCTGGAGCGCGAGATCCCCATCACCCTCGGCGAGGCGCTCCTGGGCGGCGAGGTGCCGGTGGGCACCCTCAAGGGCCGCGTGCTGCTCACGCTCCCGCCCGGGACCCAGAACGGCAAGACCTTCCGACTCAGCAAGCAGGGCATGCCCCGCCTCAAGGGCGACGGTCCCGGCGACCTGTACGTCCGGATCCGGGTGGTCCTGCCCACCCATCTCCCCGAGGAGGCCCGCGCATCGGCGGAAGCCTTCCTCGCCCTGGCCAACCAACCCGACCCGCGGGCCTGACGCCCGCCGCACACAAACGAGCGAAGCGAGGCTGACCATGCAGCTGGACAAGTTCACCGAGAAGGCCCAGGCGGCCGTGGTGGCCGCCCAACAGCTTGCCGAGCGGCTGCAGAGCCCCGTGCTGGACGCGGAGCACCTGCTCTCGGCGCTCCTAGAGCCCGACGACGGCGTGCCCGCCGAGACGCTGCGGCGCCTGGGCGCGGACCTGCCCACCGTCCGCGGTGAGCTGGCCGCCCTCCTGGCGAAACGCGCCCGCATCCAGGGCGGCTCCCTGGCGCTGGACCCGCGCACCAAGCAGATGCTCCAGCGCGCCCAGGAGGAAGCCCGCCGCCTGGTCGACGAGTACGTCTCCACCGAGCACCTGCTCCTGGGCGCCGTCGAGGTCGGCGGCGAGGGGCAGCGCCTGCTGGAGCGCCACGGCGCCGGCAAGGAGGCCATCCTCCAGACCCTCGCCTCCGTGCGCGGCGGCCAGCGGGTCACCTCCGCCAACCCCGAGAGCACGTACAAGGCGCTGGAGAAGTACGGGCGTGACCTCACCGCAGAGGCGCGCGCCGGCAGGCTGGACCCGGTGATCGGACGCGACGACGAGATCCGGCGGGTCATGCAGGTCCTGTCGCGGCGCACCAAGAACAACCCGGTCCTGATCGGCGAGCCGGGCGTCGGCAAGACCGCCATCGCGGAGGGACTCGCCCAGCGGATCGTCCGCGGCGACGTCCCGGAGACGCTCAAAGGCAAGCGCGTCGTCTCGCTGGACCTGGGCGCGCTGATCGCGGGCGCCAAGTTCCGCGGCGAGTTCGAGGAGCGCCTGAAGGCCGTCCTCAAGGAGGTCAAGGACGCCGACGGGCAGGTCATCCTGTTCATCGACGAGCTCCACACCGTGGTCGGCGCGGGCGCGGCCGAAGGCGCCATGGACGCCTCCAATCTGCTCAAGCCCATGCTCGCCCGCGGCGAGCTGCACACCATCGGCGCGACGACACTCGACGAGTACCGCAAGCACATCGAGAAGGACGCCGCCCTGGAGCGCCGCTTCCAGCCGGTGCTGGTGGATCAGCCGTCGGTCGAGGAGACCATCTCCATCCTGCGCGGCCTGCGCGAGCGCTACGAGGTGCACCACGGCGTTCGGATCACGGACTCCGCCCTGGTCGCCGCCGCCACGCTCTCCAACCGCTACATCACGGAGCGCTTCCTCCCCGACAAGGCCATCGACCTGGTCGACGAGTCCGCCAGCCGCCTCCGGATGGAGATCGACTCCATGCCGATCGAGCTGGACGAGCTGGAGCGGCGCCGGGTCCAGCTGCAGATCGAGCGCGAGGCGCTCCGCAAGGAGACCGACGAGGCCTCGAAGGCCCGGCTGGCATCGCTGGAGAAGGAGCTGGCCGAGATCGCCGAGGAGGCCGGCGCCATGAAGCAGCACTGGGAGGCCGAGAAGTCGGCCATCACGGCCCTGCGCGCCACCAAGTCCGAGCTGGAGCAACTCCAGGTCCGAATCGAGCAGGCCGAGCGCGAGCTGGACTACGGGCGAGCCGCCCAGCTCAAGTATGGCACCCAGCGCGACCTGGCCGAGCGCCAGAAGGAGCAGGAGGCGGCCATCGCCGCCCTCCAGGGCCCCGGGTCGCTCCTCAAGGAGGAGGTCACCGCGGACGACATCGCGGAGATCGTGTCGAAGTGGACCGGCGTGCCCGTCACCCGGATGCTGGAGGGCGAGTCGGCCAAGCTGATGAAGATGGAGGAGCGCCTCCACGACCGGGTCATCGGCCAGGACGAGGCCATCGCCGCCGTCTCCGACGCGGTCCGCCGCGCGCGGGCCGGCCTCAAGGACCCGCGCCGGCCCATCGGCAGCTTCCTCTTCCTGGGGCCTACCGGCGTCGGGAAGACGGAGCTGGCCCGAGCCCTGGCCCAGTTCATGTTCGACGACGAGGCCGCCATGGTCCGCATCGACATGAGCGAGTACATGGAGAGGTTCGCGGTCTCGCGACTGGTGGGGGCGCCTCCCGGCTACGTGGGCTACGAGGAGGGCGGCCAGCTGACCGAGGCGGTCCGCCGGCGGCCGTACCAGGTGGTCCTGCTCGACGAGATCGAGAAGGCGCACCCGGACGTGTTCAACGTCCTGCTCCAGGTCCTGGACGACGGCCGCCTCACGGATTCGCAGGGCCGGACCGTGGACTTCAAAAACACGGTCGTGATCATGACCAGCAACATCGGCTCGCAGGTGATCTCCGGCTTCGCCGGCCGAACCGACGAGGCCGCGGCCTACGAGGCGATGAAGCGCCAGGTCACGGAGGCCTTGCGGGCGCAGATGCGGCCCGAGTTCCTCAACCGGATCGACGAGGTGATCGTCTTCCACGCCCTGACCGAGGCCGAGCTGACCCGGATCGTGGACCTGCTGATCACCGACCTGCAGGGGCGGCTGGTGTCGCAGGACCTCGTGCTGGAGCTCACCCCGGCGGCCCGGGCGCTGATCGCCCGCGAGGGGACGGACCTGGCCTACGGGGCCCGGCCGCTCAAGCGGACCATCCAGCGCCTGGTGGAGAACCCGTTCGCGCGGGCGCTCGTCGGAGGCGAGTTCCGCCCCGGCGACCGGATTGTGGCCGACGCGGACCCAATCTCGGGGACGCTGGTCTTCACGTCGGAGCGTTCGACGGTGGTCGCGGACGGGGCCGATCGGCGGGATGCCCGGAGCGCGGGCGCGGAGCTGGGGCCCGGTGCGCTCACCGGCGCGGGCGGGGGGGGCGGCGGCGGTCGCCGGAGCCCGCTGGACCTGCCGCCGGTCACGCCCCCCAAGCCGGACGGCGGGAACCGGCCCAACTGACCACGGATCTCGGCGCGGACGCAGCGCGCGCGGCGCGGGCTTGCGTTCGCGCCGTATCGTGCCCGACGTGAAGTACTCCGAGGCGGTCGCCCGCCTGGCCACGCTCCCGGCGGTCCTGCCGGCGTCGTACCCGGCGCTCCGCCCCATGCGGATCGGCGAGGACGGCAAGACGCACGCCACCGAGACGCTCAACGACCGAATGCAGCCGGGCGTCGGCGGCCCGGGCGAGGGCGGCACCGGCGTGGCTCCGGGCGTGGGCCGGCCGGCATCCGTGCTGGTCCTCGTCACGCCCGGCGAGGACGGGGACGCGCACGTCATCCTCACCGAGCGGGTCGCGCGGGGCAATCGACCCCATTCGGGCGAGATCAGCTTCCCGGGCGGCGTGGTGGAGCCGGAGGACGTCGACGCCGTGGCCACCGCGCTCCGCGAGGCGAACGAGGAGGTGGGGCTGGACGCCGAAGCCGCCGGGGTCCGTGTGATCGGCCTGCTCGATCTCTTCTACATCCCGGTGTCGGGCTTCGCGGTGACGCCGGTCCTGGCGATCGCCGAGCGGCGGCCGGTCCTGGTCGCTTCCCCAGCCGAGGTGGCCCGCATCCTGGAGGCGCCGCTCCGGCACTTCCTGCCCGGCGCCCCCATCGAGGTCCACGAGCGCCCGATGCAGGACTGGCGGCTCCGCTACGGGGCGTTCCACGTGGAGGAGGTCGTGGTCTGGGGCGCGACCGCGCGCATCCTGGGCCAGCTGGGCGCGCTCCTCGGCGACTGACAGAATCAACGCAACGCGAATCCGGATGGAGGGGTGATGAGGACGTCCGCTCGCGACCGCGATCCTGCCGGGCGTCCCAACGGGCCGCGGTCCCGCGTGCCGGCACTCGGTCGGGGCATGCTGCGGCCGACGGTCGCGTACCTGGCCCTGAGCATCCTCGCCGTCGCCGCGTCGTACGGCTGGCTGGCGCTGTCGGAAAGCGCGGAGCCCAGCGAGGCCGCTTCGGCCATGGTCGACTCGCTCGTTCCCGTCGGGCTGGTCTCCCTGGCCGTCATCGTCGTCCTGTTCTTCCCGGCCATGGTGATCAGCGTCGAGCTGGTGCGCCGGGCCGGCGCCACGCGCCTGGCGCGATCCCTTGGCTGCGCGCTGACCTGGGGCGGCTGGCTCGCCTTCATCGCGGTCGACGGCGCTGTGCTGAGCCACCTGTTCATGCGCCTGGACTGGATCTTCATGCTGACCGTCGTCGTCGCGGCCGGCGGCGCCGGCTACGCCGCCATCGCCTTCAGGGGCAGTGAGGCCCGCGCCGGCTGGGGCGCCATCACGCTTGCGGTCGCGTGCCTGGCGCTCATCCTCATCGGCAGCGCGTGGATGGCGGGTCGCTGGGGTGGCGCCGCCTGATTCAGGCCAAGGCTGGAGCGGCCTTCGCCTCCCCCGTCGCTGCCCGGCCCAGGGACGGGTGGATCAGACCGATGGAGCCCGGGACCACGTTGAGCACCGTCGCCACCAGCACCGCCCAGGTGATGTCGCCGCCCGCCAGCAGGAACCCCGCCAGCAGCGAGCCCAGCGGCGGCGTCCCGCGCATCAGCGTGCGCAGCACGGCGAAGACGCGGCCGCGCAGCTCGGGCGGGATGAGCCGCATTCGGATCGTCTGCGCCCACGCCGTCAGGCACGACGAACAGAGCCCGATCCCCACCAGCACCAGCACCAGCGGCGCCAGCGACGGCCGGAAGATGAGCAGCCCCTGGACGAGGCCGGCGGCGAGGACGGCCGCAGCGATCGACCGGCCCAGCGGCCAGCGCCAGCCCAGCGCCCCCACTGCCACGGCCCCGATCAGCGCCCCACCCGTGAACGCGCTCACGACCACGCCGTACACCGCCGCATCGCCGTGGAGGACGTCGCGCACGTAGATCGGCGCGAAGACCGTGAAGATTCCCTCGCCGATGTTGCCGGTCATGTAGATCAGCGTGATCGCCAGCACCGCGGGCGTGCCCAGGATGAAGCGGACCGCCGGCCCCAGGCCGCGGCCGGCAGGCTTCGAACCCGTGCCGGTCACGAGGCCGGCCTCCGGCGCCGAACCCGCCTGGCTGGCTTCGGCCGGGCCGGCGTCGCCTTCGACCCCGGGCGTTCCGCTGCCCGGCGAAACGCCTGCCGCGCTTCGGACCAGCGCGGGGAGCTGGCCCATCCCCAGCAGGCACGCGACGAAGACGCCGTAGCTGAGCGCGTCGAAGGCCAGCACCGTCGGCGCCCCGATGACCGCGATCAGCAGCCCGGCCAGCACCGGGCCAACCAGCCCACCGATGCTCCAGGAGATCGATTCCATCGCGTTCGCCGTGATCAACTCGTCGCCCGAGAGGAGGCGCGGGAGGATGGTGGGCATCCCCGCGGCCGAGACCATGTACAGCAGCCCGTACGTGGCCGCGGCCAGGAAGATGTGCGGGAGCGTGAGCACCCCCAGCGCCGCCGCGATTGGCACTGACGCCATCACGAGGCCCCGGATCGTGTTGTCGATCATCAGCACCTTCCGAGGATCGAACCGGTCCAGGACCAGGCCGCCGGCCAGCCCGCCGATGATCACCGGGGCGCTGTACGCGGCGCCCAGCCAACCCACCTCCGCCGCCCCGCCGCCGCGCTCTAGGACCAGCCAGACGAGGGCGACGAACGTCATCCCGTCACCCAGCGACGAGACGGTGGCGCCGCCCCACAGCAGGGCGTACGCGCGCTGCCGGAGGACGCGGAGGTAGCGCTGCATCCCGGGATCATCCGGGGTTGCGCCCTCCGCGGCAAGACGTCGCGGCAAGACGTCGCGGCAAGATGTGCAGCCGCAAGGGCTCCGTGATTCGGCGAGCCGGCGCGGTACCCTTCGCGCCCATGGACGACCTGCCTGAACACGCCCGAATCAACCGCGACGCGTGGGACCACCTGGCCACCGAGTACGCCACCTACGCGCGGCGCAACTGGTCGAGACCGGAGATCACCTGGGGGATCTGGAACATCCCGGAGGCGCAGGTCGGGATGCTGCCGGCCGGCGGAGTCCAGGGCCTCGACGTCGTCGAGCTTGGATGCGGGACCGGCTACGTCTCGGGCTGGCTCGCCGCGCGTGGCGCCCGGCCCGTGGGGATCGACAACTCGCCCCGCCAGCTGGAGACCGCGCGCGCCTGCCAGGCCGAGTTCGGGCACACCTTCCCGCTGCACCTCGCCAACGCCGAGTCCCTGCCGTTCCGGGACGCCAGCTTCGACCTGGCGATCAGCGAGTACGGCGCCTGCCTGTGGGCCGACCCGCATCGCTGGGTGCCCGAAGCCGCCCGCGTGCTCCGCCCGGGTGGGCGCCTGGCCTTCCTGACGAACTCGACCCTGATGTACCTGACGGTCCCGTTCGTGTCCGGCGGCGCCACCCAGGCCCTGCAGCGACCGCAATTCGGGATGGGCCGGACCACGTGGGGCGGCGACCCCGGCGTGGAGTTCCACCTCCCGCACGGCGAGTGGATCGACCTGCTCCATGCCTCGGGCTTCCAGGTGGAGCGCCTCGTGGAGCTCCGGGCGCCAGACGGCGACCCCGCCGACGAGCGATTCGACACCGCCAGCCGGGGATGGGCGCGGCAGTGGCCGTCCGAAGAGGTCTGGATCGCCCGCCGCCTGGGCTGAAGTGGGCCGAGGTTGGGCTGACGCCGCCTCCGTCACCGCGCGGTGCCGTCCTGCCGACCTGGCTAGAGCGGCTCGCCCTCGTGGTGGACGAAGTCCGCGGGGTTCACCGGCCTGGGCGCCAGCTGGCCCTCGCCACGATCGGCCGCACTTCCCTGTCCCGGCCCCACCAGCCGTGCCCGACCCTCCAGGATGCCGCGCGCCCACGCGTCGTCCGCGCCGGTCAGCTCAACGAGCAGCGCCCGCATGGGCACGTGGTCCGTCCAGGCCGCGTGCAGCACGTCTGCCGGCCACGCCACCGCCTCGCCGGCCGCCACCCGCCGTGCCTCCTCGCCCACCAGGACCCAGCCCCCGCCCTCGATCACGCACAACCACGCGGCATTGGGGCTCTGGTGGGGCTCCAGCCGCGCGTCCCGGGCGAAGGCCAGCTCGCTGACGGCACCCCGCGCGTCGCTGTGGATGATCACGCCGTCGACGTGGCGCGATCCCTCCGGCCCATGTGGGCGGCGGTGGCCAACCCCGAAGCGGCGGACATCCATCGGCATGGGAGGCCTGTCGACGCTGCCTGGATGCCTGCTGGCCCGGCCTGCGCCTGCCCGCCCGATCCTACCGCCGGCGGCGGTTGATCCGGCGCGCCGGCTTGGACCGGATGGTGGCCTCGGGGTGCGTGAAGCGCGTCTTGCTGAAGTAGCGCTCCCGGGCCAGCTTCTGGTCGTAGATCGCGAAGACCGGCGGGAAGCGCCGGAACCGCGCGTAGACCAGGACGCCCAAGCCGACGACGATCGTGAACAGCACGAGGAAGAAGTCGAACAGGAAGAGTGCCCCGATCGCCACCAGGAAGAAGGTGATGACCGAGGTCCACAGGATCCACTCCCACATGTCCAGGTACGGGGCGTGCTTGTGGAGTGCCCGGGTGCGCATGTTGTACAGGACGACCGCGACCGCGATGAGCGCCAGCGAGGCGGCCCAGCTCAGGTCGTAGATATCCGGAAAGTTCGTGCGGCTGAACGGCAGGAAGAGGTATTCCCAGGGCAGCAACGTCACGGTAGTTCCTCGTGGACCGATGCACGAGTGTCGTCTGTGAACACCCGGCGATGAGGGAGTATGCCATGCCGGGCGCTATACTCGAGCGCAGTCGCGCGGGGCAGGAGCCAAGGGCCGGGCCGGATCGCACCAGGGGGTCCCGGGCAGCCCTGCGGTCGGCCAGGAGAACAGTCGGCCCTGTGCGGACGCCATCTCCCGCCAGTCGGAGGACCGCCCGGGTGCGAGCCCTGCTCTCAGTTGCCAACCGTGAGGGGATCAGCATCCTCGCCCGCGAGCTGACCGCGCTGGGCGTGGAGCTGTTCGCGACGGACGGAACCCGTGAGCACCTTGCCGCCGACGGCATCGCCGCGCGGCCCGTCGTCGAGCTGACCCAGGTCCCCGAGTTCCTCGGCGGCCGCGTCAAGACCTTCCACCCCGCCGTCTACGCCGGGATCCTGGCGCGCCGGGATCGGCCAGACCAGCTCCGGGAGCTGGCGGAACAGGGGATCGGCCTGATCGACATCGTCGTGGTCAACGTACGCCCCTTCGGCGCCGAGATCGGGCAGCGCCTGGTGGGCATCGACGAGGCGCTCGAGATGATCGACGTCGGCGGCGCGGCCCTGCTGGGCGCGGCGGGGCGCAACGCGGCGGGAGTCGCGGCCGTCGCCAGCCCGGAGCACTACACCCGGCTGATCGAGGAGCTCAAGGAGCGGGGATCGGTCAGCCCGGAGCTGCGCGCACAGTTGGCGGCGGACGCCTTCGGGGCCGTGGCGGCCCACCACGCGGAGATCGCGGCATACCTCAACCAGTTCTCGGGCACTACCTTCCCGCGCCGACTGGCGATGGTCCTGGAGAAGGTGGATGACCTGCGCTACGGCGAGAACCCGCACCAGAGCGCGGCGTTCTACCGGGAGACCACCCACACATCCGGGACAATCGCGGATGCCACCCAGATCCAGGGCGAACGACCCTCGTTCAACAACCTGCAGGACCTGGACGCGGCCTGGCGGATGGTCGGCGACTACACCGCGCCCACGGTGGCCATCGTCAAGCACACGGACCCCGTGGGGCTGGCCTCCAACGGCGAGCTCGTGGAGGCGTATCGCAAGGCCCTCGAGACGGATCCGGTGGCGTCGTTCGGCGGGATCGTGGCAGTGAACAGGGAGATGGACGGCTCCACGGCGCGCGAGATCGCGAACAACTCGTACGAGACCGTCGTGGCCCCGTCGTACAGCCCGGCGGCCCTCGGCATCCTGAAGGCCAAGCCCGGCCTGGAGATTCTCGCCGTCCCGCCGGACCCGTCGGAGGGGATGCGCGACTACGGCATCGCCAGCCTGGACTTCAAGCGGATCGGTGGCGGGCTGCTCGTGGAGACCCAGGACACGCTGGGCCTGGACCGCCGACAGCTGCAGGTGGTCACCAAGCGACGACCCACGCTGGAGGAGCTCACGGACCTCCTCTTCGCCTGGCGTGCGGTCCGCCACGTCCGGTCCAATGCCATCGTGCTGGCGAAGAACGCCGGGACAGTGGGGATCGGCGCGGCACAGGCCAGCCGCCAGGTCTCGGTGGAGATCGCGCTCCGGCGCGCGGGCGACCGGGCCCGCCTCTCAGTCATGGCCAGCGATGCCTACTTCCCGTTCCCGGACGGCATCCAGATCGCGGCCCAGAGCGGCGTCACGGCGATCATCCAGCCCGGCGGCTCCATCCGCGACGAGATGGCGATCGAGGTCGCAGACCGTCACCACCTGGCCATGGTCTTCACCGGCCGGCGGCACTTCCGGACCTGACGATACCGCGCGGACGAATCCGCCAAACTGCACGCAACCGGCGAACGCCCAGCGTGGGCGTCGACCAGCTCCGATGGATCCGCCGAACGCTCGGCACACCCTGATGAGCCGCCTTGACTCCACCACCACGGGAGGCCCGAGCACCGATGGAACAGCTCCTCGCACTCGACATGGTCCGCGTCACCGAGATTGCCGCCATCGCTTCGGCCCGGTTCATGGGCCGGGGCGACCGCATGGCCGCCGACCAGGCCGCCACCGAAGCCATGCGCAAGATCATGGACGAGATCGACATGGCAGGAACCATCGTGATCGGCGAGGGGGAGCGCGACGAGGCGCCGATGCTGTACATCGGCGAGCAGGTCGGCACCCGCGCGGCCGGGGTGCCGGAGATCGACATCGCGGTGGATCCGCTGGAGGGCACCAACCTGGTCGCCTACGGCCAGGCCGGCGCCATCACCGTCCTGGCCGCCTCCGAGAAGGGCGGCCTCCTGCACGCCCCGGATACGTACCTCGACAAGCTGTGCGTGGGCCCGGTGGTCGCCGGCAAGGTCGACATCACGCGAACCCCCACCGAGAACGTCCATCGCATCGCCGAGGCCCTCGGCCGCAAGCCCCAGGACATCACGATCGTGATCCTGGAACGGGCGCGCCACGAAGGCCTGATCAACGAGGTGCGTGCCGCCGGCGCCCGCATCAAGCTCATCAGCGACGGCGACCTGTCGGCGGCCATCTCGTGCGCGGTCTCGGGCACGGGCGTCCATGCGGTCATGGGCACGGGCGGGGCGCCCGAGGGCGTGATCACCGCCGCCGCGCTCCGGTGCCTGGGCGGAGAGATCCAGGCCCGGTTCCGGTTCCGCAACCCCGAGGAGCGGGCCCGCGCCATCAAGATGGGCAACGACGACGACGAGTCGCGGGTCTACCGGACCGAAGAGCTGGCCAGCGGCGAGAACCTGGTCTTCGCGGCCACGGGTGTCACCAAGGGTGACCTCCTCGACGGCGTGCGCTTCTTCGGCGGCGGCGCCCGGACGCACTCGCTGGTGATGTCGTACCAGAGCAAGCAGGTCCGCTTCGTGGACACGGTCCAGATGTTCGACCTGTCGAAGCCCCCGACCGTCCGCCTCTAGGCGTTCGCGGCACGACGCCCGGGTCCGCGGCGAAAGCCGGCGCCGTGGGCCATTGCCTGGCCGTGGGCCATTGCCCGGCTCCGGGCGTCAGACCAGCTGGCCGAAGACCCACGCGCCCACCGAATCGCGGAGGGGCGCCAGCAGCAGGTCGCGCGTCGCCTGCGGCGCGCCCTCCGACTGCCAGGGCAGCCAGACGGCCAGCGCGGCTTCCACTTCGTGGATGAGCAGCGCCACCTCAGCCGGCTCCAGGACCACGTACTCGCACGCGCTGGGCTGATCCTGGCCGGCCCGCCGGCCGCTGATCAACGATTTGAGCATCGAGGCGGACGGCAGGCGCGTAACCAGCTCCCGGACCACCGTCAGCGGGATCCCGGCGGACGAGAGCGGCTCCACGAGCAGCTCCTCGCCGAAGCCGCGCGGCGAGAAGATCTCGGGTACCAGGTCGTCGGCCACCGTGGCCTCGCGCAGGCTGAGATCGTCGTACGACAGGCCTGAGGCCAGGAATGTCTGCACCACACGCACAGCGGTCGGCGGGTCGACCAGCCGGGTCTGCAGCTCCGGCGCCAGTGCCACCATCCGCACCACGGCAGAGCCGGTCGGGTCGGCGAAGAGCGAGAAGAGCCGCTCGGCCTCAAAGCTGGCGAACCACCAGTGATGCGCCACGTCCCGCCGTCCTCCTTTCGTGACCACGCCCGCGTCCGGCGCGTTGGCCGCCGGAAGCGCCGGGCGTCGGGTCCCGCCGTACTCCGGCCGAACTGTACGCACCGTCGACCAAGCGTCAAGCGAGCCATCGCCCACAGCGGCATCAGAGGAGGACGACCTGCCCCGCCCTGGGTGCGGACGCGAGGTTCGGGACGCAGGAGCCGGGGTTCCTATCGTTGCATCCAGTGCCCCGTGTGGGTGTCCCAATCCCCCACGACGCGCACCGCCCCGGCGCCCTCCGCGCGCTCTCGGCGCGCCCGCGCCGTCCCAGCCGTCTCGTGCCAGCCGGGCGGGACCAGGCCGGGGGCAAGGTCGGCGAGCGGCGCCAGCACGAAGAGGCGGTCCGCGGCATCGCGATGCGGGACCTGGAGAAAGGTGAGCGCCGGGGGAACGCCGGCCACATCCACGGAAGCCAGCGCCCTGGCCGGGGCCAGCTCAGGCGGCCGCTCCACCACGATGCGGGCGCGCCCGAAGACGAGCAGGTCCAGGTCCAGGACCCGCGGCCCCCAGCGGCGCCCGTCGGTCCGGCCGGCGTCGGCTTCGATTCCCTTGAGCGCGCGGAGAAGGGCGAGCGCGCCGTCGTCCGGGTCGGACCCACTGGCGACGTCCAGCGCGACCACCGCGTTGAGGAAGTCCGGCTGGTCCAGCACGCCCACGGGCCGGGTCACGTACAGACATGACACCGCGCGGAGGCGAGCCCCCCGGAGCGCGCCCAGCGCTGCGACGGCGACGGCGAGCGTGGCCGCGGAATCCCCGGTGTTGGACCCCAGCCCAACGTATGCCCGAACCCGTCGCGCCACGTGTCCTCCTCCAATCCGGCGTCGAACGCCCGGCGCTGACCGCCGGGCCGGCGCCGCTAGACTCGGCGCGATGATGCGCGTCGCCGTCCGAATCTTCCATCCGGAGCCTGAACCGGCCGCCGGGCCGCTCGAATCGTGGCTGGGCGCCGCCCGCGCGCGGCTGGCCCAGCGCCATCAGGCCGCGTTCGAGGCCGCCGGCGCCAACGACATCCGGATCGAGGGCGGCCCACCCGACGGCATCCCGTTCGGCCGCAGGCTCCGCGACGTCCTCCCCGGGCTGCCCGCACACGGAACCCGCGGCCTGGTGGTCCTGGGCTCCGGCGCGATCCCGCTCGCGACCCGCGCCGACTACCGGCGCCTGGTGGATGCCGCGCGCGGACCCGCTGGGACCGCGCTGGCCAACAACCGCTACTCCGCGGACGTGGTCGCCATCGCCGGCCTGGCCGCGCTGCGCGACCTCCCGGATGCGATCACCGACAACGCCCTCCCGCGCTGGCTCGCCGACGCGGCCGGCTACGCCGTGACGGGCCTCCGGGCGCGGAGCCGCCTGGGCCTGGACCTCGATTCGCCGCTGGACCTGGTGCTGACGTCGCTGGCCGCGGGACGCCCGACGGGCGGGCAGACGCCGGCGTGGGCGCCCGAACCGCCCGCCACGGCCGGCCTCGGCCCGGTGCTTGATCGCCTCGGCCGGATCCGGGCCGTTGCCGCCGATCCCGGGGCCGAGCTGGTGGTCGTCGGCCGGACCTCGGCAGCCACGCTGTCTTGGCTGGAGCGGCACGCGGCCGCCCGCGTTCGGGCGCTGGTCGAAGAGCGGGGGCTCAAGACTGGGACCGCCGATGGCCGGCCGCCGGCGTCCGTGCTGGGTGCCCTGCTGGACCGGGATGGCCCCGATGCGTTGGGCGCGATCCTCTCCCGGCTGGGCGAGGCCGCGATCCTGGACACGCGCGTGCTCCTTGCCCATCGCCTTGGCCGCGACGAACGAGGCTGGCCGGCCGCGGAGGACCGGTTCGCCAGCGACCTCCTGCTCCCCGGCCGCGTCCGCGACCCGTGGCTCCGGGCGCTGACTGCTGCTGCCGCCGGGGCACCCATCCCGGTCCTCCTGGGCGGCCATAGCCTGGTGGGTCCGGGGCTCCACCTCGTCGTCGGCCCCGGCACGTGACCCACGACCCGTTCGCCGCCGCCCTGGGCCTTCGGCGCGCCCCCGGCCTGGACCCTCGACCCGCCCCGTCCAGCCATCCCGATCTCGCCGCGAAGATCGCCGGGGAGATCCGCGAGCGCGGCCCCATGACCTTCGCCCGGTTCATGGCGCTGGCCCTGTACGACCCCCAGGGCGGCTACTACACCGCCGAGCAGGCACGACCTGGCCGGGAGGGCGACTTCATCACCGCCCCCGAGGCGCATCCCATCTTCGGCTGGTCGCTGGCACGCCAGGTCCACCAGGTCTGGGAGCTCCTGGGCTGTCCCGACCCGTTCGTTTTGCGCGAGCACGGGGCCGGGGCGGGCGCCCTGGCCGAGGCGATCCTCGACGGGCTGGCGCGCGACGGGTCCGGCGCCCTCGCCGCGCTGCGCTATCAGCCCGTGGAGATCGAGCCCCGCCGGATCGAGGCGCTCGCGGCGCGGCTGGCCGCCGCCGGTCACGGCGCGCGCCTGGACCTCGCGGGCGCCGCCGATCCGGCCCCGCTGACCGGGCTGATCCTGGGCAACGAGGTCCTCGACGCGCTCCCGGTCCATCGTGTCCGGGGGCTGGCCGACGGCGGGCTGGAGGAGCTGTTCGTGGTCGAGGCCGCAGGAGCGTCCGAACCCGTGCCCACCTTCGAGGCCCTGGCCGGTCCGGCCTCAACCCCCGCCCTCGCCGCCCGTCTCGCCGGCGAGGGGATCACCCTCCGCCCCGGCCAGGACGCCGAGATCTGCCTGGCTCTGGACGACTGGGTCGCGGACCGGGCCGCCGAGCTGGGCCGCGGCCTGCTCCTGCTCATCGACTACGGGCATCCCGCCCCGGAGCTGTACGACGGCTTCAAGCGGCCGCGCGGGACGCTGCTCGCCTATCGCCACCACCGCGCCGTGGACGAGCCGTTCGCGGCCGTCGGTCGCCAGGACCTGACCGCCCACGTCGACGTCACGGCCGTCCAGCGTGCGGCCGAGGCCGCCGGGCTGGTGACGGCTGGGATCACGACGCAGGCGGAGCTGCTGGCCAGCCTTGGCGCGGGCGACCTCTTTGCAGCACTGGGAGGCGACCCCGCGACGGTGCCTGAGGACTACCTGACGGCCCGCTCGGCGCTCATGCGGATGCTCGATCCGGCCGCCATGGGCAAGTTCCGGGTCATGCTCCTGGGGCGCGGGTTGCCGCCGGACTGCCGGCTCCGGGCCCTCGACTTCCGCCTCCCGGGGCGCTGAAACGTGCCGTTTGGCACCCTTCCGCGACGGCTGGCGGCCGCCCCGGCCCCGGGACGCACTGCTAGAATGGTCCCAGTGTCCGGGATTTCCGGGGCGCTTTTGCGTCGTCCGGAGATCAGCAACCAGGAGTCGCGTGCACGCCCAGTCGGACCGGCACCGCGCGAAGTGAGGACCGCTTGACCGCAGTCTGGTACGTCGTGGGCTTCGCGTTCGCGGCCGTATCGTTCGTCTTCGTCACCATCGGCGCCGCATGGCTGATCTCCCACCGGAACCGGGGCGACGTCCACAAGGGCGTTCCCTACGAATCGGGCATCGATACGTACGGCGACACCCACGGGCGGTTCGGTCTCTCCTTCTACATCTACGCCCTGCTCTTCGTCGCCTTCGACATCGAGGTGATCTTCATCTACCTCTGGGCGATCGTGTTCCGCGACCTCATGGCGACCGGCTTCGTGAGCATGGTGGTCTTCGTGGCCATCCTCCTCCTGGGCCTGGCGTATGCCTGGCGGAAGGGCGTCCTCACATGGCGGTGAACGACGCCACGGGGACCGCACTTCCGGCGGCATCCGGCGCGCGGGACGTGGCGGAGGCCATCGTGGTCCCCAACACGCTCTGGACCCCCACCGGGCCGGCCGCCACCGCGGCCAACACCTCCGAGTACACGCACCTCCGCGAATGGGCGGAGACGGAGGGTGCCCGCCGCGACGACGCGCGCTGGGGCGGCGCCCTGGAGGTCATCCCCACCAAGGCGGACTACGTCCTGGACCTCATCCGCGCCAACAGCCTCTGGCCGCTCCTGTCGGGCCTGGCCTGCTGCGCGTTCGAGATGATGTCCAGCGCCACGTCCAAGAACGACATCGACCGGTTCGGCATGTTCCCGTTCCGCGCCAGCCCCCGCCAGGCGGACGTGCTGATCGTGGCCGGCACGCTGACCACCAAGATGGCCGGGCCGCTCCTGCGCCTCTGGGAGCAGATGCCGGAGCCCAAGTGGTGCGTCGCGATGGGCGACTGCACGTGCTCGGGCGGCCGCTACAAGCGGAGCTACTCAACCATCGAAGGGATCGATCGGATCATGCCGGTGGACGTCTACGTGCCGGGCTGCCCGCCGCGGCCCGAGGGCCTGATCTACGGGATGATGAAGCTCCAGCAGCTGGTGAAGGACCGTCGCGGCCACTGGCCGGAGCGCGCCATCGGCCCAACCGTCCCCACGGACGTCTAGCGATGGACGCCGCGCTCAAGCGCCGCCTGGAGGCCAGGTTCGGAGAGGGGCTCCAGGGCCCCGTCCGGCAGCGCCACGACGAGACCGAGATCCGGATTGCCCCGGCCCAGGTGCCGGACGTGCTGCGCACCCTGCACGACGACCCCGATTTCCACTTCCAGCTCCTGGCGGACCTCGCCGGCGTCGACACCGGGACGGCCATGCAGGTCGTCTACCACCTGTGGAGCACCACCACCAGCGACTGGCTGCGCGTGATCGCGGATGGCCTGCCCCGCGAGGACCCGCGCGTCCCGTCCATCACGTTCCTCTGGCGAGGAGCGGAGTGGATGGAGCGCGAGGCCTACGACATGTTCGGGATCATCTTCGAGGGCAACCGGGACCTCCGGCGCATCTACATGCCGGCGGACTACACCAGCTTCCCGCTCCGCAAGGACTTCTACCTCCCGGATGACGCGGCCCGTTCCCCGGGCGGCGGCGTCCGCCACATGGAGCAGCCCCAGGCGCCCCTCGCCCCGGGCAAGACGCTCGTGCGCCGGACAAGGGCGTAGGACGGGGAGAGACATGACCACCCACGCGTCCATGGACGACCCGCGCGTCACGCTCGACGAGCAGCTGGGCAGCTTCGAGCCCATCCCGCCGTACCCGCCGCGCACCGAGCGCGAGCACGAGTTCTACACCGTCGCCGACGGCGAGATGCTGGTCAACATCGGCCCGCACCACCCGTCCACGCACGGGGTGCTCCGCGTGGTCATGAAGCTGGACGGCGAGCGGGTCGTGGACATCGACCCGGTCCTGGGCTACCTCCACCGCGGCGTCGAGAAGTTGTGTGAGAACGCGGACTTCCACCACACCATCTCGTACATGGATCCCCTGGAGTACGTCTCCTCGCTCTTCTGCGAGTGGCCGGCGGTCATGGCCTACGAGAAACTGCTGGACATCAAGGTCCCGCGCCGCGCCGAGTACATCCGCGTCCTCACGGGCGAGCTGAACCGGATCTCCAGCCACCTGCTCGCCATGGGCTTCCACGCGCTGGACCTGGGTGGGATCACGCCCATCCTGTACAGCTTCATCGAGCGCGACGAGATGGTCGAGATGCTGGCGTCCATCACGGGCCAGCGGATGCTCTTCAACTACTTCCGGATCGGCGGCGTCAACGGGGACCTCAACCACGAGTTCATGAGCCGCCTCGGCGACTGGATGGGCCGGGCCACGGCCCAGGTCGAGGCCAACCAGGGGCTGCTGAACGAGAACGAGGTCTTCGTCCGGCGCAACCGCGGCGTGGGCACCATCGACTCGCAGACCGCGCTCAAGATGTGCTGGACCGGCCCCAACCTGCGGGCTACCGGGGTCCCGTTCGACATCCGCCGGGCACACCCCTACTCCGTCTACCCGGAGCTGGACTTCGACATCCCTACCCGGTCGGAGGGAGACAGCCTGGCCCGCTACCTGCTCCGGATCGACGAGATCAAGCAGAGCCTGCGGATCATCGACCAGTGCCTCCACCAGATGCCGGACGGGCCGGTGATGGCCCAGGTCCCGCGCCTGATGCGCCCGCGGCCGGGCCGCGCCTTCGCCACGGTGGAGGGACCGCGTGGCCAGTACAGCATCTACGCCGTGAGCGACGGGACGGACCAGCCGTTCCGCTTCCGCATCCATGACCCCAGCTTCCTGCACCTGCAGTCCTTCACGCTGCTGATGCCCGGCCAGCTCCTGGCCGACTGGATGACGATCAACGCCTCCCTGGACCCGATCATGGGCGGAATCGACAAGTGAGCGCGCCACGCCACGCTCGCCGGTGCGCGTCATGACCGTCATGTCGCGCGCGTGGGGTCGCCTGACCCTGCCGGGGAAGGTCATCTTCACCGCGATCCCGCTGCTCCTCGCGCTCGGCGTGGCGCTGGCCCTGGTCGTCGGCATCCTGGGCGGACCCATCGTCGAGCTGGCCAGCCAGTACGGCGCGGTGCTCCGCTTCCTGGTCGCGGCCACGATCATCCTCGTGATCACGATCCCCACCGCGTTCCTGATCATCTTCATGGAGATGAAGATCATCGCCTTCATGAACCTGCGGGTGGGACCGGACCGGGTGGGCCCGTGGGGCACGCTCCTGTCCGTGGTGCACGGCCTGAAGGTCCTCATGAAGGAGGACTTCACCCCCTCGAGGGCAGACCCGCTGATCTTCACCCTGGCCCCCGTCGTGGTCTACGGCTCCAGCGTCATGACGCTGGTCGTCCTGCCGTTTGCCCCCGGCCTGTTCGCGCAGGACTTCAACATCGGCCTGCTCTACTTCTTCGCGATGGGCGGGCTGGCCGTCGTGGGCCTGCTGATGGCCGGCTGGTCCAGCTTCAACAAGTACTCCCTGCTGGGCGGCCTCCGCTCCGCGGCCCAGATGGTCAGCTACGAGATCCCGCTGACCCTGTCGGTCGCGGGCCTCCTGCTCCTGGCCGGCACCATGAGCGTCAACCAGCTCGTCGCCAACCAGTCCGGCTGGTTTACCAACTGGTACGTCTTCCAGCAGCCGCTGGGCTTCCTGATCTTCTTCATCGCCGTGACGGCGGAGGCCAATCGGACGCCGTTCGACCTGACCGAGGCGGACTCGGAGATCGTGGCCGGCTTCGCCACCGAGTACTCCGGGATGCGCTTCGGGTTCTTCTTCTTTGCCGAGTACGTCAACGTGTTCATCGTCTCGGCGATGACCGTGGCCCTCTTCTTCGGCGGCTGGAACGCGCCGTTCCCCTTCCCGGCCCTCGCCATCCTGCTGGATCCGGGGAGCCTGGGGATCTGGCTGCTCCTGGGCATCGCCATCGTGCCGCTCGTCGGGACGCTCGTCCTCAGCCTGCCGTTCCTCCTGACCCGGAGCGCCATGCCCGCGTGGCAGGCGATCGTCCTGGGCTTCGTCCTCTTCAACGTCGCGGTCGTCGGGCTCCTTGGCGTCTGGGCCTTCGTCTCGTTCGACTGGGTCGCCGGCCTCCTCTGGTTCCTGGCCAAGACCTACGTCTTCGTCTTCACGTTCGTCTGGATGCGCGCCACGCTGCCGCGCGTCCGGATCGACCAGCTCATGGGCTTCGCGTGGAAGTGGCTGATGCCCGCCGCGCTGCTCAACCTGTTCGTGACGGCCGGGGCCATCCTCGTGGTGGGCCGGTGATGGTGGTGCGACCATGAACCTGATCCCCGGCATCGGCCTCGTGCGGGGCATGAGCCTGACCCTGCGGCGGTTCTTCCAGCCCAAGGTCACCATCCGCTACCCCGAGGTCCCCTCAGACGTCGCGGTCAAGTTCCGCGGCCGCCTCCAGCTGCTCTACGACGAGAACGGCTCACTCAAGTGCGAGACCTGCTTCCAGTGCGCCCAGGCCTGCCCCATCGAGTGCATCGACATGGGCGGCATGGACACCAAGGGCCGCTTCCACGTCCACTGGGGCGCGGCGGAGACCTACGGCGAGCGTCGCGAGGAGTCCGCGCTGCGGCGCTCCGGCCGTCCCGTGCCGGATCCCGCCTACGAGCGCTTCACGCCGATCGACATCGCGGCCGTGGACAGCATCCTCGAGGACTTCGACCATGACCCGGCCCAGCTGCTGGGCATCCTCGAGGCAACCCAGGCGGCCTTCGACTACCTGCCGGTTGGGGCCCTGATGCGCATCTCCGAGCGGACCGGCACCGGGTATGCGCAGATCTACGGCACCGCCTCGTTCTACGACCACCTCCGGCTGGGCGCCCTGGGCGCACCGGCATCGGCGCCCTCGGCGGCGCCGTACCTCGCCGCGCTCGCGGCCGCCACCGGTGCCGGACGGCAGGCCGACGCATGACCACCATCATCGCCACCCCGCCCCACTGGCCGGCGATCCTCCTGCCCCGGACGGCGGCCGCCGATCCCACGGACCTGGACGCCGCGGTGCGCAACCACGCCTTCGAAGGCCTGCGCCGGTCCTTGCGCGATGGCCCCACCGCCACCATCGCCGTCATCGCCGCCGCCCGGCTGCGCGGCCGCGGCGGCGCCGGCTATCCCGCCGCGGACAAGTGGCGCATCGTGGCTGAGTCGGCCTCGGACACCCGGTACGTCGTCGCCAACGGCTACGGCGCCGATCCCGCCGTCTTCGGCGACCGCGAGCTGCTGGAGCGCAACCCGTACGCCGTGATCGAGGGCGCGGCCATCGCCGCTCTGGCGGTCGAGGCCTCGGAGATCATCATCGCTGTCCGCGCCGAGAGCACGGAGGCCATCCGGCGGCTCCGGGCGTGCATCGCCGCCGCGGAGGACGCCGGTCTCCTGGGCCACAACATCCTGGCCAGCGGCCGCACCCTGAACGTCGTGGTCCGACCGGTCCAGGGCGCCTACCTCCTCGGCGAGGAGACCATCCTCCTGAAGGCCCTGGAGAACCGGCGCGGCCAGCCCGAGCAGCGGCCGCCCTACCCCGCGACGAACGGCCTGCACGGCCAGCCCACCCTGGTCCAGAACGTCCAGACCCTCGCGACCGTGCCCTGGATCATCGTCAACGGACCGGAGGCGTTCGCCAAGACCGGCAGCAAGAACGCGCCCGGCACCATCCTCGTGCACCTGCGCGGCCCTGCCGGCGAGGGGCTGGCCGAGGTGCCGCTGGGCACGCCGCTGCGTCAGATCATCGCCCTGGCCGGCACCGCAGCGGACGGGCGACCCATCAAGGCACTGCTGATCGGCGGCCCGTCGGGCGGGCTCCTGCCGGCCGAGCTGCTGGACACCCCGTACGACTTCGACGCCCTGCGCGCCGCCGGCGCCCATGTTGGCTCCGGATCCATCGTGGTCGCCGACGACCGCGCCTGCGTCGTGGACCTGGCGCGGCTCCTCACCAGCTGGTGCTCGGCCCAGGCCTGCGGCAAGACCATCCCGTGCCGGATCGGTACCCGCCGCCTCGCCGAGATCGGCGAGCGCATCGTCACGGGCACCAGCCGGCCAGCGGATCCGGGCCTCCTCGCGGACCTCTCCGCCGATATCGTGGCCTCCGCTCTGTGCGACCACGAGCGGCTGACGACCCTCCCGCTCACGACCGGGATGCGATACTTCCGGGCGGAGCTCGAGGACCACATCCTCCGAAGCACCTGTCCCGCCGGCGTCTGCCATCCCATCGCGGTGGCCGCCGGACCGGTCAACTGAGGGGACAATGACCGACCTGCTCTCCCGACCCACCTCCTCCGCGGACGCCGAGCAAGCGCTTGCGGAGCGTGCGCTTGCGGAGCGTGCGCTCGCGGAGCGCCTGCTGACCGCCGACGCGCCCCAGCGCCCGCAGTCCACCCCGGTCATCCGGATCGAGGTCGACGGCCAGGTCGTCGAGGGTCGCGAGGGCCAGACCATCCTCGAGGTCTGCCGCGACAACGGGATCGAGATCCCCACCCTGTGCTACGAGCCCAAGCTGCCTGGCTTCGGCGCCTGCCGCATGTGCGTCGTCGAGGTCGAGGGCGAGGAGCATCCGCCCATCTCGTGCTCGCGCCAGGCCGAGCCGGAGATGAAGGTCCAGACCCAGACCGAGGACCTCCGGCGCCTCCGGAAGACCAACCTCGAGCTGATCTTCTCGGACCACAACGCCTACTGCCTGCCGCCCTGCCAGAACAAGTGCCCCAGCCATATCGACATCCCCGGCTTCCTCAAGCAGAACGCCGAGGGCGAGTGGCGCGAGTCGGCCCGGATCTTCAAGCGCACCATCCCGTTCCCGTCCGTCCTGGGCCGCGTCTGCCCCGCGCCGTGCGAGGAGCACTGCCGGCGCGACGAGGTTGACGAGGCCATCGCCATCCGCGATAGCCACCGGCACGCGGGCGACCAGGTCCTCAAGGCCATGCTGGACCAGGGGATCGACCCGCCCATCCCGTTCGAGCTCCAGCCCAAGACCGGGCGGCGCGCCGCCGTCATCGGCTCGGGTCCCGCCGGCATGTCGGCCGCGTACTACCTGCTGATCGCCGGCCACGACGTCACCATCTTCGAGCGCGATGCGGCCCCGGGCGGCATGCTCCGCTACGGGATCCCCCAGTACCGCCTGCCCAAGGTGGAGGTCCTGGAGGCCGAGTACGAGTCGGTCACCCGCCTCGGCGGCCGGATGGTCTGCAACCAGGCGCTGGGCAAGGACTTCTCGCTCGACGACCTGCAGAACCAGGGCTTCGACGCCGTCGTCGTCGCCATCGGCTGCTACGACACCAACAAGCTGGGCATCCCGAACGAGGACGCGGACGGGGTGATCGACGGCCTGGAGTACCTGCGCACCGCCACGCTGGGCCTGCCCTACCCGGACCACACGGGCAAGCGCGTCGTCGTCATCGGCGGTGGCTTCACGTCCATGGACTGCTCCCGGACCTCGGTCCGCCAGGGCGCGGCCGAGGTGACGCTGGTCTACCGGCGCGACATGAAGGACATGCCGGCGTCCGGCGAGGTCCACGAGGCCATCGAGGAGGGGGTGCAGGCCATCTTCCAGGCCGGACCCACGCGCGTCATCAAGGACGTAGCGACCGGCAAGGTCACCGGCGTCGAGTTCATCCGCATGGCCCTGGGCGCGCCCGACGCCTCCGGCCGACGCCGCCCGGAGCCCGCGCCCGGGACCGAGTTCGTCATCCCGTGCGACCGCGTCCTGCTGGCCATCGGCCAGGGCCCGGACCTGACCTGGATCGGCCCCGGCAACCAGGGCGTCCAGGCCGCGCGCTACCGCCTCAAGGCCGACGCCGTCACGTTCGAGACCGGCCGCAAGGGCGTCTTCGGCACCGGCGACGTCCGGGTCGGGGCCGCCACCGTGGTCCAGGCCATCGCCGAGGGCCGGCGCGCCGCCTACGCGGTCGACGCGTACCTGCAGGGCCAGGACCTCTCCGGCATCCGTGCCCGCCAGATCCTGGCCGAGCCGCAGCCCGAGTTCCTGAGCATCGTCCCCTTCACCAGCGAGGCCAAGGAGCCGCGCTACCGGATGGCGGCGATGGAGGCCGAGGAGCGCAACCGGAGCTACGTGGAGTACGAGCTGCCGTACACGCGCGAGCAGGCGGTCGCCGAATCCACCCGTTGCCTGCAGTGCACGTGCGAGGCCATCGGCTTCTGCGACCTGCGGCGCATGGGCATCGAGTACGGGACCACGCTCAAGACGCTGGAGCCCGGCCACGACCACGGCGCCGGCTACCGCTCCGTGACCGAGAACCGGTTCACCGGCAGCAACCACGACTACGTGCGCGACGACAGCCACGCCTTCATCCTCCGCGAGCCGTCGCGCTGCATCGACTGCGGGCGGTGCGCCAACGTGTGCGCCGAGGTGGTGGGCGCCGCGTGCTACGACTTCATGCGGATCGGCTTCGACACCCTGGTGACGACGCCGCTCGACATGAGCCTCAACGACACCCCGTGCGTGTCGTGCGGGCGGTGTGCGGAGACGTGCCCCACCGGCGCGCTCATGCCCAAGCCGCGCATCCTCCAGAAGTACGAAGTGGACGAGAGCCGCTGCATCCTGTGCGGCATCTGCGTCGATGCATGCCCCTACGACGCGCTGCGCGACGGCGGCGACTACGAGCTGGCGCACACCAGCCGGGCCGAGCCCACCATCGACCTGATCGCCCTCGCCGGTATCGACCGCGAGACCGAGGTGACGTACATCCGCCGCGAGCAGACCTGGCGCGACCGGGCCGCCGCGAGCGGCCAACTCGTCGGCGCGGGCCGGCAACTCCCGGTGCTGCCCGCCTCCGTGGCCGCACAGCTCAGCGCGGGTACCGGACACGGCCACGACCACGGCCCGGCCGGGAGCTCCGGCACCGGCCTCGCCCGCCTCAAGTAGGGACCGATCGATGGGAGCCTGGAAGTACCTCCTCGGCACGGCGCTGCTGGCCGGCATCCTGCTGACGCCCGCCCTCATCGTGATGGGCCCCGCAGGCGGCTCCTTCGACGACGCGCTGTTCGTCGTGCTCGCCGCGCTGATGCTGGTCTCCGGGCTGGCCGTCGTGACGATGCGCGACATCATCCGGTGCGGCCTCGCGATGATCGTGTGCTTCCTGGCCCTCGCCGGCATCTACGGTGTGGCTGGCTCGCCGCTGGTCGCCGCGGCCCAGGTGCTGGTCTACGTCGGCGCCATCAGCGTCCTGGTCCTGTTCGCCATCATGCTGACCCAGTCCAAGCGGGCCCCGTCCCGCCTGGTGTTCCAGACCCAGGCCGGGCCGGCTGCCGTCCTGGCGGTGGTCATCGCCCTGATGGTCACGCTGACCGTGACGGGTACCGCCTGGAATGAGGTCGCGGAGCGGATGCGGGTGGGGGCCAGCGCCCTCGCCGCCACCCTGTTCGCCGACTACGTCCTGCCGTTCGAGATCGTGAGCGTCCTGCTCCTGATGGCGGTCGTCGGGGGCGTCTTCCTGGCCAAGCGGGAGGAGAGGGGCTCGTGAACCTCGCGAACTCGCTGGACAGCTACCTGGTGCTCTCCGGGCTCCTGTTCGCCATCGGCACCTTCGGGTTCCTGGCCCGCCGGAACGCCATCAGCATGCTGATGTCGGTCGAGCTGATGCTCAACGCCGTCAACCTGGCCATCGTTGCCTTCGGCTCATTCATCGAGGGCCTGAAGGCCGACGGTCCGATCATCGCCCTCATGGTCATGGCGGTCGCGGCCGCCGAAGCCACCGTGGGCCTCTCGATCGTCATCGCGATCTTCCGCAACAGGAAGACCCCGCTGGTCGATGAGTACGACGCGATGTCCCGCTGATGGATGCGCTGAACCCGTACATGGACACCCTGATCCCGCTCATCGCGGTTCTCCCGATCGCGGGCTTCCTGTTCACGGCCGCCTTCGGCCGCCGGCTGGGCCACAACGCCCACCTGGTGCCCGTCGCCGCCGTGGGCGCGGCCTGGCTGATCGCCATGGCCGTGGTCTACACCTCGTTCACGGGCGGGTTCGGCGAGGGCGGCCACCTCGTCAAGCTCTGGGAGTGGATCCCCGCCGGCAACTTCAACGTCGAGGCGGCGTTCTTCGTCGACAACCTGACGGCGTGCCTCCTGATCGTGGTGTGCACCATCGGCCTGCTCGTGCACATCTACTCCATCGGGTACATGGGCCACGACACGGGCTACTGGCGCTTCTTCGCGTACCTGAACCTGTTCATGTTCTCGATGCTCCTGCTGATCCTCGCCAGCAACTGGCTGGTGATCTTCGTCGCGTGGGAGCTGGTGGGCCTGTCGTCCTACCTGCTCATCGGGTTCTGGTACAAGAAGCGCTCGGCGGCGCTCGCCAGCAAGAAGGCGTTCCTGGTCAACCGGGTCGGCGACATCGGGTTCGCACTCGGCATCATGGCCATCTGGGTGAACACCGGGACGCTCGACATCCGCGAGTCCATCGAGATCCTGGTCACCCACACCGCCACCCTCCAGATCCCGATCGCCGTCGTCGCGCTCCTCCTGTTCGCCGGCGCAATGGGCAAGAGCGCGCAGTTCCCGCTCCACGTCTGGCTGCCGGACGCGATGGAGGGCCCCACCCCGGTCTCCGCACTGATCCACGCCGCCACGATGGTCAATGCCGGCGTCTACCTGGTCGCCCGCGCCAACCCCATCTTCGCCAGCGCCCCGCAGGCCATGGCCGTGGTGGCCGCCATCGGCATCTTCACCGCGCTCTTCGCGGCGAGCATCGCGCTGACCCAGACCGACATCAAGCGCGTGCTGGCCTACTCCACGCTGTCACAGCTGGGCTACATGTTCGCGGCCCTGGGCGTGGGCGCCTGGACCGCCGCGATCTTCCACCTGATGACCCACGGCTTCTTCAAGGGCCTCCTCTTCCTGGGCTCCGGCTCCGTGATCCACGCGGTCCACGAGGAGCAGGACATGCGCAAGATGGGCGCGCTGGCAAAGAAGATCCCGCACACCTACCGGACCATGCTGATCGGCACGATCGCCATCGCGGGCATTCCGCCGCTGGCCGGCTTCTTCAGCAAGGACGAGATCCTGGGCGAGTCGTTCAAGAACGGCTTCACCTGGGTCTGGGCCATCGGCGTCGTGGTCGCGGTGATGACCGCCTTCTACATGTTCCGCCTGATCGGCCTCACCTTCTGGGGCACCAGCCGGGTGGACCATCACACCGAGCCCAAGATCCACGAGTCGCCGCGGGTGATGACCATCCCGCTCTGGCTCCTGGCCATCCCGTCGCTCCTGCTGGGCATCGTGCTCTCGTGGCCCGGCCCGCCCCTCGGCCCGCTCTTCGGCCTGGAGGGCCCGGGCCTGCTGGCCTCGTGGCTCCATCCGGTCTTCAAGGAAGGCCTGGAGATCATGGGCCGCGAGGAAGAGGCGTTCCAGATCTTCGGCATCGACGGCGCCCTGATCCTCGTCAGCGTCGCGGTCGCGTTCGCCGGCATGCTGGCGGCGTGGCGGCTGTTCGGCGTCGGGATCGGGCCCATCAAGGGCACACCCCGGCCCGAGACGGTCAAGCGGCTCAGCGCGCGGGTGCCGTTCCTGTACCGCGCCTCGCTCAACAAGTGGTGGTTCGACGAGCTCAATGACCTCGTCATCATCCGCTTGGGCGGTCGTGTGGCAAACGCGCTCTGGTGGTTCGACCGCAACATCGTGGACGGCATCGTCAACGGCGTGGGGAGCCTCACCGGCCGCGCGGGCCGCGGCCTCGCCGGGATCCAGACCGGGCGCGTCCAGAACTACGCCCTGGGCATCACCATCGGGCTGATCGTCATGATCGCCTCGTACGTCATGATCGTGGGGAACGGCGGATGAGCCTCGACGGAGTCCCGGTGCTCTCGCTGATCACCTTCCTGCCCCTCCTGGGCGCGGTCCTCATCGGGTTCCTGCCGGAGCGGGCCGCTCGCCCCGTGGCCCTGGGGACGGCGCTCGTCACCTGGCTGGTCTCGCTGGCGATGATCGCCGTGTTCGAGGTCGGCAAGCCCGGCTTCCAGATGGCCGAAGTGGCCGACTGGATCCCCACCTTCGGCATCCAGTACCACCTCGGCATCGACGGCCTGTCGCTGACGCTGGTCGCGCTGACCACCACGCTCTCGTGGATCAGCATCCTGGCCAGCTTCCGCCCGATCAAGACCCGGATCAAGGGGTACATGATCTCCTTCCTGATCCTCGAGGTCGGCATGGTGGGCGTGTTCATCGCCCTCGACACGTTCCTGTTTTACATCTTCTGGGAGATCGTCCTGGTCCCGATGTACCTGATCATCGGCATCTGGGGCGGCTCCAACCGGATCTACGCCACCATCAAGTTCGTCCTGTACACCCTCGTCGGCTCGCTCCTGATGCTGGTCGCGATCCTGGCCACGGCGTTCACCTTCCAGGGCACCACCGGCAGCTGGGTCGGGGCCTTCGACTTCGAGGTCCTCCGCCACTACGCGGCCACCAGCGGCTTCCCCGACGCCCTCCAACTGCTCGCGTTCGCCGCGTTCTTCCTGGCCTTCGCGATCAAGGTCCCCATGTTCCCGTTCCACACCTGGCTGCCCGATGCCCACGTCGAGGCGCCCACGGCGGGCTCGGTGATCCTGGCCGGGGTGCTGCTGAAGCTGGGCGGCTACGGGCTCCTGCGCTTCGCGATCCCGCTCTTCCCCGCGGCGGCCCTCACCTACGCGCCGCTCATCATCTGCCTCAGCCTGATCGGGATCATCTACGGGGCGGTGGTCGCCCTGGTCCAGCCGGACCTCAAGAAGCTGGTCGCGTACAGCTCGGTCAGCCACATGGCGTTCGTCACGCTGGGTGTCTTTGTCTTCAACCAGCAGGGCCTGCAGGGCGGGATCCTCCAGATGATCAACCACGGTCTGATCACCGGCGCCCTGTTCCTCCTCGTCGGCGTCATCTACGAGCGGACCCACGACCGGACCATCGCCAAGATGGGCGGCCTCGCGGGCATCACGCCGACGTACGTCGCGATCTTCGGCTTCTTCGTCTTCGCATCGGCCGGCCTGCCCGGCCTGTCGGGCTTCGTGGGCGAATTCCTCGTCCTCCTGGGCGCCTTCGCGTTCAACCCGGCCACCGCCGCCGTGGCGGCCCTCGTGATGGTCCTGGGCGCGGCCTACCTGCTCTGGATGTTCCAGCGCGTGGCCACAGGCGAGGTGTCCGACTTCCTCAAGAGCCTGCGCGGCCACCTGACCGACATCAGCGGCCTCGAGATCGTCACGCTGCTGCCGCTGGGCATCCTGGTGGTGGTCTTTGGCCTCCTGCCGGGCATCCTGCTCGAGGTGATCAAGGAGCCCATCAACGACGTGCTCAGCGACGTGGCGCGCGCGTCCGAGATCCCGCTGGATCCGATGCTCGTGGCGGGCGCGCTGGGCATCCTCGCCTTCGTCATCGTGGTCCGGGTGGTCACGCTCCCCGGCCTCCGCCGGCCGGCCGCCGCCACCGGGGAGATCGCCGCATGAGCTGGCAGGACCTGGTCGTCATCGGGCCGCTCGTGGGGGCCGTGGTCGTCGCGGTGCTGGTCCTGCTGGTTGACCTCGTCCGACCGGGGCGCACCGTCCCGGTCGTGATCGTCTCGGTCGGCGGCCTCGCGGCGTTGGCCGCCCTGGTCGCGGCTACTGGCGCGGTGCCGGCCAGCGCGTTCGGCGGCGCCTACTCCGTGGACGCCCTGACCACCTATCTCGACCTCCTGTTCGTGGCGATCGCGGCGCTGACCATCGTGTTCGCGCCCGACTACCTGGCACCGCGCGGCCTCCCACTCGGCGAGTTCGCCACGATGCTCCTGTTCGCGATGACGGGCGCCATGCTGATCGCCGCGTCCACGGACCTGCTCCTCCTCTTCCTGGGCCTGGAGCTCATGGTCCTGCCCGGCTACATGCTGGCCGGCTACCACAAGACCGACGGCTTCAGCACCGAGGGTGCGATCAAGTACTTCCTCCTCGGGTCCTTCTCGTCGGCGATCTTCCTGTTTGGCCTGGCGTTCGTCTGGGGCCTCACCGGCACCACGCGCGTCGCCGAGGTCGCCGACGCCCTCACCCGGCTCCCCAACGGGATCTCAGCGGGCCTGGGCATGGGCCTCGCCTTCATGACCACGGGCGTCGCCTTCAAGATCGCCGCCGTTCCGTTCCATTACTGGACGCCCGACGCCTACCAGGGTTCCCCCACGCCGGTCACGGGCTACCTGTCCGTCGGCCCCAAGATCGGCGCCTTCGCGCTGGTGCTCCGCCTCTTCGTGGAGACCCTCGGCCCGCTGTCCGAGTGGTGGCTCCCGGTCATGGTGGTCCTGGCGGCGCTGACCATGACGCTGGGCAACCTGGTCGCCCTGACCGAGGACAACGTCAAGCGGATGCTGGCCTACAGCTCCATCGCGCACACGGGCTACATGCTCGTCGGCCTGGTGGCGTACGCCGCCGATCCCACCGGGCGCGTGGATGGCCTGAGCGCCCTCCTGTTCTACGGGGTCGCCTACTCGTTCATGAACCTGGGCGCATTCGCGGTGATCGCGGCGCTCCAGAAGCGGGCCGGCGTGACGTCGGCGCTGAGCACGTTCGCCGGACTGGGCCGCCGGGAGCCGATCCTGGCCATCCTGATGACGCTCTTCCTGCTCTCGCTCACCGGGATCCCGCCCACGGCCGGCTTCTTCGCGAAGGCAAGCGTGATCCTGGCGGCGATCGAGGCCGGCGGACCGGCGACCATCCTCGCCGTCATCGCGATGCTGAACGCGGCCGCGGCGGCGTTCTACTACCTGCGCGTCGTGGTCTACATGTTCATGCGCGAACCTGATGACCAGCAGCCGGTGCTCAAGCACGGTGCGCTGCTGTGGGGCGGCCTGGCCGTCACCTCGGTGCTGACCGTCCTCCTGGGCCTCTTCCCGTCCGCGCTCCTCGAGATGGCGGGCACCGCCGCGGGGACCCTCCTCCCGCACTAGCCGGTCGGGCTCCGCCGCTCACGGGCGGCGAGCATGGGTGGGCAATAGCGGTCGAGACGGGGCCGTCAGGGCGTGACCGTGACTCCCGGCAGGATCTGGCTGAGACCGTGAACCATCGCCTCTGTCGCGATCGCGCCTTCGGCGGCATCCCGGATCACGCCGCTGCCGTCGATCCAGAAGTGCGTCGGGACACCCAGGACGGCCCACTCCCGCTTCGCGCTGCCGGCCAGGTCCAGGCCAAACGGGAACGTCGCCCCGACCCGACGGGCGAAGGCGCTCACCGTGCCAGCGTCCTCCTTCACATCAACGGCGAGGATCGTGAGTCCGTTCGCGGCGTACCGGGCGAGGTAGCCGTTGAGGACTGGCACCTGGGCGGCGCAGACCTCGCAGCCCGTGGTCATGAACACCACCCAGACGGCCTTCCCGCGCAGCTGCGCCAGGTCGGTGAAGCCACCGGCAGCCACCTGGATCGCCAGGACGGGGGCCCGCTCGCCGACGTGCAGCAGGATGGTCCCGGTGGCGCCCGAAGAAGCCGGGGCTGCGCTGGGGGCCGATGGTGCGCCGGAACCCGACGGTGTGCCGGAGTGAGCCGGCGAAGGCCCGAACGGGCCGGGGGCCGACGAAGCGGGAGATGCGGAGGCGGAGGCAGACGGCCCGGCGGTCTGACGGGCCCTCGCCAATCGCGGATCCGGGACCAGCGTCACGGCCGCGAGCAGGCCGAGCCCGACGATGGCCCCGCTGAGCAGCCCGGCCACGCCCCATGCACGAGAGGTCATGCGGGGGAGCGTACAGCACACCGCCACCACGACCCGGGCCAGTACCCTCGGCGCAGGGCCGACCTGTTGGCTCCCCTGCTAGTCTTCGGCCCGTGAAGAAGTTGGTCGAGAGCATCGGCACGCGCGTCATCCCGGGGATCCTGATCGCCCTGGGCGTGACCATGATGACCGCCGGCCTGTTCACGTATTCGAGCCCCGTCGAGGCGGGACCGATCATCGACCGACCGCCCGTCGTGGTGAGCCTGGCCACCGCGAGGCCGGCCCCTCGAGCCACCTTTGATCTCCTCGCCGGCGCCTCCTTCGTGCCCAGTACCCCGCTCCCGGATCCGTTGCCCGCCGGCTGGCCAACCGACCCGTCGGACCGGGTGGCGACCCGGGTGGTGGTCCGCGACCTCCGAGTCGACCTCGCGGTCATCCAGCCGCAGGATGAGACATACCCGCTGTGCGACGTGGCGATGTACTTCGTCAACCTGTACCAGCCGGGGAGCGGCCAGGCCATCTACCTGTACGCCCACGCCCGGTCGGGCATGTTCCTCCCGATCCTTGACGCCTCCAAGATTGCCAATGGCGAGCGGATGCTCGGCATGATCGCGGACGTCTACACCAGCGATGACCTGGTCTTCCACTACCAGGTGATGGAAGTCCGCCGTCACCAGCTCAGCCTGGGCGACGCGTTCTCCGCCGCCACCGAGCAGCTGTGGCTGCAGACCTCCGAGGGCCCCAAGGGCACGCCTGGCAAGACGCAGGTGGTGGCCCGGCCGGCGTCCATGAGCAAGGCCGGCCCGGGCGAGGCGCACCCGGCAGCCCATCCGCGGGTCTGCGAATAGCCTCGCGAAGCTCGCTACGCCGCCGACCGAAGGTCGCCCCGCCGCCGCAGGCGGCGCAAAGCGACCGAAGGTCGCCCCGCCGCCGCAGGCGGCGCAAAGCGACCGAAGGTCGCCCCGCCGCCGCAGGCGGCGCAAAGCGACCGAAGGTCGCCC
>CANJLL010000008.1 GCA_947475545.1 Chloroflexota bacterium | reverse complement strand
CCGGCCGGTTCAGCCGGATCGACCGGCCCCGGCGCCAACCCAGCTGACCATTCCTGACCCGGTCACGAGCTGGCCACCCGGCGGTGCTCCGGGCCCGGACCACCGCCCCTCCCCTCCCTCAACACGGCGCCCGGCGGGTATCCTCGCCGGGCGCCGTTCTCGCTTCGGTCTCGTTCTTACTCCGCCCGCAGCCGAGCCACCCGGGAGCCATTCGCCCCATGCGCACCATCCTCGTCGTCGAGGACGAACCCCAGATCTCCGCCCTCGTGCGCGATTACCTCGAGCACGCGGGCTTTGCCGTGGTGTCGGCGCGGGACGGGGAGGGGGCCATCGCGCTCGTCCGTCGCCAGAAGCCGGACGCCATCGTGCTGGACCTGGGCCTCCCCGGGATCGACGGCCTCGACGTGGTCCGCGCGGTCCGCCGCGATTCGGCCGTTCCCATCGTGGTGTTGACCGCGCGCGGCGACGAGACGGACCGGGTGACCGGCCTGGAGCTGGGCGCCGACGACTACGTCGTGAAGCCGTTCTCCCCCAAGGAGCTGATCGCGCGGGTGCGGGCCGTCCTCCGACGAACCGAGGCGGCTGCCCGTCCGGCGGAGCGACTGGGCGTGGGGCCGTTGGTCCTCGACGTGGCCCGCCACCGGGTAACCGTCGGCGGCCGAGCCGTCTCGCTGACCCCCACCGAGTTCGAGCTGCTCGCGACGATGGCCCGCGAGCCGGGCCGCGTCTTCACCCGCGGCCAGCTGCTGGACGCGGTGCACGGCTTCAGCCTGGAGACGTACGAGCGCGCGATCGACGGCCACATCAAGAACGTCCGCCGGAAGCTGGAGGCGGCGGACCCGGCGGGGGCGTCCCTGGTCCGCACGGTGCACGGGGTGGGCTACGCGATCGAGGAGCCGGGGGCATGACGGACAGCGGTCGACCGCCGGGCCCCGACACGGGCGAGCCGATCCCGGGGTCGAACCCGGGATCGAACGGGGCCGAGCCGAACGTGGGCGGCGAGGCGCCGGCTTCGGAAGCCCACGACCCGCAGGACCCAACCTGGCACGTCACCACGTGGGAGGGCGCCGGCTGGGGGCGCGGCCAGTGGCAGGACGCCGCCTGGGCCCGCGTGGATTGGCAGGACATGGGGGGCCGCCGCCGTGGCCGACCGGGCCGAGGCGGGCCGCGCCGCGTGCCCGGGTTCATCGGCTGCCTAGTGCTCTTCGTGGTCCTGTTCCTGGGCACGCTGACGGCGCTCGCGACGTGGGCCGCCGGCACGCTGCTGGGCGCCGTCTCGCCGGGGATGGCCGCCCCGGCACCCGTTGCCCTCGCCGTGATCCTGGTGGTGCTGTTCGGGATGTTCAGCGGCGGCCGCACCATGATGCGGTCCGTTCGCCCGCTGGCCGCGATCGCCAATGCCACGGAGCGGCTGGCCGACGGCGAGGCCAACGTGCGCGTCGAGGTGCGCGGGCCCGGCCCGGTCCGGCGGCTGGCCGCCTCGTTCAATGCCATGGCCGAGCGGCTGGACCGAGCCCAGTCCGCCCGTCGCGCGCTCCTGGCCGACGTGACCCACGAGCTGCGGACCCCGCTCCAGGTGATCGCCGGCAGCACCGAGGCGATGCTCGACGGCATGCACCCCCGCGACGACGCACACCTCTCCCCCATCCTGGCCGAGACCGCGGTCATGAACCGCCTCCTGGACGACCTGCGCACCGTCTCGCTGGCCGAGGCCGGCGCGCTCCCACTCCACCGCGAGGACACGGACCTGCGGCGGCTCCTGGCCGACGTGGCCACGGGCCACCGGGCCTCGGCCACAGAGGCGGGCGTGGCGATCTCGGCGGCCCCCGGGCCCGCGCTGGAGCTCTCGGTGGACCCAGTCCGCATCCGCGAGGTCATGGCCAACCTGGTGGTCAACGCGATCCGCCACACGCCGCGCGACGGCACGGTCCGGCTGGACGCCCGGATCGACGGGCCGTGGGTGGAGCTGACGGTGGAGGACTCCGGCGAGGGCATCCCGCCGGCGGACCTGGACCGGGTCTTCGACCGATTCCAGCGCCGCGCGGATTCGGGCGGCAGCGGCCTGGGGCTGACGATCGCCCGCGACCTGGTCATCGCCCACGGCGGCACCATCCGCGCGGAGAGCGATGGGATCGCCGGCCACGGGACGATCCTGCGGGTGCGGTTGCCGCGCAGGGCCTGACGCTCGCGGCCTTCTGGCGACGCACGGCGTCGACGGTGGCCTGACGGCCGTATCATCCCGCCACGGGGGGTCCTCACCGAATGCAGCGCCGATCCGGACGGCCTCCCAGTCCGGCCCTGCGGGAGGCGGCTTGGCTGTCGAGACGAAGCAAGTCCTGACCGGATGCGCGCACGATTGCGGGGGCAAGTGCCTGCTGGTCGCGCACGTGGTCCACGGCCGCGTCACGCGGATCACCGCCGACCAGGAGGCGATGCGGCGCTACCACATCGAGCCGTGCGTCCGGGGCCTGGTCTATGAGAAGAGGGTGCACCATCCGGATCGGCTGACGTCGCCGCTGATCCGCACGGGGCCACGGGGGGGGGCGGAGTTCCGCGAGGCGTCCTGGGATGAGGCTCTCGCCCTCGTGGCCGAACGCCTGGCCGAGATCCGGGATGCGTACGGGCCGGGCGGCTTCCTGAGCATGGGCCGGAGCGGGTCGTTCACAGCGTGCCTGCACGCGACGAGGCTGGTCACGCAGCGCTTCCTGAGCCTGGCTGGGGGCTTCCTGGGCACCACCGGCAACTACAGCAACGGCGCGGCGGGTCCCGCCAGCCTGTACACCTACGGCACCGAGGAGACCGGCAACAGCCGGAGCGATTGGCTGCGCAGCAAGCTGTTGCTGATCTGGGGCTGGGACCCGGTGGTCACGGTCCTCGGCTCGAACACCGGTTGGGCGCTGCGCGAGGCGAAGCGGCAGGGTGTCCCGATCATCGTCGTGGACCCGCGGCGGACCGCCACTGCGGCCTACGCTGACCGATGGATTCCCATCCGGCCGGGCTCCGACGTGGCGCTGCTCAACGCGCTCGCGTACGAGCTGGTGCGCAACGGCTGGCACGACGAGGCCTTCCTGCGACAGCACACGGTCGGCTGGGAAGCCTACCGTGCCTACCTGGACGGGACCGCGGATGGCGTTCCAAAGGCGGCCGAATGGCAGGAGCCGATCACGGGCGTGCCGGCCGAAACGGCGCGCTGGCTGGCGCGGGAATACGGCACGCGCCGGCCGGCCGCGCTGATGCCGGGCTGGGCGCCGCAGCGCAGCCGGCAGGGCGAGCAGTTCCACCGCGCCGCGGCGGCCCTGGCCAGCTTCGCCGGATACGTGGGCGTGCCCGGCGGCGGGGCGGCGGGGATCAATCGTGGGCCGGGCCCGGGCGGCAAGGCCCAGCTACCCGTCCCGACCAACCCGTTCAAGCCGACGATCCCCATCTACCGGTGGGTGGACTGCGTGCTGCGCGGGTACGAAGCCCCGGACGAACCCGCGACACGCCCAGGGCAGGACGCCTATCCGGCCAGACCTAAGGCGATCTACCTGGTCGGCGGAAGCCCGCTGGGCCAGCATCCTGACACGCGCAAGACGGCCAGGGCCCTGGAGGCGCTGGACTTCACCGTCGCCCACGATCAATTCATGAACCCCAGCGCGCGCTACGCGGACGTCGTGCTCCCTGCGACGACCTTCCTGGAGCGCAACGACATCCTGACGCCGTACGACGGGATCGGCGCGTTCTACCTGTTCCAGCGGCAGGCCATCGCGCCTGTTGGCCAGAGCCGCAACGACTTCGACATCCTCGCGGAGCTGGCCGGCCGGCTCGGGTTCGGCGAGGCCTACACGGAGGGCCGGGACGAGGACGCCTGGCTGCGCTGGATCGCCGCCGCCGCGGACATCCCGGACTACGAGGCGTTTCGCGAGCGGGGGCTGCATTTCACGACCCCGCCGGGCGCGGACGGCGATCCCGAGGGCAGGGAACCGCACGTGGCGTTCGAGGAGCAGGTCGGGCGCGGCCTGCCCTGGCCGACGCCGAGCGGGAAGATCGAGCTGTACAGCGAGCGGCTGGCACAGCGTGATGATCCGCTGGTCCCGCCCATCCCGACGTACATCGACCACCGGGAGGGCCCGACCGACGCCTTGCGGGCGCGCTTCCCGCTGCAGATGATCTCGCCCAAGAGCAAGCGGCGCACCAACAGCACGATGGACAACGTGTTCGGCGACGAGCAGGCGGTGACGCTGCACCCGGCCGATGCCGCCTCGCGCGGCCTCCAGGCCGGACAGCGGGTGCGGGTGTGGAACGAGCGCGGGGCCGTCCTGGTCCCACTGCGGGTCAGCGACCACCTGTTGACGGGCGTGGCGGAGCTGCAGTCGGGCGCGTGGGTCACCTGGGATGAGCATGGCGACGACGTGCGCGGCTGCCCGAATACGCTAACCTCGGACGAGGGCACCGCCTGGGGACAATCGTCCACACAGCAGACCGTGCTCGTGGAGATCAGCCCCTCCTGACATCGCCGACCGGTCGACCCTAGCCGACGCTCCGGACGGCTCGCCAGATCGAGCGCAGGCCTGGTCGCTGGCCGTAGAGCAGCACGCCCGCCGCGTAGACACGGGTCGACAGCCACATCGTCGCCACGATCGTTGCCAACAGGATCGCGAAGCAGAGCACCACCTCCCACGGCTCGACCCGGCCGATGGTGAGGCGGGTGAGCATCACGAACGGGCTCCAGAACGGGAAGAACGACGCGAACCGGACGATGGGGCCGCCGCCGCCGCCCAGCGCGGTGATGGCCAGCATGTAGCCGCCGATGGCGATGAGGCTGAGCGGCAGCGCGATTACCTGGAGGTCCTCGGCGCGGCTCACCAGCGAGCCGGCCGCGGCGTAGATCAGGGCGTACAGCGTGAACCCCAGGATGAAGAACGCGGCGTAGGCCGCCAGGAGTGCCGGGGACAGCGCCGCGAGCGACGGCGCCACGGAGCCGCCCGGCCCCATCATCGCGACGGCGATGCGGTCCTCCACCACCAGCGTGACCAGCGCCGGCGCCAACACGAACGCGTATTGCGTCAGGCCGGCCAGCCCGATGCCCAGCACCTTGCCCAGCACCAACTGGCGCGCCGAGGCGGCGCTGATGACCAGCTCCATGACCCGGCTGGCCTTCTCAGCGACCACACCCGCCGCCACCCACATCCCGTAGATCACCAGGATGATGAAGAGCAGGACGACGAAGACGATCCCCAGGACGCGCCGTCCCGCGAAGTCGGCGCTGGCCAGCGGGGCGCCCCCGGCGGTGGGCCCGGCGGCGGCGATCACGTCGAGGGTGGGGATCTGGAACGGCGAGGCCCCGGTGAGGGGCTGTGCGGCGGTCCAGTCCAGGATGGCCACGGCCAGGGTGCCGACGCCGACCACCGTGGACCGGTCGGCGCCCATGGTCTCGCCGGTCAGGAACGTGAAGGCGATCCGGCCGCTGGCCTCCCGACTGGCGACCAGCCCGGCCTCATAGCGGCCGGCACCGATCTCGGCCGTGGCGCGCTCCGGGGTCCCGGCGCGGATGAATGCGTAGGCCGGCGCGGAGCCCTCCGGGCGCCCGCCACCCAGCGACTCGTTGTTCATGACGCCCGACATGATCGACACGACGCGCTCGGCCAGCGCGTCGTCCGAGGCGTAGACGCCGATCCGCGTGGTGACGCCGCGGTCGGCCAGGCGAACCAGCAGCGGCGAGAAGGCGACCAGCACCGCGAGCCCGGCCAGCAGCAGCGTCGACAGGACGAACAGGCGGCTTCGAACCCGGGCGCCGTACTCGCGCCGGGCCACGATCAGCATGTTGGGCAGGAGCGGGTCGTGCCGGCTCAAGCGCCCACCCCGCCCGCGCCGGCCAGCCTCCCGCCGGCCAGCGTCGTCTCGTCCGACGACGGGCGGCCCACGAAGTCGATGAACACCTGCTCCAGCGACGCGTCCGCGATCTCGAAGTGCGTCACCCGCAGCTCGCGCGCGATGGCCGCGGCCAGGACCGCCTCGGGCTCCGTGCCCGGCTCCAATTCGATCTCCGTCCGGTCGATCCCCGGCCGCAGCACGCGCGCTCCCGGGACGTCAGTGAGCCAAGGCATGCGGTGGTCGCCCTCGATCGAGAGCCGGACCATCCGCCGCCCGGCCGCCCGGCGCACCTCCTGGAGCGTGCCGCCCACCACCACCTTGCCGCGGTCGACGATCGCCACGGATTCGCACATCGCCTCCACCACCTCCATCTGGTGGGTGGAGAAGATCAGTGTCTTGCCGCGATCGCGCAGCTCCAGGAACGCCTCGCGCAGGAGCGCAACGTTGACCGGGTCCAGGCCGGTGAACGGCTCGTCCATGAGCAGCACCTGCGGGTCGTGCAGGATGGCCGCCAGGAACTGGATCTTCTGCTGGTTGCCCTTGGACAGCTCCTCGGCGCGCCGGTCGGCGTACTCCGGGATCCGGAAGCGAGCCAGCCAATCACGCGCGGTCCGCGTGGCGATGTCGCGCGGCACGCCGTACAGGCCGGCGAAGTAGACCAACTGCTCCAGGATCCGCATCCGCGGGTAGAGGCCGCGCTCCTCGGGCAGGTAGCCCCACGTGCGGCGAGGCAGCTGGTCGTGGGCCTCCCCGTTCCAGCGGATGGTGCCCTCGTCCGCCCGCAGCACGCCCAGCACGATCCGCATCGTGGTGGTCTTGCCGGCGCCATTGGCGCCCAGGAACCCGAACACCTGGCCCTTCGGGGCCTCCATCGTGAGCCCGTCGAGGGCGCGCGTTCGCCCGAACGTCTTGGTCAGACCGTCGATCAAGAGGGACATCGGACTCGAGGATACGCGTGGGCCTCATCCCCCGTCCGCGGGACGATCGTCCGGGTGGGACCCTCGGCCAGGGCCAGCCCGTTGGCCCCCCTCATGCCACCCACGTGGACTGACGAACCGTGCGCGCTACCTCGGCGACGAGGGCCGGCGCCAGGGCGATGAGGGCGACCAGCCCCCACTCCGTGAGCGTCAACGGCGATGCGCGGAAGGCGTCGGCCAGCGGGGCGACCAGCGGGATCAGGACCTGGATGCCAACCGCCACGAGGGCGGCCCCCAGCAGCATCCCGTTCTGGCCCATTCGATGCAGCGGCGTCCGGAGGCTGCGGTTGGCGTAGGCACGGACCACCTGGGCGCACACCAGGACCGTGTAGGCGAGCCAGCGCGAGTGGTCGCCGCCGGCCGGATCGCCGATGGCCAGCCAGAGCGCCGCCAGGGCGCTGACCCCTCCGGACACCCCGATCTTGGCGAAGATGGAGAGGGGCAGCAGCGGCTTGCCGGACTTGCGCGGGGGGCGGCGCATCAGGTCCGGCTCCGAGGGCTCGCGTTCGAACGCCACCGAGGCCGCGATGTCGATGAACAGCTCCATCCACAGGATCTGGATGGGCAGCAGCGGCTGCGTGACGCCGCCCAGGCTGGCCAGGAGGATGTAGCCCAGCAGCGCCACGTGGGTGGACACCAGGAACACGAGGCCCTTCTGGATGTTGTCCACCAGGCGGCGGCCCTCGGCCAGGCCGTAGGTCAGCGTCAGGAACGAGTCGTCGCCCAGGACCAGGTCGGCCGCCTCGCGGGCCACCGCGGTCCCGCTGCCCATCGCCACGGCCACGTCCGCGCCGTTGAGCGCGGGGGCGTCGTTCACGCCGTCGCCGGTGACGGCCACGATCCGGCCGGCGGCGCGCGCGATCCAGACGATCCGCTCCTTCTGCTCCGGCGTGGAGCGCGCGACGATGTGGAGGTTGGGCAGCTCGGCCCGCAGCTGGTCGTCGCTCCAGGCCGCCAGCTCCGGGCCCGTCACCACGCGCTCGAACTTGAGGCCCGCCGCGCCGGCGATCGCGGCCGCGGTGGCCGGATGGTCGCCCGTGACCACAACGGTCTGGATTCCCGCGGCGGCCGTCTCGGCCAGCGCCCCCGAGATCCCATCACGGAGGGGATCCGCGAACGCGACCAGCGCGAGGATCTCCCAGGCCTCGCCGGTGCGCCGGGCCAGGGCCACCAGCCGCTGTCCCGCCCTGGTGCCCTCGTCCAGCCGCTCCAGCCAGGCCGGCGCGACCTCACCCGCCAGGCCCAGCACGTGTTCCGGCGCGCCGACGACCAGCTCCTCGACCACGCCGTCCCGGCGCGACCTGGTGGTGCTGATGGGGCGGCCGTCCGTGACGGGCTCGCCCTCGAGGAGGTCGGCGGGATCCAGCGTGGCATCCCCGCCCGCCTCGGTCAGGCCGTCGGTGAGCGCGCGGGTGAACGAGCCCGGCCGGACGCCGGACCCCTGGACCCAGGCGTCCTCTTCGGCCCGGAGGGCCAGGAGCAGCAGCTCGCGGCGGCGATCCGGGTCCGCGACGGGCCCGGCGGCCTCCACCACGTCCGCGACCGCCAGCCGGTTGCGGGTGAGCGTGCCGGTCTTGTCGGTGATGATGAGGTCCACGGCGCCCAGGACCTCCTCGGCGTTCAGGCGGCGGACCAGCACCCCGCGCTTGAGCAGCCGGTACGCGCCCAGGCCGAGGACCACGGCCACCAGGACGGGCGGCTCCTCGGGGATGGCCGCGATCGCCGCGGAGATCCCGGCCAGGACGTTCTTGCCCAGCGCGTCGCCGCGCGCGAAGCCCAGCGCCATGACCACGGCGATGAGGCCCAGAGCAACGTAGAGCATGAACCGGACCAGGCGCTCCAGCTCCGCCTGGAGCGGCGAGCGGCGGGCCGACGAGCGCTCCAGCCGGGCGGCGATCCGGCCCACCTCCGTGGCGCCGCCGATCGCGACGACAATCCCCTCGCCGCGGCCGCCCACCACGCTGGTGCCGGCTTGGGCCAGGGCGCGGATGTCACCCAGCGGCGCGCCCGCCGCGTCGGGGGCCACGGCGGCCGGCTCCGGGACCGATTCACCGGTCAGCACGCTCCGGTCGATGACCAGACGGTCGGCGACCACCAGCCGGACGTCCGCGGGCACCACGTCGCCGGCCTTGAGGAGGACGATGTCGCCGGCCACCAGGCCGATGGCCGGGACATCGGCAGCCGCGCCGTCCCGCCGGACGCGGGCGACCGGGGCCGACGCGGCCCGGAGCGCGTCGAGAGCGCGCTCGCCTCGGTACTCGGTGAGGATGTCGGCGCTCACGATGGGGACCAGCGCCACGAGGATCAGGAGGCCGTCGCGGACCTCGCCCAGCAGCACCGCCAGCATCCCGGCCGCCGCCAGCACCAGGATGAACGGCTCGCGGACCGCCTCCAGCACGATCTCCGGGAGGCCGCGGCGCCGAACATGGGCCAGCTCGTTGGGCCCCGCCGTGCGGGCGCGCTCTGTCGCCTCCACCGCCGACAGCCCGCGCGCTGGATCCACACCCAGGCCGGCGGCCACCACTTCGGCCGTCTGCGCCGCGGGACCAAGCATGGCGGAGTGGCTGGTCACGTGGGGCGACGCGGCGACACCCGTGCGAGGCGGGGTGGTCATCCGACGATGATGGGGCCGCTCACGATTCCCTGGGTAGTGCCACACGGACGATCCCGACCGGGCAGGTGATAATCCGCAGATGACTACCTCCCCGGGCTCCATCGAAGCCGCGCCGGCCAAGATCCACGCCGACCGCCCCTCGCGCGTGCTCCAGATCGAGTGGCGCGACGGACACCAGACCGAGTACGACTTCACGGCGCTGCGCTGGCTGTGCCCGTGCGCTACCTGCCGCGGCGAGGGCGGGATGCCGGGCTGGCTGGATTCCAGCCCCGTCCTGACCGCCACCCAGACCACGCTGATCGACGTGCGCCTGGTCGGCGCGTACGCGCTCCAGCCCACCTGGGGCGACGGGCACGGGACCGGCTTCTATGCGTTCACGGCGCTGCGCGATGAGTGCCCGTGCGCGGCATGCACCGCCGGCCGCGAGGCCGCGACGGCCGACACCGCGGCGGAGCCGGGCGGCCGCCACCACGAGCACGGCTGAGGTTCGCCTCGCGTTGACGCTGGCCTGCGCGCCGGCGGCGGGGGTACGATTCCGGCCACACCCCGCCGAACCCGCACCAACGGAGGGCTCCCGATGATCGTCGCGACCTCACCCTTCATCGCCGGCCATCGCATCGTGGAGACCAAGGGGCAGACCTTTGGCCTGGTCGTCCGCAGCCGCGGGCTGTCGGGCAACCTGATCGCCGGCCTCCGCTCCCTGGGCGGCGGCGAGATCCATGAATACACCGAGCTGCTGGAGGACACCCGGCGCCAGGCGCTGGACCGGCTGGTCCGCAACGCCACCCTGATGGGCGCCAACGCCGTGGTCTCGATGCGCTTCGACAGCTCCGAGATGGCCGGGACCATGACCGAGATCGTGGCCTACGGGACCGCCGTCGTCACCGTCCCGGACCAGGCCGCCCCGCAGCACGCCGACTGACCCCGGCCCCACGCGCGCCACACGCGGGGCACCAACCATGCTGAGCGCCACGGTCCGCACCCTGCTGGTGGCCGTCGGCGGCGTGATCGCCGCCCTGGGACTCATGACCATGGCGACGGTCGACCCGTTCGGCGGCATCGGGTTCGCGGGCTTCGGCGCAATCCTCGTGATGGCCGGCCTGCTGGAGCGGCGACGCTATCGCTCGGCCGACGCCGAGCTGGCGAGCGCCCGGACCGGTCCGGGCGGCGGCGAGCCGGTCGATGACCGACTGGAGCCGCGCTTCAGCCCGACGGCGGAGGTCTTCGTGGACCCCACGACCGGCCACAGGATGCGGGTCCTGGTCGACCCGGTCACAGGCGAGCGCCGCTACCGCGCAGAAGCCTGAGCCCCGCGCGGCGTATCCTCCGGCGCATGCAGCTCCTGGAGATTGGCCTGGGCGGGTTCTTTGGCGCCATCGCGCGCTACCTCGTGGATGGCTTCGTGTCCGAGCGGACCACCGCCGCCGCCTTCCCGCTCGGGACACTGGTCATCAACCTGTCCGGCGCCTTCGTGCTGGGCCTGCTCGCCACGCTCGCGATCGAGCGTTCCGTCCTCCCCGCGGGGATCCGCGGCCCGGTCATGATCGGGTTCCTGGGCGCGTACACCACCTTCTCCACGTGGATGCTCGAATCGCTCCGCCTGCTGGAGGCAGGCAGCTGGGGCCTGGCCATCGCAAACCTGGCCGGATCCGCCGTGCTGGGCATCCTGGCCGTGGTCGCCGGTGTCGTGCTGGGGCGGGCCGTCTAGGACGCACCGAGGTCGCCCGCGGGGCGGTCAGGCGGGCAGCAACGCCACCGGGAGCGCGAACAGGAACGTCGAGCCGACGCCCTGCTCGGATTCCACCCAGATCCGACCGCCGTGGCCCTCGATCGCATGGCGCGCGATCGCCAACCCCAGCCCCGTGCCGCCGACGCGAGCCCGGGCCCGGTCCACCTTGTAGAAGCGCTCGAAGATGCGGGCCTGCTCCGCTGCCGGGATCCCCACGCCGTGGTCCTGCACGCTGGCGATGACCTCGCCGTCGTGGCTGGTCACGCGGACCAGGACCTCGCCGCCGCCCGGGCTGAACTTCACCGCATTGTGGAGGAGGTTTACGAACACCTGGCCCAGGCGGGCCTCGTCCCCGAGGACCGGCGGCAGGGCCGGCGGAACATCGAGCGTCAGCCGCACCCCGCTGCGCTCGGCGAAGAGCCGGAGGCGCTCCACCGATGCGCTGGCGACCGCCCCGAGGTCCGCCGGGTCGAGGTGGAGCCGGCCGTCGCCGCCCTCGATCTGGGCGAGATCCAGGAGCTCGGTGACCATCTGGGTCAGGTGGCCCGTCTCGATCTCGATCTTGCCGATCCGGTCGCGCATCCGCGCCGGGATCGCTTCGCCCGCCGCCTCCGCTTCCCTGGACAGCGTCTCGGCGAGCAACCCTACCGTGGTCAGGGGCGTCCGCAGCTCGTGCGACAGGTTGTCGATGAACTCACTCCGGATCCGCTGGAGGCGGCGCAGCTCGGCCACATCCTCGAGCACCACCCAGATCCCGCTCACCGGCGAGCGTCGGGCCCGGATGATCAATGCGGAGCCCCGGGGCTCGTGCACCGAGACCTCGCCCGTGCTGGCACCACGATCCCTGGCGTCCCGGACGATGGTCTCGACGCGGCCATCGAGAAACGCCTCGATGGCGGTCCGGCCGGTCATGGAGCCCGGGCTGCGATCCAGGAAGGCGTGCGCGGCGGCATTGGCGAGGTCCACCCGCAGGTCGTCGTCGAGATGGACGATGCCCACGCCGATCAGCTCGGCCAGATAGGCCGCGTCGCGTCGCTGCTGCTCCAGCGCCCAGGCCAGGCGCCGGTTGCGATCGCGCAGGCCCCGGACCATGTCGGCGGGCGATGATCCGGCCGACCCGAACGCGTCGGGGTCGGTGTCCGCCAGGCCCGCAAACCGCGGGTCCGCCTCCAGCACCGTTGTCCCGATCTCGTCCAGCTGGCGGCCGCGACTCAGGACGAGCGCCACGACCAGCGCAATGACCACCGCCTGCGCGGCCACGAACAGGAGCAGCAGGCTGTCCATCTCGTCGCAGCATCGCACAGGGAGGCGGCGCGCGATACGCTAACCTCAGCATCAGACAAGGCTCAAAGGCGAACCACGGAGCCCGCCGCGTGGTCGCGCCAAAAGGAGGAACCCGTGCGCCTGCGCCTCATCCCCCGTGACGTCCGCTTCTTCGACCTGTTCGTCGAGGATGCCGCCAACGTCCTTGGTGGCGCGCGCCTCCTGGAGGCCATGCTGCGCACCTACGACGTGGTGGAGCGCCGGGCCGGCGAGATCCGCGACGCCGAGCACCGCGGCGACGAGATGAGCCACGAGATCGGCCATCGGCTGGAGTCCACCTTCGTCACGCCGTTCGACCGCGAGGAGATCCACGCGCTCATCAGCGGCCTCGACGACGTCCTCGACTACATCGAGGAGGTCTCGGACATCTTCCTGCTCTACCGGATCCCGGCGCCCACGCCGGTCGCGATCCAGCAGGCCAGCATCGTCGTCCGACAGTGCGAGCAGCTGTACGAGGCGCTCCAGCACCTGCGGGGCTTCCACGGCCTCGAGAAGTACTGGATCGAAGTCCATCGTCTCGAGAACGAGGGCGACCAGCTGGCCCGTTCGGCCATCGCCGACCTCTTCCAGGGCGGCCAGGACCCGGTCGAGATCATCAAGTGGAAGGAGATCTACGGCCTCCTCGAGTCGACCATCGACAAGTGCGAGGACGTGGCCAACATCATCGAGCGGATCGTCGTCAAGCACGCCTGATCGTTCGACCCGGGATGCATGGCCGATGGGCGCCGCCCGGCCAACCCGGGCCGCAGACAGCGCCCCGGAGGGACCGATGAGCTTTCTCGAGAAGGCCAGGGCGAAGGCCGAGCAGGCCGCCCAGCAGGCACGGGACGTGGCCCAGGGTGCGGCCCAGCAGGCCGCATCGTCCGCCCGGAGCGTGGGCGGTCAGATTCAGGACGCCGCCCACCAGACGCAGGTCCAGATCCAGGACCCAGCCAACCGCGCGAAGGCACGCGAGACCCTGCAGCGCGCCAAGCGGGGCGTCTCGACCGCGGTCGATCGCATCGACCCGAACGTCCTCGCGGACGTGATCATCAAGGCGACGGCGCTCCAGGAGCGAACCAATTCCTCCCTCCGGGCCAAGGGCTCCGTCTACCGGGTCCAGGAGGTGGTGATCGGCGCGTCCATCCCGCCGACCATCAACTTCTCGATCGCGCGGATCAGCGAGGCCCCGGAGGACATCGCGCTGTCCCAGGTCGCGTCCACTGACCTCGTGGCCGGCGTCACCCAGACCCCGGGCAGCATCCAGGCCCTGGACGGATCCACCATCGACGAGGCGAGCCTTCTCGAGGACGGGGACGAGATCCCGGACTGACGGGGCACAGCCAACCGCCGTCACCGGCGCTGACGGCGGGCATTGAGCAGGTTTCGCAGCAAGAGCACCCAAGGTGCGTCCAGCATGGAGTTCCTCATGTCCAGGTTGTCGATCGCTCTGCCCGTCGTGGCTGCCTTCGTGTTCTCGGCCTGCGGCTCGGCAGCCACGCCCGCGCCCTCGTCGGCTCCCGGGGCCACGAATGCTCCCGGTGCCACCTCGCGTCCCATCGCGACCGCGGCGCCAGGTGGCAGCCAGCAGGCGGGCGGCTCGTACGACTTCAGCAACGCCGCGACCAATCTGTCGGTGCTGGACTCCTACAAGTTCGACGTGGAGATCGTCTCCGCCAACACGACCACGACCGGCATGAAGGCCGGCGCGACCAGCTTCACGGGCGTCGTCAACAAGAAAGACGGCACCCAGTCGATGGACATGCTGACCAAGGACGGCAAGGGCAACGTGACCGACGAGATGGCCTTCGCCATCACGCCCACCAAGAGTTACATGAAGTCGGGCGCTGCCGGCAAGTGGGCCGAGATCCCCGCTGCCCAGGTCAGCACCTTCACCGCGGCATTCAGCGCCTTCCGGCCGGAGCAACTCTTCTCGATCTACTTCCTGTCGGCCGCGACGAACAACTCCAAGATCGGCGACGAGACGAAGAACGGCGTCGCCACCACCCACTACCGCGGCGGCGACGCGGTCGGCGCGATCATGGCCGGCCTGACCGGCGTGAGCGCCAACTGGCAGTCGGACGTCTGGGTCGCGAGGGACAAGGGCTACCTGGTCCACAGTGAGGCCGGCGCGCAGGGGGCCAACCCGTCGAGCGCAGGGTCGTTCTCGGTGACGGTCGACATCACGAACATCAACGGCAACAATCCGGTGACCGCACCGATCTGACCAATTGGGCGAAGCCGGTGACGGACGCCCGGCAGGACAGCACGAACCGCCCGTGGCGACCGGGGCGGTTGGCCTATCCAGGGGCTGTCAGACCCTATCCGGGGGCTGTCAGACGGGGAAGGCCCCCTCGCGCAGGAAGACCTCGACCTCGGCAATGGGACGCGTAGAGCGCTCGCCGGTGGCCCGGCGCGTGACCTCGACGCCACCGGCCGCGAGGGAGCGCGGGCTGATGGTCAGGATCCAGGGCATGCCCATCAGCTCGGCGTCCTTGAATTTGACGCCGGGTGACTCTTCCCGGTCGTCGTACAGGATCTCCCGGCCGCTGTCCGCCGCCAGCGCGTGCAGCCGTTCGGCGATCTCCACGACCGACGCGTCCTTGTTGGTCCCGATGGCCACCAGGTGTGCCGCGTAGGGCGCCACCTCATCCGGCCAGGCAATGCCCTTGGAGTCGTGGTGCGCCTCGACGATGCAGGCCACACTCCGTCCCAGGCCGATGCCGTACGAGCCCATCACGATCGGATGGCGCTCACCGTCCTCGCCCAAGTATTTGGCGTCCAGCGCGTCCGTGTACTTGGTGCCCAGCTTGAAGATGTTGCCCACCTCGATCCCGCTCCGCAGGATCAGCGGCTGTCCGCAGGTGGGGCAGGAGTCGCCCTCCATCACGCTGGTGATGTCGGCGACGATGTCGGCGCTGAAGTCGCGGCCAACATTGACGTTGCGCAGGTGGAAGCCCGCGCGATTGGCGCCCGCCACCAGGTTGGGCGACCGGGCCGCCAGGGCGTCCACCACGACCAGCGTCCCGTGTGCGCCCACGGGCGAGCCATACCCGGGCTCCATCCCCGCGTTCCGGATCTCCTCGACCTGCGCCGGTCGGATCCCGCCCTTGGCCGCGATGGCGTTGACCAGCTTGGTCTCGTTGACCTCGTGGTCGCCCCGGACGATCGCCGTGATCAGCCGTCCATCGCCAGTGACGAAGAACGCTGCCTTGGCCGTGCGCTCGGGACCAATGCCCAGGAACGCGGCGAGCGATGCGATGGTCGTGGTGCCGGGCGTCTCGACTTCCTCGACGGCGGCCGGCGCCTCCGCGGCGGGGTCCGGACGCGTGATCACGGCAACCTGGCGGTTGGCCGCGTAGTCGCCCGACTCACACAGGACCAGGACGTCCTCGCCCGCCGGGTTGAGCGCCATGAACTCGTGGGCCTGGGATCCGCCCATCATCCCAACGTCGCTGGCGACCGCGATCGCATCCAGGCCCAGGCGCTGGAAGATGCGCGTGTAGGCCGCGTGATGCGCCCAGTAGGACGTGTCCAGGCCGGCCTCGTCGCGATCCGCGCTGTACGAGTCCTTCATCACGAACTCGCGGACGCGGATCAGGCCGCCGCGGGAGCGGGGCTCGTCGCGGAACTTGGTCTGGAAGTGGTAGATCATCGCCGGGAGCTGGCGATACGAGCGGATGATGTCCGAGAGCAGGTGCGCGACCACCTCTTCGTGGGTCATCGCGATGACCATGTCGCGACCCGCCCGGTCCTTGAAGCGGGCCATCTCGGGCCCGATCAGGTCGTACCGGCCGGTGCGCCGCCACAGGTCTGCCGGGTGGACCACCGGCATCTCCACTTCCTGGCAGCCGATCCGGTCCATCTCCTCGCGGATCACCTGCTCCACGCGGTGATTGACCCGGAGGCCCAGCGGAAGGAGCGAGTACAGCCCGGCGCCCAGCTGGCGCACGTAGCCCGCACGCAGGAGCAGGCGGTGGGACGGCATCTCGGCGTCCGACGGGTCGTCGCGCAGGGTCGTGAAGAACAGCTGGCTCAGTCGCATGTCCCGAAGGATAGCGGGAGCGGGCGCGTCCCGAACGCATGGGTCGTCCCGGCCGCCTGTGAGTGCCGACGCGACCCCCCGGCGGCGGGCCGGACCTGATAGCCTCAGGGCGTGATCGAAAACCTGACCGTGCTGCTCATCGTCGTCATGGTCCTGGCCGTGGTCTTCGACTACATCAACGGCTTCCACGACACGGCCAACGCCATCGCGACGTCGGTCTCCACCCGGGCGCTCAAGCCCGAGCACGCGATCCTCCTGTCGGCCGTCGCCAACTTCGCCGGCGCGCTGACGGGTACCGCGGTGGCCAAGACCATCGCCTCCGGGATCGCCACCACGCCAGAGGGCGCGGCGGGCCAGGCGATCGTCGCGGCCGCGCTGATCGGCGGCATCGTCTGGAACCTGATCACCTGGCGGATGGGCATCCCCAGCTCGTCCTCACACGCGCTGATCGGCGGGCTGATCGGGGCCGTCGTCGCGGCAAGCGGCACCCAGGCCCTGAACATGGACGGGATCACCCAGAAGGTCCTCGTGCCACTGGTCTCTTCGCCGGTGCTCGGCGTGCTGATCGGCTTCTTGTTCATGGTGGTCCTGCTCAACGTGTTCCAGCGCGCGCAGCCGCGCCGCCTCAACGAGCGGTTCCGGCGCCTCCAGGTTCTGTCCGCCGCGTTCATGGCGTTCAGCCATGGCTCCAACGATGCGCAGAAGACCATGGGCATCATGACCCTGGCCCTGATCAGCGCCAACATGTGGCACTCGACCGAGGTCCCCCTCCCGGTCATCCTGGTGGCGGCCACCGCGATCAGCTTTGGCACCATGGCGGGTGGATGGCGGATCATCCGGACCATGGGTCAGCGAGTGGTGAAGCTGGACCCCATCCACGGCTTTGCGGCGGAGACCACGGCCGCGGCCATCATCTTTGGCGCCTCCCACTTCGGGATGCCCGTCTCCACGACACACGTCATCTCGTCCGCGATCATGGGCGTGGGCTCCAGCGACCGCCTGTCGGCCGTCCGCTGGGGCGTCGCCGGGAACATCATCATCGCGTGGATCCTGACCATCCCCGCCTCGGGCGCGGTCGCGTGGCTGGCCTGGGAGATCCTGAGCCGGATCGTCTAGGCCGTCCGCTCCCGGCCTGTTCGGCGCCGGGCGCCCGTCAGGCGCCGGCGGATGCCACCAGCACCTCGATCGCCCGGTCCAGGCGCGCCAGCGTTCGCTGAAAGCCCAGGGCCACCATCGTGTCGAAGAGCGGCGGCGTGGCGGTCCGCCCGGTGATCGCCACGCGGATCGCCATGAACAGGTCGCCCACCTTCCAGCCGCGCTCCTCGGCCAGGCCGCGGAGCGGTGCCTCCAGCTCGTCCGCCTCGAACGTGACCTCGCCGCCCCGCGCGATCGCGGCGCGCGCCGCGCGCAGGCCTTCGATGGTCGTCTGCGGCCCCCACCGCTTGGGGACCAGCATCGCCGGGTCCAGCTCCAGCTGATCGGCGAAGAAGAAGCCGGCCGTCTCCGTCACCGCGCCCAGCATGGGCAGGCGCTCACGGATGAGCGGAAGCAGCGCGCGAATCTCCTCGTCGGAGGGCATCCGGGCGATCCGGCCGGCGATCCGGTCCGCCTCGAGGAATGGGCGGAGGCGATCCACCAGCTCATCGGGCGACAGGCGCCGGATCCACTGGCCGTTCAGCCAGAGCAGCCGCTCACGATCGAAGCGGGCGCCGCCCTTCTGGACGTGCGGCAGGTCGAATTGGTCGACCAGGTCCTGGAGCGACAGGACGTCCTCGTCCGTGCCGGTTGACCAGCCCAGGAGGCCCAGGTAGTTGACCAGGCCCTCGCGGATGAAGCCCTCGGCCAGGTAGTCGCTCAGCGCGGTCTGGCTCTTGCGCTTGCTCATCTTGCTCCCGTCAGGGTTGAGGATGAGCGGGAGGTGGGCGAAGTGCGGCACGGCGGCGCCCAGGGCGCGGAACAGCAGGACGTGCTTGGGCGTGTTACTCAGGTGGTCCTCGCCGCGGATCACGTGGGTGATGCCCATGGCGGCGTCGTCCACGACCACGGTGAAGTGGTAGAGCGGGTTCCCGTCCGCCCGGACGATGACCAGGTCGCCACCCAGCTGCGCGCCGTCGATCTCCACGCGGCCGCGGATGATGTCGTCCACGACGATGGGCCCGTCCGGGATGCGGAAGCGGATGGCAGAGCGACGCCCCTCCGCCAGGAAGTCGGCCCGCTGATCCGGGGTCAGGCGGGCGCACCGGCCGCTGTAGCGCGGTTGCTCCTTCGCCGCCTCGCGGGCCTTGCGCTCGGCGTCCAGCTCCTCGGGGGTGCAGTAGCAGGGGTAGGCGTCACCCTGGTCGAGGAGGCGGGTCGCCGCCTCCTCGTAGCGATCCAGGCGCTGCATCTGGCGGTACGGGCCGTACGTGCCGATGTCGGCGCCACCGGCCACGTCGGGACCCTCATCCCACGTCATGCCCAGCCAGTGGAGGCCGTCGAGAATGTCCTTCTCGTAGGCGATGGAGCTGCGGGCGCCGTCGGTGTCCTCCAGCCGGAGGATGAAGGTTCCGCCGTGGTGGCGGGCAAACAGGTAGTTGAACAGCGCCGTGCGCGCCGTGCCGATGTGGAGCGGGCCGGTGGGGCTGGGCGCGATCCGGACGCGAACGGGGGTGTGGCTGGGAGCCGGGTGGGTGGGGTCGGTCATGGGACCGGAATCGTAGCAGCCGCCGGTGCGTACGCGACCGATCGGCGTGGGGTGCCGCATCCGGCGCGGGCCCGTGATGCGGGCGCCGCGGCTGGGTGGCGCATGAACCGCAGGATCAGCTCCGTCCAGGGACCCGGTGGAAGAGCGCCGGGTCTGCGTCGCCCGGGATCACGCGGATCAGCGCCGCCGGCCGGAGCCCCAGCGTGGCCCTCCCAATGGGCCCCTCCAGGGTCAGGGAATCCAGCGATTCCGACCGCGCCAGCACCGTGATTCTGGTGCCCGGCCGGAGCCCGCGGGCCTCAAGGTAGGAGAGCAGCCCCGCGTCCTCCTCCGCCTCCTCGGTGATGCGATAGATCGTGGCACGCTCCCCCGCCGTCACCTCGGACAGTCGCACGCCCGGCGGTCGCTGTCGGGCGGTCTCCGCGTCGATGGGGTTGCCGTGGGGGCACGTCGCCGGGTGGCCCAGCAGCTCGTCCAGCCGCGCTTCCACCCGCGGGGAGATGGCCGCCTGCAGGCGCTCCGCCTCCACGTCCGATTCGGCCCAGCCCAGGCCGACGATCTCGGTCAGGAGCCATTCGCACAGCGCGTGGCGCCGGAAAATGGAATCCGCCACGGCGCGACCGGCGTCGGTCAGCTGCAGCTCGCGACCATCCGGCTGGGTGACCAGCTCATCGGCGACCAGGCGCCGGAACATCTCGCTGGCGGCCTGCGTGGAGACCCCCAGCTTGCGGGCCACCTGGGCGATGGTGACGCGCCGGCCATCGCCCGCGATGACGCGCAGCGTCAGGAGGTACTGCTGGACGGCAGTGGACAGGTCGGACGGATCGCGGCGGCGGCTCACGTGTTCATCGTACGCGACGGACCAGCGCCCGGAATGCTCGCGTCCACCGAGGCGGGCCGGCGGCTGGCGGCTCGGTGGCGGGCGGCACCGCGACAGGCCTCGGCTGGTCGGCCGCAGGCGGTTCGGGGGCCCCCGGCGCACCCCGGGGCGGTTCGGGGGCCCCCGGCGCACCCCGGGGCGGTTCGGGGGCCGACGGCGCACCCCGGGGCGGCGCTGAACCGGGGGGCGGCTGGGGGGCCGACGGCGCGGGACCATCCGGAACGGGGCGTGCCGGCGCCGGGCGGGCCCGCGATGCCCAATCCCCGGCATTCGCCGGTCCCGGGGCCGGGCGCGACCAGCTTCGGTGGCCAAACTCCACCGGCGCCGTACGAGGCCGGGCGGCGTGCGTCGCGTGTGTCTTCGCGGTGGTCGGACGCGCGCCAGTCGCGGGCGGGATCCCGCCGCCAGCCGGGTCCGCGCCCGGTGCATCGGACGCCGGTGATCCTCCGGCGGGCGCGGCGGGCGATCCGAATTCCGCGAACGCCGCGGTCGTGCCGCGCGTGGCACGACGGGCACGGGCCTGGTACTCGGGCCCGTGCTTGCGCGGGTCCGCGTACTCGCGCGGGTTGATTGTCCAGTAGGTGCCGCTCGACTGGCCGTACCAGGCGCCACCATCCCAATCCGGCTCGAAGGGCTGCTGGAGTGCCTCGTCGTAGGTGGTCGATCCGGGCGTGGCCTTCCGCCGGTGGTGATGGCGGCCCTGACCCGAGCCGCGCGAGGATCGGGCGCCGTGACCTGGGCCGTGCGCCGTACCGCCCGAACCGCCCGAACCCGCCGAACCCCCCGCCCCGGCGTGGCCATGCCCTGCCGTGCCTCCACCCGCTGCCGTGCCTCCGCCGGCTGCCGTGCCAGCCCCGGGCTCGGCGCCGGGCCGGAACCCAGCGCGGCGTCGCCACGCGTCCCGTGTCGTGCGGGCCCGTGCCGGATCGGCCGCCCACGGCGATGCAGGACCGAGCGGGCGTCGGGACGTCAGGAGCTCGTACGCCGCCTGAATGGCCAGGAACCTGGGCAGCTCCGATGGTCCGCCCGCGTCCGGGTGGTGCTCCTTGGCCAGTCGCCGATACGCACGCTTGACCTCCGCCGCGGTCGCACCCGCGGCAAGCCCCAGCACCAGGTGCGGATCCAGCCCGGTCACGGGAGGTCGGCGGGTGCGCCGCTCAAGGGACCAGCTGGCCGACAGGGAGCAGGTCGAACGTCGCGACCGCCTCGGTGACCACCCGGCCCTCATCGTCGCGCTCGCCCGGCCGGTAGTAGCGGCCCAGCACACGCGTGGACGAGTGATCCAGCAGCCCCACCTGGACGAGCGTCTCCACCATCGATGCCCAGCCCGCGCGTCGGTTGGGGCCGCCATCCTCGATCTTCAGCGCGACCCCGCTGGCGCCGGCCTTGGCGCCAGCGCCGGCTCCCCCACCCCGCACCGGCAGGATGGCGGCGGCCCTGAGCCCCTCCTCGCCCGACTTGCTCACGATGCGACCCGGCACGGTCTTCATCAGCGATGTGTCGATCCGGTCGCGCGACCCAGCCACCATCTCCGGGTTGGTGAGCATCGCGTCGCGGACCAGCGAGAGCGCCGGCGCCAATGACGCCCGCGGGTCGGACGCCGGGATGAGCGAGGGCTGGGCCAGCAGCGCATAGGCCCGGGCAACCTCGTGGAGCGGCAGCACGAACGTCGGCAGCCCGCACGAATCGGTCACCACGCGGAGACGCGCCGGCGTGGTCCCAAAGGCGCGCGCCACGCTCGCCGTAATGAGTTCCTGGGCGGGATGCGTGGGCATCCAGTAGCCCTCCGTCTCCCAGTTGTTGAGCTTGCACAGCAGGATCGCGACGCCATGCTGGCCGGAGCACATGTGGCGTACCGGGCCCGCCTTCTCCCCGTCCCGCGCCAGGCGCGCGGAGGTCAGGGGATCCAGGGGCATCCCTTCGGACCCGCAGGCCAGGAGCGCCTGGGTCAGCATCGCCCGGCGGAGGATGCCCTGCACGGTGCGGACGTGCATGTCCTCGCCCGAATGGCTGCCGGCCATGATGGCGATCTCGGCGGGCTCCAGGTTGAAGGCATCGATCCCGCCGGCCTCGATCAGCGCCAGCACCCCGAATGGATGGCCTGCCGACCGGAGCAGCACCGGCCGGTTGGGATCGCCCAGCGCGCGGATGACCCGGCCCGCCGCGTCCACCTGGACGATATCGCCGCGGTGGGCACTCTCCTCGAAGCCATCGCGCAGCTGGCGGACCAGCACGGGCGGGACCAGGCGGAGGCGCCTGGCGGGCGCGACCGTCGCGCTCCTGGCCGCCGAGCCGGTGGGCGCGGCCGGCTTGCGCCGCGGGGCAGGCGTCGTCGTCATGACGATCGAATGGGGCTGGTGGCCGTTCGCATGTAGCCTGAGAATAGCGGCATTGGAACGCGGGGCGGGTTCCCACGGACGGGCCCCCATGGCTCCGCCCGCTGGCCATCGTGCGATCACCGGAGGGCTGTTGTTGTCCACCCCGTCAGGGTCCATCTCGCGGACGCTCCACGTGTCGAACCACCCCGCCATCCTGCACAAGTTGGCGGTCCTGCGCGACGAGCGGACCGAGGCCAAGAAGTTCCGCGAGGTAGTCCGCGAGCTCTCCTGGCTGCTGGGCTACGAGGCGCTGGCCGACGCGCGGATCCGGCCACTGGATGTCACCACGCCCATGGAGACCACGCCCTGCCACGAGCTGGCCGACCGCATCGGGCTGATCCCCATCCTGCGGGCGGGCCTGGGGATGGTGGACGCCATGCTGGACCTGATGCCCACGGCGCAGGTCTGGCACCTCGGCCTCTTTCGTGACGAGCGGACCCTGCAGCCAGTTGAGTACTACAACAAGCTGCCCAACTCGGCGTCGGTGGACCTCTGCCTGATCCTGGACCCCATGCTGGCGACCGGCGGCAGCGCCATCGCGGCGATCGACGTGCTCAAGCGCTGGGGCGCCGTACGGATCAAGCTGGTCAACCTGATCGCGGCGCCGGAGGGGGTGGCGGCCGTAGCCGCCGCGCACCCCGAGGTGGAGATCTACGCGGCCGCGCTGGATCGCCAGCTCAACGAGAAGGGCTACATCCTGCCCGGCCTGGGCGACGCGGGCGACCGCCAGTTTGGAACCGGCCGGAGCGGATGAGCGTCAGCGCGGCGCTCCGAGGGTACAAGAGCCACACACAAGCCATCGAGGCGTGCACCGCGTGACCGTGCCCAAGAACCAGCTGATGCTCATCGCCGGCCTGGTCTGGTGCGCGGCAGGGGGGATGGTCGTCCTGGTCGGGCTGCCGCTGGAGTTCGAGCTGGCGCCGGCGCACCTGATCCTGATCCCGCTGGCCGTCGCGATCTCCCTGGCGTTCTACCTGTTCGTCTTCTCCCGGCTGGTGCGCGAGCACCCTGGCCGCATCCGCGCCCGGCCCGAGGCCCGACTCCCCTTCTGGCTGTTCTTCAACGCGTCATCATGGGCGGTGATGGCCGTGACGATGGGCGGCGGCATGGCCCTCCGGCTGTCACACGTGATGCCGGACGAGGCGATCGCCTTCTTCTACAGTGGGCTGGGGCTGGCGCTGTTCATCTGCGGCCTGCGCTTCCTGGTGGTCTTCGCGCGCAAGGACGTCCTGGCCGTCGGACACGACTCGGTCGCCGGCAACGCGTAGCGGGCGCCGACCCGCGGCGTACCACCGGCGGCTACGCCCCGGCCCGCGCCCGGTCAGGCCCGCGGCAGCTGCCAGGGCAGCCGGTCCAGGTCCAGGTTGCCGCCCGTCAGGATGATCCCGACGCGCAGGCCTTCCCAGCGCCGCGGCGCCTCGACCAGCGGGGCATAAGCCACCGCCGCGGACGGCTCCACGACGACCTTGAGGTTCTCCCAGATCGTCCGCATGGCGTCCACGATCGACGCCTCGGAGACGGTCACCACCTCGTCGACGGTCGCCCGGATGACCGCGAACGTCCGCTCGGCGAGCGACGTCCGGAGGCCGTCGGCGATGGTCGCCGTCTGGGTGAGCGGGATGAGCCGGCCGGCCGCGAATGATTGCGCGGCGTCGCCCGCCTCGGCCGGCTCCGCGGCCACCACCCGGGTCCCGGGCCGGATTGCCTTGACCGTCACGGCCGTGCCGGAGAGCAGCCCGCCGCCGCCGACCGGGCAGACCACGACATCCAGGTCCGGGATGTCCTCGAGCAGCTCCAGCGCCGCGGTCCCCTGCCCCGCCATGACGTCGAGGTTGTCGAAGGGATGGATGAAGGCCGCGCCCGTCTCGGCCACGATCGCCGCGGCCGCCCGCTCCCGCGCCTCCAGGGTTGGCTCGCACAGCACGATGCGACCGCCGTAGCGGCGCACGTTCTCCAGCTTGGCCCGGGCGGACGTGCTGGGCATGACGACGTGGGCTGGGATGCCTCGGAGGCCGGCGGCCCGGGCGATCGCGGCGGCGTGGTTCCCGGACGAATGCGTGACGACGCCGCGGCGCGCCGCCTCGTCGGCCAGCGCCAGCACGGCGTTGGTCGCGCCGCGCGCCTTGAAGGCGCCCCCGTGCTGGAGGTTCTCGCACTTGAAGAAGAGCCGCGCCCCCGCGGCCTCGTCCAGCCACTCGTCGACGAGCACCGGCGTCCGGCGCACATACGGGGCGATCCGGGCGTGCGCCTGGCGGACCAGGTCCAGGGTGAGATCGGGCGGCTGCGAGGGTGCCATCAGCGGCAGTCTACCCTCGGGCTCCCGGCCACCCAGCGATGGGCGATGGGCCACCCGGCGATGGGCGATCGGCGATCAGCGATGGGCGGAGTCCCCCGCCCGGTACCATCCGCCCGATGCGTCTCACCGCCCGGCAGCTCAACCGCGCCACCCTCGACCGGCAGCTCCTCCTGCACCGCGCGTCGCTAACCGCCGAGGACGGGGTGCGCCGCGTGACGGCCCTGCAGGCGCAGGAGCCCGCGTCGCCGTACCTGGCGCTCTGGAACCGGCTGGAGGCCTTTGACCCCGCCGACCTCCACGCCGCGTTCGAGCGCGGTGCGGTGGTCAAGGCCACGCTCATGCGGATCACGCTCCACGCTGTCCACGCGGACGACTACCCGCCGTTCCAGGCCGCCATGCTGCCCAGCCTGCGCGCCTCGCGGCTGAACGACCCTCGGTTCAAGGTGGGCGGCCGGACGACCCAGGATGCCGACGACGTGCTCCCCCACGTGCTGGACTTCGCGGCCCAGCCCCGGACCCGGCCCCAGGTGGAGGCCCACCTGGAGACCCGCGGCGAGACCGGCAGCCAGCAGCTCTGGTGGGCCTACCGGACGTTCGCCCCGCTCCACCACGCGCCGACCAGGGGACCCTGGTCGTTTGGCGCCCGGTCGGCCTACGTCGCGGCGCCGCAGACGCTGCCGCAGGCGGAGCGGGAGGCTTCGGCGGCGCACCTGGCCCGCCGGTTCCTGGAGGGCTTCGGTCCCGCGACCCCGCTGGACCTGGTCCAGTTCACGATGCTCACCCGCCCGGTGGCGCGCGCCGCGTTCGCGGCCCTGGGCACAGACCTGGTGGAGCACGAGGGGCCCAACGGCGAGCCGGTCTTCGACCTGGCCGGCGCCACGATTCCGGACCAGGACGTGCCCGCACCGCCCCGCCTGCTCCCCATGTGGGACCTGACGCTCCTGGCCCACGCGGATCGGAGCCGGATCATCCCGCCGGAGCATCGCGCCCATCTCATCCGCCGCAACGGCGACGTCCTGCCCGCGCTCCTGGTGGATGGCCGGGTGGCCGGAGCCTGGCGACCCGTGGACGGCGGCATCGAAGCCACAGCGTTCGAACGCCTGTCGGATGGCGACTGGGCGGGGCTGGAGGCCGAGGCGCGCGGGCTGGTGGCGTTCCTGGCGGGCCGTGACGCGGAGGTCTATCGCCGGTACGGCCATTGGTGGGGGACGTTGCCCGCCGTCGAGGTGCGCCTGCTGGGTGGCTGACGCCCTCGGACGCGCCGCGGGCCGCGACCCCGGCCGCCTACGCCTGCCCAGCCGCCAGGTCGATCGCCAGGAGCGCGGCGACGAAGATGTGGTCGGCGTCGATCCCCGCCGACGCGTACAGGTCGGCCAGCCGGCCCGACTGGCCGAACGTGTCGACGCCCAGCGGGACGACGGGCGCACCGTGCACGCCGCCGAGGAACGAGAGCGCATGCGAAGCCGCGTCGTGGACGGTCACGATGGGCGTCCGCCGCGAGCCGGCCGGAAAGAGCGTGTCCAGGTGCGCCAGCCCGCCACCCCGCGGACCGCGGGCGCCGCGCAGCCCCCGGTCGTGGAGCTCCGCGGATAGTCGATCCGGCGACGAGACCACGACCAGGTTCGCGGCCACCTCCTCGCGCTGCAGCTCGCGCACCGCGGCCACGGCCTCGGGCAGCACGGCACCGGTCGCCACGACGGTCACGGCTGGAGCATCGGCCGGGAGCGGCCGGCCGTCGGGGAGGCGGGCCTCCGATGCCTCCAGCAGCCGGTAGCCGCCCGCCACCACCTGGCGCCGCCACTCGGCCACGCCGAGGCGATCGAGGACGGGGGCGGCCAGCGCCTGGTCGATGGTCCTTGTCGTCAGCCGCAGGTACGTGGCGAAGCCGCCGGTGGGCTCCAGCACGCCCCGGATCCCCTCCGCCAGCAGCCAGCCCACCTCCTGCGCAAAGGCCGGCTCGTACGCGTGGAGGCCCGGCAGCTCGATCCCCAGCGACGGCGTCACCGACGACTGGTGGGCCCCGCCTTCGGGCGCCAGCGAGACACCCGACGGGGTGCCGACCACCACGAACCGTGCGCCGACGTACAGCGCGTAGATGAAGGCATCCAGCCCGCGAGCCACGAAGGGGTCGTAGACGGTCCCGATGGGAACCAGCGGCTCGTCAAACAGTTCGGCCGTCAGGCCCAGCTGGCTGAGCAACAGGAACAGGTTCATCTCGCTGATGCCCAGCTCGATGTGCTGACCCACCGGCTTGGGCTCCCACGTCAGCGCACGCGGCGTGGGATCCACGAACGCCGCGGCGTCCCGGGCAAAGACGCCGGCCCGGTTCACCCAGCCGCCCAGGCCCGTGGAGACCGTGACATCCGGCGAGACGGTGACGATCCGTGGGCCCAGCACCGGCACGCGCGCCAGCGCCGCCAGCGTGTCGCCGAAGGCCTGCTGGGTGCTGGTCCGGGCCGGGACGCGGACATCGACGTCGGCGATCGAGACGGCCAAGCCTGCCGACGGGTCCGCCCCCCCCTCCCCGACCCCGGCCTGCTCGAACAGGCTCCGGCGCCGGCCGCCCGACCGACGGAGATCCAGCAGGCGGCCTCGCTCCAGGCAGACCCTGGCCTCCTGGCTGTCGCCCGGGAACGCGGCCCACGGATCCGCCGCGTCTGCGCCCAGCGACGGCGCCAGTGCCTCCACCTGGGCGGCCGACAGGAGCGCCGAGTGGTTCATGGAATCGCCGGCAAAAGGGAGCCGCCAGCCCTTGACGGTGTAGGCGAAGACGATCGCGGGCCGCGAGCGGTCGGCATCCGCCTCCGCCAGGGCGCGGACCAGCGCCACAGGATCGTGCCCGCCCAGGTCGGCCAGGAGCCCGGGCACGTCCTCGTCCGTCACACCCCGCAGGGCCAGGGCGACCCCGTCCCGGTCCGCGTCGGGCGCCCCATCGATGGCACGCGCCCGCGCCTCCGCCCCGGAGCGTCGGATCAGGACCTGGTACTCCTCGTTGGCCATCTCGTCGATCCGGCGGCGGAGCGCCTCCCCGCCCAGGCCCGTCATCCGCGCCGCCAGCCGTCGGCCGTACTTGACGTCGATGACCTGCCATCCCGCGGCCGCGAACATCGCCTTCTGCTGCTGCGCGCGAATCCCGGGGATGACCCGGTCCAGGCTCTGGCGGTTCAGGTCGATGATCAGGGTGACGTTGCCCATTCCCGCCACGGCGGGCTCCGTGGCCGCCTCCCAGACGCTCCCCTCGTCCAGCTCGGCGTCGCCGGCCACCGCCACGAACCGGCGGTCCGGCCAGTCGCTGCGCCCGCCGGCGTGGGTCCGCAGGTAGCGGTCCGCCAGCGAGGCGAACAGCGGTGCGACGCAGCCGAGGCCGACCGATCCGGTGGAGAAGTCAACGCGGTCCGGGTCCTTGGTCCGCGACGGATACGACTGCAGCCCGCCAAACGACCGGAGCCGGGTCAGGTACGACGCATCCAGCCCGCCCAGCAGGTACGTCAGCGCGTGGTAGACGGGGCTGGCGTGGGGCTTGATGGAGACCAGGTCGTGGGGCCCCAGCCAGTGGAGGTAGAGCGTGGTGAGGATGGACGCCACCGACGCGGACGACGCCTGGTGGCCGCCCACCTTGAGCCCGTCATCGTTGGGGCGCACCAGGTTGGCTTCGTGGATCATCCGGACCGCCAGCCAGAGCGCCCGCGGCGTGACGGCGTCGATCAGCTGCGTGTCATCGAGGCCGGCGCGTGCGACAGGGGCCATCTGGTGTTCCTTGCTCCGTGGCCAGGGCCTCTGGCCCGGCTCCCTAGTCTAGGGCCGGACGTACTCGATGAACCGACCGCGCCGGGCGACGCGCGCCAGCACGCCGGTGTGCTCCAGGCAGTACGCAGCCCGGCCGGCGAGCCGCCGCGTGCGTCCGGTGGCCGCCACCAGGTCCGCCGTCGTGAAGGGGTCGGTCAGGCCCGCCGGGAGCAGCGCACACAGGTCAGCGGGCGTGTCGATCCGGCGTGTCTCCACCACCTCCACCAGCCGCCGGTCCAGCCGGGTCCAGTCACGCGCGTAGCGGCGCCGGACGCCCTCGGGGGCGGGGCCGCGGATCTCCTCCTCGCTGGTGAGCGCCAGCTCGATCCGGAAGTTGGGGTGGGCCAGCAGCGCGGGGATGTGCACCAGCTCCTCGAACAGGTCGAAGGCGGTGCCCCGCTTGGGCGAACGGCCCCGGCGCACGATGGCGCCGTCCGCGTCCACCCGGATCAGCCACTTCTCCACCGCGATGGGGTGGACGAGCACCACCCGGTGCGTCTCGACCAGCCGCTCCAGCTTGCGGCCGGCGGAGCCAAAGCTCCCGGTCTGGATCTCGACCAGCTCGTCGTCGCCCGCGACGTCCACCACGAAGCCGTCCACGGCCGCCTCCACGCGGGCGCCCACGGTGACGGCCGCGTAGCGCGCCTTCAGGGCGGCGTGCAGTGAGCCCTCGCGATAGGTCGTGAAGTCAGACACGCCGATGACTGCTGCCGCGGGTCCGGGGCCCGGCCGTCAGGCCGGCGCGCGATGGTCGGCCGCGTCCAGGTCGTCGATGGCCGCCAGCCACGCCGCGGCGCTGGCATCCGACGGCATCCGCCAGTCACCGCGCGGCGAGAGGGCGACCGTGCCCACCTTGGGCCCGTCGGGCATGGCGCTGCGCTTGAACTGGTTGCGGGTGAAGCGGATGACGAAGTCGCGCATCCAGCGGCGGAGCGTGGCGCCATCGTGCGCACCCGCGAAGGCCAGGCCGCCCAGGTACGCGACCCGCTCGGGCGATTCGCCCAGGCGGACCAGGTGAAACAGGAAGAAGTCCACCAGCTCGTACGGCCCCACGCTGGCCTCGCTGTGCTGGCCGGGCGCCGCCCCATCCGAGGCGGGCGGCAGCAGCTCGGGGCTGATGGGCGTCGCGACGATATCCGCGAGGACCGCCTGCAGCGTTGGATCGCCGGAGGCAACCGCGAGGTGCTCCACGACCGCCCGGACCAGCGTCTTGGGAATCCCCGCGTTGACGTGGTACTGCGAGAGATGATCGCCGCCGTACGTCATCCAGCCCACGGCCGCCTCGGACAGGTCGCCGGTCCCCACCACGAAGCCGCCGAGGCTGTTGGCCAGGTCGAACAGGACCTGCGTGCGCTCGCGTGCCTGGGCGTTCTCGAAGGCCACGTCGTGCGCGCCGCCGTGCCCGATGTCGGCCAGGTGCGCCTCGACCGCGGCCGTGATCGGGATCTCCCGGAGCCCCACGCCCAGGGCGGCGGCCAGCGCCCGCGCGTTCCCCAGCGTCCGCTGGCTGGTGCCCGGTCCGGGCATCGTGACGGCGACGATGGCGTCGCGAGCACGGCCGGCGCGCCGGCACGCATCCACGGCCAGCAGGAGCGCCAGCGTGGAATCCAGCCCGCCGGACAGGCCGATGAGGAGCCGTGTCCCCTCCCCCACGGCACGGAGCCGGCGGGCCAGGCCCGTCGCGGCAATCTGCGCGATCTCCGCGCAGGCCACCTCGCGCGCGGAACCGGCCGGTGCGAGGAACGGCGTCGCCGTGAGTGGGTGGCGCAGGTCCGCGGTGGCCGGCGCGGCGGCGCGCGGAAGCGGCAGCTGGACGCGGCGATGCGCGCGGGCCGGCGAGGCGGCGAAGGTCCCGGACGCGGCGCGCTCGTGGTCAAGCCGGTGGAGGTCGATGTCGGCGGTCAGCATCGTCGGCTCGAAGCGGAACCGCTCGGCCTCGGCCAGCAGGGCGCCGTGCTCGGCGATGAGCGAATGGCCGCCGTACACCAGGTCGGTGGACGATTCACCCGGACCCGCCGCGGCATACAGGTAGGCGGCCAGCAGGCGGCCTGAGGCGGCGGCCACCAGGGCGCGGCGATAGTCGGCCTTGCCGACCAGCTCGTCGGACGCGGATGGGTTGGCGATGATGGTTGCGCCGGCCACCGCGAGCGCGCCGGAAGGCGGCTCGGGAGCCCAGAGGTCTTCGCAGATCTCTACCCCCAGGACCGCGCCGGGGACGCCGGACGCCTCGAACAGCAGGTCGATCCCAAAGGGCACGTCTTGTCCGCCAAAGCGGACGCTGGTGGGGGCCGCGCCGAGCCCGGTGGCAAACCAGCGGGCCTCGTAGAACTCGGCGCGCGTGGCCAGGAAGACCTTGGGCACGATGCCCACCACTTGGCCCCCGGCGCACACCGCCGCCACGTTGTAGCGCCGGCCATCCACCTCCAGCGGGAGCCCCACGACGGCGGCCACGCCCGTGCGATCCGTGGCGGCCGCCACCTCACCAAGGGCGGCCAGCGCCGCGTCCCGGATGGGATCCGTCGCGAACAGGTCCGCGCACGAGTAGCCGGTCAGGCCCAGCTCAGGGAAGACCGCGAGGGCGGCGCCCTGGGCCGCGGCCTCGTCCAGCAGCGCTACGGTGGCCGCGGCGTTCGCGGCGGGATCCGCCAGCACCAGCAGCGGGGTGGCGACCGCCACCCGGAGGAAGCCCAGGTCAGCGCGGGATATCAAGGCTTGGCCTCCATCGGCGCCACGATGGCGCCCCGCTCGGCCGCCTGCTCCACGAGTGCCTCGCGCTCCCGGAAGATGCCGATCTCCAGGCCCGCGGGGTAGCGATGGGGGTTCACGCGGCGCAGGATCGCCGGGTGGAAGCGGTTGATCTCCGCTTGGGCATGCGCCCGCGCCTCCTCGATCGAGGGGACCGGGGCGACCAGCTCGCCGTCGCGGAACACGGGACGGAGCAACTCCTCGCTGGTCCAGTCCGGGTCCACCACCTTGCGTCGGTGCGAGTTGGTGGGGTCCACCACCATCATGCCCGGCGGGCCCTCGGCGAGGGTGTCGTAGATCATGTCGGCCGCCGCCAGCCCGCTGTCGTCCACGAAGCGGCGGACGCCCAGGATGCCCGGCACGGTGGTCTTCGCCGCGTCCGCACTGATCTTGACGGTGCGCCGCCACGGCCCGCCGCCGGGCCCACGCACCGCCGCCAGCTTGTAGACGCCCCCCAGCGCCGGCTCGTCATAGGCGGTCACCAGGCGGGTGCCGACGCCCCACACGTCGATCTCGGCGCCCTCCTCGCGGAGCGACGCGATGGTGTCCGGGTCGAGGTCGTTGGAGGCCACGATCTGCGCCTCCGTGAAGCCGGCGTCGTCCAGCATCCGGCGCGCCTCGCGCGACAGGTAGGCGAGGTCACCCGAGTCCAGCCGGATGCCGCCCAGGTCGTACCCGGCCGCGCGCAGCTTCCGGCCAGTGACGATGGCGTGGCGCACGCCGGTCAGCGTGTCGTAGGTGTCCACCAACAGGATGCTGTTGTGCGGCTCGGCGCTGGCCCAGGCATCGAATGCCTCCTGCTCGGTGGGGAACGAGAGGACCCAGGAATGCGCGTGCGTCCCCTTGACCGGGATCCCGAACAGTCGGCCGGCGAGGACGTTGGACGTAGCGGCCGCCCCGCCGATGTAGGCCGCCCGCGACGCCGTGAGCGCGCCGTCGGGCCCCTGGGCTCGGCGCAGGCCAAACTCCAGCACCGGTGCCCCGCCCGCGGCAAGCACGACCCGTGCCGCGTTGGTGGCGACGAGGGTGGGAAAGTTGATCATGTTGAGGAATGCCGTCTCCACGATCTGGGCCGCCAGGAGCGATCCCTGGACGCGGAGCAGCGGCTCGTACGGGAAGACCACGGTCCCCTCGGGGACCGCATCGATGTTCAGGCCCAGGCCGGGCTCCAGCGCGGCCAGGGTCTGGAGGTAGTCGGTCGTGAAGAGCGGGGCGCCGTCAACGCCGCGGAGGCCGGCGAGATAGCCCAGGTCCTCGGGCGAGAAGCGGAACTGGGTCAGGTACTCCACCACCACGGCCAGGCCGGCGGCCAGGGTGAACCCGCTGCCAAACGGGGGCCGGCGGAAGAAGAGGTGGAAGACCGCCTCGTCCTCCTCGCGCCCGGTGGCGTGGTACGCCGCGCCCATGGTCAGCTGGTAGAGGTCGGTGAGCGTGGCCAGGGACGGTCGGTAGATCGACTGCATCCGCAGAGACTAACCGCACAGGCGACCGGCGGGGCGGAGGGCGAGGTCATGCGGTTCCTCGATCCAGCCTCACCGTCGGGCGGCCTGCCCGCGGCGCCGAGGCCGTGGCGCGGGTTCACCGTCGAGCGACGCCTGTTCACCGTCGGGCGGCCTGTCCGCGGCGCCGAGCCGTGGCGCGGGTTCACCGTCGGGCGGCGCGGCTTGGCCGGCCTCCATCCATGATCCTGCCAAATGCTCACCCCGTGGTCATTGGCCAACGACACTGCCCCACGCCGGGCGCCCCAGCACCGCGCGCCCACCGGATTCATCCCGCACCACGCTCGCCCCGGGATGAATCAGCCGAGGCCATGATGCAAGAGCGCCATGCGGCACCACCCAAAGACCAGGCAGTGGTCATTTGGCAAGATTGTCGCCAGTGCTCGCACGGCGTTCCCGAATGGCGACCCACACCTCGATGACCGGCGTCAGCCGACCGATGCCTACCGGACCCCCTCTTCTGCGCCCTCATGTCCACACGCCACGCCTGCCGCACCGCGGGCCGGATGGGACGCACCGACGGGAGTGGCTGGGTGGCGACCGCGGCGGCCTCGCGGCGGCCGATGGCGCGGCCCCCCGGAGGCCCGCCCGCTACCATCGACGCCCATGACGACCCCCAACGCACACGAACCGTTCCCCATCCCGGGCGAGCCCCGTCCCGTCTCGCGCTGGGTGACGCGCGACGGCGTCCGCATCCATTGCCTGGACTGGGGCGGCCCGGCGGACAGGCCCGTTCTCCTGCTCCTCCACGGCGTGGGTGGCAACGCGCTGATCTGGACCGACGTGGCGCGCCGGCTCCGGGGCTCCCTGCCGGACCACAGGATCGTGGCCGTCGACACCCGCGACGGAGGCCGAACCGACCACCCGGCCAGCGGATACGGGCTGGCGGAGTTCGTGGTCGATGTCCTCGCGGTAGCAGCCGACGTGGCGCCGGGGCGGCCCGTGTCCCTGGCAGGCCACTCGCGGGGCGGCTGGCTGGGGGCGTGCGTGTCCGCGCTCCACCCGGAGCGTGTTGACCGGCTCGTGCTGCTGGACCCGGCACGGATCACCTTTGGGACCGCGGCGGCGGGCGCCGCCGCCTACACGTGGATCTTCGGCAACCTGGGGCCATTCGCGTCGCGAGAGGCGGCCGTGACCTGGGCGCGCACCGAGGAGCCCCGCGCGGCGTGGACGGAGACGCGCGTCGCGTCCTTCCTGGACAACCTGGTGGACCAGCCCGGTGGCGGCGTGGTCAGCCGGCTGCCCGGCGCGGCACTGGAGCAACTCCGGGCCGCCCGCGCCGACGGGGAGGGCCTGCGCTACGAGGACGTGGCCGCGCCCACGCTGCTGATCCTGGCTTCCGGGCTGGGTGAGCAGCACATGGCGGACCGGATGACCTACGCGGAGCGGATCGCCGGGACGCGGGTGGAGCGGGTCATGGGCACCCACTTCCTGCACACGGACGCACCCGCCGAGGTCGCGGCGCTCATCGGGGAGCACCTGGCGGGCTGATCGCGGGGTTCAGACCCGGATGGTTCGGCCCGGGACGATCACACCCGGGTGCAACACCTGGGCTCAGACCGGCGATCTGCCCTGCGGCCTCGCCTGCGCCGCCCGGGACCCGGTCCGCCGGGCCGCCATCGCCGCCGCCTCGCGCGCGGCCTCCGACGCCGCATCCGCCTCCACGACGCGGCGCTGTCGCCGGCCCCGGGCCACCGCGATCAGCACGCACCCCAGGGCCACGGTCAACGCGATCACCTGCTCGGCCAGGAGCGGCCCCAGCACCGGGGCGTCCCGCCAGGTGGAGGCCACGGCGGCGCGCATCAGCGACCAGGCCGCGATACCCACCAGCAGCGCGGACCCATCCGCCTTGGGGAATGCCCCGCGCGCCGCGGCGATCGTCATCAGCTGGAGCACCAGGAGCGCAGCAAAGCCCTCGTAGAGCTGCGACGGGTGCGCCGTGATCTCCGGGATCAGCGACCCCCATGGGCCATCGCCGCGATAGAGCGTGGCCCAGGCCGCGTCCGTCGGCAACCCCTGCCCATCGCCGCCCAGCACCTGCGCCAGCTTCCCGGCGCCGAGTGCCAGGAGCAGCGGGAATGTCGCCACGTGGGCCCAACGGCCGAGCGGCGCGCCGAGGAGCCGGAGCACATAGGCTGCCGTCAGGCAGCCCCCCACCACGGCCAGCGTGAGCTCCATGCTCCCCTGCGCGGGATCCACGATCGCATCCTGGTTCAGCGCGTAGTAGTCGAGATGGAGCAGGACGTACCCAATCCGCCCGCCGACCACGGCCCCGGGCAGCGCCCCCATCGCCACGAACAGGAGGTCATCGGGGCGTAAGTGCACGCGGTGGATTCGCTGGTACATCGAACCGCCCAGCTTCACCGGGGTCACGCGCGCGATCAGCCCGGCGAGCACCAGGGCCACTGCCAGCACCGCACCGATCGCCACCGTCTCCAGCCGCACCTCGGCGTCGCCGAAGTGGAGGAGCGGGTCAAAGTCGAGGACGAGGACACCGAGCGGCAGCATGGTCGGGTCAGTCTAGCAATCGAGCGCGGGTGGGGCGCCCGATCCCGGCGGACGGCCAGGCTCCCGGATCGGGTGTCCCCCCGGGCATGCCGAAGGGGGCCCGGAGGCCCCCTTCGATCGAGCGTCTCGTGAGCCCCGGCCGACCCGGGGCAGCGACCGCCAGCGCTAGGCCAGCAGCGCGACCTGCTCGCGGACCGCGCCCGCGGACTTGTCGAACGCCGCCTGCTCGTCGGCGGTCAGCGTGATCTGGATGATCTTCTCGAGGCCGTTGGAGCCCAGGACCACCGGGACGCCCACGAACAGGTTGTCCTGCCCGTATTCGCCCTGGAGGAGCACGGCGCACGGGAGCACGCGGCGACGATCCAGCACGATGCTCTCGACCATCTCGAAGACCGACGCCGCGGGCGCGTAGAACGCCGAGCCCGTCTTGAGCAGCCCGACGATCTCGGCGCCGCCGTTGGCCGTCCGGTCGACCAGCGCGGCGACGCGCTCCGGCGACATGAGCTCCGTGATCGGGATCCCGGCCACGGTGGAGTAGCGCGGGAGCGGCACCATGGTGTCGCCGTGGCCGCCCAGGACGAAGGCGTGGGTGTCCTCGACCGACACGTTGAGCTCCCGCGCGATGAACGTGCGGAAGCGGGCGGAGTCCAGGACGCCGGCCATCCCAAGGACCCGCTCGCGCGGGAAGCCCGAGGCCTGCAGCGCGACGTGACACATGACGTCGAGCGGGTTGGTGACGAGGATGAGGATCGCGTTCGGCGAGACCGCGGTGGCGGCCGCGACCACGGCCTTCACGATCCCGGCGTTGGTGTTCATCAGGTCATCGCGGCTCATGCCCGGCTTGCGGGCAATCCCCGAGGTGACCACGATGATGTCCGAGCCGGCCGTGTCGGCGTAGTCGTTGGTGCCGAGGATGTGGGCATCGTGGCCGACGACCGGTGCCGCCTCCGCGAGGTCCAGGCCCTTGCCCTGCGGCAGGCCCTCGACGATGTCCACCAGGACGACGTCGGCCAGGCCGGCCTCCGCGATGCGCTGGGCTGTGGTGGCGCCGACGTTCCCGGCACCAATGACGGTGATCTTGCTGCGGGCCATCCCGATTGGGCTCCTTTCAGCGAGGATGAGTTGGTGGGGCGGCGGCGGTCAGCCCTCGCCGGGCTTCGAGAAGCGGAGGTTGGACGTGTCCACGTTCTCGGGGACGACCGGGCCGGAGGAAGCCACCTCGGGCGTGACGCCGTCGGCGTAGTACTCGAAGTTCTGGGCAAACATGTAGGCCAGCTTGGCCGCCTGCGCGTCGAAGGCGGCCTTGTCGGCCCACGTGTTGCGCGGCTGCAGGATCTCGTCTGGCACGCCCGGAACGGCGACCGGGACGTCGACCCTGAAGATGGGGTCCTGGACGAACTCGACGTCATTGAGGTCGCCGTTGATCGCCGCGCGGACCATGTTCCGGGTGTGGTTGATGTTCATCCGGCTGCCGACGCCGTACGGGCCGCCCGTCCAGCCGGTGTTCACCAGCCAGACCGGGACGTTGTACTTGACCAGCCGCTCCACGAGCTGCTTGGCGTAGACGCCCGGATGCCGCGGCAGGAATGGCGCACCGAAGCCCGCGGAGAAGGTGGCGCTGGGCTCCTTCACGCCGATCTCGGTGCCGGCCAGTTTGGCGGTGTAGCCGCTGATGAAGTGGTATGCGGCCTGGTCGAGGGTCAACCGGCTGATGGGCGGCAGGACGCCGAACGCGTCGGCGGTGAGGAAGACCACGTGGCTCGGCTGGCCGGCCATGCCCGTGGGATCCGCGTTGCCGATGAAGTGGAGCGGATAGGCCGCCCGGGTGTTCTCGGTGAACCGCTCGGAGTCAAGGTCCAGCTCACGCGTGAACGGGTCGAGGTCCGTGTTCTCCAGGATGGTGCCGAACCGCTTGGTGGTCGCGAAGATGTCCGGCTCGTACATGGACGAGAGGCGGATCGTCTTGGCGTAGCAGCCGCCCTCGAAGTTGAACGTCCCCTTGGGGCCCCAGCCATGCTCGTCGTCTCCGATGAGCGCGCGCAGCGGGTCCGCGGAGAGGGTGGTCTTGCCGGTACCCGACAGCCCGAAGAAGATGACCGTGTCGCCCGCCTTGCCGACATTGATCGAGGAGTGCATGGGCAGCACGTCCTCGTCCGGCATCAGGTAGTTCATGACCGTGAAGGCCGACTTCTTGATCTCGCCGGCGTACATCGTCCCGACGATGATGATCTCCATCCGCTTGATGTGGAGGAGGATCGCGGTCCCGGTCCGGGTACCCTCGGTCGCCGGGTCCGCCTGGAACGACGGGACGTCGAGGATGGTGAAGTTGGGCTTGAAGGCCTCGAGGTCCTCGCGGGCCGGACGACGGAAGAGGTTGCGGGCGAAGATGCTGGCCCACGCCGTCTCGGTGTAGACGCGCAGCGAGCGCTGGTGCTCCGGGTCCGCGCCGATGTACATGTCCTGGGCGTACAGCTGCTTGTCGCTGACGTACGCCAGGAGCCGGTTGCGGAGCCGGTCGTAGTGCTCTTCGGAGATGGGGTGGTTCACGTCGCCCCACCAGACGTGGGCCTCGCTGGAGGGCTCCACGACGATGAACTTGTCCAGGGGCGAGCGGCCCGTGTGCTTGCCCGTCCGAACGACGAGCGGCCCTTCGGCAGCCAGCTGGCCTTCACCCGCCTGGAGCGCCGACTCATAGAGTTGCGCGACCGACAGGTTGGTCTTCAGGCTGCCGCCAATGGTCGTAGACGTGGTCATGGATTGCCTCTCCTGCGCATGCCGAACGAGCGTTTCCGATCGACCGGCCGCGCGTCACACCCCGGAGGTTGGGGAGGAGTCGGCTTCCGCAGTCGCCTGATGGACGGTGAGTGTAGCAATGCATGCTGCCGAGTGCGAGGTCCTTTTGGCACCGTCCGGACCGCCCGAACACGGGTGGCTCAGGCCGCGCGCGGAGCGCTGCGGACCCGGCAGCGGCCCCGACATGGCGGCGACATGGCGGCGACCAGGCGGCCGACGCAGGTGGGCCATAGCCAGAGCCACGGGAGCGTCAGCGCCCTGGCGACGGCCCGCGCCGCAAGCGCCTCCCGCCAGTCCTCTCGTCGGACCGTGTGCGCCCGGGAAAGCTTGGCCAGCGCCATCAGCTCCGCCGCGCATGGCTCGCCGCGGAGCGCGGCCACGACGCCGGCCGCCATGGGCAGGTTGCTGTTGCCGGATGGCAGCTCCCACGCCACGAACGGCGGCACATGCCACGGCCCACGGCGGCGCGCAGAAGAGCGTGGTCCTGGACGCCGGCTGGCGGACGCCGGCGTCCAGGCCAGCCCGGCTGCGGTTCAGCTCGTCGGAGATCCGCGCCCGCGGCCTCGGCCCGCGGGGCTATGCCCCGTCCAGCGCCTGGGCCAGGTCCGCGATCAGGTCCGCGGCCGCCTCGATGCCCACGGAGAGCCGGATCAGGGCCTCGGGCACCGCCAGCGGCGAGCCCGCCACGGAGGCATGGGTCATGACCGCGGGCACCTCGATGAGGGACTCCACGCCGCCCAGCGATTCCGCGAGCGTGAAGAGCCGGGTGGCCTCGCAGATCGCGATGGCGCGGTCCCGGGCCGTGCGGCCATGGCGGCCGCCAGCCGCGGGGACTAACGAGATCATGCCGCCGGCGCCCCGCATCTGGCTCGCCGCGATGGCGGCCTGCGCGTGGGCGTGCCGCCCCTCGGCCAGGCCCGGGTAGCTGACCCACGCGATGTCATCGCGCGCGGCGAGGAATCCGGCCACGGCCCCGGCGTTGGCCACGTGGCGCTCCATCCGCAGCGCCAGCGTGCGCAGGCCGCGCAGGACCAGAAAGCAGTCAAACGGCCCGGGGACGGCGCCCGCCGCGTTCTGGATGAAGTGAAGCCGGTCCGCAACCGCCGCGTCGCGCGTCACCGCGACCCCGACCACCGTGTCGCTGTGCCCGGCGAGGTACTTGGTCGCCGAGTGAAAGACGATGTCTGCGCCGAGGTCCAGCGGCCGCTGGAGCGCGGGCGAGGCGAACGTGTTGTCGACCACGACCAGCGGCCGCGTCGCCTGGCCGGCATATCGCTGTTGAACAGCCGCGGCCGTGGCCGCAATGTCGACCAGCTTGAGCAGCGGGTTGGTGGGCGTCTCAAACCAGACCAGGCGCGTGCGGTCGGTGAGCGCCTCCCAGAGCGCATCCTGCCCGGTGGCCAGGTTGACGTACGTGGCGGCCAGGCCACCCGGCCGCCGAACGCGCTCGAAGTAGCGGTAGGTGCCGCCGTAGACGTCGTCGCCGATGAGCACCTCGTCGCCGGCCACGGCCAGCTCGGCGATGGCGGCCGTGGTGGCAGAACCGGAGGCGAAGGCAATGCCGTGCCCGCCGCCCTCCAGCGCCGCGACGGCACGCTCAAGCCGCTCCCGGGTGGGGTTCTGGGTCCGGGCGTACTCGAAGCCGAGACGTGGCCGGCCGACCCCGTCCTGGGCGTAGGTGCTGGTCTGGTAGATGGGCGGGGAGACCGCCCCGGTCAGCTCGTCCGGCTCTGCGCCGGCATGAACGGCCAGGGTCTCGAAGCCCAGCGCTGGCTCCAGGCCGCCCGAAGCCTCGCTGCCCGGCGCCTCGCTGCCCGGCCCGCCCGGCTCGTGAGCCATCTCAGGCCTGCCGATGGGCCAGGTACTCGAGGACATCGAGTTTCGTGAGGATGCCCACCGCCCGGCCCGCCTGGACCGCCACCAGCGCCTGGGCCCCGCCCGACAGGATGGCAAAGGCGTCGTCGAGCCCCGCGTCGGCCGCCAGGATGGGCAGCGGGCGGTCCATGACCTCGCCCACCGTCCGCTCGACGACGGTGGGGTTCCGGTAGGCGCGATCCAGCAGGCCCTTCTCGGTGATGGAGCCCACCAGCGAGTGGACCGCGTCGCCATCCGCGTCCTGCGAGACGGGCAGCTGGCTGATCCCGTACTCCTGAAGCAGCCCGATGGCCTCGCCCACCGTCTGGGTGGTCCGGGCGATCAGCACCGGCGGCAGCTTGCCGCCGAGCTCGTGGTGGCGTTCCGCCAGGACGTCCAGCACGCGAAGCACCGCGCCCGTGGTGGCCAGCAGGCCGTTGGAGCGAAGCCACTCGTCGTTGTAGATCTTGGAGATGTAGTTCCGGCCGCTGTCCGGGAGGATCACCACCATGACGGCCCGGCGAGCCGCGGCCGGGTCCTCGGACATCAGGCGCGCGGCCTCGTCCAGGACGGCCACCACCGCGGTCCCGCACGAGCCGCCGGCCAGGATCCCCTCCTCGCGGGTGATCCGGCGGGCCATCGCAAACGCGTCCCGGTCGGAGACGCGCACCCAGCGGTCCACCACGGCGGCGTCGTACGTGCCGGGGAAGAAGTCCTCGCCGATCCCCTCGGTCAGGTACGGCCGCGCGGTGTCGCCGGACAGGATGCTCCCCTCGGGGTCGGCGCCGATGATCCGGATCCCCGGCTGCTGCGCGCGCAGGTAGTGCGCCGTGCCCGAGATGGTCCCGCCGGTGCCGACGCTGGCAACCAGGTGCGTGATCCGGCCCTCCGTCTGGCGCCAGATCTCGGGACCCGTGGTCCGCTCATGGGCGCGCGGGTTCTCCAGGTTCCAGTACTGGTCCGGCTTGAAGGCGCCCGGAATATCGCGGGCCAGCCGGGCCGCGACGGAGTAGTACGACTCCGGGGACTCCGGATCCACGTTGGTGGGGCACAGGACCACCTCGGCGCCGTACGCGCGCAGGAGCTGCTGCTTCTCGATCGACTGCTTGTCAGCCATCACGAAGACGCACCGGTAGCCCTTGAGCGCGGCGGCGATGGCCAGGCCGTGACCGGTGTTGCCGGACGTGGGCTCCACGATGGTCCCACCGGGCTTGAGCAGGCCGGCCCGCTCCGCCGCGTCGATCATCGGCAGGCCGATCCGGTCCTTGACCGAGCCGCCGGGGTTGAGCGCCTCCACCTTCGCGAGGATCAGCGGCTGGGTGTCGGTGGGCCCCAGGTCGGCGGTCACGCGGTTGAGGCGGACGAGAGGCGTGTTCCCGACCAGGTCGAGGATGGTCTCGGCGTACTCCATAGCGGGAGTGTACGGGGAAGTCAGCGCCAGAGGTAGGTGAGCCAGGGCCACCGGCGTCGGCCGGGCGAGCGCCCCGGACTTGTCAGGGGGCGTCATGCTCCAGCCGCCCCGGCCCAAGGAGGAGCCACGTCAGGCGCCGACGCAGCCGGCGCGGGTGACCGGGAGGATCGACGGTCCCGGGGTGGAGCTCCCGGACGACCGGGTCGAGGCGCGCCGCCAGCGCCTCACTGACGCGGCGGGCCAGCGCCAGCTCGGCGCGCGTGTCCGGCGGCGGCAGCACGCCGTCCCAGTCGGGGCCCAGGAGCTCGGCGACACTGGTGGGGGCCAGCACGCGGGACGCCATCCGGCGCCCGATGTACAGCTCCTCCGTGCCGGCGATGGCGATCGGCACGATCGGCGCACCCGTGCGCAGTGCGATGACCGCAGCGCCTGGCCGGAATGGGCCCAGGCGACCGGCCGGGCCGTTGACGGTTCCCTCCGGCATCTGGATGAAGACGCCGCCGTTGTCGAGCACGGCCCTGGCGGACCGGACGTGGCCGTCGATCCCGATGCCGCCGCGCCAGACCGGCAGCAGGCCGCCCACCCGTCGGATCAGCCACTCCTTCCAGGGTGAGCTGAACGCAGAGGCGCCGCTCCCGAGGAACCAGCCACGCGGCTCCAGCGGGAGTGCGTGCAGGACCAGGAGCGGGTCCATCCAGCCACGGTGCGCACCCGCGACCACCAGGAAGCCACCCCCCTTGGGCAGCAGCTCGTGGCCCGACGTCGAGACCCGGAAACGGAAGATGCCGAACAGCAGCGCGCGGGCGACGACGCTGGCAATCCGGCAGGCCAGGCCGGCCTTCGAAGCCGGGGGGCCGCCCAGCCAGTCGAGGCCCTCGCGGACGCCGCCACGGGTGCGGGCGAGCGCCTCTGGCCGGACGCGGGCGGCGGGGCGGCGCCTGCGCTCCGTCGCCGGCTCCGGACTCTCCTCGGGCCCGAGGGCCGGATTGGGCCCGGGCGCGAGATTCGGCCCGGTGGCCGCGTCAGGCGGGTCGGGCGTCGGACCGGGAGTCGGGCTCTGGCTCATCGTCCCCATCGTCCCAGTCGTCGTCGGCGAACGGGTCCGGCTCCGGCTCCCGGGCCTTGGCGGCCGAAGGACCCAGGAGCGGATCCGGGTCCACGACCCCGGACCGGTGGCGGTAGAGCAGTACCAGGAACGCGATCAGCACGAAGATCACGGACACCAGCTGCGCCGTGGGGATCCCGCCCACCTTCCAGTTGTCGGTCCGGAGCGTCTCCAGCAGGAAGCGCACGGTGGGATACCAGATGAAGAAGACCAGGAGCAGGTCCCCATGGCGCAGGCGGATGCGGCTGCTCCGGGCGAGCCAGAGCAGGAACAGCATCCCGAGGAGTCCGGCGACGCTCTCGTACAGGAAGAGCGGATGGAAGCCGCTGGTCGCCAAAGGGTAGGTCTCGCACGAGAACTCGGCGAGCCGGTGGGCACAGTCGATCTGGATGCCCCACGGGAGGCTGGTAGGCGGCCCGTACAGCTCCTGGTTGAAGAAGTTGCCCCAGCGCCCGATCGCCTGCATGGCGAACAGCCCGGGCGCGACGACGTCGGCCCAGGGCCAGAACGGCACCCCCTTGAAGCGGGCGTACAGGACGGCGGCGATGACCCCGGTCACCAGGCCGCCGTAGACACCCAGGCCCGAATACGGCGGCAGGATGATCTTGAGCAGGTCGTCCTTGTAGAGCGCCCACTGGTCGATGACGTGGTACGCGCGGCCCCCCACCAGGGCGGCGATGGCCACGATGATCATGCCGTTGGCCAGGAGCTCGATATCAAACCCGCGCCGGCGCGCCTCGCTCGACATCACGAAGTACGCGAGCGCCAGGCCGACGGCGTAGCAGATGCCGTACCAGTAGACCGGGAGCGGGCCCAGCTGGATGGCGATCGCGGTGGGGGTGATCGGGATCATTGTGCCGGCAGTGTAGCCCGAGGCCAGGACCGGCGGCGACGGCCACGTCCCGCTGTCGGCCCCGCGGATGCCCTAGACTCGCGCCGATGACGGCCGAGTTCGACTGGTGGTTGCTGATCCTGGGCCTCGTGATCGGGGCCGGGCTGGTCTGGCTGATCCTCGCGGAGCTGGCACGCCGCGATGTCGAGATCGGCGAGGCGGAGCTGGAGGTGGAGGCCGCCTGGATCGCCGCGCAGTTGCGCCCGACGGACCGGCGCTGGGATTCGGCGGCCGTGACGGCGGTGCTGCGTGAGCACCGGGCCTACTTGAAGCTCCCGCCGCCCGACGATGCGCCGGACGCGGCGGCGCCGGACGCGGCGATGACGTCTGCGCTACCGGACGCGGCGGCGGCGCCCCCCGCGCTGTCGGCCATGCCGTCGACGCCCTGGTCCCCGTCGGCCGCTTCGTCGCCTTCGGCCACACCCGCCGACGGCGACCGCGCGAGCGCCAGCCCCGGTTGATCCAGCAGGTCAGGCGCCGCCGCCTGCCATGCCGCGTCGGCCGCAGCGGAATCCTCGCCGAGTGACGTCGAGGTCACCACGACCAGCATCCCGAGCAATGCGGCGACCGCCAGCGACAGCGTGACCGGCCAGTGGAACCAGAGAATCAGGTAGAGGACGAGGCCCAGGCTGGTGGCTGCGGCGATCGCGAGGGTCCGGAGCGTTCGTGCCATCGCCCTACCCCACCGAGACGCCGACGAGGAGGCCCACCGCGTAGGTGATGCCCGCCGCCAGCATGCCGATCATGACCTGCCGCACGCCCGAGTAGACGAGGCTCCGGCCGGTGACCAGGCTCACGCCCGCGCCGACGCCGAAGAGCGCGACCAGGCTCAGCCCGATCGATAGCCCGAAGGCCAGCGTGCCGCCGCCGAACAGGAACGGAACCACGGGGATCACGGCGCCCACGGCGAACGCCAGGAAGGAGCCCCCGGCCGCGCCCCAGGTGGATCCCAGCTCGTCGGGGTCCAGGCCAAGCTCCTCCCGGATGAGCGTGTCGAGGGCCTGCCTGGGATCCTGCATGAGGCGGCTCGCGAACGCGGTTGCCTCCTCGTCGGTGAGCCCCTTTGCGCGGTAGATGGCCGCCAGCTCCGCTTCCTCCGCCTCGGGCAGGATCTCGAACTCCGCGCGCTCCAGGGCGATCTGGTGCTCGAACTGCTCGCGCTGCGAAGTCATCGAGATGTACTCGCCCGCGGCCATGCTGCCGGCGCCGGCGAGCAGCCCGGCGATACCGGCCAACAGGATGAACTTGGGGTCGTTGGACGAGGCGCCGGCCACGCCCATGACCAGCGACAGGTTGCTGACCAGCCCGTCCGACGCACCGAAGATGGAGGCGCGCAGCGTGCCCGAGCGGCTGGACCGATGCCATCGCTCGTTGGCGCCGATCTCCCGCGCCTTGAGCCCGCCGCTCCGGGCGAGAGTCCCGTCATCGCGGGCCGCGCTGATGGTCGCGAACGCGGCGGCCTGCGCCGGCGTCGCGGTGACCACGGGGGTCGCGGGCTTGCCGTCCATCTGCTGCCAGATCTGGGCGTGTTCCCGCTCGTCGGCGCCGATCGAGGCGACCTCGGGCGATGCCTGGCTGCCATAGAGGGCGTCCTCGTCGCCCTCCAGCACCTGGACCAGCCCGCTGACGGCGCGGGTCCCGAGGAGCCGCGCGAGCAGGATGATGAACCGCACGCGGGCGCGCGGCGCGCTGGTCGGCGGGACGGTGGCACCCAGCTCCCCGAGCCGAGCGGCCCAGATCTCGGCGTGGCGGCGTTCGTTGCCGGCGATCCTGCGGAACGCCTCGGCGCGCTCCGGGCGCTTCTCGATGGACGCGAGGGCGTCATAGAGCTGGATCGCGTCCCGTTCGAGCTTGAGGTTGGCGAGACTCTGGCCAACGTCGATCGTGCTCATGGACGGACTGTACACTCTCGCGAAATGAGCACCGCCGACCTCGCTCCCCTGCTCTGGCTGAACGCCGCGGACGTCCTGGCTGCACTCCCGCCGCTGGAGGAGCGCCTGCGGCTCGCGGAGATCACGCAGACCGCGCTGGCGGTTCCCGGAGGCAGCCAGCTGCCGCCCAAGGTCGGGGTCCATGCCCGTGACTCAGGTTCCTTCACCGACGCCATGCCGGCCTGGCTGCGCGGCGCCGGCGACCACCCGGGGGGTGACCTGCTGGGCGTGAAGTGGGTCACGGTCTTCCCCACGAACAACCCGCTGGGGCTGCCGGCGATCGGCGCCACGGTGATCCTCAACGACCCCCACACGGGCTTCCCCGTCGCCATCCTGGACGGCGGGCCCATCACGGCCCACCGGACCGCGGCCGTCAGCGGCGTGATCCTGCGGCGCTGGGGCCCGGGCGTCACGGGGCGGGCGACGCGCGTGGCGCTGATTGGTGCGGGCGCGCAGGGCGCCAGCCACCTCCCCGTCCTGGCCGGCGTGCTGCCCGGCTGCGAGGTGGCGGTCACGGACGTGGATTCGGGCCGGGCCGGCGCGCTGCGGGATCACGCGGCCGCCACGCCGGGGATCGCCGGCGCCCGCGTTGCCGCCTCCCCGCGCGATGCCGTGGATGGCGCGGACGTGGTGGTGACGGTGGCCTCGTTCGGCCCTGTCCGGCAGGTCATGACCAACGACTGGCTGGCCGAGCGCGTCACGGTGGTGCCGGTGGACTACGCCACGTACTGCTCGGCGCAGGTGGCGCGGGACGCCGCGCTCTGGCTGGTCGACGAGAAGGTCCAGTTCCTGGCCAAGCGCGACGAGGGCCACTTCGACAACTACCCGGATCCCACGCTGTCCATCGGCGAGGCCATCCTGGCCAGCACCCCGCGCCCGGACGGCCGGGTGGTGGGCACGCACCTGGGCGTGGGCCTGGCCGACGTGGTCTTCGGCGACGCGATCGTCCGACGCGCCCGCGAGTTGGGGCTGGGCACGGAGCTACCCCGCTAGCTGGGCCGCGCCTGGGCCGCCGAGCGCGGGCGGTCGCTCCGGCACACGATCTGGAGCGAGCGTTCGTGCGCGCGCCGCGTCACGCACCGTCGAAGGCGCCTGCGAAATCCTCCGGTACGTCCAAGGAGTGAGCACTATCTGAGACCGGGCGGGCGCGGGATCTCCACGTAAGCACGGCGGCTTCGCCGAGTCTTGCGTACTGCGCACCCCGTGGACGTACTAGGGCAGTTTGTGAGATAGCGCTCATGGGGTGGACGTACTGCGGAATCAGGGCCCGGCCACGTGGCCGGGGCGCGGCGATCAGGCCAGGGCGAAGAAACGCCCGGCATGGTGCCCGCCGGTGCCGCGCCCGTCTGTCCCGCGGCGGAGGCGTGGCGACACGTGGCGCCACCCCGCCAGCGCCGCCAGCGGCTCCCCTACTCGATGACCGGGAGCGGCCCCTCCGGCACCTCGATCAGGATCCGGCCGTCCTCCACCACCACGTCGTAGATGGCCAGCGGCAGGTCGGCCGGCGGGTCAAGCGGGTCGCCCGTGTCCAGGTCGAAGCGCGAGAGGTGGAGCGCGCACGTCACCGTGTCGCCCGTCAGGAAGCCGCGGTCCAGCTCGAAGTACTCGTGGCTGCAGATCCCCTGCGCGGCTCGGATGCGGCCGCCCACGTTGGAGACCAGGACCGGTTCGACCCCATCCACCCACGCCATCTTCAGCGTCCCGTCGGGGACCTCGCTCAGCGCGAGGAGATCAATCCGCCGCATGGATCAGGCTTCCCTGGGGCGGCAACGGGCTGGCGTCCTGGGGCGGCAACCGGCGGGCCGTCTCAGGCCGCGGTGGACGGCGCGACCAGGCCGGCCGCCCACTTGTCCTCGAGCAGCTCGCGGAGCATGTCCTGCGCCTCGACCAGCGGGACGCGGGCCACGACCGGCTCCAGGTAGCCGAGGACGATGAACTTGCGCGCCTCGTCCGGGGGGATGCCTCGGCTCTCCAGGTAGAAGAGCTGCGCCTCGTCGATGGGGCCAACCGCGGACGAATGCGCCGCGCGGCGGCAGTCGGGCTGGTCGATCTCCAGGGACGGCACCGCGACGGCGCGCGTCTTCTTGGACAGGTTCATGGCGTACTCGCCGAGGAAGCTGTCCGACCCAACGGCCGACTTCTCGATGACGATCATGCCCTTCATGTACGACCGGGCCGAGTCCAGGAGCGCGCCCTTGGAGAGCAGGTTCCCGGTGGTGTCGCGCCCGACGTGGCGGGTGTACGAGGTCAGGTCGAAGAGCTGATCTTCCGTGCCGAACAGGATCTCCACCTGCTCGACCTCGCTCCGGTCACCCTCCAGGCGGTTATCCACGCGCGAGCGGACCAGCCGCGAGCCCATCTGGGCCAGCGCCCAGCGGAGCGTCGCCGCCTCGCCGATCAGCGCCTGGCGGTGCTGGAAGACGATCTGCGTGGGTGCCAGGTCCTGGATGGAGGCGAAGGCCAGCGTGGCATCCGTGCCCAGGATCACCTCGGTGGTGCCCGCCATCAGCGCCTGGGCCGGCTGGACACCCGTGACGGACGGCACCAGCTCCTCCACGACGGACGCGGACGCGCCCTCGTCGAGGCGGAAGAGCATCCGGCCGATGACCGCGCGGTTGGGCTGACCCACGGCCCAGCGGACCAGGATGGGCCGCTCCACCTTGACGCCCGCGGGCACGTGCAGGTGGACGCCCTGGTTCCAGAAGCCGCGGGCAAGCTGCGCGAACTTGTCGTCCAGCTGGAGCGTGGCGCCACTCTGGAGCACCTCGCGGAAGCCGGCGTCGTCGCGCGCCAGGGCCGCGGCGAAGGTCTCAAGGACCACGCCCGTCGCGACCAGGGACGGCTCCAGCACCAGGGCTGCGATGCCGTCCTCGCGGAGCTCGATCAGGCCTGCGGTGCCGTCGGGGAGCGTGCCCTCGGCACCCGCGACGGGCCCGGAGGCGGTCACGATGTACGGCTGGACGCCGTCCAGGGAGGCCCCGCGCAGGTCGATGTACGGCGTGTACAGGAGGTTGGACTCCGATGGGAGCGCGTCGTACGCCGCCGCGGCTGCGAGGCGCTCGTCACGGAGCCAGTCGGGCTCACCGCGCCGGGCGGCGAGCTCGCCGGCAAGCGCGGCCGTGGGGAAGCCGAATGGGACGTCGGCGGGGCCGCGGCGGGCCGGGCGAGGAATCGACGGGGTGGTCCCGGCGGCGTCGGCGGCGGTGCTCACCCCAGCGAACCCTCCATCTCCAGCTTCACGAGCCGGTTGAACTCGATCGCGTACTCCATGGGGAGCTCCTTGGTGAAGACCTCCAGGAAGCCCTGCACGATCAGGTTGGTGGCCTCGTTCTCCGAGAGACCGCGGCTCATGATGTAGAACACCTGCTCCGCGCTGATCTTGCCCACCGTGGCCTCATGGGTCATGGTGGTGTCGTCTTCCTGGATGTCGATATACGGGTACGTGTCGCTCCGGCTCTCGTCGTCCAGCATCAGCGCGTCGCAGCGGACCGAGGCCACGACGTTGGTGGCGCCGGGGCTGACCTTGAGCTGGCCGCGGTAGCTGGTCCGGCCGCCGTCCTTGGAGACGGACTTGGAGACGATGCGCGAGCGGGTGTTGGGCGCCAGGTGGACGGCCTTGGCGCCGGTGTCCTGGTGCTGGCCGCGGCCGGCGACGGCCACGGAGATGATGTCCGCGGTGGCGTTCTCGCCGCGCAGGTAGATGGCCGGGTACTTCATGGTCAGGCGCGAGCCGGTGTTGGCGTCGATCCACTCCACGGTGGAGTTCTCGTACGCGTGGGCGCGCTTGGTGACCAGGTTGTAGACGTCGTTGGACCAGTTCTGGATGGTGGTGTAGCGGACCTTGGAGCCGGGCAGCGCGATGACCTCGACCACGGCGGCGTGGAGGCTGTCCGTGGCGTAGATGGGCGCCGTGCAGCCCTCGATGTAGTGAAGCTTGGCGCCCTCTTCCACGACGATCAGGGTGCGCTCGAACTGGCCGGTGTTCTCGCCGTTGATCCGGAAATAGGCCTGCAGCGGGAGCGGGACCTCCACGCCCTTGGGCACGTACACGAACGAGCCGCCGGACCAGACCGCGGCGTTGAGCGCGGCGAACTTGTTGTCCTCGGCCGGGACCACGGTGCCGAAGTACTTGCGGAAGATCTCCGGGTACTCGATCAGCGCCTGGTCCGTGCCCATGAACACGACGCCGATATTGGTCAGCTCCTCGCGGACCGAGTGGTACACCACCTCGGAGTCGTACTGGGCGCCCACGCCGGCGAGGAACTTGCGCTCCGCCTCCGGGATGCCCAGGCGCTCGAACGTCGCCTTGATCTTGTCCGGGACGTCGTCCCACGACTTCTCTTCGCGCTCGGACGGCTTGCGGTAGTAGACGATCTTGTCCAGGTCGATGTCCGACAGCCGGCCGCCCCAGGTGGGCATCGGCCGCTTGAGGAAGTGCTCATAGGCGCGCAGGCGGTACTGGAGCATCCAGTCCGGCTCGTTCTTGAACCGGCTGATCTCCTCGACGGTGTCCCGCGTCAGGCCGCGCTTGGTCTCGGCGAGATAGACGATGTCGTCGTGGAAGGCGTACTCGTCTCGCCGGTCGCTGACGATTTCCCTGGTGGAGGTCATCGGATCACCTGTGATCTGTACCCGGTGGTGGGGCCTGGACCCTGGCTGAGGAGTTCGCCGGCCAGGCGCCGGGACGGGCGCCGGGGGCGAGCGGGAGTTGCCTGAAGGTCGGGACGCCGGCGCCGCGAGGGCGCCGGGCTAATCCCGAGTCATATTATCGGAATTCCCGGGAATGGCGTCAACGCGGCCCAAAACCCGTCCGCCGGGACGCCAACTTGCCGCCGCCGGGCGCGGCCACGTATCGTGGTGGGGATGCCCTCCCCCTCCCCGGCCCCCGGCAACCCCCGCGGGCTGTCAGCCCTTGCCGCCCGAATCGATGCCAACCAGGAGCTGGTGGTGGGCGCGACGTACGTGGTGGCACTCTTCGTCACGATCCTCGATTCGACCATCGTCAACGTCGCCCTGCCGGCCATGGCCGCCGAGTTCCGCGTCTCGCCCGCATCGATCGGCTGGGTCGTGGTGGGCTATCTCGTGAGCATGGCCGTCTGGATCCCCGCATCGGGCTGGATCGGCGACCGGTTGGGCACCAAGCGAATCTTCCTCCTGGCGCTGGGCCTGTTCACGGTGGCGTCGATGCTGTGCGGGCTCTCGGGCAGCCTGGAGCAGCTGATCCTGTTCCGCGCCCTGCAGGGCGGCGCCGCGGGGATGGTCTCGCCGGTCGGGACGGCGATGCTCTTCCGGGCCTTCCCGCCGGAGCGCCGGGCCAAGATCGCGGGCCTCCTGATCGTGCCCACCTCGCTGGCGCCCGCTCTGGGGCCGCTCCTGGGCGGGATCCTGGTGGACCGGCTCTCCTGGCACTGGATCTTCTGGATCAACGCCCCCATCGGGGTCGTGGCCGTCCTCTTTGGCATCCGGTTCCTGCACGAGTACCGGGAGCCCGGCGACCGGCGCTTCGACATCCCCGGCTTCATCCTCTCGGCCGCCGGGCTCTCGCTGACGCTGTACGCGCTGACGGAGGGCTCCCGCCATGGCTGGGGATCGCCGGCCGTGCTGGCGAGCGGCGGCATCGGGCTCGCGTCGCTCGTCGCCCTGGTCTTCGTGGAGCTGCGGACCCCGGAACCGTTGCTCAACCTGCGACTCCTGGGCGAGCGGCTGTTCGGCATCTCGAACCTGGCCTCGTTCTGGTCTTGGTCCGCCTACCTCGGCTGGCTCTTCCTGCTCCCGCTCTACCTGCAGCAAGTCCGCCAGGTGGGTCCAGCCGAATCCGGGCTGACCACGTTCGTGGAGGCGGTCGGGGTCCTGGCGGCGTCCCGCGTGGTGGGCCGCCTCTACCCGATCGTGGGGCCGCGCCGGCTGGTGGCGGCGGGCAGCGCGTGGATCGGCCTTGCCCTCCTGGTGGCCACGCAGCTCAGCGACACCACGGACACGGGGCTCACGCGGCTGCTGGTCTTCATGAGCGGCTGGGGCATGGCCGGGGTGCTGCTCCCCATGAACACCGCGATGTTCGCGCGGATCTCCAAGGCCGACACGGGCCACGCATCGGCGATCTTCAACACGCAGCGCCGGTCCGCGGCCGCCTTCGGGGTGGCCGCGATGGCGACCATCCTGACCAGCCTCACGCCGACGCTCGCGGCCGGTGACACGCCGCTCGCCGGGGCGGTGCTCCTGCCCGCATTCCGGGTGGCCTTCCTGGTGGGCGCGGCGTTCGCGGCGATCGGCGCCGTGATCGCCCTCCGGATCCACGATGCGGACGCGGCGGCCACCATGCACCGGCGCCAGGCCTGAGCAGCCAGGCCTGAGCAGCCAGGCCTGAGCAGCCAGGCCTGAGCAGCCAGACCGCCAGCGCCTCCCGGGTGCCGAATCGACCCGGGCGGGTACCATCCCGGCCATGCCCGAGATCGTGAGTGCCGGAATCCTCCTCTTCCGCCACCGGGCCGGCAGCCTCGAGGTCCTCCTGGGTCACCCCGGCGGTCCGTGGTCTGCCGGCACGGACGCCGGTTCGTGGAGCATCCCCAAGGGCCAGCCCCACCCCGCCGAATCCGTCGAGACGGGTGCCACCGACCTCCTCGCCGTGGCCCGCCGTGAGTTCGAGGAGGAGACGGGGCATCCGGTGCCGGCCGGGGCGCTGATCCCGCTCGGGGCGGTGGTGCAGAAGAGCGGCAAGGTGGTCCACGCCTGGGCGGCCGAAGGCGACCTCGACCCGGCCCTCGCCTCGTCGAACACCTTCCAGATGGAGTGGCCGCCCCGCTCGGGTCGCGTTGGCACCTTCCCGGAGATCGACCGGGTCGCCTGGTTCGATCCGGCGGAGGCCCGCCGCCGGATCCGGGACGCGCAGATGGCCCTGATCGACCGGCTGGAGGCAGCCCTCGCGCCCAAACCGTGATCGCGGACGGGTGGCACTGCCGCCCGCGGGGCCCGTGTGCGACCATCACGCCGACATGTGGACGCTCGCCGTCTCGCCGCTGGAGCTGGTCGCGCGGAGCGTGGCCGTCTACGTGATCTTCGTCATCGCCCTGCGCCTGTCGGGCAAGCGCGAGCTGGGCCAGGTCACGATCTTCGACCTCGCCCTGATCCTGCTGGCCGCCAACGCCCTGCAGCCGGCGATCACGGGGCCCGATGCCTCCATCCCTGGCGCGGCGATCATCGTGGGCACGCTGTTCACCCTGAACCGCGTGGTGGCCGAAGGGCGCCGTCGGTCGCGCGTCATCCGCCAGCTCCTTGAGCTGCCGCCGCGCGTCATCGGGAAGGACGGGAAGTGGATCCCCGAGGCGCTGGCACGCGAGGGCCTGGATGATGACGACCTGGGCGCGGCGCTGCGCGAGCATGGCCTCGAATCACCCGAGGAGATGCGCCTGGCCGTTCTGGAGCACGACGGGACGCTGAGCATCGTGCCGATCGAGGGCGGGCCCATCCAGTTGCATACCAGGCGTCGCCGCTACCGTCGCCGCTTTTAGCTCGCCGCCCGTGGCCTCACCCGGCACCCGCGCACCCATCCGGATCTCCGCCGAGCACGCCCGGCGCTACCTGGTCGTGCGCCACCTCCTGGCACCACCGCGCTCACAGCCGCCGGAGCCCGCCAGCGTCCTGCGCGTCGTGGACCGGCTGGGCTCGCTCCAGTTCGACCCGCTCGATATGGCGGGCCGCAACCACGACCTGGTCCTGGCCGCGCGAATCGACGGCTACCGGCGAGCCTGGACCGAGGACCTGCTGTACCGCGACCGAGCCCTGTTCGAGGCCTACAACAAGGGCCTCTCGGTGCTGCCGATCGCCGAGCTGCCCTGGTACCGCGTCTCGTGGGACCGCGCCCGCCGGCGCCACGAGGCGGGGACGTTCGTGGAGCACGCGGCGCTGGTGGACGAGCTGTTGACGCGGATCCGCGCCGAGGGCCCACTGTCGTCCACCGACGTGAAGCCGCGCCCCGCGATCGACTGGTACTGGCGGCCCACCAACCAGGTCAGGGCGATCCTGGAGGCCCTGGGCGAAGCGGGGATCCTGGGACTGGCCCGACGCGAGGGGAACCGGCGCGTCTACGACCTGGCGGAGCGCCTCTTCCCACCGACGCTCCTCGCGGAGCGGCACGGGGAGCGCGAGCAGCGCGCGCACAAGCTGCTCTCCCGGTACCGGGCTCACGGCCTGCTGGGGCGCTCCGGCAGCGCCGAGCTGTGGCTGGGGACGCAGCCGGCCAAGCCCCTGCCGGGCGAGGCGCCGCTCGATCCGCCGCCGGCCAGCCGCCCCGAACTGTTGGCCGACCTGCTCGCGGCGGGCAGCCTCGTGCCGGTCGCCGTCGACGGCATCCGCGGGGACCGGTTCGTACCGGCGGCGGACCTCCCGTTCCTGGACCAGGCGGCCGCGGAGCTGGTGGGGGGGCTACCGCCGGGCGGCCAGGCGCCAGGCGTGACGTTCCTGGCGCCGCTCGACCCCCTGGCCTGGGACCGGGACCTGCTGCGCTCATTGTTCGACTTCGACTACGTCTGGGAGGTGTACGTGCCGGCGGCCAGGCGGCGCTGGGGCTACTACGTCCTGCCGCTCCTCTTCGGGGACCGGCTGGTGGGCCGGGTCGAGCCGCGCCTGGAGCGCGCCGCGGACGGCACGCGGATCCTCCGCGTGATCGACCTGTGGTGGGAGGCCGGCTTTGCTCCCGTCGCGGAACCCGGCTTTGTGCCTGCGCTTGCCGCCGCCCTGGAGGCGCACCGGGCAGTTGGCGGCGCGACCCGCGTCACGCTCCCGCGCACCGCTCGACACCGCCTGCTGGCCCGGGCATTGCGCGGCGGTTGACGCCCGCGGTCCGGGCCGCGCCGTCACCACCCGGTCCCCACGCACCCAGCGAGTGACCGGCGCACGACCCGGCGCCCCGCCCGGCCGCCATCCGTGGCACGATGCGCATGCCCACCAACAGTCCGCGGGCGCGGGCGGCGTTCTCCGGCCCCCATCACGGCCAAGGGCACGCGCCGCAGGCGCCCAACCACACGGAGATAGCCCCATGGCAGTCCAGCGACGCGCATCGGTCACCTGGAACGGCAACCTGGCCACCGGGTCGGGGACCATCACCGACGTCACCAGCGGGGCCTTCGGCGGCCTGCCGGTCAGCTGGCCCGCCCGGACCGAAGAGGCCAACGGCAAGACCAGCCCCGAGGAGCTGATCGCCGCGGCCCACGCGGCCTGCTTCTCGATGGCCCTCTCGGCACGCCTCGCCAAGAACGAGACGCCCGCCGATGAGCTGAGCGTCAGCGCGACCGTCACCTTCGACAAGACGGACGCGGGCTGGGGCATCGCCTCGAGCGCGCTGGCCGTGACTGGCAAGGTGCCCGGCATTGACGCAGCCAAGTTCCAGGAGCTGGCCCTGTCGGCCAAGGATGGCTGCCCGGTGTCAAGCGCCCTCAAGGGCAACGTCGCCCTCAGCGTCGAAGCCCGGCTGGCCTGAGGCCACGGCCGGCGGCTGAACCCGCCGGCCCGCCATCCGGCGGCTGAACCCGCCGGCCCGCGATTCCGGGGCGGCTCGCCGCCCGCCTTCACCGTGGCCCCTCGCCGGTCGACGCTCCCGTGCCTGGTCCGCGCGTGAGATGACGGTGCTGCCCACCCCACCGCGACAATGCCCCAGCCGTCCCCAGCTGGCCAACGGAGAGGACTCGTCGACCCGATGTTTAGCCGCTGGGGCGCCTTCGTCTACCGGTTCCGCAAGCCCATCCTGCTGCTGACCGTCCTGATCGCCCTCGCGTCCACGACGCTGGCGACCAAGGCATCGGGCGAGCTCAGCTCGGGCGGCTGGTTTGACCCCACCGCCGAATCGTCCAAGGTGGCCGACCGGCTGGCCGAGGAGTTCGGCTCGGTCAAGAGCAGCCTGATCGTGCTCTTCCGGTCCGCGACGGAGGAGGACGCCACGTCCCCCGCCTTCCAGGCCGCCCTGGCCGAGACGCTCAAGGGGCTGCAGGGCGACGCCCGGGTCGCGGGCGTCATTGGCTACGCACAGACTGGCGACAGCCGCTTCATCAGCACCAAGGGCGACGCCGCCTACGCGCTGGTCCAGCTGACGCTCACCGACAAACAGTCCGCCGAGGTCGTGGAAGACCTGACGGCGAAGATTGTCCCGGCGACGGGGATGACGGCGGACATCACGGGGTCTGGTCCCCTGACCAGGGACATAGCGGTCTCCTCGGAGAAGGACGTCCAGCGCGCGGAAACGGTCTCGCTGCCGATCGCGGCCATCATCCTGGTGATCGTCTTCGCATCGTTGATCGCGGCCGGGATGCCACTGCTGGTCGCCGGCATGTCCATCCCCACCACACTGGCTCTGGTCTACCTGGTCGCGCAATGGACCGAGATGAGCGTCTACGTCCTAAACATCGCCACGATGATGGGGCTCGCGCTCGCCATCGACTACTCGCTCTTCGTCGTGAGCCGCTTCCAGGAGGAGCTCAAGCGCGGCCGCACGGTGGAGCAGGCGGTGGAGCGCGCCGTGGGAACCGCCGGCAAGGCGATCACCTTCTCCGGGTTTGCGGTGGCCATCGGCCTGTCAGGCCTCCTCTGGTTCTCCGCCAGTGCCCTCCGCTCGATCGGCATCGCCGGCAGCCTCACGGTCCTGGTCTCGGTCTTCTATGGCCTCACGTTCCTGCCGGCCGTCCTTGGTGTGCTGGGTCACCGGGTCAACTCGCTGAGCGTGGCGGGCCTCGTCCGTCGCTTCCGTGGCAGCGAGCCCGAGGTGGCCCGCGCCTCGCGCTGGGAGGGCGTCGCCCACGCCGTCATGGCCCGCCCGTGGGCCGTGCTGGTGCCGGTCGTGATCGGCCTCGGCATCGCCGGATCGCCGTTCCTCCACCTGGAACAGGGGGTTCCCGACGCCGCGAGCCTCCCGGCGGGCCTGCCCAGTCGCGACGCCTACATGGCGCTCCGCTCGGAGTTCCCCGCGGGCGAGACCAACCCGCTGGTGGTCGTGGTTGACCTTGCCAAGCCGGCCACCGATCCGGAATCCATCCGGGCGGTGGTGGCGCTCAGCGAGCGGATCGACGCGGTGGAAGGGATCGACCGGGTGGAAGGGCCGTTCGTGATCCGCGACCCAGCGTCCGGTCAGCCGCTCACCACGGATCAGGTGGTGGCCCTCTACCAGCTGCCGGCCACCGTCCGTCCTCCCGGCGTCACAAAGCTCCTCGAGACGTACGTCCGGGGGACCACGGTGCGGCTGAACGCCATCAGCCCGCTGCCACCGGCACGGGCGGCCGGCACGGCGATCGTGCCCCTGGTCCGCGGGGTCGAGCGGCCGGCCGGTGTCAGTAACGTGACGGTCGGCGGCGCGGCCGCGGCGGCGCATGACTTCCTCGTCGCCCAGAACGAGCGGATGCCGTTCGCGATCGGCACCACGCTGCTGGTCAGCGCGCTGGTGCTGTTCCTGCTCTTCGGGTCCATCACGATCCCGATCAAGGCCGTGATGGTCACGCTGCTGTCGATCAGCGCCAGCTTTGGCGCCCTGGTCTGGATCTTCCAGGACGGGAACCTGGCCAACCTGCTCGACTTCGAGACCCTCGGCTACACCACGGCGGGCAACCCGATCATCATGTTCTCGGTCCTGTTCGGCCTATCGATGGACTACGAGGTCCTGCTCCTCTCGCGGATTCAGGAGGCGCATCGGCGGACGGGCGACAACACGGCGTCGGTCGCCGAGGGACTGGCCCTGACGGCCAGTGTCATCACGGGCGCCGCACTCATCATGGTCACCGTGTTCGCCGGGTTCGCGCTCGCCCAGGCGATCACCATCAAGAGTTTCGCCGTGGGGATGGCCATCGCCGTCCTGGTGGACGCCACCATCGTGCGGGTCCTCCTGGTGCCGGCGACCATGCGCCTGCTGGGCGACTGGAACTGGTGGGCGCCCGGGCCGCTCCGGCGAATCGCCGATCGGTTCAAGTTCAGCCATGTCGAGGACGACGACCCGTCCGGGCCGAATGCGACGCTCCCGGCGAGTTGGGTCACGCCCTAGCACGCCGGGTCCGCGCCCAGGGCGCGAGTCGACGCACCGCGGCGCGAGCGAGCATCTACCCAGGGGCGAGTAGCGAGGGACCCGACCCGGGGGTCCCGCTGCTAGGAGGCCAGCAGCACCATGGTCTCGGGGCCGGTGCCGGCCATCCTGACCGCCCCGGTCGCCACGTAGGCATACGGGAGCCCGAACAGCTTGGCGACGCTCACGCCATTGACGGCGACGACGCGATACCACGTCGTACCCGCGGCCGGCAGGGGGGCCACGATGCTCCACGCGCCGCCGGATCGAATGCCATGGATGTCCAGCCGGTCGCCGACGGCCACGCTGCCGACGAACGCGAAGCCCGGGTCGGCCCCAACGCGCAGGTTGGCACTCGGGGCGACAGACTCGGTGATGGTCTGCTGCATGACGCTAACTCCTTGGCTCCGCCGCGTCACCGGGCTCTCGCCGGGCTGGCGGTGCAGATCGCGTCCACAGCAGGAAGCGCCTGGACGGAGTGTCCGCTCCGGGGCCTCGAGGCCCATGATCCTTTGCGGGCCTTGGGCGCTACGGTCGATGAGCACGCCCACATCCTGGCGCGCGAGCCGTATCGCCACCATCAGCGGCGGCAACCGGTCAACCTACGCAACGGCCCTCGGTGATGGCGACCATCGGCCGTCGCCGCCGTCGCAATCAGCCAATCGTCCTGTAGGACAACGGCCATTCGGCGCACCGGCGGGCCTGGCGCAGACAAGCCGCTGCTGCGCAAGGCGACAGCGGCGGCTTGAGGTCAGGCGCAGGGGCTGGTTGACGCTAGTCGGGTCGGCCGGTCGGCCGCCCGCCGCACCATCAACCGGGGTTGAGCGTCTCGTGGATCGCGGAGGCGGCGCGCTTGCCCGCGCCCGCGGCGAGGATGACCGTGGCCGCCCCGGAGACCGCGTCGCCGCCGGCGAAGACCAGCGAGCGCGACGTGGATCCGGTCCGCTCGTCGGCCACGATGCAGCCACTCGGCGTCGTGGACAGGCCCGCGGTGGTCCGCGTCAGCATGGGGTTGGGCGTGGTGCCAATGGCCAGGACGACGTTGTCGACCGGGATGACGAACTCGCTGTCGGGGATCGCCACCGGTCGGGCTCGGCCAGACTTGTCCGGCTCGCCAAGGACCATCCGCTGGCAGCGAAGGGCGGCGACGCGCCCGTTCCCGTCGTCGATGATCTCGAGCGGGTTGGTCAGGCAGTGGAACTCGACGCCCTCTTCCTTCGCGTGGTGGTACTCCTCCTCGCGGGCGGACATCTCGGTCTCGCTCCGCCGGTAGATGACCATCGCCTTGGAGGCACCCATGCGCATCGCCGTCCGGACGGCGTCCATCGCCGTGTTGCCTGCACCCACGATCGCCACCGACTCGCCGTGCGCCACGGGGGTATCCGCGTCCGCGCTGTAGCCGCGCATCAGGTTGACGCGGGTCAGGTACTCGTTGGCCGAGTAGACGCCGACCAGGTTCTCACCCGGGATGCCCAGGAACTGCGGCAGGCCCGCACCCGTCCCGATGAACACGGCCGAGTAGCCCATCTTCGTGGTGAGCTGATCGAGGGAGAGGGTCCGACCGATGATGACGTTGCATTCGATCTTGACACCCAGGTCCGTGAGCAGCGAGATCTCCCAGTCCAGGATGTCCTTGGGGAGCCGGAACTCCGGGATGCCGTAGCGGAGCACGCCGCCCGGCGCGTGGAGCGCCTCGTAGATCGTGACGGAGTAGCCCAGGCGGGCCAGCTCGCCGGCACACACCAGGCCGGCCGGCCCAGAGCCGATGATGGCGACCTTCTCGGTCCGGGTGATCTGGGGCTTGGCCTCGTGGGTCTGCGTCCGCTCCCAGTCAGCGACGAAGCGCTCGAGGTGGCCGATGGCGACCGGGTTGAAACGTCCGGCCAGGCTGCAGCGCGCCTCGCACTGGTTCTCCTGCGCGCAGACGCGTCCGCACACGGAAGCGAGCGGGTTGGCCGAGCGGAGGAGCCTGGATGCGCCCTGCCTGTCGCCCAGGGCGACCGCATGGATGAACTGCGGGATGGGCACGCCCACCGGGCAGCCGGTCACGCAGATCGGGTCCTGGCAGCGCAGGCAGCGCTCGGCCTCGAACCGCGCGTGGTCCTCGGTGTAGCCCTCGTTGACTTCGAGGAAGTTGTGTGCCCGCATCCCCGCCACCTGGGTGGGCATGGGCGTCTTGTCAAATCGCTTGACTGGCATCTCAGACCGCCTCGGCCGGGGCGCACGCCAGCCGTTTGGCGGCGGCCTTTTCCTGTTCCGCGTACGCCTTGTTGCGGCGCATCGCGAGGTCAAAGTCAACCAGCTGGGCGTCGAAGACCGGCCCGTCGATGCAGGCAAACTGCGACTTGCCGTCCACGATGACGCGGCAGCCGCCGCACATCCCGGTGCCATCGACCATGAGCGGGTCCATCGAGACCATCGTCTTGATGCCCGATTCCTTGGTGGCGGCGGCGATCGCCCGCATCATGGCCATTGGCCCGATCGCGATCACGCGGTCCGGCCGGCCCGGGCCCTGCCCGTCCATCAGCTGGGCGAGACGCTGGGTCACGAAGCCCTTCATCCCGGCCGAGCCATCGTCCGTGCAGATCTCGACGTTGTCGGCCACGCCCAGGAGCTCGTTGGTCATGATCAGGAGATCCTGGTTCCGGGCCCCGACGATCGCCGTCGCCGTGTTGCCCTTGGCGTGGATCTCGCGCATGAGGCAGAGGAGCGCCGCCGCGCCGAACCCGCCGCCGACGCCCACCACGTGGGCCCCGCCGTCGGGGATCTCGATGGGGCTGCCCAGCGGGCCGGCCACGTCGAGGATCTCGTCGCCGACGTCAAGCGCATCCACCCGACGGGTGGTGGCGCCCACGGCCTGGACGACGATCGTGATGGTGCCCGCCTCGCGGTCGTAGTCCGCGATGGTCACCGGGATCCGCTCCCCGTCCTTGTGGACGCGGAGCATGACGAACTGGCCGGCCTGGGCGGATTCCGCGATGAGGCGGTTGTCCAGGACGAACATCTTGGTGACCGGCGTGAGCTGCCGTGTCTCGACGATCCGTGACATGCCTACAGCTCCGGGTTGGCGTGCATCGCCTTGAGACGGCTCCACCGCCGGTCCACCTCGGCCTGCAGCCGAAGCTCCAGCTCCGAGTTGCCGTTCGTGAGGAGATGGCGGGTCTTGCCCATCTGCTTCAGCCAGTCGGTGGCGGGGCGCCGCCGGCCCATCGCGTCGGGGTCGTACGTGATGGTGGTGTGGCCGTGATCCACCTCGTAGAGGGGGAAGAAGCACGTGTCGATGGCGGCCTGGAGCACCGGCGCGGCGCCGTCATCGGGGGTGCGCCAGTTGAGCGGGCAGAAGCTGAGGATCTTCCCGTAGACCAGGCCCTCGCGCTTGGCGTAGTACTGGGCCTTGGCGACCTTGCGCATCAGGTCCTCGGGGAAGCCCTCGCTCGCCGTGAAGACGTACGGGACATTGCAGGCCGCGAAGATCTGCGCCGTGTCCTTGTGGTGATAGCGCTTCCCGCTGTCGACCTTCCCGATCTCGCTGGTGGAGGTCCGGTTGCCGATCGGGGTGGAGTAGGACAGCTGGGCGCCCGTGTTCATGTAGCCCTGGTTGTCGTACTCCAGGATCATCATCTTGTGGTTGCGGTGGGCCGCGCCCAGTGCCGCGCCCATGCCGATGTCCATCCCGCCGTCGCCGGACACCATCACGAAGGTGGGATCCTCGACGGGCTTGGGCAGCTCGCCGCGGCGGACCCGCTCCCAGTACATCTCGACCAGCCCGGACAGCGTCGCCGCGCCGTTCTGGAAGAGGTTGTGCACGTAGTTGACGCGGTGGGCCGTGGCCGGGTAGCCGGTGGTGGTGACCATGGCGCAGCCGGTCTGGAAGAGCATGACCACGTCGCCTTCCAGCACGCGGCCGACCTGGTGCAGGGTGGGCACGATGCCGCAGCCCGGGCAGGCGCCATGGCCGGGGGCCAGGCGGCTGGGGACCTTGGTCATCTCCCAGACGGGTGCCAGCTCCACCGAGAGGGCGCCGGTCACGGGGTCCTTGTTGACCATCGCCATGCCGCGCGGGATGTCCTTGCCGGTGATCGGCGGCAGGCCCACCGGGCCCACGCGCGTGGCCACGCCGGCCGTGGCGCCGTGATAGGCGAATGCCTCGGCGACCTTGCCCGCCTGGGCCGTGTCGATGGCCAGCTGGATGAATGTCTGGGCGTCCGAGGCGCGGAAGTCCTTGCCGCCCAGCCCGTAGATCCGGGAGGCGACGACGGTCTCGTTGGCCTTGTCCTGCTGGATGGCGGCGCGGACCTCGAGCGACAGGTTGCCGCCGTCGGCACCGTACGAATCGGCGCGGTCGCCGATCGTCGCGGCCTTGACGTTGCGCAGCGCGGCGCGGAACTCGTGGGTGGGGAACGGGCGCAGGACGTTCGGCGAGATGACGCCGACCTTCTCGCCCCGGTCGCGGAACAGGTCCACGGCCTCCTTGGCCGTCTCCGCCGCGGAGTTCATCAGGATGACGGCCGCGTCGGCACCATCCATCCGGTACTCGTCCAGGAGCGGGTAGTGGCGGCCGGTCAGGCCCTCCAGCTCGGTCAGCACCTCGGGGATGACCCGGCGGGCGGCCTCCATGGCCTCCCAGAGCTGGACCTTGTTGTTGATCAGGTCGGGGTCGTTCATGTACGGCCCGAACGTGGTGGGGTGGTCGAAGTCCAGCGGCGTCGGGAAATGCGGCCGCACGCCCAGGAACGCCTTGATGGGATCAAGGTCGTCGAAGATCTGGATCCGGCGCTTCTGGTGGCTGGTGAAGAAGCCGTCGTAGCAGACGATGACCGGCAGCCGCACGTCGGGGTGCTCCCCGATCTTCACCGCTGCGAAGTTCATGTCGTAGACGGCCTGCGGGTCGCGGGCCAGCAGGATGATCCAGCCGGTGTTGAGCGCGAAGTAGATGTCCGAGTGGTCGCCGCGGATATCGAGCGGTCCGGAGACCGTGCGGGCGGCGATGTTGAGCACCATGGGCACGCGCGTCCCGGCCTGGACCGGCAGCTGCTCCAGCGAGTAGAGCAGGCCCTGCGAGCTGGTCGCGTTCAGCACCCGGCCGCCGCCCAGCGCCGCCCCGTAGCAGATGCCGGCCGCGCCGTGCTCGCCGTCGCCGGCGATCATCACGATCTCGTGGTCGCCGTCCGCGTGCATCTTCGAGAGGCTCTCGGCGACCTCCGTCGACGGCGTGATCGGGAAGTAGCCCATCACGTGGAAGCCCACGTCCCGGGCAGCCAGGGCCGCGGCCTCGTTGCCGCTCCGGAAGTCCATCTTCTGGCGGGCGCTGCCGCGCGGCGGGAGTCCGGCCGCGGTCGGCTCGGCCTCGCGCATCTCGGTCGTCATGCGGGCTTCCTCACTTGATGAATTCGGGGAAGAGCGGGACGCGCAGGGAGTCGGCCAGGCCGGGCGTCTCGGCGGTCTTCGCCAACGCTCCGGTGGGGCAGGACTCGACGCAGCGCAGGCAACCCTTGCAATAGCGGTAATCCACGCCCTGCAGCACGCGCAGGTACTTGGCGCCCGGCTCTCCGTCGCCCCAGACGAGGCACAGGTCCGGGCAGACGAGGTCACAGGTGCCGCAGTGCACACACTTCTCGGTGTCCAGGACGGGCATCCAGCCCACCCGCGACATGGAGAGGTCGTTCCAGAAGGTGCTGCCTGGCGCCATCACGATCCCGCCCTCGGGCTGGGTGGTGAAGCCCCAGGCGGGTTCGCTCCGCGCGGCCGGCAGGGCGCCGACCGCCTCGCCGATCCCGGTGACGACCTCCACCTCAGTCTGGCCGCGCCGGAAGGCACGATCGTTGGAGGCGACGGCCTCGGGGTGCTTGCCCGCGAACTCCTCGGACAGGGCCTCGCGGACAATCTCGCCGTCGAGGAAGGGGAACGCCTCACAGAGGGTGCCCAGCAGGACGGCATTGGGCCGGGACTTCTCCTGGAGGGCGATCACCCCGGCGTCGACACGGAAGACCCGGACGGTCCTGGGCAAGACCTTCAGCTCCGGGAGTGGCCCGGCCGGGGCGTTGAGGATCACGGTACCGTCGGCCTTGATGCCGGCGAAGGTGGTCGGGTTCCGGATCAGCGCCGCGTGGAAGACCACGAGGCAATCCGGCATCTCGACCGGCTCGCTGGTGCGGATGGGCGCCTCGGAGGGCGTGAGGCGGACGAAGGAGCGGACCGGTGAGCCCTTCTTCTCCGAACCGTAGGACGAGAAGCTCGCCCCATTCAGGCCGAGACGCAGCACGGCGGCCGTGGCGAGGATCTGGCCGGCGCCATGCGCGCCCAGACCCCCGATCGACTCGAACCGAATCTCGAAGGTGGCTGCCGCATTCGGAAGGATGCCCGACGCCGCCGGGCGCGAGACTGCTTGGGACGTCATGGTTCGAGGATGTCCTCCAGGGCTTTTGGATCGGGAGTGGCGGGTGGCACGTAGTTCGGGGGCCGGTTGGCACATCGCCCGGAGGTGGTGCGTCTACACCACGCCTGGGCGTGCCCGAGGGGCGTCGGCGCAGGCGGTTTGGTCCCCGCCGAGGGCGGGGCCGAGGTGTCCTGGTGGCGACTCGCGGTCAGCGGGGATCCGGCACGCGGACGCGGAGGATTCGCGTGATCTCGGTGCCGATCGCCAGCGCGAACCCTGGGAGGGAGGTGCGCACCGGGATGGAGAGCGGGACGCCGAAGCCGAACGAGCGACCGCCGATCCCCACGAACGAGCCGGGCGGCAGACAGCCGCGGGCGGTCGAGATGCTGCGGATCCCCTCGTCGATCCGAAGCACGTGGGCCGAGCGAGGGACCGGGCCGTCCGACCGGGTAGCAAGGTCGGCCAGGGAGATGGTGACGATGGCACCGGGCTCGACGTTGGCGGCGGTGTCGATGATGACGCAGGCCTCACCCTCGCCCAGATCGATGAGGTCGCTCACGTCGAGCAACTCGCGACGACGCACCTCGACCTGATCCAGCACCTGGCGCGGGAGCGTGGGCAGGAGGTGGGCGATGGCAATCAGCGGCGCGCCGTTGTCTCCCCGATCCGCATCACCGCAGACCAGGATTCGCAGGCTCGCCGCATGGCTCATCAGGTGCACTCCCGGGTGGTTCGACGGCGGTCCACGCCGCACGGGACGGTGCGGGAGAGGGTCAGTACGCAGCGACGCCCGGCATTCCCGAGCCGCCACCCCAGAACCGTACGTGCGCGCCCGCAGGAGGCGCGAGCGCCGATCGGCCCGCCATGGCCGTGCCGGAAGTCACCAGCCGGGCGGACCGTCTCGAGGCCCGGGCCGCCGAGGCGGTCCCGTGGTCCCGAATCGATGGGCCATCCGGCCCTACCCCGGGCCGCGGGCTGAGACCAAGATTCCGCACAAGAAGGGCATCGGAGGGGACGCCCGATGCCCTTCTCGCTTTCCCTCCGTCCCCACTCCCCAACCTTCCCATCCCGGCTTCAGCGCGCCCCCAGCGACCCCTGGCGAGCGTCACGCCCAAGCGTGGAAACGACCTCCCGGCCGCGGACGGGGGCCGGCGTGGCCCACGGGAGTCGCGACGCGGCCCATGGGAGCACGAAGTGCGCGACGGGAGACAGGGCCGTCCGCCAGGCGTCGGTCCGCGCCCGGGCTAGAGGAGGCCGCTGCGCCGGGCCTCGTCGCGGAGCCGTTCGCGGGCATCCGGGTGCGCCACCGCGATCAACGACAGGGCGCGCTCGCGCAGGCTCCGACCGTGCAGCTGAGCCACACCCCATTCGGTGACGATCGTCCGCGCATGGGCGCGCGTCGTCACCACCCCCGCGCCCTCGCGCAGCGACCCCACGATTCGCGATGCCGCGCCGCCGGACGCCGTTGATGGGAGGGCGATGATCACCCGACCCTCCGGGGCGAGGGAGGCGCCCCGGACGAAGTCGACTTGGCCGCCTACCCCGGAGTAGAGCCGATGGCCGATCGAATCCGACACGACCTGGCCGGACAGGTCGACCTCGATCGCCGAGTTGATCGCCGTCATCTTCCGGAAGGTACGGATGACCGCGGTGTCATTGGTGAAGTCGACCTGGCGCATCTCCACCATCGGATTATCCCGGGCAAACTCGTACAGGCGCGGGCTGCCCATCATGAACGCAGCCACGATCTTCCCCCGGTTGCGCTCCTTGCGCGAGCCGTTGATGACCCCGGCCTCCACGAGATCGACCACGCCGTCGGTGAACATCTCGGTGTGGACGCCCAGGTCCCTCTTGCCGGTGAGCGCCGCGCAGACCGCGCCCGGAATGCCGCCGATCCCCAATTGGAGCGTCGCCCCGTCTTCGACCAGGTCCGCCACGTACTCGCCGATCCGCCGTTCGATCTCGCCGATCGGCACGGGCGGGTGGCTGTACGGGGGTGCGGGATCCACCTCGACGCCCAGGTCGATGTCGTCGACGTGGACGAAGCTCTCGCCCAGGGTGCGCGGCACCGCCGGGTTGAGCTGCGCGATCACCGTCCGGGCGGAGCGGATCGCCGCGTGCATCGCCTCGACCGAGGTGCCCAGCGAGCAGAAGCCGTGCGCGTCGGGCGGCGTCACGTTGATCAGCACGGCGTCGAGGGGCATCTCGCCCGACAGGAAGAGCTGCGGGATGTCGGACAGGAAGATCGGGACGTAGTCGGCGCGCCCCTCGTTGACGGCGGCCCGGGCATTCGGCCCGATGAACAGCGCGCGGTGCCGAAAGTGGGGCGCCATCTCGGGCGCCAGGTGCGGCGCAGGCCCCTCCGCGTGGAGGTGCGCGACAGTGACGCCGGTCAGCTCCGGCGCGCGGTCGACAAGGGCCTGAAGCAAGGTGCTCGGCGTGGCCGCCTGGCCGTGCAGGTAGATGGTGTCGCCCGAGCGGATGCCGGCCACGGCCTCCTGGGCGGAGACGATTCGCACTGGGCCAGTCTAGGCCGTGGGCTGCGCGACGCCAGTGGGCCGGAACGCCGGAGTGCGGGGGCCGGAATGCGACGGATCGCGGGCCGGTCGGCCCGCGCCGCGCCGCCGCCGCACGGGCCCCGATTCAGCCGCCGCGGTCGATCCGATGCTTGGCCACGAAGGCCGCCGCCTGCGCGCGACGCTCGAGGTTGAGCTTCGACAGGATCGAGCTCACGTAGTTCTTCACGGTCTTGTCCGACAGGAAGATCTCGCTCGCGATCTCCTTGTTGGTCTTCCCCTCGGCCACCAGGAGGAGGATCTTCTGCTCCTGCGCGGTCAGCTGAGCCAGTTCGTCGGTGCGCGACCCCGTGGCGATCCGCCGGACCCGCTCCAGGACCTTCTCCGTCACGGCGGGATCAAGCAGCGACTCGCCGCGGCCGACGGCCTCCAGGGCGGCGACCAGATCCCGGGCGCGGACCTGCTTGAGCAGGTAGCCGCTGGCACCGGCGACGATGGCGGACAGGACCGCCTCCTCGTCCGGGTAGGAGGTCAGCATCACGACGCGGGTCAGGGGCAGCTCCGCGCGGATCTCGCGGCAGGCCTCGATCCCGGAGCCATCGGGGAGCCGGACGTCCATGATCACGATGTCCGGCTGGAAGCGGCGTGCTGCCTCGATGGACTCCGCGACGGTCCCCGCCTCGGCAATCACGTGGAAGCCCTCGCGCCTGTCGAGGAGCGCGACGAGTCCCTGGCGCACCACCTCGTGGTCGTCGACCACCAGCAGCCGCAGGACGGGTTGAGCTTCGGTCACGGTTTGGCCTCCGGAGTGGCGTCAAGCGGTACGCGAACGATGATACGCGTCCCGGCGCCCGGTTCACTGTCGATGACCAGCGTGCCCGCCATGGCCGCCGCCCGGTCGTGCAGGTTGTCGAGGCCGTGGTGGCCCGGCTGGACCGGCGCGGCGGGGTCAAACCCGCGGCCATTGTCCGAGATCTCGAGCACGGCGCTGCCGGCCTCCTCGTGCAGCGAGATCCGGCCGCGGGTTGCCCGCGAGTGGCGCGCCATGTTGCTGAGTGCCTCGCGCGCCATCTGGAGCAGCTGCGCGCGGTGCGTGCTGGGCAGCACCAGCTGCACGTGGTGGCCATGCTGGGCGTCGAGATCCAGCTCGAACTCGATCATCGTGTTGATCCGGACCTCCTCGGCGAGCCCGGCCAGGCCAACCACAAGGTCGCCGGCGTCGACCAGCTCGGATTCGAGGCCCAGGATGAAGTTGCGGATGTCACGGATCGTGAGGTTCAGGCGGTCGATGGCGCGGTCAACCCTGGTGGCGGCTTCAACCGGGTTGTCCTTGACCATGTCCGGGACGTCTTCGAGGGAGAGGGCGACCGCATAGATACCCTGAATGATTCCGTCGTGCAGGTCCCGCCCGATTCGGTCGCGCTCCTCGACCACCGCCAGCTGGGAGACCCGGGCGTGGAGGTGGGCGTTCTCGATGGCGATGGCGGCATGCCGGGCAAACATCTCGACGAGCATCTCGTCGGTGCCGGTGAACTCCGCCGCCCCAATCTTGTTGCTGAGGTAGAGATTGCCCAGCGACCCCCCCTTGGCCGCGACGGGCACGCCCAGGAACGAGCGCATCGCCGGGTGGTTTGGCGGGAAGCCATGGGCCTCGGGGTGGGTGCCGATCTCCGTGATGCGGTAGCTCCGGCCCTCCCGGATGATCAGCCCAAGGATCCCCAGGCCGCTGGGCGGGGCGCCGATCGCGCGGCGCTCCTCGCGACGGAGCCCGCTGGTGATGAACTGCTCGATGCGCCCGTGCGCGTCAACAATCCCCAGCGCCGCGTACTCCGCCCCGACGAGGGCCCGAACGCGATCCGTGATGATCTGGAGCACGGACTCCAGGTCCATGATCCCGGCGATGGCGCGGGTCGCCTCGTCGAAGGCCTCGAGCGCGCTGATCGCGGTCTCCGGCTCTCTGAAGGCAAGGTCGTGGTGCGGGCGGGCAGGGGTGGGCTGGTGGGACATCCCACCTAGGGTAGCAGCGCCGGACCGAAGCCCGGGAGGCAGTTGGGGCCGGGCGGCCCCCGGGGATGGGTCCACAAGTCCCTACAGGGTTCACTGCGCGGCCCAAGAATGACGTCATGACCGTGCAGCCCCCGCGATCGCGTCCCGCGGCGTCCGCCGCCATCGATTGATGGTGGCGCCGCTCTTGCCGGCCGCTCCCGTCCCGGAGCTGCGGCGCCACGCCAGGCTCCTGCTCGCGACCGACCTCGCCCCCAGTTCCGAGATGGCCACATCCGAGGCCTTCCGACTGGCCGCCCAGATGGGCGCCGCGGTCCTCGTCGTCAATGTCATCGATCCGGGTGCCCTCCGGCGCTCGACGGGACGCGGGCCGGCGATGCACCAGGTGCGCGGCAGCAAGGAACTGGCGATGTCCGAGCTGGTCGCTCGCGGCCGAGCCCATGGCGTCGAAGTCTCCTACCTGATCTGGGAGGGCGATCCGGCGGAAGCGATCATCGAGGCCTCCCAGTCCGAGGACGTGGACCTGATCGTGATCGGCAACCGGGGCCACAGCGGGATGGGCCGGGCACTCATCGGGAGCGTCTCGGACGAGGTGATCCGCAGCGCGCACTGCCCGGTCGTCGTCGTCCGCCAGTCCCTGCCAGAGCGGTAGAGGGGCCCAGTCGGGCGGTCGCCGAGGCGTTGGGCCCGGTGGGCGGATAGGGCGCCGGCTGTCCCCGGGGGGTCCATGCAGGCGACGGCGCGCGAATAGGGCGCCCTCAGTCCACGATCGTGTGGCTCTGCTCCCGCAGGAACTGCGCGACGTAGTACATGCCCAGCCCGGCCTTGCCCGTGGACCCGCTCCCCTTCCAGCCACCGAATGACTGGATCCCCGGCCATGCACCCGTAGTGGAGCCGGCCCGGCGGTTGACGTACAGGACGCCGGCTTGCATTCGATCCAGGAAGCGGTCCACCTCGGCGCGGTCCTCGGAGTAGATGCCGGCCGTCAGCCCGTACAGCGAGTCGTTGGCGAGGCCGATCGCCTCGTCCAGCGAGGCCACCGGGTGCACCGTCACGAACGGCGCGAACAGCTCGTCCTGGAAGAGCCGGTGTGCGGCGGGCAGGCGCCCGACCACCGTGGGCTCCACGAAGAACCCGCGCGCCATGAAGCCGTCGGTCAGGCGCTCACCACCGGCGAACACCCGCCCATCACGCCTGGCGTCGGCCACGGCGGCGCCCCAGCGGTCCACGGCCCGCTGGTCGATGACCGGCCCCATGAACGTCTCGCGCAGCAGCGGGTCGCCCACGCGCAGCGCCTGCGTCCGCGCCACCAGCCGCGCGACGAGGTCGTCGTGGACGGCCTGCTCCACGTACACCCGAGAGTTGGCGGAGCACTTCTGGCCATCGAAGCCGAAGGAGGCGCGGACGATCCCCTCGGCCGCCTCGTCGAGGTCGGCGTGACGCGTCACGATCGCCGGGTTCTTGCCGCCCATCTCCACGATGCACGGCCGCGGCCAGCGCGTGGTGAACGAGCGGTAGAGCGCCATCCCCACCTCGTACGAGCCGGTGAAGACCATCCCGTCGATGCCCGGGTGGCCCTGGAGCGCCTGGCCCACCGTGGCGCCGGGTCCCATCACCAGGTTCAGCACCCCGGCGGGGACCCCCGCGTCCACGTATGCCTGGGTCAGCACGACGGCCGACCACGAGGTGACCGAGGCGGGCTTGAAGACCACGGTGTTGCCGGCGATCAGCGCGCCCGCGATGGGCCCGGACGCCAGCGCCATCGGGAAGTTGAACGGGCTGATCACGCCGAACACGCCGTGCGGCCGGAGGATGGTCCGGGTGTGCACCGCCGCATCGCCCAGGTTGCCCATCGGGTGGTCGTAGCCGTTGTTCTCCTCCATGGTCTGGGCGTAGTAGCGGATGAGGTCCGCAGCTTCCTCGACCTCACCCAGCGCCTCCATGCGTGTCTTGCCGCACTCGAACGCCATGACCGCGGCGTAGTCCATGAGCCGCTCGCTGATCAGCTCCGCGGCCGCGCGGAGGATCCGCAGCCGCTCCCCCCACGGCGTGGCGGCCCAGCCGGGCTGCGCCCGTCGCGCCGCGGCCACCGCGGCGTCCACGTCCGCCGGCGTCCCCATGGCGAACTGCCCCAGCAGGATGTCGGTGTCGATGGGCGAGCGAACCTCGAACGTCCCTGTGCCGCCCCGCCACGCCCCGTCGACCAGGTTCCGATGGCTCGCGCCCAGGCGGGCCCGAACACGCTCCACGCCCGCCTCGAAGCCTGCGTGGAGCTCCTCGTTGTCGGCCCGCAGGGTGGCGTACGTGATCTTCATCCGCGGCCCGGAATCGCTCGTCATGGTGGTTCCTCGCGCTGGAGCCAGGGGCTGGCGGGCCGCGGGGCGGCAGCCCGGGTCATTGCCGCCAGTCTAGCGCCGGGTGCCAGCCGGGCCGCCGGGTGCTAGGCTCCCGGGCAGCCGATTGGCAGTCTGGCGCCCGCTCCCTGGGCGCGACGAGGAGGAGCCGAACCATGGGCCTGCTGGAGGGGCGGCGAGCGTTGATCTTCGGGGTGGCCAACGACCACTCCATCGCGTGGGGGATCGCGCAGGCGCTGCATGCCGAGGGCGCGATCGTGGGCTTCAGCTCCGTCGAGAGCCTGATCGAACGGCGCGTCAGGCCACTGGCGGCCTCCATCGGCTCCACCTTTGTCGAGCCGTGCGACGTCCAGTCCGACGAGCAGATCCGCGGCGTCATGGAGAAGTGGCAGGCAGCCCACGGCCAGATCGACATCCTGGTCCACGCCCTGGCCTTCGCCAAGCGCGAAGATCTCGACGGCGAGTTCGTCGCCACCTCGCGCGACGGCTTCGCCCTCGCGATGGACGTCTCCGCCTACTCGCTGGTCGCCCTGGTCCGCGAGGCGCGGCCGCTCCTCCACCCCGGCTCGTCCGTGCTGACCCTGACCTACTACGGCGCGGAGAAGGTCGTCGCCAACTACAACGTCATGGGTGTCGCGAAGGCCGCCCTGGAGGCGTGCGTCCGGTATCTCGCCGCGGACCTCGGGCCCTCCGGCATCCGGGTCAATGCGATCTCGGCGGGGCCCGTGCGGACCCTGGCGGCCAGCGGCATCGCCGGCTTCAAGAAGCTGTATGGCTCGTTCGCCGAGACCACCCCGCTGCGCTCGAACATCACGATCGAGGACGTGGGCAAGAGCGCTGTCTACCTGACGTCCGACCTGTCGTCGGCGGTGAGCGGCGAGATTCACTACGTCGACGGCGGCTTCAACGTCCTGGGCGTGCCGCTCGCCGAGGGCTGAGCAGGGGCGACGGGCGGCCGGACGGGCGGGCGGCCGCCTGGCCGGACTACTCGAGGGCCAGGCCGGCTGATCCGAGAGCGGCCAGCTGGGCCCGACAGTCGGCGCACAACCCGCCCACCGACAGGTGGCTCAGGTCCACGGCGAACCCGCGGGCCTCCCTGAGCGCGGCCGTCAGCAGGGCGGCCTCCCCCGCCGGAAGCTCCCACGTCCGGCGACAGCGCGTGCAGTGGAGATGCCCGTGATCCACCTCGGGCAGGACGTGGAACTCCTCGCGCCCGTCATGGCCGTGGCTGTGGCTGACCAACCCCAACGCTTCCAGCACGTGGAGCGTTCGGTAGACGGTCGACGGCACGGTAGCCGGGTCAACCGCCCGGCAGCGCTCCACGAGCTCGGACCCGGTCACATGGCCAGTGCTCGCCGCGAGGACGTCGATCAGCTCCCGCCGCTGCGGGGTCCAGCGCAGGCCCCTGGCACGCAGTCGGTCGCGGACGGTCGCCCACGGCGCCCCGGCCAATCTCGACGGCCCCTCGACCGGGCTGGGCCCCGATCCGGCCGGCGGCCAGGCAGGCATGGGGCCTAGCTCCCCAGGCCCAGCGACCGGAGGATCGCGTCGAGGTCCGGGAGGTTGTCCTGGAGCTCGAAGAAGAAGAGGATGCCCACCACGAGGCTGAAGGCCCCGGCGATGGCCCCGGCGACGAGGTAGATCCGCTGGCGTGTCTGGCTGGCCACGAAGCCGGTCGCGGTGATGACCACGATCGCCGAGTTCGAGATCAGCAGCCCCAGGATGAAGGCCAGCATCATCGGGATCCCCAGGCCGATGCCGCCGGCGCCGCCGATCGCGGCGATGATCAGGACCTGCGTGCCCGTCTCGGCGCCGATGCCATGGATCATCCCCACGCCAAACGCGGTCCGTGGGCCATACGAGGCCATCTCCACCGCCTCGGCATGCTCGTGGCCGTGCAGCCGCGCCTGCAACCGGCGCCACGCGCCTCGGGCCAGCGCGAACACCACCATCCAGCGGCTGCGCATGTGGAAAGCCTCGCCGTGCCGGATGTACGCAAAAATGCTGTAGAAGACCCACACCCCGAGGACGATCAGCGTGAACCCGACGACGCGGCCCATCAGTGGGTCCAGCCAGTCGGGCAGGATCGCCCCGAAGATCAACGCCAGCAGGCCCAGGACCGCGACCACGGAGCCGTGGCCCAGCGCATAGAGCGTCCCCAGGAAGAGGGCGCGCCGCTGCTCGGCCCGAAGTCGAGCCCTGCTGGGCGGCACCGCCGACGGCGCGACCATCACGGCATGGTGGCCGGCACCCATGGAGCGATGGCGGGCCCGCTCCTCCGTGCCGCCGTGGTCATGGCCATGCGTGCCGGCCGCGTGGGACGCCGCGTGGGCGCGTTCCCCGGCGTCCGCCACGGTCGTGGTGCTGGTGATGTCCGTGATTGCCGCGATGTGGTCCCAGTCGATCCCGTGGCGGATGCCGAGCAGCAGTGCCGTGATCAGCAGGGATGGTGCGCCCTCGGTGCCGGCCGCGGCAACCACGGCGGCAAGAGGACCCGGAATCTCGAAGGCCGTCATCGCTCCCTCATGGTAGACGCGTTATCGCAGCTCGTTGCAATAGCGACGTGGCGCGACTACCACCCGAACGAGCCCGGCTCCCCCTTGAACGGACCGACCACCCAGGACGTGATCCAGCCCCCGTAGAAGTCGCCGGGCTGGGGCGTCACGCGCTCATCGCCCACCCAGGCCTCGTCGACGCGGCGGGCATAGAACGCAAGGTGCCCTGCGATGGCCGCAAAGCCGTGGTTCGGCCGTTCGTACGACCAGGCCAGGTCCTCGATGGCACGTCCGGACCGACGGTAGCCGTAGTAGCTTGCCGGACCCTTCCACTCGCAGGTCGTCCGGTGAGCGCCGCGCTCCAGGTGCTCCATCCGGACGTCGTCGCGCGGCACGTAGTAGACGGGTGGGCCGGCGGTCTCGAGGACGCGGAGGGCGCGGGAGGTGTCGGCGAGGACCTTTCCGTCCATGACGACGCGGACCCGCTGGGCGACCGGCTCCACGCGCGGCGGGCGCGGGTAGTCCCAGACCGACTCCTGGCCGGGCCCGGGCTCGATCCGGTCTGGTCGCATCGGCGAACCCTCCCCTGGTTCAATTGCCGCCGACGGCGAAGAGCTCGCCGCGGAGATTGGCATAGATGGACCGGTATCCCGCCGCGACCACCCTGTCCCGCGCGTCGGACGGCAGCCCGGCCGGCTCCAGGAGGACGTACGGGTCGCCCGCCGCGAGGAGCCTCTCCAGCTCAGCGTACTTGTGGAGGCGTCCGCCGACCGTGTGGATGCTGACCTCCGCGTCGAGCGTCACGTCCGTCTCGATCACGCCGGCGAAGACTCCCAGCGGGACGGCGGCCCACTGCTGGAAGCTGCGCGCGACGTGGAGGACCTCGCTCGACGCCCTGAGCCGGCCGGCGTCGATCTCGGCCCGGACGGCACCAAGCAGCTCAAGGCCGTCGGGCGCCACGATCCGCCGCGTGTCGGGGTAGCCCGTCCAGTAGCCCTGCTGGGCGGTCTTGAGCTGGAGCGAGACCGTCTCGCTGACACGGCGCTCGCCCAGGTAGTACGCGTCGGTCAGTGGCGGCTGGCGGAGCGGCAGGATGACGACCGCCAGGAAGACGGCGAGGAGCGCGGGCGGCACCATCGCGGGCAAGCGGGGGTCGCTCCAGGCCGCCTCCAGCGCGATCGCCGCCGACAGCACGAACACGACCGGCACCCAGTAATGAAGCGTCTTGGGGACCTCGAAGCGCAGCGCCGTCTGCAGCGTGCCCTCGGGCGGCACCAGGTTGGTGGCGGTGGCGGCGATGACCCCGGCCGCCAGCGCGCCCAGGAGGACGGGGTTGAGCACCCGCCGCGTGGCGATGATCAGGCCAGCCACGCTCGTCCAGGCCAGGACGGGGATCGTGGGCAGGAGCTTTTCGAGTGCGGCCCAGCCGGCGACCCAGACGTCGGCCACGTCGACCAGCGCGGCGACGGCCACCAGCACGACCGCCAGTCGACCGATCCAGAACAGCAGGCCGCGCACCACGCCGAAGCGGGCGGCCGCCCAGGCCGGGACGATCGCCGCCGGGATCACCACCAGCGCGACGGCGGTGGGCAGCGCTACCTCGGTCATCGCGGCGAGCTGCGGCAACGCCAGGACCCCAGCCGCCAGGAGCGCCGGCACCAGCTGCTCCTTGGTCCGGTCCGGCCAGCCGGCCAGCACCAGGCCCACCGAGAGCACGGTCAGCGCGCCGATCACCGGGTGGACCAGGATGGCCGCGGCGAGGCCGGCGCCGAGCAGCACCGATCGGCGGAGCGACGCCGGCTCACGGCCGGCGACCCGGTCGGCCACCTCGGCGAGGCACCAGGCGGCCAGCGGCAGCACGAGGACGGTCGCCCGCGCGTCGGGAAGCCGGACGAAGGACGTCGTGAGCACGAAGGCGAGCACGGCCCACGCGCCGGTCTTCCCGCCGCCCAGGGCCATCCCCAGCCGGTGGACGCCCAGGGCCACCGCGATGGCCCCGGGCAAGGCGAACGCGGCCACGCCCAGGGCGGCCGGGAGCATCGCCAGCGTGTCGATCACGCCGAGGAGGGCCGCATAGCCCAGGAAGGTGCGTGACGGACCGTAGATGGGCGAGGCGGTCGTGGTGACGGACGCGAAGTCGCCGAAGGTCCGCAGGTGCTCCACCGGCGCCACGTGGTTGGGCAGCACGTCCACGAAAGGCACGACCGGCGACGCGAGCTGGAGGAGGAGCAGCCCGGACCAGGCGATGCCGACCACGACCCAGAGCGGCCACCGGTCGGTGAGCACCCACCAGCCCGGGCGCGGACCCATGGCGGCGGGCCACGGCAGCGGCCGCGGGCCGCTCGAACCTACCGGGTTGGCGCAACCTGTGGCTCCCGGCGGCAGCACGGTCGCCACCAGGACGGGTCCGATTCGGGCCCTGGCCAAGTGCCCGATCCCAAGGATCGCCCCGTGCACGGCCACGAGCACCGGCCAGCGGAAGGTGCCCGTGCCGCCGAGGGCCCCCAGCAGGACGATGTCGAGGAGCGTCGCGCCCACGAACCCGGCGAGGAGCGCTTCGCCGGGCGTCCAGAACGGGCGGCCAAGGCCAACCCGTATCAACACCAGGCCCGCGGCGACGTTCAGCCCGGTGGCGGCGAGGACCAGGGCTGCGGCCGGCAACGTGGTCCCCAGCTGGCTCGCCACGCCCGCGGCAGCGGCCGCCGGGTCAAAGCCGAACGGGCCCCTGGCCTCCATCGACAGCCCGATCGCGAGCAACACGGCCGCCAGCGCGGCGACGGTCGCGGCCGGCGGCACGGCCGGATGCCGCGCCAGCGGAGATGGCGGGCCCGGAATGGAGCGGATGGACGGGAGGGGCGGCAGGGAGGACACGGCGCGCCGATGGTACGGCTTCCGTGCGCTGGTCCGGCCCGGCAGACGCGAGGTCGCCTCGTGGCGGGCGATGGCGCGCGGGACAGAGCGGATCCGCCCGGCGGCAGCGCCTGATCCGCGGCCGGAGCATCATTCGCCCATGAGCGAGACCGCCGATGTCATCATCGTTGGGGCCGGCGTCCAGGGCGCCAGCCTCGCCTTCCACCTGGCCGGCCGCGGGCAGCGGGTGATCGTCCTGGAGCGCAGCGCCGTCGCGGCGGGCGCCACGGGCCGGTCGTCCGGCTTCGTGCGGATGCACTACGACCTCGCCAGCGAGTCCTTCCTCGCCTGGGCGTCGTACCCGTACTTCCGCGACTGGCAGGAGCGCGTCGGTGCCGGCGACTGCTCCTTCGTCAAGACCGGGTTCATCCAGCTGGTCCCGCCGGAGCTGTCAGACAACCTCCGGGCGAACGTGGCCAACCAGCAGGCGCTGGGCGTGGGCACCAAGCTAATCTCGCCCGCGGATGTCGCACGCATCGTGCCGGGCGCCATCGTGGACGACATCGAGGTGGCCGCCTGGGAGCCCGGCTCCGGGTACGCGGATCCTTCCGGGACCGCCGCGGGGTTCCTGGCCGCGGCTCGCAAGCTGGGAGCGCGGGTGCTGACTGGCTGCGAGGTCCACCGGCTGATCGTCGCCGGATCGCGCATCACGGGCGTCGAGTCATCCAAGGGCATCTTCCAGGCGCCCGCCATCGTGCTGGTCAACGGCGTCTGGGCCACCCCGCTCGCCAGGACCGCGGGCCTGGACCTGCCCGTGGAGGCCTGGCGCCACAACACCGCGTACTTCGGGCTGCCGCAGGGCCACGGGCCCAACTTCCCGGTCGTGATCGACGAGGCCAACGGCGTCTACTGGCGGCCCGAAGGCCAGGAGCTGATGCTGGTCGGGCTGCACGGCGCCAACGAGTTCGGGGGCGATCCGGACGGGCCCATGGCGCCGATGCCGGACGAAGAGACCATCGACATGATCACCCGTGTCTGTGCCCGGCTCCCCTGGATGGACCAGGGCACGCTGCGCACGGCGCACGGCGGCCAGGACGGCATCACGCCGGACCAGCACCCGATCATCGGCCCCGCCGGTCCGGATGGGCTGTGGCTGTCGGTCGCCTACTCGGGCACCGGGTTCAAGACCGCGCCGGCGATCGGCTGCGCGTTGACCGAGTGGATGCTGGACGGCGCGCCACGGCTGGCCGATCTCACGATCTACGACCTGGGACGCTTCGCCCGGGGCGCGCGCATCGTGGGCGAGCACCCGTACGGCCACCTCTGGCGCTGACCCCGGCGGGCCGTGGGGCCTGATCGGCCGCCGCCGGGTGTCGCCTGGCTCTTAAATCGACGCCTGCCCCGAGCAGGCTTGCGGCATGCGGACGAGCGACCTTCGGCGCGACCTCAAGCGCTACTACGCACCGCGACCCGGCGTCGTCGAGCTCATCGAGGTCCCGGCCTTCCAGTTCCTGGCCATCGACAGGGAGGTGCCGGCCGGCGGGCAGCGTGGGGACTCGGCGGCGTTCCAGGCGTCGGTTGGCGCGCCGTACGGTGCCGCTTACACCCTGAAGTTCGCGTTCAAGAAGCGCCCCGTCGATCCGGTCGACTTCCCGGTGATGGCGCTCGAGGGGCTCTGGCCGGCCGACATCGTCGGCTTCGAGGGCGCCCGGACCGAGGCGTGGGCGTACACGCTCCTGATGCTCGTGCCCGACCTGGTGGGAGCCGCCGACCTGGCCGCGGCGATCGCGGCCGTCCGGGCGAAGCGCGGACCCAGCCCGGCCTTCGACCACGTGCGCCTGGAGCGGCTCGAGGAGGGCCTGTCTGTCCAGGCCCTGCACGTGGGCCCGTATGCGACCGAACCCGCGACGATCCCGCGCATGCGGGACTTCGCGCAGGCCGCGGACTGCGAGCCGCACGGCCGCCACCACGAGATCTACCTGGGTGACCCGCGCCGCGCCGATCCAGCGAAGCTGAAGACGGTCCTGCGCCAGCCGGTTCGTCGCCGGCCGGCGGGCGCCGCCGCGACCTCGGGCCTGCGGGCGTGAGCTAGCTGGGCGCCGGGCTCGGGGGGGATGGGGCTGGGCGTCGGCGTCGGGCTCCGCGCGGCAGAGGGCGACCCGGACGGCTTCGGCGTCCCCGTGGGGAGGGTCGTCGGGACCGGGAAGGCGGAGGGCGACGGCGTTGGAGTGGGGACCGGCGGCAGCAGCGCGGCCACGTCGCCCCGGATCCTGGTGATCACGGCCGGGGTCAGCCACTCCGGGTAGGTGGGTGGCACGATCCGCAACTGGTGGACGGCGGCCGATGCGGCCCGGCCGAAGAGCGTCACCAGGTTGGGCAGGCTGTCGCGGGGCAGGTCGGTCCAGGCCGCGCCCTTGGCGGCGGTCACGAAGTCCGGCGCCTGGAGGATGGTGGCGGGGCCCAGTTGCTGGCGTATCGCGAGGAGGAGCGTCTGCTGGCGATCCATTCGGCCGTAGTCCGAGTCCTGGTGCCGGCTGCGGGCATACGCGAGCGCCATCCGCCCGTCGAGGTGCTGCTGGCCGGCCCGGATGTTGAGCACGATGCTGCCGCGGACCGGATCGGGGTAGTTCTCGTCGTAGACCGAGTACGGCACGTTGATGTCGATCCCGCCCAGGGCGTCCACCACGCGGACCACGCCGATCAGGTCGGCCACGAGGACGGCGTCGATCGGCCGCCCCGTCAGCTCCGACACGATCGACCGGACGGCCCCGATCCCCGCCACGGCCCCGTCGCCGGGCCAGAGCGACGGTTGGTTCCAGACCGCCTCCTCGTACGCCTCGTTCAGCAGCAACGGCAGGCAGCCGCACGCGATCGCGTCGTGGGCCGGCCCCGGGGGGAGCGGTGCGTTCAGCAGGTTGCGCGGCATCCCCACCATCGCCACCTGGCCCGTGGCCACGTCCACCTCCACGAGCAGCATCACGTCCATGCGCCGGCTCCAGCGGTCGCTGCCCGCGTCCGAGCCCATCAAGAGCAGGTCAAACCGGCCGTCGCTCCCCCACGGCACCGCACCGGGCGCCTGCCACGGCACGGCGGCGCCGAGAGCCGGCAGCGGGTCCGAGGTGTCGCCGGTCAGGATCCGCCGGGGCGTCGGCGATGGCGTCGGAATGAGTGACGCCTCGGCGGGCGGCAGCGAGTAGCCCGGGGCGATCTCGACGTCCGTGGGCACCGGCAGCAGCCGGAACGGGCCCGATGTTGGGGGTACGGTGCCCTCCGGGCTGGGCGACGCCACGGGAGCGGAGGCGAACATGGAGTCGAGCAGGTCATTGGCGGACGCGATGGCGCGCCCGATCACGATGTGCGGCGCCCCCACGAGGATCACGGCCACCACGGCGACCAGCACTGCGGCCCGGCGGGTGGGCTCCACGCGGCGGGCCGCATCCGCGCTGGCCACGATCCGCCAGGTCGCGAGGAGCACGTTCAGCACGGCGAGAGCGGGCAGGACCCCTGGCGTGACCGCGAAGGCGACGAGGCCATACGGACCGCCCAGCAGCAGCCCCACCAGCAGGGCAACCGCCAGCACGACGATTGGCAGGAGGAAGAGGACGGCCACTCGCCGCCCGTTGGTGATCAGGTGGCCGATACCGGGAACCAGGGAACCCAGCACCGCGGCTATGGCGAGGCGCACGTCGCTACTGTTTGTGATGCGCCACGGCCTGTCAATGACGAGAACGGGGATCTCCCGGGCAGGACCACCGGTGGCCCCGGGACCGCGGTCCCCGGGCGGGGTGAGGCCCCGCCGGCCGTGTGTCGCGACAGCGCACCGCGTTCAGATCAACGCCGGTGGTCAGGGCTATGCGTCCGAGGTATTCTCGTACGTGACGTTGGGTGGCGCGCCTCCATGCCCCACGACTTCGACCACGGCGGCCCCCCCCCAGGCGGGCGCCCCACCAGGAGACCGACGCTTGTCATTGCTGCAGCGGATGGAGCGAGCCCAGAGGGAGGCCGCGGGCGCGGCCGATGCCCTGGTCCCGGTCGCACCCGCCGGCCCGCCCGCCCGGGTCCCTATCGCGCCCGGCCGCGAGACCTTGCTGCGCGAGATCCGCCGCCAGATCCAGGGCGAGGTCATGGTCGCGTTCCGCCACCAGGGAGAGCTCACCGGCCCGGATTGGCGCGAGAAGGTGGCCGCCTTCGTCGAGGGGCTGCGCAGCTGGGAGCGCTTCATCGTCACGGGCGACGAGAAGCAGCGGGTGCTGGAGGACGTCCTCGACGACCTCCTTGGCCTGGGCCCGCTGGAGCCGCTCCTCCAGGACGAGACCATCTCCGAGATCATGGTCAATGGGCCAAAGCAGATCTACGTCGAGCGCAACGGCAGGATCGAGCGGATTGATGCCGTCTTCGTGGATGACGAGCATGTTCTCCGGATCATCGACCGGATCATCACGCCGATGGGGCGCCGGATTGACGACTCCAGCCCTCGGGTGGATGCGCGCCTTCCCGACGGCTCCCGCGTGAATGCGATCATCCCGCCGCTCTCGCTGGTCGGGCCGGTCATCACTATCCGGAAGTTCTCCGCACGGCCCTTCACGGTCGCCGACCTGGTCCGATTTGGCACGGCCAGCCAGGAGATGTTCGACTTCCTCCAGGCCTGCATCGAAGCCAAGCTCAACATCTTCGTATCGGGCGGCACCGGATCGGGCAAGACCACCACCCTCAACGTGCTGTCGTCATTCATCCCCGAGACCGAGCGTATCGTCACCATTGAGGACGCCGCCGAACTGCAGCTCCGCCAGGACCACGTGATCACGCTGGAGTCGCGCCCATCGAACCTGGAGGGCGAGGGCGAGATCACCATCCGTGACCTTCTGCGCAACTCGCTCCACATGCGGCCTGACCGGATCATCGTGGGCGAGTGCCGCGGCGGCGAGGCGCTGGATATGCTCCAGGCCATGACGACCGGGCACGACGGGTCGCTCTCCACCGGCCACGCCAACAGCGCGGAGGACATGCTCCGCCGGCTCGAGACCATGGTCCTGATGTCGTCGGTCGAGCTGCCGCTGCGCGCGGTCCGTGAGCAGATTGCCTCCGCCGTGGACCTGGTGGTCCAGCAGGGCCGGCTCAAGGACGGGACACGCCGGATCATCAGCATCACGGAGATCTACGGGATCGAGGACGACGAGATCCTCACCCAGGACATCTTCAAGTTCCAGTACGCGGGCATCGTGGATGGCCGGATCGACGGCCAGCTGCAGTCGACCGGCGTCCGGCCCACGTTCATGGATGTCTTCCACGCCAACGGGATCGCGCTCCCGGCGGGCGAGTTCGGCATCCCGCCGGCCGATTCCACCATGCCCAAGCCGCGTCACCTGAAGTCGCGCCGGGGCGGCGTCGAGGCCGTGATCATCCCCCACGCCGAGCCACTGGCCCTGGGTCGGGGCCGGACCGTGGCTGCGGGAGGCATGGTCTACGTGACGTCGGTGGGCCCCATCGACATGGCGACCGGCGAGGTCGTCAAGGGCTCCATCTTCGACCACACCAACCAGGCGATGAGCAACCTCAAGGACCGCCTGTACGATGCAGGCACCACGCTGGACCGGATCGTGTGGGCAACCTGGTCGCTGCGGGATCCGTCCGACTGGGATCACTTCAACGAGGAATGGATCCGCTGGTTCCCGGCCGACGCGCCGGGCGGGCAGCTGAGCGTGCTGACGGCGCTCCAGCGCCGCGCCGGCTTCCGGGTCTCGCTCAGCGTCATCGCCGAGGCCCGCGCGCCGGCGCAGCTGGAGGCCGGGGCCATGGTCTCGGCCGCGGACGCCCAGGCCGACGAGGCTCCCGCCCCGGACGCTCCCGCCCCGGAGCCTCCCGCGGCCTAGAAGCCGGAGACCCCAGTCACTTCGCTGGGGAGCAGGAACCAGCGGAGCGTCTCGAAATCCGGCCCCACCGAGTACGACTCCGGTGGTGGTGGTGGCACCGGCGAGCCTGACATCAGTTCGCGGGCCTCCTCGAGATAGGCGACCAGGCTGGCCTCGGGCGCGCGGTGGCGACGCGGCTCCCAGGCCATCCGGCCGGCGCTGTAGTCGATCGCGTCCAGGCTGAGCGGCGGCTCCGGCTGGCCGTCGAGGTGGCGCCAGAGCCCGTTCGCTGGGTCGAACTCGTAGAGGGGGAGCAGCTTCCAGCCGTCCCGGGCGACCAGGTCCACGGCGTCGAGGATGTACTGGAACACCCACTCGCTGATGAAGTAGTTGAAGTTCACCCGGACCCAGCCGGGCTTGATGCCCTCGCAGCCACGGGCGATCTCGCGCTCGAACTCGTGCGATGTCTCAACGTCGATCCCCAGCAGCCGGTGACCGTACGGCCCCGCACACGAGCAGCCGCCGCGCGACTGGATGCCGAACAGGTCGTTGAGCAGCGCGACGACGAAGTTGTGGTGCAGGTAGCGGCTGCCGCGGCGGACCACGAAGCTCACGATGGAGAGGCGCTCGGCGTCCGGGCTGCCCAGGATCTGGACGTTGGGGTTGGCGCCCCAGCGGGCCATCGCGCGCCGGATGAAGTCGTGCTCGCGCTCGCGGATCAGGTCCGTGCCCACGGCTTCCTTGAGCTGGAAGACCAGGCCCGCGCGGATGGACTCCACGATGGCCGGCGTGCCGCCCTCCTCGCGATGTTCGGGATCCGACAGGTACACGTGCTCCGCGGTGTTGACGTACATGACGGTGCCGCCGCCGGGGACCGCGGGGACGCGGTTGCGGAACAGGTCGCGGCGGGCGACGAGGATGCCCGGGGTCCCGGGGCCGCCGATGAACTTGTGGGGCGAGATGAAGATCGCGTCCTTGGCCGCGAGCGGATCACCCGGCGGATCCATCACGATCGGCACGTACGGCGCCGCGGCCGCATAGTCCCAGAACGAGAGGGCACCCTGGCCGTGGAGCAGGCGGGAGATCGCATCCACGTCCGACACGATGCCGGTCACGTTGCTGGCGGCCGAGAAGCTGCCGATCTTCAGCGGGCGCGCGGCGTACCGATTCAGCTCCTTTGCCAGGTGGCCCTGATCGATCCGGCCATTCTGGTCTTCGTGGATGACCACCACGTCGGCAATGGACTCGCGCCATGGAAGCTCGTTGCTGTGGTGCTCGTACGGGCCGATGAAGACCACCGGCCGCTCCGCCTCCGGGATCTGCTCGCGGAGGTGATAGCGGTCGTCGAGGTCGTTGGGGATCCGCAGGTTGAGGATGTCCACCAGGCGGTTGATCGCGGCGGTGGAGCCCGAGCCGCAGAAGATCACCGCGTGGTGAGCCTTGGATCCGCCCACAGAGTCGCGGATGATCCGGCGTGCCTCCTCGCGGAAGCGCGAGGTCTGGAGGCCCGTGCCGCTGGATTCGGTGTGGGTGTTGGCGTACAGCGGGAGCACGGCTTCGCGCAGGTAGTCCTCGATGAAGGCGAGGGAGCGGCCTGAGGCGGTGTAGTCGGCATAGGTGACGCGCCGCACGCCAAACGGGCCATTCACCGCGGCGTCATCGCCGATGACGCCGGCACGGATGGCCGCAAGGAGCGCCTCCGAGGCGGCGCGATCAGGGTTGGACATGCTGGGATAGTACGGCGAGGCCAGCACGAGGCCGGTGGTGCGCCAGACGCGAGCGTCGCTCGCCGCTCCCCTACCCCCAGCGAGCGACGAGCTGGTGTGCCACGTCCGCGATGTCGCGGCCGGTGATCTCGGGCTGGCGGCCGATCGGGAACATCACGGCCCCGGGGCGCGCCACGAAGGCCGCGCGGCAGCCCGCCGCCAGTGCCCCCGCCACGTCCCACGCGTGCGCCGCGATGAGGACGGTATCGCCCGGCGCCACGCCCATGGCATCGGCCGCCATCCGGTACGGCTCCGGCGCGGGCTTGAGCCGGCCCACGACGTCGGCGGAGAAGGCGCGCTCAAACCGGTTCCGGATCCCGGCGCTCACCAGCTGCGCCTCGGCGACCGCCTCCAGCGAGTTCGTGAGGGTTGCCATCCGGAAGCCGGCGGCGGCCAGGCTGTCGAGCGCCGCGGGGACATCCGGGTGGACGGGCAGCTGCGACATCGTGTCCACGATCTCGTCAGCACCGTTGTTGCCCAGCGTGACACCCATCCGCAGCGCGAGCATCCGGAGCGCCGCGTGCTGGGCGGTGGTGAAGTCCACGTAGTCCCCGGTCAACGCGCCGACGAACGAGATCTGCAGCATCTGGGCAAACCAGTTGGCCCGGACCGTCGCGCTCCCGAACCACCGCTCGAACAACGGGTCCAGGGCCCGCAGGTCCAGCAGTGTCTCGTTGACGTCGAAGAGGAGGACGGGCCGCGCACCCGAAGCCGATGTCTTGTTCATGCCCGCCAGCCTATCGCACCCGCGACGGCCGAAACCTGCAGGACCGAACCCAGCCGGGCCAAATCCTCCAGCCCCGCCCGCCGCGGCCGATACCTCCGGGGTGCGACGACGAACCACGGCAACCGTGTTCGCGGTCATCGCCCTGGGCGGCGCGCTGCTCGGGGGCAGCCGCAGCGTGGACATCTGGGCGCCGTGGGCGTCGGTCCTGGCGCCGCTGCGCGGCGAACACGTGCCGCTGGAACCGCGCGTCCCAGCCCAGCCCGTCACGGACCGCGTCGTGGTGCGCTGGGCCGACGACGCGACAGCAGCCGCGGAGATCGCCCGCCAGGCCGCCACCCCCGACCCCGGGGTCACCAACAGCGCCCTGATCGCTCCCCGCCTCCAGGTCGTGACCACGGCTCCCGGCCGGGCGGCCGCCGTCGCCGGCATCCTGGCCGCGCGGCCCGGTGCCGTCCACTCCGCGCCCGACGCCCGGGTCTCCATCGCCGGCTGGCCAGACGACGGAACCACGCCGCCCAATGACCCGTATTTCGCGCGCTACCAGTGGGACCTCCCGGTGATCGGCCTGGAGGCCGGCTGGGCCCGAACCACGGGCGTCGCGGCGGTGGTCGTCGCCATCCTGGACACCGGCCTGGCGGCCCATCCCGACCTGGCCGCCCGGATCGTCAGCCCCTTCGACGCGCTGACGGGCGGGCTCAACCCGACCGATGGCCACGGCCACGGGACCCACGTCGCAGGCACGATCGCGGCCGCGACGGACAACGCGGCCGGCGTCGCCGGCATCGCGCCCGGGATCAGCCTGATGCCGGTCAAGGTCCTGGACGACGCCGGCCAGGGCTACTTCTCCGACCTGGTCCGCGGCCTGGACTGGGCCAGGGCGCACGGCGCCATGATTGTCAGCCTCTCGCTGGGCGGCCAGATGGGCGCCGATGAGGCCGCCATCTACGCCCCGGCGTTCGAGGCGGCCATCGCGGCGGGGATGACCATCGTGGCGGCGTCGGGCAACGACGGACGGAACAACGTGACTGACATCTACCCCGCGGCCTACCCTGGCGTGCTGGCAGTGGGCAGCACGGGTCCAGCCGACCGGCTGTCGTGGTTCTCCAACGCCGGACCGGGCCTGTTCATCGCGGCGCCGGGCGAGAGCATCGTCTCCCTGGCTCCGGGCGGCGGGTACGCGGTGATGAGCGGCACCAGTATGGCCACGCCGCACGTCGCGGGGGTCGTCGCACTCCTTCGCTCCCTCTCCCCGAGGGCCTCCAAATCGGCGCTGGAAGCCGCCCTGTGCGCCGGTGCGGCCGACCTGGGCCCGGCCGGCCGGGACTCGTGGTTTGGCTGCGGGCGAGTGGATGCCGGCCGGGCCATGGCGATCCTGCTGGGCGAGCCGACACCCAGCGCCGCCCCCGCGCGGTCCGCCGCCCCACGCGGCTCGCTCTTCCCGCTCCCCACGGGCCTGCCGCGCGTCACCGCCGCGCCACTCGCCCAGCCGCCGCTCGTGGGCGCCACGACGGCCTCGGCCGCGGTCGTCGCGTACGACCCCGGGAACGCCTGCCCGAGCCAGCCGCGGACCATCCGCTTCGGCCTGGCGGTCTCGGGCCTGACCCAGGTCGCGTCGGTCCGGCTCTTCCTGTCCATCAACGGCAAGCCGTTCGTGGCCCGCGAGATGACGGCCACGCAGGCGTCGAAGGGGATCGTGTACGTCGCGACGATGGACACGTCGGTCGACACGCCGGGCACAACCGCCGGGTCCATCACCTACTACTCGGAGGCGAGCAACCCGTGGGGCACCACGCGGGCCCCCGCGGCCGCCGGCAGCAACACCATCGAGCTGCGGGTCTGCCGCCCGGCCTGAGGCAGGACGACTCGCGGGGCCCCGCCGGCACCAGCCGCCCCGCGGGGTCAGGCCCGGCCCACCTCGCGGACCGTGTTGCGGATCAGGCCGATCCCCTCGATCTCCGCCTCCGCCACGTCGCCGTGCTGGAGGAACTCCTGTGGGTTGCGCCCAATCCCGACGCCGCTGGGCGTGCCGGTCAGGATGATGTCCCCCGGCGAGAGCGTCCGGCCGGCCGACACGCTGGCGATGGTCGTGGGGATGTCGAAGATCATCAGCGCCGTGGAGGCGGACTGCTTCACCAGGCCGTTGATGCGCATCTCCAGGTGGAGGTCACGAGCCTCGCCCAGTTCGTCGCGCGTCACGATCCACGGGCCGGTTGGGCAGAAGGTGTCCAGGCCCTTGCCGCGATACCACTGGCCGCCGTCGAGGAACTGGAGGTCGCGGCCGGAGACGTCGTTGGCGACCATGTAGCCAAACACGTGGTCGTAGGCGTCGGCGGGCTGGATGTCGCGGCCGCCCGTCCCGATCACCAGGGCCAGCTCCACCTCCCAGTCCACCTTCTGGACCACGGCTCGATCAACCCGGATCTCGTCATGGGGCCCGGTGATGGAACCCGCGCCCTTCGAGAACAGGATGGGGACCTTGGGCAGGGTTACCTGCTTGGTGGTGTCGGCCGTCTCGTCGATGTGCTCGACATAGTTGAGGCCCAGGGCGATCACGTCGCTGGGCGGACGGGCGATGGGCGGCAGGAGCCGGACGGCGACCAGGTCCGCGGTGGGTGTCTGGGCGGCGACACGCTCCAGCCAGGCCGCCGGGTCCCCGGAACGGATCAGGGCCAGGATGTCGGCCGGTGCACCGGGCACGCCCCGCGCGTCGGCGATGCCGTCGCCCCGCACGACGCCCCACGCGTCACCGGCCTGGTCATTGAACGCGACGATCCGCAAGGGTCCGGCCTCCAGCAAGTGACGATGGACCTGGATTGTGCCGGTGATGGATCGGTCCCGTCGGCCCACGCGGCCGGCCGCAATCCAGAAGCCCCGCCGGCGGTCCGGGCGGGGCTTCGAGGAGAACGCGGACGAAAGCGACGCGTCCGCCGCCCGGGGCTGCGTCAGGCGCGTCCGCCGTAGCGAACCATGAACACTGAACCGCCCTGACTTCGGTGGAGACTCTGAGGTGCCCTGAGTTTCGTGGAGCCTGGTTTCTGGACGTCAGGCCACTGTCAGGGTCTTGTGCCGAGTCTCGAACTCGACCGGGGTAAGCATGCCCAACCTCGAATGACGGCGCTGGCGGTTGTGGAAGATCTCGAGGTACTCGAAGATCGCGTTGGCCAGCTCGACCCGGGTGCGCCAGGTCTGCTGGTCGAGGAGCTCGACCTGCATCCGGCTCCAGAACGACTCGATCATGGCGTTGTCAAAGCAGCTCCCGACCGAGCCCATCGACGGCAGGAGCCCGGAGTCGATGGCCCGGCGGGTGAAGGCCCAGGACGTGAACTGGGTGCCTTGGTCGGAGTGGATCACCGTCCCGTCGGGCCGGCGTCCCTCGATCGCCATGCCAAGCGCGCTGGTCACCAGGGCGGCCGTCGGCGAGGCGTCGATCGACCAGCCGACGACCCGGCGGCTGAACACGTCGAGCACCACTGCGCAGTAGATCTTGCCCTCGCGGGTCGGGTGCTCGGTGATGTCGGTCACCCACAGCTGGTCCGGTTGCGCGCGCCCGAACCGGCGCTCCACGAGATCGGCCGCCGTCGCCACGTACGGGACGCGCCGGAAGCGCGGGCGCCCGGACAACCCGGTGATCCCGGCGCGGCGCATGAGCCGCTCGACGGCACAGCGACCGACCGAGATACCCTGGCCGAGGGTGAGCTCGGCGTGCACGCGCCGGGCCCCATACGCAGTGCGGCTGTCCAGGTGGACCTGGCGGATCAGATCAGTCAGGAGCCCGTGCCGGATCGCCCGCGCAGCTGGCGGCCGACCGTGCTGGGCGTAGTAGCCCGATTCCGAGACCGCCAGCACGCGGCAGGCGAGCAGGACAGAGCAGCCTTCCGCGGCCATCACCTCGATGGCCGCGAACCGCCTTTTGGGTCGCTGCGCTCCGCGAGCAGCTCCGAGGCCCGGCGATGGATGGCCAGCTCGGCCTCGAGCTCACGGATGCGCCGCTTGGCCGCCTCCAGCTCGGCGCGCTCGACGGATGTCAGCCCGGGGACCAGTCCCCGATCGATCGCCTCCTGGCGGCGCCAGCTGTAGATCGTCTGATCGCTGATCCCAAGGTCGCGGGCAAGGTCGACGACCTTGCGGCCCGCGGCGACCAGATCGAGCACGCGGCGGCGAAACTCCGGCGGGTATCCACGTCTTCCCATGGCTGCCTCCTGTGTGAGACAGCGCCATCATTCCAGTTATCGGACTCCACGGAAGGCGGGGCACACCAGCCGTCATTTCTCCCGGCTGGGAAACTCGCAATCCTTGACGGCGACCCCGGTCTCGGCAAGAGCACCGTCACCATCGACCTTGCGGCACGCATCAGTCGCGGGGATGCAATGCCAGATGGCAGCGGTGGTGGGGCACCTGGCGTGGCGCTGCTCATGTCGGCCGAAGACGGACTGAATGACACCCTGCGCCCAAGGCTCGACGCCGCTGGTGCAGACCCTGGCCGAGTGGCCACGATGGTCCTTGGCGACGCTGGCATTACCTTGCCGCGTGACATTCCGGCGATCCGTCGGGCCATCCTCTTGGCCGGTGCCAAGCTGGCAGTCTTGGACCCACTCATGGCGTACATGGGTAGTCACCTGAAGGCCAACTCAGACCAAGATGTCAGGCAGGCTCTGAGTCCGCTGGCTCACGTGGCTGAAGAGACCGGATGCACCATTCTTGTGGTGAGGCACCTCCGCAAGAGTGAGTCCAGTACGGCCATCTACCGGGGTCGCGGGTCCATCGGCATCATCGGACAGGCACGAATTGGACTGGCGGTAGCCCAAGACCCAGGGGACGCCAACAAGCGAGTCCTGATGGTCACCAAGTCGAACCTTGGCCCGATGCCAACCTCGCTCTCCTTCGGTCTCGCACAGTGGACCGGAACCCTGTCTGACGGCTCTGATTACGGGGCGAGCTACGTCGTCTGGCACGGCAAGTCCGACAGGACTGCTGAGGATTCGCTGACCCTGCAGGACGGTCAGAGGCCAGTAGCCAGAGTCAAGGCACGTCCTCATGTCAAGGAGGGCCAAGCGCTCAGGGACATCTTGCTGGAGGCCGGAGGAGTTCGCTGACCCCTCCCGGCCCGCTGACCCTTGGGGCCGCGACACGTCCGCGGCGCCACCACGCCCAGCGCGCCCCCGGCTGGCCAATCGAGAGGAATCGCCGACCCGATGTTCAGCCGCTTGGGCGCCTTCGTCTACCAGTTCCGCAAGCCCATCCTGCTCCTGACGGTCGTCCTGGCCTCCGGCTCCTCGTACGCGCTAGGCTGCCAGCCTTCGGCGATCAGTGTCGAGGTGGTCCCGGGCTCGCCTGTGTCATCGAGCTAGAGCATCCCGGCAGGGTCCATGACGGCACCTCCTGGCAGCCGGGCCCGCGGGTCCGAGAGCCCACGCCCAGTATCGGACCCACGGACAAGGGCCAGGCGGTCCACCGGAACCCCGTCCCAGCGGCCCCCGTCCACGCTAGGTGCCCAGCAACACCACGTTGTCAACCTCGCACTTCTCGCTCACGGCGCCGGCCATGCACAGGAACCGGATCCGCGATGCCACCTTGGGCAGCCCGAACGACATCCTCGTGTACGTGGCATCGTTCGCGCTCGCCGAGCCGGTCGCCTCAAGGTCGTGCCAGGTGCCATCGAAGTACTGGACCCCGAACTCGTCGGGACCGTCGAGCCCGATCCGCTTGCGGTCGTAGCTCAGGGTGCCGCCCGCATAGGCGCTCAGGTCGATCGCGCGCTCCAGATAGGTCGGCGTGCTGACGCCCGGCTGCTGAGCGTAGGCGTGACGGCTGCCAGAAGAGGGTTCGACCGTGGCGACGATCCAGGGCGCGCCGGGGCCGTTCACGATCCAGCCGCCGATGCCGTTCTCGAAGCCGTCGGCAAACACCTCGCCGGGCCTCGGGCTGGGCGAGGGCGTGGGGCTGGGCGAGGGCGTGGGGTCCGCCCCCGGCGGGAGGAACGCGGTGCCGGCGGCCAGGTTGACCAGGCTGCCGAGATAGCGATAGTTGGCCTCCCGGTCGGCCGTGGCCAGGCCGGTGATTCCGTCGTTCTCGAAGGCCTCCAGGTGGACGCTCGTCAGCAGGACCTTGCCCCTGGCGATGACGGCGGGGAGGGCGCCACCGATGTCGGCGAAGGACGCCATCTTCTGGCCCAGCAAACTGGCGATGCTGGTGTGGGACAGGCCGATCGTCGGGCCGCCGTAGTAGATCGCGTGCCGACCGTTGCTGAGGGTCGTGAGGGCGTAGCCCGGCCAGGGGGCGATGGCGCTGATGGCGCCCTCGAGCGTCACGGGATAGGCGCCCAGCAGGTAGGGGTGGACGTAGTACTTACCCTCCCACCAGTAGTCCGCGGCGGCGTAGTAGGCGCCGGCGCAGGCCCCGAAGTAGGCGCCGCCGGCGGCGATGAAGGCGGCGATGTTGGCCTTGCCGGCCGCGCCTAGGGCGGTCTGCTGGTCGTACGCATCGCCACCGGGCTGGACCCACATCTTGAGATTGGGGTAGTTGGTCCTGAGGTTGGTGCAGACCTGTGCGTCGGTAGCGGTCAGGAACTGGTAGTGGACGCCTGCGTCCTGGGCCTGCCACCAGGCGAAGAAGTGGTCCATCCAGCTCCGGCTGCTGGTGCCCACCCCGCCCTTGAACGTCTGGCCGTAGATGACGAACTGCGTGTCCTGTGCGATCGGGCATGTCGCAAAACTGCCCTTTCCGGCCATCACCGAGTCCGGCCGGACGGGCAGCACGAGGACGGCGACGGCGGCAACCGCAAGGCAGGCGAGGCGCAACGAGCGCAGGCGCAAGACGCAGCTCCTTGTGTAGGTCTCACGGTGGTCCCGGCGGACGCCCAGGGACACGGATAGTGTGGACTGCAGGACCGCCGCATGCCAGCCCCTTGCGCGCGGCACGCAGCTGTTCAGGGCCGGACAGGCGGACGCCGCCGCTCCCGGGTGGAAAGCGGCGGCGCCTGGGGTCAGGGGCCTGGGACGATCAGGCCACGCTGAGGGCAGCCAACGCGTACCCCGCCAAGGCACCAACGGCTGCCACCACAACGGGGAGTACCGTCATAAGGCCTGCGACTAGGTTCAGGCTCGCGGTGAGGCGACTACCTACATCTCTCACCCTGCGCCATCCACGCATCGCTAGGGCACTCAGCCAACCGCTTTCGGGCTGACGTACCATGCTCAAAAGCCCGGTTGGCGACACGCAAACTGCGCACTTTCCAAGGACGGCACGGTCCCGGTTCCACGCTTGAAGATATCTGGAGCGGGAGACGGGTCTCGAACCCGCGACATTCAGCTTGGAAGGCTGACGCTCTACCGACTGAGCTACTCCCGCTCGGAAGGGCGCGTCAATCGTAAACGAAGGCGGCCCGTCGCTGCCAAGACCGGACCTACAGGATCCGCTCCATCACGCGCGTCACCAGCCACAGTGCGATCGGCAGGAGCACCGCCGACATGACCGCCCCCGCCGTGCCGGCCTGCCAGGGCCAGGTGGACATCCGGCGAACCAGGTCGCGCTCGGTGACGAGTCTGGCCAGCTTCTTGTTCTGCCCGTCTGCCGCGGAGAGGTCACGTCGGTCGAGGGAGCCGTGCAGGTCGTCGATGAGCGCCTCGATCCGGGCGCCCACCTCGGCCTCGAGCCGCTGCTTCTCCCGGTTCATGCGCTGGTGCATGCCGACGAGCGGCAGCCCGAAGGCCAGCGAGGCGGTCCCCAGGATCAGACCCATCAGCGTCAGGATCGTGAGGTAGTCGAAGGCCGAGACTGCGAGCGCCAGGCTGCCGGTGAAGGGGATGACCAGCAGCACCAGCCCAATCGCCGTCCGGGAGGTCAGGCGCGAGCACGCGTACAGCGGAGCCGGCCGGAAGAGGCTGATCACGGGGGCCATGGCGTGAATCCGGCCGACCAGGCGGAGCTGGCGGATCGTGTGATAGATCAGCACCATGATCAGCGAGGTCATCATCACCTCAAAGACCCATCGGATCCCGAGCATGACCGGCGCCAGACCCACGATCCCCTCTGACTCCGGCTGGAAGGCGAATGCCTCCGCCGTCCGGACCGCGCTCAACACGAGGAGGATGATGCCTGTTCGGGCGGGAATGACGGTCAGCTCGTACTCCAGCCCAGCGAGCGAACCGGGCTCGGCATTGAGCGTCCCGGCGAACTCCTGCATGGCACGGCGGGCCACCCCGTCGAGATGGTGGACCAGCCAGAGTGATCCGATCAGCGCGAATGCCCAGACGGCCCGGTCGGCGCAAATCCCGTCGATGGGCGCACCCGAGACCCAATCCTGCAATGAGACGAGCAGGACCAACGGACCGAGCGCCGCGACGTACGCCACCCAGGGCGGGCCCGGGAGCCGCTCGATCCGGTCGATCCGGTCGATCCGGTCGATCCGCTCGATCCGGTCGATCCGGTCGATCCGGTCGATGAGGATGTTGACCCAGCTCGGCGGGTAGAGGGCGGTTCCCGCGCTCGCGAGGGCAGCCACGGCCGCGATCATGATCCCGGGTGCATGAGGCTGGGTGCTCATCTGGCGCGGAGTGTACGCAGCATCGCGGCCGTGGGCCATCCCGAAATCCGCAGTTCCTCCCCTCCCCGTTCGGGCACGGGCGGCGGATAATCAGGACCCAAAAGGAGGGTTTCGATGACGTCACCGCGCGAGCAGGCAAACCCAGCAACCGGCGATGCGGCCGAGGCCGGCGATCCCGTCGATCGGGTCATCGAGTCGGCCCAGCGGCTGGGCATCGAGATCAACCGGTCCGAGGCCGAGCGCTGGGTCAGCGCCATGGCCGACGAGGCCACGGGCGGCGACCTGATCGTCGACGTCGATTCGGGCGTCTACGGCCACCGCGTGAGCATGCTCGACTTCGGTCAGCAGGACCTGGCCCGCTTCCGCTCGATGGCCCCCATCGTCGGCTTCGAGGACCGGCCGCCCCAGGTGCTCACGGCGCTCTCGATCTCCGGCTCGGCGGCCCAGAGCAAGATCCAGGCCTTTCCCGCCGACTGCGACTTCTTCGAGCGAATCCACATCAAGGCAGAGACCCGCGAGGCGTGCTGCCACGTCCTGGCGGACCTGATCCGCGAGAAGGCGTTGGCCACCGCGACCGGGCCCGGCCACCGGCTCTGGGAGGTCAAGTTCGGGACGCACACCCTCGCCGGGAAGAAGGGCGGCAAGCCGATCTCGGCGGGCGCCCCCATGTCCTGGACCATGGAGGAGATCCAGGCCGGCCAGATGGAGGTCGTCGCCGACGACGGGTCCATCGCCGTGGTCCCGTGGAGCGCGGGCGAGGCCAACCCGGGCTGGTGCAAGCTGGACTGGGTCATCGCCGACAAGGCACGGGGCCGGCTGGCCAACGCCAGCAACATGCTCGACGTGACCTGGGAGGCGCCCGACGGGAGCATCACCCCGCTCGACGGCTTCCTGGATCCCTACTTCCAGGAGGTCTACCTGGAGGCGGACTCCATCCCGCTCTTCTCCAGGTTGGTCAAGGAGCTGTCGGCGGACTCGGTCGACGACTACGTCGAGCAGCTGGAGCACGAGGTCTGGAAGTACACGGTCAAGGACCCCAACTACGGCAAGGCCGCGCGCCGGATGTACAACGTCTTCCGGATGAGCGGCCGCTACGCCGAAGCGGCGTACCTGCGCGAGCTGTTCGACGAGCCGGTGACCGCGCTCTACCAGATCGCGGCGCTGATTCGGACCCTGGACGACGCGGCCGGCAGCGGCGACGACTTCTCCGCCGAGTCGATGGTCGCGCAGGTGGACCAGCTCATCATGTCGGCGATCCAGGCACTGGACGGGCCGGCCGAAGCCGTGATGGTGGGGCACCTCCTCCGGCTGCGCGACTCCCTCCGCGACCGCCAGGCCAGCGCCGAACGCTCCGCGGACCTGGCTGGAGTCCAGGACGCGGCCCTGCTGGCGGTCAACGCCTACTTCGAGCGGATGCTCCGGGCGCTGCCGGAGATCGACGCGTACATGCAGGACATCGCCAAGCGGGCGCCGTAGCGATCGACCGCGCGCCGGGCCCCGGGCAGGCGGCGGGCAAACGGCCGCTTCGGGCCTTGCGCCCCGTCCCACAATGACCCCCTGGGTTCGTGGTGGTTGATGAGGGGGTCGCCTTGGCCGTGCCGGTGCAGCTACCCGTGGTAGGTCCGGACGGGGCCGTTCACGAGGACGTCTGGGTGCCAACCGCCTGTGACATGTGCTACAACGGCTGCACGATCCGGGCGCATCGCGTGGACGGGGTGGTGGTCCGCGTCGAGGGCGTGAAGGACGCGCCGCCCAACTACGGGTCCACCTGCGCCAAGGGCCAGGCGGCCATGATGAACCTGTACTCGCCCCACAGGGTGCAGTCCCCCAGGGTCCGGACCAACCCGGTCAAGGGCATCGGCGTGGACCCCGGCTGGCGCGACATCGGCTGGGACGAGGCGCTGGACCTGCTCACGGACAAGCTCCGGGCGGCGCGCGCGAAGGACCCCCGGGGCGTCATCGGGCTGACCTTCGACCGCTACGCGTTCCACGTCCTGCGCGCCTTCATGGCCGCGATCGGCAGCCCCAACATGACCACGGGCAGCGCCGGGTTCTTCTGCGGCAACGGCCTCCACCCCATCGCGTTCATGCTCACGGGCTCCCTCGACGTCCATCCCGACCTGGAGCACTGCGACCACCTCGTGATGTTCGGGACCTCGTACGGGTTCGTGGCCCAGATGAACGCCATGGGCCTCGCCAAGGAGATGGCCGACGCCCGGGCCCGCGGCATGAAGCTGACGGTCGTGGACCCCGTGCTGACCTATGCGGCCTCCCAGGCCGACGAGTGGATTCCCATCCGGCCCGGCACGGACGCCGAGCTCGCGCTGGCGGTGCAGCGCGAGTGGGTCATCGAGCTGGACCGTTTCGACAAGGACTTCCTCCGCCGCCACACCAACGCCACGTACCTGATCGGCGCGGACGGGCGCTACGTCCGGGACGTCGAGACGGGCAAGCCGCTGGTGGGCATCGAAGGGACGGGCCGCGCCCGCCCATTCGACATCGTGGCGCCGGGCAACGCCGCGCTCGAGGGAGCGTTCGACGTGGACGGCCGAACCGTTCGACCGGCCTTCGAGGCCTTCCGCGACAACCTGCGCCCGCACACTCCCGAGCACGCCGAGACGATCACCTCCGTCCCCGCGGCCACCATTCGGCGCCTCGCCCGGGAGATGCTGGAGGCGGCCAGGATCGGCCAGACGACCGTGCTGGACGGCCAGACCTACCCGCTCCGCCCGGCGGCAGCGTGCTGGTACCGGGGCATCTCCGCCCACAAGCACGCGATGCAGTCCGGGATGGCGATGGGCCTGCTCAACGTGCTCCTGGGTGCGGTGGACGTGCCCGGCGGGCTGGTCAACGCCGCGGGGTCCGGCCCCACCTGGATGCCGGCCAGCGACGCGGATGGCCTGATGATTCCCAACAGCCCGTATGGCGGCCACCAGGCGTCGTCGCTCCCCCGCCGGACCGTGAAGGAGCCGCAGACCATCGAGCTGATGGAGCTCTTCCCGGTCTCCGCCTACGCGCGGGCCATGCTGCCCATCGGCGTGCTGCGCGGCGAGGAGTTCGGCCTGCCGTACAAGGCCGAGGTCCTGATCCAGGCCCGCACCAACCTGATGGCTACCAGCGGCGACCCCCGGGCCATGGCCGAGGCGCTCCGCGCCATCCCGTTCATCTGCTCCATGAGCGTCTTCGAGGACGAATCCAGCCAGTTCGCGGACCTGCTCCTCCCCGACACCCACGCGCTGGAGCGGCTGGTGCCCCTCGTCTACAGCCCGTACTACCACTACACCAGCGCGGCACTCCCCTTTGAGCACTACGCCTGGAACTTCCAGCAGCCGGTCACCAAGGCCGTCCCGGGCGCCCGGAGCTGGATCGAGGTGCTCCTGGACCTGGTGGGCCGGCTGGAGCTGACCGGGGACTTCAACGCCGCGTTCAGCGCGGGCGCGCAGCTGGCCGGGCCGTACCGCCTTGAGCGCGACCAGGTCTACTCGTGGGAGGAGATCTCGGACCGCTGGACTCGCTCGCTGTGCGGCGACGAGCACGGCCTGGACTACTTCCGTGAACACGGCTACTACAAGAGCGAGCAGGTCCGGACGGCGCGCGCCAGCTACCCGCTGATCCACCACCCGGGCAGGATCCCGCTCTACCTGGAGCACTTCATCGACGCCGGCGAGGCCGTTCGCGCCTACGTGGAGCCGCGCGGGATCGCGTGGGATACCGGCGACTACGAGCCCCTCGTCAGCTGGAAGCCCTGCCTCGCCCCGGAGAGCAGCCCGCCCGGCTTCGACCTGTGGGTGGTCAACCAGAAGCTCCCGTTCATGTCCTACTCGTTCACGGCCGAGAACCCGTGGCTGGTGGACCTGGCCACCCGCAACACCAAGGTCTTCACGGTGGGGATCAATGCGGACACCGCGCGCGCAAAGGGGATCCGCGAGGGCGACCGGATCAGCCTGGAGACGCCGGACGGCAAGCGGGCCGAGGGCGTGGCCCGGCTGACGGAGGGCCTCCACCCTGAATGCCTGAACGTGCCCGGGGTCCTCGGCCGCTGGGCCGTGGGCAACCCGACGGCGAAGAGCAAGGGGGTCCACTTCAACAGCCTCCTCACCTACTCGATCGACCGGATGGACACGCTGACGACCGCCCTCGATGCCTGCGTCAAGGTCCGCGTCGCGAGGCTCTGATGCGCCGGGGCGGGGGCACCACGGTGCCGGCGGCAGCTCAGGGGAAACACCCACTCGCGAGGTGTGCCTGCTGCTATCCTCTGCGCCACTCGACAGCGATCCCGGCAGCGACAGCTCCTGAGCAGGCACCACCTGGAGGACGCGTGAAGCACCAGTCAGGGAGATCCGCGGCGGCGGCACAGGCGGCTACCGACCGTGCCTGACGACCGCGCGGTTGACGACCGCGCCCAGAAGGTCATCGTCCAGGACGTCGTCATCCGGTACGAGCGCGCCGGTTTCGCCGTCACTGCGGTCGAGGGCCTCTCCCTGTCGGTGCGCGATGGCGAGTTCGTCGCGGTCGTGGGCCAGAGCGGCTGCGGCAAGTCCACGCTGCTGAAAGCCATCGACGGACTGATCCCGGTGGCCAGCGGGTACATCGAGGTCGACGGGCGACGAGTCACCCGACCGGGGCCGACGAAGGCGATGGTCTTCCAGGACGGCCGGCTCCTGCCGTGGCGGACGGTGCTCGGCAACATCATGCTCCCGCTGGAGGGCCGGGGCGTCCCCAAGGCCGAGGCCCACGACCGCGCCATGGCCCTGGTTGAGCGCGTGGGCCTGACCCGCTTTGCCAAGGCGTTCCCCAACCAGCTGTCCGGTGGCATGCAGCAGCGCGTCAACCTGGCCCGGGCGCTGGTGGTCAACCCCCAGGTCCTGCTCCTCGACGAGCCCTTCGCCGCGCTCGACGCCCAGACGCGCGAGTACATGCAGCAGGAGCTGCTCAACATCTGGGAGCGCGACCGAGTGACCGCCGTCTTCGTGACCCACCAGATCGACGAGGCCATCTTCCTCGCGGACCGGGTGCTGGTGCTCTCATCGAGTCCCGGCCGGCTTCGCCGCGAGTTCGTGATCGACATCCCGCGGCCGCGCCAGCTGGCCATCAAGCGCACGCCGCAGTTCCACGCCTACGAGGACGCGATCTGGAGCGAGATCGGGGCATTCGGCGGCGACACGTCGGGTGCACCGGTCCAGCCTGTGGTCACGTCGGGAGCAGTCGCGTGACCGCCGGCCTGCCCGCCGAAGCCGCGGGGCTGCCAGTCGGCCTCGCCGGGACCCCGTCCAACGTGACGGTGCTGGCGCGGCGACGGGGAGCGCCCCGCTTCACGCTCCAGCTCATCTCCGTGGTGGGCGGTCTGTCCGCGTGGCAGCTGTTCGCGATGTCCGGCATCGTGCCGCCGCTCTTCCTGCCCAAGCTGTCCGACGTCCTGGTCGACCTGTGGAACCTCGTGAGCACCGGCAAGCTCAACCAACACCTGCTCGCCAGTGGCATCGAGTTCGGCGGCGGCATGCTGGCCGCGCTCGTCGTCGGAATCGTCGTGGGCATCGGCATGGGTGCTTCATCGCGGATCGACAAGTTGCTGGTCTGGTGGGTCAGCGCGCTTGACGCGACACCCCGGATCGCGTTTGCGCCGCTGCTGATCATCTGGTTTGGCATCGGGCTGGAGAGCAAGATGGTGCTGGTCTTCATCAGCGGCCTCTTCCCCATCCTGCTGTCGACCGCGTCCGGCGTCCGGACCACCAGCCGCGAGCTGCTGGAGATGGCCGAGAGCTTCTCCATCCCGCGCCTGATGCAGTTCCGGGCGATCATCCTGCCCGGCGCCGTGCCGTTCATCATCACCGGCGTCCGCCTGGGCATCACCCGCGGCCTGATCGGGATCGTGGTCGGCGAGATGATCGCGTCCACGCAGGGGATCGGCTGGATGCTCTCCAATGCGACGGACACCTTCAACATGGTCCGGGTCTTCGCGCTGATCATCGTCCTGGCGTTCGTGGGCGTGAGCCTCACGACCTTCGCCAGGTGGCTCGAGAGGAGGTTCGACACCTGGCGGGCGGTCTAGCGGGATCGCACTGGAAGCACGGTCGCATTGTGCCTGGACCGGACGCCCGATCGGGGTCCGGCCGCAGGGGACAGGCAAGAGGAGGAACAACATGCAGTTGATACGCCGTCCTGGTTCGGTGGCGACGGCCATGGGCCTCGTCACCATCCTGGTCGCCGCCTGCGCAGGCGCCGCAACACCCGCACCTACGGCGGCACCCACCGCGGCGGCCAGCACGGCCGCATCCGCGGGCCCGACGGCCAAGACCACGCCGCGGCCGCCCGAGATCACCAAGATCACCGTCCCGCAGTTCGCGGTCTCGCCGCTGATGCTGCCCACGTGGATCGCGATCGACAAGGGCCTGTTCGCCAAGTACGGCCTCACCGTCGACATCCCCAACGTCCCGTCGTCGCAGATGCTCGCCGGCTACCTGTCCGGCACCTTCAAGTTCGGCGCCATCGGCGGCTACAACCCGCCGAACATCCTGGCCGCGGGCTCCAAGGTCGAGTACTACGGCAACAACTACAACTACCACCTGTACGACTTCTTGGTCAACAAGTCGATCAACTCGATGAAGGACCTCGAAGGGAAGGTCGTCGCGATCACCGGCCTGGGTGGGGCGCCCCACGGCGCAGCCCTCTCGCTCCTGAAGAAGGAGAGCGCGGACGCGACCAAGGTGACGTTCCTCAAGACCGGCGGCCTCGGGGACATCCTCGCCGCGCTCACGGCCGGCCAGGCCCAGGGCGGCGCGTTCGGTCCGCCGCAGACCCTGGTCGCGGCCAAGGATCCCAACCTGAAGACCCTCGTCAAGATGAGCTCCCTCAAGATCCCCTTCCCGACGGTCATCATCGCCGGCGACCCCGACTGGGTGAAGGGCTACGAGAACACCGCCAAGGCGTACCTGCGCGGGTTCATGGAAGGCGTCGCGATGCTGATCAGCGACAAGGCCACCGCCCAGGCGGTTCTGGTCTCGCGCATGTCCCTGGACGCCAAGGACACCGCGCTCCTCGACGCCAGCTGGGCGTACGCGGCCGACAACGCGGCCCGGCCACGGGACATGGGGACCATCACACCCGAAAACACGCAGTCCTTGACCGACACCTACGTCGGCGAAGGCAAGTTCGACATCACCAAGGCCGCGCGCACGCGCGACCTCATCGGCGAGCTCGCGGCCGAGGGCTTCCTCGACTACCTGGACGCCACCTACAAGCTCAAGTAGATCGTCATCGTGCCGGCCCACGGCCGGGACGATGAGAGAGCCCGGCCGGACCCCGGCCGGGCTCTCTTGATTCCGTGGCGCGGTCGGGCGTCAGACGTTGGCCCGCCCGTCAGGCGCCCGCCCGTCAGGCGCCCGCCCGTCAGGCGCCCGCCCGTCAGGCGCTGCGTCAAAGACCACGATCCCCAGCGGCGTCGGGTTGAACCCGTTGCACGGGTTCTTGTCCTGGGGGCAGTTGGAGATCGCCACGAACAGGTCCATCTCCGCGGTCAGGTCCAGGTAGTCGCCGGCGCGCGAATCCGGCTCCTGAATCTCGTACCGTCCGTCCGGGTGCGAGATCACCTTCATGAACGGGCAGAAGGCGCCGGGGATGTCCTTGGTCGTGATGCCGATGGGCGCCGCGGCCATCGCCATGTTGTCCAGGCAATTCCGGGTGCCGTGCTCCCCGTACCGCAGGAAGTTGGCAAACTCGTTGCAGCAGCCGGCCGAGGCGTGGTGGATCCCCACCGTGTCCGCCGTGATCCGGAGCATCACGTTGCCCTCGTCCGAGTACAGGGCATGGCCGGTGGTCAGCAGCCAGCGCTTCTGGATGAGGCGGGAGTTGTTGGTGGACAGGCGCTCATGGACGTTGTGCAGGTTGAAGCAGACGAAGTCGGGGACCTGCTTGCCTTCGAGGTCGATGATCCGCAGGGTCTGCCCGGCGTGCAACTCCAGGCCGAGATACTCCGCGACCGGGATCACCTCGTCGCGAATCACCGGGCCGGGGACGGGTGCCGCAGACGGCATGCGAATCCTCCATCAGCTGGACTGCCCACCCAGGTTGGCGGGCCAGAACGTCATCCTACCCGGAGGGTCCAGCCATGACGGGTGTCGCCGGGCAGCAGGCCCTGCACGAGGATGTGTGGATCCCCACCGCCTGTGACATGTGCTACAACGGCTGCACGATCCAGGTCCACCGGGTGGACGGCGTGGCCGTCAAGGTCGACGGGATCCCGGGCGTCGCCCCCAACTACGGGGCCACCTGCGCCAAGGGCCAGGCCGCGCTGATGAACGTCTACTCGCCCCACCGGATCCAGGCACCCATGGTGCGCACGAACCCGAAGAAGGGCATCGGCGTCGATCCGGGCTGGCGGGAGATCTCCTGGGACGAGGCGATGGACCTCCTCGTCGAGCGACTGGCCGCGGCGCGCGCGAAGGACCCCCGGAGCGTCGTCGCACTCTCGTTCGACCGGAACACCTTCCAGGTGCTGCGCGCGTTCATGTCGGCCGTGGGCAGCCCCAACCTGACGACCGGCTCGGCCGGCTTCTTCTGCGGCAACGGGATGCACCCGGTGGCGTTCACGCTCACGGGCTCCAACGACATCCACCCAGACCTGCACCGCTGCGACCACCTGGTCATGTTCGGGACCTCGTACGGGTTCGTCGCCCAGATGAACGCGATAGGCCTGAGCAAGGAGATGGCGGACGCGCGTGCCCGGGGCATGAAGCTGACGGTGGTCGATCCCGTGTTGACGCCGGCCGCCTCGCACGCCGACGAATGGATCCCCATCCGCCCCGGCACCGACGCCGCCCTCGCCCTCTCGATCATGCGCGAGTGGGTGGTCGTCATGGACCGCTTCGACAAGGACTTCGTGCGGCGCTACACGAACGCCACCTACCTGGTCGGCGATGACGGCCGCTACGTTCGGGATGCCGCGAGCGGGAAGCCCCTGGTGGGCATCAGCGGGACCGGCGACGCGCGCCCCTTCGACATGGTCACGCCGGCCGACGCATCGCTGGACGGGCCGTTCCACGTCGACGGGTGCGTTGTCTGGCCGGCCTTCGTCTCGTTCCGCCGGCACCTCGAGGCGTACACGCCGGAGCATGCCGCGGAGATCACAACCGTCCCGGCGGCCACCATCCGCCGTCTCGCCCGGGAGATGCTGGAGGCGGCCCAGATCGGCCAGACCACCGTCATCGACGGCGAGACGCTCCCCCTCCGCCCAGCGGCGGCCTGCTGGTATCGGGGCATCAGCGCGCACCGGCACTCCATGCACAACGGCATGGCGCTGGGGCACCTCAACGTGCTCCTGGGAGCCGTCGACGTCCCGGGGGGCCTGCTCAACGCGTCGGGCTCAGGCCCGGACTGGATGCCCAAGGCCGAGCAGGACGGGCTGATGATCCCAGGCAGCCCGTACAGCTGGGTCATGAGCGCCTCGCTCCCCCGCCGGACGGTGAAGGCGCCGGAGACGCTGGAGCTGATCGAGCTGTTTCCCGTCTCCGTCTACGCCCGGGCGATGCTCTGGCTGGGCCTGCTGCACGGCGAGGAGCTGGGGCTCCCGTACAAGGCCGAGGTCCTGATCCACAGCCGCTCGAACATCATGACCACGAGCGGCGACCCGCAGGTGATGGGGGCCGCGCTGGCGACGATCCCGTTCCAGGTCTCGCTCAACCCGTTCCACGACGAGACCACGGCGTTTGCCGACCTGCTCCTGCCCGACACGCACTCCCTCGAGCGCCTGGTCCCGCTGGTCTACGACCCATACCACCACTACACCAGCGCGGCGCTGCCCGGCCAGGAGTACGCCTGGAACATCCAGCAGCCGGTGGTCAAGGCCGTGCCGGCGGCGCGCCACTGGGGCGAGGTGCTGCTGGAGGCGGTCAAGCGGCTCGGCCTCGGCGGCGACTTCAACGCGGCCTACAACCAGACGGCCCACCTCGTCGGCGACCAGCGGCTGGAGCGGGATCGCGACTACGGTTGGGAGGAGCTGGCCGACCACTGGATGAAGTCGCAGTGCGGTGACGAGCACGGCCTGGACTACTTCCGTGAGCACGGCTACTACACCAGCCCGATGACCCGGTCGGCCCGGGCGGCCTACCCGCGTGCCTTCCACGAGGCGCGGATCCCCATGTATCTCGAGCACTTCATCGACGCCGGGGAGGCCGTCAAGGCGTACACCGACGCCAAGGGCCTGCCCTGGGACACCAGCGATTACACGGCGCTGATCGACTACAAGCCGTGCCTGACGCCGGCCGAGGCGCCACCCGCGTT
>CANJLL010000007.1 GCA_947475545.1 Chloroflexota bacterium | reverse complement strand
TCACCGCCAGCGCCGGCACGGGCAGCTTCTCGGCCTGGACGATCGCCCTCGCCGCCGAGCCCGGCATCAACGGCGCCACGGGGGCCACCGGCCCCACCGGCCCCACCGGCGCCACGGGCCTCACCGGCGCCACGGGCCTGACGGGTGCCGATGGGCCTGTCGGCGAGACGGGTCGGATTGGCCAGGAGGGCGGCGACCTGGTCACCGGCGGCGGCGGCAGCGCGTTTGCCCTCAATGGCACCCGGTACGTCGGTCGAAACTCCAACAGCGCGACCGAGAACGTCGTCGAGGTCATCGCGCCCGACGACATGGACTTCACCAACCTCTGGTGCCGGATTGGCGATGTGACCCCCACCGCGGTGGTCACCTTCCGGCTCCGGGTCAACGGCGTTCCCGTCGGCGTGCCGTGTGCCGTGAGCGTCGGCACGACCGGGCCATACAGCACCGTTGACGACTACCCCATCGCTGCCGGCTCGGTGATCGACGTCCAGGTCACGAGCACGTCCGCCGGCTCCGGTACCGCGTACTGGGGGCTCTCCAACACTGCCGGCCCTGGGTTCATCAACGACTTCTCGCTGGCAGCGACACCCACGACCCGGTCGACCGGCCCTGGCGGTGTCGTGACGTACACGATCAACAGCTCGCAGATCTCGGGCTTCAGCGAGGCGGCCACGCTGAGCGTGACCGGCGGCTGCCCGGCCAACGCGACCTGCGCGTTCACCGGGTCAAACCCCATCGGGACCAACGGGGGCACGTCGACGCTGACCGTCACCACGACCGGCTCCACGCCGCTCGGGACCTCCACGCTGACGATCGAGGCGGCCGCGCCGTCTGCCACGCACACCACCACGGTCGGCCTCACGCTGAGCCCCAACGAGTTCACCCTGGCCCGCACGCCCACCGCACTGACCCTGGTCCGTGGGGCCTCCGGGAACAACACGGTCGCCCTCACGACCACGTTCGTCTTCGGCGTCCCAGAGGTCGCCGCCCTGTCGGTCACCGGCTGCCCGGCCAACACCACGTGCGGCTTCGCGCCGGCGTCCATCACGACCTCCGGTGGCGCGGCCACGATGACGATCACGACAAACGTCGGCGGCACGACGCCGACCGGGACGTTCGCGCTGACCGTCGTCGCCACGGCACCGTCCGCCACGCACTCCGTGGCCGTGACGCTGACGATCCTGAGCGAGCTGAACGGCGGCACCGCCACCGACCTCGTGAGCGGCACCGGAACGACCACCTGCTATGGCGACCCCAACAGCATCGCCGCATGCAGCGGCACGACGACGGCGAACACCTTCAACGGCGCCGGCGGCCTCACCATCACCGCCCTCACCCCGATCATCACCCCGTCGACCACGACGACCACCACGATCTCCTTCCGCGTCCGGACCTTCACCGGTCCCAACGGCACGGGCGCGGCGACCCAGACGACCACGGGCTGCACGGTCCCAGCCGGCGCCACGACCTGCACCAGCACCGGCACAGCGACCGTGCCTGTCGGCGGCAGCTTCAACGTCCAGGTGATCGCCGGCACGCAGTCCAACCAGACGGTCACGGCGACGTGGAAGGCGACCTTCAGCCCGTTCGCCATCGACGCGACGCCGGCCTCCCGCCTGATCATCGTGGGCGCTTCGACCACCTACGACATCGCCGCGACCCTCCTCAACGGCGCCGCCGAATCCGCGATCCTGTCCGTCACCGGCGGCTGCCCCACCTTCACTACGTGCGCCATCACTGGGCCCAACCCGATCACGACGGCCGGCGGGACCTCCACGCTGTCCATCACGACGAACGTTGGCGGGACCACCCCGACGGGGACGTACACCCTCACCCTCCAGGCCGTCACGGGATCCGCGACGGTCACCACCACCGTCGCGCTGCTCGTGCAGGTGAGCGACTTCTCGATCGCGGCCACGCCGGCCACCCTGACCCTGGTGCGCGGCGCCTCCGGCAACAACACGTTCGCGATCTCCACCACGCTGCTGTCGGGCGTCGCGGAGACGGCCGCCCTCTCCGTGACCGGCTGCCCGACGAACACCATCTGCGCCTTCTCGGCGCCGTCGATCACCACCAGCGGCGGGGCCGCGACCCTGACGATCACGACCAACTCCGGGGGCTTCACCCCGACCGGGACGTACCCGCTGGTCATCCAGGGCCTGGCGCCCTCGGCCACGCACACGGCCAACGTGACGCTCGTCGTCGTGAGCCAGCTGAACGGCGGCACGGCGACCGACCTGCTGGTCACCGGCGGCATCACCTGCTACGGCAACCCCAACGCGGTCACCGCCTGCAGCGGAACGACCACGGCCAACACGTTCAACGGCGCCGGCGGCCTCACCGTCACCGGGCTGACGCCGACGATCGTGCCCACCGCGGCGACCACCACCACGATCTCCTTCCGGATCCGGACCTTCACGGGGCCGAACGGGACGGGCGCCGCCACCCAGACGACGACCGGCTGCACCATCCCCGCCGGCGCCACGACCTGCGCCACGACCGGGACGGCGGCCGTGCCAGTGGGCGGCAGCCTCAATGTCCAGGTGATCGCCGGCTCCCAGGGCACGGCGAACGCGAGCGCCACCTGGACCATCACCTTCGATCCCTACATGCTGACGGCCACGCCCACCTCCCGCACCATCCTGGTCGGCGAGAGCACCAGCTACGCGCTCTCGTCCACGCTGCTCGCGGGCGCCCCCGAGAGCGCGACGCTCAGCGTCCTGTCCGGCTGTCCGTCCAACACCACCTGCACCATCGACCCGCCCAACCCGATCAGCACCGGCGGTGGCAGCACGACGCTGTCCGTCGTCACGACCGGCTCCACGATCGTGGGGACCTACCCGATCGTCATCCAGGCGGTGGCTCCCTCGGCCACCGTGACCGCGACGGCGACCCTGGTGGTCCAGGTCAGCGACTTCTCCATGGCCGCGACGCCCGCCAGCCTCACCCTGGTCCGGGGCGCGAACGGCAACAACACGTTCACGGTCACCACGACCCTGGTCTCCGGCGTCGCCGAGAGCGCGACGCTGTCTGCCATCGGCTGCCCCACGGGGACGACGTGCGCCTTCGCGCCCAACCCGATGACCACGGCCGGGGGCTCCGCGACGCTGACGATCACGACGACCGGCCTGACGCCGACGGGCACGGTCGACCTGACCATCCAGGCCGCGGCACCCACCGCGACGCACGTGGTCGTCGTGTCGCTGACGGTTCTCAGCCAGCTCAATGGCGGCACCAACACCGACCTGGTGCCGACGACCGGGACCACCACCTGCTACGGCAACCCCAACGCCGTCGCCACCTGCAGCGCGACGACCACAACGAACACGTTCAACGGTGCGGGCGGCCTGACGGTGAGCGCGCTCACGCCGACGATCGCTGTGACGACCACGACGACGACGACCGTCCAATTCCAGATCCGGACCTTCACCGGCCCCAACGGGACGGGCACGGGCACCACGACCAGCACGGGCTGCACCATCCCCGCCGGCGCCACCACCTGCGTCAGCGCCAACGCGGCCGTGGTCCCGGTGGGCGGCAGCCTGAACATCCAGGTCATCGGCGGGGCCCAATCCGGCAACACCGTGACGGCCACCTGGGTGGTGTCGTTCACGCCCTTCGCGATCACGGCCTCGCCGACCGCCGACACGATCGCCCAGGGGAGCGCCACCGGCTACAGCATCTACACGGCGCTGCTGTCGGGGATCGCCGAGACGGCCACGCTGAGCGTCAGTGGCTGCCCGGCCCTCGCGACGTGCCTGCTGAACAACACCTCGGTGTCGACCAATGGCGGCGTCAGCCCGGTCGCCACGTTGACGGTCACGACGGACCCCTCGACGCCGGTCTTCACCTACCAGATCACCGTCCAGGCGGTCGCGCCGTCCGCCACCAACTCCGTCAGCGTGTCACTGACGGTCAATCCGCCCGCCGCCCTGACGCTGATCGGGTTCGCGGTCGACAGCCTGGGCGGCCTGGCCAACGGCTCCACCAACTTTGGCTACGTCGACTCCGCGACGGCAGGCTGCGGCCTCGCCTGCACGCTGAGCACGACGGAGTCCGCCCGCCAGATCACGGCGCCGTTCAACCTGACGATCCAGGACCTGACCGTCACGTTCGACCCCACCGGCACCGTCAGCGCCGACTACACGTTCACCCTGCGCGTGAACGGTGTCAGCACCGCCCTGTCGTGCACCGCGGGCGACTTCACCGCGCCCGCCAACAACGGCTGCACGCTGGCGACCCCGGTGTCGCTATCGACGGGCGATGTCTTCGCCATCATGGTCTTCAAGGAGGCCCCGGCGGCGGCGTCCATCACCGCCAACTGGACACTCACCTATACGGTTCCGTAGCCCGCCGGGCGCGCTGGCGCGCGGCTGCCTCCGGCCGCGCTCATATCGGCGCGACCAGGCCGGGTTCATCCTGGAGTCGGCGTCCCGTGCTCGACGGTCGCGGTCGCCCGCGCCGGCGTCCCGTGCAGTCCGCGGGCGCGCGTCGCCGCCGCCAGGGGACCTCGGCGCGGGCGACCCGGCAGTCGAAGGTCGGGCGGTCGGACGACCGCCCGACCCGAGCCTACTTCTTGGACGCGGAGGGCGAGGGGCTGGGCGCCTTGGAGGCGCCGGACGTGGGTGCGGCCGTGCCTCCCGGCGCCGCCGTCACCTGGGGCGCGGGCGTGGCCGGTGCCGTGTAGGGCGGGATCTGGACCTTTGGATCCAGCGACTTGGCGGTCGCCAGCTCCGCTTCGCCCGCGGCGACGTCACCCTGCGCCCGCAGCAGCAGGCCCAGGTTCAAATGCGAGCCGACGTCCTGCGGCTTGAGCTGGATGACCCGACGGTACAGGTCGATCGCCTCGGCTGTGGATCCGGCGTTCGCCCTGATGATCGCCAGGTTGAAGAGCGCCGATGGGAAGGCGGGATCGATCAGGATGGCCAGGCGATAGCCGTTCTCGGCCTCCGCGAGGCTGCCCTTGGCCTGCGCGATGACGCCGAGGTTGTAGATGCAGTACTGGTTCTGCGAGTCCTGCTTCAGGCACGCCCTGTAGTGGGTGACAGCCTCGTCAACGTTGCCGGCCGTGTGCGCGGCCAGCCCGGCATTCAGCTCGTCCACGGCCAGGTCGGCGGGCGTCTTGGCCGGGGCACAGCCGGCGATGGCCACGGCGACGAGGGCGACCAGCAGCCATCCGCCTCGCGACCTCGATCCCAGGGTTCGCGGTCGCCCCTGCGAGTCGTCGAACATTCGGTGTTTCCTCCTTCGTGCCGAGAGCGGCAATCGCGTGCGTCCGCAATCCTAACGGACCCGGTGGAATCGTCGAGGCATGACCCGCGAACGTCGGCGGGACGGTTGCTATAGTGCCTCGACGACCCACACTTATCGGAGCCATCGCGTCTTGTCATCTTCCAGTTCGGCGCCGGGTCACGTTGTCGTGTCCGCGGATGACCGGGCCGGCCCGGTCATCCGCGGGGTGCCGGCCCTCGCGCTGCTGCTCGCCGCCGGTCTGGTCCTCCGACTGGTGCTGGCGTTCGTCGTCGCCCCTGGTGAGGGTCTGGCCGCCGACCTGACTCTCTTCACCAAGTGGGCCCTTACGATGGCGCAGTCGGGTCCGGGGACGTTCTACCAGCAGGCCGGCACTGACTCCTACCCTCCCGTCTGGCTCTTCCTCTTGTGGCCCATCGGCATCGTCGGCAAGGGCCTCGCCGCCATCTCAGGCGCACCCGCGACGGACGTCGTCCGAGTCCTGGTCAAGCTGCCCCCGGTGGTCGCGGACGTGCTGGTTGCCCTCACCGTGGCCAGGGAGGTGCGCGCCCGAGCCGGCGAGCGGGCGGGGCTCGTCGCCGCCGCGCTCTTCCTCTTCGTACCGCTCACCTGGTACGACTCGGCGATCTGGGGGCAGATGGATGCCATCGGCACCGGCATCCTCCTCGCGGCGCTGCTCTTCCTGGTGCGTGGTTGGAGCGAGGCGGCTACGGTTGCGGCCGTCCTGGCCATCCTGACCAAGCCGCAGTACGCCATCGTCCTCGCGGTCCTTGGCCCGGTCCTGCTGCGACGACACCTGCTCCGCATCGGCTCGGGCCCTGTGCCATCGTTCAGTCGAGGCAGCCGGCTGGCGGCCCTCGACGATGGATTCCGAGGACTCCTGACGCGTCGGCAGGGTCCCGAGCGACTTGCATCGAGCGCCCTCGCCGGCCTCGCGACGGCCGCCCTCCTGCTCGCACCGTTCGACATCTGGCGACTCGCCTCCGGCACCGTGACCGGCCTGCCGCTGGTGGACCATCTCCGCGGCTACGTGGCACTCGTCTCGGGGCTGGCGGACGCCCGGAACGTCCTGACTGCCAACGCTTTCAACCTGTGGGCTCTGGTGGGCCCTACGCCACTCTTCCACGAGCTGAGCCGAACGTTCCTGTGGACGTACGACACGCTGGCAGTTGCCGGCGGCGTTCCGGCCGTCGCGATCGGGTCCGGCCTCCTGGTGCTTGCCGCAATCGTCGTCGCCGCCGTCCTCCTGGTGCGCGATGACCGGACCGCGATCCTGCTTGGATTCACGGTTGTCGCCCTCGCATTCTTCGCCCTCCCGACACGGGTGCACGAGCGCTATCAATACCCCGCGCTGGTCACTGCCGTCCTCTTCGCCGCGACCTCGGTGCGGTGGCGATGGTGGTTCGTGCTGGTCGGGGTGCTGGGCGCGGTCAACCTCCACGCAGTCGCGACCCTTGCCCGCGATGGTTTCGGCACGCCGGGCATGGTCGGCTGGCCAGTTGGGGACCTGGCCCGTTCCGACCCGGTGGTGATCCTCGTCTCCTTGGGCAATACGGCCTTGTTCCTCGCGCTCCTCGGCGCGTGGGTCCGGACTGTCGGCACGCCCGCAGCGCGGACGGTTCGCCAGTCGGGCCTGGCGGCGCTCGTGGGCCGCCCGGGGCAGGCTCCTCCGCCACCTGCGGCAATGGAGCCGGTCCGGGGGCCCGGCGGCGACGAGGCCGCCGCCGGGCCGGAGTCCTCACTGGCGCTCGAACCCGGAGCACCCGCCGCCCGGCTGAGCGGTGCCCGCCCGGTCGCCGTGATCACTGCCGGGCCTGCCGGCTGGTGGGCCGCGCTGCAGGTAGCCACGGCGACGCTCGCGGCCCGTATGCCGCCGCCAGCGCCCCCGGGACTTCCCGACGAGACCGAGGGCACGGACTCCGGAAGGTTGCCCGCCGGCCGCGGCCGACGCCTCGATCGCCGCGACCTGCTGGCAATCGTCGCCCTCGTCCTTGTCACGTTCACGATGCGGGCCTACCGGCTCGACACCCCGCGGACGATGTACTTCGACGAGCTCTACTACCCGTCGACGGCCACCGAGTTCCTGCGGGCCTGGAAGTACGGCATCCCCTCGAACATCTTCGAGTGGACCCACCCGCACGTATCGAAGTACATCATGGCCGCCAGCCTCATGGCCCTCGGCGACGATCGCGTCGTGGCCCGGGCGTCGGTTGGTGCCCCGGTCACCGACGTTGCGCTCCAGCCGGTCGTGGCCGGCGGGTCGGCGACGGCGCCAGCCGGCGATCGGATCGCCATCGCCACCGGCGACGGCATCAGGGTGGCGCGGCACGGCGACCTCTCAGCGTGGCTCCAGGTGACCGCCCCCGGCGCCCAGGCCGTTGCCTTCGACGCTCAGGCCGATCGCCTCTACGCGGGCACTGCCTCTGGGCGGATCCTCGCAGTCCCGGGCGCGGCGCTCGACGAGGCGGCCCGCGCTGGGGCCCCGGTGGTGGCCGCGACCCCGATCGGGACGATGGACGCCCCTGTCCGCCGACTGTGGGTCGTGGGCCGTGACCGGCTCCTGGCCGAATCCGACCGGGGCATCCTCCGGCTGGTCGACGGCCAGACGGGTGAGGTCCTCCGAACCACGACCGTCCGCGACATCGGCGGTCTCGTCGCGATCCCGTCGACCGGCGGGACTCGGGTCATCGCTGCGGTTCCGGACGGCCTGCTCGAGATCAATCCGACCAACCTGTCCCTGATCGGGGTCACGCCGCTGGCGGGCAAGGCGCTGGGGCTCGCCTTCGTGGACGGTAGCCCGGCCGGGTGGGGCAACAAGGACACGTTGCCCAATCCTGCCCTCTACGTGGCCCTCGATGGCAACCGCATGGCCCAGGTGGCTGTCGGCAACGACGGGAAGCTCACCTCTGCCGACGTCTTTCCCATGCCCGGGCCTGTTACCGAGGTGCGCTGGGACGCACCGTCGAACATGGTCCATGTCCTGGGCCGGACGCCCTCAGGTCAACCCACCATCTACGTCGTCGAGCCACACACGGATTCGGTCTTCGCCGACGCCACGCTCCCGTTCCAGCCGAGCGCGTGGGTCCTCGACGTGGAGCCGTCGACCCCGGACCTCGATCGGCAGCACGCGCTCGCGTTCTCCGCCGGGGGGGACGTGGCGATCGTCGACATCGGTGGGCACGCCTTCGCCTGGCGATTGCCCGGCGTGGTGCTGGGCGCCCTGACGGCCGGTCTCATGTATGGGCTCGCCCGCCTGCTCTTCCGGCGCCGGTCGATCGCGACCCTGCTCGGCATCTTCATAGCCCTCGACGGCCTCCTCTTCTCGCAGGGCCGGATCGGCATGAACGACTCGATCCTGGGCTTCTTCATCGTGGCCGCGGTCACCCTGCTGGTCGCCCTGATCCGCGGGCCGACAGCCGGGCGCTGGGCGCGGGTCGGGTTGCTCGCCGGGCTGCCCCTCGTCGGCGTCCTGCTGGGCCTGGCGTTCGCGACCAAGTGGGTGGGCGCCTACGCGATGGGCGGCGCGATCCTCGTGGTCCTGTCGCGGACGCCGCCGGGTCGGCGCCTCCTGCTGCTGGGCCTGATCGGCCTGACCGGCGTCCTGGGCTTCCAGGCACTGGCCGGCCAACCGGCCAACCTCGCCTTTCCCGCGATCATGCTGGCGCTGGTCGCCGTGGCGGCCGTGGTCGTCGCCCGCGAGTGGCCCGCCCGCTGGTCATGGCGCGGCGATCGCGCCTCTGCAGAGGTGGACGGGACCGTTCCGGGGACCGCGCCGGGGCCTGGCTGGCTGGATCCCCGCCACCGATACGGCCTCCCCTTCGCCTGGGCCCTTGCCTGCCTGGCACTGCTGCCCGTGGTCGTGTACGTGGCCTCGTACGTCCCGTGGGCCTTCTGGGCGAGCGGCAGCCCGCAGCTCTTCCCGGGCTGGCCGGCGGGCCACACCGGGCAGACGTTCCTGGACCTCCAGGCACAGATGTACGCCTATCACAACAACCTGCGGACCCCCCATGGCATGTCGTCGCCATGGTGGGCCTGGCCGTTCGGCCTGCGGCCAATCTGGGGCTACTACGACACGTTCAGTGACGGGTCACAGGCGCTGATCCTGCTGACCGGCAACCCGGTCCTGCTCTGGCTGTCTGTCCCTGCCGTCGCCTATGGTGCGTGGCAGGCCTGGCGCCGCAGGAGCGCCTCGCTGGCGGTCGTCGTCACCATGATGCTCAGCCTCTGGCTCCCGTGGGCCCGGATCGACCGCGTCACGTACAACTACCACTGGTACACGGCGCTGCCGTTCGCGTACCTCCTGCTGGCACACTTCCTGGCCGACGTCTGGGACGGGATCTCGCGGCGTACTGTGCTGCTCGCCCGGATCGCATTCGCCGCGACCCTCATGGCGCCCGCTCTCCTCTGGATCTTCCGAGGTGGCCTGTGCGCGATGGCAGGCGTCTCCCAGCGCAACCCAGCCGCCTTTGAGTGCACGCGGTCGGGGAGTGACCTCGTCTTCCCGATCGGCCTGTGGTTGGCAGGGTCGCTCATCGCGGCCTGGCTGATCCGGAGGACCCGGGATCCACGGCGGCTGGTTGCTGCGATCGTGGCCGTGGCGGCCGTGGCGTTCGTCGTCCTCCTGCCAGGCATCTCCGCCTGGCGACTCCCGAGCGGCTGGCCGCTGATCTTCCAGGGCCTGCTGCCGACCTGGGATGGCAGCTTCACGTTCGGCTCGAACACGGCGCCCTCAGTCGCGACCCCGCTGCTCTCCGTGGGGGCCGTCGCGGTGACACTCCTTGGCGTCGCGGTGGCCTGGGTGGCAGGTCGCCGGGGACGCGGGCTGGCCCTGTTGCCCGCGCTGCCCGCGGGCCTCGGCGGGCTGGATGTCGCAGGCCGCGTCCGATCACTCGGCGCTGGCACGGCGCGCCCGGAGGGGTCCGGCCAGGAGCTCGCGACCGGCGCCGGTCGTCCGTCGGGCGCGACGGAGGAGGGGGCTGCGCCTTCCTTCGACGCCGCGGCGGCACCCGGCGGCCCGGCCGGCGCAGGTGGCACCCCACCGGACGAAGCAGCGCAGGAACCCCCGGCACCGGCGACACCGCCGAATCCCGCGACAAGGCCGAGATCCCCGGAACTGCCGGCGCACAAGTTGCCCCACGGCGGTTCCTACCGCCGGTCCGCCCGCCGGCAGGGTGACCACCGTGCGCCGATGGCCACGCCCGTGGCGGCCGCGCGCGAACGGCTGGAATCACCGTCTCGCACGATCGCGTCCGCCTGGATTCCAGCCGGCCTGTTCGTCGCCTTCGTCGTGCTGTACGCCTTCGTCAACCACGGTCGCAAGGCCGGCCTTGACTACTTCGTACCCCTGGCCGATGCATTCCTCCATGGCCGCACCGGCCTGTCCGCCTCCTTCTCGTGGATGGTGGAGCTGATCCCGCGAAACGGGCTCTTCTACGTCCCGTACCCGCCCGCCCCCGCCGTGCTGTTGGTCCCCTTCGTCCTCGTCGCGGGGCCCGGCCTGGAGCAGTCGACCATGTCGATCGTGCTCGGGGCTGCCAATGTCGCCCTGCTCGCGGCGATTCTCGGCCGGATGGGCGTCGGCGTCCGCGAGCGGATCGTGCTGGGCCTGGCCTTTGGGGCCGGGACCATCACGTGGTTTTCCGCGCAACTGGGGACCGCCTGGCACTTCGAACACGTCGTGGCGATGTTCTTCATGTTCCTGGCGATCCTGGTCGCGCAGCGGCGCGGGCCCATGTTCCTTGTCGGCCTGCTGTACGCCGCGGCCATCACGACCCGGATGACCCTCCTGCTCGCGCTGCCGTTCTTCGTCGCCTACCTCGTGGATCGTGCCATCCGCGAGGGCAGCGGCGGGCGAGAGTCGTTCGGCGGGCTCCGTGGACGGGGCCGTACCGCGCGGCTTGACGGGTTGGACCGCCGTCGCCTGGCGCGCCTCGGGCTCCCGATGCTGGCAGGCCTGGCCATCCCGGGGCTCGCCGACATGGGCTACAACCTCGCGCGGTTCGGCTCGCCGTTCGAGATCGGCTACGGCCTCCTGAACAGCCTGAGTGACCCGCGCTTCCGATTCGGCCTGTTCAACGTCGCCTACCTGCCGAACGACGTCGCCGCGCTCTTCCTGTCCGGCGCCGACAGGATCAGCGGCTTCCCCTGGTTCCGGCCCCGGATCGACGGCGGGCCCTCCATCCTCCTGACGTCGCCGATCCTGCTCTGGGCCGTCCGGTCCTGGCGGCCGGACTGGTTCAACCTCGGCGCATGGGTGTCAGTCGGGCTGATCATGGTGCCGACCCTGATCTACGCGGATGCCGGCGGCGACCAGTTCGGCTTCCGGACGGCCCAGGAGGCGTATCCGTTCCTGATCCTCCTGGCGGCCCGCGGGCTCCGCGGTCGGCTGGGTCGCGGCGCGTGGATGGCCATCGGCGTGGGCGTGGTCGTCAACGGCTGGGCGATGGCCTGGGCATACCTGGGCTGGTTCACGCGCCAAGTTCCGGATTCGACGATCCCGTACCTGGGGCCGGCCTGGGCGCCGCTGGGGATCGTGGTCGCCCTGATGGCGGTAACGGTCCTCGCCTTCCGGAAGCACGCGCCAGGTGGTCCCGGGCGGCCGGGTCCCGGTCGGCCCGGCGTCGGGATGCGGGACAGAGTCGCAGGCTGGGGCGCGCGGCTGCCGTGGGGCGGCGGGCGATCCGCCATGGTCACGTGGCCCGCCGCGCTCGTGCTCCTTGTGGCCGTCGGCAGCGCCGCCTTCCAGCTGCTGACCGCCGTTCGGATCGACCTCCGGGCCGGTTGCGGTGGGGACGGGGGCCAGTACTGCCTGATGGCGGCCGGCCAGCTGGCCGTCGAGCCCTTCAGTCGCCGGATCCTCCTGCCCGACCTCGTCCGGGGCCTCGGGCTCCTGGGAGCCGATGGGTTCGCCGTCGTCAACGCGGTGGTGCTGGCGGCAACCCTCGTGACGTTCGTCGTGCTGTGTGTCGCCGGCGTCCGTGCACAGTCTGGTCGTGGCTCCCTGCGAAGCCTCGTCATCGCGCTGGCGGCCCTGGTGTTCCTGGGCAATCGCAACACGCTCCACCTCTACCTCACCTACCCCGTCCTGACCGACTTCCTGGCCCTCCTGGAGCTGTTCATCGGCTGCCTGGCGCTCATCGCGACGAGAGGGGATACCCGCTGGATCTGGGTCGTGGCGTCTGCAGCATTCGCGGGGGCGATCACTCGCGAGAACGTGCCGGTCATCCTGACCCTTTCGGCGCTCCTGGTCTGCGCTATCGATCGGCGGCCGTGGCGGACCGTTGTGCCGATCGCGGTGGCCAGCGCCGTGGGGCTGTGGATCGCCTTCTCCCAGCCAACGGCGAGCGTCGAGCACGAGTCCGTGATCGGTGTCGTCAGCCGGTGGATCGGCCTGAACTTCGGCGATCCGGACATGTTCTTCCGGTTCGTGGTGATGATCCTGCTCGGCCTGGGACCGCTCGGGATCGCCGCCGCTGCCTGGTGGCGGAGGATCCGGCGTGACGATGCCAGTCGCGTGTTCGCCGTCACGGCCATCGTCTTCATCGCCGTCTCGCTCCTGAGCGGCGGCGACACCGACCGGATTCTCATGCCGGCGGGCCTGCTCCTTGCCGCCTGCGTCCTCCGCCTGGTCGAGCCGCAGGCGGTCGGGCTGGTCCCCACGCTGCTCATCGTGGCCGCCGGGTGGGTCTGGCAGCTTCCTTTCGTCGTCATCGCGGCGGACGCCACCGCGTGGTTCAGCTTCTGGGCGCTCCGCGTGGCACCGCTGGCGGACGTGGTCAAATACGGGCTGGTGCCGGTGGTCGTCGGGACGCCGCTGCTCGCGGCCGGCCTCCTGGTGCAGCGCAGAGGTTCTCGGTGGTCCCTTGGCTCGCGATTGGCCCACGACTGATGGCCAGCGTCCAGGCCTCGTCGCCGCCCGTCGCGGCCCTGGGCCCCCTACGGCCTCGCCGACACCCGCTCCCTCTGGCCGTGTACACGACAGGCCCCGCACCGCTCGAGGCGGCCTCGGTATGAGTGGCTCCCGACCGGTATCCCGGCCCATCCCCCTTGCCGACCTCCGGCGCTCGTGGCTCGCTACGGATCCCGAGGTAGCCGAGGCCGCCGCCCGGGTCCTTGCCAGCGGCTGGTACATCCGTGGCCCCGAGCACGACGCCTTCGAGGCCGAGCTGGCGGCCTTCCTGGGCCTGGGCTACGCCTGCGGGGTGGCCAGCGGGACCGATGCCCTCGTCCTGGCGCTCCAGGCAGTCGGCTGCGGCTCCGGCGCCGAGGTGGTCACGGCGGCCAACGCAGGTGGCTATGCCACCAACGCCGCGCTGCAGCTGGGCTGTCGCGTCGTCTACGCCGACGTCGATCGTTCCTCCCAGGTGGTCACGCCCGCGACCGTGGAGGCCGTGCTAGGGCCAGAGACGCGGGCCGTCGTGGTCACCCACCTGTATGGCAACGTAGCCGATGCAGCCACCATCACCGCGCTGTGCCGGGGCCGCGGCATCGCCGTCGTGGAGGACTGCGCGCAGGCGATCGGCGGTGAGCGGGACGGCCGGCGGGCGGGGGCCTTCGGTGATGTGGCCACCCTCAGCTTCTACCCGACCAAGAACCTGGGCACCGCCGGCGATGGTGGCGCGGTCGCGACGGATGACCCGGGGATTGCCGCCCGCGTCAGGTCGCTCCGACAGTACGGCTGGAGCACTCGCTACACCGTGCAGGACCCGCTTGGTCGGAACAGCCGGCTCGACGAGGTCCAGGCAGCCATCCTCCGAATCGGGCTGCGCCGCGTTGACGCCTGGAACGAGCGTCGCCGCGCAATCGTGGACCACTATGCGGCTGCGCTCCTGTCAACCGGGGCTCCGGATGTCACGATGGTTACCGGCGCGGGCGTCCCGACCGTCGCGCATCTGGCCGTGGTCCGGTCGACTCGTCGTGACGACCTGCGCGCCCGGCTCCATGCAGCAGGCGTGGGAACCGATGTCCACTATCCGGTCCCCGACCACCGCCAACCGGGCCTGCCTTCGCCCGCCCGCCGGTCGGCCTTGCCCGAGACGGAGCGCGCCGTGGCGGAGGTCCTGACGGTGCCCTGCTTCCCCGACCTGACCGACGACGAAGTCGAACGGATCAGCCACGCCCTCGCCAGTTCCTCCGCATAGAGGAGGATCCGGCCTGGCGTCGCCTGAACTTGCTAGGCGGCCGGGTGATGCGCCTGGGATCTGGTCGGGGCGACGGCGACGCCACGGGTGAAGCGCGCGCGGATCCAGCTTCGGGCCGGTCTCTCGACAAAGAGGTGGAGGGCGAGGGACAAGGCCAGGATGATCAGCAGGTTGAAGATCTGGATGGCCAACGTGGCCCAGGTAATGGCGTGCGTCCAGCCTTGGGAATCGAGGAGTCGGATCCCCTCGTAGTGGACCAGGTAGAAGGCGTACGAGGCTTCGCCCAGCAGTACGACCCACGGCAGCGACGGGAATCGCGCAATGGAGTGCCTGGGCGCAAGGGCCAGCCCGAGCAGGACGACAAAGGTGGGGGCGGCGTAGGCAATGTCGAGCGTGAACGCCGACCTACCCCATTCCTGGCGGGTCGCGACCACGAGCATCGCCGCCAGCCCCGCCAGGACCATCGGTCCGCCGACGCGCTCCCACCGTGGGACGCCCCGAAGGTGGAGATAGAGCCGCGCCGCAACGATGCCCAGCCCGAAGTCCCCGAGTCGTGCGAGCGGCAGGAAATACAGCCAGCGGAGGGCCGAATTCGGGTTGGTCGCAGGGTAGGCCTCAAGGCCGGCGCGGACGTATTGGAACGCATTGGCCGACACGATCAGCACGATGGCTGCGGCCAGGAGCCAGAGGTGGCGCGAGCCCCGGTCGACCCGGCCGACGATGACCGCCAGCAGCGGAAACGCCAGGTACAGAAACGCCTCGACGCTCACCGACCAGGACACGTTGTTGAAGCCCACGTAGCCAGCCGGGTACCAGGCGCCAAACATCAGGATTTGTCCGCCGAGCCCGTCGAGCGACGTACCCGCTTCGGCCATCCGGGCCACGAAGTACGCGAGGGTCAGGATGTAGAGCGGGTAGACGCGCGCGAAGCGGGCGACCAGGAACGAGCCGACGGCGGCTGGCGTCGGGCGGCGAAGGGAATCGAAGTAGTTGATGGTCAGGACGAAGCCGGACAGGACGAAGAAGATCGTCACGCCGCACCACCCGGCCCACATGGCACTGGCCACCAGGGTTGGGGCTCCCGCCGGCGGACCCAGGTGATGGCAATAGACGGCGAGCGCCGCGAAGATCCGCAAGCCGGTAAGGGCCGGCAGGCGGCCCACGGGAGGCGCTGGCTCCTCCATGGGCCCTGAGGCCTCACCGGCCCCATCGGTGGCGGACAGCGTGGCTGAAGCCCGCGGCACGATGGTCAATCCTCCCTCTGGTGGTCGCGCATCCAGGGTCGACGGTCGGCGGGCGGCGAGTATATCGTTCGATGATCGGCGCACCGACCAGCAGTGGGGCATTCGCCCCAACGGTGGGTGCCGGCCCGCCGTGTACCCACGAATCGACGGAGGCGCAGAGCAGTGACGGTCCCTGGTGCCGGCGGTGACGTGGGCCTCCCGGCAGCCGAGGCCGGGCCGATCACGTGGTCCGTGGTGGTCCCGGTCTACGGCAACCGGGATTCGCTGCCCACGCTCGTGGATCGGCTGGTCGCCCTTGACGCAGAGCGGACGGGACGCCTGGAGGGCGTCTTCGTCATCGACGGCTCGCCGGACGATTCCCTGGACGTGCTGCGGACCGCGCTGGCCGGGAGCCGCCTGACGGCGCAGGTCCTCACTCACTCGCGCAACTACGGCTCCTTCCCGGCGATCCGGACAGGCCTGGCGGCCGCGCGCGGCGACTACATCGCGGTCATGGCGGCGGACCTCCAGGAGCCCGTCGAGGTGGTCACCGCATTCTTCGACGCCATCGCCGCCGGTACCTGCGACATCGCCGTGGGCGAGCGGGTGGGCCGCAACGACCCGCCCCTCTCGTCCCTGGCGTCGCGCCTCTACTGGCGCCTGTACCAGCGGTTCATCAACCGCGACATCCCCACCGGCGGGATCGACGTCTTTGGCTGCACCCGCGAGATCGCGCAGCGGATCGTCGCCTTCCCGGAGACCCACACCAGCCTGATCGGCCTCCTCTACTGGATGGGCTACCGGCGTCGCCAGTTCCCGTACGTCCGCCAGCCGCGCCACTCGGGCAAGAGCGGCTGGACCTTCCGGCGCAAGCTGCGCTACCTCTTCGACAGCATCTACGCGTTCACCGACCTGCCCATCGTCCTGCTCCAGGTCCTGGGGTTACTGGGGACGTTCGTCTCCATCCTGGTCGGGATCATCGTGTTCCTGGGCTGGCTGACGGGGAACATCCGCGAGCCCGGCTACACGCCGCTGATGATCGCGATCGCGGGCTCCAGCTCCGTCCTGCTGCTGGGGCTCGGCGTCGTGGGATCGTACGTCTGGCGCACCTACGAGAACGGCAAGGGCCGGCCCGGGGCCCTCGTCTCGGGCCACGAGCAGTACGAGCGGGAGGAGGGGAGATGACCCGGCCCACTGACGTCTTCGTCCATCCCGCGGGCATCTGCGAGAGCGAGCGGGTGGGCAGCCGGACGCGGGTCTGGGCCTTTGCCCACGTGCTGCCAGGAGCCGTCATCGGCGAGGACTGCAACATCTGCGATCACGTGTTCATCGAGAACGACGTCGTCGTGGGCGATCGGGTCACGATCAAGTCCGGCGTCCAGCTGTGGGACGGGGTCCGCCTGGGGAACGACGTGTTCGTGGGGCCCAACGCCACCTTCACCAACGACAAGTACCCCCGCAGCCGGCAGTGGCAGGCGGCCATCCCGGTGACCACGGTGCTGGACGGCGCGTCCATCGGCGCCAACGCGACCATCCTGCCGGGGATCACCATCGGGCGGAACGCGATGGTGGGCGCGGGCGCCGTGGTCACCCGCAACGTCCCGCCCAACGCCGTGGTGGACGGCAACCCGGCCCGGATCCGCGGCTACCGCGAGGCGGCGGGCGCCCGCGCGCTGCCACCGCTGGCCGCGAGCGCGTCCGGGGCGCCGGACCGACTGCTCGCCGGCGGCGCGCGCATCATCCGCCTGGCGCGCGCCGTGGACCTCCGCGGGAGCCTGACCGCGCTGGAGTTCACCACCGACCTGCCGTTCGTCCCTCAGCGGCTGTTCTGCGTGTTCGGGGTCCCGTCGGCGGAGGTCAGGGGCGAGCACGCCCACCGGGCCTGCCACCAGCTGCTGGCGTGCGTGGGCGGTTCCATCAGGGTCCTGGTGGACGACGGCGAACGCCGCGACGAGGTGGTGCTGGATGATCCCGGCGTCGCGCTTTACCTGCCGCCCATGACTTGGGGCACGCAGTTCGGCGCGACGGCGGACGCGACGCTGATCTGCCTGGCCTCGCACCCGTACGACGCCGCCGACTACATCCGCGACTACGAGGCGTACTTGGAGGCGCGGCGACCAGGCTGACGATCGCCGGCTCACGCCCGCGCCCGCGCGGGCGGGTCAGACCGCGGCGGGTGGCTGGGGCCCGCGTCGGTCCTTCGGCCCAGGTGCTCCGCCTGTGGCCGGATCGTCCCTGGCGATCTCGTGCTCCTGCAGCCGTCGGAACGATTCCGGCTGCTCGCGCCGGTACGGGACGTTGGTCACGATCGTGTCGGGCCGGCCGAGGAGGGCGCGCCGCAGCTCCGCCGTGGACTGGTTGTAGAGCAGTCGCTCCCACCAGTGCGAGGGGACGTACTCGGGCACCACGACGAACGTGATCGGCGGCTCGCGGTCCGCCGGCCACGACCGGTCGAGAACCTCGAGGTAGGCGAGCAGTGGCCCGGTGAGCGCCCGATACGGGCTCTCCACGACGACGAGCGGGACGTGCGGGATCTGGCGCTCCCAGGCCGCCCGCGTCTCCTCGGCGTGCGCGTGGTCGTCCGAGACCAGGACGGCCCGCACGTCCTTCGAGATCACGCGCCCCACGTTGACCGCCTGGACGACGGCCCGGTTGATCCCGCTGACCGGGATCACGACCCGCTCCTCGCGGTGCGGGGCCGGGGCGACCTGGTCGGGACGCATGGCGATCTGGTCGTGGGTGGCGGCGTACTGGCGGTTGATCGTCAGGAAGCCCGCGATCAGGAGCGGGATGAGGAGCAGCACGAGCCAGGCCCCCGACGTGAACTTCATCGAGGCGACGACGCACAGGACCACGAAGGTGAGCAGCGCACCGAGGCCGTTGATCACCGCCCGCCAGCGCCAGCCGGATTCCCGGACCGTGAACCAGTGCTTGACCATGCCGACCTGCGAGAGCGTGAAGCAGACGAAGACGCCCACCGAGTAGAGCGGGATGAGGGCGTGCGTGTCGCCTCCGAAGGCCAGCAGGATCAGGCCGGAGACCGTCGCCAGCGCCACGATTCCCCACGAGAAGGCCAGCCGGTCGCCGCGGAATGCGAACTGGCGCGGCATGTACTCGTCCTTGGCGAGGATGGCGGCCAGCCGCGGGAAGGCGTTGAAGCTGGTGTTCACCGCCAGGAAGAGGATCAGCGCGGTCGCGGCCTGGAAGGCATAGAAGAGCGCGCTGCCGTCGCCGAAGACGGACGCGGCGACCATCGCGATGACGGTCCGCCCGCCATCCTCGGTGGGGCGGATGCCAAACCCGTCCGCCACCAGCGTGATGCCGATGAACAGGACGCCGAGCAGGATGGCCATGGTCAGCATGGTGTTGCCGGCGTTCTTCGCTTCCGGGGGCCTGAATGCCGGCACGCCGTTGGCGATCGCCTCCACGCCGGTGAGGGCGACGGATCCGGCGGCGAACGCTCGCAGGATCAGGATGATCCCCAGCGGCTCGGTCCCCAGCGGAACCAGCTGGGCCTCCGGGGCGACGTACGCCGGGCCCTGGCCCAGCGCGAGCTTGGCGAGCCCCAGGGCGATGACCAGGAAGGCCAGCCCGATGAACAGGTAGGTGGGGCTTGCGAAGAACAGCCCCGCCTCCCGGAGCCCGCGCAGGTTCGCGATCGTCACCAGCGCGATGGCGGCCAGGGCGATCTCGATCCGGATGTCGTACAGGGCGGGAATCACCGAGTACGCCTGTGAGACGGCGGAGGCCGTCGAGACCGCCACGGTCATCACGTAGTCGATGAGCAGCGCCGCGGCGGCCACCAGGCCCATCAGCGGCGAGAGGTTCTCGCGGGCCACGATGTAGGCGCCGCCGCCCGATGGGTAGGCGCGGCAGACCTGGCGGTAGGAGAGCGAGACCACCGCCAGGAGCACGGTGATCGCCAGCGCCATCTGGACGCTGATCAGGAGCGCGCCGGCACCCGCCACGACCAAGACGCGGAAGATCTCCTCCGTCGCGTAGGCCGACGACGAGATCGCGTCCGAGCTGAAGATGGGCAGGGCGAGTTTCTTGGGCAGGCGCTCGAACGCCTCCTCCTCGTTGGAGAGCCGGCGGCCGAAGAGGCTTCGCCGGAAGCGCTCCAGCGGGCCGCGCGAGGCGGCCGGGGCGAGGGACGCGGCGGCCTTGGCCGTGAGCATCCCGGGGCCGGTGTAGCGGAAGTACGGGGAGTGCGGCCGCTCCACGCGGACACGCCGGTCGCCGGGCTTGCGGTCGTGGAGGGTGGGTCGATCGTCGGTCACGGTGGGGGGTCAGGAAACCTCGTTGTATCCGGTGTCGGCTCGTCGGGACCGGGGGCCGATGATGACACACGGCGTGGGGACCCCGGGGCGGCGGGCGAGCTGGAACTCGACGCCGGCGGCCTGGGCGTAGGCCAGCGCCTCGGCGGCGACCAGCTCCGGCTCGGGGAGGCTGGCCAGGACGACCCGCCGCGCCGCTCCGCCGGCAACCAGCTGGATCGCGGCAACGATATCGAGCAAGGTACGCTCGGTGGTCTCGGCCAGCAGCCAAGCATCTCTGAGGCGGTCATGCTCCATGTTCCGAACCTACGCCCGGGGTCCAAGATGGCGGGCCGGTTTGCATGGGCCGCGCGTCTCAGGGATGCCTCAGGATTTCTCCCGCCGGAGCCCGGCCCGGTCAGGTCTCCGCCGACGGCTCGGCTGCCCGGACCCGGTAGCCCACCCCCGGCTCGGTGACGATGAGGTCGCCCAGGAGCCCTTCCGGGTCATGCGCGGCGAGCTTGCGGCGGACCTGGCTCACGAAGACATGGACGTAGTGATCCTCGCCCTGGTAGGCCGCCCCCCAGACGGTGCGGAGCAGGCGGCCGCGGGTGACGAGGCGGCCCGCGTGGGCCAGGAGCACGCGGAGCACCTCGAACTCGCGCGGGGTGAGGTCGACCGGGTTGCCGGCGACCGTGACTTCGTGTCTCGTGGCGTCGAGCACCAGCGGGCCGGCCCGAACTCGTCCCGCGGCGTCCGAGGCCGGGCCAGCGGCGCGGCGAAGGAGCGCCCGGAGTCGGGCCTGGAGCTCCGCGGTCCCGAAGGGCTTCGTCACGTAGTCGTCCGCGCCCAGCTCCAGCGCCTCCACCTTGACGGCCTCGGCCTCCCGCGCGGAGATGACCAGGATCGGCGTGAGTGACTCGCGCCGGACGTGGCGGATGACGGCGGCCCCGTCCATGTCCGGCAGACCCAGGTCGAGGAGGATGGCGTCGGGGCGTCGGGCATCCCAGCGGGCCAGGGCCGTGGCGCCATCCGCCGCCTCCTCGACCCGGTAGCCGCGCGCCAACAGGTCGCGCTGGAGCGCCCTGCGTGCCTCGTCGTCATCCTCGACCACGAGAATCGTGGGACCCGAATCTCGTCCGAACGTCATTCCGTCTCTCTCCCGGTGGCCGCCGCAGCACGCAGCTCCAGGTCCACGGCCAGACCGCCCAGCTGGCTGATCCGCGCTCGGGCAGTGCCGCCCAGGGCTTCCGCCATGCCCCGAACGACCGCAAGGCCGATGCCCGTCCCTTGGCGACGCCGGCCGCTCGCGCCCCGTCGCCGGTCGGCGCCGCGATCGGCCGGGACACCCGGCGCCCTGACCTGGAAGAACTTCTCGAACAGGTAGGGCAGCGCCTCGCGGGGGACGCCCGGCCCCGCATCCTCCACGGTCAGCCGAACCCGGTCGCCGGCGCCGAGTGCGGCGGAGACCACGACCAGCGTCCCGTCCGGGGTGTGCGCGGCCGCGTTCTCCAGCAGATTGACGAGCGCCTCGTCCAGCAGGACGGGGTCGCCGTCGACCGCGAGCTCCGGCGGGACCTCGGCGCGGACCTCACGCCCTCCGAGGCGCCCGCGAACCTGGCGGATCGCGCGCTGCACCGCCTCGTCCAACTCCAGAGATTCGTGCCGAGCCCGCAGTGCACCGCCTTCGATACGGCTCAGGTCCAGCAGGTTGGTCACGATGCGGTTGAGCCGCTGCGCCTCGCGGTCGATTGCCGCCGCGCTCGCTCGAGCCTCGTCCGGCGTGAGCTGGACTTCCTCGTCCATGAGCGTGCCCGCATACATCCGGATGGATGCGAGCGGGGTGCGCAGATCATGCGAGACCGAGTCCAGCAACGCGGACTTGAGCGCGTCGCTCTGGCGGGCGATCTCGGCGGCGCGCGACTCCGCGGCCAGACGGTCATGCTCAAGCGCCTGGGCGATCTGCTCGGCCGTCACCGCCAGGAGCGACGTCGTCGCCACGGACGGCATCCCGCTGCCGGCCGGTCGGAGGCCCCAGATCGAGCCCAGCACGCGCCCGGCGGATTCGATCCGAACGCGGTAGCGCCCATCGCGCTGGTCGGCAGGCCCCCCGGCGCCGCGGATCTGGGTCCAGGTGGGCGGCAGCCGGCCGGCCTGGCGATGGAGCACCGCGTAGGCGCCACTCCGCCGGGGTGCCTCGCCGGCCCCCGTGTCCGCGACCGTTCGCTCCGTGGCGTCGTCGGCCCCCAGGCTAATCCAGGCCCGCGAGGTTCCGGGCTCACGGGCCAGCACGGCGGCGATCGCCGGCAGGACCTCCTCTGCGTCGTCCCGATTGGCCAGGAGCCGGCTCACGTCGACCAGTGCGCGGGCCTCGCGCTCACGCGCCTCCGCGACCTCCGCACGCGATCGCTGGAGCGACGCAAGCTGGCCAACAGTCACCGCCACGAACAGGAGGAGGAGCAGGTGGAGCAGCTCTCCCGGGTCCGCCACGGACAGTGTGTGCAGGGGGTTGGTGAACAGGAAGTCATAGACCAGGACCGCGAGGAGCGCGGCCAGCACGGCCCCGCCGGTCCCTACGGCGATCGCGACCGCCGAAACGGCGACCAGGTACACGGCAGCCGCGTTCGGGACGCCCAGGCCGTGCTCCAGGAGCGCGACCAAGCCGGTGGCGGCGCCTACGGCCGCGATCGCGGTGCCCACAGGGGCCAGGGAACGAGCCAGGCGACGGGCTCGTGGATCGGCCATGGCGGCGAGTCTCACGCGTCGATGGTACGGCCGGGCCCGGTGCGGCGAATCCGCGGACGGGGTCGCGGCGCGTCGCGATGGACGCCAGGCCGCGCGTGCCGGCGCGTGGGCGGATCCGCGGAACGCGGCGCCTCGGACCCGGGGAGTGCAACGCCCGTCGCGCTCCCTCATCGGCGGGCGAGGCCGACACGGTCGTGGTCGCCGGGCGGTTGAGCCGGCGATAAGCGGTCCCGTGGACGATGGTCCGCCATGGACGACATCCGGCTCGGCGCGCTCCTCCGCGCCGCCCGTCTGCGTCTTCGCTGGCGCCAGTCCGACGTCGCGGCCCGGGCCGGGGTGTCAGATCAGACAGTCTCGCGCCTCGAGCGGGGTCAGCTCGACGGCTGCACGCTCGCGACGCTTCGACGGGTCGCCACCGTCGTCGAGATCCAGCTCGACCTGGTCGGGCGCTGGCGGGGCGGTGAGGGCGCCCGCCTCATGTCCGAGCGGCACGGCGCCATGGCGGAGTCCGTCAGCCGAGTCCTGCCGCTGTCGGGCTGGGAGCTTCGGGCCGAGGTGTCGTTCTCGATCTACGGCGAGCGGGGCGTGATCGACCTCCTCGCCTGGCATGCCGCCACGCGAACGGTCCTGCTGATCGAACTCAAGACCGAAATCGTGGACGTTGGCGAGCTGCTGGCAACGTTCGGTCGGAAGCGCCGCCTCCTCGCCCGGATCGCACGGGAGCAGGGCTGGGATCCGCTGGTCCTCGCGTCGGCGGTGCTCGTCGACGACCGGACCATGAACCGGACCCGGGTCGCCGCCCATCGCGCGACGCTCCGACTGGAGCTGCCCGCGGACGGACGCAGGCTGCACGCCTGGCTCCGGTCGCCGAATGGTCCAATCGCGGCCCTGGGCTTCTGGCGCTATTCACGTGGCACGAGGACTACGCGTACCCTGCCCCCGGTCCGGCGAGTCAGGGTGCGGGCGGCCGCGGCCGCGGGACCCCTCCCGAGCGTGGGCGGTGCTGCCGTGGCCGTTCCGACCCGTCGGCCGACGGCCGGCCATCCGCCGTAGCTACCTTTCCGCCGGGATGGCGCAGGACGACCTCGCGCCCGATCCGCGTTGTCCTCACCAGGCGTGAATAGCGATGGAAGTCGAGCCCCGGATGCGGGCGCGCGGGTGCAGCACGAACCGCGGCGCGCTTGCGCAGGCCAGAGCGCGTTGGCGGTGCGCCCGGACCGCGGCGCGGACCGCGGCGCGGTTGCGCAGGCCAGAGCGCGGTGGCGGCGCGCCCGGCGCAGCGCGGGACCACGGCCCCGGACCGCGACTCCGGACCACGACTCAGGACCACGACTCCGGACCGGGCTGCCCCGGCCCCCCCGCTCAGCCCGCCGGCGCCTCGTGGATCGCCTGGGCCGCGCGGATCCCGGACTCCAGCGCTCCCTGGATCCAGGCGTGGTAGAGCGAGCAGTGCTCCCCGGCAAAGTAGATGCGGCCTTCCGGGCGAACGATGTCGGCCTGGAGGTCGGTCTGCTGCTCGGGCGCGAACATGGCAAACGCCCCGCGCGCCCAGCGGTCGCTGTACCAGGCGTGCGAGGCACCCACCTCGTACGCATCGCGCACCGCTGGGTGAATGCGCTCGACGTCGTCGAGCGCCTCCTCGAGGCGCGTCTCCTCGTCCATCGCCCCCCATTGGAGCGCGTCCTGGCCCCACGTGTAGCTGGCCAGGAGCACGCCCCGGCTGGTGGTGGGATCGGGGGTCGGGTAGTTCATCCGACGGATCGGGAGCTCGGTCACCGTCCCGCCGCCGTAGATCCCGTCCTCATCCTCCCAGAACCGGCGCTTGACCTGGAACAGGACCTTGGTCGAGGCGTGGTAGTTCAGCTGGCGGATCGCCCGCTGCTTGGCGGCGGAGAACGGCGTGAGGATCTCCACGCTGCGCAGGACGGAGAACGGGATGGTGACGATGGCGTGGTCCGCGCGGACGCTGAACCGGGCGGATTCGGTCTTGTAGTGGACCGTCACGCCATCCGGGTCCTGGTCGATGGCGAAGACATTGGCACCGAAGCGCATCTCGTCGCGCAGGCGGCCGAAGAAGGCGTTGGGCAGGCCGTCCATGCCGCCGACGATTTCGGACATGTCCACCCAGGCGCCGCCCAGGTCCTCGCGCAGGATCTCGACCAGCGAGTTGTGCATGTCGGATTCGAGGAAGTTGAGCACCGTGAAGTACTCGATCGCCCCGCGCGACCAGCCCTTGGCCCGCAGGAATTCGTACAGCGAGTACTGGTCGTACTCGCGCACGATGTGGTCCCAGGCGGCCGCGCCCTCCGCGGCGACGAGGGTCCGCAGGTCGCCGATGGCCGTCTCCCAGAGCTGGTCGGCGGTGCGCCCGCGCTCGTGCTCGGCGACCGTAAACGGCAGGCGCGACGGGTCGCGGTCCGCCGCCTCCTTCGTCATCCGCTGGCCGCCCATGTACACGAGGGCCTTGGGGTTGTCCATGACGAACGGCCGCAGCGGCAGCCCGAACAGGTCGCAGTAGCGGAGCGTCAGGTCGTGTGCGCGCGGGATCCGCATCCCCCCCGCCTCCGCATGGAGGCCCGGGGCGAACGGCTCGCGCAGCGTGTAGATGCGGCCGCCCACCCGGTTCTGGGCCTCGAGGATGGTGACGTCGTGGCCCTGGCGTTTCAGCTCGAAGCCGGCCACCAGCCCGGCCAGCCCGGCCCCGATGATCACCACCTTCTTGCGCTCCCCGTGGTGGCGCTCCAGGCCCTCGACCGGCGTGGCGAGGACCTCCCGCGCGACGGGGGTGGTGACGGGGGGAACCTGGTCGGGCGTCGGGGCGGCCGGGTCAGTCGGGGCCTGGTTGGGATCGGCGCTGGGATGCGCGCTCTGCGCGGTTCGGCGGGCCATGGCGTCCTCCTGGTGGTGGTCGCGCCGGCCCTGAGGTCCGCTCCTCGGGACGTCGAGGCGGGCTGGCGCGGCGATGGTACGCGGCCCGCCGCGTCGCCTGCTGCGGGGATGGTGCGGGACGGCACCCCGCCCGCGCGAACGGTGTGCACGCGCCCTCGCGAATCGTCACCATTCGTGCATGCTCGGCCGCGGCGGCGGGACCGCTGCGGGTGGCGCCGTGATCGTCGAAGGGACCCAGAACCCAATGGCCGGACTCGTCCGTGGCGGCATCGTGATGCTCCTCGCGCTCGTCGTGGCGAGCGGCGCGGCGCTGGGCGGCTTGCGGGGCCTCGTGCCTCATGGCCCACGCAGCGGCGTCCTCGGGGTGGTCGACGTGCGCTCCGAGATCGACCCCCTGACGCCCATGGCCAACGCCGCGGCCCTCGGCCCCCTGCCCGACACGACGCCCATGCCCGACCCGCTGCCGACGCCCGTGCCCGACCCGGCGCCGCCGCCCATGCCCGTCGTGCTGCTCGCCAGCACGGCCGTCTGGATCGATCCGGACGTGGCGCTGGAGACCTGGATCACCGCCCACCCGACGCCCACCTCGGCGCCCACGCCCGTCCCACTTCCGACGCCGGACCTCGCCGTCGCGCCGCGACTGGCCGCGCGCGACGCCGCGCCCCTGGTGTCCAGCGGGCCGCGTGACCGCCCGCGCGTGGCGATCACGATCGACGATACCTTTCGGCCCGCCTCGATCCGGGCCGACTTCGACTTCTTCATGCGCGAGCGGGTCAACGTCACCTGGTTCCCGATCGGCGTGACCCTCGCCGGCAATGCCGCGATCTGGCGCGAGATCGCCGACGCCGGGTTCCCCATCGCCAACCACACCTGGAGCCACTCCGACCTCACCAGGCTGACGCAAGCGCAGATCGAGTGGGAGATCAACACGCAGGCGGCGGCCGTCGAACGGATCACGGGCCGGCCGGGCGTGCCGTTGCTGCGCCCGATGGGTGGCTCGTGGAACGGGAACGTGCTGCGCGCCGCCGGCGCCACCGGGCAGGCCGCCGTGGTGCTCTGGGATGCGACGTCAGGGGATACGGGGCGCGGGCCGGTCGAGGAGGTGATCGCCAACGCGATGCGCGCCCGGAACGGCAGCATCGTCCTCTTCCACGCCAACCAGGAGCGTTCGGACATCGCCATCCAGCAGGTGGTCCACGATCTCCGCGCGAAGGGGTTCGAGCTGGTCACGCTGGGCCAGCTGCTGGGCCTCCCCGGCCCGGTGCCGTTCCCGCCGGTGGCCCCCCCGGCCGATCCCGCGACCACGGCCGCGCCGACGCCCGCGCCGACGCCCGCGCCGATTCCGACCCCGATCCCCATGCCGGCCCCGGTGCGCGTGGCGGCCGCCAGGCTCAGCCGATCGCGGCGACCACGCGCTCGCGGGTGAGTGGCAGGTCTCTGACCCTAACGCCCAGCGCGCTCCAGATCGCGTTGCCGATCGCCGCCGCCACCGGGCCCGTGAAGGCCTCGCCGGCGCCCAGCGGCGGCTGGGTGGGCTGGTCCAGCAGGACCACCTCGATCGTGGGCGCCTCGCTGAAGCGGAGCACGCGGTAGGTCTCCCAGCCGCGCGTGGCCACCCGCGGACCCTCGGTGCGGACGGCCTCGTGGAGCGTGAAGCTGATGGCCTGCACGATCCCGCCTTCGCTCTGGTTGCGGAGCCCGTCCGGGCTGACGATCATGCCGGCATCGATCGCGGCCCACGCGCGCGAGACCCGGATCTCGGTCCCGGCCTCCACCTCCACGACCACCGCGGCATAGGCCGAGCTGTCCTTGTAGCGGGCATAGCCCATGCCGCGCCCGCGTTCCCCGTCGCCCCGCTCGCCGGGGACCCAGCCCGCCAGGTCGGCGGCGGCCCGGATCACGGCCCGGGCCCGCTCGTCCTCCAGGTGGCGGAGGCGGAACTCGACCGGATCCACGCCCGCCACGCCCGCCAGCTCGTCCATCAGCGATTCGACGGCGAAGACGTTCAGGTGCGCGCCCAGGCCGCGCAGCGACGAGGTCCGGAGCGGTGCCGACCGGACGAAGTGCCCGGCGATCCGCTGGTTCGGGACGTCGTATGGGGGTGTCGCGTTGCGCAGGTCCCCGGAGACCTGTGGCGGCGCCCCCGCCAGCGGCTCGGCCAGGTGGCGGGCCGCGAGGAGGCTGGCGACCCCGGGACGGGCCGCCATCGACGGACGAGTGCCGCTCCCGTGGCCCCAGCCGTCGTGCTGCCAGTCCACGACCCGGCCCGAGCCGTCCAGCGCGGCGGAGAGCCTGACCACCATGGCGGTCCCAAAGGGCTCCCACGCGAACTCGTCGTCGCGCATCCACTGGACCCGGACCGGCCGGCCCGGCACCGCGCGGGCCAGCAACGCGGCATCCAGCGCCACGTCGTCCGACCCGTTGTGGCCGTACACCCCGGGTCCCTGGGCGTGGATCACGCGGACGGCGTCCGTCGGAACGCCCAGCACCTTGGCCAGCTCGTTGCGGAGGCGGAAGATTCCCTGCGAGTGGGCCCAGACGGTATAGCGGCCCCCCTCCAGCACGGCGACAGCGCACGACGGGGCGATGGCGGCATGGGCGATGAACGGGCGTGTGAACTCCGCGTCCAGCCGGGTGACCGCCCCGGCCAGCGCGGCCGGGTCCGACCGCTCGCGGGCGACCGTCTCCGCGCTCACCGCCGCCACCAGGTAGCGGGGATCCGCGATGGACGGGATGTCCGGCCCGGCGTCCCAGCCGGTCGATCGGCGGGCCCGCTCCAGCGCCGCGAGCGCCTGCTCCTCGCGCTCCGCCACGACCCCCAGGAATCGTCCGTCGCGGGCCACGGCGACTACCCCGGGGAGGGCCCGGAGCGCCGCGTCGTCGATGGCGCCCAGGGTTGCGTTGGGGCCCGGCGGCCGCACCGCCCGTCCATGGAGCATCCCCGGCAACTCCAGGTCCTGGATGTAGACCCGGCCGCCGGTCACCTTGCCCAGCAGGTCGGGGCGCCCGACGCTCGTGCCGATGACACGGCGCTGGGCCAGGGGCCTGGGGGCCGCCGTTCCCGTGAAGGCACGACCCAGGAGGCCATCGGCCGCCAGGTCGGTGCAGGCGATCGTCCGGCCATCGGCCGCCCGCACCTCGCCACCCGCGAGCACGAGCTCGGCGGCCGGGCCGCCCAGGCGCACGGCGGCTGCGGCCAGCAGGGTCACCCGCACTTCGGCGGCCACCCGGTAGATGCCCAGGCCCGTCTCCTCCATGGAGCGGCTGCCCGCCGTGATCCCCTCGTCGGGGCTGTCGTCGGTGTCCACCGGGGCCACGTGGATTCGCTCGAAGGGCAGCCCCAGCTCGTCAGCGACCAGCTGGGCAAGGGCGATGTGGAGCCCCTGGCCGATCTCGACCTTCCCGGTGTGGAGCGTGGCCGAGCCGTCGGCCTCCAGGGTGATCCAGCGGTCCAGCCGGTCGCCTGGCTTGGGCCCATCCCCGGGCCCGTCGCCGCTCGCCGCCGTCATGCCCGCCGCCGTCATGCCCGCGCCCCTTCGGCCGCCCGGCGCACGGCGCGGACGATCCGGGTATGGGCGCCGCACCGGCAGATGTGCCCGTCAAGCGCCGCGCGGACCTCCTGGTCGGTGGGCTGCGGGTTGGATTCCAGGAGCGCTGCCGCCGAGACCAGGATCCCGCTCAGGCAGTAGCCGCACTGCCCCGCGCCCTCGTCGATGAACGCCTGCTGGAGCGGGTCCAGGCGGTCGCCGTTCGCGAGTCCCTCCACCGTGGTCACGTGCCGCCCGGCGACCGCTGAGACCGGCAGGTCGCACGAGGTCTGGGGCCGCCCGTCCACCATCACGGTGCAGGTCCCGCACTGCCCGGTGCCGCAGCCGAAGCGCGTGCCCTTGAGGCCCAGGTCGTTACGCAGCACGTACAGGAGCGGGGTCCGGGGGTCCACGACCACGCTGGCACGCCGGCCGTTGACCGCGAATCCGACGGCCTCGAAGACGGGCGCCTCCGGGTCCATGCCCGGCAGGTCTTCGCCCAGGGTCATCGGCGCGTCCTCCATGGGCCCCCGCCTGATCACGGCATCCAGCCGTGTAAGACGGGTGGCGGAGGCACAGCGTAGACCAGACGCCCCGGCCGGCGGAGCATCGCCGACGGGGGCCGATGGGCTGGACGCTAGGGGCGGTCCGGCCCTCGCCCGCGATCCTCGCCGCGAGCACGATGTCGGCCACACACCGGAACGCGCCCTGGCCCCGAGCACTGTCGACGGCCGTGGCTCCCATGCCCTGCTGTCCCAACGTGAAGGTGGTCCGATGAACCCCATGATCCGGGCGAACCTGGAAGCGGCTCTCGCCGGCGAGGCGCTGTCGGCGCTGCGCTACCGGTGCTTTGCCGAGGCCGCCGCCGAGGAGGGGTTCGCGGACATCGCCCGGCTCTTCGAGCGGATCGCGTCCGAGGAGCTCACCCGCCACGCGGCGGAGCTGGTCGCGGTCCTGGGCCTGCGCGAGGACACCCGCCAGAACCTGATCCGGGCGATCGAGCGTGAGACCGCAAAGCACCAGCGCCGGTACGCGGAATACGCGGCCCAGGCGACGCATGTCGGCGACGCGGACGTCGCACGTCTCTTCGAGAAGCTGGCCGGCGACGAGCACCAGCATGCATCGTGGCTACGCGAGTCGCTGGACCTGCTGGCGCCGTGCGAGCCGGTCGGCGAGTGCGCATCCGTCGCGTCGCACGATCCGGCGGACGTTCCCCTCCACCACTAGCCCGCCGGGCTCAGGCACCACTGGCCCGCCGGCTCAGGCACCACTAGCCCGCCGGCTCAGGCAGCCGCAGGACTCAGGCAGCCGCCGGCTCGTCCTCCCACAGGCCCGTGCGCCACCAGCCCAGCAGGAGCAGGGCGAACGCGTTCGAGAAGAGCACCGGATCCGTGAGGAAGTACTCGAACACGTTCTGGACCAGGATCCCCGCGATGCCTGCCACCACGAGCGCCTGTTGCGGGGCGATCCGCACCTCCCGACGGTAGCGCCGGAACCCGTCGGCCAGCATCGTGATGACGAGCATGCCCATGGCCGCGAGGCCGGGCACCCCGAAGTAGACCAGCTGCGCCAGCCACGCGTTGTGCGGGTCGTAGACCTCGCCGTAGTAGTAGCCGCCCGGGCCAACGGCCTCGACGCCCAGGAACCCCGCGCCGAGCCAGCGGTGGTCGGCCGTCTTGTCCCAGACGTCCTGCCAGATCATCCAGCGGCCGTGGAGGGCCTCCACGACGGCCTCGGTCAGTCCCGGCCGGATGGCGGGGAGGAGCACCACGACGACCACGGCGGCGATCACGGCGACCACGAGGCCCGCGACGGTCACGCGGCGCAGCCAGCGCTGGCCCGTGGCCAGGCGCGCCGAGCCGGGTCGAGCCGTCCAGGCCAGGAGGAGCGCCGCCACACCCACCGTGACCGCGAGGGAGAGCTCCGATGAGCGCGAGAAGCACAGGACGAGCCACAGGAGCAGCAGCCCGACCAGGCCGGCCATGATCGACGCGCCGCGCCGCTCGCCGCGTCGTGCCCGGGTCCAGGCGAGCCAGGCGCCGGCGGGGATTGCCAGCGCGAGGAACCCGCCGATGGTGTTCCGGTGGACAAAGAACTCGCTGGAGGCCCAGCGGCCGCCGCGATCGTCGGGCGGCACGCTGAGGAGCAACCCCGCGAAGGTGTCGCGGCCGGTGAGCATCCAGGCCAGGCTGAGGGCGGCGAAGGCAGCCAGGAGCCAGACGATGAGGCGGACGATCAGCTCCGCGTCGGCCCGGCGCAGCAGGGCGGGGGCCAGGAACCCGAAGGTGAGGACCTCCGCGGGGACCATCAGCACCCGGAGCGCGTACCAGGCCGTCCCCGCCTCGGGGGCATGGGATCCCGCCGATGAGGCCAGCACGGTGAGCGCATACGCGGCGAGCAGCCCGGCATAGGTGACGCGCAGCCGGGGTCCGGCGCCGAGTAGCAGGAGGCGGATGGTCGCACCTCGAGCGCTGCCAGTCGACGACCGTCGGGCCACCCACACGAGGACCACGGGCAGGAGCAGCGCCAGGAGGCCCAGCGCCTCGTGGTAGGTGACGGGGTCGCCGGTGATCGCGCGCCGGAAGGGTCCCGAGAACCGGGTTGATTCGACGAATAGGAGCAGCAGCAGGCCCACGGTGGCTGGCGCCGCCACCGCCAGGATGGCCGGGCCAGATCGCCGGGCGCCGAACGGGATGGTCACGCCCGGGCGCGTGCCGCCGGGCCGGGCTGACCATGGACGCCGCCGCCGTCGGCCAGGTCCAGCGCCGGGTCGGGGGCCCCCTCGGGCAGCTCGGCGATCGCATTGATCTGCGTCCGGTTGACGAGCATGCAGGCGTACTGCATGACCATGCCCGGCTCCGCCTGGGCGCGAGCCGCGGCCTCCGTCACCTCCACGAAGCGGGGATCGTGCGCCTCGACGAAGTTGACCAGCGAGATGTCACGGTAGCGATGGATCGCGCCGCTGATCGTGTGGCCGGGCGCGAAGATGACGAACCGCGAGGTTGCGCCGGCCGGATGGGGCCGTGCCGCCACCGCCTCGGCGCCGTGGCCGATGAACGTGACCTCATCCCGGTTGACGACCAGCTCCGGCAGCGTCAGGCCGGTGGGGGTGCCGCTGCCGTCCAGGAGGCAGGCGTCGCGCACGATGAGGAAGCCGCGGTTGTGGTTGACCAGGTCGGCCAGGCGCGGGTAGCGGCCCAGGGCCAGATGGCCGGTCACGCGGAGGTGCGGGCCCACCAGCTCCACGCGGAGGTGGCCGTGGGCCGCCGCCCCCTGCTGGCCCGCGTCCTGCCCGCTGCCTCCGGGGTCCGTCATGGTCTCCCTCTCGTTCGGGATGCTCCCGTCGCCGCATGATGACAGAGGCGGGACCCCAACACGGCGGCCGGCCCGCTGGGCCGGCCGCCGTCTGCTTGCCGGAGTTGGAGGGCGGCCGTGCCGCCCGTGGGGTCAGCCTGCGGTGCCCGCGCTGGGCCGCGGGCCAGTCCCGGGTCCGTGCTGGCCGCCGGGGCCGGGCATGCCCTTGCTGGGTCCGCCACCGGATCCGCCGCGCCCGTGCATCCCGTTGGCCCCGTTGGGTCCCTTGGGCGCGGCGTTCGGGGCGCCGTTCGGGGCGCCGGCCGCCCGGATCTGGACGCTGAGCGCGGTGAAGGTGTCGCCGGAGGTGGTGCCCTCGGCGCCGATGGTGGCACCCACCTTGACGTCGGCCGCGGTGGCCGCCGCGTGGCCCGAGGTGTACCTGGTGGAGCCGTTGACCGTGATGGTCTTGCTGGAGCCGTCACGGAGCTTCAGGGTGATGCTGCCGCCGTCGACCGCCGTGACCTCGCCGCCGACCTGCGGGAGGATCACGCGGATCTCGTTGATCTTGAAGCTGCCGTCGGCGTTCTTCGTCTGTCGGAAGGCGATGGTGTCGCCGGTGTTCAGGTCGTTGAGGGTGATGGCCGCGCCGGCCCTGGTGTAGGTGGTGTCACCGTCCACCGTGATGGTCCGGGTCCAGCCGTCCTGGGTCTTGAGGGACAGGCTGTTGCCGTTCTTGCCGGTGAGGGTGATCGAATGGAACTGCTGGCCGCCGGGGCTGCCGCGCATCCCGGCGCCGCCGGGGCCGGCCTGACCGCCCGTGGGATCGGTGGCGTTGAGGCCGATGAAGCCGTTGGTGTCGGCGGGGCCTGGGCCCACGGCCGAAGCCGGGGTCAAGTCAGGCGCCTTCGCGGCCGAGAGGGCCACGGCGGCGCTGACGGCCAGGGCGATGGAGGCCACGCCTACCACGAGCACCCGGAGGGCGCCCGGGCCACGCAGTCGATTGGTGGCGGGGGTTGGAGTCGCGGTCGGGGTCGGTTCGATCATTCGTGCTCCTTGTGCGTTGCGGGCGGGACGGCCCGCACTGAAGGTTCGTGACCGGCTGGGCCGGGAGCCCCCTGGGCGCCCGTCCGATCCAGCGCCGATGGGGCCTGTTCGCCGCCCCGGTGCTGCCGCCATGGTTGGCGCGCCGGATTGAAAGTGTCTGAAGGCGTCGAAAGGTTCGTTCACGCCGCCCCGTGTGGCATGCTGGCCGCATGCCGAGACCACTTTCCGTCGCGCTCATCCAGATGGATGCCCGCGAGGACGTCGAGACCAACATCGTCGATGCCGGGAAGCTGACCAACGAGGCTGCCGCCGGCGGCGCCCGCTTCATCGCGCTGCCCGAGTACCTGCAGTACCGCGGGGCCGACCAGGGCTACCGTGCCTCGGCGCATCCCGTCCCGGGTCCCCACACGGAGCCGTTCGCGCACGTCGCCCGCCGATACGGCTGCTGGATCCTCCTCGGAAGCCTGGCCGAATCGGCCGATGACGGGCGCTGTTACAACACCAGCGTCCTCCTGGCGCCGGATGGCAGCGTGGCTGCGACCTACCGAAAGATCCACCTCTTCGACATCGAGGTGGACGCGGGACCGCACGACCGCGAATCTGCCCGCGTGGCGCCCGGCGACCGCGCCGTGACCACCGAGGTCGAGGGGATCACGTTCGGCCTGACCGTCTGCTACGACCTGCGCTTCCCCGAGCTGTTCCGGACGCTGGCGCTCCGTGGCGCGTCGGTCATCACCGTCCCGTCGGCCTTCACCGAGCTGACCGGTCGCGACCATTGGGAGGTCCTCCTCCGGGCACGCGCCATCGAGAACGGCGCCTGGATCCTGGCCCCGGCCCAGATCGGCGGGCCGCCGGCGCAGCGCGCGTACGGGCGGTCGATGATCGTGGACCCGTGGGGGACGGTCGTGGCCCAGGCGCCGGACACCGTTGGGATTGTGCGCGCCGAGATTGATCCGGCCCGCTCGGCGGCCGTCCGCCGCCAGATCCCCAGCCTGGCCAACCGCCGCCCCGCGACGTACGACCTGGGCTAGCCGGGCTGGGCCCCGTTTCCGGCTAGGACTCCAGCCCGGGCTCGCCGGGGAGGGTGAGGCGGAAGGTCGCCCCGCCCGGGTCGGCTTCGCCCGATTCGGCTTCGCCTGGGTCGGCAGCGCCGGGCGCGGCTTCGGTCGTCGGCTCAAGGACCAGCTCGCCGCCCATCCCGCGCACCAGCTCGCGGGCCACGTACAGGCCCAGGCCGCTCCCGTCGCTGGGGACGCCCGTGGTCCCGCGGGCGAAGCGCTGGAAGAGGTGGTCCCGGTCCACCGCCGCGATCCCGGCACCGTGGTCGGCGATCCGCAGCCACACCTGCTGGGCGGTCGCGTCGAAACCCACCTCCGCGTCGATGGGGCCTGCGCCGTGCTTCACGGCGTTGTCGAGGAGCGCCCACAGGACCTGCTCCAGCTGATCCGCGTCGCCGATGGCCAGCCAGCCCTGCGACGCATCGACCAGGCGCAGCTCGACGTGGTGGATCCCGAGCGCCTCCCACGCCCGCCGGACCCGCGGGGCGAGCGCCAGCACCTCGCTCCGTGGCCGGATCGTCCCCGATTCCAGCCGGCTGACCGTCAGGAGCTGGCGGACCATGCGCGAGAGGCGGTCGGCCTGCTCCACGATGATCTCGGCCGGGCGCTCGGCTCCTGCCCGGGCGAGCTGGTCCGCGTACAGGCGGATGCTGGTCAGCGGTGTCTGGAGGTTGTGGCTCACGCCGCGCAGGAAGTCGTCCTTGGCCTCCGCCAGCGCCCGCAGCTGCGCGTTCTGGACCTCGACTCGCGCGAACAGCTCCGCATTGCGGACCGCCACGCCGACTTCCCGCGCGAACAGGTCCAGCAGGGCCTGGTCCGCCGGCTGCCACGTGCTGGTCGCAGGGAGGTGGCCCTGGAGGATGCCGAGGCGCTCGGCGCCGGCGCGCACCTCGGCCTGCACGGGCAGGGATTCGCCGGGGATGCGCTCGCCGGGGGCGAACCGGGCCGGATCGATCAGGCCGATCTCGGCATCGATCAGGCCGAAGGCCGAGCGGGCGTCGGCCGCCGCCCGCTCCAGGAGTCGTTCGACGCCCTCGCTGGGCGCCACCGTCGCGACCGAGGACAGGACCTCGGCCAGCTGCCGGTTGCGTCGCTGGACCTCGGCACCCAGCCGGTTCTGCTCTTCCGCCAGGGCGGCCAGCAGGTCGCTCCCCGGGACGATGACCGGCTGCGCCGGCTCGCCCGCGCCGACGCGAGCCGCTGCGGCGGCGAGGGCCCGGAGCGGCGTGGAGAGGTTGTGCGCCACCTGGTTGCCCACGAGGACGCCGAACGCCGCCGTGATGGCGATGACGAAGACGAGGATGCGGGCGCTGCCATCCGGGTCCACGGCGCCCACGAGGATCTCGGCGACGCCGAACGCGGCGAGCGGGATGATCGCCGCCGCGACGAGGCTCAGCACCAGCCGGGCATGGAATGAGAGGCCAGCGACCCGCTTGTCCGCCGGGACCGACTCGGCCGTGCTCGGCGCCTGGTCGTCGGTCAACGGTCGGGTCCCGGGAGGCTGGTGCCGCGCCTCCCGCCTTCGCCCAGGGCCACCGCGCCCGGGCTGGGCACCAGCCGGTAGCCCACACCGCGCACCGTGATGAGGTGGACCGGACGGTTGGGGTCCACCTCCACCTTCTGGCGGATCCGACGCATCGTGACCCAGACGTACGTGGAGTCGGCGCCCTCGGTGTCGGCCCAGCCGCGGGCCAGGAGCGTCTCCGTGGGGACAGTTCGGCCCAGGTTGGCCGCCAGCGCGTAGAGCAGCCGCGATTCGGTGGGGGTGAGCGGGACCGTCTTCCCGGCGACCATCGCCTGCCGGCGGTGCAGCTCGAGCACCAGGTTGGGGCCAATCACCAGCCGCGCCCTGGGCACCTTGTCGCCCAGCCGGCGCAGCACCCGCGTGATCCGCGCCCGGAGCTCCGGATAGTGATAGGGCTTGGTGACGTAGTCCTCGGCGAACTCCTCGAGGAGATCCGCCTTGCTGTCGTCGGCATCGATCGCGGACAGAACGATGATGGGCAGGTCCGCCTGGCTCTTGATCTCGCGGGCCAGGGTCAAGCCGTCCATGTGCGGCATGACCAGGTCGACGATCAGCAGGTCGGGCCAGGCGACGCCCAGCCGGCGGAGTGCCTCCTCGCCGTTACGGGCGGTCTGGACCTCATAGCCGTCGGCGCGCAGCTGGTCCGCGAGGAGCACCAGCAGCTCGGGGTCGTCGTCCACGATCAGGAGGCGGGCCGGGGCGGCGGTTGCGGCGCCGACGATCTCGGCGGCGCCGACTGGCGGGGCTGGGCGGCTGGGCTCGCGCATGGCCTACGGCGCCTTGGGATCCACGAACCGGCAGCGGGGCCGAACGGGGCAGTGGTCGCAGTCGGGCCGTCGGGCGTGGCAGGTGACCCGGCCGTGACGGATCAGGTTGACGTGTGCCTCGAAGACCTGGTCGGCGCGGAGCATCGCCAGGTAGAGGTCGTGCGCCTCGTCCGCCGTGGCCTTGGGCGGGATGAGCCCGATCCGGTGCGAGACACGCTCGACGTGGCGGTCCACGGCCATCAGTGGCATGTCGAAGCAGAACGAGAGCAGCACCGAGGCGGTCTTCTTGCCGACGCCGTTGATCTGGGTCAACCAGGCCCGGGCATCCAGGGGTGGCATGGTCGCCAGGAACTCCAGCGAATGGTCGCCCCGCTCCTCGCGGATGAAATGGAGTGCCGCCTGGATCCTGGGCGCCTTCTGTTGCGCCAGCCCGCCGGGCCGGATGGCCTCCACCAGCTCCGGGAGCGGCGCGGCCTCCACGGCCATCCAGTCGGGCGGCGGCGCCTCGCTGAGCCCCAGGCCGCCCCAGCCCTGGCCGGCGATGTGCTTCTCGGCGGGCGCGGAGGAGGGGTAGGCGAGCCGGAGGGATTCGAAGGCGCGCTCGGCGTTGATGTCGGCGCTGTTCTGGGTGAGGATCGTGAGGACCAGCTCGCTGGTGGGATCCAGGCGGCGTTCCCAGGACGGGGTGCCGTGCAGGGTCTCGAGGCCCGCCAGGACGTCCGCCACCAGGTTGGGCCGAACGCGCGCCAGCCGCTTCGCCCACGCCTTGTTGGGGTCGGGCGCAGCTCGCTTGCGCACGGCGGGTTTCGTGGGTTTCGAGGGTTTCGTGGGCGCGATGGCGGGCTCAGGCGCAGTGGGCATGGCACGATGATGGGGGATGGCCGCCCCGCGGGGCAATCGCGGCCTACTGGCGGCGGAATCCGCCCGCTCGGTCAGGCCCCGTCAGGTTCGCGGCCCGACCGACGCCCACTCGCGCGCCAGCCGCTCCCCGCAGCGCTCCACCGGCTCCGCACCCGCGGCCATCGCGGCCGCGACATCGACCGGCGCCTCGTGGACGGCGACCGCCCGTGCCCCCACGGCGGCCAGCGCGGCCACGCCCTCCGGCTCCACGCCGCCGCCCACCGCGATGCACGGGATCCCGGCCGCGGCTGCGCGTCGCGCCACGCCCAGCGCGGTCTTGCCAAACGCCGTCTGCGCGTCGATTCGGCCCTCGCCGGTGATCACCAGGTCCGCCCCGCGCAGCTTGCCGGCCAGGTCCGTCTCCTCGGCGACCAGGTCCACGCCGGGGACCAGCTCCAGCGACCGGAACCGGCCCCGGATGCACAGGAGCCCAAAGGCCGTCCCCCCGGCGGCCCCGGCGCCAGGCGTGTTGCGCTCGTCGGCGCCGGTCGACTGTTCCAGCGCGTCCGCGTAGCGCGACAGCAGCGCCTCCAGCTCAGCCACCGTCTCGGCGTCGGCGCCCTTCTGCGGCCCGTAGACCGCGGCCGCGCCGTTCGGCCCCAGGAGCGGGTTGGAGACGTCGCAGGCGATCCGGAGGTCCACCGCGGGGAGCCGCGGGTCCATCTCCTCGAGGCTGATCGGCTTTGGGTTCCAGGCGTCCCAGTCGCCGGCGGGCACTTCCGCCACCCAGCGCGCGCCGAGCGAGTGGAGGAGGCCCCAGCCGCCGTCGGTGGTGGCGCTCCCGCCGATGCCCAGCGTGATCCGCCGGACGCCCGAGTCCAGCACGGCCTCGATCAGGTCGCCGGTCCCGGCCGTGGTGGCATGGAGCGGGTCGCGCTCCCACGCGCTCACCAGCGAGAGCCCGGACGCCTGGGCCAGCTCCACGGCCGCCCGGGTGCCGTCCTCGCTCTTCAGCCAGCGCGCGGCTCGCTCCCCGAAGTCGGGTCCCCGCACGACGGCTCGCTGGGAGATCCAGCCCCCGGCCGCCTCGATGGCCGCCAGCGTGCCCTCGCCACCGTCACCCAGCGGCGCCAGGAGGATGGTGTCGTCGGGCCGCGCGCGTCGCCAGCCGGTGGCCAGGGCTTCGGCCACCTTGACGGAGGTCAGTGAGCCCTTGAACGAATCGGGCGCGATGACGACGGTCAGGGGTCGATCGGTATTCGTGGGGGCCTCCGGATCAGCTTCGGGGTGGGTCGCCGGTTCGGTCGCCGGGTCGGTCTCGGGGTCGCGCATCAGCGGTCCGCCTCGCCGGCCTGGCCGGCCAGTCGGCTGAGGGCCGCCCGGCGCTCGACGTACTCGGGGATGCGGATCATCGGCGGGCGCTCGACATCCGCCAGGTCGATGACCTCCAGGCCAAGCTGGCCGCGACCCGATCGGGGCAGCTTCATGGTGGAGCCCAGCTCCGCGAAGAGGCGGACCTTGCGTCGCTCCTCCAGCCGCTTCATGACGGCCTGCAGGATCACGAACGACATCCGGGAGAGCCCCTCCAGCTCCTGGTTGCGGTGGATCCGGCGCTCCAGGTCCACCTGGCCCAGGCCTTCCAGGCCCGCCCGCTCCGACGCGTCAATCAGGTGCCCGATCTCCACCGCGTAGCCCGTGAAGAACGGGATGGCCTCAAGGAGCGAACGCCGCGCGGCGTACTCGCCCGACAGGGGCTGGATCAGCCCGGACAGCTCCGGGAAGAAGAGGTTGATCAGCGGCCTGGCCACCAGCTCCGTGACGCGCCCGCCGCCGCCCCCCTTGAGGACGCCGCCCTCCACGATGGGCCGCTGGTAGAAGCCCTTCACGTACTGCAGACGCGGTTCCAGCAACAGCGGCCCCACGGTCCCGTAGACCATGCGCGGATGCCAGCTCTTCACGTCCGTGTCGGCCCAGACCACGATGTCGCCCGACGTCTCGTAGAGCGACTTCCAGAGCGCCTCGCCCTTGCCCCGGAAGCTGCCGTAGCGCGCCAGGACCTCGTGGTGCTGGACCACGCGGGCACCCTCGGCCTGCGCGATCTCCACGGTCCGATCGATCGAGTTGGAATCGATGACGAGGATCTCGTCGAGGAGCGGGACGCGACCCATCAGCTCGCGCATCGCCCGCCGGACGATGAGGCCGATGGTCTCCTCCTCGTTGAGCGTGGGCAGCACCAGGCTGATCGTGGTGCCGGCCTGCTCCTTGAGGTGGACCAGGCGACGGAGGTCGCCGAACTCCGCGTGGTGGAAGTTGGCCTCGGCGAACCAGCGCTCGACGCGCGCCGGGATGGCCCGGGCCTCCTCGGCGGCGCGATCTGCCGCCGCCAGGGTCTCTGCCCGCTGCGCCAGCGCGTCGAAGGTCTGGCGGGAGATGGCCTCGCGCGTCCTGACCACGACCACGCTGGTCCTGGACCGAGCCGCGACCGCCTCGGGCAGGGCGCCGAAGAGCGAGGATGGACCGTCCGTGCCGGATGGGGCGGCCGATGCCCCCATGACCACCAGGTCCGAGCGCTCGGCCTCGCGCAGGATGGCCGTGCGAACGTTGGCGGCCTCGCGCAGGAGGCCCACCGCGCGGTCGCCGGCGTGGAGGCGGACGAAGGCGGCCAGCGCGTGCTCGGCCTGGGCGCGGACGGCCAGGCTGACGCCGGGTGGGATCACGTGGAGCACCACCAGCTGGGCGTCGTGCCGGGCGGCGATGGCGTCGGCGAACCGGAGGGCGAGCTCGGCGTGCGGGCCGCCGCGGACGGGGACCAGGATCCGGGACATCTCGCCGCCGCCGCGCTGCTTCACCACCGCCACGTCGCACGGCGCGTCGCGGACGACCTCGTCGATGGTGGCGCTGATGCTCGGGGCCCCGGCCTCGCGAGGACCCCTGGGCTTGCCGCCCCAGCCGAAGACGATGAGGTCCGAGCCTTCCTCCAGGGCGCTCTCGATGATGCCCTCAGCGGCGCGCCGGCCGATCCGGACGATGGGCCGGATGGTGGTGCCGGGCGGGGCAAAGCCCATGACGCGCTGGAGCAGGCGGCGGGAGTGGCGCGCACGCGTGGCGCCCTCCGAGAGTGGCGTGCCTTCGGCGACCTCCACGATCCCCAGCGCGGTGATCTCGCCGGCGCGGGCTTCCAGCAGGTCGGCGCCCAGCCGGATCAGCTCCTCGGCGGTGGCCGGGTTGGCAACGGGGATCAGGATGCGGGCAGGGAGCGGCAGGTTGCTCATCAGCGGGACCGGCCCTCTCGCCCACCGGTGTCGCGTGACGCGCGCTCCTGCCAACGCTCCACCAAATACGGCTTGAGCAGCTCGAACTCGCGTGCCTGGCGCTCCACGTGCTCCTCGGCCCGCTCGGCGCCCAGGCGGCGGCTCTCCACGATGAGGCTGCCCACCCGGCCGAAGTAGACGGGCAGCACCGCGGCCATGAGTGCCTCGATCTCGGCCGGGCGGTCGCGGGCGACCACGACCAGGTCGTAGATGGCGCGCGTCCAGACATCGTCCGGGAAGTGGAACGTGCTGAGTGCATCGGCCATCTGGTCCGTCGTGAGCGCGGACGGGTCCGCGTCCGGGGCATCCAGGCCCAGGCGGGCCCGGCCAGCCTCGGCGACCCGGCCCGCTTCGGTCGCCAGGCCCACGATGGCCTCGGCGGTGGCCGGAGCGAACATGGTCCGCCAGGCGGCGCCCGAGGTTAGGAGCCCCGAGTTGAACTCCGACAGGAGCCGCACGACGTTGACCTCGAGGGGCGGCGGCTCGCCGATCCGGTCAAAGCCGTAGGCGGGGACGGCGTGGCTGCCCCGGACGGTGAGCCAGCTCTCGGGATGCGCGGCGGCGAGGCGGAGGATGGTGCCCACGACCTGTCGGAACATGGGCCCCAGGTCGCCCCCCGGGTCCTTGGGGTCGTGCACCTTGGCGCCCAGGCGGGCCTGGCAGACCGCGAAGCCGCCGGTCAGCGCGTGCGTGGTCATCCAGACATCGATGCCGAACTTGCTGACGTCCGTGGTCCAGTCGTCCAGCTCCAGGTAGTGGCGGACCAGGTCGCCGCTCAGGCCGAAGTCGCCGCCGATGGGCTGACGGATCCGGTGCCCATACAGGGCGCTGGTGAGCGGGTAGGTGACCACGTTGGTGATGGTCCCGTCGTACTTGTAGCGCGTGTAGAGCGGGGCGACGAAGTCGTAGCCGCCCTTCAGGATGGGGCCGGCCAGGAGCTCGATCCACTCGGGGAGGATGCTGCGCAGGTCGCTGTCCACGACCACGAGCGCCTGGACCTGGAGCGCGGCCGCGATCTCGAAGATGGTCTTGAGCGCCGCACCCTTGCCGCCGACGCCGTCGATCTCCGGGTAGGTCAGGGAGACGCGGGACAGCCTGTTGGCGGGGCGGACCAGGAGGATCTGCTCGATGTACTCCGGGGGCTCGGTGTCCACCACGACCCGGCCGGTGCCGTCGGGGGAGCCGGCGTCCGAGTTCACGACGACGGGGCGGAGGTCGGGGAAGTACTGGACCAGCCCGGCCTGCGCGGCCTTGACCACGTAGCCGATGGTGCCGGCGTTCTTGTAGCTGGGGATGCCGACCATGATGTCGGCGCGGCCGAGACGCGCGATCTCGTCGCGGATGGCCGGCGTGAGCACGCTGTCGGGCATGGCACGACCGTACCACCCCCCGACCCGCGCTGTCATTGGGGGTGGGGGCTCGGTGGCGGGCCGCGCCCCCGTCCGGCTCCGGCCCGGGCCCCGCCCACGCGGCCTGCCGGATTCGCCAGCAACTTCTCTCATATGGCCACTGCGCGGCCGCAAGGCGGCTATTGGCACGGCTCATGGTGCCGCCGACGGCACGAGGTCGCCAGCAGCGAACCGTGCGGCCACCGGGCGGGCATTACGACCCGGCTCGCGAGCCGATAGGCCTTCGGACCCGTTGTCTTCCTGTGACCGTTCGCCTACTGACCGCCGCGCGGCCGTAGGAGAGGAAGAGCAACCCCGCCAGCGGCCCCGTCGGCGCCTTGAGCCAACGGGGCACCGCCCACGACCGGGCTGGGTACGCGCTGTCGAACGTCAAGGCCAGCTCGGAGACCCGCCGGCGGGAGGTCGCCCCGTCCGCAACAACGAGGAGACGAGCCACGACGGCAGGGTCCCAGCCGCGGGCGCGTGCGATGGTGCGGCCGAGCCTCGCCTTGCGGTCATGTGCCGACAACGTGCCCTGGGCATCTGGCACCACCGTCTTGACCTCGACGACGAGAAGGGTTGCCGTGGGTGCGTGCCAGGCGAGCACGTCGATCGAGCCGCGTTCGCCGGCCACGTTGAATGAGACCTCGACGGCGCACTCCCAACCTAGGCCGCCCAGCAGGGCCACGAGCCGCTCGACGAGGGCGGCGTGCGCCGCATCCAGGAGTCGGTCGAGCCCCTCGCCGTGCCAGCGGACCCGGAGGTCGAGATCGGCTCGCAGCGCCGTGACGACCAACCCGAGGTCGCCCAGGGGGATGCGTTGCAGCTCGCCACGTTCGATTCGGGCAACCTGGGTCCGGGAGAGTCCGGCAAGCCCGGCCAGATCTGCCTGGCGGAGGTCCTGGCGGATGCGCAGCGCTCGAATGGAACGGCCGACGCGGAGGGAGTCCATGCTCGCATCGTCGCGAAACGGACGTTGCCCGCGCTTATCGCGGAGGCGTGGGACGACCGTACCCGCCCGCCCGTCGTACCCGCCCGCCCGTCGTACCCGCCCGCCCGTCGTACCCGCCCGCCCGTCGTACCCGCCCGCCCCCTGAAGGCCTGGTGTCAGGGCTGCGGGATCGGGGAGCGTGCCCAGTCGTCCGCGACGACGCCGGGGCGGTAGCGGCCGTTGGCCTCCTTGACCGCGATCTCCCGGAAGCCGAACGCCCGCCACTGCCGATACCAGCCCTCGGCGGGTGGCCGCGCATGCGGGCTGCGCCGGACCAGATCGCCGACGGTCAGCTCCCCTTCGAGCAGCCGGCGACGCTCCAGCAGGGGCACGTCGAGCAGTACCTGATCGTCGACCTGGAGGAGGTCCACCGCCACGAAGGCGGGCCGGAGGACGGCAGGGCCAGTCTCCGTGCCGATGCCGGCGGAACGCGGCCCCGCCGTCGGCACGGGACCGCCACCGCCATCGACGACCGACCCGGGCCGTCGCCCGCGCCCGCCGAGCATGAACTGGCGCGACGACTCCCCGAGTGACGGCGCCTCGACCCCGATCGGACCCACCGGCATCGTCGGCGCATCCAGCCCGGGCAGGTCCACCAGGTAGCCGTCCAGCACCAGCGAGGTCCCGCCCGCCGCCGTCAGCAGCGCCGCCTGGATCTGGGGATGGCCGGCCAGTGGCAGTCCCGTCTCGTCGTGCAGCTCGACGGCACCTGCCGCGAGTCGCACCAGCACCCGCCGACCCGCCCAGAGCGGCTCGATGACCGGGTTCACGATGGACCGCGCCGCGCGTCGCCCGAACCCCATCGGACGCCACGCCGCCCAGGGATCCGCCCCCGCATCCGCCCCGAGCGGCTGGGCCGCCCCCGCGCCTGCGTCGCCTGCCGTCCCGCCGCTCATTCGCCGTATCCCGCCGGGTGCCGCTGCCGCCACGCCCATGCCGAGCCGATCATCTCCTCGATCCCCGGCCGCGTCGGCTGCCAGCCCAGCACCGTCCCGGCGCGCCCGGCCGACGCCACCAGCACCGGCGGATCGCCAACCCGTCGCGGCCCGATCGAGTGGGGAATCTCGCGGCCGACCACTCGCTCCGCCGCCTCCAGCACCTCGCGGACGCTGAACCCCCCGCCGTTCCCCAGGTTGCAGATCAGCTGCGAGTCGGTCCGCGCATCGTCCAGCGCCGTCGCTTCCAGGGCCAGGAGGTGCGCGTCGGCCAGGTCCTCGACGTGGATGTAGTCGCGGATGCAGGTCCCGTCGGGCGTCGGGTAGTCGTCGCCGAAGAGGTTGAGCGCTGGGCCGCCCTCTGCCGCCAGGAGGACGTTGGGGATGAGGTGCGTCTCGGGGGCGTGCACCTCGCCGTTCCGCTCCGAGGCGCCCGCCACGTTGAAGTAGCGCAGGCAGACGCTCCGCAGCCCGTAGGCCGCCCCGTACCAGGCCAGCGCCGCCTCGAACGCGCGCTTCGTCTCGCCGTACGGATTGATCGGCCGCAGGGGAGCGTCCTCGGTGATCGGCGTCATGTCCGGCGTCCCGTAGACCGCCGCGGTCGACGAGAAGACCAGCCGTCGCACCCCACGCCGCCGCATCGCCTCCAGGAGCATGACCCCGCCGACGACATTGGCGCGGTAGTACTTCGCCGGGTTCGTCACCGATTCCCCGACCAGCGACTTGGCCGCGCAGTGGAGCACCGCGTCCGTCCCGTGCTCCGCCATGGCGCGCGCGACGTCGTCGGGGTCGCCGAACGAGGCGCGGACCAGCCGGACCCCCGCCGGCACCGAGCCGCCGTGGCCCGTGGACAAGTCGTCGAGGACCAGGACGTCGTGGCCGGCCGCCACCAGGCGCTCCACCGAGACGGAGCCCACGTAGCCGGCGCCGCCGGTGACCATCACGCGCATCGTCAACCTCGTCCTCGTCGCAGCAGGCGGCCCAGTCGGCCGGGCCCATGCTGACCATAGCGCGCCAGCTGCTCATCAAGATCGGGCCACGGGAAGGGCTCGTCGACACCCTGACCGGTCGGCCCGCCATCGGAATCGCCGGCCGCGCGCGGGTTGCCGGGATCATCGTCGAGGAGCCGCCGCGCGGCGGCGTTGTCCGGGTCGACCACCAGCGCGGCCTCGGCCAGCCGTCGTCCCTCCACGGCGCCATCCTCGCCGCCTCGCTGGAGCGCCACCCGCGCCAGGCCCACCAGGGCGATGCTGCTGCGCGGGTCGACCTGGGCCAGCTGGCGGTAGATCCGCTCCGCCTGGTCCAGCCGCCCGGCGTCGAAGGCGCGCGCGGCCTCCAGGAGCCGTTCGATGCTCACCGGACGCTCGCGCGGATTCGGCTGGAGGTCCGGCTTCCAGCGCGCGCCTGGCTTCGCCTGGAGGTTCGGCTTCCATTACCCGCCCGGCTTCGACGCGAGCCCAGCCTCGTCACCCTTCGTCCGCCAGCATCGACTGCGCCAGCAAGAGCAGCGTCGGCCGCTCGTTGAGCGTCGGATCCGCCAGGATTCGCTCCAGCAGCTCGTCGAGGACATGGCCCAGTCCCGGGCCCGGCGTCATGCCCAGCTCCGAGATCAGGTCCTGCCCGTTCACCGCCAGCCGCGACAGGTCCAGCGCCACCTGGGCGGCGAGCTGCTCGTCCACCCGCCGGCGCAGCTCGTCGAGGAGCGGGTCGGCGCCGCCGCCGCTGCCCGCATTGTCCGCTGCCCGGAGCAGGAACAGGTCGTCCAGCGCGTCCTCACCGATCCGCACGATGAAGCGGCGGACCCCCGGGTCGCCCCACTCGGCCTGGTACGGGAACATGTGGTTGCGGACCAGGTGGACCACGCGCTCCGCCACCGAGCGCGGCATCCGAAGCCTGGTCATCACGGCGGCCGCCATCGTGGCGCCGGCCGACTGGTGGCCGGGGAAGTGCCCGTCCGCCAGGGTCGCCGGCTTCCCGATATCGTGGAGCAGGGCCGCCAGCCGAACCACGGGCCGGCCGACCGGCACGGCGTCCACGGTCCGGAGCGTATGCCGCCAGAGATCCTCGCCGGCCACCTTGTTCTGCCGGATCCCATGTTCGGCGGCCAGCTCGGGGAGGACCACGGCCAGGAGGCCGGTCCGGGCCAGCATGTCCAGGCCGGTGGACGGCACCTCGGCTGCGAGGAGCTTCTCCAGCTCGGCGGCGATCCGTTCACCGGAGAGGCGCGCGGCAAGCTCCGCACGGGCCTCGATGGCGGCGCGCGTCGCCGGCTCCAGCGCGAAGCCCAGGGTCGTGGCCAGGCGGACCGCGCGGATCATCCGCAGGGCATCCTCTTCGAACCGGGCCACGGGATCACCGACCGCGCGCAGGAGTCGGGCGCTGACGTCGGCCTGGCCGCCGAACGGGTCGACGAGGCGGGGCGTGGGCGCACTCGAACCTGAGCCGGCTGCGGCCGGCTTTCCGGCTGCGGCCGGCTTTCCGGCCGCCGCCGGCGTTCCGGCTGCGGCTGGCTTTCCAGCCTCCGCACCCCAGGCGATCGCGTTGACCGTGAAGTCGCGGCGGGCCAGGTCCAGCTCGATCGAATCGCCGAACTCGATCCGGTGCGGCCGCCGGAAGTCGGCGTAGTCGTGGTCGCTCCGGAACGTCGTGATCTCGTAGACCTCGCCGGCCTCGCGGACGGCCACCGTCCCGAACCGGTTCTCGTAGACGGCGCCGGGGAAGATCTCCAGCATCCGGTCGGGACGCGCGTCCGTGGCCAGGTCCCAGTCGGCCGGTTCGCGGCCCAGCAACACGTCGCGCAGCGAGCCCCCCACCACGTAGCCCGCCTGGCCGGCGGCCCACAGTCGGGCCAGCAGGCCCAGGACCGGCGGGGGGATGGCGGGGAACAGGCCCGGGGGAGTGATTGGTGCGGGCGCCACGGCCGGCCCGCCCGTCAGCCGGGGCCCAGGAACAGGTACGACCGCCACGCCCCGTTGCGCTCGTCGGCGAGGTACGGCGCGAAGAGCGAGTAGACGTCGTTGCGCGGCTCGAATGGCGGCCGTGGCAGCCGGTACCGGGCCTCCTCGAGCGTCTTGCCGCCCTTCCGGTGGTTGCACACCTTGCACGCCGTGACGAGGTTCTCCCACGTGTGGCCGCCGCCGCGGTGGCGTGGCACGACGTGGTCCAGGGTCAGGTCGTGCGACTGCTTGCCGCAGTACTGGCAGGTGTAGTCATCACGCACGAAGACCTCGCGCCGGCTCAGCTTGATGCGGGGGCGCGGCCGCCGGACCTGGTGCTGCAGGCGGATCACCGACGGCGCGCGGAACTCCGTCCGTGGCGTCCGAATCACCTGGTGGTCGTACTCGATCACCTCGGCCTTCTCACCAAATACCAGGCGGAAGGCCCGGGGCAGATTCGTGACGTTCAGCGGCTCGTAGTTCTGGTTCAGCACGAGCACGATCCCGTCCATTGCGCCGCATCCTAGCCCATTGCCCGCGGGAGGCTGCGCGCCAGCGGGGGCGCCTGGGCGCTAGACGCGCGGCAGTGTGGCCTCAGACACGCGGCGGCGTGGCCTCGCGGTCCACCCGGGCGATCTCGACCTCGATCTGCCCGATCATCTCGACGGCGTGCTTGTGCTCCTCGCTGCCGTGCGCGGCCGCGTTCCGCCGGCGTCGGGTCTCGGCGTGCAGGGTGAGCAATTCGGCCCGGGTGCCGGGCAGCTGGGTGGCGGCAGGCTCGTGCGACATGGGGCGAGGGGTCTCCTTGGCTGGCTTGCGCCAAGTCTACGGTGAGCGGCCGGGCGCGCGCCGCGCTGCCCCGTGCCTGGCGTCACGTTCTTGACCCGTGTCTGGCGCCACCTTTCGACGCTCCGCTGCGGCGCTCCCGCGCTCTGACCGCTACGCTCCGGGCATGCTGCAGGGGATCGACCACCTCGTCATCGCTGTCCCGGACCTCGACGCGGCTGCCGACACGCTGGAGCGCGAGCTGGGCATCACCATCGGGCCTGGCGGCCGCCACGATCGATGGGGGACGCTCAACCGCCTGGGCTGGCTGGGCGACACCTACCTGGAGCTGATCGGCGTCTTCGACGAGGCGCTGGCGAGAGGCTCGTGGATCGGCAAGCCGACCCTGGAGCTGCTCGAGCGGGGCCAAGGGCTTGTCACCTTCGTCCTGGCGACCGACGCGCTGGAGACCGACGCGGACCTGCTGCGGGCGCGCGGCGCAGGCCTGGGTGCGGTGATGCCAGGCGAGCGACTGCGGCCCGATGGCCGAACGGTGCGCTGGACGCTGGCGGGTCCGCCCGCCCTCGGGCCCACGGCGCCATTCCTGATTGAGCACGATGCGACCGCCGCCGAATGGACGCCCGCCGAGCGGGCCGAGCGGGCGGTGCAGCTGCACCCGGCCGGCGGCCCCGTGCGGCTCGAGGCGCTGGAGTTGCCGGTCGACGACGTCAACCGGGCATTCCAGTCGCTCCTCCGCGTCGCCGGGCTGCGTTTCCGACCATCGCTGGCTGGTCGCGGGGCGCGTGACGCAGATGTCGGCCGGCAGATCGTGCGGATCCTGCCGCGTGCCGCGGTGCCGCGTGCCGCGGTGCCGCGTGCCGCGGTGCCGCGTGCCGCGGGCGAAGGCGACGGATCGGGTGCCGCGGTGCCGCATACCGTGGGCCAAGGCGCCGTATCGGCGGTGGTCCGCCTGGCCGGTCCCGACCTGCCCGACCGAACCGTCGACGCCCTCGGGTGCCGCTGGATCCTGCGACCCGGCTGATTGGGCGCGGCGCCACGAAGGTCGCGCCGCTCGTCACCAAATGACCACCCCCATGGCATTGGGCGAGGCTGTCGCGGGCTCGACTGCCGGTTCGGGTGCCAGGACCGCCGAAGTTAGCCTTGGTCAGCTAAGTCCTGCGGTCAACGCCGCGATACCAAGCGCAGACCGGCTGCGATGCTGTCCAATGCCATCCCGGTGGGAATCTGGGGGTGGCGGTGGGCTGCCGCTGGGTCCTGCGGCCCGGCTGATCGAGGCGTTCGGCCCGGCCGCGCCGCCCTACCCGGCGGCGTGCGGCCGCCCGTTGCCGTCAGGCCTTGGGCCGAAGCAGCTCCACGCGGTCACCGGGCCGGACCGATCCCTCCAGCAGCACCCGCGCATACCAGCGCGCGTCCGCCGGGTAGTGCTGGTGCGAGATGCGCGAGATGTCGCCCTCGATGAACCAGCGGGCGTTGTTCTTGCACGGCGCGGTGGGACCCGTCAGCTCGATGAGCAGGCCGTCGTCGCCGACCGACAGCGTGTCGCCCACCCGGAGGGCGGCCCAGTCCAGCCCCTCGACCGTCACGTTCTCGCCGTACGCGCCCGGGAACGCCTCGTGCCCATCGGCCGCCACCCGCGCAATCGCCTCGATGGCATACAGGCACACCGCGCGCTCGGGTCCGCCGTGGATGTGCGGGGGCGCCTTGTGCCCATCGCCCTCCAGGCCCAGCGGGCCCACCCACGCTCGCTCCACGGGCAGCTTGGGGACGCCGCCCGGGCTGGACACGCTCACCTGGACCACGCGGCCGGCCCCGCCACCTTCGCGGCCGGGCGCCCCGCCGACAACCGCGGGCGATGGGTTGGACGGCAGGTGATCGAGCATCACCGGAGTCTACCGGGCTGAGGCGGGTGCTAGCATCGATCTCCAATGATCGAGAGCCCCATGACCGATCAGGCCGACGGCCCCGACGACGCCTCTCGGGCAGAGCGCATCCGCCGCCGCCTTGCTGACGCGTGGGGCGAGATGGGCGCCGCGTGGGGGATCGCCCCCGCCATCGCCCGCGTCCACGCGTACCTGATGGCGCGCCAGGAGCCGCTCACCGAGCGCGAGGTCCGCGAGGCCCTCGGGCTCAGCCACCGGGCGGCCAGCCTGGCCCTCGCCGAGGCCGAAGCCTGGGGCCTCGTCGAGCGTGTCGCCGAGTCGCGCCGCGTGGGACGCCGGGGGCCGGCCGGGGCCGCCTACCAGGCCATCGGCGATCACTGGCGATGGTTCGGCCGGGTGGTCGCGGAGCGCAAGGTGCGTGAGGGCGACCCCATCGTTACCGTCCTGGAGCAGAGCCTGGCCGAGACGCTGGCTGCCCTGGTCCGCCAGCCCGGCGATCCCGACCTGGTCCGGCTCCGTGACTGGCTCTCCACCTTCCTCGTCTTCGTCCGCCTCTTCGACCGTGCGGTGGGCCTGGTGAGCCGCCTGGAGCCCACCCAGCTGGAGCGCGCCGTGCGCCTGCTGGGTGACGTGCCGGATGAGGCCGTGATCCGGTTGGTCCGCCTCCTGGAGGGCCTCCCGGACGAGGACGTGCTGGGCCTCGTGGAGGCGCTCAGCCACCTCTCGCCCGGCGCCGCCCGGCGGGCCACGACGCTCATGTCGGGGGTGGTCCGGACCCTGTCCCGCTGACCGGGTCCCGCCCGCGGGGTTCCGGGGTCGCCGTGCCATAATCGCGGGAGCGGCCTGGCCGGCCCCCCCCGATCGCGCTGCCCCGGAGCACGGGGCGCCGGCCACCCGCCAGCGTGTCGGAGAGCCCACCACCCATGACCGAGACATCCACCTGGGCCACCAAGAAGGGCCTCGCCCAGATGCTCAAGGGCGGCGTCATCATGGACGTCGTCACCCCCGAGCAGGCCCGCATCGCCGAGGACGCCGGCGCCGTCGCCGTGATGGCCCTGGAGCGCGTCCCGTCGGACATCCGCGCCGCTGGCGGCGTCGCACGCATGTCGGACCCCTCGATGATCGAGGGGATCATGGCGACCGTGAGCATCCCGGTCATGGCCAAGGCACGGATCGGGCACTTCGTGGAGGCGCAGGTCCTCCAGGCCCTGGGCGTCGACTACATCGACGAGTCGGAGGTCCTGACCCCGGCCGACGAGGTCAACCACATCGACAAGCACGCCTTCCCGGTGCCGTTCGTGTGCGGCTGCCGGAACCTTGGTGAGGCGCTCCGGCGCATCAACGAGGGCGCCGCGATGATGCGGACCAAGGGCGAGGCCGGCACCGGCAACGTCGTGGAGGCCGTCCGCCAGCTGCGCGACGTGCTGGCGGCCATCCGGCGGCTCCAGGGCATGCGCGAGGACGAGCTGTTCGTCGCCGCCAAGGAGCTCCAGGCCCCGTACGAGCTGGTCAGGCAGATTGCGGCGGAGGGCAAGCTCCCCGTCGTCAATTTCGTCGCGGGCGGCATCTCCACCCCATCGGATGCAGCGCTGGTCATGCAGCTGGGCGCCGAGGGCGTGTTCGTGGGCTCCGGCATCTTCAAGAGCGAGGATCCGGCCCGGATGGCCAACGCCATCGTCCAGGCCACCACCCATTTCGACGATGCCAGGATCATCGCCGAGGTCTCCAAGGGCCTCGGTGCGCCGATGCGCGGCATCGCCATGGAATCGATCCCCGAATCGGAGCGATTTGCCGTCCGAGGCTGGTAGGCACACGCCCGCGGGCGGGGTTGCGGCGCCGATGGCGGCTGCGCCGATGACGGCTGCGCCGATGACGGCGGACCCGGGGACGCCCGTGCGGATCGGGGTCCTCGCCCTGCAGGGCGCGTTCCGCGAGCACCTGGAGACCCTCGCCGGGATCGGCGTCCAGGGCGTGCCGGTCCGGCTGCCGCGCGACCTGGCCGGGATCGCCGGCCTGATCCTGCCCGGCGGTGAGAGCACCACCATCCGCCGCCTCATCGCCCGCTGGGAGCTGCGCGGGCCGCTGCTGGACTTCGCCGCGAGCGGTGCACCCATGTTCGGGACGTGCGCCGGCCTGATCGTGCTGGCCCGCGAGATCGCCGGCGGGGAGGAGCCCATCCTCCCGCTCATGGACGTGACTGTGCGACGCAACGCGTTCGGGCGCCAGCTGGACTCGTTCGAGACGGACCTCGCGGTCCCGGTCCTTGGTGACCCGCCGGTCCACGGCGTCTTCATCCGCGCCCCCGTCATTGAACGAGTCGGGGCGGACGTCGAGGTCCTGGCGAGGCTGGACGACGGCCGGGTGGTGGCGGTCCGGGAGCGGAACCTGCTGGGCACCGCCTTCCATCCCGAGCTCGCGGGCGAGACGCGTTTCCATCGCCTGATCGCCACCATGGCGGCCGAGCACCAGGAGCGGGCCGAGGGATCCGGCCACCGCCAGCAGCCCACCCGCCGGGGCGGTGCGGCCGGGTCGAGCAGCGCGGCATGAGGGAGCCACGCATCGGCCGCGCCGCCGGCAAGGTCCGCGCGGCGCGCCTGACGGACCTGCCAGCGCTCGGCGAGCTGTCGCGCCTGTGCCAGTCGGATAGCCCGGACACGCGCTCTCTTGGCCTGCCCGTGAGCGGCCCGCGGATCGGGATGTTCAGCCTCTTCCGGCTGCCGCTGGGCGCCTTCCGCCCCAACGACCTGCTGTTCGTCTACGACAACCAGCGGCGGCTGGCCGGCCTGGTCCGCGTGGAGCGCGAGGCGTCGCGCGACGAGTGGACCGTGGTGGAGCTGGATGCCATCGGCCACCAGGATGCGGGCGACATCCGCTTCCGCCTGGTCCAGCACTTGCTCCGGGACGGCTCCAAGCGCGGTGCACAGCGATTCCATGTCGCGTGTGCCGATGCCGTCGGCAACGTGGAGCTGTTCATGCAGGCCGGGTTCGTGCGCTACGGCGACGAGACCCTCTGGTTCCGTGCGCCCGGCCGAGCGCTGCCGGCGCCATGGGGCGAAGGCCAGGCCACGGCCTCGGGAATCAGGCTGGCGGCGCCCACGGATGCCGTCGCGCTGATGCGGCTCTACTCGGCCGTCACGCCCACGCCGGTCCAGCGCCTGGAGGCCTACCGCCTCTCGGACTGGGAGCGGCACGGGATCAGCCTCCGCCTCCCGCGCAGCTCGCTGGCGCCCATCCTGCGCTTTGCCGACGTGGAGACGTTCGTGCAGGCGGCCCCCGGGGGCGGCAAGGATGGCACTGAGCTGGCGGCGCTCGTCCAGCTGGGGTTGGCCAAGGAGGACCAGCCGCACTATCTCAAGATCATGGCCCGCCCGGAGGTGGACACCGCACCGCTGATGGACTTTGGCCTGGGTGTCATCGCGGCGGCCACGGACCGACGCGACCACGGCGTCCTGACACCCATTCGGACCTACGAGGGACCCACCCCGGGCTGCATGGAGGAGGCCGGCTTCGAGGCAATCGCCACCGTCACGCTTCTCCTCAAGGAGACCCTCGTCCGCGTCGCCGAGCCGGCACTGGCCCCGGTTGGCGTCCGCTAGGTTGGAGGACTACGTGAGCTCAGCACCCCGTCAGCGCGAGTCGATCGACGACCTTGAGGCCCTCCTGGCGGCGCTCCCGCCCGAGATCGTGGCGGCGGTCCATGCCCTGCCCGACAAGGAGAACCTCATCGAGGTCGTCATCGACCTTGGGCGTCGGCCGGAGGCGCGCTTCCCCAACAGCGAGGTGACGCTCCTGGAGCGCGAGATCACCGAGGCGGACATCGCCCACGTGGTCGAGCACATCGGCCTCTTTGGGGACGACAACCGCGCGGGCATCGAGCGAACGCTCCACCGGATCAGCGCCATCCGGAACCGGACCGGCAAGGTCGTGGGGCTGACCTGCCGCATCGGGCGCGCCGTCTACGGGACCATCGAGATCATCAACGACTTCGTGGAGTCCGGGAAGAGCATCCTGATCATGGGGCGCCCGGGCATCGGCAAGACCACCATGCTGCGCGAAGCGGCCCGCGTCCTGGCCGACGACCTGGGCAAGCGCGTGGTGGTGGTCGACACCTCCAACGAGATCGCCGGCGACGGCGACATCCCGCACCCGGCCATCGGCAAGGCGCGCCGGATGCAGGTCCGGACGCCGTCGCTGCAGCACGAGGTGATGATCGAGGCGGTGGAGAACCACATGCCCCAGGTCATCGTCATCGACGAGATCGGGACGGAGCTGGAGGCCCAGGCCGCCCGGACCATCGCCGAACGCGGCGTCCAGCTGATCGGGACGGCGCACGGCAACAACCTCGACAACCTGATGCTCAACCCCACCCTCTCCGACCTGATCGGCGGGATCCAGAGCGTCACCCTGGGGGACGAGGAGGCGCGCCGCCGCCGGACGCAGAAGAGCGTCCTGGAGCGCAAGGCGCCGCCCACGTTCGACGTGATCATCGAGATCCAGGACCGTGAACGGGTCCTGACCCACGCCGACGTCGGCGAGACGGTGGACGCCATGCTGCGCGGCGACCCGGTCGCCCCGGAGCTGCGTTGGCGCGACGAGGAGGGGGTCCACCGGACGCAGTCGCGGCCCAAGCCCTCTCCCCGGGACCAGGTGGGCGCCGAGCGCTTCGCCGGCCTGGTCGGCCAGGGTGGCTGGCGGACCGAGCCCGGCTGGCGCGGTGACGGCAGCAGCTATCGCGGCGGCAACTATCGCGACGCCGGCTACCGCGACGCGGGGGGCCGTGATGGCGAGCGCGGGGCGGCACGACCCGGGTATCGGCCCGGTGCGGCCGGCGGCTGGCGCCCGGGGCGGAACGCCACGATGCCCGGCGAGCGCTTCGCATCGCCCCCAGGACCCACGCCGCGAACCGGCGGTGCGGCCGGCGGCAGCGGCGCACGTGAGGTCCGCGAGAGCTCGCGCGGCGATGCCGGTTCCGAAGGGGGCCCTGCAGGGGGCTCCACCAGCGCGTTCACCTCGGCGGCAGCCGGCCATCCGCGGTCGGCGCCCAGCTCGTGGCTCGGCGGTGACGGCCCGTTCGTGGCCGGCGAGATCGCGGACCGTGGTCCCGTCGAGCGCGGCGTCGGCCCGGTCCCGCCCGCGCCGCTGCCCCGGGCCCGGGAGACCCGCGAGCTTGAGCGCGAGAAGGCATGGCGCGACCAGGCTGGCCGGACCATCGCGGCCCTGCGGACCGACGAGGGGACGGCGCCCATCAATATGGACGACCTGGACGAAGCGGACCTGGAGGCCGACCTCCTGGGCGACGACGACGATGGCCCGACGGGCCCCTTCGAACGGCCCGCACTCCGCGTCGAGGGGCCCGGATCGCTCCCGACACTCCGGGTGCTCCCGCTGGGGGTGAGCCGGAAGCGCCTGGAGAGCGCCATCCGCGATCTGCAGCTGCCCGCGCTGATCGCCCGCGACGTCGACGACGCCGACGTGGTCATCACGCTCCGGACCGAGTACCGGACCAAGCCGCCCCAGCTCCGGGAGGCCGAGGAGCGTGCCCTCCCGGTCTATGTCCTCAAGACCAATACCATCCCCCAGATGCAGGCGTCGCTGACCTCCATCTTCTCGCTGGAGCTCGACCCGCGCGAGATCGCGCTGCACGAGACGGAAGACGCCATCGGCCTGGTCCTGGAGCAGAGCCAGCCCGTGGAGCTGGCGCCCCAGAACGCGTTCATCCGCCGGCTGCAGCACCAGATGGCCGAGCGGGCCAACCTCGTCTCCCGTTCGCGTGGGCGGGAGCCCTATCGCCGGGTCCGCCTCTACCCCGAGGAGGCTCGTCCATGGCGGTGACCCCGCCCCGCGGCCGGTTCATCACGGTGGATGGCCCCGATGGCGGCGGGAAGACCACCCAGGCGCAGCGGCTCGCCGACGCCCTCCGCGCCCGCGGCGCTCACGTGCTCCTCACCCGCGAGCCGGGTGGCACGCGGCTGGGGGAGCGGGTTCGCAGCATCCTCCTGGACAACGCGACGGGCGTCCACGCGCCCATCGCCGATGCGTTGCTGTTCAACGCGGCCCGCGCGCAGCACGTCGCCGAGGTGATCATCCCCGCGCTGGCCGCCGGCCAAACGGTCGTCTGCGCCCGGTATGCGGACTCCACGCTGGCCTACCAGGGCTACGGCGCCGGTCTTCCGCTCGACCACCTGCGCCTGATCCAGGTCGCCGCCACGCAGGGCCTGCGCCCGGACCTGACGATCCTCCTGGATGTCCCCGCGGAGACGGGGCTGGCCCGCAAGGGAGACGAGCTGACGCGCTTCGAGACCGACTTCGACCTTGCCTTCCACGCCCGTGTCCGCGACGGGTTCCTGGCGATCGCGCGCGACGAGCCGGATCGCTACCGTGTCATCGACGCCACGCAGCCAGCCGATGCGGTGTTCGCGCGGGTGCTCGCGGCGGTCGACGCGAGCTAGCGGCCGGGGCCCCGGTGGGAGGGGCGTTGGCGAGGCGGGCTACGCCCAGGGCGGGGTCGTTGCGTCGACGAGGGTGCCCGGCGAGGAGGCCTTCGCGGAACGGGTCGCCTGCCTTGCCGACGCCAGCAGCTCGTCTGCCGTGGTGCCGTGGTCGGGGAAACACGCCACACCAGCAGAGACGGTCACGGTGTGGTCCGCGACAATCTCGAGCTCCATGATCGCGTCCATGATGCGACGGGCCATGATCCGGCCGCCCGCGCCTGGCGCCACGACGGCGAACTCGTCGCCGCCCATCCGCGCCACGGAGTCCACCATCCGGACCGCCCCGGCGATGGTCGCCGCGACCTCCTGCAACACGCGGTCGCCCCCGTCCCGGCCGGCGGTCTCGTTGAGCGCCCGGAACCCGTCGACATCGAAGACCGCCACGGACACCATCTGGCCCTGGCGGCCAGCCCGGGCCAGCTCGTGCTCCAGGACACGGCCCAGGACCAGCGCGTTGGCGAGGCCGGTCAGCGTGTCCGTGCTGGCCACCCGCTCTGCCCAGTCCGCGCGTTCCACGGCCAGGCTGCGGACCTGTGAGCGGTCCACCGCGGCGGAGGCCAGGTCCGCCAGGGCGTACAGGATGGTCCGCGCCTCATCGGCGAGGACACCGCCCCGGCGCTCCACGACGAGGATCCCCACCACCTGGTCGATCCCGTCGGTGCTGGCGATGAGCGGCAGCAGGGTGATGAGCCCGTCGGTGACTTCGGCCAGCGCCTGGTCCACCGTCCCGCTGGGCCGCGATGCCGCTTCGGTGAACGCGGACTCCCCGCCGGCCGCGTCGATGACGCCGTACAGGGATGCATCGGCATACCCGCGGGCGACGGCCACCTCCAGCTCGGCCTGCGCCGGGTTCTGGACGAGGATGGCACCCCGGCTGCTGCCTGCCGCGTCGAGGGCCAGGTCAAGCAGCTGCCCCAGCGCCGCATCGAGATCCACCGCGTGCGCCACGGCCGCGGCGCCCTCTGCCAGGGCACGGAGCGCGGTTTCCGGGCTGGGCTGCTGGGCCTGAGACACGGACGCTCCTCCTGGACTCGTGGTGGTTGCTGGTGAGGATTGGTCGGCTCGGATGGTACACCGGCCGTGGGCCGGGATCCCCGGGCTCGATCCCCGGGCTCGATCCCCGGGCCTCATTGTCCGGCTGCCAACACCACCCCCGGGCTTGCGCGATGGCGGCCCCTATACTCGCGCCGTGAAGCTGGTCGTCGCCATCGTGCACAGCGAGGACACCGGGGCGCTGCTCGGCGCCCTGCTGGAGCGCGGGCACCGCGCCACGCGCCTGTCGTCGTCGGGCGGCTTCCTGCGCCAGGCCAATGTGACCATCATGGTCGGCGTCGATGACGACAAGGTCGAGGAAGTCCTGGGCCTGATCCGGGCGACCTGCAAGTCGCGGACCCGGGTCGTGAACCCCATGCCGCCGATCATGGAGCCGGGCGAGTTCTTCATGCCCTACCCCCTCGAAGTGGAGGTTGGCGGCGCGACCGTCTTCGTCCTGCCCGTCGGGCGCTTCGAACGCCTGTAGCGCGCGAGGACCTTGCTTGGCCGAGAACAAGACCAGACCCACTGACGCGAGCGTCGAGCGGTACCTGGCGGCCATCGAGGACGATGCACGACGGACCGACTGCGAGGCGCTGGTCGGGATCATGTCCAGGGCGACAAAGCGGGAGCCCAGGCTGTGGGGCACGGCGATCGTGGGCTTCGGAAGTCACAGGCTGCAGTACGAGAGCGGTCGGGAAGTGGAGACCCTCCTCGTGGGCTTCTCGTCCCGGAAGGGTGACATCAGCACCTACGGGACCGGCAGCGCGCCGGGCCGAGAGGAGCTGCTGTCACGGCTCGGGAAACACCGGGTGGGCAAGGGCTGCCTCTACGTCGGCAAGCTGAAGGACGTCGATACGGCGGTTCTCGAGGAACTGGTCGCGGCGTCGGCCCAGGCCAAGGCTGGTTGACCCCGAAGCAGGAGGTCCCGTCCCGGTGACCTCGCAGCCCCCGGTCCCGCCCGCCGGCGCGTCGGGCGTCCCGGCCGTCAACATCGTCGAGTGCTGGCTCTTCCGCGTGACGGCGGCCGGCCGCCTGGAGGTGCTGCTCATGCGCCGCTCCGCCGGCCGCATTTTCCCGGGCCTCTGGCAGCCGGTGACCGGCCGGCCCGAGGCCGGCGAGACGGCCCCGGGCGCCGCACTCCGCGAGGTCCAGGAGGAGACCGCCCTGGGTTGGGAGCACCTCGAGGCGTTCTACACGCTCGACCAGGTGGTCCAGCTCTACAATCTCGCCAGGAACGGGATCTCGCACCTGGTCCTGTTCGCCGCGCGCGTGCGCCCGGACGCCGAGGTCACGATCTCCTACGAGCACGATGACCTGCGCTGGGTCGAGCCCGCGGAGGCCGTCCGTGACGCCATCTGGCCCGCCTACCGCGAGTCGCTCGCGCGCATCCAGCGGCTGGTGGGGGAGCCCGGCTGGGCGCGCTGGTTCGAGCTGGATCAGGAGGGCCGACGAACGGCCGGTTGATGCCTCGCGCGCCCGTCAACGCCGCGCGGGAGGCTCCATCCGGGCGTCCTCTGCTAGACTCGGGAGAACCCCAGAAGCCCCCCACGACGCCAGCGAGGAGGACGCCGTGCTCGACCGTACCCCGGCAACCCGGACCCAGTCGAGCGAGGCCGCCAGTCGCCGCGTCTTCCGGTCGAAGGTCGATTCCATTCGGCCCACGTACGGCTTCGAGGACGTCTCCCTCGCGCCCGGCATCAACACCGTCGAGCCGTCCGACGTGGAGATCGACCAGCTCTTCTGCGGCATCCAGCTGGATATCCCGGTCCTCGCGTCGGCCATGGACGCGGTGGTGGATCCCGCATTCGCCGGCGCGCTCGCGCGGCTGGGCGGCCTGGCGGTCCTCAACCTGGAGGGTGTCCAGACCCGCTACGACGATCCGGCGGCCCTCATCGGGCGGATCGCCCATGCCCCCGACGCGGAGGTCCATGACCTCCTGGCGCAGGCCTACCTCGCGCCCATCCGCGAAGACCTGGTGGCGCGCCGGCTGGAGGAGATCCACGCCGCGGGGTCAAGGGCAGCCGTCTCGGCCACGCCGGGCGCCGCCCGCAAGTGGGGCTCCTTCTGCGCGGAGCACGGCGCCGACCTGTTTCTGGTCCAGAGCCAGGTCAGCTCGGCCAGGCACCTCGCCACGGGCTACGACCCGCTCTCGCTCTCGGAGTTCACGCGCTTCATGCCCATCCCGGTCGCGGTCGGGAACACCACCAACGCCGAGGCGGCCTTCGCGCTCATGGAGCAGGGGGCGGCGGCGGTCTTCGTGGGCGTCGGGCCGGGCGCGGCCTGCACCACGCGCGAGGTGCTGGGGATCGGCATCCCGCAGGTGACGGCCATCAGCGACGTAGTGGCCGCGCGGGATGCCTACTTCACAGAGACGGGGCGGTACGTCCCCGTGGTGGCCGACGGCGGGATGCGTCGCGGCGGCGAGGTGGCCAAGGCCATCGCCGCGGGCGCGGACGTCGTCATGCTGGGCTCCCCGCTGGCGCGGGCCACCGAGGCGCCCGGCCGCGGCGTGAACTGGGGGATGGCGGCGCCGTCGCCGGTCCTCCCGCGCGGCACCAGGATCAAGGTGGGCACCAGCGGCTCGCTGGACAGGATCCTGTTCGGTCCCGCCGGCGTCACGGACGGCTCCGAGAACCTGATCGGCGCGCTCCGCCAGAGCATGGCGGCCCTGGGCGCCCGGACGCTGCGCGAGATGCACCAGGTGGAGATGGTCTACGCGCCCTCGGCGCAGACCGAGGGCAAGTCCTGGCAGAAGGGCCGCTGACGGACGAGCCCGCGGTGGGCGGGGCCGAACCGGGCGCTGCTCCGGCCGAATCTGACGCCGGCGTGACCGAGCCGGCCCCGCGCGCCGCCGAGTCCGTGACCGAGGCCGATGGGCGCGCCGCCGAGCGCGCCATGGGCGAGCAGCTGGCTCGCTGGGGTCGGGTCTGCCTGATCCACACCGTGGGTCTCGTCTCAGGCCGTCCCGCGCAGGCCGCGGTGGGGTTCGTGGACGCTCCGGACGGCGCGCTCCTCGTCGCCGCCGGCTTCGAATCCGCCGCGTGGGCGCTCAACCTCGCCGCCAACCCGCGCTGCCGCGTGACGGTGGGCGACCGAACCGACGACCGCGTCGCGGTCCGCCTCGAGGGCGCGGACCACAACCGCGCGATCACGGAGCTGATCCTCCGCTACGGCACCCCGGCCGAACGCCTGGGCGCGGGTCCTGCCTTTCGCCTGGAGCAGCGTCCGGATCCCGGAGGCTGAACCCCGCGTCCGGGGCGCCGGTGACCCCGGGGCGCCGGTGACCCCGGGGCGCCGGTGACCCCGGGGCGCCGATGGGCCCGGTCCCCCGCCGGGCCCATCGACGCGACAAGCGGTGTCTGGCCGCTCGGCGCGGGCACGGTTTTGGCCGCCCGCGTTCGCCGTCCCGCCGCGCGACCGCCGCGCGGAGGGCCCGGGCGATGCGTACACTCCCGCGACGATGACCGACGTCAAGACCGTATTCGATGCCGCGGGCGGCATGCCCTTCTTCGAGTCCCTGGTCGGCGCGTTCTACGAGCTCGTCGCGGCGGATGCCGTCCTGCTCCGCCTCTACCTGGACAAGGACGACCTGGGCCCGGCGACCCGTCGCCTGACGCTGTTCATGGCCCAGTACTGGGGCGGCCCCACCACCTACTCCGACGAACGCGGCCACCCGCGACTCCGGGCACGGCACTTCCCTTTCGAGATCGGCGGGGACGAGCGCGACCACTGGCTGGCGGCCATGCGCGCGGCGCTCGCCAAGGTCCAGCCAACGCCCGAGGTGGCGGCCGAGATCGAGCGCTACATCGACTCCGCCGCCGAGGCGCTGCGCAACAAGTAGCGGCCACACGCCGGTCCCCCGCGCCGACCCCGGGCGGCCCGCCACGCGCCCGCGACGCGACTCCGTCACCCACCCGCCCCGGCGTCAGCCGCCGCCGGTAGACTGGGGGCCGACGGCGGTTCAGCAAGGCGGAGGGTGGCAGCGGGCGTGACGGACAGCAAGGATCCAGGGGCCAGGGACGCGACCCCCAAGCGGCGCGGCAAGACCGTCCATGGTGAGGCCGCCAACGCCGGCCACCGCATCCTGGCGCCGGATGACGCCGAGGTGGAGGCGTACCTGGAAGTCGCGCTCGACGCGCCGCCCCCGGATCGTGCCCCGGGCGACCACCCCACCGTCTTCGTGCCGGCGGAAGTCCCCGACAGCGTCGTGGTCCTGGACTTCGGCAGCCAGTTCGCGCAGCTGATCGCCCGCCGCGTCCGCGAGATGAACGTCTACTCCGAGCTGCTGCCGTTCGACACCACGCTCCAGGCGATCCTCGACCGGGGCGCCAAGGGCATCATCCTGTCGGGCGGCCCCAACTCCGTGTACGACGCGAACGCTCCCCGTCCCGACGCCGCGATCTGGAGCGGCAAGATCCCCGTCCTGGGGATCTGCTACGGCGCCCAGTTGATGGCCAGCGAGCTGGGTGGCGACGTGCTCCCCAGCGACAAGCGCGAGTACGGGCCCGCCACCCTGACCATCACGGATGGCGGCGAGGGCGGCGTGTTCGATGGCCTGGACCGCGACCAGCCGGTCTGGATGAGCCACGGGGATTCCATCACCAGGCTCCCTGAGGGCTTCCGCTCCACCGCCCAGACGGATTCCACCCCGTACGCCGGCCTGGTGGACGACGCCCGGAACCTGCACGGCATCCAGTTCCACCCCGAGGTGGTCCACACGCCGCGCGGCCGCCAGGTGCTCCGCAACTTCGTCTTCGGGATCGCCAAGGCCAAGCCGGACTGGACCCCCGCCAACTTCATCGAATCCACGGTCGCCCAGATCCGCGAGCGGGTCGACAAGCACGCCAAGGCCACCGGCTCCAACGGGCAGGTCATCTGCGCCCTCTCGGGCGGCGTGGACTCGGCCGTCGCAGCCACGCTGGTCCACCGCGCGGTGGGGGATCGCCTCACCTGCATCTACGTGGACCACGGGCTGATGCGCAAGAAGGAATCGGAGCTGCTCCGGCAGGTCTTCGAGGCCAACCTGGGCATGAAGCTGATCATGGTCGACGCTCGCGAGCGGTTCCTGGAGCGGCTCGCGGGGGTGGTGGACCCCGAGCAGAAGCGGAAGATCATCGGCAACGAGTTCATCCGCGTCTTCGAGGAGGAGTCCACGCGCCTGGGCACCATCGACTTCCTCACCCAGGGGACGCTCTACCCGGACGTGATCGAGTCGGCCACGTCGGAGACCAAGACCGCCCAGAAGATCAAGACCCACCACAACGTGGGCGGGCTGCCGGCGGACCTGCGCTTTCAGTTGATCGAGCCGCTCCGCTACCTGTTCAAGGACGAGGTCCGCCAGGTTGGCCTGGAGCTGGGACTCCCGGAGCAGATGGTCCAGCGCCAGCCCTTCCCGGGCCCGGGCCTGGCCATCCGGATCATCGGCGAGGTCACGGCCGAACGGCTGGAGACCCTGCGCGATGCGGACTGGATCGTCATCGACGAGATCAAGGCCGCCGGCCTCTACCGGTCCGTCTGGCAGTCGTTCGCCATCCTGACCCCGGTTCGTTCGGTGGGCGTCATGGGCGACGGCCGAACGTACGCGAACGTCGTCGCCATCCGCGCGGTCACGTCCGAGGACGGCATGACGGCCGACTGGGCAAAGCTGCCGTATGACGTCCTGGGCAAGATCTCGTCGCGCATCGTGAACGAGGTACCCGGCGTCAACCGGGTGGTCTACGACATCAGCTCCAAGCCACCCGCCACCATCGAGTGGGAGTAGGGTCACCCAGGCCCTGCTGAACCCGCCGGCCCTCCAGGCTCGCCGGCACACCGCTCCCGCCCGAACGCCCTCCGACCGGACCAGCCGGTCGTGGGACCATCGGGTCATCCCGGCGCCGTGGGCGATTGCTAGAGTGACGGCATGTCCGACGATTCGGCCACCGGTCAGCCGCCCCTGACGCCAGATCCCTCGGCGGACCGCCCGTCCGCCGCGCCGCTCGCCCCTGCCGGGCCCACCTGCCCGTGGTGTTCGGCGGCGCTCGATACGCCCATGCCCGGGCGCTGCCCCGCCTGCGGTGCGGGCCTCGTCGAGGACCCGGAGGCGTCGATCCCGGGGGTCACGACGCTCGACCCCGCGCTCCTGCGGGTCGCCCGATCGGCCGCCGCGCAGCCCCAGAAGCGTGGCTTGTTCGGGCCCCGCCTGGATCCTGTCTTCGAGGCCGACGTGGTCGACCTGGGCCCGGCATCCATCGACGCGCTGGCGCCGCCCTCGCGGGCCGTGCTCGAGGAGATGCATCGATTGCGGTTGGAGCTCGATGAGGCCGCCGCCGCGGAGGCCACCGCCGCGCGTGCGCAGCCCACGGGCCAGGACCCAGCCGACCCCCGGGACTGACCCCGGCCAGGCACCCCGGGACGCCCGGCCTCGCTCTCCCGGCTATCCTCGGCCCATGCCCGACCGACTCCCGCCGCCCGGCCCCTCATATCTCCGCGAGCAGCCCGTCCGCGTCGGCGACCGCACCTACCGGCTGGGCATGGGCCGGCCCTCGGACGCGCCCGACGGCTGGTGGATGACCATCCTGTGGGTCGCCGATGACGAGGGGGTCATCTCGTTCCGCGACGTCGCCCCGGCCGCTGGCCCGCCACCCGACCCGCCACTCGCCCGGCTGGGCCCCAGCGTCTCCGGTGGACTCTCCGGGATGATCCTGGAGGACGCCGGCCGCCTCGGCATCCGGCTGGGACTCGTTGCGCAGCCGGACGACCGGACCCGCCCCTGGCGCGTTCCCCTGGCCATCCGGGTCGCCTTCCGGTTCGAGCCGGCGAGAGCGGCCACGATGGGATCAAACCAGCTGGCCGAGATGGTGCAGGACGCATTCCGGGTCGCCCTCGAGGCGCTCTCGCGCCGCTGAGGCGTCGCCCCGCGGCTCGTCCGGTGGCGCGCCCGGGCTCCCGGCGTGCGATTCCAGCCCGCCTTTGTGAGACACCGGCTATCCTCCCGACCTGATGCCTGACATCTTCGACGAGTTCCTGAACGAGTTGCAGCGCCGGCAGGCCGGCCAGCCCACGGGTGGGCAGGGCCCCCGGCGCGTCGGCCCGGACGCCGATGGTGACGGCCGGCCCGACCCAGCGGACGCCGCTGACGAGCCCGGCGACGACCAGCCGCCCCGCAACGCGGGTGGCCCATCCGGGCCCCGGCGCTCCGGCGCCGGCGGCGCTCCGCCCCGCCGTCCCACGCCCCCGCGCCCCATCCGACCATCCCAGGATGGCCCTGGGCTGCGCACGTGGCTGATCCTCGCCGTCGTCATGGGCGTGGGCCTGATGCTGACGGTCGGCGTGGACCTGTGGACCAACATCCTCTGGTTCCGGAGCGTCGGCTTCTCCGACGTGCTGGTCACCCGGCTCGGCGCGGGCGCCGGGCTCTTTGTCGCCGGCCTGGGCCTGGCGCTCGTGGTGCTCCTGGCCAATCTGTGGCTCACCGGCCGCCTCGCGCCCGAGGGTGCCGGTCCCGGCGCCGGCGGAGCGGTCCGGGAGTTTTTGGCCCGGATCTCCGAGGCATCCACCACCACCGGGCAGGGGCCCTATGGGGCGCCCCGTCCCCGCGTCGTCCGCGACGTCCCGTCCTCGGAGTCGGAGCTCCCGGACCTCGGGCCGCTCGCCATCTGGGTTGCCGCCGGGCTCGCCGTCCTGATCGCGCTCGGCGTGGGCGCGGCCCTCTCGGCCAACTGGGAGACCATCCTCCTCTGGATCAACCGCGTCCCCTTCTCGCCCGATCCGGCAAAGCCGGTCATCGACCCCGTCTTCACCCGCGACATCGGCTGGTTCCTGTTTGAGCTCCCGTTCCTGCGGATGCTCCAGGGGACGGTCAACGGCCTGGTCCTGGCCAGCCTGCTGGTCGCCGGGATTGGCTACCTCATCGCGGCGACCCGTGGCCGCGACATCCTCGCGACGCCGGTCCGCGTGCACCTCGGACTGCTGGCCGGGCTCTTCCTGCTGTCCACCGCCTTCGGCTACCAGCTGGACAAGTACGAGCTCACCTACAGCAGCAACGGCGTCGCGGCGGGCGTTGGCTTCACGGACGCCAACGCGCGCTTCTTCGCCTACGACCTGCTCACGGTCGTCTCTGGCATGGCGGCGGCCCTGCTGGTGGGGGCGGCGTTCACCCGCTGGCTCTGGCCGTTCGCCGCCACCCTGGTGGTCTGGTTCCTCGCCTCCTTCCTGGTCGGCAGCGCCTACCCCGCGGCGGTCCAGCGCTTCACGGTCGAGCCCAACAAGTTCGCCCAGGAAGAGCGCTTCATCGGCAACAACATCGCCATGACCCGCCTGGCCTACGGCATCGACACGTGGGAGGAGCGCTCCTTCAACGGGAGTGCGCCCCTGACCCAGGCCGCCATCACGCAGGACGCGTCGACGTTCCAGAACGCCCGCCTGTGGGACTACCGGCCGCTGGGCCAGACGCTGGGCCAGCTCCAGACCGTCCGCCGGTACTACAGGTTCCCGGATGTCGACGTTGACCGGTACACCATCAACGGCTCGCAGCGCCAGGTGATGCTCTCGGCCCGTGAGCTGGACCTGGCCGGCAACCCCAATGCCGCCGGCTGGGTCAATGAGCGGATCACCTACACGCACGGCGTGGGCCTCGTGATGGTCCCGGTGAACGAAGTCACCACCGAGGGCCAGCCCCAACTGATCATCAAGAACCTGCCCCCGGTCTCGTCGGGCGGCGCCCCGGAGGTCAAGGAGCCACGCATCTACTTCGGCGAGGCCGAGGGCGGCTACGTGGTGACCGGCGCCCGCCAGGTGGAGTTTGACTACCCGCGCGGCACCGGCGACACGACCGGCGGCACGGACTCCGCCGTCGAGACCCGCTGGACCGGCACCACCGGGATCCCGCTGGATACCACGCTCAACCGGCTCCTCTTGGCGGCCCGCTTCGGCGACCTGAACCTGCTCATCAGCGACCAGGTCACCAGCGCCAGCCAGCTGCTCATGAACCGCTCCCTGGGCGAGCGCCTGCAGCTCATCGCGCCGTTCCTGCGCTACGACAAGGACCCGTATGTCGTCGTGGATGCCCGCGGCCGGCTGGTCTACGTGCAGGATGCCTACACCACCAGCGACCGGTTCCCGCACGCCCAGCCGACCATCGCTCCGGACGGCAGCGGCCTGGGCAGCCAGCCCTTCAACTACCTGCGCAACAGCGTCAAGATCACCATGGATGCCTACGACGGCACCATGACGTTCTACGTGGCGGACCCGTCGGACCCCATCATCCGGGCCTACGAGGGCGTCTTCCCGGCCCTCTTCCGGCCGATGTCCGACATGCCGACCGACCTGGCGGCGCACCTGCGGGTGCCGGAGGACCTCTTCAACGTCCAGACGGCGATGTACGGCCGCTATCACGCCACCCAGCCGGCCACGTTCTTCGACAGCAGCGACACGTGGACGGTCCCGGCCGGAACCACCAGCGCCCAGAGCCTCCCGTCCGAGGCGTACTACGTGATCATGCGGATGCCCGGTGAGGCCACCCCGGAGTTCCTGCTCCTGCAGCCCATGGTGCCCACCCAGCGCCCCAACATGATCGCGTGGATCGCCGCCCGCAACGACGCGCCCAACTACGGCGCCACGCGGGTCTACCGCTTCCCGTCCGACACCACGGTCTTTGGGCCGGCACAGATCGAGGCCCGGATCGACCAGGACCCGATCATCAGCGCCCAGGTCACCCTCTGGGACCAGTCGGGCAGCAGCGTGATCCGGGGCAACCTCATCGTGGTGCCCATCGGCGACTCGCTCCTCTACCTGCAGCCGGTCTACCTGCAGTCCACCAGCTCCAAGTTCCCCGAGTTCCAGCGCATCGTGGTCGCGTCGCCCACCACCGTCGTCTGGGGCCGCACCCTGACCGAGGCGCTCAACCTCCTGCTCGCTAGCAGCGCCGGGACCAGCCCGTCGCTCAGCCCGGCCCCGGGCTCCTCCGCCGGGCCCGGCGCATCGCCGGGCCCGGTCGCCACGGCGGCGCCGGGGGCCCAGCTGCCCGCGGACGTCGCCGGGCTCATCGCCTACGCCAACAGCCATTTCGAGGCGGCGCAGGCAGCCCTGAAGAACGGTGACTTCGCCCGCTACGGGCAGGAGATCGCCCTGGTCCAGCAGGCACTCCAGCGGTTGGAGTCGTTGACCACGCCGTCGGCAGCGCCGAAGGCCTCCAGCGCTGCCACCCCCGCGCCGTCCGCCAGCCGGACGCCCTGAGCAACCCACCCACATGAGCTGGAGCGCGGCGCTCCGCGCGTCCCTGGGCGCCACCCTCGATCGGCCGCGCTGGTGGCTGATTGCCCTCGCCGGCTTCCTGCTCCGGGGCGGCCTGCTCGTCTTCCTGGCGCCCATCGTCATCCTGCCCACGCCCGCCGGGCTGACCAACGCGGTCGCTCCCTCGCTGGTTGGGTTCGTGTTTGGCAGCCCATCCGACGCATTCGTTGCGCTGGTCGTGCTGGCGGCCGTGACCGCCTTCGCCTGGCTCCTGGGCGGTGGCCTCCTGGCGGCCTGGCTCGAGGTGACGCTGGTCGCGGAGATGGGTGCCGCCCCCGACCTGGGGATTGCGCCGCGCCGGCGTGACCGACTGGCGCCCCAGGCGCTGGCCCTGCGGCTGGTATCCCACCTGCCGTTTGCCATCGCCATCGGCTGGGGTGTGGCCCGCGTCGTCGAGGCCGTCTACGCCGAGCTGATCACACCGGGCGACGTCGCCATCCCAATCATCCTGCGGGTGGTGCTTCGCGTCCCGGACGTGATCGTGGCCCTGGTGCTGACCTGGCTGGCCGGTGAGGCTGCCGGGGGCCTGGCCGTCCGTCGGCTGGTCCTGGGGCGTGACGGCCCAATGACCCCAAGGCGCGCGCTCGCGGCCGGCTGGACCACGCTCGCCCGGCCGGCATCGCTCGGGACGCTCATCGTCGCGACGGGGCTGCTGGCGGCGGTCGCCGTGCCCGCGGTGGCAGCTGCCGGCTATGCCTGGGATCGGGTCCGCGTTGTCCTGGCCGGTGGCGTCCACCCACTGGTCGTGGCCGCGAGCCTCGCGTCGTTCACCTCGATCTGGCTGTCGGGCCTGTGGCTGATGGCCGTCGTGGCCGCCTGGCGGGCTGCGGCCTGGACCTACGAGGCGGCCCGCCGAGGGGCACTCCCGCCCCGCGACCGTCACGCGGGGGCCGTCGAACCCGTCTGAACCCGGACGTCACCAGGCGTTTCGATCGGCGAGCGCTCGCGAGGGCCCTGCTACACTGCGCGGGATCTGGCCGCGAGTGCGGGACCTTCCCGTGAGCGTGGCGCGCCGTCATGAGCGGGGACTGCCGCGTGCCGCGCGGCCCAGGATCGCGGCTTCGACCCCACGCTGCTTCGAGGACACCTCCGGCCGAATGGGCGACATCATCAAGACGATCACCGACACGATCGGTGGGATCTTCAACAACCCCATCCTCCAGCTCGGGCTGAAGGCCGCCGCGTTCTACATCGTGATCCTCTGGCTGGCTGGCGCCTACTGGGGCTTCCGCGACATCCAGCTGCGGACGGACAACCCACTCGCGCCCTACCTGGTCGCCAGCGGCGTGATCCTGTTCACCCCCGTCTTCTTCTGGCTTGCCATCTTCATCTACCGGATCATCCGCCCGCAGGAGAAGATCGGCGAGGTCTACGAGCGGAATCTGGCGGAGGAGGCGCTCCTCGCCGAGGTCGAGATGGTCAGGACCTGTCCAACCTGTCAGCGGCGGGTGGACGAGGAATGGATCATCTGCCCCACCTGCCGGACCCGCCTGAACCGCGTCTGTCCCAACTGCGGCCGGCTGGTCGGCCTGGACTGGTCGCTGTGCGCCTGGTGCGGCCGCGACTTTGACCGGCGCGACATCACCGCGGCCGTCCGGTCCGTGCCGGCGCTCGGCGACGTCGAGGAGGCCATCCTTGGCCCCGGTGTGTCGCCCCGGGCCGCGGCCCGCCCGGCGGGCCCGGTCTCGCACGCAACGCCGACGACGGCCCGCGTTGACGGCGGCCGACTCGGAGCCGAGCCCAAGTCGGAGCGTTGATCGAACCCTCGCGACCCGGTCGGTCCACCTTCACGATCGAGGGTCGATCCGCCCCCGGCCTGTTCGTCGTCGGCTGGATCCTGTCGCTCATGGGCGGCGGTGCCGTGGTCGTGGGATTCCTCTCGGGTGGCACCGCCTTCGGCAGCCTGGTGTTCGTCGGTGGGATGGTGGTTCTGGACCTGGGCCTGGTCGCCGGGGCTGGCAGCCAGGCGATCGAGCGGCGCGCCCGCGGCGTCGAGCCATACCTGGGCCCATCGCCCTTCCTCGTGGTCCTGGTCGCGGTGATCACCGTCTATCTCCTGGCCGTGGTCGTTGGACTCCCGCTGTCGGCCGCCGGCGTCTCCGTCGCGCGGCCCGTGGCCGAGCTCGTGCTCGTCGCGCTCAGCGCCGCGGGCTACGCCGGGATCACGCGGCTCCTGGTAGTTGGCACGGAGGCCCTCAGCTGGGCCGAGATCGGCCTGGCGGGCCCGGGCCGACGGGCCGGCGCGGAGCTGGCCTGGGGCGCGGCCCTGGCGGGCCCCGTCGTCCTGGTCACGGCCGTGCTGTCAGCGGCGATGGTCTCGGCACTCGGCGTGACGCCGCCCAGCCCCCTGCCGCCGACCGGCACCGCCTGGGGACTGGCGCTCAATCTGCTGGGCGGGGCCGTCCTCGCGCCGATCGGGGAGGAGATCCTCTTCCGCGGGGTGGCGACCACGGCCTGGGTGCGCGGCATGGGCGAGCGCGGCGGGATCGTGCGGGCCGCGCTGCTCTTCGCGCTCCTGCACGTGCTGTTCGTGGGCGGCGACACGTTCAACCAGGCCGCCGGCGCGGCGATCGTCGGCTTCGTGGGGCGGCTCCCGGTGGCGCTGGTCCTGGGCTGGGCCTATATCCGGCGCGGGAGCCTCTGGGCGCCGATCGGGCTGCACGCCGCCTTCAACGCCGTCCTCCTGGTCCTGGCCGAGCTGGCGGTCGCGCCCAACGGCTGAACCAGGCGACCGGGGCCACGCGGGCCGGGGCCGAGGCCGACGGGCGTTGCCGATCCGAGTCGCGCCGGGTGAGCCGCGATGCAGTCCGAGTTGAGCCCCGATTGAGTGCCCCTGCGTAGGCTGCGCAGTGTCCTCGGGTTCGGATGGCGGGGGGAATCGGCGGGCTTCCGTCATCCGAACCCGGGGACATCCATCCCTGCTGCTCGCGGAGGCCCAGATGCCCAGGCTGTCCAACTCCCCGGTTCCGGATCACGTCGCGCGTGCCGCCCAGGCGGGCCCGGCCCCGGAGACAGAGCATGCGCGCGGCCGCGCCATGCGGGAGCTCCCGGCCACGGAGCGCCCGCGCGAGCGACTTGCCCAGCGCGGCGTCGAGGGCCTGAGCGCCGCGGAGCTGATCGGCCTGGTCTGGGGCTCCGGCCGTCGGGGGGTCTCGGCAGTGGACCTCGCGGATGAGGCGTTGGGGCGGTTTGAATCACTGACCGGGCTGGCCCGGGCCACGGAGCCGGAGCTGGAATCGCTGCCGGGCATCGGCGCAGCCCGCGCGGCCCAGCTCCTGGCATCGTTCGAGCTGGGCCGACGGCTGCTCGCCGACTGGCCGACGGATCGCTGGACCATCCGCTCGCCGGCCGATGTCGCGGAGCGGCTCATCCTCCAGATGGGCCGGCTGGAGCGCGAGGAGCTACGGGTCATCATCCTCAACACCAGGAACGCGGTCCTGCGGGTCGCCACCGTCTACCAGGGCAACGTGTCGTCATCGCTCGTCCGGGTGGGGGAGCTGTTCCGTGACGCCGTTCGGCTCAACGCCTCGGGCGTGATCCTGGTCCACAACCACCCATCCGGCGATCCCACGCCGTCCCCGGATGACTTGCATCTGACGGCAGAGGCGCTGGCGGCCGGCCGCCTGCTGGACATCGAGGTGCTGGACCACCTCGTGATCGGCCATGACATGTACGTCTCCCTGCGCGACCGCGGGGTGGCGTTTGATCGACCCGGCCGTTCGCCCACGGCCGCCTGACGATCGGAGGCCGCGGGCGGGCCACTTCCGGTACGTTCGGCCCTCGCGCCGCCGGTCGGCCGCCTGTGACCATGCCCCCATTCGGGCCACCTCCGCTGCCGGATGGGGCCCAGGGCCGGCCCTCTCGGCCGGGTGAGCGGCGATCGCCGGGAAATGACTGCAGCGTGTTCCAGGCAGCGCCCCGGATCCCATTCCGACCCGAACACTGCCCGCAGTGCCGCTGGTACGTGGCGCGGCTGCATCGCTGCCAGGCGATCACCAGCGAGCCAACGCTCGATCTCCGGCCGCTCATGGCGGAGTACCGCGGCCTCAGCGAGATCCCGTGCAACCAGTACGACCCGGTCAGCGGGCAGTCTGCCCCGAAACCCGCGCTCGCCTGACCTGTCGGGCCGGCCGGCACCGGCCCGGCCGTCTCCCCGGCCCGCGTCGCCCCGCCTGGTCGACCGTCGGCTCGCGTCACCCGCAACCGTGCGCGCCAGGGCACCCGGGTTTGTCACGACTCGTCACCCGCGCGGGTGACGAGTCGTCCTACAGGTGACGACCATTCCTGCGACGCGCCCTGGGCGGCGTCGTCTGGGGGCCGTGCCCCGGGGCCCGCGTATACTGGCCGAGCCCTGACAGACCATCCGTCCCCAGGTTGACCGCCCACTGACCCGGGGATCCCCGCCGCGACCGGCCTGCCGGCACACGAAGGATCCACTCCCCAGCATGATCGACCGCATCATCGGCCTCTTCTCGCGCGACATCGGGATCGATCTCGGGACAGCCAACACGCTGGTCCACGTTCGAGACCGCGGGATTGTCATGAGCGAGCCCTCGGTCGTCGCGATCGACGCCAAGACCAGGCGCGTGCTGGCCATCGGTGCCGAGGCCAAGCGGATGGTGGGCCGCACGCCGGCCAACATCATCGCGATCCGCCCGCTCCGGGACGGCGTCATCAGCGACTTCGACGTCACCGAGCAGATGATCAAGTACTTCGTGGACAAGGTTCACGACCGCATGGGCATGATCCACCGGCCGCGCATGTTGCTGGGCGTCCCATCCGGCGTCACCGAGGTGGAGAAGCGCGCGGTCCGCGACGCAGCCCTCAACGCCGGCGCCCGCTGGGCCGCCCTGATCGAGGAGCCCATGGCCGCAGCGATCGGCGCCGGCCTCCCCGTCAGCGAGCCGTCGGGTTCGCTCATCGTCGACATCGGCGGCGGGACCACGGAGGTCGCGGTCATCAGCCTGGGCGGCATCGTCGTGAGCCGGAGCATCCGGATCGGCGGCGACGAGATGGATGTGGACATCGTCACGTTCGCCCGGCGCGAGTACAACCTGCTCCTGGGGGAGCGCACCGCCGAGGACATCAAGATCGCGGTGGGCTCCGCCTACCCGGGCGAGTGGGACATCCAGCGGGTGACGCTCCGCGGCCGGGACTTGCTCACCGGGCTGCCCCGCAGTGTCGAGGTGGGTGCCGACCAGATCCGCGAGGCCATCGAGCCGTCCGTCGCGCAGATCGTCGAGACCATCAAGGACACCATCGAGGAGACGCCCCCGGAGCTGGTCGCCGACATCATGGACCAGGGCATCGTGCTGGCCGGCGGCGGCGCCCTCCTCGCCGGGCTGGACCGGCGCGTCGCCGAGGCAACCCAGATGCCGGTCCACATCGCCGACGACCCGCTGACCTGCGTCGCCCGGGGTACCGGCGTGGTGCTCCAGGAGCTGACCCTGATGCAGCGCGTCCTGGTCGCCGACACCTACTCGCGGCCGCCGTCCTGATCGCAGCCAGCCTGTGACCGGTCTCCTCGCCACCCGAACCGCCCGCCGACGCGTCGTGATCTACGCCGCCCTCATCGTGGCCAGCCTCCTGATGATGGCCTTCTCCGGGAGCCCGGGCGCGGCCGAGATTCAGCGCGGCATCGGCTTTGTCCTCCGCCCGGTCCAGGGCGCGCTGGACGCCGCCGCCCGGCAGGTGGCCTCCGTCGTGGACGCCGTCCAGGAGATCGATCGGCTGCGCATCGACAACCGGGCCCTGCGCAACGATAACGACCGGCTCGTCAATGAGAACCGGGCGGCCGTGGAGGTGCAGCGCCAGCTGGAGATCACCACCGGCCTGCTCCAGATCCAGAACGCCCTGAGCTACAAGACGGTGGCGGCGACGGTCATCGCCCGCGAATCTTCGGAATTCCGGCGCCTGATCACCATCGACCAGGGCACCGCCAAGGGGATCGTGGTGGGCAACGTGGTCATCGCCGATGGCGGGGCGCTGGCCGGCCGCGTCGTGGAGGTCGGCTCCAACTTCGCCCGCATCCAGCTCCTCACGGACACCGGGTCCACCGTCATCGGGCAGCTCACCACGTCAGCGGGGACCGGCGAGGTGGTCGGTCAGCTGCAGGGCGTCCTGGTGATGGGCAAGGTGGACGCCGCCGTCCGGGTCCAGCTGGGCGAGGAGGTCGTGACAGCGGGGCTGGAGCTGAAGAACGGGCTGCGCTCCCCGTATCCCAAGGGGCTCCTGATCGGCCAGGTGGTCGACGTGACCCGCGATGCCAACGAGGTGGTCCAGACCACCTTCGTGCAGCCGGCCGCCAACCTCGACCGGCTGGAGTACGTGCTGGTCATCGTCGACTATGTCGGTGGGCTGCCGACCAACGAGCAGGCGCCGGCGGAGTGCTCGCCGTCGACCGGGGGGACCCTCACGGATCAGGAGCAACCCTGTTTCACCACACCCGCCTCGCCGTCGCCGCGCGTGACCGTGCGGCCCAGCGTGAAACCGGCGCCCACCAGATGACCACTTGGTACCCTGTACGGCCATGAAAGGCATCGTCCTCGCCGGCGGCACGGCCACGCGCCTGTTCCCGCTGACACTCGTCACCAACAAGCACCTGCTGCCGATCTATGACCGGCCGATGATCTACTACCCCATCGAGACGCTCGCCGGGATGGGCATCCGCGAGGTGATGGTGATCGTCGGCGGCAAGAGCGTCGGCGACGTCGTCGAGCTGCTCGCCGATGGCTCGCATTTTGGTCTCGACCTGACGTATCGCTACCAGCGTGGGGCGCTGGGGATTGCCCACGCCATCGGTCTGGCGCGTGACTTCGTCGGTGACGACGCCTTCTGCTGCGTGCTCGGCGACAACATCCTGCGGGGGCCGGCGCTGGCCCCGCTGGCCCGGGAGTTCGAGGCCGGCCCGTGGGGTGCGGGCTCCATGCTCTACCGGGTGCCGGATCCGGAGCGCTTCGGGGTGGCGGAGCTGGACGCCCAGGGCAACGTGCTCGGCTTCGAGGAGAAGCCCAAGGTCCCCAAGAGCAATCTCATCCCCATCGGCGTCTACTTCCTGCGCCCGGATGCCTTCGGTGTCATCGAGCAGCTGGTCCCATCGGGGCGCGGCGAGTTTGAGATCACGGACGTCCTGAACCACTACATCCCCAATGGCGGGCTGTTTGCGCGCGAGTTCCAGGGCGAGTGGGCCGATGCCGGGACCGTGCCCTCGCTCCTGCGCGCCGCGGAGCTGGCAGCCGCGGACGACGCTGCGGGCCGATTGACGCCGCCGATCATCCGGCCGGTCGGCTGACCCAATGACGGCCGCCACGCCTCACGTCCCGGCCGGGACGCATCTCCTCGTGACCGGCGGCGCCGGGTTCATCGGCTCGTGCTACGTCCGCGACGTGCTGGCGCGCCGCGATGGCACCCGGATCACGGTCCTCGACAAGCTCACCTACGCCGGGAACGAGGCCAACCTCGCCCCGCTGCTGGCCGACGCCGAGCAGGCCGCGCGCCTCGTCTTCGTGCGGGGCGACATCGCGGACCCCATGGTCGTGGGGCCGCTGGTTGCCGAGGTGGATGCGGTCCTCAACTTTGCGGCCGAATCGCACGTGGATCGATCGATCCTGGATCCGGAGGCGTTCCTGCGGACGGGCGTGATCGGGGTCCATGTGCTCCTGGAGGCCATCCGCCGCGAGGCCACCCGGGCCACCGCCGGCGAACGTGCACGGGCGCCGCGCTTCCTCCAGGTGTCCACCGACGAGGTGTACGGCTCGGTGGAGTCAGGGCACTCCCTGGAGGGCGACCGGCTGGAGCCCAGGTCGCCGTACTCGGCCGCCAAGGCGGCTGGCGAGCTGCTGGTCCAGTCGTACTTCGTGACCTACGGGCTGGATCTGGTCATGACCCGCGGCTCCAACACCTACGGGCCCTACCAGCACCCCGAGAAGCTGATCCCCCTCTTCGTCACCAACGCCATCGACGACCTCGCCCTCCCGCTCTACGGGGACGGGATGCAGCGCCGCGACTGGCTGTACGTCTCGGACCACGCCGGCGCCATCGACTTCGTGCTCCGGCACGGTGAGCCGGGCGCCGTGTACAACGTCCCGGGCTCGCAGGAGCTGCCCAACCGAACCGTGGTGGAGCGACTGCTGGGCCAGCTGGAGAAGCCGTGGTCGCTTGTCCGGCGCGTCGAGGATCGGCCGGGCCACGACCGACGCTACGCGATGAATGGCGACCGCCTGCGGGCCCTGGGCTGGGCCAACCGGGTGGGCTTTGACGAGGGCATCGCGGCGACCGTGGACTGGTTCCTGGCGAACGAGGCCTGGTGGCGGGCCGTCAAGTCCGGTGACTGGGATGCCTACTACGGGCGCCAGTACGGGGCGCGGCTGGCGGGCTCCACCGAGGCCCTCTGACATGCGTGTCGCGGTCAGCGGTTCCGCCGGCCGGCTGGGCCGGGCGATGCTCACGGCGCTGGAGGACTCGCCGTACACGGGCCCATTCGGCCCGATCGGCTGGGGTCGGGACCGACTGGACCTCGATCAGCCTGAGGCTGTCGGCCGCCTGCTCGACGCAGATCGGGTGGAGCTGCTCGTCCATGCGGCGGCCTGGACCGACGTCGACGGCTGCGCCCGGGACCCCCAGCTCGCGATGCGCCGAAACAGCCTCGCGACGGGCGTGATCGCCGCGGCCTGCGCCGAACGGGGGATCGACCTGGTGCTGGTCTCCTCGAACGAAGTCTTCGACGGACGACGGGCCGATGGGCGGGGCTATGGGCCGGCCGATGTGACCGGGCCCGTGAACGCGTACGGGGCGTCCAAGCTGGCGGGGGAGCGGGCGGCCCTCGAGGCCTGCGCGGCGGCCGCGGCCCCGGGTCGGCTGGGGATCGTGCGGACGGCCTGGCTGTTTGGCCCACCAGGCAATGACTTCCCGGCCAAGATCCTGGCCGCCGCCGACCGGGCCCGGGCCGCGGGCACGGCCCTGCGGGTCGTCGCGGACGAGGTCGGCAACCCCACCTGCGCCCCGGACCTGGCCGAGGGGATTGCCGAGCTGATCGGATCCGGCGACGTCTCCGGCGTGCACCACATTGTCAATGCCGGCTGGGTGTCACGGGCCGGCTGGGCTCGCGAGCTGCTCCGGCAGGCTGGGGTGCCCGCCTCGATCGAGGAGATCCGCGCGGCGGACTGGGAGCGCGCCTCGACGCCACCGCTGTGGGGCGCGCTGCAGCCCACCCCGCTGCCCTCCGGCGAGGCGCTCCGCTCATGGGAGCTGGCGCTCGCCGACTACCTGCCGGCCCTGCTCCGGTCACGCGCACCCGCAAGGGCGACCCGATGAGCGCCGACGAGCCGGGGCTGCCGGCCCGTGTCGTCGATCGGCCGTTCACGCTGCCGGGGGTGACCGGCGGGACGCTGGTGCGCCATGCCGATTCGCGGGGCGCATTCCGGGAGGTCTGGCGGGCTGGCACGTTCCAGACCATCCTCCCGGCTGATGCCGGGTTGCCGGCGGGCGTCGATGCCCGCTTCGTCCAGGCCAACCTGTCCACCTCCGCCGGGGGGGTCCTGCGTGGCCTGCACTATCACCGGCGCCAGCTGGACTACTGGACCGTCCTGTCCGGGACGGCCGTGGTCGCGCTGGTGGATGTTCGCCCGCCCATCGCGGGCACGGGCCCTGCCGTGGTGGAGCTCCGGACGCTGGAGGCAGACGACTGGGTGGTGATCCCGACCGGCGTGGCCCACGGGTTCCTCGCCATGACCACCATCGACCTGCTCTACCTCGTCACCAACGAGTACGACGGGACCGATGAGCTGGGCTTCGCCTGGGATGACCCGGCCGTGGGGGTGCCCTGGCCGGCGGTCGCCGGCGCGCCTGATGGGCAGCCGATCCTGTCCGACCGGGACCGCTCCAACCCCACGCTGGCCGACCTGGTGGCACGCCTGCGCGGCTGACGCGCGTCGTCGCGGCGGCCGGAGACTGGCGGGACCATCTGCTCACGGCCCGCGGGACCATCCCGCGATGGTGCGCGGCGGCTCCGATGCCGTTCACTGTCGAGGGTGCATCGGCGGGCTACACTTCGCCTGCACACACCAGGGAGGACCCGTTGCGCAAGCTCAGGTCGATCGCCGCCGCCCTGCTTGTCGCGGTGTCTCTCGGCGCCTGGGCGGCCACGGCTGGAACGACTGCCGCGGGGCCGGTGAGCGGCGTCAAGATCGCCATCATCGTGGGTCCGGTCGAGGGGACCACCTCCACCTATCGCGCGCACGCTGATGCCGAGTACGCCGAGGCGATCAAGTACACCCCCAACGTCGTGAAGGTCTACAGCCCGAACGCGACCTGGGAGGCCGTGCAGGCCGCCGTGGATGGCGCCTCGATCGTGATCTACCACGGGCATGGCAACGGCTGGCCCGCCCCGTACCCCTGGGAGCCCACCTACAATACCCGTGACGGCTTCGGCCTCAACAAGGTCGCGGGCGCTGGCGACTCGAACAACACCTACTACGGCGAGCCGTTTGTCTCCACGCTCCGCCTGGCGCCGAACGCGATCGTCATGCTCCACAACCTGTGCTATGCCTCGGGCAACTCCGAGCCGGGCAACCCGGAGCCGTCGCGGGACGACGCCAGCGTGCGGGTCGACAACTTTGGCGCCGGCTTCCTGGCGGCGGGTGCCCGGGCCGTCATCGCCGATGGCCACGCGTCGGCCGTCGGCTACCTCCAGCGGCTCTTCACCGTCGACGAGACCCTGTACGCCAACTGGCGCTCCCAGTCCGGCTTCCACGGCAACGAGATCTGGTTCAGCCCCATGCGGAACCCGGGCGCCGCTGCGGTCATGGACCCCGAGCAACCGAGCTCCGGCTACTACCGCTCGATCATCGGGACCCTCGATACCCGATCCACCGTCATCGCCGGGCTGCCCGCCACGCCGCCCGTCCCATCGACCTACGTCCCGTTGAACCCCACCCGCCTCCTCGACACGCGCATTGGGAACGGCCTCGTGGGGCCGTTCGAGTCGATGATCCCGCGGGTCTTCCAGGTGACCGGCCGGGGTGGGGTCCCAGCCACTGCCACCGCCGTCACCGGCATCCTGACCGTCACGGGTCAGACCGGCGGTGGCTGGGCCGTCCTGGGCCCCGGCGTGACGGCGGCCGGCACCAGCTCCTCGATCAACTTCCCGCTGGGCGACGACCGGGCCAACGGCGTGACCGTGGCCCTGGGGGCAGGCGGGACGCTGGCCGCGACCTACGGCGCGCCGGTCGGGAACGTCACGCACCTCCTGTTCGACGTCACCGGCTACTTCGTGCCGTCCCCGACGCCGTCCCCATCGCCGACGCCGTCCCCATCGCCGACGCCGGGCGTCTCGCCGACGCCGGGCGTCTCGCCGACGCCGGGCGTCTCGCCGACGCCGGGCCCCGTGGTCGTGGCGTCACCAACCCCGGTGCCAACGCCGACCCCATCGCCGACGCCGGCAGGCGCCACCTACGTCCCGATCAGCCCCACGCGGCTGCTGGACACCCGGTCGGGAGAGGGCCTGTCCGGCCCCTTCAGCGCCCTGGTGCCCCGCACGTTCCAGGTGACCGGGCATGTCGGCGTGCCGACGAACGCGGTCGCCGTGACGGGCATCCTGACGATCACCGCCCAGACCTCGGGAGGCTGGGTGGTGCTGGGTCCCTCGCCGACCATCGCCGCCACCAGCTCCACCATCAACTTCCCGCTGGGCGATGACCGCGCCAACGGGGTCACCGCGGCCCTGGGCAGCGGGGGCACGCTCTCGGCCACGTTCGGTGCGCCGCTGGGAAGCACCGTCCAGGTGCTCTTCGACGTGACCGGCTACTTCGTGCCGAACGGTTCCGGCGCGAGCTACGTCGCCATCACGCCGGCCCGCCTCCTCGACACGCGCATCGGAAACGGGCTGGCTGGCGCCTTCCAGGCCCTCGTGCCGAGAACGTTCCAGGTGACGGGCCGCGGCGGGGTGCCGGCCAATGCCGTGGCCGTCACCGGGATCCTGACCGTGACCGGCCAGACCGCCGGCGGCTGGGTCCTGCTCGGCCCGGTCGAGACGACCGCGGCGATCAGCTCGACGATCAACTTCCCGCTCCACGACGATCGTGCAAACGGCGTCAACGTGGCGCTGGGCGCCGGCGGCACGCTGTCGGCCACCTATGGCGTCACAGGCGGACTCACCCACCTGGTCTTCGACGTGACGGGCTACTTCGTCCCGTCGGCCACGCCCACCCCCACACCCACCCCGACCCCCACCCCCACGCCGGTCCCCACGCCGTAGGCAGCCTGCCTGCCGCGTCCGCGAAGAGGTACGCCGCCCGCTCGCCCGATACACTGCCAGCCATGTCGATGTCACCCGCAGTCGATCCCCGCGAGGAGCCGCTCGGTGCCGGTGGCTGGGTGGTGCTGCCCACCTACAACGAGGCGGACAACCTCCCCGGCATCGCGGCGGCCATCCTGGCCGCCCTCCCCGGGGCCGTGCTCCTCGTGGTCGATGATTCCTCGCCGGACGGCACCGGTGACGTGGCGGAGGGGCTCGCCGCCGCGGACCCGCGGGTCCGGGTGCTCCACCGCAAGCTCAAGCAGGGCCTGGGGCGGGCCTACCTCGACGGCTTCCGGGTGGCGCTCCAGGCGGGCGCCTCGATGGTGCTCCAGATGGACGCGGACTGGTCGCACGACCCCACCCACCTGCCGGACATGATCCGGCCCATCCTCGTGGGGACTGCGGACCTGGTCATCGGCTCGCGCTACGTCCGGGGCGGCGGCGTGGTCGACTGGGGCATGAGCCGCAAGATCATCTCGCGGGGCGGCAGCCTGTTCGCCCGGACCGTCCTGGGCCTGAGCGTCAACGACCTGACGGGCGGGTTCAAGGTATGGCGGGCCAGCACGCTCTCCGGCATCCCGTTCGATGACATTCATGGCGGCGGCTACGTCTTCCAGATCGAGATGACCTGGCGAGCCTCCCGATCCGGCGCCCGCGTGCTGGAGCTGCCCATCACGTTCCGGGACCGGCGCGTGGGCCAGTCCAAGATGTCCCGCCGGATCATCGTCGAGGCGCTGCTCGTCGTGGTCAAGCTCCGCTGGGAGGAGCTGACGGGCCGGCACGGGGGCCGCAAGCAGGGATGACGCCCGGCCTGGCCGCCGCCGATGCGACGGCGGCCCGCGGCGTGCGGGTCGTGCTGGACGCACGCCCGCTCCAGGACCCTGACCGGGCCCCAACCACGGCCGCCTACCTCGAGTCGCTGCTCGGGGCGTTCGACGCCGATCCGCTGACGGGCGAATCCTTCGCGATCCTGCTCCAGTCGGACCTCGACGACCCCACGGTCCGATTCGCGGCGCTGGACGTCATCGGGCGGCGCCTCCTGCCGCCCACCCGTCATCTGCGGACCGGCGCCTCGGTCCTCGACCCGTTCCTCCTGACGGGCGCCACCCTGGGCGCGGCATGGCGGGCGGAGCGTGGTGGCGCCGCCGGTGCCGTCTACCACGCGACGGCCGGGACGCTCCCGGCGCTGGCCGGGCTGCCCGTCGTGGTCACGCTCCTGGACCTGGCGCCGTGGGAGCTACCCGACCGGTTCGGGCGCGGCCCGCTCGGCGGGCTGGGGATGCGCCTGCGCACGGGGCTCGTCCGGCACGCGGCCGCCGTCATCGTCGGATCCGCCGCGACGGCAAGCGCGGCGCGCACCCTCCTCCGGGTTCCACGCGGGCGGATCCACGTGGTGCCACTGGCCGCCCGGGCCGCCTTCCTGGCCGCGGGCCGGGATCGGGCGGGCAGCGTCGCCGCGGCCCGTGATGAGCGCGAGCGGCTGGGACTCCCGGAGCGCTACTTCGTGTACAGCGGCCGCTATGACGCGCGCCAGGACCTCGCGACGCTCCTGGAGGCGCTCGCGAAGCTGGCCGCCACGACCAGGCCGGCCGCGCTGCCCGCCGACGTCGCCTGGCCGCCCAGGGTCCTGCTGGTCGGCGCATCGCCCGATGATCGCGCCTCCCTCGCCCGGTCCGCCGCCCGCTTCAGCCTGGGCGACGCGATCGCCTACGCCCCGCGGCTGGAGCCGGCCCGCCTGGCCGCCCTGGTCGCCGGGGCCCGCGCCGCCGTCCTGCCCGTCCTCTCGGACGCAGCCGGGCTGGCGGCCATCGAGGCACTCGCCTGTGGCACCCCGCTTGTCGCGTCGGCGGTGGGTGCGCTCCCGGAGCTGGTGGGCCTCGCGGGGCTCCTGGTGCCGCCGCGTGATGTTGACCGCCTGGCGGTGGCGCTTGCCACGGCCTGGACCGACGACCGCGTGCACGCGGGGATTGCCGCAGCAGCGCGTGAGGCCGGACCCGGCCGCGCCCGGACCTGGGCCGACGTGGCTCGCGAGACCCGCGCCATCTACCTCGCGGTGGGCCGCCCCGGCCCCGACCGTCCCGACGGCGCGTAGAAGATGCCCGCCGGCCCGCGACAGGGGCCGGCTTCATGGCTACGCTGTGCTCACGATCCCGAGTGCGCCGCACAGCCGTGCGCGCCACCCAAGCGCTGAGGACCCGACCATGGACACGAACGGGAGCTCGCCGGCGCCCCGCCGCCGGAAGACCGCGGCAACCACCACCCAGCACGCCGTCGCGGCAGCCGAGTTGACCGCGGCCCCGGAAGCCACCGCGGCCCCGGAAGCCACCGCGAGCCCGGTCGCCCAATCGGCCGCGACGCCGCAGGCCGCGGCGGCCCCCGCGCCCGACATGGAGGCCGAGGGCATGGTCCGGTCGGGCGTGTCGATGGCCGAGGCCACCCTCGCTTCGCTCGAGCTGAGCCGTGGTGCCATCGGCCGGCTGGACGCGGAACAGGTCTCGGTGACGATGGGGGCCATCGGCGCGGCCCGCGCGGAGACCATCGAGGTGCGGCTGGGCAGCGTGGGCGCGGCCATGACCAACGAGCTGACCGTCAGCCAGGGCGCGGTCGGCACGGTCCTCGCCGGCACCGTTCGCCTGGACCAGTCTGTGACGCGCGTGCTGGTCGCTCGCCACATCGTGGTGGAGCGGCCCAGCATCGTCGGCGTCATGCTGGCGCGGCGAGTCAGCGGGCACGTCCATGTGCTCTTCGACTGGCGCGGCGCGCTCGTCTTCGCGGCCGTCTTCGGCCTGATCGCCCGCGTTGGTCGCCGCCGCCGCTGACCGCCGCCCTCTGTGGCCGGAAGGCCCTCGGCTATACTCGGGCCCGCCGCTGCAGGCCCATCGGCCGCGTCCATGCCCGTCCGGCCAGGGCCCATCTGGAGACCGCAGGCTTCGTGATCGACCCCTCTGCGCGCGTCCATCCCACTGCCGATCTGGAAGACGGCGTCTCCATTGGCGCCGGGTCGTCCGTCTGGCACCGGGCGCAGCTCCGGACGGGCGCGACCATCGGCCGCGAGTGCGTGATCGGGCGGGACGTGTTCATCGACGAGGGCGTGGTTCTGGGTGACCGCGTCAAGGTCCAGAACGGCGCGCTGGTCTACCACGGCGTCACGGTGGAGGACGGGGTCTTCATTGGTCCCGGCGCCATCCTGACCAACGATCGCTACCCGCGGGCCATCACATCCTCGGGCCAGCCAGCCCGGGCCGACGACTGGACGGTCTCGCCGATCCTGCTCCGCGAAGGCTGCTCCATCGGTGCCGGCGCCATCGTCGTGGCCGGGACGCGGGTGGGCCGGTTTGCCACCGTCGGCGCCGGGGCCGTGGTGACGCGCGATGTCGCGGACCACGCGCTGGTTGTCGGCAACCCAGCCCGCAAGCTGGGCTGGGTGTGCGCCTGTGGCCAGCGCCTGCGGGATGCCGCGAATCGCCCGACACCCGCCGGCGCTGACGGAGGGGCGCCCCTGGGCGACCTCGCCTGCGCTGCCTGCGGCCGGACCTATGCCCGGACACCGGGCGATGCATCCATCACGCCCAGCAGCGGCCCGCACGAGGCACCCGCCCGATGATCCCGATTGCTCGACCCGACATCGGCCCCGAGGAGTTCGACGCGGTCCGCGACGTCCTGGAGTCCGGCATGCTGGCCCAGGGCCGGCGCGTGGCGCAGCTGGAGGAGCGCTTCGCCGCGTTCACCGGCACCCGTCACTGCATCGCGACCGCCAACGGCACCCTCGCGCTGATGGCGACCTTTGCCGGCCTGGGCCTCGGTCCGGGGGACGAGGTGATCACTGTCGCCCACACCTTCGCGGCGACGGCCAATGCCATCCTGTTCACGGGCGCCACCCCGGTCTTCGTCGACATCGAGCCGGACACCTACCTCATCGACGCCAACCGGATCGAGGCCGCGATCACCCCTCGAACGCGCGCAATCGTGCCCGTGCACCTGTTCGGCCTGGTCGCCGACATGGACATGATCAAGGCGATTGCCGACCGGCACGGGCTGGCGGTGGTCGAGGACGCGTGCCAGGCGCACGGCGCCACGTTCCGCGGGCGGGCCGCCGGGTCGTTTGGCCACGGCGCGTTCAGCCTGTACGCCACCAAGAACATGACCACCGCCGAGGGCGGCTTCATCACCACGGACGATGACCGGCTGGCCGACTGGCTGCGCGTCTACCGCAACCAGGGCATGCGGACGCGCTACCAGTTCGAGATGCTGGGTTACAACTTCCGGATGACGGACCTGGCGGCGTCCATCGGCCTGGTGCAGTTGACCAAGCTGGAGCGCAACACGGTGCGACGCCGCGCGGTCGCGGCGGGCTACGACGCCGCGTTTGCCGACCTGCCCATCGTGACGCCCATCACGCCTGACGGGCGCGCACACGTCTTCCACCAGTACACGCTCCGGGTGGGCCCGGCGCGCGACGCGATCGTCGCGGATCTTCGAGCCGCCGGGGTGGGGGCGGACGTCTACTACCCGGTCCCCGTGCATCGCCAGCCCTACATCCAGGAGCGCGGGCTGCACGCGGACCTGCCCGTCACCGACCTGGCGGCCGCCGAGACGCTGGCCATCCCCATGTTCCCGGGCCTGACCGACGAGGAGCAGGCGACCGTCGTGGAGGCCGTCCGCGCCAGCGTGCTGGCGCGCGCCGCCGACCGGCTTCCGGGAAGCCCCGACCGGTGAGTGCCGGCTGGCAGCCCGCCGGCCCGGGCCACCTGCGGGTCGGCCTCATCGGACTTGGCGCGATGGGGCGCAACCACCTGCGCATCCTGTCGTCGCTGCCCGACACCAGCCTGGTCGCCATCTCGGACCCGCTCCCCGACGCGCTCGCCTCGGCCGCAACGGCGTCGGGCGCGCAGGCCTTCGCGGACCCGAGGGCCATGCTCGACCGGAGTGGCCTGGACGCGGTGGTGATCGCGGCGCCCACCACCGCCCACCTGCCGCTCGCGCTGGCCGCCATCGAGCGCGGCGTCGCCGTCCTGGTCGAGAAGCCGATCGCGGCCACCGTCGAAGAGGGGCTGCAGATCAGCCGGGCCGCCGCGGTCGCCGGGGTGCCCGTCCAGGTGGGCCACATCGAGCGGTTCAATCCCGCGGTCCGCGAGCTGGGCAGCCTGCTGCGCGCCGGTGCCCTCTCGCAGGTCTATGCCATCACCAGCCGTCGGGCGGGGCCCTTCCCGGCGCGCATCCGCGACGTGGGCGTGACGATCGACCTCGCGACCCATGACGCCGACATCCTGTCGTGGATCGCCCGGGAGCGGCCCCTGCGCGTCTCGGCCGAGACGGCGCAGCGGATCCACGCCGGCCACGAGGACCTCCTGTTCGGCCTGCTCCACTTCCCGGACGGCGTCATCGGCATGCTCGACGTCAACTGGCTCACGCCCGACAAGCGGCGCAGCCTGGTGGTCCTTGGGGCCGAGGGCATGTTCGAGCTGGACTACCTGACCCAGCGCCTGACCTTCACGAAGGGCTCCGACGGCCCGGCGCCCCAACTGATCGGCGGCTACGCGCCGACGTTCGAGGGCGATGTCTCGGAGATCAGGATCAACCACCAGGAGCCGCTCGTCGCGGAGTTGGGGGCGTTCCTGCACGTGGTGCGTCACGGTGGCCGCCCCGAGGTGGACGCGCTGGACGGCCTGTGGGCCGTGGGGATCGCCGATGCATTGCTTCGCGCGGCGCGGGAGCAGCGGGCCATCGACCTGTCGGACCTGGGCGCGGTCCTCGGAGCCGTCGGGGCCGGCGGGGACGTTGGGGCCAGCCAGTGACCATCGTCGCCCGCCCCAGCCAATCCACCAGCCTCCTCGGCGGTGCTATCAGCCTGCCGCGCAACCCCTGCCGGCACGCCCCGGCCCGGCGCGTCTCGCCCTGGACGGGCCAGGAGGGGACCGCCGGAACGGTGGCCGTGGTGGGCGCCGGGAAGATGGGCCTGCCGCTCTGTGCGCAGTTCGCGAGCCACGGCTGGCGGGTGATCGCGGTGGACGTGCAGCCCGCGGTGGTCGCCGCCATCAACGAGGGCCGCTCGCACGTCGGCGAGGAGCCTGACCTCGCGGAGCTGGTCTCCAGGGCCCATGCCCAGGGGCTGCTCTCCGCGACGCTGGACGGCGGGGCTGCCGCCCGCGAGGCGGACGTCGTGGTGCTGATCGTCCCGGTCATGCTCGACCCGGATCACCAGCCGGACTACCGCTACATGGACGCGGCCGCGGCGTCGATCGCGGACGGGCTGCACGAGGGCAGCACGGTGATCTTCGAGACCACGCTGCCCATCGGCGACACCCGCGGTCGCTACCTGCCGCGCCTGGTGGCCGGTGGCCTGCTGGCCGACGAGCAGCTCTTCGTGGCGTTCTCGCCCGAGCGGCTGTTCTCCGGGGCGGCGCTCCGCAACCTCAATACCTACCCCAAGCTGGTGGGCGGGGTGGGGGCCCCCTCGACCGCCCGCGCGGCCGCGTTCTACGACGGCGTGCTCGACGCGGAGATCGTGGCGATGTCCTCGGCCGAGGCCGCGGAGTTCAGCAAGCTGGCCGACACCACGTATCGCGACGTCAACATCGCCCTGGCCAACGAGTTCGCCCGGGTCGCGGATCGCGTCGGCGTGGACGTGGGCGAGGTGATCGCCGCCGCCAACAGCCAGCCGTACAGCCACGTCCACGTGCCCGGCCTGGGCGTCGGGGGCCACTGCATCCCGGTCTACCCGCACTTCCTGCTGGCTGGGGCGCCGGACCTGGAGCTGGTCGCCCTGGCGCGCCGGGTCAACGATGGCCAGGTGGGCCGGGCGGTCCGCTCGGTGGAGCTGGCCGTGGGCGCGCTCGTGGGCCAGCCCATCCTGGTGCTGGGCCTGACCTACCGCGAAGGCGTCAAGGAGCTGGCCTACTCGCGCGCGGTGCCGCTCATCGAGCACCTGATGGTTGCCGGCGCGCGCGTCCTCGCCTATGACCCGCTGCTCAGCGACGAGGAGATCTCCCGCCTGGGGGCCACGCCCTGGCGGTGGGGCGAGCCCAGCGCCGCGCGGGTGATCGTGACCCAGACCGCGGACCCGCTCTGGCGCGACCTGGACCCCGCGTGGTTCCCCGAGCTCGCGTTCCTGTATGACGGGCGGAACAGCCTGGCGGCCTTGGCGCTGCCGCCCGAGATCGGCTACCAGGGCGTGGGCCTGCCGCCGGGCGCCCGCCCCCGCCCTGGCACGGCGGGCTGATCGGCGCCACATGCGCATCGTCACGGTCGTCGGGACGCGCCCCCAGCTGATCAAGGCCGCCGCGCTCTCGCCCGTCTTGCGCCAACGCCACGTCGAGATCCTCGTGGACACCGGGCAGCACTACGACGAGGCGCTGGCCGGCGTCTTCTTCCGCGACCTGGGCCTGGCCCGACCCGACGTCTCCCTGGACGCGGGGTCCGGCAGCCACGCCGTCCAGACGGCCGCGATCCTGGCGGGCGTGGAGCCGGTCCTCCTGCGCGAGCGCCCGGATGCCGTGATGGTCTACGGGGACACCAACTCCACCCTGGCCGGCGCCCTGGCGGCGGCCAAGCTGGGCATCCCGGTGGCCCACGTCGAGGCGGGGCTGCGCTCCTTCGACCGCGCCATGCCGGAGGAGATCAACCGCGTGCTCGCCGATCACCTGGCCACCTGGTCCTTCGCGCCCACCCAGGGCGCGGTGGAGAACCTGGCGGCCGAGGGCATCCGGGCCGGCGTGCTCCTGGTGGGCGACCTGATGCAGGACCTGGCCGCGCGCGTGGGACGTGATGTGCGCGACCCGGCGGTGCTGGCGGACCTGTCGGATGTGCCGCCCGGGATCGCGGCGGCCCTCCGCCCGGGTTCGTACCTGTTCGCGACCGTGCATCGGGCGGACAACCGTTCGCCGGCGGCGATGGACACCTGGACGCGGCTGCTCGCCGACCTGGCTCGGCCCGAGCGGCCCGTCCTGCTCGCCCTCCACCCGGGCACGCGGGCTGCCCTGGCCGCTGCCGGACTGACGCTGGGGCCCGACATCCTGGTGACGGAGCCCCTGGGCTACCGCTCTTCGCTGGCGCTCCAGCTCCACGCCGCCGCGGTGGTGACGGACTCGGGCGGGATCCAGCGGGAGGCGGCCTGGCTGGGCACGCCGTGCCTGGTGCTGCGCGAGACCACCGAGTGGGTCGAGACGGTCCGCGGTGCGCAGGCGCAGTCCGTGCTGGTTGGGCGCGACCGGGCGGCGGCCCGCGCGGCGATCGACCGGCTGGCTCCCATCGGCGAGGCGGGTCGGACGGCCGCGGCGGCCCGTGCGGCGTCGTTCGACCTGGCACCCTCGGGCGCGGCCGCCCGGATCTCGGACGCGCTGGGGGTCGGCGTCCCGGCCGGGGTGCAGGCCGTCGCCGGGCGCGACGCCGTGGGCCCGCCGGGCCCGCGCCGCCGGGTCGGCGCCGCGTAGAGTAGAGAAGCCCGGCCGGCCCATCCGGGCCAGCTCCGCCGGCGGTTGGACGGCGCAAGACCCGGAGGTGGCGTGCGGATCGCGATCGTCTGCGCGAACACGGTGGAGTTCGATTCGAGGCTGCGCCGCACGGCGACCGCGCTGGCCGATGACGGACACACGGTCACGTTGATCGGTTTCGCGGCGCCCGGCCTCGCGGCCCGCGAGCCGTTACCCGGCCGTCCAGACGTGGCGATCGTGCGCGTGGACCTGGAACGGTCCGTCTCAGCCGCCTTCCGGCCGCTCCCCGGGCCCGTTCGAGCCGCTCTCGCGCGGGTGCTGGGGATCGACCCGACCGCCACGGTCCTGCCGCCGCTCACGGCCCGCGGCTGGCGGCGCGTGCCGGGACTGCTCGGCCGCGGCGTGGAGATCCTGGCCATCATCCGGCGAACCGGCGCCTGGACGGCCGCCGTCGCCGCCGCCGCGCCCGACGCGCAGGTCTTCCAGGGGCAGGCGCTCATCTCCCTGCCGGTGGTGCGGGCGGCGGCCCGCCGAACGCGCGGCCGGTTCGTGTACGACATGGCCGACCTGCACACGGAGGCCGCTCGCCTGGCGCGGATGCCCGCCTGGTTCCGCCGCCTGGTCCGGGGGCGCGAGGCCGGCTGGGTGCGCGAGGCCGCCGCGGTCATGGCCGCGAGCGATGGCATGGCGGACGAGGCCGTGCGCTGGTTCGGGATCACGCGGCCCACTGTTGTCCTCAACACGCCCCCGGCCTGGCGGCCCGGCGAGGCGCTGCCGGTGGTGGAGGACCGGCTGCGACCCGCGGCGGGCCTGGCCGCGGGTCGCACCGTGATCCTCTACCAGGGCGGGTTCTCGGAGGACCGCGGGCTGGAAGCGCTGGTGGCCGCGCTCGACGCTCCCGCGCTCCGCGACCGCCCGGTGACGGCCGTCTTTCTGGGCTACGGCCGCCTGCATGCGTGGCTCCTGGCCGAGTCCGCCCGCCGTCCTGGACGCCTGGCGGTCCTGGATGCGGTTCCGTCCGACGACCTGCCCGGCTGGACGGTCTCCGCGGACGTCGGCTACGTGGGGGTCCCGCCCAGCACCCTGAACCATCGGCTGACGCTCGCCAACAAGCTCTTCGAGTTCATGATGGCGGGTCTCCCCGTCGTGGTCTCCGAGGGCACCGAGCACTGCCGGCTGGTGCGGGCGGAGGGCCTTGGTGCCTGCGTGGACCTGGGGTCTCCCGACGCGGTGGCTGCCGCGATCGCCGGGATCCTGGACGCCTCGCCCCAGCAGCGGGACGACCTCCGCCGGCACGTTCGGGCCGTCGCGCTGGAGCGCTACGCCTGGGAGGCCCGGCGCGGCACCCTGGTGGGGCTCTACCGCCGGCTGGCCACGTCGGGCCCCCTCCGGGACCGGCCCGCATGACCCGCGTCGCGCTGCTGACCAACAACCCGTTCGTGACGGACTACCGGGTCTGGAAGCTGGCCCGCAGCCTGGTCGACGCCGGCTACGAGGTCACCGTGGTGGCCCGGCCCGGCGATGGCTTGCCCGAGCGCGAGCGGCAGGCCGGCTTCGACGTGGTCCGGGTGGCGCAGCCGGCCCCACGCTGGGCACGGACGCCACGCCTGCCGGGCGAGGGGCCGTCCCGGCGAACGCCGATCACGATCCTGCGCGACACGGCCGGCCGGGCGGCGCAGGCGGTCCGGTTCCTGTTCATGGCGCGGGCGTGGGCCGCGCGGATCGAGCGGGTCGTCCCCGCCGCCGACGTCTGGCTCTCCGAGGCGCTCATCTCCCTGCCGGTGGCGTTGGACCTGCGCCGGCGCCGGGGCGGGAAGGTGGTCCACGACGCCCCGGACCTGGACGTCGAGAGCGCCCGCTTCGCGCTCCTGCCGGGGCCGTGGCGGCGACTCCTCCACTGGCGGGAGCGGGCGTGGATCCGAGGCGCCGACGGCCTCGTGACCGCGAGCCGCCCGTACGCCGAGGTGCTGGCACGGACCACCGGCCGCCGGCCCGTCGTGGTGCACAACGGCCCGCTGCTCTCCGAGCTCCGACCGGGGGGCGATCGGCTCCTCCACCGCGAGCTGGGGCTGGATCCTGCCCTGCCCCTGGTCCTGAGCTTCGGCCAGATCGTCCCCGGTCGGGGCATCGAGGCGCTGATCGACGCGCTGGATCGGCTGCCCGGGGTCCACCTGGCCGTTGTTGGCTTCGGGTCGCTGTTCGAGCCGATGCGGGCCCGGGCGTCCGCGGGTGCCTCGGCGGGCCGGATCCACTTCCTGCCCCGCGTTCGGCCGGAAGACATCCCCGGTGTGACCGCCGCGGCGGACATCGCCGCGATGCCGATCGAGCCGATCACCCTGAATCACCGGCTGACGGCGCCCACCAAGCTCTTCGATGCGATGGGCGCCGGGGTCCCGGTGGTGGCCACGGACCTCGAAGGGATGGCCGCGATCGTGCGGGAGATGGGCTGCGGCGAGCTCTGCCGGCCAGGGGACCCCGACGACCTGGCACGGGCCATCCGGGTGATCCTGGAGGCGACGCCGGAGCGCCGCGCGGCATACGGTGCGGCCGGCCGCCGCGCCGTCAGCGAGACCTATGGCTGGGAGCACCAGGTCGGCGGACTGGTGGCGCTGCTCCGCGACCTCGGCGCCGCACCCTAGGTGCGCCGGTATCATCCGGCGGTGAACCAGCCCCCAAGGTCGCCCGCGGCGCCCCGCCCCGTGGCGATGCTGACCCACTCGTACTACGAAGAAGACCCGCGCGTCCGGCGCGAGGCAGAGGCGCTGGTGGCGGCGGGGCGACCCGTCGACGTCTACGGGCTCAGGCGGCCGGGCGAGCCCGCCGAGGCCGAGGTGGCAGGCGTGCGGGTCCACCACCTGGACGTGCAGCGTCACCAGGGCGCGCGCCTCTCGGTCTACCTGCGCGAGTACCTTGACTTCTTTGTCCGGGCGGCCCTCGCCCTGGTCCGCGCCCAGCCGCGTCGCCAGTACGCCCTGGTCCAGGTTCACACGCTGCCGGACTTCCTGAGCATCGCGGCGCTGCCGCTCCGGATGGTGGGGGTGCCGGTGCTGATCGACCTGCACGAGGCGATGCCCGAGTTCTTCCGGAGCCGATTCCCGGGTGCCTCCAAGCCTCTGGTCTACCGCGCGCTGCTGCTCCAGGAGCGAGTCGCGATCGCGGCTGCCAACCACGCGCAGACCGTGAACGATGCGCTGGCCGACCGTCTCGTGGAGCGGGGCATCGCCCGGTCGCGCGTCAGCGTCGTCCGGAACAGCCCGTCCCTCGCGCGGTTCGATGCCGCCCGATACCCCGTTCGGACGTTTGCGCAGGACGGCGTGGTCCGCCTGGTCTACACGGGCGCCCTCACGCCCACGTATGAGCTGGACGTGGTGATTGCCGCCATCGCCCGGCTGCGTGCGCAGCGCCCCGCGCTGGCGCTGACGCTCGATGTCTTCGGCCGCGGCGACTCGGAGGAGACGCTCCAGGGCGAGGTCAACGAGGCGGGCCTGGCAGCCGTCGTCACGTTCCACGGCCGGATCCCGCTCGAGGATGTTCCCGCGGCGATTGCCGCCCGGGACATCGGGCTGGCGCCCACCCGGCACGACCGGTTCACGGACATCAGCCTCTCCACCAAGATCTTCGAGTACGGCGCGATGGGCAAGCCGGCGATCTGCTCCCGGCTCCCGATGGTCGAGCGGACCTTCGGGCCGGGCACCGTCTCGACCTACACGCCCGGCGACGCCGATGGGCTCGCCGCGGCCATCCTGGCGGTCGTCGACGACGGCCCGGGCCGGGAGGCGGCGGTGGCGCTGACGCGTGCCACCGTCGATGACCACGCGTGGGAGCGGGAGGCCATCACCTACGTGGCCCTCGTGGAGCGCCTGATTGGCACGACCGCGTCCTGATCGGCGCGGCGAGGTCGCGCGCCCCTGCGCCGGCGCTGGATCGCGGCCGCGGTTGGGGTACGATTGCGACCCCGTCCGCCTTCGGCCGGCGGACCGCTGCAGGGAATCCATCACCCCATGACCCTACGAGCCAAGCCCGTCGCGCGGCGCGACGCCCGCCCGCCCGCCCATCCGGGTGACCGGCGCAACTTCTACATCAACCTTGGCTTCGCGATCTCCATCGTCGCGGCGGTGGTCATCCTGGTCGCGGCGCTGGGCCTCACCTGGTACAACGGCCACCTCGCGCCCGCGGCCAAGGTGTACGGCGAGACCATCACGAAGGACGAGTTCGCGACGCGCTACTCCATCGAGACCTTCCGCATCGACTACGCCGAGGCGCGGCTGCGGACCCTCGTGAACCTGGGCTACATGACGGACGATCAGGAGTCCCAGCAGATCCAGTACATCAACAACAGCAAGAGCCAGCTGGTGGCGATCGCCCTCGAGCGGGTGATCGACGTCCGGATCCAGGCCAAGCTGGCCAGCGAGGCCGGCATCACGGTCACGGATGCCGAGATCGACGCGAAGTTCAAGAAGGAAGCCACTGTCGAGACGCAGCGCCATGCCTGGGTCATCGAGGTCCAGCCGGAGCGCGACCCGGGCGTCCGCGAGCCGACCGCCGCCCAGGTGGTCGCGGCCAAGGCCAAGGCGGATCAGGCCCTCGCGGACCTGAAGGCCGGCAAGTCGTGGGAGGACGTGGCGTCCGCGGTATCGACCGCCGAGTACGGCGGGGCCAACGGCGACCTGGGCTTCCTCGGCGCCAGCGTCACGTACGACGCCGTCTACCTCGACGCCATCTTCAAGGCACCGCTCAACACGATCACGGGCGTGCTGGAGGGCGAGGACGGCACGTTCCGCATCGGGCGTGCCACGGAAGAAGGCGCCGCCCAGGAGGACGTCACGTTCCAGACGCGCCTCACGGACGCCAAGATCAAGACGGCGGATTACCGCGCCGTCATCAAGGCCGACGTGATCCGGGACAAGCTCGAGGCCAAGGTCATCGCGGACCTCTCCCTGCCATCCGCGCAGCGCCACATCGCCGAGATCTACATCGCCGACAACGGCTCGGCGCCGTCCGCGACGGCCGTCAAGACGCGCCACGTCCTGTACTCGCCCAAGAACGACCCGGCCGGAGCGGCCGCGCTCGCCGAGACGGATCCGGCCTGGAAGGCGGCGGAGGACGAGGCGCGCGCAACGTACGCCAAGCTCAAGGTGGACATCGGCCAGTTCGATGCCATTGCGCGCAAGGACAGCGACGAAGCCTCCGCCAAGCTGACCGGCGGCAAGCTCCCGTACTACGACGAGAACAGCTCCATCGACCCGTCATACGCGGCCGCCATCCTGGACACCAGCCTGAAACCCGGCGATCTCCTGGAGCCCATCAGGACCTCCTTTGGCTGGGACGTGATCCAGATCATGCACGGCCCCACCGACGAGCAGTGGGCGGCCCAGGTCAGGACGCAGCTCGATACCGGCGCCAAGTTCAGCGACCTCGCCCGCGACAACTCGGAGGGCCCCGGTGCGGCCGAGGGCGGCGACGGCGGCTGGATCTCGCGCGGCGAGTTGACCCAGCAACTGGAGGACGCGGTCTTCAAGACGGGCATCGGCGGCCTGAGCGATTCCGTCGTGATCTCCGGAGACGGGGTCTACCTCGTGAAGGTCCTGGCAGAAGAGACGCGCAGCCCCACGCCGGCGCAGATCGCCGTCTACAAGAGCACCGGCTTCTCCAACTGGTATGAGCCCAAGAAGACGGCCGCCAATGTCGAGCGGCTGCTGACCGCCGGCAGCTAGGCACCCGGTGCTCGACGCGCTCGTCACCGAGGCGCGCCTGCGCTGGGGGCTGGACCTGGGCGCCGGCCTCCAGGTGCTGCCTGCCGCGCGGCTGGGTGCCATCCCGATCGAGGCCTCGCGGCCGTTGCTCCTGGTGCCGCTCGCGGCATTGAGGGCTGGTCCCGTGGCCCCGGAGGCGACGGTGACGCCCCTGCCCGGTCGCAACGGCGAGGGCGGTTCGGACTCCCTGACCGTTCTGCGCCGGCTCTACCCGCCCGACCACCCGGTGGGCCGTCACGGACTGCCCGACGGGACCACGCTGGCAACCCTGGCCGAACCTGACCTGGCCGGCGGCCTGTACATCGCGCCGGTCGCCGCCGAGCTGGCATCCGCCGGCCCGTGGGCCATGCCCTACATCGCGGCGCGGCTGCGGCTCCCCGATGGCTGTCCGTGGGACCGCGAGCAGACCCACCTCTCCCTGCGGAAATACCTGCTCGAGGAGACCTACGAGGTCTACGACGCGCTGGAGAGCGGGGTCGCCACCCCGGCCCTGGCGGAGGAGCTGGGAGACCTGCTGCTGCAGGTGATCCTCCACGCCCAGCTGGCCGCCGAAGCGGGCGTCTTCGATCTCGCGGACGTCCAGGCCGAGATCACCCGCAAGATCGTCCGGCGTCACCCGCACGTCTTCGGCGAGGCCGTCGTGAAGACGGCGGCCGACGTGAACCGCCAGTGGGAGACGATCAAGGCGCAGGAGCGCGCCGATGCCGCGACGGCCGCGACGGCCGCGGAGGCCATCGTGACGGCGTCGGGCTCCGGTACGGATGTCGCAGCCGCGGGGGTGGCCCCCGCCCCTGCCAGGGCCAAGAGCGCGCTGGACGGCATCAGCCGCTCGATGCCGGCGCTCGCCGCCAGCCAGGAGATGCAGGAGCGAGCCGCCGCGCTGGGCTACGACTGGCCCACGATCGACGGCATCCTCGCCAAGGTCGCCGAGGAGCTCCAGGAGCTGGCGGAGGCGCCGGACGAGGCATCGCGCCGCGAGGAGTTCGGCGATCTCCTGCTCGTCATCGTGAATGTCGGCCGCCGGATGGGGATCGACACGGAGACCGCCCTGCGCGCCGCGTCCGACAAGTTCCGGCGCCGCTTCGCCAGCGTGGAGCGCCAGGCCGCCGAGCGCGACGTGGCCCTCCGGGACCTGGACTTCGATGCGCTCGATGCGCTCTGGGACGCCGCCAAGGCAGAGGAACGAACACCATGACAATCGGCAACCGCCCGCCCACGGTCCGCAACGACGGGCGCCGCCCCGGCGACATCCGCCCGGTGACCTTCACGCTCGACGTGCTCAAGTGGGCCGAGGGCTCGTGCCGGATCCGCGTCGGCGACACGGATGTCCTGTGCGCGGCCACCATCGAGGACCGGGTCCCGCCCCACCTCCGCGGCAAGGGCACCGGCTGGGTGACGGCCGAGTACAGCATGCTGCCGCGGGCCACGGCCGAGCGCACGCAGCGCGAATCGGCCAAGGGTAAGATCGGCGGGCGGACCCACGAGATCCAGCGCCTGATCGGTCGCTCCCTCCGGGGCGTCGTGGACCTGGGCAAGCTGGGCGAACGGACCATCACGGTGGACTGCGACGTGATCCAGGCGGACGGTGGGACGCGGACGGCCAGCATCACCGGCGGCTACGTGGCGCTGGCCTCGGCGCTGATCCGGTATGGGATGGACCGGCTGGTGGTCTCCAAGATCGCCGCGATCAGCGTCGGCGTGATCGCTGGCGAGACGTTCCTGGACCTCGACTACTCCGAGGACTCCCGGGCGGAGGTCGACATGAACGTGGTCGGCACGGACCTGGGCACGTACGTCGAGCTGCAGGGGACGGCCGAAGGGCGCCCGTTCGACCGGGCCCGGGTGGACGAGCTCCTCGACATCGCGGGCACGGGGCTCGCGCAGCTGTTCGAGGCCCAGGGCCAGGCGCTCGCGGCGGTCCGCCGCTAGGTGGCCGGGTCGTCCTTGTCGCGCTCGTCGGCTGCCTCGGCGGCCTCGGCGGCCACCGTCGGCGCCCTGCCCCGGCTCGTCGTCGCCACCCGCTCGGCGCACAAGCTCCGGGAGCTGCGCCAGCTGCTCCAGCTGGACGGCGTGGAGCTGGTCTCGCTCGACGACCTGGGGATCCCCGGCGAGCCGGTGGAGGACGGCGCCACGTTCGAGACCAACGCGGCGATCAAGGCCCGGTTCGCGGTCCGGGCCAGCGGCCTGCCGTCCCTCGCGGACGATTCGGGCCTGGAGGTCGACGCCCTCGGCGGGGGGCCCGGGGTCCGGACCCGCCGGTATGCCGGCGAGATGGCCACGGACCTCGACAACAACGCCAAGCTCCTGCGCGAGCTGGCCGGCCTGCCGCCGGAGCGACGTGGCGCCCGCTACGTGTGCGTGCTGGCGCTGGCCCTCCCCGACGAGGCGGGGCCGCACGGTGGTCAGCGGCTGATCCTGCGGCGGGGCACGTGCCGGGGCCGGATTGCCGGCGCGGAGCAGGGGAGCGGCGGCTTTGGCTACGACCCGCTCTTTGAGCCCGCATCGGAGCCGCCGGGCGGCCGGACGCTGGGTCTCTGGTCCGCGGACGAGAAGAACGCGATCTCGCATCGGGCCGGCGCGGCGCGGCGGATGACGCCCGTGCTGGCCTCGCTGGGCCTGGGGACGCCCCGCACCCAGCGAATCGAGGGTGGTGGGAGCCCATCGCCGGCATCACCCCTCCCGCGGGCGAACCGGTAGGAGTGGCGAGCCAGATCGCGGCTCAATCGCCGGGTCCGTTCACGTCAATCTCAGCCACGGGCGTACGATCGCAGCAGTGGCGGGTTACCGCCAGCACGAGGTGTCTTCCGTGATGCGCTATCACGTCGTGGGCCTGGCGGGCGGCGTTGGCTGGCTCACCGGCCTGCTCTTCCTGATCGGCCTGGTGCTCGTCATCATCTGGGCCGTGAACACCATCAGTGCCGGCAGGCGCGCTGGTGGTGGTGGCACGACTGTCACTCCGGCGGCGCCCCGGGATCCGGCCCGGCCCACCCCTAACGAGATCCTGCGCGAGCGGTTCGCGAAGGGCGAGATGACGGCCGACGACTTCGAGCGGGCGCAGCAGCTCCTGGGACCCGACAAGTAGCCCGGCGGCGCGAGCCGCCCTGCATCCACAACGGCATCGGATCACCTCCGGCGTCGTTTCGCGTCCCGGCCCCGCTACCCGCGTCGATCGTCCGCCACCGACGTCATCCCGCTGCTGTACCGTCCGGCCGGTGATCCAGCACCCCGCGTCTCCAACCGTGCATCCCGGGTGAGCCTCGCGACTCGACTCCGAGCCCGCGCCCGCGAGCCGTGGCTCGTCCTCCTGATGGGTGCGTTCGTGGTCATCCACGGGACAACCGGTGTCCTGGCGCCCATGGCGTCCTACCGCGCGCTCGATCTCGGCGTCGGCGCGTCGGGCCTGGGGCTGCTGACGACCGCCTTCTCGGTCTTCCCGCTGGTCGTTGCGCTCCGGATCGGCCGGATCGTGGACCGCCACGGCGGGGTGGCCTTCATGGCCGGCGGCCTGCTGCTGATGGCGATCGCCGGCGTGGGGATCGCCGCCGCGCCGTCGCCCACCTGGGTGTACGTCGCGTTTGCCGTCCTGGGCCTGGGCCACATGACCGCGGTCATCGCCGCACAGGGGATCGTCGCGAAGGCGAGCGACGACCACACCTACGATCAGCGCTTCAGCACGCTCTCGTTCGCGGCGTCGCTTGGCCAACTCGTGGGCCCCGTCCTCGGCGGCATCGTGGCCGGACAGGGCTCGCCCGAGGAGACCACGCGTGCCCTGCTGGTGGGCGCGGGGCTCGCGACGCTGGGCCTGCCGCTCGTGCTCTGGATGCGTCCGCGACTCGTCGCGCGGACGGGCGGGGGCCCGATGCAGGCGCCGGCCGCCGCGCAGGTCGACTCAGCCGCGCCGGCGGGCCGAACCGACTCAGCCGCTCCGGCGGGTGGCCGCGCGCGCTGGCCGAGCCAGCTCGGCCAGCCCAGCCGGCCCGGTCAACCGGGCCCCAGCCTCCTGTCCATTGCCCAAACGCCGGGCATGATCAGGGCCATCCTCGTCTCGACCATGGTCCTGTCTGCCACCGACATCATCATCGTCTACCTGCCCGCACTGGGCGACGAGCGCGGCTGGCCCGCGGCGCTGGTCGGTGGGCTGCTGGCGGTCCGGGCCGCGTCGTCCATGGGGATGCGCCTCGTCCTGGGCCGCCTGGTCGCGCGGTTCGGGCGGCGCGTGCTCCTGGGCGGCGCCTTGCTCGTCAGCGCCGCCGCGCTGGTGGCCCTGCCGGCCGCCGGCCCTGTCCCGCTGATCGTGGCGCTGATGGTTGTCGCCGGTGCCGGGCTGGGCATGGGCCAGCCGCTGACCATGTCCTGGGTGGCATCGATCGCCACCCCCGGCTCGCGAGCCACCGCCCTGTCGGTCCGGCTGATGGGCAATCGCCTGGGCCAGCTGGCGATCCCCGCGGCCACGGGCACGCTGGCCGCGGTCACGGGCGCCGGCGGCGTGCTGGCGGCCACGGGGCTGCTCCTCGCAATCGGGCTGACGGGGCTCCTCGGCGGTCCGGCGGGGATCCCCGGGCGGTCGCGACCGCCCCGCGCGTGACTGCCTGACGTGCCAGACTGCCGGGGGCCGAAGGCAGGGAGGGCCCGGGCACTGGTGCCGCCCCGGCACAGCCCGTGCGCAGGTGCGCGCGCCATCCTGTCGGCGCGTGGAGGTCAGGTCCCCTGAAGGCACGGCTCACGGGTCTCGTGCGAGACCACTGGCTCTTCTGGCTGCTCACCGCCTTCGTCGTCAACCAGGCCGGCATGAACCTGGTCCGGCCGATGGTCTCCTACCGCGCGCTGTCGCTGGGCGTGGACACCGCGGGCCTGGGCGTCCTGTCCGCGGTCTTCTCGATCGCCCCCCTCGCGGTCGCGCTCCGCCTTGGCCGCCTGGTCGACATCAAGGGCGAGCTCCCGTTTGTCTTCGGCGGAACGATCCTGATGGGGCTCGTCGCCTTTGGCCTGGCGGCCGCCGACTCGCAGCTCTGGGTCTACCTGCTGTTCATGCTCTTTGGCCTGGGACACCTGTCGGTCACGGTCGCGACCCAGGGGATGGTTGCGCGCGGCAGCGACGAGCGGACCTACGACCAACGCTTCTCCGCGTTCTCGCTCGCCGCGTCGGTCGGTCAGCTGATCGGCCCCGCGATCGCGGGGATCGTCGCCGGCCAGGGCTCCACCGACGAGACGACGCTGGCCTTGGCCATCGGCGGCGGGCTGGCCATGGCCGCGTTGCCGGTCGCCCTGCTCATCCGATCGCCCGCCACGGCGCGCCCAGCCAAACAGGGCGGCGGCCCAAAGCCTTCGCTCCTCTCGATCCTCCGGACGCCGGGCGTCGCCCGGGCCATCCTCGTCAGCACCACCGTGCTCTCCGCCATCGACATCATGGTCATCTACATGCCCGCCCTGGGCGAGGAGCGGCTCTGGCCCGCCAGCCTGGTGGGTCTGCTGCTCGCGATCCGGGCCGGGTCGTCCATGGCGATGCGCATCGTGCTGGGCCGGCTGGCGGCTCGCTTCGGGCGACCCATCCTGCTCAGCCTGAGCATGGCGGTCAGCGCGGTCGCCCTGATCGCGATCCCGTTCACGTTCGCGGTGCCGGTGATGGCGCTGCTCATGGTGGCGACCGGGGCCGGCCTCGGGATCGGGCAGCCGATGACCATGTCGTGGGTCGCGTCGCTGGCCGCACCCGGCGCGCGCGCGACCGCACTCTCCGTCCGGCTGATGGGCAACCGGATGGGCCAGGTGGCGCTCCCGGTGGTGGCCGGCACGGTGGCCGCCGTCGGTGGGGCGGGCGGCGTCCTGGGGGTGACCGGCGCCATCGTGGCGCTCAGCCTGGCCGGGGTCTACGGCGGCCTGAGCGCAAGGCGGACCAGCCGCCAGCCGCCGGCCAACGCGACGCCGCGTCCCGTCGAACCCCGGTCGTGACCACCTGGCTCAGCAGCCGCATCGGCGAACGCTGGCTGTTCTGGTGCCTGGTGACGTACGCAGTCAACCAGACCGGGATGAACCTCCTGCGGCCGATGGTCTCCTATCGCGCCCTGGACCTGGGCGTGGACCCCGCCAGCCTGGGGCTGCTGTCCGCCTCGTTTGCGATCGCCCCGCTCATCGTGGCGCTCAGGATCGGGCGCTGGATCGACGCGATCGGGGAGCGACCGTTCATCCTGGCCGGGACCGTGGTGATGGGGGTCGCAGGCCTTGGCCTGGCCGCCGCCGGTGAGGCGGCCTGGATCTTCGTGCTGTTCGCGCTCCTGGGCCTGGGCCACCTGATGATCACCGTGGCGGTCCAGGGCATGGTGGCCCGCGGCAGCGACGAGCGCAGCTACGACGCCCGCTTTGCGGCCCTCACCTTCACGGGCTCCGTCGGCCAGCTGGGTGGCCCCATCATCGCGGGCCTGGTCGCCGGCCAGGGCTCACCGGAGGAGACGGGCCGCGCCCTCATGGTCGGCGGCCTCGTCGAGCTCAGCGCGGTCCTCGCCATCCTCATGATCCGGTCCCCCGCGGCCGAGCGACAGGTCCGCGGTGCCGTCCGCGCCAAGGGTCCATCCCTGGCCTCGATCCTGCGGACCCCGGGTGTGCTGCGCGCGATCGTCGTCAGCACCACCGTGCTCTCGGCCATCGACATCATGGTCATCTACCTGCCGGCCCTCGGCGAGGAGCGCGGCTGGACGGCCAGCCTGGTGGGCCTGCTGCTGGCGCTCCGGGCCAGCGCTTCCATGTTGTCGCGCCTGGCCCTGGGCCCGGCGTCGCGCCGCTTCAGCCGCAAGTCGCTCCTGACCTGGAGCATGGTCGTCAGCGCCATCTCGCTGGTGGCCATCCCGTTGGCCGGCCCGGTGCCGTTCATGGCCGTCCTGATGCTCACGTCTGGTGCCGGCCTGGGCATCGGCCAGCCGCTCTCGCTGTCCTGGATCGCCTCCCTGGCCGCGCCGGGCGCCCGCGCCACCGCGCTGTCGGTGCGCCTGATGGGGAACCGAGTCGGACAGGTGGCGCTGCCGGTGCTTGCCGGGACCATGGCGCTGACGGCCGGGGCTGCCGGCGTGCTGGGCGTCACGGGGCTGGTGGTCGGGCTCAGCCTCGCGCTGGTCTACGGTGGGCTGGGGCGGAAGCCGGCGGCGACCACGCCCACGACGACCTCGACCACGACGACGGGGAGTGGGCCGGCATGAGCGCCGCGGCACGGCGCGTCTTCGGCGAGCCGTGGTTCTTCTGGCTGCTGGTCGTCCACATGCTGGGCCAGGGCGGCACCTACCTGATCCGCCCGATGGTCTCCTACCGCGCGCTGGGCCTGGGGATCGACGCGGCCGGCCTGGGGTTCCTGTCGGCCGCCTTCTCCCTGGCGCCACTGGCGGCGGCCCTGTGGATGGGCAGGATGGTGGACCGCCACGGCGAGATGCTGTTCGTCTTCGCCGGCAATGGGCTGATGGTGGCCTCGGGCCTCGCGCTCGCCTTCGTCGGCGGCGTGGTGCCGCTCTTCCTGTTCTACGCCGGCCTGGGGCTGGGCCACCTCGGCGCCGTGGTCGCCGCGCAGGGCATGGTCGCCCGCGGCAGTGGCGAGGCTTCGTATGACCGTCGCTTCTCCGCGTTCTCGTTCGCCGGCTCCATCGGCCAGTTCCTGGGCCCGGCCATCGCCGGCGCCGTGGCGGGGCAGGGAACGCCCGACGAGGTCAGCCGCGCCATCCTGGTGGGCGGCATCGTCCTGGTCGCCACCCTGCCGGTCGCGGCACTCATCCGCCCGCCCGCGGCCGATGGCTCCGTCCGGCGCCGGCATGGCGAGGCCGCGCCGGGCGCCTCGATCAGGGGGATCCTGCGCACGCCGGGCGTCCTGCGCGCCATCCTCGTGAGCACCACGGTGCTGTCCGCCATCGACATCGTCATCGTCTACCTCCCCGCGCTGGGCGAGGAGCGGCTCTGGTCAGCCAGCCTGGTGGGCCTGCTGCTGGCGGTCCGCGCCGCCGCCTCCATGGGCATGCGGCTGGTCCTGGGCAGCGCGGCGGCCCGGTTTGGGCGGGGCCGCCTCCTCATCGTGAGCATGGCGATCAGCGCGGTCGCCCTCATGGCCCTGCCCATCGACACGCCGCTCCCCGTGATCGTGATCCTGATGCTCATGTCGGGCGCAGGGCTGGGGATCGGACAGCCCCTCACCATGTCGTGGGTCGCCTCGCTCTCGTCGCCCGGTGCACGCGCCACCGCCCTCTCCATCCGCCTCATGGGCAACCGCGTCGGCCAGGTCGCGCTCCCCGTCATCGTGGGCTCCATCGCCGCCTTCGCGGGCGCCGGCGGGGTCCTGGGCGTCACCGGTGTCGTCGTGGCGGTGAGCCTCGCGGGCGCGTATGGTGGGCTCGATCGGCGAACCCCTGCGGGGCGTCGGGCGGCCGAGGCGGCCCGGTCGGCCGCGGCCGCCGCCGAAGCGGCCACCGCCCGAAGCGCCCCGTTGGCGACTGCCGCCGCAGCGGCGGCGTCACCTTCTCCGGCGCCGGCCGCCGCCTCCTCATCATCGTCCGTCCCGGAGGGCCTCGCGTGATCAGCTACCTGAAGGGGCTCTACCGGGAGCCGTGGTTCTTCTGGCTCCTGTTTGGGTTCATCTCCAACCAGGCGTCGGTCAACCTGCTCCGACCGGTGGTCTCCTACAAGGCCCTGCGGATGGGCGTGGACCCGGCCACCCTGGGCGCCCTGTCGGCCGTCTACTCGTTCGCGCCGCTGCTCATCGCGCTCCGCATCGGTCGCCTGGTGGACGAGAAGGGCGAGAAGCCGTTCATCGTTGGCGGGAGCCTGATCATGGCCATCGCGGGCCTGGGCATGGCGCTGTCGGATTCGCCGCAGCTCCTGTACCTGTGGTACGCGGGCCTGGGCCTTGGCCAGATCATCGCCGTGGTCGCCGTCCAGGGGATGGTGGCGCGGGGCGCCGACGACAGCCGCTACGACGCCCGATTCGCCGCCTTCTCGTTCTCCGCCAGCATCGGCCAGGGGGTGGGCCCGGCCATCGGTGGCATCCTCGTGGGGTCGGGGACGCTGCCCGAGATCTCCTTCGCGCTCCTGGTCGGGGCGTTCATCGCGATGCTGATCCTGCCGGCCGCCGTGCTGATGCGACCCCCGGCCTCCAAGCGGCAGTCGGCGGTCAAGGAGGCCGGCACCAATGCCGCGCCGTCGCTGCTCCAGATCCTGCGCACGCCGGGGATCTTCCGGGCGATCCTGGTCAGCACGACGATCCTGTCGGCGATCGACATCCTGATCATCTACCTGCCCGCCCTGGGCGACGAGCGCGGCTGGGCCGCCAGTCTGGTCGGCTCGCTCCTGGCGGTGCGGGCGTTGTCCACGATGGGGATGCGCGTCTTCCTGGCGAGGCTCTCGTCGCGCTACGGCCGGGCGCCACTGCTCAAGGGGAGCATGGCACTGGCGGCGGTTGCGCTGGTGCTGCTGGCCGTCGTGGACGTCGTCCCCGTCCAGTTCGTCATCATGGTGGCCGCCGGGGCCGGTCTCGGGATCGGTCAGCCACTGACGATGTCCTGGGTCGCGTCCGTCGCGGCGCCGGGGACGCGGGCGACCGCCCTGGCCGTCAGGCTCATGGGCAACCGCGTCGGGCAGGTCGCGCTCCCGGTTGCGGCCGGTTCATTCGCGGCTGTGAGCGGCGCCGCCGGCGTGATCGGCGTCACCGGGCTGGTCGTCGCGGCCAGCCTGGCGGTCGTGGCGGGCGGCCTGTCGGGAACCACGCGAACGGAGCCGTCGCCGCCGGCCGGCTGACGGCTGTCCCACCACAAGCGCCGGCGCGCCGGCCCGGACCGACGAGAGGACCTGGCCCGGTTCGGCCCGCGGACCCTCGCGGCGAGCCGCGGACATCTTCAGCCCAGTGACACCAACGTGCCCAGGCCCAGGTCGCGGGCCTGGCGGAGGATCTCGACCGCTGTCCACAGGTACTCGCTGGAGAGCCCGCCCGACAGGAAGGCGGTGATCTCGGCGTCCGACGCGCGGCCGGCAACGTGGCCCGCCACCACGTCGCCAAGCGCGACGGACCGCTCCAGCGCGGCCAGCTGGTCGTCCGGCGGCAGCAGCAGGATCTCGCCGTCCTCCTGGCGGCTCCGGACGAGGTCGTCCGCGAACAGCCGGCTGGCCAGGATCGTCGGCGCGTCCAGCTCCCGGGCGCTCGGCCGATGCGCGCCGATGGCGTTGATGTGCAGACCCGGGTGGAGCCCCCCGGCATCAAAGACCGGCACCGTTGAGGTGGTCGCCGTGGACACGATGTCCGAGCGCTCCACGACGGCCTCCGGGCGGTTGAGCGGCACGACCTCCACCCCCGTGAGCGCCGTCATCTCCCGGGCGAACACCGCGCGGCATCCCTGCCATACGCGTAGACCGTGGTGAGCCGCCGGGACGCGGCGACCGCCACGACCTGCGCCTCCGTCTGGCGCCCCGTCCCGATGATGCCCAGGACCGTGGCGTCGGCCCGGGCCAGGTGGCGCGTGGCCACGGCGCCGGTGGCGCCCGTCCTCGCCCAGCTCAGCCAGTCGGACTCGATGACGGCCTCCAGGGCGCCGTTCTCCGTGCTGAAGACGAGGGTGACCTTCTGGAGGGCAGGCGCGCCGCGGTTGCCGGCCGAGTAGACGTGGACTGATCTTGCGCCGGCGGCCTCCGACAGGGCCGGCATGACGTTGAGCGCCGTGTGCGACTGCTGGTGCCGGACGACGACGCGCGCCGCCTCGCTCGTCGCGCCCTCGGCCGCCGCCCGGTACCCGCGCTCCACGGCGTCGATCACGGCCGTCATGGGGATGGCGGCCGCCAGTTCGGCGCTGCCGAGCAGCAGCACGCGGTGGTACCGGGGATCGCGGTCGCGGTCCGGGTCGCCGGGGCCGCTGGGGCCGCTGGGGTCGCCGGGAGTGGGCATCCGGGATCCTCGCCGATGACTGGGCTTGGGCGCCTGGCCGCAGCGTAGCGCCGCGCGGCTGGCCGCGGAGGGCGGGCCGGAGCGCGGAGGCTCCGGGCTGAGCCAAAGCGACGCGGGTCGCCCGTGCCCGGTGTGACAGTCCGCCGCCGATCGCGTCTGGTTCTGCACGAGGCTCATCAGTCATCGGTCGTCGACCGGGCCGGTCCTCGCGAGGTGCAACGGCTGGGAGGCTGTCATGCAGCGCGTCACATCGATCCGACGGAGTCCTGGACCGGACCGCGGCCCCAAGGGGGCGAGCCCGAGACTGGCCGGCCCAGGCGATGCAACGCGTCAGGGACGTCGCGCGGCGGCCCGGCGTCCCGGGAGCCGGGGCCTCCGGGCGCGCCTCGGCGTCGCCCTGGGGCTGATCGCGATCGTCGTTTCTGCATGCACATCCGCCACCGGGCCGGAACCGGCAGCGGGGGACGCCAGCCCGACCGCCGCCGCGCTCGCGATCGCCAGCCCCACGCCCAGCCTGGCCCCAACCCCGACGCCCAGCCCGACGCCCGACGTCGCGAAGCTGTTTCTCGCCCGGCTGGCCGGGATGCCGCAGGCGAGCATGGCCGTGAGCGCGAAGATCGACGTCGCGGGCATCCCCGCCACGATCAGCGGACGGCTCGACGCCGTCGGCGCGGACCAGTTCATGACCCTGACGACCGCGGTCGGCGACTTCAGGCGGACGGACGAGCAGGTGACCATCGCCGGACGAACCTACAAGCGGACCGGCAACGCACCGTGGTATCAGCAGCCGGCTGCGACCGTCGGCGACAAGGTCCTGTCGACCATCAGCGGGTCGGTCCTGTCGCTGGCGGACGCCGGGACCGAGTCGAGGGGTGGCCTGCTTCTCCATCGACTCGTCCCGTCGGACTCGCATCTCTCGCCGGCGCTCGCCGGCCTCGATGGGACGGGCACGGTCGCCCTCCTGTGCTTCGCGAAGGACGATGGGACGCCCATGCTCCTGGAGCTGACCATCGACGCCACCACGGGGACGCCGCCGGTCCGCGTGACCGGAACCATGGACTTCACGTTCACGCCGGGCGCGGCCCCGACGATCGCCCCTCCATCCCCGATCTTCGCGACGTTCGCCTCAACGCGGGGCTACGCCTTCAGCCATCCATCAACCTGGGTGGCGTCGAGCACGGACATCGGCGAGAGTTTCGGCGGGCCGCGCGGGTCAACTGTTGCCGTCTACGCCGTCCCAGCCGGCAGGGAGACGGTCGCGAGCATCGCGAACCAGACGGTCGCCGCCCTCAGGTCGCAGTTGAAGGCGACGATCGACTCGGACACCGAGGGCACGCTGGGGGGCGAGCCGGCCCGGATCCTCGTCTACCACTACTCGTCGACGGGTGTGGTCGCCTTCGGCATCGACACGATCGCCATCCACGGCACGTCGGCGGTGAACATCAACTGGGCATCCCGGGCGGGCGCGGAGGAGGCCGACAGCACCACGTTCGGCTTCGTCCAGGAGTCGTTCCGCTTCACCCCGTAACCATCGAGCCGGTTGGCTCCCCGGCGAGGGCGTCGCGACAAGGGCTGACGGCAGTCGCCGTCAGCCCTTGACCGGCCACAGCGGCGCCGGCGAGGAGTGCCCCCCGACGATGCTGTCGGCGACGAGGTCGCGCGAGTCGATGGGATAGGCCCTGGCCAGGTAGGCAAGGGCCGCGATGAGGCCGAGGACAAACCCGGCCACGATGATGAGTTCCATGTCTCGATGACTCGCTTCCGCCCGTATCCGCGGCGTCGAGCGACGCCGGGGCGATCTCCAACGACTGTAGGAGCTCGTAGTGATAAGAGCAACGCAGATATACTGATCCAATCATCATGGAACATGATCTGTGGTCCGACGTCGAGCTCCGCCACCTGCAGACGCTTCGGCTGATCGCCCAGACGGGCTCGTTCCGGTTGGCGGCCGAGTCGCTGGGCTACGCCCAGCCGGCGGTGAGCCAGCAACTCGCCGCGCTCGAGGCGATGGTCGGGCTGCGGCTCGTGGATCGACGTCGCGGCGCACGGGTAGCCACCCTGACCGAGGCCGGCGAGATCCTCGTCCGCCATGCCGATGCGGTCGTGGTCCGCATGCTGGCGGCGCGTGCGGACCTGCGGGCCCTCGCGGAGGGGTCCGCGGGAACGCTCCGCGTCGGCACCTACCAGAGCGTCAGCGCCCGCATCCTCCCCGAGTCCCTTCGGCGGTTCCTGGAGCGGTGGCCGCGCGTGACGGTGGAGCTGCGGGAGGGCTCGGACGACGAGGAGCTGCTGGTGCTCCTCGCGGCCGGTGACGTGGACCTCGCCTTCGGCGGCGTGCCGCCCGACGGGCCCTTCGACTCCGTGGAGATGGTCCAGGACTCGTGGTTCCTGCTCACCTCGGCAGGCTCGTCGCTGGCGCAGCGCCAGGCGCCGCTGGCGGTCGCGGACCTGCGCGACGAGCCCCTGATCGCCTTCAGGTCCACGAGCAGCACCCAGGTGCGCCTCGAGGAGTTCCTGCGCGGGAGCGGACTGGACCCGCGGATCGTCTTCCGGACGGACGACAACCCCACGGTCCAGGGTCTCGTGGCGGCCGGCTTCGGCTCGGCGTTCCTGCCGGCCCTGGCCATCGACATGCGGGATCCCCGGCTTGTCCGGATTCCGATGGACATCCCGCCGCGGACCCTCGCCGTCGCCTGGCAGCGCGACCGCACCCGATCCCCCGCGGCGGCGGCGTTCGTCGCCACCGTCCTGGAGGTCTGCGCGGAGCTCGACCTCCCGACCACGTAGCGTCCCGGGGTCGTTGGGTGGCGGGGCCGTAGAATGCTCGCGACGGGGCGTAGCGTAGTGGCTAACGCACGTGCTTTGGGAGCACGAGACCGTGGGTTCGAATCCCGCCGCCCCGACCATCATCTCGTGCGTAGATGCGCGCCCCACGCGCGCCGCCCGCCGCCGCGCCAGGCACCCGGAGTCCCCCGCATGACCACCGAGATCAAGGTTCGACCCAACGGCTCGCTCAAGCTGACCGGCCCCGCCACGCTGGTGCTGGCGGATGGCACCGAGGTCCAGATCGCCGAGGGGCAGTCCGTTGCCCTGTGTCGCTGCGGCGCGAGCGCCAACAAGCCGTACTGCGACGCCACCCACCGAAGGATTGGCTGGGTGGACCCGGCGCCGGTCATCGAGGAGTCACCCGGCGTGGGGCCGCTGACCGCGATCTGACCGACCGGCCGGCCCTGGGGTCGGCCGACAGCGACGTTGCGGGCCCGTCGGCCCTCGACACCGGCCGTACCATCGCTCACATGGACCACTGGAAGACCATCGTCGAGCCGTTCCGGATCCACTCCGTGGAGCCTGTCCGGATGACCACCTTGGACGAGCGTGACGCCGCGCTCCGCACCGCCGGCAACAACCTCTTCAACCTCCACGCGGCCGACGTGCTGATCGACCTGCTGACGGACAGCGGGACGGGCGCCATGTCGCGCGACCAGTGGGCCGCCCTCCAGCACGGCGACGAGAGCTACGCGGGCTCGCCCTCCTGGTTCGTCTTCCTGCAGGCCGTCCAGGACCTGTTCCCGTTCCGGCACGTGATCCCCACCCACCAGGGGCGCGCGGCCGAGAAGATCCTCTTCTCGGTGATCGGCGGGCCGGGCAAGGTGATCCCCAACAACACCCACTTCGACACCACCCGGGCCAACGTCGAAGCCACCGGTGCGCAGGCGGTGGACCTGGTGATCCCGGAGGGGCGCGATCCATCGGCGCTCCACCCGTTCAAGGGCAACATGGACATCGGCGCGCTGGACTCGTTGCTGGCCGCCCACGCGGGTTCGGTGCCGGTCGTCTTCGCCACCATCACGAACAACTCGGGCGGCGGCCAGCCGGTCTCGCTGGCCAACCTGCACGAGGTCCGCGCGGTCTGCGACCGCCATGGCGTGCCGCTTTTCCTCGACGGCTGCCGCTTCGCCGAGAACGCCTGGTTCATCAAGCTGCGCGAGCCGGGGCAGGCGGACCGGAGCATCCCCGATATCGTGCGCGAGATCGCCTCGCTGGCCGACGGGATGACGATGTCGGCCAAGAAGGACGGGCTGGCCAACATCGGCGGCTGGCTGGCGATGAACGACGACGCGCTGGCCGAGGCGTGCCGGAACCTGCTGATCCTGACGGAGGGCTTTCCGACGTACGGCGGGCTGGCCGGGCGCGACCTGGAGGCGATCGCCCAGGGCCTGCGCGAGGTGGTGGCCGAGGACTACCTGCGCTACCGGATCCGGTCCACCGCCTACCTGGGCGAGGCGCTCCATGCGGCTGGGGTGCCGCTGGTCCGGCCGTTCGGCGGCCACGCGGTCTACCTGGATGCCAGGGCCCTGCTGCCGCACATTCCGCCGCTCCAGTATCCGGGGCAGGCGCTGGCGGTGGCGCTCTACCGCGAGGGCGGGATCCGCGGCTGCGAGATCGGGACGGTGATGTTTGGGCTCCGGCCCGACGGGACGGAGGCGCCCGGCCCCATGGACCTGGTCCGCCTCGCGATCCCGCGCCGGACGTACACGCAGAGCCACATGGACTACGTGATCGAGGTAGTGACGTACGTGGCGGCCCGCGCCGCCGACTTGCGCGGCTACCGGATCTCGCAGGCCCCGCCGGCGCTCCGCCACTTCACCGCGAGGTTCGAGTCGCTGTGATGGAGGCGCCGAACCCCTCGGGGCCCGCCGCCGGACCGGCGTCGGTCGAAGCGCTCACGCGCCAGCTCGATTCGATCACCCCCTGGGTGCGCTGGTGGCTGCGGGCCGAAGGGTTCGCCGGCTTCACGCTGGGCGTCCTGGTCTGGTGCGCCCTGGGCGGCGACTGGATCTGGCTCCTGCCCGCGCTCTTCCTGCCCGACATCGCGATGGCCGGCTACCTCGGCGGACCGCACCTGGGTGCGATCGCCTACAACCTGGCGCACAACTGGTTCATCGGCGGGCTGGTGCTGTTGATTGGCCTGTGGGCGCCGGCCCCACCGCTCGCACTCGCGGGCGCGATCCTTGTTGCACACACCGGGATGGATCGGGTGATGGGCTACGGGCTCAAGTACCCGACTGGGTTCGGCGACACGCACCTCGGCGCCATCGGCCGGCGGCGGTAGGGGAGCGCGAGGGCGTCAGGCTGCGCGCGGCGTCCGGCTTCGGGCAATCGCCGCCTGGAGCGCCGCCGCCACCAGCGCGGCCGCCAACCCGATCGCGAGGTCGCCCAGCAGCGCGACCTGGAATCCGTACAGCATGATCTCCGGGCCCACGCTGATCCCCAGCTTGTGGCCGATCAGGTAGAAGGCGCCGAAGCCGGCCAGGCCCGGGAGCACGTAGGCAAGGCGACGCGTCGGCCCGCCAGCCCGGGCGAGCAGGCGCGTTGCGACGAACCCCAGCCCGATGGAGCACGCCATGAAGGTGAAGACGAGGGCGTAGGCCTGCGCTGGCATCTCCGGAGCCTACCAAGGATCGCGTCGGGCGGCCACGCTGCGCCTTCGCGAACCTTCCCCGCCTACAATCGGCGCCATGAGTGACAAGGACGCGCGCGGCTTCACCGCGGAGCAGATCGAGGGCATCAAGGCCGGCGTTGCGAAGCGCCGCACCACCACCGACCGTGCCGGCTTCCGCGGCGTGGACCGCGTGGAGATCACCGTCCTGGAGGGCCTGGAGTACGAGGCCCGCAACCCGCACGAGACGGGCGTCATGCGGGTGGGGGAGCCCGTCGATCGCGGCGGCCTGGGCGAGGGTTCCAGCCCCTTGAGCCTGGTCATCACCGGCGCGGCCAGCTGCCTCATGAATCAGTTCATCCGGAGCGCGGTCGCGGACGACCTGCCCGTCCGGTTCCTGGGCGCCGCCGTCAAGGTCGAGTTCAGCCGCGTGGCGGGTGGCGGCTTCGAGCAGATCACCATCGAGTTCCGCGCCGAGGGCACGCTCACCGACGAGCAGGTGACCGGGCTGGTCGCCGCGGCCGAGCACCTCTGCTACATCCACGTGACCCTGCGCCAGGCGGTGCGGATGACCACGATCCTGGTGGTCGACGGGGTCGAGCGGGCCCGGAGCATCACCGGCCCGGAGCGGGCGGGGGCCTGAGGGCCGAACAGGGCGGAGGAGTCGCGGATGAAGGTCGGGTATGTCGTGCTCTACGTGAACGACGCGGAGGCTTGCCGAAGGTTCTGGGTCGAGCAGGTCGGCATGGTCGAGAAGCGGCGCACCGAGGCGGCCGGCTTCACCATTGCGCAGGTCGGGTTCGCCGACCAGGCGTTCGCGTTCGAGCTGGTGCCGCTGGCGTTGATGAAGGACAACCCGGACGGCCTCGACCTCGCGACGCCGTCGATCGCCTTCCACGTCGACGACCTTGCGGCCACGCGCGCCGCCCTCGTCGGCCGAGGCGTCCAGGCGACCGAGGTGGGCGAGCACCAGGGCATGGCCAACTTCGCGTTCGCCGACCCCGAGGGCCGCTGGTTCGCGGTGACGCTCGGGTGACCCCCGAGGCCATGGCCCGTTCGGCCGGCCGATTCCGCACCATGACCCTGGCCACGGTCTACCCGCTCTACCTGGCGAAGGTCGAGAAGAAGGGCCGCACCCGAGACGAGCTGGACGCCGTGATCCGCTGGCTGTCGGGCTTCGACGATGTCGAGGTGGGCCGGCACATCGCCGACGGCTCCACGTTCGAGGAGTTCTTCGCGGCGGCGCGCCTGAACGACCACGCATCGCTCATCACGGGCATGATCTGCGGGGTCCGCGTGGAGACGATCGAGGACCCCATCGTGCAGCGGGTCCGCTACCTGGACAAGCTGGTCGACGAGCTCGCGAAGGGCCGGCCGCTGGCGAAGGTGCTGCGCGCCTGATGGCGCACCGCGGGACGGCGCACCGCGGGACGGCGCACCGCGGGACGGCGCACCGCGGGACGGCGCGACGGCGCTGGCTGTGACACCCAAGGTGTCGCGCTCGCCTGCTTCCATCGCGCCATGAGATGGCCCTGGCAGCAACAATTCCCGGCCGGCAAGTCGGCGCCCGGGCGCCCGGCCATGGTGCACCGCGTCGCGTCGACTGCCCAGCAGCTCCCAGCGTGCCTGACCTGCGGGCGCCAGCTGGGGTCGGATCCAGAGGACGAGCCCACGGGCGACGCCGGCGGCCCCATCTGCGGGGAGTGCAACCGGTCTCGCAACTTCGACGTGATGCTCGACCGCTGACGAGGGGTCAGCCCGGCCCCTTCGGCGGCGCGCCCCGGGGGCCCGGCCCCGCGGCCCCTACTCGCGCTACCCCTTCGAGGCAGGATCCGTCACGCGGCCCAGGAACAGGATCGTGCCGGTCGGCACGTCCCGGAGCGCAAACAGGAAGGGTCGGTCCAGCCGGACCGTGACGGGCTCGGTGGGGAGTGCCGTGGCCCGCATCAGCACCGCCGTGGCTGCCGCCGCCGTCGTGCCCTTCTCGTCCACGTCCATGTTTGCCTGGTGGATCATCGCCGCGATGAACAGCTGCTCCTCGGTGGTCATGCCGCTGAAGTCCGCGACGCCGGCCCGGAAGGCCGTCGGCATGCCCATCGCCGACAGGATCTGCCCCAACTCCGCCTTGCTCTCGATGCTGTAGCGCGGGAAGGCGAGCGTGACGCTGCGCTGCTTCAGGGCGGCGATGATCGCGTCGAAGCCCGCCGCCGTCAGGCGTTGCTCGAAGGAGGTGAACGCATCCGGCAGGATCACCGTGAGCGCCAGCGAGCCGCCCACGTAGGGCAGCTGGACCGCTCGCCAGCCGCTCCCCTCCGCGTACGGCAGGCCGCCGATGGAGGCCATGAAGGGCGTCGTCACCGTCGAACCGTCGAGCCGGGTGAACGGGGCGGCCTTCGTCTCGGCCTCCGTGAACGGGGTCAGCCAGGCGGCCTTCAGGTAGATCGCGTTGACCAGCGCGAGGCGGTCATCCGGGGTGATGGTGCCCGGCACCAGCAGCTCCGGGATCCGCTGCTCGGTCTGGTCCGAGACCCACGCATTGATCGCCTTGCGGGCGCCTTCGGCATCGGCCCTGTAGTCCACCAGCCGGACCCCGGCGCCGTAGCGCGAGGCCATCGCCTGGAGATACGAGTCCAGCAGCTTCATCCCCTGCTGCGAGAAGAGGCTGTTGGCGATGCGCAGCATGACCGGCTGGTCCTTGCCGCTGTCGTCCTTGAACGTGCCCGTCCTGGCGCCAAGGGCGGCGTCCAGGGCGTTCAGCCATGCGGCGTGCTCGTCGGTCGCGAGGTTGCGCAGGACGGCGTCCATCTCGGTGGCGGTCGTGCCGCGGGCGCCTGCCCGGGCCATCCCAAGGGCAAGGGCGATGCTGGCCGGTGACACGACGATGTTCCCGGTACCGGTCGCGAAGCGGTGGTAGAAGTCGAGGCCGAAGGCGGTGATCGCGGTGCCGGCGTCCTTCGCGCCGGCCGGATCAGCGGCGGTCCGTGGGACGGCGGCCTTGGCGAGGGTGATGCCCGCGGCCGGACTGGGAGTGGCGGCCGTGCAGCCCATCGGCGCGAGAACGGCGAGGGCGAGGAGGAGGGCAAGCGGGGCGTTCGGCGTCTTCATGGTCGGGTGACGTCCAGATTGGGCCGCCGGTTTCGTGTCCCGCCCGGCGGGGGTTCGGGGGGAGGCGGGCTGGGGACAGGATCGGCGCCCCACGGAGCCCGGGCAAGGGCCGAAGGACGCCTTCGCGCAGCACTCTGCCGCCGCCGCCGCCGCCGCCCCTGCCCCCGTCGCCGCCGCGGCCCCGGCTCCCCCTCGCCGTCGCCGCCGTGGGCCCGCGCCCCCGCTAGTTCCTGGGCGTCCCGGCCGCGCGGTAGCGGTCCAGCATCCGGACCGAGATCTCCGGTCCGGCGTTGAGCAACTCCAGGAAGTCCGCGCCCTGCAGGGCGAGGAGCCGGCCTTCGGACGAGGCCGTGACCGTGGCGCTTCGCGGTGCATTGCGCATCAGGCCAAGCTCGCCGAAGACGTCGTCCGCGCCCATGGTGCGGAGCCGTCGTGGCGCCCCCGTCCCGTGGTCCAGCTGGTCCACCACGAACGTGCCCCGCTCGATGATGTAGAAGCGATCTGCCGGGTCGCCCTCCCGAACGACCACGTCCCCGGCCGCCACCGGGACGGCCACCAGCCGCTGGGCCGCCAGCTCCAGGGCGCCCGGCGAGACGCCTGCGAAGAGCGGCAGCCGGGCGACGCGGGCCAGGACCGTGGCCGCCGCCTCCGTGGCCGCGCCTCGCTGGAAGAAGGGGCCCACCAGGACGTACGTGGCGAGCGAGCCAACGAAGATCGCCACGCCACCCACGCCGAGGATGATCGGCGCGCCGACCGTGGTGAGCAGGACCGGCACGGCGAACGAGCCCAGGGCGTAGGTGAGCGTCGAGACCGTCTGCATGGTGCCAAGGGTGCGCCCACGGATCGCGTCGGGGATCACCCGTTGCAGGACCGTGTCGCTGACCACCTGGGCCAGCAGCGCGCCGGCTGCGACCACGATGAGCGCGGCGAACGCGAGCGGCAGCGTCTCCACGAAGCCGAGCGCGATGAAGCCCACGCTCAGGAGGACGGCCCCGGCCAGCATCACGGGTGCCAGGTTGGGCCGCAGGACGACCGCGCTCGATCCGAGTGCGCCGAGGACGCCGCCGACCCCGACCGCGGCCCACAGGAATCCGGTGGCATCCTCGCCGGCGTGCAGGCGATCCACGGCGAAGATGACCAGCGCCACGCTGATGCCGCCGAACAGGAATCCCGCGACGGTGTCGAGCAGGGCCAGGCCGGCGACCGGGCGGGCGATGTCGCGCGCGGTCACGCTGGGTGCCGGTGCGCTGGGTGCCATGGACGCTTCGGGAGAGGTCGTCGCGGCCGGCGTGACCGAAGCGGCCGGCGTGACCGAAGCGGCCGGCGCATCGCCAGGCTCGGCCACCTGGGCCAGCCGTTGCGTCGCCGTCTCCGCCACGGGAGCCGCCGCGGCCTTCGCCTTGCGCGGGTCGTTGGACGGCAGGCCCCACAGGATGGCCACCGGCGCCAGGAAGGAGATCGCGTTGATGACAAAGGCCCAGCCCAGGTCCGTGGCCGCGATGATCAGGCCGGCGACGGCGGGCCCGATGACGAACGTGATCTCGCCCAGCGTCGCAAAGACGCTGTTGGCCGGGCCAAGCTCCGCCTCGTTGCGGGCCAGCGAGGGCAGGTAGGCGCCGATCGATGGCCGGAAGAAGACGGCGAAGCATGTCGCGAAGATCGCGAGCGCCACGGTGAGCAGCACCGGGCCGTGGTTGAACGTGTTGACGGCCAGGCCGATCATCGCCACGCCGCGGATGGTGTCCGTCACGATGAGGACCAGCCGCCGGTCGTAGCGGTCCACGGCGATGCCGGCGGGGACCGACAGCACGACGTACGGGATGATGCGCGCGCCGCCAATCAGGCCCAGCAGGAACGGGTCCGAGCTGTCGCGGTAGACCACGACGAGCAGCGCGACCAGGTAGAGCCAGTCCCCGATCCCGGAGACGAACTCGCCGGTGAACAGGCGCACCAGGTTGCGGTTGCCGGCAACGGTCCGATAGGCCGCGATCATGCGGCAAGCCTCCCTCGTGGACGGTCGGCGCGCTGGACGCCGCTGCGCTGGACGCCGCTGCGCTGGATGCCCCCTCCAGGGCGTTGGGCGGAGGATACGACGACCGCCCGTGGGCGTCGATGGAGGACCTCCCCGGCCGACCCGCGGGGATCGGGTGCTACCCTCCGCCCATGAGCGATCTGATCCGCCGTGCCGCCGACCTCCTCCGCATCAACGGCCTCCGTTGGCAGGCCCTCGCCACTGGCCTGGACCGCGAGGTCCTGGCGCGCGTGCCCGAGCCCGGCGAGTGGTCGGCCATGGAGTGCCTCAACCACGCCGAGACCACCGAGGAGGCCGTCTTCGCGACCCGCCTGCGCGTGATCCTGACCACCGGCGGGACCTTCCCCGACTTTGACCCCGACGCCCACCCGTCCAACGTCAACGAGACCGGCGACCTCGCCGCCCTCGCGGCATCGCACGCGCGCCAGCGTGCGTCCAGCCTGGAGCTGATCGCCACCGTCACCGAGGCGGACCTGGACCGGACGGGCGTGCACGGCTCGCTGGGCACGGTCACGGCGCGCGAGCTGCTCAACGAGTGGGCCGCCCACGACACCATGCACATCGTCCAGGCGGAGCGGGCCGTGATGCAGGGCTTCATCGCGGACGCGGGACCCTGGCGCAAGTTCTTCTGGGACCACGACGTCGCGGTGCGGCCGGCACGCACGGACGGCTGACCCTCGAGCGGGGAGACCCACGCGGTGGTCCGCGGCCGTCGGTCGCCCGGGATCCGCAATGGGCTGATCATCCTGGTGGCGGTCCTGGCCTGCCTGCTGGCAGCCTGCCAGGGCGCAGCCTCGCCGGCCCTCAGCACCCAACCGGCCAGGAGCACCTCGCCGGCCGGATTCGTCAGCGTGGTCCTCGGCATCTACTCGGGGCGCGCCGATCCCGGATGGACCCTGTCCGCGGACCAGGCGAGCACGCTCGACGCCATGCTTGCCGCCCTGCCCCTCCAGGTGACCACGCCGCCCGTTGGTGGGCTCGGCTACCACGGGTTCATCATCCAGCGCGCCGGCAGCACGCTGGTCGCCTACCTCGGCAGCATCGCCCCGGCGGGCGAGGGATCCCGGGCCGGCCAGATGGATCCCGCCCGGAGCGTTGAGCGCTTCCTCCTGGGCACCGGGCGCGCGCATCTCGATGCCGTCGAGATAGCCGCCGTCGAGGCCGTGCTGCCCTGAGCCCGAGGCGCCGGCCTACGCAGTGGTTGCGCTGGAACGCCCGCCCGCGGGCATGAGAGCCCGGCTTGCTACCAGCCGAACCAGGACTTCAGCCGGTCGGCCTCAAACGCCTGCTTGGCCGCAAAGTAGGCGACCGAGTCCTCGCTCAGCGTCACCTGCGGCGGGTCCGCATAGAAGCTGCCGCTGACCATCGCCGCCTTGCCGTGGCCGGTCTCCAGGAAGCAGGTCCCCGTCCCGTCGTAGACCGCGCTGGGTGTCAGGCCCGCGAAGGTCTCCGCGATCCGTGCCGCGACCACCTCGCCCTCGGCGTGCGCGAACGCTCCGGACTTGGGCAGTGCCATCCCGTTGGCCAGCCCGATGCCGGTCACGTCGCCGATCGCGTAGACGTTGGGGAAGGCCGTCTCCAGGGTCAGCTTGTTGACGTGGACCCACGGCGCACCGCGGGTGAGCCCCGACTGCGCCACCACGCCCGGGACGTGGTGCGGCGCCACGCCGATCAGCAGGTCAAACGGGATCCGCGTGTCGGCGGCGACCACGACCCCGGGCTCGATTGAGACGGCCTGGGTCTTTGGCCGGAACGAGATCCCGGCGGACGCCAGGCGCCCGTCGAAGGCGGAACACGCCTCCGTGCCCAGGATGGGCAGGGAGCCCGGCTGCGGGGTGAAGACGAAGATGCCGCCCGGGATCTTGTCGCGCGCGAACCGCTCGGCGAGGAGCAGCGCCAGCTCATACGGCGCGGGCGGGCACGGGTAGGGCGCCCCAAAGACGCCGATCACCAGCCGGCCGCCGCGGAAAGCCTCGATGGCTGCCGCGCCGCGCATCGCCTCGCGCGGGTCGTAGTAGTCGATCGCGTGCTCTTCGAAGCCGGGGATCGCCTTGCGGTTTCGGCCGGCGCCCAGGGCGACCACCATCGCATCGGCCTGGATCCGCTCCGCATCGACCTCCACCGCGACATCCGCGGGGAAGATCTCGTTGACCTTGCCGTTGATGACGCGGATGCCCCGCTCGTTGAGCACCCACAGGCCGCGCTGCCCGTCCTCGAACGGCGCCATGCCGGTGAGCGCCCAGTTCTTGCGCAGGCCCATGATGAACGAGGCGCGCCGCTCCACCAGCACCACCTCGTCCGACGCCGGGAGCCGCTTGCGCAGCGCGACCGCGGTGGCGACGCCACCGAACCCGCCACCCAGGACCAGGACTCGCTTCCTGAGGCTCCTCTTCCACAGATGATTGGGGCCAATGGTGGGCCGAGGGCGCCAAACGGTCGAGGGCCGATTGTCACATGCGTGGGGCGTTCCGGCGGCTGGACTGATCTCAGTCGCCGCCCTCATCGGCAGCCAGCTCGAGCGCCAGCTGGCCCGGATCGGCGGGAACGCCGGACCCGCGGGGCAGCCGGCGCAAACGCCCCCGGCCCCGGGAGGGCGCGGTCACCCCGGGCGCCAGGAGCGGCTCACCGACGATCGCGGCCAGCCGCTCGGCGACGGCCCACCAGTCGAACCGGCCCGTGACGTGCGACGCCGGCAGGGCGATGATCCGGTCGGCCGCCACGTAGTCCGGCAGCCGGGCGTCCAGGATCGCCTCGATCTCGTCGCGGAACGCATCGCTGGTGCTGCGGACGCCATCCGGGCTCAGGGCGATGTCCGGGAGGAGCCGGACCACCAGGTCGTACGTGCGCGACCACGCGTGGATGAGCGGCTCCACCGAGTACGGATCGGCGCCGTGCGTCGCCCGCAGGTAGTAGGCGAAGTTGTCCATGACGCCCCGGTCCAGCACCAGCACCTCGGCCTTGGGCGACAGCTCCAGCTCCATGCGGACCTGGGAGACCAGCACCCAGAGCTGGGCCTCGCCGGTGGCCCCCTCGTTGATGCCCAGCGGGTTGTCGCGGACCACTTCGCGGCCGTACTCGACGCTCCTGCCGGCGCCCTGCATGGTGCTGGCGAACGCGTGCGCGGCCGTGGTCTTGCGGATCCCGTGGGAGCCGATGAACGCGATCTTGGCCGGTCGCTGCCAGTGCATGTGGTGCAGCGTAGCCGCCGAAGGTACTGGGGGAAATGGTGAGCCCGGCCCGCCGGTCGGGCATGGCCCCAAACGAAGGCAAATGCGGGCCAACGTGCGGCGGTCCGGGTGATTGACGGGGTCTTCGGGAACCGCACTGTGAGGATTCGGAGGTGCGTCCAGGCACCAATAGGCCGTTCTGACGGGGGGCGTCTCTGGCCGCCAAGGCTAAGATTGGCACCACGCGGGTGGAGTCTGTCCGCCACGCCTTGAGGCCTTGTCGTTGCTGTTCGATCCGACGTATGCGGTTCCTGTGGTCGCCATCGTCGCCACCATCCTGCTTCTGGTCGCCGTGGTTCCGCCCTGGCTGGGTCACCGCAGCCCGCTGCTCCCGGCCGCGCTCCGCCGCGGACGGCCCGCCGACCGGATGGACGACTGGAGCACCCGCCTGAGCACCGGCCCGGCCGTCCTGGCTCGGCTGGCTGAGCTGCGCGACCTCGAGGATCGCCAGGCGCGGGCGGACGCCGCCCGCGATGCGTATGGCGGCCGCGACTCGGCCAGCGGCGAACCTGGCCAGGAGCCCGCCCGTGACTCGGGCCGCGACCTCCTGGGTCGCGAGCAGGCGATGCGCGAGACACGCGACCTGGCGACGAGCCGTGAGCCCGCCCGTGAGCCCGCCCGTGAGCCGGGCCGCCCCGCAGAGTCCCGGGCTGCGTCGCTCCCGGCCGCCGGCCGTGAGCCCGGCCGCGAGCCCGTCCGCGCGGAGCGTGATGCCGGCGTTCGCCGGCCGGCTATCGGCCCGGATCCGGACCTGAACCCGCTCGCCATCGACAGCGCCACGCGCCTCGGGCAGCCGGGCGATGCGCCGGCCGCCGACGACGCCCGCAACTCCGCGGCCTACGACCGGATCGTCCGCGTCGTCGCCATGGTGTTCATCCTCGCCGCGCTCACCGTGGTCACGGTCAGCGGCGTCTGGCCGGAGGCCCAGGGTGGCGTCACGCTGCTGCTCGTGGTTGCCGCCCTCGTGGTCCTGGTGGTCCACGACGTCCTGCCGGCCAGCGTCGCGCGCACCGTCATCTTCGCCATCGAGGGCCTGGTGGCCGTCGGCCTCACGGCCGCGCTGGTCGCCGTCACCGGCCGCCAGGCCAGCCCCTTCTTCCCGGTCTTCCTGCTGATCGTGTCCGGCGCGGCGCTGGTGATCAGCGCCAGGGCCACGTTTGTCCTCGCGACCCTGGCGATCGCGGGCTACATCGCCGCCGTGGCCGTGGGTGACGGCACCAGCCTGGTCGCGGCCACCGTCTCCACCATCAGCATCAACGTCACCGCGCTCCTGCTGCTCACCTACGTCTCCATGGCCATCGCCCGCATGCAGCGGCGGTCGCGGGATGCGGCCATCCGGATGTCCACCATCGACGCCATGACGGGCCTGTACAACCGGCCCTTCCTCTTCTCCAGCATCGAGCAGGAGATCGCGCGCAGCACCCGCACGGGCCGCGGCTTCTGCCTCCTGATGATGGATCTCGACGAGCTCAAGCCCATCAATGACCGGTATGGCCACTTCGTGGGCGACCGGGCGCTCCGGGCCGTCTCCGACGTCATCAAGTTCGGCGTCCGTCGCATCGACATCCCGGCCCGCTACGGCGGCGACGAGTTCGTGGTCCTGCTCCCCGAGACGGATCCCACCGGCGGCTACGTGCTGGGCGAGAAGATCCGGCAGGGCGTCTCGGAGCTGGTGGTGCCCGGCACGGAGGTCCGCACCAGCATGTCGGTGGGGATGGTGGCCTACCCCGAGGACGGCCGGACCGCGGACGAGCTGATGATCTCCGCCGACCGCGCCATGTACGCCAGCAAGCGCCTGGGCAAGAACCGGGTCATGGGCGCGCCGTCGGCGGCCGGAGGCCGCGCCGACTCGCCGGTGTAGCATCGCGGGGTGACCTCCCACCCCGTGACGGGCCCGGCGCCCGCCACCGCGCGTCCCGCGCAGCTCCGCTTCGGCCGCCCCTCGGGCGGCGCGGCGGCCCCTACGACCAGGCCCGCCCGGCTGGGCCGCGCGCTCTGGCGCCTGTTCACCTCGGTCAACTTCGCGGTTCTCCAGATCATCTACCTGGCGCTGCTCGGCGTGATCGGGATGACCATCCGGCAGCTCCCGTCATTCGCCTTCCATTCGCTGGGCGACTACCAGGGCGAGATGACCAAGTTGCAGGCGATCTACGACCCCGTCCTGGGCGAGGGCGTCGTGGACGCGATGGAGCGGCTGCAGTTCTTCCAGGTCTTCACGTCGGCCTGGTTCTCGGGCGGGCTGATCGTGCTGGTGGTCTCGATCATCATCTGCACGCTGGATCGGACGCCGCGGCTGTGGCGGATGGCCGCGGAGGTGCGCGTCGCCCAGCCCCAGCCGTACTTCGACCCCGAGCTGCCCGATCGGGCGCTGATCCCGGGCGCGCCCGCGGCGGCGGTGGTGGCCGGAATCCTGCGTCGCCACCGGTTCCGCGTCCGCACGGCCGCCGACGGCGAGACGGGCGCCACCTTCATCTACGGCGATCGGAACCAGTGGACCAAGCTGGCAACCCTGTTCACGCACCTGGGCCTGATCCTGTTCCTGGTGGCCGCGGCGGTGACCTCGCGGCTGGGCGAGCAGCAGGGCCTCGTGGTGGCGGAGGGGGACTCGCTGACGGTGGGCCCCATCGGCACGCCGGGGCTGCTCCTCGTGCGCAACTACGGTTTCGAAGCCCCCGGGTTCGAGACGGGCAAGCCGACCGACTTCACCACCGACCTCGCGGTCTATCGCGACGGCCAGCTGCTGGCCCGCAAGGTCATCCGCGTCAACGATCCGCTGGAGATCGGCGGCTACACCTTCCACCAGAACGGCTTTGGGCCCGCCCCGGAGCTGGTGATCCTGGACCGCACCGGCGCAACGCTGTGGACAGGCCCGGTGCCGCTGACCGAATCCCACGAGGGCTTCCCGTTTGGGCTGCTCTCGGTCCCGGGCCGGGACGTGGGGCTGCAGCTCCTGCTGGACCGTGGCGCGGACGGGGCCGCGGTGCTGCTGGTCCTGCCCTACCGGGTGACGGGCACGGCCGCCGACGGCACGCCGCAGATCAGCACCCTCGACCCAATGGCGATCAGCCGGGGCGATTGGCAGACCGCGTCCGGCATCGACTTCGCGGTCGGCTTCAAGTCGATGTCCGACTACAGCGTCCTGATCGCATCCAGGGACCCGGGGCAGGGGATCGTGTGGGGCGCGTTCCTGTCGCTCATCACGGGGATCCTCGTGATCTTCTACCTGCCCCGCCGGCGGGTCTGGGCGCGGCTGTCGGCGGACGGCGAGCTGGCCCTGGTGGGACGGTCGGACCGGTACGTGGACTTCGAACGTGAGTTCGGGCGCCTTCTCGACGACCTGGTGAAGGCGAGGCCGCAACGCCTTGCCGCCGCGCCAGGTTCCGGCTCCGCGCCAGGTTCCGGCTCTGATGCCGATGCCGGACTTGATGCCCACGCCGGCGCAGCCACGGCTTCCACCGGCGGCGCCTGACGGCTACGCTCGTGGCCTGATGGCCACCCTCGGCTCGATCCGCTCCGCGATCTTCCCCGCCGCCGTGCCGGCGCGGCCGCTGACCCCCCAGGAGTTGGAGCGCGACGTCACCTGGGTCCGCGTGCTGAAGGTCGGCGGCGCGGGGATCGATGCCCTGGAGGCCGGCGACCTCGTCATCCTGCCGGCCACGGCATTGCCCGCCCCCGCACCGGATGGCGATGCCACGGAGGAGCTCGCAGCGCGGTTGGCTACTGTCCAGTGTGCCGCCCTCCTGCTCTGCGGCGACGGCCCTGATGACGCCGCCCGGGCACGGATCGACGCGTTGGCTGCCGCGGCCCACCGGGCGGGCGTGCCCGCGCTGCGCCTCTCGCCCGCCGACCCGCCCGCGTTGGAGCGGAGCGCCATCGCCTACCTGGTCAACCAGCAGGCCGAGGTGGACCGACGGGCGGCCGAGCTGGATGGCCAGCTGGCCCGGCTGGCGCTGGCCGGCGGCGGCCTGAGCACGCTGGCCGCGGCCATCGGCGAGTTCCTTGGCCGCGCGGTGGCGATCGAGAACCCGGGCGGGGAGACCCTGGCCATCCACGCCCCGGCCGAGCCCGCTGCTGCCGCTGCCGCTGCCGCCCGGTACCTGTCCCGGACCCTGGGCAGCATCGCGGCGCTCCGGGTGGTGATCCCGGCGGCCCCGGGCGAGCGCGGCTCCGGGGGCCGGCTGCTGCTGCTGGGCGACGAGCCGGCCCGCGAGCTGGAGCGGGTGGCTGGGGAGCGGGCCGCCGGCGTCCTGGGCCTGGAGCTGGCGCGGGTCGCCGCGCTGGACCAGGTGCGCGACGAGCTGCGCCGGGCCGAGCCGCTGCCCGCCGACGGTCCGCCCTGGGTGGTGATGATGGCCCGCCAGGGACCGGCCGAAGCGGCCGACGGCGACCGTGTCTCGACCGACCGGGTCGACGAGCCGCGCGCCCAGGCGGCCCGCGAGCGGATCCGCGCCGGGCTGCGTGCCATCGCCCCCGCGCGTCGCCTCCGCCTCCGCGGCACGGCCGAGAGCCTGGAGCTCCGGATGGTGGCCGCCGTTGCGCCCGACGACGCCGGCGGTGCCGCGCTCGCCACCGAGATCGCCGCCTATCTCGGGCGCACCGTGGCGCTCTCGCGGCCCTTCCCTGATGCCGGGAGCCGGCCTGCCGCCGAGGCCGCCGCCCGCTCCACGCTGGAGGCCGCCGAGGCGATGGGTCAGCCGCCGCGATTGGCCTACGCGGCACGGCTCCCGGCCTACCAGCTGCTGGGCAGCCTGGACCAGATCCCCGGTGGCTCCCGGCAGGCGCGGCTTCTCCTCGCGCCCCTGCTGGCGAGCCGGCCCGTCACCCGGCGTCAGCGCCTGGAGACGCTCCGGGCCGTCCTGGATTCGGGTGGGCTTGGCGAGGCCGCCGCCGTCCTCGGCGTCCACCGCAACACCATCGCCTACCGGATCGAGGCGATCGAGCGCGAGACCGGCTGGAACCTGCACGACCCCGACCTGCGGCTGGCGCTCAGGGTCGCGATCCGGATCGCGGAGCACGAAGGGGCGTAGGCCGGTCGTCGCGTGCCGGCCGGTGGTGTTGTGCCATATGCACAACGTCGCGGCAGGCCAATGGGCATCGTGGTGCCGATTTGTGCTGATATCCTTGCGCGACCGTTCGATCATCGGGGCGGATGTCGTGCGGAACGCATAAAGCAGGAGAAGCACAGACCCATGGGCAACAGCCGCAGCATCGCCATCGATCAGATCGCCAACCACAAGGTCGAGTCGAACCAGAACTACCTGGAACACGCGGGCGCCGATATCTACGGCCAGTACGTGTTCGGCGAAGAGGCGCAGCGCCAGTACCTGGCCAAGCCCATCTTCAAGAACCTGCGCCGGACCATCGATGGCCTGCAGCCGTTCGACCCGGCGATCGTGGACGCGGTGGCGCACGCGGTGAAGGAGTGGGGGATGGCGCACGGCGCCACCCACTACACCCACTGGTTCGTGCCCATGACCGGCTCCACCGCCGAGAAGCACGACTCGTTCCTGAGCCCGTCGGGCGACGGCAAGACCATCGCCGAGTTCAGCGGCAAGAACCTGCTCCAGGGCGAGCCGGATGCGTCGTCATTCCCGTCGGGCGGCATCCGGGCCACCTTCGAGGCGCGCGGCTACACCGCGTGGGACGTCACCTCGCCGATCTTCCTGCAGGTCGAGCCCAACGGCGCCACGCTGACCATTCCCACCGCGTACGTCTCGTACACCGGCGAGGCCCTGGACCACAAGATCCCGCTCCTCCGCTCGCAGGAGGCGCTGGGCAAGCAGGCGCTCCGGATCCTGCGCTGGTTCGGCAACGCCAGCTCCAGCCGGGTCTTCACCACCATCGGCCCCGAGCAGGAGTACTTCCTGATCGACCGGCGCCTGGCCGAGCAGCGCCCCGACCTGCTGCTCACCGGCCGGACGCTCTTCGGCGCCCCGTCGCCCAAGGGCCAGGAGCTGGAAGACCAGTACTTCGGCTCGATCCGTGAGCGGATCCTGAGCTACATGATGGACATGGACCGCGAGCTGTGGCGGATGGGGGTCCCCGTCAAGACTCGTCACAACGAGGTGGCGCCGGCCCAGTTCGAGATGGCGCCGGTCTTCGAGGCGGGCTCGGTGGGCTCCGACCACAACATGGTCGTGATGGCCACCATGCGCCGGCTCGCGCAGAAGCACGGCCTGCTGCTCATCCTCCACGAGAAGCCGTTCGCCGGAATCAACGGGTCGGGCAAGCACAACAACTGGTCCATGGCCACGGACGAAGGGGAGAACCTCCTCGACCCGGGTGACGACCCGCACGCCAACGCGCAGTTCCTGACCTTCCTCCTGGGCGTCGTCCGCGGGGTCAACGTCCATGCCGACCTGCTCCGCGCGGGCATCGCCGACGCGGGCAACGACCACCGCCTGGGCGCCAACGAGGCGCCGCCGGCGATCATGTCCATCTTCCTTGGCTCGCAGCTGGAGGACGTGGTCAGTCAGCTGGAGCAGGCGGGCTCGGCGTCGGCGTCCAAGCACGGCGCGCGCCTGGACCTGGGCGCGGATTCGCTCCCGGCGCTCCCCGCGGACGCCACGGACCGCAACCGCACCTCGCCGTTCGCGTTCACCGGCAACAAGTTCGAGTTCCGGGCCGTCGGCTCATCGGCGCCCATCTACTGGCCGCAGACCATCCTCAACACCGCCGTTGCGGATTCGCTAGCACAGCTGGCCGACGAGCTGGAGAAGCTCAAGATCGGCGACTTCGACGGCCTCACCAAGATCCTGTCGGGGATCGCCAAGGCGCACAAGCAGGTCCTGTTCGAGGGCAACGGCTACTCGGAGGAATGGCACGCCGAGGCCGCCCGCCGCGGGCTGCCGAACAACAAGACCACCGTCGACGCGCTCCCGGCCCTCGCCACGGAGAAGGCCAAGCAGCTGTTCGCCAGATTCGGGGTCCTCTCCGAGCGGGAGCTGGCGGCGCGCCTGGACATCAACTGGGAGCGCTACGTCAAGGTCCAGACCATCGAGGCCAACACCGCGCTCGACGTGGCGCGCACGATGATCCTCCCGGCCGCGATCCGCTATCTCGGCCAGCTGGCGAAGGCGGCCGACGTCTCGAAGGCGGCCAGGACGCTCTCCGGCGAGGTCGCCTCGCTCACGGACGAGCTGGGCGAGGCGATCGAGGCGCTCGATCATGCGCGGCACGCCGCGCATGGCGCCGGCGACGTGGTCGCGGAGGCGACGGCCATCGTCGGCTCCGTCATCCCGGCCCAGAACCGCCTGCGCGTAGTCGTGGACACGCTGGAGACGCTCGTCGCAGACGACCTCTGGCCGATGCCCAAGTACCGCGAGCTGCTGTTCCAGTACTAGCCGGGGTTCCGGCGCCGGCCAGCGGCCGGTCCAACGCGATCACAGCGGCCCCGGTGCGTCTGCGCCGGGGCCGCTTGCTGCGCCGGGGCCTCTTCCTGTGCACGTCCGCCTCGCCCGCCGCGTATCCTCGTCACCGTGTCAACCTCTGGCCCGCTGTCGCCAACGCGCGTCTTGCTCGTCGGGATGATGGGCGCCGGCAAGACGACGGTGGGGCTCAGCCTCGCTCGGCGGACGGGCGGGCGCTACGTCGACAACGACGAGCTGCTGGTGCTGGCCACGGGCCACACGGCACGCGAGCTCCGGGCGACGGGCGGCGACGCGAGCCTGCGGGCCGGTGAGGCTGCCGTGGTCGACCTGGCGCTCCAGCTTCCGGCACCGGTGATCGTGGGGATCGCCGCCGGCGTCGTGCTGGATCCCGCGGACCGCGGTCGGCTGCGGGCGGGCGGCCACGTGGTCTGGCTGCGGGCCGGTCCAGCAACCCTGGTTCCGCGCCTCGGTCCGGGCAGCCATCGGCCGTTCATGGAGGGCGACCTCAGGGGCTGGGTGGAGCGCACGGTGGTTGAGCGGGAGCCGCTCTACCGGGAGGTCGCCCACTCGATCGTCGACGTCGATGACCGAAGCGCGGACCAGGTCGCGGAAGACATCCTCGCCGCGCTCCAGTCCGACGATGTGCGGACGGGGGTCGCGCCATGATCGACGGCCTCTTCCACCTGGCAGGGCGCATCGCCCTGGTCACCGGGTCAAGCCGCGGGATCGGGCTGACCCTGGCGCGAGGGCTGGGCCGTGCCGGCGCCGAGGTGATCCTCAATGGCACCCGGCCCGAGGTGCTCGCTGCCGCCGCCGACGAGCTCCGGGCCATGGGCCTTCGAGTCCACGCCCGCCCGTTCGACGTCACCGATCCGGATCAGGTCACCGCCGCGATCGAGGAGATCGAGGCAAGCGTCGGCCCCATCGAGATCCTCGTCAACAACGTCGGGATCCAGCACCGCACGCCGTTGACCGAGTTCCCGCTCGAGGCGTGGCAGCGCCTCCTCACCGTGAACCTCACGTCCGCGTTCCTGGTCGGCCAGGCGGTCGGACGGCGGATGATCCCCAGGGGCCACGGCAAGGTCATCAACATCCACTCGATGCAGAGCGAGCTCGCCCGGCCCGGTATCGCTCCGTACGCCGCGTCGAAGGGCGGGCTCAAGATGCTCACGCAGAGCATGTGCGTGGAGTGGGCTCGCTTCGGGATCCAGGCCAACGGGCTCGGGCCCGGCTACTTCGTCACGCCGCTCACGCAGGCCCTGCACGATGACCCCGCCTTCGACACCTGGCTGCGCGCCCGCACCCCCGCCGGACGGTGGGGCGACGTGGAGGAGCTCGTCGGCGCTGCCGTCTTCCTCGCGTCGCGCGCCTCGGACTTCGTCAACGGCCAGACGATCTACGTGGACGGCGGGATCCTCGCATCCATCTAGCGCGGGCCTGGTCAGGCCGCTGACCGCCGCGCTACCCGCCCGCATACCGGGCCGCCGCCGCCGCGATCCGATCCGCCACCGCTGCCCTGAGGTCGGCCGGCGCCAGCACCTCGATCTCCGGCCCCAGCGAGCAGACGTCCAGCACCGCGCCCTCCAGGGTCTCGATGCGGAACGTGGCCTGGAGTCGGCCCTCGCCGTCCGGCGGGACGGCGCGCCGGACCCGAATCGGCTGGAGCCGCCCCAGCACCGCGGCCAGCCGCCGCCCCTCGGGCGTGACCCAGACGGTCGCCCGGCGGACCCGCCCGGCGTGCCGCTCCATGGGTTGCCACGTGCTCGGGTCGGCGAGCGATGGCGCGCGCCCGGCGCCCTCCAGGAGCTGGTAGCCGCCGTGGGGTCCGCGGACCGCGAAGACCGGCACGCCAGCGGCGGAGAGCTCATCGATGTCACGCAGGACCGTCCGCTCCGAGACCTCCAGCTCGGCTGCCAGCTGGGCACCGGTCACGCGACCGCGCCGTCCCAGGAGCAGCATCAGGGTCACCAGGCGGCCGGCTCGCATGTCGAACAATCTCCCCCGTGGCGGTGAATTCCCGCCAGATGATGGCGGTTATTGCCGAGTACTGTCCTGTCCATCGCGCCTGTCGCGCGCAGCGCCCCGAAGGAGCCACGCCATGAGCGACGTCGAAGGCAACGGCATCCCCGGCGACCCCTGGGTGCTGCGGACCCCGCCCGGCTCGTCCGAGTTCGAGGCATACCGCGACCCAGCCGCCAACCCGCCCGCGCTGGTCGTCCAGGTGGGATCCACCCAGCTGCGCTACCACCTGCGCTGCATCGAGGATCTCCACGCGAGGCTCAGCGCGCAGGGCGACTGGGTGGCGCTGGGCAACGCCGACGAGCAGAAGGATGCGGCGGCCGGGACGGTGGAGGCGTGGGGCCGCGACGCGACCAACCCCGTCGGCGGCTGGTACGGGCTGAAGAAGGGGCTGCGCGGGCGGTTCGGCAACTACGTGCCGCCGGTGCTCGAGGCACTGGGCCTGGCCGAGGTGGAGCACAACCCACGCAACAACCGGATGCGTGCGATCTGATTGCCCTCCAGTTCGCCGTCTCCCGGCCCATTGCCGCCGCGCCCGAGCGCGTCTGGGCGCTCCTCGCCGACACCGCCGCCTGGAAGGCCTGGAACCCCACGATCATCTCGATCGACGGTTCGGTCGCCCTGGGCTCGCGGATCCGCCTGGTCTCCACCGCCAATCCCAAGCGGGCGTTCTCGCTGACCGTGACCGAGCCGGCGCCGCCGCGCTGGATGGTCTGGGCAGACGGGATGCCGCTGGGCCTCTTCCGCGGCGCCCGCACCTACGAGGTCACACCGGGGACGGATGGCGCCTGTACGTTCTCGATGACGGAGGTGTACAGCGGGACGCTGGCCGGGATGATCGGCAAGTCCATCCCGGACCTTGGCCCGTCGTTCCGGCAGTTCGCCGACGGTCTGAAGGGGGCGGCCGAACGCCCCTGATCCCCGAAGCGCCGCCGCCGCGGCCCGAGGGGGTGCCGGTGCCAGACTCCAACCTCGCGATTCCTGTCACTTGCGGCGCCGGCACACCATAGGCTCCTTCTGCGATCGATTCCTGGTGGTTTCGCGGCGCGTCCGCGCGTCTCGAGGCTGTGGCCGTGCACGAACAGCACGGTTGGGCGGGTGAGGCAGGGCCCGATCAGAGCCAAGTTGGGCTTGGGAGCGCGTCCTGTGTGTGCCAGGCCGGCAGGTGACAGGAACGACTGAGCGCGGCGGGTACGGGGCGCCCCGCGGGGTGAGTCGCCGGCGGCTAGCCGGCCGGCGGGTCCACGGGCAGCGCGAACGAGAACGTGGAGCCGGCGCCGACCGCCGAGTCCAGCCAGAGGCGCCCGCCGTGCGCCTCCACGATCTCGCGGCAGATGGGTAGGCCCAGGCCAGTGCCGCGCGGCTTGTCCGTGAGGGTGTCGCCGGCCTGGCCAAACTGCTCAAAGACCTTGGCGTGGTCCTCCGGCGCGATGCCTACGCCGGTATCGGTCACGGAGACAATGACTTCGGCCCTGTCCGCACCCGGGCTGCCTGCCGCGGCTGCGCCGGGCGCGCCCAGGTTGGCCGCCGCGGCTGCGCCGACCCCGCCCGCGCATTCGGCCGTGCCGGCTCCAACCTCCAGCCGCGCCCGGCAGGTGATCGTCCCGCCGCGCGGCGTGAACTTGACCGCGTTCGAGACCAGGTTGATCACCACCTGGAGCAGCCGGTCGCGGTCGCCGACGATCGTCGGTAGCCCCGGCTCCACGTCGGTCACCAGGTTCAGGCCCGCGTTCGAGAAGAGCGAGGACGTGGCAGCCAGCCCGCGCGTCAGCAGCTCGCCGACGTCCACCGCCACGTGTCGGAAGTCCATCCGGCCCGCCTCGATCTTGGCCAGGTCCAGGATGTCGTTGATCATCGCCGTGAGCCGCTCTCCCTCCTCCACGATGATCCCCAGGTTGTCGCGCGCCTGGCGCATCGCCCGCTGCACCTTGGGGTCGTCCGTGATGATGACCGGGAAGACCACCTCGTCCAGCCGCTTGGCGATGATCCGGCTGAAGCCCACGACGGAGGTCAGTGGCGTCCGCAGCTCGTGGCTGACGTTGTTGAGGAAGGCGGTCTTGCTGGCGTTTGCCGCCTCGGCCGCGGCCCGAGCGGATTCCGCCGACGCCCGCTCCGCCTGGGCCTCCTCCACCGCCGTGGCCAGGTCGCGCGTCCGCGCCGCGACCCGCTCCTCCAGCTCGTGGCTGTACGCCTGGATCTCGCGGTAGAGGCGCGAGCTCTCCACCGCCCCGGCGATCAGGCTGCCCACCGTGAACAGCAGCGGCCCATCGCCGGCGCCCATCACCCGTCCGCCGGCGGGCTGGTCCACCACCAGCACCCCCACGCTCCGCCCGTTCGAGACCAGCGGCGTCGCGAGGACGGACGTGGCGCCCAGCGCCGAGGCAAGGCCCCGGGTCGCGGGATCCGGGTCGCGGTCCAACTCCTCGAAGAGCAGGGGGCCGTCGGCGCGGAAGGTGTCGGTCAGCGGGCTGTCCGGGCCGTCCAGCGGCAGGTCGATGGCGGCGATCCGGGCGGCGCCCTCCGCCGACATCCCCACGCTGCGACCGCCGCTCAGCGCCGCCCCGGCCTTGTCGAGGAGCAGGATCATCGCCCGGTCGAACCGGAGGCGCCCGACCACGATCTGCAGGCTTCGGCCCACCAGCGTCTCCAGGTCGAACGTGGACGCCAGCGCGACCGAGAGCTCGTTGACGGTCGTGAGCTCGGCGACCGTCTGCTCCAGTTGGCGCCGGGTCGCCTCGGCGGCCGCCATCGCCGCGGCGGCCTCGTCGTCGCGCCCGGTCTGGCCGGCGCGGCGCGGCCCGAGCCGGTCCGCGCGCGATTCGCCGCGAAACATCGGGGGGGGGGGCTGGTCTGGGGCCGCGGGGTCGGGGCTTCGGACGCCCGCCGGAGGCTTCGGCCGCTCTAGCGGCCCACGCCCGGGCCGGACCGGCTGCCGAATGTGGGGGAGTGCTGGCTGTGGCTGGCTGTCAGCCGCTCGTGGACGGCTTCCTCGTAGGCGATCGCCTGCTGGATGGTGGGACCGGCCAGCGCCGCAAGCGCCGTGATCACCTTCAGGTCGCCGGCCCGGTACTCCACCGGCGCGACCGAGGCGGTGCCCACTACCCCGATGCGCTGCCCGCGCACCCGGAGCGGCGCCGCGACCAGCGACGAGACCGCCTTCTCCGCCTCGTTGGCACGCGGGTCGGCGGCCACGTCGTTCACGATCTCCGCGTCGCCGAACAGGATCGCGCCCAGCAGCCCGTTGGAGGTGTGATCGCCCGCCAGCAGCGTGGGATCGCCCGCCGGTCGCGCGCGCAGCGCCCCTGCCCCGTCGCGGAGGAACAGGAAGCCCTGGCTTCCGGCCTGGAGCCGGCCCGCCTCGCCCACGGCGACCTTGGCGACCGCGTCCACCTCCAGCGTGGCCCCGATCTGCTCGGCCAGGTCGTACAGCAGGTTCAGCTCGCGGTAGCGCTCCAGCGCCTCGTTGGCCAGGGCGCGCTTGTCCGCCTCGCGGGCGGCCGCATACGAGATGACCGATGCGATGGCGCCCGCGGGGCGTGGCCCTTCCACCCAGCCGATCGGCGTGCCGTCGATGGTGATGGGGTGGCGCTCGATGCCGCCTGCGGGCGCGCTGTCATGCGGCGTCCCGCCCGCCTCGCGGTGGAGGATCACCTCGCCGGTGAGGTCCGTGATCAGGACGCGCGCGTTGGTGCTGGCCAGCAGGACGCTGAGCATGGGCGCCACGTGGCGGTGGCGGACGATGAGGCGGCGGAGCGCGATGGCGTCCATCAGTCGTCTCCCAGGCCAAGCGCGGAACGCGCGCGACGAAGCAGGTCGTCGGGATCGAACGGCTTGGTCATGTACCAGTCGGCGCCGGCCTGGAGGCCCTGCTCGCGATCGTAGGCCTGGCCCTTGGCGGTGAGCAGGATCACGTAGGTCTGCTTCAGCGAGTCGTCGTCCTTCACGGCCCGGCAGACGTCGAAGCCGTTCATCCTCGGCATCATCACGTCCAGGAAGACCAGGTCCGGGTGCTGGGCGCGGATAGTGGCCAGCGCCGCCTCGCCGTCGCCCGCGGTGAGCAGCTCCACGCCCTCGTCCTCGAGCTCCTCCAGGGTCTGCTCGATGAGCAGGCGGATGTGCTGCTCGTCGTCGACGATCAGGACGGTGGGCATGCGGGGCGACCTCCGGAATCCGTGACGGCTCTTCAGGCGCGATGGGGGCACGCCGGTCGGGCGAAGCGTGCCGGAAACGGACGGCGCGCGCAACGTGGGCGGGCGAATCGGGGTCGGACCCTTGCCGGCAACCCTTGCCGACATCCCCTTGCGGCGGCGATCGTCAGATTCCCGTGGGGATGGCGTTGGACGAGACCCAAGGTGTCCTTCCGCCCGCCCATGACCCCGGGAACAGCCAGATTCCCAACACGCGGGGATTCGGTGATCATGCTGCCCGGATCGGACCGGCCGCGGGCCCTGGCGGAGACCCGACGTCGCGCCGACCGAGCGGGCCATTGGCCAACGCCATACCGGTGGGAATATGGAGATGTCGCTCCGGCGGAACGTTGCGTCCGTCGCGGACGGAAGCCCGGCGACGGCCGCCCTCGCGCGGCGTCTCAACCCCCGGACAGGAGCCTTCCCTCCGGTGCTATCATTTCCGTGCCCTGTTCAACGGGCACCTCGGTCGGGGCGTGGCGCAGCTTGGCAGCGCGCATCGTTCGGGACGATGAGGTCGGAGGTTCAAATCCTCTCGCCCCGACCATAACCCAGCTCATCGCGACTCCAAGCCCTTCTCGCCGCGAGGAGGGCTCTTTGTTGCCGGCTGCCAGCGCCATGTCAGTCTCCTCACGGTCCAACCGGAGACGCGGTCGTCTATTCTCTGTTCATCCGACCGCTCAGCCTCACGAGCCTCGAGGCCGAGCCAGGTGGCCCGAAGGAGCGCTGCACCACATGGCGGTACCCAGCATGGATTGGACCTACCCGGCGGGTTCGGGTGATGCGGGCATCTTCGAGATCGGCCGGCGGCTTGCCGAAGCGCTGGGCCGCGCTCCCGATGCCACCCGCTTCACCTATGACCCGCGAGGGATGCTGCGCACGACGCGCGAGATCGAGGCGGCTGCGCGGGGCGGACGCCTGCTCGTCGGGTTCCAGACGGCGGCGAAGCTCCGGGTCGAGGCACTCCGGTACGCCGACCTGCTCGAGGCCGGCACGAGGCTCACCGTCTGGGCGATCGGGCCGCGACCGGACGATCCCGGCCTCGCCCTGCTCGACTACCGCCAGGTCCCAGGTGACCACCGCAGGCTTGAGACCCAGTGGTTCCTCGTGACCGACGATCCGGAACCGCTCGCGTTCGTGTCCTATGAGCTCGGCGACCCGGCGACCTTCGGGATCGGCGGAGCGGCCACGCCCGGCAAGCGGTTCGTGGGCTTTGTATCCGACGATCCGGGCGTGGTCGAGCTCCTGATCGCCGCGCTCGGCCTGCTCGGCGCGCCGCCCGCCGAGGCCCCGAGGGCTCCGACATCCGCGGCCGTCCAGGAGCTGGTCAGGCTCGGCGAGACCGCTGACGTCGCCCCGTCCGGTGCCCCGGCGGGCGCGGTCGTGGTGGCCGTCGGTCGGGGCGCCGATCGAGATGCATTCGTGGTCGGATTGGCGCTCGCCGCTCGTGAGAACCGGCAGCTCGTGCTCGTGGATCGCTCGGCCGAAGGATTCTCCAGCCCGTACGGAGATCTGCGCGGTGACGATCTCGGTCGTCCCTCGCCCGACCGTCTGTTCGACGACGCGCTCGCCCGCCGCGAGGGGCGCGGCGGGATCGGGACATACCTCGAAGCGGCGCAGGCCGCCGGCGTGACCGCCGGTGGCTGGTTCCCGACGCAATCGGGCGCGGAAGGCCTGGCCGAGGCTGCGAGGCGGTTTGGCGGCGTTCTGTTCGTGCTGCCGCCGGGAGCCGATCGGCCCAGCCTCGCTGAGCGTCTGCGGGGCGTCATGACGGACCGGCTGCGCGCCTCCACCGGGCTGCCAGTGATTGTCGCGGCGCCCACCCGCTAGCCCGGGCCGCGGAGCGGGAGATGAGATTCGAACCCGTCCATGACGCCCCTTGACCTTTCGCGTTCACATCTGGCTCTCCTCGTCCGTCTGGGCCCCCTCTGGTTCCGGCAGCCGCGGCGCCAGGATCCACACCAGCTGCGCCGTTGTCGCCGCCCCCACCTTGGACCGCGCATTCGCCAGGTGGTGCTTCACCGTCGAGTGCGACAGGCCAAGGCGGTGGGCGGTCGCCTTCTCCGACCCGGCAACCAGCACCGCGGCCACCACGCCGACCTCGCGGTCAGTGGCGCGTTCGGCAGAGCGGGACGGCCGTCTGGTCATGCGCTCTGGAGCCACGCCCAGGGCTCCGGCGGCTCGGCCAGGCGCATCGTGATCGGAAGGTCGTTGGTGGCGGGGCTATTCCTCTCGCCCCGACCATAACCAACTGATCGACCCCAGACCTCGGCGAGCCCGTGCGCGATCGCCGCCTGCGTTGGCGCGATTCGCATCTGCTGGAGCCCCAGGACGTCGATCCGCTCGAACAGCGACTCGGCGATCGCCTTGCGCGAGGCCGGCGCGGCGTCCCACACGCCCGGGAGATCGCGGAGCCCATCCGCGACCTCATTCGCCGGCATCTCGACGGGTCTGACCTCTTTCGCCGCGGCTTCCTGGCCATCCAGCATCGTCATCGTCGCCTCCAGGGCGGCAGTGTCCCGATCCCGCCGATAGCGCGCTCCGCTACCCCACGATCATGTCAGGCGGACAGTTCCACCAGGAGCTCGCGGGTCGTCCGCGCCCCGCGCCGGGCACGGGCATTGCGCAGGTGCTGGTGGACGGTGTGGGGGCTGAGCCCGAGGACCTCGGCGGCCTCCGCTTCGGAACGGGCCGTCCGCATCGCGGCGACGACTCGGCGCTCGGCGGGGGTGAGGCGCGTTCCCTGGCGGGCGATCGTGTTGGGGTCGCTCAGGGGGCCTCCGTGAGGTGCGGGGTCCGGCATGGGTTGAGTCGTGGGGGGAATCGGAGCTGGCGGATTCGGGAATGGAAGGAGTTTCGGCACGGCTGTTCGAGTTGATCTGGTTGCGCCATGCGACTGGCAGGGGAGCCCGGGAGTCGGTGTGGATCAGACCAGCGCGCCGTCATGCCCGAAGCGTGCAGGTGGCGGGCCGCGGTGGCTACTTGGCCATTGGGCCAGGCGTTCGGGTCTCGGGCGCTGGGTGCCTGCCCGGGGAGGTGCCGGTGATGGCGCGGACGATTGAGCGGGACGTGGGTCCCGAGGCGGGAATGAAGCGGCGCGAGAGACTCGCGAGCGCTGGCCCCTCAGCCGGCGGACAAATCCGCCGACACCGGGTCCTGGTCGAGCGCCTCGCGCACCTTGGCCGCCAGGTCATTCGTTGAGAACGGCTTCTGGAGGAAGTGGACGCCCGGATCAAGCACCCCGCGGTCGGCGATCACGTCGGCGGTGTACCCCGACATGAACAGCCGTCCCAGGCGCGGGTAGAGCGAGAGCAGGTTGCGGGCGAGATCCCGGCCGTTCATCTCGGGCATGACGACATCGGTCATCAACAGGTGGATCTCTCCGGCGTGCTCGCGCGCCAGGCGGATCGCCTCACCGGGAGTCGCTGCGGAGATCACGCGGTATTCCAGCCGTTCGAGCATCGCGGTGCCCAGGCGCAGGATGGCGGGCTCGTCCTCGACGAGGAGGATCGTCTCGCCACCGCCATGGCTCGCGAACCGCGGGGTCGGCTCCACCGACGAAACGGGCTGGCTCTGATGGCGGGGCAGGTGGACCCGGAACGTCGAACCGGTCCCGACCTCGCTGGAGACGCAGATGAAGCCCTCGTTCTGCTTGACGATGCCGTACACCGTGGCCAGACCGAGCCCGGTTCCCTTGCCGATCCCCTTGGTGGTGAAGAAGGGCTCGAAGAGGTGGCGCCTCGTCGCGGCGTCCATGCCGAAGCCGTTGTCGGTCACGGTGAGCACGACGTACTCGCCGGGCACGGCACCCGGTTGGTCGGCGCAGTCGAACGCGTCCAGGGACGCGTTCCCGGTCTCGATCGTGACCGTGCCGGTGTCGCCGACCGCGTCGCCCGCGTTCACCACGAGATTGGTCAGGACCTGGTCGAGCTGGGACGGGTCCACGCTGACCGGCCACAGGCCGAGGCCCGGCTTCCAGCCGAGCTCGACGCCGGCGAGGACGAGGCGCCGCAGCATGTCCAGCATCCCGCCGAGAGTCTCGTTGAGGTCGAGCACCCTGGGCGAGAAGGTCTGGCGCCGGGCAAAGGCGAGCAGCTGGCGGGTGAGGTCGGCCGAGCGCCGGGCGGCCGCCTGGATCTCGAGGAGATCGGCGCGCACCGGGTGGGACGGTTCGATCGCCTCGAGGGCGAGCTCCGCGTTGCCCAGGATCGCGCCGAGCATGTTGTTGAAGTCGTGGGCCACGCCACCGGCGAGGCGGCCAATGGACTCCATCTTCTGGGCCTGCTGGAGCTGAGCCTCAAGGGAGGCCCTCGCTTCATCCGCGAGCCTCCGCTCGGTGATGTCGCGGTTGATCTCGAGGACGGCCCGGATTCCGCCCCGGGCGTCCCGCTCGACTGACTGCCGGCTCTCGACGGTGAGCCCGCGCCCGTCCCGCGCAGTGTGCCCGAGCTCTCCCCTCCACTCGCCCGCCGACTCGAGGGCGGCATTCGTGGCCGCCAGCGAAACGGGGAAGGTGGTCTGGAGCAGCTCGTGCGTGACGCGGCCGGCCGCGTCCACGGCGGGCCAGCCGTAGGTGGCTTCGGCGCCCTTGCTCCAGTAGACGACGCGGCTGTCCGGGTCGCGGATGATGATCGCGTCGTTGGCGAGGTCCAGCAGCCGAGTCCGCTCGAGCAGCGCCGCCTCGGCAGCCTTGCGCTCGTTGACGTCGCTCAGCACGTGATGGATCAGCCGTTCACCTGCCTCTTCCGCGAGCGAGAGCACCAGCCCCGCCCAGAACTGCGTCCCATCCGGCCTGGCCAGCCGGAGCTCGAGCGTCTGCGCCGCGCTGGTCCGCGCCGGGTCGGCCCAGCGGCCGTCGAGGAGCCGCTTGTGGCACAGGTAGTAGGCGTCCTGATCCGGTTGGTGGATGAACCGGGAGATCGGCGCGCCGACCAGCGCGGCGCGGTCGTCGCCCAGCAGCCTGGCAGCGGCCAGGTTCGCCCGCAGGACGATGCCCTTCTCGCTGACCGTGACGTAGCCCAGCGGCGCGAGCTCATAGAGCTCTAAGTAGCGTTCCCGGGCGGCGGCCAGCTCCTGCTGTGCCCGGCGCAACTCCTCGTGCTGCATCTCCAGCTCGATCTGGTGCACCCGCAGCTCGTGGAGCGCCGCGCGCACGGGTTCCGACGCGGTCGCTTCGAGCTGCTCTCCGGACTCGGCGACGGCGCCCCGCTCGGGTTCGGTGGCCGGGGTGGCCGTGGGCGTGACGGCGTCGGCTGTGGCTGCGGGGGCCGTGGCGAGGCCGACATCAACGGACGCCGAGACGGGGGCGATCGCGGCGGCCCGTGGCCCCGGTCCCCGGGGCGGAACCGGGAGATTGGTCTCACCCTTCGGCATGGGCTCTCGTTTCCCTGCCATCGTTGTCTCCTGGGCGCTGTCAAGCTCCTCGCCGAAGACACTCTGTCAACAAGAGACATGGTAGCCCGCCGGGGCTGCTGCGCAATACTCTGCGCGGCAACTCGTTCGTCGGTTGAGGTCGCTCGATCCCCAGCCGGCGCCCGTGGAATGTCGCAGGGGAGCCAGGCGCGGTGCCGGCGGCTACGCGTCCATCTGCCCTTCGGCTCCTGCAGCCGCGGCGCCAGGATCCACACGAGCTGCGCCGTCGTCGTCACCCCCACCTTGGACCGCGCGCTGCGGACCAGCTCGAAAGGTGCCGGCGGCTCGGTGAGACGCATCCTGATCGGAAGGTCGGTGGTGGCGGGGCTCTCCCTCTCGCCACGACGCCACTCCATCACCGCGGCCGCCGCACGTCTCCGGAGGCGTGCAGTTAATCAGGAGCAGCCCGGAACGGCGCTGCGTCTCGCCGGCCCAGCCCCTCTCGCCTCGACCATCCCCAGTCCATCGCGACTCCAAGCCCTTCTCGCCGCGAGGAGGGCTCTTTGTTGCCGGCTGCCAGCGCCATGTCAGTCTCCGTCATGCGCATCGTCCTCGGGTACTCTTCGCGCGAGGAGCCATCGACATGGGCCCGTTCATCGACGATGACCGCGCCGCGCTCGAGGAGTTGTGCCGCCGGTACCCCGTGCGCAGCCTCTTCCTGTTCGGCTCGGCCACCCGCGACGACGTTGATCCCCGGCGGAGCGACGTGGACCTGCTCGTCGAGTTCGAGGCGCTGCCCCCGGGCGGGTACGCGGACGCCTACTTCGGCTTCCGCGAGGCCCTCGCGGACTTGTTCGGCCGCGACGTCGATCTCGTTGTGCTCTCCGCCGTCCGCAACCCGTACATCAAGGCCGACATCGAGCGGACGAGGATGCTGCTGTATGCCGCGTGAGCCGAAGGCGGACCTGCACGACATGCGCCAGGCCGCCGGGCTGATCGCGGAGTTCACCGCGGGTCTGGACTTCGACGCCTACGCAGCGGACGCGATGGTGCGGGCCGCCGTGGAGCGCGAGTTCGAGATCATCGGCGAGGCGCTCGGACAGCTGGCGAAGCTGGACGCTGAGATCGCCGGCAGGATCAGCGAGCACCGCCGGATCATCGCGTTCCGCAACATCCTGGTCCACGGCTACGCCGGCGTGGACGACATGCTGGTGTGGGACATGGTTGCGACCCGCCTTGCCGACCTGCGCCGCGAGGCGGAGGAGCTCCTGGGCGCAGGCTGAGGGAGGCCGCGTCCGCTCGACGCGGCGGACGAGCAGCCGTCGGTCATCCGTGGACGGCTGCCGTCGTCCTCGAGATCGAGGACGTACAGATCGACCGTGCCCGCCGCGGCGAGGAAGGCCGCTGCCTGCACCGCGGGATCGGCGAGGAAGGCAGCGGCCTGCACGGCGGGATCCGCGTTGACCCCGAAGTGGTGGGCGCCGGTCACGAGACCCGCCGCCTTGGCTGCGGCGATGTGCTGGGCGTAGCGGGCATCTGGCGCCGTGGCGTACGTGGCCCGGGCGAACAGGAACGAAAGGCCGGTCAGATCGGGCGTGCGGTCCGCATCGCCTCGACGACCCGGCGTTCGGCTGGGGTCAGGCGGGTCCTGGCGATGGGGTCGCTCAGGGGGCCTCCGTGGGGTGCGATGGCCGGCATGGTTTGAATCGTGGAGAGAATCGTAGCCGGCGGATTCGAGAATGGAAGGGGTTTCGGCACCGTTGTTCGATTGGTCTCGTCCTGAGCGACCCGTCCGAACAATGGGAGCGCCTCGGGCGACTGGGCCTTGACCTGAGAATGATCTGGCGAGTCTCCCGCGCCCCTCGTGGGAGCACACCCGACCATCGGCCCCCTTGTCGCTGCCCTTCTTGGCGCAGCCGACGATCCGGGCGGAGCGAGACGCCGCGGTCCTGCCGGGAGGCGAGACCGCGGCGAGCTAGCTGGAACTTCTCAGGAGGCTATGGCGAGCGCCTGCTTCTTCGCGTCGTGCTTGCGCGTGGCGAAGTGGTTGTCGACACCCTCGTGATCGCACGGATCGATATGGACGTTGGCGGCGTCCAGCTTGCGGAGCGCGTGGTAGAGGTCATGGCGAATCGACTCGGCGATCGCATGACCAGCCTCCACGGTGAGCTTGCAGTCGACGGTCGCGTTGAGGGTCGTCTCCAGGCGATGCCCGACCCATCGGACCCGCACCGAGTTCACGTCCATGACGCCATCGACGCTCCTGGCCACGGCCTCGACCTGGTCGACGATGGCCGGGTCCACCGCGTCCATCAGGCGGCCGAACACCTGCACGATGGCGCTCTTGAGGACGACCAGGATGCTGATGGAGATGAGGATCCCGATGATCGGGTCGGCCAGCGGGAAGCCGAGCCAGACACCGGCGGCACCCAGGACAACGGCCAGCGACGTGAGGCCGTCCGTCCGGGCGTGGTACCCGTCAGCGATCAGCGCGGCTGAGCCGATCCGGTTGCCGATCCGGATCCGGTAGACCGCGACGCCCTCGTTGCCGAGGAAGCCGATGAGGCCGGCGAGCGCCACGAGGCCGAGATACGTCACCTCGTGCGGGTTGATCAGCCGGTCGATCGACTCCCAGGCGGCCAGGATCGTGGAGCCCAGCATCATCGCCAGCACGAACAGCCCGGCCAGGTCCTCGGATCGCTTGTACCCGTAGGTGTACCGCCGGGTGACCGCCCGGCGGCCAATGACGAAGGCGAACCAGAGCGGGATCGCCGTCATGGCGTCGGCGAAGTTGTGGATGGTGTCGGCCAGGAGGGCGACCGAGCCGGAGATGAGCACGACGCTCAACTGGAGGAAGGCGGTGACCAGGAGCCCGACGAGCGAGATCTTGACCGCCGTGATGCCCAGGGCGCTCGACTCCAGGGCGGTGTCGATCTGGTCACCAACATCGTGGCTGTGCGGCGCGAAGACCGACTCGAGGACGCCGAGGACCCCGGTGCGATGGCTGTGGCCGCCCGGACCGTGCGGATGGGGATGCGGATGGCTGTGCGCCGGTTCTGCCACGGATCGTTCCTCCCTTGCCCGAATAGGGCGCGCGATGCATCATGGCCACATCGTCGGCACCTGATCAACAAGATGTCGAGCGAGGATACGCCTGATATTCCACGCGCGTCAACGCGAGATCCGAGGTTGATGGTGACGACGTCAGACCTGCCGACCGAGCGCGGCTCAGCTAGCGAGCGCGTCTACCGCGTTGTCAAAGAGCAGATTCTCGCCTGCCAGATGGCGCCCGGAACCAGCATCAACGAGGGCCGGCTTGCCGAGTTGATGGAGGTCAGCAAGACCCCGGTCCGGGAAGCGCTGGCGATTCTCGCCCACGAAGGCTTCGTGGACGTCCTTCCGCGCCAGGGCTACCGGGTCCGCGAACTAGCCCTCGACGACGTCCAGGAGATCTTCCAGATGCTCCTGCTCCTGGAGCCCGCTGCCGCTCGCCTCGCTGCCGAGCACGCCTCTGCGGACCAGCTTCGGACGCTGGTCCACCTGGCGGAGGAGCCGAGCGGCGAGGACCCCGAGGAGTTTCGGACCTTCGTGATCCGAAACCGTGAGTTCCACGCACGACTCGCCGAAGCCGGCGGCAACGCGCGTCTGGCGGCCACGCTCACGCACACGCTCGAGGAGCTCCAGCGGCTCTACCTGTCCGGGCTCGAGCTTCGCACCGCGGTGGCCGACCACGGCGGCCAGCACAAAGACCTGATCGCCGCGCTGCTCAAGGGCAACCACCACCAGGCGCACGACATCGCGGTGCGCCATATCGAGTCGAGCCGCGTTCGCGTCATGGAGGCGCTGTTCGCGGCGATGTCCGTCCCGGGCGGCGCCGGGGTCAAGCTCAACATCGGATCCCGGGCGAAGCATCCGCAGTAGGCCTCACAAGGCCATGGCGAGGCTCTCGTCCGGCCTCGCGATCCACACCCTCACCCGCAAGGGCTCGCCCCGACCACTCTCGCCCCCGACCACATACGGATACTTCGACCTCCTCCGGTGGAGTGGATCCCTCGACGAGGGCCATGCGGATCTCGGCGAGGCGGCGCTGGAGCCCGCTGGTCACGCGGAGAGTGCCAGGAGGGCTTCAGCGCCCTGTTCAACCTCGACCCAGCACCCCCGGATGAGCTGGTTAGCGCGGGCCCTAGACCTCTCGCCCCGACCATAACTAGCAATCGCTCCGCAACGACTCTGGCGAGCCCGCGGGCGACGGCTGCCTCGGTCGGTGCGATCCGCATCGAGGCCAGTCCCAGGACTGTCGAGGCCGACATGAGGCCTGCGCCGCCAGCCGTGCCGGACGACGTCATGTGCAGGTCTTGCATTCGCACAGAGCATCATCTATTCGCACATTGGAATGCTTGATGCTTTCTCTCCAGGAGGCTACCTGACCGTCGCGCAGGCCGCGAAACGGCCGGGCATCAGCGCGAGACGTATCAATCACCTCGTCGGGACCGGCGACCTGCGATCGAGCCAACTTGGGGCGATCACCGTCATTCCCGTGGCCGACGTCGAGCGGCGTCGATCGCTTCGGCCCAGCAACCGTCGCCGTTTGACGCCGTCGAACGCCTGGGGGGTGCTGGCTCTGGCCTCGGGCGAGCGACCGCCGTGGCTCGGTTCCGACACGCGATACAGGCTCAGCCGTCTGCTCGCCAAGCACGGACTTGTCACCCTGCGCGCCCGACTCGTGGAACGAGGCGAACGGCAGGCCTTTCGCGCTCATCCTTCAGTGCTGCGTGAGATTCGCGATGACCGGGCGCTCATCTTGTCCGGTGTTACGGCTGCGGCCGAACTGCGGCTCGGCTTGCTCGCCGGCGATACGGTCGATGCCTACGTCGATGAGCGAGCCCTCGCAACTGTCATCGCGCGATACCGCCTCCAGGAAAGCCACGAACCAAACGTCATCCTGCGGGCCGTTCCCTCGTTCATGCCTTCGTGGCCGCCCAGCCATGTCGCCCCGAGGGCGGCGGTCGCCCTTGACCTGATCGAGGATGACGACCCGCGCAGCCGCCAGGTCGGCACGGAGCTGCTGGGGCGCTTGACCGGATGACCGATCCGGTCCTGATCCGGATCCGACCGGCGAGCGACGGAGATGCGTCTGTGTGGCGCCTGACTCGTGAGACCGCCGCGATCCTCCACCCCCTGCCGTGGGTCCTCGTCGGTGGTCAGATGGTCGCGATCCTCGAAGCCGAGCACGGTGCGGCGATCGGATTCGTCACCGGCGACGTCGACGCGCTCGTCGACGTTCGAGCGATGATCGCCGTCGCCCGCCGGCTGCTCGACGCAGGCGTCGAGCCGGACCGTGGGGACGCCCGCGGCTACCGCTTCGTCCGCGGTGACGCGATCGTGGATGTTCTCGCGCCAGACAACGTCGGCGCCCGAGTTGAGCTCCGGACCGTCCCGCCGGACAAGACCGTGCAGATCGTCGGAGGGACTCAGGCCCTGGCCCGTGCGCGCGTGGTCGAGGTCGATAGCGGCGAAGGGCCGTTCCGGATCCGGATCCCGACGCTGGCTGGAGCGATCGTCATCAAGGGCCGGGTTGTCGCCGTCGCACACGACGGCCGGGAGAAGCACGAGCGAGACCTTGCTCGCCTCCTGGCCCTCGTTGCTGACGTCAATACGCTCCGAGCCGAGTTGAACGTCCCGGCGCGCGCGCGCGAAACCTAGCAAGCGCGCGTTCTCGTTCGGCTGGGGTGCCTACGCGTTCCCCTCGTCCGCAGGCTCCTCGACCTTGCCGGCGCGCGCTACCATATCTCCGACATGACCGATGACCAGCCCAGCCAAGGGACCGCTCTCGACCGGCGGATCCTCATGGAGCTCGAACCCGAGGCAGCCCGACTGCTCAATCGCCATCTCAAGGTGGCCGATGAGTGGTTCCCGCACGAGTACATCCCGTACCGCCTCGGCCGGGACTTCGACAAGGAGCCCTGGACCCCGGACCAGCCGCGACTGACGGGCGTGGCGCAGACCGCGTTCGAGATCGGGCTGCTGACCGAGGACAACCTGCCCAGCTACCACCGGCTGATTTACGGGATGTTCGGCTCTGGCGACGGCGCCTGGCTGAACTGGGTGGGCCGCTGGACGGCGGAGGAGGGGCGACACGCCATCGTCCTGCGCGACTACCTCACGGTCACGCGCAACATCGATCCGGTCCTGCTGGAGCGTGGGCGCATGACCCAGCTCCAGCAGGGCTACGACCATCCCTTTCCGGACACCCTGCACGGCCTGGCGTACGTGGCCTTCCAGGAGCTGGCGACGCGGATCTCGCACCGGAACACCGGCCGCTACTCGGACGACCCCGTTGCGGATCGGATCATGGTCCGGATCGCCACCGACGAGAACCTCCACATGGTCTTCTACCGCGACATGCTGAAGGCCGCGATCCAGATCGAACCGTCCGCGGCGGTGCGCGCGATCGTCGACGAGGTCCTGGCATTCCAGATGCCGGGTGCGGGAATTCCGCACTTCATCCGGAAGGCCGCCGACATGGCCAAGGCAGGGATCTACGACCTGCGCGTCCATCGCAATGACGTCCTGATGCCGATCCTGCGCTTCTGGGGTGTCTTCGAGCTTGGCGGGCTGGATGCTGCAGCCGAGGAGGCGCGCCTGCGCCTGCATGAGCATCTCGAGCGACTCGACGTCGCCGCCCGCCGCTTCGAGGAGCGCGTGGCATCATCCTCCTTTCCGCGCCTGGGCCCGGCCCGCTAGGGTCCGCCCTCGCCGTCCGCTCCGCGACCGCCTTGGTTGCCGCGCCCGGAACCATCATGCGGAGTGCGCCAGGAGGTTCTCAGCCCCCCAGTTCGACCTCCACCCAGCACCCGCGGATCAGCTGGTTAGCGCGGGCCCTGGACCTCTCGCCCCGACCATCCGTACCAACTGTTCCTCCTGCTTGAAGACGCAGCGGCGCGTCGCCGAACGCACGGGACCAGCCTTGAGCGTCGGCTTCCGGCGTCGCGTGGATGGTGACGGACTCAACCCCCGCCGGGGGCTGGCAGCGCCCGCAGCGCGTCGATCAGCGCATCGCGCGTGTACGGCCCGTCCGTGGCGGGCGGCGCCGGGCTGGCCCGGGGGTCACCGTCCGCACCACGACCCGCGTGGCCACCCACCGCGCCCTCGATCAAGGCCGCAAGGGGGGACCTTCCCAGCAGGGTCACCGTGACCGTGCCCGTGCCGCGCATCGGGACCAGGCTCAGGTCGGCCAGCCAGAAGCCACCCGGCGTCCGCCAGCCGCCAAATGACGTCAACTCGACGTCGCGGGCCGCCACGAGCCGCTCCACCGACAGCCCGACGTGCATGGCACCCTGGATCGTGGCTTGACACAGGCGGTCAAGACCCTGACCAAAGATGTAGACATCGCCGAGCGGATCGCCCGGGTCGCCCGGAAGCACGGTCAGGATGCCCGACGCATCCATCCGGCCGATGACGTCCGAGGCCCTGGATTCGAACCCTTCGGGCACGAGATCCGGCCGCAGCATGGCGAAGAGGGACACCGACCAGCCCGGATCGATGGAGGTCAGCCCTGCCTTCCAGGCCTCGGCCAGCCCGGCGGACGATACGCCGGCGGGATCGCCGCCCTGGCGCGCCAGGCGGCGCCGGAGCAGCGCCATCCGGTAGGCGTCGAGCAACGTGACCGTCGCCCAGAACTGTTCGAGATCAAAGGTCATCTGGAGCGGCTCGGCCTCGGCCATGCCGTTAGCCATCAACACGTCAAGGCAGCTCAACCACACCTCGTCGGCCGAGACGGGCCCGGAGAAGTGCATCGCGTCCGGGTCCCCGAGGGTCCCGTGTCGCCCGAGGGTCCTGTGTCGCCCGAGGGTCCCGGGGCGGATGATTGGCCGGGAAGCTGGCCGGGGGCCTGATTCAGGGTTCCGTTGTAGGTCGCCGTGAACTCCTGCGCGTGACCCTGGCAACTCAACTGCAGGATGATCCGGGCCGGCTGGCCGTTCCAGGTGACCGAGTTGGCGACCGCACCGTTGATGGTCCAGACAATCGAGATCGAGCCCTTGACCGGTGCGCCGTCCACGCTGATCACGGTCGCATCGGGGGCGAGCGTGTCGCCGGCCTTGAGGCCTCGGGGCAGGCTGATCGTGGCGTTGCAGAGGGGTAGTTCCGGGGCAGGGGTCTCGCCGTGCCCCGCCACCGGGCGGAGGTCCCGGTCCGGCAGCCATTGGGACATGCGCGCGTTGAACGCGTCCAAGCCGGCCTGCCGCGTCTTGCCGCTGGTTTCCGTCCAGAACTTGTATGGAGGCGGCGCCTCACCGATGCCGGCCCACATCAGGACATAGAGGGTTGTGGAGGCCCCGTCGGAATAGGGTCCGGTGACCTTCTTCAAGTCGACGACGATCCGGTTCATGCGCACCGAATCGCCCGAGGAGGTCTCGAGGTGCATCCTGGTGATGTTGACCTCGGTGCGCACCTCGTGGACGGCATCGTTGACGAATGTGCACTGCGCGGCGACGGCCGCATCGACCATCGCCTTGAGCTCGGCATCCGAGGGCACCGGCCGATAGGGCCCGGCGGCCGAGACGGCCAGCATCAGGGCCATCAAGGGGATCAGCAGCCGCAGCCATCGCCGCCTCATGACCAGAACCTTCCGGCCAGGACGCTCAGCAAGACCCACGCCGTCGACAGCAGGAAGGCGCTGACCGCCGGGACCAGCACGCTGCGCAGACCGGCTCCGCCGCGCCGGCCAACTTCGGCCCCGGCGGCGCCGCAGGCGGCCACGAGGGCCGTTGAGGCGAATGCCTGCGAGGCGTTCCAGCCCAGGAGCAGCTCGGCCACCAGCGCGAGCGCCGCAAACGGCAGGAGCAGGAGCAGCCCGGTCCCCGCGGCCCGGCTGATGCGATCGCGATCCGTCTTGGAATTGGCCAGGCGCAGGATCATGACCAGGAGATGGACGGCCAGGAGCCCGAAGATCACGCCGATGATCGCGCCGATTCCGCCGCCGATCGCGTTGTGGATGACTCGCCATCGGACCAGGCCGCCGAAGGCGGCGAAGGCGGCGGCCGGGGCGGCCCAGACGCGCGCGGACAGCATCCGGGAGGGAACGTGGGCGGGGGGGGGCGGGGCGGTCATCGGCGTCATGTCCCCAGGAACGCCCAGCCGAAGAGCATCAGGCCGCCGAGCAGCGTGGCCAGGACGACGGCAATCGCAGTGCGTCCGGCGAGCATGCCGCGCAGGGTGCCGATCATCGGCCCCAGGGCCCACAGCAGACCCGTGACCCCGAAAGCCACGGCGGTGTTCCACGCCCGGAACAGGTTGGCGGCCAGGCCGAGGAGGACATAGACGAGCGCCGGGCTGTAGCCGAGCCCATGGCCCGGACCGTCGGCCCGAGCCCCAGCGTCCCTCCGAACGGACGGGTGCCGACGAAGGCCATGACCCCCAGCAGCCAGACCCCGACCGTCCCGTACGGGAGGCCGATCAGGGTCAGCCCGACGACGCCGAGCGGACCGCTCAGCGCGAGCAGCGGCAGCGTCGGCCCGCCGGCGCGAAGGAGGTCGAGGCCGGTCTGGAGGAAGAGCAGCCCGAACGCCGCGCCCGATCCACCAAGCGCGAACCGCGGCGAGCCTTCGGCGAGCGCCCCGCTGAGCGCCGCCCCCGGATACACGAACACCAGGAACAGGGCTCGGACACGGGCGAGACCGGCACGCGCCCGACCAACGCCGAGCGAACGATCATTCGACGGGGCCGCAGTACCAGATTCCGCGTGGCTGGCCGTGTCAACTCCCTCGTGCTGCACGAGTTTGAGGTGACCGCAGGGGGACGCGTCCCGGATCGGCGACGGGAGCCCTGACAGCGCGGGCTCCTTGACACACCTGAAGTACGCCGTTCGGGACGGCGAGGGAACCGCCGACGGCGGGTGTTCGCGAGGCGCGTGCGCCACGGAGCCGGGGCTGGGCTCCCTGCTCCGCGGGTCTGGCCGGCAGCGTGTCGGCCAGACCCGCCAAGGCTGGCCGCGCTGCGCCGTGTCCTCCCGTTGGGCGGCTGCTATATTCGGTCAGCCCAGCATCGCACCACAGGGTCACCCGAATGCCCCGTCTCTCCACCGCCCGCCTCGCCGTCGCCCTGGCAATCACCCTTGCGGCGTGTGGCGGAGCAGCCGCAACACCCGCACCCAGCGCGGGCCCCACGGGCATCATCCGCGAGAGCCTGGGCAGCTCGCTCCCCGGCAACGCGCCCGGTGAGCGCCTGGCCCTGTGGCACTACATCATCCCGGCGGGCTCCAAGCTGGCGCCCCACTACCACCCGGGCTGGCAGATTGCGCGCATCGCCGCTGGCACCCTGACCTACACCGTCCTCACGGGCACGGTGAATGTCCAGCGGGCCAACGGGGCGCAGGAGTCGTACCCGGCCGGCCAGACGATCATGCTGGCAACAGGCGACTCGGTCCTGGAGAACCCGGACGAGCACCACAAGGCCGAGAACGCCGGAACGGTCGCCGTGGAGCTCTGGGCAACCAGCCTGCTGACAGACGGCGCCGAGGTGGCCATTCCGGACCCGTCGCCAGCCAACTGACCGAGCCCACGGGCCCGGACAGCCCGCCGCCCTGCTTCGGTTGGGATTCAGCGCGACGACGTCTGCGCGAGGTGGTTGGTGCCACCGTCAGTGTCTCCAGGCCGTCAGGCCGTCCCGCGCAGCTCCTCCGCCAGCGCACGCGCCCGGAGCAGGTCCGGCTGCGCGCCCAGGCGCTCGAACGCGGCGACGGCGGCGCGCCCGCGAGGGTGTCGTCGGAGTTGCCTGGCCTGTCGGGCGCCGAGGCCACGCGCCCGATCGCCTGAACGATGGCGGGGCGACGCTCCTCGCCCCGATCGCTTCAGCCTGGGTCTGGCGCGCGACCCACGCCGATGCTCGTGCTCCAGATCGGGGATCAGCCCGGCGGTCGTCTCCGTGCCCACCGGGTCACCCCGATTCGATCGGTCAGGCGGGCAGCCCCAGGCTGTAGCCAAAGCCCACGTGCGTTCGAAGCAGGGCCGGGTTGGCCGGGTCGTCCTCGATCTTGCGGCGCAGGCGCAGGACCGCGATCCGCAGGATATCCGTGTCCTCCTCGTAGGCCTCGCCCCAGACCGCGCCCAGGATCTGGGCCGGTGAGACGATGCCGCCCTGGTTCCGCATCAGGTACTCGAGGAGCGCGAACTCGGTCCGGGTCAAGGCGAGGGCCCGGCCGAGCTTGGTCGCCACGCCGATCCGCGACTCCAACTGGAGCGGGCCGACCTCCAGCTTCTCGCGCCCGGCCCGATCATCGCCATGGGCCGCACGACGCATCGCCGCGCGCACCTTCGCGACGAGCACGCGTTCGCTGAACGGCTTGGTGAGGTAGTCGTCGGCGCCGGCCTCCATGCCGGCCACCACCTGCTCGTCGTCGCCCATGGCTGACACGGCGATCACGCCGACGACCGGGTCCAGCCCGCGGATCCGCTTGATGAGATCGATCCCGGAGAGCCCGGGCATCCGGATATCGGTGACGACGACGTCGAAGGGCACAACGGCATGCTCGAACGCCGCCCACGCCGCCGTGCCGTCGGGGGTCACGACCACCGTCCAGCCGGCGTCGCGCAGGATGGACTCGAGGTAGCGCCGGCCGAAGGCGTCGTCTTCGACGACGAGGATCCTGGTCATGGCCGGGCCGTGGCCGCGGCGACGTGCCGACGGACCTCGAGCAGCCGGGCGCGGGCCGCCGCGAATGTCGTCTCGAGTCCGGCACCCATCTGTGCCGCACGCTCGGAGCTGGCGCCGCTGCCCGCCGCGCGCTCGATCTCTGCGGCAGCCGTCACGACGGCCTCTTCATCGAACGCCGAAGCATTGCCGCGCAGGGTGTGGGATCGCTCTGCCGCCGCCGACAGGTCGCCGCGCCGAAGCGCACCGGTGGCCGCCTCGACGAGGGCCCCACTTGATTCGAGGAAGAGGTCGATGAACTCCAGGACGCGGCCCGGCCCGCCAGCGTCGAGGGCCTCTCCCAGCACGCCAGGGAGGCCGCTGCGCAGGGCCTGACCGGCCGTGGCGGGGGTGTTGTCCGCCGCGGCGCGATTATCGGCGGCGGTCCGTGTCGTCACGCCAGGGGCTCGAAGGGTCTGCTGGTGATCGCCATAGGTCAACTCTCGCCAGTCATGCCCCGGCATCGAGGCGAGGGGACCCGAAGCACCGGGTGCGGCCACCGTGCGCGGCTGCATCAGCGCGAATGATGCGCCTTGGCGCTCCGCCGCGCAATCGGCAGGCGTCGAGTGGGGGACCGTCGCCCGTGGCCTTCTGTCATGCCTCCGTAATACGGCGGCGCCCCTCCGATATCACGGCGAAATGCCCCGGAACGAAGGTATTGCCAAGGCCGGCAGGACCGCCGCCAGCAACCGGGTGACCCGACGAACCAGGCTGCGATCGCCACCTTCCTTCGCGACGCCGCCGGATCCGCGACAACCACGGGGGATTCATCATGAACATCCGCAGAATCGCGCTCGTCGCGGCCGCGGGCGCTTTCCTGCTCGCAACGGCAGCAGTCGATCGCGCGCTGGCCGCCGACCCGACCAGCGGCACGATCGTCCCCAAGCTGGGGCTGGGTGTGGGCCAGAGCCAGTTGATCCTGGGCCCGGGCAAGACGACGGGCTCGTTCGTGGTCGGCAACGGCGGCGTGATCGAGGCGTCGGTCGCCCTCTCCATCTACGACTTCGTCATCGACGCGAACGGCGTCAAGACCCCGACCGCCGCGCCCGGCCCGCTCGGGGCGTCAGCCTAGATCGGCGTCACGCCCAGCACGTTCACCCTGGCCCCGGAGACCCCGCAGCAGATCACGGTGACCGTCAACGTCCCCAAGGACGCGTCGCCCGGGGACCACGACGCCGGCATCGACGTCGCGGGGACCATCAGCGATGCGGCATGGGCCCAGCTGCAGCCGCAGCTGGGTGGTGGCATCAACCTGCGATCCAGGATCGCCTTCCCATTGACGGTGCTGGTCCGGGTTCCGGGCACGGTCGTCAACGGCCTGCCGGTGGACTTCCCGATCCCGGCGCTCGTCACCACGTGGACCGGCGACTACACGGCGGGCTCAACCAGTCGTCGCAACACCGGCTTGTCCCGCCGAGCGTAGAAGGTCGTCGAGCGCCTCGGCGGGGTTCTTCCAGACCAGAGTCCTGCGCGGCCGTGTGTTGAGCGCCAGGGCGACGGCGTCCAGATCGGCGCGGGAGTGCCGGGCGAGATCGGTGCCCTTGGGGAAGTACTGCCGGAGCAGGCCGTCGGTGTTCTCGTTGGAGCCGCGTTGCCAAGGACTGTGCGGGTCGCAGAAGTAGACCGCGATCCCGGTGTCGATGCGGAGCTGGGCGTGCTGGGCCAGCTCCGATCCCTGGTCCCAGGTCAGGGACCGCCGGAGCTGCTCCGGCAGCGTGCCGATGGCGTCGGCGATCGCATCGCGGACGGCTTCGGCACCGTGCCCTGCCGTAGCCGGGCCGTTCTTCGTCCGTGCCACGCTGCCGTGGCCGGCCATGGGCGGCAGATGAAGCAGGAGCGTGAACCGGGTGGTGCGCTCGACGAGGGTTCCGATCGCCGAACTGTTGAGGCCGACGATGAGGTCGCCCTCCCAGTGCCCCGGTACCGCGCGATCCTCGATCTCGGCGGGCCGCTCGCTGATCAGGAGTTCCGGGGTCAAGAACCCCTTCCCGTGCCCGCGCCCCGCGGTGCGAGCACGGGGGACGCGCAGCGCCCGCCCGGTGCGCAGGCACGTCACGAGCTCGCGTCGCAGGGCGCCGCGGCCCTGGACGTAGAGCGCCTGGTAGATCGCCTCGTGGGAGATCCGCATCGACGCATCATCGGGGAAGTCGCCCTCGAGCCGGTGCGAGATCTGCTCGGGGCTCCAGGGCTTCGCCCAGCGCCGGTCGGCCCGGCGTCCGTGGCGACGGCCGATGAAGCGCACCGTGGGACCGGCAAGGTGGCTGCCGTCGGGCCGGACGATCATCCCGGCGAGCCGGTCCTGCACGTACTCGCGGAGCGCAGGGTTGGCTGCGAGCTTGGCGACCTTGGGCCGGCTGGCACGCCGCTCCGCGTGCCACTGGGCCGTCGTTGCCCGATAGGACACCTGGTGGCTGCGGGTGGATGCGTTGCGCCGCAGCTCGCGCGAGATCGTCGACGGCGAGCGACGGAGCCTGCGCGATCTCGCGCACCCCGCGCTGTTGTGCGTGCAGGATGGCGATCTCCTCGCGTTCCGCAAACGTCAGGTAGTGAGCGGAGAACGGGAGGAGCGACAGGGACGGCATCCCACCAGCCTGCCGGAACCAGCGTGCCCGACTGCAGCCGAGACACCCGCCTCGGCTGCGGCGTCCTCCGTGGTGATGCCCCAGGCGATCGCCTTCCAGAACCGGACACGGTCTTCGCGCGGCGCGATCAACGGCCTCCCTGGCGACCAGATCTGGCCGCGCACTGCCTGGATCGCCAACCGCCGCTCTCGAACGCCCATTGCAGCACCTCCTTGTCGAGGTGTTGCGACGACCGATGGAATCCGCCCACCCTGCAGCCCCGCATCGTGAACGGCGGCAATGTCGCGGCGGTCTGGGTCCCCGCGTCCGGCAAGGTGTCATCGCTCCGGGCCGTGGTTCCCACGCTCGACCTGGTCAGCACGCTCCCGTTGGCCGGGGACCAGCTGCTCTACGACGGCAGCGTCGATGGCCAGGGCACGGTCGACCTGCGGCCCGTCACGGTGCTGCCGGGTGCTTCGCTCTCCCAGGGCCTGGTCCTGCGCGACGTGCCGCTGCTGGGCTCGTACGACTACACCTACGCGCTGCCCGGCAGCGACGCCGACAGCCGCGGACCGGTGCTCGCGACGGGCCACTTCATCATCATCAACCTGCAGAAGCTGGTGCTCTAGGCCGGGCCGCCGGTTGCCCTGATCCTGCTCCTGCTCATCGTCTGGCGGATCCGGCGCCTGCGCGCGCGTCGACCATCCCATGACCGCCCGGCGGCCGAATCCTGATCAGCCGGCCCCGGGCCCAGAGACTGACGCCGTGGGATCGACCGCCGGGCAGCAGGCGCCGTTCGGGACGGGGCATCGCCGCGCCCTGAACCTGCGCCGGCTCCTGGTGCTCGGGCTCATGGTGCCGATGCTGCTCGCCATCGGTGCGGCGCCGGCCCAGGCTGCCGTGGATGCCTGGTGGAACCTGAGCAGTCCGGCGGCCCCGACGGTGGCCGTCACCAGGAGCGATGCCAACGCCACCCTCCCGGCCAACGCCGCCCTCGCAGCCGGCACCGGCGCCTTCACGGTCACCCTCAAGACCGCCGGATCTCCGACGATCACCGCCACGCGCGTCAGCGGCACGCCCGTCGTCAGCGCCGGTTCCAGCGCCCCGGTCACGGTCGGCGCCGGCGGAGCCGCGGTAACTGCATTCACCACGAACCCAGGCAGCGGCATCCACGGCACACCCTTCGTCACGCAACCGGTGGTCAGGGTCGTCGACGCGTTTGGCAACGCCGTCCCGGGCAGCGCGGTCAGCGTCACGGTGGCGAGGCACGCCGGCACCCCGAGCGCCGGCGGGATCCCGGGGACCTTGCTGGGCGCGGTGAGCGTCACGGCCAGCCAGGGGATCGCCACGTTCGCGGGACTGGCCATCAAGGGGGTCGGCCAGGGCTACCGACTGGATGCGGCATCGCCGGGCCTGACCGGGGCCACCTCGGCCGCCTTCGACGTCACCCCGCGCCCCATCACGGTGACGGCGGGCGCCGACTCCAGGGAGTACGACGGGACCACCGCCTCATCGGGGCTTCCGGAGGTCAGCGTCGGCACCCTCGCGACGGGCGACATGGGCGCATGGACGCAGGCATTTGACACAGCGCTCCCCGGCACGGGCAAGACGCTGACACCAGCGGGCACCGTCACGGACAGCGCCACCAGCCTCGGCGACACGGCGTCGTACGCGATCACGTCTGTCTCTCGGACGGACGGCTCCATCACCGGAACGGTGGCCTATGCGCCGGCGACCGTGAACATCGGCGAGAGCTTCCCGGGCCAGGTTGTGACCTCCGGCGACGCGTCAATCCAGTGGCTCTCGACCGAGACGGGCCGCACGGTCACCGCCACGATGACGCACCCGCTCTCCGCCGGCACCCAGGCCGTCATCGGCAGCAGCGACGTCTCGGTGCTGACCCTGTCCAACGGCGCGTATGCGACGGTTCCGCCGCCCGGCGGGCCCTGGGACCTCGCGCTGATCACGGCCACGGTGGGTGACACCAGGGCGAGCCAGGTCTTCCGGATCCGGGTCCGTCTCCCGTCCGTGGCGGCCGGCACGTATTCCGGGACCATGCTGTTCGCCATCACCGGGCCCTGATGCCACGGGGCTGGCCGAGCCCATGGGCGCCGGCCGGCGGATCGGCACGTCCAGCTCTGATCGTCCGCCCTCATTGCCCTGGCGACCGGCGGGACGCCTCGTCGTAGCCGGCGAGCTCGTCCGGGAGGGACAGGGGCCGGCGGTGCTGGCGATCCGTCGGCGCCTCGGCGTTGACCCTGGCGATGGACCCGTTGATGTCGGCCACCAGGTCCTGCAGCACCACCCGGTCGCGCCGACGCTCGTAGGCGGTGGGCTCCGGGCCCGCGGCGACGCGCGCCAAGATCGCGTCGCGCCGAGCGAGGAGATCACGGACCTCCTTGTCGGCCTCGATCCACGGCGGCGCCACGCCGGCATTCTTGAGCATCCGGAAGGCGATGCCCATCTCCCCGGCATAGGGGTTGTCGTCGTTGGGCAGCGGCTCACCCTGGTAGGGGAGGTTCTCGAATTGGCCTTCCTGGAGCGCCTCGCGGATCTGCCGCTCGATTAGCGTCTCCCAGTCGGGCCCAACCTGCATCCGGCCATCGGCGTCGCGCCGGCGGACCTGGCGCTTGTTGTCCGGTGCGTCGGGCATGCGGCATTGTTCGCGCGCCGCCCTGCCGACGTCAACGGGCCGGCGCGGTCCCTCAGTCGGAGTAGTAGGTCTTGTTGGGCGTGTAGCCGCGGCCCGTGGCGGTGATGGAGCGCAGGATCTCCAGCCCCTCGGACTGCTCGATGTGCTTCACGAAGACGTACTTGTTGTACTTGCCGTAGGTCATCGTGATGGGCACCTTGCGCGTGCCCTTCTCCACCTTGGCCGTGATGAAGTGCGGCCCCGCGGTGGTCATGGCCGCCACCACGGCGGCCTCGAACTCGTCGGCCGTGGTGGCCGTGACCGCGTTGGCGATCCCGCACGAGCGCGCGACGCCCGTCAGGTCCGTCCCCGCCGACGTGGCCGTGGGCAGGGCGCCGTTGCTCTCGTAGGACTCGTTGTCGAAGATCACCACGATCAGGTTCTTCGGCTGCACCTGGCCCACGGTGGGGATGGCCGCCATGTCCAGGAGGATGCTGCCGTCGCCGTCCAGCGAGACCACGTGGCGGTGGGGGAGCGCCATCGCCAGGCCCAGCGCGGCAGGCGTGGGCATGCCCAGGCCCAGGTAGAGGAGGTTCGAATCCTTCGGATGGAGGTGGTGCCATTCGTGGGCCGTGCCCTTGAGGTTGGTGAGCACCAGCGCGTCGCCGATGTGGGCGGCGAGCCGCTCCAGCATCTCGTACCGGGTTACCACGCGCCCTCCTTCCGGAACACCACGGCCTGGAGCTCCTCCGAGACCGACGCGGACGTCTGCATCAGCCGGATGGCCTTGCGGGCCTTCTCGGGCTCGTCCACGCGCTCGTACATGACGCCCAGGTCGCGCAGGACGGGCTCGAAGGCGTGGCCGATGTCGGTCACCATCCACCACCCGTCGCCCGCGTCGCCGCGGTAGCTGATCAGCATCAGCACGGGGATGCCGAAGGGCTGGTGGAACCGCGTGATGGCGTTCATGGCGACGAACAGGCCGGTGTTCTCCATCAGCATCACGGGCTTGCGGCCGCCCAGCCAGGCGCCGGCGGCCAGGCACATCCCCACGCTCTCGTTGGGGACGGAGACGCACTGAAAGTCGGGGTCCGCCTCAAGCACGTTGATGGTCTCGAAAAAGAACGAATCGGGCATGTACACGACGAAGTCGATGCCCGCCTCGCGCAGGCCCTCGACGATGGCCCGGGTGGTGGCCTCCTGCACTGCCGATCCTCCGCGTGGACGCCTGGGGGTCCCGGCGATTGTAGCGGGCGTGCGGCCAGGTGCGCCGATGGGCGGTGGTGGCTCCGCTCGCTACCCAGGTGACTCGCGGACGGGCGTCGGCCGGCGCGTCATGTCGCTTGTCAGAGTGGCGACAGCATCGTACGATGCACCCGAAGTTATCGCTTGTGAAGTGAGCGACAAATGATGGGCCTGCATCTCGCCTACCGCACCACGCCGCGCCTCACGCAACTCCTGGCCGCCTGGGACACCCAGGCCTCACGGGAGAATCCCGTCGCGCAGCACCGCTGGGCGGACATCTCCCTCTGGCCAGCCGCGCGTTCCGCCACGGTCGCTGGCAGCACGGCGATCGAGGGCAACCGCCTCACGCCGGCGCAGGTGGGGGAGGTGCTGGCCGGGGGTCAGGTGGACGGGTCCCGGGCCGATATCCGGGAGGTGCTCAACTACAACGACGCGCTGGACCTGGCGAATCGCGCCGCGCTGCGGAGCGACTTCGAGTGGTCGACCGAGCTGATTCGCCGACTCAACGGCGCGGTGATCGCCGGGCTGGCGGACGACCAGCGCGGGGAGTACCGACGGGAGCCCGTGACCGTGGGTGGGATCTACCAGCCACCCGACTGGCAGCGCCTGCCGGACCTGATGGCGGGGCTGGTCGAATGGCTGCGGCGACCCACCGAGACACATCCGCTCGTCTTCGCCGGCCTCGCCCATCTCAACGTCGTCTCGATCCACCCATGGCTCAATGGCAACGGCCGGACCGCCCGCGTCGTCGGCTCCCTGGCGTTGATGCGTTCTGGCATCGGTGCGCCCGAGCTGTTGAACGTGGAGTCGGAGATCCGGGCCAGCGGGCCGCGCTACTTCGCGGTCCTCCAGGAGACGCACGGGGCGTCCTACCAGCCCGACGATCACGCCGCGACGCCCTGGCTGGAGTACTTCGCGGAGGTCTGTGTCGCTCGGCTGGGCGCCCGGAACCGAGTGATGTCCGCGATCCCCCACGACCTGGGCCTGTTGTTCATGGAGCTGAGCGGCGAGCAACGCGCAGGACCGCAGTGGCCCGCGATCCTGCTGAGCGTCCGAATGGCGCCCGTTCGAACGACGTGGGTCGCCGAGGCCCTGGGGCTCTCGCCAGCCCGGGCCCGGGCGATGCTGGGTGCGATGTCCGACGCGGGGTGGCTAATGCCGCTGGGTGATCGACGCGGCCGTCGGTATGCCCCCGCACCTCGCCTGGTGCGGCTGGATCTCAGGACGCCAGCCCTGATGCGCCGCCTGCTCCAGGCCGGCGCCCCGGAGGCGGAGTGACGCCAGCCTAGCCGAGGAGCGAGGCGAGCCGGCCCAGGAGGCTGCGCTGCACGGCGGGCGTGGCGGCCACCCGGCTGAGGCGGGGATAGGCCGGCTGTCGCATCCGGCGGGTGAAGCTCAGCGGGCGGTGCGACCAGAAGTGCAGGTCCGGCTGGCGCCGGGTTGCCGACTGGGTGATGGTCGTGCTGGCGAGCAGGTTGGTCATGGCACCAGGCCTCGAGACGCTGCGCCGTGGCGAAGGCCATTCCTTCGACGGGACGCCGGTTCGAGGGAACTGTAGTCCGCCCTTGGCCGACCTGTCAACAAGCCTTGTGGCCAAGACGCAAGGCACCTTGAGTCACGACGGCAGGTAGTGGGTGGCAGGTGACGCAGCCCGGGACGGGCCGTCTTCGGCGCGCCGGCGAGCGGCTGCCGAACGTGGGCCACGCGCTCGATTTGATCCTGGGCGGCTAGCGCTCGGTGGGGCGCCACGCTTGCGGGCCAGGTCGACCCCGCAGCCCGGAGCGCGGCGCATCGCCACGGCGGCGGTCGCGCAGGCCGCGGTGAACTCGATCGACTGGCCCACGGCCGCAGCCGCCGCGTCGCGGGGGATGACCTGGTACCCGAGGCGGGGGAACCAGTCGATCGCCGTCTCCGTGGGCAGGTCGAGGTCGCGGATGCCGCTCTCCCGTGCCAGCCCCTCCGCCGCGGCGACCAGCCGCCGACCGATGCCGGCGTCCCGGTGGTCCGCCGCCACCACGACCGACCGAAGGAGCCCGGCTGGGCCGAACGGCTCGACCGCGGCCGCCCCGACGACCTCGTCGCCCACGCGGGCCACCACGCCGGTTTCGAAGGCCTGATCGGCGCCGTCGAGCGGCAGGCCGGCCGCCTCCAGCAGCGCCCGGATGCGGGGCAGGTCGGCGGGCCGGGCCCGCTCGACGGCGATCAGCAGCATTCCTCGCCGCCGCCGCCGCCGCCGTCGCCGTCGCCGTCGCCGTCGCCGTCGCCGTCGCAGCACGAGCCCGCCGAGCCGCCCAGGGGCAGGATTCGCAAGACGCGGCCCGCCACGAGCGGGGGCGCTGGGACTGTGGCCGACGCCAGGACGCCCGCCGGCTTCGATGCCGAGGCACGCCCGGGCTTGGAGGCCTTGATGATCGCGCTGACCATGCCGTCCGCCACCTCGTGGGTGGGCGTCAGCGAGATGTCGACCAGCCCGGCCGCCTCCAGGCCCGCCCGGAACTCGGAGTAGGAGAGTGCCCCCGCCTTGCAGGCCGTGTAGGCGCCGCGTTCCGCGCGATCCGCGGGCGTCACGCGATCCTCGGCCACGATGTCGGTCACGCCCATCCGGCCGCCCGGCCGCAGGACCCGGGCGATCTCGCGGAAGACGGCCGGCTTGTCCGCCGCCAGGTTGATGACGCAGTTCCTGATGACCACGTCCACGGAGTTGGCCGGGAGCGGGATGCTCTCGATCTGGCCGCGCAGGAACTCCACGTTGGTCACGCCCGCCTCGGCGGCGTTGCGCTGCGCCAGGGCGAGCATCTCGTCGGTCATGTCGAGGCCGATGGCCCGGCCCGAAGGGCCCACCCGCCGGGCCGCGAGGAGCACGTCGATCCCTCCGCCCGAGCCCAGGTCCAGGACCCGCTCGCCCTCGTGGAGTTCCGCCACGGCGATGGGGTTGCCGCAGCCCAGGGAGGCGAGGACCGCCGCGCTCGGCAGCTCCTGGCGCTCGAGGACCGAGTAGAGGCTGGCGCCGATGGACTCCGCCTCGGTGGAGCAGCACCGCCCGCTGGTCGCCTCGACGGCGGCTGCCGCGTACCGTTCGCGAACGTCAGCGTCGATCTGTTCGGTGGTCATGTGGCGGGTTCCTCACACGGGGTCGCGCCCGTCCCGGGGTTCGCGGCCTGATGTCGTATTGATACTTGACGATATCGGTGATTGTCAATACCATCCGGCCCATGAAGCGCATGACCGACCCCGACGCCCTCCTGTTCCACGGGGCCGCGGATCCCACCCGCCTGGCGATTCTGCGCCAGCTGGCCGGCGGCGACGGGGTCTGCGCCTGCGACTTCACCGCCTGCTGCGCGGTGGCGCAACCCACCATCAGCCACCACCTCAAGGTGCTCCGCGAGACCGGCTGGGTCCGCTCGGAGCGCCGCGCGTCGTTCGTGTGGTACTGGCTCAATGCCGAGGCGGCGGCCCGCTTCCGCGCGATCGCGGGCGAGCTGGCGCCCGCGCTGGCGCCGCCGCCCGCCCGCGGCTTGCCGGTGCTCAACGCCCAGGCCTGAGCGCGGCGCGCCATCGGGCCGATGGCGCGCGTCGGCTTTGGCGGCGACCCGGGGGTGCCTCCGCGACATGCCGCGCCTCCGCCCCCTGTCGCCGTCGTCGCGGCGAACGCCGCTGCCGGGCCCTATTCCGCCGGGCTGTGCTCCGGGGCGGCGGCGGGGAGGAGCGGCAGCCCCTCGTGCGGCGACGTGCCCATCAGCCCGACCTGGTGGTAGACCCGGATCTTCTCGCGCGTGTCGGCGATGTCCAGGTTGCGCATCGTCAGCTGGCCGATCCGGTCGAGGGGCGTGAAGAAGACCTCCTCGCCCTTCTCCATGGTGAGCCGCTCCGGGTGGTAGGTCAGGTTGGGGCTGGTGGTGTCCACGATCGAGTAGTCGTTGCCGCGTCGCAGCTCCAGCGTCACCTCGCCGGTGATGGCCCGCGCCACCCAGCGCTGGGCCGTCTCGCGCAGCATCAGGGCCTGGGGGTCGAACCAGCGGCCCTGGTACAGGAGCCGGCCCAGCCGCCGCCCGTTGCCTCTGTACTGCTCGATGGTGTCCTCGTTGTGGATGCCCGTCACCAGTCGCTCGTAGGCGATGTACAGGAGCGCCATGCCGGGCGCCTCGTAGATGCCGCGGCTCTTGGCCTCGATGATCCGGTTCTCGATCTGGTCAGACGTGCCCAGGCCGTGGCGGCCGCCGATGGCGTTGGCCTCGCTGAAGAGCGCGAGCGCGGTTTCGAACGTCTGGCCGTTGAGGGCGACCGGCTGGCCCTCGTCGAAGCGGACGGTGACGGTCTCCGCCGGCACAGCCAGGTCGGCGCGCCACGACGCCACGCTCATGATCGGGTTGACGATCGAGAGGCCCTTGTCGAGGAACTCCAGGTCCTTGGCCTCGTGGGTGGCGCCCAGAATGTTCGAGTCGGTGGAGTACGCCTTGTCTGCGCTCATCTTGTACTCGAGCCCGGCGCCGTCCAGGTACGCGGACATCTCGGCCCGCCCGCCCAGCTCGTCGATGAACGCCTGGTCCAGCCACGGCTTGTAGATCCGGAGGCGCGGGTTGACCAGCAGGCCGTAGCGGTAGAACCGCTCGATGTCGTTGCCCTTGTAGGTGCTGCCGTCGCCCCAGATGTCGACGCCGTCCTCCTGCATGGCGGCGACCAGCATCGTCCCGGTCACGGCGCGGCCCAGCGGCGTGGTGTTGAAGTAGGTCTGCCCCGCGGTGCTGATGTGGAAGGCGCCGGACTGGAGCGCGGCGATGGCCTCCGCGACCAGCTGCGGCCGGCACTCGATCAGGCGGGCCTTCTCGGCCCCGTAGGCGACGGCCTTGCGCGGGATCGCCTCGTAATCGTCCTCGTCCGGCTGACCCAGGTGGGCGGTGTACGCGAACGGGATGGAGCCATGCGCGCGCATCCAGTGCAGGGCCGCGCTCGTGTCGAGGCCTCCGGAGAACGCGATGCCGACGCGCTCCCCGACCGGGAGGCTCTGCAGGATGTTGGGCACGGGTCAGGTCCTTGCAGCGGGGATTGGGCGATGTCGTGTGACCGGCCGTCAGGCTACAGCAAGGACGCTGCCCAGGGGACGGGCCCGTATCGGTGGACGGGCCCATATCGGTTGCTGGGCGCCCGCGCCCGCGCTCGGGAGGCGCCGCGGCCCCCGGTGCGAGCGTAGCCTCCAGTCAGGTCGAACGTGCACGACCGAAGCCCGGGATCGCCAGAAGGAGTACCGGTTCGCGTGGACTTGCTCCAACGGGACAGGCTGAAGCGGCGGGCGCTGGTGTCGGCCGCGATCGTCGCCGAGGGCCTGGCGGCGAATGGCGTCGAGACGCACTACCTGATGCGCGGCGGCCGCTACTGGGGGAGCGTCCTGGATCCGCACGAATCGGCCCTGGTCGAGGGGCGGCTCGCCGAGGAAGGGATCCGGATCCACCGCGGCGTGGAGCAGCCGGCGTCATCGGGCGGAAGGGCCGGGTCGCCGCGGTCGAGACACGCGACGGGTCCACGCTTGCCTGCGACATCCTGGCCGTGGCCATCGGCACCCAGCCTCGCCTGGAGCTCGCGCACCTTGCGGGCCTGCAGACCGGTCGCGGCATCTGGGCCGATGCCACGTTCCAGACCACCGACCGTGACATCTTCGCCGCCGGCGATGACGCCGAGGTGCTCGATCCCGAGACGGGCAAGCCCGGGATCGACAGCCTGTGGTCCGCCGCGCTGGACCATGGGCGAGCCGCGGGGGAGCAGATGTGCGGCGTCGGCCGACCGTATCGCCGCCCGGCGCCATTCAACGTGACCAGGATCGGCGGAGTCACCACGACACTGATCGGCGCCGGCGGCACCGGCGCACGCGATGTGGACCTCGTGACGCTGGGTCGCGGCGACAGCAACGCCTGGCGAGAGCACGCGGATGCCTTCGCCGTCGTCTCGGACGGGGAGGCCAACCACCTGCGCCTCGTGCTGGGTCCGGATCGACTGGTGGGCGCGGTGGTCATGGGCGACCAGGCGCTCTCGCGCCCGTTGCAGCATTTGATCCGGGAGCGGGTCGACATCCGTTGGGTGCGCGACCGACTGAGCCAGGGGCCGATCGAGGTCCGCAAGGCGCTCCAGGCTCTCATCGAGCGGACGGTGCCCCTTGGGGCTGCCTAAGGAGCTCCGGCTGGCCATGCTCGCGATCGTCGTCGTGACGGGGCTGTACGCCGGCTATGTCGCCGCCGTGGCCGTTCCGGCGGCGAGCGGCCTCCTGGGCCACGCCCTGGGGATCGTCGGGTTCGCGATGATACTGATGACCGAGACCCTGTACTCCCTGCGCAAGCGGGCGACCCGCCGACCGCGCGGAAGGATGCGCGCCTGGCTGCAGTTCCATATCTGGACGGGGATCGTGGGGTCCTGGCTCGTCGTCGTCCACTCGGCGTGGAACTTCAATGGGCTGGCGGGTTGGCTGACCCTCATGACGGTCGTGGTCGTCGTCAGCGGGTTCATCGGGAGGTACATCTACACGGCCGTGCCACGCACCGCGGACGGGGTGCTGATCGAGGCACAGGACCTCATGGTGGAGCTGGAGGCCGTGCGACGCGGCGTGTTGAACGCCTCGCCGGCGGATGGGGCAGTGGCTCCCGCGGCGGCCCGGAGCCGGGAGCAGGTCGCAGCGCGCCGCCTCGACGACCTCGAGCGCCAGCTGGCGACGCTCCGACGGGCACGCCGGTTGCTGGCGACCTGGCACGCGATCCACGTCCCGCTGGGGATGGCGCTGTTCGTCATGGCCTTCGCGCACATCGGGGCGGCGGTCTTCTATGCCACGTTGCTCCGCTGAGCCGGGGGAGGCCCGATGAGCAAGCCCCTCGGCTGCATGACCTTCGCCGGGCTCGCGGCCGCCTTCGTGGTGGCGCTCGCGGTGCTGGCCGTCGCCGCGGCCACGGGGAACGGCATCTTCAGCCCGGGCCAGCTGAGCGGCGTCACGCACAGCGGCCCGCTTGAGGGCGCGACCTCCCATGCCGACCTCGGAGCCCGGTGCGACGCCTGCCACCCGGCCGTGCTGTCCAGCGAGCGCATGGGCGACCGGTGCCTGGTCTGCCACGCGCAGGTCCGGCAGGACATCCAATCCGAGTCGGGCCTGCACGCCCGCCTGCTCGCGACGACGGCCAATTGTCGCGACTGCCACACGGACCATCGCGGCCTGGCGGCGTCGCTCACCCTCGCCGAGCCGCGCGTCTTTCCCCCACGAGCAGACGGGGTTCTCGCTGGCCGTCCACACGGTGATGGGCCGGGGCGCCAGCGTGGGCTGCCGAGAGTGCCACCCCGGCGCGCCGGCGTCGTACGCCGCGTCCACCTGCGCAACCTGCCACCAGTCGCTTGATGCGCCGTTCATGACGCAGCACCAGGAGGCCTTCGGAACGGACTGCCGGGCCTGCCACGACGGCGTCGACACCTACGGGAAGGCGTATGCCCACGCCACCTATCCGCTCGTTGAAGGGCACGCGCAGGTGGCCTGCATCGCCTGCCATCGCGGATCGTCAACCCGCGTGTCCCTGCGCGCGACGTCGACCGAGTGCGTGGGTTGCCACGCGGCAAAGGACATCCACGAGGGGCGGCTGGGGACCCAGCGCGGGACCTGCCACAGCACCAGCGGCTGGGCGCGCACCACCATCGATCACGGCCGGACCAGGTTCCCCCTCGTCGGCAAGCACGTCAGCGTGCAGTGCGAGGCCTGCCACGTCGCCCAGCGCTGGACGGGGATTGGCACGACCTGCCGCAGCTGCCATGCCGCGGCCGACCCGCACGCCGGGAAGTTCGCCGGCGACTGTGGCGCCTGTCACACCGCAAACGGCTGGAGCGGCGCCACCTTCGACCACGCCACGCTGGCCGCGTCGAGCACCTGCGTCACCTGTCATGCCAAGCCGGCATCCCACGCAGGGGCCATCGCCAACACCTGCGCCTCGTGTCACGGGACCACGGCCTGGAAGCCGGCAACGTTCGGCCTGTCCCACAGGTTCCCGATCAACCACGGGCGTGCCGCCGGGTCGTGTTCGGCGTGCCACCCGTCGACGTGGGCCGGCTACTCCTGTGCCCAGTGCCACTCGGCCTCGTCGATGGCGACGCGCCACAGGAGGTTGACCAACTTCACGCAGACCACCTGCGTGGCCTGTCATCCGACCGGCCGAGGGGACTGACAGGCGGGGCCCGGGCCGTTGGGCGGCGTGCCCGTATCCTGTGGGCGCTCATATCGAGACAACGAGGCAAGCCCCCAGCCATGCGCTTCATCCACGACGTCGTTCCGCCGTATGACCTGACCTACTCCGACGTGTTCATGGTGCCCAGCCTGTCCGCCGTCCCCTCGCGGCTCGACGTGGATCTCACGACCCCGGACCGCCTCGGCACGACCATCCCCGTGGTGGTGGCCAACATGACCGCGGTGGCCGGCCGGCGCATGGCCGAGACCGTCGCGCGCCGCGGCGGGCTCACGGTGCTGCCGCAGGACATCCCCCTCGATGTCATCCGCGACAACCTGCGCTACCAGAAGACCCGCCACCCGGTCTACGAGACGGCCATCACCCTGGGCCCCACGGAGACCGTGGGCGCGGCGCTCAACCTGATCCACAAGCGGGCGCACGGCGTGCTGGTGGTCGTGGACGAGGACCAGCGGCCGATCGGCATCTTCGCGGAGCGCGACGCCGCCGGGTTCGACCGGTTCACGCAGCTCCAGAACGTGATGAAGCGCGACCTGATCCTCGTGGACTCCACGGCCGGCCTGAAGGAGATCTTCGAGCTGTTGAACGAGCACCGGGTCAGCGCGGCGCCGGTGATCGACGGTGACGGGCGGCTGATGGGCGTGGTCACCCGGCGAGGCGCACTCCGCTCCACGATCTACCGCCCGGCGCTCAACGCCCGCGGCGAGCTGATGAGCGCGGTCGCGGTCGGGATCAACGGGAACCCGGCGGCGCGCGCCGCCGCGCTCGTCGAGATGGGAGCCGATGTCATCGTCGTGGACACCGCCCACGGACACCAGGTCAGGATGCTGCGCGCGATCGAATCCGTCAGGGCCGCCGTGGGCTCCCTGCCGGTGGTCGCCGGCAACGTGGCCACGCCGGACGGGGCGCGGGACCTGATCGCCGCCGGCGCCGACATCGTCAAGGTGGGCATCGGCCCCGGCGCGATGTGCACGACCCGGATGATGACCGGCGTCGGGCGGCCCCAGTTCTCCGCGGCCATGGAATGCGCGGCCGAGGCTGCCCGGCACGGCAAGCACATCTGGGCCGACGGCGGCGTGCGCTACCCGCGCGACGTCGCGCTCGCGCTGGCCGCGGGTGCCGCGTCGGTCATGTTCGGCTCCTGGCTGGCCGGCACCTACGAGAGCGCCGCGGATACGCAGCGCGACCGGGATGGACGCCTCTACAAGGAGAGCTTTGGCATGGCGTCCAACCGGGCGGTGCGCAACCGGACGCGCACCGAGACGCCGTTCGAGCGCGCGCGCAAGGAGCTCTTCGAGGAGGGGATCAGCACCTCCCGGATGTACCTGGACGCCGAGCGGCCGGGGGTGGAGGACATCCTGGACCAGGTGGTCGCCGGGGTGCAGTCGTCGTGCACCTACGCCGGCGCGGCCACCATCCCGGAGTTCCACGAGCGCGCCATCGTGGGGATCCAGAGCGCCGCCGGCTACGAGGAGGGACGGCCCCAGCCCACGTCCTGGTAGGGCGCGGAGAGGCCGAGGGACCCTTGGCAGCGGCGCGGCCCGAGGCCTACGATGCGGCCGTGATGGGGACCCGGGCGGGCCAATCGGCGCCGCCCCGGCCTGTCCGCTGACGATCGGGGGTCTCCGATGAGCCGTCGTCCGTTCCTGCTCTACAGCGTCGCCGTGGTCGCGGCCATGCTCGTGGTCTCCGCCTGGGCCTGGGTCCGGCTCCCGGCCGGGGGCGACATCCCCATCCACTGGGGCATGGACGGCAAGGCGAACGGCTTTGCCCCAAAGGAGCTGGGGCTGCTGCTGGTCCCCGGCCTGGCGCTCCTGATCTCGGGCGTGTTCGCCGCGATCCCGTCGCTCGAGCCGCGGCGCGCCAACCTGGAGCAGTCGCGCACCGCCTATGGCCTGATCTGGGCCGCGGCCATCACGCTCATGGGCGGGCTCCACGCGGTCTCCGTGGCGGTGGCGCTGGGGGCCGGGCTGGACGTGGGCCAGGCCGTGATCGGCGGCATCGGGCTGATGTGGGTCCTGATCGGGTTCGCGCTGCCCAGGACGCGGAGCAACTACCTGATGGGGATCCGGACGCCCTGGACGCTGACCAGCGAGCGATCGTGGACCGCCACGCACCGGCTGGGCGGCCGGCTCTTCGTCGTGCTGGGCCTGGCGCTCCTGGTCGCGGCGCTGGCCCGCCTGGGTGGTGAGGTGATGCTGGCGATCATGCTGGGCGGGATGGCGGCGGTCATCGTGGGCCTGTTCGCCTACTCGTACGTCGCCTGGAAGGCGGATCCGGATCGAACGGTGACGCCGCGTTGACGGCCGCGTGAGGGGCCACGCCCGGTCCGCGCTCCCGTCGCGCGCGCGGCCGTGACGGCCCCCGATCCGGGGACCGACGCCACTCCCGCGCCCCTGGCGCGGTACGGGGCGTTGGTGGCCGGGCTGACGTTGCTGGCCTTCACCCTGCGCCTCGCCGCGGGGCTCGCGCAGCACGCCATGGTCCCGGAATACGCGGCCTACTACGCGACCGCCGCCGAGGAGCTGGCGCGCGGCCATGGGCTGACGGTCCCGTACGCCTGGAGCTACCTGGTGCCCGCGGTCTCCAACGGGCTCGCGCTGCCGCGCCCGGCCTTCGACGTGTGGCTGCCGGGGGCGTCGCTGGTCGCCGCGCCATTCGTGCCGTGGCTTGGAGGCGACACGGCCTCGCGGCTGGCCGGCGCGCTGGCGGGTGCGGCGCTCGTGCCGCTGGTCGCCTCCCTGGGGCGGCGGGCGGCGCCGGCGATGGGGGAGGCTCCGCGCGTCGCCGACCGGCTGTCGCTGGTGGCGGCCGGGCTCGTCGCCGTCTCCCTGCCGCTGGTGACTGGCTCCATCAGCTCGGATTCGCAGGCGCTCTTCGGGGTCACGACGCTGGCCGGCGTGCTGGCGGTGGAGCGGGCGGTGGAGCGCGGGCGTGGGCGGGACCTCCTGCTCGCCGGGCTGGTGCTGGGGGCCGGCCTCTGGGTCCGGAACGAGGCGATCTTCGTGCTGGCGGCGGCGGCCCTGATCGTGGCGCGGGCGGGCGATGCGCCCCCGGAGTCACGAACGCGGGCGCCCGCCCCAGGGGGACGGGTCCGCGCCCTGGCTCGCTCGGCCCTCCTCGTCCTGGTCGCGGCCGCCACCTATGCCCCGTGGGCCGTGCGCCAGTGGCTGGTCTTCGGGTCGCCCATGCCGTCGGGAGCGGCGGCCAACGCGCTGTCCGCCAGCCCGCTCGACATCTTCGGCTGGGCCGCCCCCCGGCCCACGCTGGGGGAGTACCTCGCGCTGGGCCCCGGCCAGCTGCTGGACCAGCGCGTCACGGCGGTCTGGCACAACCTGGTGGAGGTCCTCCTGTTCCCGGCGCTGCCCTGGTCGCTGGTGGGCATCGCGGGCATCGTGCTGCTCTGGCGCGCCCGGCCCCTCCGCCTGCTCATCGCGGTGACGGTGGCGATCCTGGCGGCCGACACCCTCGTCTTCCCGGTGGCGACCCTGTTCGGCACGTTCCTGCACGGCTCGGCGCCGGTGATGGCGCTGCTGGCGATCGGGGCCGCCTCCGCGGCGATCCGTGGAGCCGCATGGCTGGGTCGAACCCGGATCGCGGCGGGTCCCTGGCTGGGGGGCGCCGTCGTGCGGGCGATCCCAGCCGCCATTGGCGTGGTCACGCTGGCGGGGCTCTTGATCACCACCGCCAGTGGGTCCACCGGCTACGCCGCCTGGGCCAACGACGTGCCCGTTCGATACGGCGCCCTGGCCCGGGGCCTGGCCGAAGCCGGCCTGGGTGACGCCGTGGTGATCGCCTCGCACCCGTCGTGGGCCTGGCGGGTGGCCGGCCACCCCGCGGTCACGCTTCCGGCGGAGGATGGGGCGAGCATCCTGTCGCTGGCCCGGGCCTACGGCGCGACCGTGGTGGCCGTGGATGGCCAGGACGGCGGCTGGCCGGCCGCGGCTTCGACCACCCCGTGCCTCGTCCCCATCCCGCTTCCCGCGGATGCCGGCGCGCTCACCGCGTTCCGGGTGGCCTGCACCGGCCCCTGACGCCACGCGGCGAACGCCGGCCGCAGGCTGCCGCCGTACCATCCCGACCATGATCAAGACGCTGGACCCCGCGTCACCGGCGGCACGGGACCTTGCGGCCGGGCGATACGTCATCCGGACGATGTCGGTGCTGGACATGGCCCGGGTGGCGATCCCGTGGATGGCCGACGCGGGCTGGAACCCGGGGCTGCACGATGCCGAGACGTTCCCCGTCGCGGATCCCGGCGGCTTCCTGGTCGGGGAGTTGGACGGCATCCCGATCGCCATCGTCAGTGGCGTCCGCTACGGCGACGATTTCGCGTTCCTTGGGTGTTACATCGTCGCCGAGGCGTTCCGCGGCCACGGTCACGGGCTGGCCATCCACGAGGCGGCCCGGCGACGGCTGGTGGGCTGCGTGCAGGGCGGCGATGCGGTGCTGGAGAACATCGCCACGTACGAGCGTATCGGCCGGGTCCTGGCCTACAGCAACGCCCGATACGAAGGGGCCGGTCCGGCCGGCCGGCCGTTCCCGAGCGACCCGACCATCGACGCCCGCGCTGTCGACCCGGGGCAGCTGGCGGCGTTCGACCGGACCTGCTTCCCGGCCTCCCGGACCGCGTTCCTGCGGGCCTGGATCGACCAGCCCGACGCCCACGCGCGGGCCCTGCTGATCGGCGGCCAGCTCGCCGGCTTCGGTGTGGTTCGTCCTTGCCACCGGGGCTGGAAGATCGGCCCGCTGTTCGCCGCCCACGCCCCGACCGCGCGCGCCCTGTTTGCCAGCCTGTGCGCCAGGGTCCCCGCCGGCGAGACGGTCATCCTGGACGTCCCGGAGCCCAACGCCGCGGCCGTCGCCCTCGCAACAGGCCACGGGATGGCCCAGTCCTTCGCCACCGCGCGGATGTACACGGGCCCGGCGCCGCAGATCAGCCTGGACCGGGTCTTCGGGGTGACCACCTTCGAGCTCGGCTGACGCCCGCGTGGCTCAGCGGACCTGTCGGAGGTCGCCCACGCCGCGGATGACCGCCTCGCGGCCCCGGGTCACGGTGGTCGCGGCGTCCTGCGGGGCGAGGCTGGTGCGGACCGTGCCGACGAACCGGCTGCCGTCCACCGCCACCTCGACGGTCCCGTCGGAATCCTGGCCGCCGTCCTCCACCATCGCGCCGTCCAGCACGAGGCGCCATCCGTGGAACATGACGAGCCTGGCGTGCCGATAGCGGACGGCCTTGCCGTTCAGCGACAGCCGGGTGACTGGTGCATCCATCCGGGACCCCCTCATCTGCGACGTGCGCATGCTGCGACCAACGTGGTGGTGACAAGCAGGGCCGATAGGTGGCCGGATGAGGACGGGGCGGCGAGCACGGGGCGGCGAGCACGGGGTCCGTTGGACCCGCCGGCGGCACCGAGGAAGATGAATGACGGATGGCGCCAGCGATCTCGTGCAACACGACTATGGTCGGCGTGGGCCCTGAAGGGAATGGGAGAGCGGTCCCAGCGGGTGCTCGGCGAAGGTCGCGCGGCTTGTCACCCGATATGACCAGAGATCGATCCGCAGTCCACCGGTCGGCTCCGGACGCCTCGAATGGGTGACCCAAGGCCCCGGGCCGCACCCGGCAGGGCAGTCGCCACGCGTGCGGTCAGCCGATCCGGCGAACCCCCAGCCCAGGGGTCTCGCCCAGCCGCCAGCGGCAGTCATCGCCGAGGACCAGCCCGTCGAACGGCTCGTCGGCGAGTAGCAGGCAGCCGTCCAGGTCCACCCAGTCGGCGAGGGAGGCGACCGCCGCCGAGGCCGCGATTCCCACGCTGGTCTCCACCATGCAGCCGAGGAAGGTCCGAAAGCCCAGCTCCCGGGCTCGCGCCAGCATCCGTGCGGCCGGTCCCGGCCCGCCGCACTTCGCAAGCTTCACGTTCACGCCGGCCACCACCCCGACCAGCCCATCGAGGTCGCGGATGGTGACGGCACTCTCGTCGGCGACGATGGGGAGTGGGGAAGCTGCCTGCAGCCGCGCCAGGTCGGCCAGTCGGTGGGCGGGAAACGGCTGCTCGATCAGCTCGACGCCGAGGGCCATGAGGTCCGGGATCAGCGCCACGCCCTGGTCCAGCGTCCAGCCGGTGTTGGCATCCACCCGGATGGGGCCCGAGTAGCGCGCCCGGACCGCCCGCAGGGTCGCCAGGTCCGACGGGCCGCCAACCTTGATCTTGAGCGCGGGGAACCGGGCCGCCCTGGCCGCCCGCTCGGCGACGACGGCGGGCTCGTCGAGGCCGAGGGTGAAGTCGGTCGGCGGGATCTCGCTGGACAGCCCCAGCAGCGCATGGACCGACAGGCCGAACCGGCGGCCGACGAGGTCGTGCAACGCCGTGTCGACGGCGCACTTCGCGCCGCCGTTGTGGCCCAGCACGGCGTCCATCCGCTCGGCGGCGGCGATCAGCGCCGCGCGAGCCGCAGCCAGGTCCGCGTCATCGTCGGCGCGGCTCGTGTCGCCGCGGGAGCCCTCGCCCCGTGCGCCCTCGCCGCGGCCCAGCAGCAGGTCCTCCAGCGGCGCGACGGCGGCCAGCAGGCGCGGCAGGACGGCGAGAATGGTCTCCTCGGTCTCCCCGTAGTACGGCTCGGGGAAGGCCTCGCCCAGCGCCATCATGCCAGGCATCCGGTCCGTCGTGAGCTCGATCACCACCGTGCTGATCGCCCCGCCGTCGTCCTCGGCCTGCTGGCGGGCGATCCGGAACGGGTCGCGCAGGGAGAGCCGCACCACCTCCGGCCGCAGCTCCAGGCTCATGCGTCCGGATCCAGGCGTTCCACCGCGGCCCGGATCCCGGCGAAGAGCGCCGTGCCGCCGAAGCGGAACGGGTCGTCGGCGGGCAGCCCCGTCTGGGCCGCCACCTCGGCGATGACGCGCCGGGCGTCCGCCTCATCCGGGTAGAGCGAGGTGTTCACGGCCACGGCCACCACCCGCGACGGCGCGACGAGGCCGGCCACCTGCTCGTGGAGCCGGATGAAGTCGGGCAGCGGCGCGATCGGGAACGAGCGGCCCGGCAGGTGGTCAAAGTCGTGCTCGGCCATGCCGGGCTTGTGGACCATGACCATCGCGTGCGGCGTGGTGCCGTGCAGGAGGCCCAGCGTCACGCATGAATAGGCCGGGTGGTCCAGCGAGCCCTGGCCCTCGACGAAGATCCAGTCGCCCAGCGCCTCGGCTTCCTGGACGAGGAACTCGCAGGTGCCCTGCACGAAGTCCGAGATCACCCTGTCGACGGCCACGCCCCAGCCTTCGATCATCATCCCCGTCTGTCCCGTGGGAACGAAGACGCCGGACAGGCCCGCCTCGACGGCCGCCCGCCGGAGCTCCAGCGCGACCGACATCTTGCCGATGGCACAGTCGGTGCCGACCGTCAGGATCACGTGCTTGCCGGGCAGGTGTCGCCGGCCCACCGACGTCTCCAGCCGCTCGGGCGGCCGCCGGTAGTCGATGATCCGGACGCCGGCCGTGCGGGCCGCCGCGGCGAACTCCGGGTCGTCGCCCAGGAACGTGTGCAGGCCGCCCAGGATGTCGAGGCCCGCGCCGATCGCGGCCAGGATGATGGGCCGCCAGGTCGGGGGGAGCCGGCCGCCCACGGGCGCGATGCCGATCAGCAGCGAATCGGGACGCTGCAGGAGCGCCTCCTCGAGCGTGGCAACGGCGACGACGTCATAGCGCGGATCGGCACCCGCGATCTCCTGGGCGTTGCGGCCCGCGATCGCGGAGTCCAGCAGGGCGACCACCTCGTCGCGCCCGTAGCGCATGACGCCGAGGGCCGTCTTGGCGTGGTGGATGGTGAACTGACCCTCCGTCAGGATCACCAGGCGGCGACGCGCGGACGGGCGCATGGGGCCTCCCCTCGGGCGATGCGGCTCCGCTCCAATAGCCGGCGGTTGGCACCAGCAGTCTAGGCGACGTCCCGCCCTCGGCGGCGCCATTGAAACGCGGATCGGTGGGCATCGCGATGCCCACCGGTTGCGCCGAGCGCGGTCAGCCCAGGCAGATCCGCAGGTAGTAGGCCCAGAACGCCAGGGTCTCCCGGGCGATCAGGATCGGCATCTCGCCGATCGGCTCGGGATCACCGGCGGGGACGGTCAGGACATCGATGCCGGCGTTGGCGAAGGCCAGCTGCACGCGCGGCAGGTGGTACGCCTGGCTGACGGCGATGACGCGCGGCGGGCCTGCGCTCCTGGTGGCCAGCAGCGCCGCGACGTTGGCGACCGTGGCCTCCGTCGAGCTGCCCGCCGGATCCACGAGCACCGCCGCAGGCTGGACCCCGGCGGTCACGGCGACGTCGCGCATGACGCGTGCCTCGTTGAAGCCGTCGCTCCCGTCGCCGCCGGACATGATGAGGACGGGCACCAGGCCCCCCTCGTAGAGCTCGACACCGGTCCGGATACGGTCGGCGAGCAGCGCTGAGGGTTGCCCGGTCGCGTACACGCGGGCCCCGAAGACCACCGCCAGATCGGCCGGTCGACGGTAGTCGGTGGTCCCGAAGAAGAGCATCTGCGCGAGGGGGAAGACGGCCGCCCAGGCGCCGGCGGCGACAGCGACGCCGATCGCTTCGCGCTTCCAGCCCGCCGAGTCGTCGCGCCGAAGGCGCACGATGCCGAGCCCGAGAAGGCCCAGGACCCCGGCGATCACCAGCGAGAGGGGGACCGCCACAAACGGCCGGATCTCGCCCGCCGTCACGACCGAGGCGAAGCGGACGACGTCGCGGATGGCGAGCCCCGCGACGACCCAGGCCAGCGCGGCGGTGACCCAGCGGCGTGGCCGTCCGGGCGCCAGGCGGATCGCCCATGTCGCCACCAGGCCCGCGAAGGCGCCCAACAGCACGAGCCGGGGGATGGTCGGAAGATCGCGAAGGTCGATCCACCAGAGGCTGACGTCCAGCGTCCGGCCACGGATCTCGCCGGCCAGCCCGATCACCGTGAACGCGGCGAAGAACACGGCCGCCCCCCGAAGGACGACCAGGGTGAAGGCGTGGACGCGGGCTCGCATGCTGGTCAGACGTCTCCACCGGGGAGCGTGTGCCGCCCTCGGTCGACCGATCCGTCTCGATCAGGCACGTCCGGCCCTCGCGTTGCGGCAGGCCGGCCGCGCTCGAGCCGTTGGGGCCGGGCCGTCCGGCCCTTGCTCATCCCGGTGCCCGCCGGACAGCATCACGCTGTCGCATCCAAACGCTGTTGGAGAAGATCGATGAAGCTCGCGGGCAAGGTCGTGGTCGTCACGGGTGCCGGGAGCGGCATGGGGCGCGAGATCGCCCTCGAGCTGCTTCGGCGCGGCGCGCGCGTCGCGGCCGCCGACATCAACCCCACGACCCTGGCCGAGACGGCGACCCTGGCCGGCGACCGGGCGGGCGACCTCGGGCAGTTCACGCTGAACGTGGCCGATCGGGCCGCGGTCGAAGCCCTCCCGCAGGCCGTCATCGATCGCTTCGGTGCCGTCGACGGCGTGATCAACTGCGCCGGGATCATCCAGCCGTTCGTGCGCCTGAAGGACCTCGAGTACGCGGCGATCGAGCGGGTCTTTGCCGTGAACTGGCTGGGCACCCTGTACATGACCAAGTCGTTCCTCCCGGCCCTCGTCGGGCGGCCCGAGGCACACGTCTGCAACTTCTCCAGCATGGGTGGCTTCCTGCCGGTCCCCGGCCAGTCCGTGTACGGCGCCTCGAAGGCGGCCGTGAAGCTGCTGACCGAGGGCCTGCACTCCGAGATGGCGGGCACGTCGGTCCGGGTGACCGTGGTCTTCCCCGGAGCCGTCGCCACCAACATCACGACGAACTCGGGTGTCCCGATGCCCGCCATGGACGCCGCGACCATGGCCAAGGCGCAGCGCTCCACCTACCCGGCGGACAAGGCGGCTCGCGACGTCCTCGACGGCATGGAGCGCAACAGCTTCCGCGTCCTGGTGGGCCGCGACGCCAAGATGATGGACGCGCTCTACCGGTTGAGCCCGCGCCGCGCGACGGCCTTCATCGCCTCCCAGATGAAGGACCTGCTGGGTCTCTAGGGCGTTCATCGCCGTCGGCCCAAGCGCCTTGTCGGGCGGTCGCCGCCCGCCGCCTGCCGGGCGTATGCTGCCTGCCGGTCCGTCCGATCGCGGAGGCAACGCATCGGTCGGCGCAACTCCTCCGCCGCGCGGGCGCGTCCCGTGTCGCCAGTGCCCAGAAGGAGCCGCTCCTGAGCCGGGTCGTGCCGCGCGTCCGTCGCCTGATCGCCGCGCTCGTGGTGGCCGGCGTCATGACGTCCGCCTGGCCTGCCGTCGACCTGGGGCCCCACGGCCCGGTTCGACCGGCCGCGGCGGAGCTCCGCGGTTCCATCGATGGCCAGCAGACGTTTCGGCTGCCGGTGGCCGCGTCGCACGTCGCCCTCCACTGGCCGTCCGGGATGGCGCACGGCTCAGCGTGGCCTTCAGCCGGGACGGCACCTCGTTCGGGGAGCAGATCCCGGTCGGACGTGACGACGGGGGGTCGGACGCCGAAGGCGCCGAGACCTACGGCAACCTGATCGCGGCGGATGGGGCCCGGTACGTCCGGGTCACCGCCGACCGGCCCCTGGCAGACCTCACGGTCGTCGATCTCGACACGCGCGACCCGAGCCGGGATCTGATCCTGGCCGGCCCGGCCGTGGAGGCTGCCGGAGACCAGCCGGCGATCATCACGCGAGCCGAATGGGGCGCCGACGAGCGATACCGCTTCGACGCCAACGGCCAGGAGCTGTTCTCGGTGGACTTCGCGCCGATCCAGAAGATCGTCATTCATCACACCGCGAGCAGGAACGGCGATTCCAGCCCCGCCGCGACGGTCCGTGCCATCTACCACGAGGACGCCGTGACGCGCCACTGGGGCGACATCGGCTACAACTTCCTGGTGGACGAGGCGGGCCGGATCTACGAGGGCCGCCGTGCACGCGCCTGGGCCGCGGGCCAGGTCCCCACCGGGCAGGATGTCTCGGGCAATGGCGTTGTCGGCGCCCATGCCGCGGACTACAACGCGGGGACCGTCGGCATCGCGCTCATCGGCACGCTGACGGACCGCGACGCCACGCCGGCCGCGCGAGGCGCGCTGGCCCGGCTGATCGCCTGGATCGTCCAAACGCACGGCATCGATCCACGGGGCAGCGGCCGGTACGTCAACCCGATCGATGGCACCTCCGGGACCTTTGCGAACGTCGCCGGCCACCGGCATGTCGGCCAGACGCTTTGCCCCGGCACCGTCTTCTACGCCCGGCTCCCGGCGCTCCGCGACGCCGTGGCCGCCCTGGTGGCGACCATGCCACCGGGCGTGCCCTGGCCGCCGTCCGGGTTGCTCGTGGCGCCCCAGGACCATGCTGCCGCCCTGCGCTGGGGCGCGCCGGCCACGGGCGGCAGCCCGATCACCGGCTACACCGTCAGTGCCTCGCCCGGCGGGCCGGTGTGCGCCACGGCGGGCGAGCAATCGTGTGTTGCCCGGGACCTGGTCAATGGCGTCCCCTACGCCTTCACGGTGACGGCCACGAACGCGGTCGGGACCGGGCCGCCCTCCGAGCCGTCCTGGTCGATCACGCCGGGACCGGACGTCGGCCGGTCGCGGTACGTCGCGATCACGCCGGCTCGGCTCGTCGACACGCGCACGGGCACGGGCCTCAGCGGGGGCGTCCCGGCCGTCGGCCTCAGGACCTTCCAGGTGACCAACAGGGACGCCGGGAACCCGGCGACCAACGTCCCGGCGGGCGCGATCGCGGTGACCGGCGTCCTGGCGGTGCTCAAGCCCGATGCGCCCGGCTACCTGAGCCTGACCACGCTCCCCGACAGCGACCCGGCGACGCACACCCTCGATTTCGCGGACGGTGCCGATCGCTCCGCCGCGGTCACGGTGCCGCTCAGCCCCGGCGGCACGCTCTCCGTCACCTACCAGGGCGCGCCGACCATCGCGATGACGCAGGTGACCTTCGACGTGACCGGGTACTTCGTCGCGAACCCTGTCATGGCCCCGTACGTCCCGATCAGCCCCGACCGCGTGCTCGATTCCCGGTCGGACGTCGGGTCGGTCCAGGTGACGGACCGGGCCCCGGGCGTCGGGGCGACCAACGTCCCGGCTGACGCGGTCGCCATCACCGGCATCCTGACCGTCATGGCGCCGACCCACGCGGGCTGGCTCAGCGTGGCGACGGTCCTTCGTGACGACGCGCCCGTGACGCTCCTGGGCTTCCCGGCCGGGGCGACCCGGGCGCATGCGGTGACGGTGCCGCTTGGCCCCGGCGGGATCCTCTCGGTCGCCTGCTTCGGCACGGGTCCGGGTGTGGTCACGCGCGTCACCTTCGACGTGACGGGGTACTTCGCGTACACGGGTCGCGTCGGCGCCGCGCCTACACGGGCGCTGCCCAGGGGCGGCTGGCGCCCGCTCTGAACGGCGAGGGCGTCGCGGGCCGGGAGTAGTCTTGGGGCAGGGACCGAGCCGCGGTCGACGCCATCCCGCGGACGGCCAGGCTGGAGGCCCGCCATGGAACGCCGCCGGGTGGTGATCATGGGCGCTGCTGGACGGGACTTCCACGACTTCAACGTGGTCTACCGCGACGATCCGGCGTGGGAGGTCGTGGCCTTCACGGCCACGCAGATCCCGGGGATCGCCGGCCGTCACTACCCGCCCCAGCTGGCCGGCCCGCTCTATCCGCGCGGCATCCCGATCGTCGCGGAGGCGGAGCTGGAGGCAGTCATCGGCGCCGGGCGCGCGGACTCGGTCGTCTTCGCGTACAGCGACGTGAGCCACGAGGCCGTCATGCATGCCGCGTCCCGCGCCCTGGCAGCCGGCGCGGACTTCACGCTGCTCGGCCCGGCCCGGACCATGCTGGTCAGCTGCCGCCCCGTCATCGCGGTGGGGGCCACCCGGACCGGCGCCGGGAAGAGCCAGACCACGCGCCACCTGGCCGCCCTGCTTGCCGCCCGCGGGGTGACGCCGGTGGTGGTTCGGCACCCCATGCCGTACGGGGACCTGGCCGCCCAGGCGGTGCAACGCTACGCCACGCTGGCGGATCTCGACCGGTACGAGACGACCATCGAGGAGCGCGAGGAGTACGAGCCGCACCTGGAGGCCGGCCGGGTCGTCTATGCCGGCGTTGACTACGCGGCGATCCTGCGGCAGGCCGAGGCCGAGGCCGACGTCATCCTCTGGGATGGCGGGAACAACGACTTCCCGTTCTATCGGCCAGACCTGCACATCGTCGTGGCGGATCCGCTGCGGGCCGGTGACGAGTCGCGCTACCACCCCGGCGAAGCCAATGTCCGGATGGCCGACGTGGTGCTCATCAACAAGGTGGATTCTGCCGCGCCCGCGGCGGTGGACGCGGTCCGGGCGGCGATCGCCGCGCTCAACCCCCGCGCCGCCGTGCTGACGGCGCGCTCGGAGCTCACCCTCGCGGGCCCGGCCATCGCGGGCCGGCGGGTGGTGGTCGTGGAGGACGGTCCCACGCTGACCCACGGCGGGATGACCTTCGGGGCGGGCGTGGTGGCCGCGCGGCGCTTCGGCGCGGCGGAGCTCGTGGACCCCCGGCCGGCCGCGGTGGGGTCCATCCGGGAGGTCCTGGACCGCTACCCGGCGCTGGAGCCGCTGGTCCCTGCGATGGGCTACGGCGCGGTGCAGGTCCGCGAGCTGGAGGCGACGCTCAACGCCGTTGAGGCGGACCTCGTCCTGGCCGCGACGCCGATCGATCTCACGCGCCTCCTCACGCTGAACAAACCCATCACGCGGGTCCGGTACGAGACCGCCCAGGAGGGTGGCACGCCGCTGGCCGAGCTCATCCAGCCGGCCATCGCGGCGGCGCAGGCCCGGCCCCGCTAGCGCGGGGCAGGCCGTCGGGCCGGCAGGCTCGTCGATGCGCCCGGTGCGCAATGCTTCGCCCTCGCCTCAACCCGCCGCTCGACCTGACAGGGGCGCCGATCGCCCGGCGACCACCCTGGACCGCACCAATCGGTCCTGCTTCGCACTGGCCCCACCGGGTCACGATGGGCCCGTACGTTCGTCCGGATTCCCTGATGTCGGATCTCCGGGCATACTCGTCTGCACGTGCCGCCGTTGCGGTCAACCCACCAGCCCTTCCCGCGGCCTCGCCGCCCCGTCGTTGAACAAGGTCACCCATGTCGCGAGCGCATCCTGCCGCCGCGCTGGTCCTCGCCGTTGCCTTCGGGCTGCTGGGGGCCGGCTCCATCGTCACGGCGTCCACATTCGTCCCCGCATCGCCGGCCGCCCCAGCATCGCCGGCCGCCCCAGCGCCCCAGGTCGTGACGCCCGCCGAGGGCATCGACATCAGCAACTGGCAGGGGACCATCGACTGGGCCTCCGTCGCGCTCGCCGGCAAGTCCTTCGCCATCGCCAAGGCCAGCGAGGGGGAGACCTACAAGGACCCGTACTACGCCGGCAACCACACGAACGCGCGGGCGGCCGGCGTCCGGATCGGCGCCTACCACTTCGCCCAGCCGGGCAACCCGGCCAGCGAGGCGATCATCCAGGCCGACTGGTTCCTCAAGAACACCGGGCCCATCGCCGGCGACATCATCCCGGCGCTGGACCTGGAGGTCACCAACGGCCTCTCCGTTCCGGACCTCCAGGCGTGGGTCCTGGCCTTCCTGACCGAGATCGAGGCCAAGACCGGGGCGAAGGCGATGATCTACGTGAGCCCCAGCTTCTGGTCCACCAACATGGGCAACACCACCATGTTCGCCGATCTGGGCTACTCCACCCTCTGGATCGCCCACTGGGGCGTCGCAAATCCCACCGTGCCGGCGGCCAACTGGGGCGGCCGTGGCTGGACCTTCTGGCAGTACACCAACTGCGGCACCGTGCCCGGCATCGCCGGCTGCGTGGACCTGGATCGCTACAACGGCGCCGACATGACGCCGGTCCTGTTCGGGCCCGGGGTTCCGACGGCCGCCGCGGGCGTCCCCGCGGACAGGCAGGTGGCCGTCTCGTGGACCGCGCCGGTGACCAGCAGCGGCGGCGCCCTGGCCGGCTACACGGTCACCGCCTCGCCGGGTGGCGCGACGTGCACCACCGCAGGTACGACGACGTGCACCGTCACCGGCCTGAGCAACGGCAGTCCCTACACGTTCTCGGTCACGGCCGCGAACGCCTCGGGCGTGGGCCAGCCGTCCGTGGCCTCCGCGGCCGTCACGCCGCGGACGGTCCCCGATGCCCCGACGGGCGCGGCCGCGACGCCCGGCAACGGCACGGCCCTCGTGAGCTGGAGCGCCCCGGCCTGGAACGGCGGCGCCGCCATCACCGGGTACGCCGTCACATCGACGCCCGCCGGCAAGACCTGCACCACCGCCGGCACGCTCAGCTGCACGGTCAGCGGGCTCAGCAACGGGACCCCGTACACCTTCGCCCTGACCGCCACCAACATCGCCGGCACCGGTGCGGGTTCCGTCGCGACCGTCTCGGTCACGCCACGGACGGTCCCGGACGTCCCAACCGCCGCCGCGGCGGTGCCAGGCGACGCCTTCGCGGCCCTCTCCTGGATCGCCCCGGCCTGGAACGGCGGCAGCCCGGTCACCGGCTACACGGTCACCTCGTCGCCCGGCGGCAAGACCTGCACCACCGCGGGGACGCTGGGCTGCACGGTCCTGGGCCTCACGAACGGGACCCCGTACACGTTCACCGTCAAGGCCACCAACGTCGCCGGTTCCGGCGCCGCCTCGGCGCCAACGCCCATCACCACGCCGTGGCCGCCGATCTCCTCGACCTTCGTCCCCGTGAGCCCCGCACGGCTGCTCGACACGCGGGTGGGCAACGGGCTGTCGGGTCCGTTCAATGCGGGCGTGCCGCGCACGTTCCAGGTCACGGGTCGTGGTGGCGTGCCGGCCAACGCCGTCGCGGTCACGGGCATCCTGGCCGTCACGGGCCAGACCGCCGGTGGCTGGGTCGTGCTTGGTCCCGTCGCGACCACCGCGACCAACAGCTCGACGATCAACTTCCCGGTCGGCGACGACCGCGCCAACGGGGTGACGGTCGCACTGGGCGCCGGCGGGACGCTCTCGGCCACCTACGGTGGGCCGCCTGGCGCGGGTGCGGACCTGCTGTTCGACGTCACCGGCTACTTCCTGCCCGACACCACCGGCGCCACGTACCTCCCCCTGAGTCAGGTCCGCCTCCTTGACACGCGCGCGGCCAACGGGCTGTCGGGCGCCTTCCAGGCGGGCGCGCCGCGCACCTTCCAGGTGACCGGGCGCGGCGGCGTCCCGGGCACCGCGACTGCCGTCACGGGCGTGTTGACCGTCACCGGTCAGACCTCGGGCGGCTGGGCCGTCCTGGGCCCGGTGGAGACGACGGCCGCGGCCAGCAGCACCATCAACTTCCCGGTCGGCGACGACCGGGCCAACGGCGTGACGGTGGCCCTGGGCGCCGGCGGGACGCTGGCCGCCACATACGGCGCGCCCGCCGGCAACCGGGTCGAGATGGTGTTCGATGTCACGGGCTACTTCGTGCCCGGAACCAGCGGGGCGATGTACGTTCCCCTGAGCCAGGCCAGGGTCCTCGACACGCGCCTCGGGATCGGGCTGGCCGGTCCGTTTGGCGCCTTCGCCCCGCGCACATTCCAGGAGACGGGCCTGGCCGGCGTGCCCGCAACGGCGGTCGCCGTGACGGGAATCCTCACCGTCACCGGCCAGACATCGTCGGGCTGGGCCGTGCTCGGCCCATCGCCCACCACGGCCGCCACCAGCTCCACGATCAACTTCCCGGTCGGCGACGACCGTGCCAATGGGGTCAGCGTCTCGCTGGGTGCCGGTGGCACGTTGTCCGCGACGTATGGCGCCCCGGCCGGAGCCACCGTCTACCTCTTGTTCGACGTGACGGGCTACTTCGTGCCGTACGTCCCGTGATGAAGGAGCCCGTCATGTCGAGGAGACTCCGTCCCGCGCTGCCGTTCGCCGGCCTCGGGCTCGCCCTGGTCCTGGCCGCGTGCAGCTCGGCCGGCAGCCCCGTGCCCTCGGCGACCGCCGTTGCCACCACCAGCGCTTCGCCGTCCCCGAGCGCGTCCGCGGCGCCCAGCATCGCGCCCGCGGCCAGCGTGGCCCCCACAACCGGGCCGTGCGATCCCGCCAGGCTGGCCGCCCGGATCACGCTCTGGGAGGGGGCAGCCGGGAGCCGCATCGCCCACGTGGAGGTCACCAACACCGGGGCACTTGTCTGCCTGCTCCCCGCCATGGCGCGCCCGCAGCTGGTGGATGGCAAGGGATCCGTGCTGATCGGCGGCGCCCCTGCCGCATCCCCCTCACCGGCCGCGACCGCGGCTCCGCCTCCCGCGCCACTCCTCGTGGCCGCGGGTGGAGTGCTCAAGTCGCTGGTCAGGGCCAGCAACTACTGCGGCCCGGCCGCAACGGCGCCCGTCAGCCTGGCCTTCGTCCTGGCATCGGGCGGTCGCTTCGTGGCCACGCCGTTCTCGCCCACGGATGGTGGCGTGCCGCCCTGTCTCGGGGCCCCCGGCTCGGCCGGGACGACCGAGATGCAGGCCTGGGCACCGTAGCCCGGATCAGCGCGCGGATCAGCGCCCGACGCAGGTGTCGGGGTCAGATCCAGACGTAGACCACCGTTGCGGCGACGATCAGCGCCAGCGCCACGCCCGCCAGCCGACCGCGCCGGTCCTCCGTGAGCAGCCGGCTCAGCGCCTCGTCCGCCCCCGCCCAGAGGGCGGCCGCCGTCACGATGACCAGGACCATGACCAGCACCACCAGCAGGCTTCCGGTGACGGGGGGGCAAGCCGGGCGGACGGAACGTCGTGATCGCGCCGAGGGCGAAGATCCAGGCCTTGGGGTTGATCACCTGGAAGGTGGCCGCCTGGCGAATGCCCAGCGGCCGTCCCAGCTGGCCGCGCCGAAGCGCATGCGCCCCCGCGATCTGGTAGGCGAGGAACAACAGGTAGGCCGAGGCGGCAACCTTCATGCCCAGCTCCAGCTCCGGGACCAGGGTGAAGGCGCACCCAGGCCCGCGGCAAGGACCAGCGCCATCCCGCCGATCCCCACCGCCGAGCCGAGCATGTGGCGGATGGTGGCCCGGAACCCGAAGGTGGCACCCGATGCCCAGAGCAGGATGTTGTTGGGCCCCGGCGTCACGGCGCTGACGATCGAGAACGCCGCAAGTGCGACCAGGGCCTCCATCCCCGGCAGGGTAGCGCCTCGGCGGCGAAGCACCGGTGGTCGGAGCCGGGCTGGTCCCGCGCTCGCGCGCAGGACCGGCGATAAGATGGCGCGAACCGTCGTGGCAGGGGAGTGTTGGTGTTGATGGGCAGGTCCAGGCCTCGCGTCGCGGTCGGTCTGGCCATCGTGATCGCCATGGTCCTCACCGTCGTCGGCGGCATGGCGATCAAGGCGCCCAGCAGCCCGTTGAGCGGTCTCCGCCCCAACGTCGGCGCGCTCGTGACGGCCGCCCGGTTTGATGGCAGCGTCGCTGACCTCGCGGATGAGGAGGCGGATGCCGACGCCCAGGGGTCGGCCACGGCCGGAGGCGACAAGCCCACCGGCGAGGGCGATGGCGCCGAGCTGGCGGGCGAGGAGAACGTCCCCGGCTTCGACTTGCCGCCCTCGGGCCCCGACACCGCCCTCCAGTCGCAAGTCCAGGCAGCCCTGGATGCCCCGGCGCCGGCGCCCAACGTGTCGTTCGACGGGATGAAGAAGGAGGGACCCGCCCCGAACGGCGGCGGATGGCCGCCGGATACCAACGGCGATGTGGGTCCCAACCACTACATCCAGACGGTCAACACCAAGATCGGCATCTACACCAAGGCCGGGGTGCAGCTGTCGATGGTCTCGTTCAACACGCTCTTCGACGGGACCGGGACGGCGTGCGATGCCGCGAACCAGGGGGATCCCGTGGTGGTCTACGACCCGATGGGCGATCGCTGGATCATCAGTGACTTCGCCTGGAGCAACATCACGACCGGCCCGTTCTATGAATGCTTCGCGGTCTCCAAGACCGGTGACCCCGTGAACGGCGGCTGGTACTTCTATGCCGTGCAGGCGGACTCCGGCGCGCACATCCCCGACTATCCCAAGATCGGGGTCTGGACCGACGCCATCTACATGTCCGCCAACGTCTTCAACTCGACGGTCCCCCAGACCTTCGTGACGGCTCGGGTCTGGGCCCTCAACCGGTCGGACATGGAGAACGGGCTGCCCCTCCGCTCGGTCAGCTTCGACGTGGGCTCGCCCGGTGGCGTGCAGGCATTCTCGCTCCTGCCGGCCAACCTCCGCGGCATGGCGCCGCCGGCGGCCCGGCCCGGCATGTTCGTCTCCATCTGGGGCACCTATGCCGCCAGGGTCTGGAAGCTGCAGCCGGACTGGACCACGCTGGCCAACTCCACGCTGAGCGGGCCCACGGACGTGCCGGTCACCTCGTTCGCCGTGGGCCCGGCCCAGGTGCCCCAGCTCAGCGGCAACGCAATCGACACGCTGTCGTACCGGCTCATGATGCAGGCGCAGTACAGGAACATCGGCGGGACCGAGTCCCTCTGGATCAGCCATACGGTGGGGAACGGGAGCGGGACCGCCAGCATCCGCTGGTACCAGCTCAACGTGACCGGCGGGACGGTTCAGACCAGCGGCCCGGTCCAGCAGGGGACGTACAACCCTGACTCCAATCATCGCTTCGCGCCCAGCCTGGCCGTGGACGCGGCGGGCGACATGGCGGTGGGCTACTCCGTCTCCAGCAGCGCGATGCGGCCGTCGATCCGGTACGCCGGGCGGTTGGTGGGCGATCTGCTGAACAGCCTCACGCTCACCGAGCAGACGCTCATCGACGGGACGGGCAGCCAGTCCAACACGTGTGGCGGCGCCGCTTGCACCCGGTGGGGCGATTACAGCGCCATGAGCGTGGACCCGGTCGACGACTGCACGTTCTGGTACACGACCGAGTACTACGACGGCGCCGACAACGCCAGCGGCGGAAACTGGCACACTCGGATCGGGTCGTTCAGCTTCCCGTCCTGTGCCCGGCCCAGCCCCACGCCCACGCCGGTCCCAAGCCCCACGCCCACACCCACCCCGGGCGCGACGCCCACGCCGACCCCGGTTCCGACGCCGACGCCCACGCCCACGGCGACGCCCACCCCGACTCCGGTGCCGACGCCCACCCCGACTCCGGTGCCGACGCCAACGCCCACCCCGGTCCCGACCCCAACGCCCACGCCGACCCCGGTCCCGACCCCGACGCCAACCCCGACCCCAACGCCAACCCCGGTCCCGACCCCAACGCCCACGCCGACCCCGGTTCCGACCCCGGTCCCGACCCCGACGCCAACCCCGACCCCAACGCCGACACCCGGCGCCACGTACGTGCCGCTGACCCCCACCCGCCTGCTGGATACCCGCTCCGCCAATGGGCTGTCGGGTCCCTTCAGCGCCATGACCCCGCGCACCTTCCAGGTCACGGGCCGGGGCGGGGTCCCAGCGGGTGCCACCGCCGTCACCGGCATCCTCACCGTCACGGCGCAGACCGCCGGTGGCTGGGTGTTCCTGGGTCCGGTCGAAACCGCAGCAGCCACCAGCAGCACCATCAACTTCCCCGTGGGTGATGACCGGGCCAACGGGGTCACCGTGGCCTTGAGCGGAACCGGCACCCTGTCCGCCGTCTTCGGGGCAGCCCCCGGCAACACCGTCGAGCTCATCTTCGACGTGACCGGCTACTTCGTGCCCAACCTGACCGGCGCGACCTATGTCGCCCTCAGCCCCACCCGCCTGCTCGACACCCGCTCGGCCAACGGGCTCAGCGGTCCCGTCAGCGCCATGACCCCACGCACCTTCCTGGTGACCGGCCGGGGCGGGGTCCCATCCACTGCCACCGCCGTCACCGGCATCCTCACGGTTAC
>CANJLL010000006.1 GCA_947475545.1 Chloroflexota bacterium | reverse complement strand
GCACAGACCGCCGGCGGCTGGGTGTTCCTGGGTCCGGTCGAAACCACGTCGGCCACCAGCAGCACCATCAACTTCCCCGTGGGTGATGACCGGGCCAACGGGGTCACCGTGGCGCTCGGTGCCGGCGGCACCCTGTCCGCCGTCTTCGGGGCAGCCCCCGGCAAGACCGTCGAGCTGATCTTCGACGTGACCGGCTACTTCGTGCCGTCGGGCGGGGCCAGGGCAGGGGGCGGTGTCGGGACGCCACCGAGTGCGCATCGTGAGGGTGCCCGGCGTGCCTGCCGCTCCACGGCTGCCGCGCGATGCTGGATCGCATTACCATGAGCCGGCACTGACGTGGCGGCCTGCAACCGGCAGCTCGCGGGCGCGGGTGCGCCAATGCCGGGATGCGTCCGAGTAGGCCGCGTCGGCCGGGCCTGCAACCGAGGAGTTCGATGAGCATCGTCGACGCTGACCAGTACCTGTTCACCTCTGAGTCGGTGACTGAAGGCCATCCCGACAAGATGTGTGATCAGATCAGCGACGCGATCCTGGACCGGATCCTGGTCGATGACCCACAGGCCAGGGTGGCCTGTGAGACCGCGACCACCACCGGCCTGGTGCTGGTCCTGGGCGAGATCACCACCAGCACCTACGTGGACTTCCAGAAGGTGGTCCGCGACACGGTCAAGGAGATCGGCTACACACGGTCGGACTACGGGTTTGACTACGAGACGTGTGGCACCCTGGTCACCATCAAGGAGCAGTCGCGCGACATCGCGCAGGGCGTGGACCAGGGCAACGACATCGGTGCCGGCGACCAGGGAATGATGTTCGGCTTCGCGTGCAACGAGACGCCTGAGTTGATGCCGCTGCCCATCGCGCTGGCCCACCGGATGGCCCGTCGCCTGGCGGAGGCGCGCAAGTCCGGCCAGCTCCCGTACCTGCGGCCGGATGGCAAGACGCAGATCACCGTGGAGTACGAGCGCGGCGTGCCCAAGCGGGTCCGGACTGTGGTCCTCTCCGCGCAGCACGATCCGGATGTCACCCTGGAGCACCTCCAGGGTGACCTGACGGAGGCCGTGATCCTGCCCACCATCCCGCGCGACCTCCGCCCGACCGACCCGGAGATGTTCGTCAACCCCACGGGCCGGTTCGTCACCGGCGGCCCCATGGGCGATGCGGGCCTCACCGGCCGGAAGATCATCGTGGACTCGTACGGCGGGATGGCCCGCCACGGCGGTGGCTGCTTCTCCGGCAAGGATCCGACGAAGGTGGACCGCTCTGCCGCGTACGCCGCCCGCTGGGTGGCCAAGAACGTGGTCGCGGCCGGCCTCGCCGATCGGTTCGAGATCGAGGTGGCCTACGGCATCGGGATCGCCCGGCCGCTCTCCCTCTCAGTCGAGTCGTTCGGCACGGGGAAGATCCCGGACGAGAAGATCCAGGCGCTGATCGAGCGCCACTTTGACCTGCGCCCGGCGGCGATCATCAACGCCCTCGACCTGCGCCGGCCAATCTACCGCCAGACCGCGGCCTACGGCCACTTCGGCCGGCCTGACCTGGACCTGCCCTGGGAGCGCACCGACAAGGCGGCGATCCTGGCGGCCGACGCAGGCCTGCCAGCGGTGGTCTCACCCGCCTGACGGCGACGTCCCCGCTTCGAGCGCCGGCCTGCAGCCCCCGCCGCCACAGGCCGCGCGCCCCATCCGCCGGGCGGAACGTAGAATGGCGCCGATGTATGCCGTGATCATGGCCGGCGGCGGCGGCACACGCCTGTGGCCGCTCAGCCGCCCCGAGATGCCCAAGCCGTTCCTGCCGCTCCTGGGCGACCGGACGCTGCTCCAGATGACGGTGGACCGACTGGTTGGCCACCCCGAGCTGGACCTGGCCCGGTCCGACATCTACGTGGTGACGGACCGTCGCTACAAGGCGATCGTCGCCGCCCAGCTGCCGGGGATCGAGATCATCGCGGAGCCAATCGGGCGGAACACCGCCGCGGCCATCGCCCTGGCGGCCGTGACCATCAATCGCCCGCTCGACGAGGTGATGGTGGTCCTGCCGGCCGACCACGCCATCGAGCGCGAATGGGTCTTCCGGAGCGTGCTCGGATCGGCGGCCACGCTGGCAGCCGGGGCTTTCGGGATCACCCACCCCCTGGTCACCCTGGGCATCCAGGTGGACCGCCCCTCGACGGACTACGGCTACCTCCTCCCGGACCTCGCCCGAGGCGAAGAGCTGGACGGGCTGGCAGCCTATCCGCTCCTGGGCTTCGAGGAGAAACCCAATCCCACCCGCGCGCTGGAGCTCCTCGAGCTGCCCGGCGTGGCCTGGAACGCCGGGATCTTCGCGTGGCGTCGGCGGGCGATCCGCGATGCGTTGCAGCGCTACACCGGGCTCGTCACCGTCTTCGGGCCGGTCGTGGGCCACTCGGCGCTGGACGCGGCGTATGACCGCCTCAAGCCCATCTCCATCGACTACGCCGTGATGGAGGGCGCGGCCCGTGACCACCACGTCGTGATGGCGGCGATGAGCGTGGGCTGGAGCGACCTGGGCAGTTGGTCGGCGCTCCTCGAGGCCATCGGCGCCCAGGGCACGGGCCGCGTCATCCAGGCCGGCGACCGGGGTGAGGCGCTGCCCGGCGACCTGATCGTGGAGACGATCGATGGTCGCCTGGTTCTCTCGGACGGGCCGCGACACATCCTCGCTTCCACCCCTTCCGCCCTGCTCAGCGGCGCCTGGCCGAGCCGGCCGGCCGTCGAAGGCCTGCTCGACCGAGTCGCACGACAGGAGGTCCGTTCGTGACCCTCAGCGAAGCCCCACGCCCGACCACGATCGTCTTCGGGACGGACGGCTGGCGAGCCCGGATCGCGGACGACTTCACGTACGACAACGTTCGCCGCTGCGCGGACGGCGTCGCCCGCTATGTCGTGGAGCGCGGCGAAGCCGCAAAGGGCGTCGTGATCGCCTATGACCGGCGCTTCTCGTCGGAGTTCTTCGCCGAGGCGGCGGCCGAGGTTGTCCTGGCCCACGGCATCCCGGTGGCCATCTCCACGTCCGCCGTGCCCACCCAGATGAGCTCGTACGAGGTCGTGGAACGCGGCGCGGCGGCCGGGATCGTCATCACGGCCAGCCACAACCCGTGGATGGACAACGGCTTCAAGGTCAAGGCCCCGACGGGGTCGGCGGCGGGGCCGGAGATCCTGAAGGTGCTCGAGGACCAGATCTCCAGGAACGCGGGCACGGTCATCGAACGCCGGCCCATCGCGGATGCGGAGGCGGCCGGGCTGGTCGAGCACTTCGACCCGTACGCGGGCTACGAGCGCTACGTCCGGCGGACGCTGGACCTCGACGCGCTCAAGGCGGCGGACATGCACGTGCTGGTGGACCCGCTGTACGGATCGGGAGCGGGCTGGATTCCGCGCCTCCTTGCCGGCGGCAAGATCAGGGTCACGGAGATCCACCAGGAGCGCAACCCGTACTTCGGCGGCGTCAACCCGGAGCCCATCCGGCCGCACGTGGACGAGGCGCTCCGGCTGATTGCGGCCGGCGGCTTCGACCTGGGCCTGCTCCTCGACGGGGACGCGGACCGCGCGGGCGCGGCCGATGAGCGCGGCGTGTTCATCCATCAGCTCCAGGTCACCGGCCTGCTCATGTACTACCTGGCCGAGTACCGCGGCCTCCGGGACCCGGTCGTGGTCAGCGTCAACAACACCGCCATGGCAGCCCGTCTGGGTGAGCACTACGGGATCCCCGTCTACGAGACGCCGGTCGGGTTCAAGTACATCGCCCCCAGGATGATCGAATCGGGCGCGATGATGGGCGGCGAGGAATCGGGCGGCTTTGGGTTCGGGATGCACCTGCCGGAGCGTGACGGGATCTACGCCGATCTGCTCCTGCTGGACCTGTTCATCCGCGAGCGGGCCAAGGGCTACGCGCCGGTCTCCAGCGCCATGGAGCACTTCCACTCCATCGCCGGCCCGTCACGCTACCGCCGGATCGACGTCCACGTCGCGCGCGAACAGTACGACGCGGTCAAGCGCAACCTCCTCGTGGAGCTCCAGCGCCAGGCGCCATCCCAGCTCGCGGGCCAGCCGGTCACGCGGACCGTGGCGCTGTCCACCAACGATGGGTACAAGTTCTTCGTCGCGGACGGCTCGTGGCTCCTCATCCGGACCTCCGGGACGGAGCCGCTCGTGCGCGTCTACACGGAGGCCAGCTCCGAGTCTGTCCAGGAGGCCATGCTGACCGCCGGCGAGCGCCTGGTCCGCGAGGCATGACCGCCAACCCTGCCCCTCGCGCGGAGGGCTTTGCGCCCCGGCGAGTCGCGAAGCCCTGGGGCCACGAGGAGATCTGGGCGCTCACCGATCGCTACTGCGGCAAGATCCTGGTGATCGAGACCGGCAAGCGCCTTTCGCTCCAGTTGCACGAACAGAAGGACGAGTGGGTCCGTGTCCTGTCCGGCCGCCTTCGGCTGCTGCTGGAGGACGAGGACGGCGTGGACCGGATCATGGAGCTGGGCCCCGGGCAAGGCGCCCATGTGCCGGTGGGGCGGCGCCACCGGTACGAGGCCATCGAGCGGGCCGAGGTCATCGAAGTCTCGACGCCCGAGCTGGACGACGTGGTGCGCCTCCAGGACGACTTTGGGCGCGAGGGCACCAGCGCCCCGTAGGGCTGGGAGCCCGCGTCCGCGAGAGGCCGTGGGTCACCTAGTTGGCCCCATCGCTGGATGCCGGCCGGCCCGGTCGAGGGCAGAATCCACGGGAGGTTCGGACTGGCTCCGACGCGGCCCCGGGGTGTACGCTGTTGGCTGAGCGACCGCCATCACCGGTCGAGGTGCATCACCGGACGGCGGCCGTTTCGATGGTCCAGATGGGCCAACGGAGGTAGCGCGACATGCACAGCTCCCTGATCGGCAAGGTCGAGAAGGCGAACCGCTACGCACGTGAGCTCGACCGAATCACGGTCGATCGGCTCTCCCTCACGTTCCGTGGCGACAACGACGTGCACCGCGTCAGTCTCGACGCCGGCCAGTGGCATTGCACCTGTCACTACTTCGAGAGCTGGAGTTCCTGCGTCCATCTCCTGGCACTCCAGAAGATGCTCGGCGTGATGCTGCCGGAGGAGGCCCAAGTCTCCATCTTCTCGCCCGCGGCGGTGCCATCCACCTAGCCGGTCCGGGCCGGCCACCTGCCGGCCCTGGGTCGACCAACGGCCCAACAGGAAGCCCGCGTCCGCCGATTTCGGCGGACGCGAACCATGTCCCGGACTTCCAGCCGGGGTGGCGCCCGGCGTCTCAGTTGACCCTGAGCCGCCAGTAATAGGTGGCGCTCCCGCCTTCGGCGAGGCCCAGCCGGACCGAGAGCACCCAGTCGCCTGGCCCCAGCGCATCCGGGGTGACCTCGTCGATCGCGGGCAGCTGGATCTCCCGACCCCCGAGTCCAGTTGCCTCCGCCCCCGCCTTGTCGTCGGCACGGGCGTAGAGCGCCTGCCAGAAGCCGATCCGTGTCCCATCGGCAAGGCGGACCACCAGGCGAGCGCCGGCGACCGACCGCACCTCGGTGAGGCTCGTGGCGGGCAGCCAGGGGCTGTCCGAGCCGCCGCCGGCGAGCGCCCAGGAACCCAGGGTCCCGCCCGGGGGCGCCGCCTGTTGCGTGCCCGCCAGGAGGGCGGCCGGCGGGAATGAACGCTGGGACGCCGCCGCGCTTGGGCCGCTGACGTCCGGCCCCGCCGACCAGGGCGGAGCCGAGGCGGCCGCCCCGCCCGGCGAACCGGAAGTGGTCGGGCTGGCAGATGACCCGGTGCAGGCGGCCACGACGGCCGCGAGCGCCAGGATTGCGAGGCGGGGAGTTGGCACGGGCTTCTCCTTGAACGTGACGGTGTTGGTCAGCGAGTGGTGGCAGCGCCGGAGGCCGCTCCGTATGGACAGACGGAACAGGCCCGGGCGGTGATGAGTGCCGTCCCCGAGGCCGACCCCTGGACGCCCTCCCCGGACGGCGACGGGAACCTGGCGCGCCACTCGTAGGTGCCGCTGATGGTCACCCAGGCGGCGTAGTAGCCCTCCGCGGCCTGGGGCGTGAGCGTGGTGACGGCGGTCCACGTTGCGGCCCCCGGGAACCGGCGCTCCAGGATCATGGTGCGGCCGCTGATCCAGCCGCCCGACAGCGCGCCGGCCGCCGCCGCGGGCGTGGTTCGAAGGGTGGCCGTGAAGAGGACGGCGCCGCCCGACGTGATCGAGAGTGCCGAGACGCCCATGCCCGTCTCCGACGCGATGGACAGGCAGGTGGAGAAGGAATCCCAGCTGGACAGCCGATCGTACGTCAGCTGCAGGCGAGCCACGTCGCAGCGCGCGAACCCGCGGGCCGTGGAGCCCGCCCGTGGGTAGCTCCGGCTCACCGACTGCACCACCGCGTCGCCGTAGTCGCTGCTATCGCTCCAGTTGACGTGGTGGTCCAGCCCCTCGACGTGCCCCAGCTCGTCGAGGCCGACGGTCTCGGCGTCGTAGCAGCCCGACACGTAGCCGGATGGGCCCTGGCACCAGCGGAGCTGGCCCCAGTCGAACCAGGCACCGTGGGCCCGGTACCAGATCCGGAAGGAGCCGGGTGCAGACCGGCTGAAGCAGGCGATGCCCGTGGCGCTGCAGCCGGTTGGCTCGCCGTACGCCACGAGGCTCCCGGACGACTGGAGGCTGAACACGGCGGCCTGCGATGCGCGGGTCTGGTTGGCGTCGTTGGCCGCCCCATTGAATGCCGACTGCATCCAGGCTGGCGGGACCTGCCCCGCGGCCCAGGCGTAGGGCACCACCTGGTTGGGGGACCACGACAAGCCGCCGATGGACGGATCCGCGCTGTGCGCGGCGATGGGTGCCGCCGGCAGGGCCAGGGCGGCGGTCAGCGCCAGTGCAGCGGTGGGCCCCAGCAGGAAGGCCAGCCGGCGTGCCGACCGACGTGCGAGACGAAATCGAACCAGGTGGATCACCGGGGGCCCTCCGAAGGCGCGAGCAGTCCGTCGAGGTTGAGCGTGGTGGGCGTGCCATCCCGGAGCCGGACTGCACCGACCCAGCCGGAGGCGGCCCCGATCCCGGCGCCCGACGATCCGCCTGCTGGTAGCAGGACGAGGTCGGGTGCCGCCGGTCCCAGGTGTCGGATCAACCCATTTGCGGGGTCGATGACCTGCAGCTCCGGCTGGCCGCGGTCCAGCACCACGGCGGCGACGACAAACCGATCGCCGACGGTGGCGGTGGTGGCCGCCGATGCCGCGTGGCTCAGCACGCGCTCCCGCCCGTCCGCGAGCGAGGTCGCAACGAGCTCGCAGGGCCGGCCTGGACACGGCCGGTAGCCGATCGCCCAGTGGGCATCCAGCCCCACCAGGTCGCCCTGGTGAGCCCCCAGCGGCCGGCGGATCTCGCGGGTCTGCAGGTCCACGATCCTGGCTCCGCAGGCCTCCTCGCCGCACGACTGGACGGCCAGCCACCGTCCGCTATCGTCGAGCATCAGGGACGTGGCCCAGATGCGTCCGACTTCGGCAACGATGGGATCCTCCGGGGCGAGCGGCGGCACGACCCGGGCGGGTGCCGAGTCATCACCCGGCACAAAGCTCCAGACGCCGAGGTCCGACCGATCCGCGCGGCGCACCGCGTGGAACAGGACCGCGCCAGACCCCGGCCTGAGCACGGCCTGGCGCACCACGTCCGGCCATTCGAGGACACGGGCCGCGCAGCCGCCGAGCGCTGCAATCGTGATGCGCGACCGCTTCCCGTTGTCTGCGGCCACCACGACCCGCCCCTCCACCGGGCCACGCACCGTGGATTCCGGCGGTAGCTGGACCGAGGCGGCTGGGCTGCCCGGGACAGACGTGACGAGCCGCCAGCCCTCCAGCGATCCCGATGTTCCCAGCACTGGCTCCAGGCTGAAGCCGCCGTGAACCCCGCCACGGGCGCCGGCAGCGGATGCGCTGGAGCCGGCGGCCGGCATCTGCCCGGACGGTGCCCGCGTGGTGATCCCCGGGCCGTCGCCGCACGCCGCCAGGGCGACCGGGTCTGCCCAGCTGGAGGCGGGAGCCGCGTCGCGTGTCGGCGCGGCTCCCGAGGCAAGCCCGGCGATGAGGGGGATGGCGAGGGCAGCGATCACGGGCGGGGCGGTCCAGGCTGCGATTCTGTGGACTGGCACGAGCGAGAGCTCCTCCGGCGGGGTAGTGGCGGGAGGGGCGGACCTGCGCATCGTCCCAGCCGGCCCTCACCAGCCGCTTATCCGGGACCCGGCACCGTCTTCCCTGTCCGATAGGTCTCGCGAGGCGACGTGCTACAGTCCGGCCACAACCTCAGATCGACGCTGCCTGGTCGCGAAGCCGGTGAGATTCCGGCACAGTCCCGCTACGGTGAACGCCGCGTACGCGGCGCAAGTCCGGTCGCCGGCCCAGCAGTGGTTGCTCACCTTCGAGAGAAAGGGATGGCACCGCATGCGACAGCCCCTGTTCCGACCCCTCCGGCCCCTCGAACGCCGAGGGGTCGCGCGATTCCCGGCTCCGGTCGTCACCGTGGCCATGGCCCTCGTCCTCGCCGCCTGCGGCACATCGGTCGCGACGCCGGTGCCCAGCCAGCCCGGCGGCCCGGCCGCATCGGGCGTTGCGCCCACGACGGTCGCCCTGCGCGCCACCGGTGAACCTGCGGCCACGTTCCCGCTGACCCTGACCGACGACGACGGCAACCAGGTCAGGCTTGCGGCTGTCCCGAAGGCAATCGTGTCGCTCACCCCGGCCGCGACCGAGACCCTGTACGCGCTGGGCGTGGGCGACCGCCTCGTCGGCAAGGTCGAGGACTTCGCGGTCTTCCCGCCAGAGGCCGCCAAGGTGCCCGACGTCGCGAAGTTCGGGTCGGTGGACGTGGAACGGATCGTCGCGCTCCACGCCGACCTGGTGATCGCGGGCGGCAACGACTTCAACCCGCCGGCCGAGATCGCGCGTCTCCGGACGCTGGGCATCCCGGTCCTGACCATCTACGGGCCCAACCTCGCCACCGCCCTGGCCGACATCCAGCTGATCGGACAGGCCGTGGGCCGTGCCGGCCAGGGCAGCGCGCTGGTCTCCGACCTCAAGGCGACCTTCGCTCGCGTCCGGGACGCGGTCAAGGGCCTCGCCCGGCCGCGCGTCTACTACGAGCTGGATGCCAGCAACGGCTACTGGGGCCCGGCGCCCGACTACTTTGGCGTGGAGATGATCCAGCTGGCCGGTGGCACGCCGCTGACCAGTGGCACCGCGGGCGCCTTCCAGATCCCGGAGGAGATGATCATTGCGTTCGACCCGGAGGTCATCCTCCTGGGCGACGCCGCCTACGGGGTGACGCCCGACCAGGTGGCGGCCCGGGGCCCGTGGGCCGGCCTGACCGCGGTGAAGACCCGGGCGATCCGGCCCGTCGACGACGTCATCATCACGCGGCCGGGGCCGCGCCTCGGGCTGGGACTGGCCGACCTCGCTCGTGCCATCCACCCCGGCCTTGTCCTGGAGATCGCCTCGTCGTCGAAGGCGCCCTGACGTGACCGCCGGCGGGGGCCTGGCGATCGGCGCCGGGCCGCGCGCTCGTGCCCGCGGCCGGCCGCGCCGCCGGGCGCTGCTCGCCGTGCTCGTGGGGCTGGTCGCCCTGGTCGTCGTGCTGGTCGGCGGCGTCGCCGCGGGATCCGTCTTCGTTGCCCCCGGCGACACGCTGGCGATCCTTGGTCACCGGCTCCTCGGCCTGGGCGGCGAGCGGACCTGGCCCGAAGCGTCGGAGACGATCGTCATGGACCTGCGGCTGCCGCGCGTCCTCACCGCGATGGTCGTCGGCGTGGGCCTGTCGGTCGCCGGCGCGGCGCTCCAGGGGCTGCTGCGCAATCCGCTCGCGGACCCGTACGTGCTGGGCACGGCATCCGGGGCGGCGCTGGGGGCGGCCATCGCGGTCCTGGTGCCGGTCCGCGGTCTGGTCCTGGAGTTCGGGCTGCTCCACGGCCTGGCGTTCCTGGGGGCGCTGGGATCGGTGACCCTGGTCTACCGCCTGGCTCGCACCAGCGGCCTGGCGCCCCTGACGGGACTGCTCCTGACCGGCTACGCGGTGGGCTCGCTGCTCGCCGCCGGCCTCGCCCTCTCGATGTACCTGTCGGGCGCCGGGCTGCGCCAGATCTTCGCCTTCCTGCTGGGCGGCTTCGCGGCGGCATCGTGGGAGCGGCTGGCGGTCGCGGCGCCCCTGATCCTGGGCGGCAGCCTGGCGATCATCTCCCGTGCACGATCGCTCAACGGCCTGCTGCTGGGCGACGAGACGGCCGCCCACCTGGGCGTGAACGTGGGTCGCGAGCGGACCATTCTGCTGGCCCTGGCGTCGCTGGTCACCGCCGCCGGGGTCGCGATCAGCGGGCTGGTCGGGTTCGTGGGCCTGGTGATCCCGCACATCGTGCGACTCCTGGTCGGGCCGGGTGCCCGCCTGGTACTCCCGCTCTCGGCCCTGTACGGCGCCGCGCTCCTGGCCGCCGCCGACCTGGTCGCGCGGCTCTTCGGCGAGGTGCCGGTGGGCGTCGTGACGGCCGTCATCGGCGCGCCGTTCTTCCTGGTCCTGCTGCGCCGGACCCGCGAGGGCTACGAGCTGTGATCCGCGTCGAAGGGGTCTCGGTCGACTACCGCGGACGGGCCGCGCTGCGTGATGTCCGGCTGGTTGTCGGGGCGGGGGAGCGCGTGGCGCTGGCGGGACCCAACGGGGCCGGCAAGTCAACGCTGCTGCGCGTGATCGCGGGCGTCCTGCGGCCAGCCGTCGGCACGGTGGAGCTGGATGGACACTCGGTGGCGGCGCTGGACCGGCGCGCCATCGCCCGTCGCCTCGCGGTGGTTCCCCAGGCGGCGAACCTCCCGTTTGCGATGCGCGTCGAGGACCTCGTGGGCCTGGGCCGTCTCCCGCACGAGGATCCCATTCGCGGTCACCGTCCCGCCGATCGAGCCGCCGTGGCGGCGGCCATCGAACGCGTCGGCGTCGGCCACCTGCTGGGCCGCGACGCCCGCGAGCTGTCGATGGGGGAGCGCCAGCTCGTGCTGCTCGCGCTGTCCGTGGCGCAGGAGACTCCGCTCCTGCTCCTCGACGAGCCGACCGTCCACCTTGACCTCCGCCACCAGGTCGAAGTCATGGAGCTCCTGGCCGACCTCAACGAGCGCGACGGGACCACGGTGGTCGCCGTCCTGCACGACCTGCGGCTGGCGTCGGCGTTCTTCCCCAGGATGGCTCTGCTCGATCGTGGCCGACTCGTTGCCGATGGGCCCCCGGGCGACGTGCTGGAGGCGGACCGGGTCCGGGAGGTCTTTGGCGTGGATCCCGCATTTGTCCGGCTGGGGACCTGAGGTGGGAGGTGCTACCCTGCCACTCGTGCGGATGCAGCGAGCTGGACTGATCATCGTCCTGGCGGCCTTGCTTGTTGGGGCCTGTGATGCGGCGGCACCCAGCAGCGTCGCCTCCCAGCGCCCGGCCACCGCGTCCATCTCCCCGTCGGCACGTGCTTCGGCGTCCGCCGCCGGCAGCAGCGCCAGCGTGGCCCCGGTGGCATCCACGGCGGCCGCCAGCCCCAAGGCATCGGGCCCGGCAGCGGCCTCCGGCTCGCCCAAGGCGAGCGCGGCCGGATCGGCGGGTCCCGTGCCCACGGGTTCAATCGATCCCAGCCTGTGCGCCGGGACAGACGCCAACCGTCAGTTCTTCCGGGACGTCGCCGCCCAGGTCACGTGGGCCGTCTACTGTCCCACCCTGCCCAAGGGATGGTTCGTGGAGGCGGGTAACTTCCGGGCGGCTGGCGGCGGCTCCATGGTGATCAGCTACAAGAGCGCCACAGGCCAGCGGGTCGAGCTCACGGAGGGCGTCGGCTGCCTGGGCGTCCCCATCGAGTGCGGCCCGTACGACACCAGCCTGGGCAACGCCGCGTACGGTGACCTGGTGGGCCAGCTGGGCAAGTTGTCGACCGCGTACGTGCTGTACGTGAAGCCCGGCCTGAACCCGTCCTGGAGCGCCACCGCAACGGGCCTGGACGAGGCCACGTTCCGGTCGATCGGCTCCGGTCTCCTCAAGGTCACCAAGTAGGTCGTCGCGCCCCTCACTCGCCTGCCGGCGCACCTGCCGCCTCCGCTCGCCCTTGTGCAGGGTATGAAGAAGTTATCAAGTGCTAACCTGAGCACATGACCATACCTCTCTATCAGGCCAAGGCGGAGTTCTTCAGGACCCTCGGCCATCCGGCCAGGATCCGGATCCTGGAGCTGCTCGCGGAGCAGGAGCTCGCCGTCCACGAGCTGCGGGATCGGATCGAGATCGAGCCGTCCAACTTGAGCCAGCAACTGGCCGTGCTCCGACGCGCAGGCCTCATCACGCAGCGCCGATCCGGTAGTCAGGTCCTGTACGCGATCAGCGTCCAGGAGGTCCGCGACCTGCTGATCGCCGCCCGGCGCATCCTGCTCGGCCTGCTCGAGGATCGCGAGCAACTCCGCCGCGACCTCGGGTCGCTGGCTGCCTCCGCCAGCATCACCACGCGCGGTTCTGGGCCCATGACCTCCGAGCTCGCCGAGCCCAGGTCGTGATCGAGGTGGGTCTCAAGCGGCCCTCCACCGTGGTTGCGACCACCATTGTTGCCGCCGGCCAGCGGTTCCGTGGGCTCACGCGACGCGCGCCGACCTCCGGGCGATGGCCGCCAACCCGCGGCGCGACCTGGTCGCCGGCCTGACGGTCGCGATCGTCGCGCTTCCTCTCGCACTTGCCTTTGGGATCTCGTCCGGCCTGGGTGCCGGCGCCGGGCTGGTCACCGCGATCGTGGCCGGCGTGCTGGCGGCCTTCTTCGGCGGCAGCAACCTCCAGGTCAGCGGGCCAACCGGGGCCATGACCGTGGTCCTTGTGCCCATCATCACGCACTACGGCGCGGACGCGGTCCTGGTCGTGGGCCTGCTGGCCGGCCTCTTCCTCGTCCTCCTTGGCTGGGCCGGAGCCGGACGGACCATGCGCTACATCCCCCTCCCCGTGGTCGAGGGATTCACCATCGGGATCGCGGTGATCATCGCGCTCCAGCAGGTCCCGCCCGCCCTCGGCGTTCTGGCGACGGCGGAAGGCGTGCTTCCCACGGCGCTGGCCGCCCTCGACCCGTGGCTCAGGGCCCCCGACTGGACCGCCCCCCGGGATTGCCGTCGCGGTCGCGGGGGCCATGCTGATCGCCGCCCGCCTGCGCCCCGGTCTGCCGGTCTCCTTCGTGGCGGTCGGCATCGTGACCGCGGCGGTGGCCTGGCTGGACCTTCCCGTGGCCACGATCGGCGCGATCCTGGCGGGCCTGCCCCTGCCCACGGTCCCCAACCCGCAGGGCCTCGACCTGGGCTGGCTGGTCCTGCCCGCCGTCGCGGTCGCCGCGCTGGCGTCGGTTGAGAGCCTGCTCGCCGCGATGGTCGCGGACGGCATGAGCGTGGGGGAGCGCCACAACTCAGACCGGGAGCTGTTCGGCCAGGGCGTGGCCAACCTCGTGGTCCCGTTCTTCGGCGGCGTGCCCGCCACGGCGGCCATCGCCCGCACGGCCGTCAACGTCCGGTCCGGGGCGAGATCCCGTATGGCGGCCATCACCCACTCCCTGGTGCTCCTCGTGGTGGTACTCGTGGCCTCCGGGCTCGTGGCGAGGATCCCGCTTCCGGCCCTGGCTGGCGTTCTCATCGCCGCGGCGGTGCAGATGGTCCAGGTCTCGAGCGTGCGGGCCCTGCTCCGGTCCACGCGCGGTGACGCGGTCGTGCTGATCCTCACCGCCGCGGCCACGATCGCCGTCGACCTGGTCACGGCGGTCATCCTCGGGCTGATCGTGGCCGGTGCCTTCGCACTCCAGCAGGTCGCCCGGTCTGCCCACCTCGAAGAGATCTTGCTGGACCCGGGTAATCAGGCCGTCGAGGAATCCTCGCTCCTCGACGAGCACATCGTGGCCTTTCGGCTGGACGGTGCTCTCCTCTTCGGCGCCGCCCACGCATTCCTCCTGGAGCTGGCCGAGGTCAGCGACGTCCGCGTGGTGGTCCTCCGCCTCTCGCGGGTGGCCACACTGGACGCGACGGGCGCCTCGGTCCTGCGCGACACTATCCGGCGGCTGGAGGGCCGCGGGGTGACCGTGCTGCTGCCAGGAGCGCGCGACGAGCACCGGGGAGTCTTCGAGAGGCTGGGCGTCTTCGCCACCCTCAGCGACCGGCGGCACATCTTTGAGACGACCCCCGCGGCGATCGATCACGCCCGCGTCCATGTCGCGCGCCGGCTCCACGAAGAGGATCTCGCCGCGGGGCAGCTGGCCGGGTAGGGTCGTCCCGCCGGGGCCCGCGGGGCGGCCCCGCGCCGCAGCCGGGCGATGGCCTCAGATCGCCTGCTCGGGGTCCTCGTCCATCTCCCAGCGCCACGTCTTCAGGCGGCGCAGCAGGCTCCGCCCGGTGAGATCGAGGTGGATCGGCGTGATCGCGACCTTGCGGTTGATGACCGCGTGGAAGTCCGTTCCGGCGATCGCCAGGCCCGACGGCGGCGGACCGCCGATCCAGAAGTAGGGGAGCCCACGTGGGTCGCGCCGCTCGATCAGCTCGTCCTGGTAGATCCGCTTGCCCAGGCGGGTGACCTCGAAGCCGGCGAACTCGTCGGGATCGACAGCGGGCACGTTGACGTTGACCAGCTCGCCGGGCGCCAGGCCGTGCTCGAGGATGTTGCGCGCGACCACCCGTGCCGCGAGGGCCGCGAGGGCAAAGTCGGGATGCTCGTAGTACTCCTGCGAGATCGCGAAGGCGGGGCAGCCGTTGATCACGGCCTCCATCGCCGCGCTCACCGTGCCGGAGTAGGTGATGTCATCGCCCAGGTTGGCCCCGTAGTTGATCCCGGAGGCGACCAGGTCGAAGCGGTGATCGAAGTAGCCCAGGAAGGCGAGGCTGACGGCATCGGTGGGGGAGCCGTCGATCGACCAGGCCTGCGATCCGTCCGCCAGCTGGCGCTCCCGGACGCGGAGCGGGCGCATGAGCGTCTTCTGGTGGCCCACGGTGCTCTGGTTGGTGTCAGGCGCGACCACCGTCACGTCGCCGATGGGGTCGAGCGCCTGCTTGAGGGCCAGCAGGCCGCGCGACTCCACGCCGTCATCGTTGGTGACCAGGATCCGGGGACGGCTGGGCCACTCGCCCAGGGGCCGGGCGTGGGGACGAAGGGCGTGGGCCCTGTCCACCCCCTCCATCCCGCCAGCGACCGGCTCGCCGCGCTCCAGGTCGAGATCTCGTCGCTCCGACCGGGCCCGTTCACGGGTCATCTCGGGCACCTCGGGCCGTGGCGAGCTCGGCCGGTCGTCGCCGGCGCCGCGGCCATCCGGGTCGCGTGGGTCGCCGGGGTTCACGCGCTGACTCCTTCCGCCGAGCCGGTGTCGGGCGCCGGTTGCGGGTTGCCTGGCGGTGCGTCGATGTCGGGATCCTGGCCAGGCAGTGGCTCCCGGGGCACTCGGACAGGGCGGCCCTCCCGGGCTTCCAGCCGTCGCGCCGCCCGGCGGGCGATGCTCCCCGTGTCGCCGGCTCGCTGGACGCTGTGGAAGAAGAACGCGGAGAGGACGGCCGCGATCGGGATCCCGAACACGGCCCCGCCGATGCCCGCGACCTTGAGCCCCAGCAAGACCGAGCCCAGCACCACGACCGGGTGGATCCGCAGGGCATCTGCCATCACTCGCGGCTGGAGCACGTTCATGACCACCATCCAGCCAGCGGCCATCGCGATCAGCGCCGGGACCATCGCGCCCGGCGCCGTCACCGCGGCCACGAGCACCGGCGGCGCCCACGCCGCGAACGGCCCAAAGAACGGGATGGCCATCAGGACGCCGGCGAGCGCCGAGGTGGCGGGCAGGTAGTCCAGGCCCAGCACGAGGCTGGTGACCGTGCCCACGAGCCCATAGGTGATGCCCATGACGGCCTGGCCGCGCAGGAAGCCGCCGAAGGAGCGCGCCACGCTCTGCTCGAGGAAGGTGGCCTGCTCCTTGTAGGCGGGCGGCACCAATCGGAAGAGGAACGCCAGGATGCCGTCACGGTCGGCGATCATGTACAGCGACAGCATGAAGATGAGCAGCAGGTTGCCGATCGTGCCCAGGCTGGCGACCGCCAGGCCCTGCAACGGCCCAGCCAGCCGGTCCGCATAGGCCCCGATGTTCTGGACCAGGTCCTGGGCCCTGGCCGCCAGGTCGACGTCCATGAGGCCGAGGCTCCGGAGCCAGTCCTCCCACGGCGCGATGAGGCGGGGCAGGTCGGCCGAAAGCGACGGGATGCTCCGGACAAAGGCCGTGATCGAGCGGGCCACGGCGCCCGTGACCAGGACGATCACGACCCCCAGCCCCACCAGCAGCGACCCGTAGACGACCACGACGGCCGCCACCCTGGGCAACAGCGGGATGGCCAGGGTCAGGCGGCTGACCAGCGGGCTGAGCGCGAAGGCCAGCAGCCAGGCGAGGAAGAAGACCAGGATGACGTCGCCGAAGTCGGCCATGACCTGGGCGGCAAAGCCCAGCACGATGTAGGCGACCGCGACCGTGGACAGGACGAGGAGCGCCTCCAGCCAGCGCCGCTCGCGGCGCGTCAGGTCCAGGCTCACCGGACCCCCGGCCGCGGGCGCCGGTCCATCGGTCAGCGCAGCCCCATCCGCTCGCGGACTTCGGCCATCGTCGCGGTCGCCAGGGGCTTGAGCCGCTCTGCGCCCGCTGCGAGGATCTCGTCCACGCGGTCGGGGGTGGCCATCAGCTCCAGGTAGCGCTCGCGCGCCGCGGCGTAGTGGTCCGTGATCCGCGCGGCCAGCAGCTTCTTCATGTCGACGCAGCCGGTCTGGGCGGTCCGCTCGCCCTCCCAGAGTCCCTCGTGATCGTCGCCAAAGAAGCGCTGCAGCTGGCAGACGTTGCAGGTGTCGGGGTGGCCGGGGTCCTTGCGCAGGGCCCGGGTGGTGTCGGTGACCATGCCCATGACCTGCTTGCGGACCGTCTCCGGGTCGGCCAGGACCTCGATGGCGTTGCCCAGGGACTTGGACATCTTCCGGACGCCGTCGGTGCCCAGCACGACGGGCGCCTCGGTGTAGACCGCCTGCGGCTCGGGGAATGTCTCGCCGTACCGGTTGTTGAAGGCGCGCACGATCTCTCGGCTCAGCTCCAGGTGCGCCGCCTGGTCGCGCCCGACGGGGACCATGGTCGCCTTGTACAGGATGATGTCCGCCGCCTGGAGGACCGGGTACGTCAACAAGCCGTGGTTGACGTCGTCCGGCTGGTTCTGCTTCTTCTCCTTGTACGTGGGCGTGCGCTCCAGCCAGCTGACCGGCGTCACCGTGGTCAGGAGCCAGGCCAGCTCCGTGCACTCCGGGCGATTGGATTGCACGAACAGGGTGCAGCGCTCCGGGTCAAGGCCCAGGGAGAGCAGCGTCGCGGCCATCTCGCGCGTCCGCGTCCGGAGCGTCGCGGCGTCGTGGGTGGACGTGAGGGCGTGGTAGTCGACGATGCAGTAGATCGCCTCGTACTCGGCCTGGAGGCGGACGTAGTTGCGGATCGCGCCCAGGTCGTTGCCCAGGTGGGGCGCGCCAGAGGGCTGGATGCCGCTGAAGATCCGGGGGGTGACGGCGGTCGTGGTCATGGGTCGCGAGTGTAGCCCACGCGCGGGAGGCCGCACGACCGTGGCCCTGGGGCGGGGACGGCGGGAGCGGTTCGACGGTCCCGGCCCATTCGGCCCTTCGGCGGGGACGGCCTCTCGGCTACCATTCGGCCGATGCAGACTTCCGCCGCCAACACCGCACTGCCCGGCGGGCGCTCGCGCCTTGTCGAGCGCTACCGCCGCTTCCTGCCCATCACGGACGCCACGCCCACCCTCTCGCTGGGCGAGGGATTCACGCCGCTGGTCAGGCTCCACAACCTGGGCCGCAAGCTGGGCCTCAACAACCTGTACGTGAAGGTGGAAGGCCAGAACCCCACCGGCTCGTTCAAGGATCGGGGCATGGTCGTCGCGGTCTCCAAGGCGATGGAGGCGGGCGCCAGGGCGATCGTGTGCGCCTCGACCGGCAACACCTCCGCGTCCGCCGCGGCCTACGGCGCCGCCGCCGGGCTGGAGGTGGTGGTGGTCCTGCCGGCGGGCAAGATCGCGATCGGCAAGGTCCTCCAGGCGCTGGTGGCCGGCGCCAAGGTCGTGTCGGTCGAAGGGAACTTCGACCGGGCGCTGGAGCTGGTCCTGGAGCTGAGCAAGCAGGGCGATCACCCCATCACCCTGGTGAACTCGCTCAACCCGGACCGCCTCGAGGGCCAGAAGACCGGCGCGTTCGAGGTCTGCGACGACCTGGGCCGCGCGCCCGACATCCTCGCGCTGCCGGTCGGCAATGCGGGCAACATCAGCGCCTACTGGACGGGCTTCAAGGACTACCACGCGGCCGGCCTGGCGGGGAGCACGCCCCGGATGTACGGGTTCCAGGCGGCGGGCGCCGCGCCCATCGTGGCCGGCCACCCCATCGAGTTCCCGGAGACCATCGCGACCGCCATCCGCATCGGCAACCCGGCCTCCTGGCTCAAGGCGACCAACGCGCGCGACGAGTCGGGTGGCGTGATCGAGGCCGTGACCGACGAGCAGATCCTGGAGACGTACCGCGACCTCGCCCGCGAGGAGGGCGTGTTCTGCGAGCCCTCGTCCGCGACCGGCCTGGCCGGGATCCGGATGCTGGCCGCGGCCGGGCGGATCGACCCCGACGCCCTGATCGTCGCCGTCCTGACGGGCAACGGCCTGAAGGACCCGCACACGGCCGAACTCTCGGTGGGACGCATCATGGAGGCCCCGGCCACCCTCGACGGCGTCAGCCGGGCCCTGGGCTGGTGAGGCTCCCCGTGAGCCCCGTGGTGAGCCCCCGGTGATTGGCTCGCTCGCCGAGCTCGAAGGCCGACGGGTCGTCGTCGAGGTCCCGGCCACCACGGCCAACCTGGGCGCCGGCTTCGACTGCCTCGGCATGGCCCTGGGCATGACCAACCGGATCGAGCTGGAGGTCTGCCACGACTGCGACGGGCAGATCACCCTCGAGGTCGAGGGCGAGGGCGCCGGCGAGCTGGGCAACGACCGTGGGAACCGGTTCATCGAGGGCCTGGAGACCGTGATCCGGGCCGCGGGCTGGGTCCCCGAGCAGCTGGGCTGGAAGATCCGGATGGCCAACCAGGTCCCGCTCTCGCGCGGCCTGGGCTCATCCGCGGCCGCCACGGTGGGCGGGCTGCTGGCCGCCAACGCCCTCCTTCTTCAGCCGCTCTCCATGCGCGAGGTGCTCCGCCTGGCGACCGCGATCGAGGGCCATCCCGACAACGCCGCCGCGGCGCTGCTGGGCGGCTTCGTGGTCTCGGCCGCGCTGGAGACGGGAGTGGAGAGCATCCGCTTCGACGTCCCGCGCGACCTGCGGATCGTGGTGTTCATCCCCGAACTGCGCCTCTCGACCAAGTCGATGCGCGGGGTGCTGCCGGCCACGGTGCCCTTCGCGGATGCGGTCGCGAACCTGGGGCGGGTGGCCCTGGGCGTCGCGGGGCTTGCCGCCGGCCGCAACGACCTGTTCGGCGCGCTGACCCAGGATCGCCTCCACGAGCCCTATCGCGCGGCCGTCTTCCCGCAGCTCCCCGTCATGGTCGCGGCGGCTCGCCAGGCCGGGGCGCTGGGCGCGTGCCTGTCGGGCGCGGGCTCCACGATCATCGCCTTCGCCGACAGCCGCGCGTCCGTAAACCGGATCGCGGCGGCGTTCAGCGCGACAGCGGCGGCGTCCGACCTGCCGGGCCGCACGGAGATCATGCCCGTTCGGAACGCGGGGGCGCGGGTCCTGAGCCTGGAGTAGGGGAGCGTCCTCGTCCGGACGATCGAGTGGAGGCCCCCGTGGACCTGAGCTTCGAATGTCATACCTGCGGGCTCCGGCACGAGATCCCGCTCGCCTGGCATCTGGAGGCCCCCGACATCTGGCGGGCTCTGCCCGAGGACATTCGTCTTCGTCCTCTCTCGACAGCGACTTGTGCCGGATCGTCCGGCCGGGCGAGACCAACCACTTCATCCGCGGGCTCATCCGGATCCCCATTCGGGGTCTGGCGGCGCAGCTGGAGTTTGGCGTCTGGGCGTCGCTCAGCGAGGCGAACTGGGATCGCTCGATCGAGGTATGGCAGACGCCGGGCCGGGAGAGCGAGCCGCCGTACTTCGGCTGGCTCTCCAACGAAATTCAGCCCCTCTATGCGGGAACGACCAACCTGAGGCTGCACGTGCACACCTCGCCGATCGGCGAGCGGCCCTGGATCGAGCTCGAACCGACCGACCGCCCCCTCGCCGTCGACCAACGCGATGGGATCAGCTACGAGCGGGTGGTGGCGATTGCCAGCCAGCTGCTCCACCCGGCCTGATCGACTGGGCAGGGCTTCGAACGGTTGGAAGCCGGCAGATACCCCTCCCGCGAGTGTTGGTCAGGGGTTGCGGCCGGGCGAGGCGGGGGTTCGTGCGTGGAGCGGCGGGCTGCTTGTGTCAGCGATGCACGAGGCGGGTAGATGGCGGGGATCCGCTGACCAACATGCACCGGGTGGGTAGGTGACGGAAACGGGCCCGGGCGCGGGCGCGGGGTGGGAGGCGGGACGGCGGAACCGCCTGCGCCGTTGAGAAGGGTGCCCGGCCGTTGGTGGCCTCGATCCTGCGTCGGGCCGATCTCAGCGGGCCCGGGCCTCCAGGTCGGGAGAATCTGCGATCGCCGCCAGTCGTCGAGCGGCGACCAGGAAGAGGGCCTGGTTCCCGGTGTTGATGAGCTGCTGCACCCATTGCACCCCTTCCGAGGCTTGGGCGGCCCGGGCAACCCCGTTGAGCGCAAGCGTGACGGCCAGGTTGAGGACGAACAGCCATCCCAGCCGGTTGAGCCCGCGCCGCCACGCCCGGCGGGCCAGGAGCAGGCTGAGGGCGCCGCTTCCGGCGGCGCCAGTCAGCAGCCAGGCCAGCGGTACGGTCCGGCTGTCTGGGGATTGGAGGGCTACCGTGAAGGGGATCAGGAGCGCGACGGCGACCGCGGCCGGGATCAGCGCCGTGGCCCGACCCCGCCGTGATCCGGGACTGGTCCAGCGGAGCCAGGCCGCGGTAGCGAGCGTCAGGTAGCCGACGACAAGCGCGGGGAAGAGGGCCAGGTAGAGCGCGCCCACGTCTGGCCCGCCGCCGGCGATAATCAACTTCCACGTCGCACGGCTGACCCCGCCGGCGACGATCAAGGCCGACGCCGCCAGCGCAGTCCCCCCGATTGACGGGGCGACGTCCTCGTGCTCGCGGGCGCCAGTGCGGATCAGGCGGGTCACGGTCCACAGGCCCGCGGCCGACAGGATCACCGGGACGTAGTCCTCGATCGCGAGGGCGATTGAGTACACAGGCTGGGCTCCTGGCGGCGACGGGGCACGACAAGGTGATGCTACTCGTGATCTGGCGCCGGCAGGGCCAGGCCCCCCGGCGCGGGCCGGGAGCGGCCCCGGCGCCGCTGGTAAACTCCGGCCATGCCATCACCGCTTGTCGTCCAGAAGTTCGGCGGCTCCTCGGTCGCCAACGCCGAGCGCATGCAGCGCGTCGCCCGGCGGATCAAGCGCGAGCGCGACAGCGGGTCGCGCCTCGTCGTGGTGGTCTCCGCGATGGGCGACACCACGGACGAGCTGCTCGCCCTGGCGGCCGCCATCACCGACGAGCCGGATCCCCGCGAGCTGGACATGCTCCTCGCAACGGGCGAGCACCAGAGCGCCACGCTGCTCTCCATGGCCCTCCATGGGCTGGGTGTCCCGGCGATCAGCCTGACCGGCGCCCAGGCCGGGATCACCACGGACGGCACCTACGGTCGGGCACGCATCGCGGGCGTGGAGCCCAGCCGCATCCAGCATGAGCTGGAGCAGGGCAAAGTGGTCATCGTCGCGGGCTTCCAGGGCCTGAGCGTCATGGCGCCAGGTCACGCCGAGACCACCACGCTCGGCCGCGGCGGCTCCGACACCACCGCGGTCGCCCTCGCCGCCGGGCTCAAGGCGGATCGCTGCCAGATCTTCACCGACGTCAAGGGCATCTACACGGCAGACCCGCGCGTGGTCCCCGCCGCCCGTCAGCTGCCGCTGATCGGGTACGAAGAGATGCTGGAGATGGCTCACCAGGGCGCCCAGGTCATGCAGGTCCGCGCGGTGGAGCTGGGCTGGGTCAACAACGTCGTCATCGAAGTCCTCAGCTCCTTCGAGGATGCAACGGGGACGCTCATCACGGAGGACCCGCACGTGGAGCAGCGGAACAAGGTTCGCGGGCTGGCCCATGACCGCAACGTCGCCAAGGTGACCCTGGTCGCCGTCCCGGACAGCCCGGGCGTGGCCGCGCGCGTCTTCGAGCCGCTGGCCGAGGCCGGGATCAACGTCGACATCATCGTCCAGAACGTGGGCCACCACGGCGCCACGGACCTCTCGTTCACCACCCCGCGCGTGGAGCTGGCCCGGGCCAAGCGGATCCTGGAGCCCATCGCCCGCGACCTGGGCGTCCGCGAGATGACCACGGACGCGTCGGTCGCCAAGGTGAGCATCATCGGCGCGGGGATCCAGAACGCCCCCGGCTACGCGGCCCGGATGTTCCGCTCCCTGGCGGATGCGGGCGTGAACATCGAGATGATCTCCACCTCGGAGATCCGGATCACGGCGATGATCGCCGAAGACCAGCTGCAGGTCGCCCTCAAGGCGCTGCACGCGGCGTTCCAGCTGGAGCAGCCGGAAGCCATCGACGCGGCCGCCGGCTGAGCCGGACCGGCCCCCGACCCGTCGCCGCGTGACCGTGTCCGGATTCCTGGCGCGCCAGGAGCGCTTTCCCGTCGTGGCCTCCACCAGCGACGTTGTCCGCGGCTGGCTGGACGATGGGACGGCCGAGGTCTGCCTGGCCGTGGCCGACGAGCAGTCGGCGGGCCGCGGCCGCCAGGGCCGGACCTGGACCGCGCCCCCGGGCCGTGCGCTCCTTCTCTCCCTGGGCTTCCGGCCCGGCTGGCTGGCGCCGGACCGCGTCTGGCAGCTGGGCGCCGTGGTGAGCCTGGCGATGGCCGACGCCGCGGAGGACGCCGCCGGCCTGGCCGAGCACTCGATCCGGCTCAAGTGGCCCAACGACATGGTGGTCGAGGAGACGGTGGACCCCGCCGACGTCCATCGGGCGGCCCAGGCCGGGCTCCAGCTTCCCACGCGGGACGCGGGCGGCCCGGGGTATCGGAAGCTCGCCGGCGTGCTGGGCGAGACGAGTGGCCTGGGGACGGCCACCCCCACGGCGATCATCGGCATCGGGATCAATGCGGACTGGCCGGCCGAAGCGTTCCCGCCTGCGCTGGCGCCCGGCATGACGTCGCTCCGCGAGGCGTCACACGGCCGACCGATCGACATGGTCGCGCTGCTCGATGGCTTCCTCGGCCGGCTCGAGGTGCGGGTGGCGGCGCTCCAGGGCGGCCGCTTCGATGTCGGCGACTGGACGCTCAGGCAGCTGGTGGTAGGCCGCTTCGTGCGACTTCAGCGCCCCGACGGATCCGACGAGGTGGTCCGGGCCCTGGGCGTCGATGCCCGGACCGGGGCGCTCGTGGTGGCCGATCCGGCCGTCCCGGGCGGCGAGCGGCTGATCATGGGCGGCGAGGTCCGCCATCTCCGGCTGGCGCCGGCCGGAGAGCCTGCGGCCAACTCTGCGGCGGGGGTGTAACACCGTGCAGCGACCGGCGTTCAGGAAGACGAGTGCGGCTCCGCGACCGATGGGGGAGGAGGGGCCGCGGGTGATCCACCTCGACCGCGACCGCGGCATGGTGGAGGCGGCCCAACATGACCCCGCCGCCTTCGACGCCCTCTATCGCAGGTATCTCGCGCAGGTGTACAGCTTGGCGTACTACGAGCTCGGCGATCATCACGCCGCCGAGGACGCGACCGAGCGGACGTTCCTGTCCGCCCTGGCGAACCTTGCCCGGTTCGAGGAGCGGGCGCGCCCCGAGGATGGCGACGGCGCGTCGACCTTCAAGGTCTGGCTGTTCCAGATTGCGCGGAACGCCATTGCCTCCCAGCGCCGGACCACGCGTCGCACGGCCACCGCTCCCCTCGAGGCGGCTACCACCGCCGTTCACCCGCTCGACGTGGAGCGCGATGTCGTCGCGCGTGAAGAGGCCGCGGCAGCCTGGCAGGCGGTGGACCGGCTGCCGGCGGACCGGCGGCGCGCGCTGGTGCTCCGCTTCGTGGACGAGATGACCACGGCCGAGATCGCCGGCGTCCTGGGCCGCTCCGAGGGGGCCGTTCGGGTGCTGATCCATCGCGGCCTCCGGAGCGTCGCCCGTGACCTGACGGGCCGTGGCGAGGGCCGCGGACACGGGGAAGCGACCACGCGATGACCGCCACGCGCGACACCCATGACGTCGAGGCGCTCATCACCGACCGCTACCTGGAGTCGCTGCTGGCCACGCGCGGAGACGCCACCGCGGGTGCTGCCGCCTTTGGCTGGGAGGGCGGGGACCTCGACCGGGGCGTCCGTCTCGCGTCCCTCCGGCTCCGCCGCGACCTGCCCCGGTTTCATCCCTCGTTCCGCTTCGAGGAGCGTCTCGCGCTTCGGCTTGCCGAGGCCGCGGCCGCGATGCACGTCGCCCGCGCCGTGGGCTCGGAAGGCGTCCCGGTGCCGATCCGCCGCGGCCGCGTGACGGATCTGGCCGACCTCGTCGACCTGTCGGGTCTGGCCGACGTGACCGGTCCGTCCGACCCGGACGCCCCTGCCGCGCTGCGTCCATCTGCCTTCCGCGGCGACGACGACGGGGGCGCGGAGGGTGCCCTGCGCCGTCACGCGCGGCCAATCCTGATCGGCGGTGCCGTGGCCTCCGCGGCCATCTCCATCGCCGGGGCGGCCATCGTGGCCTGGCGCCGCTCGCACCACCCCGTCTCGCCCATGGCCCGCGCGGCCCGGGCGGCCCATGCGCTGCGGCTGGTTCAGCCCCGGCAGGCCGGCGTGGAGCGGCCGGACTGATGCCGATCAAGCTGCCGTCCTTCCGGCCACGCCGCGACGCCTATCCGCCGGACCTGTGGACCAAGTGCCCGTCGTGCGGCGAGATGCTCTTCAACAAGCAGCTCGACAAGGCCACCCGGGTCTGCCCGTCGTGCGGCCACCACTTCCGCCTCTCGGCCCAGGCCCGCCTGGACCTGCTCCTCGACCACGGTTCGTTCGAGGAGCTGGACGCCGGCCTCCAGTCCGTCGACCCGCTGGGCTTCGTCGACCAGAAGCCGTACCCGGACCGGGTCATCGCGGCCCAGACAGCGACCGGTCTCCGCGACGCCGCCGTCCGGGGGATCGGCACCATCGACGGCCAGCCCGTCTCGGTCTGCGTCATGGACTTCGGCTTCATGGGCGGCTCGATGGGCGCGGTCGTGGGCGAGAAGGTGACCCGGGCCGCGGAGGACGCGCTCGCCCGACGCATCCCGCTGCTGATCGTCTCGGCATCCGGCGGGGCCCGGATGCAGGAGGGCACGCTGGCCCTGATGCAGCTGGCCAAGACCGTCGGCGCGCTGGAGCGGCTGCGCATGGCCGGCGTCCCGTACGTCAGCCTGCTGTCTGATCCCACCACCGGCGGGGTCTTTGCCTCGTACGCGGTCCTGGGCGATGTCAACCTGGCCGAGCCCAACGCGCTCATCGGGTTTGCCGGCGCCCGCGTCGCCGCGGGGACCATCGGGGCCGAGCTGCCGCCGGGCTTCCAGCGGGCGGAGTTCCTGTTCGACCACGGCTTCGTCGACCGCGTCGTCCACCGCTCCGAGCTGCGCGCCGAGCTGGCGCTCCTCCTGCGCTACCTGCAGCCGCGTGCACTGACCGCGGAGGCCGCCACTTCCTCGCTGGGCCTCTCCTCGTTCCGGCCGCTGGGGATCCTCAGCTCGCTCGCCGACCGCGTCCTGGCCCCGGCCGAGGAGCCCGCCCCGGCGCCGGCGCCCCCGCTGCCGGCCCCCGCTCCGGCGTCGTCCGCCCCGTCCGCCGCATCGCCAACCGCCGAGGCATCCCGTGGTTGACCGCCTGCTTGGCCGAAGCCGCGACGCCACCCCGGCCCCCTTCCCGGCCGTCCCGGCCGACTCGGCCGACAACCAGGCGGCCGTCTGGGCGCGGGTCCAGCTGGCCCGCAACCTGCGGCGCCCACACACCCTGGAGCTGATCCGCCTCATGGCCGACGGCTGGGTGGAGCTTCACGGCGACCGGCTCTTCGGCGACGACGGGGCCATGGTGGCCGGGCTGGCCACGATCGACCGCCACCGGGTCGCGATCGTCGGGATGCAGAAGGGCGCCGACACGGAGGAGAACATCCGGCGGAGCTTCGGGATGCCCCACCCGGAGGGCTACCGAAAGGCCATGCGGGTCATGGAGATGGCCGAGCGCTTCGGCCTTCCCATCGTCACGCTGATCGACGTGCCGGGTGCGCATCCCGGCGCCGAATCGGAGGAGCGCGGGATCGCGGATGCCATCGCGCGATCCATCGCCCTGATGAGCCGACTGCGCACGCCGATCGTGGCGGTCATCACGGGCGAGGGCGGCTCCGGCGGGGCCCTGGCCCTGGCCGTGGCGGACGTGGTGATCGCGCTCGAGAACGCCACCTACTCGGTCATCACGCCGGAGGGCTGCGCCAGCATCCTGTGGCGTACCCCCGAGGAGGCCCCAACCGCCGCCCGGGCCATGCGGATGAGCGCCGGCGAGCAGCAACGCCTCGGCGTCGTGGATGTCGTCGTCCCCGAGCCGGCGGGCGGCGCGCATACCGATCACGCCGAGACGGCACGCCACCTGCGGGCCACGATCGTGGGCTGGCTGGACGCCCTGGTCCCCGTGCCGACCGACCAGCTGGTCGAGGCTCGCTATCGGCGCTTCCGGGCGCTGGGCCCGTACACTGAGACTGCCGCCCCCGCGGTGCCGGCTCCCGAGCGGACCGGTCTCGCGGATCGGCTCCGGAATCTTCTCGACATCAACCGCTGGGCGAGCCCCACGGGCCCGCAGCCGGGCCAGGGTCGCCAGCGCGACGAACCGCCCGCCCGCGACGAGGTCTAGCGCGTGCCCGATCCCGCCTCCATGCCATCCAGCGAACTCCGCCCGCGGGGCGCCGCGGAAGCCGCCGCCGGCGACCCCGCCCCCGAGCGGACGGCCGCCGAACGCGTCGCCGATCACCGCGCCGTGGAGCGGCTGGCGACGGAGCTCCTGCCGGTGCTGATCGGCCGCCTCACGGCCGGTGGCCTGGCGGAGATCGAGGTTCGCGAGGGCGACTGGAAGGTGCGGCTCCGCCGCCCGCTGGAGGCCGTCGGCACCGGGCGCCGCGTCACGGATCGCCAGTTCCGCCTCCCGGTCCAGGCCGGACAGGCACACGCCCCGCTCTCCCATCCCGCCCCGACCCGCGACGGCGCCCGTCAGTCTGCGCCGCGCCCCGCCGATCCGGGCGGCACCCCGCCCGCCACCTCCCCCGCCGTGGGCATCTTCCGGCCGCTTCCCGGGATTGCCGGGCGCCGGGTCCACGCCGGCGACCGGTTGGGCGCCGTGGACGTCCTGGGCATGCCCCAGGAGGTCGTGGCTCCCGCGGACGGGATCGTCGGCCCGCTCATCGCGGAGGCGGGCGATGGCGTGGAGTACGGCCAGCCCGTCATGGAGATGCGGCCCCTCCCGGCTCCCGACGAGCCGAGCGACGGGGAGGCGGCCTGATGTTTCACCGCATCCTGATCGCGAACCGTGGCGAGATCGCCCTGCGCGTCCTGCGCGCCTGCCGCCAGCTGGGCGTGGAGGCTGTCGTCGCCTACAGCGAAGCGGACCGCGACACCCTCGCCGTCCAGCTCGCCGACGAGGCGATCTGCATCGGCCCGGCCGACGCCCGCCGCTCGTACCTGTCGGCTCCCGCTGTGATCTCGGCGGCCCTGGTCACCGGCTGCGACGCCATTCATCCCGGCTACGGGTTCCTGTCGGAGGACGACGGCTTCGCCGAGGTGGTCCGCGCCCACGACCTGGTCTTCATCGGCCCGCCCTCCCATGTCCTGGAGCGATTTGCGAGCAAGGAGGGCACCCGCCGCCTCCTCGCGGCGCACGGCCTGCCCACCATCCCGGGCTCCGACGGGATGCTGCGCGACGACGCGCACGCCATCGCGGAGGCCGAGCGGATCGGCTACCCCGTGCTGATCAAGCCGTCGGCGGGTGGCGGCGGCAAGGGCATGCGCATGGTCCGCTCCCAGCGCGAGCTGGAGACGGCCATGAAGCTGTGCCGCTCGGAAGCCCGCGCCGCCTTCGGCGACGACTCGCTCTACCTGGAGCGCTGGCTGGAGGACAACCGGCACGTCGAGGTCCAGATCGCCGTGGATCGCTACGGCAGCGGCGTCCACCTCGGTGAGCGCGATTGCTCGGTCCAGCGCCGCCACCAGAAGATCCTCGAGGAGGCACCCACGCCCGCCCTCTCGGACACCGCACGCGCGGAGCTGTGCGAGAAGGCGATCCGGGCCGCCGTGGCCGCCGGCTACGAGAACGTCGGGACGCTGGAGTTCCTGGTGGATCGCGAGGGGAACTTCTACTTCATCGAGATCAACTGCCGGATCCAGGTGGAGCATCCCATCACCGAGATGCGGACCGGCATCGACCTGGTCGCCACGCAGATCCGGATCGCCGCCGGGGAGCCGCTGGGGTTCACCCAGTCGGACGTCCGCCAGACGGGCCACGCCATCGAGCTGCGGATCAACGCCGAGGACGCGGAGAACGACTTCCGTCCCGGCGCCGGCGTGGTCGAGCGCTACCTGGCGCCGGGCGGCCCGGGCATCCGCATGGACAGCCACCTGTACTCGGGCTACGAGGTCCCGCCGTTCTACGACTCCCTGTTGGGCAAGCTGATCGCGTGGGGCCCCGACCGGGCCACGGCGATCGCGCGTGTCCGCAGCGCGCTCGACGAGCTGGTCGTGGAGGGGATCGTCACCAACGTGCCCATCCATCGGGCGCTGCTGGTCAACGACGCCTTCCTCGACGGCCGCATGACCACGAACCTCCTGGACCGGGTGGGGAGCGCCGCGTTCCTCGCCGCCGCCGCGCGCGGCCAGTGATCCCGGCCCGTTGCAGACCTGCATGCTTCGCGACGCTCGCCGTGGGCGCCGCGCGGCAGACTGACCCCGTCACACCTACCCACCGGAGCCGCTCGTGACCGACGCCACCGTCCTGACCACCCGCGAGATCATGGAGCTGATCCCGCATCGCTGGCCCGTCCTGCTCGTCGATCGAATCGTCGAGTACGACCCCGACGCGAAGCGGATCGTGGGGATCAAGGCGGTGACCGCGTCGGAGTGGTTCTTCCAGGGCCACTTCCCGGGCCTCCCGGTCATGCCCGGCGTCCTCCAGGTGGAGGCCCTGGCGCAGACCATGGCGGTCTACGTGGCCAAGCAGCCCGGGTTCGGCGACCGGATCGGGCTCTTCGCGGGCATCGACGACTGCCGCTTCAAGCGCGTCGTGAGCCCGGGCGACGTCCTCCGCCTGGAGATCACCATGGAGAAGCTGGGCTCCCGCTTCGGGCGCGCCCAGGCCGTGGCCAGCGTGGACGGCGAGGTGGCCTGCCAGGCCATCATCAGCTTCATCATCCCGAACGAGGGGGTGCTCAAGTGAGCATCATCCGGGTCGCGCTGCTGTCCGACATCCACGGCAACTCGTTCGCGCTCGATGCGGTCCGCGCGGCGATCGTGAAGGAGGCCCCGGACGCGGTCCTGGTGGCCGGCGACTACGCGCTCAACGGGCCGGATCCCGCGGCGACGGTCGATGGTATCCGCGAGCTGGAGGCCCACGGGGCGCTGGTCATCTCGGGCAACACCGACATCGCGGTGGCCGACTTCGACTACACCGGCGCCTTCCCGTGGCTGGCCGACGGCATCCCAGACAGCTACCGCGAGGCGGCCGAGTGGGCGCACGAGGCCCTGGGCCCCGAGCGGCTGGGCTGGCTCCGCCGTCTCCCCGCCGAGCGCCGGCTCTGGTGCGAGGACACGCTGCTCCTGCTCACCCACGCTTCGCCCGGCTCGCAGACCGCCGGCTTCGACGCCTTCATCGACGTGACGGTGGTCATGGAGCGGCTGTCCAAGACGGATGCGCGCGTCATCTGCTGCGGGCACACCCACCTGCCTGAGATCCGGGACTTTGGCTGGAAGATGATCGTCAACGGCGGGAGCGCGGGCTACGTCCTCGACGGGGAGCCCACCGCCTCCTGGGCGATGATCGAGATCGAGGGCGACCAGGTCCGCGCGGAGATCCGCCGGACCCCGTTCGACGAGCTGGCCGCCGCCAACGCGATCTCGGCGCGCGGCCTCCCGGGGGATGTCTACCGGGCCGCCACGGTTCGGTCGGGGAAGCTGGTCCGGTGAGCGACGGGGACGCGGGACCGCGCCGCACGGACGCGCGTCGCTCCGACGCGCGCCGCGTCGTCATCACGGGGATGGGCGCCGTCACGTCGCTGGGCAACGACGTCGCCAGCACGTGGGCCGGCCTGATCGCCGGCCGTTCCGGCGTCCGCCGGATCGAGGCCTACGACCCCTCCCGGCTCGCCTCCCAGATTGCCGGCGAGGTCCGCGACCTGGACGCCTCGGGGGTGATGGACCGCAAGGACCTCCGGCGCACCGACCGGTTCATCCAGCTGGCCCTCGTCGCCACGCGCCAGGCGATGGACCAGGCCGGCCTGCCGGCACGCCTCGAGGGCGACCTGGCCGAGCGGACCGGCACCATCCTGGCCACCGGCCTGGGTGGCGTCAGCACCATGTTTGCTAACGTCATCAGCTTTGCCGAGCGCGGTCCGGACCGGATCGGTCCGTTCATGATCCCGATGGGCATCCCCAACATGGCGGCCGGCCAGATCCCCATGACGTTCGGGCCGCTGGGCCCATCCTTTGCCACGGTCTCGGCCTGTGCCAGCAGCGGGCACGCGCTGGGCGAGGCGTTCGAGACCATCCGCCGGGGCGACGCGGACCTGATGATCGCCGGCGGCGCCGAGGCGGCGCTCCACGAGGCCCTCGTCGGCGGCTTCTGCGCCATGAAGGCGCTGAGCACCCGCAACGACGATCCCGCGGCGGCGTCGCGGCCATTCGACAAGGGCCGTGATGGCTTCGTCATCGCCGAGGGCGCCGGCGTGGTCGTGCTGGAGGCACTCGAGAGCGCGCAGGCGCGCGGCGCCCAGGTCCTCGCCGAGCTGGTGGGCTACGGCGCCACGGCCGACGGCTACCACCTCACGCTGCCGGCCCCCGGTGGCGCGGGCGCGGTCCGGGCGGCCCGTCGGGCGCTGGAGAAGGCCGGGATCTCCGCCTCGGACGTGGACCACGTCAACGCGCACGCCACCTCAACCCCGGAGGGTGACAAGACCGAGATCCAGGCGATCTCGACGATCCTGGGGGAGCGCGCCCGGCACGCCACCGTGACGGCCAACAAGTCGATGCTGGGCCACACCCTGGGCGCGGCGGGTGCCATCGAGGCGATCGTCACCATCCAGACCATCCGCGAGGGCTGGGTCCCGCCCACCCTCAACCTGGTGGATCCCGAGGATGGCACCGGGGGCCTGGACGTGGTCGCCGGCGTCGCCCGGCGCCAGGATGTCCGGATTGCCATCTCCAACTCGTTCGGCTTCGGCGGCCAGAACACGGCGCTGGTGCTTCGGCGGTGGGAGTCATGAGCGACGCGGAGCAGTCGCTACCGGACGGCGCTTCGGGCACGGCATCGCCGACCGCGGCATCGACCGAACCGGCATCGCCCCCGCCCGCATCCGTCTCGGCGGGGGACGCGTCGCTGCTGGCCCTGATCGATCAGCTGGCGGGTCTCCTCGAGAAGAGCGACCTCTCCGAGATCGAGGTGGAGGCCGGTGGGACGGGCCTCGTGCTGCGCAAGCCGACAGCCATCGCGGTCGCCGCCGCGACGGCCCAGGCCGGCGGCTCGCCCGCCTTCTACGGCCCGGCGCCGGCACCCACGCAGGCCCTCCCCGCGGAGGCTGCCAACCCTGCCGCGACGCCCGCCCCGGCCCCGGCTCGCCCGTCGGTCAAGGCGCCCCTGACCGGGATCTACTACGGCGCCCCGGCCCCCGGCTCCGCCCCGTACGTGCGGATCGGCGGCGAGGTGGCTGTTGGCCAGGTCATCGGCCTGATCGAGGCCATGAAGCTCTTCAACGAGATCAAGTCCGACCTCGCCGGCCGCGTGGTCAAGGTGGTCGCGGAGAACGGCCAGCTGGTCAAGGCCAGGCAGCCCCTGATCGAGGTGGATCCCCTGTGAGCGCTCCGCGCGCCGCCCACATCACCGGCTGGGGCCATTACGCCCCGGAGCAGATCCTGACCAACAAGGATCTGGAGAAGCTGGTCGACACCACCGACGAATGGATCGTGTCGCGCACCGGCATGCGCGAGCGCCACGTTGCCGCCGCCCACGAGACCACCGCCTCGATGGCCGCGGTCGCGGGCCTGCGCGCCATCGCCACCGCGGGGCTGGCGCCCGACGACATCGACCTGATCCTGGTCGCCACGCTCACGCCGGACTACCCCATGCCGTCCACCGCGGCGCTGGTCAAGGAGGCGATCGGGAACACCCGGGCCGCCGCCATGGACGTGGCAGCCGCGTGCTCCGGCTTCGTGTACGCCTACGCCACGGCGCACGCCTACGTGACCTCGGGGCTGGCCAGCAACGTGCTGGTGATCGGCGCGGAGCTGCTCACGCGCTTCCTCGACTACACCGACCGCAACACCTGCATCCTGTTCGGCGACGGCGCGGGCGCCGTGGTCGTCTCGGCCTCGGACGCGCTCGGCGGTGCGCTCGGCATCGAGCTCACCACGGAGCCGCAGGGCGCGTACATGATCTGGCTGCCGTCGGGTGGATCCCGGAGCCCGTCGTCGGGGGAGACGGTGGCGCGGAACGAGCACTTCATCCGGATGGAGGGCCGCGAGACCTACCGGTTCGCCACCCGCACGCTTGCCTCCACGGCGCTCGCGTCCATCCGCAAGGCCGGCCTGCAGCCCTCCGACATCGACCTGTTCATCCCGCACCAGGCCAACATCCGGATCATCGAGGCGGTGGCCAAGGGCCTGGACCTCCCGATGGACAAGATGTTCGTCAACCTGGACCGCTACGGGAACACGTCGGCCGCGTCGGTGCCCATCGCGCTCGCCGAGGCCGTGAACTCCGGGCGGATCAAGCAGGGCGACCGGATCGTCATGGTGGCCTTTGGGGCCGGCTTCACCTCCGGCGCCATCACGCTGGAGTGGACGGCCGATCCTGCCCGCGGCCCGGCGGGCGAGGCGGCCGTGAACCCCGCCGACGTCCACGTCCGGGCGCCCGTCGACTGGGACTCGGTGGACCCCATTCCGGCGGCGCTCGCCGACCTCATGCGCCGCCCGGGCGAGCCGCGTGTCCCGCTCGACGATGTCATCCCCGATGAGCCCTCGCCCGCACCGGCGGGCGCGTCCCAGGCCTAGCGCAGCGAGACGGAGGAGCGCCCCAATGATCGAACTCAGCGGCAAGAGCGCCGTGGTGACCGGCGGATCGCGTGGGATTGGCCGCGCCATCGTGCTGCGGCTGGCGGCCCAGGGCGCCGACGTCTGCTTCTCCTATCAGAGCAACGCCGCCGCCGCCGACGTCGTGGTGGCCGAGGTGCAGGCGCTGGGTCGCCGCGCCCTCGCCGTCCAGGGCGACGCCGCCCAGCCCGAGGCCGCGGACGCGCTGATCAAGGCCGCCCTCGAGGCCTTCGGCAAGGTGGACATCCTGGTCAACAACGCGGGGATCACCCGCGACGACCTGATCATGCGGATGTCCATCGACGCCTGGCGGGCCGTCATCGACACCAACCTGTCGGGCGCCTTCTACGCGATCAAGGCGGCCACGCGCCCCATGCTCAAGGCCAAGCGCGGCCGGATCATCAACATCACCTCGGTCTCGGGGCAGGCGGGGCAGATGGGTCAGGCCAACTACTCCAGCGCCAAGGCGGGGCTCATCGGCCTCACCAAGGCCACGGCGCGCGAGCTGGCCTCGCGCGGCATCACCTGCAACGCCGTGGCGCCGGGCTTCGTGCTGACGGAGCTGACCGTGGGCCTGGCCGACCAGTGGAAGCAGAAGATCACCGAGCAGACGCCCCTCGGCCGCTTTGGCACCCCGGAGGAGATCGCCGACGCGGTGGCGTTCCTGGCGTCCGACGAGGCCGCGTACATCACCGGGCAGGTCCTGGCGGTGGACGGCGGCCTGGTGATGATGTAGCGGTCCAGGCGCCCGGCCCCGGCGGATGGGGTAGATTGCCAGCGGCTGGTGCGGCGACCTACGGGACCGCGCTCCGGCCCGGCCCCGACCGCGCAGGCGGCTTGCGGGACGCACCACGCTTGAGGGCCGCCTGTTGACCGCTCCCGAACCCAGCGCACTCCCGGCACCGGGTCCCGCGGCGGCGCGCCGGGCCACGGCCAGTGAGGCCACGGCCCCTGGACGTCCGGTGGACCTGCCCATCGTGCGCGTGTTCCTGGGCGCGCTGGGCGTCCTGCTCCTGGGCTACATGTTCATGGGCCGCGGCTTCGCGCACATCGGCCGCAGCCCCGTCTTCGTGGGCGAGGTGGTGCTGGCGCTGGGCCTGCTGGCGGCGGGCGTCGCCATCGTGCGCCACGGCGCGCGCCGGCCCCTCACCCCCGTCATCTGGCTGCTCGGCGCCTTCATGGCGCTGGGGCTGGTCCGGACGGTCCCGTACCTGGGCCAGTACGGCGCGGATGCGCTCCGCGACGCCGTGCTGTGGGGCTATGCGCTGTTCGCGCTGATCGTCTACGTCCTGGTCGACGGCGCGGTGATTCGCAGGGCGCTGCGTGCCTACGGCTGGGTGATCCCGGTCTTCGCGCTGTGGCTGCCCATCGCCTGGAATCTCACTGGGCAACTGACCACGGGCCTGGACCCCGACGTCCCCGGGACGGACGTGCCGCTGATCTGGTTCAAGAACGGCGACATGGCCGTCCATGTGGCGGGCTCGCTGGCCTGGCTGGTGCTGGTCGCCGGGGCGTGGACCAGCCCCTGGCTCTTCGCCGTCCGCGCGCTCGCGACGCTTCCCCTCGCCTGGACCCAGTACGTCACCGCGACGCTCAGCCGCGGCGCGCTCCTCACCTCGGCCGCGGGCCTGGGGATCCTGGTCCTGCTCCGAGCGCGGACGCGCAGCTGGATCCCGGTGCTGCTCGGCTACGTCCTCCTGGTCGTGCTGCCGGCCCCCTCGCTCATCCGAGACCTGCAGGGCTGTGATCCCAACGGCGACGCGGGGAACGCCCAGGCCGGTGACCGGGGCGTGAACGCCTGCCAGCTCATCCAGAACACCGACAGCATCGTCAGCTCGTCCGGGGCCGGAGGCCTCGAGGGGACCAAGAGCTTCCGGATCGCCTGGTGGACCGCGATCTTCGACTACACGGTCCGCGGCCCGTACTTCTGGACGGGCAAGGGCTTTGGGGTGAACCTGGCCGACGACGACGGCTTCCAGGTCAACGCCGACCACTCCCTGCGTGCCCCGCACAACAGCCACATCTCCACGCTGGCACGGATGGGCGTGCCGGGCTTTGTGCTCTGGGCGCTCCTGCAGGCCGCCTTCGCGCTGGGGCTGCTCCGCGCGCTGCTGGCGTTCCGTCGCGCCGGGGACGGGGCGATGGCCGGGGCGGCGGGTTGGGTCCTGGCGTACTGGCTGGCCATGATGGTGGACACCTCGTTCGACCCGTACCTGGAAGGCCCGCAGGGCGGGATCTGGTTCTGGGTGGTCGTTGGCCTGGGGCTGGTGGTCATGCGCGAGAGCCGCCGCCGCTCGGATGCGTAGGGTGGGGCCCGTTTCGCCCGCGGCTGTCGTCGGCCCCGCGCCGGGTTCGGGCGTCGGCCCCGCGCCGCTCGCCACCACCGCGTCGCCCGTCAAGCGCGTCCTCCAGCTCCACACTCGCTACCGCCAGGCCGGTGGCGAGGACCAGGCAGTGGCCGCCGAGCGCGCGCTGCTTGAGGCCGCCGGCATCGAAGTCCGCCAAGTCCTGTTCGACAACGCCGACCTCCAGGAATCGCGTTCGGCCCTTGGCGACCTGGGCCTGGCCCTGTCGGCCGTCTGGTCCCGCGCGGCCGCGCGCCGGGTGGGCGAGGAGCTGGCGTCGTTCCGCCCACAGGTCATGCACGTCCACAACACGTTCGCCGCGGCCTCGCCGTCCGTCTACTCGCCGGCCATCCGGCTGGGCGTCCCCGTGGTGCAGTCGCTCCACAACTACCGGATGGCGTGCCCCGTCGCCACGGCCTACCGCGACGGCCACGCCTGCACGGACTGCGTCGGGATGCCGATCCCGCTGCCGGCCGTGATCCACGGCTGTGTCCGGGGCTCGCGGGCCCAGTCGGCGGTCTCCGTGGCCACACTGACGGCGCACCGGGCGCTGGGGACGTATCGGCGGGGGATCGATCGCTACCTGGTGGGCACCGCGTTCCAGCGCGATCTCATGGTGCGCGGCGGCCTGCCCGCGGGCCGGATGCAGGTGGTGCCCAACTTCCTGGAGCCCGACCCCGGCGCTGGTGGCGACGCGCGCGATGGCGTCCTGTACGTGGGCCGGTTGGCCGAGGAGAAGGGGATCGCCACGCTGCTGGACGCGGCGGCGCGGCTGCCGGGCCGGTTCACCGTCATCGGCGACGGTCCCATGGCGCCACAGGTGAGCGCCGCCGCCGCGGCAGGCCACCTTGCCTACCTGGGCCCGCTCTGGGCGGACCCCATGCGCGAGCGTCTTCGGTCGGCGGCCGCGCTTGTGATGTCGTCGATCTGGTTCGAGGGCTTCCCCATGATCATGCTGGAGGCGTTCGCTGCGGGGACGCCCATCATCGCCAGCCGGATCGGCACCCTGCCCGACATCGTGGAGGACGGTGTGACGGGCCTCCTGGTCCCGCCCGGGGATGCCGCGGCGCTGGCGGGCGCCGCCGAATGGGTGCTTGGCCACCCGGACGAGGCGCGGGCGATAGGCCGGCGGGCCCGAACGCTGTACGAGGAGCGCCTCCGCGGCCCGGTCCACCTGGCGCAGCTGCTGGACGCGTACGGCGCGGCCATCGCGCGGAGGGCCCGAGTTGGCTGACCAGGCATCGGCGCCGCCCGTGGAGGCTTCGGCGCCCGCGCCGCGCGGGAACGCGTCAGTCCCGCCCGCGGGGCCGTCCTTCCCACTCGCCGAGCTGCAGATCAACGCCGCGCCGTTCGCAGCCTTCGTGGAGCGCGTGCTGCGGGCCCCGGAGACCGGGGAGCGGCTATCGGTCCACTTCGCCACTGCCCATTCTGTGGTGGAGGCGCACGGCGACCCGCGCCTCCAGGCGGCCCTGGCCGCGGGCATCGTGGAGCCCGACGGCATGCCCCTGGTCTGGGTGGGCCGCCGATCCGGGCTGGTCGTGGAGCGCGTCTGCGGCCCCGACTTCATGCCCGCGCTGGCCGGTGCCGGGATTGCGCTGGGCCGGCACCACTACCTGTACGGCGGCGCGCCCGGCGTGCCGGAAGAGCTGGCCGCGGCCCTCACGGCGCGCTTCCCCGGCCTGCTGGTGGTGGGGATGGAGTCGCCGCCGTTCCGGCCGCTGACGACCCAGGAGGACGACGAGATGGTCGCCCGAATCAACGCGGCCCGGCCGGACTACGTCTGGATTGGCCTGGGCGCGCCCAAGCAGGACCTGTGGGCGGCCGATCACCGGGCCCGCCTGGACGCCGCCGCGCTGCTGGCCGTGGGCGCCGCGTTCGACTTCCATGCCGGCCGCCGCCGTCGCGCGCCGCGCTGGATGCAGCGGACCGGGACGGAGTGGCTCTTCCGGCTGCTCTCGGAGCCGCGCCGCCTGCTGCGCCGCTACACGCGGACGAACCTGGCCTTCGTGCGCCTGGTGCTGGCGGACCGGCGGCGTCGGGGCCGCGACGGGTAATCCCAGCTCGGCGCACCGCATACCCCTCGGGCTGCTCGCCGGGTCAGCGGCTCCGGGGGACGTGCGCCAGGAGCCAGTGTTTGGCCGGGCGGAGGTAGGCCCAGCGGACCAGCGTCAGGGCGGCGCGGCTGAGGGGCGGCAGCCCGTGGCGGAGGCGGACCTGAAGCTCCTCGCGGACCATGGCCGTGGCGGCGCGGCTGGACTTGGCCGCCTGGTGCTCGCGGAAGCGGGCCAGCACCTGGTCGCGGAGCAGGATGGCCGGCCCGCTGCGGGCCAGCTTCAGCCAGAGGTCCACGTCCATCGCGTAGTGGAGCGCCGGGTCCAGGCCGCCGCTCGCCCGGAACGCGGCGGCGGTGAACAGCGTGGCCGGCTGGGCCAGGTTGCGCGGCCAGCGCAGGAGGCCAGCCCGCGAGCCGTCCGGCGGGGGTTCGATTCGGCCGGTCACGGCCCCGTCCGCCTGGATGATCAGGCAGACCCCGCTGACCATCGAGGCCTCCGGGTGGGCCGCCAGGACCGTCGCCGCGGCGGCCAGCGCGCCGGGCTCCATTACGTCGTCGGCGTTGAGCCAGCCCAGGATGCTGCCCCGCGCCTGGGCGAGGCCCTTGGCGATGGCGTCCGACTGCCCCTTGTCCGGCTCCATCACCACGCGCATGCCGGGCCGCGGGTTGGCGGTCAGCCACTCGCGGGTGCCGTCGGTGGAGCCGCCGTCCATGACGATCAGCTCCCACGGCACGCCGGCCTGGCCGACGACCGAATCCACGGCCTCGGGGATCCACGGCATCCCGTTGAAGACGGGCATGACGAGGCTGACCATGGGCGAAGCGCCCTCGATGGCCGGCTTGGTGGGGTCGATCACGCCGGGCTCCCCGTTCGGCCGGCGGCGTGCGCGCGACGATGCCGCCGCGAGGGCCACGAGACGCGGTGGCGCCGCCGCTGGAGCCACTCCAGGTCCGAACCCGCGACCCACATCGCCGCCCCCAGCAGCGCCAGCGCGATCAGCCGCGGGCTGCCGGAGCGCACCAGCGCCCAGTAGCCTGCCGCCACGTCCCCGGGGCCGCCGGCCAGCAGCGTGAGCCGCCAGCGGTTGAGCCGCGCCCGCGCCTCGTGCCGCGCCCCCAGGTCGGCGGCCGGCGCCATGAAGGCCGGGTCCACGTGCGCGCGGTAGCGCTCCACCACGTCGGGGAGATAGGCCGATTCGGGGCTGGCGTCCGCGTCCTGGACGGTGCGGGTGGTCCACTGCGCGGCGTGGCGCCGCCACGAGCCCACCGGCTGGCCCTGGTACGCGAACGCACCGCGCAGGGCCAGCAGCAGCCACGTGGGGTGGTCGAGGTAGGGGACTCCGGCCGGCTGCCAGAAGCCGCCGATGGCCTCCAGCGCTGACCGCCGAACCACCACGGTGGGAGCCAGGACGGGGTTGCCGCCCAGCAGGGCCGGCACGATGGCGCCCGTGGGCCGGTTGGTCCGCAGGTCCGCGGGGATGGACGGCTCCACCAGGCCGTACTGGCAGCCCAGCTCGTCGATCAGCCAGCCGGCGCCGTACGACAGCACGACCGCCGGGTCATCGAAGTCGGCCACCTGGCGGGCCAGCTTGTCGGGGGGCCAGCGGTCGTCGCCCTCCAGGACGGCGACCAGCGGGGCGGTGGAATGGTCCAGGACGGCCTGGTAGGCCTCGCCCAGCCGCTCCAGGCCGCGGTGCTCGCCGTCGATGACGGTGATCCGGGGATCCGCGAAGCCGCGGGCGATCTGGGCCGTCCCGTCGGTGGAGCCGTCGTCCACGACCACCAGCTCCCAGTCCGGCAGGGTCTGGGCCAGGACGCTGGCGATGGCGTCGGCCACGAAGGCGGCATGGTTGTAGGTCGGCATGGCGACCGTGACGCGCGGGTTGGTCACGGGCGCGGCGAGGCCGTCCGGTTGGGCGAGAGAGGCATGCCCCAAAGGTAGCATCGCGGCCCCCGTGGGCCCGTTCGGTTCGGTGGCCCCCGGGCCGTGCCCTAGAATGCGCGCAGCCGCCGCCGGCCGGCGGCGCACCGGCCCCGTCGCCGGCCGGCGCCTGGAGGACCACCCGCGAGTGCGCATCATCGGACACGGCCTGATCGCGCGGAGCCTGGCTCCGTACGCCGATCGGCACCCCGACGCGCTCGCCTTCGCCAGCGGCGTCTCCGACTCGTCGACCACCAGCCCGGCCGAGTTCGAGCGCGAGTGCGCCCTGCTGTACGAGGCGCTGGAGCAGGCCCGGCGCGACGACCTGCGGATCGTCTACTTCTCCGGCGGCGGCGCCATCTACGGCCGCTGGGACCGTCCCGCGCGCGAGGATGAGCCGCTGGAGCCCCGCTCCGCCTACGGCCGCCACCAGCTTGTGTGCGAGGCGGTGATCCGCTCGGCCGGCGTCCGCTACCTGATCGCGCGGCTGCCCAACGTGGTGGGCCCCGCGGGTAGCGAGCGCCAGCTGGTCCCGGCGCTGGTCCGCCAGGCCCTGGCCGGCCGGGTGACCGTGCAGGCCGGCGCGGCGCGTGACCTGGTAGGCGTGGACGACATGGCGGCGGTCATCTCCGACCTGCTGGCGACGGGGCGTCCGCGCGACGTGGTGAACGTGGCCAGCGGGGTGTCCGTGCCGGTGGGGGAGATCGTGACGGCCATCAACGGGCTGCTGGGGGTCTCGCCCGAGATCGTGCCGGTCGCCGGCGGGGAGGCCCAGCGCTTCGCCACGCGACGGCTCACGGCCCGGCTGGGCACCAAGCCGTTGGCCGCCCCGGGCGGCTTCCAGGCCGTCCTGGCGCGCTACGTTCCCGATCTCGCCGTCGCCGGACGGTCCTGACGTGACTGGGAGGTCCAGCGATTCGATGTCCACCGAACCCACGCCGCCCGCCGGCCAGCCGCCCGACATCAAGCCGGACAACTACTACCAGAACGCCCGCGAGGAGGTCCTCGCGTTCCTCCCGCCCCACCCGGCCACGGTGCTGGACGTGGGCTGCGGCCAGGGCCAGTTCGGGGCCAACGTGCGCCAGCGGCTGGGCAGCGCGGTCTGGGGGATCGAGCTGGAGGCCGACGCCGCCAAGGTGGCCGACGGCCGCCTGGACCACGTTCTGTGCGGCGACGTGGCGGCGCTGATCGATGAGCTGCCGGCCGGCCTGTTCGACGTCGTGGTCTTCAACGACGTTCTGGAGCACCTGGTGGACCCGTACGACGTGCTGGCCCGGATCCGCAGTCGCATGGCGCCGGACGGGGTGGTGGTCAGCTCCATCCCCAACATCCGCTTCTGGCCGGTCCTGTACGCGCTGCTCGCGCACAAGTCGTGGGAGTACGAGGCGTCGGGGATCCTGGATCGCACGCACCTGCGCTTCTTCACGGAGACCAGCATCCGGGCGATGTACGAGCGGCTTGGCTACGAGGTGCTCCGCCAGGAGGGCATCAACCCGGCGCCGCGGCTCCCAATGCGCTTCCGGATCGCCAACGCGCTCCTGCGCGGGCGCCTGGAGGACACGCGCTTCACGCAGTTCGTGACGGTGGCGCGCCCCCGCCGCTGACGGGCTACGAGTTCAGGCCGTGGTCCACGCTGCTGCCCACCCGCCAGAGTGAGAACGCCGTCTCAGCGCAGACCCCAACCGGGAAGAGCGCGTTGACCCGCAGCTGGAAGTCGCGATCCGAGAACGGCACCACCCGGCGGTCCCGGTCCGGCCGGTAGCCGCCCGCCACCGCCCACGCCGCGCGCCGGAAGCATGACCCGGAATGGGTCATGTTGAGGTCGTTGTAGCGGCGGTAGCCGGGGACCTCGGCGGGCTGGCGGATGGCCAGCGGGACGGGGCGCCCGCCCGCCTGCTCCGCCACGGTCAGCGGGAGACCCTCGAGATCGGCATCCGTCCGGAACTGCAGGCTGTGGGCGCCGATGAGCGCCAGCTCCGGGTGCTCGGCGAAGAGCGCGAGGAGCGTGGCGACCGCGTCGTGGAGGAGGTAGTCGTCGTCGTTGAGGATGGCGACCAGGTCGCTGGACGCGGCCTCCACGGCCCGGTTGATGGACGCTGCCTGGCCCATGTTTCGCTCGTTGACCAGCAGCCGGCAGCGCGGGCCCAACCCGTTGCCCAGCGCGTCGGCCGCCGCGGAGCCCGCGGACCCCGCGGAACCCGCGCCCCGCCCGTTGCCCAGCGCCGCTATCGCCTCGCGCAGGATCGCGGCCGTGTCGTCGGGGGAGGCGTCCACCACCAGGATCACCTCGTCGGGGAGGCGCGTCTGGGCCGCCAGGCTGCGGAGCATCGTGGGCACGTACGCCGCGTGGCCGTAGCACGGCACCACCACCCCGAGGCTGGTGGCCGGCGAATCCGCCAGGCGGGGGAGCGGCGTGTCCCGCAGCTCGGCCAGGTGCTGCCGGATCCGGCGGGGCGAGACCTCGGGCCCGGCCGCCACCGACCGAACCCGGCCCACCGCCCGGAGGATGGTCCGTTGGCCGGGGAGGCGCAGCCGCGGGCTCACGTGGGCCGGCGGACCAGCCGGCGCAGCCGCCGGCCGGCGATTCGGGCGCCGTAGCGCGCCGCCAGGGACACTCGCTGCGAGACCTCGCCCCAGCGACCCGCTCGCACCGCGCCCGGGAGGCCGTCAAGCGCCGCATTGAGCGCCTCGCGCTGGAAGCCCAGGGGGAGCGAGCCGCGGCCGTGGCGGGCGATCATCCGCTCGATCTCCAGCAGCCGGCCCAGCCCGCCGCTGGCCGTCTTGGTCTGCGCGTGGATGCGGACCTGCGCCAGGGTCCGCTCCAGGTGGCGGAACGGCGCCAGCGTGCCCATCCGGATCCACAGGTCGTAGTCCAGGCAGTAGCGCAGCCCCGGGTCCAGGCCCCCCGCCGCCTCGTAGGTGGCGCGCCGGAAGAACGTGGCGGGCTGGACGATGTAGTCGAGCTGGTTGACCAGGCGGGCCGGGTCGTATGGCTCCACCTGCGTGCACGGGCCCATGACGCCCCCGGCGGCGTCGATGAACTCCGCGTTGCCATAGACGCCCGCCAGGCCGGGCTGGGCCTCCAGGGCCGCCACGGCCGCGCTCACGGCCCCGGGCAGGTAGACGTCGTCGGCGTTGAGCCAGGCGATGACCTGGCCGCCGGTCCGGGCGAAGCCCTTCTCGATCGCGTCGCCCTGGCCGTGATCCGGCTCGGAGATCCAGCGGACCCGGTCGCCGTAGCCGCGCAGGACATCGAGGGTCTCGTCCGTGCTGGCGGCGTCCAGCACCAGGTGCTCGATGGCCGGGTAGTCCTGGCCCAGGATGGAATCGATAGCGGCGGCCAGGAAGCGGCCCTGGTTGAACGAGGGCGTGATGATCGTCACGGTGGGCCGGGCCGTGGCCTGGTCGCCGGTCGCTCGCGCCGCCTCTTCCTGGTTCGTCATCGGCCGTCGGGCCCCAGGCTGCGGGCGATCCGCGCGCGGTCGGCCTCGTCCAGCGGGCGCCCGCCGATGGAGCGGTAGTGCGCGCGAAGCGTTCGGGCGGTCTCGCCCCAGTCGAACCGGTCCACCACCCGCCGGCCGCGCTCGGCGAGCGTGGCGCATCGGGCGTCGTCCTCCCAGAGCGAGCCGATGGCGGTGGCCATGGCATCGACGTCCAGCGGGTCGAACGTGAGCGCGGCGTCGCCCACCAGGTCGGGCAGCGAGGTGACGTTGGAGCAGGCCACCGGCAGGCCCACCGCGAAGGCCTCCACGATGGGCAGCCCCCAGCCCTCGAACAGGCTGGGGAAGACCATGAGGCGCGCCAGCCGGTAGAGCGCCTGGACCGCGATGGGCTCCACGAAGCCGATGAAGCGCACCTGGTCCTGGAGGCCCAGCCGGCGCATGACCCGCTCCACCTCGGCAAAGTGCTCGTTTTGGCCGCCCGAGCAGACCAGGTCCACCCGGATCCCGTCGCGATCGCGTAGCCGCGCGATGGCCTCCAGCAGGCGGATGTGGTTCTTGTGCGGCCACGCCTGGGCCGGGTAGTAGGCGAACCGGGCGGGCAGGTCCAGCGCGGTGCGCGTTGCCTCGATCGCCGCGGCGTCCGGGACGGGGTACGCGCGGACCACGGGTGGGACGTCGACGACGGCGATCTTCTCGCGCGGCACGCCCAGGTGGGTGGCCACGTCACCGCGGGCCCACTCGCTGGCGACCACCACCAGCGCCGCCTGCTCGCAGAACGCGCCGTACGCGGCGTCACGCCAGCGGCGCTGGACGTCGCTGAAGAACTCTGGCAGGTGGACGTGCTGGAGGTCCCACGGCTGGTAGACGGACGGGACCGCGGTCCGGAACGCGCCCTGGAAGGCGAAGTGGACCACGTCGACGCCGGACCCCTCCAGCGTGCCGTCCGATGTGGCGACCACCACCGACTCCGGCCGGCCGCGGCGGGCCAGGCGGCGCCAGGCAGTTCGGGCGACCGGCAGCCGCTGGCCGATCGCCCGGCGCAGCGCGGCGGCTCCCGACGGCGGCGGCGCCCCGGCCGCGAGAGGCGGGATGAACCGCCAGTCACCCGACAGGTACGGCGTCAGCCAGGCCTGCTGGCCGGGTTCGCCGAGGAACTCGTACGACTCGTCGCCGTCGTCCAACTCGCACAGCGCGGCGGCGAGGCCCAGGACGTACTGCTGGACGCCGCCGGCGCGGCCGTCCTCCAGCCGCGCGTCGACGGCGACGCGGAGCGGCCGGGTAGCGGTCTCGACGCGGAGCGGCCGGGTAGCGGTGTTGCCGGCCTCGGCTCCGTCGCGCCCGGTGTCGCCGGCGCGTGCCGCGGGGCCCGGCTCAGCCCCCATTGGCGAGCATCTCCGCCAGGAACGTGTCGAGGCCCGGGCGGGCCGTCCAGCCCAGCTCCACGCGGGCGCGGGTGGGATCGGCCTGGATGGCGATGGGGTCGGCCGGGCGGATCAGCTGCGCGTCCACCGCGACGGCCACGGCCCCCGAATCGCGGAACGTGGCGGCCCAGTCGGCCGGATCCACGGCGGTCATGTCCCAGTCGAGGTCCATGCCGGCCAGCGCGAAGGCGCGGTCCACCAGCTCCCAGACCCCGTGGAGCTCGCCCGTGCCCAGGATGTAGTCGCGGTACGCCGCGCCGGTGTCCGGCTCCGGCTCGCGGCCCAGCAGCGTGGCCCGTGCCTCCACCTGGCGGGAGATCCGCAGGATGCCCTCGACGTAGTCCGGGGCGAAGCCCCAGTCCCGCCGCGCGCCCAGGTTGCCCATCCGCATGGGCGCCAGGCCGGCGCGCCCGGCGGGGCCCAGGTCGCGCAGCCGTCGGACGTGGTCCACCACCTTGCGGGTCAGGAACGTCCCGGGGCGGCGGCTGGACTCGTGGTTGAACGAGATCCCGCACGCGACGCGCAGGCCGAACGCGGCCCGGTAGACCTGGCAGGCGAGATGCGCCGAAGCCTTGGCGGCGGCGTACGGGCTCTGGGGCAGCAGCGGCGATGTCTCGTCGTGGACGACGCTCTCGCCGGGCAGCCCGCCGAACATCTCGCTTGAGGAGGCCTGGTAGAAGCGGGTCTCCGGGCTGTCCCGGCGGACGGCCTCCAGCATGGTCACCACCGACCGGGCGTTGGTCTCCCAGGTGGTGAGGGGGTCCCCGAAGGAGGCAGACACGCTGCTCAGCCCGGCCAGGTTGTACAGCTCGTCGGGCCGGATGGTCCGGATGAGGTCGGCGAGCCCGGCGACGTCCGCCAGGTCGATGGCGTGGACGTGGAGGCGGGGCGCCTCGGCGGCGTCTACCGCGATGGCCTCCCGGGAGGATCCGGGCCGGACCACGGCGTGGACGGTGCTACCCTCGGCGAGGAGGCGCCTGGTCAGGAGGTAGCCGTCCTGACCCGCCGCACCCGTCACGACGGCCGTCCGCGCGATCCGCCACCCGCCGGGCCCGCCCGGCCCGCCCGGGGCAGCCGTCACGGCTTGACCGCCAGGAAGGTGTACACCCGCCCCGGCACCATCGGCTGGATCCGGCGCCGGACCATCGCCTGCACGCCGGGGATCCGGGCGAGGAGGGCGCCCGCGCGGCCGAACCGCCGCACCAGGCGGTCCTGGGCCATGGCCCGCAGCTCGGCATCAGAGCCGATCAGCGGGAACGTGTTGATGACGCTGTCCCAGGGCCCCAGCTGCGCCTCCAGGCGGAGTCCCGAGCCCAGGATCGCGGAGCGGTAGCGGTCCAGCGGGAAGGCGTTCTCGCCGCCCGCGAGCCGGTTGACGGGATGGGCGGCCAGGAACGCGCGCAACTCCTCGTCGTTGGAGATCACGTGCTCCCGGCACGCGACGAAGGCGCCGCCCGGCCGCAGGATCCGGGCGATCTCCCGCAGGATCGCCTCCAGGTCCTGGGCGTGATGGAGGACCTGCCGGGCGTACACGATGTCGATGCTCCCGCCGGGGATGGGGAGCTCCTCGCCGAACGCGGAGACGACCTCGGCCTCGACGCCGCCCCGGGCCATGGCCCCGCGGCCCACCTCGTCGCTGTCGTCCGGCTCGATGGCGATCACCCGTGCGGCACCCGCTCGCCGGAACGCGACCGACGCCATGCCGATGCCCGCACCCAGGTCCAAGATGGTGGCGCCAGCGATCCGGTTGCCGAGCAGCGCCTGGACCGCCGCGAACTCCGCGGACGCGCAGAACCGCTCGATGGAGTCGACGACGTCCCGGCCCAGGTAGGCGTCCCGAACGAGGGCGGCCGACCCCGGGTCGTTCCGCAGCGCGCGAATCGCCTCGTCGATCGTCATGTCGTCATCCCTTGCCCGCCGAGCCTGATGGTCCAACCCTGCGGGCTATTCTGCGCCAGCGCCGAAGCCGGTTCCGGGCGAGCGACGGGAGCAGGGCCAGCGGCGACGTCTCCGGCGAGGTGATCGCCGCCCATGCCAGGTGGATCCGGCGGACGGCCGAATCCGGGCCGAGCGCCGGCCGGCCGTTCGCCTCGATCGCGTCGATCACCGCGTCGGCAAAGCGGTCCCAGGTGTAGCGCTCGTCGAGTGCACGCCAGTTGTCGGCCTGGAGCCGGCGCAGCTCCTGGTCCGGGAGGCCCTGGAGGCGTTCGATCACGGCCACGGCGCCGTCCACGTCATCGAGGGGCACGTTGATGATCCCCGGGACGCCGTCGTAGCCGCTCTGCGGCGTGCAGACGGGGATGAGGCCCCAGGCCATCGCCTCGAGGATGGTGGTGGGGTTGGCGTCGGATCGCCCCACGGTCACCAGGAAGTCAAAGGTGCCGATCAACGCCCGCGACGCCGGCGTGGCGAAGTCCTGCCAGCCCAGCGGGCGGAGTCCTTCGATCGGGCGCCGATCGGTGCCAAGCCAGGCCAGGTCCGTCCCGGGCAGCCGGGCGGCGATGGCCGACAGGTACGGCGTGTTCTTGGCCGGGGCGTTGTTGCCGATGTACGCGAAGCGTCGCTGCCCGGGCGGGTTGAAGTCGACCTTCAGGGGCGGGAAGTCGGCCCGGTCGATGGCCAGGTCCAGCCGTCGCATCCGCGGCGCCCAGTGGGCCACCGCCGAGGCACCCAGGACGGAGAGCCAGTAGGGGCCCGTGATGGCCAGGACCAGGTCGCTCCGGCGAACCACGCCATCCTCGAACGCGACCTGCGCCGGCGTCGTCACGAACGGGGCCAGCATCAACACGCGGCCCCAGCCCGCCGCCCGGCTGCTCCGCCGGAAGACCGTGCCGGGCAGCGGATGCGGGTGGCCAACCAGAGCGGCGTTGGGTGCGGGCGTGATGCGGTCGCGCGCCGTCCAGTCGTGGTACTCCACCCGGTAGCGCCGCTCCAGGCGCGCCCCCAGGTTTCGGCCGATGGCGTCCGGCGTGCCGACCGACGCGCCGTGCGGGTAGACCAGGTGGACGGTGGCAATCCGCGGCGAGGCCGGGGCGGCGGTGCCCGCCCGCGCGCCGGTCATGGCGCAGCGACCCCGATGCCGGCACCCGCGCGGGCCCGCAGCCGGCCCATCAGGCGCGGCACGTACCACGCCGATGGGATGAGGCTGAACAGGACCTGGCCGATGATGCTGCCCCAGACCGCGCCGGCCACCCCGATCCGGTAGGTCAGGAACACCGAGACGGCCACGTTGCAGACCGCCATCAGGATCGCGCTCACGGCCTGGAAGCCGATCACGTTGGCCCCGTTGAGCAGCATGGCCAGCGGCCCGCTGATGGCGTTGATCACGATCCAGACCCCCAGGCCCACCAGCAGGATGGGTGTCGGCGTGACGGCGTCGCCGACCCATAGATGGAGGACCCACGGCCCGGCTATCACGAGAAGCACCGCCGCGGGCGCGTTGATCGCCAGGGCCAGGCGGATGGAGCGGACGAGCGTGCGGCCCACCCAGGCGGCGTCGCCACGCGAGATCGCCTCGCGGTAGGCCGGCCAGAGCGGCGCCAGCGCGAAGCTCACGAGGGTGGGGGCCAGCGAGAAGAGCTTGACCGGGATGGCGTACTCCTGGACGGCAGCGGCCCCCATGATCTGGGCGATCACGAAGTTATCCAACTGGTACGCCGCCAGGCCGGCCAGTTGCAGGACCACGAAGAGCACCCCGGTGCGCAAGAGCGACCACGCAGTACTCCGGCGAAACTCCGATGGGCGCGGCGCCAGCCAGGGCCGCTGGCGGCCGAACAGGACCAGCGCGTTCAGGAGCGCCGCCACCAGCCCCGCGCCGGTGAGGGCCACGATCAGGATCGGCAGGCCGGCATTGGCCTGGATAGCGATGATCAGCGCCAGCAGGGAGCCGAGGCTCCCTGCGATGGACCAGAGGCTGGTGACAAAACCCGACTGGTAGGCGGACTGGATCATGCCGGCGACGCCCAGCGGCATGCCGATGGCGAAGATGACGATGAGGGTGATGGCCGCCGGGCCCGCTTCCGCGACCGCACCCGCGGTGGCTACGTTGAACAGCCCGGCCCACGGTACCGCCGGGTAGGCCAAGGCCGCGACCAGCACGATCCCGAAGGCGATGGCCGACAGCAGCAGGAGCGCGGTGGAGACGGCCCGCCGAGCCGCCGCCCGGTCGTCGCGCCCGCTGGCGTCCGACACGAACTGGAGGAGCCCGTTCCCGATCCCCAGGTCCAGCGGACCCAGGACGGCGATCAGCGAGCTGATGGTCAGCCACATCCCGTAGCGCTCGGCGCCCAGGTAGCCCAGCACCAGCGGGATGGCCACGAACGAGATGGCGATGGCCACCGCCCGCGCCACCGCGCTGAGCACCGTGGACCACGCGATCCGGCGATAGCGCTCGGCGGAGCGTCCCTCGGCGGTCTGCGTGTCGAACGGCCGAATCTGCAGGTACCGGCGCAAGCGGGCGATCCGGCCCCCGATGCCGCCACCGGCATCCCCTGCGCCGGCAGGGAGGGTCGTCACCGGCCGGGTGTCGGGCTCGTTCGCCGCGCGCTGGCCTCGTACCACGCGATGGTTGCCGCGAGCCCCGCCTCAAAGCTGGTCCCGGCCGAGAACCCGAACCCGTCGCGGGCCCTGCTCGTGTCCAGGGCGCGTCGCGGCTGGCCGTCCGGCTTGCTGGGATCCCAGCGGATCTCGCCCTCGAAACGCGTCAGGCGCGCGATGAGCTCCACCAGGCTCCGGATGGTGATCTCGCTGCCCACGCCCAGGTTGACCGGGTCGGCGCCCTCGTAGCGCTCGGCGCCCAGGACGATGCCGTGGGCCGCGTCGTCGACGTACAGGAACTCGCGTGATGCCGAGCCCGTGCCCCAGCAGTCGATGTGATCCTCGCCGGCCTCGCGGGCGTCCACGCACTTCTTGATGAGGGCAGGGATCACGTGCGAGGAGGCGGGGTCAAAATTGTCGCCCGGGCCGTACAGGTTCACCGGGATCAGGTGGATCACGTCGAAGCCGTACTGCTGGCGGTAGGCCTGGCCCTGGACCAGGAGCATCTTCTTGGCCACCCCGTAGGGCGCGTTGGTCTCCTCCGGGTAGCCGTTCCAGAGGTCGTCCTCGTGGAAGGGGACCGGCGTGAACTTGGGGTACGAGCAGACCGTGCCGATCTGGACGTACTTCTCCACGCCGACCAGGCGGGCCTGCTCCATGAGCTGGATGCCCATGATGGCGTTCTCGTAGAAGAAGCGGCCGGGGTTCTCGCGGTTGGCCCCGATGCCGCCCACCACGGCGGCCAGGTGGATCACCAGCTGCGGGCGCCCGTCGGAGAGCGCGGCCCGGATGCCGTCCAGTGTCCGCAGGTCGTACTCCCGGCTGCGCGGCACGAAGACGTCCGTGGCGCCCCCGTCCGCCAGCCGCTTGACCACGGCCTGGCCCAGGAAGCCGCCGCCACCGGTGACCATGACGCGCCGGCCCGCCCAGAACGACGATTCGCCCATGACCTGCTCCTCAGCCCGCGTTCGTGGCGGGTGACGGGGTGGCCGCCGCGAGGGCGATCTCCGTCATGTGCTGTGCCGGATCGACGCCGGCCTCGCGCAGGTCGGACGCCAGCATCATGGCGATCAGCTGGCGGAAGGTGGTGCGGGGCGCCCAGCCCAGCCGATCGCGCGCCTTGCTGGCGTCGCCGCACAGCTCATCCACCTCGGTGGGGCGGAAGTAGCGCGCGTCGATCTCGACGAAGTCCTGCCAGTCGCGGCCCACCAGGTCGAAGGCGACCTCGACGAACTCGCGGACCGAGTGCATCTCGCCCGTGGCAACGACGTAGTCGTCCGGGCCCGGCTGCTGGAGCATCCGCCACATCGCGTCGACGTACTCGGCGGCGTAGCCCCAGTCGCGCCGGGCGTCCATGTTGCCCAGGTAGAGTTTCTGCTCCCGCCCGGCCAGGATCGCCGCGATGCCGCGTGTCACCTTGCGCGTGACGAACGTGGGGCCGCGGCGCGGGGACTCGTGGTTGAAGAGGATGCCGTTGACCGCGTACAGGTTGTAGGCCTCGCGGTACTGGACGGTCATCCAGTGGGCGAACACCTTGGCCACGGCGTACGGGCTGCGGGGATAGAAGGGCGTCCGCTCGGACTGGGGCGTCTCGGCCACTTTCCCGAACATCTCGCTGCTGCCCGCCTGGTAGAACCGGATGGGGTGATCCGCGTGGCGGATGGCCTCCAGCAGGCGGAGGTTGCCCATCCCGGTCGCGTCCGCCGTGAACTCCGGCATCTCGAAGCTGACCATCACGTGGCTCTGGGCCCCGAGGTTGTAGACCTCGTCCGGCTTGATCCGGTTGACCAGGCTCATCAGGGACGACGAATCCGAGAGGTCGCCATAGTGGAGGTGGAGCGGCACGTTGGGGTGGTGCGGATCCTGGTAGAGGTGGTCGATCCGCCCCGTCGAGAAGGAGCTGGAACGGCGGATGACGCCATGGACCTCGTAGCCCTTGCCGAGCAGCAGCTCGGCGAGGTACGAGCCGTCCTGGCCCGTGATGCCGGTGATGAGTGCGCGCTTGGTCACGTGGCGGGTGGCTCCGCTGTGGGGCGAGATGTCTCGGGAAGAATAGTGCACGCCTGCGACGCGGGCGTGCACCCCCGCGGCGCTTCCGAACGCCGAAGCGAACGCCCGCAGAAGCCGCCCCCCGGGCGCCGGACGGCGACCGGGGCCCACGCCCGGCCCCGGTATGCTTCGACCGCCCGCAGAGGAGACCACCCGTGGCCGCCGGCCAGCCCAACGAATCCGCCGCCCAGGCCCCGGAGGCGGCCGCCAACGCCGAGATCGCGGCCGCCAACGCCCAGGTCGAGGCCGCGCGGCCCGACGTCACCATCGTCGTCACCTCGTACAACCAGGGCCCGTTCATCGCGGAGGCCGTCGCCAGCGCGCTGGCCCAGACCGTCCCGTGCCGCGTGGTCGTCGTGGACGACGGATCGGACGACGACAGCGTCCAGACTGCCAGCGCCCTGGGCGTGGAGGTGGTGTCGCTCCCGCACGGCGGCGCCATCGCGGCGTTCCGGGCCGGTGTCGCCCGCGTCGCGACGCCCTTCTACTGCCTGCTCAACGCGGACGACGTGTTCGAGCCCACCTATGTGGCCCGGACGCGTCCGTTGCTGGCGGATGCGCGCGTGGGCTTCGTGTACACGGGCGTGCGCTACATCGGGACCCAGTCCGGGGTGGTGGCCGGCCGGCCCTTTGATGCGGGTGCGCTGCGCTTCGGCAACTTCGCCCACGCGTCCAGCCTGGTCCGCAAGGCCGCGTACGAGGCGGTGGGTGGGTTTGATGCCGTCTTCGCCGACCATCACGAGGACTGGGCGCTCTGGGCCGCGATGGTCAGCACGGGCTGGCTGGGGGCCGGCGTGGACGAGCCGCTGCTCCAGTACCGCAAGCACGCGGCTCCCAGCCGCAACCCCCAGCGGATTCGCGACATGGAATCGGCCCGCTGGCGGATCGCCCGATGCCACCCGCGCTGGTACGGGGTCACGGGGTTTGCCCGGCTGGTCGCGTCGAGCCTGAAGCTGCTGCTGACCGGCCAGTAGGGCCGGCCCCGGCCTGGACCCTGGGCTGACCCCTGGGGCTACGGGCCGCCCAGCACGCTGGTGACCGCAAGGATCAGCGAGAGCAGGATCAGCAGCCCCGTCGCCAGCCAGCCGATTGGCAGCAGGATCCGGCCGCTGGCCATGGACCCCAGCAGTTTGCGATCCCCGGCCAGGAGCATCACGAACACCAGGATGAACGGCAGCAGCAGCGCGTTGATGACCTGCGCGGTGAACATCACCTGGATCAGCGGCAGGCCCGGGATCATGACGAAGATGGCGGCGAACCCGATGAAGAACGCCAGCAGCGCGTAGAACGCCGGCGCCTCGCGCCAGTTCCAGTCCACGCCCGTCTCCCAGCCAAACGCCTCGCTGGTGGCGTACGCGCTGGTCAGCGGCACGACGCCCAGCCCCAGCAGCGACGCGCCCACCAGCCCGACGCCGAACAGCACGGCCGCGGCCGGCCCGGCCAGCGGCTCCAGGGCTCGGGCGGCGTCGGCGGCGGTGGTGATCGTCTGGCCGTTGGTCCAGAGCGTGGCCGCGCAGGCCACCACGATGAAGGCCGCGATCAGGTTGGTCAGCAGGGCGCCGAAGAAGACATCGACCCGGCTGGCGGCCAGGTCCTCCTCGCGCAGGCCCTTGTCGGCCACGTAGGACTGGATGAAGGACTGTCCCCACGGCGTGATCGTGGTGCCCACGGTTCCCACCACGGCCAGCCAGTAGGCCGGCGACGACGTCAGTTGCGGCGTCACCAGGCTGGCGGCCGCGCGGCCCCAGTCCGGCCCGGCGAGGATCGCCGAGATGGCGTAGCCCACGGAGACCAGGATGCCGATCCCGACGAACAGGTATTGCACCCGCCCGTAGCTTCCCGCGGCGATGAAGACCACCACCACCACCGCTGCCACGGAGGCGCTGATCTGGGGCGGGATGCCGAACAGGCTCAGGGCGGAGCCGATGCCCGCGAACTCGGCGACCGTGGATCCCAGGTTGGCCACCAGCATCAGGACGACCGCAAAGGCGACCCAGCGGACACCCCAGCGTTCCCGGATCAGGCCCATCAGGCCCTTGCCGGTCGCCAGGCCCAGCCGGGCCCCGACCTCCTGCGTGAAGAACAGGGCTACCTGGCTGACCAGGATCACCCAGAGGAGCCCGTACCCGAACTGGGTCCCGACCAGGGAGTACGTCGTGATGCCGCCGGCATCGTTGTCGGCGAAGCCGCTGACCAGGCCCGGGCCCAGCACGCCGAGGACGGCCACCATCCGGACCCGCCAGAGCGGGAGGCGGGGGAGCGGGGTGATGACGCGCGGGCGGCGTGGTCGCGGGGCGCCGGGCGTGGTGGGGGGGCGACTCGAACCCGGGGCGGCTCCGGCACCCGGGGCGATGGGCGGGCGGGCCGGTCCATCGGCGCCCGGGGCGGCCGCGGGCGTGGTCGACGCCGGCATCGCGGGGGCGGCCTTGGGCCCGCCGTCACCGCCCGGGATGGGCCGGCTCACCGGTTGAAGACCCTCGGCATCCGTCGCTTCCAGCCGGTCGGGATGACGGTGTCGATGGCGTCGTCGACCGTGACGATGCCGACCAGCCGGCGCTCATCATCGACCACCGGCACCGCCAGCAGGTTGTAGTGGGCGACCACCTCGGCGACCTCGTCCTGGCCCGCGGTCACCGCGACGGCGACGGGCTCGCGGAACATGAACTCCTGCACCAGGCGCTCGGGCCGCGCGATGATCAGGTCCCGGAGTGACAGCACGCCGATCAGCCGGCCCTCCTCGTCGGTCACGTACACGTAGTAGATGGTCTCGGCGTCGGGCTCCAGCTCGCGCAGCCGGTCGATCGCACTGGCCGCCGTCAGGTGGGCCTCGATGGCCACGAACTCCGTGGTCATGATGCCGCCGGCCGAATCCTCGGGGTAGCCGAGGAGCTCCTTGACCGCGTCGGCGTCGTCCTTCTCCATGTGCGCGAGAATCTCGTCGCGCGTGTCCTGGTCCAGGTCGGCGACCAGGTCGGCGGCATCGTCCGGGCTCATCTCCTCGAGGATGTCGGCGGCGCGCTCGGGGGCCAGGTCCTCCAGGACTTCGACCTGCGTGTCCGGCTCCATCTCCTCCATCGCGTCCGCGACCGCCTCGTCGTCCAGCGAGGCAAGGACCCCCGCCCGGTCGCGCGGCGCCAGCTCCTCGATGATGGCGGCCAGGTCGGCCGGGTGCAGCTCCGCGAGCCCGGCGTGCGGGACCCGTAGCTTGACGGAGGCCACGGACGACTCGACCGGGTCCACGTCCTCCCAGCTGATGTAGCGCTCCGGGACGGCCAGGTTCAGGTTGCGGGCGATGAGCCGGTAGGCGCCCTCGATGCCCAGCCGGCGGAGGAGGCCGGCGGCCCCCACGTCCACGGCGACCAGGCGGAGCGTGCCCTCGATCTCGTCGAGGCGAAGGTCGTTGACGCGGACCACCTTGCGGCCGTCAATGTCCACGATCTGCTTGTCCATCAGGTCCGCGCGCAGCAGGATCTCGTTGGGGCGCTGGCGGAACGAGCTCACGTCGATGGTGGTGCCGCGCAGGAGCACGCCGGCCGCGTCCAGTCGCTCGACGGACGACCACGGCAGGAAGATGCGGCGGCGACCGTCCGTGGCGGCCACGAGGCCGGTCAACGGCGGGTACTGGCTGCCGAGGGCGACGATGAGGTCGGCCACCTTGCCGATTGGCTCACCGTTGAGGTCGAGGACAGGTCGACCGATCGCCTGGCTCAAGTAGAGCATCTGCCACCTCGCGGCTGCGGTCCGTCGCGCCGCGCGGGTGGGGAGGCAACCCTCAGCGAGGGCCGCGGCTCACCGGCGGGAGGGCGGGACGGACCGGGTCTGACGGCGCCACGGCGCCGACGGTACTGGGTCCGGCATCCACTGGGGGAGGATTCCTCCGAGGCTGGTTGAGACTGGTCCCGGCGCGGGTCAAGAGGCGGTCGGGACTCACCCGGAGTGTAGCCGCGGGCGCGAGCCCGGGTCAACGCGTTTCGACGCGGCCGCTCGACCGCGATGGCGCCGCAAGGAGCTGGCGCTACCATCGCGGCGTGCTGGACGACGACGACCTCGAGGACGAACGGGCCGACCCGGCCGGCCCGGAGTCGGCCGCCGCGACGGCTTCGCTGGGCCCGGCTTCGGCTGCCCCCGGAATCCCCGCCGACCTGCCCACCAACGCCGAGCTGGGCCGGCTCTTCGGGGAAATCGGCGACCTGTTGGAGATCAAGGGCGAGCTGGTCTTCAAGGTCGTGGCCTATCGCCGCGCCGCCGACGTCATCGCCGCCTGCCCCGTGGACCTCGCCAGCGCCTACCTCGAAGGGAAGCCGCCCCGCCTCGCCGGCGTGGGCCAGGCCATCTCCGACAAGATCGAGGAGCGCGTTCGGACCGGTCGGCTCGGGTTCCTCGACAAGCTGAGCTCGGAGCTCCCGCTCACCCTGGTGGACCTGCTCCGGATCCCCGGACTGGGCCCCAGGACCGTCAGCCAGATCTACCGCGACCTGGGCATCGCCACGCTGGAGGAGCTCAGGGTCGCGGCCGAGACGGGGCGGCTGCGCGGCCTGCGCGGCATCTCGGCCAGGACCGAGCAGCTGATCCTGTCCGGCATCGAGAGCCTGGCCCGGCAGGTCCAGCGCCTCCGCCTCAACGAGGCCGAGGAGCGCATCGCGTTCATCGAGGCGATCCTTCGTCAAGCCCCGGGCGTCCGTCGCATCGTCCCGGCCGGCTCGTTCCGCCGCCGGCGGGAGACCATCGCCGACCTGGACTTCCTCGCCGAGACAAGCGATCCCGCCGCCCTGCTGGAGCGCTTCCTCGCGGTGCCGCGGATCCGTGAGGTCATCGCCCAGGGCAGCCACAAGGCCGCGATCTCGCTGCACGACGGTCCCAACGTCGACCTGATGATCATGCCGCCCGGCGAGGCCGGGACCTACCTGGTCCACTTCACGGGCTCCAGGGAGCACAACGTCCGGCTGCGTGCGCGTGCGCGCAACATGGGCTGGAGCCTGTCGGAGAAGGGCTTCCTCCGGATCGACCCGGAGACGGGCCAGGCCTTGACGGGCCCCGCCGCCGAGCTCCGAACCATGGCCACCGAAGTCGAGGTCTACGCGTTCCTGGGCTTGCCCTTCATCGAGCCGGAACTGCGCGAGGACCAGGGCGAGATCGAGGCCGCGCTCGCGGGCCGGCTGCCGCGCCTGGTGTCGCTGGACGACCTGCAGGGGGACCTGCACAGCCACTCGGGGTGGTCGGACGGGACGGAGCCCGTCGAGGTGATGGCCGAGGAGGCCCGTCGCCGTGGTCGTCGCTACCAGGCGCTGACGGACCACACGTGGTCCCTCCAGGTCGCCAACGGCCTCGCGCCGGATCGCGTGGAGGAGCAGCGCGGGGTGATCGCCGCCCTGAACGCCCGGTTCGAGGCGGAGGAGAGGGCGGCGCGGCTGGGGACAGGGCGGCTTCCCGATGGGGCCGCGCCGCCGGGGTTCCGGCTCCTGCACGGCTGCGAGCTGGAGATCCGGACCGATGGCCGCCTCGACTATGACGACGACCTCCTCGCCCGGTTCGACCTGGTGGTGGCCTCGCTCCACGTCGGCCGGCGCCAGCCCCGGGAGCAGCTGACGGCCCGCGTCCTCACGGCGATCCGGAGCCCCCACGTCGACGTGATCGCCCACCCATCGGGTCGCAAGGTGCTCCGTCGCCCGGACCTCGACCTGGACTGGGACGCGATCTACGTCGAGGCCGCACGGACGGGGACGATCCTGGAGATGAACGGGTCGCCCGACCGGCTGGACCTGGCGGTCGAGCGCGCGCGGCGCGCCGTGGCCGCGGGCTGCCTGGTGGCGATCGACTCCGACGCCCACCGGATCCGCGAGCTGGACGACGTGCGCTGGGGCGTCAGCCAGGCGCGCCGGGCCTGGGTGGAGCCGGACCGCGTCGTCAACACGTGGGAGCCGGAGCGGCTCCTGGCGTGGCTGGCGGGCAAGGAGGCACGACTGATCGCGGCCGGGGTCGAGCCGTACCGGCAGCCGGGGGGTGTGGAGTGAGGCCGGGGAGCGATCCCGTGGCGGGTGCGACTGACGCGGGCGCGGCCGATGGATCCCCGGCCGGCGGACCCATGGACGTCGCCGGCGGACCCGTGGCCGCCGCACGGTCGCGTACCATCCCGGCGATGGACCAGCGCACGTTTGACACCCGCGAGCTGCTGATCACCACCGTGCTCCTCGTCGGGCTGTCGCGGCTCGTGGAGCCGCCGCTGATCTGGCTTGTGGCCGTGCTGGTGCTGTTCGTCGTCGCCGTGGCCGCACTGCAGCTCCTGGCCCGCGTTGACCCGGCCGGTGAGACCGCGGGCGTCCCCATCGAATCGCTGCTCGTCCCCGCCGCCGCCGCCGTGGCCGTGGCAGGCGCCATTCGCCTCATCCCCGTTGGCCTGTGGCTGCTCCCGGCACTCGCCGCCGGCGGGCTCCTGCTGGGCCGGACGCTTCGGACCGAGGCGGAGATCCTCGCATCGCCCATGAGCGGCGCGTCGTGGGCTCGCCAATCCGTGATGGGCGGCATCCTGTTCGTGGCGTTTGTGGGGTTCCTCGGGGTCGCGGCCACCGTGCCCGGAGGGTTGCCCGATCCCACCGGCGCGCTCTTCGCCAGCTCCGGGATCCGACTTCGCAACCTGGCGCTGCTGGCCGGCGCGGACGCGGTGATCGCGGCGCTGCTGGCCTATCGTGCCGCCGCCCTGCGGGGAACCAACCTGCGAGAGGTGGCATGGTCGGCACTGACGGCCGGCGTCGCCGTCGCCATCGCAGCGGCCGGCCTCCGGGCCATGGCCCTGCCGCGCCTGCTGGGACCCGCACTCCTGGTGATCGTGTTCTACCTGTGGGACTCGATCCACGCCGCCGTCCGATCGGACCGGCGCGACGTTCGGCGGATCTGGGAGGCGATCCTCCTGGTCGTGGCGGCCCTGGTGGTCATCGCCTGGAGCTTCAGCGCGGCAGCGTCCTGACGACCGCGCACCCGCCCGAACCTGGCGGCTCGTCCGCCTCGCCCGCACCGTTGAGAGCGGGCAGCACACCCGGCGTTGGCGGCCCGGCGAGCGACCCAGGGAGCGACACCAGCGGCCTCCGTTCCGTGGGCGTTTGACGGGACGGCCGCGGAGTGCTAGAAACACTTGCCCTCTCGTACGCCCTCCAGCGCCCTCGAGCCCGGATGGGCACATCGACGACCTACCAGCCCGGGCATCGCGCCCGAAAGGACGACCGCGTGACCTTCCCTGATATCGACGCCCCCATCAGCGCCGTGCACCAGACGCGCATCAAGCGCCAGCTGATCGAGCAGGCGATCGCCCAGGCGTCGGCGGCACAGTGGACTGCGTCGGCGGAGACCAATCGGCGGATCCTGGAGCTGGGCTCGGACGCGGAGGCACAGAACCGCCTCGCCAAGTCGCTCTGGGAGCTGGGCGAGCTGGGTGCCGCGCGTGAGCACTACCAGACGGCCCTGGCGCTCGATCCGACCAATCGGATCGCCGAGCGCAACATCGGGCGGCTCAGGATCCTGATCCAGGACTCCAAGGCGGACCTGAAGACCGCCCCGGCAATGGTCGGCAGCAAGGCGCCCGTCTCCATCTTCGTCGAGGAGACCGGCAAGACCGGCTTCGCCTACCTGACGGACCTCGCCGGGCCGCGACAGCTGGCGCAGGTCAACCCCGGTGATGCCGTGGAGCTGACGCCCGAGGGCAACCGCCTGATCGCGATCAGCAACGGCGTCCGGATCGGCGTGGTGGAGCCGCGCGTCGCGGCCCGCCTCCTGAAGCTCCTCGCCGACGGCAACAAGTACGCTGCCGGCGTTACGGCGCTGGGCGACAAGGACGTCCGGATCATCATCCGGGAGGTCTTCCAGGATCCCCGCAACTACGGCAAGGTCAGCTTCCCCAGCGCCGGCAAGTCCACGGACCTCCGGCCCTACACCAAGGGCACACTCGTCCGCGAGGAGATGGAGCTGGAGGACGAGCTGGAGGAGGATGACGAGGACGAGGAGATCGACAACTTCGATCGCGTCATCCCGGCCGACGTGACCACCGACGAGGCGTTCGAAGACGAGCCCGACGAGCTGGACGAGGGCTAGGCCCCGCCGCGCACATCGGCAGACGGCTCGCGGGTCCGCGCCCCGCCGGATCGCGGCCCAGCCCGGGCACGGGTCTCGCGGAACGCGGGCTCCGTCTGCGACAATCCCACGATGGCAGGCCGCACGCTGACCTCCCGGGCGGAGCCCGGGTTCACGCTGCCGATCTACGATCGGCTCGCGCCGCCGCCGTCGCCCGACCTGGTGGCGGCGCGGATCGAGGCGCACACCGCGCCCGGTGACGTGGTGGCGGACCTGCACGGCCGCGGCGGCTGGATCGCCCGCGCGGCCGTGGACCGCCAGCGCCGCGCGGTCACCATCGAGACGTCACCCATGACTCGGCTCCTGGCCGAGGTCGTCCTCCGCCCGCCGGACCTGCGCCACCTCGACGCCGCGTTCGGGGCCCTGTCCGCCTCGCCGCTGCGCGACTCCAGCCTCAAGATGGCGATCGGGGATCTGTTTGCGTCCCGCTGCCCAGCCTGTGGGCGGATGCTCGTCCTCGATGAGGTGGTCTGGGCCGATGCCGAGGACGGCTCCGGCTCCGCGCCCGCCCGGCGCACCTTCCGCTGCCACATCTGCCGGGACCTGCGCCGGGGTGGGGAGCAGCGGACAGCCGACCTGGATGCCGAGGACCTCGCGCGGACCGGGGCGGAGGTCGGTGGGGCCGCCGTCCGAATCCGCCTCCGCGAACGCTTCCCGGCTGCAGAGGGTGGCGCCCCCCTCGTTGACCAGCTCCTGGCCCTGCACACGGACCGCCAGCTGGTGGGCCTGTCCGCGATCCTGGACCGGGTGGAGGGGGACCTCCGTGCCGCTCCCGTCGAGGCGGCCCTCCGATTGGCCTTCATGCTTGCCGTCCCGGCCGCCAGCCGCCTCGGCGCGCAGCCGGGGCGGATCGCCAGCCTCCGGATCGGGGCCGGCCGGCTCCGCCAACCGACCGGTGAGGGCTGGCGGGAGCGCAACCCCTGGCTGGCCTTCGAGGATGGCGTCAAGCAGGTCCGGGCCTTCATCCAGCGCCTGGAGGCTGGTCAGCGCGGCCTGATCCAGGCCCGCTTCGGCGCTGACCTGCGGAGCCTGGGCGAGGGTGCAGCCACCGTCGTAGTCCGCGTGGCCACGCCCAGCGTGCTCGAGACGCTGCGGCGAGAGGCCGGCGAGGCCAGCCGGTCGTCGCAGGCACGGATCCGCCTGGTGCTGGGCCAGCCGCCCATGCGCCTCAGCCAGGATCGCCTGGTTGCCACCTACCATGCCACCGCGTGGGCGCTCGGCCGGGAGGCCGCCTCGCTGCTGCCGCTGGAGCCCATGATCGGGCCGGCCGTGAAGGCGCCGTGGTCCTGGCAGGCCACATCGCTGCGCCGATCACTGGCGGCCATCGAACCCGACCTGGCGCGGGATGCCCGGGTGGTCCTCCTGCTGGACTCGGGCGGCTCCGAGGCGCTCGCCGCCGCGGTCCTGGGTGGCGTGAGCGCCGGCTATCGGCTGGTCTCGGCGCGCCTGTCGGAGACCGATCAGGACGCGGGCGGCGTGGTGGAGCTCAGCCCGCCCGGTGCCTCCGTCTCCCCAGCGCGAAGCCGGTCGGGCCAGGCCCTGGCCCCACTCCCCGGCGGCGCCGGCGACCCCGACATGGTGCCCGGCCCTGGTCTCTTCTCCGCACCCGAACGCTACGACGCCCGCCCGTATTCCGCGCTGGAGGCGGGCCGCCTGGTCACGGAGACTGCTGTCGACGTGCTCAAGGCGCGTGGCGAGCCGGCCCACACCGAGCGGCTGCTCGGTGAGATCCTGGTGGGCCTGGACCGGGGTGGCCAGCTCCGGCGCCTCATCGCCCGCGATGGCGGTGGCGTTCCCGACGACGCCGAGGTCGTGGCCTCGTGGGAAGGGCCGAACAGGCAGGGTCGAGGTGAGCCGCGCGACGGCATCGAGCGCGGAACGGGGCCCAGGACCGGCCTGTCGGCGGGTATGGGTCCCGGAGCACCGGGCGGCGCCGGCATGGCCGGCTCCTCCTCCACCAGCCCAATCAGCACCGGCTCCGCCGCCCGGCTTCGACGCGCGGCTCCCACGGCCGTGCCCGACCAGGTGGACCGGCTGGTCGCGCTGGTCCGCGACGAGCTGACCCGCTCTTCCCAGCGGCGCCTCGTGGAAGTCGAGCCAGGTCGCTGGTGGCTCGCATCGCGGGAGGACCGGGAGACGGCCGCCAGCCCGCTCTCCGACCGCGTTGAGTGGGCCGTCTACAGCCTCCTGTCGACCGCCGGACCCCTGACGGAGGCCGCGTTCCTCGACCGGATCGCCGGGCTCTTCGCCGGCCAGGACCTTCCCGACGAGGCCCAGATCCGCGCCTGCCTGGGGAGCTACCGGAGCGTCAACAGCAACGCCGACCACCTGACCACCACCGACGACCTGCGTGGCCGCACCCATGAGCATAGCGAGCTGCTGGCGCTCCTGGCCAACGGCGGACACCGGATGGGGATGGAGGTCTGGCTGGGCCGTCGCGAGCAGGCGCACCGGCTGGGCAGCCGGTCCCTCGGGGAGTGGCTCGACGAGCGGGAGCGCCGTGCCTACCTCCTCAACATCAGCAAGGCACCGCTCGAGGACCTGGAGGCGGTCGACTGCATCTGGTATGTCCGCCACCGCGGCGCCTTCATGTTCGAAGTGGAATGGACGGCGATGCTGGGCGAGCCGCTGCTCCGCCGCCACGCCCGGATCCCGCCGGCGGACGACCTGGTCCGCTTCCTGGTGATCGCGCCCGAGCGGACCGAGCTGGTCCGCTTCAAGCTGGAGCACTCGCCGGTCCTTCGGGCCGCCCTGGACGAAGGGAACTGGCACATCATCAAGTGGCACCACCTGCGAGCCTGGCTGGAGACCGACCCGCTCGAGCTGACGGGCATGGAGCCGTTCATCGGCCTGGACCCGCGGATCGAACGAACCGGCGAACAGCTCGGCCTGTTCGACCCGCCCGGCCAGTGATGGGGGCGACAGCCAGGCGGGTGGGCCCCGTGACAGAACCCGCATCGCCGGTGGACCAGTGACCCAGACCCGTTCCGCGATCGACGAGGTCGCCACGCGATTCTGGGAGGGCTTCCTCGAGCTCAGCCCGCTGACGGCCACCATGAACGGCGATGAGCGGTACAACGATCGCCTGCCGGATCCGGGACCAGCCGGACGGGCGGCCATGCGTCGGTTGGCCGAGGCCACCCGCGTCGCGGCCGAGGCCGTTGATGGCACGACCATGTCCGTCGACGACCGGATCACCCGCGACATGCTCGTCCTGCTGGGCCAGCGCGTCGTCGAGCTGGACGAGAGCCGGTTTGACCTCCTTCAGGTCGTGGACCCCATGAACGGGCCACAGACGATGCTCCCGCAGGTCGCCACCTTCCAGCCGGCTGACACCCCGGAGCGCCTCGAGCGGCTCCTGGCCCGGCTGCGCGCCTACCCCGCCTACATCGACGCCTGCTGTGCGCTGCTCCGCGAGGGCCTGGCCAGCGGCCTCACCGCATCACGCGTCGTCGCGGACCGCGTCGTGGCCCAGCTGGAGGGCATCCTGGCCACGCCGATCGAGCAGGCGACCATCGCAACGCTGGCCCGCATCGCCTCCGACGCCGACCGCGAGCGCGTCCGGGATGCCGTCCGGGACGCCGTCTACCCGGCCAACCGCGCCTTCCTCGACGCGATCCGCGGCGAGTACCTGGCCGCCACCCGGACAGATCCCGGGTTGGCCTCCGCGCCCGGCGGCCTGGACCTGTACCGGATGCGAATCCGCCACAACACCACGCTGGACCTGGCCCCGGCGGACCTGCACCAGTTCGGGCTGGACGACCTCGCCGCGATCGAGACGGAGTGGGCAGCCATCGCCGCGCGCGCCGGCTTCCAGGGCCACCGCGAGTACCGGGCGTTCCTGGAAGCGGACGTGTCCAACATCCCCGCCTCCCCGGACCAGCTGGTCGCGCTCGCGCAGGCGCAGATCGCGGCCGCCCTCGCCGTCGCGCCGCGCTACTTCGGCCGGCTCCCCGTCGCTGGCTGCGAGGTCCGGCCGGTGGAGCCGTACAAGGAGAAGGACGCGCCGTTCGCCTACTACTTCGGGCCCGCGGCGGATGGCTCGCGGGGCGGCCTGTACTACGTCAACACCTATGACCTGCCCTCGCGCACGTTCCACAAGCTCGCGTCGGTGACCGCGCATGAGGCGGTGCCGGGCCACCACTTCCAGATCGCGCTGGAGGTGGAGAACACGGCGCTCAACGTCTTCCGGCGGCTGGGCCCACGCCTGATCGGCGTCTCGTACGTCGAGGGCTGGGGGCTGTATGCCGAGCGGCTGGCCGACGAGATGGGCCTCTACCGGACCGACGCCGAGCGCTTCGGGATGCTGGACCACCAGGCGTGGCGCGCCGCCCGGCTCGTGGTGGACACGGGCCTCCACGCCATGGGCTGGACACGCGACCAGTCGGTCGAGGTGCTCCGCCGGGCCGGGCTGTCGGCCACCGATGCGTCCATCGAGACGGATCGCTACATCTGCATGCCTGGCCAGGCCCTCGCCTACAAGGTTGGCCAGCGGGAGATCGAGCGCCTCCGGGCGCAGGTGTCGGCGCGCGACGGGGACCGGTTTGATCTGCCCGCCTTCCACGATGCGCTGATCGGCCACGGATCCATCCCGCTCGCGACGCTCGCCCGCGAGCTGCCCAGCTGGGTCGGACCAAGACCGGACTGACGCCCATGCGGCAGTCACCCGGCGCCGCCATGGTGCGGACCGGGGAGACGCCGGCCGCGCGGCGCGCTACCCTCCCGCCATGCCCGACTTCGCAGCCAAGCCCTGGAGCCGGCTGGTCGAGATCCTCGCCGAGCAGGCGGGGCTGATCGGCCAGCTGTTCGTCATCCTGGTGATCGCCTGGCTGGCGATCCGCCTGAGCGCGGCGTCCATCCACCGCGTGGTCCGCGCCCTGGTGGACCGCGAGACCGCCACCGGCGCCACGCGCGAGCTGTCGGCGATCGAGGCCCAGAAGCGGATCGACACCATCGATACGCTGGTCACCCGGATCATCCGGCTGCTGATCATCCTCATCGCGGGCGCCACGATGCTCGAATCGTTCCGAATCAGTGTCGCCCCCGCCATCGCCGGCCTGGGCATCATCGGCGTCGCCCTGGGCTTCGGGGCGCAGCACCTGGTCCGCGACTACGTCAACGGCGCCCTGATCCTGCTGGAGAACCAGTTCAGCCGCGGCGACGTGGTGCAGATCGCGGGCGTCTCCGGCACCGTCGAGGAGTTCAGCCTCCGCCGGACCATGCTGCGCGACCTCGATGGGCGGGTGCACACCGTGCCCAACGGGGCCATCGTCGTGGCGAGCAACATGACCCGGACCTGGGCTCGACTCAACCTGGACGTCATGGTCACCCACGAGGCGGACCTGGAGCAGGTGGCGGCCATCGTCGAGCAGGTCGGGCGGGAGATGGTCGCGGATCCCGAGTGGGAGAAGCGGATCCTGGAGCCGGCCCGGGTGGCGCGCGTGGAGGCCGTCACCGATCTCGGGATCACCCTCAAGGTCCTTGCCACCGTGCTCGCGGCCGATCGCTGGAGTGGCGCCGGGGAGCTGCGGCGGCGCCTGCTGGTCGCCTTTCGGGCGGGCGGCATCCAGCTGCCGGTCCGCAAGCCGGCCGCCGACGCCGCCGCCATCCGTCTGGACTCGTCGCCGTCATCCGACCCGGTTGCCCCTCCGCCCGCCCCCGAAGGCTGATTCCGCCCCTGGCCGCGGACCTGGTCGTCGCGCCACCGGGTCTTTCATTCGCCCGCACCCCGCATAAGATTGCCGAGCGTACCGATAGCGAAGAGGAGCCACGGTGGAGCTGGAGCAGCGTCCTGAGATCGAGGCGCTCATGGCAGAGCGTCGAACCTTCCCGCCCGACCCGGCCTTCGCCGCCCAGGCCAATGCCCAGGCGGGCCTGTACGAGGAGGCCGAGCGCGACTTCGAAGGCTTCTGGGCTCGGCTGGCCCGTGAGCGCCTGGCCTGGGACCAGGACTTCCACACCACGCTCGAGTGGAACCTGCCGTTTGCCAGGTGGTTCATCGGCGGCAAGCTGAACGTCGCCTACAACTGCATTGATCGCCACGTGGAGAACGGCCTGGGCGACAAGGTGGCGTACCACTGGATCGGCGAGCCCGGCGACACGCGGACCATCACCTACCGCGACCTCCAGCGCGAGGTGTCCAAGGCCGCCAACGCGCTCAAGGAGCTGGGCATCGGGACGGGCGATCGGGTCGCCATCTACATGCCGATGATCCCGGAGCTGCCCATCGCCATGCTCGCCTGCGCCCGGCTGGGCGCCACCCACACGGTGGTCTTCGGCGGCTTCTCGTCGGAGGCCCTGGCCGGCCGGATCACCGACGCGGGCGCCAAGCTCGTCATCACCGCCGACGGCGGGTGGCGGCGCGGGAAGCCAGCCGAGCTGAAGCCGGCCGTGGACCACGCGCTCCGCGAGACTCCCACGGTCGACAACGTCCTCGTGGTCCGCCGCCTGGGCGAGCACGCCAACGTCGAGATGGTTCCCAAGCGCGACCACTGGTGGCATGAGATCGTCGACCGCCAGTCCGAGGACTGCCCGCCCGTCCCCGTCGACTCGGAGCACCCGCTCTACCTGCTCTACACATCGGGGACCACGGCCAAGCCCAAGGGCATCCTACACACCACGGCCGGCTACCTCCTGGGCGCGGGCTACACCCACGAGATGGTCTTCGACCTCAAGCCCGATGACGTCTACTGGTGCGCCGCGGACATCGGCTGGGTCACCGGCCACAGCTACATCGTCTACGGGCCACTCGCCAACGCGGCGACCGGGATCATGTACGAGGGCACCCCGGACAGCCCGACGTGGGACCGCTGGTGGCAGATCATCGAGGACTACAAGGTCAACATCCTGTACTGCGCGCCCACGGCCATCCGGGCCTTCATGAAGCAGGGTGAGCAGTACCCAGCGGGCCATGACCTCACCTCGCTGCGCGTCCTGGGCTCGGTCGGCGAGCCGATCAACCCCGAGGCGTGGCTCTGGTACCACGAGCACATCGGCAACAGCCGGACGCCCATCGTGGACACCTGGTGGCAGACCGAGACCGGGATGATCCTCATCACCCCGCTCCCCGGCGTGACCACCACCAAGCCGGGGTCCGCCACATTCGCCTTTCCGGGCATCGCGGCGGACGTCGTGGATGCCAACGGCGAGGCCGTGCCGCTGGGCGGAGGCGGCTACCTGGTCCTCAAGCGGCCCTGGCCGGCCATGCTCCGCGGGATCTGGGGCGATCCTGACCGCTACCGGGCCACCTACTGGGGTCGGTTCCCGGGCATGTACTTTGCCGGCGACGGCGCCAAGCGCGATGCGGACGGGTATCTCTGGCTCCTGGGCCGGGTGGACGACGTGATGAACGTCTCGGGTCACCGGCTGAGCACGATCGAGGTCGAATCCGCGCTGGTCGACAACCGCGCGGTTGCCGAGGCCGCGGTGGTGGGCAAGAACGACCCGATCACGGGCCAGGCCATCTTCGCGTTCGTGATCCTGCGCGGAGGCCAGGTCGGCTCCGAGGACCTTGCCCGGGTCCTGCGCGACCACGTGGCCAAGGTCATCGGGCCCATCGCCAAGCCCAAGTACCTGATCTTCGTGCCGGACCTGCCCAAGACGCGGTCGGGCAAGATCATGCGGCGCCTGCTGCGCGACGTGGCCGAGGGCCGGCCCCTGGGCGACGTGACCACGCTGGCCGATGCCGGAGTGGTGGACGTGATCCGCTCCAACACCGGCAAGACCGAGGAGTAGGGCGGCTGAAGCCGCTGGCGCGGCTTCAGCTTGCGAGGCCGCCTTCGGCGGCCTCGGGAGAGCCAGTCCGCGCGGCTTCAGTCGTGGCCTCGTTCGGCCTTCACGACTGGGTCGCTTCGCGAGATCGGGCCCTGCCAGCGGGGCGATCTCTGGCCGCTGGCCGGGCGAGCCCTATTCGCCCCCGGCCGGCTCCGTGGCGCCCACCAGCAGGCCGCCGTCGCACTTGCCGGTGACCTGCGTCGCGAACGCGGTCAGCGAGGGCAGGGCGGCGGCCACATCCAGGCTGGCCTGGTGGCTCAGCGCGAACACGAACTCACCAGCCTGCCCCGCCGACACGCCGACAGACCGGACGCCCTTGATCCCGCTCAGCGCGCGCTTGAAGCCCGCGATGCCGGCGACGCTGGAGAGACCGATGACGACCAGCTCGGTGCGGACATCACGTCCCCGCTCGGCCCCGCTCCCACGTTCGCCCGTGGCGCCGCGCTCGGCGGCAAACCACGCATCCGCACCGGCGCCGCCGTCGAGGCCGTCCATGGCCGCCGCCTCAGCCGCCTCAGCCGCCTCCGTAGACATCCCGGTCCTGGCGCGGGCCGCGGCCTCCGTTTCGGCGAGCGACGCCGCCACGAACGCCGCCGCAGCCTCCGCGGCGGCGTTATCCGCGGCCGTGTCGGGTTCCCCCGCCGCGTCGAGGTCGGTGAGGACCGGCGGCTCGGGCAGTGTCTGGGCCAGCGTGGCGATTCGGGTCGGGTCCTCCTCGGCGAGCAGTTGCTCGATGAAGGCAGCCAGCCGCGACTCGTAGGCACTGACGGTCTCGCCGACCGCCTCTGTCCGTCGACGGACAGATTCGGCGTGACCCGCCAACTCGTCGTCGAGGCGTGCCTTGCGGTCCACAAGCCGGCGCTCGGCTTCGTCCTTGATCCGGGCGATCTCCGCCTTCGACCATTCGCGGGTCTCGACGAGGTCTTCGTCGGCGCGGCGCCGCAGCTCGGCGCTACCGCTGGTGGCGAGTTGTTCGATCTCTTCGACCCGCTGGCGGGCATGCGCGGACAGCCGAGCAAGCGACTCATCACGCGCCGACTGGGCCGCCGCCTGCATGGCACGCGTCAGGTCGGCCATGAACTTGGTTGGCCGCGTGGCGCCCGTGGAGGCGGGCGGGGGAGGAGCCGCACGTTCGGCGACTGGCAGAGGCGAAGCGGCGGTTGGCGGCATGACACGGGCCTCCCGGACGGGGTGACGCTCAGGGGATGGACCCGGTGCCTGGCTTGTGACCTCGGGGGCTGCCGCCGCGGCTGATTCGGCGGCTGGCGAGGCGGCGGGTGTGGGCGCGGTGGTGGCGGTCGCTGGTTCGGTGGCGGCCGTGCGGGCCATGGGGGCTGTGGCGGCCGTGGGGACGGTCGCTGGTTCGGCGGCGGCGTGCGCGGAGGCATCCGGCGCCGCCGCCGGGATAGCCTCGGCCGGGGCGGGCGTGCTCGATGCGCTGCTGGCCGCCGCGTTCGTCGCGGCGCGCGACGCGAACAGACGGGCAAGGTCGACGGCCGGCTCCTCGCTGGCTGGTGGCGCCGCCACGTTTGCGCCACGGGCACTGCCCAACGGATCGGAGCTGGGCCATGCGGGGGCGGGCCCGGCGGCCGAAGCCTCGCCTGGCGACGTCATCTCCCGGAGGCGCGCGACATCCACGGCCGGCCACTCGTCGTCGGCACGAGTCAACGGATCGGGCGTGGCGCCATCGGCGCCCATGCCTGGGAAGCGGGCCGACTCCGTGGTTGGGGCGCCGTGCTCGCCGTCGAAGGCCGCCTTGCGGCCCGGCCAGCCAGCGACCGACCAGGCGTCACCGTCGGCCTCGAGGTCGTCGGGGCCAGGGCCGCCACCGACGTGGGCGTCGGTGGCGGCCTCATCCGGGGCCCAGGCTTCGGGATCGATTCGGGCCAGGGCATCGCCATTGCCTGCCTCCGCCAAGGGAGCAGCGGGCCGGTTGGCCCAGGGCAGGCGAAAGCCGCCTCGCCCGTCGGTGCGCTGGTCAGTGGTCATCGGGGACGGCCCTCTCGCTGGACAGACCGCGGCCCGGCGGTCCCCGCCATCGTCCGGCGTGTGGAGGGTTCGGTGTACTCCGCTAGAGGTACCAGCGGGTCTTGCCCGGTGGTACTCCGGGGCCACCCGCAGCCAGCTGCCATCCTCCGCACCGCCATGCCGCCGTCCCCCGCGCGGCCACTCGCACCGCGGCCTCGGCGGTGCGCCGCCGGCCCGCCCAGTGAATTGGACACAAGGCGCGCCGAAATCCATGCGCGGCGCTAGGATATGGCCATGGAGCCCCAAGCGCGCCTGGATCCCGCCGCCGCGGTCACGCCAACGCCCGGTCTCGTGACCAACGAGTTCGATGGCAAGCCGGGCATTCCGGACCGCTTCGGCCGTCCGCTCCGCGACCTGCGCATCTCCGTCACGGACCGCTGCAACTTCCGCTGCACCTACTGCATGCCGGCGGAGATCTTCGGGCGGGACTTCGCGTTCCTGCCGCACTCGGAGGTCCTGACCTTCGAGGAGATCACCAGCATCGCCCGCGTCTTCGTTGAGATGGGCGTGGAGAAGCTGCGGATCACCGGCGGCGAGCCGCTGGTTCGGCGTGACCTGCCCACGCTCCTCGCGCAGCTGGCCGAGCTTCGGACGCCGGACGGTCGCGAGGTGGACCTCACGCTGACCACCAACGGCTCCGCGCTCAAGGCGCTGGCCCGGCCCCTGCGCGACGCCGGGCTGAAGCGGGTCACCGTGAGCCTGGACAGCCTCAACGACGAGGTCTTCCGGTCCATGAACGGGATCGACTTCCCGGTCCAGCGGGTCCTGGACGGGATCGCCGCCGCACGCGAGGCCGGCTTCGACCCCATCAAGGTCAACATGGTGGTCAAGCGCGGCACCAACGAGGACAGCATCGTTCCCATGGCGCGCTGGGCGCGCGAGCAGGGCGCCATCCTTCGCTTCATCGAATACATGGACGTGGGCACGGCCAACGGCTGGGCGATGGATGACGTGGTGACGGCGAAGCAGATCGTCGCCCGGATCGACGCGGAGCTGCCGCTGGAACCAGCCCAGGCCAACTACCGCGGCGAGGTCGCGGAGCGCTGGCGGTACAAGGACGGCGGCGGGGAGGTCGGGGTGATCGCCTCGGTGTCCGGGCCGTTCTGCGGGGACTGCACGCGGGCGCGGCTCTCAGCCGAAGGCAAGCTCTACACGTGCCTGTTCGCGGCGCAGGGTCACGATATCCGGGCGCTGCTCCGCGCGGACGGCACGGCTGGGGCGACCGGAGCCGGCCTGGCGCCCGAACGCGAGGCCGCGGTCCGCGAGCTGGTGGACCGGACCTGGCGCGCGCGGGTGGACCGCTACTCGGAGCTGCGCACGGAGGCCACCAGCCACCTGCCCCGGGTCGAGATGTTCGCGATGGGCGGCTAGGGGGAGCCACTTCGCTCCTGGTCCGCGGCGGCCCAGCCATCTGCCCGGCGCCGGCCCGGTGTCCAGCCCGGAGCCCGGCTCGGTGTCCAGCCCACGCCGCCGGCTCGCTGGCCCGACCCGGCCCCGACTCTCGCTCGCGCACCCGCGGCCCAGTCCAACTGGAGCCCGGCCGGGCATCCCGGCCCGGCGCCGGGCAAGGGATCTCGCCAGGGTCCCACCCCGATGGCATTGGACAACGGTTCCGACGCCAAGCCCAGCCCGAGCGCGGCTCCGGGGCCATGAAGTAGCCTCTCACGGTTAATTCGGACACTCCATACCGTGATGGCGGCGCCCGCGGCGACCCTGGCTTCGTCCTACGCCATCCACCTGAGAATCTGGGGATGACCGGGGCCGGGCAAGGGCTGGCCCGTCCGTGGCAGGGGCCCGGGCGCGGTATCTTGCCCGCGACACCCCGCCACTCCGAGGCCAGCGCCCATGTCCAACTCGACGTCGAACCCCAGCCCGCACCCGCCCGTCGATCGAACCCAGCCCATCCGCCCCATCGACCAGCCCGCCCGCCTCGACGCCCTGGAGCGTGCCGTCCGCGACCGCACGGACCTCGTGCCCGTCGTGGGCCTGGTCCTGGGCTCCGGCCTGGGCGGCCTGGCGGACGAGCTGACCGACGTCGTGTCCATCGCGTTCGCCGACCTGCCCGGCTGGCCCCCCGCCACCGCGCCCGGCCACGCCGGCCGGCTCCTGTTCGGGCGCCTGTCCGGCGTCCCCGCGGTGGTCCTGCAAGGCCGGATGCACCTGTACGAAGGCAACCACCCGGGACTCGTGATCCAGCCGGTGCTGCTCTTCAAGCGGCTGGGCGCGCGGGTGGTGATCCTGACGAACGCCGCGGGCGGCCTCAACCCCGACTGGGGCCCCGGCACGCTCATGGTCATCAACGACCACCTCAACCTGACCGGCCAGAACCCGCTGCTGGGGGCCAACGCAGATTCGATCGGCTCGCGCTTCCCGGACCTGACCGACGCCTGGTCGAAGGGCCTGCGGGCGCGCCTCCACGCCGCCGGCGCGGCCGAAGGGGTGCTCCTGCACGAGGGCATCTACGTGGGCCTGACCGGCCCGAACTACGAGACCCCGGCCGAGGTCCGGCTCTATCGCTCGTTCGGGGGCGACGCCGTGGGCATGTCGACCGTGCTGGAGTGCATCGCCGCGCGCTGGGCGGGCCTGGGGGTGGTGGGGGTGAGCATCATCACCAACGCGGGCGCGGGCTACACGGGCGAGCCGCTGACGGAGGAAGAAGTGCTGGTGGCGGCCGCCGCCATCGGCCCCAACCTGGCCCGGGTCCTGCGCCGCTTCGTGGCGGAGCTGGAGGAGCTTGGGGAGTAGGGGCGCCGACTCCGTCTTTGGAGAGCGTCATGACCAATCCGCGCCGCTCTCAGACGTTGCCAACGCAGACGTCAGCTACCACCCGGCTGACCCGCTGAATGGCTCTCTCGTGAAGGCGGGCGACGCCTGCCCCTGACCCCCGAGACGCGGACGAGGCGCCCGTTGCTCGCTCCCGTTGCCCGGGTTGGCGGGTCCGATCGCGGTGCGCTGGGCCTGACACGCCGGGATCAGGCGACCGGCAGCTCGCGTCCCGCGGCCCGCGCGGCCTTGGCCTTCTCGGCCCAGGCGTCGAGGACCCGGTCCTTGTGCGGCCGGATGGGGCAGTGCCCGTCGCGGTTGCCCATCTCGTCGCAGTAGCCAAGGGGGACGCACTTGGGCGCCAGGAAGGTCCCGAGGAACGGCGACACCTGGAAGATCTCGTGGCGGATCAGCTGGAAGAGCCGCCGGATCTCCCACTGGGCCATGGTGCACAGGCGCAGCCCGGACATGTGAATGAGCGCCCGAAGGTTGGCCGTCATCACCAGGTTGGTGCGCGTGGCGTTGGGGAAGACGAAGCGCGCGTCCTCGCCCGGGATCCCGGCCTTGACCAGCTCGTCGTACAGGTCCAGCGAGCCCTCAACCTGGTCCTCGAACTTCCCGCGCAGCCCCGGATCCGCCTCCGCGATGGTGCCCGGCAGCATGGTGGCCGCGTCCTTGAATTTGACGTAGCGCTGGCTCTGCTGGTCGAACGCGACGCCGGCGCGATGGCGGACCAGCTGATGTGAGAGCGTCCGCGAGACGCCGCTGATGGCAAAGGTGAAGACGATGTGCTCGATGGTGGAGCCATGGCCCGATTCGATCACGCCGTTGATCAGCTTCTGCATCTTGGCCTGGTCGAACTCGCGGTCGACGGCCTTGCGGAAGATCTCCTCGGGCGCCATCTCCGAGTAACACGTCCGGCACGCGGTGTAGATGATGGGGACGTAGAACTTCTCGACGATGTCGCGGTCAGGGAAGAGGAGCTTGGCGGACAGGCCCAGCTCGTGGCGGCCCGGGTTGCGGGGAATGCCGGTCTTCTCGCGGGGCGCGGCGTCAGGGTTCACGGCCGAAGGATAGCGCCCGGGGCTCCCGACGCCCAGCCCACGTTCTGCCTAGCCTGCCACTTCGTCAGGCGGCTCCGGGCGACCCGGATCCAGCAACTCGCGCAGGCCTTCCAGGTACGAGTCCCAGTAGCCGGCGTGATCGTCCCGGTCGGACTCCGTCAGGCCCGCATCGGCCCAGCCATCGTGCTCCAGGACGATGCGGCTGCCGCCGGTGCTCATGGGCTCCACGGCCCAGGTGACCCGCGTGGTCCGCGCCTCCTCGTCGCCGGCCCACCGCCAGCTGTGCATGAACCGGCGCCCTGGCTCCACCGCCAGCACGAACCCGTCGACGGCACTGCCGTCCTTAAAGTCCACGCGGTAGGGGTCGCCCACCTTGCCCAGCGGCGCGACGATGGCGAACCAGTGCGCGACCAGGGCCGGCTCGGTGAGCGCCGCCCACGCGGCGGGACGACCCGTGCGGACGCGGCGGCTGAGGTGGATCGGGGCGATCTGCGCGGGCACGGGCGGAACCTCGGTCTGGCGGGTCGAAGGGCTGACGGCCGATGCCGGCCGGCGCGCTCCAAGGATAGGGCCGGACGGGCTCGGGCGGTCGGAGCCCGCGATCGGACGACCGTCGCCCCCGCCGTCGCGCGGCTCCGGCATTCGATCGAGATTCAGCTTAGGGCGTCGGGGCGGGCGACGGCTTTGGCGAAGGCATGGGCGTGGGGGGCAGCGGCGCGGGTGACGGCGTGGGCGTCGACGCCGGTGTCGGGGCTGGCGTGGGCACGGGCGTCGCGGTGGGCGCTGGCGTTGGCGCGGGGAGCGGGACTGGGCCGGGGACACCGAGCATCTGCCCGACGGTGACGAACTCGAATCCGAGGGCACGGTAGTAGGCGATGACGGTGCGGATGGCCTGTTGCGAGAGCGGGCTGTTGGCGTGGAAGAGCACGATGGAGCCGTTCCGGCCCAGTTCCGCGCTGGCGACCATCTGCGCCAACGAGTAGCCGCGCGCGTCACCCGAATCGACGTCCCAGAGGACGACCGCGGCCTGGCCGGTGGCTGCTGCCGGGCGCAGGACCGTGTGGTTCCAGTGGCCGTACGGCGGTCGGATCAGCGGGACGGCGGGCCGGCCCGTGGCGGCCAGGATCGCCGCGCTCGCCTCGCGGATCTGGTCCTCGATCTGGGATTGGCCGAGGAGCGTCAGATAGGGGTGGCTCCAACTGTAGTTCGCGATCGGGAAGCCCGCCGCCGCGACCTGCTGCCAGACACCGGGGTTGTTGGCAACCACCTGCCCCACGGGAAAGAACGTCGCGTTGACGCGCTCGGCGGTGAAGAGCGCGAGGTCGGCCAGCACCGCCGAGTTGAGATACCCGTCGTCCGCGGTGATGGCGACGACCGGGCGGGTGCGCGCTCCGGCGTAGACGAGCGGCGCACCCGGGCCCGCCTGGATCGGCCCGGCCGCGGCCGACGCCAGGCCGCCAGGGGGCGTCGCGTCGGATGCCAGCGGGGTGCCAGCCTCGTCGACTGGGGCGGCAGCCGGGTCAGCCGGTGGGCGGAGATCAAGGCCCGTCGGGCCACCGAGCGGGCTCGTGGCCAGCTCGGCCGGATCCATGGGCGGGGCCAGGCCAGACCCGGACGCGTCCATCGGCGCGTCCATCGGCGCGTCCACCGCGGCGACCGCGCGGCGCGCCGATTGCCCCCTCAACACGCCCGCGGGGACGATGGCTGCGACGTTGCCGGGAGTCGCAACGGGGTCGCTCGCGGCATCCGGACCAGACCGGACGACCGGGCTCGCGTCGGTGGCGACCACAGAGAATGCGAGCGACAGGGCGACAAGGGTCCGCGCCATCCGCCGCGCGCGCCATCGCGGTGCCGTCTCGGTGGCCGGCGCCGGCGATGTCACCCGTTTCACGTCAGGCGATTGGGTCACTGACGGCCTCTGTGGGGCTCTCGCACGATCATCGAGAAGGTCAGGGCGGCGTGCGTCTACAAGCGGGAAGGATGGCACGGCCGTTGCCCCTGCGCAGTGCCAGGGCGCCATCGCAGGAGCGCCGATCAGCCCGCCGTATCAGCCGCTGCAACGGCCCCCGCGACCAGCGCTGGGAGGGCGCCGCCCAGTGCGTAGCCGACGGCCTGGTCCATCGACAGTCTGGCTCCTTCCCGCTCCAGGCGCTCGCGGTCGTCCTGGCTCAGGCGGCCCTTCACCCCCGGGCGGAAGCGGGACTCGAACAGGTCGTCCACGAACGAGGCCAGCGTGGTGCCCGTCTCGACCGTGAGCCGCCGTGCGGCGCCCCGGATCCGCGCGGCTCGCTCCAGGTCGCCGTCGGCGACCGCCTGCGAAGCCAGGTCGTCCAGCACCAGCACCACGCCCGATGCGTCGCCCGCCTCGTGGAAGGTGCGCAGCCCTTCGTGGAGGAGTGGCCGGGATTCGTCCGGGTGGCCCTTGCGGAGCAGGCCGCTGCCCAGCATGTGGAGCGACCAGGCGGCCATGGTGACCTCGCCCACAGCACGGAAGATGTCGAGCGCCTCCCGGAACTGGTCGACCCCCGCGTCCTCCGTACCAGCGAAGTAGCGTCGGTTCCCGATGGCCCACAGCACGTTGGCCTGCCCTCGCCGGTCGCCGACCGAGCGGTAGAGGGCCAGCGCCTCCTCCTGGATGGCGCTGCCGATCCCTTCGGGGTCCATGGCGGCCGGATCGGCGGTGGGTGATTCGCCCACCGTGAACACGAACGAGTAGTTGTAGAGCGCGTTGGCGATCTCCGCCGTGTCCCCGATGGAGCGCCAGAGGGCCAGGGCCTCCTCGTAGGCGGGCCGCAGCCCGGCGATGTCTCCTTGCCACCAGCACACGCCGCCGAGGGCCTCCATCAGCCGTGCCCGGAGCCGTGGGTCAGCGTGCGACCACGACGCCGCGGCCATCGCGACCAGGCGTTCGTGTGCCTCGCTGAGGTGGCCCCGCTTCTGCCAGAAGCGCCAGCACGCGAATGCCAGCAGGATCGCGGCCGACGGCCGCTCCAGGCGGACGGCGCGATCCAGGACGGCGCGGATGTTGTCGGCGTCCGCCTCCAGGCGGTCCAGCCACTCGCGCTGGTTAGCGCCGGCCAGCTCAGGGGCGGCGCGCTCAGCGAGCGCGAGGTACCACGCCTCGCGGCGGTCCAGGATCGCCTCGGACTCTCCCCGGGCCGTGAGCATCTCCGCCCCGAACTCGCGGATGGTCTCCAGCGGGCGGAAGCGCGGCTCGGCGCTGGCGTCGTCGAGGACCAGCAGGCTCTGGTCGACCAGGTGCGTCAGACCCTCGAAGACGTCGATGCCGATCTCGTCGGCCGGGCCGCAGATGGCCTCGGCCGCCTCGAGGTCGCAGCCGGCCCGGAAGACGGAGACGCGGTCGAGCAGTCGCCGGCAGCCATCGTCGAGGAGTTCGTAGCTCCAGGCGATGGCGCCGCGCAGCGTCTGCTGGCGCGGTGGCACGTCGCGGCTCCCGGAGGAGAGCAGGTTGAGCTGATCCCCCAGGCGGGCAAGGATGGCGTCGGGCTTCAGGATGCGGATGCGGGCGGCGGCCAGCTCGATCGCGAGCGGCATGCCCTGGAGCCGGGCGCAGATCAGGGCGACCGTCGGGGCGTTCTCGTCGGTCAGGCGGAAGTCGGGCCGGACGGCCATGGCCCGGGCCACGAACAGCCGGACCGACCCGAACGCGGCCGCGGACTCGGCGTCGAACCGGCGGGCATCGCCCGGCTGCTGGGCGCGGCCGATCACGCTGAGGTCCCCGGCGATGGGCGGCACGGGGAGGCCCGGGACGGCGTATTCCTGCTCGCCGGAGACCCGGAGCGCGGCTCGGCTCGTGACGACGACGCGGAGGTCCGGCACGGAGCGGAGCAGGTCCGCGACCAGCGAGCCGGCATCCAGGACCTGCTCGAAGTTGTCCAGGACCAGCATGACCCGCCGCCCGGCGAGCCATTCCACCAGGACGTCCCGGGCGGGCCTGGCGGGCACCTCGGCCAGCCCGATGGCCGACAGGATCCGGGGCGCCACCAGCGCCGCCTCGCGGACAGGCTCCAGGGGGACGAAATAGACGCCGCCAGGGCATTGGTCGATGGCGGACGCGGCCAGCTCCAGCGACAGCCGCGTCTTGCCGGTGCCCCCCGGCCCGGTGAGGGTGAGCAGGCGGGTCCCGGCGAGGAGTCGTCGAGCCTCGGCCAGCTCGGCCGCGCGACCCACGAACGTGGTCAGCTGGGTGGGGAGGTTATTGGGCCGGGCATCCAGGGTCCGAAGGGCCGGGAAATCGGCAGGCAGACCCGGCGCCAACACCTGGTAGATGCGCTCCGCCGCCCGCAGGTCCTTGAGCCGGTGCTCACCCATGTCCAGCAGCGTGATCTCGGCCGGCAGCGCGCCCTCGGTCAACGCCCGCACCGTGCCCGACGCCAGGACCTGTCCGCCGTGCGCGGCGGCCGCGATTCGGGCCGCGAGATTGATGCTCAGGCCGACGAGGCTGCCGCCCGCAAGGCTGGCCTCGCCTGCATGGAGGCCCATGCGAACACGGACGTTGCTCCCAGCCGGCCAGGCCTCGGCAAGCAACGCTTGCTGCGCCGCGACGACGGCGACGACGGCCCCAAGCGGGCTCGGGAACACCACGAAGAAGGAGTCGCCCTCGGTTCCCTGCTCCTGGCCGCCGGCGGCGCCGAACGCCGCCCGGAGCAGCTGGCGGTGGCGCTCGCGCAGGGTCGCGTAGGCGGCGGTGCCGATCTCCTGTTCGAGGCGCGTGGACCCCTCGATGTCGCTGAACAGGAACGTGAGCGTCCCGACGCTCGGCGCGTGCGCCGCGGGCCCGACAGGTTCGCCGCTGTCACCGTTCATCCCACCCGGGACGGGGCTGGGATCGATCATCAGGGGATGTCTCCTCCGGCTAGTGGGTGGCCTGCTCGGCGCTCGCGCGCAGCCGCGCCGCCAGGCCGCGGATGATCGCCAGTGCGAGGGCGGGCGACTGGGACAGGAGTGCCTCAAGGTCCCAGGATGCGATGGCCAGGCAGCGACATGGACCCACGGCCGCCACCTGGGCGTTGCGCGGGTGGCCGTCGAGGACCGAGAGCTCACCGAAGAAGTCGCCGGGACCCAGGTCGGCCAGGTGCTTCGCGTCGCGGATGACGCGCGCCTGACCCTCGTCGATCACGAAGAAGCCGGTCCCGATCTCCCCCTGTCGGGCGATGACGTGGCCTGCCGGGAAGTCCACCTCCGTGGCCCGCGAGGCGACCAGCTCCAGCACGTCGCGGCCAACGTCGTTGAACAGCCGGCACGCCCCGAGCAGCTCGACATGCCGGTCCCTGGCCACGCCCACGAACAACCTCCCCTGGTCCGGGCTGGCCTCAATGGACCGCCGTGCGGGCCATGCTGGCGCGCCGCGGTCCGGCCGTCAACCGACCACCGGCGTGACCCTTGGCGGAGAGCCGTGGGTTGCCGGCCGGGCGCCGGCACGGTCCATCGGTTAGCCGTTGACGGCAAACCCGCGCGGTGGATACCCTCATGCCGTGGGGGAGGACGGATCGCCCGGGTTGTGGCTAGCAGGCGCACGCGTGTCGTGGGCCGGGACGCAGCGCTCAACTGAGCCACCGCCCGCAACCGGGGCCCTGCCGCCCCTCGCCACGGGCGACGCCCCGTTTGGCGACCTGCTGCTGGCCTGGCTGCAGGGTGGCGCCCCGGCCCCCCACGTCCGGCTCAGCGCGCGGAGCGGTGACGCCCAAACGGACACCCTCGTGGATGCCCTGGCCCCGGGGCTGGTCGCACTCCTCGAGCGACTGACCGACCGCCAGCGCGAGGTGGCGCGGCTGCTGCTTGTCGACGGCGTTCGGCGCGCGCAGATCGCGGAGACGCTGGGAGTCAGCCGGCCTACCGTGTCCGTCATGGTCGACCGCGCGCGGATCGTCGAGCTGCGCCCGCTGGCCGCGGCCCTGGACCAGCTGTTTGCTGCCGGGGTCGTGATGTCGCTGCTGGGCCAGGAGTCGGCTGCGGCGCCGGACCCCGCCTGATGCCGGGCATCGCCTGATGCCGGAGCAGTTTCTGGCCGGCGCTCTCGCCGGCTACGCCATCGCGGTGCCAGTTGGTGCGATCGCGATCCTCATCATCGACGCCGGGATGCGCCGGGGCTTCCGCCAGGCCGTGGCGGCGGGCAGCGGGGCCGCCACCGCCGACCTGCTCTACGCGTCGCTCGCCGTGCTGGCCGGGGCGGCCGTGGCCGCCCTCCTGGCACCGATCCAGGTCTGGCTCCGGATCGCCGCGGTGGTTGCCCTGCTGGCGATCGGCGCGCGGGGGCTCCTCGGCAGCCTTCGGGCCGCCGGGGCCGCACCAGCCCGGATCGCAGGCAGCGTCCGCGGGACGTATCTGCGTTTCCTCGGGCTGACCATCCTCAACCCCGCGACCATCGTGTACTTCTCGGCCCTGATCCTGGGGCTGGGCACGGTCGGGGGTGGCGCTGCGGACGCGCTCGCCTTCGTCGCCGGCGCGTTTCTGGCTTCCCTCTCATGGCAGACGCTTCTGGCAGCAATCGGCGCGTTCGGCCACCGGCGGCTCCCGGCGCGTGCCCAGGAGGCCTTTAGCATCGTGGGCAACCTCACCATCGTCGTCATGGCGGTGGGCATCGCGATCGGCCTCGTGCGCGCCGGAGGCTGAACCGGACGGCACTACCAGGTCGCCCAACCAGCGCCATTTGAACGTCCGGACCGGGACTCCTAGACTTGCGCTACCAATCCGACTTCAGCCCACCCCCACGAGGCCACCATGTCGAACGATTTGCCGTCCACGGGCACCGCGGCCCAGCAGGCGAATGCCATCGCCGGAGCCAGGCACAACAAGGACTGGTGGCCAGCCCAGCTGGACCTCGGGATCCTCGCCCAGCACTCGTCGCTTTCCAACCCGATGGCCGAGGAGTTCGACTACGCGGAGGAGTTCAAGCGCCTCGACCTCGACGCGCTCGTCACGGACCTCCGGGTGCTGATGACGGATTCGCAGGACTGGTGGCCCGCCGACTACGGCCACTACGGGCCGCTCTTCATCCGCATGGCCTGGCACAGTGCGGGCACCTACCGCACCAGCGACGGCCGCGGTGGCGCCGGAACCGGCAACCAGCGATTCGCGCCGCTCAACAGCTGGCCGGACAACGGCAACCTCGACAAGGCGCGCCGGCTCCTCTGGCCGATCAAGCAGAAGTACGGCCGACGGATCTCCTGGGCCGACCTGATGATCCTGGCCGGCAACGTGGCGCTGGAGTCGATGGGCTTCAAGACCTTCGGCTTTGCCGGCGGCCGCGCCGACATCTGGGAGCCGGAGCAGGACATCAACTGGGGATCCGAGGCCACGTGGCTCGGCGACCAGCGCTACAGCGGCGATCGCGAGCTTGCGAATCCGCTGGCGGCCGTGCAGATGGGCCTGATCTACGTGAACCCGGAAGGCCCGAACGGGAACCCCGATCCGGTCGCCTCGGGACGCGACGTCCGCGAGACCTTTGGGCGCATGGCCATGAACGACGAGGAGACCGTGGCCCTCGTGGCCGGCGGTCACACCTTCGGCAAGGCCCACGGGGCGGGCGATCCCAAGCACGTCGGCGCGGAGCCCGAGGCGGCCGACATCGCCGAGCAGGGCCTGGGCTGGAAGAACAGCCTGGGCAGCGGGAAGGGCGGCGACACGATCACCAGCGGGCTGGAAGGCGCCTGGAAGCCCGAGCCCACCACCTGGGACAACGGCTTCTTCGAGACGCTCTTCCGCTACGAGTGGGAGCTGACCAGGAGCCCCGCCGGTGCCCAGCAGTGGCAGCCCACGGGCGGAGCCGGCGCGGAGACCGTGGTTGACGCGCATGACCCCACGAAGCACCACGCGCCGATGATGTCCACGGCCGACATGGCGCTCCGCCTCGACCCGGCCTACGAGAAGATCTCGCGCCGCTTCCTGGCGGACCCGCAGGCGTTCGCGGATGCATTCGCCCGCGCCTGGTTCAAGCTGACGCACCGTGACATGGGCCCGCGAGCGCGCTACCTGGGCACGCTGGCACCGACCGAGGTGCTGATCTGGCAGGATCCGATCCCCGCCGTCGATCACGCGCTGGTGGACTCGGCCGATATCGCGGCCCTGAAGCAGCGGGTGCTGGGATCCGGCCTGTCGAATGCGCAGCTGGTGCGCACCGCGTGGGCGTCGGCCGCAACCTTCCGCGGCAGCGACAAGCGTGGCGGCGCCAACGGGGCGCGCATCCGCCTCGCCCCCCAGAAGGACTGGGAGGTCAACCAGCCGGCCGACCTGGCCGCGGTCCTGTCCATCCTCGCCGGGATCCAGGCCGACTTCAACACGTCGGCGGCCGGCGGCAAGCGGATCTCGCTGGCCGACCTCATCGTCCTGGCGGGCAGCGCCGCGGTCGAGTCGGCCGCCAGGCAGGCTGGCCATGACGTGACCGTGCCGTTCACGCCGGGCCGCATGGACGCGGCGCAGGAGCAGACCGATGCGGCGTCGTTCGCCGTCCTGGAGCCCCGGATCGACGGGTTCCGCAACTACGCTCGTCCGGGGCTGGAGAGCGCGGCGGCGGAGCTGTTGATCGACAAGGCGCAGCTGTTGACGCTGACGGCCCCCGAGATGACGGTCCTGGTCGGCGGCCTGCGTGGCCTGGGCGCCAACGTTGGCGCGTCGGGCCACGGGGTGTTCACCACGCGCCCAGGGACGCTGACCAACGACTTCTTCGTGAACCTGCTCGACATGCGCACCGCGTGGCAGCCGTCGGCGACCACGGCCGGCGTGTTCGAGGGACGCGACCGGGCGACCGGCGCGCCCCGCTGGACGGGCACTGTCGTCGATCTCGTCTTCGGCTCCAACTCGCAGCTGCGCGCGCTGGCGGAGGTCTACGCGAGCAGCGATGCGGAGCCGACCTTCGTGCGGGACTTCGTGGCGGCGTGGACCAAGGTGATGAACCTGGATCGCTTCGACCTCGACTGACCCCGGGCCCTGGCCCGGAGCGGCTTCAGGAGCCGCCGAGGGCCCGGGCAGCGCGGATCAGGGCGGCGTCCAGCCAGACCCGGCAGAGGACATCGACCAGCTCCAGGCGATCGACGGCCGTAGCCAGCGCTGCGGCCGCCGGGCCGCCCGGCTGGCCGCTGCCCACCGCGACCGCCCCGTGGCGAGCCATCAGCGCGGCGCCAGGGAGGGGCTCCGGCGGCTCCGCGAGGGCGGCGGCCAGCGCCTGTGCCGCGGCGGCGCTGCCGAGTGGCATGAGCGGCACGACCGGCAGGCGCGGGATGAAGAGCGCGGTCTCGGGCAGCTCCGCCGGGTCCGGGTGCTCGCCCGCGAGCGTGAGCGCCATGGCCGACGCGATGTGGGCGTGCGCATAGGCGACCACGTCCGGCCGTGCCTCGTAGACCGCCCGGTGCAGGGCCAGGTCCGAGCTGGGCCGGAGCCCGTCCGGGTGGAGGACCGCCGCCCCGTCGAGCCGCACGATCACGAGGTCCGCGGGCGTCAGCTCGTCCTTGCGCAGGCCCGACGGCGTGATCAGGAGCGAGCCGTCCGGGAGCCGCACCGAGAGATTGCCTTCGCTGGCGGCGATCAGCCCCCGCGCCGCAAGGCGCCTGCCCGCCGCGACCACGGCCAGACGGAGCGGCCCCAGCTCGGCAGCAATCATCGCGCCATGCTACCCAACCGCCGGACCACGCGGGCCGCTGACCGTGACGGCCAGGGCGGCTTCCTCAGCCGCGGTACCGGAAGCAGCCCGGCAGGTGGTCGTCCACCAGCCCGACGCTCTCCATGAAGGCGTACACGATGGTGGAGCCGACGAACCGGAACCCGCGGGCCTTCAGGTCCGCCGAGAGCGCGTCCGAGGCAGGTGACCGCGAGGGCAGGTCGGACAGCCCGGTTCCGGCCGGCCATGGCGGCGCGAGCGGGGGGACGAGGGTCCGGAGGTAGGCATCAAACGATCCGAAGTGCGCCACCACTCGCTGAAACGCGAGGGCGTTGGTGATGGTGGAGTCGATCTTGAGGCCGTTGCGGACAATCCCGCGGTCCGCCATCAGGCGATCGCGGTCCGCGAGGTCGAACCGGGCGACGACCGCCGGATCGAACCCCTGGAATGCCACCCGGAACTGCTTGCGCTTGCGCAGGATGGTGGCCCAGGAGAGACCGGCCTGGAAGCACTCCAGGGACAGCCGCTCGAAGAGCTCGACATCGCCGGCCACGGGCCTGCCCCACTCGTCGTCGTGGTAGGTCACCATCAACGGGTCCGGCTTTGTGCCCCCGGTGGCCCAGGAGCAGCGCTGGAGATCCAGATCGTTCATGCCGGCAGCATATCGGGCCGAACTGCACTGGCGCCAAACTCTGGATCACCGCCGACGCATCGCGGGCGCTCCGCCGACGCACCGCTGACGCCCAAGGCAGGGACTCACCGAGCTACGCTCTGCCCATGCCGCCCCGCATCTATCTTGGTCACGGCGCCGCCGGGAACGCCGTCAGCATGGCGCCCTTCGTCGACGGCCTGATCGCGCGCGGCATCGAGGCGCATGCCATCGCCCTGCCCAGGCGCCGCGCGGAGGACGCCGTCGCCGCGCTCCGCGCCGTGGTACCGGAGGGCCCCGGCATCGCCGTCGGTGGGCACTCGTACGGCGGCCGCGTCGCCAGCCTGGCCGCGGCACAGTCCGATACCGCGTACCGCGCGCTGGTCTGCTTCAGCTACCCGCTCCATCCTCCCGGCAAGCCTGAGCGCACGGAGGCGCGCATCGCTCACTGGCCGCAGATCCGCTGCCCCGTCCTGCTGCTCTCCGGCGAGTCGGATCCCTTCGCGCGCATCGAGCTCCTCCGGTCAGCCATCCCGCTGCTTCCCGATGCCCAGCTGGTGACGTACCCACGCCTGAGGCACGCCCTCAGGCCGGTGCTGGCGGACGTGCTGGACCGCGTCGCCGCCTTCCTGTGGGCCATCGAAGGCTAGGACCTCCGGCGCCAACCCTCCGCGCGGCGGAGGCCGAAAGGGCCGCTTGTGCGTGTATGCACCGGCACCTACGTTGGCTGTCCAAGGCACCGGAGCGGTCACCGCCCCACCACGCGGCCCCGTCCCGCACCCGCCCGGCGCCCAGACTCCCTGTAGTGGAGGGCTCCCATTGCCCGGCCCGGTCCGCCGCCCCTTCCTCGGACTCTCGCTCCGCCTGCCGATCGCGCTGATCAGCGCGGCCGTGCTGGCGAGCGTCCTGCTCGCTCCGGGCGCCTCCGCAGCGCCAGCCACGGACCCCGCCGGCATCGACGCCTTCATGAAGGCCATGGGCCAGGTGGAATCCAGCGGTCGGTACACGGCGGTCAACCCGGTCTCGGGCGCCTACGGCAAGTACCAGATCATGCCAGCCAACTGGCCGGTCTGGGCCAGGACGCACCTGGGTGATGCCAAAGCGCCCCAGACGCCGGAGAACCAGGAGAAGGTGGCCCGCGGCCGCATGATCGTGCTCTATCGCTGGCTGGGGACCTGGCCCCGCGTCGCCTATTGGTGGCTGACCGGGTCGAGCGCGCCCGTGGAGCGGTGGACCAACGATGGTCGCCGCTACGTCGACAAGGTCATGGGGCTCGCCGGTGGGCTGGGCTGGCCGCCCTCGGGGGCACCGTCGAGTGCAGCGCCGCAGGGCGGCACGGCCACGCCCGCGCCCACGGCCGCCGGCACGCCGACGCCGGCCCCGCTCCACTTGTCGGAGACGGCCTCGGCGATCACCTACACGGGCCCCTGGGGCTCGGCGAGCCACGCCGGGTACGCCGGCGGGACGGCCGCCTACGCGACGGACGCGGGCGCCGCCGCCCAGATCAGCTTCACGGGGCGGACCTTCTCGTGGGTAGGACCGGTCGGCCCGACGCGCGGCACCGCCCAGGTCTGGGTGGACGGTCAGTTGGCCGCCAATGTCAGCGAGTACGCCGCCGGGTACAGCCCCCACAAGGTGCTCTACCTGCGCGACTTCGGCGTGAGCGGTCTGCACACGGTCCGGATCGTGGTCGCCGGGACGGCCGGGCACCCGATGGTCGCGATCGACGATCTGGTGATCGGCTTCTAGCGGGTCGTGGCTCCTGCGCCGGCCCGACGAGCCCGGTCCCGGCTCGCCGGCGTCGCCCGACTCGCGTCGATCAGCGGGCGGCGACCACCACGATCTCGATCGAGTAGTTGGAGGCCAGTCGGGCCACGCCCACCGTCACGCGGGCCGGGTAGTCCTCCGTGAAGAACTCGCGGTAGACCTCGTTCATCTGCGAGAAGTCGTTCATGTTGGTCATGAAGATGGAGACGTTGACCACGTCCTTGTAGTCCAGGCCAATGGCGTGCAGCGTCACGCCGATGTTCTGGAGCGACTGGCGGGTCTCCGCCTTGGTGCCGCCGGCGGCTGCCACGGTCTCGCCCGGGGCGTGGCCGCACTGGCCGGCCAGCCACACGATCCCGTTCGCCTCAACCGCGGGGCTGAAGGGGAGCGGCTTGAAGACGAGGCCGGGGTTCTTGAGGACCTGCTTGGGCACGAGCGGCTCCTTGTATGGCGTAACGGATTGCCTTGGATGGGCCGGCGTCGGCCCCCGGGGATCAGTCGGGTTCGGCGGCGCCGCCGATCAGCCGCTCCACGATCACGACGTCCCGCCACTCCCCGTCGAGCCGGGCGTGGCGTTGGTAGATGCCCACTTCACGGAAGCCCACCGAGCGCAGCAGCCCGCGGCTGGCCGAGTTGGAGACCATGACCCGCGAGACCAGCTTCCAGAAGCCGGCCGCCGACGCCGCGTCGATGAGCGCCAGCATGGCGGCCTTGCCCACGCCGTGGCGGCGCGACCCGCGCGCAACGTAGACCGAGAACTCCGCGATCCCCGCATACGCGCGCCGGGGCCGATACGTGGACGTGGAGGCAAAGCCCACCACGGGGCCGCCCGGGTCGTCTTCCACCACCACGATGGGGTGGCTGGCGTCGAACCAGAGGCTGACATCGCCGGCCGACCGAAAGTCGGTCTCGAAGGTGGCCGTCCGATCCTCGATCCCCTGGTTGTAGATGGCGGAGATCGCCGCCGCGTCCTCGGCCCGGGCCAGCCGGCTGGCCGGCTGCCCCCGGTGGCCGTGCCACGGCCCCTCGACCACGTCCCCGCCAGGGCCGCCAGCCGGGTCGCCAGCCGCGCCGCCAGCGCCGGGGTCCATGTCAGGGCCGGGGAGGGGAGCGGGGACGGCGCCCTGGGTCATTCGATCGAGACGATCTTGTAGCGTGCGTCGCCGCGGGGCGTCCGGACCAGGACGTCGTCGCCGACGCCGCGTCCCAGCAGCGCCGAGCCCACCGGGGAGGACGTGGAGATCCGGCCCTGGCCGGGGCTGGCCTCCGTTGGCCCCACGATGGAGTACTGGACGGTCCCGTAGTCGTCCTGGATGGTCACCGTGGACCCCAGGTGGACGACGCTGGTGCCCTCCGGCGCCTCGGCGATCACGTGGTTGCGCAGGATCGCCTCGATCGACTGGATACGGCCCTCCAGGAAGGACTGCTCCGCGCGCGCGGCGTGGTACTCGGAGTTCTCCTTGAGGTCCCCGTGCTCCTTGGCCGTCCGGATGCGCAGGATCACCACGGGTCGCATGACCTTGGTGAGCTCCTCGTGCTCCGCCTGGAGGCGGACCAGGCCGTCGGCGGTCACCACCGTCGGCGGGATGAAGCGGGTCTCCTTGCCGCTCCGGCGGACCGTCGTCGACCGGGGCTCGGGTGCCTGCGATGTCAGGTGACTGGCCGGCGCGGCGGCCTTGGAGGCCCGGGGGGCCCTGGTGGCGGTCTTCCTGGGGGCAGGGGTGAGCGGGGAGGCGGTCCGCTCGGGCGCCGAGCCATCGTCGGCGCGCCGGCGCGGCGCCCGGCCCTCGGGTGGCGCCACCAGGCGCTGCGTGGTTCCGAGGCCGGCGGTCAGCGCCTCCGTGCCCTCGGCATCGCCGGGCGGCAGGTCGGTGAGGCGTGTCGGCGGCAGCGGGGCCACCTTCTCGGCGGCGGCGATGGCGCCGATGATCCCGTGCGCCTTCCGCTCCCCTGTGGGGCGCCGGGTGGTGGCAAAGGGGAGGACCACCGCCTGGTCGGGGAGGGCGGCCCTGGCCGCCGGGTCCACGCCCTCGGCAAAGGCGGTCAGGAACGCGTCGAGCGCCTCGTCCGGGGCGGTTGTGCCGGCCCACCAGACGCGGGCAGCAGCGAGGCCGAAGAGGACGTGGAGCCACTGCCCCTCAGCGTGCGGCTTGCGGTCCCCGGGCACGTGCTTGTAGAGCGCGGTGACGCGACCGCCGATTGACAGGGTCGTGGAGGTCGCAAATACCACCGGCTCACCGGGCACCCAGAACGCGGCCAGGCGGGCAGCCAGCTCCTTGCTGGTGGGCCGTGCCCCCTCGATGCGGATCTCCGGGCGGTGGGCCAGCCACGCGGCAACCTTGCCCATGTCGATCGGCGCGCCGGCAGGCGGACTGGGCAGCTCGACGACGTAGACCCCCGGACCACGGCCACCCACGGGGCGCCCCCACGGGACCGGGCCGTCGGCCATCAGGCCCACCGCACGGAGCAGGTCGGCGGCCCCCCGCCCGGCCCGGCTCATGCGGCCACGCCCCGGATCGTGCTGTCCCGGTCGATCGTCACTCGCGTAGATCCTCCTGTCCGCGGCGTTCGCTCGGCATCGTTGCCGGTCAGGGTATCGTCGCATCATCGTGACAGCCCCGCCCGCGCGTCGCCGCATGCCACCTCCCGAGCGTCAGCGCCATCGCGGACGCCGCCTCGTGGTGGGGTTGATCGCCGCGTTGCTGGCCGTGCCGCTGCTGGCACTGGTCGCGGGCACGGGCCTCAACACGTCCGACGAGCCCGCAATCACGCCCGTTGCGCCGTTGGTGGTCGCCGGATCTGGGTCGGTCGCCGCCGGTCCCACCGCTCGTTCCAGCTCGGAGGGGGGCAGACAGCCTTCGGGGTCACCGTCTGCCCCGCCCTCGACCGGCCCGGCCCCAACCCCCACCCTGGCGCCCGAGGCCCGCCTGCTCGCCACGCTTGATGCCCGCATCGCCGATTGGCGCGTCCAGACGGGCACGCCCGGCGTGGCGGCCACGATCGTGTTCAAGGATGGCAGCCGCTGGAACGGCGTCGCGGGCCTGGCCGACGTGGCGCGCGGCGTCCCGGTCCGGCCCGGGACGCCGTTCTCCATCGCGTCGATGAGCAAGACCTTCACGGCGGCGCTGGTCATGGGCTTGATCGAGCAGAAGCGGCTGCGCCTCGATGAGCCGGCCGGGCCCCGCCTGGCCGGGACGGGGATCACGCTGGACGCACGGATCACCATCGGCCAGCTCCTGGACCACACCAGCGGGATCGGGGACTACCTGGTCAACCCCAGGATCGAAACCCCCTGGGCGGCCGCGCCCGACCAGCGCTGGACGCCGCTCCAGTCGTGGGCCTACCAGACACCCGCGATCTTCCCGCCGGGTGGCGGCTTCTACTACTCCAACGCCAACTACATGCTGCTGGGCCTGATCGTGGAGAAGCTGACGGGAGCGTCGATGGCGGCGAACCTGCGCCAGGCCTTCTTCGACCCGCTGGGGTTGCGCTCGGCGTCGTACCAGGCGGTTGAGACGTCGGCGCTCACGGTCGCCCGCGGGTACAGGTTCCTGACGGCGTCGCCCACGGAGACGCCGATTCTCATGCCGGGCAACGGCTCCGCCGTGCCATTCGCGGCGGTGATCACCTCGGCGGGCGCGGCTGGGTCTGTGGTGGCCGCTGCGACCGACGTGGCGACGTGGGGCCGGCTGCTCTACTCGGGCGATGTCCTGCCGATCGCGACGGTGGGCCAGATGGTGGATGACGCGGCGCACACGGTGGCGCTGGCGTCGCGGCTCCCGTATGGCTACGGCGTGCACGTGGTCCCGGTGGACGGGCACCCCACGTACGGCCACACGGGGCGTTACCTGGGAGCGCGTGGGGCATTCCGCTGGTTCCCGCTGGAGGGACTGTCGATCGCGGTCCTGACCAACCAGAGCCGCGCCGACCCCAGCGACCTGGTGGTGGACCTGGTCCGCCTGGTGCTGGCAGCGCCGGCGGGGTAGGGGTACCGGCAGCGGGCTCGCGAGGGCTCGAGCGTCCGCGGCATCCGACGGTGACGGCGGGCACCGAAAACCCGCCGGATCTGGTTCAGCGGGACGACCGGATGGCCGACCCCCGTACGGGTGGGTCTGTCGTCACGACCACGACGGGCGCAACCTCGACGAGCCCACGAGGAGTGCGCCATGCCAAGCCTGATCGAGCTCTATACCGCCGACGCCGTCGTGACCGGCTACCGCGTTGACCGGCCGGCCGTGCGCGAGACCCTGGAGTCCGCGGAGGCGGTCCGCCTCGCCCAGACGCAGTGGACGCCCCTACTTCGCCCACCCGACGAGCGAGACACGGGCGAGTCGCTGCCGGTCGACACGGTCCTGGCCGCCGTCGCCGAGCCGGATCCGCATCGCGCGGTGCACGCCAACTGGCACGACGTGGTGCTGGAAGCTGGGCCATACCGGATCTCGGGGATGCTTGCGGTGCTCCCCGGCTTCGATCCCAACCGCGCGATCACCCGGCCGGGCGGCACGTTCATCCCGCTCAGGTCCGCCCGGCTGGAGATCATCGACTACCCCGATGCCGGGCAGCTGGATCGCGAGACGGTGCTGGTCAACCGCTACGCGGTGGACCGGGCGGCCTCGACCCTGGACCTGGGCTTCTTCTTCCCGGCGGCGCGCATGGAGCGGCTGGAGCAGGCCCCGGTCGCGTAGGTTCCGAACCCGTCCGCGCGTCGCCGCCAATCCGGGCGGCCGGGATTGGCGATGGATGCCGCGGGCCCGGATGGCGATGGATGCCGCGGGTCCGAGGATCGAGGACCGAGGGTTAGCGGCGACTCCGGCCGGTGGGGCCGCCGCCCCGGCTTCGGCCGCCCGAGGCGCCGCTCTCAAATCCGCCACCGCGCAGTGGTCGCGGTTCCGCCTTGCGGTCCGGCACAAAGCCGTCCTCGACCGTCCACGGGATGGCGCGCTTGAGCAGCTTCTGGACGCCGCGCAGGAGGTCCGCCTCGTCGATGCTGACCAGGCTGATCGCCTCGCCCGTGGCGCCGGCGCGGCCCGTCCGGCCGATTCGGTGGATGTAGTCCTGCGGCTGCCATGGGAGCTCGTAGTTCACGACGTGCGGCAGGTCCTCGATGTCGAGGCCACGCGCGGCCACGTCCGTGGCGACCAGGACGCGAATGTCGCCGGCCTTGAACCCGTCGAGCGCACGGGTGCGCTCGGGCTGGCTTCGGTCCGAATGGATGGCCACGGCCTCCACGCCCCGCCGGTCCAGCCACGATGCCAGGCGCGAGGCGGCGAGCTTGGTCCGGGTGAAGACCAGGACCTGGCGCATCTCGTACTTGCGGACGAGGTGCTCCAGGAGCTCCTCCTTCCGGTCGCGGTCCACCGGGTAGACGATCTGTGCGACGGCCTCGGCGGCGGCGTTGCGCGGCGCGACCTCGACGGTCTTTGGGTCGGTGAGGATGGTGCCGGAGAGTCGTCGGATGTCCTCGGAGAACGTCGCGGAGAACATCAGGTTCTGGCGCTTGACCGGCAGCAGCTCGATGATCCGGCGGATGTCCGGCAGGAAGCCCATGTCGAGCATCCGGTCCGCCTCGTCCATCACGAGGATCTCCACCTGGCTCAGGTTCACCGTCTTCTGGCCCACGTGGTCCAGGAGGCGACCCGGGGTGGCGACCAGGATCTCGATCCCGGAGCGGAGCAGCTGGATCTGGGGATCCAGGGGGACGCCGCCGTACACGACGGCGGGCCGAAGCGGCACGGTGCGCCCGTAGGTCACCACGCTCTCGTGGACCTGCACGGCCAGCTCGCGCGTGGGGACCACGATCAACGCGCGGACCGGGTGGCGCGCCGGCGAGAAGCTGGTGTTGGCGTGGCCACGCAGCCGGTCCAGGATGGGGAGGACGAAGGCGGCGGTTTTGCCGGTGCCGGTCTGGGCGGCGGCCAGGACATCGTGTCCGGCGAGGACCAGCGGGATCGCGGCCTTCTGGACCGGGGTGGGGCGTTCGTAGCCTTCCTCGGCGACGAGGCGGACGAGATCGGCCGACAGGCCGAGCGAATCGAAGGTCAAGCGTTGCTCCTGGGCGCTCCGGGATGGAGGAGCGGGCCACGGTCACCGTCACCGGTGGGATCGGATCGACGGGCGGGCCGTCGCGAGCATAGCGGAAATGCGGGGTCGGCCATGGGTACCATCCCGCACATGCCGAGCGTGGGGACCCGGGCGGTCGAGGCGGTGCGCCAGTCGGGGGTGCCCCATGCCCTCCACGAGTACGAGCTTCCCGAGAAGAACGGGCGCGAACGGGACGCGCGTCCCGCGTACGGCCTGGAGACGGCGATGGTGCTGGGCGTGGACCCGGAGCGGCTCTTCAAGACGCTGGTCGTGCTGGTGGACGGCTCCCCGTGGCTGGCGATGGTGCCCGTATCGCGCGAGCTCGACCTGGGCGCCCTGGCCGCCGTCGCCGGGGGTCGGCGCGCGGAGCTGGCGGATCCCGCCGTGGCGGAGAAGCTGACCGGGTACCAGGTCGGGGGGATCAGCCCCCTCGGGACGCGGCGGGTCCTGCCGGTCGTGCTCGACGAGGAGGCAGTCTGGTATGGGTCAATCCTGTGCTCCGCCGGTCGGCGCGGCCTGCAGGTGGAGCTGGCCCCGGACGACCTTGTCCGCCTGACCGACGCCCGACTCGCCGCGATCGCCCGGGAGCGCTAGCGGTGCGCTGGGGCGCGGCGCCTCGGCTGCTGCGCTAGCCTTCGACTCGATGTCCAACCTGACGGCCGGCGCTCCTGGGCCCACCCCCACCCCCACCTCCGCCCCAGCCCTCCCGCACGCCCCAACCACCCTGCGCGGCGCCATCCCGGCCATCGCCGCGCTGTTCCTGGTGGCGCTGGCGTTCCGGCCCCAGATCGTCGTGATCGGCCCGCTCCTCCCGACCATCCGCGAGAGCCTCAACATCCCCTTCGGCGTCGCGGGTCTCCTGACCACCATCCCCGTCCTGTGCCTGGGCCTGTTCGCGCCCGTGGGCCCGTGGCTGGGGATGAAGCTGGGCCCGAGGCTCGCGCTCGCGCTGTGCGTCGTGATCACCGTCGTCTTCGGGGTCGCCCGGACGCTTGCCCCCGAGGCGTGGCAGATCCTCCTGCTGACCTTCGGGGCCGGTGCGGGGATGGGTATGGCGGGCCCGCTGCTCAGCATCTCCGTCCGCCTCCGTGCCCCCAACCGTCCAGGGCTGGCGACTGGCGCGTATGCGGCCGGCTTCGTGGTGGGCAGCTCGTTGGCCGCCCTCCTCGCGATCCCCCTGGAGACCACGCTGGGCGGTGCCTCGGGCGACTGGCGTCACTCCCTGCTGCTCGTCGCGCTGGCGGGCACCTTCTCGCTGGTGGCCTGGTTGGCCCTCGTGCCGCCCGATGCCCCAAGCGAACACGTGGACAGCCGACCCCGCGCGCTGCCCTGGCGCCGGCCGATCGCCTGGGGGCTGGTCGCGGTCTTCGGGCTCCAGTCGATCATCTACTTCGGCGCCCAGACCTGGCTGCCCAACATCTACGTCGAGCGCGGCTGGGATCCCACGACGGCCGGCAGCCTGGTCGGCGTGCTCAACACCGCCTCGATCGCCGGCACGTTCGGCGCCCCGCTCATCGCTGACCGGTGGGGGAGTCGGCGCCAACAGCTCCTGGCGATCGCGGCGATGAAGATCGTCGGCCTGCTGGGCGTCATCCTGGTGCCCGACTACGGCTTCTTCTGGGCCGCATTCCTTGGCCTTGCGGTGGGTGGCGTCTTCCCGCTGGTGCTGATCCTGCCGGTGGACGTGGCCGAGAAGCCGGGTGACATCGGCGCGGCCGCCGCGCTCATGCTCCTGGGCGGCTACATGCTCTCGTCGGGCGGCCCGGCGTCGCTGGGGGTGGTCCGTGATGTGACCGGCGACTTCGGGGCGGTGCTCTGGGCACTGGTGGGGCTGACGGTCATCTTCGCGGCGGCGTCGTGGCGCCTGTCGCCCGATCGCCTGCGCCGGGGGCTTGCCATACACGCCTGATGCCCAAGGCAGCCGCCCGCCCGGTCAGCGCGCCAGTCCGGCGATCACCTGCCGGGCGCCTGGTCCGCAGGCACCCACTGGTGCGCCGCGCTACCATCCGGCGCATGCCAGCAGATCAACTGCCCTACACGGGCGATCCCGAAGCCGACCGGCTCATTGCCACCAACCCGCTCGCGCTCCTGATCGGATTCGCGCTCGATCAGCAGATCACCCTCCAGAAGGCGTTCGCCGGTCCGCGGGACCTGCAGCAGCGGATCGGTCACCTGGATGCGGCCAGGATCGCGGCCATGGACCCGGCCAGGCTGGACGAGGTCTTCCGCGAGCGGCCTGCGCTGCATCGCTTCCCCGGCGCCATGGCCGGCAAGGTCCAGCAGCTGTGCGCCACCATCGCCCAGCAGTACGACAACGACGCCGGCCGGGTCTGGCGGGATGCCGCCAGCGGCAAGGAGATCCGCGATCGGATCCTTGGCCTGCCGGGCTTCGGCGAGATGAAGGCAGCGACGCTCCTGGCGGTGCTCAGCAAGCAGCTGGGTGTCAACCCGCCCGGCATGGCCGACGTGCTGCCAACGCACCCCACGCTCGGCGACGCGGGCACGCCCGACGCCGTCGCCGCGTACCAGGCCGTGAAGCGGGCCCACAAGGCCGAGCTGCGCGCCCAGGGCCAGCGGGCCTGACGACCATGGGGAAGCCCGCACCCGGTCCCGACCCCGGCCCGGCCCCCGGCCCGGGTCCGGAGCCCGCCCGCGAGCCGGCGCGGGAGCCAGCGCCGAGGCGGCAGCGCAAGTTCTCCATGCCGGAGAGCCATGATCCGCGCGTCAACGACGCCATCGCGGCGTTCCTGGACGGCCCTGCGCGGACCGCCGCGATCCCGGCGGTCCCGCCCGCGCCGGTGACTGCACCCGCGCCGCCGCCAGCGACTCCCGCCGCCGCGCGCCGCCTGGCGGATCCTGCCCTCGTGGCCCGCCGCGGCCAGGTGCGCCCCGGCGGCCCGCCAGCCATCGACAGCCGCGCCGACTGGAACGTCGCCCTCCACCTGGAGGACTCACGCTTCGAGCGCTACGGCCGGCCCGTGGCCGTGGTGGTGATCGACGCGCTGCCGTACGACCGCTCAGGGCGGCAGCCGGCGCGCTCGATGGTGGATGGGCTGGCCGCACAACTCGCCAGGGTGCTCCGCGGAACGATGCGCGAGACCGACCGCCTCACCAGGGTCACCGCCAACCGGTTCCAGGTGCTGCTCCCGGAGACGACCTTCGACGCCGCCTGCCAGTACGCCGAGCGCGCGCAGATCGACGGCGAGCGCGAGGCCACGCGTGGGACGCTGGGGCTCTGGCTGCGCGCTGCCGTTGGGACACCCGGCCGCGGGGTCTCGCTGGTCGGGGCGCTGACCCGCGCAGAGGGGGAGCTCGAACGCTAGAGGGTCGAAGCCGTCCGGCCCGCCGCCCCTGCGCCCGTCCGCCCGTCCGGCAAGGCCCTGCCTTCGACCTCGACGGTCGCCGTCGGTCGCCGTCGGCCACGCGCTGGACAGTCGTTGCGCAGACAATGAACATCTGATCACGTCCGGCACGACAGCGCGCCGCCCCGCAGCAAGCCATCGAGGAACCCATGCCCGCCGTCACCGTCCCTGACCTCCTCGTCCTCCCGAGAGTTCCGCGGCCGGACGTGACCGCTCGACAGCGCCCGGTCGGGCAGATCATCACGGCCCAGACCACGTTCGAGGGCGCGGGCTTCCCGGTTCGCCGCCCATTCCCCGGGCCATACGGCAACATCGCGGACCCGTTCCTCCTCCTCGACGAGATGGGCGAGGTCAAGTACGGCCCCAACGAAGCGAAGGGCGCGCCGTGGCATCCGCACCGCGGCTTCGAGACCGTCACGTACATGATTGACGGGGAGTTGCGCCACACGGATTCCAACGGCGGCGGCGGGGTGATCCGGGACGGCGCGACGCAGTGGATGACGGCCGGCGCCGGGATCCTGCACGACGAGATGCCCACCGACGCGATCTACCGGTCGGGCGGACTCTTCCACGGCGTGCAGCTCTGGGTCAACCTGCCGGCCGCGCAGAAGTTCGCGCCGCCGCGCTACCAGGACATCCGGCCGGACCGGCTCGTCCTCCTCACCTCCGCCGATGGCGGGACCCTGATCCGGGTCATCGCCGGCACGTTCGCCGGGCAGGCCGGGCCAGGGATGACGTACACGCCCATCTCCTACGCCCACGCGACGCTGGCGCCCGGGGCCCGGCTCGAGGTCCCCTGGGAGCCCGCCTACAACGCCCTCGTCTACGTGATGCGCGGGCACGGGACGGTGGGCGCCGGGCCCGATGAGCGGCCGATCCGCGACGGGCAGCTGGCAGTCTTTGGGCCGGGCGACGCGTTGACGGTGTCGGCTTCGGCGGGCCTGCGGGCCGATGGACTCGTCGGGGAGATGGAGGTGCTGCTGCTGGGCGGCCGTCCCATCGGCGAGCCCGTAGTGAGCTACGGCCCGTTCGTCATGAACACGCGCGAGGAGATCATCCAGGCGATCCAGGACTACCAGTCGGGGAAGATGGGCGTGATCCCGGCGCGCCACCTCTCGCCGGAGATGGGCGAGCCGCGCGGCTGACCAGCACGCGGACCAGGTTCAGCCCGTGGCGGCGGTACGGCGGCGCGTCTGCGTGCCCCGCCGTGCCGGGTCCGCCGCGTGACCCCTAGCCCAGTTCCACGCCCCCGCTTCCCGACCCGCCTTGTTCGCGCAGGAAGCGCTCGATGTCCGAGATCAGGTCATCCCCGGAGGGGAGCCGTGCCTCGTCGACCATGGCCTCGAGGCGCGTGACGTAGTCGCGCGTCGCGTCGTCGGCCGCGGCGGCCGCGGAGAGTCGGACCAGCATCGCGTCCGCCTCGCCCTGCAGTCCGGCCGTGTCGATCTCCTCGGCGAGATGCCGCTCCATCGTCTTGAGCAGCTCAACGGCCGCGAGCGGGTACGGGCCAGACACATAGTGCGGGATCTGGGCGAAGTAGCCCACCGCCGGAATACCCGATGTGGCAACGGCAATGTCGATGACGCTGATCGCCGCCGCGGGGACCCGGAGCAGCCCTGTTGGCCCCGGGTTCACGCTGGCGCGCAGCAGCCCGCGACGCGATTCTGTGCCCATCACCGGCACCGGCCGCGTGTGCGGAACCGCCGCGGGGATGGCCCCCAGCGAGATCCACTCCGCGACGCCCAGGCTCTGCGCCAGCTCCACCAGGTCGGCCGACAGCTCCTTCCAGCGGAAGTCCGGCTCGGGGCCGGTCAGTACCAGCAGGTCACGGTCACCCAGGCGGCGGTGGCGGATCTGGAGCTCCGGCCAGTCCAGCGTGCCGGGGCGCCCGCTCATGATGTGGAGCGTGGGCCGGCGGGCGCGGTAGTCGTAGACGAGGTCCGGGTTGAACGTGGCCACTGGGTCGCCGTCGCCGGCGAGCTGCGCGGCCGCACTGGTGGCCGCGGAGCCGGCATCGACCCACCCGTCCAACGCGGCGATCATGGTCGGGGCGATCAGCTCGTGCGAGCCATGGAGGCGATACAGCGGCATCGCCAGAGGATACGGCACGCTGCCGGACTTGCGGCTGGCCGAGGGCGACGGACTCGCCCGAACGCCGCTTCCGAGGGCCGCTTCCGCCCCGGATTTGCCCCTGTGGCGCCCGCGCGCAGGCCTCGCGCCGGCCTCGCGCCGGCCCCAAACCAGCCCCGCGCCTACCCTTCCCCGGGCACCCGGCAGAGGATCTCGCCGTGGGGCACGGTGAACCACCCGTCCGGCGCGGCCGCCCAGCGCCGCCACGCGTCGGCGATCCGCTCAAGCGCCGTGGCATCCGCGAGTCCCAGCGCCACGGCCTGCTCCGCGAACGTCGATGCCGTCACCCGCTCGGCCCACGTCCCGCCCCACCAGGCGCGATCCTCGGGTGCGTCGAAGCGCCAGGCCGACGAGCTCGCCGTCACGTCCGCAAACCCCGCGTCCCGCGCCCAGCCCACCAGGAACCGGCCGGCGTTCGGCTCGCCGCCCGCGCTTCGGGCGATCCGGTCGTACAGCTGCAGCCACCCATCCAGCGCCGGATCGGCCGGCCCCCAGGCCATCCCCGAGTAGTCCGCGTCTCGCGCCGCCACCAGGCCACCTGCCCGCGCCACCCGCCCCATCTCGCGCAATGCCCCAACCGGGTCGGCCAGGTGCTGGAGCAGTTGATGGGCATGGACGACGTCGAAGTAGGCGGCAGGGAAGGGGAGCCGGTTGGCGTTTGCGATCCCAAAGCGGACGTCGGCCCCGGCGGCATCCGCGTCGGCCCGGGCCTTGTCAACCACGGCCTCGGCCGTGTCGACGCCGACGACCAGCGCCGGCGCCAGGAGCGCCGCCAGCCCAACCGTGATGGTGCCTGGGCCGCTGCCCACGTCCAGCAGGCTCATCCCCTGGTGGAGGTGGGGGAGCAGGTAGCCCGCGGAGTTCTCGGCCGTCCGCCAGCCGTGCGATCGAAGCACGCTCGCGTGATGGCCGTGGATGTACGTGGCGCCGGTGCCGGTGCCGGCGGGAGTGGTGGCGCCGGCCGGGGCGGCGTTCGGGTCGCTCATCGGCGAAGGATACCGGCCTCGGACCCGGGGTTCGCTACCATCACTGGATGCCGACCGGATCGCACGCAGCCCTCCCGCCGAAGGTGCGCGCATTCCTCGAATCCGGCCCGCTCGCCCACGTCGTGACCCTCAACGCGGACGGTTCTCCGCAGGTCAGCATCGCGTGGGTCGGCGTCGAGGCCGACGAGATCGTCATCGGCAGCATGTTCGACCAACCCAAACTGCGGAACGTGCGCCGCGACTCGCGCGTCGCGCTCAGCTTTGATGCGCCCGGCCGCACCGACCATGGCCTCGACCACTACCTGGTCCTCCACGGCCGCGCCCGGCTCACCGATGGCGGTGCGCCCCAGCTGCTGGGGCAACTGGCGAAGCGCTACCTGGGACCCGACGTGGTCTTCCCGGCGATGCCGGATCCGCCGGGCGGCTGGGTGATCCGGATCGCGGTCGAGCGCGTGGTCGGGATCGGCGACTGGCGGGAGGCGTAGGACCCGCCGCCGCTGCCTACGGGACGATCGCCGCCTTCACGAAGCCCACCGGCTGGTTCTGCCCGGCCGCGGCGCGGATCGCGTCCTCGGCTCGCTCCAGCGGGAACGTGTGGCTCACGATCTCGTTCACCGGGTAGTGCGCCGCGCGCGTCTCGATGAAGTCGATGGCCTTGGCGTAGGCCGCCTCGCCCTTGACGTACACCCCCTGGATCCGGATCTCGTTCCAGACGATGTGGTCCATGGGCATCTGCGCGATGGCGTCCTTGCCCGCCAGGCCTGCCAGCACCACCGTGCCCAGCGTCCGGACCAGCTTGATCGAGACCGGCGTTGCCAGGGCGCTCCCAGCGACGTCCAGGCAGACGTCCGCCATCCGGCCGCCGGTGATCTCCCGGACACGCCCCTCGGTATCCTCGCGGTCCACGCAGATGGTGTCGGTGGCCCCCAGCCGCCCGGCCAGCTCCAGGCGTGCCGTGTCGCGGGCCAGCCCCGTCACGATGATCCGGCGTGCCCCCACCTCGCGGGCGATCACCGTCGCGGCCAGCCCCTGCGGTCCGCAGCCCTGAATGACCACGTCGTCGCCCAGCGTGACGCCGCCGCGATCGCGCAGCCATTCGATCCCGTTGGCCAGCAGCGCCGCCGCGATCGCCGTCCCGGCCGGCACGTCCGGCGTGATCCGGTGGAGGATGCTGCCCGGCGCCAGGTACATGTACTCCGCCATCGCGCCCCACAGGTGCGGCGGCGTGGTGGACGACGTGTTCAGCCCGTAGCCGTTCTTGCGCTGGCAGAAGCGATACTCGCCGGACCGGCAGCGCCCGCACGACCAGCAGGGCACCGATCCTTCCACCAGCACCCTGTCGCCGACACGGACCCCCCACTTGGCGGCGGCCGTCTCGCCGATCTCCGCCACCCGGCCCAGGATCTCGTGGCCCAGGATCAACGGGATGGCGTTGGCCAACTTGCCCGAGAAGTACTTCCAGTCCGTGCCGCAGACCCCGGCCATCTCGATCCGGAGCAGCCCATCCTCCGGGCCGATCGTCGGCAGCGGGAACTCGCGCATCACGAGCGTCTCGGGCGCCTCCAGGACGGCGGCGCGGCTGGTACCGGTCATCTGGTCCCCTTCCGGCCGAATTCGGCCGCACAACGGCTCACGTTCGGTGCAGGATAGCGGGCGTGCTGGCCGGCCAGCACCCTTCGCACGGACCCGACAGGAGGGTTGCATGGTGATCACGGTGCACAGCCAGCCGCTGGAGCGTGCGGGGCGCCAGGGCCTCGCGTTCAGCGGCTCTGCCGACTCGAGCGACCTCGTCCAACTCGACGCGCTGATGGACGCGATCGATGCCGAGCTGCGCGCACACGGCCTCGACGGCGTGGCCGACATCGTTCGGACCCGGATCTTCGCCGCCTCGCGACCGGCGCGCGACGCCGGGAGCAAGGTTCGAACCGCCCGCCTGCTCAACGGCCCCGGCGTCAGCGCCTCGTCCAGCTTCATCGAGCCCGGCGCCTTCCCGGGTGGCGACGGCGTCCGGTTCGACGGGATGGCCCTGGCCGGCGCGGCCCGGGACAAGGTCGCTGCCCGCTACGAGGACGGCGTGCCGCTCTGCCGCTGGGTGGCCACCGGCGACCTGGTCTTCAACACCGGGATCACGTCCACGCTCCCAACCTACGAGGAGCAGCTGGCCGACATCGGTCCGCGCATCGCGGCGACCGTCGCCCATGCTGTGCAGACCCTGGGCCGGCCCGTGACCCCGTTTGCCATCACCGCGCACGTGGACCGGACGCAGGAGCCGGGCACCGGCGCATGGCTGGCGGAGCGGCTGGGCTTCCCGGGGTTGCCGGTCACCATCGGACGGTGCGACGGGTTCACCACGCCGGGCAAGCTCATCGAAGTCGAGCTTGACGCCGTGGCCGGGTAGGGGATCGATGGGGGTCTCCCAGCCAGCGACTGGACCGCAGCTCCTGGACCGCATCCTGGCAGAGCCCGGCGACGATGCCCGCTGGGGACTCCTCGTGGACCTCGCGAAGGGCGATCCCGATCGATCGCTCGCCGAGGGCATCGACGGGCTGGCTTCGGCCGAAGCCTCGCGGCGCGAGACCAGCGCCGACCTCCTTGGGCAGGTGGTCCAGGTGCGCCGCGACCATGTCGCCGTCATGGCCCAGGCCCTGCTGCCGCGCCTGCGGCTGGAGCAGGACCCATGCGCCCTGGAGTCGGTGATCTGTGCGCTCCATTACGCGGGTGACGTGCGGGCCGTGGACGGGATCCTCGACCATGTGGCGCATCCCGACGCCGACGTCCGGTTCGCGGTGACGTTCGCGCTGGGCCCATTCGTCGAGAACCCCTACGCGCTCGCCAGCCTCCGGCGGCTCTCCACGGATCCGGTCGACGCGGTGCGCGACTGGGCGACGTTCGCCCTGGCTGTCGGTGGCGCCGTGGACGACGCGACCATCGAGGCGTTGGCCGCGCGCAGCGACGACCCCCACGACGACACCCGCGCCGAGGCGATCTACGGCCTGGCGGTCCGCGGCGATCCCCGTGCCCGGGCGCTGATCGACCGCGAGCCAACGCATCCGGAGCGGCCCCGGCTCATCGAGGAGGCTCGCCAGGCGCTGGACGAGTTCGAGGCGCTCCAGCGCGGATGATCCCCGGCCCGGGCCGCGCGATGCCGCCCTGCCACCTACCGTTGCCCGACTGGCACCGCTGCCGCCGCTCCCCGCCGCGAGCCTGATCCGGACGACCGGCGGAAATGGGGCCGAACGGCCCTACAGGGCCCGCGCGACCGCCCGGCACACTCGCTGCCAGTCTCCGTGGCATCGGGCGGGCCATTTGAAGGGCGGAGACGACAGGAGCACCACGTGCCGCAGGGCCGGCTTGCTATTTCCACGACCGAATGACGGCCGCAGTCGTGGCCGAGTCTGTCGCGAAACTGGACGTCAGTCGGGCACTCCATTCGGACTCCAGGCGCCTGTGCGTGGCGCTCAGCGATCCCTCCTGGCTGGGGCAGATCGTGTCGCCGCCGCCGGATCGCCCGGACCTGGTTCGGGTGGAGACGGATGTCGCCTTCATCCTGCGCAACGACGGCCGTGAGATCACCTTCAAGAAGGCCGCCCTCATCGACGTCGGCATGGGTCCCGCCGGAGCCACCGGCTGCGTCGGCGAGATCGGGTGGCGGGCATCGTCCTTCTCGCCGCTCTTCCCGGTCTTTGCCGGCCGCCTCAGCATCACCGGCAACCGGATCGCCCTGCAGGGGGTGTACGCGCCGCCCGGCGGCCAGCTGGGCCTGCTGATCGACAAGTCCATGATCCACGGCTTTGCCGAGAAGACGGCGCGCTGGCTGCTGGACAAGATCGTGGCCGAATTCCGCGAGCGTGAGATCGCCGAGAACCGGCGGGCAGCCCAGGCCAGGTAGGCCGGAGAGCCCGCCGCCTCCGAGCCTGGGCCGGCTCCAGGAGCCCGGCGCGGCGTGCGCCACGGCCCCGCGCGCCGGCGCGGCCCCACCGATGGCCACCTTCGGCCCCACCGCGGTTCGGCCCCAGCGATGGCCACCTTCGGCCCTGTCGTTCGTCCGGGCAGCCGCTACGCTGGCTTGATTGCCAGCACGCCGGAGGGATGCCATGAGCCAGGACTTCGTCACCACGACCGAGATGGTCGCCTACGCGCGGAAGCACATGTCCGAGAAGGCATGGGCGCGGCTGGACGGTGCGGCCGAGACCGAGACCACGATGAAGCGCAACCGGCTGGGCTTCGACACCCTGGCGTTGCAGCCCCGCATCCTCGTGGACGTCTCCAGGATCGATACGTCCACCACGTTCATGGGTCACAAGCTTCGGATCCCGGTGCTGCCGGGCCCCATCGGCTCGACGCAGCTGTTCGACCCCGAGGGCCATCGTGCCGTCGCGCGGGCCAGCGAGACGTTCGGCACCGTGCCCATCCTGGCGTCGATGGTCGTGATCTCCACGTGGGAGGAGATCGCCGGCGTGACCCCCGCGCCAAAGATCCTGCAGCTGGCCTTCTCGGGCGACGAGGCATGGGCGCGCGAGGCGATCGCCCGGGCGAAGCAGGTGGGCTACCAGGGCGTGTGCTTCGCATTCGACACCCCGCGCTTCGGCCGGATGGAGCGCGAGATGATCGCGTCCCACGAGCCCATCCGCCCCACCTCGGCGCTGCGCCAGGGGATGAGCTGGGACGTGCTGCCCAGGATCATCGAGGGCGCCGGCATCCCGCTCATCGCCAAGGGCGTCACCCATCCCGAGGATGCGAAGCGCCTGGTCGACATGGGCTTCCAGGTCATCTACATCTCGAACCATGCCGGGCACGCACTGGATCACGGGCGCGGGGCCATCGACTACCTGCCCGACATCGTCTCGGCCGTCGGCGGGCGCGCGGAGGTGATCCTGGACAGCGGCGTCATGCGCGGAACCGACGTCGTCAAGGCCATCGCCCTCGGGGCGACGGCGGTCGCCATCGGCCGACTCCAGTGCTTTGGGCTGGCGGCCGGCGGTGAGGCGGGGCTGGTGCGCCTCTTCGAGCTGCTCCAGGAGGAGATCTTCTACGCGATGACCTACCTGGGTACGCCGACGATCGCGGACATCAAGCGCGAGCACGTGATCACGGGGGTCCCGTCGGTCACGCCGCCGTCGCTGCTCAGCGCGTTCCCGTTGCTCGAGGAGTAGGGGAGCCAAGGTATTCGGCCGCGGCGGGGCGGCGGCGGCCCGGCGTCCTGGCGGCCGCGGAATCTCCGTATTGCTCACTCCATGAGCGCTATCCGACAAGTTGTTGCCATCTGGCCACCCCGCGGACATCCGGCAAGAATCCGGGCTTCGTCCGCGCTCGGAGGCTGGTCCCGGGGCCGCCTGATCGTGGATAGTGCTCACCCGGTGGACATTGCGTAACCTCCCGCGGCGCTGGGGCCTCGAGAAGCTGGGGCCCCGAGGCGCTGGGTCCCCGCGGCGGGAACCTCGGGGCACTGGGGCCTCGCGGCGCTGGATCTCGAACGCGGCGCCCGTTGCGAGCCGCCCGGCCTCGCGGCTCCGAGAAGCTGGATCTCGAACCCGGCGCCCGTTGCCAACCCGCTCAGCCTCGGCCGGACGCCAACTCCAATCACGACCCTCGAACCCGAAGGGACCGACCGCCTTGGATCCTCGCCTCCACGCCACGCCGCCGCCGGACCAGGTCGATGCTGCCCTGGGCCGCTGGCCCGAGCTGGCCGGCCGGCGTCTCGTTGCGCTGCTCGTGACTGCGTTCGGCGACCTCTTCGTCGAGGTCGACGAGGGCCAGGTCTGGCTGGCGTCGCCCAACCACATCGCCTGCGTGCCGGTGGCATCCTCCCGGCAGGAGCTGGCGCAGCTCTTCCGCGACCCCGAGTGGGTGCAGCGACGGCTGATGATCTACGTGATCCTGCGCCTGGAGTCGGTCGGGATGACCCGCCCCCGCGATCAGGTCTGGGCGGCCAGCCCGCACCCCGCCCTGGGCGGCGACCTGGAGGAAGGCGACTACGCGCCCATGGATCTGGACGCCTGGCACGAGCTAGCCCGGGGGCTTGTGCAGGGGGCGCTGTAGGGAGGTAGCGCTCGGGAGCATTTGCACTTGACTTCTGGTCGCGACGGCGGAGACTCGGGGTGAGGAGGCCCGCCGCACCAGGGCGGGCCAGGGTCAAGTCCCAGCACGGTGGACGCGCCTCGATGCCCAGCGGGCCCTGGATCTGATCCGGCGACGCGGCGCCAGGCGCCAATTGCTCGCCGGTCCCGGCCCGCGTGGCCTCGCATGGGGAGTGCCCGCGTTCGGCGGTTCGGAGGGGGGATCATGGGAATGAGGGGTCGGCCGCAGCCGCCGCGCATCGCCGCGGCCATCGCTGTGCTGCTGTTCACGCTGTCGACTGTGCAGCTGCTCGGCCCCGCGCCCGCGGCCGCGGCGGGAGACACGGTGGGGACGGCCAGCACCGCGTACACCGTCAATCCCGCGGATGGCCGGATCGACGTCGCCATCGACTACGTGCTCAAGAACAACAAGGCGGCGACCCTGGGCATCAGCACGTGCCCGGAGTGGGTCTATAACTACCAAACGGGCCAGTGGATCTTGCGCAACAACACGTGCCCCCAGACGACGACGTATTACATCAACACCCTGTACGTCTCCATCGAGAAGGAGGCCACGGCCATCAAGGTGACCGCGGACGTCGGCTCCGCGTCGGCCAGCCTGTACAAGGCGGGCACCACCTTCGACGAGCACCGGATCTCGTTCACGGACACGTATGGCGGCAGCTCCCGCCGCCTGCACATCACCTACCAATTGCCCGGCGGCGCCCCCCGCTCCAATTCCCGCATCCGCATGAACGCCGCGGCGGTCGCGTTCTGCGCGATCACCAACGGGCCCGACGGCGGCAGCCTGAAGGTGTCGATGCCGTCCGGCTACGACGTGGGCGTCGACCTGCATGGCGGCACCATGGCTCCCACCACCGCGGACGGCGTAACGACCTACGCGAGCGGTTCCGTCACGGACACCCGCAACTTCTGGGTCTGCTTCAACGGCGAGAACCCCGGCGGGTACGAGTCCACCCAGGTGGCGAGCCCCGGTGGCCGCCAGGTCAACGTCATGGGCTGGCCTGGCGACGCCGAATGGCAGCAGAAGGTCGCTGCCGACGCGAGCACGTCGCTGGCGGCCCTGGAGCAGCTGATCGGCCGCCCGCTGCCCGGCAGCGGCGCCATCGCCATCCACGAGGTGGCCGACGGCGCCCTGGGTGCATACGCGGGCTCCTTCGATGCCAAGGCCGCGGTGGCCCGCGTCAGGGAGACCATCCAGTCCGGCGTCGTGGCCCACGAGCTGTCGCATGGCTGGTTCAACGCCGCGCTCTTCAACTCGGCCTGGCTCCGCGAAGGCTCGGCCGACTGGGCGGAATCGGTGGTCACCAGGACGCCGTGCAAGGAACCCGGCGTCTACCCGGTCGCGGGCGTCGCGCCCTCCATCGCCGACTGGCGCTTTGCGGGTCCCACCGCCGACGACACCCAGCGGGCCATCGTCGGCTGGCAGTACAACGCGGCCTGCGACGTGGTCGGCGGGGTGGCCGCCAAGGCCGGGACTCCCGGGATGCAGAAGGCGCTCGCCGCCCTCATGGACGGCAAGTCCGCCTACCAGTCCGCCGCGGCGACGCTGCCCACCCGCGTGGGCGCCGCCGACTGGCGCGCCTGGCTGGACGCCGTCGATGAGCTGGGGCTCGTCCCCGCGGGCGTGACGGACCTGGACTTCGCCCAGAACCTGGTGGTCCACTACGGCGGCAACACCGTGAACGCCGCTGTGCTCAAGGAGCGATCCGCTGCCCGCACCGCGTACCACGCGCTGCTCGGCAAGGCAGGCGACTGGGCGATGCCGATGGCCGTTCTCGCGCCGCTCGACGGCTGGACGTTTGGCCGCGCCAACGACGTGCTGGCCAGCGCGGCCGCGGTCATCGATGCCGCGCGCAAGGCCGACGCGCTGGTCCCCCGTGCCCATGTCCTGGCCGGTGCCCTCCGGGCGCGGTTCCAGGAGGCCACCGATCCGGCGGCCATGAAGGCGGTCGAAGCTGCTGCCGCCGACCAGGTGACGGCCGCGGAGGCGGTGGCCGCGGCGCTGCAGCGGGCGACCGCGCCACGGCCCGGCATGGAGGCGCTGGGGCTGACGCCGAACGCGTTTGGCCCCGAAGTGGACGCGGCGCTGGCCGCCCTCGCCGCTGCCGACCTTCCCGCCGCCACCGCCGACGTAGCCGCCCTGGACCAGAGGCTGGCCGACGAAGCCGCGGCCGCCCAGTTGGTGCGCGACGCCCAGGCCGGCATCGACGCGTCGCGCGACCCGTTCCGCTGGATCGGCCTATTGGGCGCGGACTTCGGCCCGCAACTGACCACGGCGCTGGCCGCCGTTGCCACCGCCGATGTCCCGGGGGCCCAGGCCGCGACCTCCGCGATCAACCAGGTCCTGGCCGACTCGCCGATCCAGGGCGCGATCCGGCTGGCCGCGGTGCTGGCGCTGGTGCTGCTGATGGTGGGGATTGCCTTCGTGCTCCGGCGCCGCCGGGCGCGTGCGCGCCTTGCCACGGCGACCGCGGCCGGGGCTACGACCGCGACGGCGACCGCAGCCGACGCGGAGGCACCCCGGCCGACCGCGTGATCGCGGGCACCATTCGAGTCGTCGATGCGCCAGCACGGGGGGGCGACTCCAGGACCAACCCCCCCGGCCTGCGGCAAGCCCAGGGGTCGGGGGTACCCTGTAGGGGAGGCCCGAGGCGCTGCCGCATGACGCCACCACGGAGGCAATGGTGAGAGCCGGAGGAACCCCATGAGCGACGAGTCCGACACCCCGGAATCCGAGGTTGCCCCGGCGCCACGGGCCCGGTCCGGCACGTCCGGGCTGGTCCGCCTCATGATCGCCGTCGGGGCGGTCCTCTTCGTGGCGACCGGCGCGCTGTACGTCGTGGTTCCGACCGTGGCCCTCGACATCCTGAACATCCAGTCCACGGCCACCAGCGAGTACCTCCTGCGCACGCATGGGATCGCCCTGCTGTTCGGCGGGCTGCTGCTGCTCCTGGCGATCGCCGGTCGGATGCCCGCCGTGGTCCTGCTCGCCCTCGCCGCCTACCTGATCGGCACGTCGGTCGTGGACGTGGTCGCGTTCGTGCAGGGGATCGCCGGGCCGGCCACCTTGCCCGAGGCCATCACCCGGACCGGGCTTGGCGTCCTCTGCGGCGCGGTCGCCGTGCGCCGAAATCCGGCGAGGAGCGCACATTGAGCGACGAACCGGCCGGACCGGAGACGCGCGGCGTCAGCGTGGAGCTGCTGGGGACCGTGGACCTCGACGGCGAGATCGAGGGCCTGGAGGGTCGCCAGCTCCGCATGCGGCGGGTGACCATGGAGCCGGGCGCCACCTTCGGCCCCGTCCACGACCACCGGGATCGGCCCGGTCTGGTCTTCGTCCTCCAGGGGACCATCACGGATCACCGCGACGGCACCCAGACGGACTACGGACCCGGCGCGGGCTGGCCCGAGGACCGCCACACCCTCCACTGGCTGGAGAACCGCGGCGACGGCCCGGCCGTGGAGATCTCCATCGACATCGTCCGGAAGGGCTGAATCGAGGCATTGGATTGACTGACATCAAGCTGGGCGCGCTCTGCTGGAACCAGTACACCGACTGGGCGTCGCTCGAAGCCGCCGGCGTGCGGGCCGAGCGCCTGGGCTACGACAGCCTGTGGACCTGGGACCACGTCTACCCCATCGTGGGTTCGAGCGACGGACCCATGTTCGAAGGCTGGTTGACCCTGGCCGCCTGGGCCAAGGTGACCAGCCGGGTTCGAATCGGGCTCATGGTGGGCGCCAACCCGTACCGCGAGCCGTCCCTGGTCGCCAAGATGGCCACCACGCTGGACCACATCTCCGGCGGGCGCGCCGTGCTGGGCATCGGGTCCGCGTGGTTCGACGAGGAGGCCGCCGCCTTCGGGTTCGCCTTCGGCGAGAGCCCGGCCGAACGCCTGCGCTGGCTGGCCGAAGCCCTCCCGGTCATCCGCGGGATGCTGCACGGCGAGGCGCCGTCGGCCGCGGGCCCGCGCTACGCCACGCGCGAGGTGAAGAACCTGCCCGCGCCGGTGCAGGCCACCCTGCCCATCCTGGTCGGCGGGGGAGGGGAGAAGGTGACCCTCAAGCTGGTCGCCCAGTACGCCGACGCGTGCAACCTGTACGGGCCGATCGAGGACGTGGCGCGCAAGGAGGCCATCCTGGTCCAGCACTGCGAGACCGTTGGGCGCGACCCGGCCACCATCGAGCGGACCACCGGCCGCGGGCCCACGATCATCCGCTCAACCCGCGAGGAGGCGCAGCGGGCGGCCACCGAGATCCTGGCCCGCAACGGCGGCGCCCAGCTCCAGCCCACGCACGCGGTGGGCACGGCGCAGGACATCATCGACCTGTGGGCGCCCTTCGTGCGCCTGGGCTACCGCCACCTGGTGGTCGGCCTCCCGTCCCCCTACGACGACGAGACGATGGAGCGGCTGATCACCGACGTAAAGCCGGCGCTGGAGGCGGTGGGGTAGGCCGCCGGGTGCGCGGCTTGCGCGGAGCCACCCGGCCACCGCCGATCTCCAGGGGGCGACGCCGAGAATCGAAGAGGCCCGGCCGATGGCCGGGCCTCTTGCTTTGCCGCTGAGTGAGGTCTAACTGCAGCCGCTCGTGGAGCCGCAGTTGAGGCACTTGTAGCAAGAGCCGTTGCGGACCATGATGCTGCCGCAGTCCGCGCAGCTGGGCGCGTCCTCCTGGACCTTGAACGCCACGTTCTGGCTGCCCAGCGAGAGCGAGATGGTCCCGACGCCGCTGCCGTTGGCCGCCTTGCCGTTCCCGTTGGCCGCGTGGCCGTTGGTGTGCCCGTTGGCGATCACCTTGGTCAGCTCCGTGGGCGCGCCGACCGTCATCGTGGTGATCACGGCGCGGGGAGTGTCGTCGGCGTGGGCTTCGGTCGCCGCCGGCGCCTCCGTCTGAATGGCGATGCCGACCGACTCGGCCGACCCTTCGGTCGCCCGCGCGATCTGCGCCCCGCCGGAGCCGTAGGGCAGCTCGTCCACGATGGCCGAGCGGTCGATGAGCCCAAGCGCCGCCTTGTCCTGGGGATCAAGGAAGCGCGAGCCGAGCCAGCGGAAGATGTAGTCCACGATGCTCTTGGCGATCGGGATCTCGCTGTTGCCGGTGAAGCCCGAGGGCTCGAACCGGGTGTGGGCGAACTTGTTGACCAGGTCGCGCAACGGCACGCCGTACTGGAGTGCCACGGAGACCGTGGTGGCAAAGGTATCCATGAGGCCCGACACCGTGGAGCCTTCCTTGGCCATCTTCAGGAAGATCTCGCCGGGGGTCCCATCCGGGTAGAGGCCCACCGTGATGTAGCCCTCGTGCCCGGCGATGTCGAACTTGTGGGTGATCGCGGTCCGCTCCGACGGCAGGCGCCGGCGATGCGGCTTCTGCGCCTCGGCCTGGGCGGCGGCCAGCTGCTTGCGCAGCTTCTCGATGACCTCGCTGTCGGCCGGGGAGGCGACCGAATCGCCGTCCGACTTCTTGCTGGTGCTGAGCGGCTGGCTGCGCTTGCTGTTGTCGCGGTAGACCGCGATGGCCTTCAGGCCCAGCTTCCAGCCCTCCAGGTAGACCTGCTCGATCTCCTCGGCCGTGGCGGCCTCGGGCATGTTGACGGTCTTGGAGATGGCGCCGGACAGGAAGGGCTGGATGGCGCCCATCATCCGGATGTGGCCCATGTAGTGGATCGACCGGACGCCGTTCTTGGGCTTGAAGGCGCAGTCGAAGACCGACAGGTGCTCGGGCTTGAGCCCGGGCGCGCCTTCGATCGTCTCGCGCTCGGCGATGTAGTCCAGGATGGCCTGGACCTCGTCCGGGCCGTAGCCCAGGCGGCGGAGCGCGGCCGGGACGGTCTGGTTGACGATCTTGAGGAAGCCCTCGCCCACCAGCTTCTTGTACTTGACCAGGGCGATGTCCGGCTCCACCCCGGTGGTGTCGCAGTCCATCATGAACGCGATGGTCCCGGTGGGGGCCAGCAGGCTGATCTGCGCGTTGCGGTAGCCGTTGGCGTCGCCCAGGCGCTCGGCCTCGTCCCACAGGTCACGCGCGGTGGTCCCCAGGTCTGCCGGCACGCCCGCCTGGGGGAGGTGCTGCGCGGCGGCCTTGTGCTTGCGGATGACCCGCATGAACGGCTGGCGGTTCTTCTCGAACTCCACGAACGGGCCGCCGTGGTCGCGGGCGATGATCGCCGACTGGCGGTAGGTCTCGGCGGTCATGACCGACGTGAGGGCGGCGGCGAAGTTGCGGCCCTCGTCCGAGTCGTAGGCCAGGCCGCGGCTCATCAGCAGCGCGCCCAGGTTGGCGTAGCCGATGCCCAGCGGGCGGAACTTGTGGGAGTTCTCCTCGATCCGCGGGGTGGGGTAGCCCGCGTTGTCGACCAGGATCTCCTGGGCGGTGATGGTCACCCGGCAGGCGTACCGGTAGTCCTCGACGTCGAAGTCCCCGTTGGCGTCCACGAACTTCATCAGGTTGACCGACGCCAGGTTGCAGCTGGTGTCGTTCAGGAAGCTGAACTCCGAGCACGGGTTGGTGGCGTACTGGCGGTCCGAGTTGGCGACGGGGTTCCAGTCGTTGATGGTGGTGTCGTACTGGATGCCCGGGTCGCCGCAGATCCAGGCGGCGTCCGCCATCCGGCGCATGATCAGGCGCGCCTTGTAGGTGCCCATCGGCGCGTCGTCCACGACGGCGCGGGTGGTCCAGTCGCCGTCCTTGGCGTACGCCTGCATGAACTCGTCCGTGACGCGCACGGAGTGGTTGGCGTTCTGGAAGAAGACGGAGCCGTAGGCCTCGCCGGTGAAGCTGGCGTCGTAGCCCGCCTCGATCAGGGCCCAGGCCTTCTGCTCCTCCAGCTTCTTGGAGTCGACGAAGTCCAGGATGTCCGGGTGGTCCACGTCCAGGATCACCATCTTGGCCGCGCGCCGGGTCTTGCCGCCCGACTTCACGACGCCGGCGAATGCGTCGTAGCCCTTCATGAAGCTGACGGGGCCCGAGGCCGTGCCGCCGCCGGTCATCTTCTCGCGCGAGCTGCGGATGGTGGACAGGTTGGAGCCGGCGCCCGACCCGAACTTGAACAGCATGGCCTCGGTCTTGGCCAGGTCCATGATGCTGGACATGGTGTCCTGGACCGAGTTGATGAAGCAGGCCGAGCACTGCGGCTGGGTCTCGATGCCCACGTTGAACCAGACCGGCGAGTTGAACGCCATCTTCTGGTGGACGATCAGGTGGGTGAGCTCCGCGCGGAACGCGTCCAGGTCCTCCGCCGTGGCGAAGTAGTGCTGGCGGTCCGCCCAGCCGGCGATGGTATCGACGACGCGATCGATCAGCTGGCGGACGCTCCGCTCCCGCTCCGGCGTGCCGATGTGGCCGCGGAAGTACTTGCTGACGACGACGTTGACGGCCAGCTGCGACCAGGACTTGGGGACCTCGACATCCTTCTGCTCGAAGACCAGCTTGCCCGACTCGTTGCCGATGCTGGCGGTCCGGGTCTCCCACTCGATCTCGTCGTAGGGGTGGACGCCCGGGGTGGTCCAGCGACGCGGGAAGGTCAGGCCGCGGACATCCTTGCCATCGAAGCTGGCGCCCCAGGGGCCGCCAAGGACCGAGTCCTTGCGGGCCTGCGTGGTGGTGCCGTTGCTGCTCTTGTCCGCGACGCTGGCCGCTGCGGTGGCACGAGCCATGAGTGAGTCCTCCGGTCCTGGTCTGGGTGATCCCGTCGTGCCCCCGTCGCCGTCTGGCGGTGGGGAGCTGAGTCGTTGCTGGCTCCAGGCCGTTTGCTGTGCGGCTCCGGGGCTCGCGATGCCCCGCCCCGTGGCGCCGGTCCGCCGGCGTCCTGCCGGTTGGCCGTAGCTGCGAGGCCTGTCGTCCTCCTGCGCGTTCGACGGGGTCATTCCGGTGCCGAGGGGGCGCCGACGGGATGCGTCCGGCGGCCGGATCGGAACAGTGCAGGTCGATCGCGCGAGGCCGAACCTTACGCCTGCCGCCCGACCCCGTCAAGACGGCAAACCACAAGATGTTGTGGTATGAATCTCGTTGCCACCGCTACATGTGGTGCAGGGGCGCGTTCTGTGGACAAGCGCGCTCGCGCCTGTTGATGACTGCCCGTGCCCTGTGGACGGCATGTGGACGGCTGCCCTGGGCCACGCCCGCCGCTCCGCTCAGGAGCCGCGCCCAGGCCGCCCACGGTGACGCCGGGAGGCTTCGGTCGGGGGGTAGTATAGTACAGACGTTCGACTCTGGCGGCGCTGGCGAACGTCCGCGCCTTCCCGATGAGCCGGCGGTAAGCGGGCCCGGCCACCATTCCGCCTCATGGACGACGTTCGGCTCGGCGCACTGCTCCGCGCAGCCCGACCCCGGCGCGGCTGGCGCCAATCGGATGTCGCCTCGCGTGCCCCCGTAAGCCGGGACGTCGTATCGTTCCTGGAGCGCGGCGGAGCGGCCCACGTCCGGCTCGGGGAGCTTCGGGCCGTGGCGGCTGCCGTGGAGGTGGACGTCGACGTGCGCACGCGCTGGCGCGGCGGCGACGGAGAGCGCCTCGTCTCCGCTCGTCATTCGGGCCTGCCAGAGTCGTACACGCGCCTGTTGATGGGTGCCGATTGGGACCCGCACCCCGAGGCGTCCTCCTCAATCTGGGGCGAGCGGGGCGTGATCGACATCCTGGCCTGGCACCCACCCACCCGAACACTCTTGGTGGTCGAGATCAAGACGCAGCTGGTCGACGTCGGGGAGATGCTCGGCACGCTCGACCGGAAACGGCGGCTGGCCCCCAAGGTAGGCGCCGATCTCGGACTCCACGCCCGCACCGTCGGCGTGTGCGTGGCGCTGCTTGATACGACCACGAACCATCGACGCCTACGGGATCACGCCGCCACGCTGCGCGCGGCACTGCCGGTCGATGGTCGGCAGCTCCGGGCCTGGCTCAGCGCGCCGACCGGTCCCATCGCCGCCCTCACGTTCCTGTCACCTGCGGCGCCTGCACGCCTTGGAACGGGTTCCTCCGGCGTCAGGCGGGTCAGGGTGCGCGCCGTGCCGTCACCGGCGCCGGGCCCACGCTCAGGCGAGCGCGCACAGGAGCCGCCGCATGGCCGGGCCGAGCCCGAATCCCGGCCGCCGACGAGGCAACCGGCCGCCTGAGCGTGTCCAAGGCGTCCCCGCGCAGCAGATGAGAGGAATGTAGCGACCGGGCCGGGGTCAACGCGTGCCCGCGCGGCAGATGAGACGAATGTCCCGCTGGCGGGCGCCCGCCCCGCGCCGCGCTGGCCCGCGCCCGCCCCGCGTGCCGCGCGGAGTCGCCGCTACAGCCCGCTGTACGCGTGCAGCCCGCTGAACCAGAGCGAGCCCGAATAGGTGACCAGCACCATCAGGAAGCCGACCACCAGCAGGAGGGCCGCGGGCCGCCCCGCCCAGCCGCGCTGGTTGCGCGCGTGGAGGTAGATCGCGTAGATCAGCCAGGTCACCAGGGCCGCCGTCTCCTTGGGATCCCAGCCCCAGTAGCGCGACCAGGCGATGCTGGCCCACCAGGACCCCAGGATGATCATCGTCGCGAAGATGGGGAAGCCGATCACGACGGCGCGGTACGCGACCTGGTCGAGCGTGGTGTGCGACGGCAGCCAGGAGAACCGGTCCTGGCGCCCCTGCACCAGGTAGCCGATCCCCGCCGCGAATGACGTCGCGAAGATCCCGTACGAAATCACCGCCATCCCCACGTGGATGGTGAGCAGTGGGGCGTTCTGGAGCGCGGGAACCAGCGGCGCGATGTCCGACGGGAGCGACGACGCGTAGAGGAGCATGGCCAGCCCCACGCCGACGGGGATGAAGCCGATCGAGCGGATGGGGTAGCGGCGGCCCAGCACCAGGTAGCCGCCGATGATGCTGAACGCGAACGCCACGCTGAATTCGTACAGGTTGCCCCACGGCCCGCGCCCCACCAGGTACGCCCGAACGAGGACCGCCCCGGCCAGCGCCACCCAGCCTGCAAGCGTGATCAACAGCGCCGCCCCGGAGAGCGGGCTGGGCGCGGCCGATTCCGGGACGACGCCAATGGCCGCCCGCTGTGCGGCGACGAAAGACCCCGACGCGACACCCGCGTAGGCCGGCATGCGCCCTGCGCCCGGATCACGCGAACCGCCCGCCGCGGCCAGGCCGACCGACGCGGCGGCCGCCGCGGCCGTTGACCTGGCCGCCGAGGCCGCCAGGACCAGCCGGCGCCCATTGGCGAGGAGCACCGCATGGCCGATATGGGCGGCGAAGCCGACCGAGACCAGGATTGAGCCGAGGGTGAAGAGGAGGCCGGCGAGGGACGCGAGACTCATGGGACGCCGCCGTTCAGCTGTGTGTGGGGGGGGACGCGGGCCGGACAGAGACGAGTGATCGGGCTACAGGCAGGACCGTGGCGAGGGGCAGGGGGGTGGCAGTAGCGTGCGCCGCGGGCGACGCAGGATTCCGGGATGGGGTGCCCGGATGATCAGGCGGCCGCGGCGCCGCCCCGGGGAGGACCGGCGGGCCGCAGCGTGCGGACCCGCGGCACCGCAACGAGGACGAGGCCGCAGTTGCCGCACGTCGAGACCGAGGCCGGACGACCAACCTGGCACTTTGGGCACACCACGGAGAGCGCCTGGTGGCAGGTGGCGCACTCGACCCGACCGGGTAGGTAGACCAGCTGGTCACGCGTGCAGAACGGCTCACCAGCGGGATAGACGGGGGCCCCGGCCGCGTCCAGCGAGGCGGCGCGCGGACCTTCGGCCAGCGCGACGTGGGCGCGCGGCTTGCGCACGGCGTACAGCAGCCAGCGCACGATGGTCAGGGTGATGATCGGCATGATCACGCCGACGAACAGGAAGACTGGCAGGAGCCCGATCAGGGCGGCCCAGTCGGGGATGATGACCCCCGAGATGAGGTCCAGGAACGAATGCCAGCCGGTCTGGAGTGACTCGATCACGGGGTCATCCTAGCAGGCTTGGCATCAGCCTTGGCGAGCGGCCCGGGGCAGCCGCCGCCCGTTGCCTCGCTTGGCCGTGGCACCTCGGCCGGGTGTCCAGCCGGGTCCCGAAGCGGCCGGGCCGTCGTGGTCGCCATCCTTGTCCACCGCCAGTCGGCGGCCGGCGCCGCTCCCCGCGGGCGGGGCGGCCGGCGGCTTCGGGTTGCCGACCGACGGGGCGGCCAGCGTGCCTCGCTCGAGCCGCGTGATCAGCCAGTGGCAGCGCACGGTGCGGGCGCCGCGCCGCTCAAGCTCTGAGCGCAGGTCGCGGTCGTCCGTGACGACGAGGAGGTGATCGGCGGCGTCCTGGTCCAGGCCCCACGACCGCTGCACGATGGCGGCATCCGCGCTGATCGGCGCGGCGTAGCGCACCGACACGCCGACCGCGATCCGCTCGCGCCGCATCCCCGGCTCAGGCGCGCCGTCGAAGACCAGCTCGATCGATGTCTCGGGCCGGATCATCGCCCGCAGCCGTCCCACCAGCGCGGCGGCCGGCAGCGCGCTGGAGCCGCGCTTGAGCGCGTACAGCAGGTTGGTGCCGTCCACCACCATGTGGTCGATGCCGGAGAGCGGGTCGATTCGGGGGTGGGCCACGATCGAAGGGTACCCTGCCGACGGCCGGAGGACGACGGGCGGGCGTTCGGCGGCGCCCGGTTCGGCTAGCATCGGCCCGTGATCCTCCTCATCGACCTTGATGGCGTCGTCTATCGCGGCAAGGACCCCATCCCCGGGGTCGCCGCTCTGCTGCAGGATCGCGCCGCCCAGGGCGACGCGATCGTGTACGTCACGAACAACTCGATGCACTACCGCGCCGACTATGTGGATCGCCTGGCCGGCATGGGTGCACCCGTGGCCGCCGATCGGGTGGTCAGCTCCCCGCGCGCCACCGCGCTCTACCTGCAGGAGCACCAGCCCGGGGTGCGCCGGGCACTGACCATCGGCGCGAGCGGCCTGGAGCGCGAGCTGGGGGACGTGGGGATCTCGGTCATCACGGCGAACGACGCCGCCGCGCGCATGGAGGCCGAAGGCATCGACGGCTACGCGGCCGCTGGACGGCCCCAGGCGGTGGTCGTGGGGCTGGACCCCGGCGTCACCTACATGCGCCTGGCCGCGGCCGTGGATTGCGTCCGGGCCGGCGCCCTGTTCGTGGCCACGAACCGCGACCCCCTCTATCCCACCGAGCGCGGCCTCCAACCCGGCGCTGGCAGCATCGTCGCCGCGGTGGAAGTGGCGGGTGGCGCCTCGCCCCTGGTCATCGGCAAGCCGCAGCCGCTCCTCCTGGAGACGGCGGCGCGCGCCGGTGGCGGCACCATCGACGACGCGGTCATGCTTGGCGACAGCCTCGTCAGCGACATCGCGGCCGCCCGCGCGGTCGGTTGTCGTTCGATCCTGATCCTGACCGGGGTCACGACGCGCGCCGAGGCCGACGCGGCACCACCCGAGCTGCAGCCGACGTGGGTCGTCGCGGACGCCGGGGAGCTGCGGGTTCTCCTGGCGCGCCTCGCCGCCGACGGTTTGCGCCCGGCCTGATCGCCGAACCGGCCCGAACCGGCCTGGTCGCCGAACCGGCCCGAACCGGCCTGATCGCCGAACCGGCCCGGTCCGATCGCCGAACCGGCCCGAACGGGCCACGGCTTAGTCGGAAGCCCCCACGCCCGACTCCGCCGCCCACCGGACGAACTCCCCGCGCAGCCGATGGAGCGTGCGGTCGTCCGCGAAGGCGACATCCAGCGCCCGCCGGTCGATCGCCCAGAGCTCGCTGAGCGTCAGCCCCAGGACGGCGACCGCCCGCCGGTACTCCTCCGACAGCGTCAGGTTCGAGACCGTCATGTCATCCGTGCTGAGCGTCACCGGCACCCCGGCCCGGTGCAGCCGTGCCAGCGGGTGGTCGGCTAGCGTGCGCGTGATCCCGGCCTGCACGTTTGAGGTGGGGCACAGGTCCAGGCAGACGCCCCGCGCGATCAGCTCCGCCGTGAGCCCCGGGTCGTCGGCCGCGCCGGGTCCGTGGGCGATCCGCTCCGGATCGAGCGCCAGCGCCCGCCGCACCTGTGCTGCGCCGCCCCATTCCCCGGCGTGCAGCGTGATGCGGAGCCCGCCCGCCCGCGCCGCCGCGAACGCTCGAGCGTGCAGGAGCGGGTCCGGGTAGGTGGCCTCGGGGCCCGCCAGGTCCCACCCGGTCAGCCCGCGGTCGCGGAACCGGGAGGCGGACTCGGCGAGGATCACGTTTGCGCCCGGCTCGTGGGAGCGGAGGGCCGTGCAGATGAGCCTGGCCTCGATGGGGTTCCCGGCCGCCGCGGCGGCCGCCATGCCGCGGTCCGCGCCCGCACACACCGCCGCGATGCCGTCTGCCAGGGAGAGGCCCCGTCGCACGTGGAGGAGCGGTCCCCAGCGGACCTCCACGTAGCGCACGCCGTCCGCGGCCTTCGCCGCAATCAGGTCCGCCGTCACCAGCTCCAGCGCCTCCGCGTCCTGGAGCAGGGCGATGGGCAGGTCGAACGCGCGCAGAAGCGTGGCCTGGTCCGTGCCGATGCTGGGCGCCACCAGGACGGCCGCCATGCCCGCTGCCGTCGCGGGCGCGTCCACGCCCCGGGTCCGGGCCAGCCAGACCGCCCGCTCCACGGTGACGGAGCCGTCGAGGTGGAGGTGGAGCTCTGCCTTGGGCATGGACGCGATCCGGCCGACGAGGCCGGTATCGCCCTCGGTGGCCACAAGGCCATCGTCGTCCATGTCCCAAGCCGCCGCGGCACTCGCGGCGTTCGGTGCCACGGGGGTGTCCCGTCGGGCCCGGGGAGTGCTCATGACCGGATGCTACGATGAGGATCGCCCGGCGCACGAATCCCCAGTCAGCGCGAGCCAGCCGGCGTGGCCGCGGCGAGGAGCACCGCCACGAACCCCGCCCGCCCCAGGGGCCCGTTCGCGCCCGCCGCGGATGACGATCCGGATCCGCTGGACGACGCCTCCGACGTGGACGATTCCGAGGCCGACGACGGATCTGCGGACCCGCCCGGCTTCGTCGACAGGTTTGTCCTCCCCGTCGTCTGGTTCGTGGCCGTCCTGCTGATCGCCGCGGGCGCCGCCGGCCTCCTCGGCGGGATGGACCATCCGCCCGGGACCGCGGGTCGCGTGGAGCTGACGTGGGACACCGACCGGCGGATCACGCCCGCCCTCGATGACGCCGCCAAGGACCTGAGTGCGCTCTCGATCCAGGTCGATCAGCTGACCGATTCGGGCCGCCACGTCCTCACGGCCCTCACCACCCGGAACGCCACGTCGCTGGGCGAAAGCATCGCGGGCGGCAGTGCTCTGGAAGCCGTGATCGTGGAGCAGGCGCTGGCCATGCGGGGGCGCCTCGAGGCCCTGCCCGTCTCCGGGCAGAACCCGGCGCTCCGGGTCTCGCCGCTCCAGCTGGCCCGCCACAAGGTGGCCCTCCAGGCGCTGGGCGCCACCGAGGGGATCGAGTCGGCCTGGTCGCGCCTGGTCACTGGCTCAACCACGGCGGCCCGGCTGATGACGGTCCTCGCGGATCACGACGCGACCATGGCCAGGGCGGCGACCCAGGGCGTGGCCCAGGCCTACGCCGATGCGGTGATCACCATCGCCGAGGCGAGATCGACCCTGGCCCAGGCCTCCACCCTTCGGACTCAGCTGGCAAACACCACCAACGTCTCGACGCTGGACCAGTGGGTCGCCCTCAACACCGTCTACGACAACGCCCTCGACGCGCTCTACAAGGCGTTTGTGGCTTCGCGCGGCAAGGTCACCCAGGAGGTCTCGGCGGCGTTCGCGGCCCAGGAGGCCGCCAAGGCGCGGCTCCCGCCGGACTCGCGGAGCCTCGTGGTCATCATGGCCGAGATCTCGCAGGGCGGCCTCAACCAGGCCGTCATCGCCATCGACCAGGCGGGCCAACAGCTGGCCCATTCCCTGGAGTCGATGCCCGACTCGTAGGAGGCAACCAGGCGTGCAGGTTCGGATCGTGGTCGGGCAGCCCTGGGAGGCGCGCGCGGACGTCCTCGTCGTGCCCGTCTTCGCCGGACGGCGTGATGCGTCGGGCGCCACCACCGGGGAGGACGGCGACGACGCCTCGACCGGCCCCCACATCGATGGCGTCCTGGGCGAACTGGACCGGCGCCTGGGCGGTGAGCTGCGCGCGCTGGCGGCGTTTGGGGAACTGACGGGGAAGCGCAACGCGCTCACGATGACCGCCGGAGGCGGGGTGGCCGGTGGCACCGGAGCCCGCGACGGCTCGGACGGCGCGATCTCCGGGGCGGGCGCAGGGGCCGGACGGATCCTCCTGGCCGGCGCGGGCGACCCGCAGAAGCTGACCGCCGAGGGGGTCCTCCACCTGGCCGCCGCCGCGCGCCGGAAGCTGGCTGGCCGGACCGTCCGGACCGTGGCACTCTGGCTGGAGCCCATCGCCGCGTACCTCCCGGGCGGGCTCGCCGCCGCGGCCGAGCTGGCGACCCGGGGCACCGAGTTGGGCGGGTTCGACCCAGCGACCATCTACCGGGAGCACGTCAAGACGGCGCCACCCGTGCTCGACGAGCTGGTGCTGGTCGCCCCGGCGGATGCGGACGTCGCCGCGCTGGCCCGGGCCGCGGAGCGGGGCCGGATCATCGGTGAGGGGAGCAACTGGGTCCGGCGTCTCTCCGCCCGCACCGCCAACGACGTCACGCCCGAGGTGCTCGCCGACGAGGCGGCCACCATCGCGGCCCGCCACGGCCTGTGGATCGATGTGATCAGCCCCGAGCGCGCCACGCAGCTGGGCATGGGCATGTTCATGGCGATCGGCAAGGGGAGCGTCAACCCGCCGCGGATGATCGTGGTCCGCTCCGGGGCGGAGGGCCAGCGTGACGCCCTGGGCCGGCACCTGGCGCTGGTGGGCAAGGGCGTCTGCTTCGACACGGGCGGCCTCAGCCTCAAGCCGTCGTCCGGGATGCTGACCATGAAGCACGACAAGACGGGGGCCTGCACCGTGCTGGCGGCCATCGACACCGTCTCGCGGCTGGCCCCGGGGACGCCGCTCCTGGTGGTGGCTCCCGCGGTGGAGAACATGCCGGGCCCGTACTCCACGCGGCCCAGCGACGTGGTCAGCGCGCTCAACGGGAAGCGCGTGGAGATCACCAACACCGACGCGGAAGGCCGCCTGATCCTGGGCGATGCCCTGGTCTACGCCGAGCGGCTGGGCGCGACGCACCTCCTGGACGTGGCGACGCTGACGGGAGCGGCCCACCGGGCGCTGGGCTCGTTTGACACGCCCACGTTTGGCACCGACGACGCCTTCAACGCCGCGCTGGCCGCGGCGGGCCGGGCAGCGGGAGAGCGGTTCTGGCCGCTGCCGCTGGTGGAGGAGCTGCGGGCGGACCTGAACAGCCCGTACGCGGACCTGCTCAACAGCCCGTCGCAGCCCGAGGGCGGGGCCATCCACGCGGCGCTCTTCCTGCGTGAGTTCGTCACCCGGCCCTGGGTGCACCTGGACATTGCCGGCACGGCCTACCTGCGCTCCGCCGCCGCCTGGGGCCCGAAGGGCGCGACAGGGGTCACCCACGCCACGCTGGTCGAGCTGGCGCTGGCCGGCGCCGCCAGCCGATGACGCCACTCTCGATCGTCCTCGGCCTGCTGGGCCTGGCCTGGGGCGTGGCGGCGGATCGCATCGCCGCCCGTTGGCCGGAGCACCTCCCGGGCGGGCCCGATGGCCCCGAATCGGACGGCGCACTCGAAGCTGACAGCGCCGCGACGGCCGCACACGCCGCCGGCGGCGCCGACCGTGCCGACCCCGCCGCGCCGGTCTCGGCTCCTGCGGTGCCCGCCCCGGGCGACTCGCCGACCATCCGTCGCCCCGACTGGCGCACCCTGGTGGTCGCCGTCGTCGGGGGCGTCAGCCTGGCCCTGGTCCCGGTGCGCTTCGAGGGCATCACCCAGCAGGCCCTGTTTGGCGCCTGGGTGGTGGTCCTCACGTTGCTCCTCGCCACGGACCTCGACCAGCGGCTGTTGCCCGACGTCCTGACGCTGCCCCTGATCCCGATCGCCCTGGTCGTCGGCCTCGGCGGGCTCAACCCGTTCATCCTCAACGGGATGCTCTGGCCCGTGATCACGGCCCTGGTGTTTCCCGCGATCTTCCTGGCCCTGTCGATCCCGTTTGGGCCCGGGGCGATCGGGGTGGGCGACCTGAAGCTGCTCGTCAGCGTGGGCCTCATCCTGGGCCTTGTGCGGACGTTCGAGGGCATCATGCTGGCCGTCCTGCTCAGCGGCCTGGTGGTTGTGGTGCTGCTGGCCGCCAGGGTGATCAGCCGGCGCTCGTACATCCCCTACGGGCCGTTCCTGATCATCGGGACGCTGTGGGCGGCGCTGATCTCGATCTGATTGGGCCGGGCGAGACAGGATTGACACAGCCGAGAGTAGAATACCCGACAAGCCGGCGTCGTCCTGGGGCAGTGCCCGCGCTGGGACGGCGATACCCACCGGCGGGCGTAGCCAACCGCGCACCTGACCGCGACTGGAGTTTGCCTGCACGATGACGACGCCACGCTGATGTCCGCTCGCCAGCCCCACGCCCTGCTCCCCGGCGGATTGGTGCGCCCGCCGCTGCGCCAGCGGAGGCGCGTCCTTGGCCGCTTCGTCGCATTGGTCCTGGCCATCCCCGTCCTCGTCGGCGGGCTGGCCCTTGGCCCCCCGCGGACCGCCAGCGCCGACGCCCTGAGCGACGCCCAGGGGCAGCAGCAGGCCATCCAGCGCCAGATCGCCGATCAGAAGGCGAAGGTCGCGGCACTCGCCGTGCAGCAGTCGAGCCTCAATGGGCAGATCACAGCCACCAGGGCCTCCCTCGCCGGTGTCAACGCCGACCTCGCGGCCATGCGCACCCAGGTCGCGGCCATGTCCGCCCAGATCGACCAGGTATCGGCTCGCTACGACGAGCTGGTCGCCACCCTCAGGGATCTCGACGGCAGGCTGATCCAGGTGCGGGCCCAGGAGGCGCTCAAGACCGAGCAGCTGGATGCCCGGAAGGCGCAGCTGGCGGCGCGCATCCGGAACGCCTATGACCAGGACCGCGTGTCGCTCCTGGAGGTGGTCCTCTCGTCTGACTCCTTCACGGACATCCTGTCCCAGGCCAGCTACTACCTGGATATCGCAGCCCAGGACCGGGCGCTGGCCCAGCAGACCGCGGCCGATCAGGCCGTCCTCGCCGAGGTCCACGCCACCGTGGTCTACACCCGCGAACAGACGGATCTCCTGCGCCGCCAGACGGTGGACCAGAAGGCCAGCCTGGACAGCCAGCTCGCCGGCCTCACGGACGCCCGGGCTCAGCTTGAGGCGCTCGAGGCGGAGACCAGGCGCCTCCTGAACGAGCAGACCGCCACCTACGCCAAGCTGGCCTACACCAAGGCGCAGGCCGACAGGGTCCTCGCGGACCAGGCGGCCGCCGAGCGATCCCTCCAGCAGCGCATCAACCAGATCATCGCGGACATGGCCCGCCAGGGGAACATCCCGTCCATCTACAACGGGAGCCTGGTTTGGCCCATGCCGGGCAGCATCACGCAGGAGTACGGCTGCACCGGCTTGGTCTGGGAGCCGCCCAAGGGGAGTTGCTCCCACTGGCACAACGGCATCGATATCGCCGCCCCGATGTACACGCCCATCCGTGCGGCGGGTCCCGGGACCGTCGTCTTCGTCGGCGCCAACCCGTATGACAGCAATCCCAAGGCATGGATCGTGATCATCGCCCACTCGGTGGCACTGCGGACCTGGTACGCCCACATCGACAACGCCGCGCACCCGCCGGCCGTGAGTGTCGGCCAGGTCGTCCAGGCCGGCCAGGTCATCGCCTACGAGGGGATGACCGGTCGGACGACGGGACCGCACCTCCACTGGATGGTGGAGCTGGAGAGCGAGTTCGTTAACCCAAGGTTGTTCCTGTAGGGGCCGTCCGGCCCCCGGGATGCCCCGGTCGGGGTGCTAGGATCGACTCCATGGACCAGTCCAACCCATGATCCTGGGGAGCTACCGGTGAAGCGGACCATGGCGGTAATCCTCGCCGGCGGCGAGGGCGAACGGCTGTCGATCCTGTCGTCGGTCCGTGCCAAGCCCGCGGTCCCGTTTGGCGGCAAGTACCGGATCATCGACTTCACTCTGTCGAACTGCGTGAACTCGGAGATCGACGACGTCCTCGTCCTGACGCAGTACAACCCGCGCTCCCTCAACGACCACATCGGCCTGGGTCGGCCGTGGGACCTGGACCGCAACCGCGGCGGGGTCAAGCTCCTCCAGCCGTATGTCAGTCGTGGCGGCGTGGCAGAGTGGTATCGCGGGACGGCGGATGCCGTGCTGCAGAACCTCAACGTGATCGAGATGCACCCCGCCGACACGGTGGTGGTGCTGGCCGGTGACCACGTCTACAAGATGGACTACCAGCCCTTCGTGGCCTTCCATCGGCGGCACCGGGCCGACGTGACCATCGCCGTCCGGCGCGTGCCGCTGGCCGACGCGAGCCGCATGGGGATCCTGAGCCTCGACGACAGTCACCGCGTCGTGGAATGGCAGGAGAAGCCCACCCACCCAAAGAGCGACTTGGCCTCGATGGGTGTCTATGTCTTCTCCAAGCGTGCCCTCCGGCGCTGGCTCAGCGACGAGCGGACCGACTTCGGCGCCAATGTGATCCCGGCCATGCTGGCCGGCGGCGCCCGTGTGTTCGGCTATGACTTCGAGGGCTACTGGCAGGACGTTGGGACCGTCCAGTCCTACTGGCAAGCCAACATGGCGCTCCTCGCCGACCACCCCGAGCTGGACCTGTACGACAAGGAGTGGCTGATCCACACCCGGTCGGAGGAGCGGGCGCCCGCCAAGGTGGAAGCCACGGCCCAGATCCACCGGAGCCTGATCAGCCACGGCTGCGTGATTGCGGGCACGGTCGTCAACTCGGTCCTGTCGCCGGGTGTCCGGGTGGACGTCGGCGCGATCGTGCGCGACTCCATTGTCATGTTCGACAGCGTCATCCGCGCGGGTGCCGTCGTGGACCACGCCATCCTGGACAAGGAGGTGGTGGTGGGTCACGGCGCCATCGTTGGCGAGGGCCCCGACAACAAGACGCCCAACGTGGACGAGCCCGGCCGGCTCAACACCGGCATCACGGTGGTCGGCAAGCAGGCGGTGATCCCGCGCGGGACGCGGATCGGACGCAACGTCAAGATTGCCGGCGAAGTGCGGATCTCGGACTTCGTCTCGCGCGTGGTCAGGACGGGCACCTCCGTGCTCCACGGCGGCGACCGGCCCCTGGCCGACCGCTTGGCGATCCGCGGCGGGCGCACGCGCAGGGCGGTGGATCCCGACATGGCCACCGGCAGCACGGGCGCGGGGTCCTGACCCGCATCGCCTGCGGCCGCTGACCCAGCCCAGAAACCACCGCCCAGCCGGGGCGACCGCGCGGCCGGCGTCGCCCCTGGCCCCGGCGCTCCGCGGCAGCCATCCGGCGGTGGGCTAGACTCGCGCCCATGTCCTCCCAACCTGTGGTCGAACCCGGGGCCGCCGCCGTCGCCGCCGACCTGGAGCGCTGGCTCGCCGATCTTGGCCTGGCGCCGCAGCAGCGCACTGAGCGCGACGGGATCACCGCGTGGGACCTGGACCTGGACGGCCGTCGGCGCTTTGACCTGCGCACGACGCTGATCCTGGATCCCGCCCTGGGGCTGATCTGCTGGGGGCACCTGGCGCCGCCCCTCGGCGACAGCCTGCGCAAGGCCTACCGGACACTCCTGGCGTGGAACGACGACTACCCGTTCGCCAAGTTCGCGGTCGCGGAGGACGGTCGTCCCATCCTGTCGGTGGAGATTGCGGCGGGACACCTGGACGCGGCGGAGCTCGGGCTGGCCCTCTGCCGGATCGTGGGGATCGCCGACCGACTCCTGGAGGAGACGGCGGGCTGGCTCTGGATCGGCGGGCGGCTCCCGGCGGGCTATGCCGACCGGACGGGACGGAACCCGCAGCTCATCGACCGCTGGGCGGCAAGGCTGCCGGAGCTGTTCGGGACATGAGCCGGCGGTTCCGGGGGATCGCCCTCGTCGCCCTGGCGGCCTCCCTGGCGCTGCTCGCGCTGGCCGGCGGCCCGATCCCCGAGACGCTGGCCGTCACGCCAGACCTCACCGTCGTCACCAGCAGCCGGTACGAGGTCAAGCCCGACGAGGCGCGGGTGGCGATCACCGTGGACCTGACCATTGCCAATCGGCTCAAGGACACCGTCACGCGCCAGTTCTACTTCGATCGCGCGTACATCGCGGTCATGCCCGGGATGACCAATTTCAAGGTCACGGCGGGGACTGGGACGGCCACCGCGGTCGTGGAATCCAAGCAGGCTACGTACTGGCTCCTCCGACTGGCCTTCGGGAGCCAGCTGGCAGCCGGCAAGTCGATCACGTTCCGGCTGGCCATGGACCTCAAGGACCCGGGTGGCGCGCCGACCCGGCCGATCCGGATCAGTCCCACCCTGGTCAGCTTTCCGATCTGGGCATATGGCTCGAGCGAGACGCCCGGCAGCAGTGTCGCCGTCACGTTCCCGGCCGACTACGCGGTCCAGTTCGATGCCGGCAAGCTGACGGGGCCCAAGGCGGAGGCCGATGGCCGGCGGACCTGGACCGCCACGGGCCTGCCCGACGCCCTGGCCTTCTACGCCTACGCGGTCGCCGACAAGCCGGGCGCCTATGCCGAGACGCCGCTGACCGTCGATGTGGGCGGCGTCCCGGCATCGCTCCTGGTCCGGTCCTGGCCGGACGACCCAGACTGGGCGAAACGCGTCGGCGGCCTCTTCGAGCGGGCATTCCCGGTCCTGGGCACCCGGATCGGCCTGCCCTGGCCGCGCACCGGTGCCCTCGTGGTGCAGGAGGCGGTCAGCCGCGCCAGCGGGGGCTACGCGGGTCTGTTCGACGCCGCCGCGGGCAAGGTGGAGGTGGCCTACTACGCCGGCTCGCTGGTGATCCTGCACGAGGCCGCCCACGCGTGGTTCAACGGCTCCCTGCTGGCCGACCGCTGGGCCAACGAGGCGTTTGCCTCGTGGTATGGGCTGGTTGCGGCCGATGCCCTGGGCGAGAAGGTCACGCCCCCGGCGCTGACCGACGCCCTCAAGGCGAAGGCAATCCCGCTCAATGGCTGGGGGGCGCCAGGGGAGACCCCCGTAGACAGCGAGGAGTACGGGTACGCCGCATCGCTCGACCTTGCGCGCGCGATCGCGGCCCGCGCCGGCGACCCCGGGCTGCAACGGACCTGGGCGGCGGCCGCCCGGGGGATCGGCGCCTATCAGCCTCCCAGCGGCGCACCCGAGCTGGTCGACACGGCGCCCGATTGGCGCGGCCTCCTGGACCTCCTCGAGGCGGACGGGCCGTCGTACGGGGACCTCTGGACAGCATTCGTAGCCCGGCCCGAGGATCTCCCGCTCCTGGAGGCACGGACGGCGGCGCGGGCGGACTACGCGGCGCTGCTCCAGTCGGCGGGTGCGTGGCGGCTCCCGCGGACCATTCGCGACGCCCTTCGCGCGTGGCAGTTCACATCGGCCGAGGAGCAGATGGAGCTGGCGCGCGCGGTCCTCGCGCAGCGCTCGGACATCGAGGCGGACGCCGAGGGACAGGGACTCACGCCGCCGGAGACGCTGCGGACCCTCTTCGAGCGCGATGGCTTGCTGGCCGCAGCACTCCTGGAGGCGGCCTCGGAGCGGACCACGATCGCCGCCTACGCGGCCGCTCTCAACAGCCGCCCATGGCAACTGGACCCGGTGCGCTGGGCTGGCCTCCTGGGCGTCGAGCCGGATGCGGACTTTGCCGCCGCGCGTACGGCGTTCGCCGAGGGGCGTCTCGCAGACGCCGAGGCCGCCGCCGCCGATGCCCGGCTGGCCTGGCTTTCGGCGCTCGAGATGGGCCAGGCACGCCTCGTCTCCGCGGGCCTGCTGGTCCTTGCGACCGGCATCCTGGTGGCGGTGGTGGTGGTCGTGGCCCGCCGCCGGCGCGCGCGGCTGGCGGCGTTGAGGCCTGGGATGGAGCCCATGGCCAGCCGGCGCGACGCCGCCCGCCGCACCTCCGATCGTCGCGACGCGCTCCGGATCGGCAGCACCGGCCGGACGTTCCGCCCGTATCGCCCCGCGGGAGCCGGCGGCGGCGCACCCAGCGGCAGCACACCCGGTGGCGACACGCCCGGCAGCGACACACCAGGTGGCGACCCGGCAGCCGACGGACGCCTGGCAGACCGACGCCGCGGATTCGACGATGATCAAGTGGATGGAGCAGGACCGGCAACCTGAGCAGCCCGTGACGGACGACGCGTCGGACGACGCGTTGAACGACGAACGCGAGTCGGCCTACGAGCTCTTTCAGCGCGGCCAGGCCCTGTCGGCTCGCCGTCACTACGCCCAGGCCGCCGTCGTCCTTGAGCGCGCCAATCGGATGGAGCCAGGCAAGGGCTCCATCCTGGAGGTCCTGGGCCGTGCCTACTTCATGAGCCGCCACTGGATCCCGGCCGCGGCAGCCTTCGAGCAACTCCTGGACGTGGATCCGTCCGCCCACTACGCCCACTACGCGCTGGGTCAGACGCTCAAGCACCTGGGTCAGGCGGGGAGCGCGAGACTGCACCTGCGACTCGCGCTGGCGCTCAGCCCGGGAAGCCGACTCTACGGCGATGCGTTGGGACGGCTACCGGTCGAGGAGACATAGACGGAGGCCGACCGACACGCGCGCCGACGGCGCGTCGGGTGCCAGCTAGCGCGCGTCCCTGGTCCGGGCGAGCCAGAAGAGCCCGGCCACGGACTTCCCGTCGCAGATCTCACCCCGCTCCGCCATGGTGACCGCGTCACGCCAGGGGATGCGCTCCAGCAGCAGGTGCTCATCCTCGTCAGGCCCAAGGCGATCGCCATCAGCCGGTCGCAGGTCCGTGGCCAGGAACAGGTGCATCAGCTCGGTGGCGAAGCCGGGAGCGGTCCAGATGGAGCCCAGGAGCCGCCAATGCCCGGCGCGCTGGCCGGTCTCCTCCTCGAGCTCGCGTGGCGCGGCGAGGGCCGGATCCTCGATGGCCCCGGTGACGGGGTCCCGGTCCAGGGTGCCCGCGGGGATCTCGAGGAGCGCCCGGCCGGCCGGCACTCGCCACTGGCGGACCAGGAGCACCCGGTCCTGTGCGTCGACCGCGATGATCCCCACGGCGCCCGGGTGGACGACCACGTCGCGCTGGCTGCGGGTGCCGTCCGCGCGCTGGATCTGGTCGACACGCATATCCAGGTAGTGGCCGCGGTAGACGACCCGCGACGAGGTCACGCGTTCGGTGAGGTCCGCGCTGGGCGTCTCCGCACCAGCAGCGCCCGGGGGCTCGCCCGACGGTTGGCGGCCTGCGGCCTGGTGCGACACGGGCACGTCCCTTCAGTGCGGAGGGAGGTTGGGGTGGCCTATGGGTTTCGAACCCATAACCTGCGGATCCACAATCCGCTGCTCTGCCGTTGAGCTAAGGCCACCGCCGCTGCCGCGGGCACCCGATGGAGGCCGGGCGTCTGGGCGGACGGAGTGTACCGGGAATCGGGTCCGAGCGGGCGGCCGTCATTGCCGGCGGGGCGCGTGACGCCCGCCTCCGTCGGCAGCCAAGGGCCGGCGACGGACGACAGCTCCATGCCGCCCGGCCCTCCCGGCGGCGCCGTCCGCGCGCGGTCCTCGCGGTGTGGTGGCGGGCCATCCGGGGCGGTCTGGTTGGGCAACTGGTACTCCTGCCCCCGGCAACCGGGACCTTCGCAGCGGCACGACTGGCCGTCCGGTCGCATACGATCAGCCCACGCAGCGCTCACCCCTCGTCGAGCGCTCAAGCACGGGGAGCACAACCACCGGTGATTGGTCAGCCCGCCCCGAGCCGCGTCCCGCGTCCGGCTCGCCATCGCCGACTGGCCCATCGACTCCTTGGCTACGCCGTGCTCGTCGCCGTGCTGGTTGCCCTGGCGGCGCCGTCCGGGATGCTTGCGTGGACGGTCAGCACGTTCAGCACCACGTCCGAGTCCCTCCTCATGCAGCTGCACAACCAGGCGCGTGCCAACGCCGGGTTGCCCGCGCTGAGCATCGACTCGGTCCTGCAAACCGAGGCGCGCAGCCGCAGCAAGGACATGGGTGACAAGGGCTACTTCAGCCATAGCATCCCGCCGGATGGCCACAGCGTCTTCATCGAGCTCCAGAACCGGGGCTACTGCTACAGCTTGGCCGGCGAGAACATCGGCTGGAACAACTACCCGGATGGGCCCGACACGCAGGCCATGATGGATTCGTTCGTGGCCTCGGCCGTCCACCTTGAGAACATCCTCGGGACCACCTGGACCAAGATCGGCATCGGCGCCTACCAAGCCGCCGACAAGAAGATCTGGACCGTGCTCTTCTCGTTGCCGTGCGGGGCCGGTGGCCCGCCCCCGGCCGCCACGCCCACGCCCACACCCACGCCGCGGCCCACGCCCACGCCGCGGCCCACGCCCGGGCCGGGCACGCCACGGCCCTCCAGCACTCCGAGCGAGGAGCCGGTACCGGTCGAGCAGCCCAGCCCCGTGCCCACCCCGATCCCCACGCTCCCTCCGGACCTCGAGCCGCCCGACCGGATCTTCACGCCCCTGAGCCTGCAGCCCAGCCCCAGCCCCAGGCCCTCGCCCATCCCGACCGCCAGCCCGACGCCGGTCATCCCGGAGACCACGGACCCGGGCATGCGGATCGTCGACCCGCCGGCGCTCCAGGGCCTGTTCGAGACCATCGTGGGCGGCGTGACCGGCACCTTCTTCGGCTCCTGACCAACCCCCAGTCCACCCGATTGATGAGCGACGAACCAACCCATGCCAACCATCCTCCAGGCCCGTGATCTGACCAAGCTCTACCAGCCCGGCATGACCAGCGTTGATGCCCTGCGCGGCGTCTCGCTGGACATCCAGGAGGGTGAGTTCGTGGCCCTGATGGGTCCCTCGGGCTCCGGCAAGAGCACGCTCCTCCAGCTCCTGGGTGGGCTGGATCAGCCATCCTCGGGCGATGTCATCCTGGCCGGCCAGCAGATCAGCCGGCTGTCGGAGGACCAGGCGACACGCCTCCGGCGAAGTGAGACCGGCTTCGTGTTCCAGTTCTTCAACTTGATCCCGCTCCTCGACGTGACCGAGAACATCGGGCTGCCATTCAGGATCGCGGGCCAGAATCCCAACAAGGGCGAGCTGAAGACGCGGATCGCCGACGTCATCGACCTGGTCGATCTCAAGGGCAAGGAGCGCCACAAGCCTGACCAGTTGTCGGCCGGCGAGCAGCAGCGCGTGGCCGTCGCCCGCGCGCTCGTGACTCGGCCCGCCATCCTGTTCGCGGATGAGCCCACCGGCAACCTCGACTATCACACCGGGCTGGAGCTGCTCGACGCACTCTGGGCGTCCTGCCACGACCGCGGCCAGACCGTGGTCCTGGTCACCCACGACTCCAAGGCGGCGGCCTACGCCGACCGCGTGCTCGTGATGAACGACGGCCGGATCCACGACCAGATCGTGCTGGGTCGGCGCGAGACGCACGAGACCGGCCCCCTGATCGCCCGGCTCGCCCAGCTGGGCCTGTAGGGCCCACTGGTCATGCTTGCCCTCGTGCCCCTCGCCTGGCGGAGCCTCACGGCCCGCCGCGTCCGAACCCTCCTGACTGTCATCGGCATCGCACTGGGCGTCGGGATGCTGTATGCGTCCCTCGCGACCAGCCTCGGCATCGAACAGGCCGTCGATCGAACCGTCCTGGAGATGATCGGCCGGGCGGACCTGCGGGTCGCCGCCTTCGAGGAGCAGGGCCTGTCCGAGGCATCCGTTGCCGCAATCCGCGCAACGCCCGGCGTCGCGCTGGCGGCACCATCGCTGGAGCGCCGGCTGTACGTCCGACGCGCGGGCGGCGGCACCGCGGCGGGCCCTGTGACGGTCCTCGGCATCGACCCCGTCCTCAATCCCCAGGTCCACGACATGCCCCTGGTCAACGGCAGCGCGATCACGAGCGCCGGCGAGCCATCGGCCCTCATCACCGAGCGTCTCGCTCGCGAGGATGGCTACGGGATTGGCAGCGAGCTCACCCTTCAGGCCGCCGGCGAGCCGATGAAGATCAAGATTGTCGGCATCGTGGCGGGTGACGGCCCAATCAACGGCGCCGCGGGTCGCACGGTCATCGTGGCCATCGGTCTCGCCCACAAGGTCTTCGCGGCCACCGGCGTCACGCGCGTGGATATCCGCGTCGTGGACGGCACCTCGCCGACCACGGTCACCGCCGCGCTCACCTCGCGCCTCACGGCCGACCCGTATGTCCTCTCCACGCCGCCCGACCTGGAGGCCTCCCTGCGCGCCACCACCGCCGACTTCCAGGCGACGCTGGCGATGATCGCGGCAGTCTCGCTCTTCGTCGGCGCCTTCCTCGTCTTCAACACGCTCTCGCTGACCGTCATTGAGCGGTCCCGCGAGGTGGGTCTGCTGCGCGCGGCGGGCGCCACGCGCCTGCAGGTCCTCTGGTACGTGATGTCCGGGGCCATGGTCCTGGGCGTGCTCGGCTCGCTGCTGGGTCTGGGCACGGGTGCCGCCCTGGGCTCCCTCGTCGGCATGGGCGTGCAGGCCACCGGCGCCGCGCCGTACGAGCAGCCACGCCTCTCGGCCGAGACGGTGGCCATTGCCGCCTGGATCGGGCTCTTCGTCACCCTGGTTGCGGCGCTCGAGCCGGCCTGGCGCGCCACGCGGATCACGGCCATCGAGTCGCTCAGGCTCCGGATCGATCCGGGGTCTGCACGCCGAGCGAGGCTGCGCTGGCTCGTTGTCATCTTCGTCTCGGTCGGTGCCGTGGGCCTGCTGGCCTGGCCACGCGCCGCCGGCGACCTGATGGCCCTCCGCTCGCTCGCGGTCTACGGCCTGCTGCTCGTGGCGACGATCCTCTCGCCCCTGTTCATTGCTCCGCTCGCCCGGATCGTGGGCCTTCCCTTCGTCGTGCTCATGCGGCTCGACGAGCGGCTCGCCCGCGGCTCGCTCAGCCGCGATCGGAGCCGTACCGCGCTGACGATGGGCGCCCTCTCGGTGGGCCTGGCGATGATCGTCGCCATTGGCGGCGTGGCCCAGGAGGCCCGCGCCACGGCGACGGCCTGGCTGGCCAACGTGATCCCGGGCGACGAGATCGCGACCTCGATCCGACCGGTAGGTCTTGGCGAGCCGGTAACCGTCGCGCTCAAGGCGATCCCGGGCGTCGGCTCGGTGACCCCCATCGCCACCTTCGACATCGCCTTCCGGGGGGTCCGCCTCGATGCCGCGGCCGTGGTCGGCGCCGACTTCCTCAGCGACAATCGGCTCTCGTTCGAGGAGGGGAGCCGGTCGGACGCGCTGAACGGGCTCGATACCGGCGGGAGCGCGATCTTGGCCCGATCCACGGCGGATCGCCTGGGCCTGCGCGTCGGGTCCACCATGGCGTTCACGGGCGGTGCCGGCAAGGCGCTCAATCTCCGGGTCGCCGGCATCGTGGAGCGCAGCATTCCGGGCCGGTCGGGCGAGACGGTGCTGGTGGGCTGGACCGATGCCACCGGCTTCTTCGGCATCGATGGCGCCGACTTCTTCGCCGTTCGCTACCTGCCAGGGCGGCAGGCATCCACCCAAGGGGCCTTCGAGGACGCGGCCCGCTCGCTGGCGCTGGAGCCGGCGACGCTCAACCGAGTTCAGGGCGCGGTGACGGATGCCCTTGGACGAGTCTTTGGCCTGTTCGACGCACTGGCGCTGATCGCCGTCCTGATCGCGGCACTGGGCATTGTCAACACGCTGAGCATGAGTGTCCTGGAGCGCGTCCGTGAGCTGGGCATCCTGCGGGCCACCGGGATGACGGGCCGGCAGGTCGCCCGAATGGTCATGGTCGAGGCCGGCATCCTGGGCCTGGTTGGCTCCGTGATCGGCATCGGCACAGGCCTCGCGGCTGGCGCCATGATGATGGGCCTGGGCACCGGATTCCGGATTGCCTTCGAGCCGCCGTGGCTCATCATGGGCCTGGCCGTGGCCCTTGGCTTCCTCGTCTCCATGGCTGCCGCCTACTATCCAGCCCGCCTCGCGTCGCGGATCTCGATCATCCGGGCGGTCCAGTTCGAGTAGAGGTCTCTGCTAGAATCCGGCCCGCCGGACACTGTCCCGCGAGCCGCCCAAGGAGAGCCCACCGATGACGATCGCCCTGCCCCGGATCCAGCGCCTGCCGCAGGCGGAGCGGGGGATCACGATTGGCGACTTCCTGGTCCCCATCCGGATCGGAGAGCGGATCAGTTCACGGGCTCGCCACATCGCGCTGATTCTTCTGGGCGTCATCGTCGTCAGCCTCTCGACCCAGATCATCATCCCCACCAGCCCCATCCCGTTTACCGGGCAGACGTTCGCGGTGCTCCTCGTGGGCGGCGCACTGGGCTTCCGCCGGGCGGCACTCTCCCTTGCGCTGTACATGCTGCTGGGGGCGTTGGGTCTGCCCGTCTTCTCGCGGGGTGGCCACGGGACGGAGTTCATCCTGGGGGCCACGGGCGGCTACATCATCGGCTTCATCGTGGCGGCCGCCGTTGCCGGTCGACTGGCCGAGCTGGGCTGGGATCGCCACATCGTGGGCTCCATCGGCGCCATGCTGGTGGGCAATATTGCCATCTACGCAATCGGTGCCCCGTGGCTGGCCGTGGTCACCCACCGCTCGCTGGGTGATGCGATCGCCGTTGGTGTGGCGCCGTTCCTGCTCTGGGACGCCATCAAGATCGTCGCCGCGGCCGCAATCTTCCCGGCCGCGTGGTGGCTGGTTGGCCGGCGCCCCGGGGAGCGCTAACTCCCCACCCGGTTCCTCACCGCCTCATCGCCTCACCGCCGCGCGTGCTGGGCGACACGGCGGGGCTGATCGTCGCCGTCCGTTCAGCCTTGCCGTCGCTCCGCGTCCTCACGGACCCCGGGGATCGTGAGGCGTATCGGCGCGACGAGACCGCGTTCCTCGCTACGGGCCTGCCCGGCCTGGTGGCGCTCCCCACGTCCACGGACGACGTCGCCGCGCTGGTCCGGCTGGCCGCCGAGCACCGGGTCCCCGTGGTGCCGCGGGGCGCGGGGACGGGGCTGTCCGGCGGTTCTGCGGGGATCGAGGGCGGCCTGACCATCGCTCTCACGGGGATGGACCAATTGGTCGAGATCGATCACGGCAACCTCGTGGTGGTGACGCAGCCCGGCGTGCTCAACGCCCGGTTGAAGGCGGCCGTCGCGGCCGAGGGGCTCTTCTACGCGCCCGATCCGGCGTCCTACGAGATCTGTTCCATCGGCGGCAACCTCGGCACCAACGCCGGCGGGCTGTGCTGCGTCAAGTACGGCCAGACCCGCGAGAGCGTGCTCTCACTGGAGGTGGTCCTGGCCGACGGCAGCGTGATCCGGACGGGCGGCAAGAACGTCAAGGATGTGGCCGGCTACGCGCTGCAACACCTGTTCGTCGGGAGCCAGGGCACCCTGGGCATCATCACTGAGGCCACCCTGAAGCTCCGTCCGGCGCCGCCGCCCCGGGTCACGCTCCTGGCCTTCTTCGGGTCCATCGCCGACGCGGGGAGGGCAGTGGCGGCGATCGCGCTGGCGGGCCTGTCCCCGGTCACGCTGGAGCTGATGGACCGCTTCACGATCGCCGCGGTTGACGACTGGCAGCATCTGGGCCTGGATCGTGAGGCGGCGGCCATGCTCATGGTCGAATCGGACCTGCCCGGGGACGCCGGCCACGCGGAGATGGCGCGTGCCGAGGAGGTCTGCCTGGCCTGCGGCGCCACGGGGAGCTTCCGCGCGGCCGACGCGCAGGAGTCAGACCTGCTGCGCAACGCACGCCGGATGGCCTACTGGGCCCTGGACCGGCTGGGCGTGGCGCGGATGGAGGACATTGGGGCGCCGAGGGCGCGGGTGCCGGATCTGATCGCGGCCATCGAGCGCATCGCCGCGAAGCATGGGGTGATGATCGGGACGTTTGGGCACGCGGGCGACGGGAACCTCCATCCCACGATCGTGCTGGCGCGCGACGAACCGGATGCCGAGGTCCGGACCAAGGCGATCTGCGCCGACCTCTACCAGGCCGCGCTGGATCTGGGCGGGACCGTAACGGGGGAGCACGGGATCGGGGCGTCGCGGCGCGAGTGGCTGGAGCCGCAGCGTGGACGGCGAGCGGTGGACGTGATGCGGGCCATCAAGTCGGCGCTGGACCCAGGCAACGTGCTGAACCCGGGGCGGGTGCTGCCGGACTGACAGGCGCCGGCCAAGCCGCGGCGCGTCGCCTGCATGGACCGCGCGTCGCCTGCGCGGACACGCGCCGGGCCCGCGACGGCCGGTGCCTTGCGAGTCCGCTGCACATCTGTATAGTGCAATTGTGCAGCGGCCCGGACGGGCGCGGCACGGCCACCCCGCCCGCGCACCGGAGCCGCCAAGCACCGTGACCGACTTCGCCACCCTCGTCCGGGTGAGCCGCCTGTACTACGAGCTGGGGGAGACCCAGGGCCGCATCGCCGAGCTGCTCGGCATCGCGCGCCCGCAGGTCTCTCGCCTCCTCAAGCAGGCGCGCGAGGAGGGGATCGTCGAGATCCGGATCGTGGATCGCACCCACGACGACTCGCCCGCGGCCGACGAGCTGAAGCGCCGTTTCGGCCTTCAGGTCGTCCACCTCGCCCCCACCATCGGTGGCTCAGAGGAGCTGGTCCGGCGCGTGGTGGCCCGCCTCGCGGCCGAGGTGCTGCGCAGCTCCGTCCGGGACGGCATGGTCGTCGGCATCGGCGAGGGCTCCACAGCCTCTGCCATCGCCGACGCCCTCGCCGAGACGGTGGCCCCCGTGGCCGCCACGGTCGTGCCGCTGTGCGGCGGCTACTGGTTCGCCGGCGCCTCCCATGAGCCCTTCCGGCGGATCGGCGAATCGCTGGGCGCCAGCGTCCGCGGCCTCCTGGCCCCCGGGCTCGTGGACGACGCCGCCACCAAGCGCAGCCTGTACGCGCACGCGGGCGTACAGGTCATCCTCCACCTCTGGGAGCGGCTGGACATCGCCCTCTTCGGGATCGGTGGGCGCGTGTGGGGCGACGCCAGCTTCGGCCCCGAGATCGTCCGCGAGATCGAGCAGGGCGGCGCCGTCGGCGAGGTGCTGATCGCCCCGTACGACGTCAACGGCCACTTCCTGGGGGAGGGGCTGCGCGACCGCACCATCGCCTTCGACGCGCGCGACCTCGACCGCGTCCCCGTCACGATCGGCGTCGCCGGCGGGCCATCCAAGGTCGAGCCCATCCTCGGTGCGCTCAAGACGGGGGCCGTGAAGGTGCTCGTGACCGACGTGGAGACCGCCGAAGCCGTCGTCGACCTGGACGACCGAACCAGCGCCAGTGCTCTGGGTCAGACTGAGCAACTCCTCTCGGCGAGGCCGGTCGCGGGGCCCGCCACCCGTCACGGATCCCGGGCATGAGCAGCGCGTCGGCGGGCCCCGGGGCGATCCTGGCGGTCGACCTCGGCACGACCGAGGTCAAGGCCGGCGTGATCGCGCTGGACGGGCGCCTCCTGGGTGCAGCCCGGGCGCGCTACGCGCTCCACCTGGACGAGGCCAACGGCGTCGCCGAGCAGGATGCCGATGCCTGGTGGGGAGCGTTCGTCGCCGCATCACGCGCCGCGCTGGCCGAGGCGGCATCCAGGCACGCTTCCAGCGGCGGCTCCGGCGGCTCCGGCGGCTCCGGCGGCTCCGGCGGCACCACTGGCCCCGGCGGGCCCGGCCTGGACATCGTCGCGATCGCCTTTGACGGTCACGGGCCCTCCCTCGTGGCTGTCGATGAGCACGGACGGCCCGTTGCCCCGTCCATCACATGGCTCGACCGGCGCCCGCTGGCGCAGCAGGCCCGGCTGGAGACCAGCACCGGGCTGCTCGGGTGGTCCCTGGGCGTGCTCCCGGCCGCGCTCTGGCTGGAGGAGCACCGCCCCCAGGCCGCGGCCCGGGCACGCTGGTACCTGAACAGCTGGGAGTACCTGGGGCTTCGCCTCTCCGGTCGTGCCGCCTTGAGCCTGACGCCCGGCCAACCTGTTGCTTCGGCCGCGGGCATCGCCGCCGCCGGCATTCCCGCCCACAAGGTCCCGCCGCCGATCGCTGTCGGGACCGTCCTTGCCGGCCTCCTCGCCGGCCCCGCCGTGGAGTTGGGGCTGAGGTCCGGCATCCCGGTGGTCGCCGGCCATGTCGACGCCTTTGCCAGCTTCAACGGCGCCGGGCTGCGCACGCCGGGGGACGCGGTCGACGTCGGCGGCACGGCGGGCGGGTTTGGGGTGTACACAGACGCCACGTACCAGATCCCGGGGCTCTTCTCGTCGCCCGCGCCCATCCCGGGCCTGTGGAACGTCGGAGGCGCATTTGCCGCGACCGGCCGAGCGCTGGACTGGTTTCGCGACAGCATCGTTCGGGATGCCGCCACCATGACGTCCCTCATCGCCGAGGCCGTACCCACGCCCCCCGGCGCGGATGGTCTGGTGTTTCTCCCGTACATGGCAGGAGAGCGCTCGCCGCTCTGGGACCCAACCGCCCGCGGGGCCTTCGTCGGGCTGACCCTGGCGCACGGTCGCGGCCACCTGGTGCGAGCCATCCTGGAGGGCGCGGCCCTCGCGATCCGTCACATCGTGGTGCCCATGCAGGCGGCCGGGATCCCCATCCGCTCGATGGTCGTCTGCGGCGGCCCGGCCCAGAGTCGTCTCTGGAACCAGGTCAAGGCCGACGTCACCGGGCTCACCGTCGAGGTGCCCGCGATCCTCGAGACTGCCATGGTCGGGGCAGCCGTGGCGGCGGCGGCGGCGATCGGTGCCTACCCGGATCTCGTCTCCGCGATCGGCGGGATGGTGCGGTTCGAGCGGGTGCTCCAGCCACGCGAGGAGCATCGGGTGACATACGACCGGCTGTATGCCGCCTACACCGGCCTCTACCCGGCCATGGCCCCGATCCTCCGCCCGCTGTGGACGGCGCCCGCTCCCGCTGCTCCCGCCTCAGCTGCTCCCGCGTCGACGGCGCCAGCGTCGGCAGCATCGGGGGCGGGAACGTCGGCAGCGGCCGAGGTCGCGTCGTGACCCCGGGCGCACGCCCGGCCGGCGGCTCCGGCAGCGCGACCGATACCGGCGCCATCCGCGCCAGCGGACTGGCCGTGGACTTTCCGCTGCGCCGCGGCGGCCGCCTCCTCGCCCTCGACCAGCTCAACCTGGAGATCGCGGGCGGCGAGATCGTCGCGCTGATCGGGCCCAACGGGAGCGGCAAGTCCACGCTCCTGCGCGCCATTGCCGGCCTCCTGCCGCCGCTCCGTGGGACGGTGGAGCTGGACGGCGTCCCCATCACCGGCCCGGATCCGCGGATCGGACTCGTCTTCCAGGAGCCGCGTCTGCTGCCGTGGCGGACCGCCGCCGAGAACATCTGCTACCCGCTGGAGCTGGCAGGCTGGGACGCCGAGCGCCGCCGCGATCGCCTGGCCCAGCTGCTGGACCTGGTCCGCCTGGACCCGTCGGCCGTGGGCTCGCGACCGTTCGAGCTCTCTGGCGGCACCGGCCAGCGCGTGGCCCTCGCCCGTGCCCTCGCGCTCCAGCCGGAGGTCCTCCTCCTGGACGAGCCGTTCAGCCAGCTGGATGCCCTCACCCGCGAGCGCTTCGACCTGGAGCTCCTGGCCCTCTGGGAGCGGTCCGCGACGACCACGGTCCTGGTCACCCACAACATCGCGGAGGCAATCCTGGTCGCCGACCGAGTGATCGTCCTCTCCGCGCGCCCCGGGCGAGTCGTCGCCGACATCCCGGTCGACCTGCCCCGCCCCCGCACCCTGGCCAGCCTTGAGGACGCCTTCGTCACGCGGGCCGCCCGCGAGATCCGGGCGTGGCTGGGGGAGTCCTCCGGCGAAGCATCCGCCGAGGCCGCGGTGCCGGACGCGACCGTGGTCGACACGACCGTGGCCGGGGCCGCCTGATGGGCACCCGCACCGTCCTCCCCGTCGCCGCCGCGCTGGGCGTCTTCCTGATCGCGTGGAAGGCCGTCGTGGTCATTGGCGCGTACCCGGTCTTCATCCTGCCCGCCCCGGAGGTGGTAGCCGATCGATTCATCCGGGCCTGGGTCGAGGGCACGATCCAGCCCCACCTCGCAGGGACGCTCCAGGAGATCTTCCTGGGCTTCGCCACGGGGACCGGAGCGGCCCTCCTCGTGGGCTACGTGCTGGCCCGCTCACCCCTCGTGGAGCGGCTGATCTCGCCCTACATCGTTGCCGCGCAGGCGACGCCGATCCTGGCGCTCTCCCCGCTGCTGGTCCTCTGGTTTGGGCCTGGGCTGCTCGGCAAGGTCGTGATCTGCTCGCTGATCGTCTTCTTCCCCGTCGCCGTGGCGACCATGGTCGGGATCCGGTCCGTGGACAAGCGCCTCCTCGAGTTGGGGCGCAGCCTGCGGGCCAATCGGCGCCAGGTCGTCCTGACGCTGGAGATCCCCGCTGCGCTGCCCAGCATCCTGGGTGGCATGCGGGTGGGGGTCACCCTCGCCGTGGTCGGAGCGATCGTCGGGGAATGGGCCGGTGCCGACCGGGGCCTGGGCGTCCTGATCAACCTGGCGCGCGGGTCGCTCTTCGATATCCCGTTGCTGTTCGCCACCCTGCTGACCATCGCGCTGGTCGGGATGGCGCTCTATCTCGTCGTCGTCCTGCTGGAGCGCCGACTTATCGGCGCCCGTTGAGGCACATCATGGAGGTTGTCATCGCATGAACCGTCATCGTCCCGCTACGCGGCTCGTTGCCGCCAGTGTGGGCCTCGTGGCCCTCGTGGTCTCGGCATGTGGTGCCGCGGCTACGCCTTCGCCCGCGGTGCTGACCAAGCTGACCGTGGGCCTCGGCTACATCCCCAGCATCCAGTTCGCCCCCTTCTACCTGGCCCAGGACGAGGGCCTCTATCGCAAGGCCGGCCTGGACGTCACGTTCCAGAACGGCAACGACCAGGACCTGATCCCGCTGACCGGCGCCGGCAAGATCGATATCGCGCTCGCCGACGGCACCAGCGTCGTGCCCGCGGTGGGCCAGGGGATCCCGGTTCAGTACGTCGCCACGATCTACGGGCAGTTTCCCAACATCATCTTTGCCAAGGCCTCGGCCAACATCAAGACGCCCGCCGACCTCAAGGGCAAGAAGCTGGGTACCCCGGGCAAGTACGGGTCGTCGTGGGTCATGCTCCAGGCCATGCTCGAGTCGGCCAAGCTGACGACCAGCGACCTGACCGTCACGGAATATCCGGACTACGGTCAGGGGACCGCCGTCGCCAAGGGCGCCGTGGACGCGGCCACCGGCTACGCCAACAATGAGGTCGTCCAGCTCGGCCTGGCCGGCGAAAAGGTCACCGTCCTCAAGGTGGACTCGATCATCGCCCTTCCCGGCCCTGGCATGATCGTCGGCAAGAGCGTCCTGGATGATGCGGGCAAGAAGGCCGCCATCAAGGCGTTCGTGGGTGCCACCCTGGCCGCCATGAAGGAGATCGTCGCCACCCCGTCAAAGGGCGTCGACGCGTCGATCAAGCTGGTCCCCGACCTGGCAACAACCCGGGCCACCCAGGAGGCCATCCTGGCCGCCACGATCGAGGTCTGGAAGAGCCTGCTCACGGAGTCGAAGGGCCTGGGCGCCATCGACACGGACGGCTGGACCAAGACCATCGCCTACCTGACCAAGCTGGGCCTGGTCACCAAGCCGATCACCGTCGCCGACACCACCCGCACGGACCTGCTCCCCTAGGGGCGGCCCAATCAGGAGCGGCACGACCGACGAGCCGCGTCAACGGGCGGCGCGCGGAGCGCCGTCGCCAGGCTCCATCGATGGCCGCGCGGGGATCCTCGCGCGGCCATGGCGCCGCCAGTGCGTGGCCATACCGGCAAGGGCCCAATGGCCCGGATGGCCCGGGCTGAAGCGCCCGGCAGCAGATCGGCAAGAGGCGCACAATCAGTTGCCCAGCCGACCCCCCCGAGGAGCCCGCGGATGAACGGCCGACCATCCTTTCCTCCCCTTCGATCACCCGCCGCCGCCGCCGCGGAGCCGCCCAAGCACGTGATCGAGGTCTACCGTCACCGCGAGCAGACAATCACCTGCGTCTGTGGCTGGCACGGCAGCAGCGCCGCAACGGAGCGCGGCGGCTCGGACTGGACCGCCCACCTCGCGGAGTTCCGCACGCGCAAGCGCTAGGACACGAGCCGGGCGGAGGCCCCGCCCGGCGGTAGCCGTCGACCCAGGCCCCGCGCGCCGGCTGCCAGCCGTGGACGTGACCGTAGGGCGGGTCGCCGGCAGGGACGTTCGGGCGAGCTCACGAGGGTGCCGCGGCGGACGCTGCGATGTACCCTCTCCGGACATGGAGATCCCAGCCATCCAATGACCAGCCGGACCCCCGATCGCCCAGGCGCCCTGTCGACGGTGGCCACCCCTCCGCGTCCGGCAGTCCGACCGGCTGAGGCCGTCATCATCGCGCCCGGGATCGCCGTCCGGGGCCACCTGATCACCCGCGGCCCCATCCGGCGCGAGGGTCCGGCCAAGCTCACCGGCGACGCACAGTACGCGGATGACCTGGTCTTTCCCGGGGCCTGGTACGGCGCCACCATCCGGTCGAATCTGGCGCGTGCGCGCTTCCTTGCGCTGGAGCTTGACCCCGGCTTCGACTGGTCCAACGTCGTGGTGATCACGGCCGCGGACATCCCGGGCGAGCCGCTCATGGGCGCCGTCAAGGGGCTGACTCCGGACCAGCCGGTCCTGGTGCCGTTGGGTGGTGAGATCCAGCACCACTCGGAGCCGCTCGCCCTGATCGCAGCACCGGATCGGCGCACGCTCCGGGCCGCGCGGCGCGGGGTCACCGTGCGAACGGAGCCGCTCCCCCCTGTCTTCGACCCGTTGGACTCCGACAAGGTGTTCGTGTCGCACGACGTGGTCGCGGGGGACCTCGCTGCCGGCTTCGCAGCGGCCGACATGGTGCTCGAGGGCGAGTACCGGATGGGCCACCAGGAACAGCTGTACATCGAGAACCAGGCGATGATCGCGGTGCCCACGGAGGATGGCGGCGTCACGGTCCACGGCTCGCTCCAGTGTCCCTACTACGTCCATCCCGCGCTGATGCGGGCGCTGGCGATCGACGCCCGGCAGGCCCGCGTGGTCCAGGCGGAGACCGGCGGCGGGTTCGGGGGCAAGGAGGAGTACCCCTCCTTGCTGGCCGTCCATGCGTCCCTCCTTGCGCTCAAGTGCCGCAAGCCGGTCCGGATGATCTACGAGCGCCACGAAGACATCGCGGCCACCACCAAGCGTCACCCCGCCGTGGTTCGCCACCGGACCGGCGTGCTCCGGGATGGCACGCTGGTTGCGCAGGAGATCGAAGTCATCCTCGACGGCGGGGCCTACTGCACGCTCTCGCCCGTCGTCCTGGGCCGTTCCACGACGCATGCCGGCGGGCCGTACCGCTGCCCCAACGTCCGGATCACGTCGCGGGCCGTGCGGACCAACACCCCGCCCAACGGCGCGTTCCGCGGCTTCGGCGCCCCGCAGGTCATCTTCCCGGTGGAGACGCACCTCAACCGGATCGCGGAGGCCCTCGGCATCTCACCGCTAGAGATCCGTCGGCGCAACGTCTATCGGCTGGGCGACGTGACGCCCACTGGCCAGGTGCTGTCCAGCAGCGTCGCCGGCCTCGAGGTGCTGGAGCGGGCCGCCGAGGCAGTCGACTTCGACGCCGCGCGCGCGGTGACCCAGCAGGCCCGCCTGACCGGGCAGGGCTGGGATTCGGTCGCCACGTCGCCGCTGCGCTCGCCAGACCGGCCGTCGGCCTCGGGGATCGGGATCGCGCTGGCCTGGCACGGCTGTGGGTTCACGGGGTCGGGCGAGCTGCGCTACAACAGCATCGTCACGATCGAGCTGGATGCCACGGGCCAGGTCCGGGTCCTGGCTGCCAACACCGAGATGGGCCAGGGCACCCGGACCATCCTCCCCATGATCGCCGCCCAGGCGTTGGGCATCCCCTCGGACGAGGTCGAGTACGCGCCCCAGGACACCGCGCTGGTGCCCAACTCCGGGCCCACCGTGGCCTCGCGCACGGCCACCATCGTCGGCGGGCTGCTGGTCAACGCGGCACGCCAGCTGCGGGCCGAGGTGGAGGCGCGCAGCGGCGGGCGGTCGTTCGCCAAGGCCTACCGTGAGGATGCCGCCCGCCACGGGCCCAGCCGGGCGAGCGCCCAGTACCAGCCATTCCCCGGCCAGCCGTTCGACGAGCGCGCGTTCACGGGCGACCCGTACCCGGCCTGGGGCTGGGCCGCGTGCGTCGCCAGGGTTGACGTCGACCTCGACACCGGCGAGGTAGCCGTGCGGGATGTGGTCGCGGTCGACGACGCCGGCGTGGTGGTCCACCCGATCCTCGCCGAGGGCCAGGTGGAGGGCGGGACCCTGCAGGCGATCGGCTACGCCACCATCGAGGAGATGAAGGTGCAGGACGGTCGCTATCTCAACGATCGGCTGGCGACCTACCTGATCCCCACGGCCGTCGACGCGCCCCGCATCACCGCGATCATGGTCGAATCCCCGTTTGATGGCGTACCCCACGGCGCCAAGGGACTGGGCGAGATGCCGATGGACGTGGGTGCCCCGGCGGTGATCGCAGCCATCCACGACGCCACCGGGATCTGGATCGATCGCCTGCCGGCCACACCCGAGCGCGTCCTCGCCGGGCTGACCGCATCGGCGGGCGCGAACGAGTCGGGTCGGCCGGGCTCCGGGGGCCACGACCGCCCAGGCGGCCGGCCATGACCGCCATCCGGTTCCTCGTCAATGGCGCGCCCGTGGAGCTGGAGGCGCCCGGGATGCGGCGGCTCCTCGACGTGCTGCGCGAGGACCTGGGCCTGACCGGCACCAAGGAGGGCTGCGGTGAGGGCGAGTGCGGCGCCTGCTCGGTGATCCTCGACGGCGAGGTCGTGGTTTCGTGCCTGGTCCCGGCCTGCCAGGTTGACGGGCGGATCATCCGCACGGTCGAAGGCCTGGCGGCTCGGACCCCCGACGGCCGGATTCTCGACGACCTGCAGGCGGCGTTCCTCGCGACCGGCGGAGCGCAGTGCGGGATGTGCACGCCCGGGATGCTCCTGTCCGCGCGGGTCTATCTCGATGCCGGCGGCGGGCCGGACGAGGACGCGATCCGCGAGGCCATCGCCGGCAACCTCTGCCGCTGCACGGGCTACACCAAGATCATCGAGGCGATCGCGCTGGCCGCCGAGACCGGGCGCCGCCCGGCGGGGGCCTGAGCGTGCCGGTGGAGCCGCCGGTCGAGACCCCGCGCGACCTGCCCGAGGCCTTCCGCCTCCTGGCGCTGGCGCCACGCACGCCCATCGCCGGCGGCACGGACCTGATGGTCCGGATCACCGGGGAGATCGGCTCGCCGCCCGACCAGGTCCTGGACCTGTCGCGGCTGGACGAGCTGCGCGGGATCGCGCTCGCGGGTGGGCAGTTGACCGTCGGCGCGCTCACGACCTACGCGGAGATCCGCCGGTCGGGGCTGGTGGCGCGTTCGCTGCCGGTCCTCGCCGAGGCGGCCGCGACCGTCGGGGCCGTGCAGATCCAGAACCGCGGCACGCTGGGCGGCAATATCGCCAACGCGTCACCGGCGGGGGACACCCTGCCGCTCCTCCTGGCCCTCGAGGCCGTGATCGAGGTGGGCGGCCCGCGCGGCGAGCGGTCGATCCCCGCCGACCAGTTCTGGATCGCCTACCGCACCACGGCGCTGGCGCCCGACGAGCTGGTCCTGCGCGTCCGGATCCCCCTGGTCGAGGCGCGCCAGGTGCGCTTCCGCAAGGTGGGGACGCGCCGCGCCCAGGCGATCAGCAAGGTGGTCCTGGCGCTCGCCTGGGAGCAGGCCGACCGAAAGGACCGCTGGGGCCACGTCCGCCTGGCGCTCGGCTCGGTCGCGGACCGGCCGATTCGGGCACGGTCCACGGAGCTGTATCTCGAGGGCTCGCGGGCAACGCTCGAGACCGCCGACGGCGCTGCTGAGACCGTGGCTGCCGAGATCCGCCCGATCGATGACGTCCGCTCCACGGCAGATTATCGTCGCCAGGTGACGGCCCGAATCCTCCATCGGATCATCCGGGACGCCGGGGGCTGGTGATCGGCCGGGCGAGCGGGGATCAGCGGGTCTTCGACGCCCTGGCAGCGACCTACGTCGCGCTCGTCGAGGCCACCCACGCGGTGCCGGCCCGACCTGGGCAGCGGCGGACCGGGCCTCCGGGCGGTGGATTCGGCCGTGAGCCAGACTGCGCCTGGGGCTGGGCGCCCGTCGCGATGCCCGACATCAACCGGGTGGTGGCCCCGCGCCTGGCCGGCAGCCCGGCCGTCGTGGAGGCCCGGATCGACGCCATCAACGCTCACTTCGGGATCCTGCCGTTCACGTGGTGGCTGGACCCCGGCGCCACCCCCGGCGACCTCGCCGAGACGCTGGGCTGGGTGGTGCCGCGGAGCATCATGGAGCTGGTCCCGGTGATGGCGCTCGACCTCACCGGGGACGGCGTGCGCGACGAGCGCTTCGGTCGGTTGACGCCGGGGATCTCGGTCGCGCTGGGCGAGCGGTCCGACGAGCTGGTCGAGGCCGAGTTGCTGGCCGCCCGTGGCTTCGGGGCCGCGGACGAGGAAGCGGCACCATTCGCCTCGATGTTCGCGGACGTGACGGCTCCGCCGGACGGCCCCCTGATCGTCGCGGTCGCACGCCTGGATGGCCGCCCGGCTGCCACGGCGCTGGGGATCGTGCGGGGTGAGCATCTCGGCGTCTACAACGTCGCCACCCTCCCGGATGTGCGCCGTGGCGGCCTGGGTCGCGCCGCGGCCGCCGCCGTGCTGGTGGAGGGCAGGCGGCGCGGGGCGCGGACGGCCGTGCTCGAGTCGACCGCACAGGGCGTTGGGCTCTATCGCGCGCTGGGCTTCCGCGACGCCGGCCATGCGCTGGTGGTCACCAGCCCGGGCAGCTGACTCGCGGCGTTTGGCCGGCCCCTCGTCGGGACTCGCTCCGGCCACGGCCCTGCGTCCCCTGGACGCACCGCGGGGACCTGTGACAGACGAGGTGTCACGCGGGACTGCCAAGGTGTCGCCATGGAAGCGACCTGGCCACCCCTGACCCCCGCCGACAATGTCCTCCCCTTCGTCGCGCTCACCGGGAGCGCCGTCCGCGGAACGCGGGTCGAGGCCGACCGAATCGTCGTCGACCAGCTGGAGCTGGTCGACCCCGGGCTCGCGGCCTGGCTCGCCGCCCAGCCGCTGGAGGAGCGGCGGTCCACGCTGGAGCGCGCGCTGCGGATCGGGCTGATCGCCCTGCAGGGCGTTGGGATCAGCGTCAACGTGGATGTGGTCAAGAGCGAGTTCGAGCGCCTGGTGGAGCAGACCGCCGCCGCCAACGAACGGGCCGCGGCCGCGCTGGAGCAGGTCCTGCGCGCCAACTTCGCTGACGGGGACGGGCGCCTGCCGCGGACCATGGAGGCCTTCCTCGGCGACCGGGGCAGCCTGCGGACCATGGTGGACGAGCTGTTCGATCCGTCCCGCAGGGACTCGGCGATCGGCCGGATCGGCGGCATGCTGGAGTCGTACTTCGACGGGGACGCGTCGCGCCTCGCGCTCCTGCTGGACCCCACGCGGAGCGGCTCGCCGCTGCACGATTTCCGGCGCGAGATCGCGGATGGCTTCCGGGCTGTCGGGGACCGGCTGGTCGCGCTGGAGGCCGCGGCCACCGCCCGGGCCACGGAGCGGTCCAAGTCCACCGCCAAGGGCGCCGACTTCGAGGACCTGCTGGAGGCGATGCTGGGCGACGTGGCCCGCGGAGCGGGGGACTTCCTGGACCGAACCGGCACGGAGACGGGCTCCCTGATGAAGTCCAAGAAGGGGGACTTCGTGCTCACGATCGATCCCGCGCGGAGTCGCGGCGCGGAGGTCCGTATCGTGGTGGAGGCCAAGGACCGTCCGCTTTCGTCGCGGGCCATCCGCGAGGAGCTCCGGGAGGCCAAGGAGAACCGTGGCGCCTCCGTCGGCGTGATCGTGTTCACCCCGGCGCACGCGCCCAGTGGGGTTGCGCCATTCAACGTCGTGGGTGGGGACGTGTACTGCGTGATTGACCCTGCCGACCCCGAGGCGGCGGTGCTGGAGGCCTCGGTGCGGCTGGCGCGCATCCTCGCTCTCGCCACGCTGGACCAGCGCGAGGTGGAGCTCGATGCCGCCGTCGTCGTGGCCGCGCTCACCGGGATCCGGGAGCAACTGGAGGCCATCAAGACGCTCAAGACCCAGCTGACCTCCATCGGCAATGCCACCAAGGCGGTGTGGGCCGGGCTCGACACGCTCCGGTCGGGCGTCCTCGCCAAGGTCGCAGAAGCCGAGATGGAGCTTCGCGCGGCCCGCTGACCTTGCCGCGGTCCGGGCCATGCGGTCGGCGGTTCCCTCGTTCGTTCGGCCGAGCGCTGTGCTGGGACGTCGGCCGGCCTCCGGCAACTGGGCCGGGGGCGACATCGCTAACCTTTACGTCAACGTGAAGGTGCTGCTAAGATCGTTTCGATGTCAACGATCCCGGCCGCCGCGACGGCCCCTGCTCAACTTGAAGTCCCGCGCCCCACGGCGCCGGATCTCCCAGTGGCCCCCATCCTCCCCGGCCCGGACCAGGCTCGCCTCCTGCGGATCCAGGAGGTCGCGGAGCTGTGCGCGCTGACCGCCCGCTCAATCCGCTACTACGAAGAGGTCGGCCTGCTCAAGCCCGCCGGCCGCTCCGAGGGCGCCTACCGCCTGTACGACCGGGATGACCTGGAGCGCCTCCTGTTCATCAAGGCGATGCGCGATGACGCCGGCTTCAGCCTGGCGGAGATCGGCCTCCTGCTCGAAGACGAGGCCGCGCGCGAGCGCTCCCGCGAACGGTTCATGGCCACCAGGGACATCGCCGAACGGCGCGCGATCCTGCGCGCGTCGGCGGGCCGGCTGGATGGTCAGCTGGCGCGCCTCCATGACAAGGCGGAGCGCCTCGGGGCGATGATCGCCGGGGTGGAGGAGCGTCGGGCGCGCGTTGGGTGCCGGCTCGCGGAGCTGGACCAGTGACGTTCGTTGCCCCCGCCATCGCCGGCCTGCGCGCCAACCCGGTCCTGCGCCCCTTCAAGCACCGCAACTACCGGCTCTGGTTCGTGGGCCAGTCCATCTCGGGGATTGGCACCTGGATGCAGATGGTCGCCCAGAGCTGGCTGGTCCTGAGCCTGACCGGCGACCCGTTCATGATGGGCGTGGTGGCCGCCGCCCAGTACTCGCCCGTCCTTGTCTTTGGGCTCTTCGGCGGCCTCGTCGCAGATGGCCTGCCCAAGCGACGCGTGCTCCTGACGACGCAATCCATCTTCGGGGCGCTCGCGCTCGTGCTCTGGGCCCTGTCCGCGTCCGACACCGTCCAGGCCTGGCACGTCGTGCTGGTCGCCTTCGGCTTCGGCTTGGCCAATTCCATGGACATGCCCACCCGAAACTCGTTCTCGGTAGAGATGGTGGGTCGCGAGGACGTGGCGAACGCCGTCGCGATGAACTCAGCGCTGTTCAATGCCGCGCGGATCGTGGGGCCGGCGGTCGCGGGCCTGACGATCGGCCTGTTCGGGGTCTCGATCGCCTTCCTCCTCAACGGGATCAGCTACCTGGCCGTGATCGGCGGCCTGTTCCTGATGCGCCAGCAGGAGCTCAATTCGCCGCCCACCATCGCGCGACCGGAGAGCGTCCGGGCGGTGGTCGCTTCGCTCGGCGAGGGCCTGGGCTACGTCCGACGAACGCCGCTGGTGTTGCTCTGCGTGGTGCTCGTCGGCACGGTCGCCACCTTTGGCATGAACTTCACGGTCCTGATCCCGGCGCTGGCGCGCGACGTGCTGGGCACGGACGCCGCGGGCTATGGCTTCCTCATGTCGGCGTCCGGCCTGGGCGCGCTCATCGCCGCGCTCCGGATCGCCTCCCAGAAGCGGTCCCGGCTGATGCTGATCGGCATCGGCGGCCTGATCCTGGGGAGCATGGAGGTCCTGCTGGGCTTCTCCCGGATCTACCCGCTCTCCTGGCTCGCCATGCTGATCATCGGCTTCGGTTCGGTGTCCATGACGGCGACGTCCAACGCCACGGTCCAGCTGCGTGTCCCGGATCAGCTCCGGGGCCGGGTGATGAGCGTGTACATGACCATCTTCGTGGGCTCTACGCCCATCGGCAGCCTGATCGTCGGCGCCATCGCGTCCCGGCTCGGCACGGACATCGCCGTCTCGTTCGGCGGTGCGGTGAGCGCCGCCGCCGCACTGTACGCAACAGTCTGGCTCCGGCGCCACCTGGCGGAGGAGCAGCGCACCCGTCACGAATTGGAGTCTGCGGAGCCCCACGGCGCCCTGGAGACCAGGCCGCCGGACGGGCAGCCGGTCACCAGCCCGGGCTGACCGGGCAGGCGGCTCGTCCGCCCCGCCGCCGGTCCCTCGCGCTGCCTCGCCGCTGCTGCCCGGTGCCCGCAGCCGGTTCGCCGCGCTGCCGCGCCGAGCAGGTTCCCGGCAGCCGGTTTCATCCGGATGTCACCCAGGCTGGCACCTGGCGCCGCGTTCCAACTGCGTGTCGGTGTCGGAGTGCATGTGCGCCAGCTCATCCCGCCGCTCCAGCACGCTGACCGTCCGCCGGCTGCGACGCCCGCCGCGAACGTCACCGTGGCTGCCAGTCGGGAGCTTTCGCGTCACGGCGGCGAGTAGGGCGCCTCGAACAAGGCCAGGAGCGGCTCCCCGGTGGACTGCGCCGTGGTGACGGCCCGTCGGCCGCTGGCGTCGTGGCGCAGGCCGACCAGCAGCTCCACATCGTCGCGGCCCGGCCAGTTTGGGTCGTAGATCCGGATGGCCAGGGTCCCGGCAGCCGCGTCCAGGCGGTAGCCCCACGCCAGCACCTGGTGGTGGCGGCCCAGCGTCAGCGGATTCGGCCCCGCCACCCGCACCAGGCCGACCTGTGGCAGCTGCCCGACATCGATCCCCGCGCGGATCCGCGGCCACTCCCGGCGGACGGTGGCGGCTCCGCGCGAGCCCAGGCCCGTCAGTCGCGACCACCCGTTGGGGCGCGCCGGGTGGAGCGCCGTCATCGTCCAGAAGCGGAGCGGGAGCCGGACCAGGCCATCGAACGAATCCACCTGGCGCCGGACGATCTCCCCGAACAGCGGCGTTCCGGCGGGCGGGGGAGCGGCGGCCTCGGGCGCCGGGAGCCCTGCCTCCCAGCGGTCCCGGACCACGAAGCACATCCCGCCGCACAGCCCGTCGGCCGCGTTCCCGATCCCGAGGTGGACGTAGCCGACGCCCAGCCAGACGGCGGGAGTTGCCGGCCAGCGGTTGGCGAAGCGGAGCCCATGCGTGCTCGGCAGGAATCCGGGGACCGTGCGATCGATCACGGCCCAAGCCTACCCCGGCTGGGCTCGCCCAGCTCCGGGCCCGCCCAGCTTCGGCCATGCCCAGCTCCGGGCCCGCCCGGCTTCGGGCCCGCCCGGCTCTCGCGGCGTCCCGGGGGCAAGCCGGGTACCATCGCCCCAATGCCCAATCGACTCGCGGGCGAGACGTCGCCCTATCTCCTCCAGCACGCCCACAATCCCGTGGACTGGCAGCCATGGGGCCCGCTGGCGCTCACCCAGGCCCAGCTCCTGGATCGGCCCATCTTCCTCTCGATCGGCTACGCCGCGTGCCACTGGTGCCACGTGATGGAGCGCGAGTCGTTCGAGAACGACGCCATCGCCCGCGTCCTGAACGAGAACTTCGTCTCCATCAAGGTGGACCGCGAGGAGCGGCCCGACCTGGACCAGGTCTACATGACCGCGGTCCAGGCCATGACCGGGAGCGGCGGCTGGCCCATGTCCGTTTTCCTCACGCCCGACGGCAAGCCCTTCTATGGCGGAACGTACTTTCCGCCCGAGCCGCGCAATGGGTTGCCGGCGTTTGGCCAGATCCTCCAGGCAGTCCTGCACGCCTGGCACGACCAGCGTGCCGAGGTGGACCAGGCCGGCTCCCGGCTGGTCCAGGGCCTGGTGGAGGCCAGCAAGCCGCCGACACAGAGCGACCTCCCGTCCGAGGCGGCTGTCGACGAGGCAATCACCACGCTGCAGACGGGCTTTGACCAGCGCAACGCCGGCTGGGGCCGATCGCCCAAGTTCCCGCAGCCCATGGTGCTGGAGCTGCTCCTGCGGCGCGCCGCCGATGGTGACGCGCGGGCCCTGCCCATGGTCCGCCTGACACTCGACCGGATGGCGGCCGGCGGGATGCACGATCAGCTGGGCGGCGGCTTTCACCGCTACTCCACGGACGACGTCTGGCTGGTCCCGCATTTCGAGCAGATGCTCTACGACAACGCCCAACTGGCGCGCGTCTACCTCCACGCCTGGGCGCTCACCGGGAGCGTCGCGGATCGCGACGTCGCCATTGGCACCCTCGACTACATCCTTCGCGAGCTGACCACCGCCGAAGGCGGCTTCGCGGCCAGCCAGGATGCGGACACGGATGGCGAAGAGGGGGCAACATTCACCTGGTCGGCAGCCGAGGTGCGCGGGGCGCTCGCGGCGGGCGAGCCTGAAGCCGGGCGTGGCCCGGCCGCCTTCGAGGTCTTCGCCGCGGCGTATGACGTGTCTGAGGGCGGCAACTGGGAGGGCCGGACCATCCTGCGGCGGGTGCGGGCCACCCCCGAGCTCGCCCAGGCATTCGGGCTCGACGTCGACGCCATCGACGCCACCCTGGCGGCCAGCCGGAGGCGCCTGCTGGCGACTCGTGCCGAGCGTCCCCAACCGGCCCGGGACGACAAGGTGCTGGCGGCCTGGAACGGGCTGGCGATCGGGGCGCTGGCCGCCGCCGCCCGGCTCCTGGAGGGAGATGGCGATCCGCGGATCGCGGAGCGGGCGGAGGCCTACCTGGTTGCCGCGGTCCGGGCCGCCCAGGTGGTGACGGGTGGGCTCCTGGACGACCGTGGACACCTTCGGCGATCCTGGAAGGACGGCCGCGCCGCCGGCGCCGCGGTGCTCGAGGACTACGCGGACCTGGCGGATGGGCTCCTCACGCTGTACGAGGCCACCTTCGACGAGCGCTGGTTCGTGACCGCACGTTCCCTTGCGGACCAGGTCCTGGCGCGCTTCGCCGACCCGGCGGGCGGCTTCTTCGACACCCCCGACGACCACGAGACACTGGTGGCCCGCCCCAGGGATTCCCAGGACAACGCGCTCCCGTCTGGCGGGGCGATGGCCGCCCGGGTGCTGCTCCGCGTCTGGGCGTGGACCGGCGAGGGGCGCTATGGCGAGGCGGCCCTGGGGGCCATCGCGACGCTGGGCGGCTTCCTGGGTCGCTACCCCACGGCCTTTGCGGCGTGGCTCTCCGCCCTGGACATGGCGATGTCGGGGATCGACGAGGTGGTCGTGGCCGGGGATCCCGGCGCGCCGGCGACGCGCGGACTGCTGGCGCCGGCCCGGGGCTTCCGCCCCAACCAGGTCCTCGCGGCCTCCGCTGCGCCGGACCAGAGCGCGATCCCCATCCTCCACGGTCGGAGCGCAAGCGGGGACACCCCCACGGCCTACCTGTGCCGGGGCTCCAGCTGTCGTCTGCCGGTCACCACGCCGGATGCGCTGGCCGCGCTGCTGGCCGAGGGCGTCGCGCCCGCCTAGGCTGCCGGACCGCGCTCACCTGGCGACCGGACCGCGCTCACCTGGGCCTCCAGGTCCCGCCCGGACCATGAGCCGAACGGACCCGTGCGGGGTCAGGGGTTGCTGGGCGGTCACGAGGACGGCTACCCGAACCTCTGGCAGGATGACGCCCAGGCTCCGAAAGAACTCGATCGCTTCGCGGACCTCTGCGGCCGGGCGGTAGGGACCGGGCATCAGGAGGCAGGGCCGGCCGGCAAGGGCCACGCCGGCCAGCATGCCCCACCGTTCGGGGATGGGCCGCCGCGCGAGGACCTGCGCCGCGCGCTTGTAGACGAAGACCACCGCCGCGGGCCGCCAGATGGCGACCTTCTGCCAGAGCGGACCCACGCCGGCGGTCAGCTGGGCGTCGGTCGCAACGTCCCGCGGGGTGGGGTCCTTGATCAGGTCGGTGATGCCGTGGCCAGCGGCAACCAGCGCGTCGTCGGCGGTCTCCAGGGGCGTGTCGGCCGGGAGGATCTCCGCGTCCATCAGCCGTCGCCAGAATTGGCGACCCAGGCGACCCTGGTGGTAGTGGCCGGCGTCCACGCTGACCGGAGAGGGGTTCAGGCCGACGAACAGCAGGCGGTCGGGGAGCGGCGGCAGATCAGCGAGGGTGGAAACACGTCGGCCATCGACCAGCGTGGTGGCCAGGTGGGGCCCGGGACCAGGCCGATGCGTCAGGGCGGCGAGATCGGGCGGAGCGTGTGGGGGCACGATGGGGATGGGGGCCAGACCCGACGCCGGATGAACCGGATCAGGCGGGCTTGTCGCCGCTGTCGTGGCCGGCCCTGGCCTCATCCACCTGCCGGCGGGCCTTGTTGACGCTCCGGCCCAGCATGGCGCCCAGCTGCGGCAGCGTCTTTGGGCCGCGCCACACGATGGCGACGATCAGGATGACGATGAGAACCACGGCGGTGTCCTGCACGCGGCGATGGTACCCGACTCCGGGCCGCGGCCGCGTGCGGCGTCCGCCCCGGCGGCCGCACGTCCGGCAGGCGCGCTATTGTGCCGCCATGTCGTCGTCGGATGGCCCCCTGCTCGTCTTCGGTCCTCGCTCCGCCACGTACGATTTCGGGCCGTCGCATCCGTTCACGCCGCGCCGGTTCGGACCCGGGATCGACCTGCTCCGTGAGCTCGGGGCGCAGCCGGGCCTCCAGCCCGAGCCTGCCACCGACATGGAGCTGGCCTCCGTCCACACGCAGGCCTACCTCGAGGCGGTGCGCCGGTTCTCGGTGAACCCGGTCGGCGAGGCGTTCGGGATCGGGACCGCTGACGTCCCGGCCTTTGTGGGCATGCACGGGGCCGCAGCTGCCGTCGCCGGTGGTTCACTCCGTGCGACCGAGGCGATCCTCCGCGGCGATATCGAGCACGCCTTCCATCCCGGCGGCGGCCTCCACCACGCGATGCCGGGCAGGGCCGCCGGCTTCTGCGTCTACAGCGACCTGGCCGTGGCGATCGCCCGGGCCCGTGCGGCCGGCCTGCGGGTCCTCTACCTGGACTTCGACGTCCACCACGGCGATGGCGTGGAGGCCATCTATCGCGCCGATCCGGGGGTTCTCACCTTCTCGCTGCACGAATCCGGCCGAACGCTCTTCCCCGGCACCGGCGGCGTGGCGCTGGGCGACGAGGGGCCCGCCGTGGGGACGGCGGTCAATCTGCCGCTCTTCGCCGGCACGGGCGCCGGTCCGTGGCTGGCCGCCGTGGAGCGGCTGGTCCCGGAGATCGCGGCCGCGTTCGGGCCTGATCTCATCGTCTCGCAACACGGCTCCGACTCGCACGTCCTGGATCCCCTTGCGCATCTGCGGGTGACGACCACGGCCATGGGCGCGGCCGCGCGGCTCACCGACGCCGTCGCGCACCGGCACGCGGGCGGCCGCTGGCTGGCGACGGGCGGCGGCGGCTACGACGTGTACCGGGTTGTCCCGCGGGCCTGGTCGCTCGTCTGGCTGGCGGCGGCGCACCGGCCCGTCCCCCAGGCCATTCCGGCGGCATGGCGCGAGCGCTGGGCCGGCGAGGCCGCCCGCCACGGCCAGGGCCCGCCACCAGGCCGCCTGGACGACGATGAGACGCCGGGCACGACCGAGGGAGATCCACCGGGCCAGGACCGGACGGCGGAAACGGCCGGCCTTGTCCGGTCCCTGGTGGTGCCCGCCCTGATCCGGCAGGCGGTCGATGCGGGCTGGTGGACAACGCTCGACTCGAGTGGCCCCCTCCCGGGTGACGCGCGGTTCCGCCGGTCGATCCCCGCCCCGGGCGAGGGGATGCCCCAGGTGTTGGCTGCCGTGGATGCGCAGCGCTGGGACCGCCTCCGGCTGGTTCGTGGTGTTGCCGGCCCGGCGGATCCCGGTGACGGGCACCGACTGGTGGCCGCCGCACTCGCGTCGGGGGACCGGATCCTGGTCACCGCCGCCGTTGTCGAGGATCTGATCGTGGGGCTCGCCATCTCGGTGATCGATGGCGCGGACGGGGTGCGCCGCCTGCTGGCCATGGGCGTCGCCGCCCCTTGCCGCCGGGTCGGTCTCGGCCGTGCGCTCTTCACGGCCCATATCAACGAGGCGGCCAGGTCCGATGACCAGGATGGACGACCGCGGCGGGGGATCGAGATGCTGGTGACCGCCGCCGAGCGTGATCCATTCGAGCCCCTGGCGCGCGACGCGGGTGCGGCCGCGGCCCGTTCGATCCTGGTCGCCGCCGGGTTCGAGGTGGTGCGTGCGCCGGGCAGGGTCGGCCTGCGTGATCCCCGGGCGCTGCTGGCGCATCGCCGTGCCTGACCGCGCCGGATACAGGTCCGCCGCCGGTCGGGCGACGGGCCCGAGCGGCGGCGGAGCGGTGGAGCGCTCCACCCGGAGGGTGGGGGACTGCGCCCCCCGGGTTAGTTGACGGTCACGCCCTTGAAGGGGCTGCCGCGGGGCGGCTCGTGACCCGCCGCGTCCACGGGGTGCCGAGCAGCGGGAGGAGGTAGCGATCCAGCCCGTACCAGCCGGCGACCCGCCAGGCCAGGATCAGGCCGATCCCGAGGGCGAACATGATCGGGTTGGTGGAGGCGGTGCCGGCAAGGAGGAAGCTCATGTTGAGCGTGGCTCCGAAGAAGGAGGCGATGCCTACAAGCACTCCGAACAGGAGGCCCAGCCCGATCGCGACCTCGCCGAAGACCACCAGGTAGGCGAACCAGCTCTGCGCGTGGTTGTCGATCATCACCTGGAGGATGCTGCGGTACCACTCGAAGGAGATGGGCGGCTTGGCCCCGGCGGCCTCGGGGATCTTGACCGCGTTGGTCCAGAAGCCGAGGAGCGAGTTCCCGCCGTCCAGCCAGCCGGCGCCGACCGCCTTGCCGTCGGGGAAGAGCTTGTGCACGCCGGCGGTCAGCCATTCGAAGCCGACGAAGATGCGGATCGGGAGCCAGAACATGCCGGCCCGCGTGTTGCTGAACAGGTACCGCGTGAAGGCCGGGCCCTCGACCTCGATGACGTCCGCCTCGGGCTGCCGACGATCGGAGAAGAGCAGCACCAGGAGCAGGATCGAGACGGCCCAGAACGCCAGGGTGGTGGCGGTGCGGAGCGTCTGGCTGACCTGCTCCGGCCGAACCCACGGGTTCTCCATGTAGACGAGGATGATCGCGGCCAGTGCCGCGATCGGGACAATCAACCCGCGCAGGGTCTTCATGATCTCGCTTCCCTTCCAGGACGGTCAGCGCCTTCCGGTTCTGGACGACCCCCGGATCGGCTGCCGTTGACCACAGTATCGGCTTGGTGCGAACGCACGATACGTGCCACATCGGCCCCCTTTTGCGGGACGCCGCAGCGCCTGGGCCCGGGCCATTGGGCCCGGCCGGCCCGGGCCAATTGGCCCGGGCCGGCCGGTCATCGGGGCCGACCGGCACACGACGACCGGCCAGATCGGCCTGCCGGCCCCGGCCAATTGGCCCGGCGGGATGTCAGTCGCGCGGGGCGAGCCTGCGGGCGATCTGGGTCGCTGCCTCGGTCAGGCGCTCGGGGAGCTCCACAACGTCCAGGCCGATCCCGGCCTGGCCCGCCGCACCCCCGCCGAAGCTCACGGGCAGGCCGGGGCTCGCCGTCATGATCGCCGTGGCCGCCTCGCGGGCCCGGGCGACGTCGGTCACGCGCTGCACCCCGATCACCGCGGCCGCGGCCCCACTCCGGACGACCGCCTCGACCCACGACTCCACGGGGACCTCGGCGCCCAGGTACAGGACGTCAATGCCGCGCCGGCGGAGCACCACGGCGAAGGCCAGCGGCCCGATCTCGTGACGCCCGCCAGGCGGGAGCCCCACCAGGACGCGCGGACCGGCCCCCGGTGCGCCGGCCAGGTCGTACAGGGCGCCGAGGCGCCGCATCACAGCCGCGCTGGCGAGGTGCTCCTCCGCAATGTCGAGGCGGCCGGTGGCCCACGCATCGCCGAGGGCGCGGACGGCAGGCATCAGGTGGACGTCCAGGACCATGTCGACCGAGCCGTGGGCGAACATCGCGTCGAGAGCATCCTCCAGGCCAGCAGCATCGAACCGGGTGGCAGCCAGGACGAACGCGCCCACGCTCGCCGCGGTCTCAGGCGGCAAGCCTCGGACATCCGGCGGGACGGTCAGCTCCTCGGTCGTCAACGGCGCCACGCCCGCCACGGCCCGGTATGCGGTCTCGTCGATCACGGCGGCCGCCGCCTGGGAGGCGCTCCAGCCCGAATCGACCAGCCGGCGCATCGCACGGAGGCGGGCGATCGCGTCCTCGTCGTACAGGCGGTAGCCGCCGGCGGTGCGCACGGGATGAACGACGCCGTAGCGACGCTCCCACGCGCGGAGGAGCGAGATCCCGACGCCGCTGCGGGCCGCGGCCTGCTTGATCGTGTACATCGTTTGTGAAGCCTAGCACAAGGAACGGTTGACAGTCGACCGCGGGCCCTCGTATAGTCTTGACAGACCCTGTACATAGACCACACGACGCGAGCACGTCCGAAAGGAAACCGAGGAAACCCGCATGACCACGGCCACCCCCACCCCCACCCCAACCGGCCCAGCCGGACTGCCAATCGGCGCCCCGGCCGCCATCCCCGCCGCGCGGGCCGCCTCGCTGGCTCGCTGGAACCGGACGCTCGTCTTCCTCCATGGCATCCAGTTCGCCGCGATGATGGCCATCTCCACGACGGCCGCGACGTTCGCGCCGTACGTTCCCACGATCAAGCCGATCATCGAGAACGGCGCATTCAAGGGCATCGAGCAGACGCAGGTCCAGCTCTTCTCCATGCCGCTCGCCTGGCTGATCGCCTCGTTCCTGGCCATGAGCGCGATTGCCCATTACGCGGCCGGCTGGCCGCTCCAGGCCCGTTATGAGTCCTGGCTGGCGCGCGGCATGAACCCGCTGCGCTGGGTCGAGTACAGCCTCAGCAGCACGGTGATGATCGTCGCCATCGCCTACATCTCGTCCATCCGGGACTTCCCGGCCCTCGTGGCGATCGCCGGCTGCAACGTGGCCATGAACCTGTTTGGCTGGAGCATGGAAGCGGCCAACGAGGGCCGGCGTGACCATCCGGACTGGAAGCACTACATCTTCGGCTGCGTTGCCGGGATCATGCCGTGGCTGGGGATCTTCTCGATCCTTCTGGCCTACGGGTTCCAGGAGGGCCTGCCGGCCAACGCCCAGATCCCGGCCTTCGTGTACGTGATCATCGGGACCCTGTTCCTCACGTTCAACGTCTTCGCGATCACGATGGTGCTCCAGTTCAAGCAGGTCGGACGCTGGAAGGACTACCTGGCAGGCGAGAAGACCTACATGGTCATGAGCCTGTTGGCCAAGTCGCTCCTGGCCTGGCAGGTCTTCAGCGGGACGCTCCGCCCCGGGGGCTGACGCCAGCCCACTACACCCGCAACCGCGCCCGTTCCCCCGGGCGCGGTTGCTCCCATCCTCGCCGTCGGGCCCGGCGGCGTTCCTGTTCCCCCTCTCATGGCCTGGCTCGTCTTCAATCGGGCCTGGCCGCACCATCTGCCGGCCCGGCTCTGGCCGTGAGGCGGTCGAACGCCTGATCGATTTCGGGCGGCTGCCTCTACTCGGGTTCCCGTGGCCACCACTCGATCGCGGCGTCCCGCCGCACCCGACCAGCCCGCCGCGACGCCGGGGATCGACCCGCTCGCGGCCTTCTCCGCACCCGTTCGGGCCTGGTTCGAGGCCAGCTTCAGCGCCCCAACGCCGGCGCAGGTGGGCGGCTGGGCGGCCATCGCGGCCGGGCGGCACACGCTGATCCACGCGCCCACCGGGAGCGGCAAGACCCTGGCTGCGTTCCTCTGGTGCCTCGAGCTGCTGGGGCGGGACCGGGTCGGGGAGGGCGCCTCCGGACGGGGCGCCGCCGCACGGGGAGCGGCGCCGCGTCGCGCCGTACCACATCGTCGCCGAGCTCCAGGATCGGGCGAACCTGCGGGTTGCGCAGATGGTGGGCCGGGACGAGGTGGAGCTGATCCTCGCCGGGGACGTGATCGCCCGCATCGCGGCCCAGACCTGTCGTCAGTCGGGCCTCTCCATCGTCTACCAGGAACTGCTGGACTTCAGCGGTGACGAGATCTACATGACGAGCGCCGACGACTTCCAGGGCCGGAGCTATGGCGACGTGATCACGGCGTTCGTGGATGCATCGCCGATCGGGCTCCTGGTGCCGGGAGGTGGCCCCCGGCTCAATCCGCCCGCCGACACCGTCATCGGGCCCGGCGACCGGCTGGTCGTCATCGCAGCGGACGACGACCGCATCACCCGGGGGGCGTCCACGGTGAATGCCGTGGACGAGGCACTCCTGGCGATGCCCGTGCCGCGCGCCGAACGGCCGGAGCGAACGCTGATCCTGGGCTGGAACCGCCGGGCGCCGGCCCTGGTGCGGGAGCTCGACCGCTACGCGCCTGCCGGTAGCACGGTGACCGTGGTTGCGCCCGCCGCGGCCGATGACGCGGGGCTGGCCGGGCTCGGCGCGCTGCTGGTGCGCCAGGGGCTGGAGGTCCGGACCGCCGATTCGGCCGATCGGTCCGTCCTGGATGCACTGGGCGTCGAGGTCTTCGATCACATCGTGGTCCTGTGCGAGTCGGACCACCTCGACGTGTCGCGCGCCGACGCCCGCACGCTGATCACGCTCCTCCACCTGCGCGACATCGCATCGCGCCTGGGGCGGGACTTCTCGATCGTCAGCGAGATGCTCGACCTTCGTGATCGGGCGTTGGCCGAGGTCGCCCGCGCCGACGACTTCATCGTCAGTGATCGCCTCACCAGCCTGATGATCGCCCAGGTCTCGGAGAACAAGCATCTCAATGCCGTCTTCGCGGACATCCTCGACCCGGAGGGCTCGGAGATCTACCTGAAGCCCGCGGCAGACTACGTCGTCACGGATCGGCCTGTCCCGTACGCGGCGGTCGTGGAGGCGGCGCGTCGGCGCGGTGAGACGGCCATCGGCTACCGGATCGCCGCCCAGCACGAGGAGTCGGACGTGGCGTACGGGGTGCGCCTCAACCCCCGGAAGGACGCCATGGTGACGTTCGAGGCGGACGACCGGGTCATCGTCCTGGCGGAGGACTGACAGCGAGCCCCCGCCAGATCTCCGCCGCCGACATCGGCAGGGAGCGGAGCTGGAGGCCGGTCGCAGCCGCGATGGCGTTCGCGATGGCCGGGGCGACCGTGATGATCGATGTCTCGCCCATGCCCTTGGCGCCGAACGGGCCGGGCCCGTCGCCGCGCTCCAGGTAGCGGCCCACGAACTCGCCGGCCATGTCGCTGACCCGCGGCACGCGGTAGTCCAGCATGGTCGGGTTCAGGAACGCGCCGTCCTCGAACACGGACGCCTCGAACAACGCGTGGCCGAACGCCATCAGCGCGCCACCCTCTTCCTGGCCGTGGGCGGTGAGCGGGTTGATGATGCGTCCCACGTCCGAGACGGTGACAAACCGCTCCACCTCGACCTCGCCGGTCACCGGGTCGACGGCCACGCTGGCGGCGCCCACCGACGCCTCCCAGAACGACGCCCGGGCCCCCAGCGTGGTGGGCGCGTCCGGCTGCGCGGGCATGAAGTGGCCCACGCCGACGATCTCGCCGCCGAAGCCCGAACCGGGTGCCTTGATCAGTGCGCCCAGCGTCAGGCCCCTCGGGCCGCCCTCGATTCGGCCGCCCCGCAGGCACAGCCCCTCCTGGGGCACGCCGAGGACCCGGGACGCGGCCGCGACCGCCCTGGCTGCGGCGTCCTCCGCCGCGCGCAGCACGGCCGTGCCCATGTGGATCGTCGAGCGGCTCGCCGCGGTCCGCTGATCGAAGGGTGTGGCAGCGGTGTCCGGGCTGACGATCCGGACGGCGTCCGGCGCGATGCCGAGCGTCTCGGCCGCGATCATCGCCAGGGTCGTGGCCACGCCCTGGCCCATCTCCACCGAGCTCGCCAGCACGGTGGCGCTCCCGTCGGCGTGGAGCCGGACGATGGCGCTGGACGGCAGGAACCCGCTCGCCGTGTTCATCACGCCCAGGGCGAAGCCGGTCCCTCGGAGGCGCCCGTCGTCCCCGGAGGGTTCGTCCCCAATCGCCGTTGCCGCCAGCCGCAGCTGCTCTGGGAGGTCGCAATCCAGGGGCAGGTCGCCCACCACGAAGTCGTCGCCCAGGCCCAGCAGGTTCTTCATCCGGAAGGCGACCGGGTCCATGCCCAGGCCCGCCGCGATCTCGTCCATGTGCCGCTCGCAGGCGTACACCGGCTGGTTGGCTCCGAACCCGCGGTAGGCGCCCGCGGACGGCTTGTTGGTGTACAGCGCGTAGGCATCCACCTGCAGGCTGGGGATCCGGTACGGCCCGGGGGCGCGGTAGCCGGCCAGGCGGACCACGCGTGGCCCCTGGTCGGCGTACGCCCCGGTGTCATAGCGGAGCTCCACCTTCCGGGCCAGGATCCGGCCGTCGTTCGTCACGCCGGTCGTGAAGCGCATCACCGCCCCGTGGCGGACCACCGCCCTCGCGGACTCCTCCTGCGAGAGCTCGAGGCGGACGGGCCGGCGAGCCACCCACGCGGCCGCGGCCGCGAGCGGCGTCAGGGCCGCGTACTCCTTCCCGCCGAATGCGCCGCCGACGTGGGGGATGACGATGCGGATCGCCGACTCCGGGAGGCCCAGGAGATCACCCACCAGCCGTGACATGAGGTAGGGATACTGGTTGGCGGCATGGATCGTGATCCCGTCGGCCCCGGGCACCGCGAGCACGGCGTGGTTCTCCAGGGCCACGTGCTGCACGGTGGGGACCCGGTACTCGCCCTCGAAGACTCGGTCGGCGGAGGCCAGAGCGGCCTCCACGTCGCCGCGGGCATCGTGGTACTGGCCGGCGATGTTCCGCGCGGGCTCCCAGCCGACGGCCGTCGCCGCGGCGTCCCGGAGAGCGGGCTCGTCGGCGTGGAGGCGGGCGGGCGGTGCCTCGCTCATCGCCTCGTCGACATCCAGGACGCGCGGCAGGTCCTCGATCTCCACGCGGACCAGGCGGGCCGCCCGGCGCGCCGCACCGCGCGAGTCCGCCAGCACGAGCGCCACTGGCTCGCCCTCGTAGCGCGCGACGCCATCGGCCAGCAGCGGGAGGTCGCGGACGTTGGGGCCGAATCGGACGGCGGCCAACCGTGGGCGAAGGTCGTCGATCGTGAGCACGGCCCGCACGCCCGGATGTGCCAGCGCCGTCGATGGGTCGATCGCCAGGATGCGGCCGTGCGGGACCGGTGATCCCACGATGGCGCCGTGGAGCGCGCCCGGGACGGACAGGTCCGCGGTGTAGTGCGCTGCCCCCGTCACCTTGACCCGGGCATCCACCCGGGGGACGGGGGAGCCAATGACGCTGAAGCCCGGCGTGGGCCCGGCGTGGTGGGCGGCAGGGCTCGCCCCGTGCCCGGGCGGGTGGGCCGCGCTGACCCCGGCCGTCCCGTGGTCGGCTGGCGATCCAAGGTCGGCTCGCGGCTCGCCGGCGGCGGCGTCGAGCACCGCCGCCACGATGGGCCGGTAGCCGGTGCACCGGCAGATGTTGCCCTCGAGCGCCGCCTTGACCGCCGGCTCGTCGGGCGAGGGGTTGCGCTCCAGCAGCTCGGTGGCCGCTGCCAGGAAGCCCGGCGTGCAGTAGCCGCACTGGAGCGCCCCGTGGCGGATAAACGCGGCCTGCAGCGCCGACAGCGTCCCGTCCGGTCCGGCCAGACCCTCCACCGTCGTGATGGCCGCCCCGTCGGCATCGGCTGCCAGGGTGGTGCAGGCAGAGACCGAGCGACCGTTCACCAGCACCGTGCACGCCCCGCAGATCCCCATCGCGCAGGAGACCTTGGTGCCGGTCAGGCCCAGCCGCTCGCGGACCAGCTCGGCGAGCGTCAGCCCGGCCGGGATCTCCAGGCTGGTCTCGACCCCGTTGACCGTGGCGCGGAGCGGGAGGCTGTGGGCGCCCACGTCCTCAGGCCTGCTCACGCTCCCGCATCGCCCGCCAGACCGTCCAGGCGTTGAGCGGCAGGTCGCGGAACGAGGCGCCGGTGGCGGCGGCCACGGCGTTGGCGATGGCCGGGGCGACCGTGATGATCGAGCTCTCGCCCAGCCCCTTGGCCCCGAACGGCCCTGGCCCGTCGCCCCGCTCCAGGGCGCGCACGGTGAAGTCCGACGGCACGTCCGTGGTCCGCGGCACGCGGTAGTCCACCAGCGATGGGTTCAGGAACGCCCCGTCCTCGAACTGGCTGTCTTCGAACAGCGCGTGGCCGAAGGCCATCACCGCGCCACCCTCCTCCTGGCCGTGGGCCGTGAGCGGGTTGATGATCCGACCCACGTCCGAGACGGTGACGTAGCGCAGGACCTCCACCTCACCGGTCTCGGCATCCACCGCGACCAGCGCCGCCCCCACCGAACCTTCCCAGTAGCCGGCGCGCATGCCGAAGTTGGTGGGCGCCTCCGGGCTCTCGGGGACAAAGTCGCCGACGCCGATGATCTCGCCGCCAAAGCCGGCGCCGGGCGCCTTGAGCAGAGCCCCGATTGACATGGGCTTCGGTGCTCCCGTGATCGCCCCGCCGGCCAGGCGGAGCGTTTCGGGCTCCACGCCCAGGAGCCGCGCGGCCGCTGCGATGGCCCGCGAGGCCGCGTCCTGGGCCGCCCGCTGGGCCGCGACGCCCAGGTGGACCGTGGAGCGGCTGGACGAGGTCCGCTGGTCGAACGGCGTGACGGCCGTGTCCGGCGTGGTCACCCGCACTCGCTCGGCCGCGATCCCCAGGGTCTCGGCGACCACCATGGCGATCATCGTCAGCGTGCCCTGCCCGATCTCCACGGAGCTGGCGAGGACCGTCGCGGAGCCGTCGGCGTGGAGCCGCGCGATGGCCGTGGACGGCAGGTTGCCGCTCGCCGTGTTCTTGAGACCGATCGCATACCCGGCCCCGCGGAGCCGGGTGTCGCCGGGCGCCACGGGGAGTGGCCGCGCCATCTCCTCCCGCGCGATCCGGAGCTGCTCCGGCAGGTCGCAGTCCAGGGGCAGGTCGCCCACCACGAAGTCGTCGCCCAGGCCCAGCAGGTTCCGCTCCCGGAACGCGACCGGGTCCAGGCCCAGGCCCGCGGCGATCTCGTCCATGTGTCGTTCGCAGGCGAAGATGGGCTGGCTGGCGCCAAAGCCGCGGTACGCCCCGGCCGGGATCTTGTTGGTGTAGACCGCCAGCGCATCAACTTGCAGGTTGGGGATCCGGTACGGCCCGGGGGCGCGGTAGCCGGCCTGGCGAACCACGCGGGGACCCTGGTCCGCGTACGCGCCAGTGTCGAACAGGATGTCGATCTTGCGGGCCGTGATGATCCCGTCGTGGGTGACCCCGGTCGTGAAGCGCATCGTGGCCGCGTGGCGGACCGCGCTCCGGAACGACTCTTCCTGGCTGTACTCCAGGCGCACGGGCCGGCCCATGACCCAGGCGATGCCCGCGCACAGCGGCAGGACGCTGGCGTACTCCTTGCCGCCGAACGAGCCGCCGACAAACGGGATGACGATCCGGACCGCCGATTCGGGCAGGCCCACCAGGTCGCCCACCAGCTTGGACATGAGGTACGGGTACTGGTTGGACCCATGGACCGTGATGCCGCCGGGGGAGGGGATTGCGGTGGCGACCTGGTTCTCGATCGAGGCGTGGGTGATGCTGGGGACGGTGTAGACGCCCTCGAAGACCCGGTCGGCGGCGGCCAGTGCGGCATCCACGTCGCCGCGGGCGTCGTGGTACTGGCCGGCGATGTTGCGCGCTGGCTCCCAGCCGTCGGCCCAGGCGCCGCCGAACTCGCCCTTGGCGGCGGTGGCGGCGCCGTCACCGGCGTGGACGCGGGGCGCGTCGTCGCCCATGGCGCCCACCACGTCCACGATCCGGGGCAGGTCCTCGATGTCCACGCGGACCAGGCGAGCCGCCCGCCGGGCGGTCCCGGCATCGCGGGCGACGACCACGGCGATCGGCTCGCCCTCGTAGCGGACCACGCCGTCGGCGAGGAGCGGGCAGTCGCGGACCACCGGACCGTAGTGGGTGCCCTTCAGCCCGGACTTGAGGTCGGCGAAGGTGACGACGCGGAGGACGCCCGACACGGCCAGCGCCTCGGCGGCATCAATCGCCACGATTCGGCCGTGCGGCACGTCCGAACGGACCACGGCCCCGTGGAGCAGCCCCGCCACGGCGAGGTCGCCGACGAAGGCGGCGGCCCCGGTGACCTTGACCCGGGCATCCACCCGGGGAACCGCGGATCCGATGACGGTGAAGCCCGGCGTGGGCCCGCCGTGGTCATCCGGGGCATGCTGGGCCTTCGCGGTGGCTCCGGCCGGCCCGCCGGCCGCGCCGGCCTTGGCCGCGTCGAGCACCGCCGCGACGATGGGCCGGTAGCCGGTGCACCGGCAGATGTTGCCTTCCAGCGCGGCCTTGACCTGTGCTTCGTCCGGCGCCGGGGTTCGCGCCAGCAGCTCGGTGGCGGCGGCCAGGAAGCCCGGCGTGCAGTACCCACACTGGAGCGCCCCGTGGCGGATGAACGCCGCCTGGAGCGCGGAGAGCGTCCCGTCCGGCCCGGCCAGGCCCTCCACGGTGGTGATCGTCGTCCCCTCGGCGTCGGCCGCCAGGGTGGTGCAGGCGGAGACCGAGCGGCCGTCGACCAGGACCGTGCAGGCCCCGCAGATCCCCATCGCACAGGAGACCTTGGTGCCGGTCAGTCCCAGGTCGTCGCGGACCAGCTCGGCCAGGGTCCGGCCCGCCGGGATCTCCAGGCTGACCGCGAGGCCGTTGACCGTGGCCTCGAACGGGAGGTCGTGCTCGCTCATGCCGGAGTCTCCGCCTGGTTGAGCTGCGCTGCCGCATCCCGGAGCGCCCGGACCGCCAGCACGCCGGCCATGTGGCGCTTGTAGTCCTCCGGCCCGTGCGGATCCGTGATCGTGTCCGCTTCGCTGGCCACGGCGACGGCGATGTCGCCGGCAACCCCGTCCAGGGCGTCCAGTGCCAGCCCGGCCAGGAGGTCATCAACGCCCCGGATCACCTGCGGCGCCCCGCCCAGGCAGCCCAGCACGATCCGCGCGGACTCGATTCGGCCGTCGTCACCCACGATGAGCCGGACGGCCGCGGTCGCGGACGGCCGCTCCAGCGCCTTGAATCGGCGGTAGCCAAAGGCCGTCCGCGGCCCCGGCAGCTGGACATAGACGCCGTACAGGATCTCGCCCGCCCGGATGTCGACGTCAAACGCACCCGCCAGCCAGCCCTCGACGTTGGCATAGCGCGTGCCCTCCGGGCCCTCGAGGCGCACCCCGGCCTCGGCCGCCACCAGGAACGCCGGCGGGTCGGCGTGCGGCTCGGCGAAGGCCAGGTTGCCGCCGATGGTGCCGGCGTTGCGCACCCGCTGGTTGGCAAGCTGCGCCTCCAGGTCCGCCAGGACGGGGAGATGGCGGCGAACGAGGGGATCGCTGGCGAGCTCGTCGTGGCGGGCGGTCGCGCCAAGCCGGAGCAGCCCCGGGCGCTCGTCCAACGAGATGCCGCCCAACTCGGCGATGCCCTTGATGTCGACCAGGTCCGCCGCGCCGATGAACCCTTCGCGCAGCATCAGGATCAGCTCCGTCCCGCCGGCGTGGATGCGCGCCTCGTCGCCCAGCTCGGCCAGCAGGCCCACGGCCTCGGGCAGTGCGCGTGGGCGGTGGAGGCGGAGCGGCGGGATCATGTGGCGGAGAACCTGGACACGACGACCTCGACCTCGATTGAGCGGCTGGGAGGGTGGCCCGCAGGCCCCGGAATCCTACCGCGCGACATCACGCCCCAATCGCCCGACCGCCGGCCGCGATCAGCACCGCCACGACCAGTCCGGCAAAGAGGTTGCGCCGCCACGCGACCAGCGCCACGCACGCGGCCAGGGAGAGCCATTCCACCCCCACGTGCAGGCTCCGCGCGCCACCGGCGTCCACTGCGACCGCGATGTTGGCTGCCGCGAGCGCGGCCAGCGTCGCCGGCGCCACAAGCCGCAGATACGTCTGGGCCAGCGGCGACAGGCGCTGCATGCCGGGCGCGAGGAGCGGGAGCGCCCGCCACGGGTAGGTGACCAGGCCCATCAGGATTGCCAGGCCCACCAGCTGCGTGCTCACGGCTGCTCACCGGCCGTCCGGGCCGGCCCGGACGGCACGGCCATGCCCACGAGCGGCCCCAGGATGCCGCCTGCCATGATCCCCGCGGGGATTCCCCACGCCAGCCCTGCCATGATGCCGATCCCCGCGCCCGCCACCGCGGCCACCACCTCCTGGCGCCCCGCCAGCAGGCCAACCGCCAGCCCGGCCATGGTCACCGGGAAGACGACGTCAAGTCCCAGCCGCGCTGGATCGGGGATGCCGCTGCCGATGAGGAAGCCGGCGGCCGTTGCCAGGTTCCAGGGGATGAACACGGTGAGCAGCGCGGCGCCGAAGTAGCCGGGCATGTCGCTGCGGCCCAGTCGCCGGAAGTGGGCGATCGAGAGCGCGAATGCCTCGTCGGTCAGCACGTGGGCGGCCAGGGCGCGCTCGATCCGCGGGCGGTCGCTCATCCAGGGTGCCAGGACGGCGGAGTAGAGGAGGTGCCGGGCATTCAACAGCAGGGTCAGGAGCACGATCGCCGGCCAGCCCGCCCCGCTGGCCACGGCACCCACGGCGGCGAACTGGGATGCGCCCGCGAACAGGATGCTGCTCATGGCCGATGCCTCGATGAGCGAGTAGCCGGCCAGCCGGGCGGAAAGCCCAAAGACCAGCCCGAAGCCGATGATCGAGGCCACGATGCCGACGCCGTCGGCCGCCATCCGCCGACGGGACGCGGTCAGCGCCGCCCGGTCTGCGCCGGTGCTCCCGGACGCGCCCGCGGGCGCGCTCAGCGGAGGAACGTCTTCGCGCACGTCCCGTCGCAGATGACGAAGAGGGCGTGATTCTCGCGTGCGTAGCCGGCCACGTGGAGGAGCCCCGCGCAGCCCTTCGTGGGGCACTTCCAGGTCCACGACCGGTCCGCGTGGTCCAGCGGGCTGGTCTCGGCCGCCAGGGTAGCGTCCAGGCCCGGTCGCGCCGCGATGAGATCGGCGACACGGGCGGCGCGCCCGGCCTCGGTCTCGCTGCTGTAGGGGTAGCTCTGGGAGACGTTCGACGACACGGCTGGGCTCCGGGATGCGGGTCACATGGTGGGCGCTGGTGGCGCTGCGCGCGGCGTCACGAGTATGCCATGCCGATTCCGGCGCCCGCCCTGACCTCGCGCGTTCGTGGCCGGGCGCCACGACGCCGGGTGGGACCACCCCGGGCCCTAGCCCTGGGGGGCGTCTCCATCGTCGAGGCCAAGGTGTGCGGTCGTGTCCGGCCCGCCGATGTAGTGCTCCTCGCGTCGCAGCTGGGCCAGCGGCACCAGGGCGACGACCAGGAGCAGGAGCGTGCCGCTGAACAGGCCATCGATGCCAGCCCACTGCGCGAAGTAGCCGCCCAGCAGGCTGCCGCTGATCTGGCCGATTGCGAGGAAGACCGAGTACAGCCCCATGATCGCGCCACGATCCGCCGGGAACCGTTCCGAGACGTCGGCCAGCAGGCCGACCGCGGCGGGTGTCGCGCCGGCCAGGACGAACAGGCCCCCTGCGATCACCACTCCCGCGAGCCATGGAACCCCGGCCGGCAGCGCCTCGCCGTGGTTGACAAAGAGGCCTGCCGCCACCGCTGCGCCGCCACCCAGGATCCCGTACAGGATGATCGTGGTCCGGCGGAACCGCTTGAACCGGCCGCCCCAGTAGAAGAGGCCGGCCGCGAACACGATCGCGATGACGACCAGCGCTCCCGTGATCTCCAACGTCGAGAAGCCCCGCATCAGGACCTGCTCCGGGAATTCGGGGTTCCGCTTCGCAAAGGCGAACAGGGACTGGCTGAACCACAGCCCGATGGAGGCGTTGATCGCGATCCAGGTGGGCGCGAGGAGCCAGATGTGCGACGACCGCAGCAACTCCCCGTAGCGGGCCAGTGTGACGTGCGGTCGAGCCCGCTCGAGCGCCTCCTCCGGCGGCTCCTTGACGCCCAGCCGGTAGATGGCGAAGGAGGCGCCGTAGATCAGCGCGTTCATGAAGAAGGCCGCCGGCCCCACGATGTCGAACAGGCTGGGCGCCACGATGAACCCGGCGCCGAGTCCGGCCAGCGTCGCACCCTCGAACCGGGCAGCAGCCCGGCCCCGCAGTGCCTCGTTGCCGGCCGTGGCCATGGCGATGTAGCCCAGGATCGCCGGCACGCTCGCCGCGGTTGAGGCGCCTTCCAGCAGGCGGGTGGCGCCGAGGATCACGGTGTTGGTGGAGAGCCCAGTCAGGACCACGGCCACCCCACCGAAGATCGGGCCCCAGAGCATCAGGCGATGGTGGCCGAACCGGTCGCCCAGGATGCCGAAGAAGGGCGAAAGCCCCAGCTCCGCCAGGTAGAACAGCGCGGAATAGATCCCGACAAGGACGGCATCGACCGTCGGACCGCCCATCTCGTCGAGGCGGCGCAGGTAGAAGACGAGCATCGCGCCGGTCAGTCCAGTGCTGAACCGCAGGGTGAACGTGCCGAGCATGACGGCCCGGAGGGATCGGTCCATGAGGTCGAAGGGTATCGGGTCCCGGGCCGGCTGGCGCATGAATCTGAAAACGCGAGCACCGGGGCGGCGGCGCTCCGTATGATCTGGTCATCCGGAGCCCACCCCGGACACTGGAGGGTTCGAAGTCGTGAGCCGCATCGCGATCATCACCGACTCCGCGTCGGACCTGTCCGTCGAGCGAGCCGCCGCCGCGGGCATCGTCGTCGTCCCCCTGATCGTCAGCTTCGGCCCCCTCAGCTTCAAGGCCGGGACCGAGCTGCCCACGCCCGCGTTCTGGGACCGCATGCTGGCCCCCGACGCGCCGTTTCCCACCACCGCGGCCTGCAGCCCCGGGGATTTCAAGGCGGCCTACGAGCGCTGCTTCGCCGATGGCGCGGAAGCCGTCGTCTCCATCCACGTCGCCCACACCCTCTCCGGCACCCTCAAGAGCGCCGCCGTCGCCCGCGGGCTGCTCCCCGATCGGGAGATCCACATCGTGGACTCGATGGCGGCCTCCATGGCCGAGGGCATCCTGTGCGAGATGGCGGTGCGCCTCGCAGGCGAGGGTCGATCCGCCGCCGAGATCGTCGCGACGCTCCGCGACCGGATCGAGGACATCCGTGTCATGGTCGTCCTGGACACGCTCGAGTACCTCAAGAAGGGTGGCCGGATCAGCGGGGCCCAGGCCGCCATCGGGACGCTGCTCTCCGTCAAGCCGATCATCGAGATCCGCGACGGCCTGGTGGAGACGGTCGAGAAGGTGCGCACCAAGGGCAAGGCCCGCGAGCGGGTCATGGAGCTGTTGTGCGACCGCCCCATGGAGCAGGTGGTCTTCCTGCACTCCGTCTCCCCGGAGATCGAGGCGTTCCGCGACGAGTTCGTCGCACGGATTCCGGGCGGGATCGCGCCCGACCGGGTCTCGATCGAGCTGATCGGGCCCTCGGTCGGCCCGCATCTGGGCCCGGGCGCGGTGGGTGCCGTCATCCTGTACGCCCGGAGCTGACCCCTCCGCCCGGCCTTGCGCCGGGTTGCGCCCCGGTTGCGGCAAGGTTGTCATTCGGTACCGATGGCCCATTGGTAGTGCGGGCTCCGGGGATATACTCGGCGCCAATGAACGCGGTCCACGTCCCTGCAGACGGCCGCGGCCACCCCACGGCCGCGCGGGTCGCGGCCCCCTGCCGCGGCCGCCCACGCGCCGCGGTCCAGCCGACACGGAGGTCGTCCGTTCCATGACAACCGAGCACGCCGCGCGCCGCGTCGATTCCTGGCAGGTCGCCCAGCACCAGTTCGATATCGCGGCGGAGCGGCTCCACCTCGATCAGGCCCTGCGCGTGATCCTGCGCCAGACGCAGCGCGAGCTGACCGTCCACTTCCCGGTGAAGATGGACGACGGCACGGTCCGGATGTTCACGGGCTACCGGATCCAGCACAACCTGGGCCGCGGTCCCTCCAAGGGCGGCATCCGCTACCACCAGGACGTGTCCCTGAACGAGGTTCGCGCCCTGGCCATGTGGATGACCTGGAAGTGCGCCGTGGTGGGCATCCCGTTCGGTGGCGGCAAGGGCGGCGTGATCGTCGATCCCAAGCGTCTCTCGAAGCGGGAGCTGGAGGGCCTGACCCGCCGGTTCACCTCGGAGATCTCGGTGCTGATCGGGCCGGAGCGCGACATTCCCGCGCCGGACGTCAACACCAATCCCCAGATCATGGCCTGGATGATGGACACCTACTCCATGCACGCGGGCTACACCGTCCCGGGCGTGGTGACCGGCAAGCCGCTCTCCCTGGGCGGTTCCGAGGGTCGCAATGAGGCCACTGGTCGGGGCGTGGTGTTCTGCATCGTCGAGGCGGCGAAGAGGATCGGGCTGGACCTGCAGGGCGCGCGCGTCGCCATCCAGGGATTTGGCAACGTGGGCGGCACCGCGGCGAAATTCGTCGTCGAGCAGGGCGCACGCCTGATCGCCGTCTCCGACGCGCGAGGCGGCGTCCACAACGAGGCGGGCCTCGATGTCGACCGTCTCCAGGGCTGGTACCAGGAGCATGGGACCGTCGCCGGCTTCCCGTCCGGGACCTCCATCGACAACGCCCAGCTGCTCGCCATGGAGTGCGAGATCCTCATCCCCGCCGCCATGGAGAGTCAGATCACTGCCGAGAACGTCGCGAACGTCAAGGCGAGGATCGTGGCCGAGGGCGCCAACGGCCCATGCACGCCGGACGCCGACGCGGAGTTCGCGCGGCGAGGCATCTTCGTCATCCCCGACATCCTGTGCAACGCCGGCGGCGTGACGGTGTCCTACTTCGAGTGGGTACAGGACCTCAACCGGGATCACTGGACCGAAGCCAACGTCAATGCCAAGCTCCGCGAGATCATGGTCCGCTCGTTCAATGAAGTCATGACGATTGCCGACCATGAGCAGTGCGATAACCGGATGGCCGCCTACCTCCTGGCGGTCGAACGGGTCGCTGACGCCACTGCCATCCGCGGCCTCTACCCGTAGCCCACCCGCGTGGAGTCACCGGCCCGAGGGCGCCGATCCCGGCGCCCCGCGGTGCCGTTGGGGGCTGGGCGGGTGCTACCATCGGCCACATGCTTGATCACGAAGAGAAGTTCCTGTTCAAGGAGGAGATCCTCCACCTCGCCAATGCCGTGGCCGAGGCGGGCGTGCTGGACAACGTCGAGGACCTCCTCACCGACGTGATCACCAGCCCCCGGTTCGATTCCGAGGTCTTCACGCTGGAGCGCAGTCTCCAGGTCATGCTGGGCCCGCGCGCCGGGACCACGCTGGTCGGCCTGCTCACGGTGGCCCCCGAGGTCTTCGATGAGGTCGCCGAGGTCCGAATCCCGTCCGAGCTGCACGAGCGCCTGGTCGCCTGGCGGGCCCGCTTCGGCCTTGCCATCGACAACGCCCTGAACTTCCTCAACAACCCCGACGGAATCCAGGGCCACAACTTCGCGACCCAGATCGCGCACGTCGAGGATCGCCGCGTCCTCCAGGGCCGGCTGACCCTGGTTCGCTACAACAACGAGCCGCAGTTCTTCGTGGCGGATGCCAGCGTCTTCATGGCGCTGGTCACCGACATCATGGAGCGCCTCGGCCCCTACCTGGAGCCGGACTCCATCGACGCCGAGACCATCACGCGGCTCCGCGATGGCGTGAACCTCATCGAGCGCAAGACCACCTCACGCGTCTGATCCGCGCGAGGTGCCGCCCGGCCCCGTGCCGGCCCACCACTCCGCGCCACGTTCCCGGCGTGGGCAGGCCCCCATCCCGAGGCTGAACCCTTCCATGCGCCAGATCTACCTCGCTGCCACCGGCCAGAACCGCGGCAAGACCACGGCGTCCCTCGGTCTCCTGGAGGGGTTCATCAAGCGCGGCCTGCGCACCGGCTTCATCAAGCCGGTCGGCCAGCGGACCGTCATCAACGATGGACAGCCGGCGGACGAGGACGCGGTCCTCATGCGCGAGGCCTTCACTCTGCCCGAGCCGTACACCCTGATGAGCCCCGTCCACATCCCGCGCGGCTTCACGCGGTCGTTCATCAACGGCGGCGTCGTCGAGGACCTCCCGGCCCGGATCACCGCCGCCCACCGCGGCTACGCCGAGCACGATCTCCTGCTCGTCGAGGGGACCGGCCACGCCGGCGTGGGTTCGGTGATCAACCTGTCGAACGCTGTCGTCGCGAAGATGCTGGGGACGCCGGCGATCATCATCAGCGAGGGCGGCATCGGTCGGCCCATCGACGAGATCGTGCTCAACGCCGCGCTGTTCGCCGCCCACGGCGTCCCGGTGGCCGGCGCGATCGTGAACAAGGTCGACGCCGCATCGGATCCCTCCCTCACCCGCACGATCGAGCGCGGCCTGGCGCTCCACGGGATCCGGCTGCTGGGGACGCTGCCGCGCCGGCCGATCCTGTCGAACCCCACGCTCGAGATGATCCTCGAGGGGGTGCACGGCAACCTCATCCACCCCGGCCCAAACCTCGACCTGGTGATCGGCGGGGTCTCCATCGGCGCGATGGAGCCGCAGCACATGCTCCAGCACATCGGCCCCGGGAGCCTCGTAATCGTGCCGGGCGACCGGGAGGACGTGATCAGCACGATCGCACTGGCGCACGGCGCCGCCGGTGGTGCCGAGGCGGCGGGGGAGCGCAAGGCCGTGGGCCTGGTCCTGACCGGCGGCTACACCCCTCGCCAGGCGGTCCTCGACCAGGTCCGACGCGCGGACCTGTTCGCGGCGCTGGTCGCCGACGACACCTACTCGGTCGCCTCGCAGGTCCACGATCTGCTGGTCAAGACCCATGCCGGCGACACGGAGAAGATCGAGATGATCAAGGCCCTCGTCGCCGACCACCTGGACATCGACAGGGTCCTCGAGGTTGCGACCGAGGCCCGGTTCGACTGACGAGCCAGGCGCGGCTGCCCGACGCCCGCCCTGCCATGAGCCCAGCGCCGCGGACCCGCATCGGCCTAGCCCAGCGGCAGGTTGTCGATCAGCCGGATGGCCCCAAAGCGGACCGCCATCGAGAGGAGCACCGGCCCACCGACCTGCGTGAGCTCGTCGAACGTGACCGGGTCCGCCGCCGACACGTACTCCGGCTCCGCCAGGGGCTCCGATCGCAGGACCATCAGCATGGCCTCGCGCAGGGCATCACCTGACCGCTCGCCAGCCAGCCAGGCCGCCTGACCGGCCCGGAGCGCGCGGCTGAGCACCGGGGCCGCAACTCGCTGAGCGGGCGTCAGTCGAACATTGCGCGACGAGATGGCCAGTCCGTCCGGATCGCGCACCGTTGGGCAGGCCACGACCTCCGTGCCGATCCCCAGGTCCTGCGCCATGCAGCGGACCACCTGGAGCTGCTGCGCGTCCTTCTGGCCGAAGTAAGCGCGCTCGGCGCCCGCCAGGCTGAACAGGATCGCCACGACCGTCGCGACCCCGTCGAAGTGGCCCGGGCGGTGCTCGCCCTCCAGCCTCGTCGCGAGACGGCCCACTCGCACCACCGTGTCGAAGTCGGGCGGGTAGACCTCATCGCCGGGCGGCATGAAGACCAGGTCGACGCCGGCCTCGGCGCACATCGCCAGGTCACGCCCCTCCGTCCGGGGGTAGGCCACCAGGTCCGCGGCGTTGTTGAACTGCTTGGGGTTGACGAAGATGGTGGCCACGACCGTCGCGCTGTCGCGGCGCGCCCGTTCCAGCAGGGCGCGATGGCCATCGTGCAGGGCACCCATCGTCGGCACGAGGCCGACGGGACGGGGAGCCGCCGCGAGGGCGGTGCGCAACTCGGCACGCGTGCGCACGATGCGCGGCTGGAGACCACGGAGCGGCTGCGGGCTGGGGTGGGATGGCCCGAATCCGGGCACGGTGTTGTCGCCGGGCACGGGCGGCTAGAGGTCGCGGTCCAGCGGAATGGGGCCGCTGGACATGCCGGCCTCCGCGCGGTCCTCGCGGCTGCGGCCCAACACCGCGTCGAGGACCCCGTCCTCCATTCGCGACGACTGCTCCGGGCCGGGGAACGTGCCCGCGGCGACGTCGGCCACATAGGCCAGGGCCGCATCCCGGATCGTGCCCCGGAGCCGCGCGTACGGTCGCGCATGCCGGGGGATGAAGTCGCCCATCCCCAACAGATCGGTGATCACCTGCACCTGGCCGCTGCAGCCCGCCCCGGCGCCGATCCCGATGGTCGGGATGGCCAGCCGCGCGGTGATCGCGGCGGCAAGCTGCTCCGGCATGAGCTCCAGCACGATCGCGAAGGCACCCGCCTGGGCGATGGCGTGTGCATCGGCCAGCAGGCTGCGCGCCTGGTCCCGGGTTCGACCCTGCACCTTGACCTTGCCGCCCAGGCTGCCCTCTGACTGCGGTGTCCAGCCGATGTGACCCATCACGGGGATCCCGGCCGAGGTCATCGCCTCCACGACCCGCGCGGTTCGGACCCCTCCCTCCACCTTGACCGCGCCCGCGCCGGCATCGCGCATGAACCGTCCGGCGTTCTCGATCGCCGCGGCCGACGTGGAGTACGACAGGAACGGCAGGTCGCCAATCACCAGCGCGCGACGGGCGCCTCGGGCCACCGCCCTGGTGTGGTGGAGCATCTCCTCCATCGTCACCCGGACCGTGGAGTCGTAGCCCAGGGCCACCTGGCCGAGCGAGTCGCCGACCAGGATCAGGGGGACCCCGGCCTCATCGATGATCTGTGCGGTCGGGAAGTCGTACGCGGTGAGCATCGCGATGCGGCGGCCCTCGGCGTGCATCATGGCGACGTCCGAGATGGTCAGGCGGCGGATGGCATCGGATCCGGTGGCGCTCACGGCTGGCCCTCCTGCGTGGGGCCCACAGTCTGCCTCGTCGCGGCGCCCCCGTCCACGTCTGTTACGTCGCGCTCGACCAGCAGGCGCGCCACCCGGTCCAGGATCCGGTCGGCGACCTCGCGTTTCGCGAGGAGCGGCAGGGCCTCCTGGCCACCGGAGGCGTCGAAGATGACCACGTGGTTGGTGTCCGTCCCGAAGCCCGAGCCGGGCGCGGTGATGTCGTTGCCCACGATCAGGTCGACCTGCTTTCGGGCCAGCTTGCCGGGCACCCGGTCGAGCGATCCGGCCTCCGCCGCGAAGCCAACCAGCACGGGCACGGGCCGGAGCGCCTGCCGCGTGGGCTGGCCGGCCGCATCGAGACCGCGGGCGATCCGCGCCGCCTCGGCCAGGATATCCGGGGTGGGGGAGAGCTCCAGGATGGCCCCCTCACCGCGGGTCAGCTTCCCGGCCGACGGACGCATCGGCGTGAAGTCGGCGACCGCAGCCGCCATGATCAGGGCATCCAGGCCCGCCTGGTCACCCGGTCCGGTCAGCGCCTGCAGGACCGCGGCACGGAGCTGGCCCGTGGTCTCCACCTGGCGAATGGTGGCCCCGTCGGGGAGGGGCACCGTGGTGTTGGCCGCGACCAGCGTCACCGCGGCGCCCCGGTCGAGCGCGGCCTCGGCCAGCGCTACCGCCATCTTGCCCGAGGACCGATTGCCGATGAAGCGGACTGCATCGATCGGCTCGCGGGTCCCGCCACCGGTGATGACGATCCGGCGCCCGGCAAGGTCGGGGTCGCGCACCGGCGCCCCGGTTGGCGGGCGCCGCTCGGCGCGGGCTTCGCGGATGGGCCGTCCCGCCAGGGCCGCCACCACCGCGTCCACGATGCGTCCGCTCTCGGCCAGCCGGCCGATGCCCTGCTGGCCCGAGGCGAGCGGCCCCGACTCGGGTTCCACCAGGGCGTAGCCGAAGTCGTCCCGCAGGCGACGGACATTGGCCTGCGTCGCCGGGTGGGCATACATGTCGCCGTCCATCGCGGGCGCCACCACCACGGGTGCCGTCGTCGCCAGGCAGGCCGCGGTCACGCTGTCGCCCGAGAGGCCGTTGGCCATCGCGCCCAGCCAGTGCGCCGTCGCCGGTGCGATGACCAGCGCGTCCACGCTGTCCGCGATCACGATGTGCCCGATCCGGCCATCCGGCAGCAGGGCCAGGACGTCTCCCTCGACGGGGTGGCGCGAGATGGCGGCGAAGGTGATGGGTCCCACGAACCGGGCCGCCGACGGAGTGAGCAGGACCACGACGTCGGCGCCCTGGTCCTGGAGGCGGCGGACCAGGTCGACGGCCTTGTAGGCGGCGATGGAGCCGGTGACGCCCAGGCCGATCAGGCGACCAGCCAGGCGGCCGCGCGGCTGCCCGTCATCCACCATCAGCGCAGGCCCAGGTCGAGCGGCACGCCACCGGCGACCTCGGCGTGGAGGATGGCGAGGCCCTTGAGGGTGAGGTCTGGATCGTTGATGGAGATGGCCTCCAGGTCGGCAGCCCAGGGCGCCGCGGCGAGACCACCGGTCAGGATCGTCGTGATGTCGGCTGGGTCCAGGCCGGACGCCTCGGCCAGCTCGCGCCTGATCCGGGCGAGGAGGCCGTTGACCAGCGCCTGGTACCCAAACACCGTTCCCGCCTGGATCGCCGCGACGGTGTTCCGTCCGATCGCGCGATCGGGGGTTCGCAGCTCGATCCTGGGCAGCTGGGCGGTTCGTGCGGCCAGTGCCTCGATCCCCAGCTCCATGCCAGCGGCGATCGCCCCGCCCACGAACGAGCCGTCCGGCGCGACGCAATCGAAGGTGGTGGCTGTCCCCAGGTCCACCACGATCGCGGGTGCGCCGTGGAGCCGGATGGCCGCCAGGGCGTTGACCAGGCGATCGGCGCCGACCTCGCCCGGCCGGTCCACGCGGACGGGGAGGGGCACCGTGGCGGCCGAGGCTACCACCAGGGCCAGTCCGCGACGGGCCGCGACGGCCTCGATCGCGTGCGTGATGGTCGGCACCACGGAGGCGCAGGCGACACCGCTGATGTCCGTGATGGTCACACCGTCGAGTGACAGGATCCCGGCGAGCAGCAGCTCCAGCTCGTCCGCGGTTGCCCGCGGGCCGGTTGCCGCACGGCGCGTCGCGACCAGGGCCCCGCCCCGGAAGAGCCCGATGGTGACGTTCGTGTTCCCGGCGTCGATGGCGAGCAGCATGGCCGGATCATACGCGGCCCCTGCCACGGCGGAACGCCCGGCCCCTGCCGCGGCACGAGGCCCCAGCACCCGCTTCGCGAGGCTCAATTCAGGCCTTCCCCCGGCCGTCGCGTGCGGTACCATCCGGGTCGGCCCAACGCCTGCGAGTAGCGCCAGGAGAGGCACCGGTGTCCAGCCCCCAGCGCGCCAAGTTCTTCGTCAACCAGGGCATCGTGTCCAGCCGCGAGGACATGCTCAACGTCCTGCGGCCGCTCCTCAAGCAGACGGTCAGCTACCGCTACGAGCGGGGCCGCCAGGTGGTCGCCCGCGGCACCGGCTGGGTGGAGCGGATCGTCGTCGACCGGCCCGATGTCTCCACCTACTTCACCCCCATCGCGATCACCCTCAACATCGACTCGTTCGAGCATCTCGAATTCGAGACCCGCCCCGACCAGCTCCTCGTGTACAGCCTCGTCCAGGGCGATGAGCGCGTCGTCGTGGAGTTTGCCCCCGGGGCCGCGGAGGATATCGAGCCGCCGCTGCTGGCCCAGGTCCGGCCCATGCCCCCGCAGGCGAGGGGCTATGTGCAGATGGAGCTGCTTGGGCCGGAGGCGTCGCGGGCCGATCCCGTGGGGTCGGATGCCCCGCCTGACAGCGGGGGCAGCGGCCCGCCGGGGATCGACGTTCAGGAGGAGGAGTAGCGCAAGGGCCGAGGGCCCGGCGCGGAGGAGGAGGGCATCGCCCGCTGGTGGCGCGGGCGCCGGTCGGATGCCGGCAGCTTGACAGGAGGGGAGTCAGCGCGGACCGTGCCCGCTCGCTGGTGGCACGGCGTGCTCGTTGGGCTGGAGGAGGAACTGCTTGGACGCAATCGCGCGGTACTTCAAGTTCGCGGAACGGGGCACCAACCTCGCCACTGAGGCGCGCGCGGGCCTGACCACGTTCCTGGTCATGGCCTACATCATCTTCCTCAACGGGAACATCATCGCCAAGCCGCTCGGCCTGGATCCCGTCGCGGTTGCGGCCGGCACGGCGCTGATCGGCGGGATCATGACCATCGCCATGGGCGTGGTCGGCAACTATCCGTTCGCGCTGGCCGCGGGCCTGGGCATCAACGCACTGGTGGCCTTCACGCTGACGGCCAAGGGCCTCGACGCGAAGGGCGCCATGGGCGTCATCGTCATCGAGGGCGTGATCATCACCCTGCTGGTGGCGGTGGGCCTCCGCGAGGCGATCATGAATGCGGTGCCGCTTGCCCTCAAGCGCTCCATCGGCGTCGGCATCGGCCTGTTCATCCTGTTCATCGGCTTCGCCAACGGCGGCCTCATCCAGTCGGGCTGCTCGCCATTCTCGAAGGTGCCCCTGCCCGCCTGTGATGGCACCCTCGTCACGATGTCGTTCCCGGACACCGCCGGCCAGGCCGTCTTCATCATCGGCTTGTTCCTGACCTTCGCCCTGTATGTGATGAAGGTCCGTGCCGCGCTGGTCATCAGCATCCTCGTGACCACGGTGATCGCCCTCCTGGCCGGCGTCACCTCGATCCCGAAGGACATGGTCGTCTCTGCCAACTTCAGCACGCTGGGCCTCGGACTCCAGGATCCCTTCCAGGTCTTCGGCAAGCTGGGGCTGATCGGGGCGGTCCTCACGATCTTCGCGATCATGCTCAGCGACTTCTTCGACACCATGGGCACCGTCACCGGCATCGCGGCCGAGGCGGGCCTCTCCCGGCCGGACGGCAGCGTCCCGGGCGTGGGGCGGGTGCTGGTCGTCGACTCCCTGGCCGCCGTCGCCGGCGGCCTTGGCGGCGTGAGCTCCAACACCACCTACATCGAGAGCGCGGCGGGCGTCGCCGAGGGTGGCCGGACCGGCTTCACCTCCGTCGTCACCGGCGTCCTCTTCCTCCTCGCGATCGTCCTCTCGCCGATCGCCCTGATCGTTCCTGCGCAGGCCACGGCCCCGGCCCTGGTCCTCGTGGGCTACCTGATGTTCATGCAGATCAAGGACATCCCGGTCGGGGACGTCGAGGATGGCCTGCCTGCCCTCCTCACGATGATCCTGATGCCCCTGACCTATGACATCACCGTCGGCATCGGGGCCGGCTTCATTTCCTGGGTGTTCCTCAAGGTCGTTCGCGGCAAGGCCGCCGCGGTCCATCCCCTGATGTGGGTCGTCTCGATCGGCTTCGTGGTCTTCTTTGCCAAGGACTGGATCGAGGCGCTCCTCCCCAAGTAGGCCCTGGGACGACCCTTCCGCGGTCGACCCAATCACGTCGCAACGCAGGCGCCCGCCCGGCCAATCTGGCCGGGCGGGCGTTCCTGTACCATCGCACCAATGTTCGAACGGACGGCGCTGGCTCAGGGGCCGCGCGTCATCAGCGCCACCATACCCGGGGCGCGATCTGTCTCCATCGCGGTGTACGTTCTGGCTGGCTCGCGCCTCGAGGCGCCGGACCAGGCGGGCGCTGCCCATTTCCTGGAGCACCTGACCTTCAAGGGCACCGCGGCGTACCGCGACACGCGCGCCATCAGCGAGGCGATCGAAGGGGTCGGCGGGTCGTTCAACGCGGCCACGGACCGGGAGACCACGATCTACTGGGTCCGCGTCCCGTTCCGCGAGGCGGCGCGCGGGATGGCCGTGCTGGGCGAGCTCGTCTCGCGGCCCACGCTCGACCCGGGCGAGATCGACCATGAGCGACAGATCATCGTGGAGGAGATCCGCTCGTACCTCGACGACCCCTCCGAGTACGGCCAGATGCTCTTCCAGCAGGCGATGTTCGGCGAGGGGCCGCTGGGCCGAGAGGTCTGCGGCGACGAGGCGGGCATCCGAGCGCTCCCCGCCGAGTCCATCCAGAGCTTCTGGCGGATGGGCTATCGGCCGTCCAACCTGGTCGTGGCCGTGGCCGGCGGGTTGTCCCACCAGGAGGCGGTTGAGCTGGCCGACGCCGCCTTCGGGCGAGGCGACGGGCCGGCGCTCCCCGCGGTGGAGCCCGCTCCGGCGCTGCCGGCCGGCGCGCGGGTCATGCTGGGCCGCCGCGGCACCAGCCAGGCCCAGCTGGTCGTCGGGGTGCCTGCGCTGCGGCGCGACCATCCCGACACGTGGACGCTCTCGGTCATGAATGCCGTGCTGGGCGACGGAATGAGCAGCCGCCTCTTCCTGACGGTTCGCGAGGAGCGCGGCCTCGCCTACGACGTGGGCTCCGGCGTCGCGGAATACGCGGACGCGGGTGTGCTCGAGGTGTCCGCCGGCGTCGACCCCGACCGGATCGCGCCTGCGCTGGACGCGATTCTCGCGGAATTGGCGCGGCTTCGCGACGAGCCGGTGACGGAGCACGAGCTCGCGCGAGCCAAGGCCTACCTTTCCGGTGGCCTGGAGCTGCGGATGGACGAGACGCGCCATCTCACGTCCTGGCTGGGCGGCCAGGAGGCGCTCCACGCCCGGGTCATGACGCTCGAGGACGCCCTGGCGTCGATCGATGCGGTGGACACGGCCGGGATGCAGGTGCTGGCCGGCCAGCTGTTCACCAACGATGCCCTGCGCCTCGCGGTCGTCGCGCCGGCACGCCACGTCCGGGGAATCGAGCGCCACCTGCGGCTGCCCGGATGACCCTCGGCGACGATATCCCGGGGGATCCGCTCCAGGGCAGCTCACGGCCCGGCGATGGGCCGGGACTCCCTCCGGCACCCGCCGGGGACGACGACGACCGGGCCGCAGACCTCCGGCTGGCCCGACTGCACCTCCGGCTGGGCTCCACCGGCCTGGCCCGCGCGGAGCTCGAGGTCGCGGCCGCGGCCCAGCCCCTGCAGGGTGCCGCGCTCCTGGATCTCGCCGAGGTGCGCTGGCGGACCGGCGATCTGGCCGCGGCCGGGCTCGCCGCCGAGACGTGGCTCGCGGCCGGCGGCGCAGGGCTGCTGGGCAGCCTGATCGCCGTGGAGGCCGCGATGGCCGACGGGCGACCCTCCGACGCGCGGCGTCATCTCGAGTCCCTGCCGCAACCCACGCCGGAGGCCATCGATGCCGCCTTCAACGGCATGCCACGGAGCGCGGTCTGGCCCCAGGAGGAAGGCCCCGGGCCGGCCACGCTGGGCGCCACGTTTGACGACGAAGCCTTCACCCCCGCCGGGGCCGGCCACGGGACAGGGCGGCCGGCGGAATCGGCCATGGACCCGGTGGCGACGCTGGACGCGGCGCGCGCCATCCTCGAGGCCGGCGATGTGCAGGGCGGCGCGGTTGGACTCTCGGTCGTCCTGCGTCTGGCCCCGCATCTCGCCCCGGCGGTTCTCGACGTGCTGGACGGGGTCTCCGGCCCGATGGCCGAGCTGGTTCGCGGCGACGCCTACCGGCTGGTCGGCCGGGAGACCGAGGCGGAGCGGTCCTGGCTGAGCGCCGCCGCGGACGTCTCGGCGCCCCTGCCGCCCCGTAGTCGCCGGTCAGGCGAACCCGCCGGCCGCCCATCATCTGTGGCATTTCCGCCGGACACCCGTGCCGTGTCCGTCGACCCAGCACGCGAACCCGGTGCAGCCGCACCCGACAAAGAGGAGATCCCGTGACCGAACGCACCCTTGTCCTCGTCAAGCCTGATGGCGTCCAGCGGCTTCTCGTGGGCCGGATCATCACCCGGTTCGAGGAGCGCGGACTCAAGATCGTCGGCCTGAAGCTCGTGCAGGCGGATCGCGCGCTCGCTGAGCGTCACTACGACGCCCACAAGGCCCGACCCTTCTTCAAGGGGCTCGTGGACTTCATGACGTCCAGCCCGCTCGTGGCGCTGGCGTTCGAGGGTCCCAATGCGATCGCCGTGGTGCGCGCCATGGTCGGCGCCACGCGGCCCAACGAGGCCGCCGCGGGCACCATTCGCGGCGACTACGCGCTCGAGACCGCGCAGAACCTGGTCCATGCCTCTGATGGCCTGGAGACGGCTGCCGTCGAGTTGGCGCTCTGGTTCCAGCCCGAAGAGCTCGTGGCCTATGCGCGCGAGATCGATCGCTGGGCGCTCAGCCCGGAGGAGTAGCCCCCCTCCGATCACGTCCGGTCGGCCGGCAGGCGCTCCGCCTCGCCGGCTGGCTACGGCTTGGTCGAGACAGCGGCCGCTGGCGAGGCGGCCGGCAAGGCTGACGAGGCCGCGGGCGTGGCTCGTGGCGCGACTGGCACCGACGTCCCGGCCGTGGGTGCCGTCGACGTTCCCGCGTCACCACTCGGCCCGAGCGTCGCTCGCGGTACCGTCGGGATGGGCACCGCGCTGGGCGATGCCGTTGGGGAGACTTCCTCGAATGCGCCCGCCCCGGGTCGCGGGGCGCCGGCCGCGGTGGTCGTGTGGAGCGCCCCGGCTGCGACTGAGAGGCCCAACAGCCCGAGCACCAGTACGCTGGCCGCCGCCGCAGGCGCACGGTTCAGGCGTAGCGCATCGGGTAGCTGGCGGACCAGGTTGACCGACAGCTGGGCCGGCCGCCCACCGGGCCATGCCGGCTGGAGGTTGGTGGCAGTCCCGACGTCGCCGGTCGGCGGGGCGAACCCGATGATCAGGATCCGCAGGTAGGCGCCCGAGGAGGCCAGGATCCCGATCCATGCCACGACGTTGAACGGTGCCGGCAACGCCAGCGAGATCAGTTGCGCCCGCGCGTCGAATGCCGCGAGCCCCGGCAGCCCGATCGACGTGATCGCGATGAGCACGAGTCCGGCGGCGAGGAGCGGAGAGCGGCGAGCCCAGCCGCCGAGCCTCGGCACGCTGGTGGTGCCGAACGAGGTCCGGACCGCGGCCGCCCAGCCCGCAAATGCGCTCTTGGCCACGATGTAGGTCAGGATCCAGATGCGGGCCGGTCCCCACGCCTCGGGGCTGACGGCGGCCAGCGCGAGCAGCACCACGCCGCTGTCCGTGGTCAGCGTGTACGCCACGACTCGCTCCACGTCATCGTGGAGGTAGGCCGCCAGCGCGCCGAAGATGATGCTGGCAACCGCGATCGATGCGATCACGCCCCGTTCGACCGAGAGCGGCTGGCCCAGCGCGATGACGCCCTGGTCGGCCCAGCCCAGCACGACGATGGCGAGGGCGGCGGGACCCCACGCGAAGGTGACGGGCAGCGCGAGGATCGGCAGGCGCTCGCCCAGGCGCGACGCCCAGGCATGGACGGGGATGGCGCCGGCGCGCAGGGCAACCGCCAGCGCCGCGGCGATGAACGCCAGCCCGAGGGCGCCGCCATCGGGCGGGGAGGTCCCGTCGCCCAGCCCCAGCCGGAGGTTGGTCCCGGCGACCTCGGCCCACAGGACGGCAATGGCGGCGAGGATGCCGGCGACGACGATGGCCCGCAGGCCGCGCGCCACGATCAGCGCGCGCTCCACGCCATCCTCATCGACCGCCATGAGGATCGCGGCGACCGAGCCGGTTGTCAGGAGCAGGATGGCGGGGATTGGGCTGACCAGCGAGAGCGCGGTCGCCGTAGCGGCGAACCACAGGAGCGCCAGCGCCGGGACGCCCCGATTGCCTCCGGTGGCGGCGCCCACGAACGTCAGGGTGCCACCCGATGCCGCGGCGAGCATCAGCACCAGTCGGAGGTAGCCGGTCGACACGAGGACCTCGTCGCCGAGGATGGCTCGCTGCCCCAGCGGGAGCGACCACGATCCCACGAGGAGCACCGTGAAGCCCACCAGCCCGGCGATCCACGAGCACGCCCGCCAGCGCCGTGTCGCGATCACGATGCCGGCAAACAGGAGGCCCAGCGCGGCGAGGCCCGCCGGCGTCACGCGTCCACTCCCGCACCCCTGGTCGGCTCGACCTGCGTGGCGTCGACCAGGGGTGCGCTCCCGGTCGGCAGGCCCACCGGGAGCGGGTCCGCTGCGTGGGGTTCAGTCGCGGGGACGTTGAGCGCTCCGGGCCGCGTTGCCAGGTCGTCCGGCACCGGCCGGCGGTCGGGGAGGACTGGGCCTCGGCGCCCGCGTTCGCCGCGCGTCGGCAGGTGGAGTGGCGGGAGCGCCCGGAGGACGGGGTTGGCAGACGACGCGGGCAGCGGCCGCGCCGCGCGACGCGACGCGAGAATCACGACACCGCCGCCGGCCGACACGGCCGCCAGCGCCAGCGCCCCACACAGGTTCGTGAACGGCGTTGGCGGCCCGCCGAGGCCGGCCTGCACCAGCGTCGCGCCGAGCATTGCAAGGGTCAGCCCCAGGGTGAGTCGAAGCGGCTCACGCGCGAACGCGACCGGCGAGACCGCCAGGACCAGGAGCGCCCCGCCTGCACCGATCGCGGGCAGGAACGGCGGCTCCAGGCTGGTGCCGATCCTGCCCAGCTGCGCGATCAGCTCACCCAGGCCGTTGGCGTTGAGCCGACCGGCGACGTCCCAGCCGACCGCGGCTGACGCCGCTGCCAGCGCGGCGACGATGGCCACCATCCCGTCGATCACGGCGCCGCCCCGTGACCCGGTGGTGGTCTCCTCGCCGCCTCGATAGATCATCCAGAGCGGGTAGGTGCCCAGCACTGCTCCGGCCAGCCGGGCGCCGATGCCGCGCAGGTCCGGGACGGGCTCAGCCACGAAAGGTGCGGCCAGCAGCGCGACGAGGAGTCCGATGATGGCGATCCGGGCGTCGCGAGTGGACACCGCGAGTGCCGCCGCGGCGATCACGACGATCGTGAAGACCGTCCCGACCAGCACCGCCATCGCGGTCATGGAGCGGTGGGCTGCAGCTCCGGGTAGCTGGGCGTCCCGACGATGCCGAAGGCGTCGAGCGGCCAGTAGCGGAGCCAGCCGCGGCCGATGACGCTGGCACGATCGATCAGGCCGAAGCTGCGCGAGTCGGCCGAGTTCATCCGGTGGTCGCCCAGCACGAACAGCTGGTCCGCGCCAATCACCCAGCGTGACTGGGTCGGCGGCGCGATGGTGGGCTGGGCCACGTCGTTGACGGCGTACAGGTACGGCTCATGCAGTGCGACGCCGTTGGCGTAGACCTTCCCGTCGTCCTTGACGTCGATCGTGTCGCCGGGGAGCCCGATCACGCGCTTGATGAACGGGGTGTCGTTGTCGGTCCAGCCAGGGGGCGGGGTGAAGACGACGATGTCGCCCCGCCGGTAGGGGCCGAAGCGCGGGGTGAGCTTGTCGACGAGCACATACTGCCCCGGCTCCAGCGTCCGCTCCATCGACTGCTGCTTCACCTGGTACGGCTGCGCGACGAAGTTCTGGATGACGAGGAAGATCACCAGGGTCAAGACCAGGGTCTCGACCACTTCGAAGAGACAGCCGAGGGCTGGTCGTTGACTCACAAGACCCGCAGTATAGGGGCTGTGCTACTGTCCCGCCCCATGACCGGCCTCCCAGCAGCAGCCCTCGGGCCGGGCCTCGTCCCACCCGCCGGCGCTGCTTTCATCCCCTTCGCCCGATGATGGCGCGGCGAATCATCTCGCTCGCGAGCCTGCTGGGCGCCTTCGTGCTCCTGGTGGTGATCCTGTACACGGCCACGCTCATCGACCGGCGGCCACCGGTTGTCGAGCGGGTCTCGCTGAGCGCCACCGCCGGTGGCGACCGGATCGCCCAGACCCTGAGCGCCATCGATATCCAGTTCAGCGAGGCCGTGGACCACGGATCGGTGGAGCGTCGCTTCCGCATCGAGCCGTACGTGGCGGGCGCGATCTCGTGGGATGGTTCGACCGCCATCTTCACGCCGTCGAGCCGACTGCCCGCGGCCACCAAGTTCAGCGTGACGATCGATCCGGGCTTCGCCGACCTCGCGACCAACACGGCGCCCGTGGGGCTGGAGCCGTGGGCGTTCGCCACCGTTGGCCAGCCGACGATCGTGGACGTCACCCCTGCCGACGGAGCGGCCGGCCTGCCCGTTGATGGCACGGTCGTCGTTCGCTTCGACCGGCTGATGGATACCCAGGCGGTCGAAGCCGCCGTCCGGGTCGAGCCGGCCGTGGGCCTCCGGTTCAGCTGGAGCGGCGATCGCCTGACCATCGGCTTCGACGGGTCGCTCCGGTTCGGGACGGCGTACGCGCTGACCATCGGCAACCGGGCGGCTGACACGGCCGGGAACCCGATCGCGGGCCCCTTCGCGCTTCGGTTCACGACCGTGAGCGCGGGCCTGGGGGTCGTGATGAACATGCCCTCGAGCGGGGTCTCGGGCATCTCCGTCAGGTCTCCGATCGCGGTCGTGTTCGACGCGACGATCGACCCCCGCACCGTGGCGGCCGCTCTCCGCATCACGCCCGCGGTCGCGGGGGAATCGCGGGTCGTGGCGATGCCGGACGACACAGCCGGACCGGCCGGGCCCACGCGGGTCCTCCTCTTCACGCCCTCGGCGCCGCTGGCCGCACACACCACCTACAGCGTGACCCTGGCCCCGGTCGTCGCCCGCGCGGATGACGCCAGCCGGGTCGCCGCCGGGCGGTCCTGGACGTTCACGACGGGTGCGCCCAGCATCAACGGCCAGAACCAGGTCGCGTTCCTCTCCACGCGCGCCGGGGTCCGCAACTTGTGGCTCATGAACCCGGACGGCTCCAACCCTCGCCAGCTGACGACCGAGCTGGCACCAGTGACGGCCTTTGACGTGACCGGTGATGGCGCCACCCTGGTCTACTCGGCGGCAGGGGCGGTGTATGTGATGCGGATCGATGGCACGGACCGCCGCCGCCTGACGGCCACGGACCAGGTCGAATACGCGTCGCGGGTGAGCCCCGATGGCCGCTGGGTGCTGGTCGGTCGCCGGAGCGCGGCAGGCGCCGACCTCGGCTACTGGCTCCAGCCACTGAACCAGCTCGTGGGCTCGGAGCGCCTTGTCCTGGCGGCCGGAGCGCCGCCGCTCGGGTCAGTGAGCCTCGGTGGCGACGGTGCGGTCGGCGGCGATGGCCTCTCGACGTGGTCCGGACGGGCAGCCTTCGACCCCAGTGGCCGGTGGCTGCTCGTCGTGACAGGCTCCGGCGATGTCGTCCTTGTGGACCTGCAGGAGCCCGTGCGGCGGACCCCTCCAACGGGGTCGCCGATCGGCCTCGTCGCCGAGTCGAGACCGGTCTGGCTGGCGGGCGACGGCCGCTTCGGGATCGTCGCCCGCGAGGTTGGCCGCCAGGGCACGTCGATGTGGGCGCTGGACCAGCGCGGCCGCCTGGATCTGGGCGTGGTGGCGACCGGGACCCTGGACACGGCCCTGGACGGCATGGTCGTGACGCTGGTGCGAACGGAGCCGGGCGGCACGGCCCGGCTGGCCGTGGTCCGGCTGGGCACGGGCGCGGCCACGCCGATGCTCGCGGACCACGCGTCGATCGACGACCGCTGGCCCGTGTTCTCGCCGGACGGCGCCACCATCCTGTTCGGCCGCGTCGCCACCGGCACATCGTCGCTGTCGACGGGCATATGGTCGGTGGCGCGAAGCGGCGGGGGGCTCACCCAGCTGACGACGGACGGCGCGGAGCCGCGCTGGCTGCCCTGAGGTGGCTGCTGCCAGCGACACCCGCGCCCGACGTTGACCGCGCCAGAGACGCGTTGCTACACTCCGCGCTTGTGCGGGGTTCGGTCGGTGGATGCAACGGAGGCTGCCGGCCCGATCCTCGCCTTGACCAACTTCCCGGCGTCCGCCCCAGGGCGGCGCGCGCCTCGCGCCCGGGCCCGTTGACTGCACCGCTGAGGAGTCGCATACCCCGATGACCGCCGACCAGCTCCAGTTGATCATCCTGCCGGCCGGGGTGCTCGCCGTCCTGTTCGCCCTGTGGCTGGCGCGCGACGTGCTTGCGCGTGACACGGGCACCAAGGAGATGCAGGACGTCGCCGGCACCATCTTCGAGGGTGCGGTCGCGTTCATCCGTCGCCAGTACTCCACGATCGGGCTGCTCGCCCTCGTCGGCGCCGTCGTCATCGGCGCCGTCATCACCGTCTTCGAGACGGAGTCCGTGGCCGACACCAAGACCTTCGGGATCGACCTCGGGTGGCGGACGGCCATCGCCTTCCTCGTCGGTGCAGCCTGTTCGATGGCCTCCGGGATCATCGGCATGTACATCAGCGTCAAGGCGAACGTCCGCACGGCCGCCGCGGCGCGCCGCAGCCTCGTCGAGGCCGTCCAGGTGGCCATGCGCGGCGGCGCCGTCTCGGGCTTCCTCGTCGTGGCGCTCTCGCTCCTCGGCGTGTACGGGATCTTCACCCTGTTCGGCGGGCTCGGCGGTGGCCAGGCCACCCACGACGCCCCCTTCCTCATCGTCGGCTTCGGCTTCGGCGCCTCCTTCGTCGCGCTCTTCGCCCAGCTGGGCGGCGGGATCTTCACCAAGGCCGCCGACGTCGGATCGGACTTGGTCGGCAAGGTCGAGGCGGGCATCCCGGAGGACGACCCCCGCAACGCGGGCGTCATCGCGGATCTCGTCGGCGACAACGTCGGCGACTGCGCCGGCCGAGGCGCGGACCTCTTCGAGTCCACGGCTGCCGAGAACATCGGCGCCATGATCCTGGGCGTCGGCGTCTACAGCATCGCCCTCGCGGCCGGCTGGCCCAGCCCGGCGGCCTGGATCTTCTTCCCGCTCGTCGTCCGGGCCTTCGGCCTGCTGTCCACCATCGTGGCCATCTTCTTCGTCCGCGGTCGCGAGGACGAAGACCCCATGAACATGCTCAACCGCGGCTACTGGGTCACCACGATCCTGTCCGTTGCGGCGCTGCTGCTCACCACGAACGTGATGATGCAGACCAACGGCAACGCACCCAGCGGCCTGCCGGTGTGGGTCTACTTCTTCGCCGCTGGCGTGGTCGGCCTGGCGACCAGCGTCGCCTTCGTGTACATCACGCAGTTCTACACGGCCGGCAGCTTCCGGCCCGTCCGCGAGATCGCCGAGGCATCCAAGACCGGCCCTGCTACCAACATCATCTCGGGCATGGCGGTCGGCTTCGAGACCACCCTCGTCACCGCGATCACCATCGGCATCGCCCTCTTCGCCAGCCACTGGCTTGGAGAGCAGGCGGGCATTCGCCAGACCCTCGCAGACGGCACGACCCGGGACGTCGGCGGCATCTTCGGCACCGCCGTCGCCACCATGGGCATGCTGATGACCACGGCGTACATCCTGGCGATGGATACCTTCGGGCCCATCACCGACAACGCGGGCGGAATTGCCGAGTTCAGCCGCGCCGAGGCCGGCGCGCGCGAGATCACGGATCGGCTGGATGCGGTCGGCAACACGACCAAGGCCCTGACCAAGGGCTACGCGATCGCGTCGGCGTCGCTGGCGGCCTTCCTGCTGTTCAGCGCCTACATCGACAAGGTCAACCTGATCCTCGGCCGCCAGATTGCCGCCGGCGCCAAGGACGTCCACCTGCTGGACTCCATCAACCTCGCCAACGTCAACGTCTTCATCGCCGCCCTGATGGGCGCGATGCTGGTCTACTTCTTCAGCTCGCTGGCCATCCGTGCCGTCGGCACGACTGCCCAGGCGATCATCGTCGAGGTCCGCCGCCAGTTCCGCGAGATGCCGGGGATCATGGATTACACCACCCGCCCTGACTACGCTCGCGTCGTCGACATCACCACCAAGGCTGCGCTGCGCGAGATGATCGCGCCCGGCGTCGTCGCGGTCGCCACCCCGATCATCGTCGGGCTCCTCCTCGGCGCGGAGGCCGTTGCCGGGATGCTGATGGTCGGCACCATCTCCGGCGTCCTGCTCGCCACCGTGCTCAACAACGGCGGCGGCGCCTGGGACAACGCCAAGAAGTACATCGAGTCGGGCAACCTCAAGGACGACAACGGGAACGTGCTTGGCAAGAAGTCCGCTGCGCATGCCGCGGCGGTCGTGGGCGACACCGTGGGTGATCCGTTCAAGGACACCGCCGGCCCGTCGCTCCACGTCCTCGTCAAGCTGCTCGCCACCATCACCCTCGTGCTGGCCCCGCTGTTCATTCGCTGAGCACGCGGCCGGACGATCGGCCATCTGACCACCAACGCATGACGCGCGGCGCTCTCCAGAGCCCGCGCGTCGGCGCATCCGGGAGGCATCGACGGGCGTCATGGACACGCTGATACAGGCACTGATCCTGGGGCTGATCCAGGGCCTCACCGAGTTCCTCCCCATCTCCAGCTCAGGTCACCTGATCGTGGTCCCGCAGCTCCTGGGCTGGACGGATCCGTTCATCGACTCGCTCGCCTTCAGCGTCATGCTCCACCTGGGCACGCTGGTGGCGTTGCTCGTCTACTTCCGCTGGGACTGGATCCGGCTGGTCCCGGCGGGCCTGGCCGCCATCCGGGACCGATCCTTCGCCGGTGACCCTGACCGTCGTCTCGCGTGGCTGATTCTCGCCACCACATTCCCGGCGGTCATCGCCGGACTCGTGCTCAACGAGTCCATCGAGACGGTCTTCCGCGAGGCCAGGCTGGTCGCGGTCACGCTCGTGATCGGCGCCGTCATCCTGTGGCTGGCGGACCGGTGGGGGAGTCGCCGGCTGGGCGTCGGCGAGATCTCGTTCCCGATCGCCATCGGCATCGGCGTGGCCCAGGCGCTCGCCCTGGTTCCGGGCATCAGTCGCTCCGGGATCTCCATCTCGGCCGGGCTGCTGGCCGGCCTGCGCCGCGAGCCAGCGGCCCGCTTCAGCTTCCTCATGGCAACGCCGATCACGGCCATGGCGGGGGCCTACGAGACGCTCAAGCTCCTGCGTGGCGAGTCCGGCGTCGAGATCCAGCTGGCGCCCCTGGCCGTGGGGATGGTGGCTGCCTGCGCCTCCGGGATGATCGCGATCGCTGCGCTGCTCCGCTTCCTGCGCAGCAACCCGACGACCGTGTTTGTGGTCTATCGGATTGTCCTGGCGGCCGTGCTGGTGACGTGGTGGCTGGCGGTTGGACGCTGACCACATCGCCTGGCGCGGCTCGGCCGGTACGCCCGGCCGGTCATGCGCGTTTTGACACTCCGGCTGGCCCACGTTACCCTACCGCCGTTCCGAACTTCAGGTGCGCGCTCTCCGCGGATGCCTGGAGTTCTTTCCTTTCCTCGATCGCTCGCATGGCGCCGCAGAGCGGCCAGCGCCCCCTGGTGAGGTCACAACTCCCGTGAACAACAAGCCCAGCTACCTGTCCAGGGAAGGTCTCGAGCGGCTGCGTGGGGAACTGGACGAGATGGTCGGAACCCGCCGTGTCGAGGTCGCCCAGCGGATTCACGACGCCAAGGAGCACGGGGACCTGACCGAGAACGCCGAGTACGAGGACGCCAAGAACGAGCAGGCGTTCGTCGAGGGGCGGATCCAGGCGCTCGATGCACTGATCAAGAACGCGATCCTCATCTCCGAACACCACGCCACGGACCACGTGTCCATTGGCACCACGGTTGCCGTGGAGAGCGCGGCCGCCGGCCTGGAGGAGTTCCACATTGTGGGCTCCGCGGAGGCCAAGCCCACCGAGGGCCGGATCAGCAACGAGAGCCCGGTCGGGCGCGCGCTGCTCGGCAAGAAGCGGGGCGACAAGGTCGTCGTGCACGTTCCGGCCGGTGACTTCACGTACACCGTCAAAGAGATTCGCTAGTCGCTCGTCCCGGCGCTCGCACAGACAGAGGCACTCCCCATGGATTGGGCGGACGAGCTGGCGGCTCGGGTATCTGGGCCCCAGGTCGTCAACGACAGCAAGACGCCGTCGGGGACGGTGCACGTTGGCAGCCTGCGCGGCCCCGTGATCCTGGACGTCATCGCCCGGGCGCTGCGCGCCGCCGGGATCCCCACGACGCTCCTGTACGGGATCGACGACATGGATCCCATGGATGCGCAGTCGCTCCTGACGCCGGACGCGGTCGACCGGTACATGGGTGCGCCCCTGGCCAGCATCCCGGACCAGGCCGGCGACGGCCACGCGTCGTACGCACGCCACCATGCCCAGACCTTCGTGGAGACCTTCGCGGGGCTGGGGATCCGTCCGGATCGTTACTACTGGATGAGCGAGATCTACCCCACCGGGGACCTCGATCCGTTCATCCGGCTGGCGCTGGACCGCGCCCACGTCGTCCGCGACATCTACCGCCGCGTCGCCAACGTCCGGCACCCGGATACGTGGCACCCCATCTCGGTGATCTGCGAGCGCTGCGGCAAGGTGGGCACCACCATCGTGACGCACTGGGATGGCGATCGGGTCTACTACGAGTGCCGACCGGACCTGGTCAAGTGGGCCGCCGGCTGCGGCAATGCCGGCTGGGTCAGCCCGTACGGCGGCCGGGCCAAGCTTCCCTGGAACCTGGAGTGGGCGGCTCAGTGGAGCCTGTTCGGGGTCACCATCGAGCCGTGCGGCAAGGACCTCGCCACCGCCGGAGGCTCGCGAGACCGGTCTGATGCCATTGCCCGGGAGGTGTTCGAGCGCGAACCGCCCATCAACGTGCCGTACGAGTTCCTCAACGTCGGTGGCAAGAAGATGAGCACGTCCAAGGGGAAGGGCGCCGCGGCCCACGCCATCGCGGACACCGTCCCGCCGGAGCAGCTTCGCTTCCTCTTCGTCCGGTCGCGGCCCAACCAGGTCGTGGAGTTCGAGCCCGAGGGGACAGACGCCATCCCGCGTCTCTTCGACGAGTTCGACCGCTACGCGGACGCGACCGCCGGCCGCCCGTTCCGCGGCGAGCTGGCCGCCGGCTTCGATGCCACGCTCCGCTACTCGCTCCTGGATCCGGCCGCAGACCTGGCGGCGGAGGCCGGCGCCTACCGTGCCGCGTTCTCGCACCTGGCGCTGCTCGTCCAGATCCCGGGCGTGGACGTGGTTGCGCGGATCGAGGCGGAGAAGGGGAGTCCCCTGAGCGCGCGGGAGCGTGCCGCGCTCGACGAGCGGATCACTTCGGTCGGCCGCTGGCTCGAGGCCTATGCGCCGGACCGGGCGCGTCTCGCCGTCCGGCGGGATGGCCTGCCCGAGGAGGCCGCCGCCCTCGACGACCCCCAGCGAGCCTTCCTGGGACGGTTGGCCCAGGCCGTGGCGGCGTCGGGCGGGTTCACCACGGGGGAGGCGTGGCAGGGTGCCATCTTCACGGCAGCGCAGGCGGACGAGCTCCCCTCTGGCCGTGCGTTCACGGCGATCTACCTCGCGTTCCTGGGCCGGTCCAACGGCCCGCGTGCCGGCTGGCTGCTGTCCAGCCTCGAGCCGGACTTCGTGATCGGGCGCCTCCGTGAGGCGGTGGCCAACGTCCCAGGAGGTTTGGCATGAGCGTCGGACTGCAGCGGCTGCGCGAGGAGCCGGACCTGATCCGGCGCGGCGCCCTGGACAAGGGTGAGGACCCGGCCCTGGTTGACCGTGCCGTCGAGCTGGACACGGAGCGCCGCCGCCTGCTCGCCGAGCGCGACGCCCTCAAGGCCTCCCGCAACCAGCTCTCGGGCGAGATCGGCCGGCTGATCAAGGGCGGTGCCAACCCGGCGTCGGACCCCGAGGTGGTTCGGTTGAAGGCGGAGTCCACCGCCGTGGGGGAGCGGGCGGCCGCGGCCGACGCCCGCGTCAACGAGGTGGAGTCCGAGGTCGACGACCTGCTCCTGCGCATTCCCAACCCAGCCGAGCCCGACGTCCCGGTCGGCGGTGAGGAAGCCAACGTCACCATTCGGACCTGGGGCCAGCAGCTGCCCCGCGTCCAGCCGTTCGAGGGCGAGGTGGGCGCGGACGCCCCACCCGACGCCCTGGCCTGGGAGCGCAAGGCCCACTGGGACGTCGGCAACGCGCTGCGACTCTTCGAGCTGGAGCGTGGCGCCAAGATCGCCGGCTCCGGCTTCCCCGTGTATCGTGGCCTGGGCTCCGCGCTGCAACGGGCGCTGATCAGCTTCTTCCTGGACGTCCACACCCGCGAGAACGGCTTCACCGAGATCTGGCCGCCCGCGGTGGTCAACGCGGCGTCGGCGCGCGGCACGGGCCAGATCCCGGACAAGGAAGACCAGATGTACGTTGCCACCCGGGACGACCTGTACCTGGTGCCCACGGCCGAGGTTCCGGTCACCAACCTCCATCGAGACGAGATCTTCGAGGCGTCGGAGCTGCCGGTTCGCTATGCCGCCTACTCGCCCTGCTTTCGACGGGAGGCCGGGGCCGCCGGCAAGGACACCCGCGGCATTCTCCGCGTCCACCAGTTCGACAAGGTGGAGATGGTGCTCTTCGAGCGCCCGGAGCACTCCGTCGAGGCGCTCGAATGGATGACCGGGCGCGCGGAGGACCTCCTCCAGCGGCTGGGCCTGGCCTACCGCGTCCTCCTGATGTCCACCCGCGAGATGGGCTTCACCCAGGCCCGCAAGTACGACCTGGAGGTCTGGGCCCCCGGCGTGGAGAAGTGGCTCGAGGTCAGTTCGTGCTCCAACTTCAAGGACTTCCAGGCGCGCCGGATGGCGGTTCGCTACCGGCCTGAGCCCGGCGCCCGACCCGAGCTGGTCCACACCCTCAATGGCTCTGGCCTGGCCCTGCCGCGGGTGGTGGCGGCGATCCTGGAGACCTACCAGGACGCGGACGGCACCGTGCGGGTGCCGGACGTGCTGCGCCCGTACCTCGGCGTCGATCGAATCGTCCCGCCGGCATAGGCGACGCCGCGCCGGCCAACCGGCCGGCGTTCCGGGCCGAATGGGCACGATCGCGCGGTCGGAGGAGGCATCGATGGTCGACCTTGGGCTCCCGCCCCCGCTGGGCCTGAGCCTCGTCTCGCTGGTGGACCGGCCCGACCTGCGCCGGCCGATGTCGCAATTGATCGCGACGTCGATCGGGGCACCCACCTCGATCAGAACGTCTGGATGATCCACGACCTCGGGTGAGGCCCGCGTCGCCCCCGCCCGGCACGGGCGCGCTATCCTCGACATCACGGAGAGGTGGCAGAGCGGTCGATTGCGGCGGTCTTGAAAACCGCTGACCGAGAGGTCCGTGGGTTCGAATCCCACCCTCTCCGCCAGGTCGGCCCCACGCCCGCGGTGCTCGGCGCTGGTCGTCAGTGAGGTCCGCGCCGTTGCGGTTGACGCCCGCGGCGCCCAGCCCGTAGACTCCGCCCACATCACGAAGATTGGCTATGAACGGGACGAGTACCCGTCGCGCGTCGGCACAGAGACCCGGTGGCTGGTGGAAACCGGGGCGGCAGCGGCAGGGAATGGACCCGGGAGCCTCCGGACCAAACGCGGGGCAGGGCGGATCAACCGCACTACCGCCGCCAGTAGGCTCCGGCGCAGAGCGCCAGCGATAGAGGGCAGCGCCGATCGGCAGGGGTGACCCAGCCCGTCGGTCACGAAAGTGCGGCATTGCCGAATGAGGGTGGCACCGCGGAAGGCCCGGCCTTTCGTCCCTGGGGACGAAGGCCGTTTCTGATTCATGGGCCCGCCCGCTGGGCGCCAGCCCACAGGGGCACACCCGCAGGCGCATGCCCAAGGGCGCACGGAGGCGATGATCGTGAGCATCACGGACCCGCTCAGCCTGGGAGAGGCCAAGCGCCTCGCGCCCAACGCCGACACCGTGCTGCTGCGTGCCACTCGCCCGGCGGACCTGGAGACTCCGATCGGCGCGTTCATGCGCCTCGACGACGGGGGCCCGGCCTTCCTGCTCGAATCGGTCGAGGGCGGTGAGCGCCTCGGCCGCTACTCGTTCTTCGGCGTCAACCCGCGGCGCGTCCTCGAAGTGCGCGACGGCGTGGCCCGGATCCAGGAGCGGCCGCTGAGCGTGGGCCAGTGGGCCCCGGACCTGCCCGTCCGGACGGTTCCTGCGGCAGACCCCATGGCGGCCATCCGCGATTTCGTCCCTCGCCGGCGCGTCCTCCCAACCGAGGGGTTGCCGCGCTTCACCGGGGGTGCCGTCGGGACCCTCGCCTACGACGCGATCTCCGCCTTTGAGCCCACGGTCCCCCTCCCGGTGCGGGATCCCGTCGGCGTCCCCAGCGCGGCGTGGCTGGAGTCGGACCTTGTCCTGGTCTTCGATCACCTGACTCATACCCTCTCGGCGATCGCGTCGCTCCACACCGAGACGCCCAACCTCGAGGGCCGCTACCGGATCGCCGAGGAGGCGATCTTCGCCGCCCTCGAGCGCACGGGACGCCCTTCTGCCGCCGAGATCGCGGGCGCCGGCCTCCGCGCGCGCTCGGCCGCTGTCGCGCCGGCGTCATTTGTCGAACCGGCGTCGCCCGAGACCAGCCTGAGTCGCGGCGAGTACATCGACGCCGTGGCGCGCGCCAAGGAGGCGATCGCCGCCGGGGAGGCCATCCAGGTGGTGCTGGCGCGGCGCCAGTCGTTCGACCTACCGGTGGACCCCGGCACGGGCCGCCAGCTGGAGGGCGTCGCCATCTACCGCGCCCTCCGCCGCGTCAACCCCAGCCCGTACCTGTTCTTCGTGCGCGCGCCCTCGTTCGAGGTGGTTGGTGCCAGCCCGGAGCTCCTCCTCCAGGCCCAGGGTGGCCGCCTCGTGAACCACCCCATCGCGGGCACCCGGCCGCGCGGCGCGTCCGAGGCGGAGGACCGCCAGATCGCGGACCAGCTGCGCAACGACCCAAAGGAGCGTGCCGAGCACGTGATGCTCGTCGACCTGGGCCGCAACGACCTGGGCCGGGTCGCCCGCCCGGGTTCCGTCGCGGTGACCAAGTACATGGAGGTAGAGACGTACAGCCACGTCCTGCACCTCGTCTCCCACGTAGAGGCCCGGCTCCGGCCGGAGCTGGACGCACTGGACGCCCTGCGGTCCGTCTTTCCGGCCGGCACCCTGTCCGGGGCGCCCAAGGTGCGGGCCATGCAGCTGATCTCGGCGGCGGAGGGTGAGCGGCGTGGCCTGTACGGTGGCGCCGTCGGCTACCTGGGCTACGATGGCAACCTCGACACGGCAATCACCATCCGCAGCGCCGTCCTGCGCGAGGGTCGGGCCCATGTCCATACCGGGGCGGGGATCGTGGCGGGCAGCGTCCCCGAGAAGGAATTCGAGGAGACCGAGCACAAGGCGGCGGCGCTCCGCCGCGCCATCGAGCTGGCGACCGGGGCTCCCGAGGGCGCCAGACCTGCCGGGACGACGTCCCCGACCGGGACCGCCGAGGGCGAGGAGGCCTCCCGATGATCCTCGTGATCGACAACTACGACAGCTTCACGTTCAACCTGGTCCAGGCGCTCCAGGCTGCGGGGGCAGACGTGACCGTCCTCCGCAACGACGCCGTGGATCGGGCCGGCATCGAGGCGCTCGCCGCCGACCCTGACGTTACCCTCCGGGGGATTGTCGTCTCGCCCGGCCCGGGAGACCCGGATTCCGCCGGCGTCTCGATGGACGCGATCCGGGTGGCCGCCGCGCGACGGATCCCGCTCCTGGGCGTCTGCCTGGGCATGCAGTCGATGGCCCAGGCTTTCGGCGCCAGCATCGTTCGTGCGCCAACCCTGGTGCATGGCGAGGCGAGCGAGATCACGCACGACGGCGCCGGCCTGCTGGCCGGCATGCCGCCCGGGTTTCCGGCGGCCCGCTACCACTCGCTCGCGGTGGATCCGGCTACCCTTCCCAGCGAGCTCGTGGTGACGGCGATGAGCGAGGTGGACCGGGTGGTCATGGGGATCCGCCACACGACGCTCCCGATGGAGGGCGTCCAGTTTCATCCCGAGTCCGTCCTGACGCCGGACGGTCCGCATCTCCTGGCCAACTTCCTGCGCCAGGCGGGCGAGGGCGACGGTGGGGTCCTCGACGATGCCGCCGGCTCGTTCGCGACGCGGGGCCTGGCCCAGGCGGATGATGATGGTCCGACAGCCAACGGTTCGAAGTCGGCCGCCGGTGCGGCCCGGGGGCATGGATGAGCGACGCGGTCAAGGCGGCGGTCGCCACGGTGGTCGATGGGGGCCACCTGTCGCTGGATGCGGCTCGCGGGGCGATGGGCGCGGTGATGGAGGGTGAGGCCACCTCGGCCCAGCTTGCCGCGCTCCTGGTCGCGCTCCGGATGCGGGGCGAGACGGTCGACGAGCTGGCCGGCTTCGCCACGGCGATGCGTGACCGGGTGGTCCGCGTTGACGCCCCGGTGGGCACGATCGATGTCGTCGGGACCGGCGGGGACGGTTCGGGCACGTTCAACATCTCCACGACGGCCGCGCTGATCGTCGCCGCGCTCGGGGTCCCGGTGGCCAAGCACGGCAACCGGGCGATCACATCGCAATCGGGCTCGGCCGATGTCCTCGAGACCCTTGGGGTCCGAATCGACCATGACCCCGAATCGGCCGGACAGGCGATCCGCGAGCTTGGCTTCGCGTTCCTGTTCGCGCTCAACTACCACCCCGCGATGCGCCACGCCGGCCCTACTCGACGGGAGATCGGCGTCCGCACGGCGTTCAATCTCCTGGGCCCCCTGACCAACCCGGCAGGCGCCACCCGTGCGCTGATCGGGGTCGGCGTGGCCTCGGCGGCGCCCCGGATCGCCGAGGTCGTCGCCCGTCTGGGCACGGAGCGCACGTTCGTGATCCACGGCGACGGCGTGGATGAGCTGCCACTGGATGACACTGGGGTCCTCTACGACGTGGGCCCCGAGGGGATCGTCCGGCACGAGGTCCTCGCCACGCGGCTGGGCTTCAAGCGGACGCCAACGTCCCGACTCGCGGGCGGCACGGCGCACGAGAACGCGCGCCTGATCGAGGCGGTCCTCAACGGCGAGTCCGGGGCGCGCCGTGACGTGGTGCTGCTCAACGCGGCCGCGGCGCTGCTGGTCGCCGGTGAGGTTGACCGGCTGGAGGATGGCATCGACAAGGCCGCGCTCGGCATCGATTCCGGGCTGGCCGCCGAGCTCCTGGAACGACTGCGGGCCGAGCATCGTGCCGCCAGGGCGGCGAGCGGCGCGGCCGCAACGGGCAAGGCATGACGGCCGCGAGCCGGCCCGGTGGTCACGCCGGGTCTCGTGCCCGGGGTGGCGTGGTGGCGGAGATCGCGGCCAGGCGACGAGTGGACGTGGCTGCGCTGCTGGCAGACCTCGGCACGGCGGAGCTTCGCCGGCGGGTTGCCGCGACCCCGGCCCCGCGGCCCATCGCGGAGCGTCTGGCGGGCCCCGGCCTGCACCTCATCGCGGAGCTCAAGCGGTCGTCGCCATCGGTTGGGCAGATCGCCGCCGGCGACGACGACCTGGTCGGCCGGGGCCGGGCCTACGAGGCCGGGGGTGCCTCGGCGATCTCGGTCCTGTGCGAGCCGCACTGGTTCGGTGGGTCGCTCGACGACCTGGCGGCCGTCCGTCGCGCGGTCGGGATCCCGGTCCTCGCCAAGGACTTCATCGTCCACCCGCGCCAGCTGGAGCTGGTTCGGGCCGCCGGGGCCGACCTGGTCCTCCTGCTCGCCGTCCTTCATCCGCCGGCGCGACTGGCGCGACTGGTGGAGCAGGCGCTCGACCTCGGCTTGGAGCCGCTGGTCGAGGCGCACGATGCCCGCGAAGTCGACGCCGCCCTCGGGACGCGAGCCCGTCTGATCGGGATCAACAACCGGGACCTTCGAACGCTCCGGGTCGACGTCGAGGTGGCCGCTCGCCTCCGCGCCACGATCCCCGCGGACCGCATTTCCGTGGCCGAGTCGGGGGTGAAGGACCCGGCCACCATCCGTGACTGGCGCGCCCAGGGCTACGACGCGGCGCTGGTGGGCGAGGCCTTGATGCGCTCCACCGATCCCGCGGCCGCGGCCCGTGCGTTCGTGTCCGCCGGCGCCCATCCCGGCGATCCCGTCGACGCCGACCGCGCGCCCTACCTCAAGGTCTGCGGCGTCGTGGATGTCGCGGGCGTCGAGGCCGCCGTCCGGGCCGGCTTCGACGGCATCGGCCTGAACCTCGTCCCGGGCACGCCACGGGCGCTCTCGCTCGAGGAGGCCACCCTCCTCGCCCGCCACATCCGTGCCATCGCACCGGCCGGCCGTCGCCCGGAGGTCGTCGCGATCACCGTGGACGAGCCCGCCGAGCGGCTCAACCGGATTGCCGCGGCGCTGGAGGCCGACGCCATCCAGCTCAACGGCAGCGAGCCCGCCGGGCTGATCGCCGCCCTCGACCGCCCCGCCTGGAAGGTCCTCCACCTCCCCGCGGCCACCGAGGGCGTGCAGCCCCAGGCGCTCGTCGATGAGACCGTCTCGCGGGCCCGGGTCTACCTGACCGCCGGCGCCCGCCGCATCTTCCTGGACACCGCGGGGGGCGCCCACCCCGGCGGCACCGGCGTCCCCGTCGACCGCGCCCTCGCGGCGGCCGTGGCCCGGGAGGTTCCGGTGATCCTGGCGGGCGGCCTCGGCCCGGCCAACGTCGCGGATGCCGTCCGGGAGGTTCCGGCGATCGGCGTCGACGTCGCATCCGGTGTCGAGATGCCGCGCATCCCCGGCGCTCGCCCGGTCAAGGACCCGCTCAAGGTCGCCCTCTTCGCCAAGCGCGCCCGTGACGCACGCCGCTACCGGCCCAACCTCTCCGCCCGGCCGACGCCGGTGGCCCCGGGCCTTGTCGAGGCTGACGAGCACGGCCGATGGGGGCTGGAGCGTGACTTTGGGGGCCGCTACGTGCCGGAGACCCTGATGGGTGCGCTCGTTGAGCTGGAGGCTGCCTACGGCGCGCTCCGCCACGACCCGCGCTTCTGGGCCGAGCTGGACGCGCTCCTCCGGACCTACGCGGGCCGTCCCACCGCCCTCTACCGCGCGGACCGCCTCGCGGCAGCCGCGCGCGCCGAGGCCGTGCGGCTGGCGGGCACCGGTCACACCGGTCGGACGGTCCCGGCGTTCCGCCTCTACCTGAAGCGCGAGGACCTGGCCCACACGGGCGCCCACAAGATGAACAACGCGCTCGGGCAGGCGCTCCTGACGCGCCGCCTCGGGAAGACACGCGTCATCGCGGAGACCGGCGCCGGCCAGCACGGGGTGGCCACGGCCACGGCCTGCGCGCTCCTGGGCCTTCCCTGCGTCGTGTACATGGGCGAGGAGGACATCCGCCGCCAGGCGCCCAACGTCCTTCGGATGCGAGCCCTGGGTGCCGAGGTCCGGTCCGTCACCTCCGGCACGGCCACGCTCAAGGACGCCGTCAACGAGGCCATGCGCGACTGGGTCACCAACGTCGAGACCACCCACTACGTCCTGGGCTCGGCGATGGGGCCGCATCCATATCCCACCATGGTTCGTGACCTCCAGCGCCGCATCGGGGACGAGGCCGCGGCACAGCTCCACGCCGTGGAAGGCCGGCTCCCGGATCTCGCGCTCGCCTGCGTCGGCGGCGGCAGCAACGCCATCGGCCTGCTGGCCAGGTTCATCGGCGAGCCCTCGGTGCGCCTGGGTGTGGCCGAGGCAGCCGGGGACGGGATCGACACCGGCCGGCACGCGGCGGCGATCGTGGGCGGGACGCCCGGGATCCTCCACGGCAGCCGCTCGCTGATGCTCCAGGACCGTGACGGCCAGGTGGTCGAAGCGCACTCCGCGTCGGCAGGGCTGGACTACCCCGGCATCGGCCCGCAGTTGGCCGCACTGGCCGAGGGCGGCCGGCTCGAGGTCGCCACGGCCACGGATCGGGAGGCAGTGGCGGCGATGCGCTCGGCTACCCGCCTCGAGGGGATCCTCCCGGCGCTGGAGACGTCGCACGCCATCGCGGCACTCCCCAAGCTGCTCGCCGGGGTGGAGGGTGGCGCCAGGCCCTACCCGGACGACACGATCGTGCTCCTCGGCTTCTCGGGTCGCGGCGACAAGGACCTCGCGGCGCTCGAGCGGTTCGCCGACGTGCGGCCATGGGAGGGGATCGAATGACCTCCGCTGCCAGCCCGGGCGCCACCCCCACCGCCGGCCCGATCGGCATCACCAACGCCACGCCGGGGGCCCGCCGGATCGCGGGCGCGTTCGAGTCGGCCCGAACCGCGGGCCGAGCCGCTCTCGTGCCGTACGTCGTCGCCGGCTACCCGGACGCCGACCGCTCGCTCGAGATCGCCTGCGCCGCGATCGATGCGGGGGCGGACATCCTCGAGGTCGGGCTCCCGTACTCCGATCCACTCGCGGACGGTGCCACGCTGCAGCGCGCGTCGCAGGCCGCCCTCCGGGCGGGCGCCACCTTCGGCGGCTCGCTGGCGCTCGCGGCTCGCATCGGGGCCGCCCGGCCCGGGACTCCCCTCGTGGTGATGGGCTACGCCAACCAGCTGATGGGCGGGGGCGACGGCCGTGACCGCGCCCGTGCGCTCGCCACGGCCGGGGCATCCGGCGTCATCGTGGCGGATCTCACGCCGAACGAAGGCGCGCCATTCGAGGCCGCCGCTGCCGCCGAAGGGCTTGCGGTCATCTACCTCGTCGCCCCGACGACCGCGCCGGCGCGCAGGGCGATGATCGCGGCACGATCTGGCGGCTTCCTGTATTGCGTCACGCTGGTTGGGGTCACCGGCGCCCGGACCAGCCTCCCGCGGACGGTGGGACGACTCGTGGCCGATGTCAAGGCGGTCTCGCCAATCCCGGTGGCGGTGGGCTTCGGCGTGAGCCGGCCCGCGCACGTCCGGGCGCTAGTCAAGGGCGGGGCCGATGGCGTGATCGTCGCATCCGCCCTGGTCGACGTCCTGGGCCCCGACGGTCGCGACGTCGCAGCACTCGGGCGCCTGGTCAGCCAGTTGCGATCGGCGACCAGCCGAGGCTGAACGCTGCAGGGCCCGGGGCTAGATCTCGGGCTGGGGCGTCTCGCCGGCGGGCTCGACCGCCTCGGCCGTGACGGTGCCTCCGCGGGCCGTGCGCCCGGCGGTTCGGTCGTCGTCCTCCAGGCCGCGCGTCGCCGCGATCAGCCGCTTGTAGATGGCCAGGAGGTCGGCCTGGGGGAGCGGGCCGCTGTTGGCCATCGTCACGCGGAGCAGGACCTCACGCTCCCGGCGCGGGTCGCGCACGCCGCTCCAGCCGGCCGCCTGCTTGGCGTGTCCCACGGCCAGGCCCAGCTTCGCCCGCTCGTTGAGGAGCCCCACGATCCGGACGTCGAGCCCATCGATCGCACTGCGGAGGCCTGACAGCTCCGTCGCCGCCTCGGCGCGCGTGTCTGAGTCGGGGGGCGGCGTGGTCCCACCACGCCGCGTCGGCCGGTCAGACATCCTGGCCCGCCGGCTGGCCCAGCCGCTCCGCGACGACGTCCAGTGCCACCAGGTAGCCCTGAACCCCCTGGCCCTTGATGGTCTCGAAGGCGACGTCGTGGAGGAAGTTCACGCGCCGGAACGCGTCGCGCTGCCATGGGTCAGAGATGTGGACCTCGATGAACGGACGGCTGATGCCGGTCAGGGCGTCGCGGAGGGAGACCGAGGTATGCGTCAGGCCACCGGCGTTGATGATCGTGACGTCGAAGTCCCGCCGCTGGAGACGGTCGATGATCGCCCCCTCGTGGTTCGACTGGAAGCAGTCAACCACCTCCAGCCCAACCTCCGCGGCGTGGGCCCGGACCATATCGTCAACCTGTGGGAGCGTGGTGTGGCCGTAGATCTCGGGCTCGCGCGTACCGAGCAGGTTCAGGTTGGGTCCGTTGACCACCAGCACACGAGTCACGACCGCAGTTCCTCCTCTAGCAGTCCGGCGCCAACGTGCGCTACCAGGTCGGCCGGGACGTCGTTGCGGACCTCGGTTCCGTCCGCCGTCGGCAACACCCAGCGGAGCCGACCGCCGCTGTGCTTCTTGTCCGCCCCGAGCAGCGTCAGGACCGTGTCGATGGAGTAGGGCAGGGGCCGCAGCGCGAGGCTCAACTTGTCGAGGAGCCGCTCCACCCGCATCGCCCGGTCCGTGGGCGTGATGCCCATCGCCTCGCCGATCCGGCAGGCTGCACGCAGGCCATAGGCCACGGCCTCGCCGTGGAGGAGGCTGGCAAAGCCCGCGGCCGCTTCGTAGGCGTGGCCCAGCGAGTGGCCCAGGTTGAGCCGGATCCGGTCACCCGCCTCGCGCTCGTCGGCACTCACGACTTGCACCTTGGCCCATGCCGCCCGCTCCACTAGCTCGGCAACGACGCCAGCGTCGAACGTCGCGGCTGCCCCGGCCGCGATCGCGTCGCCGTCCGACTCCAGGAGCTCAAACAGGCGCTCATCGCCCAGCGCGGCCATCTTGACGGCCTCGGCCAGCGCGGCGCGGCGTTCCCGTTCCGGCAGCGTCCGCAGGAACGCGATGTCGATGACCACCGCAGCCGGCTGGTGGAATGACCCGACCAGGTTCTTGCCCTCCGGGAGGTCCACGGCCGTCTTGCCGCCGATGGAGCTGTCGATCTGGGCGACCAGCGTCGTGGGCACGTGGATCACCGGGACCCCGCGCAGGTAGGTTGCGGCGAGAAAGCCTGCCGTGTCACCCAGCGCCCCGCCGCCGATGGCCACGATCGGCTCTCCGCGCTCCACGCGCAGTCGCGCGAGGGCGCTTGCCCCGTCGCCGATGACCGCCAGCTGCTTGGCCGCCTCGCCCTGGGGCAGGAGCACAAGCTCCACCGGCCAACCGCGAGCCTCCAGCCCGGCCGCGAGCTCCTGCCCGGCGGCCGACCACGCGCCGGGCTCGGAGACGAGGATCGCGCGGCGGGCCTCCAGGCGCCGGAGGGCCGAGGCGACACCCGCCTCGGCATTGCCCTCGCCGATCGTCACGACGCCGAGTGGCGTCTCCGCAAGGAGGAGCCGAGTGCCGGGTCCGTGCACGCGGCCGTCGAAGACCATCCCATGGCGCCCATGCTCCTCGATGATCCGCGAGACCGAGTCCACCACCGTCCGAAGCTCGGCCACACCCGTGACGCGGTGGGCGGCGGCATAGAAGTGACGCCGCTCGGCGGAGAGGGCGCGCACGGCGCCCACGGGGTCCCGGCCGGCGACCAGGGGGCGCACGGTGACGCTTCGGCGCAGGCGCTGGGCCAGCACCTCCGGGCGCCCGTCGATCCAGACCGGGAGCCGGCCCCGGTAGAGTCGCCAGCGATTCCGGGGATCCACCACCGTGCCGCCGCCCGTCGCAATGACGCGGGCCACGCTCGCCGCCGCGTCCGGGCCCCCGAGGGTTGCCACGGCGGCGCGCTCGCGGGCACGGAAGCCCGCCTCACCCTCCGCCTCGAAGATCTCCGCGACAGAGCGGCCGGCGGCGCGTTCGATGACCTCGTCGAGGTCGATGAACACGGCGCGGTAGCGGGCGGCAAGACGCCGACCGACGACGCTCTTGCCGCTCCCCGGCAGCCCGACGAGGATGACGTCCACGGGCGGGTCAGTCGTCCCCGCCGGAACCGGCCTCGTCGGTACCGGTCAGGCCGTGTGCGCGTGAGCGGCGACGAGGGCCGCCGACGATGGGGCCCGCCGGCGCGATCGCGAGGCGCGCCTGGTAGCGGGCAAACGACTCCTGGATCTCGTCCATCGAATCGCCGCCCACCTTGTCGACGATCGCGCGGGCCAGGGTCAGCATCACCATCGCCTCGGCCACTACGCCTGCGGCCGGCACCACGCAGATGTCACTCCGCTCGTAGTGCGCCTTCTCGACGTGCTCGCCGGTGATCAGGTCGGCGGACGGGAGCGGCCGCGCCAGCGTGGAGATGGGCTTGACCGCCCCGCGGACCACCAGCGGCATCCCGTTGGTGATCCCGCCCGTCAGCCCGCCCGCGTTGTTTGACCGGTGGGCCCAGTGGCCCGTCGCATCGCGGCCGTCGATGATGTCGTGGACGGCCGACCCGAACAGGCGGGTCTGATCGAAGCCCAGGCCAAACTCGACGCCCTTGACGATGTTGATGCTCATCACCGCCGCGGCGAGGGCGCCGTCGAGCTTCCGGTCCCAGTGGACGTGGCTGCCCAGTCCAATCGGGAGGCCCGTGACCGTGACCTCGAAGATCCCGCCAACGGTGTCGCCCTTCGAGCGGGCCTCGTCCACCCTGGCCATCATCGCCGCCTCGGCGACGGGATCGGGGCAGCGCAGCGGGGAGGCATCAGTCTCCTCGCGCGACCGGGTGGCGTTCGCGCGATCAAAGCCGACGCCGCCAACTTCGGCGCTGATCGACCAGCACTCGATACCCAGCTGGCGCAGGAAGGCCCGGGCGACCCCGCCGGCCGCGACCCGGGCGGCGGTCTCGCGCGCCGAGGCGCGCTCCAGCACGTTTCGGACATCGTTGAAGCCGTACTTGAGGGAGCCCGCGAGGTCCGCGTGGCCGGGCCGAACGCGCGTCACCGGCGTGGCCCGCTTGTTGCCAGCCTCGACCGCGGCCAGGAGTGCCGCTGCCTCGTCGTCGGTCAGGGGTTCGGCCTGCATGACGGTGGTCCAGTTCTCCCAATCCTTGTTCGCGACGAGGACCAGGATGGGGGAGCCCAGGGTCAGGCCATGGCGCACGCCGGAGACGATGTCCGCTTCGTCGTGCTCGATGGTCTGGCGCGCCCCGCGGCCGTAGCCCTTCTGGCGTCGAGCCAGGTCGACGTTGACGTCCTGCGCGGCCAGCGGCAGGCCCGCCGGAACGCCATCAACGGTCACGCCGAGGGTGCGTCCGTGTGACTCCCCGGCGGTCAGGAACCGAAAGCTCTCCATCTCATCCCGTTCCCGGCCGGCCCTAGCGGTCGGCCGTCGGCGCCGTGCCCGGTGCCGTCGTGTCAGTTGATCCCACCGTCGAGGCGTCCGGGGCCGCATCGCCACCGGCGACAGGCTCACCCTCCGCGGAGCGCACACCGTGGGCGCGCGCGTCAGCAAGCCTCTCCTGCATGAGGGCCAGCGGCGCGGACTGGCCGGTCCACAGCGTGAAGGCGGCGGCGCCCTGGTGCAGGAGCATCAGCTCGCCGTCCATCACGGAGCAGCCGGCGGCCTCGGCATCACGGAGCAGCCGGGTCCGCTTGTAGATCAGGTCCAGGACGAGCAGCTCGGGCGGCAGGATCTCCGCTGGGATGGGGCTGACGTCGTCCAGCAGCCCGATCGACGTGGCATTGACCAGGACCTTGGTCTTGGCCAGCTCGGCCTCGATGATCGATTCGTGCCACGGCATCGCGCGCAGGTCCATGTGCGCCGCGCCCTTGGAGAAGTGCTTGACGAGCGCCTCGGCGCGATGGAGGTGCCGGTTGAAGACCACGATCCGGAGGAACCCTTCGGTGATCAGGCTGTGGACGACCGCGCGAGCGCCGCCACCGGCACCCAGGACCACGGCCTGGCGCGGCATCTTGCGCTTCCCGACCAGCTTGTCCAGCGCCACCTTGAAGCCCGGGACGTCGGTGTTGTGGCCGACCAGGCGCTTGCCTTCACGGGTGATCGTGTTGACCGCTCCGGTCGCCTGGGCATCCTCGGTCAGGCGATCCACCAGGGGGACCACCTTCTCCTTGTGCGGGATGGTCACGTTGGCGCCCAGGAACTCGTCGCTTCGGAGCTGTGTCACGGCCTCCGCGAGCTCGGTCGGGACCCGGTCCCAGAGCTCGTACGCAGCGTCGATCCCCTGCGCGTCAAAGGCCGCCTGGTGCATCGCCCCCGAGAGCGAATGGGCGACCGGGTGTCCGATGAGGACGACACGCTTGGTCATGCTCGCAGCCTTTCAATCTCGGTGAAGAAGCCGGGGTAGGAGATCGAGGCGCTGCCCGGCCGGGCGACACGGGTCGAGCCGCCGGCCACGAGGCCCGCGATCGCGAAGGTCATCGCGAGGCGATGATCGTCGAGGCTGTCGGTCGGGCCGCCTGTGAGCGGCGTGGGGCCAGTGATCGTGATGTCATCTCCGTCGACGCGGATGTCCGCACCCAGGGCGGAGAGACCCGCCTGGATGCCGGTCAGTCGGTCGGACTCCTTGTGGCGGAGCTCGCCGGCGCCGCGGATATGTGTGGTGCCGGTCGCCTGCGTGGCGGCCAGGCAGAGGATTGGGATCTCGTCGATGGCCGACGCAACGTCCACCGGGGACAGGTCAATCGCCGTGAGTCGGCTCGACCGGATCGTGAGCGTGGCGATGGGCTCGCCCACGCCGTCGTCGGCCGCGGGGCTGGTGATGCGCTCGTCGACCCTGGCACCCATCGCCCGCAGGATGTCGATGATCGCCCGGCGCGTGGGGTTCACGCCCACGTCGAAGATGCGCAGCGCGGCATCGGGGTGGATGGCGCCGGCGACCAGCCAGAACGCCGCTCCCGATGCATCGCCCGGGACGCGTTCGTCGACCGGCAGGACACGACCGCCGCCATCCAGCGAGATCGCCACGCACCCATCGGCCTCGACGATCCGTTCGACGGCGACGCCCCGCGCCCGCAGCATCCGCTCCGTGTGGTCGCGGGTGGCCACGGCCTCGCGCACCGTGGTTCGTCCGTCCGCCCGCAGGGCGGCGAACAGGATGGCCGACTTGACCTGCGCGCTGGGGACCGCCGTCCGGTACTCAATCGGGCGCAGCGGGCTCCGGCCGGTCACGCTGACGGGCGGGAGCGTGTCGCCGTCGCGGCCGGCCACGGTGGCCCCCATCAGCCTGAGCGGCTCGATGATCCGGGCAACCGGGCGGCTCCGAAGTGACGCGTCCCCGTCCAGCGTCGCCGTCATGGGCAGCCCGGCCAGGATCCCTGAGAACAGCCGAAGGCTGGTCCCGGAGTTGCCGCAGTCCAAGGGACCGTCGGGCTGGCGCAGGTCATCGACCCCGGGTGAGATCACGCGGTAGTCCACGGTTCGGCCGTCCTCGCGGACGCGCTCCACGGTGGCGCCCAGCCGGGCGACGATCCCGGCGGTGGAGCGGATGTCCGCCCCGTCGCCGGCCGCCGTGATGCGGCTCTCGCCCTTGGCCAGCAACGCCAGCATCAGCGCCCGGTGGCTGATTGACTTGTCGCCGGGCACGCGCAGCTCACCGCGCAGGCGCGCGGCGGGCGTGATGGTGCGTGCCTCCTCGGCGGTCATCGGCCAGCCCCTTGTGCGCTGCGGCTCAGTGCTTGGACAGGCCGCCGCCGCCCGCGGCGGGGACGGAGCCCCAGGCCCGGAGGTCGCCGTGCAAGTCCTTGACGTGCTCGTGGATCGGCACGATGGCGGCCATCAGGTCGGCGAACATCGGCAGCGTCAGCTGCTGCTCGGCGTCAGAGAGCGCCTTGTCCGGGTCGGGGTGGACCTCCACCATGACGCCGTCGGCGCCCACCGCGACGCCGCCGACGGAGAGCGGCTTGACCAGCCAGCGCTTGCCCGTGGCGTGTGACGGATCGACGAGGACCGGCAGGTGGGTCAGGCTGTGGAGCACCGGCACTGCCGACAGGTCCATGGTGTTGCGCGTGTACGTCTCGAACGTCCGGATGCCGCGCTCGCAGAGCATGACGTTGGGGTTGCCCGAGGCGAGGATGTACTCCGCGGCCATGAGCAGCTCCTCGATGGTCGCGCCGAAGCCGCGCTTGAGCATCACGGGCTTGGACATGCGGCCCACCGCGTTGAGGAGCGAGTAGTTCTGCATGTTTCGGGCGCCGATCTGCAGGATGTCGGCGTACTCGGCCACGATGTCGAGCTGGTTGGCCTCCATGACCTCGGTGATGATCGGGAGGCCAGTGCGCTCGCGCGCCTCGGACAGGTAGCGCAGCGCCTCGACACCCAGGCCCTGGAAGGAGTAGGGGCTGGTCCGCGGCTTGAACGCGCCGCCGCGCAGGACCGTCGCGCCCGAGGCCTTGACGGACTCGGCGGTCTCGAACAACTGGTCGCGGCTCTCCACGGAACACGGGCCGGCCATCACGGTGAGCGATCCGTCACCGATCATCGCGTCCATGACCCGGATCACCGAGTCCTCGGGGTGGAACTCGCGGGAGGCCAGCTTGAAGGGTCGGCTGATGGGGGTGACCCGCTCGACCCCGGCCAGCTGCCCAAGGGCGCCCATCAGGGAGGACTTGCGGCCACCGATCTCACCCACGACCGCGACCACGACTCGCTCCGCGCCGGCGTGGCCGAAGGGCGTCAGGCCTTCATCGAGGATGTGGCTCTTGACGCCGAGGATCTCGGCCTCGGTTGCGGTGCTGGCCATGACCACGAACATCCCAGTGCGTCCTCTCTGTCGCTTCGCGGGCCCGGCCGAGGCAAGAAAAAAAGCAGAGGCCTTGCCCCTGCTTCTTGCCCGGCACGACCCGTGCTCCCGGGTCTCAGGATCCGGGAGCGGTTATGCCGGGCTTCGAAAGTAGAAGAAATGCGCCATCAGTCCCCGGACGGTAGCCCACTCCGGCGCCTCGTGTCAATTGAGGGTGGCGTCGGACGGCTCCCCGGGATCGGGTCCCTCGCCCGATGGTAGAATGCCGGCCGCTGCCCTCGCGGAGAGGTCGCATAGTGGCCTAGTGCAGCGGTTTGCTAAACCGCCATGTGGGGTAACCTGCATCGAGGGTTCGAATCCCTCCCTCTCCGCCATATCATTCCGCCCGCCCGCAACCGGGCACCGCAGCGGAGGATCGCCGTGCCAGACGACCGCCAGGCCAGCGCCCACGGGCTCGCCGCTGTCATTCGACCCCTCCTTCGGACGCGCCAGTTCCGTGAGTTCACGGCCGTGCCCCCAACGGTGGAGGAGCTCGAGGCCGTCGTCGACGCGGCCCGCTGGTCGGGGAGCAGCCAGAACACCCAGCCGTGGCGGTTCATCGTGATCCGCGACGTGGCCGCCATTCGCCGGATCGCTGCGGCCGGGATGACGCTCACCCGCTCCCTCCAGACTGCGACGGCCGCCGTCGCGATCGCGCTGCCCGTCAGCCCGGAGCGGGCGGTCTCCCTGGCCTACGACGACGGCCGCGCCGCGGAGCGGATGCTGATCGCCGCGTCGATGCTCGGCCTCGGCGCGGGGATTGCCTGGATCAAGCCAGACGCGCGCCCCGTTGTCGCGGACCTCCTGGCCCTGCCCGCCGACCGGATGGTGCGGACCATCGTCGCCATCGGCCGCCCCACGGACGCCGCCCTCGCGCCCAAGGCCGGCCCGGGGACCGCCCGGCTGCCGCGCGCCGAGGTGGTGTTCGAGGATCGCTGGCCCGCCGGCTGACGCCGTCGTCGGTTGCGTCCGCCCGTCGATGCGCCCGGGCCCCGGGTTCGCTAGACTCTCCCCTGCATTGCGCCCGTAGCTCAGCGGATAGAGCGTCAGGTTGCGGACCTGAAGGTCGTGGGTTCGAGTCCCGCCGGGCGCGCCATTCTCCATCGCCATCGTGACGACCCCGGAGCATCCTCCGGGGTCGTGTGATTCCCGGGCCATCGCCGCGGACGCTGCCACCGAATCGCCCTTGACCGGCGGCCCCCGGCGCGGATCATGGTCTCGGTTCGACCCTTCGCGTCCCGAGCTGGAGGAGACCCGTTCGATGACGCCTGAGCCGACCGTCGTTGCCGCCGACGCGGAGGCGATCACCTGGGAGGCCGACCTCTCCCTGCTGCGCGGGTCCGGTTTCCTCGGTGACCTCGTCAAGGTGTTCGGGATCTCCGCGGGCCTAGTCGCCCTCCTCCTGTCGCTCCTGCTCGCGACCAGCGGCGAGGGAGAGCAGATCCCGATGGTGATCGCCGGGTCCGTCGTTCTCGCCGGGGTCCTGCTCCTGGTCGGGCTCCTGGCCAGCGGGCTGCTGTTCGGCGGGCACATGCGGTTCCGCTACCGGGTGGACGGCCGCGGCGTGCGCGTCACGCTCGTGGATCGCCGCGCCCGTGCCGTCAACCGGATCACGGCCGTCGCCGGGCTCCTCGCGGGCAAGCCGGGCGCCGCCGGGACGGGGCTCATCGCCATGAGCCAGGAGGAGACAGCCCTCGGGTGGGACGGGGCCTTCCGGGCAGTCGTGGATGAGCGCCGCAGGACGATCACTTTCCGAAACGCCTGGCGCCGCCTGGTGGTGGTCCATGTCAGGCCGGACTTCTGGCCGGCCGTGGTCGAGCGCGTCCGGGCCCAGATGGCGGCGGCTGGCACCGACGCCCGGTCGTCGGGGCGGACCTCGCCACTGCCGCGTGTCCTCGGCCTGAGCGTCGCGGCGGTCGTCGCCTCGCTGGCCTACTTCCCGCTCGCCGACGCCTTCGACGCGGACCTCTTCCTGCTGATCCTCGTGCTGTGCTTCGCCGTCGCGATGATCTGGCTGGTCAGCCTGTTTGCGTGGGTGGTCTTCGGGGGGTCTGGCGCTCATCGACCTCTCGGTGGTCCTGTCGCTCCTGGAGGTCCGGACCTCGATGTTCTTCCCGGGCGAGACGTACCGCGGCTTCGACGTTCTCGACGATAACGACCTCGCCGCGCTGGTGCTGGCCGTCCTGTGCCAGGCGGCGCTCGTCGCGCTGGGCGCCTCCGCGCTCCGGGGCCGGCTCCCCTCGATGCGCGAGCGCGACATGGACGATCAGGGGTAGCGGCGGGTCACCGCGCGACCGTCGCTCGCCGGCCCGCCGAGCCGGACACGAAGCGGCCCGCCGGGCCGGGGCCGGGCGGGCCGTCATTCGATCTCGCGACGGCGCGCCGCGCCGAGGTTGTGGGTATGGTCGCGCGGGGCCACGATCGGGTCGCCGAGCTGAACGACCCCACGGCCCATGCCGTGATCGTCGCGCTCCGCGAGGCCGCCCGGAAGCTGGGCCGGGAGCGGCTCGGCGACGCCACCATCTTCGCCACGGTCGAGCCGTGCGTGATGTGCATCGGGGCGCTGCTCGCGAGCGATGTCGCCGCGCTGGTCTTCGCGGCCCCCAATCGGACCGACGGTGCTGCCGGCTCCGTCATCCAGCTGGCCGAGCACCCGGATCTCCGTCGCCACCTCAAGGTCGTCAGCGGCATCCGGCGCGACGAGGTCGAAGACCTCCTCCTGGGCTGAGCCCCAGGCGCGTTCGGGGCCGGCCCGCGGCGGGGCTCGTCGCCACGGCGGGGGGTGGGGGTCGCGTGTTTGGTATCCTCCGCCACGGAGAGGTGTCCGAGTGGTCGATGGTGCCGCTCTCGAAAAGCGGTCTGCGCAAGCAGCGTGGGTTCGAATCCCACCCTCTCCGCCAGGTGCTCGCGTCACGGATCGCGCCGGGCGATGTCCGGCCACGCTCATTCCCTGATTCTGTTGACTCGCGCTGACGTGCCTCTTCCGCGGGGCCGTCGACACCATCGCGGAGAGGTCGCCTAGTGGACTATGGCGCCGCACTGGAAATGCGGTTCGGGGCAACCCGTCGAGGGTTCGAATCCCTCCCTCTCCGCCACACCGCCCCAGCGGCGGACGCCCCTTCGTTCGGCGCGGAGCCGTCCGGCTCGCCTCGTCCGACCCGGCGGCGCATTCGGGTACACTGCCAGAGCCGTGCTAGGCGGGGAACTAGCGGTGCCCTGTACCTGCAATCCGCTCCAGCAGGGCTGAATTCCCTCCCGAGGTCTCCGCTTTCGAACGCTGCCGTCGTGGGTGACGTTGAGGGCCGGGTCCCGCGCAGCGGCGAACCGCGAACCGTGTCAGGTCCGGAAGGAAGCAGCACTAAGCGATCATCGCCGGGTGCCGCGGAATGGCCTGGCCCGAGCCACGCACGAAGGTGGGCACGAGGGTTCCCAGATCGACGGAGGGTGCACGGCACCTTCCTCCCGCTCGCCGCGCGCGCAGGAGCCACGTGACCTCGACCATTCCGCACCAGGCCATCTACCGTCGCTGGCGGGCCCAGACCTTCAGCCAGATCGTGGGCCAGGAGGCAGTGGTCGCCACGCTCCGCAACGCCGTCCGGAGCGGCCGCGTCTCCCACGCCATCCTGTTCGTCGGACCGCGCGGCACCGGCAAGACCTCCCTCGCCCGGATCCTCGCCAAGGCGCTCAACTGCACCAACCTGCAGGACGGCGATCCATGCGATGCCTGCCCGGCCTGCGTCGCGATCCGTGAGGGAACCACCCTCGACGTGATCGAGATTGACGCGGCATCCAACCGCGGCATCAACGAGGTCCGCGAGCTGCGTGACCGGCTGCAGTACGCGCCGTCGTCGCTTCGTCGCAAGGTGTACATCCTCGACGAGGCGCACCAGATCACGAAGGATGCCTGGAACGCGCTCCTGAAGTCGCTCGAGGAGCCACCGGACTTCGTCGTGTTCATGTTCGCGTCAACCCACCCGCAGGACTTCCCGCCCGCGATCCTGTCGAGGCTGCAGCGCTACGACGTTCGCCGGCTGACGACCACGGAGATCGAAGGCAAGCTCGAACGAATCCTGGCCGCCGATGGGCGCGCCGCCGAGCCGGGCGCCCTGCGCCTCATCGCCCGCCTGGCTGCGGGCGGCATGCGCGACGCGGAGTCGATGCTGGACCAGCTGCTCTCCTCCACCGCGGGGCGCCTCGACGAGTCGTCGGTGCGCGACCTGCTGGGGCTGGCGGAAGCAGATGCCATCGAACGGTTCATCGCCGCGCTCATGGCCCGGGATCCCGCATCGGGCATCGCCATCCTCGACGAGCTCGAGGATCGTGGTCGAGACCTCCGGACCTTCGTCGACCAGGTGGTCGAAGGGATCCGGGCGGCCCTGGTCGGCGGGTTTGCCGCCGGGGCAGCGCATGGGCGCCAGGCCGGGCTGATCGCCGCCGCGCGCGCGCTGTCCGGGATCGATCCATCGCGGGCCGGGATCGGAGGACTCCGCCTCCAGCTCGAGCTGGCGCTCTTCGGTCAGGCTGCGGCCCCCGACTCAGGTGCAGACCTGCGCGAGCCGCGCCCAGTCATCGAGCGTCCCGGACCCGGACCCGGCTCGCAGATGGCGGCCCGCCCGGTGGTCCCTGCGGGCCCCGTGGCGGACCCGGTGCCTGCGCGTCGGTCCGGTCCGTCGTCCACGCCGCCCGGACCGCCGACGGACCAGCCCGCCGGGCAACCCCATGCTTGGGTGGCTCCCACCGGCGAGCTTCCGGGCCGGCCCGCCGCCATGCCCCGCGTCAGTCCACTCCGCGACGATGCGCGGCCCTTGCCCGCCTTCGCGCCAACCCAGGGCCTGGCCGCGTCCACGGCGCCATCGGCATCGCCGGCGCCGTCCGGCCAGGATGTCCTCCCGGATCCGACACAATCCGGCGCCCCACGGACCTCGGACCTGGCCCGACTCCGGGAGCTCTGGCCGCAGATCGTCGCCCACATCAGCGCCCACCCGCCGACGCGTCCGCTGATCATCGCGTGCAGGCCCGTCTCGGTCGAAGGCAACATCGTGACGCTTGGCTTCCCCGAAGACCAGGCATTCCTGAAGGACGTCGCGTTCCGGCGCCGGCCCAACCTGGAGTCCGGCATCGGCCAGTTCCTCGGGCACGAGGTCAACGTCCGGTGCGTCGCGACCAACCTCGACGCCGTCGTCTCCGAGACAGCGAACTCCGATGCGGCCTTCCTCCTGGAGGAGGCGCGCCGGATCTTCGCCGACGACATCGTGGAACCCGGCGAGGTGCGCTGACCGAGCCCTGCACGAGACAGCGCCATCCTGCAGACTGGCCCAATGGCGGCGCCATCCCGCAGACTGGCGGCGTTCGAGACGAATCAGGAGGACTGGCAGACCATGGGCATGGCGAATCTGCAGCGAATGGCTCAGCAGATGCAGCAGGAGATGACCCGGGTCCAGGCGGAGCTGGACACGGCCACCGTCGACGGCTCGGCGGGTGGCGGCGTTGTCCGGGCAACCGTGACCGGCAAGCAGGAGCTCGTCAGCGTCACGATCGATCCGTCAGCTGTCGATCCCGCGGATGTCGAGATGCTCCAGGACCTGGTCGTCGCCGCCGTCAACGACGCGCTGTCGGGCTCGCGCCGGCTGGCCGAGCAGAAGATGGCCGCCGTGACGGGCGGTCTGCGCATTCCGGGCCTCTAGTCGGCCGTCGGCGTGGCGACCCCGCTGATCGAGCCGGTCGCCCGGCTCATCGAGGCATTCAGCCGCCTGCCCGGCATCGGGCCCAAGACGGCGCAGCGCCTGACGTTCCATATCCTGCGAGCGCCGGACGCGGACGCCAGGGTCCTGGCGGCAGCCCTGATCGCCGTCCGCGACCAGGTTGTCTTCTGTGGGCGCTGCTTCAACATCAGCGACGCACCCCTGTGCGCGATCTGTCGTGATCCTGCCCGTGACGAGACACGCCTCTGCGTGGTCGAGGAGCCGCTCGACGTCCTGGCCCTCGAGCGCACGGGAGAGTTTCGCGGCGCATATCACGTACTCCACGGGGCAATCTCGCCCATCGACGGAATCGGACCCGACCGCCTGCGCATTCGCGAGCTGCTCGAACGGGCGGACCAGGCGCACGGGGAAGGGCACCCCCTGGTCGAGGTCGTGATCGCCACCAACCCAACTCTGGAGGGCGAGGCGACGGCCATGTACCTAGCGGAGCGGCTGGATCATCTCGTCGGCTCGGTGACACGGATCGCCCGCGGGCTGCCTGTCGGAGGCGACCTCGAATACGCCGATGAGGTCACATTGATTCGGGCCCTGCAGGGGCGGCGCCCTGTCGAAGGTCACGGTCGATGAGCCAGCTGCTGGCCGAGATCGGGCTTCGCCTCGCCAAGATCGCAGTTGCAGCCGTTATCGGCCTCATCCTCTACCTGGTGCTCACAGGCCCGATGGGCGCAACGGGGTCGCCTGAACTGGCCCTGCTGGCGTGGCTCAGCGGCGCCGCCGCACTCCTGCTGGTGGAATCCAGCCCGATCTGAGCACGAACACTGCCGTGGACGGCGAGCCTGCGGGATCGATTTGACAGGCGCCGGCAAGTAGCATAGTGTTCCACATCCCACCGCCTCCCCACGGAGGTGGCGAGGATCGGCAACGCCGGCCCCGTTCCGGGTCGCACGTTTGACACTCGGAACAGAACCCCCTAACATGGTGGGTCCGCGCCGGTGGCAGTCGTGCCCCGAACGTTGCACCTTAACAATTGAAGAGTGGCAGGAAATCCGGGTAATGGATGTGCGAGTGGTCAGACCCTCGGACGAAGTCGCATTCGCAAGAATGCGCAGTTTCATTCGGAGAGTTTGATCCTGGCTCAGGATAAACGCTGGCGGCGTGCATGAGACATGCAAGTCGAACGGACGATCGAGGCTTGCTTCGGTCGTTAGTGGCGGACGGCTGAGTAACGCGTAGGTGACCTGCCCCGAAGTGGGGAATAACTGCCCGAAAGGGTGGCTAATACCGCATGTGGTGGTGCGTTCATTCGCACCAGTAAAGCCGCAAGGCGCTTCGGGAGGGGCCTGCGTCCGATTAGCTCGTTGGTGGGGTAATGGCTCACCAAGGCGACGATCGGTAGGTGGTCTGAGAGGACGATCACCCAGACTGGGACTGAGACACGGCCCAGACTCCTACGGGAGGCAGCAGTCGGGAATTTTGCGCAATGGGCGAAAGCCTGACGCAGCAACGCCGCGTGAGGGATGAAGGCCTTCGGGTTGTAAACCTCTTTTCTCGGGGACGATAATGACGGTACCCGAGGAATAAGCCACGGCTAACTACGTGCCAGCAGCCGCGGTAATACGTAGGTGGCAAGCGTTGTCCGGATTTACTGGGCGTAAAGAGCGCGCAGGCGGTCGATTAAGTCGAGTGTGAAAGCCCCCGGCTCAACTGGGGAGGGTCATTTGATACTGGTCGACTCGAAGGTGGGAGAGGGAAGTGGAATTCCCGGTGTAGTGGTGAAATGCGTAGATATCGGGAGGAACACCAGTGGCGAAGGCGACTTCCTGGCCCATTCTTGACGCTGAGGCGCGAAAGCTAGGGGAGCAAACGGGATTAGATACCCCGGTAGTCCTAGCCGTAAACGATGGACACTAGGTGTTGGTGGTATCAACCCCGCCAGTGCCGTAGCTAACGCATTAAGTGTCCCGCCTGGGGAGTACGGCCGCAAGGCTAAAACTCAAAGGAATTGACGGGGGCCCGCACAAGCAGCGGAGCGTGGGGTTTAATTCGACGCAACGCGAAGAACCTTACCAGGGCTTGACATGACCAGGACCGCGGCGGAAACGTCGCCTCCCCGCAAGGGGCCTGGCCACAGGTGTTGCATGGCTGTCGTCAGCTCGTGTCGTGAGATGTTGGGTTAAGTCCCGCAACGAGCGCAACCCCTACTGTGTGTTGTATCACTCACACGGGACTGCCGAGAGAAACTCGGAGGAAGGTGGGGACGACGTCAAGTCAGCATGGCCCTTACGTCCTGGGCTACACCCACGCTACAATGGCCGGTACAACGGGCGGCGAAACCGCGAGGTGGAGCAAATCCCTTAAAGCCGGTCTCAGTTCGGATTGTAGGCTGCAACTCGCCTACATGAAGCCGGAGTTGCTAGTAACCGCCGGTCAGCATACGGCGGTGAATATGTTCCCGGGCCTTGTACACACCGCCCGTCACGTCATGAAAGCTGGCAACACCCGAAGCCGGTGGGCCAACCGCAAGGAGGCAGCCGTCGAAGGTGGGGTTGGTGATTGGGACGAAGTCGTAACAAGGTAGCCGTACCGGAAGGTGCGGCTGGATCACCTCCTTTCTAGGGAGATCCGAGTCTCGGCCGTTCGGTGAGGTCGAGGCGTTGATGGCTCCCAGGTTGATCGCCCGGTCGTTCACCCTCCTAGTCAGAGTGGGGGGTGCCGAACCTGAAAGGGAACGGAGACCGATAGCGACTTTGGCGAGACACCGAAACCCATTCGAACATCTTGTCCAGGTTTTCCTGCCACTCTTCAAGGGTTAAGGCTGCAGCCGCCGGCGCTCGACCGAAACGTCGTACCGACGGATCGGCGATGCCCCTCGGCGGGCGATTAGCTCAGCTGGTTAGAGCGCTGCCCTGATAAGGCAGAGGTCTCTGGTTCGAGTCCAGAATCGCCCACCACGCAACCCACCCGGCGGCGGGGACGTAGCTCAGTTGGCAGAGCATCTCCTTTGCAAGGAGAGGGTCAGGAGTTCGAGTCTCCTCGTCTCCACCAACGCAAGCAGCCCACCTACCACCTTCAATTGAAGAATGAGATCGCAGGAGCGGCCCCAGGGCCGTTTCCCTGTGTCGGTCGAAACATCGACCCACTGATCCGTGTCCTCCGCCAAAGCGGCAGAGGCCACCGACCAGCGGATCGCTGGAGGCCAGAGCGGCTTGTACGCTCGTGGCGAGATCCCCTCGGGGGTCGCACCTTAACAACTGGATACATTCGGCAGTAATTGAAATCTTCGATTTCGCCGAGTACAACGAATCATCCCGATACCCCGATGGTCTCTGGCCGCCTGGTCAGAGCTGGAGGGGGTCAAGCTACACAGGGCACGAGGTGGATGCCTTGGCGCCAAGAGCCGATGAAGGACGTGGCAGGCTGCGAAAAGCTTCGGGGAGCCGCGAGCAGGCTTTGATCCGGAGATATCCCAATGGGGAAACCCGGCTGGAGAATTCCAGTCACTCCTGGTTGAACCAAATAGGCCAGGTAGAGGTAAGCCAGCGAACTGAAACATCTCAGTAGCTGGAGGAAAAGAGAATATTCCCCGAGTAGTGGCGAGCGAAAAGGGAAGAGCCCAAACCAACTCAGCGCGATAGGTTGCCGCCGTTTCTGAGTAGGGGTTGTAGGAGTCGATCTTCGGGATCCGGCAAGATCCCGGCGGAGTTACCAAGTCGATCGTTAGTCGAAGTTGCCTGGAAAGGCGCGCCATAGCGGGTGACAGCCCCGTAGGCGAAAGCGATCGACCTCCGTGATTGGCCACCTGAGTACCACGTGGAAGGTCTCTCATGTGGGAAACTGGGCGGACCACCGTCCAAGGCTAAATACTCTTGGCGACCGATAGTGAACGAGTACCGTGAGGGAAAGGTGAAAAGCACCCCGGAAGGGGAGTGAAATAGTACCTGAAACCGCGTGCCCACAAGCAGTCAGAGGGTGTTGCCGGCTTGCCGGTAGCCTAATGGCGTGCCTTTTGAAGAATGAGCCGACGAGTTACGTGTGTGTGGCGAGGTTAAGTCCGCAAAGGACGGAGCCGGAGCGAAAGCGAGTCTGAATAGGGCGTCTTAGTCGCACGCAGTAGACCCGAAACCGAGTGACCTATCCATGGCCAGGTTGAAGCGGGAGTAATGTCCCGTGGAGGACCGAACTCACTAGCGTTGAAAAGCTAGGGGATGAGCTGTGGATAGAGGTGAAATGCCAATCGAACTCGGAGATAGCTGGTTCTCCCCGAAATGCCTCTAGGGGCAGCCTCGGGCGATCAATCTTGGGGGTAGAGCACTGGATGGGCTAGGGGGCTTCCCGCTTACCAAACCCAACCAAACTCCGAATCCCGAGATTTACACAGCCCGGGAGTGAGACTGCGAGGGCTAAGCTTCGTGGTCTAAAGGAAAACAGTCCGGACCGCCAGCTAAGGTCCCTAAATCCAAGCTAAGTGGTAAAGGATGTGGATTCGCATAAACAACCAGTATGTTGGCTTAGAAGCAGCCATCATTGAAAGAGTGCGTAACAGCTCACTGGTCAAGTGAATCTGCGCCGAAAATTCAGCGGGGCTCAAGCTTGGTACCGAAGCTGCGGATCTGCTGTCCGGTTTACCGGACGGTGGGTGGTAGGGGAGCGTTCCGTCAGCAGTGAAGGTCGACCGTGAGGACGGCTGGAGCGGACGGAAGTGCGAATGTCGGCATGAGTAGCGCAATGTGAGTGAGAATCTCACACGCCGTATGCCTAAGGTTTCCTGAGGAAGGCTCGTCCACTCAGGGTTAGTCGGGCCTAAGCCGAGGACGAACGTCGTAGGCGATGGACATCCGGTTGATATTCCGGAACCGTACATAGACCGTTTGCACCGCAAGGTGCCGCCTGGGGGTAGGCAAGCGGGGGTTGGCCAGCGAAAGCTGGTCGAGCCCGGGAGTCGATCCCAGGTGAGAGCAAGGGCATGACACAGCGTGGTAGCTCGAGCGCTTTTTGGCTATAGGCGTCTAAGCCGGTAGGGGGAGAGGACAGGCAAATCCGTCCACTCATTCAACCCCGAGCAGCGAATGAAAGGGGCTTCTGCCTCAATTCGAGTGAGCCAGGCTGGCGAGAAAAGTGTCTAGCGAGGTCTGTGGCGTCCGTACCGCAATCCGACACAGGTAGGCGGGTAGAGAATACCAAGGCGATCGGGAGAACCCTCGTTAAGGAACTCGGCAACATGGCCCCGTAACTTCGGGAGAAGGGGCGCTCCGCTTGTCGGAGCCGCAGTGAAATGGCCCAGGCGACTGTTTAGCAAAAACACAGGTCTCTGCGAAAGCGAAAGCTGACGTATAGGGGCTGACGCCTGCCCAGTGCCGGAAGGTTAAGAGGAGGGGTGCAAGCTCTGAATCGAAGCCCCGGTAAACGGCGGCCGTAACTATAACGGTCCTAAGGTAGCGAAATTCCTTGTCGGGTAAGTTCCGACCCGCACGAATGGCGTAACGATCTGGGCGCTGTCTCAACGAGGGATCCGGCGAAATTGAAGTACCTGTGAAGATGCAGGTTACCCGCGGCAGGGCAAAAAGACCCCGTGGAGCTTTACTGCACCCTGATATTGGAATGGGATTTAGCTTGTGTAGGATAGGTGGGAGGCTTTGAAGCTGGGGCGCTAGCCTCGGTGGAGCCAACGTTGAAATACCACCCTTGTTGGATTTCGTTTCTAACCGCGACCCGTAATCCGGGCGCGGGACATTGTCAGGCGGGCAGTTTGACTGGGGCGGTCGCCTCCTAAAGTGTAACGGAGGCGCCCAAAGGTTCCCTCAGGCTGAATGGAAACCAGCCGTAGAGTGCAAAGGCATAAGGGAGCTTGACTGCGAGACCTACAAGTCGAGCAGAGACGAAAGTCGGGCTTAGTGATCTGGTACCTCCGAGTGGAAGGGGTATCACTCAACGGATAAAAGCTACCCCGGGGATAACAGGCTGATGGTGCCCAAGAGTTCACATCGACGGCACCGTTTGGCACCTCGATGTCGGCTCGTCGCATCCTGGGGCGGAAGTACGTCCCAAGGGTTTGGCTGTTCGCCAATTAAAGCGGCACGCGAGCTGGGTTCAGAACGTCGTGAGACAGTTCGGTCTCTATCCGCCGTGGGCGTAGGGAACTTGAGAGGAGCTGCTCCTAGTACGAGAGGACCGGAGTGGACGAACCGCTGGTGTGCCAGTTGTCCCGCCAGGGGCATCGCTGGGTAGCTATGTTCGGTTGGGATAAGCGCTGAAAGCATCTAAGTGCGAAGCTCGCCTCGAGATGAGGTTCCCCACCGGGTCAACCGGGTAAGACCGCAGGGAGACTACCTGCTCGATAGGCCGCATGTGGAAGTCCGGTGACGGATGAAGCTGAGCGGTACTAATGGTCGAGGGCTTGACCTCTACCAGCACTGACCAAGGGTCAGAGACTGGGAATCGATGATGGTTCGATGACTCAGGAGAGATCGAAGAGATCAATTGGCGCCCCACGTGACACGTCGTCGCGTGATGGCCAGCTGCCGAATGTCCAGACGCATAGAATCCTGGTGACTCTAGCGGAGAGGCCACACCCGTTCCCATCCCGAACACGGAAGTTAAGCTCTCCAGCGCCGAAGATACTGAGAGGGCAGCCTTTCGGGAAAATAGGTCGTCGCCAGGATTTTTGCGTTCTCGCGGGATTCTTCTCCGGCTCCATTGACCCAGTCGACACCTTGTCGATGCTCGTGGAGCAGGGGTGGTCTAGACTCCCTCCATGAGCGGTTCCGGCGCCCAAGACCTTGGCGCCACGTCCGTCGTGGAGATCGAGCTCGACCGTCGATCTACCTCCCCGCACCTGCCGCGCACCGTGTGCCCACTCCTTTCGGTGGCGGACGCCAGGTGGCGCCTCGCGGTTGCTTCGCGGGAGCACCGTTGTGGGGCGCAGGTCCCTGAGTCGCCGATCCCCTTCGACAGGCAGCGTCGGTTGTGTCTGGGCGCGGCACATGTGACCTGCGCGGCGTTCACCGCCGCCGCGACCGCGCGATCCGCATGGAACGGGAGCAGCGCCACGCGCGACTCGGAGCCGGCCGGCGATGACGGTGGATTAGAACTGGGCGCCCAGGCGCTTGGTGGCAATGACTTCAATCGTTGGCGGCTTGTCCGCGTCAGTCCCGTTGTTGCGGCCCCGGATCGGGGCCGCACGGTCCCTTCGATCCTGCGGTCTCGCGCGAATGTTCAGGTAGGGCTGGTAGGCCTTCTCGTCGTCGCCTTCCTGGTGATCGCTGGTTCCCGCCCTCCATCGGCCAATCTGCCGGGCGCCCTTCTGGCTCCCACGGCGTCGTTCGTTGTCACGACGCCATCAGTGCTGACAAATCCGCCATCAGCCACGTCAGGCTCGACGGGCAGGCCTATTCCCACGGCGTCCGTCGAGGTGACTCCGTCGCCCGAGTCCCCAACGCCGGCTGTTGTCGCCTACCGGGTGGTATCGGGCGACACGTTGAGCGGCCTGGCGGCTCGGTATGGCACGTCGGTCAAGTCGATCATGGATCTCAACGCGCTCACCAGCACCGTGTTGCGGATCGGCCAACTACTGACGATCCCAACACCGTCGGGACCCCCGGGCGCGTCGCCCGGCACTCTCGCTCCGAGTCCGCCGGCGTGATCAGTGTCAAGTCAGACCTGGCACCCGCGGCAGAACGAGGTGACGGAGCCTCCCGCCTTGATCTCGCTGATCCGATGTCCGCAGCGCGGACACGGCTGTCCACCCCTGAGGTGGACAGCGAGGAAGTCACGGATCTGCGTCTCGAATCTCGGCGGGACTCGTTGACGCAGGACCGGTAGCGCGGCACAGATCACGTCCCGAGTCGCGCGGTGGAGGTCGTCGACCTCTTCTGGAGCCAGGGAGGCGCGCTTGCGCATCGGCATCAGGCGTGCCGCGTGAAGGACTTCGTCCGAGTAGGCGTTTCCGAGTCCCGCGATGAATGCCTGGTTCCTGAGCAGCGCATTGAGCTCTCCGGTGTGGCGACGGATCCGGTCCCGCCAAACGATCAGGTCCGTGTCGGGATCGTCTGCATCCGGCCGATCTCATTGGGTCCGAGGCCCGGGATGGGGCGCTCGAGGCCGGCCGGCAACAGGTACACCTTGCCCATCTGGGTGGGGTCTCGGAAGCGGACCTGGGTCGAGGCCCCGATGCCCGACAACCACGATGCGCCGGTGGTCCAAGTGGCCGCATCTCTCGGGCCGCCGGGCCGGCGTGCCGCGCTCCGAAGCGAACGACCAGGGCTGTCCTGGGAGGCTGCTTCGCCGCGGGGGCGGCCAGCTGGAACTGACCGCTGAGCATCGGGTTGATGACGACCCGGTCAACGTCAAGGTCGATCAGCAGGAACTTGCCGCGCTGCCGGATCTCCAGTACGCGTTGTCCGACCAGGCCGATCAGGTCCGCCGGTGTCCCGCGCACCGCGAGGGGGGCCGGCGCGTATGCGGCCTCGATGCGCCGCCCGGCCGATGCCGCATGGAAGGCCTCGGCGACGACGGTCAGATCGGGGAGTTCGGGGTAGGTTCCGCGATTGTAGCGGGCAGAACCCCTGTGCTAGACTCTCCCGGCCCCAGCGGCAGGATAGCTCAAGAGCAGGTTCGTCCCGGATTCGAATCGATGGAGGGGACCGCGGCCCAGCCGACCACGGACCATCCAATCATCCTCGATGAAGGCCTGAGCCCCGCTCCGGCCGTTCTTGATTCTCGGGGCTGACCAAACTAGGAGTGACTACCACCTTGACCGAAGAGCAGCAGGGCGGGCCCGCGCCGGAACCGGAGGCACTCGCCGCCGTGGTACCGGTAGTCGAGCAAGCCGCCGGGGACAACCCCGGTGTGCCCGCTACAGATCCATCGTCCGCAGACGCATCGTCCGCAGACGCATCGTCCGCAGACGCATCGTCGAGCATCTCCGACAGCGTTGAGAGCGCTCCGCTCGTCGACGCCGCCATCGAACCCGTGGCGGCCATCAGCGAGGCTGATCTCGCGGACGCACCGCCGGCTGGTGAGGAAGAGGAGCCGGCGCCGGTGCGGCGCCTTGGCCCCGAACCCACCACGATGGAGGAGCTGCTCGCCGAGCAGAACGCCGACATCAAGAGCTTCAAGCACGGCGACGTGGTCGAAGGCAGCGTAGTCCGTATCGACAAGGACGAGATCCTGGTCGACATCGGCGCCAAGAGCGAAGGCGTCGTCACCAACCGCGAGCTGTACGGTCGCCATGGCGAGTCACAGCCGGCGCTCAGCGTCGGCGATATTGTTCTGGTGTACGTCCTCCAGCCCGAGTCGCCGGAGGGCCACGTCGTCCTCTCGCTGCGCCGGGCGGGCCTGGAGCGCAAGTGGCGCGCCATGCAGGAGCAGTTCGAGACAGGCGTCATCATTGAGGCCCCGGTCATTGACCACAACAAGGGTGGCCTCATCGTCGACTGCGGCATTCGCGGCTTCGTCCCGATCAGCCAGATCGTTGACTTCCCGCGACGCCCGCAGAACGACCAGCCCCGCGACGCCGCACAGGAGATCGCCGAGAAGCTGCAGCCGTTCGTCGGTCGCCGTCTTCGGCTCAAGATCCTCGAGGTCAACCGCAAGGCGAACCGCCTGATCCTGTCCGAGAAGGTCGCGCTGTACGAGGAGCGCCGCGAGAAGCGGGACGAGCTCTTCAGCAGCCTCCAGGTCGGCCAGAAGGTCACGGGCACCGTCCGCAGCATCGCGCCCTTCGGTGTCTTCATCGACCTCGGCGGGATCGACGGCCTCGTCCACAAGAGCGAGCTCTCGTGGAACAAGGTCAACAACCCCGAAGCCGGCTACCGCGTCGGCGAGGAGGTTGAGGCAGAGGTCATCGATATCAACCACGAGCGTGGTCGGATCAGCCTCTCGATCCGTCGCCTCCAGCCCGATCCGTGGCACTCCACGGTCGCGGACTTCAACGTCGGCGATGTCATCGATGGGACAGTCACCAAGCTCGTCAACTTCGGCGCTTTTGTTCGCGTCCGCGACGGGCTCGAGGGCCTGATCCACATCAGCGAGCTCTCGCACCAGCGCGTTGCCCACCCGGGTGACGTCGTCCACGAGGGTCAGACGCTCAAGCTCAAGATCATCTCGCTCGACTCTGAGCGTCATCGCCTGGGCCTCAGCCTGAAGCAGGCGGAGGAGCCGCCGGCCCGTCCGGCCCCCGAGCAGGCGACCACCCAGGCATCGACGCCCACCATCCAGCAGCCGAGCGCGCCCGCGGCGCCGCGGCGGCCTGCTCGGCCTCGGTCGGAGCCTCGCTTCTCGATGCAGGGTTCCGTCCAGGAGCCCGAAGGCGGGATCGACAACACCCTGGCCGCCGCGTTCGCCCTGGTCCGGGAGCAGGTTGCTGCCGCCGAGTCGGCGGCTACCACCGACGAAGTCCTCGTCGAGTCGGAGGCCACTCCCGTGGCGCCGGCACCGTTCGTCGAGGAGATCGTCTCGGAGCCGGCCGCGGTGCCCGTCGTTGTGGCCGAGGCCATCGAGGAGATCGTCTCCCAGGCTGAAGCTCCGGCCCAGGCTGAAGCTCCGGCTGACGCTCCGGCTGACGCTCCGGCTGACGCTCCGGCTGACGCTCCGGCTGACGCTCCGGCTGACGCTCCGGCCCAGGCGGAAGCTCCGGCTGAAACTCCGACCCAGGCTGAGGCTCCGGCCGAAGCCCAGGTGGACTCCGAGGAGCCTGCCTCCTAGCGTCCATTCCGCCCGGGTCGGCCGGGCTCCCGCTCGCATGCATCAGACGGCCCGCCGGACCCCGGCGGGCCGTCTGTCGTCCCGGTCCGGTCGGGCGGTGCGGCGACCTTCTGGAGCCGCTTCTCGCCAAATGGCCCATCCGTGCAGTTCAGAGGGTCGTGCTAGCATGGCTTCACCGCCCCTCTCGTGGGGCCGTACCGGAACGGGCGTTCGGATTGATGGACCGCTTCGACAAGTTCACTGATCGCGCGCGCAAGGTCCTGACGCTGGCGCAGGACGAGGCGCAGCGGTTCAATCACAACTACATCGGCACGGAGCACCTCCTGCTGGGGCTCGTCCGTGAGGGTGAAGGCGTCGCGGCGCGCGTGCTCGAGAACATGAACGTCGAGCTGGCCAAGGTCCGGACCGCGGTGGAGTTCATCATCGGCCGCGGAGATCGCCCGGTCGTGGGCGAGGTGGGCCTGACGCCGCGCGCCAAGCGCGTCATTGAGCTGGCCATCGACGAGGCCCGCCGGCTGGGCCACAACTACATCGGCACGGAACACCTGCTCCTCGGCCTGGTCCGCGAGGGGGAGGGCATCGCCGCTGGCGTCCTGGAGTCCCTCGGTGTCAACCTGGACAAGGTTCGCCACGAGGTCATTCGGGTGCTGTCGCAGTCGTCCGCGGCCGCACCGGCCGCTGAGACCAAGCGCGCCAGCAAGACCCCGACCATCGACCAGTTGGGCATCAACCTGACCGATGCCGCCCGGGCCGGCAAGCTGGATCCGGTCATCGGCCGAGAGAAGGAGATCGAGCGGGTCATCCAGATCCTCTCGCGTCGAACGAAGAACAACCCTGCCCTGATTGGCGAGCCCGGCGTCGGCAAGACGGCGATCGCCGAGGGCCTGGCGCACCGTATCGTCGCCGGCGATGTGCCGGAGACGCTGCTGAACAAGCGCGTCCTGACCCTCGACATCGGGTCGCTGGTCGCCGGGACCAAGTACCGCGGTGAGTTCGAAGAGCGGCTCAAGAAGATCATCGAAGAGCTCCGCAACACCAACGATGCGGTGCTCTTCATCGACGAGCTCCACACGCTGGTGGGCGCCGGCGCGGCCGAAGGCGCGATCGACGCGGCCAACATCCTCAAGCCGCCGCTCGCCCGGGGCGAGCTGCAGTGCATCGGTGCGACCACCCTCGACGAATACCGCAAGTACATCGAGCGGGATCCGGCGCTCGAGCGCCGGTTCCAGCCCGTCATGGTCGACGAGCCCACGCTCGAGCAGTCCGTCGAGATCCTGATGGGCATCCGGGAGCGCTACGAACAGCACCACAAGGTCAGGATCACCGATGAGGCGGTGCGCGCCGCCGTCGACCTGTCGATCCGCTACATCGCGGACCGCCACCTGCCCGACAAGGCCATCGACCTGATCGATGAGGCGGCCAGCCGCGTCCGAATGCGCCACTCCTCGGCTCCGTTGCCGCTCCGCGAGGCACAGAAGGAGCTCGACCGCGCGACCAAGGAGAAGGACGGGGCGATCAGCGCCCAGGACAACGAGGCGGCAGCGCGCTTCCGCGAGCTCGAGGCATCGGCCCGGGAGAAGGCGGACTCGCTTCGAGCGGCGTGGCAGGCCAGCGTCGCGGGTCAGGAGCCCACGGTCGGCGAAGAGGAGATCGCCCAGGTCGTGGCGATGTGGACCGGCATCCCCGTGACCCGCATCGCACGGGAGGAGTCCGAGCGGCTGCTCCACATGGAGGACGCCCTCCACGGCCGGGTCATTGGCCAGGAGGAGGCGATCTCTATCGTCTCCAAGGCCGTACGCCGAGCACGGGCTGGCCTCAAGGATCCCAAGCGGCCAATCGGCTCCTTCATCTTCCTCGGGCCCACCGGCGTCGGGAAGACCGAGTTGGCGAAGGCCGTCGCCGAGTTCATGTTCGGCAGCGAGGACGCGCTGATCAAAATCGACATGAGCGAGTTCATGGAGCGGCACAACGTGAGTCGCCTGGTGGGGGCGCCCCCAGGCTATGTTGGCTTTGACGAGGGCGGCCAGCTGACCGAGGCGGTCCGCCGCAAGAGCTATGCCGTCGTGCTGCTCGACGAAGTCGAGAAGGCGCACCCCGAGGTCTTCAACATCCTGCTCCAGATCCTCGAGGATGGGCAGCTGTCGGACGCCAAGGGTCGGCGCGTCGACTTCCGCAACTGCATCATCATCATGACCTCCAACCTCGGGGCGAGGCAGCTCCAGACCAACTCGTCACTGGGCTTCCGGGCGATGGGCAACACGGACGCCGCGCGCGCCGAGTCCTCGTACGAGCTGATGAAGGAGAAGGTCGCCGTCGAGCTCAAGGCCAACTTCCGGCCTGAGTTCCTGAACCGGATCGACGCCACCGTGGTCTTCCGGTCGCTCACCGTCGACGAGATTCGCCAGATCGTGGACCTCATGCTCCAGCGCGTGCGCGAGCAGCTCAGGGCCCAGCAGATGCTGCTCGAAGTCACGCAGGCAGCCAAGGACCACATCATCAAGATGGGGTACGACCCCGCCTACGGTGCTCGGCCGCTCCGCCGCGTGATCCAGAACACCATCGAGGACGTCCTGGCAGAGCATCTCCTGCTCGGCAAGTACGAGCCGGGTGCCACGATCGTGGTCGACCGGGATCCCGATGCCGGGCTGGACATCCACGCCGCGGAGCCCAGGACGCCTGTCGAGGCCCGCTGACCTGTCGGGCCGCCCGGCGACCAGCCGGGTCCCGTAGGCGCCTGCCCATGGCCAAGGCCCAGAGCCGATTCGTCTGCCAGTCGTGCGGCGAGGCCTTCCTGCGTTGGGATGGTCAGTGCCGCACGTGCCAGGCGTGGAACAGCCTGGTTGAGACAGTCATGCTTGCACCCACGCGTGGCCGTGGACCGGCGCCTGCCACGGCCTCCCCGGGCGCCGCCCTGCCACAGCCGCTGCGGTCGGTGGTCCTGGCGCAGGTGCCCCGCTTGTCAGTCGGCATCCCCGAGGTCGATCGTGTGCTGGGCGGCGGGCTGGTGCCCGGGTCGCTGATCCTCGTGGGAGGGGAGCCAGGCATCGGGAAGTCGACGCTGCTGCTCCAGGTTGCAGCCGGTGTGGCCAGCCTCGTGGCTGGGGGCGGTGGCCACGTCCTGTACGCGACGGGCGAAGAATCGGCCGCCCAGGTCCACCTGCGGGCCGAGCGCCTCGGCCTGCTCGACGGCCCGGCCGGCGACGCCGTACGCGTGCTGGCTGAGAGCGAGGTCGGCCGGATCATGCAGCTGGCGAGGGAGGCGCGCCCCGCGCTGCTCGTCGTTGATTCCATTCAGACCGCGACGGTCGACGAGCTTGACGGGCCGGCGGGGAGCGTGGGCCAGGTCCGCGAATCTGCACTTCGGCTGATGGAGCTCGCCAAGGGCGACGGCATCGCAGTGGTGCTTGTCGGCCACGTGACCAAGGATGGCTCGCTCGCCGGTCCCAAGACGCTCGAGCACCTCGTCGACGCCGTGCTCTCCGTCGAAGGGGACCGCTACGGCGCCCTGCGCATCGTCCGTGCCGTGAAGAACCGGTTTGGATCCACCGATGAAGTGGGCGTGATGGAGATGCGCGAGCGCGGCCTGATCGAGGTCGAGGATCCCGCCCGGGCCTTCCTCGTCGAGCACGCGGTACCCGCCTCGGGGAGCGTCGTTGCGCCAACCCTCGAGGGCACCCGGCCCATCCTCGTGGAGGTCCAGGCGTTGGTCTCGCCTGCAGGCTACGGCACCCCGCTCCGTCGGACGAGCGGCGTGGACTCGGCGCGACTCCAGCTCCTGGTCGCCGTCCTCGGCCGGCGGGCCGGCGTTGCCCTCGGCGCGCATGACGTGTACGTCAACGTTGCTGGCGGGCTCTCGGTGGACGAGCCAGGCCTGGACCTGCCCATGGCCCTGGCGCTCGCGTCGTCGCTGCGCGACTGGCCGATCCCGCCCGGCACGATCGCGGTCGGCGAGGTCGGGCTGCTGGGCGAGCTACGCAGCGTCTCTGGGCTCGACCGGCGCCTGCGCGAGGCCGCGCGGTTGGGGTTTGTCCGGGCGATCGTGCCAGCCGGCGCGGCAGGGCTATCTGGAGGCGCCCGCACCCGCGGCGCCACAGGGTCTGACGGACCGCGGCCGCCGGACGGCATGGAGGTGATCCCGGTGTCGACGCTTCGGGAAGCGGTCGCCGCCGCGGCTGGTCGTGATGGCGCCGCCAAGGGCGGCGACGAACCGCTCGCAAGTCGGCCGGGACGTCCCGCATAATGCACGCACGGATGCGCACCCGTGCGAGGCTCACCAGGTCGGCGGGCTGCGAGGAGGACGTTTGATTCGCTACATCCGCGTCCTGGGCGGGTCGCTGAGCGGGCTGATTGGCCTGGTGCTCGTCCTGAGCGCGCTCGAGACGTTCGAGGCCGCGCCCGCGTCGGGTGCACTCGTCCTCGGCTGGGTTGTGGCTTGGGTCATCCTCGGCTTCAGCCTTCTGCCATACCTGACCGTGATCCCGGCAGCCCGGCTCATCCGCGGCGTCCAGGAGCTGTCGACCGCCGAGTTCGTGACCGCGGTCATCGGCCTGATCCTGGGCCTCCTGATGGGCCTCCTGCTTGGGCTGCCGCTCGCCTCGTTTCCCGCGCCACTGGGGACCTGGCTCCCCCTCGGCGTCTCGCTCTTCCTGGGGCTGGGCATGGTTGGCCTGACGGTCGCGAAGCGCGGTGACCTGCTCATCGCCGCCGAAGCGATCGGGCTCGTTCGGCGGCCAGCAGGCGGCGATGCCCGCGGCCGCACGGGCGACCCCCATATCGTCGTCGACACCAGCGCCATCATCGATGGTCGGATCGCGGAGATCGTCGAATCCGGCTTCCTGTACGGCACCCTCGTCATCCCACGGTTTGTGCTCGACGAGCTCCAGCGCATCGCCGACAGCCCCGACACCCTGCGGCGGAACCGTGGGCGCCGCGGCCTCGAGATCCTGGCCCGGATGCAGAAGGGTGCCTCCACGCCCGTTGAGATCGTGGAGGACGTCATCCCGGACATCGCTGAGGTGGACGCCAAGCTCGTGGAGCTCGCCAAGCGGTACAGCCGCGCGGTCCTCACCAACGACTTCAACCTGAACCGGGTCGCGGAGCTCCAGGGCGTCCGCGTCCTCAACGTGAACTCGCTGGCCAACGCGGTGAAGCCCGCGGTCCTCCCCGGCGAGGAGCTGCGGGTCCGGGTCATCCAGGAGGGCAAGGAGGCGGGCCAGGGCGTGGGCTTCCTTGATGACGGCACCATGATCGTGGTCGAGAACGGTGCACGGCACCTGGACCGGGACGTCAGCGTGACCGTGACCAGGGTGCTGCAGACCGTGGCGGGCCGCATGGTCTTCGCCCAGCCACGGCTCGAGTGACCGCCGATCAGTCCGGCCGGAGCCCGGTCGTGCGAGCCGATGTCGTGGTGGTGGCAGCCGGCTCCTCGCAGCGCATGGAGGGGATCGACAAGCTGGCGGCGCCAATCGCCGGCCGCCCGCTGCTCGCCTGGACGCTCGCCGCCATCGCGGCCGCGCCCGAGGTCGAGCGCATCGTCCTCGTGACGGGCTCGGGGGCCGTCACGGCGCTGCAGGCCGCGCCCTGGCTCCCGGACAAGGTCGCCGCCGTGGTTCCAGGGGGCCGCCGCCGGCAGGAGTCTGTCGCCCTCGGCTGCGCCGCACTCGACGTCATTGACGAGGCGGCCGCCGCCTCCGGCGCACCCGGTGTGCCGGAAGGGGATGAGGTCGATCGGCGCGTGGTGCTGGTGCACGATGGCGCCCGGCCGCTGGTGTCGGCGGCCCTGGTCTCGGCCGTCGCCCAGGCCGCCGCGACGCACGGCGCCGCGATCCCCGTGTTGGCCGTGGCGGAGACGCTCAAGCGCGTACGGGATGGGCAGATCGTCACCACCGTGGACCGCTCGGACCTGGCTGCCGCACAGACGCCCCAGGGGTGCAGGCGCGTCCTTCTGCGCGCTGCGTGGCTCCAGTTCCCCCCGGCAGGCACCCGCGAGTTCACCGACGAGGCTGCACTGCTGGAGGCCTGTAGAATCCCTGTCCATGCAATCCCCGGCGAACCAGGCAACCTCAAGGTGACCGTGCCCGATGATCTCTCTCGGGTGGCCGCGGCGTTCGGCGCCCCGCCCGCCCGGTTCGGCCTCGGCTCGGACCGCCACGGCTTTGGCCCCGGCGGCCCCCTGGCCCTCGGCGGCCTGGAGTTCCCGGAGGCTCCGCGCCTCCATGGCCACTCTGACGGCGACGCGGCGCTGCACGCCCTGGCCGACGCACTCCTGGGGGCGGGTGGCCTCGGTGACCTGGGCCGACTCTTCCCGGCCGACCAGCGCACCCCTCGGGGCATCGCCAGTCGCGACCTCCTGGCGGCCGTGGTGGCTCGCCTTTCGGACGCCGGCCTCCGGCCCGCCTCCGCCGACCTGACGATCGTCACGGCCCGTCCGCGCCTCGCGGGCCGGCTGGATGAGATGCGGGACGTGATCGCGGGGATCCTCGGCGTCTCGGCTGGCGCAATCAACGTCAAGGCCTCTACGGGCAACCTGGGTGGCGACGAGGGCGCCGGGCGCGCGATCTCCGCGCACGCCATCGCGGCCGTGGAGCCCATCCCGGCGTGGGCCGGAAGCGCGACGGGACGGCCCTCATGACCATCAGGCTCCAGGACACCATGTCGGGGGAGACGCGACCGCTGGTCCCCGTGCGAGAGGGCCATGTCGGCATCTACTCGTGCGGCCCCACCGTCTACGGTCCGGTCCATATCGGCAACTTCCGCTCGTTCCTGTTCGCCGACCTCCTCGTCCGTCACCTCCGGGCCCGGGGCCTGACGGTCACCTGGGTGATGAACATCACGGATATCGATGACAAGATCATCAAGGGAGCGGCTGCGGCCGGGGCCGGGATCGGCGAGCTGGCGGAGCGCTGGACCGAGCACTTCCTGGGTGACGCGCAGACCCTGCGCATGACGACGCCCGATGTGATGCCGCGCGCGACGCGCCACATCGACCAGATCGTCGCGATCATCGCCACGCTGCTGGAGCGCGGTCACGCGTACCGGACCGAGGATGGCTCGGTCTTCTTCCGGATCGCTTCGTGGCCGGCCTATGGCCGACTCGCCCGCCTCGACCCGGATCAGCTGCGGGTGGGGGAGCGCGTCGAGGCCGACGAGTACGCCAAGGACGATGTCCGCGACTTTGCGCTCTGGAAGGGGCCCAAGCCTGGCGAGCCGTCATGGGAGACCGCCATCGGGCCGGGGCGACCGGGCTGGCACATCGAGTGCTCGGCCATGGGCATGGAGCACCTGGGCCCGTCGTTTGACATCCATACGGGCGGGATCGACCTGGTGTTCCCGCACCACGAGGACGAGATCGCACAGAGCGAAGCAGCGACGGGCAAGCCGTTCGTGACGACCTGGCTCCACTGCGCCCACCTCCGCATCGGTGGCAACAAGATGGCCAAGTCGACCGGGAACATCGCCCGGGTCGCCGAGGTCCTCGATACAGGGATCTCCCCACGGGCGCTCCGCTTCGCCCTCATCTCGGTGCACTATCGACAGGGACTGAACTACAGCGAGGAGTCACAGGCAAAGGCCGCCGCGACGGTCGCCCGCCTGGATGCCCTGGTGGCGGCGTTGGCCGCCTACGCCGAGGATCGGCCCGATGACCCCGGGCTCCCGGATGTGCTGGCGGCCGCAGAGACCGCCTTCTTTGACGCCATGGACGACGACCTCAACGTGTCGGCCGCCCTTGCCGCCCTCTTCGACCTGGTCCGCGAGGTCAATCGACGAATCGACCTCCGGACCCTGTCGACGGCAGACGCCCGACGCGTGGAGACTACCCTGAGCAAGATCGACAGCGTGCTGGGCGTCCTGCCCGGCGAGAGCGACGGCCTCGACGCCGAGCAGGCCAGCATGGTGGAGGCACGGGCACTAGCACGCGCCAGCCGCAACTGGTCCGAATCCGACCGGCTCCGGGACGCGCTCTCAGAGCGCGGGATCTGGGTCGAGGACACGCGCGACGGCCAGCGTTGGCGCCGAGCGGCGGAGCCCAATCGTGCCTGACCGCCGTCCCGATGGCCACCAGCAGAGGCGTGGCCGAACACCTGATGATCGCGGCAGTCATCCCGGCGGCCCCGCACCACGGCCCAGCGGCGGTCCGCGGGGCGCAGGCGGGCCGGGCCCGGGCTACCGTCCGTCCGGCCCGGGTGGTCCTCGTCCGCCGTACCAGTCCTCGGGTCGACCGCCGTACGGCGGCGGCCAGCGGCCTGCCGGGGATGCGCCAGGCTTCGGCGGCCCACGCCCCGGCTTCGGCCCTTCGCGCCCCGAGTCAGGCCGTCCGGCGCCAGGCTTCGGTGGCCCACGCCCCGGCTTCGGTGGCCCGCGCCCAGCGCCGGGTCGCCCGGCGCCCAACTTCGGCCCTCCGCGTGGCCCGGACAGCCCGCGCCCCGGCTTTGACGGCCCCCGTCCCGCCTTTGGCGGCCCCCGTCCCGCCTTTGGCGGCCCCCGTCCCGCCTTTGGCGGCCCACAGCCGACGCGCCCGTCGTATGGTGACGCTCCGGACAGTGCCCGCGCGCCCCAGCGGCCCTTCGGTCCGCCACCGCGACCGTTCGGCGCCCAGGCCGCTGACCGGCCCTGGCGACCCCGTGAGGGGGATGCCGGCCAGGGATCCGGCGTCGCAGACGCAGGACAGCGCCAGTGGCAGCCCGACGCCGATGGATCGCAGCGTGGTCCAGAGCCGGGCGGCGCACCGCGTCCACCGATGGGTCCCCGTCCCTTCAGCCCGCCCGCGGGTGGCCCAAGGCGCTTCGGTCCCGGCCCCGGTCGTCCCGCCTACGGGAGCCCGGTTGGTAGCCGTCCATTCGACAACCGGATGACGGCGGCCCGTCCACCATACGGCCGACCTGCCCCGACGTTCCAGCCGCGGCCCAACTTCGGGTCCGACATGGATCGGCGCGACGGTGGCCCAACGGCGTACCAGTCACCCGGCCTGGATGCCCAGGCTCCGACGCTGTTCCGACCCGATGAGGAGGAGCTCATCGCGGGCCGCCGCCCCGTCGAGGAGGCCTTCGTCGCTCGCCGTCCCGCCCATCGGCTCCTGATCGTCCCGCAGCGGCGCCAGGCGCTTGAGCGCCTCGTGCTCCACGCGACGAGCCTCCGGATCCCGGTCGTCGAGGTCGAGGGTGGCACCCTGACCGCACTTGCCGGCTTCGACGGCCACCAGGGGGTCGCCCTGGCCGTTGCGCCGCGCCGCTTCGCCGACATCGACGAGATTCTCGCCCGGGCCATCGAGCGCGGCGAGCCGCCGCTCGTCCTGGTCCTCGATTCGCTCGAGGACCCGCAGAACCTGGGCACGCTCCTTCGGAGCGCCGAGGCAGCCGGTGCCCATGGCGTCATCTTCCCGACGCGCCGCCAGGCACCCCTCTCGCCGTCGGCGATCAAGGCATCGGCGGGCGCGACCGAGCACCTCCTGCTCGCGCCGGTCGACGATCTGGCCGGCGCCCTGGCCGACCTGCGCGTTCGAGGGCTCCGGATCGCCGGTGCCGAGGCCGACGCGCCGATGACGGCTCGGCAGGCCGACCTGCGCGGCCCGCTTGCCATCGTCATCGGGTCCGAGGGCCACGGGCTCAGCCCGATCGTTCGTCGCCGCTGCGACCTGGCCGTTCGAATCCCATTGCGTGGCGCTGTGGGATCCCTGAACGCTGCGGTGGCCGGATCGATCCTGCTGTTCGAGGCTGTCTCCCAGCGGGACCCGGACGACACCGGCGGGGGACCCAGGGTCCGTCGCGCGAGCGGGCTGGTCGAGCCTCCGCCGGAAGCGCTCTCGGATAGCCCGGCAGAAGCCGACGACCCGGACGAGGCCGTCGGGTCTGTCGAGGCCGCCGCCCCGCAAGAGGCTGCTGCCCCGGACGAGGCCGTCGGGTCTGTCGAGGCCGCCGCCCCGCAAGAGGCTGCTGCCCCGGACGAGGCCGTCGAGCCGTCGGCACCCGGAGCTCCCACGTTAGCCATCGAGGAGATGCCCGAGGCGCAACCTGCGAGCACCCTTGCCGCGGAGGCCATGTCGGCTCCCGCGCTGGACTCGGAGGCAGCGCCGATTGATGCCGTTGGCACCGATCTCGAGCTGCTGCCCGGGGAGCCGGTTGCCCAGCCGACTCCCGCGCGCAAGGCCCGCGTCCAGCGTCCGACCGGCCCCGCTTGACCCATCGCACCGCCGGGCCATATCATTCCCGGGCGTTTCAGGGTCGCCTGCGGTACGACCCTGCGCCGCGCCGACGTAGCTCAATTGGTAGAGCAGCGGTTTTGTAAACCGCAGGTTCCGGGTTCGAGTCCCGTCGTCGGCTCCACCGTAGATTCGGGTGTCGGGTCCACCACGAGACCGCAGTCTCGGCCCGGCGCAATGTCACCCAGTGGGTAGGTTGAGCAGGTGGTGAGCTCTGCTGACTGTAGATCAGCTGTCTACGACTGTGGGGGTTCGATTCCCTCCCTGCCCACCAACAATCTAGGTTCGTTTCCCGGGCCCACATAGCTCAGCTGGCAGAGCACTTCCTTGGTAAGGAAGAGGTCATCGGTTCAAGTCCGATTGTGGGCTCCACATCAAGCCGTCCCGCCCGGCGCGGGCAACCCGGTTCCCAGGCGCAGCGCCGCCCATCAGATGGAGTGAGAACGGTCACGTGGCCAAGAAGAAGTTCGAGCGCACGAAGCCGCACGTGAACGTCGGCACGATCGGTCACATCGACCACGGCAAGACGTCGCTGACCGCGGCGATCACCAAGTACCTCGCGCTCAAGGGCAAGTCCGAGTACCGCGCCTTCGATTCGATC
>CANJLL010000005.1 GCA_947475545.1 Chloroflexota bacterium | reverse complement strand
GAGAAGGACGTCGCCGAGGTGGCCGTGTAGCCGGCTCCAGTGGCGCCGGTGGCGCCTTCAGGTCCGGTAGCGCCGGTCGGGCCGGTCGGGCCGGTGGCGCCCTGCGGACCGGTGGCGCCGGTGGCGCCTTCAGGTCCGGTAGCGCCGGTCGGGCCGGTCGCGCCGGCAGGTCCGGTGGCGCCGGTGGCGCCCTGCGGGCCGGTGGCGCCGGTAGCGCCGGTCGGGCCGGTCGGGCCGGTGGCGCCCTGCGGGCCGGTGGCGCCGGTAGCGCCGGTCGGGCCGGTCGGGCCGGTGGGCCCGGTAGCGCCGGTGGCGCCGGTGGCGCCCTGCGGGCCGGTGGCGCCGGTAGGACCAGTGGCGGCCGTCGTGAACGTGGCCTGCCACGTCGCACTCCGGGCCGTCGGCGCGCTATTCGGGATGATCTGGACGTTGACCAGCTGATTCCCGAGCACGGAGATGGGCCCGGCACTGGTGCAAGTGAAGCCCGCCGTGAGGCCCGAGATCGTGCAAGTCAGAGTCGAGGCGACACCACCCACCATGACGGTGAAGGCGTAGCTGTCGTTGGCGCTGCTGTTGGTAGGGTCATTGCTCAGCAAGACGATGAAGTTGGACAGCGTGCCGCCCTGGGGCAGCGTGAAGTTGCCATTCGTCGTCGTGCTGGATGGATTCAACTGGCTGACGAGCGAGGAGTAGTTGTTCGCCCCACTCGAGAGATTCGTACCATTCGTGCCGCCGCTGTACAGGAACGAGGTCAGTGCCACCGGGCCGGTGGCCCCAGTGGGGCCGGTGGCACCGGTCAGGCCGGTGGCGCCGGTGGCGCCGGTCGGGCCCGTTGCGCCGGTGGGGCCCGTCGGGCCCGTTGCGCCGGTGGGGCCAGTGGCGCCAGTGGCGCCGGTCGGGCCCGTTGCGCCGGTGGGGCCCGTCGGGCCCGTTGCGCCGGTGGGGCCAGTGGCGCCGGTGGCGCCGGTCGGGCCGGTGGCGCCGGTGGCGCCGGGCTCGCCGGTCAGGTTGAGGTTCCAGGAGGCCGGGGTCCCGGACCCCGCGACCAGGTCGACCTCGACGGTCAGGATGCCGGTGCCGGGGTCATAGGCGGTGACGAGGCCTTCGACGAACTTGGTCTTGTCGGCCGCGTCGCTGAGGCGGGCCCGGGCGCCGGTCGAGTAGGCCAGGCCGGCCTGGGTCAGGAAGACGTGGGTGCCGAACGAGAGGTCGTCCGGCAGGCCGACGCTCGTCGCGGTCGCGAAGTAGCCGGGCCCCACGGGGCCCGTGGCACCAGTGGCGCCCATCGCGCCGCTGGCGCCGGTCGCGCCGGTCAGGCCGGTCGCGCCGGTCGGGCCAGTGGCGCCCGTGGCGCCACTGGTGCCGGTGGCGCCCTGGGCGCCGGTCGCGCCGGTCTGGCCGGCCACGTTGATGTTCCAGGAGCTGAAGGGGCCGACGCCGCCGACGACGAGGTCGACGTCGATGAAGAGTTCGCCCGTGGTGGCGTTGTAGGAGGTGACGAGGCCCTCCAGGAAGTTCGTCGGGAGGACCGCGTAGCTGGCCCGGGCCCTGGCGCCGGGGGTGTAGGCGAGGCCGGCCTGCGTGTTGAACAGCTTGAGGCCGGTCGTCATGTTGTTCGGGTCGGTGGAGGTCGCGAGGTAGCCGGGGCCGGTGGCGCCGGTGGGGCCCTGCGGGCCGGTGGCGCCGGTGGCGCCCGTCAGGCCGGTGGCGCCGGTGGCGCCCGTCAGGCCGGTGGCGCCGGTGGTACCGGTGTCGCCGGTCAGCCCCGTGGCGCCGGTCAGGCCGGGCTGGCCGGGCTGGCCGGCCAGGTTGATGTTCCACACGGCATACGGACCACCCGAGCCGCCGGTCAGGTCGACATCGATGGTCAGGATCCCGAGGCTGCCGTCATAGGCCGTGACGAGGCCCTCGAGGAAGGTGGTGGGGTCGCCCTGGTAGGACGCCCGGACCCGGGCGCCAAGGGTGTAGGCGAGGCCGCCCTGGGTAACGAACGGGTGGCTGCCGTTCGACATCGAGGTGGAGGTGAGCGAGGTCGCAAAGTAGCCCGGGCCCTGGGCGCCGGTCGGACCCGTGGCGCCGGTCGGGCCGGTCGGACCCGTGGCGCCGGTCGGGCCGGTCGGACCCGTGGCGCCGGTGGGGCCGGTGGGGCCCTCGAGGTAGTAGCCCGTGACGTCGAAGATCAGGTGGGCCGTTGCGCCTGCGGCACCGATGAAGATCAGGCCCAGGGTGCCGCCCGGACCGAGCCCCCCGGTGGCAGAGTTGGCCCAGTCGCCGGTCGCCGGGAAGTTGAGGGTCGAGGTGGTGGGGGTGAGGGTCGCCTCGCTGGTCAAGGATGCAAAGCCGTTCGACGTCTGGTTGGTCACCGTCAGGTTGCCGACCACCGCCGTGGCGCCGGACGGGACGCCGCCGAGGCCGGTCACCTGGAACGTCCGCGGTGTGCCCGACAGGAACGGGCCGATCAGGGCCGCGCTGAACCGGGTGTCGAGGATCCGGACCGGGGCGACGGGCACGAAGACCAGGCCGGTCGCGGCGGCCACGGAGGCCACCGGGGCGACGAGCGAGGCGATGACCAAGCCGATCCCCAAGACAGCACGCGTCATGTGCGGTCGTCCCACGCGCATCGATTGAGCTCCCAAATGTTGGCCGCGCAACGTCCGGCCGTTGCGCACAGAATTCCGGATGGATTGTGCGGATAATTTCCCTTAAACCCTACCAGAGTTGTCTGGGGAATGAAAGCCCTCAGGTCCAATCCGCAAGGTCCCAGCCGAAACTCGATTCACCTCCTCGGGTCGCCGCAACCGTCCCGCCGTCCAGGTTGCGGGGCCTGCGCCGGACATCTCATCTGCAAGGTCGTTCCCGGACGATCGCCGCGCCGCGCGTCCCATCGCCCACCCTGGTGCCGTCTGTCACCGGCAGTGGTGCGCCCGATGGGGAGTGAGTACGGACCCGGACCACATGTGGGCGGTCCGGCCTTGTTGACCTGTACATGAGCGAGTGGGATACTTCGAGATGACCTATGTAGACAAGATTCGGTCGGCTGGCGTGCGGCCGCGACGGCCCGAGGGCTCGCGACCGCCCGAGGGCTCGCGACCGCCCGGTCCGCCCATCACGAGGCGCCCGCCACCCTTGGTTTCCCGATGACGCTCCGCCCGCTCGCCGGTCAGCCACGCGACCGCCGCGACCGCCGCGGCCAGTCGCTCGTTGAGTTTGCGCTGGTCCTCCCGATCTTCATCATGCTGCTGGCCGGCATGGTCGACTTTGGCCTGGGCCTGTACTCCAACCTCACGATCATCAATGCCGCGCGCGAGGGCGCGCGCCTGGGGACGATCACCAAGGACGACTCGAGCAACCTCACCTCGTTCGCCAGCGTCGTGGTCACCCCGATCGTCGCCCGGACGCAGGCGATGGCAGCCGGGCTCTCCCCGACCGATCTCAACGTGACCTTCCGCTGCTATCACGGCGGCGCGCTCCAGGCCACCTATGAGGCCGTCGGAACGGGCGCGATCGCGCAGGTTGGAAGCGGGTCGTGCACTTGGGGCGCCGGGGACGACGTCGAGGTCAAGGCGGACTACGCCTACAACACGATCTGGCTGCGCACCTTCGGCAGCCAGATCAACCTGGCGTCGTCCGTCACGATGCGGGTCGAGTGATGAACAGGTCGCTTCGAATGAGGCCGCGCCTGGTGTTCGGGCTCAGGCCCCGGGCTCGCGATGCCAGGGGCCAGATCCTGGTCCTCTTCATGCTGGTCCTCACGGTGCTGCTCCTGCTGTTCTCGCTCGTGATCAACGTGGGCCTCACCCGGCGGTCCGGCCAGGAGCTCGCCAACGCGTTGGACGCGGCGGCCCTCGCCGGGGCCGCCGGCCTGCCCGACCTGGGTTTGACGGCTGGCTCCACGACCGCCGACTACATCAGCCGGAACTTTCCGGGCAACAAGTCGACCGCCATCTCCTTCCGCTGCGTCGTGGGCGACCGGAACCATGACGGGCTGCCTGATAGCGTCGACATCCCCGCCGTCTGCGACCCGGGGTCCGGCGCCAGCTGGGCCTGCTCGTCCACCACCTACCTCTGCTCCGCGCCCTGCGACCCTGTCGCCCACGCCTGCAACACGGTGGTGGCGATCGGGACGATCAGCGCCGAGTTCTGGCAGCCAGCCCACGCCTATGCCATCGGCGCGCTCGTCCAGCCGCGCACCCCCAACGGCCACTACTACCGCGCGACCATCGCCGGCACGTCCGGGGCGACGGATCCGGCCTGGCCGACCGGCGGTGGCACCGTGGGCGACGGCCCCGGCACGCTCGTCTGGCAGGACCAGGGCGCCGTGCCCCAGGGCCAGACGTTCACCTCCGCCGCGTGCCACGGCGCGTGCGGGGCGGCCCCATCCACCGCCGTCGACGTGGTCCTCATCATCGACCGGTCGCCGTCCATGCGCGGCTACGAGAACGACCTCCGCGCCGGCGCCCGCGCCGTGCTGACGGCCTACGACCCGGCGCTGCAGCGCGTCGCCCTGGGGCTCCTGGGCCCAAGCTCCACGACCCGGACGTGCGCCGGCACCAACTCCCCGGGCCACGGCCTGGCGATGACGACCTCCGGCGCGCCGCCCTCGCCGAGCGTGACGGGCACGCCCGCCACCGCCAACAACGGCGCGTCCGGGGCCACGACGCTCGACATCACCGTGAGCCCGACGGCGGCCAGTGGCGAGTTCCTGCTCGCGGCGATTACCGCCGATGGCGGCTCGGCCACCACGATCACGGCCCCCGCCGGCTGGACGTCCATCCGCTCCACTACGAACGTGACAGACGTGGCGCTGAGGACCTTCTACCGGATCGCCGACGGCACGGACGAGGCGAGCGGCGCCTACACGTTCACCCTCAGTCCATCCGCGCGGGCCACCGGCTCCATCACCCGGTTCACCGGAGTCGACCAGTCGGGCACGCCGATCGATTCGTCGATCGGCACGACGGGCGCCGGCAATCCGGTCACGGCGTCGAGCCTCACGCCGAGTGTCGTCAACACGACCGCGGTCGCGGTCTTCGCGAGCGACACCAGCACCACCTTCGTGCCCACGACGCCGTCCGCCGGCTCCATGACGGAGATCGTCGATGCCGCCAATGCCAGCCCCAACGGCCCGTCGCTTGAGCTGACCAGGACGGCGATCACCACCCTCGCGCCGCCGTTCGGGGCGTCGACCAACCTGGCAGCCGCGGCGGCGGCCGGGGCCACCAACATCAAGGTGGTCGCCGTGACCAACATTGCCGTCAACAGCTGGGTCCAGCTGGGCGTGGGCGAGGTCCGACGGGTCACGGCCGTCGGGACGGCCGGCGCTGCCGGGACCGGCCTCACCCTGAGCTCCGGGCTCACCGCGCCGTACGCGGTCAACACCGCCGTCCAGCTGGTCGCGCCGACGACGGCCGCCACACTGACGGGGCCGAGCGGCGGCAGCAGCACGCTCTCGGCAGGAGTGGCCGCGGGAGCTACCACCATCACGGTGGCATCGGCCACCAACTTCACCGCCAACGACTGGATCCAGTTGGGGACCGGCGAGATTCGCCGAATCACCGCGGTCGCCGGCGCCAACCTCACGATCACGCCGGCCCTGGGCATCGCCTACGCCCTCGGGACCACGGTCGTGGAGCAGTCCGCGACTGCGTCGCAGCTGATCATCCTGCGGCCCGTGCCCGGCGACACCTACGGCAGCAACCCGTTCTCTGCGACGGACATGGGCAAGTGGATCCCTGTCCAGTTTCCCGGCGAGACCAACAGCACAGTGCCCGCGGGCCAGAGCTACCTGAACGTCGACGGGACGGTCAACAACTCCAGCCAGCTCGCCCAGGTCATCAACTGCTTCGACATCGGCACCGGGCTGAACACCAACCTGGCCACCCCGATCGCGATGGCACACCAGTACCTCAACGTCTACGGACGGGCGGGCGTCAAGCACGGGATCATCATGGAGACGGACGGCGCGCCGGCCGCGCCGTCGCCGGGCTTCGGCGACAACAACAACTACACGTGCGCCCAGGCGCAGACGGATGCGACGGCCGCCAAGGCCGACGGCATCGAGATCTACACGATCGGCTACGGCGGCGTCGCCACCGACAACTGCCCCGACGGGGCGTCCGGCTCCGCGATCAACAACCTCGCGAACATGTCAACGGGCCCCACCCTGGGCGGCACGACCTGCAACGCGAGCGAGAACACGGACGGCGATCACTTCCTGTGCAAGCCGCTCGGCGGCGACCTGACATCGGTCTTCCGCCAGGCCGCCCTGGAGCTGATCACGGGAACGCGCCTGATTCAGATCCCCTGAGGCGGCGGCCGGAGACGGTCCGGCGCTACGACTTCGCCAGCGTGAGCTGCGCCTCGATCGTCCCGGTGTCCGCGATGGACAGCACCATGAACGACTGCGGCTTGGGGATGGAGAAGTCGGCGAAGGCGAAGTCCGTTGACGCCTTGATCGTCAGGGTGGCGCCGCTCAGCTTTGCCGTGACCTTGAACTCCACGTCCTTCGTCACGCCCCTGATCGTCAGCCTGCCCTTCGCCGTGGCGGTGATTTCCTGACCGTCGGCGGGGACGGAGCCCAACGCGATCGGCGACGAGAGCACGAACGTCGTCGTGGGGTTCTGGCGAGTGTTCAGCGCGTCCTGGACCCGCCCGTCGCGGCCGTTGTCGTTGCTCTTGAGGCCGGTCAGCGTCGCGGTGAAGGACCCCGTGGTGACGCTGGTCCCGTCCAGGGTGAACGTGCCGGTCACGGCACCGGTCCGGCCCACAGCAGTGTTGCCACCGACGTTGGCCAGCTGCTCCTGGACGCGGTAGCCCACGAAGGTGTCGGTGCCGGACTTGATTGTCCAGGTGCCCGCGACCCCGCCGACGAGCGTGCCGCCGCCCCCCGCGGCCGTGCTCGCCCCGGGCGCCGCCGAGGGATCCAGCACCGCGGCCGGTCCGGCGGGGCGGAGGAACAGGTACCAGAGCCCCACGCCGCCGGCGACCGCGGCGACCAGCACGACCAGGAACAGGGCTCGCACGCCGTTGGAGAGACCGGACGGGGCGGTGGACGACATTGGATGTGCCTCGGGTTGGCGGACGGAGGAAGGGACCGGGAAGCATGATGGCGGGAGCCCGGTCCGCGTCGGGCGCCGCCGGGGAAGGTTCGGGCGGTCAGCCCCGCGTGAGCTGGAGCTGGAGCTCGATCGTGTCCGTGATGCCGGCGGCCGCGCCGAGGACGGCGACGGCGACCATGGCCGCCACGATGCGGGCGAGGTGCGGGAATCGGGCGTTGACAGGCGGGACCGGGCACGCCATGAATGTTTCGAAGCGACGGACGGGGACGCAGGTTGGGCGATGGACGGCGGCCCGGTCCGCACACGAGCCGTCGGCGGATGGTCGCGGCGCTGGCTCAAGGTTGCATGAAGAGTCGTTGCGTCCGCACCTATCCCGACCCGCAGGATACCGCGTGGCGACGGCGAAACCCTCCGGCCTTCATCCGGCCTTCATACGGCCTGTAGCATCCTTCCCCGCCATGGCCATCGATCCCCTCGCCCAGCAGCCCGCGCCAGTTACGGCCGCCCGCGAGCCGGACCCCCGGTGGCTGTGGCCCGCGTTCCTCGGCGTTGTCGGCCTGGCGGCCGTCCTGTACCTGGTCAACCTGACCGTCAGCGGCTACGCCAACACCTACTACTCCGCCGCCGCCCAGGCCGCCGCGCAGAGCTGGTCGGCGTGGTTCTTCGGCTCCTTCGACTCGGCCAGCTTCATCACCGTGGACAAGCCGCCGCTCTCGACGATGCTCATGGGCCTGTCGGTGCGGCTCCTGGGTCTCAGTTCGTGGAGCGTCATGTTGCCGGAGGCGCTGTGCGGCATCGCCACGGCCGGCGTCCTGTTCCTGGTGGTCCGCCGCCAGTTCGGGCCCGTCGCGGCGACCATCGCCGGCGTCGTCGCCGCCCTGACCCCGGCCGCCGTCGTCATGTTCCGCTACAACAACCCCGACGCCCTCCTTACGCTCCTCCTGGTCCTCGCCGCCTGGGCCCTGGTCCGCGGCCTGGAGCGGGACCGCATCCGCTGGGCCGTGGTGGCCGCCGTGCTGGTGGGCTTTGCGTTCAACACCAAGTACCTGCAGGCCTACCTGGTCCTGCCCGGGTTCGCGCTCACCTGGGCCATCGCGGCCCCGGGCCCCATCCGGCGCCGGCTGGGTGGCCTGTTCGCGGCGGGCCTTGCCGCCCTGGTCTCCAGCGGTTGGTGGGTCCTGATCGTGGACCTGCTGCCCAAGGACAGCCGGCCGTGGATTGGCGGCAGCGACACCAACTCGGCACTGGAACTGGTCGTTGGCTACAACGGCCTCGCCCGGATCTTCGGCGGCGCCGGGCCGGCCGGGACCGACGGGCCAGCCGGCGGCCTGGGCAATCCGGGCAACCTTGGCAATCCGGGCGGCCTGATCAATCCGGGCAATTTGGGCAACCCCGGCGGGGGCGGCGGCCCTGGCTTCAGCGGCACCCCCGGGCTCCTGCGGCTCTTCAACGACGAGCTGGGCGGCCAGGTCGCGTGGCTCATTCCCCTTGCGCTCCTGGCCCTGGTCGCCGGCATCCTGCTCCGCGGCCGGGCCATCCGGACCGACCGGAAGCGAACCGGCTACATCCTGTGGGGCAGCTGGCTGGCGGTCCACGCGATGGTGTTCAGCTTCATGTCCGGGATCATCCACAGCTACTACACGGTGGCCATGGCACCGGCGATCGGCGCGCTGGTGGGCGCGGGGATGGTGGACCTCTGGGGGCTCCGCTGGCGCTCAAAGCTGGGAGGCCTGCCCCTCGCCGCCGGCATCGTGGGCACGGCCGTCCTGGCCGCCGACCTGCTGGGCCGAACTCCGGCTTTCTTCCCCGGCCTTGGGACGTGGTCGCTGATCGTCGCCGCGGCCGCCGCGCTGGTCGTGGCCGTGCCTTCGATCTCCGTGAGCCCGGCGCTGGTCCGCATCCAGGTGACGGCGGCGACGATCGGCCTGGCGGCGTTGCTGGTTGGCCCCGCGGCGTACGCAAGCGCCACGATGCAGACCGACTACACCGGCGGCACTCCTGCGGCAGGACCGGCGACGGCGCGGGCGGGCCGGGGCGGGTTCCAGGACGGCGGCATCCCCGGGGGCGGCCAGGTCATCGGGCCCCCGCCCAACGGCGCCGGCCTTCCCGGCGGCGTTCGGCCCGGAACGGGCGTCAACCCCGGAACGGGCGTCAACCCCCGCGGCGGCACCAACCTGCCCGGCGGCCCCGGCGGCCCCGGCGGCAGCGTGGGCCAGCCGCTGGTGGAGTACCTGCTGGCGAACCGCGGCGATGCCACGTGGATCGTGGCCGCCAACGGCTCCCAGGAGGCGGGCTCCATCCAGCTCGCGGCCGGCCAGCCGGTGATGGCGATGGGCGGCTTCAATGGCTCAGACCCGGCGCCCAGCCTCGAGCAGCTCAAGGCCTACGTGGCCTCCGGCAAGCTCCGTTTCGTGGTCAGCGGCGGCGGCAATCTCCCCGGCGGGCGCGGCGCGAGCGGGCTCAACGCATGGGTCACCAGCGCCTGCCAGCCGGTGGCCATCGCCGGCTCCACCGCGGGCAACCTGTACGACTGCGCCGGGGCCCGCTGACCCGCGGCCGACGCCGACGCGACGCCGCGGACCCAAACCACGCGCCGACGCGTCCCGACGCTGGGCGACAGGCCCCCCACGCGTGATCCCGGATGCGGTATGGTCAAACCTTCGAGGCGTGATCCAGTTCCGACCAGCGACCAGTGGGACTCAGGGCCGGATGGGCGCTTCGCTCGCGGGGGAGGGGCCGCTTGCAGTCGGACATCGTCGCCATCGACATCCATACCCACCCGTCGACGGAGATCATGCTGGCCGCCGTGGGCAAGCGGCGCGAGGCCATGGCCAAGTACTTCAAGCGCGAGCGGCCGGCCGTCTCCTTCGAGCAGATGGCCCAGTATTACGCCGAGCGCAAGATGATGGCGGTCATCCTCAACAACGACGACGAGACCACCACCGGCCTGGCGCCCGCCCCCAACGACCACCTCGCCGACGCGCAGCGCGACTTCCCGGACCAGTTCATCGCGTTCTGCGGGATCGACCCCCACAAGGGCCGGAAGGCCGTGGACGAGCTGCGGCGCTGCCACGATGAGCTGGGGATGCGCGGGATCGGCGAGCTGAACCCGGCGCGCCAGAAGTATCACGCCAACGACCCGGCCTTCTATCCCCTCTGGGAGGAGGCCCAGCGGCTGGGCATGATCGTCCTGTTCCACACCGGCATGCTGGGCTCCGGCGCCGGCACCCCGGGCGGGATGGGCTTCAAGTTCAAGTACGCCAACCCGCTAGACATCGACGAGGTCGCCGCAGACTTCCCGGAGCTCCAGATCATCTGCGCCCACCCCTCGTGGCCGTGGCAGTCGGAGGTCCTGGCGATGGCTCGCCACAAGACCAACATCTGGATCGACCTGTCGGGCTGGGCGCCCAAGTACTTCCCGGCGGAGCTGGTCCAGCAGGCCAACTCGCTGATCCCCGACCGGATCCTGTTCGGGACGGACTGGCCGGTCATCGACCCGGACCAGTGGATGGAGGGCTTCGCGGCGCTCCCATTCAAGGACGAGGTCCGGCCGCGGATCCTGCTTCACAACGCCATCAGGCTCCTGGGCCTGGCGCCGAACGGTGGGGTGCCAGACGGCGGGGCGCCGAACGGTGGGGTGACCCCGGCATGACGCTGGCCGGCCACGACGACGTCCCCGTGACCACGCGCCGCCTGCGCATCACCGAGGCCCTGGACCTGGACCTTGGCACCGAGCGCTGGGCGTGCAACCGGTGCGGCGCGGACCTCGGCCCGGCGGCCGGCAACTACAAGGAGGCCTGCCTCCTGTTCGACCGCGACCCGCGCGACATCCACGGGCGGTTCCCGGGTGACCCGGAGTTCAGCTTCTCGCCGCATCCCGACTGGTGCCGGATCATCGAGATGTACTGCCCGTCATGCGCCACCATGCTCGACGTCGAGTACCTGCCGCCCGGGCACCCGCCCACCCACGACATCCAGCTGGACCTCCCCAAACTGCGTGCGCGGCTGTCGGCCGAGGGCGCGGCGACGGAAGTCGGGCTCCAGGCCGAACCCGCCCGTGCGCCCGAACCCGCCCGTGCGCCCGAATCGGGGCTCCGCACGGCCGAACCGGGCCGGGCCAGCTGATGGGCTGGTCGGTCAACGTCGACGTCGGCGGCACCTTCACCGATGCGTTCGTCCACTCGGACGACCGGTATGCCACCGGCAAGGCACGGACCACGCCACACGACCTGTCCCTGGGATTCGACGCGGCCGTGGCCGACGCCTTTGAGAAGCTGGGCATCCCGCTCGAGGACGGCTTGCAGGCCACGGACTGGGTCAAGTACGCGACCACCGTCGGCATCAACGCCCTGGTCCAGCGCATCTTCCCGCGGATCGGGCTGATCACCACCGTCGGCCAGGAAGACACCATCCACCTGGGCCGCAGCCGCAGCTGGGCGGACGGCCTCCCCATCAGCGCCCAGATGGACCGCACACGCGCCCACCGCCCGCCGGAGCTGGTCGCCAAGGCCATGCGCATCGGCGTGCGCGAGCGCGTGGACTGCTTCGGCAACGTCGTGATGCCGCTCCAGGAGCAGGACGTCGTCGACGCCATCGACTACCTGATCGCCCAGGGCGCCGAGGCCATTGCCGTCTGCCTGTCGTGGTCGTTCATGAACCCGGACCACGAGCTGATGATCCGGGAGATCGCACGCGAGCACTACCCCGAGATCTACCTGGGCCGCGCCCCCGTGCTGCTCTCGAGCGAGGTGGCGCCCAAGATCGACGAGTACCGGCGGACCACCACCACCGTCCTCGCCGCGATCCTGGCCTCCTCCACCGAGGAGCACATCCTCGATCTGACCGATCGCCTGAGGAAGCACGGCTATCGCCGGCCCCTCCTCCTCGCCCGGAACACCGGCGGCGTCGCGTCTCCCTCGCGGACCACCGCGCTGCACCTCGTGGGTGCCGGCGGGGCGGCCGGCCTCGCGGGCGCGGCGGCGCTGGCGCGCCAGTACCACCTCGACAACGTCATCACGGCGGACATCGGCGGGACCACGCTCGACGTGGGCCTGATCGTGGACGGCCAGCCCCTCGGCGCCGAGTTCAACCCGGTGGTGGACCGCTGGCGGATCCACCTCCCCGTGGTCGGCAGCCACTCCATCGGGGCGGGCGGCGGGTCCATCGCCCACGTCACGGAGCTGGGCGAGCTCCGGGTGGGGCCGCGCAGCGCTGGCTCCGTGCCGGGCCCCGTCTGCTACGACAACGGCGGGACGGAGCCCACCACCACGGATGCCGACGTGGTCCTTGGGTTCGTGGACCCCGACTACTTCCTGGGCGGCCGGATGCGCCTCAACAAGGCCCGAGCCGAGCGAGCCATCCGCCGCCGGATTGCCGAGCCGCTGGGCATCTCCGTGATCCAGGCCGCGCTCCGGATCCGCCGCCTCGTGGACGGGACCATGGGCGAGGAGCTGTACAAGGAGACCGCGCTCAAGGGCCACGACCCGCGGACGTTCACGCTGTTCGCCTTCGGGGGCGCCGGGCCGGTCCACGCCGTCAGCATGGCGGAGTACGCCGACGTGGCGCAGGTCATGACGTTCCCGTATGGCTCCGAGTTCAACGCCTTCGGCCAGTCGGCGCTGAGCATCGAGCAGACCTACGAGCAGAGCCACACCATCGTCCTCTTCGACCCCGTCCGCCAGGCGTTCCTGGCCGACCCGTCGCGCTACAACCAGATCACGGAGCGCCTGCTGGAGCTGGCGCGGCGCGACATGGCGGAGGAGGGCTTCGAGGGCCAGCCGGCCCTCCGCCTGGAGCTGGAGATGGCGTACGCGGGGCAGCACCACGCCGTCCGCCACAGGTCGGCGCCCCTCCGCCTGGACGACGGCACCGACATCGAACAGCTGGCCAGCGACTTCAACGCCACCTTCGCCGAGCACTACGGCGCGGGCACGGTCAACCCGGGCGGCGGCATCGAGGTCCGCCTGTTCAAGCTGACCGCCACCTACCGGTTCGAGGCCGCGGCCCGGCGTGACCAGACGGCCCACGACGCCCGGCCGGCCGCGCCCAAGGGGACGCGCGCCTGCCACTGGAGCGACGCCGGCCCGGTCGAGACGCCCGTCTACGACCGCCCCGCGCTCGCCGCTGGCCAGGTGGTGACCGGCCCCGCGCTCCTGGAGGACGTGGACACCGTGATCGCCATCAACCCCGGCTGGTCGTACCTGGTGGGCGAGGACTACTCCGGGCTCCTGCGGAGAGTGTCATGACGGCGCAGCAGCTGACCCCGGACGTTCCGGCGCCCGGCGGAACGCCGACGGGGCCCGACATCGACGAGCTGCTCCGCCGCTACGGCCGCCCCTTGGTGGCGCCCGCGCCCGGCTTTGACCCCGAGACACTCACCCGCCCCGTGCTGGAGGACGCCACCCCGCTGGAGCTGGCCGGCGCCGGGATGCTGGACGACACGGACCTGCTGATCTTCGAGTACAAGCTGGACGCCATCGTGGACGAGGGCCGCCAGGTCTTCATCCAGATGAGCCTGGCCGAGCTGCTCCAGGCGGGCGACCTGGGCGTGGGCCTGTTCACCGCGAAGGGCGACAACGCGGCGATGTCAGCGGGCGTCCTCCTGCACAACCTGCTCCACTCCGGGCCCATCAAGTACGTCATCAAGCACTACGCGGACGACCCCACGGTGGGCATCCACGACGGCGACGTCTTCTTCTTCAACGACTCCGAGGCCGGCGGCGTCCACACCTACGACCACTTCCTGATGATGCCGATCTTCGCCGAGGGCGAGCTGGTGGCATGGGTCGGCTGCGGCGGCCACCAGGGCGAGTCGGGCTCCACCACGGCGGGCGGCTTCACGTCCGACGCACGGTCGCGCTACGAGGAGGGGATCCACGTCCCGCCGATGCGCGTGGGATCCAACTTCAAGCTCTGGCAGGACCACCTGGACTGGCTGACCGGCTCGGTCCGGACGCCGCGGGTGATGGGCCACGACACGCGGGCGCGCCTCGCGGTCTGCCTGCGCCTGCGCGAGCGGATCCTGCGCGAGATCGAGAAGCGCGGCGCGGCGTACGTGGCCGCAGGAATGCGGGCCACCATCGAGCGCGGCATCCAGCTGGCCCGCGGCCGCATCCGGAGCCTCAACGACGGCGTCTACCGGAGCGTCGCCTTCCTGGACACCATCGGCCCGGCCGAGGGCCTGATCCGGATCCCGGTGGCGCTCCACAAGCGCGGCGACGAGTTGATTATCGACGTGAGCGGCGCCTCGCCGGAGCCCGACACGGGACCGTTCCACCTGCGCTGGCACCTGCTCCGTGCCGCGGCCTCGGCGGCCATCTTCCCGACCGTCTTCCGGGGCCTCCGCTGGTCGGCGGGCATGTTTGACCCCATCAAGGTCCTGGCGCCACCCAGCATCGTCAACTCGCCGACGCGCGACGCCGCGACAGGCTCCGGCTCCCACGTGGGCCGGGTGGTGGTCCAGGCGCTCAGCCTGGCTACAGCGCGGATGATCTTCTCGTCGGAGGAGCACCGCGAGGGCGTGGCCGCGCCGTTCGCCGAGAACCTCCTGCTGCTCCAGTTTGGCGGCAAGGACCAGCGCGGCGGGCCCCTCGCCGGCGGGCCGGCCAACGGCAACGCCACCGGCCAGGGTGCCCGCTACGACATGGACGGCGAGCATTCGGCCGGCTTCTTCTGGGCGATGGTCATCGACTGCCCCGGGCCCGAGGAGCAGGAATCCAAGTTCCCGTGGCTCTACCTCTTCCGGAACCGCCTGGACCGCAACGTCCACGGCATGGGCCGCTACCGGGGCGGCGTCGGGCTCGCGGACTGCTTCGTCCCGCACGGCGTGGAGAGCGTCACGGCGGGGGCCGTGGGCACGGGCGGGCGCTTCACCAAGAACTTCGGCGTCTTCGGCGGGTATGCCGGCGCCGCCAACCCGCGGATCGTCGTGCGAGATTCCAACGTCCAGCGGCTGCTGGCGACCGCCTCGCCGCTCCTCCCGCTGAGCGTCCGCGACCTGCTGGAGAAGCGGACCCTGGAGGGCACCTACGAGTTCCTGCCGCCCCAGGCGGTCCGCGAGACCTACGGGACCAGCGACGTGATCGTGCTCTCGCGCGGTTCGGGCGGCGGCTACGGGGACGTGCTGGAGCGCGACCCGGAGGCCGTGGCGACGGACGTCCGGGAGGACCTGATCGACGTGCCGGTGGCCCGCGACATCTACGGCGTGATCCTGGGCGAGGACGGCCACCCGGACGAGACCGCCACCGCGGAGCGGCGCGCCGGGATCCGCGCGACGCGCCTGGCGCAGGGCCGACCGTACGGCGAGTTCATGGCCGCCTGGGAGACCCGGCGCCCACCCGAACCGGCGCTCAAGTACTACGGCCGCTATCCCATCCCCGAGAGCGCCGACCATGTCTAGGCAACACAGCAACCGCCGCGCGGTTCGGGGCCGGCTGGACCGGCACGGGCCGGCACGGCTGCGCCTGGGCCGGCACGGGCCGGCGCGGCGCCGAAAGGGCGAGGGCTCCCATGGCGCCTGACGCCCGCGGTTTTGCCCCGGCGCTGGGGCCGCTGGTCTCCTCACTGGCCCACCGCCCATGGAGCGAGCTCCTCGCCGACCCGCCGGAGCTGGCCCGCCTCGCCATCCAGGCCCGCCAGATCGCCGGCGCCACGCACCTCGTCGTCCCGCTGGATCCGGCCGCGCTCGCCGCCGCGTGCGGGACGGGCGCGCGGATCACGGACGATGCGCTGGACCTGGCCGGCGCCGCGTTCGCCCACCTCGACGCCCTCGAGCCCGAGGCGGTCCTGGCGTCCCCCTGGCTGGCGCCGCTGATCGAGGTGGCCCGGATTGCAGGTACCCAGGCGCGCGTGCCCCTCGCCGCCCGCCTCCCGTCGCCACGCCGCCTCGCGGCCCTGGCCGGCGCCGATCCTGCCGACGACGAGGCCCTGATGGCCGCCGCGGACATCTGCTCCGCGCTGGCGCTGGAGCTGCTGCGCGCGGGTGCGTCGCTCGTCCTCGTGGACCCGGCCCCGGGGCTGCCGGTCCCGGGCGACGACTCCGTCGCGATGATCGCCCGCACGGCCCGGCCGTTCAACGTGCCGGTGCTGGACACGTCCTCGGGGTCCGTCGTCACGGTGGCCCTCCCGGTTGACCTGCACGACAGCGCGCTGGTCGGCCTCGCTGACCGGATGGGTGACCTGGTCCTGGTCACCTCGCGCGCCGTGCGCGGCGACGACGACCTGGGCCGGCTGCGCGAGCTGGGCATGGCGGTCACCCCGTCGGGCGGCGGGCAGAGCGCGACCCATGCGGCCTCCAATGCACCCGCGGCCACGACGCGGGCGGGGGTCGGGGGCCGGGGGTCGGATTCCACCGAGCGCTTCTCCGTGGGCATCGACATGGGCGGCACCTTCACCGACGCGTACGTCACCTCCGGTGCGCGCTCCGTGGCGACCAAGGTCCCCACCATCCGCTTCGACCTCACCCGTTCGCTGGTCGCGTCCCTCCGCTCCGCGGCCGACGCGCTGGGGATGGACGCCGGCGCGTTCATGCGCCGTGTCGCGATCGTCAAGGTGGCCACCACGATCGGCACCAACGCCGTCATCGAGGGGACGGGCACCCGCGTGGGCGTGGTGGTGGGACGCGGCCACGAGGCAGACCTGTACGGCCCCGGGACGCCCGACGCGATCTTCCGCCACTTCGTGGCGCCGGACGACGTGATCGGCATCGACGCCCAGGGCGACAGCGACGAGATCCTGGACGCCTGCCGCCGGCTGATCGCCAACGGGGTCCGCCAGGTGGTGGTGGCGCTCCCGCGCTCCGCCGCCACGCACGAGGACGAGAGCCGGGTCCGGAGGATCATCCGCGCGCGCTACCCGGAGCACTACCTCCGCTCCGTGCCGCTCCAGCTCTCCACCGACGTGACGGCGTCCGGCGAGGACGAGGTCCGCACCGCCACGGCCATCGTCAATGCCTACCTCCACCGCGACATGGCGCACCTCCTCGCGCGCGCGGAGCAGGAGCTCCGGGCCATCGGGCTGGATGTGCCGGTCCTGGTAGTCCACGCCTCGTCGGGCGTCGCGCGCGTCGCCACGTCCGTGGCCGTGGGCACGTACTCGGCCGGCCCGTCGGCAGGGCTCTCGGGCGCGGAGCACGTGGCGAGCCGGCTGGGCGACCGCCTGGTGCTGACCGCGGACATGGGCGGCACCACCCTGGACGTGGGGATGGTCACCGATGGCCGTTGCGAGGTGGAGGTCCGGCCGTCCATCGCGGGCGTGCGCGTGGCGCTCCCCATGAACCGGACGGCGTCCTTCGGCACGGGCGGCGGGTCGCTCATCGGGGTCGCGGACGACGGGTCCATCACCGTGGGTCCGGGCTCTGCGGGCGCGGTCCCGGGACCGGCCGCGTTCGGCCGTGGCGGCAAGCGGGCCACCGTCACGGACGTTGACGTGGTCGCGGGCCTCCTCGCGGATGGCACGGTGCTGGGCGGCGAGGTGACGCTGTCGGGCAGCGCGGCACGCGCGTCCGTCGAGGAGATCGCCACGCGGCTGGGCGTCTCGGTTGAGGCGGCCACGGCCCGCGTCGAGGACGCCATCGATGGCCAGCTGGGCCGCGACATGGGCCGCTTCCTGGCGGACCGCGGCGTGGACCCGGCCGGGGTCACGGTCTACGGCTTTGGCGGCGGCGGACCCGTCCACCTGGCACGCGCCTGCACCGTCGCCGGGATCCGGCGGATGCGAACGTTCCCGTACGGCGCGGTCTTCAGCGCCTTCGGCTGCACCGTGGTCGACGTCCGGCACCGCTACGAGGTGCTGATCCCAACGGGCGGCTACGCGTCCGAAGCCGCCGCCGCCGCGGTTGAGCAACTCGCCCGGCGGGCGGGCTGGGACCTCTCGGCCGAGGGGTTCGCGGATCGCGGTGGGACCTGCCACCTGGTGATCGAGGGAGTGGACGGGCACGAGCAGGGCCGGACCGCGGAGCGTACCTTCGAAGCCGGCGTGGGCGCGGCCCTGGTCCACGCGGCGTGGCCGCTGCCCGCCGGCGCCGCCACGCTGGCGCTGGTCATCAGCGTCCCCATCGGCGCGCTCTCCGGCACGCCCTCCTCCACCCTGGCACGCGCGCCCGGAGTCGCGGCGGGCGGGGAAGCGCGGGCCATCTGGTGGGGCGAGGCGGCCATTCAGGCGCGCGCGCTGGCCATCACGGATCTCACGATCGGCAGCCCCGCCAGCGGGCCGCTCCTGGTCCTGGACGGCGAGGCCGTCTGCGTGGTGCCGCCCGACTGGACGGTGACCCGCGAGGTCGATGGCGGCCTGCTCTGGGAGCGCGACGCCTGACAGCAGTCCCGCGGCGGCGGGAAGGGGAGGGAACGCGATGACCAGCAACGCCATCCGGCTGCCCGGGGGCCCGGGCGACCCGGCCGAGATCCTTTCGGCCATCCCCTGGGACCAGCGGACCATCCAGCGACTGCTGCTGACGCGCGTCGCCGAGGAGGCGGACGTCATCGCGCTGACCGTGTCCGGGGAGTCGCTGACCTGGCGCCAGATCCACGATCGGGCGCGGCGGGTGGCCGCCATCCTCGCCCACCTCGGCGTGGGGCTCGGCGACGTGGCGTGCCAGCTGGTCGGCAACACCTCGGACCACGTCGCCTTCGTCTTTGGGGCCGCGCTCCTTGGCGCGGTGGAGTGCCCGGTCAACACCGCCCTCCAGGGCGATTCGCTGGCCCACGTGCTCACCCACTCCACCGCCCGCGTGGTCTTCGCCGACCGCGCCTTGCTGCCGCAGGTGCAGGCGGTCGCGGGCCAGCTGGCGGATGTCGCAGTCGTGGCGTGGGGGCCCGGGGAGGCGCCGGCCATCGCCGGTCTTCGGACGTTTGCGGAGCCCGACTTCGGCGCCCTGCCGGATGCCCCGATCGCCGAGGTCCGGCCGCAGGACCCTAGCACGATGATCTACACCTCGGGGACCACCGGGAAGGCCAAGGGCGTCCTGCTCCCCCACCACTTCGCCTATGCGACGGCCGCCATCAAGGTCGGCGTCTGGGGCCTCTCCGAACGCGACGTGCTGCTCACCCCACTCCCGCTCTTTCATTCAAACGGGCGCTACTCCACGCTGATGACCGGCCTCCTCGTCCACGCCGGCGTCCACGTGCTGCCGCGCTTCTCGGCCAGCACCTTCTGGCCCACGGTCCGCGAGACGGGGGCCACCGAGGTGGGCTCCGTGGGGACCATGGGCCCCATCCTGCTGGCGCGCGACCCATCGCCGGACGACCGGAACCACCGCGTCCGGATGATCCACGGCGCCGGCACCATCCCGCCGGAGCGCCGCCCGGAGTTCGAGGACCGCTTCGGGATCCGCCTGGTCAACGGCTTCGCCATGACCGAGACCGGCCACTTCTCGACGATCTCGCCCGACGACCCCCAGCGCTTCGCCGCATCCGGCCGGGCCGTGCCCGGCTTCGACATGCGGATCCTGGACGACCACGACGAGGAGGTCCCGCGCGGCACGGTGGGCGAGCTGTGCATCCGGCCGCTGGTCCCGTTCTCGATGCTGCTGGAGTACTTCCGCCAGCCCGACGTCACCGTGGAGACGTTCCGCAACTTCTGGTTCCACACCGGCGACCTCGCGTATATCGACGGCGACGGGCTCCTGTTCTGGACGGATCGCAAGAAGGACGCCATCCGCCGGCGTGGCGAGATGATCAGCTCGATCGTGGTGGAGAACGCGGCCACGGCGCATCCTGCGGTGGGCGAGGCGGCGGTCTTCGGCGTGCCCGGGGCGCTGGGCGAGGAGGAGGTCTTCCTGTACGTCACCGCCGCGGTCGAGGGCGAGACGCTGGACCTCGCGGCGCTCCACGCCACCATGACCGGGCTGCTGCCGGCCTTCGCGGTCCCGGCCTACATCGCCCAACTGGACGGCCTGCCGCGCTCGGCCACGCTCAAGATTGACAAGAAGGCGCTCAAGGCCGGGGCTCGACCCAGGGAGGCCTGGCAGCCCCCGAAGTAGGACGGGCCGCGCCTCCTCCTGGGCGCGCGCCGGCGCAGGCGCGGCGGGGCGGCTACGCCCGACCGAACGGGTCGCGGGCGTCGATGGCCGGGAACCGTCGGAAGTCACGGTCCCGCGTCCAGATGGTTCGGACGTCGTTCTCGGCCATCAGGGCCACCAGGTGCGCGTCCGGGACCAGGTTGCCCGCGGGCAGCGCGTCATCGGCCGTGGCCCGGAAGCCTCGCCAGAACGCGTCCGATTCGCCGGTCGTGCGGACATGCGGACGCGCCAGCAGCTGGTCGATGTTGCCGATGGCCTCGACGATGGACAGGGGGCGGGCGAAGATCGCCGGGTGCGTGGCGATGCGCAGGTAGGACATCACCGTGGGCCAGAAGAGGTAGGCGATCTCCGGCCCGGCCGCCATCCGCTCGATGAAGGCCCGCGCCTCCGGGTGCACCGCGCTCGACTCGTCCGAGGCATACAGCAGGACGTTGGCGTCGACGGTGTAGCTCACGCCCCCTCCAGGGCCCGCCGCACCGCCTCCTTGTCGTCCAGATCGACGCGCGCGCCCATCGGCCGGCTGGACCACGCGAGCGGCGTGGGTGGCTCAGCCGCCGGCGGCGAACCCAGCGCGCCGCTGAGCACCTCGGAGGCGAGCCGCCCCAGGCTCTTGCCCTCAAGCTGCGCCCGGCGCTTCAGCTCACGCAGCACCGTGGGGTCCAGGTCGATCGTCGTGCGCGCCATGATGCGTGATGCTACGACAGATCGCATCAGATGGCACGATCGAGGCGCCGCCCGCGTCGGGGCTCGCCTACGGCAGCTTCGGGAGCATCCCGCCGGGCAGACCGGGGATCGTCGTGGGGACCAGCGAGGTGATGTCAGCGGGGAGGAGCGGACCCAGGAGTCCCAGCATGATTGGGACCGTCGTACCCGTCAGGGCCTTGCCGATCGTCGACCCATCGATCGCGGCCGCGACATCCTTGAAGAACCCGAACCCGCTGAGGCTGGCCAACGAGGCAAGCTCGGCCGAGTACGTGTGCAGGATCACGATGGCGGCCGAAACGAGGAGGACCGCCTCCAGCGCTCCCAGGCCGGCACCGAGGAGCTTGTCGGTGGCCTTGCTCAACCCCCCCACGGCCACCTTGGAGAGCACCCCGTTGGACACGAGATTGAAGGCGAAGAGCAGGACCGTCGATCCGGCCGAGTAGCCGATCATCTCGGCATAGGCTGGCGGGATGTCCGGGAAGAACGAGACAACAAGCGCGCCCAACGGCACCCGGAACCAGGCGCCCAGCACGAACGACGCGGCGAGGAACGCGAGGCCGGCCAGGCGCCGGATGAAGCCGGTTGCCCAGCCGCCGAAGATCAGCGTGCCGAAGAGCCCCAGGAGCATCACGTCAGCCATGGACCGTCCTTGCGTGTGACAGGAGCCACAAGATAGCCGCCCCGCGCAAGGCCGGTGTGCGGCCGGATCGCCGCGCCGCGGGGCCGCGGACCCGGCAGACGCCGGCGAACCCGGAGATGACCGGCTGTCATGACGGGCCACTCGCGGCGGCCGAGACTGCGGTCATGTTCCGTCGCCTGTTCCTCATGGACGCCGTTCGCAGCCTGGCCCTCATCCTCGTCGCGATGGCGTTGATCCTGGGCCTGTTGCCGGCCCTCATCGAGGCCGCCCGCCTGGCGTCGCCCGCCTGAACCCTCAGCGCCTGTTGACGCCGGGGGACGCCAGTCGTCCCTCGGCACTCCGGACCCCGCCCCACCCCCAACCCCCCGGGAGGCAGGGTCCTTACCGTCCCGGGCGATCGGGCTCCGCCGCCAACCCGCGGTCCAGCGCGGCCAGCTCCGCCCCGATCGCGCGCGCCCAGGCCCGCATCGCGTCCCAGTTCCGGAAGTCCCCGATCGCGTGTGTCGCCATCACCTGGGGCGAGAGCGGCGCGTCCGGCGCCAGCCGCCCGCCGAACGTGTGGTGCCCGCGGGCGCCGATGGGCGCCGTCACCTCCATGGCGTGGCGGGTGATCGGCGGGTTTGACGCGGCCAGTCGCGCGTCGAGCGGGCCGCTGCCAAAGAGCCAGACCGGGCGGGCCTGCAGCGCCGCAAGGTGGCGTGTCGCGAATCGGTTCGCCTCGCTCAGCCAGGTGGCCGCGTACAGGGCGCTCCCCAGGACCACGGCGTCGTAGTCGGTCCGGCGCACCTCGCCGAGCGCGGCTCACTCTCACCTCACCGCCTCCCACCTCATCGCTGCACCAGGGTGCGGACCAGGTGCTCCAGCGTCGCAGCCGGATCGGCGGTGAGCCCGGTGTGGACGGCCGACGGCTGGATGATCGTCGACGATGGCGAAACCAGCCAGTGGAACCGCTCCGGCGCGGCGAGTGCGGCGATGGGCCCGGCGGTGCGGTCGCCGTCCGCGATCCGCACGATCAGGTCCAGGTGCGGGCGGACCGCGTCGAGATCACAGTCGGGGGCGAGCGCGCGCAGCGCGCCCTCGTCGAGGGCCATCCGCGCGCCCAGGAAGCGGCGCGGCCGGCACATCAGCACGATCCCGGCGTTGACGCCCTCGCCTCGCTCCACGCGCGGCACCACGCGCACGATCGCGTACTCGAACGGCTGGCGCGCGCCTCCGGCATCGGGCGACTCGCCGCTGGCCGCCGCACGCACCGCCGACGCCCCGGCCTCACGCGACGCGGGCACGCTCGGCCTCCTCGACAAAGGTGCGGGGTGCCTCCAGGCGCCGGAGAAGGTAGTCGACGTACGCCGAGCGCAGCGAGGCCGGCGTCGGGAACCCCGCTTCGGGCGCCAGCCAGTCGTCCGGGACGTCGGCGAGGATCGCCTCCAGCCGGGCGCGGTCCAGCAGCGGCGCCATGCGTGCATCCGCCTCCACGATGGAGCCCGCGAATGGGAGCAGGACGTGGTCGCGGATGCCCTCGAACGGCCGACGCGCGTGCTCCGCCGGGTCGCGCCACGTGTGGTGGATGTACAGCCCCGAGCCGTGGTCGATCAGGTAGGTGGCCCGGTGCCAGACGATCAGGTTGGGGTTGCGCGGCGTGCGGTCGATGTTCATGACCAGGGAATCGAACCAGACCACGCCGGCGGCAATGTCGGGCGCGGGCGCCGGGCCGGTTCCGGGCGCAAACGCCAGCGAGCCGGGCAGGAAGTCCAGCCCCACGTTGGTTCCCGCCGAGGCGACCAGCAGGTCGTGGATCTCCGGGTCCGGTTCGGCCTTGGCGAAGGCGGCATCCAGCTCCACCAGGACCAGGTCCGGGACCGGGAGGCCCAGCAGACGGCCAATCTCGCCGCACACCAGCTCGGCGATCAGCGCCTTGCGGCCGTGGCCCGCGCCCAGCAGCTTGACCACGTACAGGCCGTCGTCGTCCGCCTCGACCAGCGCGGGCACGGAGCCACCCTCGCGCAGGGGTGTGACGTAGCGGGTGGCCACGACGGTCCGGATCATGACTGCAGTGTAGGCGCGAGGCCAACGGCTGATTGAGCCCGCACCGGGTGGTAGAATTCCGCCCGCGCCGACATAGCTCAGTGGTAGAGCAGCTGTTTCGTAAAAGTCAGACAACTCCTACAGGCGTTGTCAGACCCGTGTTTGGATGTCGCGCTGAGGCCCGCCAAGACCCGCCTGTTCCCGCCATTTTGGCTGTCCTAGGATGTCACTTTGGATGTCGTGATCCCGGGTCTTGAGGGCAGTGGACCAGGGTCCGAGGCGCTGCATGTGATCGATCACCCTTCCTCGGGACCCAGCGCCAGCCTGGCGCGGGCGATGCGGACGTGTTCGGACTCCCGCTCGATGAGCAGGTAGTCCATGCCCTCGATCGCCGCCGCGACACCTGTGGTTCCGGATCCCGCGAAGGGGTCGAGAACAAGGCCGCCAGGGCGCACGACGAGCCGGACGAGGTGCCTCATCAGGATCGAGCTCTTCACGGCGATGTGGTCGTTGTGGACCGGCTTGGCGCCTGGGACGCCGGCGTTGCGATCGCGCCGGCTCGCCTTGGCGATCACAAAGTAGCGGCTCTTGCCGGCCGGCTCGACTTCCTCGACCGACGCCGTGCTGCGGTAGGCCGACCGTCCCGGGGACCGGTTGAAGACACGGTTCGGGTTGACTCCCGCGTTGCTCGTGCCCCAGACCCCGGGGGCGCTCGAGCCTCCCCCGACCACGCCTTCAAACGCGCCGTCGAACACGGGATCGGTGAGGACGACGTTCGAAGGCCAGCGGCCGACCGTCGACGCGGCGAAGCCGTCGTGCTCGTAGCCGCCGGCGAACCCGCTCGAGCCCTTCGCGCCGCCGCCCTGGCCCTCCGCTGCGCCGATCCTGGTGGCATCGATGTTCAGCGCGCCCGTGCCCCAGGCGATGAGGTTCTCGGCGACCGTTAGGTCACTCGGCTTCCGCGCCAGCCACCACGTCTCATGGGCAGGCTTGAGGCCGCTCCCCCAACCGTCCCACTCGCGGGCGTCGTCTGTGGCCGGAGACGTGAGGTCGGGCGTGAACCGCACTTCGGCGCCGAACCGGACACTCGTGTCGCCGAGTCCGCCGTGGTGCCCGCTGATCGCGGGCTGGCTCCAAGGGGCCTTGCCGACCACGGGCCGCTCTGCGCCGGCCAAGCGATCGAGCGCCTTCCCGGCGTCCAAGCTCTTCGGCATCCCCTGCGCGAACACGTGGATCACCGTGTCGCGGATTTCCCAGCCCGCCGCCTCGAGCGCCCAGCCGGTCCAGTGGCTTGTGCGCGGGAGCGACCAGACCAGCGCGTGGCCACCCGGCTTGACGACCCGGAGGGACTCCCGGAGCACCTGGGTCATCCACTCGACCCAGGCGTCCCGTCCGCCCCGGTCGCTGTCCCAGTGGGCGGCCAGGAACGAGATCGCCGCTGGGGGGTCGGTGACCAGGGCGTCGACGCAGGCGTCCGGGAGGGTCGCCAGGACCTGCAGACAGTCGCCCTCGATCACGACGTTCCTGGGCGCGACCCCTGCCGGCATCTGGGCCGGCCGGACATAGGCCGGCGCCGGACGCTGGATGCGCGCGGCCAGAGTGGTCAGCCCGACCTCGGTGACCTCCGCGCCCAACTCCGTGATCTCTCGGAGCCAGGAGCGGAACACGGTCTCGGGAACACCCGACAGACGCTGCCAGCGCGAGGACTGCTGCTGGCTGATCCCGAACCTCGACAATGCTGACGCGTCGTCAGCATTCGGCCGGCCCGCCCGGAGTTCACCCGTGCGGCGCAGCTCGCCGAGCATCTCGCCGGCCTTCCGCTCGGCCTCGAGCTTGAGGGTCGCCCAGTCGTTCTGGGCCTCCAGCGAGGCCCGGGCCTTGCGCGCGGCGACGCGGACGACCTCAAGCCGGTCCACGAGCGTCGCCACGGCCGCGACATCGGTGGCCTGGGCCAGGGCGAGGCGCGCGGCCGAGAGTGAGAGGAGCGACGATGCAGGCCCGGGGGCCGGGACCATCGCGTCCACGGTCACTCGTTCTCGAACCCGTGGCTGGTGAACTTCAGCGTGCGGCTGTTCTCGGTGACGGTGCGCACGATCTGGTCCGAGGCGCCGTCGGCGAGGGTCGCCTCGATCTCCAGCGTGACCGTGACCTGTGACCCCACCTGGCCCGCGAGGTGCGCGATCACCTCGTCGGCGATCCGGCTGGCGTCGCGGCCGACGCGCGCCGAGTCGAGCTGCACCGTGCCGTGGAAGCGGCGGGGCCGAGGCGCCGGAACGCCTCCGGGAGTCGTGCCCTCGGTTCCCCCGGCCGCACCGCCGGCCGCTCCCCCTGGTTCGCCGCCCGTGCCCGACTGCCCCGACACGGAACCGCCGCCAGCGACGCCGCCCCCCGCGGACCCGCCGGGCGCGACGGGGGTGGTCTCGGCGCTCATCTGCCGCTGCGCCGCGTCGGGCTTCACCACGAGGCCGGTGCTGTCGGAGGAGATCGAGATCGGCTGGCCGCCGCGGAGGCCACGGTAGCGGCCGGCCGCCTCGTCGTAGCTCTCGGCGTAGGCGAACGTGTCGGCCTGCCAGAACATCAGCCCGAGGCCGTCGCGGATGGCCTGGGCCAGCACGTCGGGTCCCGCGAGCCGGGGCAGGTAGAGGTAGCGCGCGAAGTCCTCGACCAGCTGGCGGACGGCGACGTTGTCGCCGCGCCAGAGGGGCACCTCGTCGAGGTGCTTGCGCAGGATCGTGGAGCCGAGGGAGGTGAGGAGCGTCTCGTCGGCCCGGAGCTTGCGGCTCGCCCGCACCGCGAGCGCCTCGCTGCCGGCGAGCCGGACGGCCTGCCAGCTGATCGGCGCAGAGGGGTTGACCTGCTCCGGCACCAGCAGCCACTGGTACGTCTCCGGCACGCGGGCCGCGACGGCGCCGTCGGCGGCCGCCATCTGTGTCTCCGCCTGGCGGACCTGGTGCGGGTCGAGGTTGAGCCCGACCTTCTCAGCGAGGATCGACTTCCAGGCGAGGAACCGCCGCGCCGCCTCGTCGAGGTCCTGGAGGCGCACCTTGTCGGCCGCCAGGAAGACGAGCGTGTTGCGGTAGAGGCGCGGGGTGTTGCCGCGCGTCTCGAGGATCCGCAGGGCCGCGGTCTCGGCCGCGCTCCCCGGCTCCTTGCTGTAGGTCTGCTCGACCGGCAGGACGACCAGGCGCGCGTCGAGGTCGTCTGGCACGTCGGCGCCCGAGCGCGACAGGGCGTGGATGCGCGCGAAGTCGCCCGTCCGGCGCAGGTCGGCGCGGAGCCGCTCGTCGAGCTCGCCCCCCACCGCGTCGGGGTCCCGCTTCAGCTGTTCGGCCCGGTCCTCGGCGAGCTTGGTGACCGTCGGCTGGGTGGCGTACCAGAACCGCGGCCCGTCCTGGTAGAGGTAGGTCGCGGTCGCCGCCAGGCGCCGCAGGGCGTCGCCGTAGACGGCCGGCGCCTCGCCGGGCATCACGCAGCCGAGCTTCACCCGGCGGTCCTCGATGCCGCGGTGCGCGGCGGCCGACGTGGGCGCCGAGCCGAGGTAGATCGTCCGCGCGACACGCCTCGTGGCGTGCAGCTTGCCGAGGTTCGGCTGCTCCGCATCGATCCGGAGCGGCAGCGAGTTCGGCCCGTCCACGTCCTTCTCGATGATCGGCGCCCAGTTGTCGGAGAGGTAGCGGGTCAGCTCCGACTGCACCCGGGCGTCGTCGATCGGGATCGTCGCGGGCAGGATGAGCGGGTTGCGGTCGCCCTTCTCCCAGAGGCTGTGGATCACAGCGGCCATGAGGCGCAGGACGCCGCGCGTGCGCTGGAACTTCACCAAGGTCGACCAGTCGGAGTAGAGCCGGTCGAAGATCTCGGGGTGGATCGGGTAGGCGGCGACGATCCGCTTCTCGTAGTCGGCGTCGCGGCACTCGGGCGGGAACTCGGCGGCCTGGGCCCGGTAGAGGTCGGCGAAAGCCCGCGCGGTCACGTCCCGTTGCTTGAAGGCGTCCGTACTCCCGAGCGGCTCGAACAGCCGCCGCCGGACGATCTCGAACCCCTCCTCGGCCGTTGCCGGACGCCACGAGGACTCCAGGCGCCCCACGACGTTCCGGAGGCGGTCGAGCGCTTCGCGCCCGCGGATGCCGCCGACCTCCACGTCGTCCGACTGCGTGTGCGGGGAGCCGCTGGTGTCCGACGCCGGCAGCGAGATGACGAGCAGGCAGTTGCCTGCAAGTTTGGCGGACTCGGTGAGCGCCTGGGCGAACGTGAACTGGGTCTCGAAGCCGCCGGCCGGCAGGTCGCCCTGGTCGTGGAGCTGGCGCGCGTAGGCGACCCACTCGTCGATGAGGATCAGGCACGGCCCGTAGTCGCGGAACAGCTCGCGCAGCACGTCGCCCGGGTTGGTGGCGCGCTCGTCGTCGGCCGCGACGCGGGCGAAGGCCTTGGCGCCGCCGAGCTGCCAGGCGAGCTCGCCCCACAGCGTCCGCACGACCGTGCCATCGGGCTTCGTGACCGGGTTCCCGGGCGAGATCTTGTTCCCCACAAGGACCACCCGCCGGGCAGTTGGCAGCGTCTTCACGCCGGCCGCGGCGAGGACTGCGTCCACGCCCGGGAGGTCGGCGGGGTTCGCCCCGGAGAGCAGGTGGTAGAGCGCGAGCATGGAGTGGGTCTTGCCGCCGCCGAAGTTTGTCTGGAGCTGGACGACCGGGTCGCCGCCGGTGCCCCCGATGCGCCGGACCCCACCCACGAGCAGGCCCTTGAGGCTTTCGGTGAGGTAGGTGCGGCGGAAGAACTCGGCGGGATCGCGGTACTCGTCGGTGCCTTCGCCCAGGTGGACCTGCCACAGGTCGGCGGCGAACTCGGCCTGCTGGTAGCGGCCACTCGCCACGTCGGCGTGGGGCGTGACGATCTCGCGCCAGGGCTTGAGGGTGCCACTCGCCGCCGGCTCGATGAGCGAGCCGCCGACCTTGCGCTTCTCGCTGCGGACCTGCTCCTCGAAGGTGAGCCGGCGCAGCTCCATCTTCATCTTGCCGACCTCGTCGGCCTCCGGTGCGGAGATGGCCGTGAGGAGGCGGGCAATCGAGTCGAGCGCCCGGTCCGCGTCGTCGCTGCTGAACGGCTCCTGGTGCGCCCACTTGTTGCGGGCGTCGCGCAGCTCCTGGACGAGCGAGCGCTCGGCGCGGCCGAGGGTCCGCCCGAAGATCTCGTTCCACGAGTCGAACATCAGCCGCAGCAGGGCGGCCACGTCCCAGTCGCTGATCGGCTTGCGGCCCACTGTCCGGTCGTCGCCGAGGTGGTGGCGCGCCATCTCGTCGGCCTGACCCGGGTGCAGGTTCTCGAACTCGCGCTCGACGAAGGGCGCGAGACCCACCCGCAGCAAGTCCATCGCCTTGCCGACACGCTCTTGGTTCGTGATGGCCATCGCCTAGACCTCAGTGTTGTCGAAGAGGCCGCCTTGGACAACCGTAGGCTTGCCCGTCCCTTGGGCAAGTCGGGTGATTTCTGGCCAGCTCTGGACCAAGCCGTTGTACGCGAGCGCGTCGGCAGCGCGCTTCTTGCGCTCACACAGCGCGTAGAGGCGGTAGGCGAGCTCGCGGGCCACTTCGGCCCGGGCACCGAGCTTCGCCACGAGCTCGGCGGCCGCACCCTCGCCACCGCTCGAGAGCACTCTGACGAGGTGGTGGACGATCTCCCAGGAAGTGAGGCGCGGATCGGTTGCCGGATCCCAGTCGCCCGGCAGTTCGTCGGGACGCAGGAGGCGCACCTTGCCCCCTCCTGACTCGACGATGCCTGCTTGCTCAAGGCCATTCAGCGCCGTTGCCTTCGCGGTAGACAGCAGGATCGCCTGTCCGGCTGGGCCAGCTGCGAACCCGTGCTCCTCAAACCAAGTCAGCGCCCACCGGCTATCGGCATCGAAGTCGCCCTCCTGCTCGGCCAACGCCTCGTCGAGGGTGGCATTGATCAGCGCCAACGCCTCGCGGACGGAGACCGGCTTCCCTTGGGCATCTCTGACCTTGCCGTACCGCGTGTACACAGCCATGCCCGGTCCGATAGCCGCTTGCGCGAGATCGACTGGGGCGATGTTCCCACGCTGGAGATGGGCGAGGGCCGCCGGAAGCTCGGCCTTGAGCGCGGCGACGAACTCTCGTCGAGTCGCGGCGGGCGCATCTGGAGCGCGCTTGCGACACACAAGGACGATGCTGGAGGCAAGCGCATTTGTGTCCATAGCGACCTGGCGAGTTCGCATCTCCGTGCGCATCGGCCACGTGCCAGTCACGTTGAAGCCGGCTTCGATCACTGCGGCCAGAAAGGTGTCCCAGCCCGTGTTCGTGTCGCCGTGATCACCATCACCCTCCGACTGCTTGAAGGCGTAGTAGATCGTGACTGGGAACGCCGGATGCGCCTGATCAGCAATCCGGTGCATTGCACGCGTCATGCCTTCCAGGAAGAACGCCTCCGCGTTTTCCCTGCCGCCATGGCGGTACGGCGTGGCAACGAGTTCCTCAGCCTTGGGGACAGCGACGGTGGCAAAGAGGTCAGGAAAGACCTGTCTCATCGAGCGACGCAACCAAACGTAGAAGAAGTCAGAGAGGTCTGCGTAGCCGATGTTGTCGTAGTAAGGCGGGTCCGTGGAAACGAGCCTGCCCGCCGACAGTTGCTGGGTCGCCGCGTCCGCTTGCTGGCTCGATCCATCCGCTGGTGGCGCCATCCAGTTGAGCGGATCGTAGGCATAGAAGACCGCCGAGTCCACGCTGCCGGTCGCCGTCGCTAGGAAGTTCACCTCTGCGAAGTCCCACAGCATCGGCAACGCCTGGCGGCCAAACGCATGTTGCGCCTTCTGGCCAACGGCATTCCAGCGAACGAGGCTGTTGCCAGTCATGGCCAACCGATCCACCGCGAAGGCCAGATAGACCGCCACCGCGTCCGCGTAAGCGGTCGCGCCAGCACCGCCGTCGCGCAGCGGCCTGGTGTCGCCACTCAGACCCGCAGACACGGCGTCCGGTAGCACTCGCCCACGGGCCTCAAGTACCAGATCCGAGAAGGTTGGCAGCGCCACGAGCTGGCGAGGCGTGAACAGGTCGCCATAAGACTTCAGCCCATAGAGCGGCGGCGAGAACCATCTGGGGTTCTCCGGCATCATGAGGTCCGGCTTCCATGTCGGCTTCGCTTCGAGGGCGATGGCTTCCATCTCCGGCGTCGGAGCGAGATAGACCCGCCCGCGCTCGCCTTCGGCGACGATCGCCATCAGGCGGGTGCCCATTCGACCTGCTTTCGCCTCTGAGTAGATGTAGTCGGAGGCGATCGGAACACTCGACATGAGGCACTGGAAGTTCGCGCCGCGTGAGAGTTTGGTGCCGTTCTTCGCCGCCTCGGCGTTCCTCGGTCTCCCAACCCTGACGGTGAAACGGTAACCTCCGTCGTCGACCTGAGGCTCGACGTAGGCTTCCTTGCCGACCGCGGTGGAAAGCATGAAGGTCGAGGCAAGCGGCACGTCGACCGCGGCGAAGGCGGGGTTTGGACTCTTCACGGTCCGCGCCCAGAGCCACGCGATGACGGTTAGTGATTTGCCCACGTGCCGACTGAGATCCGGCCGCTCGCGCGCCATGTCAGCGGTCACCGCGACCTTCGGATAGAGGTGGCCGATGCGCTTCTCGGCCTCCTCGCGCATCCACTGGCCGTAGTAGCGCACGTCCTCCGCGAGGCCCCGGGCGCCGCGCCATTCCTTCGCCAGAAGGGTCCGATCGCTCCGTGACTCGGGGTTCACGGGCGGTCGGCCCGCGAACTTCGGCGGGATCTCGATCATCGCCTTGTTGATGAGGACGGCGACCGGGTTGAGGTCACTCGCGTAGCTCTCGAGGCCCAGCCGCTGCGCCTCGAGCGGGAGCGCGCCGCCGCCGGCGAACGGGTCGTGGAAGGCGGGCAACTTGTGGCGGTCGAACAGCTCCTTTGCCCGAGGGTCGTCCACGTTGTCGAGACAGGTCCGGCGCCAGCTGCTCCAGATCTCGTCGCGGGCGGCCTGCAGCACTGTCTCGTTGGTCGTGTTCTCCCAGAGGACGAGGTCCTCGATGATCCGGAAGAGCCGCTGGCGCTCCTGGTCGGCGAGCATGTCGTCCAGCGTCGGCGCCGGGCCGGGTTCCGGGACCTGCAGGCCCGTGCCCTTCGCGTGCTCGGCGAGGGCCCGCGCCTCCTCCCAGACCTTCAGGCGCGCCTTCAGCGCCGTCTCCGCCTTGCGATGGAGCTTGGGGTCGGCGCGGAGCACGTCCACGTAGGCCGACGGGTCGTCCACCATCTGCGAGAAGATGACCGCCCGCGCCGCGGCCAGCGGCCGCCGCGCCCACCACAGGTGGAGCGTGCTCGGGTGCCCGTGGCGGATCGACTTCTCGCGCGCAGACGCGACGTTGATGGCCTCAAGGGGCAGGGCGACCTCGATGAGCTTCTTCGTGGCGGTCATGACAGACCGCTGCCGTCTGCTTCCAGGTCAGTGGCCACGGTGACTCCGGTGACCCGCTGGATCTCTCGCCACAGGTGCTCCTGTCGCCAGGCCAGGTACGGCTCGAACTGGTTCTCCTCGAGCGGCGAGCCCGTGCCAACGGGAAGACCGTGCGACCTCAGCACCTTCTCGAATGGGAAGTCGGGCGTGTCCCGGATGGTGGCCAGGTACTTCTTGGGCGCCTGGTCGCTGATCATCTGGTTCGTCGTGCGGTCGATGAGTGTGCGGTTGAGCACGCAGTCGCGCAGGCGCGCCGGAACGTCCTTGCCCAGGTAGTTGGCCGGGAAGACGTGGTGGTCGTCGATGCCCTCCTCCACTATGAGCTTGGCCGTGATCTTCGCCTTCGTGTGGAAGTCGAGTGGTCCTCCGCCGAGGATCAGGCACATCACGGCGCGGTAGATCGCCCGCTGACGCGGCGTCACATCGCGCAGCGCCCGCGGATCGAAGCGGAATGTCGCCACGGACTCAGGGAGCTCGCCGCCTGCGAGCCAGGGGAGGATCTCGGTCACGTCCTTCGCTGACTTGCTGTTAGGCGCTCCCTCGTAGACCTGGCCGAGGGCAGCACACCAGAACCAGCGCTCCAGCTTCTCGCGCTGGGCGCCGGCCTCCGGGCCCTTCAGGACGCCTGTCCGCGCGAGCACCGCCGCGAGGGGCGGCAGCATCGTCTGGTAGGGAAGCCATCGCGGCAGCAACACCTGGCAGTCGTCGCGCAGGATCTCGAGCCCGGCCGCGAGCCCGCGCACGACCTTGTCCCACCACGTTGCGATGTCGGACGCCGCCATGTTCAGCACGTCCGTGCGCCGGCACGATGGCGCTGGGCGGCTCGCAAGCGAGATCGCCTGCAGCACGTAGTACGGGTCTACCTCGAAATCCTCGATGATCGGGTAGTCGGCGAGCGCCTGCTCCCAGAGCGCTCGGAGCTTGATGTTCCTCGGCCAGAAGCGCGCGGTCAGCAGCTCGAACACGCTGAGCTTGACGCCGGTGCGGTTGAGGGTCTCGAAGATCGTGCAGAGGGCGTCGGGCTCGGTCTCGTCCGAGAGCGTCACCACCGGGAAGTGGTAGTCATCGATCGCCTGGATCCAATGCTCGTCGACGAAGTCCAGCGAGTTCTCGAGCACGATGCGCTCATCGTCCGGCAGTCGGCGCGCGACGCTGCGGCCCCACCTTCCGAAACCGCCCGCACCGCCCCGCAGCACAGACAGCGGCAGCAGCAGCTCCTTCGCCTGGAGCTCGAAGTCCTCGTGCGCCTCCACCCACTTCGTGCTGGCGCGCACGTGGGAGATCGCTTCCTCGAAATCTGCCCCTTCGATGAGCTTGCCCAAGTCGAGGTAGTAACGGTGCTCGCCGACCCCGTAGAAGGCCTGATAGAGCGAGGTCAGGCGCTGCTGGCCGTCGAGCACCAGGAACGTGTGCTTGGCGCCGTCGAGTGGTGGCGCGCCTTCGAACTCTCGCGCGGCGAACACGCGCTTGGCGTCGCGCACCCGGAGGATGCTGCCCGCCGGGTAGTTGCTGGCGACCGACCGGATGAGCTCCTGTGTTGCGTTTGGCTCCCACACGAAGTCGCGCTGGAAGTCGGGCAGGACCGTCGTGCGGTTGTGGATCTCAGCCAGGAGGTCCTTCAGCGCACGGGGGTTGGTGTCTTCGAAGATGTTCATGAGGGCTCCCCTGCTCGCGTTAGCAGATCTGCGAACGGGAAGTTCACGCTCGCGCCGTTGAAGTCGGTGGTGACGCCGCTCCGCTCGAAGGGGCGGCGCAGGTAGTGGACCTGGTGGCGCTCCGCGTCCAGGAACTCCACCATCGCCAGGATGAAGTCCTCAGGCTTGTTGAAGCTGGTGAGGATCTCGTTCTTCGTCACGGTCACCACGTCGGCGCCGGTCACCCGCCCCTTCACCTCGAGGAAGCGCAGCCGTCCGGTTCCGGGGACGCGGCTCTCGATGTCGTAGCCCAACTGCTCGAACTCGCGGTCCGTGGGCTCGAAGCCCAGCGCGCGCTCGGCCTCCATCACCGCGGCGCGGGCGCGGGCCGCCGACGCCTGGGTCTCGACGGGGTGCGTGGGCAGCGCTCGGCCCGACATCGCCGCGATCAGGCCCATCGGCGCCACCACCAGGCCGCCGAGGGCGACCGGCGGCAGGGCCGAGACCTGGGCCTCGCGGTCGAGCTCCGCCAGGCGCGCCTGGAGCCGCGCCTGCAGGTCGTCGGCCCGGCGGCGGGCCTCCTGCGAGTTCAGGCGGGCCCCGGCCTTGCCGGCCTGCTCCTGAAGCTTCAGCTGCTCGGCCCGGTGGTCCCAGTAGGTGATCTCCTTGGTGAGGCGGTCCTTGACGGCGGCGCGGGTCTTCTCGATCCACGCGAGCCGGCGGCCCCGCACCTCGGCGACGTGCCCCGGCACGACGGCGGCGATGGCGTGGCTCTGCGCCTTTTGCTCCAGGGCGCGCGTGATCCAGCCGCACTCTGGCCGGGCGAGAAGGTCGGAGATGGAGGGCTCGCCCGCGGCGAGCGGCCGGTAGTCCAGGTAGGGCGCGTACTGGAGCTCGCGGGCGTGGCCCTCGGCGTCCATCTCGACGTAGAGCATCCGGCGCGAGATCGTCCGCCGCTCCCCCGACGGCAGGAGGCTCGCGTCGGTGATCGAGTGCTCCAGGGTGAAGAGCACGCGCGGGCTCATCCCGGGGTCCTGCTCGTCCACCAGCACCGTGCCGCGCTTGAGGAGGTCGCGGTGGCGCTCGATCGTGAGGTCGACCACCGCGTCGAGGAGCGGGTGGCCGGGGCAGATGAAGGCGGCGAGCGGCTGGCCCTGCGGGGCGATCAGGTCCTTCTCGAACGTGATCCGCTCGTAGCGCGAGAGGACGGGATCGCCCACGCCGATCTGGCGGTCGCGGTTGCGCACCTGGGCGGGGACGTGCGTGATCTCGTAGCGGCGCGGCTCGCGCTGGCGGACGGTGCCGCCGAGGCGCTTGAACGCCTCGAGGAAGAACGACTCGATGTAGTGGGGCTGCAGGCGGCGGGCCTCGGCCCGCTCCATCTCCTCGCGGACGCGCGCCACCCGGCTCGAGTCCATCACGTCGTGGGCGAGCGCCCGGTCCTCGATCAGGCCCTCGAGGTGCGGGCGGTCCACGCTCTCCTCGATCGCGTGGTTGAGGCGCGCCCGGACCTCCGGCTGGTCGCCGTAGCGCACGGCCTCGATCAGGAGCTCGCGCAGCGGCCGGCCGTCGAACTGGAGCTTGCCGAGCACGTCGAAGACTTGCCCGCCGAGGGCCTGGCGCGCCTCCTCGAGCTTCTCCAGCAGCCGGCGGTAGACATCGCCCTCCCGTGTCTCCGCGGCCACGAGGTTCCACAGGTGGCACACCTCGGTCTGGCCGATCCGGTGGATGCGGCCGAAGCGCTGCTCCAGGCGGTTCGGGTTCCAGGGCAGGTCGTAGTTCACCATCAGGTGGGCGCGCTGGAGGTTGATGCCCTCGCCCGCCGCGTCCGTGGCCAGCAGGACCTGGACCTCGGGGTTGAACAGGAAGCTCTCCTGGGCCTTGCGCCGCTCCTCGCGGCCCATGCCGCCGTGGATCAGGACGATGGCGTCGGGGCGGCCGAGGAGCGAGCCGATCTGGCGCTCAAGGTAGGTGAGCGTGTCGCGGTGCTCGGTGAACAGGACGAGCTTCTGGCGCGGCGACGGGACGGGCCCCGGGATCGGGCCCGAGCCGTAGGGCGCCGGGGGCTCGCTGACGCGGCCGCCGAGCCCGGCCGGCGTGAAGATCTCGCCCAGGAGCTGCGCCAGCTCCCGCCACTTCGTGTCCTGGCCGCTGCGGCGCACCTCGGCGGCGAGCGCCTCCAGGCGGGCGAGGGTGGCGATCTCCAGCTCGAGCTCGGCGAGCGTGGCCGCGGCCGTCGCCTGGTCGAGGATCGTCTCCTCGGCGGCCTCGACCTCGTTCTCGGGGGCGTCCTCGAGGTCCTCCACGTCGTCCGCGTCGAGCTCGGGGCCGGCCAGGGTCACGGCCGTAACGGCGCCTCCGCGCTGCAGGAGCTCGAGCTCGCGCAGGCGCTTCTCCAGGCGCTCGCGTCGGCGGCGGAGCGAGTGGTAGATCGCCTCGGGCGACGACGCCAGGCGTCGCTGGAGGATCGTGAGGGCGAAGCCGACCGTTCCCGCCCGCTTGCCGTTCTCGAGCGCCTCCGCGCGGTTGAACTCCTGGCGGACGTAGTTGGTGACCTCCGCGTAGAGGTGGGCCTCGGGGTCGGAGAGCTTGTAGGGGACCGTGTAGGCGATCCGCTCCGGGAACAGCGGCCGCCCGTCGAACTTGAGCAGGTTCTCCTTGACCATCCGCCGCATCAGGTCGGAGACCTCGACCTGGTGCACGCCGTCGCGGAAGCGGCCCTCGAACCGGTCGCCGTCGAGGAGCGCGAGGAACAGCTGGAAGTCCTCCTCCTTCCCGTTGTGCGGCGTGGCGGTCATCAGGAGGAAGTGGCGGGTGAGGCCCGACAGGAGCTGGCCCAGGCGGTAGCGCTTCGTGTACTTCAGCTCGCCGCCGAAGAACGTGGCCGAGAGCTTGTGGGCCTCGTCGACGACGATCAGGTCGTAGCGGCAGTCGGGCGCGGAGAGCTTGGCCTGCACGTCCTCGTTGCGCGACAGCTTGTCCAGGCGCGCGATGGCCAGGTCGTTCTCGAGGAACCAGTTGCCGGTGCGGGCGGCCTCCAGCTTGTCGTTCGTCATGATCTCGAACGGCAGGTGGAACCGGCGGCTCAGCTCGTCCTGCCACTGCTCGGCAAGGCTCCCGGGGCAGACGATGAGGCAGCGCTTCAGGTCGCCGCGCGCGATCAGCTCCTTGATGAGGAGGCCGGCCATGATCGTCTTGCCGGCGCCGGGGTCGTCGGCGAGCAGGAAGCGCAGCGGCTGGCGCGGGAGCATCTCCTCATAGACGGCGGTGATCTGGTGCGGCAGCGGCTCCACGAGCGACGTGTGCACGGCGAGCACGGGGTCGAACAGGTGCGCCAGGCGGATTCGGTTCGCCTCGGCGACCAGGCGGAACAGGGCGCCGTCGCCGTCGAAGCTCCACGGCCTGCCGGCCTCGACGATCTCGAGCCTCGGCTCGTCGTGGCGGTAGAGGATCTCGTCCGCCACCCGGCCGCTCGGCCCGCGGTAGACGAGGGTGAGGGCGTCGGAGCCGTGCCACTCCACACTCGAGACCGTGACCAGGGCGTCGGGCAGGATGCCGCGGACGGCCGCGTCGGGCTGGAGGTCCTCGAGCTTCATCGCGCCGCGATCCGGGCACAGCCGAGAGGGCTCACAGAGGCCGTGCCGGAAAGCCGGCACTGGCGGCCGACTGAGCCCGGTGCGTGTGGCCTGCGCTTGGAGATCGGCTGCCTCCCCGGATCCCTCGACGCCGCCGCGCGGCGCTCCCGCCATTGTACGGAGCGGCGGACGCCCACAAGCGCCACAACGGGCGCCCCGAGTGGCTAGCTGGCCGATCCCGGCTGGCGGAGCGGCGCTGTGCCGGGGCGGGTGGTCACTTCCACCGCCACATCCCCTCCTGCCCAGCCACGTGCCCGAACAGGTCGTCCGCATTCCGGAGCGCGTTGGCCGTGGTGGTCCCGGTGCCCTTGACCTTGACCCCGGTCGCCTCGAGGCCGGCGCGGGCCGCCTCGTAGTCGAACACGCCGCCGGGGTAGCGCTGCTTCACGAAGGCGTGGAGCGCCTCGGCGAGGTCGCGCCCGGACAGGCCGGCGTTCATCTTCGAGACGCCGTCACCCGGCTGCCAGAGCCCGCCGTCGCGGGACACCCAGAGCCCATGCGGCTGGGACCGGTTGAGCGCGGAGTGGATCACCGAGTAGGCGTCGTCCGCGATGACGGGGTGGCCGGCCCGGTCCAGCTCCTGCTGGAGTTCCCGGACCTTGATCCCGTCCGGGTAGGCGCCGGCCCGCGGGCGGAAGGTCTCCAGCGCCAATCGAGCAAGCTCCACGCCTCGCGCGGTCGTCATCGGCAGTTCTCCTCTACTCCCAGTCATGTCGCTGCACATGATGCCCCTCGTCCGCGACAGCTCGGGTGGCACGGGACATGGCCGGGGCCCATGACGCCGCGGCACTGCCCCGGCGTCATGGCGGTGACCTCGCGGAGGCTCGCTACCAGTTCCGCCGATTGAACGGGATCCAGGAGAGGTCGTCCAGATTGCCTTGTGCGTCGAAGGTGACGACGCGGCACCCATTGCGGAGGGCCTCGATGATGGCCTCATCCAGTGGGTTCTCGGCCAGCTCGGACGGCGCCCGGCCGACGACCTTGGCGATGATGTCGCCGCCGCGGCAGGCCTGGGTTCCGTGCATCCGGAACGTGTAGTCGCCGATCTCCACCTTGAAGGTGAAGCCGATGGCGCCGTTCTTGGGCGATCTGGACCGGATCCTGTGGATCTCACCCGTGGCGAGGTTCGCCAGGTCGTAGGCGACGGTCTCAGTGCAGTAGCCCTTGCCCTGCGGGTCGAAGCGGGCCATCCGCTCCTGCGCCTCCGCGGAGGCGGTGGCGATGGCGTCGTCAATCAGCTCGGCGTCCTGGCGCCGCGCGAGGATGAAGCGGGTGTTGCCGAGCGCCTGGCGAACGTGGTCCTGGTTGAGCGCGAACATGGCGTGTGACTCCGACGATCGGCCCGCATCTCGGGCCCTACCGTCTACACGCCATGAGCGCTGGATTTGTCCGAAGGCCGCAACAACCACTCACTTCCAGGGGATGTCCGGTCGAACTGAGCTTGCCCGGTGTCACCTCGCCCAGGCATCCCGCTTCGAAGGCGCCGGTCCATGTCGGAGGCGCCTTGGAGCCCCCGATGCGCAAGGTCAGTCGCTCAAAGCCGCCGGTGCAATGGGACTCAGTAGCGTGAGATCCGGCACGAATTGCCCGACGTACTCGGGCCCGCGCCGAGAGGTAAGCCCGGAGCCATCGAGGAAGGTCGTCCGTTGATGTCGGGCGCCGCCGGTCCCCGCCCGCGCCTGCTGACCGAACCGACTTGTGGCGAGGGTGATGAACAGGGCGTGCTTGGCTCTCGTGAGTGAGACGTAGAGGAGACGCCGCTCTTCGTCGGGATGGCCACGACCGGGAAAGAGCTCCTCCTCTGCGGCCGCGATGATCACGACGCACGCATCGAGGCCCTTTGCCTTATGGGCGGTCATGATGTTCACCGTCTTGGCGACGAGGTCTTCCTCCTCTTCCTTTCGCAAAGCGATCGCTCCCAAGAAGTCCGAGAGAGACGCGGGGGCGTAGAGCGTCACGAGGCCCTGAAGCTCCGACTGAGCCCCGGTCAAGGTCGGGCTCGGGGGCAACCCGGAGACGGCGGCATCGATGATCTCCGCGACGCTCGCAGTGGCGATCGGAGCCGTGGCTTCTGCACTGGCGAGCCGCTCACGGACGGTGGACACCGCGGCCACAACTGACCGGCGGGACCGCCCGAGAAGCGTCGCGTCGGCTCCGACGATGTTCAGTGCATCCGCGAATGGGACATTCCGGTCAACGGCGAGGTCGTGGAGCGCGGCCATGGCTTGAGCGCCGACACCCAGAGCCCCGGTTTCGAGGATCGACCGCCACGCGAGGTGGTCGCTGGGGTCCAGGGAGAGGCGAAGGTGGCCGAGCAAAGCTCGGCCCGGAGCTTCGTCCAGTGCAGACTTTTCCGCAGTCCGCACGATGGAAGGCACCCGGAGTGCGTCCAACTCTGCCTTGATGGGCGCGCTGAACGCGCCGTGGAAGTCGCTTCGCAGAAGGATCAGGATCTCGCCCTCGTCCACACCCGCATCGACGAAGCTCTTGGCCAGGCGGGCGATCCCTCGCGCTTCCTCCGGGCCGGTCTGAAACGCGAGCACCTCGACGATGCCCGGACCGGCCGTCTCGTGAGCAATGAGCGTCTTGGGCTCCCGGTTGACCTCCTGGCGGATGACGGCGTTCGCCAGTGAGAGGATCTTCTGGTCGGAGCGCACGCAAACGGTGAGCCGCAGGTCTGCAGCCGAGTGATCGCCAACGAAGTCGCGGATCGCCTGCGGGTGGGCGTGCCGCAGCTGTTGGTAGATGCTCTGGTCGTCGTCACCCGCAACGTAGAGCGTGGCGCCCCGGTCAGCCAGCGCATTGATGACCGCCACGTCGCATCGGTTCAGGTCCTGGAATTCGTCAACGACGACGAAGCGGTAGTTGCCTGTCAGCGGGAAGCTCGGGTCGGCGTCGAGCTGCTCCTTGAGACGGAAGACCAACTCGGACCGCAGGACGTAGCGGTACTGAGCCTTGTGGCGACGGAGAGCGCCGATCAGCTCGGGGTCACCGTGCCGATCCTCGATCCCGGGGTCAGGAGTGGACTCCCAAGCTGCGGCCAGATCGCGCAGCCTCGCCCTGACGTTCCGCACGTCGGCCTCAGCGAGCAGCGTCTTGAGGTCCTCCTCAATGACGTGGCGCTCCTCCCAATCATCGGCCACACGAGCCTGCCCTCGACCAGCACCGACATCGACGCCACGAGCCATCAGCTGTCGGAGTGCAAACCCGTGAAGGGTGTAGACCTCGGGAGGTTCGGCCGCGCCGATCGCCGTCTTTACCTTGCGCCGCAGACCAGCCGCGGCGGCTCGCGTGAAGGTGAGGCACAAGATCTCCTCAGCAGACGCCGCGCCCTCGTTGATGAGGGAGGCCACAAGCTCGACGAGGACCCTCGTCTTGCCCGTCCCGGGACCGGCAAGCAAACGAGCGTGACTCCCCCGATGAGCGGCGGCGGCGGACTGTTCCGCCAGCAGCCCAGTGATCGGCCTCTCTTCACACGCCACGTCGGGCCCTCACGTCTACTGAACAGATGGTCGTTGGGTGGCGGTCGCGCGATGGACCACATGCCAGGTGCCAGAGTTCACTCTACGCGAGCCGGAACCGAGCCAGCCGGACAAACCAAGCCCCCTGAGAGCGCTGGTCGGCCTGGACTACTCCCTGCCACCCTCGTGCAGAACGCGAAGCAGGCTCTCGAGCTGGCGATTGAGCGCCGCCTGCACCGCCGCACTGAAGGCCGTGCGCCAAGCGCGGCTCGCGGCGGGGTCCCACGGCTCGTCGAGAGCGGCGGCCGGCTCAGCGCCCCAGCCCGCCGCCACCCGTGCCTGGCGTGACGCGTCCGAGGCGGCCCTCCAGGCTTCTGCATCGAACACGCTCCGAACCGCAGACGCCGCCACCCGGGGAGCGTCGTCCAGGCCGGCCTCCCAGCCGTCCGTCACGCTATCCCAGGACGCCTGCCTCGCCAGCGCGAGCTCAGCTGCCGTTGCCCTGCCGTCGGCGTGGCGGCGGGCGACGCCCAGCATCCACTCGAGGAGCGGCGCGACCTCCGGGTCGGCGAGGTGGAGCACCTCAGCCGCGCACGTGACCGCGAACAGGCGAGCCGTGCGCTCGCTCCACCCCGGGAGCCCCCGCACGAGGCGGGCCTGGCGTGCGACGCCGACGCTCCCCCGGCGCATCACACGGCCGCAGACCTCCGCCTCCCACATGACGGGGCCCAGTCGCTCGAGCAGGCCCGTCGCCGCCGCGAGGTGGATGCCGTTCTGGAACGGCCGCAGCTGGCCCCCGACGGCGCGCCACTCGCCCGGCGTCCAGGTCCCGTCGGGGCTCAGGACGGGTAGCGACCACAACCCAGAGTCGTGGCACGACCACCCGTCAACGTCGGTCGCCTCGTAGAACTCTGCCTCCGGGCTCATCGTGCACCTCGCTTGGCTGCGTTCACTAGTGGCGTCACGCTGGCTGCAATCGAATGAACGTCAAGCCCCCGCCTTGGGATCGGCACTGCAGCTGCAGACCCCCGCCAGAGTTGACACGGCGCTCGACTCGCCCAGGGTTCCAGGCACCAGCGCCTTGGCTCCTGGAGCGATGGAGCGAGGAACCGGAGAGAAAGGCTCCAGGAACCCCTTGACGGCTTCGCCGCGAGGCCGGAGATGCCCTCACCCGGCGGCGACCGCCCCTCGCGCCGGCGGCCATCACGGCGTGGAGCGGGGATCGGACTTCGAAGGAGAGCGGCGGGATGGGCGAGACCCACATCCTCGCGGGAGACCAGGTCGTGAAGGTGAGCGAGCCCGCCGACGCCGACCGGGGCCGCCGGGCGGCCCGCTACACCACGCTCGCCTACGGCGCGCAGCTGGCGACCGGCCGCAGGGTCAGCAACGTCCCCGGCTGGGTCGCGGCCACCTACGGGCGCGCGTGCGGCGCCGACCCGGCCGACCTCGACGCACAGATGCGCAAGTGGGCGACCGCGACCCGGGACCGCTTCGAGCTCCTGGGGCCTGTCTGCGACCTGCTGCTCCGGCGGTCGCGCCGGGTGGATGACCGGCTCGTCGACGCCACTCCGGATGTGCCTGCCGAGGTCGAGGCCGCCGCAGTCACGCTGTTCGGCCACCCCGCGCTCTCGTGCCGCCAGCCGTGCCGGATCTGCGCGGCCGCGCTGCCGGGCGACTGGACCCGGGCGCTGCGGCTGTCGGCCGGGGACGCGACCGACCTGGCCGCCGCGGCGCTCGCCGACGGCTACCGGGCCGCGCGCCGCGGCGGCCACATCCCGCCCGTGGCGCCGGACGCCGGAGTGAGCGGCGGCTATGTGTGGACGCCGGCCGCAGGCCCCCCGTCCGGTTCCCTCGCCCCGCGCGACCAGAGTTCGGGGCCCGACGATGAGGTCTTCTGATTTGTCCCCCTGCGGCCGTCCGATCGCGCGGACAACGACGGAGGCCGAAGCACGCTGGGCGTCCCGCCGAGGATCTCTGCGATGAGTCCCGACACGGTGGTCGTCCTCGGGATGGTGCTGCTCGTCGCGGTCGCGTCCGTCACCGGCTGGGTGGCCCTGATCGCCAAGCGGCAGGCCGATGCGCGTGCCCGTGAGCAGGCCGTGCTCCTCGCCGCTCGACGGGCGGCTCGAGGCGGAGCCGTTCGCCTCGGGGACACACCTCGCCCGCCGGCCGCGCCGCCGCGACCGCGGGATGATCCGGCACGCCCGCCGCGGCACCACCGGTAGGCGGACAGGATCCCGAACGGGGAGCGACGCGACGATCGTCGGTCACTCTCGGTGTTCAGCCGCCCGCAGCGCCGCCCGCTCGCGGGCCCGCCGCTGCACTTCCCGGTTGAGGTCGCGGCGCCGCTGGGCGGCGCAGTCGGCGTTCCGGTCGTGCGGAGAGGCCGGCCAGGGAGGCGGGCAGACCACCTGGTCCTCCGCCAGCGCCACGAATGGGCCGCCGCAGGCAGCGCAGGTCCTCCACTCCCGGGTCAGCTCCCTGCGCCGAGTGTCCCCAGCACGCGACCGACAGGCGGACGAGCAGTAGATCTGCGGCTGGCCGCCGCTGTGCGATCGCGGCACGAACCGGCGGAGGCACACGACGCAGTAGGAGGCCCCCGACACGAAGCCGTAGAGGCTGGCCGTCGTCGCCAGCCGGTCGGCGTCGCGCTGCAGCTCGTAGTCCGTGGCGATGTACGTCGCGGTGTCGGTCGCTCGTTGGTCCACTTCGGGTCTTCCCAGCGTCGAGAGGCAGACCAACCGTCGGCGGCCACCACTCGCCGTCAAGCTGACGCGCCTCCGCCGACCGGTCGCCGGAGGCGTGACGACCAACGCGCGACCGCTCGCGGAGCGCATGACCGTCGACGGTGCCACCAGTCGCTGCAATCGTGACGAGCCATCCTGGGCACATGGCCCAGCACGAGGGCAGCGGCCGGGTCCGTGTCCGGGTCAGTCCAGGCCGCTGAAGATCAGGCCGAGGGCGAGGATAACGACAAGCCCGCAGGCCAGCACCAGCGAGAAGGCGGCGATCGCCACCAACACGGCGATGGCAACGGCGAAGCGCGTCATTGGATGCGCCTTGGCCGACTGTCAGGCGGGTCAAGAGGCAAGCGCCACTCTGACAGCACCCGGCCGCACGCCGCGCACTCGACGATCTGCCACTCGGATCCATCGCACCAGTCGAGCGGGCGGCCCTCAAGGAGCACGAAGGCGTGGTTCTGGCCGGTCCGGAAGATCTGCATCTGTTCGCTGCAGTCGGGGCACTTGGGCGTCTTCATGCACCCAACATCTCGCCCTTGGGAGATCGGCGCAAGGACATGGCCGAGCCGAATTTCGCCGCGGATGCGTCGCCCCTGGTGAGTCGTCAGAACCGTCGCAACTCCCCAGCAGCCAGCGCGGGAGGCGGCCGAAAATTCTCCGGCGCTATGTCCTTGCCCCGTTCCGCCGGCCGGGGACAATTAGGTTATGGAAGGCGAGCGACACGTGATGACGGTCCCCGAAGCCGGAGCCCTGCTCGGCATCGGGGAGACGCTCGCCTACGAGATGGCCGCTGCCGGGGCGATCCCGACCCTGCGCATCGGGCGAGCCGTCCGCGTCCCGCGGGCCGCGCTCCTGCGGTGGATCGAGGACCACACCAGCTACCCTGACGGGGACCGAGATGACCGAACAGCCCGAACCCAGGGACGAACCCAAGCCGCGAAGCCGGCGCGGGGAGCCCGAGCCATTCCAGCGCCAGGGCGACGACCGATGGACGCTCGCCGTCGAGCTGCCCCCGAAGGCCGGGAAGCGGCAGCGCCGCTGGGTCTACGGAAGCTCGCCAGCTGAGGTCCGCCGCAAGGCGCGCGTCCTCCGGCACGAGCTGGACAGCGGCAACCTCCCGCCCGACGAGCACACCTCGCTCCGGGTCTGGTACGAGCGCTGGCACGAGCGCCGCCGACCCGACGGCGGCATCGAGCCCAAGGCCCCGCGCACCTGGGTCGTCGAGGGCCAGATGGTCGAGCGCCTGGTCCTGCCCTACCTGGGCCGGACCGCCGTCGGCCGCATCCGCAAGTCCACGGTCATTGAGTGGCTGGATGAGCTCGCCGCCGCGAGTGTCGGGCTCGCCTCGCGCCGCAGCGCCCACGCGATCCTGCGGAAGATCCTGGCGGACGCCGAGAGCCGCGGGCTCATCAACCGCAACCCCGCCCTCGACGCCGGCCCCGGCTACAAGCGCGAGACCCTGAAGGTGTGGGATGTCGAGCACGCCCAGCGGTTCCTGCTCGAGCTGAACGGCGACCCAGACCAGACGCTCTACCTGTTCCTCGCCAACCTGGCCCTGCGGCCGGCCGAGGCCCTGGGCCTGACCTGGGACTGCGTGGACTGGGCGGACTCGACCCTGACGATCCGCGGGGCGATCACCCACTGGGGCAAGTCGTCCTACATCAAAGACACCAAGACCGAGGCGGGCGTGCGGACGCTGCCCCTGACCCCGGACCTGCTCGCCGCGCTCAAGCGCCGCCAGGCGGCCCAGGACGCCGAGAAGGCCAAAGCCGGCGCCGCCTGGCGGGACAACAACTTGGTCTTCGCCAACCCCGACGGGACGGCCCGCCGCGTCGACACTCTCTCCCACCAATTTGCCCGGCGCCTAGTGAAGCTGGGACTGCCCCACTGCCGGCTCTACGATCTGCGGCACCTGGGGATCACCCTGATGCTGCGGGCCACGGGCGACCTGAACGCCGCCCGCGCGTTCGCCGGGCACTCCTCCCAGCGCCTCGTGGGCGACGTGTACGGCCATTTGCTACCATCCGTCGCACGCCCTGCTGCCGCGGATGTCGCGGACCGCTTGGCTGTCGGATTGGCTGTCAAGGAGCAAGATGTTGCTCCTGCAGAGCCCGATCCAAGCACACCGGCCGACATAGCTCAGCGGTAGAGCAGCTGTTTCGTAAACAGCAGGTCCTCGGTTCAAGTCCGAGTGTCGGCTCCAGCGACCTGAACGTGAAACCCGGCCCCAGGGCCGGGTTTCTGCTTGTCGACATCTGGGTGCATCCCTCGTTCGTCCTTGCCTGAGTGTGGCAATAGATATACGCTTTCGTTCGTGTATTGCCACAGGAGGCCACGACGGTGACGGACGTCCCGGCGACATACCGGCGTCGACTGCACGAGCGGGCGCTCGTCCGGTACGGGTACATCACGACCCGTGACGCGGCCGCGCTGGGCATCCCGGTCGCGGGCCTCCACATGCTCGTCCAGCGCGGCGGCCTGACCCGCGTCGGCCACGGCCTCTACCGGTTCGACGACGTGCCTGTCACCGGCCGCGACGGATACATGGAAGCCGTCCTGCTGGTCGGTGACCACGCATTCCTCGTGGCGGACGCCGTCCTTGCGCTCCACGACCTGGCCCAGGTCAACCCGACACGCCGCCGCGTGGCCACCACGCGGCGGGTCCGCAAGGCGCTGCCTCCGACGATCGAGGTCGTCTGGCCCACGACGGTGGGCGAATCCGAGCGGACCGCCCATGAGGGGATCCCCTGCTCCACGGTGGCCCGCGCCCTGACTGACTGCATCGGGATCGTGATGCGCGACCGGCTGCTGATCGCAGCGCACGACGCCGCCGACCGCGGGCTGCTTGGTCACGGCCAGCGCGCGGCCGTGCTCGCGCGCCTGGAGCGCGAAGGATGACCGACGAGCCACGTCGAGTACGTGTGAGTCTTGCGATACGGTAGGTTGACGCTTACTCAACGAGGCCTATCGTGCCAGCATGGATACGATCGGACGAACGCAGCTGGAGGCCGCGTTGACGGCTCTCGGCGATGCCCCGGGCCATCACGTCGGCACGCTTCTGGGGTCGAGGGCCTCCGTCCCGAAGGCGCACAGGAGCGTGTCGTGTCCTACGTCGTGGATTTCAGCACTGTCTCGACCACCGGCCTCGAGTCCTCGCCGGTGGCCGACGCGCTCGCCGGGCTGCGGGCCAACGAGGCCCGTTACTTCAAGAACAAGTACGCCCACGACTTCACGGTGGAGCCCGCGAGCGAGGCCCAGGCGACGATCGACTACATCCAGCGCATCCTCGAGAAGGAGCGGGGTCTGGTCATCACATCGCGCCCGCTCGAGGCGACGTCGTTCCAGGTCGAGAACACCCGCTGGACCTACGTCTTCTACGAGAGCGGCCTGGCGATCAACGTGCTGTACACGATCGATGGCCCCAACAAGCGGGCGGTCGGGTTCAAGCTGTCCGACGGGATGGAGATCCCCGCGGAGCTCGCCCCGCGGTTCAAGTTCGCGAGGCAGAAGTCGAAGCTGGCGGGGACCATCCGAGGCTCGTTCTTCGTCATCAAGGGCGAATACTGATCTCGACCTGGCTGGAGACCGTCGTCCGGGCGTCCCCGGTCGGCGAGCGCACGCCGCGCGGCCGGGCGGCGTGCGCCACGGCGACGAGCAGGTCGGGGGCGCGCTCGCGGGCGGCGTCGTCGGCGGCATCACGGGTGCGGTCATTGCCGGGCCCGTGGGAGCGGTCATCGGGGGCGCGATTGGTGCTGCGGCGGGTGCCACGGCCGGCCTGGCCGACGAGCTGGCCAAGGCGACGACGGCGTCGTCGTCAGCACGACTGTCGAGCAGCGCCGCTAGCTCTCCGACCGGCGCGGGGCGGCGCCGTAGCAGCGCCGCCCCGCGCGTCCCGCAGGCCCCACCCGGGTTGTATGCCATCCTTCAGCCCAAGCGGCGGACCGGGTCGCCCCACGCCGAGCCGTCACGTCCTGGCCCGCGTCCCCACCGGTCCCGAAAGGACGTCATCGCTCCCCATGTGGACGCTCCAGGTCGCGTGCCCCGATCGCCCCGGGCTCGTCGCCAGCCTGTCGGGCTGCCTGTTCCAGCACGGGGCGAACATCGTCGATGCCGATCAGCACACGGATCCCGACGATCGCTCCTTCCACCAGCGGATCCGCTTTGAGCTGGCCGCGGGACGCGAGGCGGACCTCACCTCAGCCCTGGCCGCCCTCGCCGCCGAGCAGGGCATGACCTGGCGCCTGCGCCGACCGGGCGGCGTGGCGCGCATGGCGATCTTCGTCTCGAAGCTGGATCACTGCCTGTACGACCTGCTGGTCCGCAACGGGGCCGGCGAGCTGCCGTGCGAGATCGCGGTGGTGATCAGCAACCACCCGGACCTGGCGCCCATCGCGGCCCACTTCGGCATCCCGTTCCGGGTCTTCGCCATCACCCCGGAGACGCGCGCCGCCCACGATGCGGCCGTGAGCGCCTTCCTCGAGGAGCAGTCCATCGACCTGGTGGTCCTGGCCCGCTACATGCAGATCGTGAGCCCGGCGCTGGTCGCGAAATACCAGGGCCGGATCATCAACATCCACCACTCGTTCCTGCCGGCCTTCGTCGGCGCCCGGCCGTACCACCAGGCGCACGAACGGGGCGTGAAGCTGATCGGCGCCACGGCCCACTACGTGACGGACGTCCTGGACGAAGGGCCAATCATCGAGCAGGACGTGATCCGCGCCACGCACCGCGACACCATCGACGACCTGGTCCGCAAGGGCCGCGACGTGGAGCGAGCCGTCCTGGGCCGCGCGGTCCGCTGGCACCTGGAGGACCGGGTGCTGATCTACGGGAACCGGACGGTGGTCTTCGCCTGATCGGACTGGCCTGAGGCCAGGCCGGCGAGCCCGCCGCCGGGCGGGCGCCCCAACCGCCCGGTCAACGGCGTCATGGAGCGTCGGCGCGGCGTGACCGCCCGCGAGTCCGCGGATCCAGCACCAGGTACCAGGTCGCCAGCAGCGCGCTGTAGACCACGACGCCGATGTAGACGAGGAGGCTCGGCAGGAGCCGGGATTCGGTGGACGGCAGGCGCGCCACGAACGGCAGGATCAGCACCAGGTCGTACGCAAGGAACCCAGCATCCGCTGTCGGGCCCGGCGCGCGGCTGGTCGACCCGATGGGCTCGAAACGGACGGGCCTGGCTGGCCGGGCCCGTCCGCTCAGGTCTCGGCGAGGAGGAGCGGGCGGGCACGCTCCAGGTGGAGCCAGAATTCGGCCAGCGGGATGGCGCGCGGGCCGAGCGCCGTCGCCAGGTCGGTCAGCTTGAGCGTCGGCGCCACCGAGGCGAGGTACTCCTCTCCGTCGATGGTCGTGTCCCGAAGCAGGTCCGACATCGCCGACGGCACCGGCCAGGCATGGATCCTGACGGCGTCGACACCCGTGACGCCCACCGCCAGCACCAGGTCACGCCTGACCGGCGCCCGGCCATCCTGCCAGCCGCCCATGCCATCAAATCGGAAGCCCATCGACGCGAGGGCGTCGAGGATCCGCCGGCCCTGATCCGGGGTGAACCGGGCCCAGAACGGATGCTCCTGGGACGGATACACCACACCCGCCTCAAGGGCGCCCTGGAGGATCGCCTCGACGAACGCCTCCAACAGGCGCTCCAGGCGGTCCGCCTGGGCATGATCCGAGCCGACCAGGTCATTGGCGACGCGCTGGAGCGCCGTGCGATCCCCCCGCAGGCTGCGTCCCAGGGCGGTCTCCCGGTGGCCGGGCCGGCGGGCCGGCGCGGGCCGCTCGTCGCTCAGCGACCCCTCGCCAAACCATCCCTCGTCAGGGTCGCCGGGGTCGGCCGGCGCCGCTCCGTCCCACGGCGCCGCGGGGGCCGACCTGACGGCCCCAGGGCGCGCGGAACCGGAGAGCCGAAGCAGCAGGCGGCGCAGGTCAACGGACCATCCCATCTCAACAAGGCTATAGACCATCGGCAAGGGTCCCGCAATGCCCCGATAGCCACGGCACCGGCGGTCGCCTGGGGGTCGACCACGCAAACGGCCGTCGGGCGCGATGCGCGGCTACGGCGTACCCCAGGTCACGATCGCCATCGTGTGCTCACCGGAGCGGTCGAGATCGAGCAGGGCTCCGACACGGTCAAGGGGATGATCGCCGCCGAGGAGCTGCGCGACGGCGTGGTCACGGTCGATGGCGCCCCCGGCCAGCGGCGGACCGGATCGTGCCGGCCTCCGTGGTGCGCCGGAACGTGCGGAAGTACGCGGGCTCGGCGGCGGTGACGGACGACCGCGAGTTCCCCGGCCTGACGCACTGGATCATCGCCCAGGAGGGCTGGCAGGCGGTCGCAGACCACGCGCTGCACTGGGCCGAGACGCACGACGGGCGGGCCGCCGAAGGGGCGTAGGGTCGGGCGCCGGGCGGGACGTAGGCACCCAAACGAGTTGTGCTCAGGCGCCCAGACCCATGGCCTGCGCTGCAGCCGCCTGCGCGCCGCCCGCACCGCCGGTCCCGCCGCGCCACGGCGCCGCGCCGTCGCCCCCGTCAGCCCCGGGCCACCAGGTCGCGGACCTCGGCGAGCTGTGGCAGAGTGGTACTCGACCACGCGTCAAAGTGGTACTCAACGATGCGGCAGAGTGGTAGTGTGGGCCGGTGAACGAGTACCGACCAAGGCTGGTTGACCCCCTGCTTGACGCGCTGATGGCCGAGCTGCCGGCCGTCTTCGTCACGGGCCCTCGGGCGACAGGGAAGACCACAACTGCGGCTCGCCGGGCTGCCAGCGTCGTGCATCTCGACTCGGAGGCCGACGCTGTCGCATTCCGGGCGGACCCCGATGCCGCGCTGCGAGGCCTGCCCGAGCCGGTCCTGCTCGACGAATGGCAGGCGGTCCCAGGAGTCCTCGGCGCGGTAAAGCGTGCCGTCGATGCTCGCCCCGATCCGGGCCGCTTCCTGGTCACAGGCTCCGCCAGGGGCGACCTGGAGGGCGAGCTCTGGCCCGGGACCGGACGGCTGACCCGGGTACCCATGTATGGAATGACCATCCGGGAACAAGGCGCCGCCAGTGCGTCAGCCTCGTTCCTCGACCGCGTCGCCGCCGCCGCGGAGCTCACGCCGGCCGCCGGCACGCCGGACCTGCGCGGCTACGTCGAGCTCGCCTTGCGCAGCGGCTTCCCCGAGCCCGCCCTCCGTCTCGGTGAAGCGACGCGCGGCCGCTGGCTCGAGAGCTACGTCGAGCACCTCCTCACGCGCGATGCCGAGCAGGTCGATGGCGGACGTGACCCGACCCGACTGCGCCGCTACTTCGAGGCGTACTCGCTCAACACCGCCGGTGTGGTCGACGAGCAGACGCTCCTGGATGCCGCCGGGATCAACCGTCGAACCGCGCAGTCCTACGAGCGCCTGCTCGCGAACCTGGCCGCGATCGAGGCACTCCCGGCGTGGACCTCCAACCGGCTCAAGCGGCTCGTGCTCAGGCCGAAGCGTCACGTCGTCGATCCAGCGCTTGCGGGTGCCGCCCTTGGGCTCGACACCGACCTCGTCATGCGCAGCGGCGACCTCCTCGGTCGCCTCCTCGAGTCGTTCGTCGTCGCCCAGATCCGGGCCGAGATCGCGACGTCAGCCACGCGACCTCGCCTGTACCACGGGCGCCAGGAGCAGGGCCGCTTCGAGGTTGACCTGCTCGCCGAGCTCGCCGGGGGCCGCCTCGTCGCGCTGGAGATCAAGGCCGATGCCGCGCCCTCTGCCGACAGCGCGCGCCACCTTGCCGGACTCCGCGACCGAGTCGACGAGGCCTTCATCGCGGGGATCGTGCTCCACACCGGTCCGCGTACCTATGCGCTCGGCGACCGGCTCATCGCGGCTCCAATCTCGACGCTCTGGGGCTGACCACCGTCATCGCACGTGGGGCGCTGTACCGCCCAAGCACGTTACAAGGAGTCGGCCGGCGCCTCAGCCCCGGGCCACCAGGTCGCGGACCTCGGCGAGGCGTTCGATGGTCTCCCGGTCGTAGGGCGCCGGCAGCTCGATCACCAGGTGCGTGAACCCCAGCGCCAGGTATGAGCGCCAGCGTTCCGCGATGAGGGCCGGCGGACCGATGAAGTCCACGTCCGCCGAGGGCTCGTAGGCGCGCCCGTTGGCCGCCTGCACGGCCTTCAGCACCCGGGCCGCCTCCTGGACGTCGTCCCGGATGACGCACTGCCGGGTGAACGTGAACTCGATGTCGGCGATGTCGCGCCCCACCTCGGCGCAGTGCTCCGCGAGGATGCCGGCCTTGCGCCGGAGCACGTCCACGGCGCCGTTGGCGTTCCAGCCGTCGGCGTGGCGGGCGACCGTGCGGAGCGTCTTCTGCTCGCCGGACCCGCCGATCATGATGGGCAGCCGCCCGGCCCCGCGATACGGCAGCGGGCGAACCACGGCCTGGTCCAGCCGGTAGGGCCCGCCGTCGGGCATGGTGACGGCCTCGCCGCCCAGCATCCGCCGGATGGCGCCCACGGACGCCTCGAGTCGGTTGAGCCGCTCGCCGGGCCCCGACCCAAAGTCGATCCCGAATGCCTGGTGCTCGGGCTCGAACCAGGCGCCGCCCAGGCCCAGCCAGGCGCGGCCGTGGCTGGCGTGATCGATGGTCACGGCGGCCTTGGCGACGACGCCCGGGTTGCGGAAGGTGTTGGCGCCCACCATGAGGCCCAGCGACACGTGCTCGGTGATCTCCGCCCAGGAGCCCAGCGTGCTCCAGCCTTCGAAGATCGACCCGTGGGGGTCGCCGACGATCGGATAGAGGTGGTCCCAGGTCCAGACGGCGTCCAGCCCGGCACGGTCCGCGGCGATGGCCGCCTCGCGGATCTGCTGCCAGGACCCCACCTGGGGCCAGATGGTCACGCCGGCGCGGATGGGGTGGCGCGGCGCCGCCGTCCTCGGCACGATCACGCCGCGGTCCCCGGCGCCGCACCGTGCGGCTGGTCCACCCCCAGCGCCTCGTCCACCATCGCCTGCGCCTCGGCGATCAGACGGTCCAGGTGCGCCTCGCCCAGGAAGCTCTCGGCGTAGATCTTGTAGATGCTCTCGGTGCCGGATGGGCGGGCGGCGAACCAGCCGTTCTTTGTGGTGACCTTGAGCCCGCCGATGGGCGCGCCATTGCCCGGCGCCCGATCCAGCACGGACTCCACCGGTTCGCCGGCCAGGCTGGCCTGGCGCACCTGGGCCGGGGTCAGCCGGGAGAGCCGCCGCTTCTGCTCGGGCGTGGCGGGGGCGTCCACGCGGCGCGAGACCGGTTCGCCCAGGTCGGCGGTCAGCGTCCGGTAAAGCTCGCCCGGGTCCCGGCCGGTTCGCACGGTGATCTCCGCGGCCAGGAGGGCCGGGACGATGCCGTCCTTGTCGGTGGTCCACGCCCCGCCGTCGCGGCGCAGGAACGAGGCGCCGGCGCTCTCCTCGCCGCCGAAGCCCAGCGACCCGTCGATGAGCCCGTCCACGAACCACTTGAAGCCCACGGGGACCTCGTACAGGCGGCGACCCAGTCGGGCCGCCACCCGGTCGATCAGGCCGGTGCTTACCAGGGTCTTGCCCACGGCGGCGCCGGCGGACCAGCCCGGCCGCTGGCGAAAGAGGTAGTCCACGCACACGGCGAGGTACTGGTTCGGAGGGAGCAGCCCCGTGCTGGGCGTCACGATCCCGTGCCGGTCGTGATCGGTGTCGCAGCCGAAGGCCACGTCGAACCGGTCCTTCAGCCCGATCAGCGACTGCATGGCCGACGGCGAGGAGGGGTCCATCCGGATCCGGCCGTCCCAATCCACGGTCATGAACCGGAAGGTGGGATCCACCTCATCCCGGACCACGGTCAGGTCCAGGCCGTAGCGCTCCGCGATCGCGGCCCAGTAGTGGACGCCGGCGCCGCCCAGCGGGTCCACGCCCAGCCGGATCCCGGCGCCGCGGACCAGGTCCAGGTCGATGACGCTGCCGAGATCGTCGACGTAGCTCCGCAGGAAATCGTGCCGGTGTGTCGTCGGCGCGCGGAGCGCCTTGGCCAGCGAGACGCGGTGCACCCCTGCCAGCCCGGCCTCCAGCAGCGCGTTGGCCGTGGCGCCGATCCAGCCGGTCACCGTCTCATCCGCGGGGCCGCCGTTGGGCGGGTTGTACTTGAAGCCGCCGTCCTCCGGCGGATTGTGCGAGGGCGTCACGACGATGCCGTCGGCCAGGCCGCTGGTTCGCCCACGGTTGTACACGAGGATGGCGTGCGAGACGGCGGGCGTCGGCGTGTACTCGTCCCCGGCCGAGATCATGACCTCGACGCCGTTGGCGGCCAGCACCTCCAGCGCGCTGGCGAATGCCGCTGCGGACAGGGCGTGCGTGTCGATGCCCAGGAAGAGCGGCCCGGTAATCCCCTGCCCCGCCCGGTACTGGCAGATGGCCTGGCTGATGGCCAGGACGTGCCACTCGTTGAAGGTGCGGGTCAGCGCGGAGCCGCGGTGCCCGGAGGTCCCGAACGCGACGCGCTCCGAGGGGACGGACGGGTCCGGCACGTCGGCGTAGTAGGCGGTGACAAGCCGGGGCACGTCGACCAGCAGCGACGGCGGCGCCGACTTGCCGGCCAGCGGGCTCATGGTCACGCCTGCTCCCCGTGCCAGGCCGGGCACCGTGGCACCGCTCAGGCCTCCGCGACGACGGCGATGGAGATCCGGAGGCCGGGGATCTCAAGGGGCAGCTTGGCGCCCTGGCGAGCGGGCGGGTCCGTTGGGAACCAGCGCCGCCACTCCTCGTTCATCCCGGCGAAGTCCTCGGGGTTGCGGAGGATGAACGTGGCGCTGACGACCCTGTCGATCCCGCTGCCCGCTGCCCGCAGGATGGCCTGCACGTTGGTGAGGGCCTGGCGGGTCTGCTCCTGGATGGTGTCGCCCAGGACGGCCCCCGTGGCCGGGTCGAACGGACCCTGCCCGGCGACGAAGACCAGGCCCGCCGCCTTCACCGCCTGGCTGTAGACGGGGCTGCCGGACCTGGCCGAGCCGGGGGCATCCGGCGTGTCGATGATCTCGCGCGTCACGACTGGGCCCTCCATTGGTGTCGGCGACGCCCCCGGGGACTGGTGGGCGAGGTCGCCGACGCCGATGGGGAGATGGTGACGACGCGGGCTCAGCCGCGCAAGGCCGATCAGACCCGGATCACCCGGAGCCCGGGGAGGCCGGCAAGGCCGGCAAGGCCGGCATGGTCGTCATCCTGGGTCACGAGCGGCACGTCCAGCGCGATGGCGGTGGCGGCAATCCACGAGTCGTTGACGCCCATGCTCCGGCCGGCATCCCGGAGCGCCACGCGGAGGTAGGCCCAGGCGGCCGCGACGTCCTGGTCCACCGGCACCGGCTCCAGCGTCATGACCGCGGCGAGTGCCGCCAGGCGCCGTTCGCGCGTTGCCAGGTCCCGGGCGGCGAGGACGCCGGCCCGGAGCTCCCCCACCGTGATGATCGAGACGGCCAGGCGGTCCGGCAGCAGCTCCACGCGGAGCGGCCGGCCGCTTTCGCTGGCGATGAAGATGCTGGTGTCGGCGAGGCCGGCCGTGCTCCCGGTCACGCGAGGGGCTCCTGGTCCGTGCTGTCGGGCGCGAGGTCCCGGAGGTCCCGGAGGTCCCCCGTGAGCGTGGCGTCCGCCCGGCTCCGCTGAATCAGCTCGATGAGCGCGGCCCGTTGGATCCAGCGCGTTCGCGTGAACACGCCCGCCTGGTCCTGGTTGCCGCCCGGCGGCGGGGTGAGGGCGGGGGGGACCTCCGCGGCGGCGTGACGGCCGATGACCGCGGCGATCCCCTCGCGGATCAGGGAGGCCTCGCTCAAGCCGCCGGCGCGAGCCGCCTGGGCCAGCGCGGTCTTCTGCTCCGGAGTCAGGTAGACCGTGGTCTTCTCCATGCCACCCATTATGCCATACATGGGTGGCAGTCCGTCGCTGCGAGGGCCCTCAGCGCAGGGCCTGCTCCGGCGCGCTGACCCAGTCGAACCCGGCCGACCGGGCGTGCCCGGAGCCGCCGGGGGCGGGCGCTACGAGCGAAGCGCCAGCGCCGTGATGGCCGCGAGGACCAGGGCGAGGCCGATGCTGAGTCCCGCGACCAGCCACCACGACCGCGTGGCCACGTGCCGGCTGACCCGGTAGGCCGTGGCGACCGCGCCGCCGAGGATCACGAGGAGGAGCAAATCCCAGGACGACTCGTGGTTGGCGAAGCTGCGCCAGGCCACGATCACCAGGAGGCCGAAGGACAGGACGAGGTAGCCCAGCCGGTCGGCGGCCTGGTCGATGGCGGCCTCGCGCTCGTCGCGGGTGATGCGCTGATTCATCCGGGATCTCCTTCCAGCCAGAACAGCCGGTCCACGCCCACCCCCAGGACGCTGGCCAGCCGGAAGGCCAGGAGTGTCGACGGGCAGTACTGGCCCGTCTCGATGGAGCTGATGGTCTGCCGGCTCACGCCCGCCGCCCGGGCGAGCTGGTCCTGCGACAGGTCCCGCTCGGCACGCGCCACCCGGACGCGATTGCGCAGCTGTGGACCATTGGGGGGCATGGGCGCATCGTCCCGCGGCGCGCCGTGAATGTCAAGTTTCCTTGGCATATTGCCAAGTGTGCCAGACGGGCCACCGATGCGACCTTACATCAATGTTGCTCACTGGTATCATCCGGCCATGGAGCGGACCCAGATCTCCCTCGAGCCGGAGCAGGCGGATCTGCTGCGTCGCCTGGCGCAGGAGCGTGGCGTGTCCATGGCCCACCTGATCCGGGACGCCGTGGACCAGGCGTACGGATCGGTGGCTGCGCCCCCCAGCCGCGACGAGCGTTGGGAGCGGGCGATGGACGCGGTCGGCTGCGGGGCCTCGGGCCTGTCGGACGTGTCGGCCCAGCACGACGACCACCTCGCGGAGATCTACGGATCGTGATCTTCGTCGATACATCGGCGATCTACGCAATCCTCGACGCAGACGATCGGAATCACGCAGCGGCGATCGCCACCCTCCGCGGGCTACGGTCGGGGAACGCCGCGCTGATGACGCACGAGTACGTCGTGGTGGAGAGCATCTCGCTGGCGCAGCGGCGACTGGGCATGCCGGCCACCCAACGCCTGATCGATAGCCTGCTGCCGCTGATCCACGTGGTGTGGGTTGAGCCCGGGCTGCACGCGGAGGCGCGGGCGGCTCTTGTCGGCGCGGGCCGACGCGGAATCTCCCTCGTGGACTGGACCAGCTTCCTGGTGATGCGCGCCCAGGGCGCGCGCCAGGCGTTCACGTTCGACGCGGATTTCGCCGCCGAAGGCTTCGACGTCGTGCCCATCGGCCCGCCCGCCGGCTGAGCGGCGAAGACTGCCGACTGGCGGGGCCTGCCGGGCTCAGCCCTCGCGGAGCCGCTCCAACGCGACCACGGGGATCTTGCGGGTGGTCTTCTCCTGGTACTCGTTGAAGACCGGGTTCGGCGCCGCGTGGGCCGCGTACAGTCGATCGTGCTCGGCCCCCGCAGCGACAATGGCACGGGCCTTGAACGTCTCGCCTTCGGCCTCGACCGTGACGATGGGGTTGGCAAGCAGGTTCACGTACCAGGCCGGATGCACGGGCGCGCCGCCCTTCGAGGCGAGGATGACGTGCCGATCGCCGTCCTTCGAGTACACGAGGGGCGCCAGCCGCGCCTCGCCGCTCTTCGCCCCAACGGTGTGGAGCAGGAGGACGGGACGGCCGGCGAAGCGGCCCTCGGTCACGACGCCGTCATGGGCGCGGAGGTCCTCGACGAGGGCCCGGGTGAACTCGGCGAACGCCGCGCGCGGATCAGGTGCAGTAGTTGTCATGCGAACTATGCTAGCGCGCCGCGCGGTTCGGGAGCGGCGCACCCTGCACGACGGCGTCGGCCGCCCGCGGGCGAGCGTTCGCCGGGAAGCCCGCTGCGGCGGCGGCGCGCCCACGGGTGGCCCCCCACCGCCACCGCCACCGTGCGGCGCCCTGCCCCGGCGCCGGGCCGCCGCGGCGCCCTGCCCCGGCGCCGGGCCGCCGCAACCGTGCGGCGCGCCCACGGCGCGGCCTACACTCGACGTTCTGATCGATTGCCGCGCCGATCGAGTTTTGAGTGCCAGGCGAGCTCTGTCCCAGTTGCACCACGCCCAGGATGGGGGCCTTCCGGTACTGCCGCGCGTGCGGCCACGACTTCGACGTGGAGGCGGGCGTCCTGGTCGGTGAGCGCGATCCTGCCGGCGCCGGGGTTGATGCCCAGCGGGGCGCCGGCTGGGCCGGCACCAATGGGCCGGGGCGCCCCGAGCGGCGGGGGCCCAGCCTGCCGCCCAGAAACCCGGCGCTCTCTACCAGGAACGCGCCCCCTCCCGGCGTGGACCTGCGCAGGACGCTCTTCCCGGCCGGCCTGCAGACGCCGGAACCGGCCCCAACCCGGAAGCGGCGCGGCCTGCGGATCGGCTTCGTGGTGGAGATGCTGCTCATCGTCGTGGCGGCGATCCTGGTCATCGGTGGGGTGGCCTACCTCAACCTGCAGACCGTGCCGCCGGTGATCCCGGTCGAGACCGCTGCGCCCTCCCCCACCGACACGCCATCGTCCGCACCGCCCACCAAGACCACGACGCCGAGGCGGCTGGGGATCTTCAACCCGACGGGCAACCTGGGCGTGGCTCGCTCCTTCCACACGGCAACGGTGCTCACCGACGGGCGTGTCGTGGTGGTCGGCGGCCAGGACAGCGACGGCCGCGGCACGGCCAGTGTCGAGCTCTTTGATCCGGTGGCCGGGACGTTCTGGCCCAGCCAGTCGCTGGCCAGCGCCCGGAGCCTCCACACGGCAACGACGCTGGTGGATGGGCGGATCCTGGTCGCCGGCGGTACGGCTTTTGGCTCTGCGGCCCTCACCTGCGAACTCTATGACCCCGCGACCGGCGCCTTCACCAGCGGCCCGCGCCTGAACATCGGCCGGGCCGCCCCGACGGCAACGCTGTTGCGAGACGGGCGCGTGCTCTTCACGGGAGGCGCAAATGACGACCTGGCGCCCATCGCCTCCGCGGAGGTCTACGACCCGGCCACTGGCAGCATCAGCTCCACCGGCTCCATGAGCGTCCCCAGGGATCGGCACACGGCGACGCTGCTGCGGGATGGCCGCGTCCTGGTCGTGGGCGGCTCGCAGGCACGTTCCGGGACGCCCACCACGGGCCTTGCCAGCGCGGAGATCTGGGACCCGGCGACGGGCCGGTTCACCCCCACGGGCTCCCTGTCCAGCGCCCGGCTGCTGCACGCGGCGGCGCTGCTCCCCAGCGGGCTGGTGCTCATCGCGGGCGGGGGCAACGCACTGCTGGCGCCACTGGCGACGGAGCTGTACGACCCGGACGCGGGTGCGTTTCGCCCGGGCCCAACCATGAGCGTGGCCCGGCTGCGGGGCACGGCCACGCTCCTGCCGGAGGGCCAGGTGCTGCTCATCGGCGGGCTCGACGAGACATCGCCCAAGGTGGTCGGCGGCCACGCATCGGTGGAGCTCTACGACCCAACCACCAACCAGGTCCAGCCCACCAGCTCGCTGCCGGCCGCGCTCGGGGCGCACGTGGCAACGCTCCTGCCAAACGGCCAGGTCATGGTCACGGGCGGCCTGGACGGCCTGGGCCGAAGCTCGGTGGGGGTGCTTCTCTACCGCTAGGCGGCGGCTGGCGGTGATCGGCGCGGTCCCGGCCCTGGCGGGAACACTGCGGTTCCTCGACGCCACGCGCTGAGGGTTGAGCAGCACGTCGGACAGGCCGTACGATGCAGTGGCCCCAGCCACTTCGGGGCGCAGCCAGGAGCGCCGATGCCGGCCCCTTCCCGATCCGCGTGCGTGGCGCTCGACGCGAGCGACCCCATCCGCCACCTCCGCGATGACTTTGCCCTCCCCGAGGGGATCGTCTACCTGGACGGCAACTCCCTGGGCGTCCGGCCCAAGGCGGCGGCCCGGCGCGCCGCCGAGGTTGTCGAGGTCGAATGGGGCCGCGACCTCATCCGGAGCTGGAACGACGCCGGGTGGTGGGAGCTGTCCGGGCGGCTGGGCGACAAGCTGGCGCCCCCCATTGGAGCCGGACCCGGCGAGGTTGTCGTCACGGACAACATCAGCGTCAACCTGTACAAGCTGCTGTCCGTGGCGCTGGGGGTGCAGGCGGAGCGCGACCCGGCCCGTCGGGTGGTGGTCTCGGAGCGGCGCAACTTCCCCACGGACCTGTACATCGTGGAGGGCCTGCTCCGCCAGCTGGACCGCGGTCACTCCCTGCGGCTGGTGGACGACCCGGCCGAGATTGCCGAGGCGGTGGGCGCGGACACGGCGGTGCTCCTCCTGACGGAGGTGAACTACCGGACCGGCGAGCTGCTGGACATGACCGCGCTGACAGCGCTGGCCCACGAGCGCGGGGCGCTCGCCATCTGGGACCTGGCCCACTCGGCCGGGGCCGTGCCCGTGGACGTCCGGGGCGCGGACGCGGACTTCGCGCTGGGCTGCACCTACAAGTTCCTCAACGCCGGTCCGGGGGCGCCCGCCTTCGCCTGGGTGCCGGCGCGCTTCCAGGACCGGGCGCAGCCGCTCTCGGGCTGGTGGGGCCACGCCGCGCCATTCGCCATGGAGCCCGGGTTCCGCGGCGCGCCCGGCATCCGGCGCTTCCTGACCGGGACGCAGCCCATCGTGTCGCTGGCCCTGGTGGAGTGCGGGCTGGACCCGTTCCTCCGGACGAACATGGCCACGCTGCGGACCAAGTCGCTGGCGCTGACCGACCTCTTCATCCAGCTGGTCGAGGAGCGCTGCGCCGACCATCCCCTGACGCTGGTGACGCCGCGCGAGCATGCGCGGCGCGGCAGCCAGGTGAGCCTGGAGCACCCCGAGGGCTACGCGGTGATGCGGGCGCTGGTGGAGCGCGGGGTCATCGGCGACTACCGCGAGCCGCGCATCCTGCGCTTCGGGTTCACCCCGCTGTACCTGGGCTTTACCGACGTCTGGGACGCGGTGGAGGTGCTCCGCGACGTGCTGGAGACGCGGGCCTGGGACGAGCCGCGCTTCCGCGAACGGGCCGCCGCCACGTAAGCGGGTCCGGGCCAGCGGGTCCGCGACGCGGCCCGTGATCCACCCGGCCGGATCCGGCGTAATGACTCCCAGATGGCCTGCCTGGCCACGAGGAGGAGTCCCGGTCCATGACGCGTTCCCACCGACGAATCAACGGCCTGCAGCTCGGCGCCGTTGCCGGGGCCCTGGCCCTGGTGCTGGCAGCCTGCAGCAGCGCGGCCACCCCGGCGCCGACCGCCGCCCCCACCGCGGCACCAACCGCCGTTCCGACGGCGGCCCCGACGGCCACCCCGGTCACCGGCCTGGTCAACCTGGCCCAGGACGTCAAGCTGGGCGGCTACCTGACCGGCGCCCAGGGCAAGAGCCTCTACCTGTGGACCAAGGACAGCAAGGACAAGTCGACGGCCTCGGCCGGCGTGATCGCCAACTGGCCGCCGCTGCTGGTCACCGGCGCGGACGCCCCGACGGCCGGCACCGGCGTGACGGGCACGCTCGCCACGATCAAGCGTGACGACGCCACTACGCAGGTCACCTACAACGGCATCCCGCTCTACTACTACGTCAAGGACGTGAAGGCCGGCGACTTCGGCGGGCAGGCCCTCAACGGCACCTGGTTCCTGCTCCCGGTCGGCGCGACCGCGTCCAGCGGCGCCATCAAGGGTGGCATCGCCCAGGACACCCCGGCGGCCTCCCCGGCGGCCAGCCCGGCTGCGGCGGCCAACGCGGTGACCATCGCGAACTTCGCCTTCGCGCCGACCGCCCTCAAGGTGGCCGTGGGCACCACGGTGAAGTGGACGAACAACGACAGCGCGCCGCACACCGTCACTGCGAACGACAAGTCCTTCGACAGCAAGAACATCGATGCGGGCAAGACGTTCTCGCAGACGTTCGCCACGGCGGGCACATTCGCCTACGCCTGCACCATCCACCCGGCCATGACCGCGACCATCACGGTCGGAAACTAGCCTTTCCCTTGACGGGAGGGGGGCGGTCGGAGCAACCATCTGGACGTGACGTCCAGCTGGCCCCGCTCCGGACCCAGTCGAGCGTGACCCCCACGCACGGCGCGGATCACTCGTCCCCGGCCGATCCCGAGCTCATGGCCCGGGTGTCGGCCCGGGACGAGGCCGCCCTCGCCTCGGTCTATGACCGCTACATGGACACCATCTACGGCTCTGTTGTGCGCTTCCTGGGCGACCGGCAGCTCGCTGAGGAGGTCGCCCAGGACACCTTCCTGGCGGCCTGGCGCGGGGCCGGCGGCTTTGATCCCGCGGCCGGCAGCCTGCCCGGCTGGCTCCTCCGCATCGCCCGGAACCGCGCCATCGACCGGCTCCGATCGGCCGCGCGTCGCCCATCCACGCTGGGCATGGCGGGCCTCGACGAGGACCGGGGCTGGCCCGAGGGTGGCTCAAGCCGAACCCCCGGCGCGCTTCGGGCGTCCGCGGACACCCCCGCCTCCCCGGATCCGGAGGAGGCGGCAACCCGGGAGTGGTCCCGGGCGGTGGTACGGACCGCCCTCTCGGCGATGCCGCCGGACGAGCGCCGCGCCCTTGAGCTGGCGTACGACGAGCAGCTGAGCCAGGTGGAGATCGCGGCCCGGCTGGGCTGGCCCCTCGGGACGGTCAAGTCGCGGACGCGCCGCGCCCTCGCGACGCTGCGGACGGCCCTCGAAGGGGTCCCGGGGCTTGGCGACGCGGACGATGATGTGATCCTGCTGACGACTCGCCGGGCCGTCCCGGACGCTGGAGGCATGGATGCAGCACGCTGAGGCGCACGAGCGACTCTCCGACCTGGCGCTCGATCCCCGTCGCCTGGCGCGGCTGGAGGGTGATCCCTCGCCGGACGCGGTCGCGCTGCGCGCCCATCTTTCGGGCTGCGAGCGGTGCGCCGTCGACCTGGCCGGCTGGCGCCGAACCTGGGCAGAGGTAGGGCCGGCGGTTCGTGGATCGGACCCCATCGACGAGATCCGGGCCCCTGCATCCCTCCGCGCCCGGACGCTGGATGCGGTCCACGCCGCCGCCCGCGCCGATGCGGTCCAGGGCGGCGGCGGGCCCGAACCCATGGCAGCCAGGATCACCCGACCGCCCGCCGTGCGTTTCGGCCGGCGACTCCGCCCCGGCGCCGGTGTTGCCTGGCTGGTCGCGGCGGCGGCGATCGTGGTCGCGGTCGTGGGCGGATCCGTGGGGCTGACCGGGAACGGCGAGGTGACCCGCCTGCGCGCCGAGACCGCACGCCTTGAGGCGGTCGCCGCCACGTTCGACCGCGTCCTGGCCGCGCCGCAGCACTGGAGCTTGACCCTGCGCACGGCCGACGGCGCGCCGGCCGGCACCATGGCCTGGTCGGCGGCGGAGATCGTTGTGGTCACCACCGGCCTTCCCGCCCCCGGCGACGGACAGGCCTATCGGTGCTGGGTGGAGATCAACGGCACCCGGACCCCCATGGGCGCGATGTCGTACGCGGGTTCCACGGGCTACTGGGTTGGCTCGATGTACCAGTGGTCCGAAACGATCGGACCCGGCGCCCGGTATGGCGTCAGCCTGGTCTCCGAGGGCGGGCCGGCCACGCCGGTCCTCGTCGGCACGCTCTAGGCGGCGTCCACGCGGTCAGGCGGGCCGCGCTGCTGCGTACACTGCCATTGGCGGTCCGGCCGGCGGCCGACCGCCCCGCGGGGCATGGACAACAGCAGCGGAGGGACCGCGGGTGGACGCGGACGAGCAACGGCGGATCGAGCACGACTGCCGCAACCTGGTGATGGCGGTCGCACAGCACGGCGACCATCTCCGGCTGGACGAGGCGGCGGCACAGTTCGCCGAGGACGGCGCGTGGCAGCGGGGTGGCAAGGCCTGGCAGGGTCGCGCGGCCGTGGCGGCCTCCTACTCGCTGCTCCCGGCGACCCAGGTGACGCGCCACATGAGCGCCAACTCGATGATCACCATCCTGGACCCGGATCACGCCGAGGGCGTCACATACTACGTGGCCTATCACCACGACCCGGGGGTCCCGGACCCGGGATTTCCCCTCCCGTTCGACGAGCCGTTCAGCCTGGGTGAGTGGCACGACCGCTTCGTCCGCACCCCCGAGGGCTGGCGGATCTCCCATCGCGAGACCCGGCGCCTGTTCCAGCGCCGGGGCGGCCACTGAGCGCCGATCTCCCGCACGACCCGCCGCTACACCCAGACCAGAACCCACCCGGAGGACCACCGATGGCCAAGCCCCGCGTCTACTTCGCCGGCACGATGTGGCCCTTCTGGGAGTTTGCCCGCCCCATCCTGGAGGACAGGGTGGAGATCGTCGTGGAGCCCGAGCGCGTCTACACGGCAGCCGAGCTTGGGCCCATCCTCGCCGGCTGCGATGGCGCGCTCCTGACCGCGTTCGAGAAGGTCCCGCGTTCGGTCATCGAGGCATCCCAGCCGCGACTCCGCGTCCTCGCAAAGTACGGCGTGGGCATCGAGACGATCGACCTGGACGCCGCGACAGAGGCCGGGGTGCTGGTGGCCAACACGCCCGGCGCCAACTCCCTGGGCGTCGCCGAGCACACCATCGCGCTCATGCTCGCCATCCTCCGCTACGTCCCGCAGTTGGACCGCCTGGTCCGGACTGGCAACTGGAACCAGGCCCGGCGCTACATCGGCGGCGACATCGAGGGCAGCACCATCGGCATGGTGGGCTTCGGCAACGTCGGCCAGCTGGTGGGGAAGCGGGCGGCGGCGCTGGGGATGCGCGTGCTGGCGTACGACCCCTACTTGTCGGCCGAGCGGGCCGCGCTTGCGGGTGCCACCAAGATCGACGACCTGGACGAGATGCTGGGCCAGTCGGACGTGGTCTCCCTCCACATGGTCGTCACGCCCGAGACCACGGGGATGTTCAACGCGGAGCGGTTCGCGCGCTTCAAGCGGGGCGCCCGCCTGATCAACACCGCCCGCGCGCAGCTGGTGGACCAGGACGCGATGATCGAGGCGCTCCGCAGCGGCCAGCTGGCGGGTGCCGCGGTGGATGTCTCGGATCCGGAGCCGCTGGGCGCCGAGAGCCCGCTGTACGACCTGGACAACCTGATCATCACGCCGCACCACGCCGGGTCCACGATCCGGACTCGGGAGCGGACGCTGACGCAGGCGGCGCACAACCTGGTGGACATGCTTGACGGTCGGCTGCCCTCCGTTGGCGTCTGCAATCCCACGGTCCGGGAGGCGTTCGAGGCGCGCGCCAAGGCCGCGCTGGGCTAGGTCGGCGGGCGGAGCGTGCGGCGTCGGCCCGGATGCGGGCCGGGCGGAGCCTGGCGCGCGGCGGTCCTTCCGGTCTGTCGGCGGTCCTTCCAGTCGTGAGTCGTGACGGATGAGTCACCTAGATTCAGGACCATGGCCAAGCGCCTCCAGGTGCTCCTCGTGGGTGAGGAGCTTGCCGAGATCCAGGAGCTGGCGCGGCGGCGCCATCAGACAACGGCCGCATGGGTCCGCGACGCGCTGCGCTCGGCGCGCGACGCGACCTACCCGGAGGCCGGCCGGAAGCTCCGCGCCATCCGCGATGCGGCCGCCCACGACTACCCGATCGGCGAGATTACGTACCTGCTGGCGGAGATCGAGCACGGGTACGGCGAGGGCGCGGCCGGGTGATCTTCATCGACTCCAACGTGCCGATGTATCTCGTGGGCGCCGATCACCCCAACAAGGCCATCGCGCGGCAGCTCCTGGAGCGTGCCATCGCGGATGGCGAACCGCTGGTGACTGACGCCGAGGTCCTCCAGGAGATCCTCCATCGCTGCGTGGCCATCGACCGCCGCGACGCGATCGAGCCGGCGACGGCGGTGCTGCTCGAGATCGTGGACGAGGTCTGCCCCGTGGAGCGTGCGGACGTCGACCGGGCGCGCCGGATCGTCCTCTCCACCCGGCTCTCAGCGCGCGACGCGATCCACCTGGCCATCACGCGCCGGCGCGGCGTGAGCCGGATCCTCACCTTCGATCGCGGGTTTGACGGGCTCCCCGACATGGTGCCCTACATCGGCTGATCCGGGTCGCTCCGCTCACGGGCCGGGGCGGAGCCCTCGCTACTCGCTGGTCGCGGCGCCGTCCCCATGCCAGAACGGCCAGAGCGCGTCGGAGATCGCACGATGCTGGGCGGGCGTCAGCCGCCGCCCAAACTCCCGCTCGATGACCTCGCGGTGTCGTGCAAACGCCGCGTCGTGCCGTTGCCGGCCCTCGTCCGTCAGCACGACCAGGACACCGCGCCGATCGCCGTGCACCGGCTCCCGCCGGACCAGGCCGGCGGCTTCGATTCGGTCCACCAGGCGCGTCAACCCGCCGCGGGTGAACAGCGCGACCTCCTCCAGCTCCTGCATGCGCAAGCCGGCTGGCCCCGCATCCGCCAGCTGGGCGAGCACGTCGAGCCACGTCAGCGGGAAGCCGTCGTGCTCCACCATGTCCTGGTCGGCGACCCGGAGGGCGCGCGCGCTGGCGAACAGGACGCCGCGCCAGGCGTCAAACCAGGTCTCGTCGGCCGCATTCGGCCGGTCGGAGGCGGGCGGTTGGTCGCTGTCGTGCACGGAAACAGCGTAGCCAGTTCTCGCTGTCCTGACAACTACTGTCTTGACAGTCTCTGCTGTTGCATCTACTGTCGCAGCGTGATCATTCGATCAGACCGGCGAGAGGTCCCCGCCGCGGCCTGAATGATCCAGGAGACCACCGATGGCCACCATGTTCGTCCGGCACACCGTCGCGGACTATGCCGCATGGCGCCGCATCTTCGACGCGTTCGCCTCGACGCAGGCGGCCCTGGGCGTCACCGGCAAGGCGGTCTACCAGGCGGCCGACAACGCGAACGACATCACGGTCACCCATGAGTTCGCGTCGGTGGAAGCCGCCCAGGCGTTCGCCGGCAGCCCGGAGCTCAAGGCGGCGATGCACGACGCGGGCGTGACCTCGGCGCCGACGGTCTGGTTCACGACCCAGGCCTGAACCCCGCGCCCGCGCTGTGCGGGGCTGCGCGATCTCGATGACAGCGGGTGCCCATCGACGCCCGCTGTTCGATTCCCCGGAGGCGGGGGCCGGTACTCCGGGTCGCTCCATTCCGCCGGGCTACTCGTCGCCGAGGATGGCCGTGCAGGTGACCTCGAGGAGCATCTCCGGGCGCGCGAAGCCGGCCACGGTGATCAGCGTGCTGGCTGGATAGCCGTCCGGGAAGTACTCCTTGCGGATCTCCACGAACTCGTTGCCGTAGCGCGGGTCCGCGACGTAGATCGTCATGGTGGCGACATCGGACAGGCCGCCACCAAAGCGGTCCATGATCCGGGCGATCTCCCTGAAGGTCGCGTGGACCTGGCCGCCAAAGTCGCGGATCGTGTTGCCCTCATCGTCCACGGTGTGGCCGACGCCGGCCAGGAAGGCCATTCGCCCGCCCGTGGTGATGACTGCCGGCGAGAACGAGCGGTTGGTCTCCCAGGTGCCGGGGATGTACTCGCGGGGCATGGGTCGGTCTCCAGGGGACAGGGTGGGAAGGGTCGAGGTGGCCCAGATCCTACTCCTCGCGCCAGCGACGAAGCCCGCCATGACGCAGCCGATGGCAACGAACCCGGCGGCAGGCGCAGCCAAGAACGCCGGGTTCCACGATGATGTCCCGGTGGACCCCTCGCCTTCAACATCGCACCGGGCGCCCTCGATCCTCTGGCTCCGGCGCGACCTCCGGTTGCACGACCACCCCGCACTGACCGCGGCCCTCGCGGGCGGCCGACCGGTGGTGCCGCTGTACATCCTGGACGAGGTCCTGCTGGCCGGACGCTGGGCATCGCCGAACCGGGCGTGGTTCCTTGCCGGCTGCCTGCGTGAACTGGGGGCCGCGCTGGAGGCCCGCGGCGGGCGACTGCTGGTGCTGCGCGGCCGCCCGGCCGACCTGGTCCCGGCGGTGGCCCGAGCGTTCGGGGCCGAGGAGGTGCACGTCTCCCGCGACTACGCCCCGTACGGGCGGAGACGGGATCGTGCCGTGGCGCAGACGCTGGCCGCGGCGGGCAGGCGCCTCGTGGAGCACCCGGGCGTCCTGATCCGCGAACCCGAGGCCATTCGGACGAGGACCGGCGGGCGCTACGCGGTCTTCACGCCGTTCCGTCGGACGTGGGAAGCAGCCACCATCCGGGATCTGCTGCCCGCCCCGGCACACGTGCCGTTCCCCTCGACCTGGCCGGACGGCGAAGCGTGGGCGGTCCAGCCGGCAACGCCGGAGCTCGCGCCGATCCCCACCGCGCGTCCGTCGCTCCTGCCCGCTCCCGGCGAGGCTGCCGCACGCGAGCGACTGGCGCGCTGGCTGGACCCGGGCCCCACCGGGCTGGACGGCTATGCCAGGCGTCGAAACCTGGTGGGCGAGGACGGGACGTCACGGCTCTCGGCGGACCTGCGCTGGGGCTCCCTGTCACCGCTCGAGGTGCTGGTCCGCGCCGTGACCCACGCCGACGTGCAGCCCGCCGTCTTCACGTCCGAGCTGGCGTGGCGCGACTTCTACGCCCACCTGCTCTGGTGGGAGCCGCACCTTGCCCGCGACCCGTTCGACCCCCGCGCCGCCGACCTCGCCTGGCGGAACGATCCGGACGAGATCGCGGCGTGGCGAACGGGGCAGACCGGCTACCCCATCGTGGATGCAGCCATGCGCCAGCTGCTGGCCACCGGCTGGATGCACAACCGCGCCCGGATGATCGTCGCGAGCTTCCTGGCCAAGGACCTGTTCGTGGACTGGCGGATTGGCGAGGCCCACTTCATGGCGCACCTGGTGGACGGGGACCCGGCCGCCAACAACGGCGGCTGGCAGTGGTCAGCGTCGACCGGGGCGGACGCGCAGCCCTGGTTCCGGGTCTTCAACCCCACCCTGCAGGGGGAGCGGTTCGACCCAGACGGCGCCTACGTCCGTCGCTGGGTCCCGGAGCTGGCCCGCGTCCCCGTCGCGCGCATCCACCGCCCGTGGACGCTCTCGCCAGCCGACCAGGCGACCTACGGCTGCCGGATCGGGCACGACTACCCGGCGCCCATCGTCGACCACGCCGATAGCCGGGCGCGCGCGCTGGCTGCCTGGTCGGCCGTCCGGGCCGCGTCGCGCGACTGACTGGCCCCAACGGACGCCGGACAGGGTCCGCGGACCCACGCCGGGCGGGCTGGTACCGGGTCCTGCCTCCGGACCACACCGCCACCTACCTGTTCCGACCGGCGCGTCGGCATCGTGGCACCACCCCGCTGGACCTTCGGCCCGGGCCGTTGGGTACCACCGCGCCGTCCCGGCGGAGGCCCGGCCAGGCTTACGGTTCGCCTAACGACCGGACGATGCATCCCGGTCGCCACATCGATCCGCCGTCCCCTGATCCGGTCCATCCGGGGTGGCTCCATACCGAGGAGAGCCCTGATGCGTCCAACTGTTCCCCGTGTCGCGGGCATCTTGACCACGGCGGCCCTGGCCGGGCTGCTCGCCTTGCCCGCAGGAGCCGCGGCCACCACCAACGAGCCGATCGCCCAGACCGGCGGGATGACCGCCACGCTGCCGCTGTTTGGCACCACGCTGACCGTGGACGTGGCGCTCGACCCGACTGGCAACATCTCCGGGGTCGTGCTCACTCCGCCAGGTGACTTCACGCAGACGACCACGGAAGCCACCAAGGTCAAGTTCGAGAACACGGCCGGGACCACCACCGTCTCCGTGAAGGCCAAGGGCTCGACGATGTCGATCAAGGCCAGCTCGGGCGCCCTCGCCGACGTGAGCGGCACCGGCAGCTGGGGGGCCGACGTCTTCGGGACGGGCGCCAAGTCCACCGTCGCGTACACGATCGGCGACGACGGGACCGCGAAGCCCACGCTGGCGATCGGCGCCATCTCGGCGGCGGCCGGCATCATCGCGACACCGGTCGCGCCCAAGAGCCATTCGGACGAGGGCGAGGACGCCTCCGTGAGCGGCGGCGCAACCTTTGCCTTCGAGGGCTACGTCAAGCGGCTGTCGATCTCGGTCAGCGTGGACCGCGAGAGCGGCAAGGCGCGGCTCCAGATCACGCTCAGCGGCAAGGACCGCCAGCGCACCACCGGAACGCTCGCCGAGCTGGCCGGCCCGCGCACCTGGTCCGCCCACCTGTGCGACGGCACCGCGGTCACGGTCACCTACCACGTGGGGCCCGGCGGCAGCGCCGTGTACGACAGCGCGACGGGCGCTCCAGCCACGGCCAAGAAGTACGACCACGGCTTCCAGGCCGACTTCGACGGGACCAACGTCGGGGTCAAGGTCGCCCTCAAGGCCAACGAGGACGGCACGTACACCGTCATGGCCAGCGGGTTCTCGGGCTCGTGCGGCAAGGACGGTTCGCACGACGACTCGAAGGGCTCCGGCTCCGGTTCCGGCTCCACGCGACCGTCGGGCGGCGGCTCGAGCGGGAGCAACGGGTCCGGCGGCAGCCACGGCTCCAGCAATGGGTCCGGCGACGACCGCTCCGGCGGGTCGCGGGACGGCAGGGGCTGATCACGGCATGACGTCCTTCGACCGGCACTCCGCGCTCGCGCGGGGCCCCGGCCGGGTGATCGGGACTGGGCGGCGTCGGCTTCACGCTGGCGCCGCCCTCCTCGTCCTGGCGATCCTGCTGGCGGCGTGCGGCGGGACGGCGGTGACCTCCCGATCCGGGTCCGGCAACCCGACCACGCAGACCCCAACCCGCGCGCCAGCCGCGGCCGCGCCGGGTGGAAGCCCGGAGATCTCTGCGACCGAAAGACTGGTCGCGGCGCTTGAGCCGCTGCGCTCCGGCTACACCTTCGAGACCACCCTGACCATCGGCCAGCAGGTGGCCGCCCATGTCAAGGGCCGCCGCTTCGGCGAGGGCAGCGAGCTGGCCGTGCAGTCGGGCGGGGCGTCCATTACCTATCGCCTGCTGCCGCCCGCGTCCTGGGTCCGCCAGGCCGGCGGAGACTGGATCGAGGCGCAGGGCACGGTCCCCGGCGGCCACCCGCTGGCAGCCTTGATGGCGCCGCAGGCCGCGACCGCGCTGCCGGGCGGGCCGGCGGGCAGGATCCTGCGCGTCTCGTACCCGCCGGCCGCGCTGGGCCTGCCCGGGGCCGACCCCGTGCCCGTGACGGTGACGATCGTCGCCGGTGGCCTGGTCTGGGTGACGTACACGGCCAGCCTGGGCGGGCGGGAGACCGTCTCCAAGACGGTCCTCACCCCGCAGCCCACCCAGGAGCCCATCGTGGCCCAGGCGGTCGCGCCGGACCCGGCGGGCTGACCGCGCCGTGAAACCTTCCTCCCTCCGATGTCCCCAGGAGGTCGAACGGGGTTCGGCGAGCGGGCGAATCTGCCCGGAGTCGAGCCATCGATCGAAAGGACGTGATCGGATGGAACGAACCGAACGACGCCTCGCGGGGATGACCGTGATGGCCGTCCTCGCGGCCCTCGTCGCCTTCCCGGTGAGCGCGGCCGCCACCACCAACGGGCCCATCGCGGATACCGGCGGCATGACCGCCACCCTGCCGCTCCTGGGCACCACGCTGACCGTCGATGTCACCCTCGACACGGCCGGCAACATCTCCGGCGTCACCCTGGCACCGCCGGGCGACTTCACCCAGACGACCACCGAGGCCACCAAGGTCCGGTTCGAGAACACGGCCGGGACGACCACGGTGTCCGTCAAGGCGCGTGGCGATCGGATGTCCCTCAGCGCCAAGGCGCCGACGCTGGCCGACCTGAGCGGCACCGGCAGCTGGTCGGCGGACGTGTTTGGGACCGGCGCCAAGTCGACCGTGGCCTACACCGTGGGCAACGACGGCTCGGGCAAGCCGACCGTCAGCATCGGCACCATCAGCCCGGCGGCGGGCGTGACCGCCACCGCCATCACGATGAAGAACGACGAGCACGGCGAGCACGGCGAGGGCGATGTCGCCAGCGCCGGCGTCGCGTTCAGCCATGACGGCTTCGTCAAGCGGCTCACCATCACGGTGCAGGCGTCCCGCGACGAGCACGGCGAGGCTCGCCTGCGAATCACGCTGAGCGGCCGCGACCAGCAGCGTCTGACCGGCACCCTGGCCGAGCTGACGGGCGCCCGGACCTGGTCGGCCCTGCTGGGCGACGGGACACCCGTCTCGGTCGCCTATCACGTTGGCCCCGGCGCCGCCGCGGTCTTCGACTCCACGACGGGCGCGCCGGCCACCCATGCGGCCATCAAGAACGGCTTCGAGGTCCGCTTCACTGGGACCAACGTGGGCCTGCAGGTGGCGCTGGATCTGAACAAGGACGGCACGTACACCGTGGCCGCCAAGGGCAGCTCCGGCTCCTGCGGCAGCACCGGACACGCGGGCCCCGACGGGCCCGCGTGACCCGGCAACCAGGGCGGGAATGGCCCGTCCGGCAACCAGGGCGGGAATGGCCCGTCCGGCAACGGCTCCAACAGCAGCTCCGGGGGCAGGCGCTGAGCGTCTTCCCGGTCCGGATGGGACATGCGCGGCACCGCCCATCGGGCGGCGCCGCGGCCATCCGCGCCGGTCTTCCGACCCTCGCGCTGCTGGCCGCGCTGGCGCTATCGGCCTGCGGGTCGTCGGCCTCGGGCAGTGCCGCCCCGACCGGCGGCCGGGTCCCACTGTCCAGCCCCTCCGGCGCCACGGCGGGGCTCGTGGGCACCGCCCGACCCGGGCTCGCGGCGTCGCTCGCGGCCCTCAGCGCCGGCTACACCTATGACACCACCGTCACCGTCGCGGGCAAGGTGGCCGCCCACGTCAAGGGCCGACACCTGGGGGACGCCAGCGAGCTGGTCGTCGACTCAGGCGGCGCGTCCATCACCTATCGCATGATCCCGCCCGATTCGTGGGTCCTCCAGCCCGGCGGCGACTGGGTGCTGACCGAGGGCGCCGTGCCCGGCGGGGATCCGCGGGCCCCGCTCCTCTCCCCGATCACCTCGCAGACGGTCTCGACCACCTCGATCGGCACGACGCTCAAGCTGACGTACCCGGCCTCGGCGCTGGGCCTCACGGGCTCCAGCCCGGTCGAGGTGACGATGCTGATCGGCAACGGCGGCGCGGTGACGGTCTCGTACGCCGCCGCGGTCACCGGCGGCCAGGCCGTCTCGTCCACCACGTTCACGCCGAAGCCGACACAGGACCCGATCGTGGCGCCGCCGGTAGCGCCGGAGCCCACCGGCTAGCGCGGCCCACGGCCGTCCACGCAGCGCACGCTGACCGAAGGTCAGCGCATGACCGAAGGTCAGCGCCGTGGAGCCAACGGCTCAGCGCACGATGACCGAAGGTCAGCGCACGATCGAGCGGCGGAAACGCCAGGCCGCCAGCGACAGGATCACCACGGCGAACCCGGCCAGGACCGCGACGTTCGACGCGACGCTCTCGATCCCGCCGCCGTGCTGGACCAGGCTGCGCAGGCCCAGGATGGCCCACGAGTGCGGGATCAACCGAGCCACGTCCTGCATGACCTGCTGCATGATCTCGAACGGGATCATGCAGCCGCCCAGCGCCCCCAGTATCAGACCGGGTAGGCTGTGCCGATGCTCGTCTCCCGGTGGCTCCACGACATCCCCCGCCGCGGGCTGGTCGCCGGTGCGCTGCTGATCGTGGTCCTGGCCGGGTACGGCGGGTACCGGCTCCTGCCGCGGATCAGCGCCGCCCTCGCGCCCACGTGCGCCATGGCTACCGCCGGCCCGACCGGTGGAGCCACGACCGCGGGCCCGCCTGCCCCGTCCGCCTCGTCCGCCCCGCCGTCCGCCTCGTCCGCCCCGCCGGCCGCCATGCCGACCTCGCCGGCCGGGCCGGCATCCACCACGGCCCCCGCCACCGGGACCCCGCCCCCGATTCCGACGCTGCCCCCCGGCCCCCCGGCCGGTGCCGCCCCCCTGCGCGTCCCGGTCCTGATCTACCACGAGGTGCTCCCGGGCGCCGACCCGGCGGCGGCCGATTACCAGATGACGCCGGCCCTGATGGAATCCCACCTGTGCACGATGAAGGCTCGCGGCTGGCAGTCGATCACCGCGCACCAGCTGGCCGAGCTCCTCGCGGCGGGGACTCCCCCGCCCCAGCGCACCTTCGTCATCACCCTCGACGACGGCACGCTCGACCACCTGGTCGAGGCCTACCCGATCATTCGCCGCAACGGGTTCGTGGCCACGTTCTTCGTGATCTCGGAGCGCGTCGGGTCGAGCGGCTACCTCTCCTGGGACCAGGTCCGGGCATTACGCGACGGCGGGATGGAGATTGGCAGCCACTCGGCCAACCACCCACGGATGTCGGACATCCCGCCCGCGCAGTCGGTGCAGGAGGTGGCAACGGCCCAGCGAACCCTCGGACTCCAGTTGGGGAACCAGCCCGTGACGTTCGCGTATCCGGGCGGCGCGTACAACGACGCGGCCGTGGAGGCCGTGCGGGTCGCCGGGGTCATGGCTGCTTTCACCACCGCCGAGGGCCGCGCCGCCAGCTGGGCGGAGCGGCTCACGATCCCGCGGATCAACGTGGGCGCCCAGTGGTCCGCCGAGCAGCTCCTGTCCATCATGGAGGGCTACGTCCGCTAGGCCGCGCGCACCGCCCGCGGTTACGCGGCCCGCGGTTACGCGGCCCGCGGCTACGCGGCCGCGTCGAGCGAGCGGTGACGGCGGATCTTGCGGACCTCGCTGCCGCCCAGCAGCGCCAGGATCACCGCCGAGGAGCCGCACACCACGAAGGCGGCCGGACCGCCCAGCGTCGCTGCGACCGCGCCGATGAAGAGCGCGCCCATCGGCGAGACGCCCTCGAAGACCAGCGCGAAGAGTGCCATCACCCGGCCCCGCATCTCGGGTGCCGTGGCCAGCTGGATCGAGGTGTTGGTCGCGGTCCGCATGGTCACCGCCCCGGCGCCGGCGATGAAGAGCAACAGCGCCGTCAGCGGCACGGGCATCCCCGCCTCCACGCTGAGGCCGGCGAGGATCAGCGTCACGCCCAGGACCAGGGCGCCCTGGATCAGGGTGCCGGGGTTGGACCGGCCGCCCAGGCCGATCCGGACCGCGGCGATGAGCGCGCCCACGCCGTTGGTCGCCATCAGCAGTCCCAGTCCCCCCGAGTCCAGGCCGTACTCCAGGGCCAGCACCGGGATCAGGACGCCGAAGTTGATTGCCATCGTGGAGATCAACCCGGGCACCAGGAAGGTGACCAGCACCGGACGGTCGTGCCGGACCTCGTTGATCCCCTCGCGGATCTGGCGGAGCACCGCGCGCGGCCCGCGCGCCACGACCGTCTTGCGGACCACCGGGATCAGCTCGGCAGGGTGCATCGCCAGGTAGCCGACCACCACCACCGCGAAGCTGGCCGCGTTGATCAGGAACGCCACCCCGGTTCCCGCGACGGCGCTGCCCATGAGGTTGGTGGTGACGCCGATCAGCACGCCCGCGATCGCCGGGCCGACCAGCCGCCCGCCCTGGTAGGACGACGAGTTCAGGCCCACGGCGCTGGACACCAGTTCCGGGCCCACCATCTCCATCACGAACGCCTGGCGGACCGGGATCTCCACGGCGTTGACGGTCCCAAGGAGGAACGCCAGGACGGCGATGTGCCACACCTCGACCGTCCCGGTCACACACAGGACGCCGAGGATCGCGGCGAGGAGGGCGCTCAGCGCCGGGGTGATCGTGAGGATGCGGCGCTTGTCGGCGCGGTCGGCGACGACGCCCCCGAAGAGCGAGAAGATCAGCACGGGGAGCGCCTGGGCCACCGTGATCACGCCCAGCACGAACGGGTCCCGGGTCAGCACCACGATCAGCCAGGCCTGGCCCAGCGTCTGCATCCAGGTGCCCACCAGCGACGCCGACTGCGCGGTGATGAAGATCCGGTAGTTGCGCCGGCTCAGCGCGGGCGCCCGCCCGACCAGCCACGCGCCGAATCCGCCGGGCCCAGCCACCAATTCCCCTCCCCGTGTGCTCCCGCCCGCCGGCCGCGTGGACGTCCCGCGGCGGTGCCCACGGTCCCGGCGCCAGGCCCGGGCCACGCGTCGATGGCCCATTGTGCGCGCTCCGGGACGCTAGGATAGGAGGCCGGAGGGGGCGCCAGTGGCGCCAAGCAGGCGCAGGAGAACAGCCATGATCCTGGAGGGTCAGTTCACCATCCCAGCACCCCAGGACCGCGCCTGGTCCGCAATCTGGGACATCCCGACGCTGGCGAGCTGGGTGCCAGGCTGCACCTCGGCGGCCCAGGTCGACGCCACCACCTACCGGGCGCACCTGGAGCAGCAGGTCGGCTTCCTGAAAGCCGCGTTCGACCTCCTGCTCACCGTCGTCGAGACGCAGGAGCCCCTCCTCATCCGCCTCCACGGAGAGGGCGAGGACCGCAAGATCCGGAGCAACATCCAGGCCGAGATCACGGTGAAGCTGGAGCCAGCCCCCGATGGGACGCTCCTCAGCTACCACATCGACGTGAGCGTGCTGGGCCGGCTGGGAGCACTGGGCTTCCCCCTGATCCAGCGCAAGGCCAAGGAGATCGAGGCCGAGTTTGCCCGGCGTGCCCGGGCCGGACTGGCAGGAGGCTGACGTGCGGCGGTTCGAGCTGCTGGAACCAGAGTCCTTCACCGCGGCGAGCGCGGCCCTCCTGGAGCACCCGGAGGCCAAGGCGATCGCGGGCGGGACCGCGCTCCTGATCCTCATCAAGCACGGGGTCTACATCCCCGAGCTGCTGGTCAACCTCCGCAAGATCCCCGGAATGGCGGACATCACCTGGGACGCCGCGACGGGCCTGCGGATCGGGGCGCTCGCCAGCATCAACGACGTGGAGCGCAGCCCGCTGGTGCGCGAGCATCTGCCCATGCTGGCCGAGGCCTGCCACGTCGTGGCCAATATCCGGATCCGCAACCTGGCCACCATCGGGGGCAACGTCGCGCACGGCGACTACCAGTCGGACCCGCCCACGGCGCTGGTCGCGCTGGGCGCGGTCGTGGAGCTGACCACGGCCACGGGCAGCCGCGACCTGCCGCTGGCGGACTTCCTGCTGGGCGCGTACGAGACGGCTCTGGAGCCGGGCGAGCTGGTCAGCGCGGTCCGCGTCCCGCCGCCGGGGGCCGGCTGGCGGAGCGCCTACCTGAAGTTCACGACACGGTCCAGCGAGGACCGCCCGGCGGTGGGCGTGGCCACGCTGCTGCAGCTGGACGGGGGCACGGTGCGCGAGGCGCGGCTGGTTGTGGGGGCGGTGACGGTCACGCCATCGCGCATGACCGAGGTGGAGGCGTACCTGGGCGGCCGGACTCTGGACGCGGGCACGCTCGCGCAGGTGGGCCGGATGGTCGCCGCGAGGATCGAGCCGATCGACGACATCCGCGGCTCGGCCGCCTACAAGCGCCGGCTAGCCGGCGTGCAGGCCGAGCGGGCCCTGGAGCTGTGCAGCACGATGGGAGCCGCGCGATGACCTCCATTGGGATCGACGCCCCCCGGGTGGACGGCCCGGCCAAGGTCACGGGGCAGGCCACCTATACCGCTGATATCGTCCTGCCCGGGATGCTCCACGCCAAGGTCCTGCGCAGCACGCTGCCGCACGCCCGCCTGGTCCGGATCGACGTCTCGGCCGCCGAACGCGAGCTGGGAGTGATCACCCTCACCCGGGACGACCTCGCCGGCATCGACCCGTACTACGGCGCGGTCCTCAAGGACCAGCCCGTGGTGGCCATCGACCGCGTCCTGTTCGCGGGCGACGTGGTGGCGGTGGTCGCAGCGGAATCAAGGGACATCGCGGAGGAGGCATTGGACCTCATCGAGGTGGAGTACGAGGCGCTCCCATCGGTCGGCGACCCGTTCGCGGCGCAGGCCCCCGGTGCGCCCATCCTGCACGCCGAGCGGAACACGCCGGAGGTCCAGTTCCTGGACATGAAGTCGGTCCACTTCCAGGCCGACAGCAACGTCTGCTCCATCTACCACGTGGCCCAGGGCGACTTCGAGGCCGGCTACGCCGCTGCGGACCACAAGTTCGACGACGTGTACACGGTGCCCACGATCCAGCACGGCCACATGGAGCCGCATGCCTCCACGGCCTACTGGGAGCCGGGCGGCAAGCTGGTCGTCCACACCGCCACCCAGAACCCGTCGGTCATCCGGACCCAGCTGGCCGAGATGTTCAGCCTGCCGGAGAGCATGGTCCGCGTGATCGTCCCGTACCTGGGCGGCGGGTACGGCGCCAAGACCTATCCCAAGCTGGAGCCCATCGTCGCGGTCCTTTCGCGCAAGGCGAAGCGGCCGGTCAGCCTGGTCCTGACCCGGGAGGAGGTCTTCATGACGGCCGTCCGGCACGCCGCCTCGGTGCGGATCCGGACCGGCATCAACAACGACGGCCAGATCGTCGCCCGCAAGGTGGAGGCCACCTACGACACCGGTGCCTACGCGGACATCGGGCCGCGGACCTGCAAGAACGGCGGCTACGCGTCGGGCGGGCCGTACCGGATCGAGCACCAGGACCTGACGTCGTACTGCGTCTATACCAACCGCCCGCCCTCCGGCGCCTTCCGCGGCTTCGGCGTCCCGCAGGTCTGCTGGCCGTACGAGAGCCAGATGGACGACATGGCGCGGCGCCTGGGCGTGGACCCGGTGGCGCTCCGCCGCCAGAACCTGATCCACGAGGGCGACACGTTCGTCACGGGCGACAAGCTGATCGCCATCGGTCTGGACAAGTGCCTCGAGGAGGTGGCGAGCGCCATCGGCTGGAAGGGGATCGAATCCACCCGGCCCATGCCCAGCGACAAGCCCGGCTTCGTCCGCGGCATCGGCATTGCCGTGATGATCAAGAGCACCATGACGCCGTCCAACTCGGCGGCCAGCGTCCGGCTCAACTCGGACGGCTCGGCGACGCTGCTGACCAGCAGCGTGGAGATGGGCCAGGGCCCGCACACCGCGCTGGCGCAGATCGTGGCCGAGACGATCGGGCTGCCGCTCAACCGCGTGACCATCACCTTCCCGGACACGGACTTCACCCCGTATGACCAGTCGACCAGCTCCAGCCGGACCATCTTCAGCATGGGCCACGCGGCGCAGAAGGCGGGCCTGCAGATCCGCGACCAGCTCCTGGAGATCGCGGCGAAGCAGCTGGAGGCCAGCCCGGGCGACCTCCAGATCGAGGAAGGCATCATCGCGGTCAAGGGCTCGCCAGACCGGTCGCTGACCATCCCGCAGGCCTTCCGGGCCCACTTCGGGACCCCCGTCGGCAGCCTGTTCGGTGCGTTCGACTTCCAGACCACGGGCGGGCTCCGGCCTGAGGACGGCAAGGGCAAGGCGTCGGCGTTCTGGTTCCTCTCGGCGGCCGGCGCCGAGGTGGAGGTGGACACCCGGACCGGCAAGATCCGGGTCATCAAGGCGGTCACCGTGGTGGACACGGGCAAGACGATCAACCCGCGCCAGTGCTGGCTCCAGAACGAGGGCTCCATGCTCACGGCCCTGGGCTCGGCACTGCAGGAGGAGATGGTCTTCGACAACGGGCAGCCGGTGAACTCGTCCTTCCTCGACTACCTGATGCCGTCGATGGAGGACTACCCGGACGAGTTCCAGTCGATGCTGGTGGAGACGCCGCATCCCGAGGGCCCGTTCGGCGCCAAGGGGATGGGCGAGGCGGCCCTGGGCCCGGTGGCCCCGGCCATCGGCAACGCCGTATCCAACGCCCTGGGCGGGATCCGGCTCCGCGACCTGCCACTCCGGCCGGAGCGGGTCCTGGACGCGATCGATGCAGCCGCTGCGAGCGGAGCCGCTGCGAGCGGAGCCGCTGCGAGCGGAGCGGCTGGTGCCGGCAACGGCGGGGAGGCGGCCCGATGAAGCGGCTGATCAGCACCACCATCAACGGCCGCGAGCGCGAGCTGGCGGTCGCCCCCAACCGGACCCTCCTGGAGGTGCTCCGCGAGGACCTCCAGCTGACCGGCGCCGTGGAGGGCTGCGGCGTAGGCCAGTGCGGCTCGTGCACCGTCCTGGTCGACGGCCGGCCCGTCTCGTCGTGCCTGACGCTGGCCACCAACGTCGAAGGCCGCTCCGTCACCACGATCGAGGGCGTCGCCCCGGCGGGCCAGCTGTCCGCGGTCCAGCAGGCGTTCATCAACCGCCAGGCCTTCCAGTGCGGATTCTGCACGCCGGGCATGATCATGGCCGTCGAAGGGCTGCTGCGCGACGAGCCGGGGGCCGGCGAGGCACAGATCCGCGACTACCTCTCGGGCAACCTGTGCCGCTGCGGCACCTACTCCGCGGTCATCGATGCGGTGAAGGACGTCATCGCCGAGGTGGGCGCCGCCCGGGACAGGGCCAGCGCCGGGTGAGCCCGGAGGACAATCGCGGCGGAGGGTTCGGCCGGTGACGATCGATCCCCTCCTCCTGGTCATCATGCTCGCCTCGCTCGCCATCGGCGGGTTCGTGAACGGGCTGATCGGGATCGGATTCGCCCTGTTCGCCGTCAACTTCCTCGCCCTGGCGATGGGCGTCCGCGAGGGTGTGATCGTCATGAGCATCCTGGCGCCGTTCCCCAGCGGCTACCAGCTCTGGCGGACCAGGGCCCACTGGCGGACGTGGCGGCGGCTGCGCAGCCTGCTCGCCGGCGGCATCGCGGGCTCCATCCTGGGGGCATGGCTGCTGGTGGTGCTGCCGGCCTGGGCGATCCAGCTGGGCCTGGGCCTGTTCACCGCCCAGTTCGTCATCGACCAGTGGCGCCGGAGCGGCCCGCCGATCAGCCAGCGCACGGAGCGCTGGATGGCGCCGGTGGCCGGCTTCTTCTCCGGGATGACCAACGGGGCGCTCGGCGCGTCGGGGCCGGTCGCGGGCTCCTTCATGCTGGCGATCGGGCTCTCGGGCAAGGAGTTCATCTTCGGGATCTCCCTGGTCTTCGTCTTCCAGGCGGCCTTCCGGATGGCGCTCTTCATGGTCCAGGCGCAATACACCACGACCCTGGTGCTGCTGGCCCTGGTCCTGCTGATCCCCACGATGGGCGGCCAGGCGGTGGGCCTCAGGCTCCACGGGCGGATCAACGCGTCGCTCTTCCGCCGGCTCCTGCTGTCGGTGCTGCTGGTCTCGTCCGTGACGCTGCTCATCCGGGGCGGCCAGGGGATGATCGGCTTCAGCACCGGCCAGCCGTAGGCCCGGCAACCCTGGCCACCAACGCCGGCGCGGCCGAAGTCGCCTTCGGCACCGGCCCCACAGTCACCCACGCCGAACCGGACGCGAGCGAGGCCTGACCACCGATGGAGCACCTGGACCCCTTTCTCGTGGGGCTGCTCGTCGTCGTGATCCTGGGCGGGGCCATGATCAACGGCCTCATCGGGATGGGCTTCGCGCTGGTCGCCGTCAACATGATGGCCGCCGCCCTCGGGACCAAGGAGGGCGTGGTGGTGATGAGCATCCTGGCGCCCGTCACCGCCGCCTACCAGCTCTGGCTGAACCGCGGGGCGGGCGCCGGCTGGCGACGACTCCAGTGGGTGGTGGTGGGGGCGCTGGTGGGCTCGGTCTTCGGGGCGGAGCTGCTGGTCCTCCTGCCGGCCTGGGCGATCTCGCTGCTGCTGGGCGGCTTCACGGCGCAGTTCGTCGTGGACACGGCGCGCCGGAATCGGCCGCAGATGACCGTGTCCCGCGAGCGCCTCTTCGGCCCCGCGGCCGGGTTCGTCGGGGGCGCGACCAACGGGGCGCTGGGCGCGTCGGGACCGATCATCGGGAGCTTCCTGATCGCCATCGGGCTGCGGGGGCGCGACTTCGTGTTCGCCGTCTCGCTCGTCTTCCTGTCGCAGGGACTCACGCGGATGGCGCTCTTCCAGGCGCACGGCCAGTACACGGAGCCGCTGCTGGCGACGGCGGCGGTGCTGCTGGTGCCGGCACTGCTGGGCCAGCAGGTGGGGCTGCTGCTGCGGGGCCGACTGGACGCGGCGATGTTCCAGAAGATCCTGTTGGCAGTGCTCCTGGTGTCCAGCATCAACCTGGTCTGGCGCGGGGCGACAGGGGCGCTCGACGCGGCGCGGGCGGCCTGGCTGATCGGCTAGGCTCTGGGCGAGCTGGGGCCAGCGTTGGGGCCCGCGCTGAGGACGACGCGGCACGGCCGCACAGGGGAGGGACATGCTGACCGCCGTCGAGCCGCAGATCCTGGTGCTCCTGGTCGTCCTGATCCTGCTGGGCGCGATCATCAACGGGCTGGTGGCGATGGGATTCGCGTTGCTCGCGGTGAACATCGTGTCGATCGCGCTGGGCAGCCGCGACGCGGTGATCGTCGCCAGCATCCTCACGCCCGTGACCTCCGGGCTCCAGCTCTACTGGAACCGGTCCCTCGCCCACACGTGGGTCCGCCTCCGCACGCTGCTGATTGGAGCGCTGGTCGGGACGGCTGCCGGAGCCCTGCTGCTGGTCTACCTGCCCACCTGGCTGATCTCCATCGGCCTGGGCCTGTTCACGCTCCAGTTCGTCTGGGACTCGCTCCACAGGGACCGGCCGCAGATGGCCGCGGGGCGGGAGCGGCGCCTGGCCCCCTTCGCCGGCTTCGTCTCGGGCATGACGAACGGGTCGCTGGGCGCATCCGGGCCGGTGGTGGGCTCCTTCCTGCTGGCGATCGGCCTGCGCGGCAAGGAGTTCATCTTCGCCATCAGCCTGGTCTTCTTCTTCCAGGGCGTGATCCGTGACTCCGTGTTCCTGGCGAACGGGCAGTACACCGGCCCGCTGGTGCTGACGTCGCTGGCGCTGCTGGTGCCGGCGCTGATCGGTCAGCAGATCGGGTTGAAGCTGCGGGGCCACCTGGACCCGAAGATGTTCCAGCGGATCCTGCTGATCGTGCTGGGGGTCTCGTCGCTCAACCTGCTGGTGAAGGGCCTGGGCGGGGGGATTGCCGCGGCCCGCGCGGCGGGGCTATTCGGGTAGACGGCTCCCTGGCCACGTCATCCAGGTGCGAGCGGGTGGCGCCAGCGGAGGCCCGGGAAGCGGCTGAAGTCGCGGTCAGTGGTGATGAACTCGGCCCCTGACTCGATCGCCAGCGCGGCCAGCCAGGCGTCCGGCACGAGGTTGCCCCTGGCGCCAGCGGCCCGGCACAGCTGGTCGAAGACCGCCCAATGGCGCTCACCGGGCGTGACGAGGACGGCGGCGGGCTGGCCTCGAACCGCGGCCGCGAAGTCGAGCGCCGCTTCCACCGGATCCGGCGGATCGAAGACGCGCGGATGGGTCACGACGCGGACGAACCCGCTCAGCACGAGCTCGGAGACACCCACCGGCTCGTCGCCAACGAATGCTTCACGCAGCCAGGCGCGATACCGCTCGTGGTTCGGTGCCGCCTGCCGGAAGGCGTAGACGTAGATGTTGACGTCCGGGAGAATCAGCGCCCGGGCCCTTCCATCAGGTCCAGGAGGGCGGCGCTGTCGTCCAGATCGACGCCGGGCAAGAGGCGGCCACCAACCGAGACAGGAAGGCCGGGAGGGCGCGCCTTTTGCCGGCGGACGCGTCGGTCCATGGATTCGCGCAGCGCATCCTCGATCACCGCCGCCAACGTGCGCCCCGATCGCGCAGCCTGAGCCTTGGCGTCGGCGAGCAGGTGGTCGTCGATCCTCACCGTGGTCCTCATGCATCACAGCATCAGGGCCACGCATCAAGATGTCAACGCGGGGAATCCGCACCAGGCGACGGACCCGGACGGGATCTAGCGCTGTGCCTACCGCCCCAGCGCGATCAGCGCCGCGCCCGCGAAGACGAGGAGCGCCGGGACCGCGATCCGGCGCGTCACCTGCTCCAACTGCTGCGCCAGCAGGCCGCCCAGCGCGGTGGTGAGCACCACCTCCGAGGCGGCGATGACCGTCGCCGGGCCCACGGGGATGAGCTGGATCGCCCAGAAGAAGGTCAGCTGGCCCATCGTCCCGCCAAGGCCGGCCAACCAGAACCACGGCCGGACCGCGACGACCGTCCGCGGGATGCGCCCGGCACGCCCTTGGGCCACCTCCCAGGCGAGGTAGCAGATCAGGCCCGCGATCCCGGTGAAGAACCCCGCCTGGACGGCATCCGGGACCAGGTTGAGTCCCACCTTGCTGAGCGCGTTCGAGGCCCCGAACGACAGGGCGGACAGGCTGGCGAAGATGATGCCGACCCGGCCGAGCTCGGCTGCGCGCGTCCTCGGCCCGCCGGAGCGGGGTGCCTGCCCCACCGCGGCGAGGGCCGGCGCCTTGGCGGCGATGAGCGACTCACGGACCACGGCGAACACCCCGGCCAGGATCAGCCCGATCCCCGCCCATGCCACCAGCGCCGGCCGATCTCCCACGATCGCGATGGCCATCAGGAGCGTCACGATCGGCGCCGCGTTCTTGATCGCGGACGCCCGCACCACCCCGATCCGGTTGATGCCCGCGAACATGAACGTGCGGCCCAGGAACGGCCCGGTGAGCCCGATGGCCGCGAACACGAGGATGGCGTCCCAGCGCAGCGGCAGCAGCGTCCCGCCGGCCGCCGACACCAGCATGAGCGCCCCGAACACGAGCAGGTTGATGACGAGGGTCGCAAGCACGGCGTTCTCGCCGGGATGAACGCGCCCGCCCTTTCGAATGGCGAGGTTCATCACGGAGAACGAGATCGCGGTGCCAAAGGCAAGCAGGACGCCCACGACCCAAGCCTAGCCGCCCGGCGCGGAGCGGATGCGGCCGGGCAGTCGAAGCCGGCCCGGCGGTCGAAGCCGGCCCGGCGGTCGAAGCCGGCCAGTCAGTCGGCGGCCGGGCCCCGACGGATACCTGCCGGATTCGCCAGAATGCGGAGGTGCCCATCGACCCCCGACCATTGGCTCACCCGCCAGGGTCCGGGGCTGGCGGGCGGGCCGATCCGCGATGCTGAGGCGCCACGATGATCGGTGACCCGCTGATCCTGCTCCTGCTGGTCGTGACGTTCTTCGGTGGCGCGCTCATCAACGGCCTGATCGGCATGGGGCTGGCGCTGGTCGCCGTGAACGTGATGGCCAACGTCATGGAGCCCAAGTCGGCGGTGGTGATCATGAGCCTGATCGCCCCGTTCCTGAGCAGCTACCAGCTGCGCCACAACTGGTCGTTCATCGCCGGCTGGGCGCGATTCCGCAGCCTGATCGTCGGCTCGATCGCGGGCTCGATCGTCGGGGCCCAGCTCCTGGTCATCCTGCCGGCGTGGGCCATCGCGCTGGCGCTGGGCCTCTTCACGGCCCAGTTCGTCGTCGACCGGATGCGGCGCGAGCGACCCGCCCTGGCCCACCACACCGAGCGGCGGCTGGCACCGGTCGTCGGCTTCGTCGCCGGGACGACGAACAGCGCCCTTGGCGCGTCCGGACCGGTGATGGGCTCGTACCTGCTCGCCCTGGGCATGCGCGGCCGGGAGTTCGCGTTCGGGATCTCAATCGTGTTCTTCGTGCAGGCGCTGATCCGCATGGGCTCGCTCGCGGTGCTGGGCCAATACACCCTGCCGCTCGCCCAGCTCTCGCTCGTGCTGTTGTGGCCGGCCCTCCTCGGGCAGTACCTGGGCCAGCGCTACCAGGGCCGCGTGAAGCCGGCAAACTTCCAGCGCGTGCTGCTGGTGGTGCTCCTGGTCTCCGCCGCAAACATGCTCATCCAGGGCGGCCGGGGCATGCTCGTCTGGCTGGGCATCGGCCTGTAGCGAGGTGCGGCTGGCTCGGCATCGGCCTGTAGACGCGGCCGCGGCCGCGGCCGGGCACGTCCCCGTTACGCCGGGGAGCTCGCCACCACGAGAGACGTGACCAGCAGCATCACGCCGATGGGAACCCAGCGCCGGCGCTCGGCCAGGCTGGGCGAGACGGCGTTCATCGCCACGCTGACCGCCGAGAGTGCGACGGGCACCCAGCCCAGCCAGCCGATCCCGGCAGTCAGCTGGTGTGCGAGAACCCCGGCGCGCGACAGGACCACGGCGGCCACCCGCATCCGTGGTGGGAAGCGGCCGGGAAACCGCCCGCCCATGGCGTACTCGCCCCACGGCGCGCCGAGGGCCAGCCCCAGCTGGAAGGCGACCACCATGGCCGTGAACAGCGCGAACGCCACGGCCGCGGCCTCGACCATCACGCAGGTCCCTCCTTTGCACGAAGCGCCCGGAGGATCTTCTCGGGCGTGATGGGCAGGTCCAGGATCCGGACCCCGGTGGCCTGGGCGATGGCGTTCCCGATGGCGGGGGCCACCGGCGGCAGGCCCGTCTCGCCGATCCCGTGGATCTCGTTGAGCGTTGGGTTCTCCAGCGTGGTCACGCCCAGCCGTCCGGGCATGTCCGCGGGGTAGGCGACCATGTAGTCGGCCAGCGACCCATTCTGCAGCTGGCCCTGGTCGAACACCATCTCCTCGAAGAGCGCCTGGCCCACCCCGAACGCCACGTTGCCCTCGGCCTGGAGCTCGCACTGGACCGGGTTGATCGCGCGACCCGCGTAGACCGCGGCTTCGTAGCGCAACAGCTCCACGCGCCCGGTATCCAGGTCCACCTCAACCTCGGCCGCCCCCGCCGCCTGGTGCCAGTGGATGCTGGAGATCCCCTGGCCCGTCTCGGGGTCCAGCGTTCCCTCCGTCTGGTACTCGCCCGCGCCGTGCAGGCTCGCGATCCGGGCCCCGGCCAGCAGCCCGGCGAAGGAGACCAACCGGTGCGGCGATCCCTTGACCCGGACCGCCCCGTCCGCCAGCTCCAGGTCGCCCGGCGCGATCTCCAGCCTGGCCCCGGCGAGCGCCAGCAGCTGCTCCCGGATGGAATCCACCGCGCGCTCCACGGCCGTCCCCATCATGTGCGACGAGCGGCTGGAGCCGGTCACCTGGTCGTACGGTGTCACCTGCGTATCGGGCGTCGTGACGGAGATCCGGTCGAGCCCCAGGGCCAGCCGTTCGCCGGCGATCAGCGCCAACAGCGTGCGGACCCCCTGCCCCATCTCCACCGAGCTGGTCAGGATCTGGAGGCTGCCGTCCTCGTCGAGGCGCGCGCCGGCGCTGGACATGGACGGCGTGATGGTCCCCTTGATGATCACGGCCAATCCCTTGCCGCGAACGGTGCGACGCCGGGGTTCGGCCCCCGCAGGGTTCGGCTCGGAACGCCGGCCATTCGGCCGGCGCGGGTTCGGCTCCGCCGTTGGTTCGGCCCCCCACCCGATCCGGGCCGCGACGTCCGTCAGCAGCTCGCGGAAGTGGAGGTCGTGCGCGGGCGTGCCCACCATCGAATCCTGGCCGTCCTCCAGCAAGTTGCGCAGCCGGAGCTCCAGCGGGTCCATCCCCAACCGCCCCGCGATCATGTCCATCTGGGTCTCGTACGCCCAGGCCGCCTGGTTGATCCCGTACCCGCGGTACGCGCCGGCCGGCGGCAGGTTGGTGTAGATCGCGTACGAATCCACCCAGACGTTGGGGATGTGGTGCGGCCCGCCCGTGCCGATCCCGCCGTTCTTGATCAGCCGCGGGCCGATGTCCGCGTACGCACCCGTGTTGAACCAGCACGTGGACTTGCGCGCCACGATGGTCCCGTCCGCCCGCAGCCCGGTCTTCATCCGGATCCGGACGCCGTGCTTGGTGACGGTGATGAACTCCTCCGCCCGCGAGAGGTGGAGGCGGACCGGCCGACGCGCGAACAGGGAGAGCAGCACCGTGACCGGCTCGATCTTGGGATACGCCTTGGCCCCATAGCCGCCACCCAGTGTGGGCACGATCACCCGGACCCGGCCCTGGTAGCCCGGCAGGATCTCCCCGATGGTGGACCGGACCGCGAACGGCGTCTGGACCGAGGACCAGACCGTGATCCCGTCCGCACCCACGTCGGCCACGCAGCAGTGCGTCTCCATCGGCATGGCCTGTGCCGGCGGACAGGTGAACTCGTCCTGGAACACGTGGTCGGCATCCGCGAACGCCGCCTCCACGTCCCCCTTGCGGAGCATGAAGTGGTTGCACACGTTGGTGCCCTCGCCCGCGTGCAGGATGATGTCGGCGTAGGTGGGGCCCGTCCGGGGAGGGCCCGTGTGCAGGATCGGCGCGTCCTCGTCGACCGCCTCGACGGCGTCGAAGACCGCCGGCAGCGGCTCGTACTCCACGTCGATCAGGTCGAGGGCGGCCTGGGCCGCGTCCAGGTCCACGGCGGCCACGGCGGCGATGGGCTCCCCGGCGTACCGCACGCGGTCGATCGCCAGGATGGGCTGGTCGCGGTAGACGGGACCCATGTACGGGAAGATGTCGGCGCGACCCACGAGGTCGGCGCCGGTGATCACGGCCACGACGCCCGGTACGGCGCGGGCCCGCGCGACATCCACCCGGACCAGGCGCGCGTGCGCCTCGGTGCTCCGGAGGAGGCGGGCGTGGAGCATCCCCGGCAGCACGATGTCGATCGTGTAGGGAATCCGCCCGGTGACCCGCTCGCGGGCGTCGATCATGCCGAGGGGCGTTGCGGCGGGCTGGGGATGGACCATCGGACCGATTGTATGGGCGATGCTCACGCCCCACGGCGAGATCCGGGCCACCCGGGGCCGGCGGCCGATCCCCGGCGGGCCCTTCCACGGCCCGCCCGCTGCGCTACCCTGAGGACGCGTCCACCCGACCGTGACAACCGCGGAGGATCAGGTGACTTCGACCCGTCAGGCTCCCAGCCAGGACCGCCCCGAACCGTGGGGCGACACCCGCGAGTGGATCGAGCGCGCCACCGCGGCCGGCCAGCTGCGCGTCGTCCGGGGCGCCACGTGGCAGGCCGACATCGGCGCGATCGCCGAGATGCTGGACCATACCGACGACAGCCCCTGCGTGCTCTTCGACGACATCCCGGGCTATCCGGCGGGACGGCGCGTCATCGTCAACTGCAACGGCAATCCGGCGCGCCAGGGCATCACCCTGGGACTGCCCGAGACCGATGCGAACCACGATGGCCTGTCCAGGTTCTGGCGGGACATCCTGGGCAGGCTGGAGCCCATCGCCCCGGTCGAGGTGGCGACCGGGCCCGTGTTCGAGAACGTCCTGGAGGGGGATGCGATCGATCTGACGGCCTTCCCCACCCCCATCTGGCACCCGGGCGATGGCGGCCGCTACATCGGGACCGCCAGCCTCAACATCCTCAAGGACCCGGGTTCGGACTGGGTCAACGTCGGCACGTACCGCAACCAGGTCTTCGGGCCAACGACGATGGGGCTCTGGATCAGCCCCGGCAAGCACGGCAAGCTGATCCGCGAGGCCTGGTTCGACAAGGGTGAGCCGTGCCCGGTCGTCGTGGTGGTCGGGGCGGACCCCCTGCTCTTCATCGCCTCGGCCAGCTCCCTGCCGATCCACGTGGACGAGCTGGCGTGGGCCGGCGCCGTCCGCGGCAAGGCCATCGAGGTGGTCCGCGGCAAGCACACGGGCATTCCCTTCCCGGCCACGGCCGAGATCGCGATCGAGGGCTTCATGTACCCCGGCGATCTCCACGCCGAGGGGCCGTACGGCGAGTTCACCGGCTACTACGCCAGCGGTGAAGCGCAGACGCCCGTCATCCACGTCAAGGCGATCTACCACCGCAACGATCCGATCATCCTGGGCTGCCCGCAGGGCAAGCCGCCGCACGAGGACAACAAGGCGTTTGCCTACCTGCGAGCGGCCCAGATCCAGCAGCAGCTGGAGGGCGCCGGCGTCCCGAAGGTCACCGGGGTGTGGTGCCCGCCGGAGGCAGCCGAGCGCCTGATGACGGTGATCGCCGTGGACCAGGCCTATGCGGGCCATGCCACCCAGGCGCTGGTCGTGGGTGGCCAGGTGGGTGCCGCGGCCTATATCGCCAAGATGGTCGTGGTGGTGGACCCGGACATCGACATCCACAGCCTGAGCGACGTCATGTGGGCGATCATGACGCGCTGCGACCCGGCCCGCGACGTGACCATCGTGAACCGGGCCTGGAGCGGCCCACTGGAGCCCTCCACCCACCCGGATCACCGCGACTTCAACTCGCGCCTGCTGATCGACGCGACCATCCCCTGGGAGTGGCGCGATCGCTTCGCGGACCCGGTGGTCACCGCCGCGATGTCCAAGGCCAACCGCGAGCGCTGGGGCTGGATCCTGCAGCCAGATGCGGAGGATCCGCGCGGCTGACGCCACCCCGCGGCGGCGCGTCCCCCCAGCGCCACCACGGAGTACGTGTCCCTCGCCGGCAAGGCCATCCACGGCTGCGCCGGATGCGGCCAGTGCGCCAAGCTGGGCCACTGCGTGATCCCGGACGACATGCAGCCGCTGTATGCGCGCCTGGTCGCGGCGGACGCGATCATCCTGGGCACGCCCGTCTACTACGGCTCCGCGACCGCGCTGCTCAAGGCCTTCATGGAGCGCGTCCAGGCGCTGGGCTCCGCGGAGAAGAAGCTCCGCCTCAAGGTGGGCGGCGCGATCGCGTCCGGACAGGGCCGGAACGGCGGGCAGGAGACCACCATCCTGGGGATCCAGCCTGGATGCACATCAACGACATGCTGCCCGTGGGGACCACCTCCCCGTCGGGGCAGTGGGGCGTGACCGCGCAGGCCGGCGCCGATCCCGACGACATCGGCAACGACGAGATCGTGCTGAAGAAGTTCAATCGGCGGATGAAGGCGGTCGAATCGGCCTGGCTGTACGGCCGCAAGATCGCGACCGTCGCCACGCTGGTGCAGGCCGGCCACGGGCCTCGACCTCCCGGACCGCCCCTACGGCCAGAACCTGCCCGATAGCTACCCGGAAGCGCTCTACCGGCTCCGATAGGCTCGGCCGGCCCCGGCACGGAGGTCGAGGGCCGCCGCGTCAGTCCTTGGGCGCCAGCAGCACACGGCTCATCGCGATCGTCAGCACCTGCAGCGAGGCGGCGACGACGAACAGCCAGGTGAAGCCGAAGCTGGTGATGATCGCGCCCCACAGGAGGCTGCTGGTCCCCGTCGCGAACTGGAATCCGATCGTATACGTCGCCATCGCCGAGCCAAGTCGATGGCGGGGCGCCCGCTCCATGACCAGCGCGCTGATGGTGGGGTTCACGAACGACTGGCCCAGCGCGTAGATGAATGCCCCGATCGCGAAGGTCATCATCGGCGGCACGATGGTCGCGGGCACGATCACGATCAACAGGCCCACCATCCCCATGAGCGCCCCAAGCGTGATCGAGCGCATCCGGCCCATCCGGTCCGCCACCTTGCCGAAGACCGGCTGGGAGATGGCCTGGGCGAGGCCGAAGACCGGGAAGTAGAGCACCAGGACCTGGATGGGCTTCCCCAGGTGCAGGGCGTAGACCGAGGGGAAGACGGTGAAGATGCTCCACGCCGAGAACGACACGATCAGCATGGCCGTGCCGGCCAGGGCGGACGGCTCCACGAAGCGTCCCAGCAGGCTGGTCCGCTCGCCCGCGACCGGTGCGGGCTTGGGCGGCGGGGGCGGCACGTGCATCCGCGTGGTGATGAGGAACGAGCCGAGGAACATCGCGCTGGCCATGAGGATCGGCCAGAGCGCGTCGCGGCCGGCGCTCGTATACAGCGCGACGCCGAGCGCCGGGAGGAACAGCTGACCGAGCGCCGGCATCGTCATGAAGACGCCGGAGGCCTCGGCGCGTCGGTTGGGCGGCGCCAGCTTGGCCATGAGGCTGTGGTTGGAGACGGAGAAGAAGCCCCAGGCCGTCCCGGTCAGGAACCGGACCACCATCATCACCGGGATCCCGGGCAACAGCAGCAGGTTGGGGACGATGACGGTCATGAACGCGCCGCCGCGATAGAGCAGCTTGTGGTGCCAGCTGTCGATGAGGTTGCCCACGAGCGGCCGGAAGAGCAGGGACGGCAGCGAGTAGGCGGTGGTCACCAGGCCCACGAGCACGGCGTCGCCGCCGCGGTCCAGCACCATCAGGGGGACCACGGCGCGGACCAGCGACTCCGCCCCGAACGACAGGAACGTGACCGCGAGGATCTGCCGGAAGCCGGTGGTGAGCAGGCTCTCGCGCCGGGCCGCCGCGGGCGGGGCCGGGGACGCAGCCGGAGTGCTCTCCGTCATGCGCGACGGGAGCCGGGCAGGCCCGGCGCCGGCCGCAAGAGCGCGCGGACCAGCCCAATGGTCAGGCCCTGGAGCACCAGCGCCACGATGAAGACGGATTCAAATCCCACGCCCGTGATCATCGCTCCCCAGAGCAAGCTCGACAGGCCGGTGGCGACCTGGTAGCCCAGCGAGTAGGTGGCCATCGCCGAGCCCAGGCGGCCCTTGGGCGCACGCTCCATGGTCAGGGCGCTGATCGTGGCCATCACCAGGGACTGCGACGTGGCATACAGGACGGCCGCAATCGTGAAGGTCACGAAGCCGGGCACCAGGGCGATGGCCAGCGCCGCGGCGGCAATGACGGCACCGAGCACCATGGAGCGCCCGCGTCCCAGCTGGTCACCGAGCCGCCCCGCGTAGGGCTGCGAGACCACCTGCGCCAGGCCCCAGATCGGGAAGTAGGCGATCAGGACCTCGACGGGTGCGCCCACGTGCTGGGCGTAGACCGAGGGGAAGACGGTGAAGATGCTCCATGACGAGTAGGCGGTCACGAGCATCACGGTGCCCGGGATCGCCGCCGGCTCAAAGAACCGGATGAAGATGCTGGTGCGAGGGGCCGCTGCAGTCCGGTCGCCGGCGGGGGTCGCGGCGCTGGGTCCGGCGGCGCCGGCTGCAGGCACGGCGATGCGCAGGGAGGCCAGAATCCCGGCCCCGCCCAGGGCGACCACGAAGACGATGGGCGGGATCAGCCCGCTCGAGGTGTACAGGGCGACCCCGATCCCCGGGAGGATGAGCGCGCCGATCGCGCCGGCGGTCAGGTAGCCCCCCGCAGCCTGTGCTCGACGGGCCGGCGGCGCCAGCTTGGCCAGCACCGCATGGTTCGAGACCGAGAAGAAGGCCCAACCGGTGCCGTACACGAACCGGCTGATCAGCATCGGCAGGCTGCCGGGGATGAGCAGCAGCAACGGCAGCGTCGCCATGGCCACGATGCCCGAACGGAGGAGCAGGCGGTGGTGCCAGCTGTCGACCAGGCTGCCCACGATGGGCCGGAAGACCAGCGACGGGATGGCGAAGGCGGTCCCCAGCAGGCCCACCAGCACGGCATCGCCGCCGCGGTCCAGGGCGATGATCGGGACGATGGCACGCAGGAGGGCGTCAAACCCGTAGGCCAGGAAGGTCAGCACCCAGAGTGGGCGGAACGGTCGGGCGAGGAGCGAATCCGTGCGTGGGGTCGTGGGGAGGCCCGACGCGGCCGCGGTGCCGCGGCCGTCGTTGCTGCCCGTCATCCCTCGATCGCGCGTGGTCGTCCCTCCCGTCGCGCCAGTCTAGCCGCGCGCCGCTGGGTCGGGACGCAGGGGACGGGTGCGGCGGGGGCGGTCGCCAGTCCCAGGCCCCCTCGCGCCCCCCACGCGTCGCGGACGCCGCCTTGGCGGCCGCCGGTCGCCCAGCGTGGCCCCTTGAGGCGCCCGGGTACAGTTTGGGTCATGCCGAAGCGGGTCGAGATCCTGGAAGTGGCCGGGCGGGAGGTCACCGTCTCCAACCCCGACAAGGTCTATTTCCCGAAGGCCGGCCACACCAAGCTGGACCTGGTCCGCTACTACCTGTCCGTCGCCGATGGCGCGCTGCGCGGCGCGGGTGGCCGTCCCATGGCGCTGAAGCGCTTCGTGGATGGTGCCGAAGGTGAGCCGTTCTTCCAGAAGCGCGCACCGGAGCACCGGCCGCCCTGGATCGAGACCGTGGAGCTGGCGTTCCCATCCGGCCGGACCGCCGCCGAGGTCGTGCTGCGCGACGCCGCCGGCCTGGCCTGGGTGGCCAACCTGGGCTGCATCGACCTGAACCCACACCCGGTCCGGGCGGAGGACCTGGACCACCCCGACGAGCTCCGCATCGACCTGGACCCCGTACCTGGAGTGGAGTGGGAGCACATCCGCCAGGTCGCGCTGGTCTGCCGGGAGGTCCTCGCCGACATGGACCTGGTGGGCTGGCCCAAGACCTCGGGCTCCCGCGGGATCCACATCAACGTCCGCATCCGCCCCGTGTGGACCTTTGCGCAGGTCCGCCGCGCCGCCCTGGCCATCGCCCGCGAGGTGGAGCGCCGCGCGCCGACCATCGCCACGTCCAGGTGGTGGAAGGAGGAGCGTCACGGCGTCTTTCTCGACTACAACCAGAACGCGCGAGATCGAACCGTGGCCTCCGCGTACTCCGTCCGGCCGCTCCCGGACGCGCGGGTCTCCGCGCCGCTCACCTGGGACGAGGTCCCGGACTGCCGGCCGGAGGACTTCACCCTGCTGACCGTGCCCGCGCGCTACGCGGCGCTGGGCGACCCGGGGGCAGGGATCGACGCCGCGCCCGGCGGGCTGGAGCGGCTCATGGAGCTGGTGGCGCGCCAGGAGGCGGAGGGCCAGGGCGACGCCCCGTGGCCGCCCAACTACCGCAAGCAGGAGGGCGAGCCGCCGCGGGTCATGCCGTCGCGCCAGCGGCGGGCCGCCGCGGAGTACGACGGCCCCGAGGCGGAGGCTCGTCGCGAGAAGCAGCGCGAGGCGATGGAGCGGCGGATCGCGCGGGCCGTGGAGGAGCACGCGGCCGCGGCCCGCGCCGACGGCCCCGTCCCCTCACGGCCCACCCCAACGGGCCGCCGCAAGAGCAGCATCCCCGTCATCGAGATCGCGCGGGCCGCCCACAAGGACGAGGCGCTCGCGGGACTGGACCGCTGGAAGGCCCGCCACCCTGAGGCCGCCGCGGCGCTGGAACCAGCCGATGTGCTGGTGGACTCGATGCGCGGCCGGTCGACAACGTGGACGCGGATCCGGGTGAACCTGACCCACGTGCCGGAGGCGCTGCGCCCGCCCCAGGAGCCGCTCGACCCGGACTACGACCCCTGGGCAGGCACGGGCACGTGAGTGCCGAGCTCGATCAGCGCCGGGTCTCGGTTGCCGCCCACCCGAGACCCGGTCGAAGTGTCGATTGACGTCGGGCGCAACTGCAGCCTAGCCTGTCGCGCCTACCGTGCTGGCTCAAGGGGGTCCTCTGTGTCGCAAACGCCATCTGGAAGTGTCCGCGTCCTCTGGGCCTCCGCGGCCGCCCTTGCGCTCGTCCTGGCCTCAGCAGCCGTGGCTGGCCCGGCGCCCGTGGTGGCGGCCACGCCCGACGTCGGCGCCCATGTCCACGTCGAGGTTGGCAACCACCCGGTCGACGGCAAGCCGATCCCCCAAACCAGGTACAGCTTCCAGGTCACGGTGAAGCTCCACGATCAACCCAGCAAGGCGACCTACTTCCGAATCGATGACGGCAACGTGGGCGGGGCCACGATCAAGGTCAAGCACGCCTTCCCGGCGAACGGAACCGGGACCGGCTATAGCGCCGGAAGCCTGGGTCCGTGCGCCGATTGCAGCTGGACCTGGACCGAGAGTGTTGACTTCTCGAAATGGTCGATCGGCCGCCACGAGATCCACTGGCACGTCGACATCCCGACCAACGCCGACGGGCAGCGCCAGTTCACCACCGCGCGGAGCCAGGTCTGCATCGTCTCCTGTTCGCCGAACAAGTCCGGGCGATCCACGCCGCTCAACGGCGGTGGCAGCTGGTACACGGGCCACGATTACGCGGTCGCAGTGCTGACATCGCCGGAGAGCAACGTCGTTCCGGGCGGTTCGGTCACGATCCAGTCGATGTACGCCAACGCACCCCAGATCTGCGCGTTTCTCAACCCTGACTTCCACGCCAACAATCGCGGCACGCAGCTCGGCTGCTGGACCGGTGGCAGCCACCAGGTGACGATCCCGGCGGATGCCGCGAATATCGGCAAGAAGTTCGTGATCTACGCCTCCGACGGCTTCGAGGCCGGACTGTTCCGGATGGCCGTCCGCGCCCCGGGCGCGGATCCCCTGACCGCGACGTACGAGTATCAGAGCTGGTGGAGCAAGACGGGCCTCGTCCTGCCGTGACGCGCAGGGGGGCGTCCTCCGGTCGGTCCCTGTCTGCCGCACTGCTGCTCTGCCTGGCCGGCCTGCTGAGCCTCCCACCAGGCGGCGCCCGGGGCGCGGCGCTGAACCCGGACGACTTCCTCGTCAAGCGGTTCAGCACCACGACGGTCACCAGCAACGTCGCCTACGCGAGCGTCGAGCAGACGACGTACCCCTCCACCGGTCACACCACCGTGACCCTGGGCCTCGACATCTACCAGCCAAGCGGCGACCTCACGACGGGCCGGCCGGTCATCGTCTGGATCCACGGCGGCGGGTTCCGCCAGGACACGACCAAGACCCAGAGCTACATCGTCAACTACGCCAAGGAGTTCGCGCGCCGCGGCTACGTGTCGATCTCGATCGAGTACCGCCGCCGGTTCAGGACCGGCGACGGGCATGCCGATGCGGACGTGGCCGGGACGCCGGAGTGGGCCGCGCTGCAGGACGCCACCCGCGATGCGCGCTCCGCGCTGGACTGGATCCGCGCCAACGCGGCCACCTACCGGATCGACCCGAACCTGATCTTTGTCGCCGGCGGCTCGGCTGGAGGCCGGATCACCCAGACCGTGAGCCAGTTCCCCGGGCCAGACCCGGACGCCGTGTACGCCCCGGACACCACCCTGGCCTCGGCCTGGGACAGGTCCGGGATGGTCGCCAACGCCACCCTGTGGGGCGCGCCCGAGATCCCGATGCGCGGCTGGTCGTACCCCTACCTGACCGCGGCCCGATCGACACAGATCATGCCGACGTTGATCGTCCACGGCACGGCCGATACGACGATCAATTCGCAGAATGCGCGGGACCTGGACGCGGCGATCAGGGCCGCCAACGGCACGTCGGAGCTGCACCTCATCTCGGGAGCCGGCCACACGCCGACCAGCTACGACGCATCGATCATCCCGTGGATCGCCAACTTCTTCGTCGCGCGGTGGAAGCTGCGGCTCCCCGGCCCGACCCCAACGCCCACGCCGGCGCCGACCCCAACGCCCACGCCGACGCCGACCCCGACGCCCGTGGCCAACCCCACGCCGACGCCCGTAGCCACGCCGACGCCGACCATCGGCAAGCTGGTGATCGCCGAGGTGTATCCCGGTGGAGGAAAGACCGGGGCGGCCTATGCCAGCGACTTCATCGTCCTTGCGAACACCGGCACCTCAGCGGTCAGCCTGAATGGCCTCTCCCTGCAGCACGACAAGGCGGGCGTCTGGCAAACCCCATTCGCGCTCCCGAACGTGAGTGTCCCGGCGGGCGGCTTCTACCTGGTCAGGGCCTACAACGACGGAACCTCGAACGGTGGCGCGCTGCCGACGCCGTACGCGACCACACCCCAGGACAAGTCCTGGAACCTCAGCACCTCCGGAGGCGCGGCCGTCGCCCTGGTCAGCGGCATCGCGAAGCTGGCCGGCTGCGCGGGGCCGGGAATCGTCGACCTCGTCGGCTTCTTCTCCACGGCCGGCAACTGCTACGAGACCGGGGTAGCGCCGGGCGGCAGCGCGACCCAGTCGATCCGGCGCAGCTCGCCGTACCTGGACACGAACAACAACGCCGCCGACTTCAGCGTGGGGGCCCCGACCCCGCGCACCAGCCCCTGAAGGCCCGCTCCAGACACGGGCTCCCACATCGGGATACGATCCGCGAGCCCGTGTGGGCAGCGAATGGAGGTTCATCCAGGGATGAGGTCCCGGCGGGCCGCGCGGGCGGATCCGACGATCGATCGGGCGCACGAGCGCCGTAGCGCGCAGGGACGCCCCGGGGCGTCCCTGCGCCGCGCCAGCGCCTGGGCGCTGACCCTGATGCTGACCGCCGCCTGTGCCGCCGCCACACCCGCCAGCGCACCATCGGACCCGGCCCAGCCCAGCCGATCGCTCCCCGCGACCGGGCTCGGCGCCCTGCCCGGCGACTCCGATGCCCGCCATGGCGACCCGACGCTCGCCATGGCGGCGGGCGGCCCATGGGTCATGCCGGCCAGCCAGCTCAACACTGCCAACATCGCGTGGCTCGCCACGGACCCGCCTGATCCGCCGCCCACGCCGGTGCCATCGCCCACGCCCACCCCGGCCCCGACGCCCAAAGCCGGCGCGCCGATCCCGCCCGGCGCCTGGCACGTGCCGGTGCTGATGTACCACCTCATTACCGCACCTGCGCCGCCCGACGCCCTGGCCGGGCTGGTGGTCTCGCCGACCCTGTTCGACGCCCATATGCATGCGCTCAAGGACGCGGGCTGGACCACGATCACGGCGGCCCAGCTGTCGGCGGCACTGACTGCGGGCACCAAGCCGGCGCCCAGGACCGTCGTGGTCACGTTCGATGACGGCTATGCGGACGGCTGGCAGAACGCTATGCCCATCCTCCAGCGCTACGGCTTCGTCGGCACCTTCTACATCATCACGGACCGGATCGACATCGCCCCGTTCCTGTCGTCCGACATGGTCCGGGCGCTCCACGCCGCGGGCATGGAGGTCGCCAACCACACTCGCCAGCACGTGGACCTCTCGGCCCAGTCGTACGCGAATGCCTTCTCGCAGGTCAGCGGCGCCAGCGATACGATCGCCCGCTTGACGGGGGTCAGGCCCACGACGCTCGCCTACCCCTACGGCTCCGTGAACAGCACCGCCGTCAAGGCCGCCGCTGACGCCGGGATCACGTTCGCCACCACCACGGTCGACGACTGTGTGGAGTACCCGGCCAATCGCCTGGTGGCGCCACGAATCCGCGTGTCGCCCGGGCACTCCGCGGCGGCGCTGGTCTCGATGCTCAAGGCCTGCGTCAACCCCTGAGACCAGACCCCCGTCGACCATCGCCGACGGCCGCGATCAGGCCCGCCGAGCTTCGGTCCGCCGGGGCTATCGGGCCTTCCGACCGGACGATGTTCCCGTGGAGGACAGCCGCGCGAGGGAGCGGCCTGGTTGGCAACCGAAGACACCTCGGCCGGGGGTCGGCGAGTCTGAAGGAGCCGGATTTCGAACGTCAACCGCCCCCGTGGCCGACCCCGGACGGTCGCGACCGCCGAATCGGGCGCTCAGGCCCCGTCTGCGACGCCGGACGGGTGCCCGGCTCGTCCGGTTGTCCTGCAGCAGAACATTCGGGCCACGCCCAGGGGCCGGCTCGGGCGGCCTGCCGGCCCGTCGCCGCCCGGGCGGCCTGCGGGCCTGCCGGCCCGTCGCCGGGCGCCGCCTGAGCCCCGCCTGGGCGCCGCTCAGATGTTGGGTTTGAGCGTGTCCAGCCCGATGATCTTGAACACCCACCAGCCATCCGCGTGCGTCTCGCGGAAGACCCCGCGCTGGACGTGGCGCTGGCCGTTGATCGTCATGGCGAAGGCGTGGACCCCGTCGGGGATCTCCTCCTGGCTCTTGCCCGCCACCTCCCACTCGAGGTTGATGACCTCGTCGTCGCTGTCGAGCGTGCTGATCCGGGCCAGCTCGGCCGATGAGGTGGAGACCGGCCGGCCGTCGATCTCGAAGGCGGTGATCCGGTTGTGCTGGTAGGTGGTTCGGGCCATCGGTGTTCCTGCCGCTGATTGGCGCCTGAGCGCGGGGTTGGACGGGGTCTGAGCCCCATTCTAGCCCGACCGGCAGGATCACCCGCCGGCTTCGGTCGGCCCCTATGATCGAAGCCCGATCGCCCGAACGTCAGCGCAGGGAGGCCGCTATGCCGGTTCGTCGCACGCCAGCCCAGCCCACGGGGCCCAGGCCCAGGATCGCGGTCTTCGCCGGCCCCACCGCGACCGTCCTGAACAGCATGCCGCTGGTCACCGGGCTCAAGGCCGCCGAGAAGTACGGGCTGGAGCGCGTGGTGGGCCGCGACGGCCGCCCCATCCGCTACGAGCCGCTCCGCCCGCAGCGCCTGGCCGCCCCCGTCAAGGTCTACGTGGAGCAGTTCTCCGCCCACCCCATGGAATCCGACATGGCGGAGCTGTACGCCCCGCCCGACGGCTACCTCGCCCCGGACGGCAGCTTTCACCCGGAGCGCACCTCGCCGGTGGACAAGCCGGTCTTCGAGATGGAGCTCCGCCCCGAGGACGGCCTCTACCCGCTCCCGTACATGGCCCGCCAGGCCGACGGCAGCCCGTGGGATGGCGATGCCGCCTGGTTCGGCGCCCCCGTGGAGCAAACCCGCTTCCCGTTCTACCCCGACGCCAGCCGGCTGTTCGAGGAGATCGACCGGTTCGACATGGACGACGACGGGGCCGTGGGCCAGCTGGCCAGCAAGGCCGACTACGACTTCTACCGGGCCGCCCCATCGGGTGGCTACCGGAAGGGCCTCCCGGCCGAGCGGCGAACCGACGTCGGCGAGGGCGACATCGAGCCCGAGACGCTGGGCGACGACTTCTGGCCCTACCGGCCGGCAGCTCATCGCCGCGAGCCGGGCCCCGGCCGCCTCGCGATCCTGACCAATCAGGTGGCGCGGGCGCTGGCATCCGGCGCGTACGCGGGCGGGATCTGGCTGGAGGGGAGCCCGCACGTCGAGGAGACGTCGTACTGGCTCAACCTGCTGATCCCCACCGACCGGCCCATCGTGGGGATCGCCGGGCACATCGACATCAGCGGCCACAAGAACGTCGTCGACGCCGCCGAGTACATCGTGTCGGGGATCTGGCAGGACGAGGCCGGCCGCGACAGCGTGGGCGTGGTCACCACCATCGACGAGATGATCATCAGCGCCCGCGAGGTCCAGAAGGGCGACGACCGGCCCGGCGGCTACATCGTCACCGGCGGGCACGGCGGCGTGGTGGGCACCATGGGCAAGCCCGGCCCGGCCGTCCTGACCTACCGGCCCAATCGCCGCCACACGTACACCTCGGCCGTTCGCCTGGACCTGATCCCGGCAGCAGTCCGGGGCGCACGGTGCGGCACGGACGGCGGCCCCGAGGCGGTGGACGTCCCGGTCCGGGACGCCAATGGCGACCTCCTGGAGTCCGCCATCCCCAAGGTCACCATCTTCAAGCACGCCCGGTACGACGAGGGCTCCACGGACCCCGCCGCGGAGATCGAGCTGATGAGCCGGATGGCGCACAACCTGGAGCACGCCCCGCTGGCCGGCTTCGTGGCGGAGGCCTCCGTGCCGTACGCGCACGTGGGCCCGTCGCGGGACGCGGCGATCCGCCTGGCGATCTTCTCCGGGATGCCGGTCGTCAAGGTCAGCCGCGGGAACGCCGAGGGCTACGTCTTCGCGCGCATCCCGTTCGGGATCGCGGGCGCCAACCTGACCGCCACCAAGGCGCGCCTGCTGCTCATGGCCTGCCTGCTGCGGTTCGGCGCGCTGCCGGTCGCGAAGGATCCGGCCAACCCCACCGCCGCCGAGATGGAGGCCACTGCTCGAGCGGTCAAGGCCTACCAGGCGGTCTTCGACACGCACTGAGATGGTGAGCAACGATTTCGCCACGGGATTCGGGCCAGCCGAGAGGCCGCACGGGCGCCTCGCCCGGTTCCGGGCCGCCTTCGTGGGCTCGCCGGCCTACCCGGGCGCGCCAGCGGACGCCCGAACCGTGCGCGTCATGGGGCTGGACCTGCCCCTCCGGGCCACCACCGCGATCTTCGTCGCGACGTTCGTCGAGCTGTTCGACTACTCCCGAACCGCCATCCCGCGGCCCATCCTCGACCTCAACCTGGCCGCGGGCGCCATCCGATACCAGGCGCTGGAGCGCGGGATCCTGTTTGGGTTGGTGCCCCTCCTGGTGGTGCTCTTCGTGTTCCGTGACCGGCCAGGCCGGTACGGGCTGCGCCTGGGCGACTGGCGCTGGGGCCTTGGGATGTCGCTGGTGGGCATCGCGCTGATGACGCCGGTGGTGGTGCTGCTCACGCAGGACCCGGGCTTTGCCGCCTTCTACGCGCCCAGCACCGCGCGGCCGGCCGACGTCGCGCTGACCTCGCTGATCGACCTTGTGCCGTCCGAGTTCATCTTCCGCGGCTTCCTGATGTTCACGCTCCTGCGCACCATGGGGCCGCTGGGCATGGTGGTGGCGCAGCTCCCGTTCGTGTTCAGCCACCTGAACAAGCCCGAGATCGAGCTGCTCTCCACGCTCTTCGGCGGGCTGGTCTACGGCTGGGTCAACTGGCGGACGGGATCCATCCTGTGGAGCATCCTGCCGCACGTGTACATCGTGACGCTGGCGGTCCTCGCCTCGGCGGCGTTCCACCCGGCCTGATGGACGGCGAACTCGACCTGGCCGGCGCCTGGAGGGACGCGCAGGCGCAACTCCCGCCTGGCTGGCAGCTCAACAGCCTCCAGTGCGCATCCACCGGCCTCGGCGAGGAGGAGCGCTCCGACGACTGGGTCGCCGTGGCCATCGGCCCGGCCGGCGATGAGCGCCGGGTGCGGGCGGCCGATCCGGTCGCCGCGCTCGACGCGCTGGCGCGGGACCTGATGCCGGGGTAAGGAGGCGCAGCGCGCCCGTGCTACCGTCCGATGGTGCCTGACCCACTGGACCCGCCCGCCGTGGCCACCCATGCCGCCTTGGCCGCCGCCACCGATCCGGCCCCCGCCGGGGCAGCCATCGTCGTGGAAGCCTTCGTCGACTTCCACTGCCAGTACTCGTACCGGGTCGTTGCGTGGCTGGACGACCTTGGCCCGGAGCACGTGACCGTGCGCCACCACCTGTTTGCCATCGAGCAGGTCAACCGCGATGCCACCGGGATGGACTGGCGACTCTGGGATCAGCCGCTGGACTACCGCCACTGGAAGGACATCCCCGAGAAGCGGCCGCTCCTGCCGTTCATGGCCATGGCGATCGTGGAGGCGAGCGAACCCGCCCAGGTCGCGCGCGACTTCCGCCTTTCGCTGTACATGGCCAAGTTCGACTTCGGGAAGGACATCTCGGACATCGACGTGGTGGAGGTGGCGGGCCGGATGAGCGGCGTTGCCGAGGGACGGCTGCGGGCCGCCATCGCGGATCCGGCCGAGAGCGCCGCCGCCAGGGCCAGCATCCAGGCCGACTTCCGCCTCGCACGCTCGGAGTACGAGATCTTCGGGGTGCCCACGCTCCGGCTCAACGGCGACCGCCCCATGTACCTGCGCCTCGCCGGGATGGTCCCCGTTGAGGATGGGCCGCGGCTCCTCCAGACCCTGCTGGCCGTGCGGTCCGGGCCGCCGGAGATCCTCGAGCTCAAGCTTCCGGATCCCGTCGCGCCGGCCTGGCCGGCCTGATCGGCCGCTCGAGCGAACCGGCCCGGCAGCGCGACCCGACCCGGCCCGACAGCACATGACCCGGCCGGGTATCCTTGCAGCGTCGTTACGAAACTCGCGTTCCGCGGGCGCCGACGGCCGGGCGAGCGAGGCGCAGCGCCCGCACCTCCGCCCCCGGTCGTCGCCCAGACAGGTGACATGTCGATGAACATCGGAGTCGTCCGAGAGACCGCCCACGGTGAGCGGCGCGTCGCGCTGGTGCCCGACGCACTCGGCAAGCTCATCGCCGCGGGCCTCGAGGTCCTCGTCGAGACCGGGGCCGGGCTCGGCGCCCTCATCCCTGATTCCGCGTTCGCCGATGCCGGCGGGCGCATCGTGTCGACGGAGGCGCTCTACGCCGAGTCGGACCTGATCGCCCGGGTCCAGAAGCCCAACCCGGAGGAGGCGGCGCGGTTGCGCTCCGGCCAGGCGGTCATGGGCCTGCTCCAGCCGCTGCTGGATCCGGGGCTGATGGCCACCCTCGCGGCGCAGGGCGTGACGGCGATCAGCCTGGACGCCATCCCGCGGATGCTCTCGCGTGCGCAGTCAATGGACGCGCTGTCGTCGCAGGCCAATGTCGGCGGCTACAAGGCCGTGCTCCAGGCGGCCAACGCGTTCGGCCGCTACTTCCCGCTGCTGACCACGGCGGCGGGGACGGCCAAGCCCGCGAACGTGCTGGTCCTGGGCATCGGCGTGGCCGGGCTCCAGGCCATTGGCACGGCACGGCGCCTGGGTGCGGTAGTCCGGGCCTATGACGTCCGCCCGGAGACGCGCGAGCAGGCCCAGTCGCTGGGCGCGCAGTTCGTGACGCTCAAGACGCAGATCGACGCCACCGGCTCTGGGGGCTATGCCCGCGAGCTGACCGGTGAGGAGCGTGCCTCGCAGCAGGCGGAGCTCAACGAGGTCATCGGCGCCATGGACATCGTCATCACCACGGCCCAGGTCCCCGGCCGCAAGCCGCCCGTCCTCGTCACCAGGGAGGCGGTCGCCAAGATGCGGCCCGGCTCCGTGATCGTGGACATGGCCGCATCGGCGCTGGGCGGCAACTGCGAGGCCTCAGAGGCTGGCGAGACCATCGTCACCGACAACCTCGTGACCATCCTGGCGCCGGAGAACCTGCCCGCCAGCATGCCGATTGGGTCATCCGCGTTCTACGCGCGCAACCTGTCGTCACTCCTCCTCCACCTGGTGAAGGACGGCGCGCTGAACCTGGACACGGCGGACGACATCGCCAACCCGGTGGTCATCACGCTGAGTGGGGAGATCCGCTCGGAATCGGTCCGGAAGCTGCTCACACCGCCGGCGGCCGTGGCGGCAGGCGCCTAGCTCCATCGGCAGGGCTGCCCCGCCTCAGTGGGCCTGGAAGCTCCGCTTCGACAGGCCGTAGAAGAAGCCCTCGATCGCGTAGTCCGGTCGCTCATCCGCCTTGGCCGCCGCGCCCAGCGTCACGAAGAGCGGCGCGAAATGCTCCACGGTGGGATGCGCGTAGGGCATCCCCGGTGCCTTCTCGCGGAAGGCAAAGAGCGAGTCAAGGTCCCCGCGATTGAGCGCCTCCGTGACCCACGCGTCGAAGTCGCGTGACCACTGCGGCGCGCCCGGCCGGCCCATCATGTACTCGTGGACGTACGGCAGCCCGTGCGTCATGAAGCCGCTGCCCACGATCAGCACGCCCTCGTCGCGGAGCGGGGCCAGCCGGCGTCCCACCTCGAACAGATGCTCGGGATCCAGGTCGGGCATCGACATCTGGAGCACCGGGATGTCCGCATCCGGGTACATCGCCTTGAGCGGCACCCACGCCCCGTGGTCCAGGCCGCGGGGCTCGCGCTCCATCACCGGCTCGGTGGCTGGCATCAGCCCCTTGATGGAGGCGGCCAGGTCGGGAGCGCCAGGCGCGTCGTACGTCATCTCGTAGTAGTGCTGCGGGAAGCCGTAGAAGTCGTAGACCAGCGGGACCGGACGGGTGGCCGACAGCGCCATCGGAGCGGTCTGCCAGTGGGCGCTGACGATCAGGATCTGGCTGGGTCGCGGCATGGATGCGGCCCAACCGCCCAGCTCGCCCATCCAGAGCGGGTCCTCGAGGAGCGGCGGCGCGCCATGCCCAAGGTAGATGGACGGCATCCGCTGGGGATTGGCCAAGACCGGCTGCTCGACCGCGGCCGCGGCTGCCTGGCCGGCCGAGTCGGAGGCGGTGGTTGCTGGCACCGGGTGGGCGCCCCGGACGCCATTCGGGATGTGATCAAGGCCGCTCATCAGGCCGCCATCCTACCCTCAGACCGCCGTTGCCGCGCCGGCGACGCCGACCAAGCCAGCGACAGTTCACCAGGCGCTGGCGGCCTGAACGCCGCGCGAAGACAGGGAGGGCCCTATCCTCTGGCCTGAGCCTGGGCCGACCGGGCGCACCTTCGGAGGATCCCCTTCATGCACTCCCGGCTCGACCTGCTCCGCCAGGTGCCGCTCTTCGCCGGCATCGACGACGAGGGGCTGGCTGCCATCGACGGCGCCATCGAGGAGATCCAGGTCCTGCCCGGGACCGCGATCACCCACGAGGGACGAGTCGAGACATGGTTCTTCATCCTCGTGAGCGGCAGCGTGCGCGTGGAGCGCGGCGGCAGGACCGTCAACATGCTGGGCCCGGGCGCGTTCTTCGGTGAGATCGCCCTCCTCGACGGCGGCCCGCGGACGGCGTCGGCCATCGCCGAGACGGAGACGTTGCTCCTGACGATGCAGCACCAGCGATTCCACGAGTTGGTTGCCGCGTCGCCCCAGATCCGTGGCGCGGTCCTGGAGGCGGTGGGCACCTACCTTCGCCGGCTCGACGGCGAGGCCACGACCTAGATCTCGGCTCAGCCCGCGCGGCCCAGCAGTCCCGCAGCAAGCCCAGGAGCCCGCCGTGCACCAGCGTCCCAGCGACCCCCTCGACGCGGACCGACTGCCCCGCCTCACCGTCTTCGGCGTGCCATGGTGCGAGGACACCGCGATCACGCGGGCCCGGCTGCAGGCGCTCAACGTCCCGTTCGTCTACGTGGACCCGGAGGAAGACCCCGCCGCTGACGCCTACGTCCGAGGCCTGCACGGCGGGAACCGGATCACCCCCACCGTCGTGGTGGGCGTCGAGGAGGAGGTCGCGGCCGAACCAGACCTGGCCACGGTAGACCGGCTGGCGCGCCTTACCTGGCCCGGGCTGCCGATCGAGCGACCCAGTCTGTCGATGCCGATGTCGGCTGACTCCGACCTGGGCGGGGACGACGACATCGGCGCCGCCCAGTCCCCCGACGCCAATACCGATCGCGCCTGGTCGATCACCCCAGGGGGACTCGTCAGCGTGTCCGCCGACGGGGAGGCGACCCCCGCCGGCTCGGGACCGGGTGTGCCGTCCCACTGGGCAACCGGCCCGGCGGGCCACCTCGCCATCGTGCTCCTCGCTCATGGCGGCGGCTGCCTTCCGTGCCTGGGCTACGCCAAACGCCTGCTGGCCCACCGCGAGGGGTTTGCCGGGGCCGGAGCCACGGCCGCGGTGGTCGTGGCCGACGATCCGGGCCCGGCGGCCGAATGGCGCCGCGACCTGCCGGCGGACGCCCGCGTCCTCGCCGACCCGGCGTCGCGCTGGCGGCGGACAACGCTGGACCGGCTGACGTCCGCGCCGGGGACGCCGGGCTCCCTGGTCCGGTTTGCCGCCGACGGGGTGGCCCTGCTGCTGATCGACGAATCCGGGTCGGTGCTCCGGATGTGCGCCGGCCCGGAGGCCGGTCACCTCCCCGACCCGGTCACCGTCGCCGACGCCATCGGGTTGCACGATGCCCGGGCCTCGCTCCGCCTCGACGGGTAAGCGTCCGTGGGTCAGGCCGCGTGGCGTTCGGCGTTGGCGAGGAGCGCGGCGCGGACAGACTGCGCGAGGCCCGAATGCTTGACCGCTCGAGGCGACCCGCCAGCTAGGAGGCCGGCAGGCCCCGCAGCCCCTCGCGCGCCCGCTCGCGCTCCAGGTTCCAGGCCGGCCACGGCTGGATCGCCAGCTCCGAGTCCAGCCGCTCACGTCGAGCCTGGAGCAAGTCCCGCAGCCTCGCCTGGTCGGCCGGTGCGAGCCGCGGCAAGGCGTCGACAAGCACCGGGATCGCGCCATCACCGAGGTCGGCGAGGTAGTCGACGTCCAGGCCTGCCTTCCCGCCCGCCGGCACCAGCGATGGGTCGAGGGCGCGGGCCACGTTCTGCCCGGCGATGAACGACTGCGGCCCAAGCGCCGTGACCAGGAGCGCCACCGCGATCGCGGCCGCGGCCACCCCGTGGAGCAGCCAGCCGGCCTCGCGCCGAATGACCAGCACCAGCGCGATTAACAGGCAGATCCCCAGCCAGCCGATCGTGGCCGCCACGTAGAAGCGGAGCTCGGACCAGCCGTAGGCCTGCTGGTAGAGCCCCAGCCGGACTGCGGCCGAGGCGAGGATCACGCCGGTCAGCACCACCAGCCCCACCGCCACGGGCAGGAAGGCCTTCGCCCGCCCCGCCAGCGCGTGCCCGGCGAGCAGCAGGAGGCCGGCACCCGCGACCACCGCGACAAGCTGGAAGAAGCCGGCCCGGGCGTACTCGCTGTAGGTCAGCCCGGCCCGCGTCATCGTCGCGAAGCCGCCGAAGAGATACGCCACCTGCACGACCACGAATGCGGCAAACAGGACCTCGACGGCCACGAGGACGGTCAGGGCCTCAGTCGAGGCCGCACCCGGCAGTCGCACCTGGACTGGGACGGGAGCCGGAGCGGCCCAGCCGGCAGGCACGACCTGTGGCGCCTCGGCGGGCGGTGGAACCAGGGCCCGGACCAGCGACGTGAACACCGACGGGAAGGCGCCGGCCGCCACCGCCAGCCCGCCCGCGGTCGGCCACGCCACGATGGCGACGACGATGCCCCGGCGAACCACCTCGTCCACGTTGATCCCGAGCGAGAGGAGCCCATCGATGATGCCGGCGAAGGCCGCGTCCGCCGAGCCCAGCAGGCCGGCGAAGATGGCCAGCACCGGCACGGCGATCAGGAGCCCTCGGACCACGGGGAGCGCGCGCCGCCACGACGCCGCCCCCGATGCATCGGGTGGCTGCCGGGCGGCACGATCCAGCACCACGGCCGCGCCCAGCCCGATGATGACCCACGCCTCCGCCCCCAGGGCCATGACCACGGCCGCGCTCCGGTGCGTCAGCCCTCCGACGGAGACGGCCAGCGCCCAGGCGACCAGCCCGGCCGCCGCCAGCGCCGAGTCCACCAGCACCACTGGCGCGTCTGCCCGGATCGCGAGCCCCGCCGCCGCGAGCATCGCCACGACCGGAATCCACCAGTCCAGCCGGTCAATGAGCCGTCCTGGCCGGACCAGCCAGACCACGATCAGCCCGCCGGCGACGCCCAGCGGGACGTTGATCCCCATGCCGATTCGGTCGTACAGGAGATCCGCGACCACCCCGGCCACGAGCGCGATGGCCGCGATGCGGCGTGCCTTGCGTGGATCCACGGCGTCCTCCGGGTGCTGGCTTGGGGGGCGCTGACGGGACGGTTCGGATGGTTTGCGTGTGGCGCGATCGACGTCAGGCGCGCGTGATTGGCTTGTCCATGCGCACCAGCTCCAGCTCGATGCCGTCGGGCATCGCGTTGAGGACCCGCTCCACCTCGTGGTAGCCGTAGCGGGCGTAGAGCTGGTAGCCGGGGAGCGTCGCCATGAGCGACAGGCTCGTGAAGCCCTCGGCCCGGGCGGCCGCCTCGCACGCATCCAGGATCCGGGTGCCCAGCCCCCGCCGCGTCCAGTCCGAGCGGACGAACATCGCGCGGACACGGGCGGCCTCCGTGGCCGGGTCCAGGAGCCGGGCCTTGCCCTCCTGGTCGGCTGCCCCGCTGAAGAGCTTGTCGCGTCGGCTCCAGCCGCCGCACGCCACCACCTCGCCGCCGGCATCCACGACGAAGTACGTCCGGTCCGCGACCAGGAGGTGATCGAGGTGGGCGATGTGGACGACGGCCGACGCGGTCTGGCGGGCGTCGTAGAACGCGGGGAAGAGCTCGCGGGTCGAAGCCTTCATCAGGGCGTCGATCGTCTCCCCGTCGGCCTCGGTGGCCAGGCGGAGGACAGGGATGGGGCGCTCCAAATCCGGCATCATCAGCGGGTCTGGCGCTCCCGGAGCTGGATGACCGCCTTCTCGACGCGCGCCGTGCGCGTCTCGGCCTTCCTGGCCGATTCGATCCAGAGCGTGAACGAGCGCCGGTGGGTGTAGGACAGGCCGTCGAAGAACGCCTGTGCCTCCGGCTCCCCTGCCAGCGCGGCTGCCAGGTCGTCAGGCACCTCCACGCTGCGCGGTTCGTCATCCGCGACCAGCTCCACCTCGATCTCCTCGCCGCCGCGCAGGCCGGTAGCTTCCCGGTGCTCCGCGTTGAACGGCATGAGGATCAGCCCGTCATACGGCGCCGCGGAGGTGCGGTAGGTGTAGCCGTTGACGGTCGCCCGCACCTTGACGCGCCGGCCACGGCCGAAGCTGGCCAGCACCTCTTCGGGCACGGGGACGCCGGTGTTGTTCGGTCCGAACTGCATGAGGGTGGTGCGGTACTTCATGCCCCGGCGCGGCCCCGGGTGGTTGCGTCCGCTTCAGCCTCGCGCGATTTGGCCAGGACCTGGGCGAACACGTCCGAGCCCTGCGCGCCGGAGACGCCGAACCGGCGGTCGAAGACGAAGAAGGGCACGCCGGTGCAGCCCAGCATCGCGGCCTCCCGGATCTCGGCGTTGACGTCGTCGGCGAACAGGGTGCCGCTGAGCACGGTGCGCGTCTCGTCCTCCGGGACGCCGATCTCGGCAATCAGGCGAGCCAGCGTGTCGACGTCTTCCAGCAGCTCGCCCTCGACCAGCTGCGCGCGGAGCAGGCGCTCGTGGGCCTCGGAGCCCAGGCCGTGGCGGCGCGCCAGGTGCATGACGCGGTGGGCATCGAACGTGTTGATGACCCGGTACGTCTCGAAGTGGTAGTCCAGCCCTTCGGCCGCCGCCAGCGAGACGAGGCGCTCATTCATCTGGTGGACCTGCGCGATGCTCGTTCCCATCTTCCGGGCCAGGTACTCGTCGTGGTGCTCGGGGTCGCCCTTGGGCTGTGCGGGGTTGAGCTGGTAGCTCCGCCAGGTGACCTCGACGTCCGCGGCGCCATCGAACTGGGAGAGGGCCCGCTCAAACCGGCGCTTGCCGATGTAGCACCACGGACAGACCACGTCGGACCAGATTTCGACTTGCATGCACGCATTGTCGCCCACGCTGCCGGGGCGGACAAACGTGTGCCGATCACCCCATCATGGCGCGATGCGGGAGGCGAGATCGCGGATGGGGACGTGGCTGGGCGGCGTGCCGGCCCCGGTGCTCGTGCTCGCCGGGATCCTCTCCGTCCAGTTCGGCGGGGCCCTCGCGGCGGCCATCGTCCGCCAGCTGGGTGCGCTCATCACGGTCGCGCTGCGGCTGGATGTCGCGGCGCTGGTCCTGGTGCTCCTCGCGCGCCCCTCGCTGCGGAACCGCTCAAGCAAGGCCTGGGCCGCGGCCGCGCTCCTGGGCCTCAGCCTGGCGGTGATGAACCTCAGCTTCTACAGCGCCGTCGCCCGGCTCCCCATCGGCGTCGTGGTGACGATCGAGTTCCTGGGGCCGCTGGGCCTGGCGGCAGTCATCTCGCGCCGACCACGCGACTTCGGCGCGGTCGCGCTCGCCCTGCTGGGGGTCGTGGCGGTCTCGGGGGTGATCGGCACGGACTGGTCGTCGCTCGACGGGCTGGGCCTGCTCCTCGCGGCCATCGCCGGTGCGTGCTGGGCGGGGTACATCCTCGCCACCCGGTCGGTAGGCCGGCTCTGGCGCCAGCTGGACGGGCTGGCGGTCGCGATGGTCATCGCCGCCGGCCTGATCACGCCGTTCGCGGCGGTGGCCGCGCTGGGAACGCCCGTCAGTGGTGGGCAGGCTCTGGCCGGCGCGGCCGTGGCGATCCTCTCGTCGGTGGTGCCCTATTCCCTGGAGCTGCTGGCGCTGCGCCGGATCGACACGCGGGTCTTCGGCATCCTGCTCAGCCTGGACCCGGCGGTCGCGGCCATCGCCGGGCTCCTCATCCTGGGCGAGGCGCTGGGCGCGCTGGAGTTGGGCGGGATGGCGCTGGTCATCGCGGCGAGCGTGCTAGTGATGGTCTCGGCACGACCGGCCGCCACGACCCCCGAGGACGCGGCGGCGGACCAGCTTGCCGAGATCGCGGAGCTGGGCTGAGCGTCATATCCGTCTTCATGCCCGGCTCGATCGTCGCCACGGACCTGGACGGCACGCTCAAGCGCGCCGAGACATGGCGCGCTTGAGCGCCTGGCTGCGCGTGCACCGACCGTCCTGCGCAGTCCGCCGGTTCGCCTGGGTCCGCCTCCCGCTGGTGATCGCATACCGCCTGGGCCTGGACCAGAAGGAGGCCTTCCGGGCCCGCTGGGTTCGCGACCTGGCGGGACTCCTCCGCGGACTGGACGAATCCGATCTCGCGGTGGCCGGCGAGTGGGTCGTGGAGCATCACCTGTGGCCCGCCCGGCGGACGGCCGTGCTTGACCTGGTGGCCGTCGCGCTGGCCGAGGCGCGCCTTGCCGATCCGAGCGCGCAGCTGGTCCTGACCACCGCCACCTACCAGCCCGTTGCCGACGCCTTCGCGCGGCGCATCGGAGCGGACCTCGCCCTGGCGACACCCCTGGAGCTGCGCGACGGCGTCGCGACCGGCCGGGTTGGGAGCGCCGTGGCCAGCGGCGAGCAGAAGGCGGCGGGCCTCCGGGCGCACGCCGCGGGCGCGTTGATCGTGGCCGCGTTCGGGGACACCGCCGAGGACATCCCGTTCCTCCTGCTGGCGGCGCGGGCCATTGCCGTTTCCCCGGACACGGGGCTTCGCGCAGCCGCCGCCGAGCGGGGCTGGGAGATCGTGGACGACGGGGGCGGCTCGGCGGCCTGACCCGGGGCGTCGGGCTAGGCCGGTCCCCCGGGGGCATCGACCGCCGGGACACCGGATGCCTGGCCACCCGACACGGAGGCCGGGGCCTGGCCCGCCTCGATCCGTGCCAGCAGGCGCCGGAGGTTGACCAGGTACGGCACCGCGCTGCAGGCGACATACGCCAGCACGGTCCCCCAGATGATCCCGCCCAGGCCGAAGGCGAGCCCCATGGCGAGCGAGGCGGCCACGCTCACCACCGCCATGACGACCGCGACCACGGCCTGGAACCGGATCATGGACGCGGCGTTGAGCGGCATCGAGACGCCGTTCATGACCGTCACCACCACCGACCAGGTGGCCATCCCCGCGACCATGGCGAAGTCCGGGTCGAAGATCGGGCCCACCCAGGCATGGACGATGGGCCGGTTGAGGACCAGGAGCACCAGCGAGCCAGCCGCCACCATGCCGCCGGCCACGGCGGTCGAGCGCACCAACGTGGCCCGCACCCAGGCCGCGTCGCCGCGGGCCATCGCCTCGCCATAGGCCGGCCACAGCGCGTTGAGGATCAGGCTCATCGCCTGCGGGGCCAGGAAGAAGAGGCGGAGCATCACCTGGTACTGGGCCGCCGCCTCCGGCCCCAGGATCCTGGCCGCGATGAACACGTCGGAGTTGTACGCCACGCCAAGTGCGAGCTGCGTGATCGAGAAGAGCAGGCCCAGCCGAAGCAGGTCGCGGGCCACGGTCCGCTGGAAGCGCGACCGCGCGGGCCGCAGCTCCGGGTGCGTCCGGACGAAGAGCACGATCCCGTTGAGGAGCGTGGCCGCTGCGGGTCCGCCGACGAGCGCAAGGACCAGCCACGGCAGGCTGGCCTGCGCGGCGATGGCGGCGACCAGCGCGCCGAGGGTGATGACGCTCCCGGCGGCGGCCCAGGCGTTGGTCGCGAATCCCTCCTGGAACCCGTACTGGATCCGGACCACCAGGGCCAGCGGCAGGTTGATCGCCAGGCAGGCGACGAACACCGCGACGGCGGGCCCGGCCTCCGCCACCGCCACGGGGCTGGAGACGTTGAAGAGCGCGGCCCAGGGGACCACGCCATACGCCGCGGCGATCGCGGCCAGCATCAGCAGGGCGATCCCGCCGAGCACGTACGAGGCGCTCGACACGGCGACGGTCGCGGCGGCCCGATCGTCGCGACCCTTGGCGGCCGCGATGGCGTTCAGGACGCCATACCCAAGACCCAGGTCGGCGAAGGTGAGCAGGGCGGTAATCGAGCTGATGGTGACCCACAGGCCGTAGCGTTCGGCGCCCAGGTAGCCGATGGTCAGCGGGATGGAGATCAGCGAGACGGCGACACCGAGGACCCGGGCCACGACCACGGCCAGGGTGGTCCAGGCGGCGCGCCGATAGCGCTCGGCGGAACGGCCCTCCGCGGTGGACTCGTCGAAGGGCCGGAGCCGGAGGTAGGCGATCGTTCGACGTACCCGGCCCACGACGGCCGCGCCGCCGCTCACCGCGCGGCCACTGGAGCGATCGGTGCGTCGTCGCTCCGGTCCTCGATCTCCCAGGCGTGGTCCAGCACGTGCCAGGCGACTCGCCGGGCCGCGTAGCGGGTTGGCCAGCGCTTGCCGCCCAGCGGACTCCCGTCCGATGCCCGCCCGATGTCCTCAAGCATCGCGCCGTGCAACTCAAGCATCGACCGCGTGCCGGCGCCGGGGATGCCCATCACGCCCGCGTAGGCCCGCTCCGCGTCCTCGACATGGGACACGATTGTCGATCGGTCCCGGCCGCCGCCGCGCGGCCCCTTGCGCAGCTCCTCCGGTGCCACGGCTGCGATGCGGTCGAACACGGCCCAGGCCGCCTCGAGCAACGCGGCCTCGCGGCCGGCCTCCGCCGCCGTCATGGGCCTGCGGTCCGCCTCGCCGACCACGCCCGGCGCGCCGAAGTCCGTGGTCGCGTTGCCTGGAACGCGCTCCACGATCTCGACATCGGCTGCCGAGGCGCCCGTCTGGAACCCGAGACCGGCGGCCACGGCCACGGAGGCGTACCGAGACAGAGCGGCGACCACGGCCTCGATCGCCTCCGCTTCGGTCTTGCCGGACCGGGCCAGGCCGGTCCGGTCCAGCGCGCAGGCGAACGTCCGCTTCGAACCCGTCTCGATCAGGACGCGCAGTGTTGGTCCGCTCATGTGCGCAGCGTACCGTCCGTGCCGAGCCCCAGGCGGGCGGTGCGACCGATCAGGGCGGGACCAGATGCTTGAGGAGCGTGATCGTCAGGCAGCGCGCACCGAGCCACTACTCGCTGTAGCGCTCTTCCTGCCAGGGCTCCGCGTTGTTGCTGTAGCCGTAGCGCTCCCAGAATCCGGGCTGGTCCCGATCCAGGAACTCCAGGCCGCGGATCCACTTGGCGCTCTTCCAGAAGTAGCGCTTGGGCAGCACCAGGCGGAGCGGCCAGCCGTGCTCCTTGTCGAGCGGCCGCCCGTCGAAGGTGTCGGCCAGCAGCACGTCGTCATCGTCGAGAACGGACAGCGGCACGTTCGTGGTGTAGCCCTGCTCGGCGTGCTCGATCACGTGCATCGCCGAGGGCCGAACGCCCGCTCGGGCGAGGATCTCCTGGATGGGCACGCCCTCCCAGACCGTGTCGAGCTTGGTCCAGCGGGTGACACAGTGGATGTCCGTCGTGACGGTCTTGCGGGGGAGCGCCTTGAACTCGTCCCACGTCAGCCGGAAGGGCGCATCGATCTCGCCGAAGACGCGGAAGTCCCAGGTCGCCAGGTCCATGTTGGGAACCGAGCCGTAGTGGAGGACCGGGAACTTGTCGGTCTTGTACTGGCCCGGCGGGATGCGGTCGGCATCGCGATCAGGCTGGCGGCTTCCGAAGAGCGGCATGGCTGGAACTCCGGGAAGAGCGGGCCGCGAGGCCCGCCGGACTGGTGCAGCGTCGGCCGGGCCGGCGCACGAGACAGAGATGGGTCGAGCGACCCCCGAGGGGGCCGGGGGGTCGCTCGATGGCTGCCGAGAGGCTGATTGAAGGGCCGGGCGGTGCGCAAGGCCGCCGCACCGGCGGAGTTTGCCGGGTTTGGGCCTACTTGAGAAGCCCGTTGTCCTTGAGGAACGACTTTGCGATCTCGGCGACGTCTTTCTTGTCGATCTCGTGGGCGACGCCGATCTTGAGGAGCGCGGCAGTGGTCAGCTTGGCGCTGACGCCATCGAGGAGTGCCGTGAAGGCCTTCCTGTCCTCGGCGGACAGCTTGGCCAGGAAGTCGTCACGGACGATCGGTGCGAGGTTCTCGGCCGGCTGGGTGGCCTTGTCGTCCTGGAGGGCGACCAGGCCCACCGTGGAGGCGGAGATCACGGGCTGGGTGGAGCACAGCTCGCCGATGTCGACGGCCTTGCCCTCCAGGGCGGCCGCGATCTCGGCGCCGCAGGCCCCAAGCAGCTTCACGCCCTTTGGCGGGAACGTGATCTTGTACGCATCCTTGAGCGCACCGGCACACAGGGGGTTGGTCTCGCACTCCGGCGGAAGGCCCCACGTGAGCTTGTCCTGCACGGCGGCCAGGTCACTCATCTTCACCAGCTTGTAGAGGTCGGCCGTCTCCTTGCGGACCACGAACGCGTTCGTGTCCTGGCCGGGGGAGAAGGCGAGCACGGAGATGCCGCCGCCCTTTCCCTTGAGGATGTCGCCCAGCGCCTTGGCGTTGGCCGCCGGGTCGCCGGTCGTCTTCGTCTTGTCGTAGTAGCCGAGGCCCGAGCCGAGGTACTCGGGCTTCAGGTCGATCTGGGCGCTCTCGATGGCGGGCGAGGTGACCTTGCGGGCACCGAGGCCAAGGCTGCGCTCGACCTTGTAGCCGGCATTCTCGAGGACCTGGGCGTACATCTCGGCGACAACCTGGGCCTCATAGAAGCCGTCCGAGCCGATCTTGATGGTGGGCTTGCTGCTCCCTCCCGTCGCACAGGCGCTCAACAGCACCATGAGCGACGCCCCGAGAGTCAGCGTGCGGGAAAGCCGCATCGTGGGTCGTCCTCCGTCCGCTCCCGGCCGCCAGAGTGCAGCGACCCTCAGGAGTGTCCCGACTATAGCAGCGGGTCCGATTCCACCCCGTGATGCCCCGCGTCAGGTCGCTTCGGCAGGGGCCGCAACCCGGCGCAGACCGCGGGGCACCAGCGCCCGCTGGAGCAGCGCGAAGGCCAGCTCGGCAGTGATCGCCATGCCCGCGACCAGGACCACCCCGGCCATCAGCCGGTCGTCCTCGTTGCGGGCGATGCCGTCGATGATGTAGCGCCCCAGCCCGCCGTAGGCGACGACCGCTCCGAGCGTCGCGGTGGCGATCACCTGGACCGCCGCCGTCCGGAGTCCGCCAGCGACCACCGGCAGGGCGAGCGGCAACTCCACCTCGCGCAGGACCTGGACCTCGGTGAGGCCCAGGCCGCGGGCCGCCTCCACCAGGTCGCGGTCGACGGCGCGGATCCCCGCGAACGTGCCAATCAGGATCGGCGGGATCGCCAGCAGCCACATGGCCGTGAACGTGGGGATGACAGACAGGCCCAGGTCGGGACTGAGGCGGAGGGAGATCGGCAGGATGATCGCCAGGACGGCATAGGACGGGATGGCCCGCCCCAGGTTGGCCACGTTGATCGCGGCAGCCGCGTAGCGACCCGTGTGGCCGATCCATGCCCCGACCGGCAGCGCCACCAGCGCCGCGGCAAGCACCGATGGAACAGCGATCTCGAGGTGCTCAAGCATGCGTGTCGGGATCCCGTCGGGGCCCTGCCAGCGCGCGGCCGTGGTCAGCCAGGCGATCGTGGCGGCGAGGAGGTCCATGGCGGAGCCTACGCCCCGATCGGGCCGAGGCCGGCCAGCGGGGCAGACGCGCTGGGCTGGACGTCCCGATGCGACTCGGCCCACGGCGCGAGCCGGCGCTCCAGCCGGGCGAGCATCAGGTCGGAGGCAAGTGCGAGCAGCACGGAGAGCGCGGCGCCGACGTACACCTTGGTCGGAAAGAAGCTGGCAATCCCCTCCTTGATGAACAGCCCCAGCCCACCAAAGTTGTTGCCGATCAGCGTCACCACCATGACCAGCCCGATCGTCGAGACCGAGGCCAGCCGGACCGCGGCGACGATCAGCGGGATGGCAATCGGCAGCTCCACGGCCAGGAAGCGCTGCCGGCGCGTGTAGCCAAGTCCGTCGGCGGCCTCGAGCACCTCCGGCGGGGCAGCAGCGAACCCGGCCGAGATGCCGCGGATCAGGACGAGCTGCGTGTACAGGACCAGCGGGATCTCCGCCGTCAGCAGCGAGAGGCCGGTGAACGGCACCAGGGCCGCGAACAGGGCCAGGCTCGGGATGGTGTACAGCACGCCGGCACCCGTGATCAGCGGCGCGAGGAGTCGCGGGCGACCGACCGCCACCAGCGTGAGCGCGAAGGCGACGGCAAACCCGACGGCCATCGCCACGGCGCCGAGGCCCAGGTGCTGGAGCGTCCGCAGGGCAATGTCCCCCGCGTGTGCGCCAATCCATCCGAGGTCGAGCAGCGGCTGATCAACCAGCATCGGGCGCTCCTGCTGCCGACCGCCGGAGGGAAGCGGCAATCATGTCGACGGTCACGAGGCCGGTGACCGCCCCGGCGTCATTGACGACAGCCCCGGCCTGCACCCCGGCGTCGAGCAGGATCGAGAGCGCATCCTTGAGCGACGTGCCTCGGTCAAGCATCGGGGCCGTCGGCGGGACCGGCCGGGTGTCCAGTGCGGTGAACGTGTCCAGGTCCCCGATGAGGCTCAACGACAGCCGCTTCAGCCCGCGATCCGCCCCCACAAACCGGGCCACGAAATCCGACGCGGGCGCCGCGAGAATCTCGGCCGGGCTCCCGAACTGGGCCAGGCGGCCGCCGACGTCGAGCACGGCGATGCAATCGCCCACCTTGATCGCCTCGTCGATGTCGTGGGTGACGAAGACGATCGTCCTCGCGAGATCTCTCTGGAGGCGGAGGAACTCGTCCTGCAGCCGCTCCCGGACGATGGGGTCCACGGCCCCGAACGGCTCGTCCATGAGCAGCACGGGCGGATCGGCCGCGAGGGCCCGGGCCACCCCGACCCGCTGCCGCTCGCCGCCGGAGAGCCGGGCCGGATATCGGTCACGGTCCACGGCCGGATCCAGGCCCACCAGCGCCAGCAGCTGATCCGTCCGCTCCCGCTGGCGCTCGGCCGACCAGCCGAGCAGACGCGGCACCGTGGCCACGTTCTCGGCGATCGTCAGGTGCGGGAAGAGGCCCACGTGCTGGATCACGTAGCCGATCGACCGCCGCAGGTCCGTCAGGTCGCGGCTGGCGGCGTCCACGCCATCGATCAGCACGCGACCCGAGGTCGGCGCGATGAGCCGGTTGATCATCTTGAGCGTGGTGGTCTTGCCGCACCCGGACGGGCCCACCAGCACGCAGATCTGGCCGGCAGGAATCTCAAGGGAGAGGTCGTCGACCGCGATCCGGGCGCCCGGCGCCGCGCCATACCGCTTGGTCACGTGCTCCAGGGTGATCCCCACGGCGGCGCGGGTCGGCATGCCTGTCACGACAGCGCTCATCGCTTCAGGTACTCGGGCAGCCCGGGCTCCCGGCCACGCCAGCGGTCGAACTCCTCGGTGGTCAGGCGGCCGAAGTGGTTGATGAAGTGGCCGCCCTGGGCGCGGATGACGTCGACCGCGGCACGCACCTCGGCGGCGCACCGTGGCCGCACGGACACGACCGTTCGGCCGTCGCGCGCGGCCGCCTCGTACCAGGCCAGGTCGGGCGCCTGGTCCATCATCAGGAACTCCACCATCCGGCGGAGCCGGCCCAGGAACCCGTGCTGGGCGCCGGTCCCATCGAAGGCCGTCGCCGCGGCCGTTCCCCGGTAGGTCTCGATGCGACCGGGCTCGAAGCCCGCGACGACCAGGGCCGCGACGGCGGCGGCGGCGACGGCCGTCTCGTCAACGACGGCCAGGAGGCGCCCTCGCGGGTAGCGCAGGAAGTCGCCGATCGGCGGCTTGTGGTCCGACATGGGCCGTGGGATCTCCTTGCTGTTGGCGCCTCGTGGGGGCGTCGCTCGGGTGGTCAGACGACGGATCCAGCGGACCCCCTCAGGCGTTGTCCAGCTCGCGCGAGATGGCGCGCAGGATGAATCTGGCCGCCTCGGCGCTCTTGCCGCCCAGCTTCTGGCCCTCGTCCTGCTCAAGCGAACGCTCGAGATCGGCCAGGAACAGCCCGAGGGTTGGTGTCCGCTCAAGCACACCGGCGGCAATGTCGGCGTGCAGGCCCGCTGCTGCCTGGCGGGCGTTATCCACGGCGTGCCCCTTCGCTTCCAGTCGCTCGCGGAAGCGCGCCCGGGCCGCGTCCGCGGCAGGTCCGTGGGAGGCCACGGTCAGTCCATGTCGCGGGTCGCGGGCCGGGCAGCCGACCCAGAACTCGACGTCGAGGCCGAGGCCTGGGAGACAGCCGGCTCATCCGGCACGCTGCGGCGAGCGGCCCACTCGTGGCCGAGGATGCTCATCGTCAGCTCGTCCCAGCGCCGGCCGTCGCGCCAGATCGCCTCGCGCGCCCGGCCCTCGATCAGGAAGCCGCAGCGCTGGTACGAACGGATCGCGCGCTCGTTGAATTCGAACACCGAGAGCGCCACGCGATGCAGGTGGAGGGTCTCGAAGGCATGGGCCAGCATCAGCTGCGTCGCCTCTGTCCCATGGCCCTGTCCCCAACAGTCGATCTCGCCGATCGTGATATGGAAGAGGGCGGATCCGTTGTCGCCGTCCAGCTGGCTGAAGGCGCAGGTGCCGATGAGCCGCCCGTCATCCTTGAGGTGAATGGCCATGGCCAGCGATTCCGGGCCCACGACACGCGCGAGGAAGAAGCGCTCGATCTCGATGGGGCGCATGGGACCGTCCTGGTAGCGCGTCAGACGTGCGACTCGCGGATCCGCGTACCAGCGCCGAAAGGCTTCGACATTCGCCGGAGCATGGCGGCGCAGGATCACATGCTGGCCGGTCAGCCGAACGGGGAACCACGGTTCGGAGCCCATGCGCGGCACGGTATACCATCCCCGCCATGCGCCGCTGGAGCGAGTTGGCCGAGCGCATCGCGGCGGCATCACGGACGTCCGAGAAGACCGGCCTGCTGACGGACTACATCGCCTCGCTGTCATCGGACGAGCTGCCGATCGCAGCGGTCTTCCTGACCGGGCGCCCCTTTGCAGAGACGGACCAGCGTGCGCCAGGGCTGGGCTGGGCCGCGATCGCCGCGACGGTCACCGCGCTGGCCGGCGCCAGTCGGTCGACGCTGGGCGAGGCCTACGACCGGTCCAGTGACCTCGGCGTCGCGGTGATGGATGTGCTGGCTCAAGCAGGCCATGCGCCGGATCCCGCTCAAGCACCCACACTCCCGGAGGTCGCCGCCACGTACGCCGCCGTCGAAGCGGCGAGTGGCCCGGCGCGCAAGGGGGAGGTGTTCGCCGGGCTCCTCGCGCGGTGCGATCCCCTGACCGCCAAGTACGTTGTGAAGGTGCTCTCGGGGGACCTCCGGATCGGACTTCGGGAAGGGCTGGTGGACGCCGCACTCGCCCAGGCCTTTGGACGCGACCTGGATCGTGTCAAGTGGGCCGGCATGCTGGTCGGCGACATCGGCCGGCTCGCCCTGCTCGCCCGCGAGGATCGGCTGGGCGAAGCGGAGCTGACGATCTTCCACCCGATCAAGTTCATGCTGGCATCGCCGGCGGAGGACGCCGCGGAGATCCTCTCCCGGCTGGGTCCCACGGTCTGGATCGAGGACAAGTACGACGGGATCCGGGCCCAGCTGCACAAGCGCGGCCAGACGGTTCGACTGTTCAGTCGCGAGTTGCACGACATCAGCAGCGGCTACCCCGAGATCGTCGAGGCGGCCAGCGTGCTCGCCTGGGATGGGGTGCTGGACGGGGAGCTCCTGGCTCATCGGGACGGCACGGTCCTGCCCTTCGTGGCCCTGCAGGGCCGGCTTGGTCGCAAGGAGCCGTCCGCGGCGATTCGCGCGGCGGTGCCGGTGGTGTACGTGGCATTCGACGTGCTGGGGCTGGCAGCGCCGGGGGGCGGCCACGTGGACGCGCTGCTGGCCGAGCCGCTCCGGGAGCGTCGCCGACGCCTGACGATGCTTGAGCTGCCCAAGCTTGAGGAAGGTGGCGCGTTCCAACTCTCCCACCAGGCAAGCGCGGACTCGAGTGCGGCGCTGGAGTTGGCGTTCGACGCGGCCCGGGCTCGTGGCAACGAGGGCCTGATGATCAAGGACCCGTTGAGCCCGTACTCACCCGGTCGCCGCGGCCTGGGCTGGCTGAAGATGAAGAAGGCGTTGGCCACCATCGACTGCGTCGTGGTTGGGGTCGAAGTGGGCCACGGCAAGCGCCACGGCGTGCTGTCGGACTACACGTTTGCCGTCCGGGACGAGGCCTCCGGCCGCCTGCTCACGATCGGCAAGGCATACTCCGGCCTGACCGACGTCGAGCTCGGGGAGATGACGCGCTGGTTCGAGGACCACACGGTCAGCAAGCATGGTCGCTACCACCTCGTCGAGCCCACGGTCGTGGTGGAGGTCGCCTTCGACGCCATCCTCCGCTCCAACCGCCACAAGTCGGGCTTCACCCTGCGGTTCCCGCGGATTGCGAGACTGCGCCCCGACAAGACGGTTGACCAGGCGGATACGGTGGAGGTGATCCGCGGGCTCTATCGCGACCTGCAATCGGGGACCGATCACCTTGTCACGGCCGCCGCGCGCGACGCCAGCGGTGCGGAAGCCGAGAGCGGTGCGGCCGCGGAGCCGGACGCGGAGCCGGACGCGGAGCCGGACGCGGAGCCCGGGCCCGGCTAGCTAGCGCTCGACGGGGAGGTCGAGCCGTTCGCCCCAGTCGGCCCAGCCGCCGTCGTAGACCGCGACATCGTCGTGGCCCAACAGGCTGAGCACGAAGGCCAGACGCGATCCGGCGATCCCGGAGCCGTCATAGCAGACGATCCGTCTGCCGCGCTGCAGCCCGGCCGGCGTGAGCTGCTCGCGGAGCTCCGCAGGCTGGCGCAGAACCTGGCTGCCGCCGCGAACCATCGCACCCACGGGCACGTTGATGGCCCCCGGGATATGTCCAAGCTGCCTGGTATTGCCCTGGAAGCCGCGGTATTCGGCGGGCGCGCGCGCATCCAGGATGATCGCGTCGGGCGAGGCGATCAGCTCGCGGATGTCGCTTGCACGCAGCCGGATGCGCGGATTGGCCCGTGGCGTGAAGGTCGCGGGCTCGGGCAGCACGGTGAAGCTGGAGAGTGGCCGGAAAGCGGCCTGCCATGCGGCGAACCCGCCGTCCAGCACCCGGGCCGCATCGAAGCCGTACGCCCGCAGCGACCACCACGCCCGACTCGCGTACAGCCCCATCGTGTCGTCGTAGAGGACCACGCTGGTCCCGTCGCCGATGCCCAGGCGCCCCAGTGCCGAGGCGACATGCTCGGGGCCGGCCAGCTGCACGACGCCGCCGCCCTCGCGCTCGGAGAGGTCGGTGACCCAGTCGAGGTGAACCGCGCCCGGGATGTGGCCGACGGCATGAACCTGCGCGCCGGATCCGTCCGGCCGCCAGCGCACGTCGACGATCCGAAGATCCGGGCGGCCTGCCTGCTCGGCGAGCCAGTCGGGCGTGGCCAGCAACTCGGGCCGGGGGAACCCCGTCACGATCCGGCTCGGCTGGCGAGAGCGGCGGCGGTCTGCACCATGGCCGGTATCATACGGCCGTGGTCGCCCCTCTTCCCCCGGACCCGGCCCGGCTCGCCGCGATCCGCGAGGCGCTCCCCGCGCTCGCCGCGGGCGTCTACCTGAACACGGCCGCGGCAGGTCCCCTCCCGGCAGAGACGGCGCGAGCCATGGCGACGATCGCCGCGGCCGAGCTGACCATGGGTCGCGCCCATCCCCATGACCCGGCCGACACCCTCGAACGCATCGGCGAGGCGCGCGCCTCCATCGCGGCGATCCTCGCCGCAGACTTGGACGCCGTCGCGCTCACTCGGGGCACCAACCACGGCCTGGCTCTGGGGCTGGCCGCCATCGACTGGCGACCCGGAGATCGGGCCGTGGTACTGGCGGAGGCCGGGGACGCTGTCGGCTGGCCTGTCAGCAGCCTGGCGTCGGCGGGCGTGGAGGTGATCAGCGACCGGGTCGAATCGGCCGAATCCACGGCCGAGATGCTTGACCGGATGCGGATGTTCCCCGACCGAACCCGGGCCGTGGTGCTCCCGGATGCCATGCCAGGCACCGGTCTGCGGCTGCCGGTCCGGCAGATCGCGGACCAGGCGCATGCCATGGGTGCCCTGGTGCTCGTCGATGCGGGGGGCACCGTCGGGGCCGTCGCGCTGGAGCCGGGGCGGCACGGGGCCGACATGGTGGCGTTCCCGTCAGAACGCTGGCTGCTGGGCCCCGCGGGGCTGGGTGGCGCCTGGTTCGGGCCTTCGATGCTTGACCGCATCCGCACCCTGGATGCTCCAGCCTTCGGTGATGCCTTCACTGCGGGTGTGTTGGATGCTGCCTGGCTGCCCTCCCTTGCGGCCGTGGATCGCGCCGGCGTCGTTGGCTTCGCGCGCAGCTGCGGCTGGCTTTCCATGCACGTGGGCATGCCATTTGCCTGGGCCCGCACCACGGTGCTGTCCACCTGGCTTGCGGCAGCGCTGGGGACCATCCCCGGCGTCACTGTGCTGACGCCGCCTGGACAGATCGCGGCGATCGTCACGTTCCGCATCTCCGGCTGGGCGGCGAGCACTGCGCTCGAGGAGCTGGGCCCACGGATCTTCCTGATCGCCGGTCAAGCAGTGTCGCTGAATGCGATCCGGCTGAGCGTCGGAGCATGGACCAGCGCCGCGGAGCTGACACGCCTCGTTGAATCCGTCGAGCTGCTCGCGAGCCACACGCCGGCGACGATCCCGCCCCGACGGATGCTCTCGATGCTGCCATGACCCCCCCGCGCGAGACGCGCCGCAGGTCGCAGGTGGACATTCGCTGGCGCCAGTTCCGGCATGCACCCCGGCCCGTGGTCCGGGCAGTCCTGAGCAGCCTGATCATCGCCGTCGTGCTGGGCGTGGGCTATCTCGCCTATGACATCGCGCTTGACCGGGGCGTTCAGCTCCCGGGCGGAGACCTCCGTGTCCTGTACCTGGCCGTGGACGTCCTGCTCGTGCTGGTGATCGGCAGCGTGGTGACGTGGCTGGTCGTGCCCCAGCCGACGGGATCCGGCAGCCGGGCGGTCCGCTCGGGCTGGAGTGCAGCCCTGGGGTTGTTCGCGGCAGTCCCGATCGCGTATCTCGTCCTGGTCGTGGTGACGCAGATTCTTCGCCCGCTGCTGGGGTAGCGGCCCGGGCCTGGTTCGTTCGGGTGCGGTCTTGTGTGCGCCTGGTGTCGAGGCGCAACGCGGCATGGTCCAGAAGTACTGATTGCAGCCGCCAACACGGGCAGTAACATCGGGGGATCTGAAGGTCCTGAGCCGCCCAAAGGAGCGCGACGAGACCGGTGTCAGCTGAGTACCTTGGTTCGATGCCCCGCCTCTACGGCGGACCCTCCTATACGCGGCCCGCACGTCCTGGGGTCGCGCCCGAGCGCCCGTTCGATCCGGACGACCTCCCGCTGGCGTGCAGCCGCGACGATGATGCGAGCGCTGACGAGGCCTTGGCGTTCCCGCAGGAGATGGACCCGGTGGATGGGGACCAGGACTGGGCCCTGCAGGCGGCGAGTGCTCCCTTTGGCCCGCGGGCCTCATCCGGCGGCCGCAACCGCTGGTAGCTGTCAGGCCGCGCTGAGCGTGGCCTGAGTCGGCACCCACCACCCGGCGACGCCGGGTGCCAACGTGCGTGCCGTCGATCCCCTGCCCCAGGCGATGCGCCAGCGCGGGTCACGTCGTCCCGCCCCGATGCTTGACCGGAACCCGACCGGAGCCCCGGGTTCGGTTGCCCGTCGGCCAGCGGCCGCGGCGATCTGCGTGTCGGAGGGAGCGACGCAAGCGGCCGAGGCGATGACCCGGATGCCCGACGTGGATGCCGTGGGCATCAATGCCCGGGCCATCGCCCGGAGACCGGCCGGCTTCCCGCCCGGATGGCTCGCATGGGCCGCACTGGCCTTGCCGGCCGCGCTGACCGTGCTGGTGGCGCTGACCGTGCTGGTGGCGCTGACCGTGCTGGTGGCGCTGACCGTGGCCGAGCGGCCCGTGGTGCGCCGTCGGGGAAGCCACCAGGCGGCGAGGCCAAAGCCGATGAGGAACACCGCGATCATCGTCCCGACCTGCGTCCCGGAGAGCACGACCACGTGCTTGCCCACGACCGTGTCGGTGGGCGGCGGGACCTGATCAGCAGGGGCATCGACCTGGGCAGCCGGCGGGACCTCGGCCCCGGGGGCCGGCGTGGGATCGATGGTCGTGCCGCCCGGCGTGGTAATGGGTGGCACGGGGAGGGTCGGGACATAGGGCACGGCCTGGCCGGCGGCGCCTGATGCGGCGTTGCCGTCGGCATCGTGGACCGTGACCTGGAAGCGTGCGGCGAAGGCGCCGCCGACGGTCCCGGCGGGGAGGCTGAGCACGATCTCGGCGGAGCATCCGGCGCCGGGCGACAGCGTCACGCCCAGGGCGCAACCGCCACTGCCGGCGACCGATCCGGAGGCATTTGCCTCGATGCTGTCGACGATCGAGGCCACCGCGCCACTGTTCGTGATCCGCATCGTGAACGTCGCCGATCCGCCCGCGGCGCTGATCCCGGACGGACCGATTGCGGCGGCCGCCACGCTCGGCAACACGTCAACGTAGGTCAGGCTCTGGTCCGTCTCACCCGTGAACGTGTTGCCCTGGGCGTCGCGGACGGTTGCTCGGAAGACGCTCCGGAGGGTGGTACCGGCACGGCCCGCCGGGCCGCGGAGCAGGGCCTCGACGGTACACCGGGCGGCCGGGGCCAACGTCGAGGTGGCGGTGCAGCTACCGGTTGGCAATGGACCGAACGGATCGGCCGTCAGGGCGTCGAAGGTGACCGGGACACGGCCGTCGTTGAGGACGACGAAGATGTAGCGCCCGTCGCCGCCGGTCTCCGGCAGGCCCGATGGCCCGCTCTCGGTGACAGCAATGCTTGGCTTGACGTCGGCGTATCGAAGCGTGACGCCAACTGATGCTTGAGCAGCAGCCGAGGATGCTTGAGGAGCAGGGGCGGCGCCGTTCTGCGGCCCGCTGGACGGGGTCACGCCGACCATGAAGGTGCCGGTCAGGACCGCACCCGGGGCGCCCGGTTGGACTCGCAGCGTGGTCTCGAAGCCGCAGGCCGTGCCGGGGGCGAGGATCGTCCCGGTGCGGCATGCCGTGGTGCCGGCGAGCTCGCCGAAGGGCTCCGCCCGGAGCGAGGCGATCGAGATGGCGCTCGTGCCCTTGTTGGCGATCGCCACCGTGAACGGGGCGTCGCCGCCGGTCTCGTCCACGAACTCGGGGCCGGTGATCGCGACCGTCACACGCGAGGCAGGGATAACGGCGACCTGGGACAGGGGCGTCAGCGCGGCGGCCGCCGTCGCGGAGGGCTCGCCGGTCGCCGAGTCGAGTGGGACATTCACGGGCAGGATACCGGGCAGGTTGTCACGGGCCGGCGCTGGCTCGCCAGGCAAGACCTGGGCCGGGAGATCGGCAACGGGTGGCGTGGCGACGGCAGGGGCGCCGGCGCTGCTCGCGAGCAGTTGGACGACCCCCAGGACCAGGACGAGGACAGCCAGGGTGGCGAGGAAGAGGCGCGCGACGGGATCCGACCAGACGCTCGCCACCTGTCGTGCAGGCGCGCTGGTCGTCCGCCGGACCGAGGGGTCGGGCGGAACGATGGCTGTCGGGATGGTGCGGAACGTGCTGATCTGGAGACCCCGGAGGCGAGGTTGAGTGGGCTCTGGGGCAACCAGCGTGACGCTGCACGAGTAGTTGCGACTCGACCGGTCAAGCATGAAACCGGGATCGCAACCGCTGCGGAGGGGCACTGGTCCTCGAGCCTGACCATACAAGAGCATCCCGTACTGGAAGTCACCAGTACGAACGTACCGCCGTCAGTAGGAAGGTCCTCTCGCGCGCCCGGTCGCCACCCTCGCGCGCCGGGCGGGCGGCCAGCCAGGGGCCGAACCGGCCGACCAGGACGGGGCGGGCCTGCCCGCTCCGGCCCTGAGGGCCCTCAGAGGGCCCAGGAGCATCGATCCCGCATCGGGTGGCGCCGGGGGCCTTGGCGGCGCGCCGGCAGGCCGCTCCGTGGCCCAGCGGCGCGCGAAACGTCAGCTCATGCGCTCGCCGGCGCGGATTGGGACGTCCAGGCGATTCTCCGGGGGCGCCAGCGGGCAGGCCCAGCGGGGATCGAAGGCGCACGACGGCTGGAAGGCGAAGTTGAAGTCCACGACGATGGTGCCGGGCGTGCTCAACCCCGGCCCGAGGTCGGCCCCCTTGGCGGTGTCCAGGAGGTAGCGCCCCGCGCCGTACGTCTCGCTGCCATTGGTCCCGTCCCGAAACGGGAGGAAGAGCCCACCGGCATAGCCGGGGATCCAGAACAGGGACAGCTTATAGGTGGAGCCGCCGATTGGAACGTCAACGCGCCCAACCCGCTCGAACGTCATTGGCTCCGGGCCGCTGTTGGGCAGGGCGATGGCGTTGGTGGCCGCGCCGACCGCCTGGGCACGGCCCTGCGAGTCGGGACGAACGGGAAGCTCGAAGCGGAGCTCGCTGTTGTAAGGGAAATGCCGGGCATCGAATGCCGCGCGCCGGTCGGCGGGCACCGGCGACAGGGGGTGACGCCGGTAGAGCCCCTCGCGGGCCGAGCACCACAGCGCCCAGCTGGCCTCGGCATCGGTCAGCGCCAGCCGTCGAACGTCCGAGTAGAGGTCAGCCACGCGCCGGCGCCAGTCGGTGAGGCGGAGCTGCGTCGGGCCGTCGACGCCGGGGAGCCCATCGAGGCGCTCGTAGCCCGCTGGAGTTGCGGCCCCGGGCCGGGGCGCCTCCGCCGATGCTTGAGGAGCACCCGATGCTTGGGGGTCGCGCATCGGGGATGCTTGAGTCCCGGCAGCCACGGGCGCCGACGCGGCTCCGCTGGATGCTTGAGGGGACTGGAATGCTTGAGGCCCCATGCTGGTTTCGCGTGCAGGCGGGTCAGCCAGGGGGTCGGGGGTGCCGGGAACCGCCGGCTGCACGGCGGCGGCCGCGGTCGAGTTCGGTAAGACCGGGGTCGCCTGCCCCGTGTCCTCCGGGCTGGGCGCCAAACGCCAGGCGAGCGACTCGGTGGCGCGCGCCGACTGCAGGTCGACGGCCTGCCAATCAGCCGCTGCCGAGGCGCCGCGGACGGTGAGCGGCAGGACCGCCAGCTGCGGGACGGGCGGGGTCGCGAGGGCGGCCTCCGGATCCTCCGGCAGGGCGGCGTCGGCAGCCATTACGGTCCAGTCAAGCACGGTGGTGGCCGCCGGTACTGGCCGCTCAAGCAGGGTGGTGGCCGCTGGCACGGGCGGGTCCAACGTCACGTCGGCCGGTGTCGCCATGAGCAGCGCCAGGTCGTCCGGAGGGGTATCGGCCGAGGCCACACTGACCGTCGGGCTAGCGACAACCGCAGCGAAGGCATCCTGGGCGACCGGGACCTTGATGCCCCAGCGTGCCTGGGCCGCCTTCGTGGCGATCGCCTTGCGCTGCTCCGGGGAGAGTTGCGCGGCCCGCGCCTTGCCCCCCTTGAGCCCACCGCGCCGACCGAGCTCCACCGCGACCGGGTCGCGGGCTGGGTGTTCGGGCCGGATCGGCCGAGCGCCGGGCACGGGTGCGGCGACGGCACCGTCGATGGCTGCCATCGCCTCGGTTGTCACTGACGCGATCGGCCGGGGGTCGTTTGTCTGGCTGCTGAACTGGTCAGGCATGGGGTCTACAGTATCTGCACAGGAACCTGCGTCAACACCTACCTTGGTACCCCGCTGCGCCGCGAGGCTCGCCACGGCGACGCGGGCCTCGGCTGGACATTGGCACGAGGAGCGATGAGCGAAGCGCCGCGCCTGAGTGCCCGGCTGCGGGACCGGCTGCCACCGATCGCGCTGGCTATCGCGGGGGCAGCATTGGTGGTCATCACCCTCCAGGCCTGGGACAGGATCACGGCGGCCGGGGAGACCGCGGGGGCGCCCCTTTCGGTGGTCGCCGGGGCGCAGGTGGCCCTCGGGCTGTTCGTGGCGGTGCGACCCAGACCTCTCCTGTCGCGCCGGCTCCTGGCCGCGGTGGGGCTGCTCTGGCTGCTGATCCTCGCTGGGGTGGCGCTGACGCTCCTCCGCCGCGGTGAGCTGGCACAGGAGGCAGCAGTCCTGCTGGGCGGGCTCGGCTTCATCCAGGGAGCGGCCTTGCTGAGCCTTGCCGCCACCACCCCGGAGGTGGCCGACGAGCGGCTGCCCGGTCTCGTCGGGCGCGTCGGCGTCGTGGTCGCCCTGGCGGCCGCCACCATCGTGTCCGCCGTCGTGATCGTCGGGCTGGTCGCCCTCGTCGGCGCCGTCGTCGAGGTGATCGGCGGGTCAGGGAATGCGGGCCAGGTGCAGTGGCTGGCGGTCACCGGGATCGTTGTCCTCCCGGTGGTGCCCTTTGTCGCGGCGTCCGTCGGCAGTCGGCGCGCGGCCGGGGGCACGTTCGACTAGCAGGCGAGCGGGAACCGCCGAAACAGCCTCCTGCTCCTCGTGGCGCTCGTCGGCGTCGTGGACGCCACCGGCGAGATTCTGACGGTCGCGCTCACGCTCAGCCCGGTCCCGGCGCTGTGGGCGGCAGGGATCGCGGGCGGCATCGGACTGCTCGCGGCCCTGGGTGCGGAACGGCTTGGCTCGGGCGTGATCCTGCGGGCCGCTGGCGCCCGGCCAGCCGACCGACCCGGCGACGAGGTCCTGCGTCACGTGGTCGCAGAGCTCAGCCTTGCGGCGGGCATCCCGGCACCCGCCGCCTACGTGATCGAAAGCCCCAGCCTGAATGCGTTCTCGACCGGGCGCGACCCGCAGCACGGTGCGGTCGCTGTGACGAGCGGCCTGCTGGCCCGGCTTGATCGCGAGGAACTCGAGGGTGTCGTGAGCCACGAGCTCGCCCACATCCGCAACCTCGACAGCCGCTACGCCCTGTACGTGGCGATCCTGGTCGGGCTGGTTGCCACCGTCACCGACGGCTTCCTCCGCCTTGTCGGTCAGGGATGGAAGCAGGGCGTGTTCTTCTGGTCGAGCGACGACGCGAAGGGGATCGTGACCGTGGCGGCCGGGATCGCCTTCGGCCTCTTCCTCACCCTGGTGGCGCTCCTCCTCCGGCTCGTCGCGCCGTTCTTCTCGCTCCTGGTGCAGGCCGCCGTCAGCCGCGAGCGCGAGTTCCTGGCCGATGCCACGGCGGTGGAGATCACGCGGAACCCGCGCGGGCTGGAGCGCGCGCTGGCGGCGGTGGCCCAGGATCACGCGGACCTGGCTGTCGCCAACCGCGGCACCCAGCACCTCTGGTTCCGCAATCCGATCCGGGCCGGCAGCGACCGGCGACCGGGCTTGCTGGCCACCCATCCGTCGATCGGCGCGAGGATCGAGCGCCTTCGGGCGCTGCGGGGCCTGGCCGCGGGGCCGGTGGACCTGGGGTCGGTTGGCCAGGGGTCGATGGGCGAGCCTCCGGCTTGCCACCCACTGCCCGACGAGGCGTCGTTCGACCCAAGCGGGCTCGACCAGGAGACCTAGTCCATCAGGGCGGCGCCGATCCGGATGGTGACCGGGCGACGGCGATGGACTACGCTGGCGGCGCCCAGGCCAAGCCCGGCGGGGGAGTAGCTCAGCGGTAAGAGCTGCCGTCTTATACACGGCCGGTCCCTGGTTCGAATCCAGGCTCCCCTACCAGCCCGGCGCCAGGACATCGGGGCCGCTGGCTGGCCCTTGCGCCGGCTAGTGCTTGAGCGCTTCCGCAGCGCCGCCTACATGAGGGCGCGAATGCGCTCCACGAGGTGCACGCGCCGATCGGTCGTCATGCCGCGCTGGGCGGGGAGCGAAGCGAGCCAGGCGGGAATCTGCTGCGGAGTAATGACCGCGCACGCCGAAGACCGCTCGACCGCCAGGCCGACGTCGACGACGGCCGCGTGCATCTTGACCACGAAGTCGCGGTCCTCGGCAGCGAACCAACGGCGAACGCGCTCCGTGTCGCGAACGGCACGCTCCAGCGGATTGTCGATCGGGGCCCACTTGCCGTCCGACATCCGCTGCTCCCAGGTGGTGCCGTGGCGCCGCATGACTCTGGCTGGCGGCATCTCGGTGAGGACGGCCGCGCCGAACGGGCCGATCACCAGCTCCGCGACCGGCCGTCCATCGGGCAGGCGCACGCGCGCCGCGACGTGCAGGTCGTCGCCCAGGGCGCGTGCCGCGCGGACGGCCGGGGTGGGTCGCTCGCGGTTACGGATGCGCTCCACCGCGCTCAGGATCCGGGTGAGCCCAACCAGGCCAAACCCCACGGGCGCCGTCAGCGAGAACGTCCAGGCCAGAACGCCCACGAGGATCCGGCTGTTGGTGAGCGGGCCGACGTCCGAGACCCGGGTCAGGAACGGTGTGGCCAGCGACAGGTAGGCGACTGCCGCGGCGCCGCCCACCAGCGCAGTGCCGATCACCAGCCCGGAGAGGATGGAGACCATGGGGACGCTTCGGGGGGCGGGGCGGGTGGACGCGATGATCTGCATGCGGGCATCATCCCCGCGGTGTGGCGCCTCGCCAATGAGAAGGAGGGGTCATCACCCGGTCGCCGACCGTCCCCCTGCCTGCGCGCCGCGGCCGCGGGCCGGCTCGCGCCGGAGGACCACGATGTGCTGGTGCACGATGTTGGGCACGAAGCCGTTCGGGTAGCCGTACGGTCGGAGTCGGGCGCCCGCCTGGTGCCAGATGATGTCGCCCTTGACGACGAAGCCAACACCCGTGGCCCGTGCCGCAAGGTCCGAAGCCGTAAAGATGTAGCGACCGTCCTGATAGGCGTCCCGGACGATAAGCACGGCGTAGCGACCGGGACGGAGCACCCTGACCAGCTGGGCCAGGACCTCCTCCATCCGATCGAGATAGGCCGCGTAGTCGGGTGCATTGGCAATGTCCGCCGGGTGATCGCCGATCATCGCGTAGTCCGTGCGCCGGTTGGCGTGCGCTTCGGCCAGCCGCCCTCCGGCCATGGTCAACGGCAACTGGATGTTGTAGGGCGGGTCGCTGGCGACAAAGTCCACGGAATCAGCTTCGAGCTTGGGCAGGACGGCCAGACAGTCGCCCTCGAGCAGGCGGGCGCCGGAGGGATCGAAGCCGCGCTGGCCGCCGGGGTCCTGCGCGCCGAGATCGGCCAGCAGGGGTCCCGCACCGTCCCGCTCCGCGAGCGCATCGGCGACGACCCGGCGGTAGACCGCGGCCCAGCGCGGGTCCAACTCGATCCCGATGGCCTGGCGCGGCCCGCGCGCGATCGATGCACCCAGGAGGGTCCCGCCGACACCGGCGAACGGGTCGAGGACTACCTCTCCGGTGCGGGTGAAGAACTCGATCAGGCGTGCCATCAGGCGCGGCGGCTTGTTGGCGCCATGCGCCTTCCGGGCGGCGTGCCCCAGCTCGGACGGATAGGCGGTCGCCCACACCGACTTCGTGAAGTACAGCCATTCCTCGCCAGGCAGCTCGTTGAGCTTGTTGCGGGGATGCGGCGGGCGCCGCGTCTCGGTCATCGGGAGCAGCCTAGCCGGTTCGACGGGCAGTGGCGGGGCGTCCCGGACTGCCTGCGGGGGCGGGTCGGCCCGGGGACTGCCCAAGCGTGCCCCTAGAATGCTGGGCTATGGTCGCCAGGTTCACCAGCGCGCGATTCGTCGGTCGGGAGGCCGCGTTCGCCCGACTCGCCGGGGCCCTGGAGACAGCCGCGACCGGACGCGCCAGCACGGTGATGCTGGCGGCGGGTGCGGGCCTGGGTGCGTCCCGGTTCATCACCGAGGCCGAACGCCGGCTCGTTGGTTCGTCCTCACCGTACCTGGTCCTGCGTGGCCGAGCGTCCATCGACGGCGCCGACGCGCCGTACGCGCCTGCGGTCCAGGCGCTGCGCACCCTGATCGGGGCGCTGCCCGCCGAGCAGCTTGCAGGCGTGCTGGGTGCGGGGTCCGGCGATCTCAGCCGGATCCTCCCGGAGGTCCGCGGCCGGCTGCAGGCGCTGGGTGGAACCGGGGAGCGCGAGGCGATCAGCGCCCCGGAGCGTCGCCAGGCCCGCCTGCTGGAGGGCATCCTGCGCGTGCTGGGCCGAGCGGCGCTCGACCGTCCGATCGCGCTGGTGATCGAGGACCTCCACCGGGCCGACGCCGGCACGCGCGCGCTGGTGACGTTCCTCAGCCGGATCGCCCGCGACCAGCGGCTGTGCATTATCGGCACCTACCAGCCCGACGAGATGACCCGCAGCCACCCGCTCTGGGCCAGCCTGGCCTCCATCGAGGAATCACACCGGCCAATCGACCACCTTCCGCTCGAGCCCCTGGACCGCCGCTCTCTCGCCGATCTCATCGAAGGCATCGATGGGCAGCGACCCTCCGCCTCGGTGCTGGTCCTCGTGGCCGACCGCTCGCACGGGAACCCCCTCCTGGCCGAGGAGCTGGTGGCGGCCCACCGCGAGCTGTCCGTCGCGTCGCTCGCCGGCGGCCTCTCCCAGTTGGTGGTGGCACGGCTTGCCCTCCGCAGCGACGCGTGCCGGAGCGTGGTCCGCCTCGTGGCCCCCGCGGGGCGGCCGTTGCCCCTGGCCAGCCTCGCCGCGATCGGACAGGCCCTGGACCCGGGCGGGAGCCCCGGCCGCGCGCTCTCGGCCGTGCCGGAGGGGCCGCTCCAGGGGGAGCTTGCCGCCGGGCTGCGCGAGGCCGTCGAGCACGGCTTCCTGGAGCTGCTCGGCGACGGTGCGGTCGATGTGCGACACGAGCTCATCGGACGCGCGGTGACCGATGACCTGCTGCCGACCCAACGGGCGCGCCAGCACGCGGCGATCGCGCGGACCCTCGCGGATCAGCCGATGGCCGCGGCCCGACACTGGCTGGTGGCACACCACAACGCCGAGACGGTGTCCGCCGCAACCGCCGCGGCCGAGGCCGCGCTGGCCGCCGACGCGCCCGACGACGCGCTGGGCGCATTGGAGCTCGCACTGGAATTGACTGGCGAGGCGCCTGCGCCCGATGGCCGTGCCCGCGGCGCCGGCGCCCCGGCATCCGATATCCGACGGCTGCTGGTCCTGGCGGCCGGGGCCGCATTCTCGGGGGGCCAGCCGCGCCGGGCCGTGTCGATCGCGGAGGCGGCCATCGCCGGCTTCCCCGCCAGCTCGCTCGCGGCGCGGCGGATCGAGCTGGGCCTGCTGCACGAGCGGCTGGGGCATTACCGGCGCGCGGCGGGCGACAACGACGGCGCGCTTGCCGAGTTCTCGCGCGCGCTCGAGCTGCTCCCGCGCGGACCCGGACTGGAGCGCGCGACGGTCATGGCGGCCATCGCCCAGGTACGGATGCTGGAGGGGACGTTCTCCGACGCCGAGCGGTTTGCGCGCGAAGCCCTCGGAGTGGCCGCTGCCGTCGGGCCCACGGCAGCGGCTGCGGCCGCCCATGCAACCACGACCCTGGGTGTGTCGCTGGGCTGGGGCCGCGACCCCGAGGCCGGTGTCCAGCTGCTCCAGGAAGCACGCCGACTGGCGGAGCGGACCGGGGATCTGGACGCACTCTTCCGCGTGTTCGCCAACCTGACGACCGTCCTCGACCTGGTCGGTCGGCGCGCCGAGGCCGTGGCGGTGGCGGAGGAAGGGATCGCGATCGCCCGGCGGCACGGCCAGGAAGCGGCCTACGGCAACTTCCTCCGCGGGAACGCGGCCGATTCGCTCTTCCGCCTGGGTCGCTGGCGCGAATCCAGGGCCCTGAGCGCGACCGCCCTGGAGTGGAGCCCGCTCGGCGTCAGCTTCGTCAACGCCGGTGTCTACCTTGCCGTCGTCGAGATCGAGACCAGCAGCGGCGAGCTGGCGGCCAGGCTGCTGGGGCAGCTCCTGCTGGAGTTGGAGACCGTTCGCGACTCGCAGCATGCCGTCCCGGTCTACCAGGCCGCGGCGTCGTTCGCGATGTGGCGCGGCGACCTGGAGGACGCGCGACGGGCGGCGGCACGCGGCTGGGAGCGCGTCCGGGAGACGGAGGACTGGTCCCTCGCCGCGAAGATGGCGGCGACGGCCCTGGAGGTGGAGGCATCGAGCGCCGCCGAGTTCCGTGAGCAGCGCGTCCTGGCCGGCATCGCGGGCGCGCGCGTGCGCGGCCGACGGATCGTGCGGGAGGCTGCGGCCCTGGTTGCCGGCTCGGGAGTGCCCGTGACCACGGGCTCGCGCCGAGAGGCCGACGCCTTCCTCGAGGTGGCCCTGGCCTACGCGGCGCGGCTGGACGGCCGGGACGATGCCGACCGGTGGGCCGCCATCGCCCAGGTATGGGAGTCCATCGGCGATCCGTACCAGGCGGCGCTCGCGCGGTGGCGCGAGGCAGAGGCTGCGCTGGGCGCCGAAGGCGACGCGCGAGTCGGCCGGAGCCGGGCACGGGGACCGCTGCTCGACGCCTTCAACGCGGCGCTGGAGCTGGAGGCTCGGCCGCTCCTGCGCGAGTTGGCCCAGTTGGCCGGGCGGGCGCTGATCTCGGTCCCGGCGGCCGCGGCCGACGCCCTGGCCGCCCTCAGCGCAGGTGCGTCACGGACGTGGGACCAGGCCGCGCCAGAGCGTCAGGCCGGGGGACGCGGTGGGCCCGGTGGCGGGGGGGCTGGGGCTGGAGGCGCGGCCACGGCCGTGGCCGGGGCAAGCGACCAGGTCGGTGCCGCACGCGGGCTGACGGGCCAGGCGCCCAGCCGGAGCGGCGATGCCTTCGGCCTGTCGGGCCGTGAGCGCGAGGTGCTGGTGCTGATGGCCCAGGGTCGAACCAACCGGGAGATCGGCGAGCGCCTCTTCATCAGCCAGAAGACCGTCGGCGTCCACGTGGGCCGGGTCCTGTCCAAGCTGGGCGTCTCCGGCCGTGTCGAGGCCGCCGCGGTTGCCATCCGCCTGGGCATGGCCGGCGGCCGCTAGGGCAGCCAGGCCTCGGCGGGGCACGGCCCGCCCCGGTCGGGGGCTACCCGGGATGGACACCCGGGAGGGATACCCGGGCCGGTCCCGGACAGCAAGAGACCCGGATCCACGATCCGGGCCCTGCCAAGGACTGGTCCTGGGAGGCTGGCTCCCGGGATTGGCTACGCCCAGCGCCGTCCGGCTGCGAGGACCAGGGCGACGATGGCCACGGGCCCGACCGTCATGACGAGCACGCGGACGCGACTGGCGACTCGAGTCAGCATTTGTGGCTCCATTCACGCTGGCACCCGGCCGATTCCCCCGGCCCGGTAGAGCACGAGGATCTCCCCGGGGTGGACTGCGGCCTACCGGCCCGGTAGTCCCGACCCCCCAGTACCTTGGTACGGTGCGTCCTGGCACCCCGGTGCGTGCTGACACCCCCGCCCGGTGCGTCCTGACACCCGACCGGTGCATGCGGGCACCTGCCCCGGTCCGGGACCGCGTTCTCGGGATGGTGCATCGAGTCGCCGTGTGGCACGATCCGTGGGCGATGCCATCAGATTCCACACCCGGCATCCGGGCTCGACTCAGCGACTTCTTCTTCGACCGGCCGTTTCTGCGCCGGCTGTCGTGGCATGCCCGACGCGTGTCGGGCGCGATGGACCGCAGGAAGCTGTTGCGGATCAGCGTTGCGGTGGTCGGGATCACGCTGCTCCTGGCCCTGCTCGTCAACCTGGTCGAGGGCCGGCCCATCACGCCGGAGACGACGGCCCAGTCCGTGAACTGGGCGGTCCACGCGGTCTTCGGGAAGGGCGACTCCACCTACATCACCACCCTGGGCGGGTTCGTGGTGAGCTGGCTCGTGGTGCTGTTCGGCGCGGCACTCGTGGGCATGATCACCGCCGGCCTGGTCGCGGTCGCGATCGAGTACCTGTTGAAGGAGGGGCAAGGCATGGGCGCCGCCGGCTTCCGCGGCCACATTGTGATCTGCGGCTGGAACGCGACCGCGCGGGAGCTGATCAGCGAGCTCCGCGGGGACGACTACAAGCAGCGCGCCGTGGTGATCCACAGCAGCGAACGCAACCCCGCGGGCGAGGGCATCTACTTTGTGAAGGGCGACCAGACGTCGGTCGCGGACCTGGTCCGGGCGGGCATCGAGGAGGCGTCGGCCGCGATCGTGTTCCCGGTCGACGATTCAAACGACGCGGATATGCGGTCGATCCTGACGATCATGGCGGTCGAGTCCATCGCGCCCCATGTCCGCACGGTCGTGGCCGTCAACAACCCCGATCTCGTGGAGCACTTCAAGCGGGCCAAGGTCAACGAGATCCTGGTGCCCTCCCGCCTCGCCTCGCGGCTCCTGGCCCGGGCGGCCCTCTACCCGGGGCTCACCGACCTGGTGACCGATATCGTCTCGGGCGGCGCCGGCTCAGAGCTCTACCGGGTGGTCCCGCCGCTGGTCTACGTCGGCCTGGCCGTGGATGAGCTGAGCCGACGCCTGCGGACCGATCACCGCGCCACGCTGGTGGCGATCGTCCGGGATCAGGCCACGATCGCCAACCCACCCGTTGACCTGCTCCTCCGCCACGATGACGACATCGTGGTCGTCGCGGAGTCGCTGGGGAAGCTGACGCCGGCGGGCATGTCGGTCGCGAAGGACGCATCCGCGCCGATGGCGGTGCCGATCGGCGGCCGAGCAGCGGTCCGCGCCCGGCCCTGACCCAGAGCCCTGGCCCTGGCCCTGACCCCGCGCCCGGCCCTGGCCCTGCGCCACGGTCACGCCGGCACGGCTGACCCCCGGGAATCATTCGACCGGCGCTGAAGGCGCCGGTCGAACGTTGATCCGTGCGGAGTTCAAGCCGGTGGTCCGGCGGGCGTGGTGGCCCGCCGATCAGCCAGCCTGGTACGTGTGGTCCAGCCCCCGTCGGAGGAGGACGAGCGCGAGGATCGTGACGGCGATCAGGGCGACGACGATGATCATCGCCTGGCGTCGGTTCTGGCTCTCGGCGAGCCGGGCATCGGCGAAGTCCTGCGCCTCCTTGGCCTTTGCCACGGCGGCGTCCGCCTTCGCGGCCACCTCCGTGAGCTTGGTCGTGTGGACGGCCGCGCGCGCCTGGATAAGCGATGTCTTGGACTGCGTGACCGTCACGTCGGCATCGGCCACGATCATCCCGGCCTCCGCGGCCGCGGCGATCCTGGTGAGCGCCAGGTCGTAGGCCGAGCTGGCCTTGTCCAGCGCGCTCTTGATGCCCTGGGCCTGGGAGTACAGGAGCGAGTCGACGTGGTGACAGGTGTCGCACCGGCGGTCTTCGTCGTTCTGGAAGCGGTCCGCGTTGAGCTTGAGCGTCTTGTCCGCGAGGTTGTGGCACGTCCCGCAGTCGATCTGCGGCGGGGTCGGGTGGAAGAAGCGCGCCTCGCTCGGCTTGACCACGTCATGGGTGCCGTGGCAGGTCCAACATTTGGGTCCGTTGACCAACTCGGCATGCCGGCTCTGGTCGTAGAGCGCCTGCGTTGCGGTATGGCACTTGCCGCAGACCTCGACGACCGTGGTCGACGTGGGCGGCTGGGCATCATGCGAGCCGTGGCAGGAGGCGCAGTTGGGCGCCCGCATGTCCTTGTTCACCAGGAGCGCCTGGCCGTGGACGCTGGTCTTGTAGATCTCCAGCTGGTCCGTCGGAATGTTGTAGCCGTCCATGTACTTCTGATCGGAGTGGCACGAGGAGCACAGGGCGGGCACGTTGAGCGGGTAGACCTTGGACGTGGGATCCGATGCCTTCTTGACGTCATGGACGCCGTGGCAGTCGGTGCAGATCGCGACCTTGGTGTCGTTTGACAGCAGCAGCTTCTGGCCGTGGACGCTGGTCTTGTACTTGGCGTACTGGTCGGTGGGGATCTGGTACTGGCGCATCCGCTCGACGTCGGAGTGGCATGTGCCGCAGACGCCGACGGTCTGCTGCCGGCTGGGTACGCCCTTGAACCCCTTGGTGGGATCCATGGAGACGGTGATCTTGTCGGACGTCGGGTCACCGCCATGGCAGTCGGCGCAGCCGATGCCGTTCTGGCCGTGAATGCTGGCCTGCCACTGATCGGCGATGGTGTGCTGAGCGCCGCCGATCTGGGTGTGGCAGCTATAGCAGGTGTTGCCGTCGATCTTGGCGGGGGCGGTCGCGCCCGGCTTGGGGGTGGCCGTCGCCAATGCGCTGGCGCTCGGGCTGCCGCTCAGGGTCGGGCCGCTGCTGGCCTTGCCGCTGGCGGCGGGGCTGCCGCTCGCGGCGCCTGACGCCCCGGCGGAAGGGCTGGGGCTCTCGGCGAGGACGGTCTGGGCGACCACCAGGGCGAGGGCCGCGGCGCAGGCCGAAAGGACGCCGATTCGGAAGGCCCGGTCGAGGAAGGCGACGCGAGTGCGAGAACGCTTCATCGTCGTCTCCTAGCTGGCAGCGACGGCGACGGCCGGGATCTGGCCGCCGTACCAGGTCAGGATTCCCATCCCGATCAGCACGATGGCGGCGATGATCAGGGCCACCGGTCGCTTGCGCTTGGCCACCTCGGGGTTCTTGTCGAGGAAGGGCAGCGTGACGAGGACCACCATGGCCAACATCGGGATCAGGATCCCCACGTCCCGGGCGGTGAGCGGGCCGATGGCGGGGACCACCTTGAGGAGCTGGTAGACCGCCAGGAAGTACCACTCCGGCTTGACGTGCGGCGGCGTGACCAGCGCGTCGGCCTTGTCTTCCAGGCCGGCCGGGCTGACGGAGGCAAGGACCACGAGGAGGGCCAGGAGGATGGCCCAGGCAATCACCTCATCGAGGACGTAGTGCGGGAAGAAGGGCTTCCAGCGCTGGACGAGTCCGGGGGTGGGGAGCTGGCCCGGCCGCGGCTCCGGTCGCTTGGGATTGGCGATGCCCAGCTGATGGACCACCGTGAGGTGGGCCGCGAGGAGGAGCGCCAGGGAGATCGGGAGCACCAGGACGTGCATCCCGAAGAACCGGCTCAGGGTGGCGTCGGTGACGTCCGGGCCGCCGCGCAGGAGCTGGAGGAGCGATTCGCCAATGAACGGCACGGCCGCCGCGATCTCGGTGCCGACGGTGGTCGCCCAGAACGCCTTCTGGTCCCAGGGCAGGAGGTAGCCCGTGAACCCGAAGCCGATGGTGACGGCGAACAGGAGGGCGCCGAAGACCCAGATCAGCTCACGCGGGTACTTGTACACGCCCTGGACGAAGATCCGGATCACGTGCAGGAGCAGGAAGATGATCATCCCGTTGGCGGCCCAGTGGTGGATGCTCCGGATGAGCCAGCCAAACTCGACGATGCTGGTGATGTACTTGACGCTGTCATACGCCGCTTCCGGCGTGGGCTTGTAGTAGAGCGAGAGGAGGGTGCCGGTCGCCACCTGGACCATGAACAGGAACAGGGTGATCCCGCCCAGGTAGTAGGTCTTGGCCTCAACCGGGATGGGCACGTGGAGCAGGGCGTTGAACAGGGCCGTAGCCCGCACGCGCTCCTCGAACCACTGGACCACGCCGTTGGGAGCCGCTGTTGTCTGGGTAGCCATCGTTCAGCCCGCCACAAGGAAGATGGAGTCGCCCTCGACCACCGCGTTGACCGTTGCCAGGGCCTTGGGTGGCGGTCCGGAGACCACCGCGCCGCTTGCCGGGCTAAAGTGGCCGTCGTGGCACGGGCACACGATGTGCTTGAGCGTGGCGTCGAACTCGACGATGCAGCCGAGGTGCGTGCAGACGGCCGAGAAGGCCTTGACGCCACCCTCGCCATTGACCACCACCACGGGCTTGCTGCCCATGGCGACGACCTTGCCCGAGCCGGCAGGGAGGTCAGCGACCTTTGCCGCGAGGACCTTGCCGCCGCCCGAGGCTCCCTCGACCTTCTTGGGGATCAGGAAGCCGACAATCGGCGTGATGATCATCGACACGGTCGAGACCAGTGAGAAGCCGAGCAGGAGGCGCACGAAGCGCCGGCGCCCCATCTCCGCCTGGACGTGGGGGTCCGATCCTGACCCGGGCGAGCCGACTGTCACCGGATCCATCCTGCCTCTCCCTACCGTGCACGTGATTCATCAAGAAGCCGGGGGCACAGGCCTCATCTGCATGGAGGATGGTTTGGACGGCGATCGGAGACCATCCATCGGTCGGTACGTTTTGGGCACAGTGGCCCGCGCCATACCTTCCAAAGGACCCGACCACGGCCTTCGGCGGAGCCAAATCGGCCGCCCGGAGGGCCAGGCAGACGAGAGCCGGGGGGCCGCCTGGCCCCCCGGCTCTTCGAATTGCGCGGATTGGTCCCCCGGTCAGGCGGGAGGCGAGGTGCTCGTGGAGAGCCGGATCGATGACGACGTGAAGCCCGGGACGCCGGCCGGATGGCATTTCTCGCAGCCCTGCGGCTGGTGGCACAGCCCGCAGGTCGTGGTGCCCTGGGCGGCGATCACCTTGGCGTGATTGAACAACATGTTGTCGTGGGTGACGTTGATCGCCGGCGACTTGTGGCAGTTCTCGCAGTAGGTCTGGGTGTGGCAGGCCGCGCACGTCGCCTTGCCCGCTTCGGAGCCGGCGAGGGTCTTGTGATCGAAGACCCAGAAGCGGTCGGCGTGGGTGTCGGGCCGCTCCCCGATCAGGAACGACGACGTGCTGCCTGAAGCCCCGACCTGCGGGAACGTGTGGCACGTCGCACACGATGACGGGATGGACTCCTTGGACAGGACGCCGTTCTCGACCTTGAAATGTGCGCCGTCGTGACACCGGAAGCAGCCGGGGGAGTTCTTGTGGCCCAGGTTGTCCGGGTAGGTGGAGGCGCTGACCTTCATCTCGGGTGTGGCGACCAGGTTGTAGATGACCTTGATCTCGTCGATCGCCTTGTTCAGGGTGAACGGCTTCTGCGAGACGATCAGCGGGTACTTGGCCTGGTAGTAGCTGGTGATTCCGTCGATCGCCGCCTCGGCGCTCGCGATGGAGCCGTAGTCGGCGCTCAGGGTCTTGATCGCCTCGCTCTTGATGAACGGCAGGCTGGGATCGATGAGCCGCCCGGCCATCGCCTGGTCCACGGCCTCGTTGAGCGACGGGACGCGATGGCCGATCCGGTTGTGGCAGTCGATGCAGTCCATCCGCTGGAGCGGGTTCTCCGCGAGGAGCCGGTCGATATCAAGCTGGACCCGGTCGGCCCGGCTGACGTTCCGGTTGGCCACGAACTGGGTGGTCTTGCCGGCCTTGTCCGTGACGGTGACCAGCTCGATCTTCTGGGCGCGGCGATCCGTGCTGGAGTACTCCACATCCAGGTCAATGTGCCAATGGACGCCGAGGCTGTCAGAGCCGCCGAAGCCGGTCGGCCGGAGCACCATGGCGACGGTGCTGCGCGAGTTGGCCTCGTCGGTGTCGAACTTCTGCTTGAGGATCAGCTTGACGAGCCCGCCGTTGGCGACCAGGGCGTCCGCGTCGTGGCAGCGCCGGCAGGTCTGGCTGGTGGGCGGCAGGTCGGCGTGGCCGGGGGGCGGAATGGGCGTCGGGAAGGTCCCGGTGATCAGCTGGATCAGCTGGCGGGTGCCGTTGAGCTTGGCCTTCACCCAGCCCTGTGCCCCGGGCTCCACGTGGCATTCGGCGCAGGCCAGCTCCCGGTGCGGCGAGATCGCATGGGCCTTCAGCTCCGGGCCCATGGTGTGGCAGCGACCGCAGAAGTCCGCGGTCTCGGTCCACTGGACAGCCATGACGCCGCCCACTGTGATCGCCGACCCAAACCCGGCGACCAGCAGGACCGCGACCAGCTTGCCCCGTCGGCTCCGAAACGTGAGGCCCGGGAAGCGGCGGTGCACGAGCCGGGCCGGCGCCCCGACCACCCTGGCGATAGGGGAAAGGATTCGGCGCAGGATCCCGCCGCGTCCCCCGGGCGTGCCCGCTGGACGCGCCCCAGTCGCCGGCGGTGCCGGCGACTGGGGCGGGGCGTTGGTGGGTTGCGCCTGTGGGGGCCCCGCCTGTGGGCCGGAGCCGGGTGCCGAAGTCATCCCATGATCTCCTTCAGCGCAGCGTCGATCGCGGCTGGGTCGAGCGTCGAGCTCGTGATCTGGTGGAGGACGCCGGTCTTGTCGATGAAGAAATGGGTGGGGATGCCCATGATCCGGTAGGCGCCCGCGAGGCGACTGTCGGGATCCGGGATCCGGGTATAGGTGATGCCCACCGTGTCGGCGTACCGGGTGACGGTGGCCTGTTCCTCAGTGTAGAAGACTTGGATAAGGACGAGACCCTTGTCCTTGTACTTGTCCCAAGCCGCCTGGATGTCGGGATTCTCGGAGCGGCAGGGCTGGCACCAGCTGGCGCCAAACGTCAGCCAGACGGGCGAGCCGATGAACGAGCTCAGCTGCACGGCCTTGCCCAGGTCCGTCGTCGTCTTGAAGTCCGGCGCGGGCTGACCCACGGTGGGCACGCTGAGCCCACTCAGCCCGCCGACGTTCACCTTGGTGAACGTTGTGGACGAGCCGGCGGCCGGCTGGTTGGCCATGTACGCGACCGCGAGGATGATGGCCCCCGTGATCCCCACGATTGCCAGGTTGGTGAGCCGCCCCCTGGGGCGGGTGGACCGGCTGCCGGCCTTCGTGGTCATCGTCGTGGCGCGTTCATGCGGGTGTTCTCCCACGCTCCCCGCCGGCCGTTGGCCGGCGGAGGCGCCTGTCCTACTGGTCGAGGCCGGCGTAGCTGTGCAGGCCGCCAAAGAAGTAGTTGCCGAAGTAGGTGAACAGGGTGGCGCCGAAGCCGAGCATCAGCAGCCAGGCGGCGCGCCGGCCGGTCCAGCCGCGGACCACGCGAGCGTGGAGGTAGGCGCCGTAGATGAGCCAGGTGACCAGCGACGCCGTCTCCTTGGGATCCCAGCCCCAGTAGGTGCCCCATGCCTGCTCGGCCCAGACGGCGCCCAGGACGATGGTGAGGGTCAGGAACGGGTAACCCACGATGACCGCGCGATACGAGATCTCGTCGAGGATCTCGGGCTTGGGCAGGCCGCGACGGCCCTCGGCCGGCTGGATGAGGTACAGGAGCGCGGCCCCAAACGCCACCGAGAACGTGCCGTACGCCACGATCGCCACGGCGACGTGGACCGACAGGAGCAGGTTGTTCTGGAGCGCCGGGACGAGCGGGTCGCTGGTGGTGGGCAGGGTGGCCGCGAGGTAGAGCGCGTACCCCTGCATCGCCAGCGCGATCGGCAGGGCGATCAGGCCCAGGGTCCGGAGGTGGTACTTGCGCTCAAAGTACAGGTAGGCGCCCAGGGTGCCCCAGGAGAACGCCACCGAGAACTCGTACATGTTGGCGAATGGGCCGTGGCCCAGGGCAATGGTCCGGAAGACCAGCGACGCGCTGACGAAGATGAACGAGAGCCAGACGATGAGCGTCCCGTATGTGGCCAGCGCGCTGGCCCAGCCGGCCCCCGGCGTGCTGATGGACGGGCCGCCGGCGCCCGCAAGCTGCATGCGGGCCATGCCCATCCGCGCGGAGACGAACGCGACGATGTAGCACAGGAGCGCCAGGCTGAGTGCCAGGACGCTGGCGATGAAGGCGTACTCCGACATCTTGAACATGCTGTTGCCCCTTCCCTTCTACGAGGCGCTGGGCCCGGCCAGGCCGAGCTTCACGTCAGTGACGAGCTTTGCGAACGCGGCTTCAAACATCACGTCGTGGCGGGTCAGCGCGCCGGCCTCGATGACCGTGCCGTCCTCGCCCTGGCGCACGCGCGCCCAGATGCGCCGGTTCGGGAAGAAGAAGACCAGGCCCACCCCGAAGACCAGGAGGAACGCTCCCAGCCACACGAAGTTGGCGCCGGGGTCACGCGCAACGATCAGGCCGGTGAAGCGCTGCTCGCGGACGAAGGTGTAGGTGAGATCGCCGATCTGGACGGGCTTGCCGGGGCCCACGACCTGCGTGCCGATCATGGTCTGGGCGGTGCCCTTGTAGACCTCGAACTGGAGCTGGCCGGTCTTGATGGTGGAGTCGACCCGGCCGGAGGCGGGGGTCACGACGTAGATGGCCAGGTCGCGATCCGGCAGGAACAGCTGGCCGATGGTCTCGCTGCCGCTCTGCGACTGGAACTGGAGCGGGACGCCCTGGTCGTACAGGACCGCGCCGGACGCATCCGTGACCCGGACGGCCGCCGCGCCACCGAAGAACGACTGGTAGAACGAGACATCGCCGTAGCGCATCGGCTGGTTGACCCTGACATCCGCCTCCATGACCTGGTTGCTGCCATCAAACAGGACCAGGTGGCTGACGTAGTCGGCGGGCTGCCCGCTCTCGTAGTAGGCGTCGTTGAAGGAGGTGGCCTGGATCGACAGGTTGGTCCCGTTGCCGACCGCGACCTTGCTGCCCACCGGGGCGACGAAGGCGGTGTCGCGGAAGCCCGCGCTGCCGGCGATCGCGCCGAGGATGATCGCGATGATGCTCAGGTGGGCGAAGACGGTGCCAAACGGGCCCCAGCGGAACTTGTCGGCGTAGATGTCCACGCCGGACCCGCTGGTCGCCACGATGGTCCGGTAGCCGCCGTGCTTGAACTGCGCCTGCACGGCGACCTGGGCCTGCTCCAGTGTCGCCGGGACCGTGAGGCTGGCGCGCAGGGCGGCGTGCTGGTAGAAGCCGGGGCTCATGGCGATGCGGGGGTTGGTGGCCTGCTTCCAGAGCTTGGGCGCCCGGTTGATCGAGCAGGCCAGGATGCTGGTGCTGAGGAGGACCACCAGGCCGCGGTAGTACCACGAGCTGAAGACGCCATAGAAGCCGAGGGCGTCGAAGATGTTCGTCCACCCGCCGTACTTGGGCCGGAGGCCGTCGACCCACACGGCATAGGCCGTCTTGTCCTCGGCCATCCCCTGGGGGACCTGGGCGACCATGGTGCCGACGAAGCTGCACAGCGCGATGGCGAAGATCAGCGCGAGGCCGGTCCGCATCGAGATGAACAGGTGCCAGAGCCGCTCAAAGACGTCAAAGCCGCCGATCTTGAGGTTGTTGCCCTCGAAGTCGTCGAGCAGGTCCGAGCTGCCGGAACGGGCTGGGGGCCTGATCGCTTCGCTCATGCCGTGCGCTCCTAGAGGCCGAACTGGGGGATGACCCCAGCCAGGCGGACGAAGGTGTTGGTGATCATCAGGAAGCCCACCACCACGAGCATCAGCCCGGTGGCCATGGAGACCAGCTGGTGGTGGGTGCGGAACCAGCCCATCCGGTCGCTCACCGCGGTCGCGCCGACGGCGACCAGGATGAACGGGACCGCGAGGCCGGCGGCGTAGGTCGCGAGAAGAACAGAGCCCTCGAGCAGGCTGGCGCTGACCGTGGCCAGCCCGATGATCCCGCCGAGGATGGGCCCGATGCACGGGGTCCAGCCAGCGGCAAACACGACCCCCAGCAGTGCGGAGCGGCCGTAGCTTGGCGTCGCGGGCGCCGCCTGGCCAAAGCCCATCGTGGAGCCGCTGTTCATGCCCACCGGCAGGTGGACCTCGCGGTAGAGGGCGGAGACGTTGATGATGCCCGCGACGTGCAGGCCCATGAACACGATGACCGCGCCACCCACCTGTCGGAGCAGCCCGGCGTAGTCACGCAGGACGTAGCCGACGAGGCCGACGGAGGCCCACAGCGCGACGAAGACCACCGAGAAGCCCAGGACGAACGCGAGCGACTGGCGAAACGCGATCAGCCGGCGCCGGGCAGCACCCTCGGGCGCCGTCCCGACCATGTAGCCGACGTAGGCGGGGACCAGCGGCAGGCAGCACGGGGAGGCGAACGAGACGATCCCCGCCAGGAAGGCCACCAGGATCCCGATGCCGGTCATCGCGCGCTTCTCCGGGCCCTTACTTGCTGGGCGACGGGGCGGGCGTACCCGTGGCCGGGCTGGCCGCCGCGGAGGCGCTCGCCTTGGGGGCCGCGCTGGCGGAGCCTGCCGCGCTCGGGGCTGGGCTGCCGGCCGCGGGCGGCGCGCTGGCGTCGAGGCTGGTGAGGTGCGACGCCACGGTCTGGGCCAGCTGGGAGTCAGGCGAGATGGCGACGAGCTTGCCCCACATCTCCTTGACCTTGGCAATGTTTGGCGGGTTGTCGCTGTAGTACAGGAAGCCCAGGTCGTAGTAGGCCTCGAGGTTGGCCGGGTCGATGCCCAGGACCTGCGTCCAGCTGGCTTCGGCCGTGGGGTAGTCGGAGTGGTTGAAGCTGACGGCACCCAGGGCGAGCAGGCCGTCGATGTTCTTGGGATCCACCGCGAGGACCTTCTTGATCCAGGTCGTGGACGTGGGGTAGTCCTGGATGGCGTAGTAGGCGTTGGCCAGGCCCATCAGCGTGGGGATGTCGTTGGGGCTCGCGCTCAGCTTCTGCATGAGGGCGGTGACCTCCGTCTCGAAGGCCGCGGCCGCGGCATCGGTGGACGGAGCGGGGGTGGCCTTGGGGGCGCCCAGGTTGTAGCCCCCGACGCCGACGACGGCCACCACGACGATCGCGGCAACCGCCAGCCCCACGCGCTTCAGCATGGGGTTGAGGCCGGTGGCGGGCGCGGCCCCGGTGGTGGCGGCCACCTGCGCGGCCCGGCGCTCGGCCGGCGTGCGGCGGGGCGGAGCCGTCAGCTCACTCTCGTCGTACCACTTCTCGCCGGCGTCGTCCAGGGCGTCCATGGTGTGGCGGCCGCCGCTCGGCAGCACGAGCCCATCGGCAGCAGGCGCGGCGGCGGCGTGGGCCGGGCCGGGCCGAACGGCCGGAGTGGGAGCAGGGGCGGGCATGACGGGAGCGATGAGCGCCGCCTCCGCCGCGGCGGCCTCGGCCGCGGCCACGAGCTCGGCCCGGTCGCCGCTCAGGAGGGCGTACGCCTCGTCGATGGGCCCGGCCTGGCGCGCGGCCCAGCCGCGCAGGACGCCGGGAGCCTTGTCGAGATACGCCGCGATCTCCTCGTGCGCGCTCTCGATCTGCCCGTTGCTGGCCCCGGTGCCCAGGCCCAGGCGGGCCAGGAGCTCCTTCTCCAGGCGCGCGATGGCTTCGTTGGTGCTGGGCATCTGGCTCTCCTGGGTCCGGCGCGCCATGGGCGCCGAAGTGGGACGCTGCGGTTGATAGGCCGATTGTCGATTCCGCACGCGCGCGCAGCCATCTGCCGGGCGGCACGTTTCGGATAGAGGGAGCCCGGCAGACGGTAGACGGCACACGGCCCGGCATATACCGGGGTATAGACAACCGCGTATGCCCTGCCCGCCAGGGGCACGTTCAAGCCGGGCCGCGCGTCGCGGCCCGGCCGGTCCGGCCGGCGAGTGGATCAGGGCGCCCCGGGCGACGGTGTTGGGCCGGTGTAGCCGTTGTTCCCGATGGTCCCCGTGGGGTCGTGACACAGCTGGCAGGTACCCCGGCCGCCGACCTTGAGGAGGCGGCTATCGCCCGACGTCACGGGGCTGCCGACGGGGCCGGCGTTCAGCGTCCAGGCCGGCAGGCTCCCGCCTGGATCCTTCTGGTCCAGCGCGTTGGCACCGGTCATGAGGGCGTTGGAGCCGTGCGACACGTGGCACTGGAGGCACCCATAGTTCATCGTCGAGTGCCGGTACGCGAAGATGGGGTCGCCGGTGTTGATGATGGGGGGCGGATCGCCCGCCTCGTTCGACAGGCCGATGTAGCGGGTATGGCAGCGGAGGCACCAGGCGGTCATCAGGCCCGTGGAGTTGGCCGGCGGCGTGCCGCCGTTGGCGACCGCGTTGGTCGGTGACTGGCCGTCCCAGCCGGACTGGATCGGGTCCTGGGCGCCCGAGTTGGTGTACCACGGGTAGCGCTTCCGCCAGTAGTCGCCCTGGTCCGCGGTGAAGGTGCCCACCACGTCGGTCGCGAAGCTGCCCGGCAGGACCGTGTAGTTCCGTGTCGCGTCGGTGGGGTTGGGTGTATCCGCCACCTCGACGGCCACGCCGGTCGAGGTCCACCCGGGAACGCCATCGGCAGCCCAGTCGGCTCCGGGCAGCGTGTTCAGCATCCGGTACTGGCCGTTGCCGTGGGGGTTGTGGCACGAGATGCACTCCAGGTCGGCCGGACCGGCCCCGGCGCCGGCGGTTCCCTCGGGCCCGTTGCCCCAGGCCGTCCCCTCGCCCAGGTGCACGGATGTCACCGGCTGCGACTGGGAGAGGACCGGGACCTTGGCGAGGAAGCGCGTGTTGGTCACGAGACGAGTCGGGTCCATGGAGTCGATCAGCGCATAGCTGATGCCGCCGCCACGAAGGGCGCCCATGATCGGGTCCGTGGCGGGCGTCGCGGTCCACGTGGCCGGCACGTACTGGACCCCGTGGACGACGTCGGTGGTGGCCCCGTTGCCGTCGTGGCACGTCAGGCACAGCGCGTTGGGATCCGGGGCGACGATCAGGTACTGGCCCTTGCCGGTGTGAAGCCGGTGGCAGCCGGCGCACGTATCCGCCGTCAGCGAGCCGATGCCGCTGTTGATGTTGGCGTTGTGCGGGCCGCCATCCGCCAGGACCGGGACTGCCGGCAGGAACAGCCACAGGGCCGCGCAGGCGGCGAGGAGGGGGAGGCGGCGGAGGGTCATGGCGTCACCGTGATGTAGCCGGTCCTGGTCATCGACATGTTCAGACCTCCCGAGGTCCGGGTGACCGTCAGGGTGACGCTGTAGGTCCCGGCCACGGTGTAGGTGTGCGTTGGGTTCTGGGACGTCGCGGTGCCGCCGTCCCCAAACGTCCATGCGAAGAGGGCCGCCGCCGGCGTGATGTAGCGGGTCGCGTCCGTGAACGACACGACGAGCCCGGAGACGCCCTTGGAGCCGGAGGTGGGGCTGGCCGTGAAGCCCGTTCCGGGGGCGACCGTGTAGGCCGAGAAGCTGGTCGTGTGGGTGTAGCCGTGGCAGCGCAGGGCACACGACCCGTTGCCGGACCCATTGGGAGCGTTCCACGTGGGGCTGCCCGTGCCCCCGGCGCCGGTCACGTTGGGGGCGAAGTTGACGAGGCTGGTGTAGTTGGTGGAGCGCGCCACCGGAGCCGTGTCGCCGGCCTTGAAGGCCAGTGCGTTGGAGTGGATCCGGAAGTGGCACTCGGCGCAGATCGCGTAGCCGCTGCCCGCGCCCGCAACGTCGATGGACGTACTTGAGCCGGAGCCGCCGATGTCGCGGATGTGCCGGCCGTGAAGCGAGAATGAGGTAAAGGTCGAGCTGGGGTCCTCGTTCGTGTTGGCGAACGGGGCCTCGGTGTGGCACAGGAAGCACAGCGCGAAGTCGACGGCGCTGTAGGCCTGACCCTGCGACTTCAGCACGCGATCGCGATACGGCGCGATGAGGATGCCGCGGTTGGCGCTCGCGTGGGGCGCCTCGTACGCGGTGGCGGCGGGCTTGAGCGGGGTGGCCGAGGCCGTCTGGTTGACCGTCGTGGGATCGCCGTGGCACTGGGTGCAGCGGACCAGCGAGTCCACGGTCAGCTCCCATGCCTTGAAGGGCGAGGTGCCCGACAGGCTCCCCTGCATCTGGCGCGACAGGTTCTTGCCGCGGGCCTCGACCGGGTGGAAGGCGGTGTTGGCCGGGTTCATCTCGAGGCCCTTGTCCAGCGCCCAGTACGACGGGTTCGTGGTGCTCCGCACCGGCAGCGTGGTGTTGCCCGAGTGGCACTTCAGGCAGAGCTGGTACTCGTAGGTGAGCCCGGGGGCGTCGGCGCTCAGGCGGATGAGCTGGTAGGTGGGCGAGGTGGCCGCGGCCCCGTTGGTGACGCCGACGCCCGAGGCCGCGGCGATATCGCCGGAGGCCGTCCAGCCCGTCGTCGACTGCTGGGGCCGGGTGCTGGTGGCGTTATGTGGCTGGTGGCAGTCGGCACACACCGCGTGGCGGTTGGCCAGCCCGGTGAATTCGTCGTTCTCGTCCAGGACATGCAGGCTGGCGCTGGACTCCGCGACGGGGTGCGAGTAGTACGAGGCCGTGGCCGCGTTGTTGGCCGGCTTGCCAGTGAAGGCGGCCAGAACATTGAAGGTGGCACCCGTCGTGTGGCACCGGTAGCAGAGGGCGGCCTGCGTGCCGGCGACCGTGCTGAGCATCACGCTCTTGCCCGAGTGCGACACGTGGCACGCCGCGCAGCTGTCCTCGGTGAGGCTGTTGGATGGGATGTGCGGGCTGGTGCCGGCGTACGGCCCCACGGTGGGCGCATCAAGCTTGTAGAGGGGGAGCGCGGGCCCAACGGTCGTCCCGGACCGCTGCGTAGCGGTGAGCTCGTACTTGACGCCGGGCCGCGGCGTGGGACTTGGCTCGGGGGTGGGGCTTGGCTCGGGCGTGGGGGTGGGCGTCGGGCTGGCCACGGGCGCCGCGCTGGGGTCCGGCGTGGCGGAGGGATCCGGGGTGGGCACCGGGGTCGGCGTGGAGCCCGGGGTGGGCGTCGGCGACGCGGTGGGCGTCGGCGACGGGACCGGGGTCGGCGTCGGATCCGGGGCGGGGATGGGCGTGGGGATGGCCGCCGGCGAGGTGCTGGGAGCCGGGCTGGGAGTTGCCACGGGCGGCGGGGTTGCCACGGGCGGCGGGGTTGCCACGGGGGTAGCTGTGGGGTCCGCCGCGATCACCGTGCCGGCCGCCGCGAAGCCCAGGACCGCTGCCATCAGCAGCGCCTGAAGCATTCGACGGAGGGACACGAGATCCGAGCGGGAGGGACGGTCCACGATGCGGCTCGCCTGCTGGTAGCGGGTTGGGGGGTCAGGCGACCGGGCGATCCTGGTCGGAGCTGGCTGGAAGAGGTCCGGGGTGGCCACCGGTGGTGGCCACCCCGACTTGAGCTACGGGGTTGGGGTTACGGGAAGACGACTTCCGTGATGCGGGTGGCCGTGCCACCGGTGGTGCCACCGGCGCTGACCGTCGAGGCCGTCGCCGTCGGCGCGCCGCTCGTGGACACCTGGAAGGTGTTCGCGTTGACGACGTTGAAGACGAGGTAGATGCCGTCAGCGAGCTTCGAGTTGCCGGCGATCTTCAGGACGTCGCCCTTCGAATAGCCGTGGCTCGTCGCCGTGATGTTGCCGCTGGAGTCGATCGTCGTGATCGTGACCGGAGAGCCAGCGAGATAGCTGTTGTAGTTGTTGCTGCCGAAGGTGCTCGTGGGATCGTGGCAAACCTGGCAGGTGCCGCGGTTGTCGATCTTGAGCAGCCGGCTGGAAGCCGACACGAGAGCGTTCGGCAGGGCGACGGTGGACGAGTTGGCGCCGGTCATCGCGGCATTGGTGCCGTGAGCCACGTGGCATGTGGTGCACGCGCGGTTCGGGACGGTCCGGTGCTGGTACGTGTAGATGGGATCGACGTTGAGTGTGCCGGCGGTCGTGGTGCCGTCGGTGCGCGGGAACCACCAGGACGACGCGGTCTGCGGCATGTTCTTCCGGATGACGGAAGGCATCACCGCGCCGGTGTTGGCAGTCCAGGCGCCGGAGACGGTCAGATCGAACGTCGCGCCGCCGCTGGTCGAGGACACCGTGAAGGTGGTCGTCGACCCGACCGACTTGACGTAGAAGGCGCCGTTCGCGTTGGTGCTGGTGACCGCCGCGACACCGCCGATCACGACACGGTCGCCGACCACCAGGCCGTGCGCCGCGCTCGTGGTGTAGGTCTCGGTGGTGGCGTCAACGGACGCGACGCGGTACTGGCTGGCCACGACCGACACGGTGCCGAAGGCGCCGCCGTTGGTCGTGATGTCGAGCGCGGTGCCGCCCTGCTTCGACGAGAGGGTGACCGTCGTCGTGCTGGGGACCGTCTTGACGTAGTAGAGGGCGTTGAAGGTCGCGCCAGCGGCGAGACCGTTGTGGTCCGCGACCAGGACGTAGTCGCCAATGGACAGGCCGTGGGCGGCGGACGTGGTGATCGTGTTGGCGGTGGCGTCAGACGAGCTGATGCTGAACCGCGTGCCGGAGTCGGCCGAGAGGCCGGCGACCGTGAAGGCCGTCGTCGTGGGAACCGTCAGGACGGTGTAGTCGCCGTCCGCGATGCCCGCCGCGCCCGAGACCGTGACGACGTCGCCGATGACGAAGCCGTGGGAGGCCGAGGTCACGATGGTGCCGCTCGAGAGGACATCCGCGAAGACGCCCTTCGCCGAGGCGGCGGAGGAGCCGGCGTCGAGGCCGTTCGGGTTCGGGTTCTGGACCGACAGGTAGCGGGTGTGGCAGCCGGAGCACCAGGCGGTGATCTGGGTGTTGAACCCGACCTGGCCGGCATTCACGTCGCCCGCCAGGGTCACGGTGGCCGGGACGCCGTTGGGGGCGTCGTCGGAGCCGCTGCTGGTGGCGAACGGAACGGCCCGGTGGAAGTAGTCACCGGCGGTCGCGCCATAGCTGGAGACCTGGTCGGCGTACAGCAGGTAGCTGGCGGCCGTGCCCTGGGTGCCCTGGGCCTGGATGACCGTGTAGTTGCGGGTCCGCTCGGGGTAGCCGGTGGCCGGGTCGATCGTGCCAACGGGCGCGTCGGTGACCGGGGCACTGGAGCGCGAGACGGAGGTGGCCGTGCTGGCCGTGATGTCGAAGACGGTGATGCCGCCGGCGACCGTGATCGTCCCGATCTGGAACTTGGCCCCATCCGGCACGGCAACCACGGTGAACGGGCTGCTGGGGCTGCCGGTGATGGTCAGGCCGCTGATGGTCACGAGGTCGCCGACCTGGAAGGGATGGCCGACCGTCGTGATGATCGTGTCCGCGGCGAGGTTCACGGTGGCGTTCAGGGCGACCGGGTCGGTGACCGACTGGGTGGCGCCCGATGCCGTGGGCAGCGGGTTGAGGATGCGGTAGTTGCCATTCCCGTGCGGGTTGTGGCAGCTGGTGCACTCGAGCTCAACGGTGGGCCCGACGCCCGAGCCGTTCGCGCCGTTGCCCCAGGCGATGCCATTGCTGTCATCGACGCCGGAGTAGGTCGGCAGGTGCATGTGCGCTGAGGTGGTCGCCTCGGCGACGCCGACGGGGACCTGCCCCTTCAGGCTGGTGCCGTTCGACAGCCGGATGGGCTGGTCGAGGCGCGCCTGGAGGAAGCCGCCGGCCCGAAGGGCACCGAGCTGGGTGCCACTGGCATCAGTGCCCAGGCCGGACCGCTGCTGCCACCCGGCGCTCGGGTAGGAAGCCGCGGGGGTGTACTGCACGCCAGTCACCACGTTGGTCGTGGCGCCGGCGGCGTTGGGGCCGTGGCACGTGAGGCACAGGTTGGTCTCGGTGTCAGCGACGATCAGGTATTCGCCCTTGCCGGTATGGATCCGGTGGCAGCCGGCACACGTGTCGGATGTCAGGACGGTGGAACCGTTGTTCGTCACAGCGACGTGGGGGCCACCATCCGCAAAGGCTGGGAGCGCGGCAAGGAACAGCCATAGCGCGCCCGCTGCGAGCAGGAGCGGCAATCGGCTCACTGTCCCTACCTCCTTTCTCTGCGTTTCAGCCGATGTACGTTCGATCAGTACCGCTAGAGCCGGCGGCAGGGCGTGTGTCCGGGACACCTCCTCGTTCCGTTCGGTTCGTTGATCCGACATTTCGCTCTTGCCTTCCTTGGGTGCGCCGGCTGCGCAGACGCGACCGCGCGCACTGGGACAAGTTCACCTGATGAATCTCGCTCAGCCAGCGGCCGGTGCCCATCCGTCGTCCGGTAGATATCCGGTACAGGACCCCGCATCGGCGCTGCGCCTGGCGCGATCTATGCCCCGGCGGCCGACGGGCTGGGCGCCGCTGAGCCAGGGACAGACAATCGCCCCCGGCCGGGGAGGGCGGGGGCGATCAGGATCGGTCCTGATGGGCGACTAGTAGGCCCAGACCTGGATCCGGTCGTTGAAGGTGTCGGCGACGTAGACCCGGCCGCGGGTGTCGGTGGCGATCCCGTTGGGGAAGGCGAACATCCCGTCGGACGAGCCCAGCTCGCCGAAGATCCCAAGGGGGCTGAGCGTCTTGGAGCCGATCTTGTATGTCCCGAACACCGATACCACCCCGCCAGTCGTGTCGACCGTGACGACGCGGTTGGCGTTGTCCACGGCGATCCCGCGGGGCACGCCCAGGGTGGCGGTCCCGCTGCCCCGGCCCATCTGGCCGAGGAGCGTGCCGCCCTTCCCGAAGTACAGGACTCGGCCGTTGTTGCTGTCGGTGATGTAGGTGACGCCCGCTTGGTCGACCGCGATCCCGTTCGGGAAGTTCAGGTTGTCGGCCTCAGCCATGACACGCAGGACCTTGCCCTCACGATCGGCGACGATCACCTTCTGGGTTGGCCCGGAGAAGTCGGTGATGTACAGGTTGCCATCGGCGTCGAAGGCCAGGCCCATGGGCTGCCAGCCCGGGCGCGCCTGTGTCAGCAGGAACTGGCGCTGGTAGGTGCCATCCCGGTTGTAGGCGTAGATCGCGCCGGCGGGGCGGTCCGATACGTAGACGTCGCCGGACTTGGGGTCAATCGTGATGTAGGACGGCTGGTGCTCCTTGGTGTCGGGCCAGGGAAGCGTGCCCGCGGGCTTGCCCCCGGCGTCGAAGATCAGCCCCTCGACCTGCTGACCGGTCTGGGTGACGTAGATCCGGTCGCCGGAGGGCGACACCGCGACGCCGACGGGCCGCTTCACACCGTAGATCGCCGTGGAGTACTTCGGCACCTGCGAGACCGGGATGATCGGCAATGGGTTGATCGGCTGGCGGAAGAGCAGGTACCAGCCGAAGAGCAGGATCAGGATCAGGAGCCCGGCGGCCAGGACCAGCAGCACGATCAGCTTGCGCCGGCGGCCCCGCTGGTCGGCCTCTGCTTGCGCCGGCGACGGGCCGTTGGAAGACTGGGGGGTCACGGAGGCGGTCATGGCTTGGAGCTCCCGGCGCTGGGCGCCGTTGTTGCCGGCGCGGCCGTGGCCGGCGCTCCGGTTGCAGCCGGCACCACGGGCGCCACGCGGCCCATGCCCAGCCGGGCGGATGAGTTGGTCGGGTCGATGGCGAGCGCGGCGCGGTAGTAGGTGGCGGCGCTGGTGGTGTCACCCTTGAACTCGTACATGATCGCCAGCCCGACGTTGGCGTCGAGGGCTGCGGGTGACTTGAGGATGGCCTTGAGGCGCTGCTCGGCCTGGGCCGACTTCCCGTTGGACAGGTCGGCCATGGCGCCGGCCCACTCGGCCTCGGAGGCGTTGCCGGACTTCGCGTAGGCGTCGGCCAGGGCGAGATAGGGCTCGGCCCAGCCCACCGGCACGAAGGCGGACGCCGCCCGGAGCGTCGCGACGGCCTTCTCGAACTCTCCGGTCTGGGTGAAGGCCTGGCCGATCAGGTACATGGCATCCGCGTCAGAGCGGGTGATCCTCAGGGCCTTCTCCAGCCAGACGATCGCGTCGGCCGGGCGCGACTGCTTCATCGCGATGTCGCCCAGCCCGTAGTAGGCGGTCGCCAGCTTGGGATCCGATCCGGACATTTCGCCACCGATGGCGATGTCGACCACGGACTTGTAGTCGGCGTTGGCCTTTTCGAGATCCTTGAGGCCCATGTAGGCGGCGGCACGGCCAAGGGTGGCCTGCTCGACCGCCCTGCCGGTGGCGATGATCTGGTTGTACTGGTCGATCGCCTCCTGGAAGCGCCCCTTGGCGACGTAGATGTCCGCCAACTGGCCGCGGCTGGCAATGTCCGTGGGGTTGTCACGGACCGTCTGCTCCAGCGTGGCGAGGCGCTGATCGACGATCTGGGGGGTGGCCGGTCGCCAACGATCGATGGCGTAGAACGCGGTAAAGGCGATCACGCCGACCACCAGGATCAGCGCCAGGCGCTTGATCCAGCGGTTGAGGTCGCGGTCGCTCTGGAGCCGGTCGGACGGGACGCGGAGCTTCATCGTGCTACCTGGCAAGCGAGTTCCAGTGGTCCGAAGGGTGGTTGCACGCTTCGTTCGGATGAGCGGTGGACCGGGCCAGCCCCGCACCGGGAAGGGATCGGAGCACGAGGCAGGCCCAAGTCCACGTGCCTAATCTCGCTGACGCGGCCCCGCGATCCCATCCGTCGAGCGGTAGATATCCGGTACAGGGGAGGGCCCGATCGCACGGTTGCTGGTCTATCTCCGGGCGCACGGTAGCACCCGGGGCCCGGACCACCGCGACGCAGGGTCAGCCCGGGACGTCCTGCCAGCCCACCTCGACGACGCCCGGGCCGGACTCGCGCACCTTCATGCGGTTCAGCGGCCTGGGCGCCGGCCCGGACAGCACCACGCCGTCCATCCCGAACTCCGCCGAGTGGCAGCGGCACAGGAACCGGCCGCGCGGCTTGTCCCAATCGTACAGGCAGCTCTGGTGGGTGCAGCGCGGGTCGTAGGCGGTGATGGTCCCATCCGGGGCAAGCACCAGCCACGCGCCGCCGAAGCCCGCTGGGGGTGGCGCCGATGCGCCGGGCGGGCTGGCCGATGGGGCTGGCCTGGCGGCCTCCGAGGATGGGTCGGCGGTGGCCGGGCCCTGGGCGAACGGGAGGTCCGCCCAAGCCGGCTGGTTCATCGTCAGCGCGGTGACGTTCACGCGGACCCAGCGGGGCGGGGATGGCGTCGCGGCAGGACCCGTGCAGCCGGTCAGCTCCAGGGCGGCGGCACCCGACAGCGTGACGGCACCCAGCAGGAAGCGGCGACGCGAGAGCGGGCCGGCCAGGACCTCGTCAGGCCCCGACACTGCGCAGCGCCGTGGCGACCCGCTTGGCCGTGACGGCGCCGACGGGGCCCGTGACCGGGCCGGCCGGAACGCCGGAACCAATCACGGGCACGGGCGGCTCGGCGCCAAGCGGCAATTCGGCGGCGAGCGGCGACTCGGGGGCAAGGGCCTCGCTCCGGTCATGCCTGTCGCGGCCATGGATGACGCGCAGCAGCTCCTCGGGCTGCGGGGGCAGCTCGTCGCGGCGCCACGTCCACGTTGGCCCGGCATCCAGCCCCACGTCGATGACGAGAGCCGACGGGGCCAGGCGCATGAGGTCGAGCGCCTGGACGGGCGGCGTCCGCTCGAGGATCACCACGTCGGGGCCATTGACCAGGGCCCGCTCGGCGCCGTCCAGGTCGTCGACGGGGACCATCTCCACGAACAACCCGGGGTCGGCAGCCAACAGTCGCCCAAGCCCCTCGCCCAGCAGGGGATGCGAGTAGAGGATGACCACCTGTTGACGCCCGTCTCGCACCTGAGCCTCCACCGTGACCGTCGGTGATTGGGGCCGAGGCTAGGCGCTCTGGAAGCGGTAAACCATCCGCTGGACGGCACAGGCGTGGGTGTACCCGATCCACCGAGGGGGTATCGAAGGGAACAGGCCGGAGATCAGACGGCGTAGACCCCGCGGCCCCCGGGGACGGGCGGGCTAGTTGCCGCCGATGCCGATGCGGGCACCCAGGCCGTGCCGGACGACGTACGCGGCGGCCTGGATCCGGTTCTCCAGCTGGAGCTTCTCGAGGGCGTTGTGAACGTGGTTCTTGACGGTCCCCTCCGTGATGGAGAGGCGCGTCCCGATCTCCTTGTTGCTCAGACCTTCGGCCACCAGCTGCAGGATCTGGACCTCGCGCGCGGTGAGCTCCGGGCCGCTGGGCTCCGGAGTGGCCACCGGCCGGCGGTCCGAGTGCTCCCGGAACTCGCGCAGGAGACGGCCGGCGATGGCCGGCGAGAGGGCGGTCTCGTTGCGCATGACCGCCCGGATCAGGTCGTACAGCTGCTCCGGGCGGAGGTCCTTGAGCAGGTAGCCGTGGGCCCCGAACTTGATGGCGTCGAAGACGTGCTCGTCGGCCTCGGAGACCGACAGGATCACGACCTTCATGTTTGGCAGCTCGTCGCGGATCCGGCGGGTGGCCTCCACGCCGGTCATGACCGGCATCTCCACGTCCATGCACACCAGGTCGGGCTGGAGCTGGTGTGCCATCTCCACGGCCCGCAGGCCGTTCTCCGCCTCGCCGACGATCTCGAAGTCCGGCTGGTCGCCGATCAGCGAGGCGATCGCGCGCCGGAACAGGGCCTGGTCGTCGACCAGGAGGATCCTGATGGGCTGGGATGCCGAGGGGCTCATGTGCGCGTCATTCTGGCGCGGATGCGCGACCGATGCGCGGCAGACCCGGGACCGGCGTCAGGGGAACCATGGCGATGACGCGCGTGCCGCGGCCCGGTGCCGAATCCACGCGCAGGGTGCCACCCACCAGCTCGATCCGCTCGCGCATGGTCTGGACGCCAAACCCGCCATCGCGGTGGATCATGCTCCGGCTGGGATCAAACCCGCGGCCGTCGTCCTCGATGACGATGGTGAGCATGCCCGCCGGCTCGCCGTTCGTGATCCGGATCCGGGCCGTGGTGGCGCGGGCGTGCTTGCGCACGTTGGTGAGCGCCTCCTGGATCACGCGGATGATCTGGATCTCGCTGTCGCTGGGGAGCGAGAGGTCACCATCGATCGTCGTGTCGAGCATGGTCCGGACGCCGGACTGCTGGCTGTACTTCTCGACGTAGGCGGCCAGGCTCTCGATCAGACCACGGTCCCGGCTCGCCTCGCGCAGGCCCAGGATGGCCTCCCTGACGTCGCGGTAGGCCTCCTCGGCCACGTCGGCCAGGTCGGTCAGCTCGTTGGAGACCCGTGTCAGCGGCGCGAGATCCGGCCTGGAGATGAGCGCGCGGAGGCGCAGGTGCGTGCTGCCCAGGACCTGGGCCATGGAGTCATGCAGCTCGCGGGCGATCCGGTCGCGCTCGGCCAGGATGGCACTCTGACGCTCGTGCTCGCGCAGGCGAGCGGCGGTGAGCGCGATGGCGGCCAGGCCGGCCAGCGTCATGAGGTAGCCGCGGTCCCGCTCGCTGAAGGGCTCGCCGGAGCGCCGCGCGATCCACAGGTCACCGTACGCCTCCCCGGGGCTCCAGATGGTGGCCTGGAGCGAGTGAGCGAAGTCCGTCGGCGCCCCGACGCCGCAGCTGTGCTCGCGACCGCGCCCGTCGCCGACCGGCGGGCATTGGCAGGCCACGCCGTCGGCGACCGCGGCCGCCAGGTCCTGTTGACCGGCGAAATCGTTGAGGATTGCCTCCGTCAGGCACATCCGGCCCACGTCCGCGCCGAGCCGGTCGCGGGCGCCGTTCACGACGGTCGCGATGATCTCGGACGGTGGCGCCTGGTTGCCGATCTGGAGGAGGGTCTGGTACAGGGTGTGGCCTTCGTGCTTGCGCCGCTGGAGGTCCTCGACGAGCTGGCCGACCTGGATGGCTCCCGCCAGCTGGTTGCCGATCGCGTGGAGCGCCTCCGCGGACGGCAGCCGGTCCGCCCCGGACTCTGGCACGGTGATCTTGAGGCGGCCAATCTGGCTGGCGCCCGTCCCGAGGGTGACCTCCACCGCGCGCTCCGGCACGCTGAGCCCGTCGCGCGCGACGCGGTTGGGGTCGTCGTAGACCTGGCGACGGTCGACGTGGTGGCCCGGCTCGCTGGCGGGGACATGGATGGCGACGTGGCTGGCTCGCGTTCGCTGGGCGATGGCAAGCAGCGCGGCCTGCATGACGTGGTCCACGGCCAGCTCGCCCTGAACGGCCAGCGAGACCGCCGTCACCACGCCCATGTCGCGGTTCTGGCGCACGGTCTCGCGCTGGGTCGCCTCGATGTTGAAGAAGAGCACGAGGCTAAAGCCCACGGCGGCAACGACGGCCAATCCGCAGGAGAGGAGATTGGCGGCATCGGCCCCGAAGGCCGAAACCAGGACCGTCGCGTGAACGGCCTGAAGCGCCAACAGGAAAAGGGCCGGGGCAACGATCCCGATCCACTTCAGGTAGCGCAACGTGCGCGGCCCGGCATGCTGGTCCATGGGTTCCCTTCCCTGGCAACGCCGGACTGTCGGAATCCACGCTGCCGCCACGAGTATCCGCGTGTATGCCGTCGGGCGGTCAGGGACCCTCGGCCCGTGGGCGGGGGCCGTTTGGCCCGGATTCCATGGGCCAATCCGGACGGGCGAGGATGGGCCACGCGCCGCCGAGCCCCCCGGGATGCGACAATCTGGCCATGAGCTGGATGTCTGAACCCGAGGGCTGGATTGCCCTGCTGACCCTGACCGCCCTGGAGATCGTCCTGGGCATCGACAACATCATCTTCCTGTCGGTCATCACCAGCCGCATCCCGCACGAGCACCAGGCTCGCGTCCGCTCCGTGGGCCTTGGCCTGGCGCTGCTGATGCGCAGCGTGCTGCTCTTGGGCCTCTCGGCGCTGGTCGCCTTGACGGCACCGCTGTTCACCATCCTCCAGGTCGAGGTCTCGGGCCGGGACCTGATCCTGATCCTCGGCGGGCTCTTCCTGATCGCCAAGGCCACCACGGAGATCCACGAGGGGCTCGAAGGCGAGTCGGCGGGCGAGTCGGCGGGCGAGTCGGAGGGTGAGCCGCTGTCGTTGGGCGCGAAGCGCTCGAAGTCCCCGTCGCGCACGCCCAGCATCCGGTCGGCGCTCATCCAGATCGTCCTGCTGGACGCGGTCTTCTCGCTGGATTCCGTGATCACGGCGATCGGCATGGCAGACGATGTGACGATCATGATCTCGGCGGTGGCGATCGCGATCGCCGTCATGCTGTTCGCGGCGGCGCCGCTGGGGCGCTTCGTCGAGGACCATCCCACCGTCAAGATGCTGGCCCTGAGCTTCCTGCTGCTCGTGGGCATGTCGCTGGTGGCCGACGGCCTCGATGTCCACATCCCCAAGGGCTACATCTACTTCGCGATGGGCTTCTCGGTGTTCGTGGAGTTCCTCAACCTGCGGGCGCGCCGGCGCACGAGCCATCCGGTCCACCTCCGGCCCAGCCTGGAGGAGACGGAGGCCTGACGAGGCCGCCTGAATCACGAAGCCGCCGGCGAGCCGGCGGCTTCGGGGAGGCTCCGGGTGTGACCCCGGCGCGGATATCGAGCTGCGGGAGGGAGGTCCCGCGACCCGAACGCCGATGTATCAGTGGGCGCAGGAGCGCGGGCTGCCCTCGTCGCCTTCGGTGCGGAAGCTGGATCCGCAGCCGCAGGCCGCCACGGCGTTGGGGTTGTTGACCGTGAAGCCGGCGCCCATCAGGGTGTCGATGTAGTCGATCTGCGAGCCGCTCAGCAGCTTGACGCTCTGGCCATCCACGTAGACCTTGACGCCCTTCTCGACGACGACGCTGTCCTCGGGGGTGGGTGCATCCTCCAGCATCATGCCGTAGCGGTAGCCGCTGCAGCCGCCCGAGTACACGTATACGCGGAGGCCGATCGCGGGATTGGGCTCCGACGCGGTGAGCTCCTGGAGCTTGTGCGCGGCGGCGTCCGTGAGCGACACATTGATGGCGGGAGTGGCCTGGGTCTGGAGCTCGATCATTCGGTGCATCCTCTTCGGAGGCCGGACCGCCACACTGCGGGGACGGCGTGGGACGAATCGAGTGACATCGTACGCCGGGCTCGTAATTTCGGCAACAGTGACGCCAGTATCGGTGGGGGCGCGAGGTGGCGCGAGGTGGCGGGCTGGACCCACATGCCCCGCGGCCGGGCGGTGCGCCGCGGAACCGGACCCCCGTCCCCTGGCCAGCGGGACCATCGGCTGGCCGCCGGCCGGTAATCGCGCAGCCCTCCCCGCGTTCTGTCAGCACGGACTCATCTGGTCGGCCATCCGGCCGGTCGCCGCCCAGGCAGATCGGGAGTGTGCGATGGATCAGCACCAGGATCAGGGCACCGGCGTCGCCAGCGATGGCACCTCGAGACGGGCCGAGCTGCTGGACGACTGGACCCGACCGGTCGGCCGGGCCGCCGTGCGGCGCGGCCCACAGCTCCCCAACCTGCGCGTCTCCACGCCCGTCGCCTTCCTCGCGGGGGTGCTGGTGACGGCGCTGGTGGCCGGGGCGGCACTGCGGCCCGGCGCCGCAGCCGATCCGGCCTCCGCGGCCGGAGCCGGCGCGGCCGGAGCCGGCGCGGTCGGAGCCGGCGCGGTCGGTGGCGGCGAGAGCGCGGCCGGGCGAGATGCGTCCGCTGGTGGCGGCAGCCTCGGAAGCCGCGGCGGCGGCAGCGAGACCGCGTGGATGGGCGGCTTCACGACCGGCGTGGCCTACGTGGTTCAGCCCACGGCGGCGCCCACGATCGCGCCCACCCCGACCCCGGAGCCCACCGCAGCGCCGACGCCCGAGGCCACCCCGGAGCCAACGCCAGAGCCGACACCCGAGCCGACCCCGAAGCCCGCACCGACGCCGGTGCCTGCCCTGAGCCCCACGCTGAGCATCAAGGCCAACCACCCCTACCTCACCTGGTCGGTGTGCGACGGCGTCACGTTCGACTACTACAAGGTGGTCCGCTCCACCGACTCGAGCGTCTCGTGGCCGACCGGCGCCGGGGACACGCTGGTGGCCGCCGTCAGCCCCGGTGGCAGCCTGAGCGCTGGGGACGCGAGCGCCCCCGCCAGCACCCGTCGCTATTACCGGGTCTTCTGCGTCAAGTCCACGAACGGTGGCTGGACCATCCTCCGGTCGAGCGCCACCAAGTCCATCGACAGCCCGGCCCCCACGGATCCGCCGGCCGCGCCGACGCCGTGCACTCTCAGCCTGACCGGCCCGGTCGTCGCCTCGATCACGATCACCGCGCCGACGACCGCCACCGTGGTCGGCGGGCCGGGCGTCACCCTCTCCTGGACAGCGTGCACCAGCGCCAGCCTGACCTACTACAAGGTGGTTCGCTCATCCAGCCCGGACCCGTCGTACATCCGGTCCACCCCCGGCAGCACCCTGATCGCGGCGATCACGCCGGGCAACGGGACGGCGTTCGTTGACCATCCCGGCTCGGGCACCTGGTATTACCGGGTCGAGGCCGTGGGCAACAACCCCGACGGATCGCACTGCCTGCTGGGCCAGACGGCCGTCGCAACGGTCCCGATCCCCTGACCGGGCCGAACGAGTAGGGGCGTGGACAGGTACGGACGGGCGATGGTGGGCGCGGCGCGGCCCGCCCACCATCGAGCTCCGAATGTCCGATGACACGACCGCGACCCGCATGGACGCCGTCCGGGAGCAGGCCCTCGTGGCGCGCTCCCGGACGGACGCGTCCGCGTTCGGGGAGCTGTATGACTACTACCTGCCCCGCCTGCACGGCTACCTGCTCCGCCGGGCCGGAGAGCGGTCGGTGGCCGAGGACGTGACCGCCACCACGTTCCAGCGGGCGCTCGAGGTGATCAGGGGCGGCAACTTCCGCAACGAGTCGTTTGGAGGCTGGCTCTACCGGGTGGCCTCGAACGCGCTCGTGGACCACGTCCGGCGCTCCCGCCGAACCGTGCCCCTGGGCACGCGGGCCGGCGACGGCTGGGGGGACGTCGACGACGCCGACCCGCGAGGGGTGGACGCCCTGGGCGACGACACGGCGGCGGCCGCCTTCGCGGCGACGCTCGACCGCGACGAACTGGGACGGGCCATCCAGCGGCTGCCGGAGACGCATCGGCGCCTGATCGTCCTGCGCTTCTTCGACGGCCTGGAGACCGACGAGCTGTGCGTCCTCCTGGGCTGCTCTCGTGCCACCTACGCCGTTCGGCTCCATCGCGCGCTCCGCGCGCTGCGGGCCGTCCAGGCCGAGGAGTCCATCGATGCGGCCTGACGAACCCGCCCGCCCCGCCGCACGACGCCCGCAGCCAAACCGCGGCGGCGACCCATGGTGGCGGCCGCGCGCCGGGACACCAGCCGACGAGACCGCGCTGGGCGGCGAGGCCGAGCCGCTGGACCGCGACCTGGAACCGCTCGTGGCCGACCTCGAGGCCGCGGGCGCCCACGCACGCGCCCGGCTGGATGCGTCCGGATCGGCGCGACCCGATCCCGGCTTCGCCGCGGACCTGCGCTCGCAGCTGCTGGCCTCCTGGCCGGCGCGCGAGGCCGATGCCGGACAGCAAGCGGGTGCGGGGCGCTCGTCTGCCGATGCCGGGCCTGCGTCTCCCGATGCCGGGCGGGCGGCTGCCGATGGCGCGTCGGCTCCCGATTGGCCGCTGGTTCCCGAGGCGGGCCCGCGACGGGCCGGTGGCGCGTCGCTGCTGCGCCGCGAGGCCAGGCTGGCCACTGATCAGCGCCCGGCCGTCGCCGGGCGGGCTCCGGCGGCAGCGCCCGCCCCACGGACCGGGGCCGTCGTCGATGCCGTGCCGGAAGCCCGTGTGCGGCTGGCTCCCCGGATGGCGCTCCAGCTGTCCGGCATCCGGCCCTCACGGCGGTGGGGCGTGCTGGCGCTGGCCGCCGCCCTGATCGTCGCCGTGGTGGGCCTGGATTAGAGCGCGGTGTTCCCCGGTCGGCCGCCGGCCCGTACCGCGGATGCCGTGGGCGCCACCCTGGTGCGTGACGGGGCGGAGACCGCCCTGCGAGTCGGCACCGCGCTGCTGGGGAGAGACGTAGTCCGCGTCGCGACGGATGGGCACGCGCTCCTGGACCTGGCCGCCGGACAGGCGCGGCTGGCGGGCGGCGCCGTCCTCCACGTGGTGGCGGTCGCGTCCGACCGCATCGAGCTGGAGCAGCTGGCGGGGCGGGCGTATCACCGGGTGGGCATGGCCCAGGGCGGCACGTATGTGGTCCACACGGGCGCGATGACGTGGACGGCGCGTGGCACGGCGTTCGACCTTGACCGGGCACCGGTGGACCGGGCACCGGTTGACCGGGCACCGCCGGTTGCCGGAACGGCGGCGGTTGGCGGAACGCCTTCGGCTGCACCCGGACCGCTTGCAGCAGGCATTGCCGAGATCGTCCGCGAGGTCAGCATCCAGCACGACGTCCACGTGGATGGGGCGGGGCTGTCGGCGACCGTCGCCGAGGGTCGCGTCGCCGAGATCCGCCTCGGCGGGGAGACGGCAGACCTGTCGCTCCGGACCGTCGGCGCCATCGACCTCGCGGATCCCTGGCTCGTCGCCAACGCCCGCCGCGACCAGGAGGCCGGCCTGCCGCTCGGTGTCATGGCGGGCCTCGCGCTGCTCAACGACTCACCCACGCCGAGCGCCGCCCGGCCGGCCACCGCCGCCCCCGCCCTCCCGACCGGATCCGTGGCCCCGTCCGCGGCAACGGAGCCCACACCCCCGCCCGCAGACCCGACCCTGGCCCCCGATCCCACCCCGACACCCACCCCCAAGCCCCGTCCGACACCCACGCCGGTTCCCACGCCCATGCCCACGCCCACCCCGGTGCCGACGCTCGGCAGCCTGTCGCTGTCGCTCACCTCGTGCGAGGGCCGGTTTGTGGTCGCGACCTGGTCCAAGTGGACGGGCGCCACGTTCGCCCACTACACGGGGCTGCGCTCGGCATCGTCGACGATCCCGCTGACCTACCCGCCAAGCGGGGCCGTTACGGCGCCGCTTGGGCTGTTCTCCAACGTGTTCACCTCGAACACCGGCGTGGACCAGGACCTCATCGGCGGGAGCACCTACTGGTATCGCGCCGCCGCCTACGACGCCTCCGAGTCACCGCTAGCGGCGAGCCCCGCCGCGTCCGTCGTGGCCAAGGCCCAGGTGGCGCTCGGAACACTGGGCGTCGGGACGAGCGGCCCAAGCTCCACCGCCTTCACCTGGAAGCCCTACGCGGGCGCAGGCGCTTGCTTCACGTACTACAAGCTGGTCTACTCCGCGACCGACCCGGCCCCCAGCTACCTGAAGGGCACGCCCTACCTGTGGGTGGGCGGCACCATCACGGACGCCACGGTCACGATCAGCGCCATCCCGGCCGGCACGCACTACTTCAAGCTGGAGGCGGTCCGGAGCACGCGGCCGGCAACATCGTGGCCGCCGCCACGAACGTGGTGAGCTTCACCGTCCCGTGAGGCCGGCGCCGTGCATGGTGATCGGGATCGCCCTGCGGCCCTGTCAGCGACCGCGCCAGCTCGGGGGCCGCTTCTCGAGGAAGGCGCTCATCCCCTCGCGCTGATCCGCTGTCCCGAAGAGGCCGAAGAACAGGCGTCGCTCGTGGGCCAGGCCCTCGCTCAGCGGCAGCTCCTTAGCCGCCCGGACCGCCTGCTTCGCCGCCGCGATCGCGACTGGCGAGAGCGCGGCGACCTGGGCCGCGAGCGCGAGCGCGGCCGGCACCACCTGGTCGTCGGGCACGACGCGACTCACCAGGCCCGCCGCCTCTGCCTCCCGGGCCGGCATCGGTCGCCCGGTCAGGATCATGTCCATCGCCCTCGCCTGTCCGACGGCACGCGTCAGCCGTTGCGTCCCGCCCACGCCCGGGATGATGCCGAGGCGAATCTCCGGCTGGCCCAGCTGGGCGCCCTCGCCGGCGATCACCAGGTCGCACAGCATCGCCAGCTCGCAGCCGCCGCCGAGGGCCAGTCCGCGGACGGCGGCGATCAGCGGCACGACGACGCCGCGGAGTCGGTCCCACTGGTGGAAGCCGCGCCCCGCCGCCACGTCCGCCGCCAGGCCGGCCGGGGTCTGCTCCGACAGCTCGCGCACGTCCGCGCCGGCCGCGAAGGCACGCCCGCCCTCGCCCGTGATGACGATCGCCCGGCACGCTGGATCCGCGTCGAGCGCCTCCACGGCATCGGCGAGCGCCTCGACCATCGCGAAGCTGAGCGCGTTCAGGACACGGGGCCGGTTGAGCACCACCAGTGCGACGCCGGCCAGCGGGCCGGTGGGACCGTGGGCCGGGAGCTCGACACGCACGAGCGCCTCCCGCGCCGGGGCCTGGCCCGCCTCGGGCGCCGGGGCTCGACCCGTCTCGGGCGCCGGGGCTCGACCCGTCTCGTCGCCATCCGTCATGCGTCGGCCTCCTTCGTCGGATGCGCCTTGGGGCCGGTGTTGGGGCCGCCGTTGTGGGCGTGAGCCGGCCCGTGGTCGGCCGCGTGGGCGAGCCACTCGCCGTCGGTCCCACGCCGCGCCGCCGACGGGTGCGCCAGGGAGCCCGCTGCGATCGCCCGCTCGGTGGCCTTCGCCTCGGTCGATCGATAGAACGCGCCCATCGCCTCGTTGAAGAGCGCTGGCCGCCGGACCATCACGTCGTGGCCGCAGCCGGGTGCGACGAAGAGCCGTGCGTCGGGCAATTGCCGCGCCAGCTCCCAGGCCTGCCCGACGGGCGTGAAGGGGTCACGGTCGCCCACGACGACCATCGCGGGCAGCTCGATCCGGCGGAGGTCGCCGGGCGTCAGCAGCGGCGCGGTCGCGACGTCGTCGATGATCGCGGCCAGAAGGCGCTGCCAGGCCCCGGGCCCCTGCGTGGCGTCGTGTCGGCGATGAAGCTCGGCGGCCCAGCGAGTGTCCTCGCGCTCGATGCGCTCCGGGTCGAGGAGCCGCCGCGCCACGCTCCGGCGCGGCTCCAGGTCCGGGACGATGCCGATGCTGACCAGCGTCCGGAGCCGCTCCGGGTAGCGGACGGCGAAGCGGAGGGCCGTGGTGGCGCCCAGGGAGAAGCCGACCAGATGGAAGCTGCGCAGCTGGAGGGCGTCGACGAAGCCCAGGAGGTCGGCGACGAGGTCGTCGGCTGTCACGCCGTCTGCCGAGTCCCAGCGACTGGTGGCGTGCCCGCGCGCATCGGGTAGGTGGACCCGGAACGCCTTCGCGAAGAGTGGCACCTGGGCCGCGTAGTCCTCGCGCCCGGCCGAGCCTGCACCGTGCAGGAGCACCATGGGCGGCCCGGCGCCGTGCACGTCGTAGCCGATCTGGAGGCCGTTCGCGCTGACGAAGGCGGTGGGCATGCCCGCAGTCTACGAGCCCAACCCCGGTGGGTGCGACGGACGGTGCGGACCCGGCCCGGTCGAAGCGCGAGCCCGGCGCGGGCGGCGGACGGCCGAAGCGCGGCTTGGTCGCCGCCGGGCAGGCCGCCTCCGCTACAATTCGGCCGCTATGAGCCTTCCCCGCATCTGGTCGAGCGCCGCCAATCCGTCGCAAGCCGCCGTGCCTGGCCCGGCGGGGTCGCGTCCGCGCCCGCAGCTCGTCTCGCTGCCGGCCGGCCTCCCCTCGCTGGCGGACCTGTTCACCTTCGCCCGCGACGCGGAGCTCCGCTTCGACACCCTTCGTGCGCGGATCGAAGAGCGCAGCGCCGGTGCCCTGGGCGAACGCGTCGTGCTGACGGAGCTGGCGATCCGCCACCCTGGCCACGCCCGCACACTGACCAGCGAGCCGGCCCTGGGAACCGCTGCCAACTACGAGATCTGGGTGTCGGACGGCGAGATGATCCGCACCTACTCGGCCACCCACCGCAAGGCCACGGAGCGCCCGGTGCGCAGCCGCGTCCGCGGGCTGAACGAGTCGGGGATCCCCGCGACGTCGCGGGTCTACGAGCCGTTCACCGTGCTGGCGGAGCCCAGCGTCGCCAACACGTTCATGCACCCGGCCGGGTACTGCCAGAACGTGCTGGCCACGGGCAGCTGCCGCGTCGTGGGCACCGACGTGATTGCCGGCCGCGAGGCCATCGTCGTGGAGTGCGATCACCCGCGGACCACGCAGCTCGCTGGAGACCGGCCGGACTACAGCATCTCGGTCTCGTTCGACCGGTCCGACGGTGTCATCACGCGGCTGGTGGAGCGGCTGGACGGGGCGGTCACGCGGGAGATCGCGGTGGTCGCCTATGAGACCAACGTCGTGCTGCCGGACAGCACGTTCGAGATCGCGGTCCCGGAGGGCACCCACCTCCTCTACTGATCGAGGCGGGCGCGATGGCCCTCCGGCCTGCCGCTGCAGCCCTCCGGCGTGCCGCTACCGCCCTGCGGCCGGGCCCAGGTAGGTCGCCAGTCCCTCTTCCAGCGGCGTCAGCCGACGAGGCATGCGCGCCTGGAGCAGCGCCAGGTCCACCGTGGCGGGCATGTTGATGAAGACCACCGCGTCCGGCGTGATGGGCGGGTTGGGCAGCAGCGCGATCACGTGCGCCACCAGCCAGATCAGCGGCGCCGGTGCCGGCATGACGGGGCGACGCATCCCGGCCACGCGGAGCGTCCGCCGGATGATCTCGGTCATGGTCATCGTCTCCGGGCCGCCCAGCTCGAAGACCTGGTTGGCCGCGGCGTCCTGCTCCAGCGAGTCGGCGGCCAGGCGAGCCGCATCCTCCACGAACACCGGGGCCAGCTGCTGGCGACCCATGCTGGTCATGGGCACGAACGGGAGCAGACGGCCGAAGCCCAGGAACCGGTTGAGCGCGACGTCCGCGGCCCCGAAGATCCAGGTGGGCCGGATCACCGTCCAAGTGCAGCCGCTGGCCCGGACCGCCTCCTCCGCGCGCCACTTGGCGCGGAACCAGTGGCGCTGGGCATCCTTGGCCGCTCCGGCGCCGGACAGGTAGACGAGGCGCTTGACCCCGGCCTTCGTGGCGCCGGCGGCCAGGCGCTCCGTGCCGGCGGCATCCACCTCCATGAACGTGTTGCCCTTCTTCGGCTGCTCGATGGGAGAGCCAGGGAAGGCCAGCGAGATGACCAGGTCCTCGACGCCGGCCAAGGCGACATCGATACCCTCGCCCGTTCGGACGTTGACCCGGCGGATCTCGATGTCATCGGGGAGCTCGCCGCGGGCGTCCTCGCCGCGTGACGACAGGACCACCACGCGCCGCCCGCGCCGGCGCAGCTCGCGCGCGATGGCGCCGCCCACGAAGCCCGTCCCACCGGCCACCGCGACGACGCCCGGCTTGGCCGCCGCGCGTGCCTCGTCCGTCACCGGCTCGAAGACCGCGTCGACCGCGTAGCGGCGGTACGCGAAGATCCGCTCCAGCTCGGGGCGGACCAGCCAGCCGTGCGCCAGCCGGCCCAGCGGCCCCAGCGGCAGCTGGTACTCCACCACGTCGTCGACGCGCGTGCCGCCGTCGACCGCGGTCAGCGTGTGGGTGTGGACCCAGCGCTTGTATGGCCCCTTGAGCTGCACGTCGCGGAAGCCGAAGGGCGGGTTCCACCCCTCGATCCGGCTCCGCCAGCCGGCCGGGATCCCCAGCAGCGGGCGGATGGTGTAGTCGATGAGCGAGCCGTCGCCCAGGTCGGTCACCGGCGCCTTCATCACGAAGCCCATGGACGACGGGGTGATCCGGCCCAGGTTCTCGGGCCGGGAGAAGAAGGCCCAGACGCGCTCGATGGGTGCGGGCACCAACTGGCTGGTGCGGATGGTGTACGTGGTCATGCCGAGTGGCCTCGCGGGTGGGTTCGGGGCGCGGGGCGGGACGGGCTCGCGCGCTTGTCTAGTGTTTGTAGAGAGTATGCACAGTCGAACGGGCGGCGTCAACCGCGTAGCCGCTGCCGGGCACGCACACGAAACCGACACAGCGGTCGGCCACCCTGACGACGACGGCGGCTGTCTGGGCTCGGGCGTATGATCGGGCGAACGTCCGGCCGGCCCGTCCCGCCAACCCGGCCAACCCTTCCCTACTGGTGGGTCCCCTGCCCATGATCGTCCTGCTCCGCCAGTACCTCCGCCCGTACAGTCGCCAGCTCGTCCTCGTGCTGGCGCTCCTGCTGCTGCAGGCGATCGGCAACCTGTACCTCCCCGAGCTCAACGCCGAGATCATCAACAACGGCGTCGTGAAGGGGAACGCGGATTACATCCTGCAGGCCGGCGGCCTGATGCTCCTGGTGACGCTGGTCCTGGGCATCACGGCGATCATCTCGACCTACTTCGGCGCGCTGACCGCCATGGCCGTGGGCCGCGACATGCGGAGCGCCGTCTTCCGCGCTGTCCAGACCTTCTCGCAGGTCGAGGTCAACAAGTTCGGGACGGCCTCGCTGATCACCCGCAACACGAACGACGTGCAGCAGGTCCAGATGGTGGTCGTGACCGCGCTGTCGATGATGGTCTCGGCACCCATCCTCATGGTTGGGGGCGTCATCATGGCCCTCCGCCAGGACGTGCCGCTGTCGGGGCTGCTGATCGTGATCGTGCCCCTGATGGTGCTCATCATCGGCCTGATCACGCGCCGGGCGATCCCCCTGTTCATGGCGATGCAGGTCAAGATCGACCGCCTGAACCTGGTGAGCCGCGAGACGCTGGCCGGCATCCGGGTGGTGCGGGCGTTCGTCCGGACGGGCCACGAGGAGGCCCGCTTCGACGAGGTGAACGCGGACCTGACGGGGACCGCCCTCAGGGTCAACCGGCTGTTCGCGTTCATGATCCCGTCGCTGACGCTGATCATGAACGTGTCCACCGTCGCGGTCCTCTGGTTCGGCGGCCTCCGCGTGGACAGCGGCGAGATGCCGATCGGGAACCTGACGGCCTTCCTCCAGTACATCATCCAGATCCTGTTCGCGCTGATGATGGCCGTGATCATGTTCGTCATGGTCCCCCGGGCCGCCGTGTCCGCGGGCCGGATCCGCGAGGTGCTGGAGACCCAGCCCTCCGTCAGCGACCCGGAGCGGCCGGCCCGCACGCCCGCGCGCGCCGGCACGGTCGAGTTCCGCGACGTCGAGTTCCGGTACCCCGGCGCCCAGGAGCCGGTCCTCCGGAGCATCACGTTCTCCGCGCGGCCGGGCAAGACCACCGCCATCGTCGGCAGCACCGGCAGCGGCAAGTCCACGGCGGTCAACCTGATCCCCCGCTTCTATGACGTCACGGCCGGCTCCGTCCTGGTCGACGGCGTGGACGTCCGCGAGTGGGCGCGCCAGGACCTGTGGCACCGGATCGGGGTGATCCCACAGCGCGCGTTCCTGTTCAGCGGCACCATCGCCGACAACCTCCGCTACGGCGACAAGGCGGCGACCGCCGACGAGCTCTGGACGGCGCTCGAGATCGCGCAGGCCCGCGAGTTCGTCGAGGAGATGGCCGAGGGCCTGAAGGCCCCGATCACGCAGGGCGGCACCAACGTCTCGGGCGGGCAGCGCCAGCGGCTGTCGATCGCCCGTGCGCTGGTCAAGCGGCCCGAGATCTACATCTTCGACGACAGCTTCTCGGCGCTCGACTTCAAGACGGACGCGCGCCTTCGCGCCGCGCTGAGCCGGCAGCTGGGCGATGCGACCGTGATCATCGTGGCCCAGCGGGTGGGCACGATCATGCATGCGGACCAGATCGTGGTCATGGATGACGGCGCGATCGTCGGCCTGGGCACCCACCACGAGCTCCTGGAGGCCTGCCCTACCTACCGCGAGATCGTCTTCTCGCAGCTCAACGAGGAGGAGGTCGCATGATGGGGCCGGGGATGGGCCACCGCCCCAGCGGGCCGCCCCCGGGCGCCGGCACGGGCGGCCGACCTGGCCCAGGGCCCGGCGCCCAGCCGGGCGGCCATGGGCCGGGTGGTCGCGGACCGGGTGGCTTCGCGATGATGGCGCCGGTGGTCAAGGCCAGGAACTTCAAGGGCTCGTTCCGCCGCCTGCTGGACCTGCTCCGGCCGGAGGCCTCCCTCGTGGTCTTCGTGCTGGTCCTCGGGATCGTCAGCGTCACGTTCGCCATCGTCGGGCCCCGGATCCTGGGCAACGCCACCAACATCGTGTTCGACGGGGTGATCAGCAAGCAGATCCCCGAGGGCGTGACCAAGGCGGAGGTGGTAGCCGGCCTGCGGCTGACGGGCAAGGATCAGCAGGCCGACATGGTCCAGTCCATGAACCTCGTGCCGGGCCAGGGCGTGGACTTCGCCGCGCTGGGCGGCGTCCTCCTGACGCTCCTCATCGTCTTCGTCGTCAGCGCCGTCTTCGGCTGGGCGCAGTCGTACCTGATGAGCGGGGTCACGCAGCGGACGGTCTACCGCCTCCGCGGCGATGCCGACCGCAAGCTAGGCACGCTCCCGCTCTCGTACTTCGACCGCCAGTCGCGCGGCGACACGCTGAGCCGGATCACCAACGACATCGACAACATCGCCCAGACGCTTCAGCAGAGCCTCACCCAGCTCATCACCTCGCTCCTCACGGTGGTGGGCGTGCTCCTGATGATGTTCACGATCAGCCCGATCCTCGCGGTGATCTCGCTGTTGACCGTGCCGCTCTCGGTGGTGGTCACGATCCTCATCGCCGGCCGCTCCCAGAAGCAGTTCGCGGCGCAGTGGGAGCGGACCGGCCGGCTGAACGGCCACATCGAGGAGATGCACACCGGCCACGCCATCGTGAAGGTCTTCGGCCGCCAGCCGGAGGCGATCGCCGAGTTCGACGCCCGGAACGAGCATCTCTTCCAGGCCAGCTACCGGGCGCAGTTCATCTCGGGGATCATCCAGCCGGCGCTCAACTTCCTCGCGAACCTCAACTACGTCGCGATCGCGGTGATCGGCGGGGTGCGGGTCGCCTCCGGCCAGATGTCGCTGGGCGACGTCCAGGCATTCATCCAGTACTCGCGCCAGTTCACGATGCCCATTGTCCAGACGGCGAGCATCGCCAACGTGCTCCAGTCGGCGGTCGCCTCGGCCGAGCGGGTGTTCGAGCTGCTCGACGAGCCGCAGGAGATCCCCGACGTCGCGCGCCCGGCGCGCGTGGGCTCCGTCCAGGGCCGGGTGGTCCTCGACGACGTCTCGTTCCGCTACGAGCCGGCCAAGCCGCTGATCGACCACCTGGACCTGACCGTGGAGCCGGGCAGCACCGTCGCGATCGTCGGACCCACCGGGGCCGGCAAGACCACGCTGGTGAACCTGCTGATGCGCTTCTACGAGCTGGACGGCGGGCGGATCCTGGTGGACGGGATTGACATCCGCGAGATGCGCCGCGACGACCTGCGCCGGACGTTCGGGATGGTCCTCCAGGACGCCTGGCTGTTCAAGGGCACCATCCGCGACAACATCGTGTACGGCCGCGACGGCGCAACCGAGGAGCAGATGACTGCGGCGGCCCAGGCCGCCCACGTCGATCACTTCGTCCGCACGCTGCCGGACGGGTACGACACCGTGCTCGACGACGAGTCGTCCTCCGTCTCGGCCGGCGAGAAGCAGCTGCTGACGATCGCCCGGGCCTTCCTGGTGGACCCGCCCATCCTGATCCTCGATGAGGCCACGTCCTCGGTCGATACGCGCACCGAGATGCTGATCCAGCGGGCGATGGCGGGCCTGATGAAGGGCCGCACGTCGTTCGTCATCGCCCATCGCCTGTCCACGATCCGGGACGCCCACACCATCCTGGTGATGGATCACGGCCGGATCGTCGAGACGGGCAGGCACGAGCAGCTGCTGGCGGCCAAGGGCTTCTACGCGGACCTGTACGAGAGCCAGTTCGGCAAGGCGCTGGACGAGGCGGTCTAGCGCCCGGGTGATGCGGCGCGCTGCTTCGTTGGCGCCTGCGGTCGTCAGGCGGGCGAGGCCCCGGTCTCCGGATCCCCCACTGCGTGGAGGTTGAGGCCGCGAAGCTCCGGCATCGTGGCCGCGACCCAGGCGGCGACGAGGAGCGTCACCGTGGCGCCCACGACGACTGACGGGACGGTCCCGAGCAGGCCGGCGGCCAGGCCGGATTCGAACGCCCCGATCTCGTTCGACGTCCCGATGAAGATCCAGTTCACCGCCGCGATCCGGCCACGCAGGTGCTCCGGCGACATGACCCGCAGGATCACGGTCCGGATGACGACGCTGAGCCCGTCGGTCACGCCCGTCATGAACAGCGCGATCAATGACAGGATGAAGTTGTCGGAGAGCGCGAAGACCAGGATGGAAGCTCCAAACCCGAACACACACGCCAGCAGGATGCGGCCGGCGTTCTCCATCGGGGGACGGCGCGTGGCGATGGCCATGATCAGCAGCGCACCTACGGATGGGGCCGTGTTGAGCAGGCCCAGGCCGGCCGGGCCCACCTTCAGGATGTCGCTGGCGAAGATCGGGAGGATCGCGACCACTCCACCGAAGAGCACCGCGAACAGGTCGAGGGCCATGGAGCCCACCAGCGGCTGGCGGCTGAAGACGTAGCGGATCCCGATGGCCAGGCTGGCCTTGATCCCCTCGCGCTCCGGGGAGGGCGGCAGCACCACGGGTCGCTTGACGATCTGGGTGAGGCAGGCCATCTGGACGGCGATCAGGATGGCGATCCCCAGGTACGTGTTCCCGGGCCCGAACAGCGCGTAGGCGAAGCCGGCGATGGGTCCGCCGGCAATGGAGCCGCCCTGCCAGACGGCCGCCGCGGCCGAGACGCCCTTGGCTGCGAACTCGCGCGGGATCACCTGCTGCTCCAGCGCGGCCTGGGAGGGCCGATTCAGGCCCTGCGCCAGGCCGTACATGAAGACGACGAGCAGGATGCCGAGCAACGTGTGCTCGCCGCCGGCGAACGCGAGCGCGGCGAGCACCAGGACGCTGAGCATCACCACGAAGGTGGTGTACTGGGTGATGGCCCGCCGGTCCCGGCGATCGGCCAGATGGCCGCCGTACAGCGCCAGGCTGACCGACGGGATCGCCTGGACCAGCCCCAGCATCGCCAGTGCCAGCGGGTTATGGGTCAGCTCGTAGACCTGGTAGCCCACCACGGTCGCCAGGCCGGTCTTGACGAGCCCGCCGGCGACGCGCATGCCCAGCAGGGCACGGATCTCGCGCAGCGCGTACAGGCCGGCCATCAGCGGTAGAGCCCGGGCTCGTCCAGCGGCAGGTCCGGGTGGCGGCGGGCAAGCCAGTCACGCAGGGCCCAGATCGTGGTGGTAAAGGCGATCCCGGGCCACGGGAGGTCGTCGGGCGCGAAGATCCCGATCTCCATCGCCTCGGGCGTGATGGTCGGCGTGCCGCCGGTGATGCGAGCCTCGAAGGCCACGACGACCACCGCAGCCTCCAGCCGCGTGTAGAGGCCGATGATCTCGCCGATCTCGACCTCCAGGCCGGTCTCCTCGAGCATCTCGCGGCGAGCCCCCTCGGCGACGGTCTCGTCCACCTCGAGAAAGCCCCCGGGCTGGGCCCAGGTGCCCTTGCCAGGTTCGATGCCCCGGCGGATGAGGAGCACCCGTCCGTCGTCCATGATGGGGATGGTGGTCACCACGAGGCGCGGGTTGACGTACGAGATGTGGCCGCAGTCCTCGCAGGCCAGCCGGTCGCGGTCCTCGCCAACCACCGGCCCGTGGCGGAGCCTGCCGCCGCACCGGGTGCAGTGGTTGAGGCTGGCCGAGAGCCAGGGAGGGGTGCCCTGCCCCGATCCGATGTCCGAGGCGCGCGCGTCCGGCCCGCGGGAGCCTGGCCCGCGGGTGTCGTCGGCCGAACGCGCATCCGAGTGGGGGGCGTGATCCGGATGCGGGGCGTGCACGTGGCTCGTGTGGACGTGGCTCGCATGCACGTGGCTCGCATGCACATCGCGGTCGGCGGGCTTCTCCATCAGGCGAACAGGATCATGAGGCTGCCCCAGGTCAGCACGCCCAGACCCACGAGCGCGGCCGCGACCCACGTGATCCGGAACAGCGCGCGGGCGCGATTGACCGGCAGCCACGCCCACGCCGATCGCCAGATTCGGAGCGTGGCGTCGGTGCCCGTCACCAGCAGGAGCGGCGCGCCGACCAGCGCGCACAGCTTGACCAGCGGGGAGCCGATGGGCGTCCCGAACTCCAGCGCCGTGATGGCCAGCGCGCCAGAGATGAGCACCGGCACCGACAGCATCACGTAGTGCTGCTGGAGGGGCGTGGGCGCGGTCTCGGGCACGGACCTGGGCGGCAGGCCCTGCAGGCTGGCAGGGAGGTGCGGCACCGGGTCCAGCTGGCGGTCCAGGACCGGCATGCCCGGCTCCCATCGGGGGTCGTCCATCGGGGCCAGTGTAGACGCGGGCTCGGCGGACCGTCCGACACGGCGGCCGGCGGCACAGCTCGACGATAGGGGCAGCGCGGTCAGACGAGCCGGGTCTCCGACGCCTCGTCCCCGGCAACCGAGACCGAGCACGTGGGGCAATACCAGCGCGCCTCCAGCGGGGTGCCGCACGCCTCGTGGTGGAGCGGCTCGTGGGCAGGTCCAGCGCCGTCCGCGCCAGTCCCGTCCCCGGCCCGACGGGCACCCCAGTCGGCGAGCAGCCGGAGGGCGCCGGCGAGGTCCCGGGCGTCGGCGGTCAGCGTGTACTCCATCCGCGGTGGACGCTCCGAGTAGGGCCGGGCCACGAGGATCCCCTCGCGTTCCAGGCGGCGGAGCCGCTCGGTGAGGATGTTGGGGGCCAGACCGGGGAGCGCCTCCAGCAGGTCGTTGAAGCGGCGCGACCCGTCCAGCAACGCCTCCACGAGGAGGAGGCTCCAGCGATCCCCCACCCGATCGAGGGCGGCGGCAAGGGGTCCGGCGGGGAGTTGGCTGGGTTGGAGGGGATGCGGCACGCGCTCATGGTAGGGGAGGTGGGGCGGGGGGCTTGCAAGATCCGTGTCTTGGTAGTAACTTGCACATTGCTACTTACTAGCGTGACCGGTTCGCCGGTCATCCCCCGGTCAACTGCCCACCCGCCGCGCGGCGTCCGCCGCGTTACACCCAGGAGTCTCAAACGCATGTCAGCACTCGAAGAGATCCAGTCCGCCATCGCGCGGACCACCACTGCCGCCGGCCCCGCCATCGTGGGGATCGGCCGCCGCCAGCGCGGCTCCGGCGTCGTCATCGCCGCCGGCCTCGTCCTCACCAATGCCCACAACGTCCGCGGTCCCGAGGCCATGATCAGCTTCGCGGACGGCCGGCGCGTCGTCGGGAGCGTCGTCGGCATCGACGTGGACGGTGACCTCGCGGTCATCAAGGCGGACACCGCGTCCGCCACACCGCTCGCCTGGGGCGCAGCCGATCAGCTGCAGCCCGGCAGCGTGGTCTTCGGCGCGGCGGCCTCGCCGTCCGGGGGCACGCGCGTCACCTTCGGCACCATCTCCGCGGTGGCGCGGGCCTTCCGCGGCCCCGGTGGTCGCCGGATCGACGGCAGCGTGGAGCACACAGCTCCCCTGGCGCCGGGCTCATCCGGCGGGGCGCTGCTCGACGCGGAGGGGCGGCTCCTCGCCATCAACACGAACCGCCTCGGCGAGGGGTTCTACCTGGCCCGGCCCGCCGACGCGGCGCTCAAGGCACGGGTGGAGTCCCTGGGCCGCGGCGAATCCGCCGAGCGGGCGCGACTGGGGGTGGCCATCGCGCCGTCCCACGTCGCCCGTCGACTCCGCCGCTCGGTGGGTCTCCCTGACCGCGAGGGCCTCCTGGTCCGCGGGGTCGAGGAGGGCTCACCGGCCGACCTCGCCGGCATCCAGCAGGGCGACCTGATCGTCTCCGTGGCGGGTCGCACCGTGGCCGATGCGGACGCGCTGGTCGAAGCGATCGCCGCGGGCGCTCCCGGAGCCTACGAGGTCCAGCTGGTCCGCGGTGCCGATGACCTGACGGTCGCGGTCGGCGCCCCGGCCGCGAACGACGAGGCTTCGAACGACACGGCAGCCGACGGTCGAACCCCCGGCGACGCGTAACCTCTCTTTCCACGCGGCGGGCGTTGCCTTCGGGCGGCGCCCGCCGCTTTGCGTTTGGGGATGATCCTGCCCGAGCGGCTTCGCGTCCGGCCCCGCGGCTGACCTGGCTGGCGATTCGCCCCCGAGACCCGGGACTCGCCGGATTCCCACCCCGATGGCATTGGGCGACGATCCGGGCCGCGAACCCGCCCGATCCGGCCCGATCCGGCCCGATTTGTTGCCAGCGGACCGGCACGTGGTCATCTGGTTAGGATTCCGGGGCCAGCATCGCCGAGGTCTCGTCCAATGACATCCTGGCGGTCATCTGGTGAGAACGGAGTTGGGCAGGGCGCTGTTCCGAGCCGCGATGGGCGCTGTTCCGAGCCGCGATGGGCCCACTGACCTAGTCGAGCGGCTCCGCGTTGGATTCATCGGCCATGACCGAGGCCGTCAGCGCGGCCCGATAGTCAGCCAGACGCGCGGCGAGGCCTGTGTCGGAGAGCGCGAGGATCGCGATCGCCAGCAGGGCGGCGTTATCCGCGTTCCCGATCGCCACCGTGGCCACCGGGATCCCGCGCGGCATCTGGACGATGGAGAGCAGCGAGTCCAGCCCGCCAAGGTGTTGCGTGGGGATGGGCACGCCGATGACGGGGAGGATCGTCTTGGCAGCCAGCATCCCGGGCAGGTGCGCGGCACCGCCGGCACCCGCCACGATGACCCTGATCCCGCGCCCGGGCGCCGTCTCTGCGTAGCGGGCGAGGTGGTCGGGCGTGCGGTGGGCGGAGACCACCCGCAGCTCGCAGGGCACGCCGAACGAATCCAGCAGGGCGATGGCCTTCTCCAGCACCGGGAAGTCCGACCGGCTGCCACCGACGACGCCGACGACGGGCCGGACCTTCGGTCCGGCCTCGGGCTGCATGCCCGCCGGCTTCGACCCGGGGGATCCCTCGCCCGCGCGCTCCGGCTTCGAGGCCCCAGCGCCCCCCTCGTTCGACCCCGCCATCAGTCGTCCCCCGTCCAGGTGAGCGCGGCCCGGCCCGCCCGTGCCCGCGAGAGCGCCTCCTCCACCGTCCGGCCCAACGCAGTCACGTGGCCCATCTTCCGGCGGTCAAAGACCTCGCGCTTATCGTAGACGTGCAGGTGGACGTCGGGCGTGGCCAACGCCGCCGGGATCCCTGCCAGCCGCGCCGCGCGCCGCCGTCCCGTGCCCAGCAGGTTCACCGTCGCCGCCGCGCCCCGCAGCTCCGCGCTCCCCAACGGCAGTCCACAGATCGCGCGGATGTGCTGCTCGAACTGCGACGTGACGGCGGCCTCGATGGTCCAGTGGCCGCTGTTGTGCACCCGCGGCGCCAGCTCGTTGACCACCAGCGAGCCGTCCGGCAGCAGGAACAGCTCGACGGTCATCACGCCCACCACGCCCAGCGCCTCGGCGATGCGGATCGCCAGGTCCTGCGCCCGCGCGGCCACGCCGTCGCGAATGGGCGCCGGCGCGACGCTTTCGGCCAGGATCCCGCGATCGTGCAGGTTGCGGCCCACGGGGAACGCCGCCACGGTGCCATCGCCCGCGCGCGCCACCACCACCGACAGCTCGCACTCGAACGGGAGCTCCTTCTCCAGCAGGAGCCGCTCCCCGGCGGGGCGGCCCAGGAGGTCGATCGCGTTACCCAGCTCCCCGACGGCCGCGATGCGCACCTGGCTCCGCCCGTCGTACCCGCCCGTGGCCGCCTTCAGCCGGAGCGGCAGGTCCAACTGGTAGGCCGCCGTGGCGAGGCTGGCCTGGTCGGTCACGATCCGGTGGGGCGCCACCGGCACCCCGATCCCCTCCAGGAACGCGCGCTCCTCCAGCCGATCCTGGGTGACCTTGAGCGCGAGACGTCCGGGCCGGACTGGGCGGCCGACCGCGGCCACGGCGTCCACCACCGCCAGCGCGACGTGCTCCAGCTCGTACGTCACGACATCGGCGGAGCGGGCCAGGCGGGTGGCGGCGGTCACGTCGTCGTAGCCGCCCACCTCCACGCGGTCGGCAATGGCGGCGGCGGGGCAGTGGGCGTCGGGGTCCAGCACCACTACGCCATAGCCAAGCTCGCGCGCCGCGAGGCCCAGCATCCGGCCCAGCTGGCCGCCGCCCAGGATGCCGATGGTGGCGGGCGGGAGGATGGGGGCAGGGACGGTCGACGGTGTAGCCAACAAGGCGGCCGACGAGGCGGCGTTCGCGTTCGAAGCCGCGGCGGCAGGGGTCGAGGCCGAGGCGGGGGCGTGGGCGCCCGAGGCCGACCCTGGCGTCGACCCTTCGGCCGGGCCGGCCCTCGACTGACCCGACGGGCGGAGGGCCTCCTCGATCGCATCCGGCCGGACCCACCGGCGAGGAACGTGGCGCTGGTTCGTCATCGGGGTGAGTGTAGGGAAGCCGACGCGGTGCGGCGCGCCGAGGCTGGACGGCGCGGCTGGACGGCGGGGCGCGGCGACCCGTCCCGGAGGGATCTCACCAGATTCCCACCCCATGGCATTGGGCGTTGACCGCGGGCTGGCGGCGGGGCGGATCACGCTCGGGTGAGCACGCGGCCGTCCATTGTTCTCGCCATCTGCCATCACCATGGGAATTTGGCGACGGTCCGTCACCCAACGCCATCCCCATGGGAATCCGGCGAAAACAGCGCACCGAGGCCGGGCGAGCCGGCACGGGCTCCGAAGACGGCCGGCGCGAAGTGACAGGCCGGCACGGGCTCCGAAGACCCGAGCGCTACGCGGCCGGGCCCGGCTCGGCTGGGCCGCGTACGATGCGTCCGTGACCCAACCCCTCCCCCTGATCCTGGATGTCGACACCGGGATCGACGACGCCATGGCCCTGCTGTACGCCGCCGCCTCCCCGGACGCGGACCTCGTCGCGGTCACGTGCGTCGCCGGCAACGTCCCGGGCGAGCAGGTGGCCGCCAACACCCTGGCCGTGCTGGAGCTGGCCGGCCGCAGCGACGTGGAAGTTGCGCTGGGCCGCGAATCCCCGCTCCTCCGCCCGCTCAAAACCGCAGAGGATACCCACGGGCCCAGGGGGATCGGCTACGCGGTGCTCCCGCCGGCGCGCGCCCGCGTTTCGGCCCGGTCGGGCGTCGACCTCATCGCCGAGGAGGCGCGCCGCCGCCCCGGCGAGCTGACCCTGGTCACCCTGGGCCCGCTCACCAACCTGGCCGCCGCGCTCCAGGTTGAGCCGCGCCTACCGCGACTGCTTCGACGTGTCTATGTCATGGGTGGGGCGTTCCGCGTCCAGGGCAACACCACCCCGGCCGCCGAGTGGAACATGCAGGTGGACCCCGAGGCCGCCTGGATGGTCTATCGCGCGTGGGCCACGGCGCTCGACGCGGATCCCACCATCGCGCGTCCGGTGGTCCTGGGCCTGGATGTCACGGAGCGCTCGCCCATCCGCCCCGACCACGTGATCCGCCTGGCCCGCCTGGCCGGCAGCCGCATTGACGATCCCATCGCCCGCGCCGACGGCGAGGAGCCGCTCCTGCCCGCCGTACCTGCGGCCGGCAACCCCATGGTCCGGTTTGTCGCCGACGCCCTCCGGTTCTACTTCGAGTTCCACGCCAAGTGGGACGGCTTCTACGGCGCCCACATCCACGACCCCATGGTGGTCGTGGCCGCGCTGGACCCCGCGCTGGCCCGGACGCAAGCGGTCTTCGTGGACGTGGAGACGGGCTCCGGGCCGGCGGGGGCGATGACGGTCGCCGACTTCCGCGGGCTGACGGGCAAGCCGCCAAACGTGGACGTGGCCACGGAGCTGGACGGGGCCGAATTCCTGGGCCGCTGGGTCACGCGCGTCGGCGCGCTGGCGCTCGCACTCTACCCGCCGGACGCCGGGTAGCGAGGCATCCCGTGCGGCAACCGCGGCTCCGGCGCCTGTGGCCGTGGGCCGTGCCGCTCCTGGTGATCCTCGTGCTGATCGTCGCCTGCCTGCGCTCGCCCGGGACGCTGCGCCCGTTCCGCAGCTACGAGACCCAGGATGACCACACCCTCACCGTGATCACGTGGGGCCATCCACACGAGTGGTGCCGGCCGATCAGCGTGGTGGAGACCCAGTCCGAGGTCCGAATCTAAATCGGCTGCTCGGGTGTCTGGACATTCCTCCCCGGCACGCTTGATCTCCAAACCACCCCGGTCACGGTCGCCCTCTCCGCGCCGCTCGGCAGCAGGAAGGTGCTCAACGAGGATGGGTCGCCACCTACCGGTCCCAAGGCCCCGATCGGGTCAACCGTTCATTCCGGGCTTGACTTTGAACACGTACGGCCTTCGCAGCGCCTACCCGTTCAATCTCGCCGTGATGACCGGAAGTGAGCCCGCCCGATCATCTGGGCGGTACGCATCGTCACCAGCCGCGGCCACCCGGCCAACGTCCCGCTCAACCTGACAGAGCAGCGCCACCGGTCGAACCCACGGCCGCCACCAGCGACTCGTCCGTGGGCGTGGAGCCCAGGCCCAGGCGCTCCCCCACCAGCGCCGGGAGCGGCGGCTCCAGCCAGGTGGTGCGGAGCGCGGGCCACGCAGACGCCGCGAAGACCGTTTCGGGCGGGCCGTCCAGGATCATCTTGCCCGCGCGCATCCCCACGATCCGGTCGAAGCGTTCGGCCGCGAAGCGCAGGTCGTGCGTGATCGCGATCACCGTCCGGCCCTGCGCCGTGAGCCCGTCCAGGATCGACTCGATCCGCAGCACCCCACGCAGGTCCTGGCCCGTGGTGGGCTCGTCGAGGATCACCACCGGCGTCCCCATCGCCAGGACCGACGCGATCGTCAGCAGCTTCCGCCGCGAGACGCCGAGATCGAACGGGTTGGTGGCCGCCTCGCCCGCCAGCCCCACCGATTCCAGCGCCCAGTCCACCGCCGCCTGGAGGGTCGCGCCGCGCAGCCCCACGTTGCGCGGCCCAAACGAGACCTCCGCCCGCACCGACGACGCGAACACCTGGCTGTCCGGATCCTGGAACGCCAGCCCCACTGTCCGCGCCAGCCGCGCCACCGTGAGCCCCGCGGCGTCCACGCCGCCAACCAGCACGCGCCCGGCGGTAGGCCGCAGCAACCCGTCCAGGTGGCGGACCAGCGTGGTCTTGCCCGACCCGTTCTGGCCCACCAGCGCCACCCGCTCGCCGGGACGGATGACCAGGTCGACACCGTCGAGCGCCCGGACGCCGCCGGGATAGTCGAAGCGGACGCCCTCCAGGCGGAGCTCGGTCACGCGGGGCCTCCGGCCGAAACCGCCGAAGCGGGGCCCTGCGGGGCCGAAACCGAAGCCGCCGAAGCGGCCGCGATCGCCTCGAGCAGCGCGGGCGATTCGAGCCCGGCCTCCGCCAATCGGCTGCGCAGTCGAACCCGGGCGGGCGGCGCCACACCCAGCCCGGGGAGGCGCGGGTCGACCAGGACGTCGCTCGCGGGCCCTTCGAGCGCCACTCGCCCGCCGTCCAGCACTAGCACCCGCGAGGCCAGGCGTTCAACTAGGTCCGTCTTGTGCTCGACCAGCAGCACCGAGACGCCAGACGCCGCCAGGCGTTGCAGCGCCTCGCCCACCAGCGCCGTGCCAGCCGGGTCCAGCTGCGCGGTGGGCTCGTCCAGCACCAGGTGGCGTGGGCGCATCGCCAGGATCGAGGCGATCGCCACCAGCTGCTGCTGCCCACCCGAGAGCCGCGCCGGGTCGCGCCCGGCCAGCGCGCGGATGCCCAGCAGGTCGAGTGCCCATTCGGTGCGCTCGATCAGCTCGGCCCGGCCCACCGCCAGGTTCGACGGCCCGAAGGCCACCTCCTCGTAAACGGTGACCGCCACGCCGGAGAGCTGCGTCCCGGGGTCGTCGAACACGATCCCCACCCGCCCCGCCAGCCGATGCGGCGCCAGCCCAGCGACGTCCTCCCCGTCGATCAGCAGCCGGCCGGCGAGCTGGCCGCCCACCACGCGCGGCGCCAATCCGGCGAGCACCAGGCAGAGCGTGCTCTTGCCCGCTTCGTTGGCGCCCACGACGCCCACCACCTCGCCGTCGGCGAGTGAGAGGTTGATGTCGCGCAGGGCGACACGGGACGCGCCCGCGTGGCGATACGAGAGGCCCTCGGCGACCAGAGTCATGCGCGCTCCCGGGTCATGCGGCCACCAAGGTCATGCGGCCACCGCGCGTCACGGGGCGGGTCGGGTCCGGGGCGGCGGCGCACGTCATGGCAGCCCCACCGTCGCACGGAGGACCGCGAGCAGGGGCAGCGCCAGCACCATCGCCCAGCGCGCCGCGCGCTGCGCCCCCGAATCCGGCGGCTCCCAGAGCAGCGTCCGCCGCCCCGGCCGACCAAAGCCACGCGCCTCCAGCGCCAGCGTCCGCCGCTCCACCTCGGCGATGGCGCCCAGGATCACGGGCCCCACGATGGGGACGATCCCGCGCGCCCGCGCCAGGAGGCCGCCTTCGGTGTCCAGCCCGCGCGCCCGCTGCGCCTGCGTGATCGCTTCGGCGCGTTCCAGGATCGCCGGCACCGTGCCGATGCTCGCGTTGGCCACGAACGCCACCCGAGGCGAGACCCCGCGCCGCTCCAGGTCCAGCGTCAGGTCACCAGGTCGCGTGGTCAGGTAGAAGAGCGTGACCCCGCCGGAGAGGGCCAGGAGGCGGACCAGCACCTCGACGCCGTAGCGGAGGCCGTCGGCCGTGCCGGTGAGCGGCCCCAGCCGGAACAGCACGTCCTGGCCGGCGGGGAAGAAGAGCAGGTTCACCACCAGCACGCTGACGGCGAGCGGGAGCGTCAGGACCAGCACGGCGCGCATGAGGCGGGGCAGGACGCCGGCCGACGCGGCGGGGAGGAGCACGGCGCCGGCAATGAGCGCCAGCGGGATCAGAAGGCCCCCGGCGATCAGCGCGGCGACGCCGGTGGCGATGGCGGCGACCAGCTTGGTCAGGGGGTTCAGCCGGTGCCAGAGGGTGGCCGCGGGCGCGGGCGTTTCGGGTGAAGGCACGCCGGCATCGGCCGGGTTCGGAGGCGCTCCCGCGGTGTCGCGGAGCGCCTGTCCAGGGTTCGGGTTCGGCCGGTCGGGGAGGCTCAGGCCAGCTGCTCTGCCGCGTCGAGCGATTCCGCGTCCAGGAGCCGCTCGCCCTGCGGGAAGCGTGCCTTGGTCCGCCGGGCCATGGAGCCGACGATGACGTAGACCACGAAGAACGTGATCACCTTGTCGATTGGGTCGCTGATCAGGCCCTGGCCCAGTGTGGCCGCCTGGAGGTCCGCACCGGCCTGGCGGAAGGCGGCGACCAGGAAGTCCGTGCCGGATGCCGTGACGCCGCCGAAGACGCCCGCCGCGATGGGCGCCGAGATCAGCGCACAGATGAGGCCGGTGATGACACCCGTGACCACGGTGTACGCAGCCGTCAGGTCGCGTCGAATGGCCAGCAGCGCGATCAGCCCCAGGATGGCCCCGATGACCAGCGCCAACGCGAGCCAGCTGAGGATCACCAGGATGGTGTTGTCGCCCTGGGGCGTCAGGTTGGCGGCCCCGATGATCTTCGCGTAGCCCTGGAACGCCAGAAAGGCCATGACGGCGATCAGCACCGTGGCGGCTGTACCGCCCGTGGCCAGCTCGCGGAGGGAGCGGTTGGGACGCGGCTTGAGGACGCCCAGCCGACCGGCCAGACCCGCGATCAGGCCGATCACTGCGGCGACGATGGCGAACGCAGCGCCAGGCGGGTACTGGAAGGGCGGGGGGATCACGTAGGCCCACAGGATGTTGCCGAGCGCCCCCGTCACGGCGCCCGCGATGGGCCCGCACAGCACGCCCACCAGGATGGTCCCGATGGAGTCCATGTAGATCGGGATCTTGAGGGCGTAGGCGAGGGCGGTGCCCAGCGCGATGTTGATGGCGATGGCCACCGGCATGAGCACGAACGTGCGGGTGGTGAACTGGCTGGCGATGCTGGCCAACCCGCCGGTCTGGCGGTACTCCAGGGCAAAGAACACCACGGCGCCCAGCACCATCGCGATGGCCAGGATCAGGGCGAACGAATCGGCGGTGACCTGATTGACGAAGGTGGTGGAGTCGGGCGCGGTGTCGAACCGCCCGAGGACGGCGACGCCAACGGCCGTCGCGACGGCGAACACCACGAGCGCGGCGATCGCCCGCGGCCACTGTCCCTGCATGTCCCCTCCACATCGATGCCGGCGCGACCTCCCAGCGGCGCGGCCGGCCCTGCCATGATAGGGCCCGCGGCGCCCGCAACTGGGGCGGACCCGGTCAGTCTTCGAGCGTGATCCCCACCTCGGACACCACCCCGCCAAGGATCCGCCAGGCCCGCAGCGATTCGGCACCCGTGGCCGGGTCCGCCTCGTCCGGCGAGAGCGAGACCAGCAGGTAGAGCGCGTCGGGGTAGAAGGCCAGGCCGATGTCCGTGGGGGACGGGCGGGCCGGCGTGTGGGTGTGCGAGTGGACGATGCCCCAGAAGACGTGGTCGGCGTCGTCCGCCTCGATCGTCAGACGGAGCAGGTCCTGCGCGTGGACCTCGTAGCGGTACGGGGAGGCCGCTTTGTTGCGGCAGGGCGCGTAGCGGAGCGGCGTGCCGCCCTCGCCCGCCCAGCCGGTGCCGATGATCAACCCGCACGCCTCGTTGGGCAGCTCGGCCGTTGCCTGGGCCACGATGGCCTCGCGAATGGCGCGCGGCAACGAGACGGACGCCGGCCCGGGATGGCTGGCCGGCGGCGGTCCGGGATGGTCGCTCACCACCAGTTGACCCCGCCCTCGAGGTCCGATTCCATCTCGTCCAACTCGCGCGAGAACGTGCCCGCGGACAGGTACTTCCACCCGCCGTCGGGCAGCAGCGCCACGATGGTCCCGGACTCCATCCGCGCCGCCTCCCGGGCGGCCGCGACCAGCACCGCCCCGCACGATGGGCCGCCGAAGATCCCCTCCTTGAACACCAGGTCGCGCAGGGCGGCCACCGCATCACGGTTGGAGACCAAGTACTTGGCGTCGATCAGCGCGGAGTCAAAGATTTCGGGCACGAAGCCCTCGTCCAGCGAGCGCAGCCCCTGCACCTTCTCGCCGGGGAGCGGCTCGGCCGCCACCACCCGCACCCCCGCCCGGTGCTCGTGGAGGAAGCGTGAGACGCCCATCAGCGTCCCGGACGTCCCCATCCCGGCGACGAACACGTCGACGTCCGGGCAGTCGGCCAGGATCTCCGGTCCCGTGGTCTCGTAGTGGGCCAGCGCGTTGGCCGGGTTGCCGTACTGGTACGGCATCACGAACCGGGGGTCGCGCGCCACCAGGACCTTGGCCAGCGCGATGGCGCCGTTGCTCCCCAGGTGGCCGGGCGAGTCGATCACCTCGGCGCCAAAGAGCGCGGCCATCTGGCGCCGCTCCGCCGTCACGTTGTCCGGCATGACCAGCGCCACCCGGTAGCTCTTCCGCCGTCCGATCATCGCGAGGGCGATGCCGGTGTTGCCGGAGGTGGGCTCCAGGATGATCGAATCCGGCCCCAGCGCTCCACGGCGCTCCAGGTCCTCCACCAGGTACTTGGCCACGCGGTCCTTGACCGACCCCGTGGGATTGGCCATCTCCAGCTTGGCGAAGATTCGCACGCGCGGGTTGGGCGACATGCGCGGGATCTCCACCAGCGGCGTGTGGCCGATGGCGTCCAGGATGTCGGCGTATGGGCCGGCGTGGCGCTGGACGCCGCGCGGCTCGGCCGCGTCGCGCGGCCCGAGCTCCCGGTCGAACCCGCCGTCCTCGCCCGGGGGGGCCGCCCGGAGCGTGTTCATGCCCGGCCGGACCTCAGGCCGCCCCGCCCGCCATCGCCGGCAGCAGGCGAACCTCGTCGCGGTCCTCGACGGCCGTCTCCAGCCCGCCCAGGTAGCGCACGTCCTGGCCGTTGACGTAGACGTTGACGAACCGGTTGAGCTCGCCCTCGTCCGTGAGCAGCTGGCTGTGCAGGGTAGGGTGCTGCGCGACAAGTGCGGTGATCAGCGCGCCCACCGTGGCTCCGGGGACGTCGATCGTCTTGGCGCCGCCCACCGAGGCGCGCAGGACCTGCGGGATCCAGACCGTGCTCACGAAGCTCCTCCAAGGGGGCCGCCCAAAACAAATGCGTCGGACCCGAAGTTGGGAACCGGCAGGGGCTTGCCGGCGGCGCGGGCGGCCTGCGCGGCATCGGAGCAGACCGGGCACGACTGATCTCGCTTCAGGCGCAGCTCGGTGAAGGTGGTATCGAGGGCATCGAACAGGAGCAGGCGCCCGGCGAGGGTGTCGCCCATCCCGATCAGCAGCTTGAGGACCTCCAAGGACTGGAGCAGGCCCATGATCCCGGGCACCACGCCCAGGACGCCGGCGACGGAGCAGCCGGGGGCCAGCTCGGGCGGGGGCGGAGCGGGGTAGAGGCACCGGTAGCACGGCCCCTTGTAGGGCTGGAAGACCGTCAGCTGGCCCTCGAACCGGAAGACGCTGGCGTGGACCACCGGGATGTTGGCGGCAACCGCGGCGTCGTTGAGGAGGTAGCGGGTCTCGAAGGTGTCGGTCCCGTCCAGGACCACGTCGTAGCCGGCGATCAGCCGCTCGACGTTGTCGGGGAGGAGCATCTCCTCGTGGGCGATGACCTTGACGTCGGGGTTCAGGGCGTTGATGGCCTTGCGGGCCGACTCGACCTTCTTCTCGCCGATCCGGTCGGTGGTGTGGATCACCTGGCGCTGGAGGTTGGAGAGGTCGACGATGTCGAAGTCCACCAGGCCGATGGTGCCCACGCCCGCCGCGGCAAGGTAGAGCGCGGCCGGGCTGCCCAGGCCGCCGGCACCGATCAGCAGGACCTTGCTGTCGAGGAGCTTCTTCTGGCCGTCCGTGCCGACCTCGGGGATGAGGAGGTGGCGGCTGTAACGCTGCTTCTGCTCCGCGGTCAGGTTGACCGGCGCCGTCCACGCGTAGCCGCCGGACTTCCAGGCCTGAAACCCGCCGGCCATGCTGGCCACGTCCGCGTAGCCCAGCTCCTGGAGCGTCGCGGCCGCAAACAGCGAGCGGACGCCGCCGGCGCAGTACAGGACCACGGGCTGATTCCGGTCGGGGATCGCGGCCTCGATCTGCCCCTCGATGTAGCTCTTGCTGATGTGGACCGAGCCGGGCATGTAGCCCTGCGCCCGCTCGGAGTCCTCGCGGACATCCACGATGGTCAGGCCGCCGCGGGCTCGCAGCACGTCCACGTCGGCGGCGGTCACCTCGCGGACCTTGGTGCGGGCCTCGCGGAGGAGGTCGGAATAGGACTTCGGCATGGCGGGACGGGACTCCGGTGGTGGCTTCGGCTGGCAAAGGGTATGCGAGGGCGAGCGGCTCGGGCGAGGGCGGGTCCGAGGCGTCTGGCCGGCGGTGCCGGTCGAACGGCGGCGGTCGCCGCGTGGGTGTGGCCTGCGATCAGGCCGGCGGCAGACACCTGCAGCAGCCCGGCATCATGTCGCTGCCCCGGCCGGGTCCTTGTCCGCTTCGGGGCCGGACTCGGCGAGCAGCGCGAGCGCGCCGCGGAGTGTGTCGTGCGAGAGCATCGCGCACTTGAGGCGCGCGGGGCTGATCTGGATGCCCAGGAGCTCCAGCAGGTCGTCGGCGCCGAACGACTGCACATCCGCTAGCGGCTTGCCCTTGATCTCGTCGGTGAGCAGGCTGGCCGATGCCTGGCTGATGGCACAGCCGCGACCGGTGAAGCCCACCGTCTGCACGACGCCATCCACGACGCCCAGCTGGAGCGTGATCCGGTCGCCGCACAGCGGGTTGGCGCCCTCGCGGGTGACGGAGGCGTCCTCCAGCGGCCCGAAATTATGGGGCCGCCGGTAGTGCTCCAGGATGTAGTCGCGGTAGAGATCGTCCATGGGGTGCCCGACTGTAGCGTATCGTCAGGAGCGGAAGATCCGCTGGACGTCCCGGAGGCCGTCCACCAGCGCATCGACATCCTGGCGGGTTGAGTAGACGGAGAAACTGGCCCGCGCGGTGGCGGGCAGGTTCAGCCGCTCGTGGAGCGGCATCGTACAGTGGTGCCCGGCTCGCACGCAGACGCCGACCCGGTCGAGCAGCTGCGCCACGTCGTGGGGGTGGGCCTCCGGCAGGTTGAACGGCACCACGCCGCCGCGCCGCGCCGCGTCCCGGGGCCCGTACAGGCTGATGCCGGGGACCTTCTCCTCGATGGTCTCCAGGGCGTACGCCACCAGCTCCTGCTCGTGCGCCCGGACACGGGCCATCCCCAGGCCGGTGAGGTAGTCCACCGCCGCGCCCAGGCCAATGGTGGCGGAGATGTCCGGGGTCCCAGCCTCGAACTTCCACGGGAGCTCGTTCCAGGTGCTGGCCCGGAGCGTGACCGTGCGGATCATGTCGCCGCCGGCCATGAACGGGGGCATGGCCTCCAGCAGCTCGCGGCGGGCCCACAGGCCGCCGGAGCCGGTGGGGCCAAGCATCTTGTGGCCCGAGAAGACGTAGAAGTCGACGCCCAGCGCCTGGACATTCACGGGCAGATGGGGCACGGCCTGTGCGCCGTCGACCAGCACCAGCGCGCCGGCCGCGTGGGCCTGGGCGGTCATCTCGGCGACCGGGTTGATGGTGCCGAGGGTGTTCGAGACGTGGGTGAAGGCGACGAGCTTTGGCTTGAGCTTGAGCAGCTCGGCGTAGACCTCCTGGCGGAGGTAGCCCTCGTCGGTGATGGGGATGAACTCCAGCCGGGCGCCCTTCTCGGCAGCCAGGAGCTGCCACGGGACCAGGTTGGCGTGGTGCTCCAGCTCCGTGAGGACGATGACGTCGCCCTCGCCGATGTTGGCCCGGCCCCACGACCAGGCCACCAGGTTGATCGCCTCGGTGGCGTTCCTGACGTTGATCAGCTCGCACGACTCGGGGGCATTGATGAACGCGGCGATGCGCGCCCGCGCGCCCTCGTACGCCGAGGTGGCGCGCTCGCTGATGTCGTAGATCCCGCGGTGGACGTTGGCGTTGTAGCCGCGGTAGTAGCCGTCGAGCGCCTCGATGACGGCGAGCGGCTTCTGGCTGGTGGCCGCCGAATCCAGGTAGACGAGCGGCAGCCCGTGCGCCGTCGTCCCCAGGATGGGGAAGTCGGCCCGGATGACCTCGGCCACCAGCCGCCCGTCGCGGATGCGCGGATCGGCCGCGCTGCCAGGGGCGTCGGTGCCGGATTCGGAGGTCATGGTCATGTCGTCTGGTCTGCCTTCGCGTTCGCCTGCTTCGGCCGGGTCCGTGTCCACGCTGGGCCGGGGCCTAGCGGACGGCCTCGGCGGGATCCGCGTCCAGCGCGGCGTCGTCAATCAGCGCGGCCGACAGCCCGGCGGCCTCCAGGATGGGGCCGTAGCCGTCCTTCTCAAGCTCCAGGGCCAGCTCGCGTCCGCCACTCTTGATGATGCGGCCGGCCGCCAGCACGTGAACCACGCTCGGGACGATGTAGTCGAGCAGGCGCTGGTAGTGGGTGATGACCAACACACCCAGGTTGGGGTTGAGCATGGCGTTGACGCCCTCGGCGACGATCCGGAGGGCGTCGATGTCGAGGCCCGAGTCCGTCTCGTCGAGGATGGCCATCTCCGGCTCCAGGACCGCCATCTGGAGCATCTCGAGGCGCTTCTTCTCGCCTCCGGAGAAGCCGTCGTTGACGTACCGGGACGCAAAGCCCTCGTCCATCTTCAGCATCGCCATCTTCTGGCGCATCTTCGCCCGGAAGTCGCGCATGGAGATGCCGCCCTTCAGGGGATCCGTGGGATCCACATCGGGGTTCCGGTCGATGCCCTGGAGCCGGGCGTTGAGGGCACTGCGGATGAAGCTGGCAACCGAGAGGCCGGGGATGGACGTGGGGTACTGGAAGGCGAGGAACATGCCCAGGCGCGACCGCTTGTCGGCGGACATCGCCAGGACGTCGTGGCCCTTCCAGGTCACGCTGCCGCCCGTGATCACGTAGGCCGGGTGGCCCATGAGCGCGTAGGCGAGGGTGGTCTTGCCCGAGCCATTGGGGCCCATGATGGCGTGGACTTCGCCCGGGCTCACCTCCAGGTCGATGCCCTTGAGGATCTCGCGGTCGGGCTTGGCGGACGGGGCGACCCGGAGGCCGCGGATGACGAGGGTGTTGTCGCTGCTCACGAGACGGTCACGGCTCCCTGGCTGGCGGATGGGTGGCGCAGCGTGCGCGCTTCGCGCTGCTGCGGCGTGGAGGCGGCCTCGATATGGACCGGGCGCGACGGGACGAGATCGGCCAGCGTCATGGCATCGAGTGCGCCGGAGATGGCATCGCGGACGCGAAGCCACATCACGTTGACAGTGCAGGCTGAGCTCCGACCGCACACGCTCGCGTGCTCCGGGTCGTCCGTCGCGCAGATCATCGGGGCGATGGGCCCCTCGAGGGCGTGCAGGACGTCGCTCATCCGGATCTGGTCGGGCGGACGGCTCAGCTCATAGCCGCCGTGCGCACCGCGGGTGCTGATCACCAGGCCCGCCTCGCGGAGGCTCATCACGAGCTGCTCGAGGTACGCTCGAGGCAGGCCTTCTGCCGCGGCAATCTCGGCCAGCGACGCGGGCCCGGCACCCATCCGGCGTCCCAGCTGGACCATCAGCCGCACGCCGTACTCGCCCTTCGTTGAGAAGGCGATGGCGCCGCTGCCGTGGAAGCTGGTGCGCTGGCTCAGGGGAGTATCCTCGTCGTAATTCCGACCATTATGATCGGGATTGAGTGTAGCCCTCCCGGCGGCGATCGCGCAACCGTGCGGTAGGGAGCGACGGCGGGGCGGCGGCGGGGCGCAAGTGGAGCCGGGTGGCGGGGCAGAACCCGTACGCGACGGCGGTCTTCCAGTACGTCCACCCATGAGCCGTATCGCGGGAGTTGCTCCGTAACGTCCAGGGGCTGCGCGTTCCCGAGAACCGCCTGCCCGTTCATCCCGGGTCCGTGCGTGAACCGGCCCCCTGCCGGCGAAGCTGACAGACAGGCCCGCCAGCGTGCTCACTGGGTGAGCGGTCTGCAGAATCGGGGTTCGGTGCCGTCCGGCGGTTCGGCGCCGGGCGGAAATCGAAGCGGCCCCGGCAGGAGCCGGGGCCGCGTTCAGGCGCGCATCGTGTGGCGCCGGGCCCCGTTCGAGGCAGGGCCCGGCCGGAGGGTTCCGGCTAGCGGCGGGACCCTATCAGGCGGAGCATGAACAGGAACAGGTTGATGAAGTCGAGGTAGAGCTGCAGCGCTCCGACGACCGCCGCCTTCTCCATCGAACCCAGCCGCGCGGCCAGGTCTCCGGCGGAGATCCGCTGCACGTCGTACGCCGTCAGGGCGGTGAAGATGACCACGCCGATGGCGGAGATCACGAACCCGATGGGGCCGCTGCCCAGGAACATGTTGACCAGCGACGCGATGACCAGGCCAAAGATGCCCATGGTCAGGTAGCCGCCGATGCCGGCCAGCGAGCGCTTGGTCACCGCGCCGTAAAGGGCGGCTCCACCGAACATCGCCGACGCGGAGAGGAACGCCGAGACCACCGAGGCGCCGGTGTACAGCTGCACGATGACCCCGACCGTCAGCCCAATGCTGGCCGCATAGACGAAGAACAGGCCCAGTGCCACCGTGGCGCCGATCCGGCTGATCGCGGAGCTGATGACCACGACCAGGATGAACTGAGCGATCACGATGAGGAGAAAGCCGTCGGCGGCGAACGCGAGGAGCCCCTTGCTCCCCTGCACCGCGGCCGCGACACCGGCCGTGAGGAGCAGGCCGCTGAACATCCAGATGAAGGCCTGGGTCAGGAACGCCGCCGCGAGCGCCGCCGGCGGACGCATACCGATCTGGGACGGGAGCTGCTGAGGCGAGTACTGGCTGTTCATCTCACGACTTCGCTGTTGTCCGGCCGGTCCGTGCGGACCGATCGGCCCGGGATGGTGTTGCCGTCCTGGCCTCCGCCTGTTCCGCCGCCCTCGCGAGCACCCAGAGCAGATCGGCGAGCCGGTTCAGATACCGTACCAGATGGGGTCCAGGCACCAGCCCGGCCGCATCCAGCTCGACCGCCCGCCGCTCGGCGCGTCGGAGCACGGTACGGGCAATCTCCAGCGCCGACGAGGCCACGGTCTCGCCCGGCACCACGAACTCACGCGGCATGGTGATCCGCGCCTCGACGTCGACGAGGACCGTCTCCACGCCCCCGACCATGGCGGCGGAGACGCGCGTCACGTCGTCGGCCAGGCGGTCCCACGCGTCCGGGTTGGTCGCCAGCTCGGCGCCCGCGACGAAGAGCTCACGCTGGAATCGCAGGATGAGCGCCGCCAGGTCAGGCAGACCCGCCAGGTTGGCGCGGGCCAGCCCCAGGGCGGCCACGGCCTCGTCGATCGTGCCGTACGCCTCGGTTCGGAGGTCGTCCTTGCGGATGCGCGCGCCCCCGTACAGGAGACCGGTCGTGCCGTCGTCCCCGCGGCCCGTGGCCACGACCGACGCGATCCCCAGGGCGGGCCGCGTCTCTGGCCCGGTGGGCGTCACGCGGTCATCACCACATCAAGCCGGCTTCGCGCGGGTCCCAGCGCTCGGCCAGCAGCGTGACCTTCACGGGATGCTCCGTGACGGATTCGGCCGCCTCCTTGACCTGCTGGATCATCGACCCGGCGTACGGGCAGAACGGCGTGGTCAGGATCATCTTGATCTCGGACTCATCCTTGCCCAGGATCACCTGCTTGATAAGCGCGAGCTCGACGACGTTCATCCCGATCTCGGGATCCACCACGGTGCGCAGGGCGTCGAGGACGGCCAGCTCCATGGCACGGCGCTCCGCGTCGAAGAACGGCGCGGCGCCGGGTGCGGCGGCGGGGGTGGAGACGCCAGTCTCCGATGAACCAGCGGTGTCAGTCATGGTGGGGTGCAATCTCCGGAGCGTCCGGGTGGACAAGTCCAGAGGTTACCACTGAAGGGCCACCTGACTGCCCGCAGCAGGGTGGACCGGCGGGCGCGATCAGGCGACGGCAGGGCCACGGTCGGCGGCGAGCCCCGGCGCCGAAGCCGCGACGCGACGGGCGGGCCGGCGCGGGTGGGCCGGACGGCCGGACGGGGCGGGGGCAGCCGAAGCCGGCGCCGGCGGCTTCGAATGAACAGCCCGATGGCCGAGCGCGTCCGATGGGCCCGATGGGCCCGATGTCGACCATCCGCCCGCGAGCGGGCGCCAGGCTCAGGGCTTGACGACCACCCCTGGCAGGCGGTACTGCTGGGGCAGGCTGGCGGCCTCCGCCTCCGTGTACCCCGGGCCGGCGAGCGAGCCGTCCGCCTCGAAGAACTCGGCATAGCGGGCGCGGTCCGCGGCGGCGTACGCATACGCGGCGGCGATGCCCATGGTCCTGAGCTCGGGGTGGTTCTTGATCAGCACGGTCAGACCCGCGCCGTTCTCGCGCTCCTGGAGGAGCTGGCGGACGGTGATCCGTGAGCCATAGCAGAACGGCTCCCCGTTCATGACGAGCGGATCCGACGTGACCCACTTGATGGTCATCTCAGGCGCCCTTGTAGATGGCGTGGAGGATGCGGTTCCGCTTGCGGGCATCGCCGCCCAGGCGGCGGTGCCAGTGATAGACGTCGATGGCGGCGGCGATTGCCGCGCCGGCATGGGCGGCGGCCTCCGGGGCGAGCGTCGCGTCGAGGACGGTCCCGATGGCGGTGGCGATGGTCACCAGGTCGTCCAGGGAGACGCGGTGGCGGCGGTAGACCGGGACCGCCATCTCTGCCCACGCGCGGGTAACGCCCGGGTCCGCCGAGGCAACGGAGCGCGAGACGCTCTCGATCAACGTGGCCGTGTCATCGAGGAGGCGCTGCAGCGCCGGCTGGTCGTGACGCTGCGTGAGGGACGGATCCGCGGCCACGGCGGCCTCGAAGGCGCGCTCGGCGAGGCGGGCGCGCCCAGCATGCAGGGCGGCCGCGGCCGCGGGATCGCCGGCACTCATGTCGCGCGGGGGCAGGCCCAGGCTGGGATGACTCATTGACGTGGAGTCTACCGCCCCGCCCGGTGGGTTGCCACGCGTCCGGGAGGCCCCAAGCGCCCTGCCGCTCGGCCCCTCGCCGGGTGCGCGGGTACGATCTGCGCATGAGCAACCCCACCTCCAGCCCCACGTCCGGCCCGACCAGCGGTGCATCGGGTTTCCGCCCGGGCCGCGCCAACGACGATCGGGTCCGCCGGGGGACCACGGCCAGGCGCCGGGGCCTGGCCGGCATCTGGGGCGCGGCGCTGATCGCGGTCATCGCCGCCGCGGCGATCGCGCTCCTTGGCGGGCTCCTGGCCATCACCGCAGGGCTGGTCGCCGTGCCCGGGGTGGCGGCCTACCTCGTGGGCCAGGCGCTGCGCGCCAGCGACGGCCCGGGGTCGAGCGCGCCGGGCGCGCCGACCAGCCGGACCGCCGCCGCGATCGGGCTGGCGATCGCCGTTGTCCTCGTGGGCGTCCTTGGGTCGTGGCTGTTGTCGCTGCCGCAGGGCGGCGTCCTGGGCCCGCTGGACTACCTTGGCCAGACGCTTGGGCTGCTCGTCCCCGTCATGATCGCGATCGCCGCGGTGGCCGCGTGGCTGGGCAGCCGCTGAACCTCACCGCTGAGCCGCACCGGAGAGCCACCGTGCCGTCACGCCCGCCATTGAACCTCCTGCTCCGCCGCCCCACCCCGACGGACTACGCGGTGATCACGACGGCGCTCGACGACTGGTGGGGCCGCCGCCAGGTCCCCGGGATCCTGTCGCGGCTCTGGTTTGAGCACTTCGCGGGGACCTCGTGGATCGCCCACGCGCTGGACGGCGAGCTGGCCGGCTACCTCGTGGGCTTCGTGAGCCCGGGCCACCCGGCAGACTTCGTCATCGTCTCGGCCGCTGTCGCCCCGGGCCTGCGCCGCCATGGCGTGGGCCGGCGGCTCCACGAGGGGGCGGCCGCGGATGCACTGGAGCACGGCGCCGCGCGACTTGTCGAGCCGGCCTGGCCGGGCGACCCGGTGGCCATCGCCTTCCTGCGCGCGGCGGGCTTTGTGCCGGAGGGCCTGCCGGGCACCCGGCGCCTGTACGGCGTCCCCGCGTACCCCGACCAGGAATGGGGCCGCGAGGACCGGGCGATCTTCGTGCGGGAGCTGGCCGCCGAGGGCTAGGGGGTCGGGCGCTCGCTTCCGGTCCGCGCGTCGTCCGTTGGTTCGCCTGCCATGAGCTCGGCCGCGATGCCCGAGGGCGTGGGCGCCTCGCGGAGCAGCCGGTTGAAGCGGGTGGCCTGCTCGTCTGCGGGCACCGCCTCCAGCCAGCGGCGGAGCAGCTCCTCGCCCTCGTAGTAGACAAAGACGTACGTCTTCCAGAGCGGGTGCTCCACGAAGTCCATGCGCTGCGCGGCGCGCTCGGGGGTGTCACGGCCCACGGCCACCAGGTAGTCCAGTACCGCGGCCCGATCCAGGTCGTCCTCGTGGCGCAGCAGGGCCGCGTTGCCGCCGATCGCCCGGAGCACGTGGCGCGCCGGCCGGATCGCGGCGAGGGTGTCCGCCACCTCTCGCGCGTGGACCGGGTTCGCGGCGAGAGCCAGACCGGCCCGATCGAAGAGCTCCGCCAGCAGTCCGGCTTCGGCCGCCGGCGGGATGACGAATTGGTAGCCCAGGTTGGCCAGGCCCTCGCTGATCAGGCATTCGGGGGTGTTGATCAGCAGCACGCTGTGCTCCAGGCGGCCCTGGGCCATCACCAGGCCGGCCTCCTTCCAGGCGTGCTCCAGGTGGTGCCCGGGGAACGTCTCGTGCGACACGGTGCGCAGGAGGTCGGGCGCCCGGATGGGCAGCTCAACGTTCAGCTCCACCCGCGAGCGGAGGCCGCCGTCATACCAGTTGTAGCCCGACCAGGGCTTGTCGGTGACCAGGCTGACCCGGAGCTCCTCGCCGGACGGGACGCCGAACGTTGCGGTTGCGCTGCCGCGAAACCGGCCCACCAGCCAGTCGACGACCGCGGGGAGGCGTTCGGCCGGGATGGTCAGCGCGGCATCCCAGGCGCGCAGCCGTTCTTCGAGGGTGCCGGGTCCGGGGATCCGGCAGTCGAGCTCTTCGGCGGCGGCCTCGAACTGGCTGTCCGGCAGTCGCACGGGGCGCCAGTCGAAGCAGGCGGCGACGTGGTCGGCGTACGCGATTGGGTCGCCGGCGAGGGAAGCGGCATGTGCCTCGAGTGCCCGCGCCTGCACGGCCAGCCAGCGGCGGCGGGCGGGGTCGGGCACCTCGGCATCCAGGCGCGCCAGCAGGGCGGTGGCATCGTCGCGCAGGCGGGCGCCGGAGCGGAGCTGCTCCATGTCCACCCTGGCCTTGAGATCGGCGGGGCCAAAGTAGCCGTCCACGAACCCGGGGATGTGCTGGTCCAGCCGGAGCGCAAGGAGGAGGTAATCACGCGCGATCGCATCCGGGACGGGCACCTCGCGGGTACCGCCCATGGCGGGGGTGGTGGGGCGGGCCCCCGCTCGGTCCGTTGGCCTGCCGCTGGCCCCTGGGCCGTCCGTCATCGCTGCATCTTCTCCGGGCGCGGGGCGCGCGGGCCAGGGTGCTGGTCGCGGTGCGCCTCGGCCAGTCGGCGGGCCTCCGCCAGGTCGTTGCTGACCGCCGACAGCGACGGCCTTTCGGCGCGGCCGGCCGATCCCGGCCCGGCCTCCCCGGCCTCCCTGGTCGCCGCGGCCGAACCGCCGCCCGGGCCCACCCCGCCCGTCTCGCCGACGAACGGCAGCCCGCGCTGCGCCGAATCGAGGCTGCCCAGCAGCACGGCGCTCTTGGCGGTCACCACCTCGCGGACGTAGGCCGCCTCCTCCTGGGCCGTGAGCGGGCGGCCGCGGATTACGGCCCTGGGGCGCCCCACGGACAGCCACGCCATGTGGAAGCGGTCCATGTTCCCCCAGGCCGTCCGGAGCAGGTCGTCGGAGAGCTGGAGCCAGAGCTGGAGGCCGCCCATCGCCGGGGCGGCCAGGAGGCGCTCACCCTCGTCGATCAGCTGGCGGGTGTGGCTGACCAGATCGTCGCGGTTCACGCGGTTGCCGCCCCGGGATCCGAACCGGGCGCCCCGGACGCGTCGGATGCCGGCGCCGGCTGCCCGTCGAAGCAGGCCTCCCGGTCGGCCCGGGCACGCCGTGTCCATGGTCCGGGTCGTCCGGCCCCGATCGAACGGCCCTCGAAGCGGGTCACGGGGATCACCCCGGCTACGCTGCTGCACATGAACGCCTCGTCCGCCTCGGCCAGGTGGCGCGTCGTGAAGAGGCCCTCGTCCGGGCGCAGGCCGGCCCGCTCTCCCCAGCCCAGCAACCAGGCCCGGGTGGTCCCCTCCAGGATCCCGCACGCCAGCGACGGGGTGATCAGCCGACCGTCGACCAGGAGAAAGAGGTTCGCGGCCGTGCCCTCGGACAGGTAGCCGTCGGTCGTCAGGAAGATGGCGTCGTCGGCGTCGGCGCGCGTGGCCTCCAGCCGGGCGTACACCGAATCGGCGCGGCTGGTGGACTTGACCGCCGACATCGGGTTCTCGGGGTCGCGCCGGACGCTGGAGATGACCACGTTCAGCCCCTCCGTCAGCTGGGCGGCCGGTGGCGGCTGCATGGGCCAGGCCTGGATCACCACGGTGGGGTGCGTGCCCGCCGGCGGGAGGGTGCCGCGACCGGGCGCGGCACCCCGGCTGATCGTGATCCGGACCGCCGCATCACCGTCCGGCCCGCCCAGCCCCTCGGCGTCCAGGAGCTGGCGAATCCCGGCGGCCAGGCGCGCCTCCAGGTCCGGGCCCGCGTTGATCTCCAGCACCTCCAGGGAGTGGCGGAGCCGCGTCACGTGGCGGTCCAGCTCGATGGAGCGACCCGCCCGGGCGCGCAGCGTCTCGAAGACGGCGTCGCCCAGCTGGAATCCGCGGTCCGTCACGGACAGGTGGGGCGCACCGGCCGGCACGAGCCGACCATCGATCCAGGCGCTGGTGGGGTGCATCATCGGATTATGCGGGCGCAGCCGCGTCGAGGACCCGGGCGAGCCAGGCGCGGGCGCGCGATGAACCGCCCGCCTGCTGCGGCCTCGCTGAACTCCCCAGATTCCCGAGGGGATGGCGTTGGACGAGGGGTATCGGGGCGAGTGGCAGCCGCGCGGCGGTTCACGACCGGATTCATCGCCGCCTGCTCATGGGGCGGGCATGTGGCGATGATTGCGCTCCACGCGGTCGCTGCAGTGGCCGGGGCGACTGCAGCGGCTGCCCAACGCCAGACGGGTGGGAATCTGGCGACGCTCCCGGCCACGGGTGATCAGGCGTGCCGCCGGAGAAGTCACACGCGCCCCCGATCCTGCCAGGCCCGCTCGATGGGCTCGCCCGTGGGAAGAAGCCGCCTGGGGAAGCGGTCGTCGAGTCGGGCGACCGCACCACAATCCAGGAAATCGGCCACGGCCTGGCTATCCCTCGAACAGCGCCAGCGGGTCGCCGTCGGCGAGCCCGTGCATCAGCGTCGGGACGCGGAGCGGGAGCGCGGCGAGTCGAGGCGACGGTCCGTGCCATCGACCCCGGGTTCGCCCGTACGGGATGAGCCAATCGCGGGCGACCAGCTGCGCCATCAGCGCCCGCGCGGCCGATCCGCTCCGGTGCATCAGCTCTGCTACCCGCTCGGTGCGCAGGCGGCTGATCCTGGCCCACAGGAGGATCGAGGCCCACTCGGGAGGATCGCCGGCGTCAACGAGCGCCGCGTAGATGACGCCGATATCGCCCGGCAGCGCATCCAGGATCCGATCACGAACATCCAGTCGGTCGATGGAGATGCGGGTGTAGTAGTCCAGCCACTCCGTGACCGGGTGGTTGTCGGGGTCGTAGGAATGGCCGAGCGTCGTCCTGAGCATCGAGACGTACTCGTCGCGGTTGCGCCGCAGGTACGCCTCGATCGAGATGAGCTCCGTGGCGGGGATGCGGTGTTCCATCAGCGCCATCGCCGCGAGGATCCTGGCCGTCCGGCCGTTGCCGTCCATGAACGGGTGGATCGCGATCAGGTTGAGGTGCACCAGGGCCGACCGCATGAGCGACGACGTCTGAGACGACCCTCGCAGCCAGTCCAGGAGCTCCGTCATCAGCGACTGGACCACCAGGGGGCTGGGTCCCGCGAAGATCCCGACGTGGGCATCTTCGTCGGGGGCTCGATAGCGGCCATGCGTGTCGGTCGGCAGGCCGGCGGTCACCGCCGCGTTCACCTGGTGGATGATCTCGTGCGTCCACTCGAAGCCTGGCCGCGCCGCGGCGTCTCGTGCGATGCCCAGCGCGCGGTTGTAATTCACGACCTCGAGGACGTGGACGTCGTCCTGCTGAACGGATGCGCCGCCCAGAACGGATTCGACCTGGGCGGGCGTCAGCGGGTTCCCTTCGATGCCGGTGCTGCCAGAAATGCTGGCGTCGCGGGCGGCGTCCCAGATGACGGCCGCACGCCAGCTGGCCGGTGACAGGTCAAGACCCACGTGGACGGCCGTCTCCCATCGGTTGAGCCGGTCGAGGATCTCGACGCGCGGGAGGTAGGTCAGGTGCAGCGGCATTCGCTTGATCTACGAGCGGATAGTATCGACACGAGTGTCGCCTGAATTCGCTTGTCCGTCAAGCGAATTCGACCGCTAGGCCAGCACCTCGAACGCCCCGATCGCGGCGAGCGGTCCGCGTGCCTTCGTCCGCGTCTCCTCCCACTCGGTGAGCGGATCGCTCCGCCAGGTGATCCCGCCGCCCACGTGGAGCGTCAGCCGTCGGCCGTCGGCGACGAACGTCCGGATCAGGATGCTGGTCTCCATGGCCCCGTCCGGCCCGATCCAGCCCAGCGCCCCCGTGTACGGGCCGCGGCGGACGGGCTCCAGGCGCTCGATCAGCTCCATGGCCCGGATCTTGGGTGCCCCCGTGATACTGCCGCCGGGGAAGGCGGCGGCCAGCAGGTCGAAGGGCCCCAGGCCCGGTCGCAGCCGGCCGGTGATGGTGGAGACCAGGTGCTGGACGGCGCCCGCGCGCTCCAGGCGAGTCAGCCGCGGCACCCGCACCGATCCGGGCCGGCAGACGCGCCCCAGGTCGTTGCGCAGGACGTCTACGATCATCACGTTCTCGGCGTGGTCCTTGGCGCTCCCCAGGAGATCGCGGGCCAGGTTGCGCTCCTCGTCCGCGTCCAGGCCGCGCGAGCGGGTGCCCTTGATGGGGTCCGCGGTCACGAGGCCACTCGCCGTCACGGCGAGGAACTCCTCCGGCGACGCGGAGATCAGCCCGCGACGGCCGGCGCCCGGCACACGGCCCAGGTCCACGAAGGCCCCGAACCTGGCCGGGTCTCCGCCACGGAGCCGGCGATAGAGCGACCACGGGTCGCCGTCGAACGGGGTGGCGAGGCGACGGGCCAGGTTGGCCTGGTAGAGCTGACCCTCGGCGATGGCGGCCCGGAGCGATTCCACCGCCGCGACGTACGCGACCTTGCTGAGCCCGGAAACGAAGCGGAGCGCGGGCGCCGCGACGCCACCGCGGACCGCCGTCGGAGTGTCGTGATGGCTGACCGCGGCGAGGAGCCCGGTCCCGGGGCGGTCGCCGGCAGGCGTGCGGGCGACCGCCGCTCCGCCGCCGCCCAGCCCATGGAGCCGGTCCCGGACCTGGGCCAACCGGTGGTCCAGGCGCGCCTCGTCGCCATCCAGCACCCGGCCCGCCAGCCACGCCCGCCCCGTGCGGTGATCCCATGCCACCACCCAGTCGTGGAGCGCGAGGTGGAGCTCTGGCAGGTCCTGGTCGGGCGCGGCGATGGACGGGAGCCGCTCCAGCCGCCGACCCACGTCGTAGCCGACGTAGCCCACCAGCCCGCCGGCGAACGGGACCCCGGCGAGCGGCGGCGGGGCGAGGCGGGCGACCAGGCGCCGGGCGTCGGCGAACGGGTCGAGACCGTCGGTCGGGGCGTTGAGCTCGGCCATGGGATCCGCGACCAGGTAGGACCAGCGCGCGTTACGGCCGGCGCGGGCGCTCTCCAGGAGCGTGACGCCGGGCAGGTCGCGCAGCTGGGCCGCCACCTCCACCGGCGCCAGGTCGCCGAGCGCGGGGAGGAGCTCCAGCCGAACGCCAGGCGGGAGGGGGGAGCGCGCGGCGGCGAGGGTGGGGCGCGAGATGGTGCGGGCCTCCTCGGCGTCGCTGGTCACGCCGCGATCATAGGCCGAGCGGCGCGTTCGGCCTAGGCGCGAGGCGCCAGGCGCCTGCCTCGGGATGGCCGCCGGGCGCCCACGAGTGGCCCCGGCTCGAACGCGCTGGCGAGCCTGCCTCAGCCGTCGCCCGAGACACGATCCTGGCGGCTGAAGACCAGCAGCTGCTCCCGGCACGCGGCGGCCTCGCGCTGCGCCTGGCGCACGATCCAGGGATCGACCCGGGGCGAGTCCTCCAGCGTGATGGTGGGACCCTGCTCCCCGTCCTCCACCACCACCCCGGACGAACTGCGGTAGTCCGCCATCCAGTTGGCGTGGAGCTGGAGCGCCACGTCCGTGACGACGGGGAGCGTGAAGAGCCAGTCCAGGTGCGTGGCGTTGAGTCGGTCGACGATCGCTGCGAGGCGAACGGCTCGTCCGCGCGGGATGCGGGCGAGGAGCTGCAGCACCCGCAGCGAGCTGAACGGGTCAGCAGATTCGGCGACCACCGGGGGCGACGTGGCGTCGTCCGGGAGCCCCGCCGGCGCGGCGCGGAGCTGGAGCTGACCCTGGGGGACGAGTCCCTGGCTCACGACTGGCGCATCTCCATGGCACGAAATTGAGCTTTGGTCCGGGAGCGTAGCACGGGGCCAATCGAGGCCGGTGAGCCGGCGGGCCGGCGGGCCGGCAGACCGACCGGCGTAGAATCCCGCCCCCATGAACCTCGACCGCGTCCGCGCCGCCAACCGCGCCTCATTCGCTGATCTGGTCACCCGCCCAGACCGCGACATCGACCTCGCCCGCGGCGCCCTCCTGATCGCGGCCGCGGAGCGTCCCCACGTGGAGCCCGGACCATCGCTCGCGGAGCTGGACCGGCTGGCGCGCCTGATCGGCACCGGCACCGGCACAGACGCCTCGATCGATGGCCTGGTGGAGCGCGTCAACCTGGTCCTCTTCCGGGCGGCCGGCTTCCGCGCCGCCGCCCGCGGCCAGGGCGCGAAGGCGGAGCACTCGCTGCTCGACGCCGTCCTCGACCAGCGGGTGGGGCTGCCGATCAGCCTGGCGATCGTCCAGCTGGAGGTCGCGTGGCGCGTCGGCCTGCCGCTCCACGGCGTGGGCCTGCCCGGGCACTTCATCGTCGGCGGTCCGGAAGGGCTCCTCCTCGACCCGGCCGACCGCGGCCGGCGGCTCACCCGCGACGACTGCCAGATCCTGATCCGCCGCTCCCTGGGCTCGCGACTGGCCCTGACGGAGGCGATGCTCCGCCCCGCGGCCCGGCGCGCCATCCTCGCCCGCGTCCTGCGCAACTTGCGCGTGGCGCGGCTTGCCGCGCGCGACTGGCCGGCCGGCCTCGCGGCCATCGAGCTGCTCGAGGTCCTGGAGCCCGCGGAAATCGAGCACTCGCGCGACCGGGGCCTGCTGCTGGGCCGGATGGGCCGCTTCAGCGACGCCGTGGCGTTGCTGGGCGCCTACCTGGAGCTGGCCCCACTGGCGGGCGATGCCGGCCAGGTTCGCCGGGCGATGATCACGTTCGGAGACCGCCGGAACTAGGCCGCCGCCAACACCCGCTGGGCCGGCGTGCCGCGCCGGATCTGGAGCGCCAGCAGCCCGCCCATCACGGCCAGGGAGCCCGCGACCACGAACGCCACCACGTATTCGCCCAGGGCATCTCGAATCGCGCCCGCGAAGATTGCCGCCATGGCGCCGCCGAGCATGTGCGACGCGAAGATCCAGCCGTACACCACGCCGACGTTCTGGCGCCCGAAGCGGTCCGCCGTGAGCGCCACCGTCGGCGGGACCGTGGCGAAGTAGTCCAGGCCGAAGAAGATCGCGAAGACCGTGATGTTGAGCGTGCTGTCCAGGAAGAACGAGATCAGGATCAGGCTGACGCCGCGCAGGATGTAGTACGTGGCCAGCAGCTTGCGCGGGTCGTATCGGTCCGTCAGCCAGCCGGAGCCCAGCACGCCGACGAAGTTGAAGGCGCCGATGAGCCCCAGGGCGCCGGCGCCCACGCTGGTCTCGAACCCGTGGTCGTGCGAGAAGGCGATGAAGTGCTGTCCCACCAGCCCGGAGGAGGTGGCGCCGCACGTGAAGAACGTGCCGGCCAGCAGCCAGAAGTCGCGCGACCCGACGGCCCGCCGCATGATCCCCGGATCCGCCTTGGGCTTGGCCGTCACGATGGGCGTCCCCGGAGCGGCACCCAGGGGCGCCAGGCCCATGGACCCCGGGTCGTCGCGCATGAAGATCAGGACCGGCACGATCAGGACCGCGGTGACCGCTGCCATCAGGACGGCCCCGTTCCGCCAGCCGATGGTGGTCGCCAGGATGGCCAGGATCGGGATGAAGATCAGCTGGCCCACGCTGGAGCTGGCGCCGAAGACGCCAGTCACCATGCCGCGGTGCTTGACGAACCAGCGGCTGGCCACCATCGCGCCGAAGGAGCTGGCGACCAGGCCGGTGCTGAGGCCAGTCACCAGGCCAAAGAAGATCGCGAACTGCCAGATCTCGTGCGACAGGCTGGTGAGGACAAGGGCCGTGGCGGTGGTCAACACGCTGATCGCGGCGACCCGTTTCACCCCCAGACGGTTCATGAGGGCGCCGGCCAGCGGGCCGGCCAGGCCATACAGGAGAAGGCCCACGCCGGCAGCGATGGACAGCTCTGTCTTGGAGTAGCCGGTGTCGGCCTGCATCGAGAGCAGGAACGCCCCGGGGGCAGCGCGCGTGCCCGCGGTGACGAGGGCGACGGTCGCGGTGACCGCGACCATGATCCAGCCGTAGTAGAGCCTGGCACGCATCCGCGGAGGATAGCCCAACGGGGACGCGATCCGGCTCCTGGAATCACAAAGGCCCCGGTGATGAAACCGGGGCCTGGGCAGGTGGAGCGGGCCGCGTAGCCCGCGACTGGGAGGCGGGGCTACTCCCCGATGACCGCCCAGAGGAAGCCCATCATGATGAAGAAGCCCGAGAACATGGCGATCAGCCCCAGGCCGCCGTATGGCGAGTTGGCACCCTCGTGGGGGACCAACTGCAGCCCGATCCCGAAGACCAGGGCCCAGGCCACGAAGAGCAGCCCGAAGAACCACTTGCCGTTGGGACCGGTGATCCGGCTGACCCAGCCCGCGTGATGCTCCGCGGACATTGCGGCCTTGAGCATCACGAGGATCATGACCGCGACGACGAGCGTCGAGATACCGAACTCGACCGGACGCTCGAAGATGACCGTGAACAGTTGCACCTTGGGCCCTCGAAAGCTGGCGGAGCGTCAGCGTCACATGCTAGCAGATGACGGTCCGTCCCAAGGCGCCGCCTGAGCGATTCGGCGCGCGCAAGTACGATGGTGCCGATGACCCCACCCGCGATGGGCCCCGCCGGGACCCTGCGCTCCACGCCGGCCGGCGGCGTGTTCGACCGCCTGGGCCGGGTCGTCGTTCGCCGTCACCGCTGGTTCCTGGTCGCGTGGGCCCTCCTCCTCCTGGTCGCCGCGCCCCTCGCCCCGCGCATCACCACGGCGCTCCGGTCCGGCGGCTTCACCCTGGACGACCTGCCGGCGGCCCGCGCGCGGCAGCTCCTGGAGCAGGAGTTGGGCGCGCCAACTTCGGCGGTGGTCATCGTCTACCACGCCACCACGCTCCGGGCCGGGACGTTGGAGTTCGAGCTGGGGGCCGCTCGCGCCACCGCCGGAGTGGCCATCGCCGCCCACGTGACCGGGATCCGGAGCCATCTCCAGGCACCCAGCCAGGTCTCGGCCGACGGGACGACCGCCTACGACGTCGTGCTGCTCGACCTCCCGCCCGATGACTCGCCGGCGGCCCTGCCCTTCATCAAGGCGGCGATCCAGCCGCAGCCCGGGATCGAGATTGGCCTGGCCGGCGGCCCGGCCTTCTACGAGGACGTCCAGCTGGTCTCCGAGGAGGACCTCCGCCGGAGCGAGCTGATCTCGCTGCCGCTGGCCGCGCTGGCGCTGCTGCTGGTCTTTGGGTCGGTCGTGGCCGGTGCCCTGCCGCTGGTGGTGGGCGGGGCGGCCGTGATCATCGCCCTCGCCACGATCGCCCAGGTCGCCACGCTGACCCCGATGAGCATCTTTGTGCTCAACCTCGCCACGCTGCTGGGCCTGGGCCTGGGCGTTGACTACTCGCTCCTGGTAACCAGCCGATTCCGCGAGGAGGTGGCGCTCCGGACCGGTCCGGACCGGGTAGCACGGGCGGTCGAAGCCACCGTCGCGTCAGCCGGGCGGGCGGTCTTCTTCTCCGGGCTGACCGTGCTGCTGGGCCTGCTGGGCCTGGTGCTCTTCGAGTTCATGATTCTGCGCTCGGTGGGGATCGCGGGCGCGATTGTGGTCGCGGTGGCGATGGCGGCGGCCCTCACGCTCCTCCCCGCGCTCCTGGTGCTGGTGGGCGCCCACCTGGACCGCTTCCGCGTGCGGCGGATCACCGTCCTGCCCGACGCGGACGGCCCGTGGTCGCGCCTCGCCCGGGTGGTCATGGCCCGGCCGGTGGCGGTCCTGGTGCCCGTGCTCGCCGTCCTGCTGCTCCTGGGCTCCCCCTTCCTCCATGTCCGCTTCAACGCGCCCGACTCCACGATCCTCCCCGAGCACGTGCCGTCGCGCGTCGCCTACGACCAGCTGGTGAGCGCCTTCGGGGAGGGCCCGTTCGCGCCCATCTCGCTGGCGATCCGTACCCAGGGCCCGGCCACGTCGCCGGACAACGTGGCCGCGCTGTACGAATACTCGCGCCGCCTGGCCGCCGACCCGCGGATCGAGAGGGTCGATGGCTACGTGGACGTGGACCCGCGGATCGCGCTGGCGGCCTACCAGCTGCTGTACGCCAACCCGGCCGGTCCCCCGGACCGCTTTGTCCAGGAGGAGCTGGCGGCGACCACGAAGGGCGCGATCACTGCTTTCACGATCACCACCGGGTTCGGCTCCAATCGTCCCGAGGCGCGAGCCCTGGTCGCCGACCTGCGCGGCACCAGCGGGCCGCTGGCACCCCCGCCCGGGGTGACGGTGCTCGTCGGCGGCGGGGCAGCCGACGTGGTGGACGTGGTGGACCGGATCGCCGCGGACTTCCCGCGGACCGGCGCATTCATCCTGATCACGACCTACCTGGTGCTCTTCCTGCTGCTCCGCTCGGTGATCCTGCCGCTCAAGGCGCTGGTGATGAACAGCCTGTCGATCGTGGTGTCCTTCGGGGCGCTGGTCTGGATCTTCCAGGACGGCAACCTCTCGGCGCTCCTGGGCTTCCGGCCGGTTGGCTTCGTGGAGACCACCCAGCCGGTGATCCTCTTCTGCGTCCTCTTTGGGCTGTCCATGGACTACGAGGTCTTCATCCTGTCGCGCATGAAGGAGATCTGGGAGAAGACGGGCGACAACCGCGAGGCCGTGGCCCGCGGCCTGGAGCGGAGCGGCCGCATCGTGACCTCGGCCGCGCTCATCGTGGTGGTCGTGGCCGGCTCCTTCGCCTTCGCGGATATCGTGCTGATCAAGGCGCTGGGCCTGGGGATGGCGATTGCCGTGGCGCTCGATGCCACCGTCGTCCGGGCGCTCATGGTCCCGGCGACCATGCGGCTCCTGGGCGACTGGAACTGGTGGATCCCACGCCGACTGGAGCGGTTCGTCGAGCGGTTCGCCCCGGCCCCGGAGGCCAGTGTGGAGGCCCCGGCCGAATGAGCGCCCGCCGGATGACCACGCGAACCCTCGCGCTTCGAACTCACGCGCTCCGAGCCTTCATTGGGCCGGCGCTCGCGCTGCTGTTGGTCGCGGCCTGCTCCAGTGGCGGGGCGCCAATCCTCGCCAATCCCACGGCCGCCCGGCCGCCCGTGCCGGCCGCCTCCATCGGTCCCAGCCGCGCCCCGGATCCCATCGCAGTCGCGCTGCCGCGCGACGACCGACCCCACGACCGGCTCACCGAGTGGTGGTACTACACGGGCCATCTGCGCGACACGGCCGGCGGGACGTGGGGCTTCGAGTTCGTCATCTTCCGCGCGGAGCGAGGGCAGTTTCCGGTGACATGGGCCTCGCACCTCGCCCTCACGGACGAGACCGGCGGACGCTTCCTGTACGACCAGCGGGGCGAGATCGGGCCGCAGGTGGACCAGACCGCACGGGCCGGCGATGGCTACGCGCTGGCCATCACGGGACTGAACCCGCTGGCCGGCCTCATTCCCGGCCTCGCCCCCGCGGCACCCGGGGCCTCGGGTGCCGCGGGGGCGCCGGTGACGCCCTGGGTCATGGGCGGGTTGAGCGGCCAGGACCGGCTCTCCGCCGAGAGCGCGGCGGCGGGCGGGTTTGGCCTCGCCCTCCAGCTGGCACCGACCAAGGGACCCGCGCTGCACGACAACGACGGCTACGTGGACTTCGGCCCCGCGGGCGGCTCGTACTACTACTCGCGGACCCGGATGACGGCCGCCGGGACAGTTCGGATCGGGGCCCGGACGCTGCAGGTCCAGGGTCTGGCCTGGTTCGATCACCAGTGGGGCGACTTCATCGCCGTGGGCGGCGGCTGGGACTGGTACGCCGTCAACCTCGACGACGGCACGGACATCACCCTCTCGCTGGTCCGCGACAGCGCCGGCGGCTACCCCCTGGTCTACGGGACCCTGGTCGATGCGGGCGGGACCGCCCGTCGGCTGGATCGATCGGCGTTCACCGTCACGCCACTGGGGACGTGGCAGAGCCCCAGGACCGGGCTCGCCTATCCGGCCGGCTGGGTCGTGGTCCTCCCCGGAGAGGGCCTGGTCATCGACCTCCGGCCGTCGGTCGCCGACCAGGAGCTGGACACGCGCGCCACGACCGGCGTCGTCTACTGGGAGGGATCGCAGGTCGTGCGGGCCACCCGGAACGGGCGAGCACTGGCCGGCCAGGCCTACGTCGAGTTGACGGGGTACGGCGAACCGACCGGACGGTAGCCGCGGCCCAAAGACGACGAACCGGGGAGCATCCGTGGGCTGGCGGCACCGGACCACTGGCCACCTTCGGCGTCATGTCGCTCTATGGGCCAGAACTGCGGTCTGATGCGAGTCGTGCTGTCGCTCCGAGGTGATTACGCGGTGCGCCCGATGCTCGCCCTGGCTTCCCACGACGGCGACGGCTGGCTCAGCGCCCCGCGGATCGCCGAGCGCATGAGCATCCCCGTCCGGTTCCTCCCCCACGTGCTGACGGACCTGTCACGGGCGGGCCTGGTGATCGGGCATCCCGGGCGAACCGGTGGCTACCGGCTCGCAATCCCCGCCATCGAGATCAACCTGCTCCAGATCGTGAAGGCCGTCGAGGGCGACAGCGAGCCGGCCCGCTGCGTGCTGCGCGGCGGCCCGTGCGGCAAGGACGGCCGATGCGCCGTCCACGACTCCTTCGCCGCGGCCACCGCCGTCCTCCGGGACACCCTGCGCGGCAGCCCGCTGTCGGAGTTGGCCAAGCGGGGTGGACTCCTCGACACGTCGCCGCTTCCGACGGGCCAGGCGGGCGAGCTCGCCCGGAGCTGACCTCCCGCCCGCCTGGCGGCAAGCCCGGGGGCGCCCGGGGCGCCCATCGGCCCAGCACGGGGCCCCAACCACGCGGCGCGACTACCCCTTGCTCCCCATGCGGCACAGCCACCGTCCATTCGTCATGCGATTCGTGGGCTATTCGGCCCCTGCCCTACAAGTCGCAGTCCCGGCATATTCGTATAGCGTCAATACAGTTTCTGGTTCTGGGAAGGGAGCATCTGCCATGTCGCGCCGTCTCGCCCGACTCGTCGCATGTAGCGCGGCCGTCGCGCTCGTCACCTCCGCCTGCGTCGCGCAGAAGCCCCCCGCGTGGACCTTCGCCCCAGCGGGTGCGGCGGGGGCCGCGCCCGCCGCCAGTGCCGCACCCGCCGCACCCGCCGCCGTTACGGGCCCCGCCCTGGGCGAGCTCAAGATCGAATCGGTCGACCTTGGCTTCACGCCGAAGGACCTCGAGGTCGCCAAGGCAGGCATCTACACGGTGACGCTCAACAACACCGGCGCCCTGCAGCACGACATCACGTTTGCCGACGGCACCAAGGGCGTCGCGGCGGCGGGCAAGGCGATCAGTGTCAAGGTCAACATCCCGGCCGGCGGGCTGACCTTCCTGTGCTCCATCCCCGGGCACGCGGACGCCGGGATGAAGGGCGCCATCACGGTCAAGGGCAGCACGGCCACCAGCGCCGGCGCCGATGACCACGGCGGACCGGCCCCGGTCACCGCCACGCAACCGGATCCCAAGGCCCCGGCCTATACGCCCTTCGACGCGAAGGCCCCGGCGCTCCTGCCGGGGACCACGCACGACATCGACCTGGTCATCCAGGAGAAGCAGATGACGGTCGCCCCGGGCTTCGCGGTGGCGGTCTGGACCTTCGGCGGGACCGTCCCCGGCCCGGTGATCCGGGTCAAGGTTGGTGACACCATCCGCATCCACCTCAAGAACCCGGCCACCAACCAGCTCGCGCATTCCGTGGACTTCCACGCCAGCCAGGTCGCCTGGAACGACGAGATGACGTCGATCGACCCGGGCAAGGAGAAGCTGTACGAGTGGAAGGCCGACTACGCCGGCGTGTGGATGTACCACTGCGGCACGGCCCCGGCGCTCCATCACATCGCCAACGGCATGTACGGCATGGTCATCGTGGAGCCCAAGGAAGGGCTCAAGCCGGTCGACAACGAGTACGCGCTCGTGCAGAGCGAGTGGTACCTGGGCCCCCAGGGCCAGCCGGTCTCCCTGAGCGCCGCCTCGGCGGCCGCGCCGGCGCCCGACTACGTCGTCTTCAACGGCGTCGCCAACCAGTACAAGGACAACCCGCTCCAGACCAAGACCGGCGGCTCCGTCCGGATCTTCATCCTGAACGCCGGTCCAAACACCGACAGCTCGTTCCACATCGTCGGGACGATCTTCAACACGGTCATGAAGGAAGGCGTCCAGCTCCTCAAGGGCAACGCGGGCAACTACGGCTCCCAGGCGGTTGACCTGTCCCCCGCCCAGGGCGCCTACGTCGAGCTCAACATGCCCGAGGACGGCCTCTACCCGATCGTCACCCACGCCTTCAACTTCGTTGGGCGCGGCGCGCTGGGCCTGCTGAAGGCCGGCGACGGTGATCCCCTGAAGTAGCCCAGCGTGAGCAGCCGGCGAGGCGCCGAGCGGCCCACGAACCCTCGCCTTTGACGCCAGCGAACGCCCGGCCCCGGCCGGGCGTTCGCTGTTGCCGGGCCGGCGGCGTGGCGATCGCGGTCGGGGGTTCGTCGGTGGTGGTCGGGGCGTCGTCGGCGTCGGGCCGACGTTCGGGCGGTCGGGTTGGCCGTTCAGCGCCGGGCTGGCTGCCCGCCGGCGGCCGTCCCGCCCGGTGCGCCGGCGGCCACCGCTGCCACCAGCAGGAGCGTCGTGGCTCCGGCGCCGACGGCGAGCAGGGCCGCTCCAAGGCGAGCCAGCCCATCAAGGCCCAGCGGCAGCCCGAGCGCGAGGAGCAGGCAGCCCGCATCCAGCGCAAGCAATCGTGGCGCGGTTCCCCATCCAAGAATCCGGCGCTGGCGGGCGTGCGCGATCGGCGAGCCTGGGCCCACGGCCGGCAGAAGGTGCGTCGCGGACGCGAGGAAGGTGATCCCCAGCCAGCCGGCGACCAGGGGCGCCGCCACCCAGGAGGTCGACCAGGCTGATGCGAGCTGGGCGGCCGCCGTGGGAGCCGCGGCCTGGCCGCCCACGAGCCCGGCGCCGGAGAGCGCCGCATCGACCGTCCGCCAGGCCATGATCGCCGCCGCCACGATGAACCACCCGATGCCACTGGCCAGGCCGCCCTGCGCGAAGCGATGCCACGGCAGGTCCGTCGTCCAGCCGCCGCGCGTGCGCCAGGTGTGACGCGCCATCGCGGCCAGCGAGATCGCCCCCACCAGCACCGCCAGGGCGCCAACGGCCGCGAGCCACCCGATGCCCACCAGCGTCCCCGCCGCCGCGAGCGGCGCGCCGGCACCGATCCCGACCACCACGCCGCGAGCCGACCGCTTGGCCGAGATCCGCGCGCCCACCACCGTCGGGAAGAAGTGGAGCAGGGTGGTCGCAACGACGAGCGACACGAAGCCGATGGCGTTGAGCCAGGCGTGGGTCGGCTTGGCGGTCAGCCACGCCCCGGCAACCGGCGCCCAGCCGGCCAGGAGCAGGGTCGCCAGCGACACCCCGACCCCGACATTCACGAGCGCGACGACGTAGGCTCGCGTCACGAGCCCACGGCTGGGCCCCAGCGAGCCGCCGACCGGGCGAACGACTGCGAGGCCCGTCAGGGCGATTCCCACGACGTAGGCGACGCCGCCGGCCGCCGCCAGGATCGCCGTATCGCCGGTCATGCCCACGACAACCAGCAGCGCGCCCACGCTCACCAGCGCGACGGCGGCGGAGCGGAGACGGCCGTCGGCGGGCGGCACGGCGGCAAACGCCGCGACGAAGAAGGGCATGACGGCGGCGATCGCCGTGGATGCGCCGCCAGCCAGGGCCAGGTGGAGCGGGAGCCAGACGCCGCGGCGGTCCGCGGGCGCGAGCCCGGTGCTGGCCAGTGCGGCGACGAGATAGAGGGCGGTCAGGAGGATCCCGACAACCACGATGCGGCGTTCGAACGACCGGTCGACCGTCGGGGGTCGGAAGGCGAGGCCCGCTCCCCGCCCGAGGGTCGGACCGGGGCGCGGATCAGGCCCCTGACGCGGGTCAGGCGCCATCAGCCTCCACGTCGCCCGTCTCGTCCTCGCCGAGATCGCCGTCTTCCGCCCTGTCCGGCGGTGGCTGGCGTATCCACACGATCAGCGCGACGACGAAGCGCGCGACCAGCGACAGGCCGTACGACGCGCACCAGATGCACACCGCCTTGATGACCACGACCTGCGTGTACAGGAAGTACACCTCGAAGATCACGCCCGCCAGCGAGAGCCCGTAGTGGGCGAGGAGCAGGCCGTAGAAGTTGGTGCGCCGCCAGACGAGCGCCAGGGTCAGCAGCAGGAGCGACAGGATCACGCCGAAGACGGCCACCGGGATTCCGCCGATGCGGCTGTACTCGCTGAGCGCGACCTGCTCACAGCCATGGAGCGCTCCGCAGTACGGCAGCTCGCCGGCCAGCTCCACGGAGGCCAGGTACGAGGCGATGGCCAGGCCGAGCGCATCGAGGAACGCGAGAATCGTGCCCGGGTGCAGCCCGAGGATGGGTCGGACCGGGGCGCGCCGGAGCAGCATCCGTCAGCTCACTTGCTGGCGGCTGGGCTGGCGGCCGTGGAGGCGGCGGGGCTGGCCGCCGTGCTGGGAGCCGCGGTCGCCTTGGCCGGGGAGGCGCTGGGCAGGGCCTTGCGGACCAGGGCGGCCAGGTCCGCGTAGGCGCGCGGGAGGCCGGACGAGATCTGGCCCCCGGCGATCCGGAAGGACGGTGTGGAGTTGACCCCCAGCGAAGCGGAATCGGCGGTGCTCGCCCGGATCGCCTGCGTCTGGGCCGTCTCGGCGATGCAGGCATCCCACTTGGCCCGATCCACGCCCACGCCATCGGCGATCTGCTTGAGGTGATCGGCGCTGAATGCGCCCTTGTTCTCACCATCCTGGTTGTAGTACAGCCAGTCGTGGAAGGCCCAGTACCTGCCCTGCGGCCCGGCACACCGGGCGGCGACGGCTGCGCCGACGGACTCGTTGTCGGCCGTGGCGCCGAGGATCGCGATGTCATGCGAGACGATCCTGGCCTGGCCGGTCAGGACAAAGTCCGTCGTCAGCCGGGGGAAGTAGTCCCGCACCAGCGTGCCGCAGATGGGGCACTGGAAGTCCGCCCAGATCTCGATCTTGACCAGCGCGTCCACCTTGCCCACCTGCTCGCCATCAACCAGGGACGCCGCGGCCACGCTGATCGCATTGGCGGGCGGCGCCTGCAGGTTGGCCGTGGAGGCGGACGGCTTCTGGAGGAGCACGATCAGGATGCCGATCGCGACCACCGCCGCGACGCTCACGAGGGCGAGGGGCGACCGCCAGACGGGGGGCTTCTGGGCCGCAGCCCGGGCCCGGACCCGCGGCGTCTGCGCCCGCTCCAACTCCCGCCGCTCACGGCGGGTCGGGGGCGGGGAGGACGGCTTGGCGGGCGGCTGGGACGGCACGGTGAACCTCATCGTAGTCGCCGGCATCGAGGTGCCGGCCCCCGTCCCCGAGGATCGCACGAACGCCGGTGCCGAGTGGGAGCCGAATCGCCCGTTGCGGCAGGACCGTTGGCCCGCAACCGACAGGGTTTTAGGAACGTTTCAGGGAGCGGGCAGAGGCTCCGGAGATGCAGTCACCCGGCCGCCCCGCCCCAGTCGCCGCCATGCCGGTTGCTCCAGTGCGGGTGCCGCTGCCTCGGATCTGGCCGGTCATCTCCTTCGACATCCTGTGGCTGCTCCTGGCCAACGCCGCCATCGTCGCCGCGATGTGGGTGCGCCACGGCGGGCTGGACGGGCTGGAGGCGCCGGGGGCCGCCTTCACCGCGATCGGCCAGCTGACCGGGCTGTTTGCCGCCTACCTGTCGCTCGTGCAGCTGGTGCTCATGTCCCGGAGCCCGTGGCTGGACCAGGTCTTCGGCATCGACCGCCTGGCGTGGGCCCATCGCTGGACGGGCTTCGCTGCGGTCTGGTTGATTGTGGCGCACGGGATCTTCACGATCCTCGGCTACTCGATCGGGGACCACGCCTCCTTCCTGGGCGAGGCATGGACCATCCTGACCACCTTCGACTGGGTGGCCCTCTCCGTGCTGGGGTTCGCCATCTTCCTGGCGGTGGGGATCAGCTCCGTCCGGGCGGCGCGCTCGCGCCTGTCGTACGAGGCGTGGTTCCTGCTCCACCTGCTGGCCTACGCGGCCATCGCCCTGGGCTTCCTGCACCAGCTGAGCGTGGGCGCGGACTTCATGCACGACCAGTTGGCCAGCGCCTACTGGATCGCGCTGTACGTCGCGGCGGCCGCCCTGATCGTGGTGTTCCGCCTGGGCCACCCCATCTGGCTCAACCTTCGCCACCGGCTGCGGGTCGCCGAGGTCGTCAACGAGGGGAACGGGGTCGCGTCCATCTACATCACCGGCCATCGCCTCGACCAGCTCCCGACGCGGGCGGGCCAGTGGTTCGTGTGGCGCTTCCTGGCCGGTCCGCGCTGGTGGAGCGGCCACCCGTTCTCGCTGTCGGCCGCGCCCAACGGTCGCTGGCTCCGGATCACGGTCAAGGCGCTCGGCGATGACACCAGGTCCATGCAGCGGCTCCGGCCCGGGACCCGCGTCTGGGCCGAGGGCCCGTACGGGATCCTCACCGGCGCCAAGCGGACGCGCCGCAAGGTGACGCTGATCGCCGGCGGGATCGGCATCGCGCCTCTGCGCGCGCTCCTGGAGGCACTCTCCGCCCATCCGGGCGAGCTGACCCTCCTCTATCGCGCGCGCCAGGCCAAGCACCTCGTGCTGCGCCAGGAGATCGATGCGCTGGCCGCCACCCGGGGCGCCCGGGTCGAGTACCTCGTTGGACGGCGGGGGTCGGCGGCGATGCCGGAGGACCCGCTCGCGCCGGACAACCTGTGGCGGATAGTGCCCGATATCTGCGAGCAGGACGTGTACATCTGCGGCCCGGGCCCGATGATGGACCGGGTGGAGCAGACGCTCCATCAGCTGCGCGTGCCGCGGAGCCAGGTCCACGTGGAACGGTTCGAATACTGATGACCGCCGACCGCCCGGTGACCGGTCATGCCTGAGCCGTCCCTCCACGCCCGGTTCTGGCTGGTGATCTCCAGCCTGGTCCTCGCCGCGGCCCTGCTGGTCGGGTTCAAGAGCCCCGACGAGATCGCCCTCGCGGTGACGGCACGGTCCGGCGGCACACCCGATCCGACCGAACAGGCCGCGCCAACCGCCCCACCCCGGACCGCGCGCGCGACGGCGACCGCCGGACCCACGCCGACGGCGGCGGGCGGCGGGACCACCCCGCGGGCGACGCAGCCCCCCACCACGCAGCCCACCCAGGCGCCGGTCGTGGCCGGCGGACAGGTGTTCACCGGCACCCTGGTCCAGACCCGCTACGGCCCCGTCCAGGTCCAGGTCACCGTGGTCAACGGCGCGATCGCGGACATCGCCGCGGTGCGGCTCCCGACGGGCGGTCGGTCGGGCTCCATCTCGACATGGAGCAGCCCCGTGCTCCGCAACGAGGCCCTCACCGCCAAGAGCGCCAGCATCCAGATCGTGTCCGGGGCCACGTACACCAGCCGCGCCTACCAGGCCTCGCTCCAGGCCGCGCTCGACGCGGCCCACGGCTGACCGACAGCCGCAGGCCATGGGCGAGGCGGCGGACCAACCAGCGCGACGGGGTCTGGCCGCGTCGCCCGGCACAGCCCTGGTGACCGGCGCGAACCTGTCACCCGGTGTCCGCGACCGCCTGCCGCGCGTGGAGACGGTGATGGGGACCACCGTCGGCGTCGATGTCCGGGACCGGATCCCGGACCTGGCCCTCGCGCCCATCCTCGACGCCTTCTTCGCCGTGCTGACGGACATCGACCGGCGCTTCAGCCCATACCGCCCGGACAGCGAGGTGTCGCGCATCTCGAGGGGTGAGCTGGCCGAGGAGGACGCAAGCCCGGACCTGCGCTGGATCCTGGGGGCCTGCGAGGACCTGCGCCGGATCAGCGGCGGCACGTTCGACGCCCGCGGCCACCGGCCGGATGGCAGCCTCGATCCCTCGGGGATCGTGAAGGGCTGGGCCATCGAGGAGGGCACGGCGGTGCTCGAGGCGGCCGGCCTGCGTGACTACGCCATCAACGCCGGGGGCGACGTGCTGGCCGCGGGCGGACCGGAGCCCGGCGCGGGCCCGCGCGACCGGGCGATTGGCGCGCCGACGCCCTGGCGGGTCGGCATCCAGCACCCGCTGGAGCCCGGCTCGATCGCCGCCGTCCTCCTGGTCCGCGACCGCGCGGTCGCCACCTCGGGCCAATACCAGCGGCCGGGCCACCTGCGAGACCCGCGGGGTGGCAACGCGCCGGGCGAGCTGCTCAGCCTCACGGTCGTGGGGCCAAGCCTGACCTGGGCGGATGCCTACGCGACCGCGGCCTTCCCGATGGGGCTGGCCGGGCTCGAGTGGGTGCACGATCGCCTGGGCTACGGCGCCCTCGCGATCGGCACGGACCTCCGGGTGACCTGGACGCCGATCGTGGAGTCGCTGCTCGAACGCTGACGACAGGCCCGCCGGCTTGACCTGTCTAGTTGATACTGAGTATCATCATCGGCGTGACAGAGACGCCATCCGTGCCCACCGTGGACCGCGCCGGCCTCCGGCAGACACGCCCGCGTCGCCTGGTCGCCGAGCTGATCGCCGCCAGGACCGGTCACTTCACCGCGGCGGACATCGCCGCGGACGCCCAGCTCCGCGAGGTGCCCCTGGGCCGGGCCACCATCTTCCGGACGCTGGAGCTGCTCCGCGACGCCGGCGCGCTTGAGCGGATCGACCTCCCCGGCGGAGCGCATGCCTACGTGGAGTGCGCCCCGCGCCATCACCACCATGCCGTCTGCTCGCGCTGCGGCACGGTCGTGGACTTCGACGACGCCGAGCTGGCGGTCGTCGTCACGGAGGTCGCTCGCCGCACCGGCTTCCGGATCGACAGCCACCGCCTTGAGCTCTTCGGGCGCTGCCCCGCCTGCCAGGCCGGCGAGCGGACCGCCGAATGACCCCGAGGTCGCCGCGCGGGATCGTCGTGCGCCTGGCCGCGGGCGTGGCCGCCCTCTCGTTCGCGCTCGTCGGCTGCGTCGCCGCAGATGGGTCGGCGCTGGCCCCGGACCTGCCATCTCCCGAGCCGGGCGCCATCCGTGTCGTGGCCACCACCACCGTCCTCGCCGACCTCGTCGCACGTGTCGGCGGGTCGCTCATCAGGGTCACCAGCCTCGTGCCCAAGGGCGGCGAGATCCACACCTTCGACCCCCGGCCCGCCACGCTGGTCGCGATCTCCGAGGCCTCGCTGGTCGTTGTCAACGGCCTGGGCCTGGACGACCCGCTGACGGATCTCGTGGGAACCGTCGGGTCGAAGGGTCCGGTGCTCAGGCTGGGCGACGCGCTGCCGCCGGGCTCCATCCTCGTCGAGGAGGGCCTGGCCAACCCACACGCCTGGCTCAACGTCGCCCACGCCCGCAGCTACGTCGCGGCGATCGCCACGGCGCTCGAGGCGATCCTCCCGGCCAAGGCCTCGCAGATCGCGACCCAGGCGGCGGCGTTCGACGCACGGCTCGCCGAGCTGGACGCGTGGACCCGGACACAGCTCGCGGCCGTGCCCCAGGCCAACCGCAAGGTCATCGTGCTGCACGATGCCTTCCCGTACTTCGCCGAGGCGTACGGCCTGGAGGTCATCGGGTCCGTGATCTCGACCCCGGGCCAGGACCCGTCCGCCGGGGAGATCGCCGACCTGCTGGCGGCCATCAAGTCGTCCGGGGCCCGGGCGATCTTCTCCGAGGCGCAGTTCAGCGACAAGCTGGCCCACGCGATCGCCGACGAGGCACGCATGGTCGTGGAATCCAACCTGTACGACGACACGCTGGGGGATGCCCCGGCCGACAGCTACGAGGGGCTCATTCGATGGGACGTGGACCGGATCGTGGCGGCGCTCAGGTGATGGGGGTGGGCCGGTGACGCACCCGCACGATGCTCGCTCCCACGAGCACGCCAGCCACCTGCCGCCCATCGGCAGCGCGGCCGGCATCGATGCGGGCCACGCCCGTGCCCATGCCGACGTCTGGCTGTCGGACGTCACCGCCGGCTACGGCGATCGCCTCGCGCTGAATGGGGTCAACCTGGCCGTGGAGGCGGGCTCCCTCCTCGCGGTCGTCGGCCCCAACGGCGCCGGCAAGAGCACGCTTCTCAAGCTGATCGCCGGGCTGCTCAAGCCGTGGTCAGGTCGCGTCGAGGTCCTGGGTCACCGGCCCGGCGTCGCGGCGCGGCGCGTGGCCTACGTCCCCCAGGCGGAGACCGTGGACTGGCAGTTCCCCGTCACGGTCGAGGACGTGGTGATGATGGGGCGCTATCCCGCTCTCGGCGTCCTGCGCCGGCCCGGTCGCGACGATCACCGCGCGGTCACGGCCGCGCTCGAGAAGGTCTCGATGGCCCAGCATGCGGGCACCCAGATCGGGGCCCTGTCCGGCGGGCAGCGGCGGCGCGTCTTCCTCGCCCGCGCGCTCGCGTCAGAGCCGGACCTGTTCCTCCTCGACGAGCCGGTGACCGGGGTGGACATCACCACGCAGCAGGAGCTGATGGACATCCTGGAGGGTGAGGCGAAGCGCGGCAAGACCGTGATCGCCACCACCCACGACCTGCCCACGGCCGCGGAGCGGTTCCAGCAGGTCGCGGCCATCAACCGGACCGTGGTGGCCTTTGGGCCCGCCTCGCTGATCCTGGACCCGGACGTGCTGGCGCGGACCTACGGCGGACATGTGCTGGTTCTCGGCGGCCAGCGGGCGATCCTCGATGACGCCCACCACCACGACGAGGCGCACGGCCGCGAGGCGCACTTTCACGAGGAGTCGCGCCCCGCCCAGCCGCACCGCCACCGGGGGCCGCGGCCGGCCACCAGGGATGAATCGCGCGACGCCGGCTCCACCACCGACGGGGAGGGCTGATCCGTGGAGCTCGTGGTGGACCCGCTCACGCACGCCTTCTTCGTCAGGGCCATGCTCGCCGCGATCCTCGTGGGGACCGTCTGCGCCGTCGTGGGCACCTATGTCGTGCTCAAGGGCCTCGCGTTCATCGGCGAGGCCGTCAGCCACGCCGCCTTCCCGGGGCTGGTGGCCGCGTTCGTCTTCAAGGTGCCGTTCCTGCTGGGCGCCGGGGTGGCGGCCGTCGGGACGGCGCTGGGCATTGGCCTGGTGATCCGCCGGACGAGGATCCGGACCGACACGGCGATCGGCGTGATCTTCGTCGGCATGTTCGCCCTGGGCCTGTTCTGGTACAGCGCGATCAAGGGCTTCGTCGCCGACCTGTTCAGCTTCCTGTTCGGCAACATCCTGGCCATCTCGACGGGTGACCTGGTGAGCCTGGTGGCCCTGGGAGCGTTGATCCTGGTCGTCGTGCTGGTGCTCTGGAAGGAGCTGCTGTACGCCACGTTCGACCCGCTGGCGGCGGCGGCCTCCGGCCTCCCGGTGGGGCTGCTCGAGTACCTCTTCCTGGTGCTCGTGGCGCTGACCATCGTGGTCAGCCTGCAGGCCGTGGGCATCATCCTCGTGGTGGCCATGCTGATCACCCCGGCGGCCACGGCCCAGCTGCTGTCCATCCACTTCAACCGCCTCATGCTGCTCGCGGTCGTCATCGGCGTGGGCGGCGCGATCCTCGGGCTGTATGCCAGCTACTGGCTCAACGTGGCCAGCGGCGCCACCATCGTGCTGGTGGAGACCGCGGTCTTCGGGCTGGCGCTGGTGCTGGGGCCACGGACGGGCCTGGCGAGCCGCCGGCGACGAGGCACGTCCGCGCCCTGAGGCCCGCCGGACGGGGCCCTGGCGCCCGTCGACGGGCCGCACCAGCCATCGGTCACGCCCCGACCTGACCCCCAAGGGCGCACGCCCCGGGACCATCGGCCCCCTCGTCCGCGAGTGCCGGGCCGCCCAACATCGACCCAGATCGCCGAAACCTTTTCGGCGATCTGCGACTCGTACTGGGCAGGCAAGCCGTACCGGGAGCCCCATGACCGCTGACGCACGCCGCCTGGCCCCACCGGCCAGGCCCGCCGCCAAGACCGGACCGCCGATGCGCCTGCGCGCCGGGACGTTCCTTGCGGTGCTCGCCGTCGCCGGGATCGTGATCCTCGCGGCCACCCAGGAGGTGGCGCCACCCGTCTCCGCGCGGCAGGCGGCGGTCCAGATCTGGCTCGCCACGAGGGCTGCGGGGTTCACCACCCTGGTCATGCTCTCGATTCAGATCTCTCTTGGCCTGATCCTGAGCCACCCCACCAACAAGTCGACGTGGAAGCTCTCGAAGCTGCTCTTCCCGTGGCACGAGAACGCGTGGGTCTTCGTGCTGGCCTTCCTCGGTGCGCACATCGTCACCACCGTCCTGGACGAATGGGCCGATGTGGGACTGCTCGGGGCGCTGATCCCGGGTGCCTCCGCGTACCGGACTCCGGCCATGGCGCTGGGCACGCTCGCCCTGTGGGCGCTGCTCTTCACCGGCCTGACGGCCCGCTACACCAAGCTCCTCCCCGCCGGCCTGTGGCTCCGGATTCATCGAATCAGCCACGTCATCTTCCCCATCGCATGGCTCCACGGCGTCCTCGCGGGCACCGACTCGGTGGCCATGGTCGGCCTGTACGGCGCCTCCGGGCTGTTCGTCGTGGCCGCCGTCTCCTATCGATATTGGGTCGCCCGGCAGGCCCGCCCAACCTTCTCCACCACCCTGTAGGAGGGCCGCATGCATCTCAACCTCATCGTCCGGCGGGCCGTGATCACGACGGGCGCCACCCTGAGCCTGGTGGCCGGTGGCCTCGCCATCGGGACCGCCGCGGAATGGGCGCTCGCCTCGGCCACCAAGGTGGAGCCGCCCGCCGGGATCTTCGAGCTCCAGGCGCGCATCGAGGCCGCCGAGACCAAGGCCGCGTCGATCCGGACCCAGATCGACCGGCTCGCGGGCGGCTCCGACAGCCTGGCCCAGATGATCCAGATGGCCAACGCCATGGCCGTGTCCGACCAGGCCGCCACCGAGTCCCTCCGCCTGGAGCTCACCCAGGCCAAGGACGCGCTCGCGGCACAACCGACCCCCGAGCCCGATCCGACGCCGACCCCCGCGCCCGTGCGCACGGCCACCAAGGCCCCGACCAGCACTGCCAGCCGGCCGGTCGCCACACCCACGCCCCGGCACCACGACGATGACGATGACTGAGGCCAACGAGGACACCGGGCGCCGCGCGTCCCCCCCGAGACGCCGGTCGTTCCCGCGGATCCCGGCCCACGTCGCGGTCCTCCTCGGGCTCTCCGCCGGGACCTACTCCGTCTTCCTGGCGGGGACGACGGCCCTCCAGGCGGCCTCGGAATCGGCGGTCGCGGCCGAGAAGGCGCCGATCGTGAGCGCGCTGGGTCAGCTCGCCGACGGCCACGACCGCCTGTCCGGCAGCCTCGACGTGGCCCGGGCCCGCTACGGCGAGGCCAGCGAGGCCTACACCTCGCTGGTCGCGTCGATCGCGGCGTACGAGGCGCGGATCGCCGACCTGACCGGACGGATCGACAGCCTGCAGGCGGAAGCAGGCGTGCTCCCTGACAGCATCCCGACCGCGCGGCCGGCGGCCACCAGCGCGCCCGTCCGCCAGAGCACCTCGGTCGCGGCGGCGCCGCTCGTCACACCCGCCCCAAAGCCGGTCCCGATCGCGACCACCGGCGCGTCCGGAAAGCCATGACGGCAGGCGTCCGCGCCGGCCTCAGCGGCGGGAGCCCGGCGGCCGAGCCATCGGCGCGGACGGGTGGAAGCCCGGCCGCCCACCGCATGGCACCGGCCCGACCCGACGTGCGGGCGGACCGGGCCGCGCTGACCCGGCGTCTCGTCACGTTCCTCTTCGTGATAGCCGTGCTGGGTGGCACGGTGCTGACGATCGACCTGGCCTCGTCGTGGACCGCCAGCGTGGCCAGGTTCCCGGAGCCCGGGCCCGGTGTCGCGCAGCTGGAGGCCGAGCTCGCCGCCGAGCAAGCCCGTTCCGACGACCTGCAGGCGCAACTCGACTCGATCATCGCCGCGTCCGCCGGCCTCGCGGCCGGGATGGACGAGGTTGGTGCACGCCTGGGCGGCGATACCAACTCGGCCCAGTCGCTGCGCACGGCGCTCGCGGCAGCGCGTGCCCGCCTGTCGCTTCTCCACCAGGCGCTCGCCAACACGGGCGTCGTCCTGCCGACGCGCGCCCCCCTGGCGGCGGGCAACGGCACGCCCGGCGGCGCTGCGGCCGGGGCCATCCTCCCGGGCATCCCACCAGTGCCAACCGCCGTCCCGACCCCGGCCCCCGCCGCCACGTACCCGCCGGGCGTTCCGGCCAGCTGGCCGTCGAACAGGCCCATCCCACCCATGCCATCGCCCTGTGTCCAGCCGAAACTGGAGGACAACGGTGTCTGGAACTGCCAAGTCTGACGCCGTGACCGAGGCACGTGCCGACGGTCCGGGTCTGGTCGCTCCGCTCCCGCCGGGGGAGTGGCGGTTTGCGGGCGAGGCCATGGCGTCGCCCCTCCGCCTGATTGCCAGCGCGCCGACGGGCGTCGTAGAAGCCACGGGGACCGCTGGAGACGTCGATCACGCCGCCCGCGCCGCGGCTGCGTGGGCCACTGTCCTCGCGACGTTCGAGGCCGCGGAGCAGGCCCTGTCCCGCTTCCGAGGCAGCAGCGACCTCACGGCCATCAACCGCAGGACCGGCCAGGACGCCGAGGCCGGCCGGCTCCTCGTCCGGGCGCTGACCGCCGCGGATCGCGCCCATCGCCGGACGGGCGGGCGGTTCGACCCCCGCGTCCTCGTCGCGCTTGAGCGGATCGGTTACGCGGGCGCCCCAATCCGGGATGCCGGCGACGCCCACAGGCCAGTGACCCTCGCGGTCCGCCGGGCCGATGGACGAGTGCTGCGCCGAACGGGGCGGGGCGTGATCCGAGTGGACGTCCCGGTGGACCTGGGCGGGATCGGAAAGGGGCTGGCCCTCCGCTGGGCCGCCAACCGCATCGCCGCCACGGACCTGGAGCCGCTCCTGGCCGCGGGCGGGGGCTTCCTGATCGACGCCGGGCAGGATATCGCCACGCGCGGTCATGGCCCGGATGGACCGTGGCTCATCGATATTGAGGATCCGAGCGGGCGCCGTGACGGACTGGCCGTGGTCGCCCTGCCGGGCGGCTGGTCGGTCGCCACGTCATCCACCCGCCTGCGGCGCTGGGCCGCCGCGGGCGGCCAGACCGTCCACCACCTGATCGACCCGCGGACAGGCGCGCCGGGCGGGCAAGGACTGGACGCGGTCACGGTCGCCGGTCGTGACCCGGCCTGGGCCGAGATCTGGAGCAAGGCGCTCTTCCTCGAGGGCGCCCGCGGGATCGGGGAGGCGGCGCGCCACGAGGGCCTGGCCGCGTGGTGGGCGACGACCGAAGGACGGCTCGAGATGACGCCCGCGGCCCGCCCACTCACGATCTGGCTGGCGTCCGAGCCCGGCTAGACTCCCAGCGCCGGGTCAACCGTCAGGCCAACGCCCGCAGCCGGCCAACGCCCGGATCATCGCGCTGGCGCCGGTCAGGAGCCGGTGATGAACTCCCCGCCGTCGACGGAGATGATGTCCCCGTTGATGAAGCCCGTGCCCTCGGCCGACAGGGCGACGATCGCGCTGCCGACGTCCTGTGGCGTGGTCATTCGGCCGGTTGGATTGCGCGCCATCGTGATCTCGATCATGCGCGCGGCCTCCGGGATCTTCCGCAGGGCAGGGGTGTCGGTCACTCCGGCCCGGATGCAGTTCGCCGTGATCCCCTTACCGGTCCGGGCCAGCTCCATCGCCAGCTGGCGGATGTGCGACTCCAGGGCCGCCTTGGCCGAAGAGACCACGCCGTACGACGGCACCACCCGGGTTGATCCCTCGGACGTCATCGCCCAGATATGGGAGCCACTCTCCAGGAAGCCGCGCCGGTACAGGTCCTGGACCCAGTAGACGAGGCTGTTCGCCATGACGTCCTGGGTCATCTCCATCTTCTTGCGGTCAACCGCGCCCTTGGGGTCCTCCGCGAGGAAGGGGACCAGCGAGCCAAATGCCAGCGAGTGCATCACGACGCGGACATACGGGTGGCGGCCGGCGGCACGTGCCTCGACGAAGCGGGCCTCGAGCGCGTCCAGCGCGGCGGCGCGCTTCTCGTCATCGGCCGCGTTCATGTTGATGAACAGGGCCTCGCTGCCGGCGGCGACGATGTTCGCCTTGACCTCCTCGACGTGGGTGAGGGCGGCCCGGAAGTCGAGGTGGATGCCCGCGATCTTGTAGCCGGCCTTTGCCAGCGCCAGGCCGGTGGCCTCACCCATCCCGGAGGAGGCGCCCAGGATCAGCGCCCAGCGCTCGCGGTCGTCGGTCATGGCTGCGGTCCCTCCGGCAGGTCAGGCGTGCATTCGGTCAGTCGACGAAGGGGCGGCGGATCGCCATCCCCGGGTGTCGGCGAGTCTAGCAGCGGGCCGGGGGAGGACCGGAAGACGCGTGCGGGGTTGCACGGGATTGCACGACCAGCGGGCGCCGAAGCCGCGGGATGCGGAGGCGCAGGTGGGCTGCGACAGCTAGACGGCGGCCTCGCCCAAGGCCTCGCTCCGGCCCTCGTCGCTGGCGTCGGCATCTTCCACCGTGACCGGCGTGACCCACTCGGCCAGGAGCCGGTTGACGAGGAGCGCGGAGACCCGCACCTTCTGGCCCCCGGTCCCGTCGGTCCCGTCGGTCCCGTCGGCGCGCAGAATCCAGCCGTCAGTGAGGACGATCATCTCGCGCCCGCGCTTGTAGGCGGCCACCGGGTCGGCACCCGGCGTGACGTGGATGTGGCCGCGGACCAGGTACGGGCCCAGCTTGATGCCAAGCGCCATGGCCTCCGTCGCGCGCCGCTTCTGCTGGTCGCCGCGAGGCCCCGTCAACAGCACAGCGAACAGGTCGTCGCGGTAGAGCGACACGTCGGTCAGCTGCAAGTCCGGCACCCCGACGTAACTGGTCACGATCGCGTCCGTGACGACAAACTGGCCGTGCCGGTTGAGCATGTCGCTCAGGCGCGATTCGGTCAGCAGGACATGTCCTGCGATCCGGCAATCGGCCGCGTAGGCGGTGAAGTCGACCCGAGGCCGGATGCTGGCAGCATTTCGGTCGAACGGTCGGAGCAAGGTCCGGATCATATGCCCACTATTCTGCACCCGAGGACGCCGGACCAGACAGCCAAACGTACTAGTTGGCGGTCAGGGCTGGACACGTCGCTGCACGTCGCGCAGGAGCGCCACGAGGCGGCCCTGGTAATCACGGGTATCTGCGTCCAGGTCGGTCGCCAGCCCGAGGGCCTGCGCGCGATCCCGGTTGACCACGAGCTGGTTGGCCAGGCGGCGCCGGCGGGCGTTGGCCGCCGGGTACTCGATCCAGGCGTCGCGCAGGACCACAAGGCCCGCGGAGCGCTCGAAGGCGGCCACAGGGTCGCCGCCCGGCCGGACACGGGTCGTGCCCTGCGCGGTGTACGGCCCCAGGCCGAGCGTGAGCGCCTGCTGGAAGCGTGGGCGGCGGAACGGCGGGGGCTCCGCTGCCCGATCGACCAGCTCGAAGGCGAACAGATCGGCGCAGGGGATGGTCACCACATCGCGCCCGGTCGGCCGGTCGGCACCGAGCAGCCAGGCCGAGGCACTTGTGATCGAGAGCTCACGCAAGTCGCCGACGCGGTCGAGGCCGCGCGGGAACGCTCCGGCGGGCAGGCGTCCGATGAAGCGGCAGTCAGCCGTGTAGGCGATGACATCCACGTCGCCGAGGATCCCGATGGGGCGGGCGTGCTGCGTGGAGGGGAGGGCGTGCTGTGCGAAGATGCTGGTCACGAGCGCAACCATGACGTCGACCGGGCAACGTCTCCCTCCGCCAGAAGTCGTGGTGCGTCGGCGCAAAGGTCCCAACGCCACCTGACCAGCCCACACCGCACCGGCGCGGCGCGTTCCCGCACCGCTGATCGGTTGCGTGAGGGCGGTCCCGGGCGGCAGCGCAGGAGGGCAGCCATGACCGTCAACGAGATCCTCCCGCTCCTGGTCCCGCTGATCGTGATCCAGCTGCTGCTGATGGCGCTGGCCCTGCGCGACCTGCTCCGGCCCGAGCGCCGGGTCCGCGGCGGCAACAAGGGCGTCTGGGCACTGGTCATCGTCTTCGGCGAGCTGCTGGGCCCGCTCCTCTACCTTGCGGCCGGCCGGATCGAGGATTGACCGTGGACGCGGCGGTCGCCATCCGGACCCTGGGCCTCACCAAGCGCTACCGCGATGTGCTCGCGCTGGACAGCCTGGACCTGGCCATCCCGGCGGGCTCCGTCTTCGGGCTGCTGGGGCCCAACGGGGCGGGCAAGACCACCACGCTCCGGCTCCTGGCAGGCCTCACCAAGGCCAGCGCGGGGCGCGCGGACGTGGCGGGCGTCGAAGTCGGCACCGATCCAGCCGCCCTCCACCGGCGGATCGGCGTGCTAGACCAGGACCCGCGCTACTACGGGTGGATGACGGGCCAGGAGTTGCTGGAGCTGGCGGGCCGACTCCACGGGCTGGCCGGCACGGCGCTCCGGGTCCGCGTCCACGAGCTGCTGGAGCGGGTCGCCCTGGCGGGGGCGGCTCGGCGGCGGATCGGCGGGTACTCGGGCGGGATGCGACAGCGCCTTGGGATCGCCCAGGCGCTGATCGGCCGTCCGCCGGTGCTGCTCCTTGACGAGCCGGTCAGCTCGCTGGACCCGGAGGGGCGACGCGACCTGCTGGCGCTGGTCCAGACGCTGCGCGGGGAGACCACCGTGGTCTTCTCGACGCACGTCCTCAACGACATCGAGCGCGTGTGCGACCGGGTCGGGATCCTGAGCGCCGGGCGGCTGGTCGCCGAGGCGCCGCTCGCGGAGCTCCTGGAGCGCTACGCGTCGCCGGTCTATCGCCTTGACCCGGAGCCGGGCCAGGCGGCGGCCGTCGCGGTGCTGGCAGCCAGGCTGCGGGGTGCACCCTGGGTCACGGGTGTCGTCGAGGGCGCGGGCGGGCTGCAGGTGAGTGTCTCGGATGTGGACGCGGCGGGCCGCGAGCTCCTCCCGGCGGTGGTGGCGGGCGGCGTGGTGCTGGCGGCGTTCGAGCGCCAGCGCCCAGACCTGGAGACGGTCTTCCTGCGGATTGTGGCGGCCAACCGATGACCGGCTTCGGCATCCTCCTGGGCAAGGAGCTCCTGGAGTCCTGGCGGACGCTCCGCCTGCCGGTCGTGGCGGGCGTGCTCCTGCTCTCCGGCTTCCTGTCGCCGCTGCTCGCAAAGTTCACCCCGGAGATCATCCGGGCCGTGGGTGGCGACCAGCTGGGCGGGCTGACCATGCCCATCCCCACGGTGGTTGACTCGGTAGGGCAGCTCCTCAAGAACGCCGCGCAGTTCGGGGCCCTGGCGGCCGTCCTGCTGTCGATGAGCGCAGTGGCCGGCGAGGTTGAGCGCGGCACCGCGGCGTTCCTGCTGGTCAAGCCGGCGACGCGGGCGGCGTTCCTCGCCGCCAAGCTGGCGTCAATCGGGGTCACCCTGGGCGTGGGCACCCTGCTGGCGGTCGCCGGGGCCGCGACCTACACGGCGGCACTCTTCGAGCCACTCAGCGTGGGCGGCTGGGCCGCGCTGGCGGGCTGCCTCTGGCTCTCGCTGGTGGCGTACGCGGCCATCACGTTCCTGGGCAGCGCGCTGTCGCGCTCGACGGCGGGTGGGGCGGCCATCGGAGTCGGCGGGCTCATCCTGCTGGCGGTCGCGTCGGCGATCCCCACGGTGGCGCCCTACCTGCCCGGCGGCCTGGCCGCACTGGGCGGCGCGCTGGCGCTGGGTCGGCCGGCGCCCGAGCTGGCGGGCTCGCTGGCAGCCTCGGCCGGGATCACCGTGGCGGCGGCGCTCCTCGCGTCCTGGGCATTTCGGCGCCGGGAGCTGTAGCGGAGGCGCTCCGGCCGCAGGGCGGTCGCCGGCAGGCTGACCGGGAGGTCAGCGGGGTGGGTCGAAGTCGTCGAACGGCGCCAGGGTCACCCAGTCCACCAGGAGGCGGTTGACGGCCACGGCATCGACGGACACGCGGACTCTGCGCGTGCGCATCGGGTACTCGATCCAGGCATCCGTCAGCGGCACCATCGCTCGCTCGCGGGGCCAGACACGCATCGACTGCGCGCCGGGCAGCGTGTGGTGATAGCCGCGGACCAGGTACGGGCCGGCCTTGAGGCCGATCGGCGTCCTGACCGTGGTCCGGAACATCTCGCGGTCGCCGCGCGGCCCAGCCAGGTGCGCGAGGTACACGGAGCCCCTGGGAAGCGAGATCTCCTGGGCCCGGCCGGGCAGCCCGCCGGCGTGGGGCATCACGGCGACGCGCGACAGGAGCACGCGCGGATCGTCGTTGAGAACATCGCTCATCCGCCAGCCCTCGTACACCTCGATCAGGCCCCGCTGGCGGCGGTCGATGGTGTAGACCACCGTCTCATACGTGGGGCACAGGTCCACCCACGGGATGAGCGCGCTCTCGATGGCGAGTGGCGACGCGGACTCCTCCGTACGAACGGCCGGGAGCCGGGTCGAGGATTGAATCATACGTGCAGGTTCCCCCGGACTGCCGTCAGACGTCAGGGACTCGAAGTACTGGGCTGCCGCCGAAAGGTCCGCTGCAATCCCGGTGGGTTGGCACCACTTGCGAGGATTGACGGGGCGTCCGCGGTCCGCGGGGCGCCCCGGGCGTTACCGGGACGGCCGCGCCTGGGACGGGGTTGGGCCGCGCGGCGGGGTGGGCAAGATTGCTGTTCGACCTGATCGAGGCCGCGGGGTAGGATCTCCCACATGACAACCAAGCGTCGGCAGCCCCGCACCCTCATGACGGTGCACGCTCACCCTGACGACGAGACCATCGGCACCGGTGGCCTGATGGCCCGGCAGGTGCTCGAGGGCGACCGCGTGGTGCTGGTCACGTGCACCGACGGCGCGCTCGGGGAGATCGTCGTTCCGGCGATGGCCACCCCCGAGAACCACCGCCGGCTGGGCGAGATCCGGTCGGGCGAGCTGGCCGCGGCGATGGCCGTCCTGGGCGTCACGGAGTGGGAGAACCTCGGGTTCCGGGACTCCGGGATGGTGGGCACCCCGGGCAACGACGATCCGCGCTGCTTCTGGCGAGCAAACCTCGACGAGGCCGCCGGACGCCTGGTCTGGCTGGTTCGGACGTACCGGCCCGACGTGATGACCACCTACAACGACTTCGGTGGCTACGGCCACCCGGACCACATCCGGACCCACGACGTGGCCGTTCGAGCGTTCGACCGTGCGGGGGATCCGGACTGGTACCCCGAGCAGCTGGAGGCCGGGCTGGAGCCCTGGATGCCGCTCAAGCTGTACGAGCAGGCCATCCCCGACTCGGTCCGGCAGGGGATGGCGGAGCGGCTCTCGGCCCGTGGCGAGCGGTCCCCGTGGGAGGCTCCGTCGGACCTGCCCCAGGAGCAGCGGGCGGAGTTCGAAGCCCGCCTCTCCAGGATGGTCATCCCCGATTCGGCCATCACGACGTGGGTGGACATCGCCGACGTCCTGGACCGCAAGTGGGAGGCCATCCGCCGGCACGTCACGCAGATCAGCGACGACGGGCCGTTCATGTCGTTGGGCCTGGAGGGCTGGCGCGAGGCATGGGCCCGCGAGGCCTACGTGCTGCGCGAGTCCCGGGTGACCACGATGCTCCCCGAGACGGACGTCTTCGCCGGGATCAAGTAGCCAGCGGCGGACCAACTGGTCCGCCGGGCCCGCAAGTCCGTCGCGGCCGCGCGATCCCGCCGTGCGCGGTTTGGTTGCCCCGCAGCACGTCCGCCACTACCAGGGAAGCAGCCCCTTCGAGGCCTTGAAGACCTGGTCCATCACCACCTTGCCTGAGCCGGCCGGGTCCATGAAGTTGGGCTGGGTCCGCTCCAGGATCAGGTGGGGGCGCATCACGGCCTGGACCAGGCTGGCGCCGTTGAACGTCAGCTCCAGCGTGATGCCTTCCAGCGTGGGCTCGGACCAGATCTGGTCGAACACGAAGTTGCCCAGCGCGTGCCAGATGGGCCTGCCCTTGTACAGCTCCACCGCGCCGGCCCAGTGCGGGTGGTTGCCGATGACCATGTCGGCCCCCGCGTCGATCGCGGCGTGGCCCAGCGTGACCTGGTCGGCGCTGCGGGTGGTGGTGTACTCGGTGCCCCAGTGCGGGAACACGATGACCACCTGCGCCCCGGCCGCCCGCGCCGCCGCGACGTCCGCCGTCAGCGCGGCCGCGGTCATCTGGGCCGAGCCGACCGCCGTCGCGGTCTTGGCCCAGTAGTACGGCGCGATCGTGTCGTACGCCAGGATCGCCACCTTGACGCCGCGGGCCGTGAGCAGGGAGGGCGCGTGGGCCGCGTCGTACCCCGTGCCCGCGCCCCCGTGGGCGATCCCCAGCGCATCCAGTGCGGCGAGCGTCTCCCGGATCCCCTGCGCCCCGGCGTCGCCCATGTGGTTGTTGGCGAGGCCCACCCAGTCCAGCCCCGCGTTCTTCAGCCCGGAGATCAGGGCCGGGTCACCGCTGAACACGGTGCCGTCCTGGTGCCAGGTGAACTTGACCGGCGCCGAGTTCTCGAAGTTGGCGATGGCCAGGTCCGCCCCGGAGATGAGCGCCCGGAGCGCGCCGTCGTCGCCCGTCCGCTGGGTCACCGGCAGCGTCCAGCCGAACTGGCTGCAGCAGGTATGGCCGGTGATGACGACCGAGCCGCCGTCGTACGCGAAGTCCGCGCCCTTCTTGTTGACGCTCAGGGTCAGGTAGACGCCGCGGTCAAGGAAGACGTCACCGCCGGCGAACAGGGTCCATGCCGAGGCCGGGTCGTACGCGGGCGCCTCGGCGGTGCCCCCGGCGCCGGTCACGATTCGTGCCTGGAGCGGCCACTGCGCGAGCTCCCCCAACCTCCCCACGCCGAACAGCCGCGCGCCCTCCCAGCCCAGCGCCCGCACCGAGGGATCCACCTGGGAAGCGCGCAGCATGCCCAGCCGGTCCGGGTGCGCGGCCAGGTCGGTGCGCAGGGCCCCGGCGTCGGCGGCGGAGATCAGGCGGGCGGGATCAACCGGCGCAACGACGCCGAGGGCGGCCATGATCGCCGGCAGGTCCGCCGTGACCACTTCCAGGGCCGCGTAGCGCTTGCTGGTCCCCGCGAGCACGGCGGTCACCTCGGCGGCATCCGTCCCGGTGGCCGTGCTCCGGAAGCCGGTGACCGGGACCACGGCGACCGGCGGGATCGGCGTCGGCGACGGTGCGGGGGTGGGTGATGGGAGGGGCGTGGGGCTGGGTGTGGCCACAGGGACGGGCGAGGCCAACGGAGCGGCCGACATGACGGTGATCCTTGGGGAGCCGGGGGCCGCCCCCGCAGCGGCCAGGTCGGCGAGTGGCCCCGACCCCAGCAGGCCGGCCGCGACCGCCAGCAGCACGAGGGCCAGGGCGCCGATGAGCGCGCCAAGGCGCGGCGAGAACGACCGTGAGGGAGGGATCATGCCGTCGATCGTACCGCCCGGGCGTCGCCAGGCATAGAGAACGCCCCGTTCGGGCGGGCGAACGGGGCGTAGGTATAGGCGGATGGCGGACCCGACCGGATTCGAACCGGCGATCTCCAGCGTGACAGGCTGGCATGTTTGGCCGCTACACCACGGGTCCAGTTGCGGCTGGCGGAGGATAACACCTGCGGGCCGTGCGTGCCCAACGAAGATTGACGCCGGGGGTGGCCACGGTGGAACGAGCCTATACTGCGCGACCGATGGACCTGATCGACCTGCGCTCCGACACGGTCACACGGCCCACCCCCGAGATGCGGCGAGCCATGGCCGCGGCGGAGGTGGGCGATGACGTCTTCGGTGACGACCCCACCGTGAACGCGCTCCAGGAGCGCGCCGCCGAGCTGCTCGGCAAGGAGGCCGCGCTCTTCGTGGCCTCCGGCGCCATGGGCAACCTCGTCGCCCAGCTGGCCCACCTGGGGCGCGGCCAGGAGACCATCGCGGGCTCGGAGAGCCACCTGATCGACGACGAGGCGGCGGGCCATGCCGTCGTCGTGGGGACCAGTATCCGCGCCCTGCGCGAGCGCCCGGACGGCACGCTGGACCTCGACGAGATCGTCGGCGCGTTCCGCGACCCGCTCGACGTCCACGAGCCCATCACGGGCCTCGTCGCGCTGGAGAACACCAACGGCCACTCGATGGGCCAGCCGCTGACCGCCGAGTACACCCGCCAGGTGGCGCGGATCGCGCACGACCGGGGCGTGCCGCTCCATGTTGACGGCGCCCGCCTCTGGAACGCCGCGATCGCGCTGGGCGTCACGCCGCGCGATCTCGCGGGCCCCGCGGACTCGGTCATGTGCTGCCTGTCCAAGGGCCTGGCCTGCCCGGTCGGCTCCATCGTTGCCGGCTCCAGGGACTTCGTCTGGCGGGCGCGCCGCGCCCGGAAGCTGGTCGGCGGCGGCATGCGCCAGGTGGGCATCGTCGCGGCCGCCGGACTGGTCGCGCTGCGCGACGGGGACGCGGGGATGATGACCCGCCTCGCGGAGGACCACGCCAACGCGCGCCAGCTCGCGGAGGGCCTGGCCGCGCTCCCGGGCGTCGTCTCGCCCGGTGGTATCGCCCAGCCAACGGCTGGTCCCCTGGACCCGGGGCGCGCGCGGACCAACTTCGTGATCTTCGGCGTGACGCGCGACCGCGCGGCGTTCCTGGACGGCCTCAAGGCGCGCGGCGTGCTGATGGTGGCCTACCCGCACGGCACCATCCGGGCTGTCACCCACCACGGGGTCACGGCCACCGACATCGACCGCGTCATCGCCGCGGTCGATGTCGCCCTGCGTGCTGCGCCGGCCGTCCACGCCGTCGACGCGCCGGCGGCCACCTCCCCCACCAGCACACGGAGCCGGGATTGACGGACTCCGAGCTCACCCGGCCGGCCCCGGCACCGCAGCCCGGGCCCCTGGACGACCACTTCTACGACCTCGTCGAGGAGCGCTTCCGGGGCGTGCTCCGGGACAACCCCACCACCGCCACCAGCCACGGCATCCACCTCTGGGACGACCAGCTGGGTGACGGGAGCCGCGAGGCGGTCCTGGGCGAGATCGAGCGGGACCGACGGCACCTGACCACGATCGAGGCGCTCGATGTGGCCGCGCTCTCGCCCGGGGTCCGCTTCGAGCGCGAGCTGGAGCTCCATCACCTGCGCGAATCGCTCTTTCACGCCGAGGTGGTGCGAACGTGGGAGCGTCGCTCGTTCGCCCTCGATTCGCTGGGCGATGCCCTGTTCATGCTCATGGCCCGCGACTTCGCGCCGTTCGCCGACCGCCTGTCATCCATCGCGAGCCGCCTGGAGAGCGTCCCGGCCTTCCTGGCCGAGCATCGGACGCGGGCGGCGGTGCCCCAGGTGCGCCTCTGGCAGGGACTCGAGATCGAGGAGGCCAAGTACCTGCGCGACTTCCTCGCGGAGATTGGGGCCGCCGGCCACGGCGTGCTGGGTCCGATCGAGCAGCGACGACTGGACCGGGCGATCCTGGTGGCGGCGGGGTCCATCGAGGAGTACGTCGGCTGGCTCCGGATCACGCTCGACAGCGGCACGGACGACTGGGCTCTGGGTTCCGACAAGCTTGACGACCTGATCCGCGTCCGGGCCCTGGACGGGCTGACGGCCGATGAGATCCTCCGGATCGGCTTCGACCAGCTGGCGCAACAGCAATCAGCGCGCCGGGCGGCGGCGAGGCAGATCGACCCGGCCGCGCTCGAGGACGCGGTGGTCGACCGCGTCAAGCGCGACCACCCAGCGACGTTCGCCGAGGCGCTCGAGGGCTACCGCAGCGCAATGTACCGGGCGCGCGCCCACATCGTCGAGCGCGGCCTGGCCACCATCCCGGATGGCGAGCGGATCGAGGTCATCGAGACGCCGAGGCACCTCCGCCAGTCACTCCCGCTGGCCGCCTACTTCGTGCCACCCAAGTTCGACCCGAACCCCGCGGGGATCTATGTGGTCACCCCATCCGTGGACGACGACGCGGGGGCCATGCGCGAGCACAACTGGAGCGCCATCAGCAACACCAGCATCCATGAGGCCTATCCGGGCCACCACCTGCAGCTGTCGATGGCGCGGCTCCACCCATCGCTCTCGCGCCTCCAGCTGGACGCCACGGAGTTCGTGGAGGGCTGGGGCATGTACAGCGAGCAGATGATGCGGGAGGAGGGCTTCGACGACGGGCCCGCCTTCCAGGTGGGACTCGCGACGGATGCCATCTGGCGCGCCTGCCGGATCATCCTCGACATCCAGATGCAGCGCGGCCAGTTCTCCGTCGAGGACGGTACGCAGTTCATGCGCGAGATGACGCGCTTTGAGCTGGGCGTCGCCCGCGCCGAGGTCACGCGCTACACGTACACACCCACCTACCAGCTCTCGTACCTGCTCGGCAAGGTGATGCTCCTGCAGCTCCGCGAGGACGAGCGGCAGCGCCTGGGTCCGGCGTTCCGGTTGCGCGACTTCCACGACTCGCTGCTGCGCGCCGGCTCCCTGCCCATCAGCTTCCAGCGGCGGATCCTCGCGGGCGAGGGCCTGTCCAGGCATCGGGTCTCCGGCCACGGCGCCGGGGTCGGCCCGGGCGCGGCGTAGGTGCAGGTCCTGCCGGCGATCGACCTTGAGCGGGGCCGGTCGCGTGTCGTGTTCTGGCCGGGTGCCGCCACGGGCGATGGCGTGCCGACCGACCGACCCGAGCGGATCGCCGAGCACTTCGTGCGCCTAGGCGCCCCGGTGATCCACCTGGTCGACTTCGATGGCGCCCGCAGGGGCGCCCCGGGCAATCTCGAGGCCATCGGCAGCATCGCCGCGCGGGTCGCGACGCCCATCCAGGTGGCCGGTGGGCTGGAGAGCCCCGACGCCATCCGCCTGGCCTTCGCCGCCGGCGCGACGCGCATCGTCCTGGGCATGAGCACCGTCGAGGACCCGGGGCTGGTGCGAGAGTGCGTCGCGGTGGCCGGCGACTGGCTGGCCGTGGGGATCGACCCGCGGCCGGAGCGCTTCGCCGCGTTCCCGTGGAAGCGGGGCGTCCCCACCTTGCGGGGCGTGCTCGACGAGCTGCAGGCCTGCGGGGTCAACCGGTTCGTGCTGTCGCACTCGGGAGCCGGCGCGGAGCTGGAGCAGCTGGCGCTGCTCACCCGGACGCTGGACGCCGATCTCCTGGTCGCCGGCGGCGTGCGCGACCTCGACGGCATCCGCCGCGTGCGCGATGCCGGCGCGACGGGCATCATCCTCGGCGAAGCGCTCCTCTCGGGGGCGATCGACTATCCCGCCGCCACGGAGGCTGCCGCGTGACCGCTCGCCGACCAGACAAGCCGGGCCGTCCCGCCGACCACCACGCCGGCCGGCCGCAGCGCCGCGGGTCCGAATCCGCCCGCCGGTCGGGCGGGGGTCGCTCGGCCGAGGACCAGCGGCGACGGATGCTCACCATGGGGATCGTGGGCGTCATCGGCCTGTTCGTGGTCCTGGCGGTGGCGGTGGCTGTCATGAACGGCATCGGCGGGGCCGGCGGCTCGTCCGGCCCCATCCCGCCGATCGGCGCCGGTGCCGCCGGTGCGACAGCCACCCCCAGGCCCAGCGTTGGGCCCACCGCGACCACCAACGTCGGCGCCAAGCCGGCGGGCTGCCCGAGCGCGGCGCCCGCCGCCTTGCCGGCCGGCGAGACGCGCACCGTGACACTGACGACCAAGCTGGGTGCCATCGCGGTCCAGGTGAAGGCGGACCTGTCGCCGCTGGCCGCCGGCAACTTCGTCGCCCTGGCCGAGTGCGGCTTCTACAACGGCGTCGTCTTCCATCGGATCGTGCCCGGCTTCGTCATCCAGGGTGGCGACCGAGCCGGCACGGGAGCGGGCAAGGAGCCCGGGTATACGATCAAGGATGAGCCGGTCACGACCGCCTACAAGCGCGGCACCGTTGCCATGGCCCGGACGCCGGTGCCAAACTCGCAGGGCTCCCAGTTCTTCGTTGTCCTCGATGACAGGAACTCGCTGGGCCAGACCAACACCTACGCCATCTTCGGGACCGTGACATCGGGGATGGACATCGTGGATGCGATCGCGAAGATGCCCAACACCGGTTCCGGCAACACGGCCATGGACCCGGTGGCCATGGACACGGTCACCGTCAACAAGCCCTGAGGCCAGACCGCCCCTCCCGCAGCCCATTCGAAGGAGACCACATGACCCGCGCCACCATCGGCACCGACCTCGGCGACATCGAGATCGAGCTCTACGACGAGAGTGCCCCCAAGTCGGCGGCCAACTTCATCGCCCTCGCGAAGCAGGGCTTCTACGACGACGTCATCTTCCACCGCGTCATCCCGGGCTTCGTGATCCAGGGCGGCGACGGCGAGTTCGGCAAGAAGTCCGCGCTCAACACCGGGCGGGTCGGGACCGGCGGTCCCGGCTACAAGTGGGAGGACGAGCCGGTCAAGGGCGACTACACGCGCGGCTCGCTGGCCATGGCGAATTCGGGTGCCAACACCAACGGCTCCCAGTTCTTCATCTGCGTGAAGGACCTGATGGGCAGCCTGCCCAAGCAGTACAACCTGTTCGGCACGGTGACCAAGGGGATGGACGTGGTGGACCGGATCGTCGCCGCGCCGCGCAACGGCCGGGACCTCCCCAACGAGCCCGTCGCCATCACGAATGTGACGATTCTGGAAGATTAAGGAATTTTCATCGTTCGGCGCGTCAAAACCCTTGGCAAGGGGCGCCGGACCGAGTAGAGTACATCTCGCTGCTGCAATGCAGCGCTGCCCCAGCGGCAAGGTCATGGGTAGGTAGGGTCAGGGTAGTCGGTGCAGCCGACGTGATAGATGCCCTTGGCGCGTGGCAGAAGCGTCCGCTTCGGCGGATACCTTCACCGGGACAGCATCAGAGCGGCTCCTTCGGGAGCCGCTCTGATTTATTGTGCGCCGGGTTTCAGCCCTGGATCGCGAGGCGCGGCGGGCGGAACCCCCGGAGTCGGAGGGCGTTCGACACCACGGTCACGCTGGACGCGGCCATCGCGGCGGCGGCAAAGATGGGGTCCAGCTGCCAGCCCAGGAACGGGTAGAACACGCCGGCGGCCAGCGGGATGAGCGCCACGTTGTAGGCAAAGGCCCAGAACAGGTTCTGGCGGATGTTCCCCATCGTCGCCCGGGAGAGCGAGATCGCGGTCACGATGGCCCGCAGGTCGCCGCTCACCAGCGTGACCGAGCCGGATTCGATCGCCACGTCCGTGCCCGTCCCGATGGCCAGTCCCACGTCCGCCTGGGCCAGCGCCGGGGCGTCGTTGATGCCGTCCCCGACCATGGCCACGACCTTGCCGCCCAGCTGCTGGCGACGAACCTGGGCCGCCTTCTCGTCCGGGCGGACGTCCGCGAGCACCTGGTCCACGCCCGCTTCCCGGCCGATCGCTGCGGCGGTGATCTCGTTGTCGCCGGTCAGCATCAGGACCCGGAGGCCCAACCGGCGGAGCTCAGCGACCGCGGCCGGCGAAGACGCCTTCAGGGTATCCGCGATGCCGATGACCCCGGCGGCCTGCCCATTCACGGCGACCAGGACCGGCGTCCGACCCTGGGCGGCGATGGGCGCCGCGGCCGCGTCCAGCTCCGCGGCGGCGACGCCGTTCTCCTCGAGGAAGCCCTGGCGACCCACCAGCACCGTCCGACCATTCACCACGGCGCGGATGCCGGCGCCCGATTCGGCGTCGAAGGAGGCGGCGTCCGGGATGGTGAGACCGCGCTCGTCGCGCACGTGCCGGACGATCGCCTCGCCCAGCGGATGCTCCGACCCGCGCTCCGCGGCCGCCACCAGGCGCAGCAGCTGCTCCTCCGCGATGCCCGCCGTGCCGGCCAGCACGACGTCCGTGACCCGCGGCCGGCCCTCGGTCAGCGTGCCGGTCTTGTCCAGGATCACGACGCCCACCTTGCCCAGCCGCTCCAGCGCCTCGGCGTTGCGGAACAGGATCCCGTTCTCGGCCCCCTTGCCGGTGCCCACCATGATCGAGGTGGGGGTGGCCAGGCCCAGCGCGCACGGGCAGGCGATGATCAGGACCGCCACCATGTTCACCAGCGCGTGCGTGAAGGTGGGCTGCGGGCCCAGCAGGAACCAGGCGAGGAACGTCAGGGCGGCAATCCCAAGCACCACGGGGACGAAGATCCCGGTGACCTGGTCGGCCAGGCGCTGGATGGGCGCCTTGCTCCCCTGCGCCTCCTGGACCAGCCGGACGATCTGCGCCAGGACGGTGTCCCGGCCGATGCGCGTGGCGCGAAACGTGAAGCTGCCGGAGGTGTTGAGCGTGCCGGCCACCACTTCGTCGCCGACGCGCTTGGTGACCGGGATGGGCTCGCCGGAGATCATGCTCTCGTCGACCGGCGAGGTGCCCGACTGAACCAGGCCGTCGACGGCGATGCGCTCACCGGGCCGGACCACGACGCCGTCGCCCACCAGGACCTGCTCGATGGGGAGGTCCGCCTCGACGCCGTCACGGACGATCCGCGCGGTGCGCGGCTGGAGCCCGACGAGGGCCTTGATCGCATCGGAGGTATGGCTCCGGGCGCGCGACTCGAGGAATCGGCCCAGCAGGATCAACGTGATGATGGTGGCCGACGTGTCGAAGTACATGGCCATGACGCCGTTGACCATGGCGGACATGAAGAAGTCAGGCAGGAGCAGCGCGGCGGCGCTGTAGAAGTAGGCCGCCGATGTCCCCACCGCGATGAGCGTGTTCATGTCCGTGCCGCCGTGCTTGCCCACCTTCCAGGCGCCCCTGTAGAAGAGGGCGCCGGCGTGGAACTGGACGGGCGTGGCCAGCACCAGCTGGAGCCACGGGTTGCTGATCCACGACGGGAGGAACGGCGCGACCGTCATCTGGGCGAGGCCCAGCAGCAGCGGGACCGTGAAGATCAGCGACTCCAGCAGGAGCCGTCGGAGCTCGGCCTGGTGGCGCTGCTGGTACGTGCCGGCCCCCGTGTTCGCGGCCGCGTCGACGGGCGCCGCCGCGGGGCGGGCGGTGACCGAGGCAGCAGTCGATCCGGTCGACGCTGCGGCGTTGGCGGCCACCGCGGCCGCCTGGGCCGAGCCGGGCGCCGGGGCGCCGTCGGTGATGGGCCGTGCGTCGTACCCGGCCGCTTCGATCGTCTTGATGACCTGCTCCACCGTCAGCCCGGGCCCGATGACCACAGTTGCCCGCTCGGTGGCAAGGTTGACGTTGGCCGTCCCCACCCCGTCCAGCTTGCGCAGGTACCGCTCGATGCGGTTGACGCACGAGGCGCACGACATCCCCTCGACGTCGAGCGTCAGGGAGCGGGGCGCGGAGATGGCGATCTCCACGGACTGCACGGAGGTGGGGTTGACGGTCTGGGTCATCGGGCGACGGCTTTCGTTGGGTGCGAGGGTGTTGTGGGCGGGGACGCCTTGGGCCGCAAGGTCAGGACCG
>CANJLL010000004.1 GCA_947475545.1 Chloroflexota bacterium | reverse complement strand
GAGGGAGGGGAGGGGCGGCGGTCCGGGCCCGGACCGCCGCCGGTGGCCCGGGGGCCCCGGGGCCCCCGGGCCGACGCGTGGTCAGCTCGTGAACGGTTCAGGGATGGTCAGCGGGGGGTGGCCCCGGGGCCCCCGGGCCGGCCGGGTTGCCGGAGCCGCCCTTCGCCTCCTCCTCGTGAAGGCGGCGATGCATCTCGGCGACCCACTGGCGACGGGGGTCGCCGGGGTTGCCCATCGGGCCGAAGCCGGGCCCGAAGCCCGGGCCACCCGCGCCCCACGGCCCGTGGCCGTGACGTCCCTCATGCCCCGCCATCCAGGCGCGCTTTCGGCGCGAGAACCCGAAGGCCATGCTCGTCATGAAGAACAGGAAGAAGAGGAAGAAGAGCGTCCCGAAGCCCGGGAACCCACCGGTGACGACCACCGTGGTGCCGGCGGCGACGGCGGTCGAGGTCAGGCCGGCGTTGTAGCCGATCAGCCCCGAGACCACCGACACCGCGGCGAGGATCAGGACGGCGAACAATCCGCTGCGATGCATTGAGGGTGCTGCTCCGTGTGTGGTGCCCGATCCTCTGACCGGGCCTGTCTGCTTGACAGAGACCACATTCGCGTCGGCATGTGTGGATTTCGTGCACGCCGTGCGCCGGTTCGGAGGGTTCGGAGCGTTCCGAGGCGCCGGCCGGGCGCGCTGACCCACCGATCGTGGTGGGTCGATCCGGGACCAGCTCAGACGTCCGGGTTGGCCAGCTCCGCGGCCGCCTCGGCCTCGAGCGCCGCCTGCGGGTTGGTGACCCGCGTCCGCAGCCTGGCGGCGCGCATGGCGGGGATGACCAGGGCGCCGGAGCCCAGCACCCACACGGCTCCCGCCCAGAAGACCGCGGGATAGCCCAGCAGGCCGGCGATCGTGCCCGCCAGGATGGCCCCGCCGAACATCGCGGCGTCGGACGTCGCCGTCAGGACGCCCAAGGCCGCTCCCTTCTCGTGCTCGCCGACCCGGTCGAAGGCGAACGTGAGCAGCGCCAGCCATGGGAAGGCGAAGCCCAGGCCGCACAGGACCGCGCCCAGGACGCCGATCGGCGACGCCGGCGCGAGCGCGATCACCGCGAAGCCCGTCGCGGCAACCAGGCAACCGACCAGCATCCCCGTCGCCGATCCCAGCTTGTCGACGATCGAGCTGAGCAGCACCCGGGCCACGACCACGCCGGTCGCATACGCCCCGAAGGCGAGGGCTCCGCCGCCGCCGATCCCGGCCATCCGCAGCACGAGGAAGCCCGTCAGCGTGACCTGTCCCATGCTCACCATCCCGAGCGCCAACCCGGGCAGCATCGCCTCCCTCGGGAAGAGGCGAGAGTGCGGTCCGCCCGCCACGCTCCGGCCGCGCGCTTCGATCGGCCGCCAGCGCAAGACCAGTGCCATGGCGGGCAGCGGCAGCAGGACGATGAAGAGGGCCGTGCCGCCAAACGAGCCAATCAGGGCGCCCACGATGGGGCCGACCGCCAGGGCGCCCCATGGGCCCACGCCCAGCCAGCCCATCGCCCGCGCGCGCTGGTCGGGCGGGGCCATGGCCACGATCAGGGCCGCCGCTCCCCCGAACGTGAAGGCCGCGCCGACCCCCTGGGCCATGCGCGCCGCCACCAGCGCGGGGAGTCCGAGCGGCAGCAGGAAGAGCAGGCCCGCCAGGAAGGAGACCGACAGCCCCAGCCTGACGCTGACGATGCCGCCGCGTGCGTCGACCAGTCGCCCAGCGGCGATGCGGCTGCCCAACGCCGCCACCGAGTACGCGCCGACGACGAAGCCGATTTCCACGTCCCCGGAGTTGAGGTCCTGCTGCATGTGCCCGGGGAGGACCGGGACGATGGCGCCGATCCCGAGGAACGCCGTGAAGACCGCGGCGATCGGCAGTTGGAAGCGGGGATCGATGATCGCCGCGAGCTGTCGCCGGGCGCCCAGCAGGCCGGCGGCCGGCGCCGCCTGCTCCACGCTACTCGCCCAGGTCCAGCGGGAGGCGGCTGATGAGTGCCAGGACGGGCGCGGAGGCCGCGCGCTCGACGTGGACCGTGGCCACCGGCTCGGGCGTGACGGCAACCCCGTCCGACGGCCCCGCCGGGATCGCGTGGGTGGCCGCTCCGGCCGGCATGAACCGCCAGAGCCCGCTACGGATGCCGGGCAGGTAGGGCCCGGTCCGTCGCCGCGCCATGACGCCGGCCAGCCCCTGGGCGGTGACCGCGGCGTGTAATGCCCGACCTTCGCCCAGGATCGCCGGCACCGCGACCACCTCATCGCCGGGATCCAGGATCCGGCGCAAGGCCTCGCGCCGGCGGACCAGGGGCTGGCCGAGCAGCGACCGGCCGTCGAGGTAGAGGAGATCGAAGGCGAGGTATGCCACGGATCGCCCGGTCTCGCCAGCCAGGCGCCGCTCCAGCTCGTCCGTGTCGGGTCGCCCGTTGGCGTCCACCACCACCAGCTCGCCATCGAGGATCGCCGAACGGGCGTCCAGGCGTGCGGCCAGCGCGGCCAACTCGAGGGGCGTGTCCCCGACGGGGAGGCCATCCTCGCCCGTGAAGGTCACCGCGCCGGTACCGGCCACGGGCGCGGGCCCCACCAGCGCCAGCGCGCGCCGGCCGCCCCAGGCGGGCTCGAAGAGGTGATCGGGGGAGTCGAACGGCTCGGCCGATGCCGTGGGCAACATGGGTCGCAGGCCCCCCGGATGGTTCGGGAGGTCCGCCCGCAGCCGCAGCGAAAGCTGGTCGGTCATCGCCGTCCGATGGTAGCGGGTAGACTCCCGAGCGTCGAAGAGCCAGCACGGGTCGGGCCACCCCGGCCGTCGCTATCGAGGGTTCGCGTGACCACGCAGCGTCGTCCTCCGCAGCCGGAAGACCTCTACCGATTCCGGATCCCAACTCGCCCGCGGCTGTCGCCCGACGGCAAGCACGTGGCGTTCGTTATGCAGACGGTCGCACCGGCGTTCGATGCCTACCGGCAGTCGGTCTGGCTGGCGCCGGCTGACGGCTCCGAGGCGGCCCGGCGCCTGACGGTCGGCCCGCGTCGCGACCACAGCCCCGAGTTCTCCCCGGACGGCCGGACGCTGGCATTCCTCTCGGACCGGCGCGGCCTGATGGAGGAGGAGCCGGCCAAGGGCGACGAATCGAAGCGCGACGACCTGGTCCAGGTGCACCTCCTGCCGCTGGTCGGCGGCGGCGAGGCGCGCCGGCTCACGGACCTGCCGGGTGGGGTCTCGGCGTTTGCCTGGTCCCCGGACGGGCGTCGACTGGTCGTGGTCAGCGACTCGCTGGGTGCCACGCGCGAGGAGGACCGCCGGCTTCGCCGGCTGGTCTCCAACACCAAGCCCAAGGCCGGCGCGCCGCCCGCGTCCGACATCCGCTACACGGACCGGCTGCGCTACCTGGCCAACGGCAGCGGCTTCGTGGCCGAGCACGTGGAGCGGCTCTGGTTGGTGGACGCCGCGACGGGGGAGGCCACCCGGCTCACCGCGGCACGGGAGGTGCGCGAGTCGGCGCCCGCCTGGTCGCCCGACGGAACGCGCGTGGCGTTTGCCCTCGAGGCTGGCCGGGACTGGGACCTGGCGCCCCGGACGCAGATCGCAGCGGTGGACGTGGCGACGGGCGTGGTCACGCCGCTGACCGCCGGCGCGGATGCCACCTTCGGGCGCCCTGCGTGGCTGCCCGACGGGCGGCACGTGGTCGCCCTGGGCGGGCGGGTCCCCGCCAACGCCTACCGCAACGACATCTGGCTCCTGGCCGCAGACGGCTCCGGGGCGGCGTCGCGGGCAGAGGTCAACCTGTCCGGCCGGCACGACCTGGAGCCGGGCGCGGGGATGAACAGCGACATCACGATCGGCGAGGGCCCGCGGCTGGTGCCGTCGGCGGATGGCGCCTGGGTGACGTTCCTGGCGCCGGTCCGGGGCGCGTACGAGGCCTGCCGGATCGGCATCGCCGACGGCGCGCTGGAGCGCCTGACCGTGGGCCGGCACTACCTGTCGTCGTTCGACGAGGTCGCCCTGCCGGGGGGTGGATCGCGGATCGCGGCGATCGTCTCCGCCGCGACGGCCGCCCCCGAGGTCCACGTCCTGGACGTCTCGCCTGCCACGCCCGCGACTGGCAGCCTCCGCCGGGTCACGGCGCTGAACGACGGGTTGCTGTCGGACCTCGACCTGGTCGAGCCTGAGGAGCGCTGGGTCACGGTGGACGGCCGCTCGATCCAGGGCTGGTTGCTGCCGGCGCGGGAGCCGGCCGGCGTTCGCCGCATTGACGGCGCCCGGTTGCCCGCCTCCGCGGGTCCCCGCCCGCTGGTCACCCAGATTCACGGCGGTCCCCACACCCTGTTCGGCTGGTCGCCCGTCTTCGAGTTCCAGGTCCTGGCGGGGCAGGGGATCGGCGTGTTCGCGTGCAACCCGCGGGGCTCCGAGGGCTACGGCAAGGCGTTCGTGGAGGCCAACCTCGGCGACTGGGGCCCCGGTCCCATGGCGGACGTGCTGGCCGGGGTGGACGCGCTCGTCGCCGAGGGGGTCGCGGACCCGGCCCGCCTCGGGGTCACGGGTGGCTCGTATGGCGGCTACCTGACCAACTGGATCATCGGCCACGACCAGCGCTTCCGGGCGGCCATGACCTGCCGGTGCGTCTCGGACATGACGATCATCCACCTGACCGGGGACCTGTCCAGCGGCGACTGGCCGCTCCGCGAGTTCGGGGCCGTGCCGTGGGATGACTGGGCCTACTTCCGGTCGATCTCGCCGATCACGTACGCGGAGGCGATTCGCACCCCGCTCCTGATCCAGCACGCCGAGAACGACCTGCGCTGCACCATCGCGCAGGCCGAATCGCTGTTCACGGTTCTCCGCTCACTGGGCCGGCCGGTCCGCCTGATGCGGGTCCCGGGCGAATCGCATGAGCTGACGCGATCGGGCACGCCGTTCCGCCGGGTGGAGCACCTGGTGCAGGTTCGGGACTGGTTCAACCACTACCTGGTGAAGGGCGCCCGTCGACTTCCGCCCATGCCCGAGGCGCGCTCGACCAGGTAGGTCGCCCACCGAGCCGGGCCGCCGACCGAGCCGGGCCGGCCACCGAGCCGGGGCCGATCGCCGCGTTCGGCCGAATGCGGGTCGGGTGTATTCTCGGGCTCCGATGACCGCCGCGCGCCGCCCCGACACGTTCTCCCACGATCAGGCCCGCGCCCTCGCCGACGCCTGGGCCGACGGGCGTTCCGGGGCCATCGGCGGGCTGCTGGGCCGCGTCACCGCCGTCGACCAGGTGGGCGTGGACGAGCGCGTGGATTCGCTCCGGCGGCGGTCCATCAAGAAGCAGTCCAAGGTGTGGGCCCTGGACCTGGCGATCCGGATGATGGATCTGACCACGCTCGAGGGAAAGGACACCCCGGGGAAGGTTCGCGCCCTCTGTCAGAAGGGGATGCGTCCCGTGCCCGGCGATCCCACCATCCCGCACGTCGCGGCGATCTGCGTCTACCCGGCCATGATCGCCGACGCGAAGGACGCGCTCGCCGGCTCGGGCGTGAAGGTGGCCAGCGTGGCCACCGGCTTCCCGTCGGGCCAGACCTTCCGGGAGATCAAGCTGGCCGAGGTCCGGGCCGCTGTCGACGCGGGCGCGGACGAGGTCGACATGGTGATCGACCGTGGCGCGTTCCTGTCGGGTGACTACCGGACGGTCTTCGAGGAGATCGTCCAGGTCAAGGAGGCGGCCGGGGCCGCGCACCTCAAGGTGATCCTGGAGACCGGCGAGCTGGAGACGTACGACAACGTCCGGCGCGCCTCCATCCTCGCCATGACGGCGGGCGCGGACTTCATCAAGACGTCCACCGGCAAGGTGGTCCCGGCCGCCACGCTCCCCGTGACGCTGGTGATGCTGGAGGCGATCCGGGACTTCGAGGCGGCGACAGGCCGCCAGGTGGGCATGAAGCCGGCGGGTGGGATCCGAACGTCGAAGGACGCGATCGCCTGGCTGGTGGTCCTGTACGAGACGCTGGGGCCGCGCTGGATGACGCCGGACTGGTTCCGGTTTGGCGCCTCGGGCCTGCTCAACGACGTCCTCATGCAGCTCCAGAAGGAGCGCACGGGCCGCTACCAGGACCCGGATCGCTTCAGCCTGGACTGACCTCGGCCGGGCCGTGCCCGCGGTGAGGTGCCGGAGCTGGCCGGGCTACGCCGGGTTCCGGTCCAGGTCGAGCACGACCTGGACGAACAGCGCGACCAGGGCAACCGCGATCGCGACGCCCACCAGGACCCGCCCGTCCCGGATGGTCCGCAGGCGCCAGGCTCGCCGGCCGGTCGCCCCGACGAGGAACCCGTGACCGAACACGGCCGCATCCATGGTGACCACCAGCCAGGCCAGGCCTGCGTACTGGGAGCCAGTCACGACGTTGCTGATCGTCAGGAAGACCATCCCGAGAACAGCCGCGCCGAACGAGGCTACGGACGGCACCGCGATCGCGGCGACCGCTCCCAGGATCCACGTTGCGGCGATCCACGAGCCGTTGCCGGGGATATCCAGCAGGCGCGTCATCTCGGAGGCGGCCATCCCGAGGGCGAGGGCGATCAGGAGGCGAGCCAGCCTGTCCATGTCGCCCAGTATCGTTCGCGCCGCCGCGGATGGGAAGTGCCATGCCGCCCTCGTCGCGCCGCCTTAGCGCTGGAGTTGCTCCACGGCCTCCAGGAAGCTGAGCGTCTGGAGGAGCATCTCCTCCGCGATCTCCGGGTCGTAGTCGGGGTGGCTGCTGTCCGCGACCAGGTGGCCGGTTCCGGGGTAGACCAGCAGCTGGCCGCCCGACTGGGCGATCAGCGTCTCCACCTCGTCCATGTCGTTCCAGGCGTCGTCGTCGACGACGTGGACCTGGAGTGCCACCCCGGCCGGCCACGGCGCGTCGAACGTCTCCGCCGGAACGCCGCCGTGGTAGAGGATGGCGGCAATGACGCCGCGGTTGGTCTGCGCCAGCTGCTGTGCCGGGAGCGACCCCAGTGAGAAGCCCGCCACCACCACCGGCGACGGCAGCGGCTGCACCATGGCGATGGCGCGATCGATCACGCGGCCGAAGCCGATCGACTCCGCGTGGGCCACCCCCTCCTCGATTGAGGCGAAGGTCCGGCCCTCGTAGAAGTCGGGCACGATGACCAGGTGGCCGTGCCGGCGGATCCGGTCGGCGAAGGCCTGGACGCCGGGCGTGAGACCCTGCGCGTGGTGGAAGAGGACGATGTCGGCCATTCGCGGGAGGATACGCGCATGAGGAACCGAACCGCGACCTCGGCCGTCAACGCGGCATGACTGCCCTGCGTGCCCTTCCCCGCAGCCTGGCCCTGGGCGCGGTGGCTCTGATCCTGGCCGCGTGCGCCGCCGGTTCGACGCCGTCACCGTCGGGCCCGGGCGCCTCGCCGGTGGCATCCAAGCCGGCGTCCCCGGCGCCGTCGGCCGCGGGCGGCCCGTTCACGCAGGCCCAACTCAAGGTCCGCCTGATCGACCGGTTCGGGGGCCTCTGGTTCTGTGACCCGGACTTCTACCCGGTGGCGCGCGACGACGAAGGCGTGCTCGCGATCCGCAACTGGGTCCAGGTCACGGCCGACGCCGAGGGGCTCGACGCGGTGTCCGCACACCTGGGAATCGCCACCTCGGCCGCGCCGAGCGACGCCCAGAAGCTGGCGATCTACCGCGAGTGGAAGATGCTCCCGGCCATCGCCCTGGATCCGGCCGGCACGGACACCTGGCGGTTCGACTACCTGGCGGCCCCGCCTCCGTCGTCGAGCGGCAACGGGACGCGGACCTCCGGGACCATCGACGCCCGTGGGATCATCACGGTCGCGAAGAGCGAGCCCGGCCTGCACCCAATCTGTCCCATCTGCCTGGCCCGCGGTTCCCTGGTGGACACGCCGCTGGGCGCCGTGGCCGTGGACACGCTCCGCCTGGGTGGCCCGGTCTGGAGCCAGGACGCGGCGGGCAATCGCATCGCGGCCAGGGTCATCGCCCTGGGTTCCGTGGTCGCGCCCGCCGGCCACCAGGTGGTGCGCCTCCGACTCGCCGACGGGCGCACCGTCGTCGCGTCGCCCGGCCATCCGCTGCTCGACGGGCGGCGCCTGGGCGAGGTGCGCGTGGGGGACACGGTCCAGGGCGCGGTGGTGATCGCCGCCGAGCTCGTCCCGTACCTGGGCGGCGAGACCTTCGACCTCCTTCCGTCCGGCCCCACCGGGCGGTACGCGATCGACGGCATCTGGCTGGGGAGCACGCTCCGGCCGTAGGCGCCGGCGGGATGTCGGGTGGGCTGGATGTCCGGACCGGGCTCTGAACGCGGGGGAGCAGCCCGATCGCCCGGCGGTATGATCCACGGGTGACATCCGACGGCAAGGCGATCCGTCCCTGGAGCGGACCCAAGGGCCCGGCCGGCTGGGGGCTGGGTGACGGTCAGGCGATCCCGTGGGAATACGCCCCGGCGCCCGAGTCGCGCGACATCGCGAAGATTCGCCCGCAGTACGGCCTGTTCATCGGTGGGCGCGAGGTCCCGTCATCGGACGGCGCCACGTTCACCTCCGTGGACCCGTCCACCGAGCAGCCCCTGGCCCAGCTGGCGCGCGCGACCACGGCTGATGCCGACCGGGCGGTCCGCGCCGCGCGCCGCGCCCAGTCGCGCACGTGGGGCCGCCTCCACCCGCGCGAGCGCGCCAAGTACCTCTTCCGGATCGCGCGAATCCTGCAGGAGCGCAGCCGCGAGTTCGCCGTGCTGGAGAGCATCGACTCGGGCAAGCCCATCAAGGAGAGCCGCGACGTGGACGTGCCGCTCGCGGCCGCCCACTTCTGGTACTACGCCGGCTGGGCGGACAAGTTGGAGTACGCGTTCCCCGGCCGGAACGCGCGGCCGCTGGGTGTGGTGGCCCAGATCATCCCGTGGAACTTCCCGCTGCTCATGCTGGCGTGGAAGATCGCCCCGGCCCTGGCCGCCGGCAACACGGTGGTCCTCAAGCCCGCGTCCACCACGCCGCTCACCGCGCTGCTCTTCGCCGAGGTGTGCCGCCAGGCCCGGCTGCCCGGCGGCGTCGTCAACATCGTCACCGGCCCGGGCGAGATCGGGATGCACCTGGTCACCCACCCCGACGTGGACAAGGTGGCGTTCACCGGGTCCACCTCCGTGGGCAAGCTGATCCAGAAGGGGATCGCCGGCACCGACAAGGCGCTGACCCTGGAGCTGGGCGGCAAGGCCGCCAACATCGTCTTCGAGGACGCGGCGCTGGACCAGGCGGTGGAGGGCGTCATCAACGGCATTTACTTCAACCAGGGCGAGGTGTGCTGCGCGGGGTCCCGCCTCCTAGTCCAGGAGTCCATCGCCGGGCCGTTCATCGACAAGCTGAAGGCGCGCCTCTTGACCATCCGGGTGGGCGATCCGCTCGACAAGAACACCGACGTTGGCGCCATCAACAGCCGCGCCCAGCTTGAGAAGATCACGGAGCTGGTGGCGGCCGGCACGGCCGAGGGCGCGGAGATCTACCAGCCGCCGTGCGACCTGCCGGACCGCGGCTTCTTCTTCCGCCCCACGCTCTTCACCAACGTGGCGCTGAGCCACCGGATCGCGCGCGAGGAGATCTTTGGCCCGGTGCTGGCGGTGCTCACGTTCCGAACGCCCGACGAGGCGATCGAGAAGGCCAACAACACCGAGTACGGGCTCTCCGCCGGTGTCTGGACCGAGAAGGGAAGCCGCATCCTGGCGATGGTCTCGCGCCTCAAGGCCGGCGTGGTCTGGGCCAACACCTTCAACAAGTTCGATCCCACCTCGCCGTTCGGCGGCTACAAGGAGTCCGGCTTCGGCCGAGAGGGCGGCATGCACGGGCTGCACGCCTACGTCAGCCTGGAGGACCGCTGATGGCCGACCGTGATCCGGCCGAAGGCCGGATCGAAGTCTGGAAGACGTACAAGCTGTACATCGGCGGGGCGTTTCCGCGGACCGAGTCCGGCCGCACGTACGTGGTGTCCGCCGCCGACGGAACGCCGCTGGCCAACGCCTGCCGGGCGTCGCGCAAGGACGTCCGCGATGCGGTCCGGGCCGCGCGCAGCGCGTCCGGCGGCTGGGCCGGCCGGACGGCGATGAACCGCGGCCAGATCCTCTACCGCGTGGCCGAGCTGATGGAGGGCCGGCGGGCCCAGTTCGTCGAGGACGTGGCGCAGGCGGAGGGGCTGAGCGCCGGGAAAGCGGGCGCCGCGGTGGACCGCGCCATCGACCGCTGGGTCTGGTACGCCGGCTGGGCGGACAAGATCGCCCAGGTGCTGGGCTCCAGCAACCCGGTGGCCGGCCCGTACTTCAACTTCACCATCCCCGAGCCCACGGGCGTCGTGGGGATCGTGGCGCCCGAGACCTCGTCGTTGCTGGGGCTGGTCAGTCGCCTGGCGCCGGCCCTGGTCGGCGGCAGTGTGGCGGTGGTGGCAACCTCCGAGGCTCGGCCGCTCCCCGCCATCACCCTGGCCGAGGTCCTCGCCACGTCCGACGTCCCCGGCGGGGTCGTGAACATCCTGACCGGCCTCAAGGCGGAATTGGCGCCGGCCATGGCGGCCCACGACGACATCGACGCCATCGACGCCTGGGGCGTCCCCGAGGCGCTGCGCCGCGAGGTGGAGTTGGCCGCGGCCGAGAACGTCAAGCGGGTGGCCCGTCGGCCAAAGGGCGTGGCGGACGCGCGGTTCGACTGGCTGGATGACCGGGCGGCTGAGCGGCCGGAGTGGATCGCCGCGTTCCTGGAGATGAAGACGGTCTGGCACCCCATCGGGGTCTGACGGCGGCGGCAGGGGCGGTCGGGGCGAGAGTCCGGGCCCGGGGAGCTAGGAGGCAATCACGATGACCCCGCGCTTTGTCCTCGCGCTGGACCAGGGGACATCGTCGTCACGCGCGATCCTGTTCGACCACGACGGGCGGATGGTCGCGAGCGCCCAGCAGGAGCTCCCCCAGTACTTCCCGGCCCCCGGCCACGTCGAGCATGATGCCGAGGAGATCTGGTCCAGCCAGCTGGCGACGGCACGCCAGGCGCTCGCCAACGCCGGCGCGGCCGCCGGCGACGTCGCCGCGATCGGGATCACGAACCAGCGCGAGACCACCGTGGTCTGGGAGCGGGCGACCGGGAGGCCGGTCGCGCGGGCGATCGTCTGGCAGAGCCGCGTCACCGCGCCGCGCTGCGATACCCTGCGGGCGGCCGGCCACGAGGCCCTCGTCCGCGAGCGAACCGGCCTGCCGCTTGATGCCTACTTCTCCGGCCCCAAGATCGCCGAGATCCTGGACCGGACGCCGGGCCTGCGGGCCCGCGCCGAGCGCGGCGAGCTGGCGTTCGGGACCGTCGACACGTTCCTGCTCTGGCGTCTCACCGGCGGCCGGGTGCACGCGACCGATGTCTCCAACGCCAGCCGAACCCTGCTGCTCGACATCCGGACCGGTGCGTGGGACCCGGACCTGTGCGCCCTGATCGGCGTCCCCATGGGCATGCTGCCCGAGGTGCGGCCATCGTCGGGCAGCTTCGGGGAGTCAGATGCGGCGCTCTTCGGGGGCGCCATCCCGATCACGGGCGTCGCCGGCGACCAGCAGGCTGCGACCTTCGGCCAGGCGTGCCTCGCCCCGGGCCAGGCCAAGAACACCTATGGCACGGGTGCGTTCGTCCTCCTGAACACGGGCGACCGTCCCGTCCCGTCAGCCAACGGGCTCCTGACCACGATCCTCTGGCAGCTGGGTCGCGGTGCCCCGCTCCAGTACGCGCTGGAGGGATCCATCTTCGTGGCCGGCGCCGCCGTCCAGTGGCTGCGCGACGGGCTGCGCGCCATCTCCAGCTCGGCGGACGTCGAACGGCTCGCCGCGGGTGCCCGGGGCGACCGCGGGCTCTACGTGGTGCCGGCGTTCACGGGGCTCGGCGCGCCGTACTGGGATCCGGCCGCCCGGGGCCTGATCATCGGCATCACCCGGGCGACGACCATGGAGGATGTCGCCCGCGCGACCGTCGACGCGATTGCCTACCAGGTCGCCGACGTCCTGCAAGCCATGGAGGCAGACGTCGGGGCACCGATCGGCCGCCTGCGGGTGGATGGTGGCGCGAGCGTCAACGACGACCTCCTGCAGTTCCAGGCGGACTTGCTCGCCGTTCGGGTGGAACGGCCCGTGATCACCGAGACGACCGCCCTCGGCGCCGCCTTCCTCGCGGGTCTCGCCATCGGCTTCTGGTCCGGCCCGGGCGACATCACCGGGGCGTGGGCCGTCGACCGCGCCTTCGATCCGGGCATGGATCCGGCGGAGCGCGACGCCCGGATGGCCGGCTGGCGGCGGGCCGTCGACCGCTCGCGAAGCTGGGCGGAGCCATGACTCACCGCCTGGCGGGCCGCATCGAGTGCTCGGACCTGGCGGCGGCCATCGCCGTCGATGATGAGACGGTCAATCTGGTCCGCGGGCTTCCCACCGGCGCGGTACGGTTGATGAGCCCCGACCCGCTGCACCGCTGGTTCGGCTGAGAGGAGAGCGCATGCCCGCGATCATCGACACGGAGAAGCTCACCAAGTCGTACGGGCCCCACCGGGGTATCGTGGACGTGGACCTGCAGATCCAGCAGGGCGAGGTCTTCGGCTTCCTGGGCCCCAACGGCGCGGGCAAGACCACCACGATCCGGGTCCTCCTCGACCACATCCGACCGACGAGCGGGCGGGCGACCGTGTTCGGGATCGAGACGACGAAGGACCCGGTTGCGATCCACCGGCGAATCGGCTACCTGCCCGGCGAGTTCACCCTGTATGACCGCCTGACCGGTCGCCAGACGCTGGAGTACTTCGCCAACCTGCGGGGCGGCGTGGACCCGGCCTACCAGCGCAGCCTGGTGGAGCGCTTCGACCTGGACACCAGCCGACGCTTCAAGGAGTACTCCAAGGGCAACAAGCAGAAGGTGGGCCTGATCATCGCGCTCCAGCACCGGCCGGAGCTGCTGGTCCTCGACGAACCTACGTCGGGCCTGGACCCGCTGGTCCAGCAGACGTTCTTCGCCACCCTCCGCGAGGCCGTGGCGGAGGGGCGAACGGCGTTCCTGTCCAGCCACGTCCTGTCCGAGGTGGAGAAGACGTGTGACCGCGTGGCGATCATCCGCGATGGGCGCCTGACGCGCGTGGACCGGGTGGAGGCGCTGCGCGACCTTGCCCACCACCAGGTGGAGCTCCGCTTCGCCGGGCCCGTCCCCACGGCCGTCTTCGAGGCCATCGCCGGCGTCAGCGACATCCTCAGCGAGGACCATGTCCTGCGGATGCGCGTGTCCGGGCCCATCACCCCGGTGGTCCGCGCGGCGGCCCAGTACGAGCTCCTGGACTTCGTGAGCCGTGAACCCAGCCTGGAAGAGACCTTCCTGGCCGAGTACAGCGACGCCACGGCGACCGTGGCCGCGCCCACGCCAGGAGCCGGCGGTGGCCGGTGAGCTGAGCGCGCCCCGCGCGCGGGAGCCGCGCCTGGCGGCCTTCCTCCCGGGCCTGACCACGATCGCGCTCCGCCGCCGCCTGTACGGCTTGGGGAGCATCTTCGGCAAGACGCTCCGGGACTCGCGGCTCAGCTTCATCATCGCGGCCGGCATGCTGGGCGGCTACGTGACCTGGAAGTACGGCGCCATGTTGGCCCTGGGCACGGCCGCCTGGTCGATCATGGCCCTGACGGGCACGCTCGCCTACGGTGATCCCGCCCTGGGTGCCTGGGGATTCGGCCGGCGCGACGTTGAACGCTGACCGAGGCTACCCTCCATCCATGCTGCCCAGTCTCGCGTCCCGCCTGATCGGGCTGGGCGGCGTCTTCGGCAAGAGCCTGCGCGACCTCCGGGTCGCGGCGCTGGCCATCGGCCTGGTGGCGGGCCTGCTGATGGTCATCGGGGGCGTGCTGGTCGCGGCCCAGTTCCCGGATGCACCCAGCCGCATCCAGCTGACCCTGCTCTCGGTCAGCCTCCCGCCCGTGATGGCTGGCCTGCTGGGCGACCCGTCTCACGTGGACCGGCTGGGCGGCTTCCTCTCGTGGCGGATCGGCGCCACCATCCCGGTGCTCTTCTCGATCTGGTCGATCATCGCCCTCTCGGGGACGCTGGCCGGCGAGGCGAGCCGCGGGACGCTGGAGGTGGTCCTGGCGGCGGCGATCAGCCGGCGTGGCCTCGCGTTCCGGAAGGCCGCCGCCTTCGTCGTCGCGCTGGCCGTGGCCATGGGGATCGCGGCCACGCTGACGTGGTGGACCGGGGTGGCCTTCGCGAAGCTCCCGGGCGATGAGATCAGCGCGGGCCAGGCGTTTGGCCAGTTCGCGCTGTACGGCGTGCTCATCGGCGTGGCGGGCGCGGTGGCCTTCGCGCTCGGGGCGTTCGTGGGTCGGGCCACCGCCGCCGGGATTGCCGGGACGGTCCTGTTTGCCGGCTACCTGGTGGACGGTTTCTCGGGCGTGGTGCCACTCTTCGAACGCCTCAAGCCGCTGTCGTGGTTCTCGCTGACCAAGCTGCATCGCCCGTTGGCCGACAGCTGGGACTGGGCCCCCGTGCTGATCCTCGGGGCGGTCGCGCTCGCGCTCCTCGCGGTTGGCATCGTGGCCTTTGGCCTGCGCGACCTGGCCAGCCCGGTCCGGCTCCCCATCCCGGGGCTCCCGGTCGTGACCCTCGGGACGCGCCGGCCCTTCAGCCGCTCCTTCGGCGACCGGCTGCCGCACGCCCTGGCCTGGGGGCTGGGCGACGCACTGATCGGGATCGTCTTCACCTTGGCCAGCACCTCGTTCATGGAGGCGATGCGGGTCATCCCCACCCTTGGATCGATGCTGGCGCTCCTCTACCCGGGCGTTGACTACGCCACCCCAGGCGGCTTCCTCCAGATCGGCGTGTTCAGCTCGGGAACGGTCCTGTTCGGGCTGTCGGCGGCGACGGCGGTGTCCGGATGGGCATCGGACGAGAGTGCCGGGCGCCTGGACCTGGTCCTAGCGGCGCCCGTCTCGCGGGTCCGATGGATGATCGGGAGCGGCCTGGGCGCGCTGGCGACCTCGCTGGTGGTCGCCGCCCTCATGGCTGCGGCGGTCTGGGTGGGATCCGTCCAGGTGGGCAGTGACCCGTGGCAGCCGGCTATCGGGACCCTGGCGCTAGGCCTGTACATGGCCGCCCTCACCGGCGTTGGCATCGCGGTCGCCGGGCTATGGCGGCCGGGCCTGGCCGGGCCCACGGTCATCATCCTGACGATCGTCTTCTACCTGCTGGAGGTCTTCGGCGCGGCGCTGGACCTCCCGACATGGGTGCTGGACCTCTCGCTCAACCATCACATGGGCCAGCCGATGACCGGCGGCTACGACGCGTTCGGCCTGGCGGCCTGCGTGGTCCTGGCGCTGGGTGGGCTGGTGCTGGGGACCTGGGGGCTGCGCCGGCGCGACCTGCGCGGCTGAGGCGGCGCTCTCGCGGGGCTGTGGCGGCTGAGGCGGGCGGGCATTGTCGCGGCTCGTGCCGCACCATGCAGCCGCTACGATGGGCGCTCCAGCAGCGGGGGGAGTGACGGATGCGGATGTGGGGCGGGCGGTTTGCCGAGGAGAACGACGCGCGGGTCGCTGACTTCACGCGTTCGGTGGAGATCGACCGGAACCTGGCGCTCGATGACCTGGCGGGCTCCATCGCCCACGTCCACGGGCTGGCGCGCGCGGGCCTGATCTCGGCGGTCGAGTCCGCCCAGCTGGTCGCGGGCCTGGAGGGTCTTGCCGCCGAAGTCGCGGCCGACACCCTCACCTGGGACCCGGGCCTGGAGGATGTTCACCTCAACCTGGAGGTCGCGCTGGGCGCGCGGATCGGGCCGGTGGCGGGGAAGCTCCACACGGGGCGGTCGCGCAACGACCAGGTGGCCACGGACCTGCGCCTCTGGACGCGGCGGGCCATCGACCGCCTGGACGGGGGGATGCTGGACCTGGAGCGCGCCCTGGTGGGGCTCGCGGAGCGCGACGGACAGGCGATCCTCCCGGGAACCACGCACATCCAGCCGGCGCAGCCGGTGCTCTTCGCCCACCACCTCCTGGCGTACGTCGAGATGCTGGAGCGCGACCGGGGGCGGCTTGTGGACGCCCGGCGGCGGCTGAACGTGAGCCCGCTGGGCTCCGGGGCGCTGGCCGGCGCGGGCTACCCGCTGGACCGCGAGGCCACGGCGGCCGAGCTGGGCTTCGGGGGCGTGACGGCCAACTCGCTCGACGCGACCAGCGACCGCGACTTTGTGGTGGAGACCCTGGCCGCCGTTGCCCTGGCGATGGTCCACCTCTCGCGCCTGGCGGAGGAGATCACCTGGTGGTCCAACCCGCGCTTTGGCTACGTTCGGGTGGCCGACGCGTTCTCCACCGGCAGCTCGATGATGCCCAACAAGAAGAACCCCGATCCCGCAGAGCTGGTCCGGGGCCGCTCCGCGCGGGTGATCGGTGCCCTGGCCGGGATGCTGGCGCTCCTCAAGGGGCTGCCGCTGGCCTACCAGCGCGACCTGCAGGACGACAAGCCGGCCTTCTTCGATGCGGTCGCCGTGCTGGAATCGTCGCTGGGCGTGATGGCTGGGCTGATCGCGACCATCGGGATCGACCACGGGCGGATGCGCGAGGCCGCGGGCGAGGGCCATATCACCGCGACCGCCGTCGCCGACGCGCTGGTCCGCCGCGGGCTGCCGTTCCGGGTGGCACATCACGTGGTCGGCGCGCTGGTCGCCGCAGCGGAGCTGGGCGGTATCCAGCTGGACGCGCTGACGGACGGGGCGGTGCGCGCGGCGCTTGTGGAGACGGGTGACGCGCTGGCCGTCTCGCTGGCGGCCGAACCGGCGATCGGCGACCTCGTCCGGGGGGCCGCGTCCATCGAGGGCGCACTCGCGTCGTGCGACGTCATCGGCGGGACGGCCCCGGGACGGGTGGCCACCGCGCTGGCTGCGGCGCGCCGCCGGCTGGGTGCCGCCGGCGTCTGACAGGCTCACCGCCGGCCACCGCGGCGGAATGCCGCGCGGAGGGGCACGGCACGGGGATACCGCAGGCGCGGGCCGGACTGCCCTTGCCCCGCGGTCTACGATCGATGCCACCGCCCGCAGGAGCCACCGATGCTCACCCTCGACGCCATCCGCTCCGCGCCCAAGGCCCTGCTCCACGACCACCTCGACGGCGGTCTCCGGCCGGCCACCATCATCGACCTGGCTGCTGAGCATGGCTACCGCGACCTGCCCACCACCGACCCCGCCGACCTGGCCGCCTGGATCCGGCGTGGCGCCGACCGGAAGTCGCTGGAGCTCTACCTCGAGACCTTCGTCCACACGGTGGGTGTCATGCAGGAGCGCGACGCCATCGAGCGGGTCGCGGCCGAGTGCGCGGAGGACCTGGCCGCCGACGGCGTGGTCTACGCCGAGGTCCGCTACGCCCCCGAGCTGTCCACCGGCCGCGGGCTGACGCTCGACGAGGTGATGGCGGCCACCCTGCGCGGCTTCGAGGTCGGGCAGGCGCGGGCTGCGGCACAAGGCCACCCCATCGTCGTGAAGGCCATCGTCACCGGCATGCGTCAGTTCGCACGGTCACTGGAGGTGGCTGAGTGCGCCATCCGCTGGCGCGACCACGGCGCGGTCGCCTTCGATGTCGCCGGGCCCGAGAAGGGCTACCCGCCGACGCGCTACCTGGACGCATTCGAGTTCGTCCGACGCGAGAACTTTCACATCACCATCCATGCGGGCGAATCGTTCGGGCTGCCGTCCATCTGGGAGGCGCTCCAGTTCTGCGGCGCCGAGCGCCTGGGGCACGGCGTCCGGATCGTGGACGACATCACGGTCGAAGCCGACGGGAGCGTCTGGCTGGGCCGGCTGGCCACGTTCGTCCGGGACCGCCGAATCCCGCTGGAGATGTGCCCGACGTCGAATGTGCACACGGGCGCGACGGCGTCGATCGCCGAGCACCCCTTCGACCTCCTGCGCCGCCTTCGCTTCCGGGTGACGCTCAACACGGACAACCGGCTGATGAGCGGCGTGTCGCTCTCATCGGAGTTCGCCGCGGTGGACGCGGCGTTCGGGATCGGGCTGGGCGAGATGGAGTGGCTGACCCTGAATGCGATGAAGTCGGCCTTTGCGCACTTCGACGAGCGGCTGCGGATCATCAACGAGGTGATCAAGCCGGGTTACGCGCACCTGCGCGCGCTGGAGACGCGGGTCCTGGCGTAGGGCCCGTCGCGGGCCTGCGCCGCGGCGCCGATGGGGGAGCACCCCGTGGCCGTCACGACGCCGGGACCGCATCCTCCGTCGACACCGGCTCCCGTGCGATCCGTCACCGCGGCGTTGACCCGAGCGATATGGTGGTCAGCAAGCGTCGCCGGGGGAGCGGCCATGAGGAGTGTGTGATGCAGAGCGTTGGTGCGTGCGGCGTGGCGCACCCGAGTGGGGGCACCTGCGCCCTGCCCGCCGGACACGAAGGACCCCACAGCCTGGCGGCGGCCGCCACGCCCCCGCCGGTGGCCTGGGGCGTGCCGGCCCAGTCGTATGGCGAGCCCATGGGGCGGATCGACCGCACCGCGGCGGCCGCACTGGCGATCTTCGGCGGCTCGTTTGGGCTCCACAAGTTCTACCGCGGGAAGACCGGCCAGGGCATCATCTACCTGATCTTCTTCTGGACCTACATCCCGTCCATCCTCGGGATGATCGAGGGGCTGAGCTACCTGCTGACCAGCGAGGTGGACTGGGCGGCGCAGCACGGCGGCCCTCCCGGCCACCAGAGCTCGATGGTCACCGGCTGTCTCTTCATCCTGGCGGGCCTCGCGGTCCTTGGGATTCTGGGAGTCATCGGGCTGCTCTTCCTGGGGTCGCAGGTCTCCGGAATCCTGTCGACGGTGGGCCGGTCCATCTAGGCGCGCGCTCCATGTGGGCGTCCTGGAGTAGGTTGGGCTTGATCCGGATGGCGGCGCCGGAGCCTGGGCAAAGCGGGTAGCATGTACCCCTCCAAACGTGCTGTTCCGAACGCGGCAGCGTGCCGTCGGGCCAGCGCGTGACGCCCGGCACCCCACCTGGAGATCCGTCTTGAACGAACAAGCCGTCGGAGGGCTGTACGTCTTCATCCTGGCCACCATGGTCGGGCTGGAGATCATCCGGCGAGTCTCGCCGCTCCTCCACACGCCGCTGATGTCCCTGACCAACGCAATCTCCGCCATCGCCATCGTGGGCTCGATCGGCTTCGCCGGGTCCGGCGAGGACCCCGTCGTCACAATCCTCGGCTCGGTGGCGGTCTTCTGCTCGATGGTCAACATCACCGGTGGCTACCTGATCACCTACCGGATGCTGTCCATGTTCAAGCGCAGCAAGCGGAGCGGCGAGTGATCGACGCGATCGTCCCGTTCATCGGCCTCGCGGCGGCCGTCTCGTTCGTCCTCGGCTTGCGTTGGATGTCGGCAGTGCCGACGGCCCGGCGCGGCGTCCTGGTGGGCGTCGCCGGCATGGCCCTGGCGGTCATCGGGGCCCTGCTGCGACCCGAGATCATCGACTACCGGTTCATCGCCGCCGCGCTGGTCTTTGGGACCGTCATCGGCGTCCCCATGGCCATGATGCCCATGACCGCGGTCCCGCAGCGGACCGCGCTCTCGCACTCCTTCGGCGCCCTGGCGGCGGCCCTCGTGGGCACTGCGGAGTTCTACCTCCACGCGGGCAGCATCGAGGGCGGCACCATGCTGGCCCTGGGCCTCGAGGTCCTGCTGGGCTCGCTGACGTTCACGGCCTCGCTGATGGCCTTCGGCAAGCTCCAGGAGCTCCTCCCGCAGCGGCCCATCACCTTCAGGTTCCAGAACTACCTGAACATCTCGCTGATCGTCACTGCTGTCATGTGCGTCCTGCTGCTGGCCATCCAGCCGCAGTGGACGTTCCTCTTCCCGATCATCGTGATCCTCGCCCTCTCCTTCGGGGTCCTGTTCATCATCCCGATTGGTGGCGCGGACATGCCCACCGTCATCAGCCTCCTGAACAGCTACGCGGGCCTCGCCGCGGCCGCCATGGGCTTCGTCCTGGGCAACACGCTGCTGATCGTCGCGGGCGCCCTCGACGGCTCGTCCGGCTTCATCCTCTCGATGGTGATGAGCAAGGCGATGAACCGCTCGTTCACCAACATCCTGTTCGGCGCCTTCGGCCAGGTCCAGACCAAGGCAGCGTCCACCGAATCCCGCCCGTACCGGTCGGCCAGCCCCGCGGATGCCGCCGACATCCTCAAGACCGCCGGCAAGGTGGTCATCGTGCCCGGCTACGGCATGGCCGTCGCGCAGGCCCAGCACGTGGTCCACGAGCTGCACGACCTCCTGATGAAGGAGGACATCGACGTCAAGTTCGCCATCCACCCGGTGGCGGGCCGGATGCCGGGCCACATGAATGTGCTGCTGGCGGAGGCCAACATCCCATACGACCGGCTGATCGAGATGGATGAGATCAACGGCGAGCTGCCCATGACGGACGTGGCGCTGGTCATCGGCGCCAACGACGTCACCAACCCGGCCGCCCGCAAGGATCCCAACAGCCCCATCTTCGGCATGCCGATCATCGACGTGGACAAGGCGCAGACGGTGATGGTGGTCAAGCGGTCCATGGCGCCCGGCTTCTCCGGGATCGACAACGATCTCTACTACATGGACAACACGCTCATGATCTTCGGCGACGCCAAGAGCGTGGTGCAACAGATCGTCAAGGCCATCGGCGGGAAGTAGCCGCGCCCAGGCGGCCCACACCGCCGGCCCGGGCACCTCAAGGCCAAGCTGCGGGCCTTGGAACTGGGCGTCGATGAGATCCTGACCTAGCCGTTCTCCCCGGAGGAGCCGCTGGCCCGGTCCACCGTGATCACCCGCCGGGCGTCGGGCGAGACCCCCCCCTTGCGCCAACGATCAGGTTGGGCGGGATCGAGGTCGACATCCTCAATCGCGACGCCATCGTGGGCACCGCGGTCGTCTACCTGAGGGGCATCGAGCAGAGCCTGCGCTGCCTGCTGGCCGCCTCGCGCTTCTAGCGCCCCGCCAGCTCGGGCGCCCGGCGCCTCCGCAAGCTCGGGCGTCTGGCGCCTCCGCAAGCTCGGGCGTCTGGCGCCCCCACCGCCGCCCCGCCGGGTCTCGGCCGCCCCAACCCGTTCGTTCCCCGTGGATGACGGTGCGCCATGACGCCCCGTGGGGCGCGCGGGACACTGCTCAACGAGCAGCGCATTGTGGTGTCAACCGTCGCCGGCTCCCATGGTCCCAGGGAGATAGCGAGGTCTCGCATGGCAGGTCTCGAGGCGACCGGTACGGATCGACGGCCGGACGAGCTGGTGATGCGACCGATCCAGCGCGCCAGCCAGCGTGACGCACATGCCCTGCTGGTCTTCCCGCTAGTGCTGCTCGCCGTCCTCCTGATCCTGGCCATCACCCTGGGAGCGTCCCCGCCCGGCTGAGCCGGACGCCGATTGGAGCCCGTATGAGAACCGCAGCCGCCCTCGCAGGATCGCTCCTGCTCGTGGCCGTCTTCATCCCCTTGGCGCTCGCCGTGAGCGTCCTGACCGGCTTCCTGGTCGCGTCAGGCATGTGGCACTGATACGCCACCTCCCACCGCCCACTCCCCACTCCACAGCCCAGTCCAGAGCACAGGAGCACAGCATGGCCATTGATCGAATCGACAAGACGGTCGTCGAAAGCACGCCGGGGCTGCCCCAGACCGTGCGGACCGCTACAAGCCGCAGTTCCACCGAGGGCCCGAGCGGGTCCGAGTACGGCAGGCGGGTCGTCGTCCTCGTGTTCGGGCTGATCCAGCTCGTCATCGGACTTCGGTTCCTGTTCCTGTTCCTCGACGCCCGCGAGGCCAACGGCCTCGTCTCCGGGATCCTCAACGTCAGCCAGCTGTTCGTCGGGCCGTTTGGCGGCATCCTGCGAACGGACGCGCTGCACGCCGCCGGGTCGATCCTGGACATCACCGACATCGTCGCGTTCATCGGCTGGACCGTGATCGAGATGGTCGCCATCTGGGTGATCGCGATCCTCCGGCGCCAGTCCGCGTAGCTCGCTTCATCAACGCTGCGGCGCTCGTTCGGCTGGGGTCGGACGAGCGTCTTCGGCCCCTTTCTCGTCGGCACTCGGCCGCCACTCCGAGGGTACTTCCATGGGCCTGATCGCCTGGATCATCGTCGGCGCGATCGCCGGCTTCCTCGCCAACCAGATCATGAGCACCGGCCAGAGCCTGCTGATGATGATCGTCCTCGGGATCGTCGGCGGCCTCATCGGCGGCTTCGTCGCCGCGGCCCTCCATCTGGGCTCCGTCGACGGCAACAACCTCGAGAGCATCCTCATCGCCACGCTGGGCGCGGTCGCGATCCTCATGCTGACCGGCTCGCGCATGCGTCGCGGTCTGCGCTGACCGTTGCGCCCCCGGTGCCCGGCCGCGTTCACCGCGGCCGGACCAGCCTCCCTCGGACTCGAGCTGACCCCATGAGAATCCTCGGACTTTGGCGCTCGCGCTCTCGCAACAAGCCAGCGGCGCGAACCCTCTCCCGACGACTGGTCGGCGCCTCGGTGCGGGTCGGCAGGACCGCGCTTCGATCCGCGGCCGGGGTGGTCGAGATCGCGGCCCAGGTGTCACCCACGTTCGAGACCGCTCGAGACGGGGGCGTCGCCACCGCCAGTGCGCTCCAGCGGCTCCCTGATTCGACGCTCCGCTGGCTAGCGGCCAGCTCTGCGGGTCTTGGCACGGGCTTCTACCTGGCCAGCGTCCCCCGGCCGGTCGTGGCGGCGAGCCTGGCGCCCGCCCTGATGATGGGCGCCAGGCTCGCCGTTCGCCCAATCCTGGCATCCACTCCCGACGCAGGGCATTGGTGGTCATTGCACCGCCGGTCCAGCGCGACATGACACGGAGGTACGCGGACATGACCGATCAGCACGTCAAGGGTGCGATCAGCAAGACGGTTGGCAAGATCGAGGAGATCGCCGGCAAGGGGACCGGTGACACCGAGCTGGAAGTGCGCGGCAAGGTTCGCCAGGTCAGGGGCGTGGCGCAGGAGGGCCTGGGCGATGTCCAGGATGCCGTGCGAAAGGCGGCGCCCAAGTACTGATCCGGCGCCCATCTGCCGGTTGGAGCAGGCGGACGGGCACCTGCCCGTCCGCCTTCGTTTGACCAACGGCCAACGCCGGCCGGCGCCCTCCCTCATGACCGGCCGTCATGACATGGCGCCGTGGCGACCTCAGGGTGGGCAGAGCCTCGAACGCTCCCGCCTGACACGGCGACGCGATACCACGCGAGTGCCATCTCAGACCTGAGGCGCAGAATGATGAACGTCACGATCAGGCGGCCACGCGCCGCCAGCGTCGCCGCCCGGATCGCTTTGATTCTCAGCGCGACGCTCGTGTTCATGCTCCTGGTTACCTCGGCACGGTCGGCGCAGGTGCCGGTGGCCCTGGGTACCGCCGGCCCATTCTCGGCGCTGGCCGGCTCCACCATCACCAATACGGGCGCCACCGCGCTCAGCGGCGACTTGGGCGTGGACCCGGGCACGGCGCAGACCGGGATTCCGCCGGGCTTGGTTGGCGGGACCATCCATCTGGCAGATGGCGTTTCCAACCAGGCGCAGCAGGATCTGGTCACGGCCTACGACGACGCGGCCGGTCGCTCCCCGGCCAGCATTGCCACCGACCTCGGCGGGCAGACCCTCGTCGCCGGTGTCTATAACTCGGCGGACGGCACCTTCGGACTGACCGGCACCGTGGTGCTGGACGCCCAGAACGTCCCGGGCGCGGTCTTCATCTTCCAGATGGCGACGACGCTGATCACGGCGACCGACAGCGTCGTCAGCCTGGTCAATGGCGCCGATGCCTGCAATGTCTTCTGGCAGGTGGGCAGCTCCGCAACCCTGGGGACCCGGACGGCATTCAACGGCACAATCCTGGCCCTGACGTCGATCACCTTGGTCACCGGGGCCGCCATCGAGGGCCGGGCGCTCGCCCGCAACGCCGCGGTGACCCTGGACACGAACACGATCACCACGAATGCGTGCGCCGCGCCGACGCCCACGCCGACCCCGGTCGCGTCGCCAACGGCCACGCCGGTCGCCAGCCCAACCCCGACTCCCATCGCGTCGCCGACCCCGACCCCATTCGGATCGCCAACCCCGACGCCAGAGCTCTCGCCAAGCCCCGCGCCAACCGGTGAAGCTGGCGGCTCTCAGGCCACCCTCCCGCCGACCGATGTTGCCACCAGGCCCCCAGGTCCTGGGCTCGGCATGAGCGTTGCAGCCACCTTCGTGATGCTGATGCTCACCGGCCTGCTGACGATCGCCGCCCTCGCCATTCGCCGCCGCTAAGGCCCAGCCCCGGTTCAGGCAACTGGCTCACTGCCCTGGTTCGTTGGCGAGCCAGGGCAGCTCCGTGTCAGCGCGTGATCGACTGACGACCGGCCACAATCTGCTGGCCGGTCCCGCGACGCGTCAGGGCCACCGAACTGGCCCGACTGAGTACGCGGATCCGATCCCGTCGTCTACCGCCCCGCGGGCTGGGCCGCGGGGCTACCCATGGCCGGTCGCCGCGTCCAACGTCGAGCCCTGTTCCATGAACTGCGTCCGGTAGAGGTCCGCGTAGAGCCCGCCGCGGGCGAGCAGCTCCGTGTGCGTGCCCCGCTCCACGACGCGCCCATCCGCGATCACCAGCACTTGGTCCGCCTCCCGGATCGTGGAGAGCCGGTGCGCGATCACGATGGACGTCCTGCCGGCCAGCGCCGTCCGCAACGCCAGCTGGACCGCGGCCTCCGACTCGGAGTCCAGGTGCGCCGTGGCCTCATCCAGCACGACGACGTCCGGCGCCTTCAGCAAGAGCCGTGCGATCGCGATCCGCTGCTTCTCGCCGCCCGAGAGCCGGTAGCCGCGGTCGCCGACCACCGTGTCCAGCCCATCCGGCAGCGACTCCACCAGTGGCAGGATCTGGGCCGCCCGCAGCGCCGCCACCAGGTCCTCGTCGGAGGCCCCGGGTCGGGCGTAGAGCAGGTTCTCGCGAATCGTCTCGTGGAAGAGGTGTGCGTCCTGGGTGACGACGCCCACGGTTTGGCGGACCGAGTCCAGCGTCGCGTCGCGCAGGTTGACGCCGTTGATCCGGACCGTCCCTTCGCCGGGGTCGTACAACCGCGGGATGAGGCTGCTGATCGTGGTCTTCCCGGCGCCCGACGGCCCAACGAGCGCCACCAACTGGCCCGGCCGCGCCGTGAACGTGATGTCGTGGAGGACCTGCGCGGAGGGACCGGCGTCCAGGGTCGCCACGCCCTCCAGCGACGCCAGCGAGACATCCTCGGCCCGCGGATAGCTGAAGGCCACACCCTCGAACTCCACCGTCGCCGGCCCGGCCGGGATCGCGACGGACCCCGCGTGCTCCGCCACGCCTGGCTGGAGCTGGAGCACCTCGAACAGGCGGTCGAACGAAACGAGCGCCGACATGACGTCCACCTGGACGTTCGAGAGCGCCGTGAGGGGCCCATACAGCCGGTTGAGGTACGCCGCCAACGCGACCAGCGTCCCCACCGGCAACGCCCCGTCGGCCGCCAGCAGCCCGCCCCAGCCGTAGACCAGGGCCGTGGCCAGGGCCGCCGCCAGGACGATCGCCGCCTGGAAGAAGCGGGCGTACATGGCCCGAGTGATGCCGATGTCACGGACCCGGCCGGCCTTGGCTTCGAACGCCGCCTGCTCCCGTTCGGGCTGGCCGAAGAGCTTGACCAGGAGGGCGCCCGAAACGTTGAAGCGCTCGGACATCGTGTTCATCATCCGCGCGTTCAGTTCGTGGCTCTCGCGCGTGATCGCCTGGATCCGGTGGCCCACCCAGCGGCCGGGCAGGATGATCAGCGGCAGCACCAGGAGCGCCACCAGCGTGATCTGCCAGGACAGGTAGACCATCGCGATCAGGGTGAACGCGACGCCCAGCACGTTGCCGACCACCGACGAGAGCGTGCCCGTGAACGCCTGCTGCGCGTCGAGCACGTCGTTGTTGACGCGGCTGACCAGCGCGCCTGTCTGGGTGCGGGAGAAGAACGCGATGGGCATCCGTTGGACGTGCGCGAAGACGGTCCGCCGGAGGTCGAAGATGAGGCCCTCGCCGATCGACACCGAGAGCCAGCGGCCCATGACCGTCGCCACGGCATCGAACAGGGCGAGGCCCCCCAGGGCGAGGGCGAATGTGACCACCACCTCGGGCCGGCGCGCGATGGCGCCGTCGTCGATGATCGCCCGGTAGATGAGCGGGTTGGCCGCGCCGCTCAGCGCGTCCAGGACGATCAGCGCCAGGAAGCCGCCGATCCGCCAGCGCCACGGCCGCGCGAACTGCCAGATGCGCCGGTAGAGGCCGGGGGTGAGTTGGCGCGTTTGCTGGCCGCGCCGGCTCATCGATGCGATCAGGCTCCACCCACCCGCTCCCTGTGGGCCGCTGCTGGGCCCGCCGGACAGCATCACGGGATCAGCCCCGGCACGATCGCCGGCCGCGGCTCGTGCACGGAGCCCGGGACGGCCAAGGGCCGCTCGCGAGGCGCGTGCCGGGGACTCGCCGAACCCCGCGGGGTTCGGCCGGGGACGCCGCCGGTGCCTACTTGTCGGTGACCTGTTGCGGCAGGCCCGCGAGGAGCGGGTCCGTCCAGGCCCAGGCGGCGCCGTGGTGCTTGCCCACCGCGCCGTGGCGGGCCGCCTCCACGCGGAGCGGCAGTCCGAAGATCTCGATGAAGCCCACGGCGGAGGCGTGGTCGAATGCGTCGTCCGCCTCGTAGGTCGCCAGGCTCCTGTCGTACAGGCTGAGCGGCGAGCGGCGGCCCGCGATGGTCGCGCTGCCGTGATCCAGGCGAATCCGCACCTCGCCCGAGACCACGCGCTGCGAGCTGTTGACATAGCCGCGCAGATCACGGTGCAGGGCGCTGAACCAGAGCCCGTCGTAGCTGAGGCGGGCCAGCTCGTCGGCGACGAGGCGGTTGAAGCGGAGGGTGTCCTTGCTGAGCGTGAGGCCCTCCAGGGCCCGGTGCGCCGCGTGGAGGACGGTGGCGGCCGGGGCCTCGTAGATCTCGCGGCTCTTGATGCCGACCAGGCGGTCTTCGACGTGATCGAGGCGGCCCACGCCGTGCTCACCGGCGAGGACAGTCAGCCGATCCACCAGCTGGAGCGGGGTGAGCCGCTCGCCGTCGATGGAGACCGGGATCCCACCTTCGAACGCAATCGTGATCTCCCTCGCCGCGGGCGCCAGGGCCGGATCCACCGTGAGCTCGAAGACGTCCGGCGGCGGGCTGGCCCACGGGTCCTCCATGACGCCGGCCTCGATGCTGCGGCCCCACAGGTTGTCGTCGATGGAGTAGGGGGAGGCCTTGGTGATCGGGATCTCGATGCCACGCTCGTGCGCGTAGTCGATCTCCTGCTCGCGCGACAGGCCCATGCCGACTCGCATGGGCGCGACAACCTCCAGGCCGGGATCGAGGGCGTGCACCGCGACGTCGAAGCGGACCTGGTCGTTGCCCTTGCCGGTGCACCCGTGGGCCACCGCGTCGGCGCCCTCCTTCTGGGCGACTTCGACCAGGAGCTGGGCGATCAGGGGCCGAGCGAGGGCCGTGGCCAGCGGGTAGACGCCCTGGTAGAGCGCGTTGGCCTGGAGGTGCGGCCAGACGAAGTCCGTGATGAAGCGCTCCCGCGCATCCACGACGTACGCCTTGCTGGCGCCCGCGCTGATGGCGCGCCGCTCCACGCCCTCGCGCAGGGAGCCGCCACCCAGGTCGACGGTGAGGGTGATCACCTCGCACCCGTATTGCTCGCGCAGCCAGGCGACGGCCACGGACGTGTCCAGGCCGCCCGAATAGGCGAGAACCACCTTCTTCACGGCTGAACCTCCGGGGTTTCGAACGGCTGCTGGGCCGGGGCTGGTTGCAGTGCCTGAAGCCGGTCGCGGAAGCGCTCGAGGCGCGCCTCGTCGGCAAAGAGGACGATCAACGTATTGTCACCCGCGAGGGTGCCTTCCTGCTCGCGAAGGCTGGAATCGTCGATGGCCTGGGCGATCACGCTCGCTGTGCCCGGTGCTCCCGAGAGGACGAGGATGAGGCCGCTCCGGCCGATTCGGACCGGGTAGTCGGCCAGGGTCCGGCGGAGACGGGCATCGGTTGGGTCACCGGCAGGGGCCAGGTTCTCGGGCGCCACGTAGACGTGGCGGCTGGCGCGGACGGCCTTGACCAGGCCCAGCTCCGCGATGTCGCGCGACACGGTGGTCTGCGTCACGGCGAAGCCTAGCTCGGTCAGGCGCGCGGCGATCTCCGCCTGGCTCTCGATGGGCTCACGCGAGATCAGGTCGCGGATGATCCGCTGCCGATCCCGCCGAGCAGACCCGGCGCCGGTCACGACCGCTCCGGGTGTATCAGGCCGCCCCGGCGCCAGCCGGAGCGGTGGCCCGGATCCGGGTGCCAAAGCCCTCGTCGACGAGGGCACGCTCCAGGGCGTGATCGGCCGCCGAGTCGGCGATGATCGCCTCAGAACCGGGGTAGGTGAGGGCGGCCAGGGCGGCCCGGATCTTGGGAACCATCCCGCCCGAGATCACGCCCTGCTCGATGAGCGCCTCCGCCTCCTCGGCCGACATGGTATCGATGCGCTTCCCGTCCGCCCCGCGGACCCCGTCCACGTCAGTCAGCAGGACCAACTGCCGCGCACCCAGCCCGTTGGCGATGCCCGCCGCCACGTCATCCGCGTTGACGTTGCAGACGATCCCTTCCTCGTCGCGCGCGAGCGGCGCCACGACCGGAACCTGGCCGCCGACCAGGATGGCGTCCAGCAGGTCACGCCGGAGGCCTACGACGTGGGCGACCAGTCCCAGGCCAGGGACACGCTCCGCGACCAGGAGGCCGCCGTCCACGCCCGACAGGCCAACCGCGTCCACGCCCACGTCGCGCAGGCCGGCTACCAGCTCGGAGTTGATCACGCCGCGCAGGACGGCCGCGGCCACCTCTAGCGATTCCTTGTTGGTCACGCGCAGGCCGCCTTCGAACGTGCTCTTCACGCCCAGGCGCTCCAGCCACTCGGTGATCCGCTTGCCGCCGCCGTGGACCAGGACCACGGGCCGCCGGCGGCCGACCTGGGCCACCTCGTCCAGCACCTGGCGCTGGTCCGCGATCGTCGTGCCGCCCAGCTTCACGACCAGGATCTCGCTCACGTGCTGTACTCCGAGTTCTCGATGACGTACTGCTCGGTGAGGTCGCACCCGAAGGCTTCGCCACGGCCGTCGCCCAGGCCAAGGTCAAGGCGGACCAGCACCTCGGGCGTATCGAGGTCCGCGCGGACCTCGGCCTTGTCGAAGGCGGCAGGACCCCCGGCCGGGCCGTCGTAGACCGTGTGCCCGGCGATGGCGATCTGGAGACGGGCGGGGTCGACGGTCACGCCGCCGCCGCCGCGGCGCTCCGCCTCGCCTGCAGGGATGCCGGCCGCCACCAGGATCGCGGCGTCGGTCATCCGGGCGTTGCCCGCGGCGCCGGCGATCCGGCCCCAGTTGGGGTCGCGGCCGTGGAACGCGGCCTTGACCAGGCTGCTGGAGATCACGGCCCGCGCGATGGCGCGCGCCTCGGCGTCGTCCAGCGCGCCGGAGACCTGGCAGGTCAGCAGCGTGGTGGCGCCCTCCCCGTCGGCAGCCTGCTGGCGGGCGAGGTCGCGGGCGACCGCCTCAACGCCGTTGCGCAGCGCGTCGAACGCGGCATTGCCCGGGGCGGCGGGCACCGTGCCGGCGGCACCCGAGGCGATCAGCAGGACGGAGTCGTTGGTGCTGGTATCGCCGTCCACGCTGAGCTGGTTCCAGGTCCGGGCGGCGACGGGGGAGAGGATGTCGGCGAGGACCTCCGGGGCGGCCACGGCGGCGTCTGTCATGACGACGGAGAGCATCGTGGCCATCCGGGGGTGGATCATGCCGACGCCCTTGGCGATCCCGCTGACGCGGACCGTGCGGGCGACACCGTCCGGGCCGGCGATCTGGACCGTGGTGGTGGCCATCTTGGCGCGCGAGTCTGTGGTCCGGAACGCCTCGGCCGTGCCGGCGAGCGCGGGCCCGTCGCTGCCCAGGCGAGTCGCCAGCGCCGCGATCCCGGCCGATACCTTGTCGAGGGGCAGCCGCGTCCCGATGAGGCCCGTGGAATAGCCCAGGGTCTGTTCCGGGGTCACCGTGGGCCCGAGTGCTGCCGCCAGCCAGCCCGCGATCGCGGCCTGATCTCGCTCGCCAGCCTCGCCCGTCGCCGCGTTGGCCGACCCGCTGGTGGAGACCACGCCGTGGGTCCAGCCGGATCGCCCGTCGCCCGTCGGGTTGGTCGCCTTGAGGTGGGCCCGGCAGAGCCGGACCGGCGCCGCCGCGAACGAGTTTCGGGTGAAGACGCCGGCCACCGGGGCCGGGCCGTCCACCACCTTGATCATTGCCAGGTCGGGGCGGCCCGAGGCCTTGATCCCCGCGGTCATGCCGCCGACCAGGAAGCCACCGGGGACCACGGGCTCGCGGGTGACGACCGGCAGGTCGCTGATCAGCGCGGAGAGGGCGGGGGAGGGCGTTCTGGTCATGGGTCCCTACGGGGCGAGGGGGAGCTGCTCGAGACCGGCGGTCTCCGGCAGCCCGTGGACGAGGTTGAATGCCTGGATCCCCTGGCCCGCCGCGCCCTTGACCATGTTGTCGATGGCCCCGATGGCGATGATCCGGTTGATCCGCTGGTCGTACAGGACGTAGACGCGGGCCTGGTTGCTGCCCAGCGTCTGCTTGGTGGACGGCGGCTCGCTGACGACCGAGACGAACGGCTCGCCGTCGTAGGCCTGGGCGTACAGGTCGTTGAGCTCCGCCTGCGTCACGGGGCGGGTGGGCCGGACGTGGCAGCTGGACAGGATGCCGCGCGTCATGGGGATCAGGTGCGGGAGGAAGTCCACGCCCGTGATCCCGGGGTTGGCGGCAGGGGCCAGTCCGGCGCGTGCGGCCACGCCCGCCAGCTCCTGCTCGATCTCCGCGACGTGGCGATGACCGCCCAGGCCGTAGGCCGAGACGCTCTCGTTGATCTCGCCGAAGTGGAGATGGGGCTTGGGATCCCGGCCGGCGCCGGAGACACCGCTCTTGGCATCCACCACCAGGTCGCCGATCAGGCCGGCGCGTGCCAGCGGGGCGAGCGCCAGGTTGGTGGCCGTTGGGTAGCAGCCGGGGGCGCCGACGATGGCGACGGGCGCGTTGACGAGGGCTTGGAGCTCGGCGCGGTGGAGCTCCGGCAGGCCGTAGACTGCCTTGGCCAGCAGGTCCTTGGCCGGGTGGTCGAACTGGTACCAGGTGGGGTAGTCCGCCGGGTTGCTCAGGCGGAAGTCCGGACCCAGGTCGATGATCGTGGTGCCCTGTTCGGCCAGCTCGCCGACCATCGCGGCCGCGGTGCCGTGGGGCAGGGCCAGGAAGATCGCGTCCGACGCCGGCAGGTGGCTGTCGATCACCAGGTTGGTGGCGGACAGGTGCGGGTGGTGATGGCCCACCGGCTCGCGGTCCCGGCCGCGCGCCACGAGGCCCACGATCTCCACGTTGGGGTGGCGGCTGAGGAGCCGGGTCAGCTCCGAGCCAACGTACCCGGTCGCGCCGATGATCGAGACGCGGATGCGCCGGGGCGAGCCGTCCGGGTTGGTGGTCCAGCCGGAGCGGGGCAGGGAGGTCCCAGACGGGCGGTCCGCCGCGATCCCCGCGGCGAGATCGATGCCAGCGCTCACAGGCGCACCGGGCCTCTCGCGGGAGGCATGGCCGATCGGATCGTCGGGATCGGGAGGACCGCCGTCATGGTCGCATGACTATACATGATGTTCGCATGACTATGCATCCTCTATGCACGGTGCCCCGCACCCGACCCGGGCCGGAGCACCGCTGCTGCTTCGGCCGCCCACGATACCGCGCCGTGACCGGCGGCGCCGTGACCGGCGGCGCCCCGGGCCGCTCGCCTCCGCCCGTCGAAGGTCGGGCCGCCGCGGATGAGCCGGGTCAGCCTGCTGCCGATCAGTCGCCCCTCGTCAGCCCGCGCCGGGCTCCAGCCCGGATGCCGCCGCCGGCTCCACGTTTGCCACCTGTGCCAGGAGCGCCTCGCCGCGCGCGTCGCCCCCGCCGTCCTGCTCCTCGGTCGTGCCCGCGCTGGTGCCCGACTCGTCGCTGGGCCCGCCCGGCCTGCTGTCGTCGTCCGCGACCCCGCCGGCCCCCGCCCCGCCCGTCAGCTCCGACTGGAACTGCTCGTGGTACAGCCGCGCATACACGCCGCCCAGCGCCAGCAGCTCCGCGTGCGTGCCGCGCTCCACGATGCGGCCGCGCTGGTAGACCAGGATCCGGTCGGCCCGCAGGATGGTGGAGAGCCGATGGGCGATGGCGATGGTGGTCCGGCCCACCATCAGGCCCTCCACCGCGTCCTGGATGAGCCGCTCGCTGACCGTGTCCAGCGCGGACGTGGCCTCGTCCAGGATCAGGATGCGGGGGTCCTTGAGCAGCACCCGCGCGATGGCGATCCGCTGCTTCTCGCCGCCAGACAGCTTGTAGCCACGCTCGCCGACCACGGTGTCGTAGCCCTCGGGCAGCTCCATGACCCGGTCGTGGATCGCGGCCGCCCTGGCGGCCACCTCCAGCTCGGCGTCGGTCGCCTCCGGCTTGGCGTACGCCAGGTTCTCGCGGATGCTGGCGTGGAAGAGGTAGGTCTCCTGGGTCACGAAGCCGATCACCTCGCCCAGGCTCTGGAGGGTGATCTCGCGGATATCGCGTCCGTCGATCTCGACCGCGCCCTGGTCCGCGTCATACAGGCGGGGGATCAGGTAGGTGGTCGAGGTCTTGCCGGAGCCCGATGGGCCCACGAGCGCCACCAGCTCGCCCGGCTCGGCCTCGAAGTCGATGCCCCCGAGGGCGAACAGCTGACTGGGCGGGGTCGGCGGGCCCGGCGGAACCGAAGCGGCCGAACCGTCGGGCGTTGCCTCCGGCTCGCCCGCGGCCGATGCCGCGTCTCGGGCACCCGTCAGTCCCGCCGCCCGCGGCGCCGCCGCGCGTGGCGCCGCCACCACCATCGTGCTGGCCAGGATCGGCACCGACGGGTAGCGGAACGACACGTCGCGGAAGCGGACCCGCCCCTGCGTCGTGCGTGGCTCGATGGCCACCGCCCCCGGCGCGTCCGTGATCTCCGGCCGCAGATCCAGGTACTCGAAGATCCGGTCGAAGAGCGCCAGCGCGCCCTGGAAGTCCGCCTGGAAGTTGAGCAGTTGGCCAAGCGGGAAGAAGAGCCGGCTCTGGAGCGTGGTGAACGCCACGATGTCGCCGATGGAGGGCGCGGACGGATCCCCGCTGACCGCCAGGTAGCCGGCCAGCCAGTACACGAACGCCGGCGTGATCGTGAAGATGGTGCCGACGATCATGAAGAACCAGCGGCCCACCATGGCTTGCCGGATCTGCAACCGCGCCAGCCGCTGCGCCAGCGCCCCGTAGCGGTCGACCGCCGGCCCCTGCTGTCCGAAGGTCTTGGACAGGAGGATGCCGGACACGCTGAGCGTCTCCTCCGTCACGGCGGAGAGGTCCGCCAGGGAGCGCTGCGTGGCCGCGCTGATCTCGCGCCGGATGTTGCCCACCCGGTAGGTGAGGAACATGAAGAAGGGGAGCAGGGCGAGCGAGAGGAGCGTCAGGCGCCAGTCCAGGATCGCCATCGTGACGACCGTGCTGAGGGCGATGACCGCGTTGCTGGTGATGGAGCTGGCTGCATCCGTGACCACCCGCTGGATCCCGCCCACGTCGTTGGCCAGCCGGCTCTGGATCTCACCGGTCCGTGTCTCCGTGAAGAACCGGAGCGGCATCGCCTGCAGGTGGCTGTAGAGCGCCACGCGGAGGTCCTGCATGACCCCCTGGCCCACCACGTTGTTGACGTAGCTCTGGCCCACTCCGATGAGCCCCGAGACGATCGGCAGGCCGATCATCAGGCCGACGAACAGGTTCAGCAGGCCCAGGTCCCGGTTTGGGATGGCCTCGTCGATCAGGAGCTTGAGGATCAGGGGGTTGGCCAGGCCAAGGAGGCTGGTCGCGACGATGGCGATCAGCACCACGGCGACCTTGCGCCGGTACGGCGCGAAGAAGGCCACCATCAGCCGGACGGTGCGGTTCCTGCGCTCCGGTGAGAGGGGGACCGGGCGCTCCGACTCGAACGACTGGCGGAAGCGGCGTCCGCCGCCACCCGACCCGGAGCCGCGAGTGCTGCCCGTCACGAGCCGATCGCGAGTGGGACGCGCCCTACCACGCCGTCACGGTACTGGCCCTGGCGATCCCCCTGGCCTCCAGCCAGTGCTCCACGTCGATCGCGGCCTTGCAGCCGTCTGCCGCTGCCGTCACGGCCTGGCGGTAGTGGTGGTCGTGGACATCGCCCGCGATGAACACGCCGTCGATCTGCGAGCCCGTGTGGCCCTCCACCACCAGGTAGCCCTTGTCGTCGACCGCCAGCCAGCCGGCGAAGGCGGCCGTGTTGGGACGGTGGCCGATCGCCACGAAGAGGCCCTCCATCGGGATGACCTCCTCGTCGTTGGTGACGGTGTCGCGCACGCGGAGCGCCTCCACCTTGGCGCCGCCCAGGACCTCCTCCACCGCCACGTTGGTACGGATCTGGATCTTCTCGTTGGCGCGGGCGCGGTCCAGCATGATCTTGCTGGCCCGGAACGTGTCGCGCCGGTGGAGCAGGTGGACCTTGCTGGCGAAACGGGTGAGGAAGTTGGCCTCCTCCAGCGCGGTATCGCCGCCGCCCACCACGGCGACCTCGCGGTCGCGGAAGAAGAAGCCGTCGCACGTGGCGCACGCCGAGACGCCCCGGCCGCGGAGGCGCGTCTCGCTCTCCAGGCCCAGCCACATCGCGGACGCACCCGTCGCGATGATCACGGACTCGGCGCGGTACTCCACCCCGCGTGCCCACAGGCGGAACGGCCGCTCCGAGAAGTCCACCCGGTCCACGTCCACGTCCACGATCCGGGTGCCGAACCGCTCGGCCTGCGCGCGGAAGCGGGCCATCAGCTCGGGGCCCTGGATGCCGTCCGGGAAGCCGGGGAAGTTCTCCACCTCGCTGGTGATCATCAGTTGGCCGCCCGGCTCCACGCCGGCGAGGACCAGCGGCTCAAGGTTGGCCCGGGCCGCGTAGATCGCCGCGGTCAGCCCCGCTGGGCCGGAGCCCACGATCACGACCTTTGACACGGACCCGTCATGGCCGCCGGCGCCGTCGGCGGGCCCCCCGGGTGCGGTGATCGGGGCCGCCTGGCCAAGAGCCACGCCCGCGCCGGCTCCCGCCCCGGCATCGCCGGAGAAGTCGATCGCGAAGCTGAAGCCGCCCGACCCGAAGCCGCCCGTGGCGGGCGCCCCGGGCGACGCTGGCGCCTCGGGCGCCGCGGCTGCCCCGGGCGCGGCCGGGCTGGAGGGGGTGGGGGTGGTGGGCTTGTCGGTCATTCGGTCGTGGGCCCCAATGGGTCGGGAGGGATGGGCGGTCCGGTCGCACGCCATCGTATCACGGCGGGTTGTATACCCCCTGGGGGTATATGGACGCACCCGGCGCGCCGCCTACAGCGCCTGGAGGTGGGGGAGGATCTCGCTGCCGATGATCTCCAGGGCGCCGGGACGCCAGACGTCGCGGACGTTGAAGATGATCGTCTGGGCGCCCGCGTTGGCCAGCTCGCCGAAGCGGTCCACGGTCTGCGCGGGCGTCTCCACCGGACCCTGTTCGTTGGGGTGCAGGCGGACGGTCTGGAGCGTGCTCCGCTCGATCTCGTCGTACGGGCGGCCCAGCCGCTCGCAGTGCTCGCGCAGCACCGCGTACTTCTGGCGAAGCTTCTCGGGCGTCCCGAAGATGTTGCACGCATCCCCGTACTGGGCGACCAGGCGGAGCGTCTTCCGCTCGCCACCCCCGCCGATCATGATCGGCGGCCTGGGCCGCCGGATCGACTGGGGTGCGTTGAGCAGGCGCGTCGCGTGGATGTGGCGGCCTTCGAACGTTCCGCCCGTCCCGTGCTCGCCCGACCACATCTGGTGGGCGTAGGCCAGGGTCTCCTCCAGCTGCTCGAAGCGCTCGCCGAGGCTGGGGAACGGGAAACCCAGCCCCTCGGACTCCTCCTGGTTCCAGGCGGCGCCGATGCCCAGCCAGGCGCGGCCGCCGGAGAGCACATCGAGGGTGGTCGCGGCCTTCACCCAGAGCGGGGCCTGGCGGTAGTGGACGCCGCCCACCATGAGCCCCAGCTCGACACGGGTGGTGATCGCCGCCATCCAGCCCAGGGTTGTCCAGCCCTCGAGCATGGGCTCTTCCACCGCGCCGACGCCCCGCAACTGGAAGAAGTGGTCCATCACCCAGACGGAATCGAAGCCGACCTCCTCCGCGGTCCGGACGATCCGGGCCAGCTCGGGGGCGATCGCGGCGTCGCCGCCGGGCCAGGTGAACCGCGGGATCTGGAGTCCGAGCTTCATCACCGATCCGTGCTGCAGGGCGAGGCCATCAGGCTACCCATTGTCGGTCCGACGTGCGTCGGTCGGGTGGCGGTTGGCGCCGCCGCGCGCCTCAACGGAAGAGGTCCATCTCCCCCGGGATCAGCGCGTCCCGGATCGCCGTCTCGCCGCGGGCAAACGCCGCGCCCCGGATGACCGCGACCGGGCGGCCGGCCGACTTGCCCAGCGCCAGCTCCGCCGCGGAGGCCAGCTCGTCCGCGACGGCGCGGACCGTGGAGCGCATGACGCGCCCGTCGTGGTCCGGGAACCCGCGCAGGTCCTCCAGCGGCTCCAGGCCGGAGACCCCGATGGCCACGTCCACGATGCCCCACCGCCACGGTCGGCCGAACGAGTCGGACACGATCACCGGCACGTCCCGGCCGAGCCGCTCGCGGACGGCGGTCCGGATCCCGCGGGCGGATGCATCCGCGTCCACGGGGAGCAGCGTGACGACGCTGCCCGAGCCGGGGCCCAGGTTCGACGCGTCGATGCCGCCGTTGGCGCACACGAAGCCGTGGGGTGTCTCGGTGATGATCACGCCGTTGGCCATGCGGACGACGCGCACCGCCTCGCGCAGCACCACCTCCACCTGCCGGGCGTCGCGGTCCCAGCGGGCCGCGAACTCGGTGGCCTCCGGACGGGGCTGCACCGTGGTCAGGTCCACCATGGCGCCCTCGGCCTTGGAGACCACTTTCTGGGTCACCACCAGGACGTCGTCGTCGCGCAGCGGGAGGAGACCCGGGCTGCCTTGCAACGCCGCGATGATCAGCGCGGCGAGGTCGTCGCCGGGCCGGATCTCGGGGATGCCGTCGAGCGCCACGATCTCCACGCGGGATGGCGAGGGCGACCCGGCCAGGGGGATGACGGTCCCGTGGTGTCGGGCGCCCACGTGCTCCGCCGGCGAGAGCGCGACCTCGGCGAGGAGCAGGTCATCCGGGGTATCCACGTCCAGGGTGAGCTCCCCGTCGAGCTCCACGAGCGCGGTGCCCGCCGCGATCGCCGCCGCGCGATGGGCGATGGCGCTGCCGGGCCCGAAGGTGAACGGGATGGCGTCCGGCGGGCTCAGCAGCAGGGCGTTGGTGCCGCCGCCGTGGCGGTCCGGGACCATCGCCACCACGTGACGGGTTCCGTCGCGGAGCGCGTCTGCTGCGGCGATGACGTGGCCGATCGCCTCCGGGCTGACGCGCGGCAGGTCGGCAGGAAGCACCAGGAGCGTGGTCGCGCCATGGGCGACGGCGTGATCACGGGCGGCACGCAGGGCCGCATTGAGGCCGCGGCCGGGCTCCCGGATCGTCTCGACGCCGATGCTGGCACCCAGCTCCAACGCGGCGGGATCCGGGCTGACCAGGAGCACGCGGTCCACCCCGCCGCAGCCGGTGGCCGCCGCCAGGGTGCGTTCCAGCAACCCCGTGACCAGGTCGAGCCGTTCCTCCGCGTCGAGCTGACCGCCCAGCCGTGACTTGGCGGCCTCCAGGCCGCGCAGGGGCACGACCACCCACGTGTCTGCCCGACCCCAGCTGCCGGCTGCGTGCTCTGCCATGGTTGGGATCCTAGCCGACCGAGGCCAGGACTTCGCCGGCCAACCGGGAGCGCCCCGCCCGATCGGCCATCAGCGTGTCGAGGATCACCGGCCGGAGGCCGAGCGACGCCACGCCGGGCGCGAGCGCCTCGTCGACGCGATCGAGCACGAACACCGAGGCGACGTCGCCGTACAGGCGCGCGACGCCCAGCGCCGACGGGTCGTGCCCCAGCGAGGTGAGCATCCGGTCCGCCGGTCCGCGGACCGCCTTGCCGCCGATGATCCCGGAGACCGCCACCACCGTGACGCCGCGTGCCCGGGCCCGGGCGATGGCCTCCCGCATCCCGCCGACGGCCAGGATCGGCCCGATCGAGACGAGCGGGTTGGATGGCCCGATGACGATCAGGTCCGCTCCGTCCAGCGCGGCGAGCACCTCCGGCGTCGCGTCGGCCGTCCCAATGCCTGCCAGCTCCAGCTCGAGGACGGCTGGCTCCTGGTGGCGATGGACGAAGTACTCCTGGAAATCCAGCCAGCCCTGGTCGGTGCGCACCCTGGTCCGCACCGACGCGTCGGTCATGGGCAGGATGGTGGCCGTGACGCCCAGCGAGCGCTGCAGATGGAGCGCGACCGCCGTGGGTCGCTCGCCGGCGCGCAGCCGGCGCGTGCGGGCGATGTGGACCCCCAGGTCCTGGTCCCCCAGGCGGAACCATGTCTCCTCGCCCAGCCGCTCGAGCATGGCGGAGGTGGCCCACGTCTCGCCACGCAGGCCCCAGCCCTGCTCCTCGTTGGCGAGCCCTGCCAGGGTGTACATGACGGTGTCGTGGTCGGGCGAGACCAGGAGGCCGTGGCGCTCCGTGTCGTCCGCGGTGTTGACGATGACGGTCAGCCGGTCCCCGAGGAGCACCTGCAGGCCGTCCGCGAGCTTCGAGCCGCCGACTCCGCCGGCCAGGGCGACGACGCGCCCCGCGGCGGTCACAGGTCGGGCGCCCGCAGGTGATCGTGGAGGCGGGTGATCCGGAGGCGAAACGTGATCCGGAGCTGGCTCCGGAAGCCGTCGAGGTACTCCTCCGTCGGATGCTCCTGGTAGCGGTGGGCGAGCGCGAGGATGTCCGCCAGGGCCCGCTCCCGGTCATGGTCCACCGAGACGACCTCGGCGCTGATGCCGACCCAGCTGAGCTGGTTGGCCACGTTGGCGATGGCCAGGGCGGCGCGGCCGTCCCGCTGGAGCTCCGCGGGCCAGCGGCGGCCCACCAGGGAGTTGAGCAGGATCGCGCCGTCGGGCTCCAGCGCGTACCAGACAAAGGTCTGGTGCGGGGCGCCGTCGGCACCGATGGTGGCGACGGCGGCGGTGTGCGGGGCCGCCAGGAATCGGCGGACCGGCTCGGACAGGACGGCCGGCGCGGCGGCCTCCCGGGTGGTGTCGCTCATGTCCGGATGGTACGCCCCGGCGCGCGGGCTAGAATCGGTCCGAGCGCCGCGACGACCGCGCTCGGAAGCACAGGGGAGATGTCGGTGGCGGATCACGCGGAGATTGGGGTGTTCGGGGGGTCGGGCTTCTATTCCCTCCTCGACGAGGTGCGTGAAGTCAAGGTGGACACCCCATACGGGGCGCCCTCGGACAGCTACTTCCTGGCCACGGTCGCGGGCCGGCGCGTTGCCTTCCTGCCCCGCCACGGGCGCCGCCACACGCTGCCGCCCCACAAGGTCAACTACCGCGCCAACGTGTGGGGCATGAAGGCCCTGGGCGTCAAGGCGATCATCTCGCCGTGCGCCGCTGGCTCCCTCCAGGCGCACGTCAAGCCCGGCGACTTCGTGACCTGCGACCAGTTCGTCGACCGCACCAACGGGCGGGCGGACACGTTCTTCGACGGGCCCATCGTCTCGCACGTCTCCTCGGCCGAGATCTACGACCCGACGCTCCGCGAGATCGCCGCCCAGGTGATCGAGGAGCAGGGAATCACCCTTCACCGGGCGGGGACCGTGGTGGTCATCCAGGGCCCGCGCTTCTCCACCAAGGCGGAATCGCGCTGGTTCTCTTCGGCGGGCTGGGAGGTCATCAACATGACCCAGTACCCCGAGGCCTACCTGTGCCGGGAGCTGGGCATGGCGGTGGTCAACATCTCGCTGATCACGGACTACGACGCCGGGGTCATCGAGGGGACCGAGGCGGTCAACGCCCACAGCGTCATCGAGGTCTTCGAGAAGAACTCGGCGCGGATCCGGACGGTGGTCCTGGGGATGATCGCCCGCTTCCCGGCAGATCTTGACGCGCTGGGGACCCGGGACGCCCTGGCCTTCACCCGGGGCGACGGCGGGACGGCCACGCCGGAGGACATCCGCATCTTCGAGACGGGGCTCTAGGGGCCGCCCATGGCCGGCCGGCTGCCGATCGGCGTCTGCCTGCCCACGATCGGCGCCGACGCGGGCTGGTTCCTGGATGCGGCGGTCCGCCTGGAGGCGGCCGGCTACGACGGGATCTGGTGCTGGGACCACCTGATGCCGCGCGGCGCCGGCACGCTGCCGGTGCTGGAGGCCTGGACGATGCTCGCGGCAGCCGCGGCGCGGACGTCGCGAGTCCGGGTGGGCAGCCTGGTCCTCGACGTCACCAAGCGCCACCCGGCGCTCCTCGCCAAGGCGGCGGCCACGGTCCAGGCGATCGCCGGCGGGCGGCTGGTGCTGGGGATGGGGATCGGCGGGTTTCCGGGCGAGCATCAGGCGCTTGGGATTCCGTTCCCGCCGGCGGGGGAGCGGGCCGCGCTCCTCGAGGAGACCATCGCCACGATCCGCGCGTTGTGGTCCGGGGAGGCGGTCTCCCGTGAGGCCGGGGCGGTCGCCCCACTCCGCGACGCGCGGCAGCTGCCCGCGCCCAACCCCGCCCCGCCGATCCTGGTGGGGGCCCAATCACCCGCCGGCGTCCGGCTCGCCGCCCGCGCGGCCGATGGCTGGGCGGCGGCCTCGGTCTCCTTCGAACGCCTGCTGCCCGCCTACCGGGACGCTCTCGCCGCCGCCGGCCGGGACCGCGCCAGCCAGGAGGTTCTCGTCGGCATGCCCGAAGGCCGCGCCGGCCGCGACAACATCGTCGGCACACCTTGGGCCACCAATCCCACGCAGGAGCTCGCCCGCTGGCTGGCCGCCGGCGCCGACGGCGTGATCCTCATGCCCCGCACCCCCGCCGACGTGGATGCGCTCGTCACCGCCGCAGCCGACGGGTAACGTCGCCGCGGGCAACGTCAGGTTCCTGCCAGCGAACTCGCCGCGCTATTCACACCCGGTGAGGACTACGCGGGTTGCCGCCCCGCACCCGAGTCGCCGCGCCTCCGGAATGTGCCGACGCGAGCGTGCGCCGGCATGAATCTCGCCGTGGCAGCCGAGCGGGCCGGCCAGCGTGACGTCCCGATCATCCGTACTCCTCACCCCACGGGAATTGCGAGAAACGGCTGGCGGCGCGGATGACAGTGCGGGACGGCGGGCGAAGTCCGCGGACGTGACTGCGGGTTCGACGGCCCGATCCGGTCCAATCCTGAACCGACGCCGACTCGCGGGCTGAGTCGGCGAGCTCGCCACCGACGGCGGGCCACCTGCGGCCGTTCGTGCGACCATTGGGCCTCCGATGTCTAGCAGCCGCGCGCCCGTGACCAGTCCCGCCGGTGACCCGGCCAAGGCCGCCATCCCGCCTGACGCGGGGGAGGCGCCCGTGACCCACGGCTGCGTCCGGTGCGGCGCCCCAGTCGCCATCGACGTCGCCCTGTGCGACGAGTGCAACCCCCTCGGCCTCGCAGATCCGGCGTCGTCGCAGGTGCACGGCACGGCCTTCCTGGGCATCGCGATCGCCGTCATCCTCATGGCCGTCGCGGGCAGGCTGGCCTTCGTGGGCGTTGGGCCCTTCAAGGGTGATCTCGTGACGGTCGCCGCCTCTGGTGACGGCCTGGCCGTGACCCTCATGGTCACCAACCAGGGCACCAGCGCGGGCGCCACCACATGTGTGCTCAACGATCCGGTGGCTCGCTACGGCGGCGCCAACGGCTATGCCCAGAGCCCCCGGATCGACGCCGGCCAGACCGTGACGTTCACCAGCCAGGTCACACAGCTCGGCGGCACGCCCCGGCTCCTCGACGTCCAATGCTCGGCCCCGTGAGCGAGCAAGCCAGCCACGCCGGTCCCTCGCCGACCCTGTCCGCCGACCTCGCCTTCGCCACCGACCTGGCCGAGCGCGCAGGCCGCATCCTTGCGGAGCGTTACGAGCGCGTGGAGCGCGTGGACTACAAGGGCACCAAGGACGTCGTCACGGAGGTGGACCACCTCTCGGAAGCGCTGATCCTGGACGCCATCCGCGCCCACGGGCCGGGCGACGCCATCCTGGCCGAGGAGACCGGCGGGCACGACGGGCGCGGCGGCCAGGCCACCTCGGGCGTTGGCCGTCTCTGGATCGTCGACCCCCTGGACGGCACCATCAACTACGCCAACGGCGTGCCGTACTTCTGCGTTTCCATCGCCATGGTGCTCGACGGCGTCCCCAGCCTGGGCGTGGTTCATGACCCCATCCGGGCAGAGACGTTCGCCGCGGTCGCCGGCGGGCCCGCCTACCTGAACGGCCGGGCGATCCGGACGCCCGCCAAGCCCGCGCTGAATGACTACGTCGTGTCGCTCTGGCTCAACGGCCGGGCGTCCGGCCGCAGGAGCGCCTCGGTCATGAAGGCCGTGCGCGCCGTCCGGAACATGGGCTCGGCGGCGCTGGCGCTTGCGTACGTCGCCCACGGCCGGTTTGATGGCTTCGTCCAGGAGGGCGGCCTGTCGCTCTGGGACATCGCCGCGGCGGGGCTGATCGCGGAGGCCGGCGGCGCCGCGGTCACGGACCTGGCCGGCGGGCCGTGGTTCAACCTGGGCCACCCGACCCGGAGCATCAGCGTGCTCGCCGCGCCGCCCACGGGCCACGGGCAGTTCCTGGCCTTGGTCCGCGGAGACCGCGGCTAGCCCTCGTCCCGCCAGCGGTGCGGCCGGTCCCGGAGCCGACCCAGCCCCCAGCGATCGCAGAACGCCACCCAGTGATCGCGCGGCGCCCCCTGCCAGCGCAGCTCCTCGGGTGTCTGCTGCGGGATTGGTACGCCGTCCGCCGCCGTCCGAAGCCGGGCGAGGTCGCGGTAGAGCAGCGCGCCGCTCCACTGTTGACGCAGCGTGGCCGAGAGGGTGACCGCGCCCCGCAGGCCGGGCACCTCCCAGTCGGTGGGGCGCTCCGGGATCGCCTCCAGCGAGCCGTACGCCGCCAGCACGGCGGCCGCCGACTTGGCGCCCCAGCCGGGGAGGCCGGGAAAGCCATCGGCGGCGTCGCCGACCAGTGCGAGCCAGTCGGGGATGGAGGCCGGGGGCACGCCCCACTTGGCCCGGACGCCTTCGTCGTCGTAGACGACCTGCCGCCGCCGATCCCAGAGGACCACCTTGCCGCCCCGGACCAGCTGGGCCATGTCCTTGTCTGGCGTGCAGACCACGACCCGGTCCACCCCTGGCTGGTCGCCGAAGCGGACGGCCGCCGCAGCAATGGCGTCGTCGGCCTCGAACTCGACCATGGCCCACAAGACGAGCCCGAGGGCCTCGATCGCCTCCTCGGCGATGGGGAACTGCGCCAGGAGCTCGGGGGGCACCCCCGCATCGGTCTTGTAGTCCGGGTACAGGTCGTTCCGGAACGACCGGATCACCTGGTCGGTGGCGCACCCGACGTGGGTCGCGCCCTCGTCGCGCAGGAGGACCAGGAGTTGCTCGACCAGGCCCGAGACGCCGGACAGCAGCACGCGGTCTCGCCCGTAGACCGGGGGGCGCGGCGAGAAGTGCGCCCGGAAGAGCTCATAGGTGGCATCGACCAGGTGGAGGTCCATCGCTTGCCTCGCTGCCGGGGGACCGGGGCTGGACGGGTGTGGCCGGGACCGGCCCAGGCCGTTCAGGGCGACCGGCCGAGAGGCTCAGTCGGGCTTCGTGCGCTGGACGACGATGTCAGCGGCCCGCAGCTCGTCGATCGCGGCCTCGCCGTCGCGCGGCTGCAGGTCAACCGCCGCGATGGCGTCCGCCAGGACGGTGGTCGCGAAGCCCAGCCGGGCCGCGTCGAGCGCCGTGGCCTTGACGCAGTAGTCCGTGGCCAGGCCGCAGATCCTCACGCGCTCGATTCCGCGGATGCGCAGGAGCGCCTCCAGCTCCGTCGGGATGGTCTCGCCGGTGACCGGGTCGCGCATGGTGAAGCCGGAGTAGCCGTCCTCGCCGTTGGTGCCCTTCTTCACCGAGGGGCCCACGACCTCTAGACCCGGGTGGAACGCGGCACCCCAGGTCCCCGCCACGCAGTGGACCGGCCAGAGGCCGCCGTCCTTTGCGAAGTGCGCCGTGGACTCCGGATGCCAGTCCTGCGTGTAGACGACGAACGACCCGGCCCGGATCGCACGCCAAGCCTTGCGGTTGATGAGCTCCACGATCTCGTCGCCGCCCTTCACGGGGAGGCCGCCGACCGGGTCCGCGAAGTCGTTCTGCATGTCGACGACGATCAGGGCCGTCTGGGGGTCGTACCGCTGCATGCGCCGACTCTAGCGCATCGGGCCGGTCATCCCAACCGGTCCGGCATCGGCGACGGTTGCCACGATGGGCTACGCTTCCCGCCAGCAACCCGACCCGTCGCCCAGATGGGGAGCAACAGGGCCGTCCGTCCAACGTCGCAGCCGCGCCCCATCGGGGGGCCACGGTCGGCCCGTCGCCACTGGCGACGAGCCGCCGCCAAGTGCGCCGCGTCCCGACGGCCAGTGGAGCAGATCCCGTGCCGATGTACTTCGAGGAGTTCAAGCGCCAGCTTCCGGACACGGATTCCGTGGAGACGGCCGAGTGGATGGACTCGCTGGATGACGTGGTCGCCCGAGAGGGCGAGGCACGCGCGCGATTCCTCCTCTACAAGCTGCTCAAGCGCTCCCGCCAGCTGCGGGTCGGCGTCCCGCAGCTGACGCACACGCGCTACATCAACACGATCAGCCCCGAGCAGGAGCCCGTCTTCCCGGGCGACGAAGGGCTCGAGCACCGCATCCGTCGGATCATCCGCTGGAACGCGGTGGCCATGGTCCTGCGCGCCAACACCAACGCACCGGGGATCGGCGGCCACCTGGCTACCTACGCCTCCGCGGCCTCGCTGTACGAGGTGGGCTTCAACCACTTCTTCCGCGGCAAGGACGGCACCGGCTCCGGGGACCAGGTCTTCTACCAGGGCCACGCCGCGCCGGGCATCTACGCCCGGGCGTTCCTGGAGGGCCGGCTCAGCGAGGCGCAGCTCGACAACTTCCGGCGCGAGGCCGTGCCCGGCCAGGGACTTCCCTCGTACCCGCATCCGCGCACCATGCCGGACTTCTGGGAGTTCCCCACGGTCTCCATGGGCATCGGGCCCATCAGCGCCATCTACCAGGCGCGCTACAACCGCTACCTCGAGAACCGGGGGCTGCTCGACACGTCCGGCTCCCGGGTGTGGGCGTTCATGGGCGACGGTGAGAGCGACGAGCCCGAAGCGCTCGGCGCGCTGCACGTGGCGGCCCGCGAGGGACTCGACAACCTCACCTTCGTCGTGAACTGCAACCTGCAGCGCCTGGACGGGCCCGTCCGTGGCAACGGCAAGATCATCCAGGAGCTGGAGGCGGTCTTCCGCGGCTCCGGCTGGAACGTGATCAAGGTCATCTGGTCGCGCGACTGGGACCAGCTCCTGGCGCGCGACGTCGACGGCGTGCTGCTCGAGAAGATGAACGAGACGGTCGACGGCGAGTTCCAGAAGTTCACCGTCGCCGGCGGGGCCTACATCCGCTCCCACTTCTTTGGCCCGGACCGACGCCTTGGTCGCCTCGTGGAGCACCTCTCGGATGACGACCTGGCCAAGCTTCGCCGGGGCGGCCACGACTATCGGAAGGTCTACGCGGCCTACAAGGCGGCCACGGAGATGAAGGGCGCGCCCACGGTCATCCTCGCCAAGACGGTCAAGGGCTGGACGCTGGGCGCGGGTGCCGAGGGGCGCAACATCGCCCACCAGGCCAAGAAGCTCACCGAGACCGAGCTGCGGGTCTTCCGCGATCGCCTGGAGCTGCCCATCCCGGACAGCAAGCTCAAGGAAGCGCCGTACTACCACCCGGGTCCCGGCTCGGAGGAGGTGGAGTACCTCGCCGAGCGCCGGCGCGCCCTCGGCGGCCCGCTGCCCAGGCGCGTGGTCCGCTCCAAGCCGCTGCCCGTGCCCGCACGCACCATCGACGACGAATTCGCGACGGGTAGCACCACGGCCGTCTCCACCACCATGGTCTTCACGCGGCTCCTCCGCAACCTGATCCGGGACCCGGAGCTTGGGCCGCGCATCGTCCCGATCATCCCGGACGAGGCGCGCACGTTCGGCATGGATCCGCTCTTCAACGAGGTGGGCATCTATTCGTCGCTGGGCCAGGTCTACGAGCCGGTCGACAGCGAGCTGGTCCTCAAGTACCGGGAGGCGCGCGACGGGCAGGTGCTGGAGGAGGGGATCAGCGAGGCGGGCAGCATGGCCAGCCTCCAGGCGGCCGGCACGTCGTACGCCACGCACGCCTTCCCGATGATCCCGTTCTACATCTTCTACTCGATGTTCGGCTTCCAGCGGACCGGCGACCAGATCTGGGCCTTCGCCGACGCCCGCGGACGGGGCTTCCTGATGGGTGGGACGGCGGGGCGGACGACGCTCTCGGGCGAGGGGCTCCAGCACGACGACGGCCACAGCCACGTGCTCGCCTCGACGGTCCCGGCCTGCCGCCCCTACGACCCGGCCTTCGCCTATGAGCTGGCGGTCGTGGTCCGCGACGGCATCGAGCGCATGTACAACCGGGGCGAGGACGTCTTCTACTACGTCACGCTGTACAACGAGAACTACCTGCAGGCGCCCAAGCCGGAGAATGTCGACGAGGGGATCCTGCGCGGCCTCTACCGGTTCCGCGCGGCCCCGGATCTTGGCCCGGATGCCCCGGCCGTTCGCCTCCTGGGCTCGGGCTCCATCTTCCAGCAGGTCCTGGCGGCCGCCGATCTGCTGGCGGAGAAGCTGGGGATCGCCGCCGAGGTGTGGTCCGCGCCGTCCTTCGCCCTCCTGCGACGTGACGCGCTGGCGGCGGAGCGTTGGAACCGGCTGCACCCGGACCAGCCGGCCCGCGTCCCGTACGTTGCCGAGCAGCTCCCCGATGACGGTCGCCCGGTGATCGCGGCCACGGACTGGCTCAAGAGCGTGCCGGACATGATCGCGCGCTGGCTGCCGCGCTCATACGTGTCGCTCGGCACGGACGGCTTTGGCCGGAGCGACGACCGCCCCGCCCTGCGCGCGCTGTTCGAGGTTGATCCGGCCCATATCGCGGCCGCGGCCATCGTTGAGCTGGCCCGCTGCGGCGGCGTGACGGCCGACCGGGCTGCCCAGGCGATCCTGGACCTGGGGATCGACCCCGAGAAGCTGGACCCGCTGGCGCTCTAGCCGGCGCCCTCGCCGGCGCCACCCGCTGGCGCACGGCGCCCGGCACGCCGGGCCAACGACATCGCCGCACGGGCCCGGAGGCCCGCTGCCCCGTGCCGCCCGAGTGAAGGGCGCCATGTGCCACGCAGTCAGGCACGCTTGACCAATGAGGCCAAGGACTACTACGATCTGCGTCACGGCGGCGACGACCATCGCCGGGAACGAGGAGCAGGTCATGGACGTTGGCTCATTTGCGGGTGGGGCGCTGACCGGACTCCGGGAAGGCGTGGAAGCCGCGCTCATCCTCGCGATCGTGCTGGCCTACCTGGCCCGGACCGGTAACAGCGCACATGCGCCGAAGGTCTGGCTTGGCGCGCTTGGCGCCGCCCTCGTCAGCCTCATCGTCGGCGTGGCGATCTACCAGACCGTGGGCGAGCTGCAGGAGCCGTACGAGCAGATCTTCGAGGGCACGACGCTGCTCATCGCGGCCGCCGTCGTCACCTGGATGCTCTTCTGGATGCGTCGCCAGGCGGCCCGGGCCAGCGGTGAGCTGCGCGTCGCGGTCGATCGAGCGCTCGGCACAGGGTCGGCCTGGGGCTTGTCGCTCCTCGCGTTCACTGCCGTCATCCGCGAGGGGCTGGAGAGCTCCATCTTCCTCGTGGGTCAGGCGCAGTCGGCCGACGCGGGCGCGGGCAGCGTGCTGCTGGGGGCGCTTGCCGGAATCGCCGGGGCCGGCGTGCTCGGGTACCTCTTCTACTCGGGCAGCCGCCGCATCAACCTGGGGCTCTTCTTCCGCTGGACGGGCATCGCGCTGATCTTCGTGGCCGCCGGCCTCGTCTCCCATGGCGTCCACGAGTTCATCGAGATCGGCGCGATCGGGATTGGGACGGCCACCGCCTTCGACATCAGCCGGGTCCTGTCGCACGAGACGGGGATCGGCCAGTTCCTGGGCGCCATCTTCGGCTACACGTCCACCCCGGAGGTGACCACGCTCGTCGTCCACGTGACCTACCTGGCCGGGATCCTGTTCCTCTTCCTCCGCCCGTCAGTGCCCGTTGTGCCGCGAGGTCAGACGCCTGCGGCTGCCGCGTAGATCACCTCCGCCCGGCGACCCGCGACCCCGGTCGTCCCGCCGGGGCCGCTGTGTCCGCTGGCCCCGCTGGGGCCGATGGATCCGCCGCCCTGAGTGCCCCGCCCTCAGCCTGCCTCGCTTCGCTCCACGCCGACACCGGGCGACGACGGAACCTCGCCCGTTCCGCGGCCCGGCACCATCGTCACCCCGTGCGGTGCGGCCACCTCGTGATGGCGCAGGCAGCGAGCCTCGTAGGTCTCCATCGCACCGTGGTCGTACCCGCCGATCACCACCAGCGGGTCGTCGACGGCCGCGGGCCGCCCACCCACCAGGCGCTGCGTCCGCGTGGCGACATCGCCGCACACCACGCAGATCGCGCTCAGCGTGGTCACCTGGTCGGCGTGTGCCAGCAGGAGCGGCATCGGGCCGAATGGACGGCCCGCAAAGTCCAGGTTGAGGCCGCTCGCGATCACGTGGCGGCCGCTGTCCCGCAGGGCCAGGACCACGTCCACCAGCTGGTCGTCGAAGAACTGCGCCTCCTCGACGCCCACCAGGTCGGCGTCCCGTTCGCGGGCCAGGGCCAGGATGCCGGACGGCTCCTCGCGGTTGACCAGCACGGAGGGATAGCGGGCCTTGCTGCGGCTCTCGGCAAACTCGCCGGGCGTCCGGTTGTCGATCGCGGGGCGGACCAGGAGGACACGCCGGCGGGCGATATCGGCCCGGCGCAGGAGGCGCAGCAGTTCGTCGGTCTTGCCCGAGGACATGCAGCCGGCGATGACATGGAGCCAGGGATCGGCGCGGAATGGCATCACCGGAATCTAGCGGCGAGGCCGCCAGCCCGCTAGGGGCTCGTCGCGGAGATCCGTCCCAGCCAGCCCTCGGCCACGTTGGCCAGGTAGAGCTCGCCCGATTCGTCTTCGCCGAAGGCGCTGATCCCCTGCGTCACGCGACCCACGACTTGCGGCTCGCGCCGACCATCGCCCGCCGACGTGATCGCGAACAGCCCGCCCGTGCAGTAGTCGGCAAACAGGTAGCGGCCAGCCAGCGACGGGTAGGCCGCCCCCCGGTAGACCACCCCACCCGTGATCGAGCAGCGCGACCCGTGGGCGTATTCGGCCACCGGTGGGGCCAGCCCGTCCGTTGCGCAGCCGTTGGCGGGCGCAAAGCAGTGGAAGCCCTCAGTCCGGTTCCACCCGAAGTTGAGCCCGCCCGACCCGGCTCGCGAGACCTCCACCTCTTCCCAGCGGTCCTGGCCAACGTCGCCGATCCAGAGGTCACCGCTGGCGCGGTCAAAGCCGAAGCGCCACGGGTGGCGCAGGCCGGTCAGCCAGATCTCGGGACGCGCGGTTGGCTGCGCCACGAAGGGGTTGTTGGTGGGGATGCCGTAGGTTCGCCCGCCGGACGCGGTGTCGACGTCGATGCGCAGGATCTTGCCGAGGAGCGTGTCGAGACGCTGGCCGTTGCCCTGCGGGTCGCCGCCGCTGCCACCGTCGCCCAGCGCGATGTAGAGGAACCCGTCGGGGCCGAAAGCGAGGCCGCCCCCGTTGTGGTTGGGATACGGCTGGCCCTGCCGAACCCGGACCCGCTCGCTGGCCGGGTCAACGGGGCCACTCCCGCCACCGCCCACGGCGAAGGACGACACCACGGTGGTGCCGGACCGGTCGGTGTAGTCGACGAACAGCCGTGGGTCGCCGGGAAAGCGGGGATGGAAGGCCAGGCCAAGGAGGCCCCGCTCGCCACCGCTCGTGATCCGCTCCGCGATGTCAAGGACGGGGCTCGTGGAGCGCTGGCCGTTGATCACCACCCAGACCTGGCCGGACTGGCTGGCAACGAAGATCCGGTTGCTGCCGTCGTGGGCGTTGGCGATGGCCAGCGCGGAAGGCACCGATCCGACTCGCTGGACCTGCACGGCCGGGGCGGCGCCCACGGCGGCGACGATCGAGGCGGCCGGGCTCGTTGGCGGCACGGATGCCGTGCCGCCCGGGCCCGTCGCCAACGGCGTGGAGCCGGGCGAGGTCAATGCTGGCAGGGGCGAGCTCTCGCCGGGGCTCGCGCTGCCGGTTGCGGGCGCGGAGGGCCCCTCCGATCGGATGGCCGACCCGCAGCCGGCGAGGGCCAGTGCGACCACGGCCGTGACGATGGCGACGCCGCGGCGCGGCCGTCGCGCGGCGGGCCCCATCGTCCGTGCAGCCGTACCGGCTTCCATCAGCCCCTCCCATGCGCGGTGATCAGCCGCTCGATCTCTCCGCGCAGCGACATCGCCAGCTCGGCGCCGCGTCCCACGGCATCGTGCCGGAAGAAGACGTAGGCGTCTCTCCCGGCGACCAGGAACGGCTCGATTCTCGCGGCCCACGCCGCCAGCTCCATGCCGCTGTAGTCATGGCGGCGCAGCCGTAGGTACAGGAACCGGCCCGTCAGGCGGATGGTCGGCGGCTCTTCGTCTTCGGGGAGCTCCGTCGCGCACAGCACCACGCCGTGCTCGCGCAGTGCCGCGAACGTCTCATCCGCCTGCCACGACGGGTGCTGCAGCTCCAGGGTCAGCGGCACCGCGCGCGGCCACGCGCCGAGGAAGGCGGCCAGCCGTTCGTCCGCGCGCTGTACCTCGTCCGGTACGCGCAGGAGCACGGACCCCAGTCGGTCGCCGAACGCGCCGAGGGGGGCGGTCAGGCGGGCAACTTCGGCGGGGGCCGCGGGACCCAGCGCGCGGATCGAGGCCGTCCGCTGCGCCTTGACGGTGAACCGGAACCCCGACGGGGTGGCCGCGGCCCAGTCGGCGACCCGCTCCGTCGTTGGCCAGCGGTAGTACGTGTTGTTCAGCTCACAGGCGGGCAGGAGTGCGGCATAGGCGGGCAGGAGCTGGTCGGGTCGAAGGCCGTCCGGGTAGAAGCCGGGCGCCCAGCCGGGATAGGCAAACCCGCTGGTGCCGTGGAAGAGCCGACCAGGTCCATCACCGGTCATGCCGCGGGACGGACGGTGAGGCAGCCGCCGGGGCCGGACATCGCGGCCCCTGTCAGCCCGCGCCGGCCCGGCTCCCCGGAGCAGCTTCCTGGGCGGAGCCGGAGGGGCAGGCCTCGCCCGAGGGGCTGGTGTCGCCGGCGCCCGGCTCCTCGTCGCGAGCACGTGGGGCTCGGGCAAAGGGGCCGCCCGGCAGCCGCGCGGCGACGCTGCACATGGCGCGCTCCACGATCGGGAGGTCATCGTCCGTGACCGATTCCAGGAAGTACTCCTGGATCCCACGCAGGTGGGTGGGGGCCGCCGTCCGGAGGCGCTCCAGGCCGACCGCCGTCAGCACCGCCTCCGCGCCGCGGGCATCGGTGGTGCACAGCTCGCGCTCGACCAGCCCGTCCCCGACCAGCCGGTCGACCAGCCTGGTGACACCGCTCTTGCTGAGCTGCAGGTCCTCGGCGAGGCCGCGCATCCGCAACCGGCGCTCCGGTGACTCGGCGAGGAGGAGGAGCGCCCCGTACTCGGACAGCGACAGGCCGTGCTCCACGCGAAGGTCTTCGTCGAGCCGGCGCCAGACCCGGGCATGAGCGATGACGAACGCGCGCCAGGACGCGAGACGCGGGTCACGCGCCCCGAGGGCCCGCGTGGGGGCAGTCGTGAGAGTCATGGGCAGATCATACGGGACCGGTCGTTGACGGGAGAACGACCCATGACGATCGCCTCATGCCGCCCCGACACGCCCGCGCCCGCCGAAGACCACGAGCACGAGCAACGCCACCAGCGCGAGCCCGCCAAGGCCCAGCGCCGAGTAGCCGGCGCCGGCGGCGACGAGCCCGGATCCCAGGCTGGCGACGATCCCGGTGCTCCACACGAAGGTGTCCGCCAGGCCCTGGACCCGGGTCCGGTCGGCCCGCGAGACGCCGCCGCTGAGCAACGTGCTGCCCGCGACGAAGCCCAGGTTCCAGCCGAACCCCAGGAGGAACAGCGCGACGAAGAGCGGTGCCGCCGCATCCGGCGGCGCGGCCGCGGAGAGCGCCGCCGCGACGGCCAGGATGCCCGACCCCAGCAGGATGACCGGGACGCTCCCGAACCGGTTGGTCAGCCGGCCGGCGACGGGGGAGAGCGCGTACATGCCGAAGGTATGGGCACTCATCACGAACCCGACGACCCCCAGCCCGTGCCCGTGGGTCGCCATGTGGAGGGGGCTGATCGTCATGATCAGGAGCATCACCGACTGGGCCAGCACCAGCGTGCACAGGGCGACCGCCACGGCCGGGCGTCGGAGGATCTGGCTCAGCGGTGCGGATGCTTCCCCGCCGGCCGGTTCCGGCGTGACGTCGGCCAGCTCGAACGGGTCCGGGCGCAGGAACAGGAACGAGAGCAGCCCCGCGGTGGTCACGAATAGCATCGGGACGAGGTACGCGCCGGCGAGCGCCGGCAACCCCATCGATGTGGCCACGCCCCCGGCGCCGCCGACCAGGTTGGGGCCGACGATCGCTCCAACGGTCGCTCCCCAGACCACGGTGCTGATGGCGCCGGCGCGCCCGGCGGCCGGCGCCATATCCGCGGCCGCATAGCGTGAGAGGTGGTTGGCCGTGTTGCCGAAGCCGATCAGCGTGGTGCCGAGGAGGAGCAGGGGGAAGGAGCGCGTGACCACCGCCAGCGTGGCGACAAGGGCGCCGAGGACGCCGATGGCGTAGCCGAGCACGAGGCCGCGGCGTCGGCCGTAGCGCGCCATCACGGCCGACAGGGCGGTTGAGCCCAGGGCCGCGCCGAGGACGACGGTGGCCCCCGGTGCGCCGCTCCAGGCCGTCGTGCCGGTCAGGTCCTCGGCGACGATGGTGGCGACCGTGACGGCCGCGATGTGCCCGGTGCTGCCCAGCGCCACGCCCGCGACCAGCGTGCGGAGGGCGCGCCGTCGCCGGGCGACGAGCAGGTCGAAGGGAAGGGCGGACACCCGCCCATCATAGGCAGGGGCCTCGCGGTCGATTGGCACCCAGGGCGCGGGGCGCACCGGGTTTGGCGGGCAGGTCTGGCCGCGAGTCGGCCCGGCCCGCCGACGGGTCAGTCGATGCGGCGGGTGGCGCCACACACGGGACAGCGGGCGACGCCGCTACCCACGTCGATTGCGAGGTACGTGGTGCACCCGTTGGTGTGGCAGTAGAGACGGCCGTCGAGCGAGGTGGCCCGGCGACGCAGCCGGCGGGCGGCTGCCGCCCGGCCCGACAGGGTTGTGGTCATTGAACGCGTGAGCATGCGAGTGAGAATCCTTCCAACCGCGCGTCAGCCGGCTTGATGCTGCCCGGCGTCGCGGTGCTTGATCCGCCCGATGGCCGTCAATGGTGGCCGATGCGGGAGCGGTATGGCCTCCGGGGATCGCGAGAGCGAGTCGTTGGTGCTCAGACCAGCGATCCTCTACGGAGTTCGTGGGCAGCATGTGCGCTCTTGCCCGGTCTGTCAATCACCCCGTACTTTCAGACAGTCTTGATCGTGGGGCGTTTCGATCTCGCAATCAGGCGGGTACCGGGGGCCGGTTGCAGATCCGGGCATTTGCAGCCAAACTCACCTACGTTTGCGCCGCGACTCAGGGCGTCGGTCAGGCTTGTCCTGTCCGCGCCGGGGAGAATGTGCTCGCGGCAGAAGGGCAGTCCCCAGGACCCCCTGTGTGGCGCTCCAATCGAATTGGCATCCAGGAGGAGACGGTGGCGAATCAGTCCAGCGCGTGGACCACGCAGCAGCATTTCGCGAGCCCGACCGGGCGACGCGCTCTGGGTCGGCGTTCCGCATGGCGTCGGGCCGTGGCACTCATCGGCATGGCCCTGGTCGCACTACTGCCGCTGACGCCGTCCGCACTCGCGGCGGGCACGCTCACCATCACGACGCCGTACCCGGCCATCACGGTCGCCCCGGGCGCCAAGGTGAGCCTGGATCTCACCATCAAGACGTCGGACCTCCAGCAGGTAGCCCTGTCCGTCGCCGGAACACCCACGGACTGGAAGGCCTCGCTGCATGGCGGCGGGTACATCGTCAACTCCGTCCAGACCGAGGTCCCTGCCCCGCTCTCGAACGGTGCGCTTCAGGGCCCGCAGGCCAGCGCCCGGCTTGACGTCACCATCCCCGCCAAGGCCGCCAACGGCACGACCAAGATGTCGGTCACGGCGTCGGCAGCCGGCCAGACGGCCAGCGTGGCCATCGAGATCACGGTCTCCTCCACGGCGGCGGGCAACGTCACGCTGACCACGGACATCACGGACCGCAAGGGCCCGTCCAGCTCCAGCTACGTCTACAACCTGACGCTCAGCAACGACTCCGCGTCGGACATCACCTTCACGGCCAGCGCCACGGGCCCCACCGGGTGGACCATCGACGCCACCATCGGCGGCCAGGCCCAGATCGCCAGCGCGATCGTCAAGGCGAGCGCGAGCAACGGGATCACCATCACGATCAGGCCATCCTCCACGGCCACGGCCGGCCAGTACGCGGTGGACGTGAGCGTCCAGGCGGGCACTCAGACGCTCACCCAGAAGCTCAACATCGAGATCACCGGCAGCTACTCCGCCACGCTGACCACGCCTGACTCGGTGCTCACCAACCACGGCAACGCCGGCGGCAACATCAACCAGTCCCTGGTCATCGGCAACACCGGCACCGCCGAGCTGAAGAACGTCACGGTCAACTTCACCGCCCCCAGCGGCTGGAAGGTCACGTTCGACCCGGCCATCGTTCCCACCATCGCCCCCAACACCACGCAGACCATCGTCGCCAAGATCGTCCCGGATCCGGACGCGATCGCCGGTGACTACCTCGTGACGTTCCGGTCGGTCAACGACCAGATCACGGCCAGCCAGGACATCCGGATCACTGTCGAGACGTCCCCGCTGTGGGGCATCGTCGGTGTCGCGCTGATCGTCGCCGTCGCCGCGGGCCTGTGGTGGGTCTTCCAGCGGTACGGGCGGCGGTGAGCGGAGCCGGCCGAACGGAGTCACGGAGCGGGCGGATCCGCACCGAGCCGCCCATCCGGACCCGGGCCCTTACCAAGCAGTACGGTGATCTCAACGCCGTCGACGGCCTCGACCTGGAGGTCCGCGCCGGCGAGATCTTCGGGCTCCTGGGCGCCAACGGCGCCGGCAAGACCACGACCATCCTGATGCTGCTCGGGCTCACCGAGCGCACCAGCGGCGCGGTCCGCGTCGTCGGGTTTGACCCGGCACGCAATCCGCTGGAGGTCAAGCGCCGCGTCGGCTACCTGCCCGACGCGGTCGGCTTCTACGACGACATGACCGGCCGCGAGAACCTGCGCTACACGGCGCGGCTCAACGGGCTCAAGGGTCAGGTCGCCGAGCAGAAGATCGAGACGGTCCTCGATCAGGTCCGCCTGTCGGACCGGGCCGATGACCGGGCCGGGACGTACTCCCGGGGCATGCTCCAGCGACTCGGCATCGCCGATGCGCTGGTGAAGGACCCCACCGTCCTGATCCTCGACGAGCCAACCACCGCCATCGATCCCATCGGTGTGGTCGAGATCCTGGAGATGCTCCGGGGCCTCGTCCGCGACCGGGGCGTGACCATGCTCCTGTCCAGCCACCTGCTCACCCAGGTCCAGTCCGTCTGCGACCGGGTGGGCATCTTCGCCGCAGGCAAGCTGGTCGGGATCGGCACCGTTCCCGAGCTGGCGACGCGCTTCGGCGAGGGCGACGCCCACGTCGAGGTGGCGTTCGAAGGTGTCTCGGACCCGGCGACCAGCGACCGCGTGGCGGGCTTCCTGGCTGCCATCCAGGACGTCGCCGAGGTTCGCCGCGCCACCAGCCTGCTTGATCCGTGGACGCTCGTGGTCCGGCCCCCGGAGTCGGCGATCCGGGTCCGCGAGGCCGTCCTGGCTGTCTCCGCCCGTGAGGGCCTGCATCTCACGTCCATCCGGTCCGTCGTGGCGTCGCTCGACGAGATCTACACCAAGGCGGTCCGCGCCGCCGGCCTGGCCAGCGGCTCGCACCGACCGTCCGGGGATCGCCCGGCCGCAGGCGGGAGGGCCGTCGCATGACCGAAGCCAGCGCACCTGTCGCCGAACCGGCCAGCGTGCCGGTGCTGGATCGGCCCATTCCTCCGCGCGGCTGGGTGGTGATCGGTCGCAAGGAGATCGGCGACCACGTCTCCAGCGCCCGGTTCGTCGTCCTGCTGATCGTGCTGGGTCTCGCGGCCGGGATCCCGCTCTACCTCGCCGCCGAGCAGATCCGCAACCTGGCATCGCAGGTCAGCGGCGCCCAGGCGGTCTTCCTCGCCATGTGGGTGATCGGCGCCCAGGATTCCTCGATCTTCCAGCTGAACGTGACCATCCAGTCCTTCGTGGGCCTCGCGGCCCCGTTGCTGGGGATCGCCTTCGCCTTCGATGCCGTCAACGGCGAGCGCTCTCAGGGCACCCTGCCCCGCCTGATCTCGCAGCCGATCTACCGCGACGACATCATCAACGGGAAGTTTGCCGGCGCCCTCGCGGTGATCAGCCTGGTGCTGGTCTCGGTGATGATCTTCATCGCCGGGTTTGGCATGATCCGGCTGGGCATCGTGCCGTCGCTGGGCGAGGTGATCCGGCTGGGCCTCTGGGTCGTGGTCACGATCGTCTACGTCGGCGTCTGGCTGGCGCTGGGCCTGCTCCTCTCGGTGGCCGTCCGCCGGGCCGCCACATCGGCGCTGATGGGCCTGGGCAGCTGGCTGCTGCTCGTCGTCTTCGGCAAGTTCATCGTCAACCTGTTCATCGCCTTCTTCATCCGGGTGCCGGCCAACGGCACGGCCCAGGAGCAGCTGCAGGTCGCACAGCTCCAGGACTTCGTCACCCGGCTGTTGCCGACGACGCTCTACACGGAGGCGTCGATCGTCCTGCTCAACCCGCGGGCCACCTCCACCGGTGGCACCCTGGGGACGCTTGGCCAGTACGACCAGGCGCAGCAGCAGATCCCGTCGCTCCTCTCGCTGGACCAGAGCCTGCTCCTGGTCTGGCCGCACATCGTGGCGCTGGTCGCGATCATGGCCGTGCTCTTCGCGGCGGCCTACATCCGGTTCATGCGCCAGGAGGTCCGCGCCTAGCGCGGGATCCGGGACCGGCGCCGCCGGCCTTGCACCTCGACCCATCTGAACCGCCGCGCCCTCCGGGCGCGGCGGTTTGATTCCCGGTCAGAACGGCGGGAATGGAACCGCCGGCCAGTCCGGTCGCGGGTTGGGGAAGGTGCGCTCGCGGAGGAGGCGCTCCGCCCGACGCAGCGTGGCCGCGACCTCGGTCGGGTGGAGGAGGGCGCGTAGCCCGTCCCCGAGGCCCGCGGTCAGCGCGTCGCGGACGAGTTCGACGCCCGCCAGCTCGTCATCGGCCAGCGGCGTGCCACGCCAGCCCCACAGCACCGTGCGGAGCTTGGGCACGGGCGAGAAGCAGACGCCGTGGTCAACGCCATAGACGTGCCCGCCGGCGTGGCCGGATGCGTGCCCGTTGGCCTGCCCGTCGGCGTGCTCGGCCGCGACGGGCAGCAGGTGGCTCCCCTTGCGGTCGGTGTTGTTGATGATTGCGTCGAAGACGGCCATCCGGCGCAGGCGCGGATCGTCATCGATCACCATCGCGACCACGTCCACCGTGGGATCGGGGTCGATCCAGCGCTGGACCATGCCCTCACCGAACGGGCCGTCGCGCAACACCGTCGGTGGCACGATGCGCCAGCCGATGGCCTCGGAGACCAGCCACGCCGCGACTTCGCGCCGGGTGAGCGTCCCGCTCGGGAAGTCGTGGAGCGGCCGCTCGCCCGCGGTGGGCTTGTAGACGGCGTCCAGCGAGGCCCTTCCAGGCCAGGCCACCTGGACCAGCATGGCGTGGTTGGTGGAGCCCTCGAGGCGTCCGATGACCGTCAGGCCTCCCTGGGCCAGGATTTGGAGGTCCGCGACCATGGAGCCGCCCGGATCCGGCGGCGAGTTGGGGCCGGGAACGTCGTCGGGGCCTGGTGTGTGGGCGGGCTCGGGCACTGGCGCGACCCTAGTTGACGTAGTGGCCGTTCTTGCGCGGGCAGATGTGGCCCTGCGGGTCCAGCGGCCGTCCGCACAGCGGGCACGGCGGCCGGCCGGCGTTGACCAAGGCCATGGCGCCCCGGACGAACCCGCGCGCGGCCCCGGCTGTCATCCTGACGCGGAGCAGGTCCGGGCCATCCTCATCCTCGTCGTCGAGCAGCTCGGCCAGCTCCTCGTCCGTGGCCGCGCCCTCGGAGCGGGCCTCGACCAGCACACGCTGCGCGCCGGCGTCCCAGCCCAGGGTCAGCGCCGCCGCGCGAAAGGCCTCGTTGAGCGGTTCGTCGAGGCGACCCGGGCTGTCCGCCGCGTCCCCCTCGTCATCCGCGTGCAGCACCGCCGGATCGGCGACCGCCAGGCCACCCTCCCACAGCTCGTCGAGCAGTCGCTCCAGCCGGTCAGCGAGGATGGCGACCTGGGCCTTCTCCAGCACCACCGAGACGATGCGCCGGCCCTCCCGGGCCTGGAGCAAGAACGTGCGCTGGCCGGGCATGCCAACGGTGCCCGCCACGAAACGGTCAGGAGGATCGAAGAGGAAGCGCCGGCGTGTCATGGGCCGACTCTAGCGGATTCCCGGCGAGCGGCCCCGCGGGGTCCCGGCCGCCCGCGGGTGGCCCCCGTTCGCCGCCGGCCAGATGCCCGTCAGGCGATGGTCGTCAGGCGCGTGTGCCAGCCGCGGGCGCCGTCCGGGTCCGGTCGGGTGCGGTCCACCGGCTGGGTGACCCCCAGGCCGTCCGTGGCACGAACGACGACGGTGTGGTCGCCCTGCGTGGGGTCCCAGTCCAGCTTCCACTGGACCCAGGTGGTGCTGGAGATGGGCTTCGACAGCGTGGCCAGCTGCCAGGTACCGCCGTCCACCTGCACCTCCACCTTGGAGATCCCCCGGTCCGGCGCCCAGGCGATGCCGGCGATCGCCTGCTTGCCGCGCGGGTTGGTGCCGCGCCGGGGCAGGTCGATGCGCGACTGCGTGAGGATGGGTGCCTCCTTGGACCAGCCGAGGGGGATCCAGTAGCCGTCCTCGGCCTCCATGGTGGTCAGCCGCAGCTCGGAGAGCCACTTGGTCGCCGAGACATAGCCATACAGGCCGGGGATGATCAGCCGGGCCGGGTAGCCGTGCGGCTTGGGCAGCGCCTCGTCGTTCATCTTCACGGCGATCATGGGTTCGCGTGCGGGATCCATGACCCAGGCCATGGGCATCCCGGCGGTGAAGCCGTCCACTGACTCGCCGACGAGCTGTGTCGCGCCCGCCTGGACGCCAGCCATCTTGAGCACATCACGCAGGCGGACGCCGGTCCACTTGGCGTTGCCGACCAGGTCCCCGCCGACCTCGTTGGACACGCACGAGATGGTCACGTACTGCTCGATCAACGGCAGGGCGACCAGCTCTTCAAACCTGAGCGTCACGGGCCGGTCCACCCTCCCCGTGACCCGCAACTGCCACGATGCGACGTCCACGCTGGGAGCGATGAGGGCCGTGTCGATCCGGTAGAACTCGCCGTTGGGGACGACGATCGGGGTCAGGTCCGGGATGGCAAGGTCTGCGCCGGGAGGGAGCGTCACCACGGCGCCCGGTTGCGGGATGGTGGGATGTGCGCCCGGCGTCTCCTCCCGGGCCACGATCAAACGCCGGCCCAACCCGCCGGCCACCAGCGCCGTGAGGCCCAGCGTCCCTGTTCGGACCAGGAACCCTCGACGCGACCAGCTGGGCGCGACCGCCCCCGTGGGACCCGGAGCGTCACGGCCCTGGCCGGTGAGCCACGAGACGGCACCGATGCCCGCCGCGACCGCGGTGGCCGCTGCCAGGACGGCGAAGGTTGGAACCGCAGACGGATCGCGCAGCGCGGCGAAGAAACCAACGGCCCCGAAGGCGAGGAACGCGTACGAGGTCAGCCGGAAGCTGCGCAGCGCGACCAGGCCCAGCAGGGCGCCGATGCCGAAGGCCACCGCCACGATGACCAGCTCGAGGACCGCCTTGTCGTTGGTGCCGAAGAGCGACACCATGAAGTCCTTGGCGCCGGGTGGCTGGTTGTCGATGATCCAGCGGCCGACAGATGCGACCAGCGACGGGATTCCCGGCAGGACGCCGGCGAGGAGTTCTGCCGTGCCGAGCGCGACGACGGCACCGACCGCCCCGGCGAGGGCGCCGGCCACGGCGGGACGAGCCTGGAGCATGGGACGCTCAGCGTGCATGCCCCATATCATCGCCGATCCTCGCGTTTTGGCGCCACAGATGGATCGGGGCCGCCCGGCGACCCAGCCAGCCCGGGCGCGAGGCGCCCCGACCGCCCTGTCGGGCTCCGGGTCAGACGCCCGAGCCGGACCGTTGCTGGGTCGTGGACCGGATCGCGACTCGGGGCGCACCGCGGGCGACGGGGGCTCTTGGCGCCCGCGGCAGGTGGCCGTTCAGCGGGACCGCTGACACCATGCGCTGGCGGAGTCCCAGGTCCACCGCGACCTGCCGCCCGAACTCCAGGCCAGGGATGCGGAGGATGGCCGGCATTGGATGACGGGTGGACCTGATCAGGTCGAGGTAGCGGTCGAGAAGCTGGTACGCCTCCACGTCCATGCCCTCGTCGACGGCGATGACGAACCCGTGGGCGTCCACCGCGGCGAAGGCGACCGATGGGTTGGCCCGGACGATGATCGCCGTGGCGTGCGCTGGCTCCGGGAGCACGGCCGCCACGTTGACGATCTGCTCCCATGCCGGGTGGGCTTCCGTGATGCCATAGCGCGGGACGGCGGCGCCGAAGCGCCGGATGATTCCATGGGCGGTCAGGACCCGCAGGCCAGTCTGGACCGAGCTCACGAGTGAGCCAATCACCGCGGCGAGATCGGACAGGCGAATCCCGTGCGGCACCTGGCTAGCGGCGAGGATGATGTCGAGCCCGATCGGCGACAGGGTCGGCCGCCGACTTGGCTGACTCAGCCCTGACACGGCGCGATGCCTGTGGCTGGTTGGGTCAGCCGGATGCGAGTGCGCGCCGGGCGAGCGCATACGCTTGGTCGTGGCGCCCGAGCTGCGCCAGGCTGTCCGCCCAGGCGGACAGGATCTCGCGCCGGCGTGACGCCGGGGCTGCCTCCTCCGAGAGCAGGGTCGCCCGCTCAAAGCTGGCGAGCGCCTCGTCGTGGCGACCGAGCCGCGCGAGGGCGCGTGCCTCGCTGACGAGGCCGTCGAGCAGCGTCTTCCGGTGCGCGATGCGCTCCGCCAACTCGATCGCCGTTCGTGCAAGCGAGAGCGCCTGCTCCGCGTCTCCGGCGGCCAGGGCGATCACCGACGCCGTGTCCGTCAGGATGGCGACCTGTCGTTCGTCGCCCCGTGCGGCGGCGGCCGCGCGGGACTCCTCGGCCAATGCCCGCGCCCGCTCGACGTTGCCCGCGGCGAGGTAGGTCAGGGCCAGGTCGTTGGCGATCAGCTCCGCTTCCAGCGCCGAATCCGCGCTGCGGAGGAGGGCGAGCGCCTGGAGGCCGGCGCGCAGGGCGCCCTCGTGGTCGCCGGCCTCTCGCTGCGCGATGGCCACCGTGGACAGGAACGTCCCGCGCCGGCGGTCGTCGAGCGCCGCGGCGGCGGTGCGCGCCTCCTCGAGGTAGGCGAGGGCCGCCGAGGTCTTGCCCTGGTAGGCCTCCACCATCGCTAGGCCAATGAGGAGGCGCGTGGTGAAGTCCGGGTCGGGTCGCGGCGTGGCGCGCAGGCGATCCAGAACGGAACGAAGGATGGACCGCGCCTCGTCCGGGTTGTCCTGCTCATGGTGGGCCGAGGCTAGCCAGTACTCCGCGCGGAGCCGGGCGTCTGTCCAGCGCGGCTCGGTCAGCAGGCCGGCAGCCTCCGACGCCGGCCGGATCGCCTCCGCGGGCCGGTCCAGCCTGCACAGGCACTCGGCGATCGCCGTGAGGAGCTCGCCCCGGGTGCCGCGCTCCTGCTCGCCCTCGGCGAGGCCGTGGTACGCGTCCAGGGCCCGGGCCCACTCGCCGGTGGCCAACGCGAGGTCCGCCTCCAGGCGCGACCAGGCAGCGGCGGGGTCCGTGAGGATCTCGGCGGCGGTGGTGCCGAGACGTGGGGCGAGGTAGTCAAGCGCCGCCATGGAGGGCTTGGAGATGCCGGATTCCAGGGCGCTGATGTAGGCCTTGGTGTACCGGTCGCCGGCGAGTTGGCTCTGGGTGAGCCCGGCGGACTTCCGCGCCTGGCGGATGCGCCCGCCGATGGTGCGGGCGAGCTCCGAGTTGTCAACGACGACGCGATGGCGAGTCTTCACGACGTTCATGCGCCGAAGTATACGCCGTGGTCATGTGGTTGTTAACCCCAGCGAAGAACGAGTCGAGGGAGAGATCCAGCCTGTCCGCGAGCAACAGGAGCGCCGCCAGGGAGGGCAGGATGCGCCCCCGCTCCACGGAGGAGATGAACGCCCGGCTGAGCGTGCCACCCAGCTCGCTCTGAGTGATGCCGGCCTCATCGCGTCTTCGTCTGAGCTCGGCCCCCACTGCGCGTGCGAACGCGGAGTCCCATCCCGCGCGGCCATGTTTGCCAATAGATGACTCACGGATGGTGCCAACGTAGCATCCGGGCCGTGGCAGCGCCAGTCGGGTGTGGAGAAACCAGGGGGAATCAGATGTCTCGCTTCGCTCGTCGCCGGGTCTTGTCGGCCAGCGCAGTCCTGCCGCTCGCGCTCACGTTGCTCGCCGCGGCCAGCGTGTTCGCCGGTGGTGGCGGCGGCGGTCCGCTCTCGCTCTAGTCTCCAGTGGCGCGTGTGCTTCGCCCACGATCAGGAATCTGTTGCGCGGCGACCTGGAGGAGGCATGGGGTCGACGCCGCGCGTCGGTTGGGACCGGCGAACATCACACAGCGGGCTTAGGACGGCTCCTGCCCGCCGTAGCGGGCAGGGGGATCAGACGCTGGGCTGCGGCGTGGCTGTGGGCGCCGGCGCCGCCGTGGGTGTCGGCGTGGGGACGGGCGTGGGGACGGGCGTGGGGACGGGCGTGGGGACGGGCGTGGGCGTTGGCCCGGGCTTGCCCGTGCCGCTGGGCCCGGGCGAGGGACTCCTGGGCAGGCCGGAGCCGGAGGCGCCCGGCGATGCGGACGGCGACCCGCTGGGCAGCGTTGTCGGGCAGGGCACCGCGGTGAGCGCGGAGCCCACAGGGGTCGCCACGCCCGAGGGCGATGGCACGGGGAACGACGAGATGACACCGCTCGGGCCCGGGGTGGGCCACGGGATGCAGCTTGGGGACGGCTCGGGCGTCGTCGGCACGCACGGCTCGGCGTTCAGGAGGGCGCCCCAGGTCTTGCCCCATGGGTTGAACGAGCCGTTGTAGAAGTAGCTGGTCTGGTTGTTGGCGACGCCTCCGGCGGTGCCCGGGCCCTGGAGCGCCCGCGCCACCCAGTCGCGGTCGGCGGCCAGCCAGGCCGGGAAGCGTGATTCGAAGCCGACCTTGTCGAGCACGGCGTCGCCGCACACGCCGCCGGAGCCACCCACCTGGAGCTTGGGTGCCGTTCCGGGCAGGAAGACCTCGCTGATGGACTTGGCGCCCGCGGGCACCCGGAGCCCGGTCCACGGGTCGACGTCGACGCGCTCCAGGCCCGGCGCGTCGGGGAACGCGTTGATGGTCCAGCCCTTGCTGGCCTCGGCCAGGAAACCCTGCCAGACATAGGTGGACACATCGATCGAGAAGATGGGCTTGGCGGGGGTTGAGACGGGGGAGTTGTCGCTGTTGCCGTTCCACGCGCCAACGGCCAGGGCGTACTCCCCGGCGGCGCGCCCCTTGTCGGTGGGCGCCGCGATGTAGCCGTAGGCGTTGAGGTCCTTGGCATCGTCGTTGGTGCCTGTCTTGAGCGTGGCCGGCCGGAGGTTCTTGCCATCCACGATGGCGAACTTGCCCCAGAACGGGTTGACGTTCTTGTCGGTGTTGTCGGCGAGGATGTCCGTGATGATGGCGGCCGCCTCGGCCTTCACCACCTGGCGCCCGGCCGGCGGCTGATACGGCGGCACCACGTCGTGCCCGTCGGCCCCCTGGATCCGCAGGATGGCAGTGTGCGGGATGTACCGCCCGCCGTTGGCGATGGTGCCGTAGCCGGTGACCAGGTCGACCGGGCGGACCTCCTCCACGCCGACGGCCAGCGCCAGGCCCGCCTGGGTTGTGTCGGCCCGGAAGCTCAGGCCGAAGTCCTTGGCGCGGCTGAAGACGTGTTCTGGCTTGTTGATGGCCATCGCCTTGATGGACGGGATGTTGAGCGAGAACTGCAGCGCACTGCGCAGCCGCACTGGGCCCCGCTCCAGGTTGTCGGAGTCGTGGGGCGTGTAGCCGCCCCCGACATCAACCCCGACGTCCATGAACAGGCTGGCCGCCGTCATGGCACCTTCGTCGATGCCGATCAGGTAGTTGAACGGCTTGAACGCCGAGCCGGGCTGGCGGAACCCGTCCCCGACGACGTCGAACTTGGGCTGGAACTGGGTCGAGCTCGACGTCGAGTAATAGTCCGCGGAGCCGACGTACGCGACCAGCTCGCCGGTCTGGTAGTCGAGGGCCACCAGCGCACCGTTGTTGACCTCCCTGGTCCGCAGGTTCTTCATCCAGTCGACGTAGGTGAGGCCGAGCTCCTTGGCCGCGGCCACGGGATCGGCGGCCTTGGGGACAATGGTCGCGGCCTTCACCCACTTCTCGGCGACCTTCTGGAGTGCCAGGTCCAGGGTGGACGTCACGCGGAAGCCGCCGCGCTCGAGGGTGGGACAGGTGGCGGCCTCCCCGCACAGCGTCCGCGTCAGCTCCTCGCGGACGGCCCAGACGAAGTGGGGCGCCTGATACGGCGCGCTGGACTGGGCGGCCAGGACCACGGGCTCCGCCTTGAGGGCGGCGATCTGTGCGGCGGTCCACGTCTTGCCGGAGAGCGGCGTGCGGTCGTCCGCCATGAAGTCGATGACCCGGTTGCGGCGGACCACGATGTCTGCCGTGGCCGGGACCACCAGCTTGCCGCCCGCATTCAGGACGGCGTTGCGGACCAGGTCGTACGTGGACGGGGACTGGGGGAGTGCGGCAATGATCGCCGCCTCGGAGACGGTCAGGTCCTTGAGCGCCTTGCCGAAGTAGCTCTTGGCGGCCGCTGCCACGCCGTAGCTGTTGTTCCCGTAGAAGTTCTGGTTCAGGTAGGCGGTGATGATCCGCTTCTTCCCCTCCTCGCCGGGATAGGCCTTGGTCAGGCGGATCGACTGGATGATCTCCTTGACCTTGCGCTCGGCCGTCCGCGCGGTGGACTGGACCAGCGCCGGGTCGAGGAGTCGCTGGCGGACCAGCTGCTGCGTGATGGTGCTGGCGCCGCGCGACCGGCCCCGCAGGGTGTCGAGGAAGGATGATGCGACAGCCGCCGGATCGAATCCCGAGTTGGTCCAGAAGCTCTTGTCCTCAACGGCGGTGGTCGCGTCGATGAGGATCGGCGGGATCTGGTCGAAGGTGACGACCTCGCGTTTGACCTGGCCGAAGCGGGCCAACTCGGTCTGGCCGGAGCGGTCGTAGATCACCGACTCCTCGGCATACTCAATCTGCTCGAGTGCATCCGTCGAGACAAGGTTGCGCGACAGCGACAGGTAGGCGCCGACGACGCCGACGGCGCCCAGGACGCCGATCCCGGCGAGCGTGAAGAAGACAACGAGGGCCACGCGCCCCAGTGGCGACTGGCGGCGTGGGGCGTCGCGCTGGAAGCGGGCGCCGTTGCGCCAGACGTCGGACTCGGATCGCATGGCGCCATCGTGCCAGATGTGGCGTTGCGGGGCACCCTGCCGCGCCGCTGGGTCAGGTGCGGATCAGCCGCGGATCAGCCGCGGCGCTCGGCCTCGCCGGCGTCCGGCTGCCGATCGTCGAGGCGGGCCGAGTAGCGGCCGTTCGCGCTCTCCACCCGGATGGGCAAACCAAAGGCCGTGGAGAGCGGGCCCGAGGCGACCACCTCCGGCGTAGGACCCGTCGCGACCGCCCCTCCCGCCCGGAGGAGGAGCGCGCGGTCGAAGCCGGCGGGGATCTCCTCGACGTGGTGGAGGACAAGAAGGATCGCCGTGAGGGCGGGGTCCTCGGCCAGGAGCGCCAGGTCGCGCAACAGCTCCTCGCGCGCACCCAGGTCAAGGCCGGCGGTGGGCTCGTCCAGGATCAGCAGCTCCGGATTGGGCATCATCGCCCGCGCCAGCTGCACCCGGCGACGCTCGCCGCTGGACAGCAGGCCGAACGCCTGGCGACCCAGGCTGCCCACCCCGAACCGGTCGAGGAGCTCGCGCGCTCGTTCCCGATCGGCTTCCTCCCACGTGTGCCACCACGGCGCCAGTGCGGCCTTGCGGGCGGTCATCACCACGTCCACCGCGGGGAGGTCCGGATCGAAGGCCGGCTCCAGCCCGCCACCGGCGTACCCCACGCGACGGCGGAGCTCACGTGCGTCGATCTCGCCGACGCGCCCGCCCAGGATCTCGACCTCGCCCTCGGTCGGCCAGAGGTACGTGCTGATGACCTGCATCAGCGTGGTCTTGCCGGACCCGTTGGGGCCCAGGACGAGCCAGCGCTCGCCTGCGCGGATCTCGAGGTCGAGCGGGCCGAGTATGGTCCGGTCGGAGCGATGGACGGAAACCCGGGAGAGCCTGACGACCGGCTTGCCGGGAAGGGGGAACTCCTGCATCGGGCGATGGTATCGGGTGCGATGATTGGCGCGTGACCAACCCGCCCGGCGACATCGAGCTCGTCCTCCGCCTCGTGCTGGCGGCGCTACTCGGCGCGGGGGTGGGCCTGGAGCGCGAGATCCACGGCCACCCGGCGGGCCTCCGCACCCACCTGCTGGTCTCGGTCGGCTCGGCCATCTTCACGGTCCTCTCGTTTCGCGGCTTCGAGGGCCTGGGATCTGCCCCGGTCGATCCCACGCGGATCGCGGCCCAGGTGGTCTCGGGGATCGGCTTCCTCGGCGCCGGGGCCATCCTCAAGGACGGTTTCACGATCCGCGGCCTCACCACGGCCGCGAGCCTGTGGAGCGTCGCAGCCCTGGGGATGGCGGCGGCCGTGGGCGCCATCTGGCTCGCGCTGGCCGGCACGACGATCGTCCTGATCTCACTCTGGCCGCTCCACCCCATCGCCGATCGGCTGGAGGGCCGGCGGTCGTCGATCGCCACCATCCGGCTCGTGGTCAACGACCTGCCGTCGATCGGCAGGGTCCGCGAGGCGCTGGAGGCCGGCGGCCTGGAGGTCGGCGGGGTCCACAGCCGGCGCCAGGGATCCGGGCAGTACGACGTCGAGGTGACGATCCGACGCGCGGCCGCCCCGCAACTCTACGCGGCGCTCGGGACGCTCAGCGGGATGGCCGGGGTGGTGGTGGGGAGCGTGGAGCAGGCGCAGTGATCGCCGGGATGGGGCGGCGCCATCGCGCAGCCACCGGCTCCGCCGGAGGCCACTGACCGCCTGATCGGGCCCGGGCTCGCTGTCACGTCAGTTGACATGACAGATCCGACGCCGGTACGCTCCGCGGCGATGACCGGCAACGACAGCGCCCTTCCCCGTCCGGTGGGTGGTGCGCGCCGTGCGGCGCTCGTGGCGCTCCTGCGATCGGCCCCGGCCCCGCTGGCGGGCGATGTGCTGGCCGAGCACTTCGGGATCAGCCGCCAGGCAATCGTCCACGACATCGCGGTCCTCCGGGCCGAGGGCGCGCCCGTCGTGGCCACCGTGCGCGGCTACCTGCTGGCCCGTGAGTCGGATCGACTGCCGTACCGCGCCGTGGTCGCGGTGCGCCACACACCAGACCAGACGGTCGACGAGCTGATGGCGATGGTCGACCTTGGTGTCCGCGTGCGGGACGTGGTGGTCCAGCATCCGGTCTACGGGGAGATCCGCGGCGAGCTGGAGCTTGGCTCGCCGGCCGACGTCCGGCAGTGGGCCGACTCGACGCGCCGGGTGGGCGCCAAGTTCCTGTCGGAGCTGACTGGGGGCGTCCATCTCCATACGCTGGAGGCCGCGACCGAGGCGGACCTCGCGGCGGCCCGTCGGGCGCTCGCCGACCTGGGCTACCTCCTCGAAGGCGAGGACGCCGCCCCATGAGCCACTCATGAACGCAGCCGCGGCCCTGCCACGCTGCCGCCAGGTCCGGGACTGCTTCGCCGCGGTGCCGCGTCCATGCCACGTTCCACGATCAGGAGGGGATTCCGGATGACCAGCAGCACAGCCATGCCCAGTGGCGAGGCGCCGCCGCGCTCCCTCGGCCTGATCGGCCACGAGTACGCGGCGCTGGACCAGGTTCCCCAGCGCGCCAGGACCTTCGGGTTCGCCGACCAGACCGCCTTCTGGTTCGCGGCCACCCACATCCCGGCAGCGTGGCTGTACGGCGCCCTGATGGCCGGCGCCACGGGCATGCCCGGCGCCATCCTCCTGGTCGCCATCGTCAGCCCGCTGAGCCTCCTCCCGTGGGCGCTCCTCGGCCTGATCGCCGCCCGGACGGGTGCGTGCTCCACGGCCATGGTCCGCCCGGCGTTCGGCCTGCGCGGCTCGGTCGTCCCCTCGGTCCTCTATCTCGTCTTCGGCCTGGGCTGGGCCGCGGTCAATGTCTTCCTGGGCGCCATCGGCCTGTCGTACGTGTTTGCCGGATGGCTGGGCACGCCCGCCTTCCTGAGCCCCGGCTACGAGGGGCCGATGATTGGCGCGGTCGTGGTGGTCGCCATCCTCCAGGGCATCGCCGCGGTGGCGGGTCACCAGGTGCTCCGGATTGTCCAGTGGGCTGCGACCATCGCGCTGTTCACCCTGGGAGTCATCCAGGTCTGGCTGATCGCCACTCACTGGGATCCGGGCGCGCTGATGAGCTGGCGGCCACCGGTGGGAGGGCTGACCACCTCGGTCGGCCCGGTCACGTACACGATCACCTTTGCGATCCTCGTTGACCTGCTGATCGCCTACAACTGGACCTGGGAGTTCATCGGCGACTTCTCGCGCTTCGCCCGCAACGGCGTGGCGGGGGCGGGCGGGCCGTTCGTCGGGGCCAACCTGGCCCAGACGTGGTGGTTCCTGATCGGCGCCCTGGGCGTGGTCTACCTCGCGACGACCACCGGCGAGTTCCACCCGGAGGCCGCCAACCCGTCCACGTTGACCACCCAGATCGGCCTTGGCTGGATCGCCGCCACGGTCATCGTGCTGGCCACGGTCGCCACGAACGCGGGCAACCTGACGGCGTCCGCGTTGGCGATCACCAACCTGGCGCCGAGCCTCCGGATCGGCGTCCGGCCGATCATCGCGATCGTCTCGGCCGTGGTGATCCCGCTGGCGCTCCTGCCGCTGGTGGCGCGCGGCTTCGAGGCCACCTACATTGCCTGGCTCGACCTGCTCGGCGCGGTGGTGGTTCCCCTCTGGGTCATCGTCCTGGTGGACTACTTCTGGGTTCGCCGGCAGCACTACGACGCGGACCTCTTCCGCCAGGAGGGCGGCCGCTACTGGTACGGCGACGGCTGGAACTGGCGGGCGATCATCTGCCTCGTCGGCGGCGGCGCCGCGTACGCGATCCTGGCCTATGTCTTCCCGGACATCCGCGAGACGATCCCGGTCTCTCTCCCGGTCGGCGTGGGCACGGCCGTGGCGTACGCCCTGCTGATGGGGCGGCAGCCGGTCGCCGCCTGATCCCGGGCCCGGCCCTGGCGAGGGGCCCCGGACTGGCAGCAGGGCGGTGGTCGGCGGCCAGCGATCCGCGGCCGGCTGCCAGCGGTCGCGCACCGAGCGTGGTCATCATCGACGCATGAGCAGCGTTGCGTCCGCCACGGGCGGCCGACTCGTCATCGAGGGCCTGCGCAAGCGCTTCGGCGCCGTCCAGGCCCTCGACGGCGTTTCGTTCGAGGTCCGGGCCGGAGAGATCTTCGGCTTCCTCGGCTCCAATGGCGCCGGCAAGACCACCACCATGCGGATCGTCCTCGGCTTCCTGCAGGCGGACGAAGGGACCATCACGTGGGATGGCCGCCCTGCCCATGCCTGGCCTCGCCGGACCTGGGGCTACATGCCGGAGGAGCGGGGCCTCTACCTGCGCATGCCGGTCCTGGAGCAGCTCGTCTTCTTCGCCGCCCTGTACGGGATGCCGCGCCGCCAGGCCCAGGCCGAGGCCCTGGAGTGGCTGGCCCGCTTCCGGATCGCCGAGTACGCGGATCGGAAGGCAGAGACGCTGTCGAAGGGGAACCAGCAGAAGGTCCAGTACATCGCCATGATCCTCCATGGCCCCCAGGTCCTGATCATGGACGAGCCGTTCACGGGCCTGGACCCGGTCAACGCGGCCCAGCTGCGCGAGGCGCTCCTGGAGCTGCGCGACCAGGGGCGGACCATCGTGTTCAGCACGCATCAGCTCTCGACCGCCGAGGAGCTGTGCGATTCGGTTGCCATCATCGACCACGGCCGGCTGGTGATTGCCGGGCCCACCCGCGACGTGCGGCGGTCCACTGGCAACCAGGTGGTCCGGGTCGCGACAGACGGCGGGGCGGACGCGGAATGGCTGGGGGCATTGCCCGGCGTCACCGTGACTCGGCGTGGCGCGGACTACACGGAGCTGCGCGTGGCAGCGGGCGGGAACCCGCAATCCGTGTTGCGTGCTGCCGTCGAGCGGGGCCGTGACGTGCTTCGCTTTGAGGTGGCCGCCCCGTCCCTCGAGGAGGTCTTCGTGGAGCGGGTGGGTGCGCTGGTCTCGGAGGACCACTCGCTGGCGGCCCCGGTGGGTGCCAGATGAGCAATCTCGCCAACATCCTCACCGTCGCGCGCCGCGAGTACCAGGTCCGGATCCGGACCCGCAGCTTCCTGGTGGGCACCGCCCTCCTGATCCTGAGCGTGGTCGCGATCGCCATGGCGCCGATCATCGTCCAGGCCATCTCCGGGTCCGGCGCTCAGCGGGTCGCCGTCTGGGCCGGCGCGCCCGACATCGGGGGGAGCCCGGCGGCCACGCTCGACTCACTCCTCAACGCCCCGACCGGGGGCGGGACAATCGCCGGCGGCCAGGTGCCCACCGGCAACTTCAGCGTCCGCACCGTGACGGACCTGGACGCCGCGCGGCGGTCGGTCGACAAGGGCGACGACACGGCGGTCCTCGCGATCAACCGCGGCGCGTCCGGCGACCTGGCATTCACGCTGTACACGAACGAGAGCTCGACCGGCCGGGTCGCCCAATTGATCAAGCAAGCCGTCAGCGCCGTGGTGATCGCCGATCGTTTCGCCCGGCTGAACGTCGCGCCGGCGGACCAGGCCCGGGTCTTCGCCCCGGCAGACTTCTCGGTCGCCTGGGCGGATCCCGCGCGGACGGAGGCGACCCAGTCCAGCGCGGACCAGGGCGCCAGCTACTTCCTGGGCTTCGGCATGACCATCCTGATCTTCATGATGATCATCCTGTACGGCCAATGGGTCGCGGCGAGCGTGGTCGAGGAGAAGTCCTCGCGCGTGATGGAGGTCATCCTCAACGCGGCGACGCCGTTCCAGCTGCTCACGGGCAAGGTGGCCGGCGTGGGCGCGGTGGCGCTGACGCAGTACCTGGCGATCCTGGCGGCGGGACTTGTCGCGTTGGCCGCCCAGGGACCGGTCGCCGGGCTCCTGCTGGGCGCGGGCACGGCCGCGTCCTCGCTGCCGCAGGGCCTCACGCCGGGCCTCCTGGGGCTCCTGGTGGTGTATGGCGTGCTGGGCTTCCTGCTCTACGCGGTGCTGTTCGCGGGCGCCGGCTCGCTGGTCAGCCGACAGGAGGACGTGAACCAGGTCGTCACCCCCATGACGCTGGTCGCCACGGCCGGCTACATGGTGGGCGTCTACTCCGCGACCGGCCTCCTGGACATCCGGGCGGGTTGGCTGACGATCCTGGGCCAGGTGCCGTTCCTCAGCCCGTTCCTGATGCTCAGCCGCGTGACATCGGGTCAGGCGGCCGCCTGGGAGGTGCCGCTGTCGATCGTGCTGATGGCGATCACGCTGGTCGCGTGCCTCTGGCTGGCGGCCCGCCTGTACGCGGTCGGGGTCCTGCTGTACGGGCAGCGACCCAGCGCCCGCACCATCTGGCGCCTCCTGCGCCACGGGATGTAGCGCCGCCGGCGAAGAGTTCCGAGTCGCCGTAGTATTCGCTGGTGCCAAACACTACGGACAGACCAAACAGTTCGGCGGCCGGACAGCCCGCGCTCCCACCGGATGCACGCCCGGACATCGACCGCGTCCTCCTCGCCTTCGAGCGCTTCCAGCACCGGCTCATGTCGGTCCACGCCGTGGAGCTGGCCGCGGTCGAGCTGACCATGGCGCAGGCCAAGCTCCTGTACGTGGTCGTCGCCAGTGGCTCGCTCAGCCTCACCGAGATCGCGGGCCGGCTGGGGATCAGCCTCTCCACCGCCAGCGGGGCGGTGGACCGTCTCGTGGAGCTGGGACTGCTCAGCCGCGAGGCCGTGCCCACCAACCGGCGCCAGGTGACCGTCGCGGTCACGCCGCTGGGCATCGAGACCATCGAGCAGTTCCACGAGCTGGGCGCCCGCCAGATGCGTGCCTTCCTGGCCGCCGTCCCCGCGGCCGATCTCGACCTGGTCGAGCGCGCCATCCAGATCCTCGCCAACGCCGTGCCAGACCCCCTCGAGGGCCAGCCCACCACCAGGAGAGAGTCGTGAGCCGTCTCAGCCAACTCGCTGTCGCCAAGCAGAGCGTCACCCTCCTGCTCGCCCTGGCGCTCTTCGCGGGCGGCATCCTCGCCTGGGGCAACCTCAAGCAGGAGCTCCTGCCCGACGTCTCCTTCCCGATCGTCACCGTGATCGCGCCGTATCCGGGCGCCGGCGCGGCTGATGTGACCGAGCAGGTGACCAAGTCGCTGGAGCGGGCCGTCGGCGGGATCCCCGGCGTCGATTCGATCCAGTCCACCTCGGCCAACTCCGTCGCGTTCCTGGTCGCCCAGTTCGCCTACGGGACCGACCTGGAGAAGACGGTGGCCACGATCCAGGAGAACGTGCGCAAGGCGAGCCTGCCGGCCGGGGTCTCGCCCACCGTGAGCTCGTTCAACTTCGCCGCCGCCCCGGTCGTGACCATCGCTGTCTCGGGCATCGGCAGCACCGACCTGGAGGGCGCGGCCCGGATCGCGCGAGCCGAGATCCTTCCCGAGCTCCTCTCCCTCGACGGCGTGGCGACGGCCGAGCTGACCGGTGGCCTCGAGACCCGCCTGATCGTCACGCTCGATCCCGACAAGCTGGCCGCCGCGAACATCTCCTCCGCGCAGGTCGCCGGCGTCCTCCAGGCGAGCAACCTCACCATCCCGGGCGGCGAGATCTCGGTGCAGAGCACGCGGGTGCCGGTCTCCACGATCGGCCGGTTCGACACCATCGAGCAGGTCGTGAAGCTCATCGTCGGCGTGCGAATGGTGCCTGCGCCGGCGCCGGTCTCGTCGGCCACGCCGGTGCTCATCGATCCCGCGACCGGTCTGCCCGTTGCCGCGCCCGCCGTCCCCGCCGCCAGGCCCACGCCGGTCCTGATCCCGGTGCCGGTGACCCTTGGCGACGTTGCCAAGGTCGAGCTGACCAAGGACGCAACAACCGGCTATGCCCGCGCAAACGGCGAGTCCGCCGTGACGATCGCCGTCGGCAAGACCAGCGCGGGCAACACGGTTCGGGTGGCGAAGGCCGCCCAGGACAAGATCGCGGAGATTGCCGCGCGCCACATCGGGGAGATCCAGACCGCGACGGTCAGCGACACCTCGACGTTCATCGTCGACTCGACCGACGGCCTGCTCAAGGAGGGTGGCCTGGGCGCCGGCTTTGCGGTCCTGACCATCTTCCTGTTTCTGTTCAGCCTGCGCTCCACGTTCGTCGCCGCCGTCAGCATCCCGCTGTCGATCCTGACCGCGCTCGTCGCGATGAAGGTCTTCGGCATCACCCTGAACATCCTGACGCTGGGCGGCCTGGCGGTGGCTGTCGGCCGGGTGGTGGACGATTCCATCGTGGTCCTCGAGAACATCTACCGCCACCGGGCGCTGGGGGAGGGGAGGCTGCAGGCATCGCTCTCCGGCCCGCGCGAGGTGGCCGGCGCCATCACGGCCAGCACGCTCACCACCGTGGCGGTCTTCCTGCCCCTGGGGTTTGCGGGCGGGTTCGTCAGCCAGCTCTTCCAGGCCTTCTCGCTGACGGTCACCTTCGCCCTCCTGGCGTCGCTCATCGTGGCGCTCACGGTCGTGCCGGTCCTGGCGTTCCTCCTGATCGGGCGCGTCGGGGCCACGGTGGACGAGACCGGCGAGCCGAAGAACTCGTTCTGGGTCCGCGCCTACGACCCGATCATCCGCTTCGCCCTTCACAATCGCCTGACGCGCCTCGCCGTGATCGCCGTCGCGGCGGTCCTCTTCGTGGCCTCGGCGACCATCGCGCCACTCCTCCCGACACAGTTCATCAACTCGGGCTCCGAGAAGGTGATGCTGGTGCGGATTGCGCCCCCATCGGGCGCCGGCTCGGACCAGGTCCTGGCCCGAGCCACCGAGGCGGAGGCGATCCTGCGCCAGGACGGCGACGTCGAGCTCGTCTCGACATCCGTCCCGACCGAGGGCGATTCCGGCTTCCAGTCCGTCCTGGCCGCCCAGCAGGGGCGCGCCCCGAACTCGGCGCTCCAGATCGTCCGGCTCCACGCCAGCGCCAATCTCGACGCCGCCATCCTGCGCATCGCCGCCGCGCTTGCCCCGATCAAGACCGACGGCTACGACGTGACCGTGGGCCAGCAGACGGGCGCCAGCACCAATAGCGTCTCGGTCGTTGTCAGTGCCGACACCCAGGAGGACGTGGCCAAGGCCGCCGAAGCCGTCCAAACGGCCCTGCGTGACCACGCCGACCTCAACAACCTCGCCAGCGACCTGGTCAAGGCCGCCCCCGAGATCCAGGTCCGCGTGGATCCCAGCAAGGCCGTCGCCGTGGGCCTCACGCCGGCCCAGGTGGGCGCCACCATCCGCGGCCTCCTGACGTCCCAGCCGCTTGGTCGAATCGCGCTGGGGTCGGCCGAATCGGTCGCGCTGATCGTGCGTCTCGACGCGTCCCGGCTGAGCTCCGTGGAGGCGCTCCGGGCGCTGCCCGTGGGCAACACCACCAGGGTCCCGCTGGGCAGCATCGCCACGGTCGAGCAGGCCAACGTCCAGGGGCGGATCACCCGCCTCGACGAGGCCCCGTCGGCGACGATCACCGCCGAGATCCTGGGCGGCGACACCGGCACCACGTCGCGGGGCGTCCAGTCCACGATCGATCGGCTGCGCGCCGACGGCAGTATCCCGGCGGGGGCCAGCGTCCGGCTGGCGGGCGTCACGCAGCAGCAGAACGAGGCGTTCCTGGGCCTGTTCGTGGCGATGGGGATCGCGGTCCTGCTCGTCTACCTGATGATGGTGCTCGCCTTCAACTCGCTCATCACGCCGTTCATCATCCTGTTCGCCCTGCCGCTGGCGACCATCGGCGCCTTCCCGGCGCTGTATCTCACCGGCCGGCCCATCGGCATCAGCGCCCTCATCGGGTTCCTGATGCTCATCGGGATCGTGGTGACCAACGCCATCGTGCTGCTCGACCTCGTCGAGCGGCTCAAGGCAGACGGCCACTCCACGCGCGATGCGCTGGTCGAGGGCGGGCGCACACGGATCCGGCCGATCCTGATGACGGCGATCGCGACCATCCTCGCCCTGGTCCCGCTGGCGGCCGGGCTCAGCCAGGGCTCGATCATCGCCGAGGAGCTGGGCACCGTGGTGATCGGCGGGCTGCTCAGCTCCACGTTCCTGACACTGGTGGTCGTACCAGCTGTCTATTCCCTGGTGGACGGGCTCAAGGGCTGGCTCCGCCGGACGCCACCGCCCGTGCGTCCGCTCATCCCGCCCACGGAGCCGGGGCCTTCGCCGGTCTGATCCAGGCAAGCCGGGTACCGACCGGCCGTCGGCCCGCCAGTCGGGGTCCCGCCAGGGCGGCAGATCCATCGGACGACAGACAGCGAGGCCGCGACGGTTGCCCGTCGCGGCCTCGCTGTGCGCCCCGGACAGGCCGCACCGGCCCGGGGTTGCGACCTTCCTAGCCTGTTCGGAACGACCACCAGGTGCCGCCGTTGGCATTCGTGGTGCCGCCCGCATTGACCGCCCGGACCTGCCAGTAGTACGTCCGGCCGGTGGTGAGCCCGGTGACCGTCACCGAGCGCGTGGTCCCCGTGCTGATCCACGCGGTACAGGCGCCGCTGGTCAGCGACACGCAGTACTCGTAGGAGGTGGCGCGGGTGCTGGACGCCCAGCTGAGGGTTGCCCGGGACGTCGAGTTGACCCGTGAACCGTTGCTGGGCGAGGACTTGTTGAACGCCGCGGGAACGGCAACGCTGGCGATGGTGATCGACAGCGCCCTGGTCGCGACGCGGGGCGTCGGCTGGCCGGCGTCGGTGACCTGGGCCGTGAAGGCGAATGTGCCGGCCACCGTGGGGGTGCCCGAGATGACGCCCGTGGAGGCGTTGATGGTCAGCCCGTTGGGCAGGCTGCCGATGACCGACCACGCGTACGGGGTCTGGCCGCCGGTCGCCGCCACCGTGCGTGAGGACGCGGTGCCCACGGTCCCACCGGTGAGCGACGCCGTGGTGATGGAGAGCGGCGCGGCCACGCGGATCGACAGGGACCGGCCGGAGCTGGCCCCGTCGTTGCCGGTGACCACCGCGCTGAACGTGGTCGTCCCGGTCGCGCTGGGCGTGCCCGAGATGGCCCCGGTGCCGGCGTTCAGGGAGAGGCCGGCCGGCAGGCTGCCGGTGATGGCCCAGGCGTAGGGGGCCGTACCGCCCGCGGCGGCGAGCGTGGCCGCGTAGGGCGAGCCGGTGGTCCCGTCGGGGAGCGACGTGGTCGTGACGGTCGGCGGGGTGGCCGCGACGCCGTTGGTGCATCGCTGGGCCGTCAGGTTGGCCAGCGATGCCGTATTGGACGAGAGCTGGGTCCCCGCGCTGCCGCCAGGGTTCTCGATCCCCACGGTCGCCGAGGCGCCGTAGTCGTACGAGACATTTCCGGCCACCACGTCCTGCCACTGCATCGTGATCGCGCCGGTCGCCTCGTCGAGGATGACCTCGAAGGTCAGGGCGCTCCCGGCCACGCTGAAGTGCGGGACGTTGAGCCACTCGGCCACGAACTGGCGATTGGGGGCGCTGCCAACGGTCCGGGTCCAGATGTTGCTGGCACCGCCCGGGTTCAGGTCGTCCCAGAAGGCGGCGATGAAGGCGTTCGGGTCAGCCGGATTGGGGATGGCGACGTTGGTGTACGCGGTCGCTGCTCCGCCGTCCAGGCGGAGGAAGCCGTTCGATGCGACCTGGGCCGCCGTCACGGGCTCGCCGTAGAAGTTGAATGCGAACGGGATCGAGACCGTGGCCGCTGAGTCGTCGGTCAGGGCGTACGAAGTCCCGCCCGCCGAGGCGTCGATCCACGCATAGGGGGTCGCCGAGCACGCGTACGGCGGCGGGGCCGCCGGGGTGGTGACGTTCGCCGTGTTCGACCAGGCCGACTGGCTGCCGCCGTTGTACGAGTTGGTGGCCCGGACCCGGAAGCAGTACGCGGTCGCCGGCTGCAGGCCCGAGACGGCGACGGCGGCCTGGTTGGCGCCTGCGCTGCCAATGGTGGCCCAGGCGGCGCAGCCCGCTGGGCTCTGCTGGATCTCCCACGCAGCCTCGTCCGTGGCGCCATCGGTCCACGTGAGCGAGACGCGAGTAGACGCCGTGGCGGCCGCGTTCAGGCTGCTGCCCGGGCCGCCCGTGACCGGCGCGGTGGCCGGCGCGCAGAGCGAGATCATGGCGCCCACGTCGAGGCGGCCGCCCGTCACCGTGTTGCCGGCCATCGAGGCGGTGGGTGCCGCCGAGCCCATGATGGCGGCACGGATCCCCTGCGCCGTGACGGCGGGGTTGACCGACTTGCAGAGCGCGACGGCGCCGGACACATGCGGGGTGGCCATGGAGGTGCCGCTGTACGCGCCGTACGTATTGGTGGGGAGCGTGGAGTTGATGTTGACGCCCGGGGCGCCAAGGTCGACCGTGGTGGCGCCCCAGTTGGAGAAGCTGGCCTTGGCGCCAGCGGAGTCGATCGCGGCAACGGAGATCAGGCAGTCGTAGCCGCGCGTCCCGCCGCTGGTGCACTGGTAGTTGGACGGGTAGTTGGCCACCGCGTCCGTGTTGCTGCTGCCGTTGCCGGCGGCCGCCACGAAGAGCATCCCCGCGTCGCCGCTCCGGTTGATGGCGTCCAGCAGGAGCTGGTCGAAGCCGCCGCCGCCCCACGAGTTGCTGCTGGCGACCAGGTTGACGCCGTGATTGAGCTTCAGGTCCGTGAGGTAGTCCAGCGCGCGGACGGCGTCCGAGGTGGAGCCGCCCGAGGGGCCCAGGAACTTGGCCGAGATGATCTTCACGTTCCAGTTGACGCCGGCCACGCCGATGCCGTTGTTGCCAACACCGCCGATGGTCCCGGAGACATGGGTGCCGTGCGAGTCGCCCCCGGCGTCAAACACGGTGCCGTCGTTGTTGAAGAAGTCCCAGCCGTGGACGTCGTCGACGAAGCCGTTGCCGTCGTCATCGATGCCGTTGCCGGCGATGTCGCCCGGGTTGGTCCAGATGTTGGCGGCCAGGTCCGGGTGGTCGAACTGGATGCCCTCGTCGATCACGCCGATCACGACGTTGGACGAGCCGGTGTACCCGGCGGCCCACGCCTCGGCCGTGCCGGAGCCGTACTGGTTGGTGACCAGCGGGGATGCATCGCCAGCCATGCCCCACAGGGAGCCAGCCGTGTAGTACGGGTCGTTGGAGGTGACCTGCTTGGTCACGATGTAGTCCGGCTGCGCCAGATCGACGCGCGGGTCGGCCTTGAGCGTGGCCAGGACGGTCGCCAGCGACGCACCGGCCGGCAGGGCCAGGCGTTCGACACCCCTGGCCAGGGATGAGATCTCCCTGGATCCCTCCGCGCCCGCGCGGGCCCGGATCGCCGACTTCTCCGTCTCGCTGGCCTGGTCGCGGTACCGAACCAGCACCGCGTCGGCGACGTGTGGCCGGGCGAGCTCGGCGGCGATCTCATCGTTGTCGTGCCGCTTGTCGGGCGCGGTCGCGAACGCGGCTCCCGGGCTTGCGAGCGTGGCAACCAGGACAAGGCTGGCGGCGGCCCGTCCGATGATGGAGCGTGGGCGGAGACGATCCATGGTCTGGACTCCGATGCGGTGGGGCCCTCGGCGAGGCAGGACTTTCGCCCCATCGTACCGCCGGACAACGGCGGTCTGGAATAGGACTCTCGTCATGGTCACGGCTGATTTGGGGACAACTTGAGCCCGCCGCCGGTCCTTCCGGGCCGGGCGGACCCGACCCGCCGTGCGGGCCATGCGACCCCTTCGGCAGGCCCGACGGCTCTTCCCGGGCAGCGCCCAGGGGAGGACAGTGGCAGGAGGCTGGCCACCTGTCGCCGGCGACATGGTCGATCGGCCGGGACCAGAAAGAACGGGTCCACCAGGTGCGCGTCGTCTGCCCCACGGATGGCTCCCCGCGGGCCGCCGCGGCCATCGACAAGCTCATCGCCACCTTCGTCGCGGACGACACCGTCGTCCAGCTGCTGGCCGTCGCCGGCGGCCGCACCCGGCCGCTCTCGCGACAGGTCGATGGCGGACCTGCCCCCGGCGACGATGAACGGCGAGTCGAGCGGCTGATGGCAGGCGAGCGAGAGCGGCTGGAGGCCGCCGGCTTCACGGTCGAATCATCGGTCCGAACCGGGCATGCGGCCGACGAGATCGTCGTCTTCGTGGAATCCACTCGACCCGACCTCGTGATCCTGGGCGCTCGCTCGGCGGATGGCGACGGGCACGGCTACAGCGGGCGAGTCACCGGGACCGTGGCACGCTACAGCCACGCGCCGGTCCTGATCGCGCGGGACGGTCGGCCCATCGACCGGATCGTCCTGGGCTACGACGAGTCGCCCGACGCGGACACCGCCCTGGCGTTGCTCGCCGCCCTCCCGTACCGGGGTGCGCCGGCGGTGGCCGTGTGCAGCACGTGGGAGATCGGCGACACCCTGCTGCCCTCGGCGCTGGGGCACGAGGCGGCGCTCCACCACCGGGCGGCGCCCGAGGACCTGGCGGAGTCACGCCATGCCGGCGAGGACATCGCCCGCGATGCGGCCGATCGCCTCCGGCGCGAAGGCCTGGCCGCGACTTCGCACGCGCGCCATGGCCGGGCCAGCGCCGAGCTGGAGATCCTCGCCGCCCAGATCGGTGCCGACCTCATCGTGGTGGGCTCGCGCGGGATCTCCGGGGTGGAGGGGTTCCTCCTGGGCAGCACCAGCTCGGAGCTCGTCGCGACCGCGCGGACCAGCGTCCTGGTGGTCCGCTCCTAGTCCTGGGCGTCCTCCGCGCGCTTCGGATTCGCCCCGCCCGCCGTCGCCGTCGCCGGCCCGCCCGGTCCGGTCATCCGGCCCGCGCCGCCGGCCGGAACCGGAACCATGCCCAAAACGCCAGCGAGAACGCCCCAAACGCGGCGAAGACCCCCAGCGCGGCAAGCCACGCGCTGGGCTCGAGCTCCGCCAGGTAGCCGCTGCTCGGCCCAACCAGGACCTGGACGAAGGCGAAGACCCCGAGGCCGAAGAGGATCGCCCAGGCCGGCCGGCTCCACTCGTAGACCGTCCGGCCGGGCATGAACCGGACGGGGAGCATCCCGAAGGCGGCTGCCTCGAGGCCGGACACGACCACCGCGGCCATCGCGGTCTGGAAGACCGTGCCAAGCGCATCCCCGGCGGTGACGAGGCCCGATCGCAGGCTGTCGAGCAGGAGCCACGCGGCGAGAGCGACGGCGAGCGTGCAGGCCATGCCTACGGCCGTCTCGCGCGCCTCCTGGCCGTGCGTCGCCTCGCGCGTGAAGGTGACGGACAGCACCAGCCCGTACAGGTAGCCAGGCTGCAGGCCGGCGATCCGCGAGATCAGGACGAACGCGGCCGCGAGCGCCAGCGTCCAGGGCAGGGCGCGCAGGCGTCCCACCTCGCCAGTGGCGCGCAAGCGCATGACGATCGGCGGCAGCTCGAACGCGACGAGCACGATCGAGAGCCCCAGCAGGAAGCCGATGAACGTGGGCACGGATGCTGCGTCCGGCCCGAAGCTGGGCGACAGGAAGGAGCTGATGAGCGCCGCCGCGAGCAGGGCCGCCGCGACCGCCCTCACAAGCCGGCTCCGCGGCCCAGCGCGGACCGGACGAGGTGCCGCAGCCGGCTGGCGCGCCAGGCGGCCAGAATGCGGTCGTAGTTCGCCTCGAGCGTGTCGTTGAACAGCTCGCCTACCCAGCCCATCGCGAGGAGGATGGCGATCATGGCGGCCAGGCTCAACCAGGCGGTCCCCAGGTCGGACCGGACGGCGGCGGCGCCGGGGACGGTGTCCACCCAGCCCAGAACGCCGCTCTGCGGAGATGGGCTGGGACCGCCGGCCGGAGGGACGGCGGTCGCGGAGGGTGAAGGCATTGGCGTGGGCGCCTGGGTGGGTGCTGGGCTCACGGCGGGCGTCGCGGCCGAGGGTGCGGGCGACGGGGTGGGCTCTGGCGATGGCGAGAGGGTCGGCGACGGGCTCGCAGCCGGCGACGGGCTCGCAGCCGGCGACGAGCTGGGGGTGGGCGAGGGGCCGGGTGTCGGCGTAGAGGCCGGCGTTGGCGTAGAGGCCGGCGTTGGCGTGGGGGTCGGCGTTGGCGTGGGGGTCGGCGTTGGCGTGGGGGTCGGGGTTGGCGTGGGGGTCGGGGTTGGCGTGGGGGTCGGGGTTGGGGCGATGACATCGGCGGTCACCCAGAACGTAGAGGCCGTCAGGTCGCGTCCACCGCTGAGCGTGCACGCCTTCAAGCTGACGGGGGACACGGTTCCGCCATCCGTCAGGGCGGCGACCTGGCCGACGAAGGCCGTCACGTCGTCCGGGGCGCAGGCCAGGCCCAGGACGTCGTTCATATACGCGATCGACGCCGCGCTCATGCCCGACCCCAGGGAGCCGGACGACCGCGTCGTGACCGAGGTCACGGGCCCAGCCTGCGGCGTGATGATGGCCTGCAGGCTGGGCGAGCCTGTGTTGACACAGCTCCACGATGGCGGGTTCGAGCCGCAGACCATCTTGTAGGTGGTCTCGACCAGGTTCTTGACGGCGCTCGCGTCGACAGCGAGGAGGACGGCCGGCAGCGCGAGGGCGACTGCCAGCAGCACGATCGGGACGGCCCGGGCGGCTCCGGCCAGGCGGGCGACGGGGACGTGCACCGGAACAGTATGACGGTCCGGATCAAGTGGTGCCGCCCCGTCGTCATCCGGCCGGCCGGATGAGCCCTCCGCAAAGCGGGTTCGCGCTCTGCGACTCTGACGTGGTGCGCGCCCCCAGACCACAACTGGAGTCGACCCACAGATGCGCTGCCCGGCCGGCCGAACGTCCCGGTGCGTCGGGCCACCTGGACCACCGAAGGAGGTGTCCCTTGTCACTCACCCGTCGCCCCACCCCGCTGCCCGACATGGTCTCGATGCGCGAGGCCATGGAGCGGCTGTTCGACGATCGCTTCTTCCGCCCGCTCCGGATTGCGGACGGGGAGCGCGAGGTCGCCCCGGCGCTGGACTTCTGCACGACCGACGCCGAGGTCGTCGCCCGGGCGGCCCTGCCCGGCGTCAAGCCCGACGACGTCGCGATCACCGTCAAGGACGACGACTCCGCTGGCGGGCCTTCGAGCCATGCCGCAGCGGTGGCCAACCCGCCGACTGGCGGGGGACCTAACGCATGGCACGGCTCCGTTGCTACCATGGCCACAGGCTGCGGATCGTCTTGCTGTTGACAAGCTCGAGGGAGGCTCTCCACGTGGCAGGTACCCCCGATCGGCTCTCCTCCGGATTCGCCCCTGGCGAAGCCGAGGGAGTAGCGGATCTTCTCGCCCGGGCCGCGGCCGCCGGGCTGCCTCTGTCCGAGGACGAGGCCCGAGGACTCCTGACCTCCGTGCGCCGTCTCGACGCGATGGGGGATGAGGTCCGGGCGCTCATCGATCCGGCCGTGGAGCCGGCGGGCCCGGCGGTCGCGCCGTGGCGGACCCCACGGTCGTGAAGGCCGAATCCCTCGCCTTCGCGCCGATCGCCACGGCAGCCGCCGCCATCCGGTCCGGTGCCGTCTCGCCGACCGAGCTCACCGAGGCCGCACTGGCGCGGATCACGGCGGTGGACCCGGTTCTCCACAGCTTCGTGCTGGTCGCCGCCGACCTGGCCCGGGCGCAGGCCGCCCGCGCGGAGGAGGAGCTGGCGGCCGGGGTGGACCGCGGACCGCTCCACGGCATCCCGGTCGGCCTCAAGGACCTGTATGCGACGAAGGGCATCCGGACCACGGCCCACTCGCGGGTGCTGATCGACTGGGTCCCGGACGAAGACGCCAGCGTGGTGGTGCGCCTCCGGGAGGCGGGCGCGGTCCTCGTGGGCAAGCACGGCATGGCGGAGTTCGCGTTTGGTGGGCCGGCCTCGGACGGCGTCTTCCCCGCGCCCCGGAACCCCTGGAACCTGGACCACGAGCCCGGCGGCTCCAGCAGCGGCTCCGGTGCCGCCGTCGCCGCCGGCCTGTGCTTTGGGGCGCTGGGGTCGGACACGGGCGGCTCCATTCGGAAGCCCGCGGCACACTGCGGGATCGTGGGGCTCAAGCCAACCTGGGGTCGCGTCAGCCGCCACGGGGTGGTGCCGCTGGCCTGGTCGCTGGACCACGCAGGTCCGCTGGCCCGGACGGTCGACGACGCGGCGATCCTCCTGGGCACGATCGCGGGCCCGGATCCCCTCGACGCCACGGCTTCAGGCGAGCCCGTGCCGGACTATCGAGCGGGGCTTGAACAAGGCGTGCGCGGGCTGCGGCTGGGCGTCGCCTGGGACTGGGTCCATGAGATGGGGACCATCGACCCGGACGTGCTCGCCGCATTCGAGGCGGCGCTCGGGGTGCTGGAGGCGGAAGGGGCGGAGACCGTGCCGATCCCGTCGGCGGCGCTGATCGCGGGTCGGGCGACGAATACGCTCATCATCACGGCCGAGGCGTATGCCTACCACGAGGCAGGGTTGCGCGAGCACCCGGAGCGCTACGGCCGGAGCGTCCGCGGTCGGTTTCGAGGCGGCGCGTTCATGGGCGCGGCCGACTACCTTGCCGCGAACCGGGCGCGCACCGTCCTCCGCTCGCAGGTCCGGGAGATCCTGGGCGGGGTCGACGCGATCGTCTCGCCGACCTGCGCCCGGCCGCCGGAGCCGCTCGTCGGCCTGGATCCCGACGCGCGGTTCCGGGAGCCCAGCTTCGTGAACCCGTACAACCTGCTGGGGATCCCGGCGATCTCGGTGCCGTGCGGGTTCTCGGCGACCGGCCTGCCCATCGGCCTGCAGATTGCCGCCGGGCCGTTCGAGGAGCCGCTGGTGCTGCGCGTCGCCCGCGCCTACGAACGCGCCACGCCCTGGCACGACCGCCACCCGGCCCTGGGTTGACGGGAATCAGAAACCCCGGGCAGGCCACTGGGGGAAGACCTGCCCGGGGTTGAGGGACGCTGCGTCCACGGCCGCCTCCCGCGGCCGTGGACGTCAGGGGCGGCTGGGGTGCTGGGTCGCCGTGGGATGCTCGACGGGGGTCGTGACGGACGGGGCGCTCGTGACGACCTCGGTCGCCTTGTTGAGCCCGGTGTCGCCGCTCTGCACGTTGTCGACGACGCCCTGGATGCCGTCGACGGCATGCTGGTTGGCGTTGGTGCCCGCGAGCGTCGACAGGGTGTCGTTGAGGGAGTCGAGCAGGCGAGCCTTGTTCGCCGCGATCTGGGCGACGACGTCGGCGGCGCTGTCGGCGTCCTGGACACCCGGGGCGGCGTGGGCGGCCTGCTCGGCCTGCGGCGGGTGGGCGTTGCCTGCGCGCGAGGCCTGCCCGGCCTGCGGCGCATAGGCGTTGCCGGCGCCATCATCGGCGGTCGCGAGGCCGACCGCGGCCGCGGCGACCGCGGTCTGGCTGGCGCTGTCGGGGAGCGCGCCGGTGGTGGCGAAGGCGGTGGCGCCGGTCAGGAGGAGGGCCGCGGCCGTCCCCTTGATGATGCCGAGGGCCTTGAGGGTTCCAATCACGTGTGATGCTCCTGGTCGGTCGTGCTGGCTCCGATGGGCGTCGGAGCGTGGGGTGCTGTCGGGGGAAACGGCACGGGCCGGCGTTCTGTTATGGGCGCCTCAGCGCGTCGATGGGCGATGGGTCTCCGTCGGCTTCGCCGAGCGCTCCACTGTGGGCGTCTCGGCGGCACCGGGAATGGGCGCCGCCGTGGGCGTCGCGCGCAGCTGCTGCTGGGCCTGGCCAACCTGGTCCCGAGCCTGATCGATACCCGAGATGGCGGAGTTGGGTGCCGTCTGCTCCAGCGTCGCAAGGGCCACCCCGTGGACCCCGAGGGCGCCCAGGATCTTCTGGCGGGGCGGTTCGTCCTTGGCTTCGGCCAGCGCCCGCCGCAGCTCGTCCTGGTAGGCCTTGATCGCCGCGCTGACCGCGGTGGGATCGCTGGACTGCCGTTGTGCCTCGTCGAGCCGCTGCTGCAGCCGGTCGAGGGAGCGGGTCGTGGGGTCGCCACCCGCGAACGGCAGGCTCAGCCCCTCGGCCGCCAGCCGGAGCCCGTAGAAGGCGTCGCCCGGGCCGCTGTTGGCAGCCACCAACCCGAAGCTGCCGAGCAGCAGCGCACCGGCCATGCCGGCGGCAAACGCCGGCCGGCGGAGAACGTCCCACCAGCGGCGGGGCGCCGGGGTCGACAGCGGGCGGGCGGCACTGCGCGCTGCGGCCACCCGGAACTGGGCAATCGCGATGGAGCGGACCCGGTCGAGGGCTTCGGCATCAGGGGCCAGGCCGGTCTCGGCGTCGGTCGCCAGGCCCGCCGGCAGGGCGTCGGGCTCGTCGGAGATGGCGCCGCGCGGTCGGTTCGGAGGAGGGAAGCCGCTCATTGCACGGGCTCCAGGAGATCCTCGATGGCCTCGCGGCCCAGGCGGCGGAGCGTCTGCAGCGCCCGGAACTGGAGGGCCCGGATCGTCCCCTCGCGCTTGCCCATGAGCTGGCCGACTTCGGCCGGGCTCAGGCCCGCCAGAAACCGATAGACCACGACGTCGCGCTGCTCCTCGGTCAGGACCTCCAGGGACTGGCGGACACGGGCGCGGCCGCGCGACTGCTGGGCCAGCTCCGCCGGCCCAGGCGTCTCCGATGGCTGGTCTGCCAGCTCGTCGAGGGCCACGGTGGGGCGTCGGCCCCGCTCGAAGTCAATGGCCGCGTTCCGGGCGATCCGAAAGAGCCAGGCCCCGAAGGGGAGCCCGCGGTCCTCGAACGTCGGGAGAGCTTCGATCACCTTGAGGAACACTCGCTGCAGCAGGTCTTCGGCATCGGACGGCTCCCTCACGCGAAGTAGCAGGAAGCGGTAGAGCCGGGGGGCGTATTCGTCGTACAGGCTGGTGAAGGCCCGCTCATCGCCCGCGCGGGCGAGTGGGACGCGTGGGTCGGTCATCACGGGCTTAACCATGAGAACGAGTAAAGCACGCCGCCGTTACGATCGTGCGAGAGGCTGTGACGGCGCGTCGCGGCCGTGGGCGCAGGAGGTGCACGATGCCGCGAATCCGTGCGGTTCGCCGCGAAGACCTGGAGGCCGCGGACCAGGCGGCCTATGACGAGATTGCCGCCTCACGCGGCGCCGAGTTCACGAAGCAGGGTCCGTTCGGGGTGCTGCTCCACAGCCCTCAGTTCGCCCGGCGGGCCGCCCACCTGGGCTCGTACGTCCGGTACGAGGGGCCCATGCCCGCCCGCCACCGCCACCTCCTGACGATGATCGTGGCGCGGGAGCTGGACTGCCAGTACGAGTTCACCGCGCACGCGGTCCTCGCCCGCAAGAACGGGATCCCGGCCGAGGCGACGGCCGCCCTGGGACGCGGCGAGACTCCAGTCGGCCTGCCCGCCGACGAGGCCGCGCTCGTGGCGTTCGTCCGGCAGCTGGTCATCGGGCACCGGGTGGACGACGCGACGTTCGCCGCGCTGGAGGGGCACATCGGGCGGCGCGGCGTGACCGACGTCGTTGGCGCGACCGGCTACTTCGCGTTCGCGGCCCATGTCCTGAACGCCTTCGCGGTGGAGGTCCGCGAGGAGCAGGTGGCGGAGCTGCCGGATCGCCCTTGAGCGCCGGCGCCGAGCGAGTTGCCCGTGGGTGGCTTGCACGGTGACGCCGGGCCTGGCGAGGCCACGAGCGGGGCCTCCCGGACGGTATCCTTGGGGCCGCCGAGCCGCCCCGCCGGGCCAACGGCCTCGCTCACCAGGAGGAGTGGCGCCCCAGCGTCCTTGGGCGCCCAAGTTGGAGGGACTCGATGTCCAGGCAGGCAGCGCGGCGCCCCGGCAAGCTGGCCTTTGTTGATCGCGGGACCGGCCCGGCCATGGTGCTCCTGCCGTCCTTCCCGGCCGATGCCCGGATGCACGCGGACCTGCTCCGCCACCCAATCGGCCGTATCGTCGTGATCGACCCGCCCGGCTTCGGCAAGTCAGGCCCGTCCGTCACGGCGCCCGAGCCGTACGGCGTCGAGGAGTTCGCTGTCGCGGTCGGCAGGCTGATCGCCAAGCTTGACCTGGACCGGCCAATCCTGGTGGGGACCGGCCTCGGCGGCTACGTGGCGCTGGAGCTGGCGGCCCGGCGGCCGCGCAGCTTCTCGGGCCTCATGGTCATTGGCTGCGTCGCCAGCGCCGACCCGGCCGAGAAGGCCGGCTTCCGCGAGGACACGGCCCATAACGCCCTCAAGCAGGGGACGGTCGCCCTGTCCGAGACCTCCTGGAAGACGCTCCACCCCAAGGCCGGCCCGCGGGCGAGGAACGCGCTGCGGAAGATGGTGGCCGAGAGCGACCCGGCCGGCTACGCGGCCGGCGTTCGCGGGATGGCCCGCCGACCCGCACCCGCCGACGTCGCGTCGAAGATCCGGATCCCCGTCCTCGTCGCCCGCGGCAAGGACGATCCGTTTGCCCCCGCGGCCGGCGTGCGCAGGCTGGCGGCACTGCTCCCGCGGGCCACCTATATGGAGCTTCCCGGCGCCCACCTGGTGCCGCTCGAGTACCCGACGGCCTTCCGGCGGGAACTGCAGGCGTTTGCCGACTCGATCCGGGGCGCCGCCGGCACCACGTCGGAGGGTTGACGGAAGCAGGGCCGCCGGCGCCTGCCGGCATCAGCGACGAGGGACGACGAACGTGGACGGACTTGACCTGGGGCTCTTCCTCATGCGGGCGATGGCCGGCCTGCTGATGGCCGGCCACGGGGCGCAGAAGCTGTTCGGCTGGTGGGGCGGCAGCAGCATGACGAAGTGGGCGGCGGACCTGGAGGCCAGGCAGGGGATCCGCCCCGGCTGGCTCTGGGCGTGGGTCTCCGTCGGCGGCCAGTTCTTCGCCGGGCTGGCGCTGGCGGCGGGCTTCCTGACGCCGGTCGCCGCCGCAGCCTCGCTCGTGGGCCCCATGGCCGTGGTGGTGGTCCAGCGGTGGTCCAAGGGCTTCTTCAACGTCCGGGGCGGCTACGAGTTCATGCTCAGCATCCTGCTGATCGGCGTCGCGTTGGCCTTCACGGGGCCCGGGGCGATCTCCGTGGACGCCGCGCTTGGCCTCACCATCCCGTTGCCCTTCCGGCTGGCGATCGTCGCGGCGGCCGTGGTTGGCGCGCTGGTTGCCGTGCTGCCGGCCCGGTCCGCGGCGGAGCCCGCCGCCCGCTGAGGCCCTCCGCTCGCACGGCCAGGCCCACACTCGCCACTGCACGGGACGCTGGGGAGGCCGCCGCGCCGGTCGCGACCGTCGCCCACACGCCATCGCGCGGACGTACCATCGGAGGCTCCGGGTCTGGCCCGCGGCCCTGACCGCAATCTGTCCCCGTATCCCCCGCAGGAGGCTCCGCCCATGCCGCTGACGCTCCGCCAGGCCCGCCAGATCACCGACGCCTGCGTGGCGCGGGCCGCCGAGATGGGGATCGTCCAGGCGATCGCGATCTGTGACCCGGCCGGTGACCTCATCACCCTCGACCGGATGGACGGCGTCAAACTGGGCCGCGAGGACTTCGCGCGCGGGAAGGCGTTTGCGTCGGTCTTCTATCGCCGGTCAACCCGCGAGAGCGCCAAGCTCCAGCAGACCTCGCCGGAGCAGTACCACGGCGCCCTGGCGATGTTCCCCGGCCGCTTCTTCATCGTGCCCGGCGGCTTCCCGATCATGATCGACGGGGAGATGGTGGGCGGGCTGGGCGTCAGCGGCGCCACCGGCGAGCAGGACGAGGTCGTGGCCCAGGCCGGGCTGGCTGCCCTGGCCTGAGCTTCCGCGCACCAGCCTGAACGTAGCGGGGCCCACGGGCCCCTGATCAACCTGGAGGACGGACCCATGCGCGTATTCATCACCGCCGCCGGCATGGTCGGCTGCCACGCCGCCCGCGAGCTCCTGCACCGGGGCGACGAGGTGGCCTTCTTCGATCTGGCTCCCCGCCCGGACTTCGTGCGGCGCGTCGTCGGGGCAGATGTCCAGGTGACGCGCGGCGATGTCCGCGAGCTACCCGGTGTCCTGGAGGCCGTGCAGGCTTTCAAGCCTGACGTGCTGATCCATACCGCCGGCCTCATCGGGGGCGTAGCGCAGCAGCTGCCGTATCGCGGCTACGAGATCAACGTCGTGGGCACCATCAACGTCATGGAGGCGGCCCGCCTGTCCGGCGTCCGGCGGTTTGTCCAGGCCAGCACGCTGGGCGTGGTGGACCGTTCGGCGCCGCAGCTTGCGCCGATCACGGAAGAGTTCCAGCTGGGCGGCAACGACAGCGTGTACGGGACCTCCAAGGTGGCCAGCGAGCAGATCCTCCGGGCCTATGCCAAGCACTACAAGCTGGAGCTGGCCATGCTCCGGTTTGCCGGCGTGTATGGCTATGGTCACTTCGCCGGGGGCTCGGGCGTTGGCAAGTCCACGTGGGACCTGGTGGCCGCGGCGATCGCCGGCAAGCCGGGCGTGATTGGGGCCGGCATCCCCGACACCAACGAGATGGTCTACATCAAGGACCTCGCCCGCGGTGTCGCACAGGCGGTCCATGCGGAGCACCTGCCGCATCACACGTACAACCTGGGCAGCGGCGTCATCGTGACCCCCGGCGACGTCGTCGCGGCGGTCCAGGCAACCTTCCCGAACTTCACCGCGGCCCGGCCCGAGGGCTACGCGGGCGGGAAGGGCGGCGGGGCCATGCTCCAGCCGTTCGACCTCTCGCGGGCACGGGCGGAGCTGGGCTATGAGCTCAGCTACGACCTGGCGACCGGGCTCCGCGACATGGCCGACGAGATGCGCAAGGGATAGGCCCCCTTCCGGGGTCACGCCCCGACTGGGGCGACGCCCCAAATCGGACACGAAACGGCCCCCGCGGATCCCGCCGGGGCCTTCCGATTCGGGCGTGCGGCGGTCTAGGTGGTGGGGGCGCCGATCTTCTTGTAGAAGCCGATCTCCTCGAGCGTCTTGAGGAAGCTGTCGTCGTACGCCCTGGTCACGTCCACGGTGGTGATGGACGGGTTGACGATCGCCATCACCTGCTGGGTGAAGAGGAACCCCTCCTTGGTCCAGCGGAGCGACGGGTTGAGCTGGCTCGGGAGGGCCTGGACCGCAGCCAGCGCCTTGTCGGGCGCGATCTGCGCGAAGGCGGCCCACAGCGTGGCGGTGTTGGTGGGGTCCGTCAGCTCGACGTGGACCGCCTCGAGGAGGGAGGCCACGATGGCCAGGGTGGCCTTCGGGTTCTTCTCGATGAACCGGGCCGGCATCGACATGGCGCTGGCCGGGTACTGCAGGTTGGAGGTGGACAGGTCCACGACCGTGTTGAACCCGAGGCCGTTCAGGTCCTTGGCCTGGTCCATGGCCGCGGGGGCACACTGGATGGAGCCCGCCTTGAGGGCCGCGATCCGCGGCGCCTGGCCGCCGACCGACGTGATGGTCACGTCCTTGTCGGTGAGCTTGAGGGCCTGCAGTGCAAGCAGGGCGGAGGCGTGGGCCGTGCTGCCGAGGGAGCTGACGCCGATGGTCTTGCCCTTGACGTCTGCGGCGGTCCTGATGTCCTTGCCGCAGAAGAGGCCGTCGACGACCTTGGTCTTCTGGACTGCCACCACTTTGGCGGGGTTGTCGGTGGTTTGCGAGCTGAGGACGCCAGCGACGCCAACCTGGGCGAGATCGGCCTGGCCCGCGAGCATGGCCTGGAGGACGCCACCGTCATCGTTGAAGATGACGACCTGGGCCTGGATCCCGTACTTCTCGTAGATGCCCAGCCGGACGGCCAACTGCGTCCCGAACTGGCCCACCTCCGCGATGGTCGCCGCAATCTTGACGGACGAGACCTCTGGCTTGGGCAACGTGCCGTCGCTGGTCTTGGTCGGCGCAGCCGTCGCCGATGCGGTTGGTGCGGCCGGAGCGGCTGTTGGGGCCGGCGTCGCGGCGGACGAGCAGGCGGCGAATAGCAGGCTTGCGGCCACGATCCCGGGCAGGAACCGGCGTCTCGACATGGGCGAACTCCCTTGGCCTCCCGTGCCCGCGACGCACGGTCGCAGGGGAATGCGCCGCTACTGTAGAGGACCGCCCGGTGCGCGTTTGAGCGATTCTGAAGCCTGGTTCCGGCCTGGAGCGGCGCCTTGCCGCCCGGCAGGTTGCCCAGTAACGACGAAGACCCGGGGCGGCCCCATGGCCGTCCCGGGTCGAGCTTGGCGTTGACCTAGTTGGTCGGGGCGCCGATCTTCGCGAAGAAGCCGATGTCCTGCAGCTTCTGCAGGTAGCTGCCGTCATAGGCCTTGGCGGCGTCGACCGTGCTGATTGCCGGGGCGGCGATCGCCATGACCGACTGGACAAACGTGAAGGCGCCGTCCGGCACCCGGAGGGTCCGGTTGAGCTGGTTCTGGGAGGCGATCACGATGGGGTTGGCCACCTCAGGCTTGACCTGGGCGAACGTGGCCCAGTCGGCGCCGACCTTGGTCGGGGCGCTGAACATCATGTTCTGGGCCTCGAGGCAGGCCGCGACGACCACGAGGGCCGTGTTGGGGTTCTTCTTGAGGAAGGCGTTGGTAGCCGACACGCCCGAGGCCGGATACGGCAGGTTGGACGTGGACAGGTTCACGATCACGTTGAAGCCCAGTCCCTGCAGGACCGGGACGTTGACCTCCCCGACGGGCGCGCACGCGAGCGAGCCGGCCTTCATGGCCGCGATCCGCGCGGACTCGCCGCCGACCGGCGTCACGACCACGTCGGTCTGCGCCATCCCAAGGGCCTTGAGGGCAAGCAGGACGGACCCGTGACCGGTGCTGCCCAGGGTGCTGACGCCGACGGACTTGCCCTTCATGTCGGCGGCCGTCTTGATGGACGCTGCGCACATGAGGCTGTCGACGACCTTGACCTTGAAGGACGCCAGCTGGGTGGACTGGTTGTCGGTGAGCCAGGAGTTGATGACGCCTGCCGCGCCGACCGAGGCCATGTCAACCTGGCCGGACAGCAGCGCCTGCATGGCATCGCCGTCCGCGTTGAACACGGTCACGGTCACGCTGACGCCGTACTTGTCGAAGATCTTCTCCATTTCGGCCACCTTGGGCGCGAACTGGGACATCTCGGAGATGGCTGCGCCGAACTTGAGGGTGGCCAGCTCCGGCTTGGGCAGCGTGCCATCGGTGGTCTTGGTCGGCGCCGCGGTGGGCGCAGCGGCTGTCGGGGCCGGCAAGGGTGTCGCCGCGGCGCTGCACGCCGACAGGACAACCGCACTGGCGGTGAGCAGCGACAGGAGCCCGGATCTCGATCGCATGGTTATGGCCTCCCCTTGCAGGGTCGTCCCGGTCATCCTGAGGCAACCTACGGGGACCCCGCGCGGAATCTACACCTTGGGTGTGGCGCCGTGGCTTGATCGCGCTACAGGCGAGAGGCGGCCAACGCGTCCGGGGGGCCGGCGCCAGGCTTGGGGCCGGCTGCGGCTCAGAAGCAGGTCAGGAGCTTCCCGTAGCCGCGAATGGGCTGGCGGACGTTGGCCACGGTGAGTGCGCTCCACAGGCCCGCGTAGTTGGCGGCGACGACCGGCTTCCCGATATCCGTCTCGATCGCCTCGATCACCTCGTAGATCGGGGCGCCGCCGCCGACCATGAGGAGCCCCTCCGCGCCTGGGTTGGCGAGGAAGGCCTGCTTGGCCAACCGGTAGGCACCCTCCTGGGCCGCTTCCTTGCGCTTCTCGACGGCGCCCTCGCCGCCGGTGGTGATCGAGACCACCTCGAAGCCGCAGGCGACCAGGTGCGCCCGGAGAAAATCATTGACGTTGTCGGGGTAGTAGGGGGTCACAACGTTGACGCGCCCGACGCCCAGCCGGCGCAGCCCGTCGGTCATGCCCTGGACGTTGGTCGTGGACGGCAGGCCGGTCGCATCCCGCAGGATCTGGGCGACCCGATCGGGACCGTTGGCGAGGACGACCGGCGCACCCGCCATGAGCATGACGTCGAGATCCGCCTTCCGGGTGAGGGACCGCGCGAGGGGCTCCACGTCGGCCGCGAGGGCCAGCAGGTCGGGTGTCGCGAGCGAGGCGGGGCCATTGACGAAGCGGGTGAGGAACGCCACGCCCTCGGGCGCCAGGTGCTCCATCTCCATCAGGGTCCCGGGCAGCCCGCCCAGGTTGGGGCTGATGAAGCCGATCCGCGCGCGCCAGCCGAACATGCCGCCTCCAACATCGAATGCCCGCGCCCTCACCGGGCGCGATCGCGCTGCTCGAGCGCCAACCTGCCGGGACGGTAGCACGCGAACCGCTGCGCGCGCGGGCCTCCGGGACCCCGCGGGCCGCTGCTAGACTTCGAGGCTGACCAAACCACGCTCCCAGCGGAGGGGATTCGCTCAATGTCGGACCACCAGCACGGCCAGCCTGCCCACGAGGGCCACGCGGAGCCGCCGCGCCACGCGCAGCACAAGGAAGACGCGGAGATGCTCCGCACGCGCGAGCTCCGCCACGGCGAGCCCCAGCTGACCGGGGACCGCTGGTGGCCCCACGAGACGTGGAAGCTCGCGGACCTGTACCAGGAGGGCGTGCAGCTCACGTCCTACGAGCGCTTCCTCGCCGAGCGCGAGCTGGCTCGCCGCGAGCGTCGCGTCAACATGCCGGCGGTCATTCGGCGCGAGGAGCTGACCTACGAGGCCACCCGCGCCCCCGGCGTGTCGGTCGGCTACGTGGTTGCCCCGCACATGAACCAGGAGTCTCCGGCCCACACGGTGGAGATCCTCAACCTTCGCCCCGGCGCCAGGACCCTCCCGGTCAAGGAGTACGAGTCGGTCGCCCATGTCCTCGCGGGCAAGGGCTACACCGAGATCAACGGCGAGCGCCACGACTGGGACATTCACGATTCCATCCACGTCCCCGAGGGGATGTGGTACCAGCACGTCAACGACAGTGACCAGCCCGTCAACCTGATCGTCGCCCGCGTCTCTCCCCTGATGGAGCAGATGTACACCATGGCGACCATCTACAAGGGCGACTCCTTCAGCGACCTGCCGGACGACTACAAGCCGGAGCACCCGTTCACCAAGGAGCGGGTCACCGTCGGGTACGTCGAGGGCATCAAGTGGATGAGCGAGATGCAGCTCGCGCACCACAAGGAGGCCTCGGCCCTCAAGGAAGAGAACGTCGAGCGCAAGAAGGTGATGAAGGCCGCAGACGCCGTCATCCAGCGCTCGCACCACAAGGGCGACTGGAAGGTCGGCCTGATCGACACCTACGTCGGCTTCTCCAACCGGATGCTGGGCCTGTACGTGCACCAGATGCCGCCGGCCTGCCACACGGAGACGCACAAGCACGGCTGGGTGACGGTCTTCGTCCTGTCGGGCAAGGGCTACAGCATCGTCGACGGCGAGCGCTACGACTGGCAGTCAGGGGACATGATCAACGTCCCGGCCGGCGCCTGGCACCAGCACTTCAACACGGATCCCGAGAACATCTCGCAGCACCTGACGCTGACCACGCAGCCGCTCGAGTACCGCGTGATGACGACCAAGGGTTCGGTCGAGGAGAAGTACGTCGAGTTGCCGGCGATGCCGGAGGGCGACTACGCTCCGGCGATCGACTGGTGGAACCAGCAGCGTCCCGTCGCGCGCTGATCCCATCCGGGCCGCGGTAGCGGCCCGCAGCGATGCTCCAGCCAGGCCCCCGCGGGTAACCGCGGGGGCCTCTTCATGCCCGCCCGGTAGACGCCCCGTTGGCCTCCCTGATCCGTCCCTGTCCGGGGTAACGAAGAACCCCCGCGGTTGCCCGCGGGGGTTCGTTCTGTGCGGCTGAAGTCCGGCGCGGCCGGGTTGCCCCCGGCTTGTCCGGGGCTGGTTCAGCGGTGGATGGACGGGCGCCAGGCGTCGAAGCGGTTCTCGACCAGGCGGACGAGCTCGCCGACGAAGATCCCGAACCCACCCAGGAGCAGCAGGCCGATGAACACCCGGGCGGTGTTCAGCGTCTGGCCGTTGAGGGCGATGTAGAAGCCCACGCCCTGGTTCGCGGCCTGGAACTCGGCAACGACCACGCCGACCAGCGAGCGCCCGGCGGCAAGCCGAACGCCGGTCAGGATGAACGGGATCGTGGTGGGCAGGACCACCGAGCGAACGATCTGCGTCTGGGATGCCCCGAAGCTGCTCGCGATCTCGAGGTGCTTCCATGACACCGACTGGACGCCGACCATGGTGTTGATGATGACCGCGAAGATCGAGGCCAGCACCACCAGGATGACCTTCGACTCGAGCCCGATGCCGGCGATGAGCACGATCAGCGGGAAGAGCGCGATGGTCGGGGTGGAGTAGAGCGCCGAGACCAGCGGCTGGGTGGCCAGACGGAACCGTCGGAACCAGCCGAGGGAGAGGCCGAGGGTGATGCCCAGGAAGCAGGAGATGATGAACCCGTAGAACCACTCCTGCAGGCTGATCGCGATGTGTGGCCAGATGACGCCGCTGGAGAAGTCCTCGATCCCGGCGTTCCAGATGAGCGTGGGGGCGCTCATCAGGATCCGCTTGACCAGGCCCTGGGTGCCGGGCGTCTCGGGGTCCAGGTCGAAGTTGGACGCCAACTCCCAGATGACGAGCAGGCCGACGAAGCCCAGCACGGCATAGAACAGGCGCTCGTTGGGGATCTTGATCCGGCGCCGGGAACGCTCCGGTCCCCGGGAGGTCATGGCCGGTGCGGCGACGGTCATTCCGTGGACCCACCGAACTGGGACGCCGCCGCCTTCAGCTGGCTGGCGATCAGCTGCCAGATCTGCTCCTGGTACTCCTGGAACTCCGGCGTCCGCTTGACGTGGAGGTCCCGGGGTCGCGGCAGGTCAATCCGGATGTCTTCCATGATCCGACCGGGACGCGCGCTCATCACGATCACGCGGTCGGAGAGGAACACGGCCTCCTCGATCTGGTGGGTGATGAACAGGACCGTCTTGCGGGCCCCGCCCTCGGCCTCGGCGCCGCGCCAGATGCGGAGGAGCTCGGCCTGCATGACCTCGCGGGTCTGCGCGTCGAGGGCCGCAAACGGCTCGTCCATCAGCAGGATGGCCGGGTCCACGCACAGGGCGCGGGCCAGGTTGGCGCGCTGCTGCATGCCGCCGGACAACTGGTACGGGTACTTGTTCTCGAACCCGCCCAGGCCGACCAGCTTGATCAGCGGCATGGCCCGCTCGTGGGCCTGCTTCTTGGAGACGCCCGCACAGACGAGGCCGTACGAGACGTTGTCGATGATCTTGTACCAGGGGAAGAGCGCGGAGTCCTGGAAGACCATCGCGTCAGACTTGCCCTTGGCCACCGACCGGACGAGGATCTCGCCCTCGGTTGCCGAGAGCAGGCCGTTCACGAGCTTGACGAAGGTGGACTTGCCACAGCCCGACGGGCCGACGATCGTGACGAACTCACCCTGCTTGATGTCCAGATCGAGGCTGTCGATCGCCACGAACCGCTCGCGCGTCCCGCGATCGAGGTATTCCATCCGCACGCCCCGCGCGCTGAGCGCGAGGTCCTGGGTAGCGGGTGCCGAGGTCACGCTCACTCCTCCATGTCCTGTCCGGGGCGCCACTTCTGGAACCGACGCTCGAGGAGCGAAGTGGCATAGCTGAGAAGAATTCCGGAGATGGTGAACAGGATGATGCCGAACAGCATCCTGTCGCTATTCAGGGCCTGCTGGGACTTGACGATGATCACGCCAATTCCCTTGGTCTGGGCGTAGAACTCCGCCACGACCACGCCGATGAGGCCGCGGCCGATGGCGATCCGGATCCCGGAGATGATGTACGGGACGGTCGCGGGGAGGACGATGGATGTGAAGATCCGACCCTGTGACGCATCCATGCTCCGGCCGACGTCGAGGAGGTTGCGGTCAACCGTCTTCACGCCCTGCGCGGTTGGGACCACGATGGAGAAGAACGCTCCCAGGGAGACTGCGGCGATCTTCATCTCGGTGCCCAGGCCAAGCCAGAGCACGAGGAGCGGCAGCAGAGCAATGCGCGGGAGCGCATTGAAGAAGTTCAGCCAGGGGTCGAACATGAAGCCGACCCGGCGGTACCAGCCGATGGCGAGCCCGATCGGCACGCCGAGGCCCAGGGCGACGCCGCTGCCGGCGAGAAGCTCCCAGGCGCTGGTGGCGACGTCGTCCCAGAAGCGCGGGAGCTGGACTTCCTTCGAAGCGGCTTCGATGATGCCCGTCGGCGAGGCGAAGAAGAAGGTGAAGTCGAGCTGTCCGATCTGCGCCGCCACCTGCCAGATGATGACGAAGGCCGCCAGACCGCTGAAGCTGAGAATGCTCGCCTCTCGGCGACGGTACCAGCGCGGCAGGCGCGAGCGGTGTCGTTCCGCGTTGCTGGTGACCGCGATCATCTGGGTCCCGGCGGTCATCGGGAGGAACGTGCTAGCAAGGTGCGGATCTCCTGTCCACTAAAGTGAAGAGACGGCCCCCGCGAGTCCACGGAGACCGTCGTCCTTGACGGTGGCTAGGGGAGCGGGTTGTTGATCTTCTTGTAGAAGCCGATGTCCTCCAGCTTCTGCAGATAGCTCAGGTCCATGGCCTTGGTCGGGTCGACCGTCATGATCCCCGGCGTCACGATGGCCATGACCTTCTGGGTGAACTGGAACGAGTTGAGCGTCCAACGCAGGCTGCGCTGGAGCTGGTCCTGGGCGCCGGTGATCAGCGTCAGGGCCTTGGCCTGATCGATCTGAGCGTAGGTGGCCCAGTATCCGGCGGCCTTCTGCGGGTCGGTCCAGATCATGTTCTGGGCCTCGAGGTTGGCGGCTGTCACGACGAGGGCCGTGTTGGGGTTCTTCTTCAGCCAGGTGTTCAGGGCGGCGAGGCCGGTGGACGGGTAGGGCAGGTCGGACTTGGAGAGGTCGATCAGCAGGTTGAAGCCGAGGCCAGTGAGGTCCTTGGCCAGGTCCATGCCGACCGGCGCGCAAGCGATTGACCCGCCCTTGAGGGCCGCGACGCGCACGGCTTGGCCGCCGACCGCGGTCACCAGAACGTCCTTCTCGGTGAGTTTGAGCCCGTCGAGCGCGAGGAGGACCGACGCGTGGGCCGTCCCGCCCAGCGTGGAGACGGCGACCGACTTGCCCTTCATGTCGGCCGCGGTCTTGATGTCCTTGCTGCAGAACATCCCGTCGATGACCTTGACCTTCTGGACGGTGAGCTGGGTCGCGGGGCTGTCCGTGAGCTGCGAGTTGATCAGGCCGGAGGCGCTGACGTCCCCGACGTCGGTCTGGCCGGAGAGCATGGCCTGCAGGGCGTCACCGTCGGCATTGAAGGTGGTGACGGTGACCTTGAGCCCGTACTTCTCATAGATGCCGGCCATCTCGGCCAGCTTGGGCGCGAACTGGGACGGCTCCTGGATGCTGGCCCCCAGCTTCAGAGCGGCGAGCTCCGGCTTGGGCAGGGTGCCATCTGTGATCTTGGTGGCGGCTGCAGTGGCGCTGGGGGCCACCGTCGGCACGGGTGTTGCTGCGCTGCTGCAGGCCGCGAAGACCATGCCTGCGGCCACGAGGGCCGGCAGCAACCTGAATCGGCTGGACATTCTTGTGTGTGCTCCCTTGTGGTGTGTCATTCCCGGTTCACGGGCGCTATGTGCTCAAAGTCTAGCGCGGACTTTACACGACCGCGGAGGCCGTTGTCCACGGGAGCCGTCACCGCGATACGCCCAGATTCGTGCTCCCGGACGGTGGGTTGGCGCCGGCGTTGGGCGCCGCTCGCGGGCCCTAGAAGCAGGTCAGCAGCTTCCCGTAGCCGTGGATCGGCTGCCGGACGTTGGCCAGGGTTAGGGCGTTCCAGAGCGACGCAAAGTTATTGGAGACGACGGGCTTGCCCGTGTCGGTCTCGATGGTCTCGATGACGTTGTAGAGGGGAGCGCCGCCGCCCACCAGGCAGATGCCGTCCGCCGAGGGGTTGGCGAGGATGGCCTTCTTGGCCATCCGGTAGGCGCCCTCCTGCGACAGCTCGTGCATGGTCCCCAGCGTGCCCTCGCCGCCCACCAGGGCGACGATGTCGAAGCCCTGCTCCGTGAGGTAACTCTTGACGAGGCCCACGGTCTGCTCGGGGTAGTAGGGCGTGACCACGACGATCTTCTGCATGTCCAGGCGGCGCATGCCGTTGACCAGGCCGTGGACGTTGGTGGTGGCCGGCAGCCCCGTGGCCTGGGTGATGAGGTTGGTGATCTTGTCCGGCCCGTTGGCGAGCACCAGCGGCGCGCCGGCCATCAGGATGATGTCCAGATCAGCCTTCTTGACGAGCGACTTGGCCAGCGGCTCGATCTGGTCAAAGATGGCGAGCAGGTCCGGGGTCAGGAGGGACTTGGGCCCGTCGATGAACCGGGGCAGGAAGGCGACGCCCTCGGGCGCGATGCGCTCCATCTCGAGGAGTGAGCCAGGAAGGCCGCCCGGGTTGGGGCTGATGAATCCGATCTTCGCGCGCCAGCCGAACATGTGGTGTCTCCTCGCTGTTCATTCCGGCTGCTCGGCCGGGAGTCGGTCCGCGCGAACGATAGCAGCCACCCCGCGACTAGAATCGCCCATCAGGCACTCGTGCCAGCCATCCGGTCCCATGCAGCGTGAGGCCCGCCCGTGAGCGAACAGCACAGCCACCACGACGGGCACGGCCACGCGCCCTGGCGACTGGACCCCGGCGGCGTGGGGCTCCTGGTCGTCGACATGCAGAACGGCTACGTGCACCCACACGGGGATATCGGCCGGCGCGGGCAGGGCGCACCGCTCCAGGCGGTGGTGCCGGCGGTTGGGCGACTCATCGACCTCGCGCACGCGGCCGGGATCGACGCGTACCTCTCGCGCCAGGAGCACCTGCCGGACGATGCGACGCGCCGGCACCGACGGCTGGAATCGCATCACCACGGCGCGGGGCGCAGCCACTCGCCGTGCCTGCGGGGGACCTGGGACGCGCAGATCGAGGCGTCGCTGGCGGACCGGATCCTGCCATCCGATTACGTCTTCACCAAGCATCGGGCATCGACCTTCTACGACACCTCGCTCGAATCGATGCTCCGGATGCGCGCGATCAATCTGCTGATCGTGTGCGGGGTCACGACCAACTACTGCGTGGATTCGAGCGTGCGCGACGCCTACGCGCGCGACATGGAGGTGGTGCTGGTCGGCAACGCCTGCGCCGCGCTGGATCGCGACCTCCACGAGGCCACGCTGCGCAACACCGCGCTCCTGCATGGCCGGGTGGTCACGCTCGAGGAGCTGGCCGTGGCGCTGCGACGGGATGTCTGAGCCACGCCTGGGTCGCCCGTGGGCCATCTCGCCAAACCGCCGTCATTCGACAAGCCAAGGAGCAACCCAGTGAAGCCCGAGTACAAGTCGATCGTCGTGGAGCTGTCCGGTCAGGTGGCCACCATCAAGATCCGCCATCCCAAGATGCCCGGCGGTGACATCCACTGGGACCTGGGCGAGGTCTTCAGCGAGCTGCGCGGGATCGACGAGGTCCGCGTCATCGTACTGACCGGGACCCATGACGGGGTCTTCTCGGTGGGCCCTCTGACGGCGCAGTACGACCGGCAGCAGGACCCGGGCAACGACCGGAACGACCCGCATCGCCACTGGCACACCTTCACCGGCCTGGTCCGCTGCCACGAGGCAATGGCGCAGATCGAGAAGCCGATCGTGGCCAAGCTCAACGGCGACGCGTTCGCCTTCGGGGCCAGCATCCTCTTTGGCTGCGACCTGATCTACGGCCGGCCGGACGCGCGCGTGGCGGACATCCACCTGGCGCTGGGCGAGTTGGAGCCATACGGCTCGCGCTACGGGATCGTGCCGGGCGACGGCGGGGCGGTGAACCTGCCGCTCTTCATGGCGCCCACACTGGTCAAGGAGTACCTGATGCTGGGTCGCGTCTTCACGGCACAGGAGCTGGCCGACATGCACGTCATCAACGGCGTTGTGCCGGCGGACCAGTTGGACGCGCACGTCGACGACGTGGTTGCCCGGCTCCTGAAGCGCCCGGCCTACGCGCTGGCCTGGACCAAGCGCGTGGTCAACCGCCACGTGGTGGACCAGATCAACCGCACGGTGGACGCGGGGGCCGGCTACGAGATGGTCTCGTTCCTGCAGGCCGAGCGGCAGGGCTGGAAGGACCGGACGGAGCTGTAGCGGCGGGTGCGGCGGCGGGCGCCAGACTCTGGCCGTCTGGCTGCCCAGCGCCAGCCTTCCATTCCGTCCTACCCCAGCACGCCCTTGCGCCGGAGCCACTCGAGCGCCACGCGGTCCCATTCCCAGGGCTGCTCCAGGTTGCAGGCGTGGCCGGCGCCCTGGATGGTGTGCAGCTCCGAGCGGGCGATCCGGTCGCGCAGCCGGAACGACGACTCGTGCGAGGCGTCCTCACTCCCGGTGATGATCAGGACGGGCGCCGCCGGCTCGAAGATCTCCTGCGGGTCCGGCTGGCCCAGCGCGCGGAACATCTCGATGATGCTGACCTGGTCGGCGGTGTCGTTGCGCTCCAGGAAGAGCTCCGCGAAGTACTTGCCCAGGTCCGTGGCGGCCCAGGCCGGGCTGATGACTTCGGAGAAGTGCTGCCGGCGGTTCTCCACGCCGATCGCCTCGTACTGGGCGATCCGCTTCGTGGCAAACGGCTTCCCCTCGGGCCGGTACGAGCAGCCGGACAGGATGATGGCGCTGGTCTGCGCGGGCCGAAGGAGCGCCATGTGGAGGACCATCGCAAAGCCCACCGAGCAGCCGGCCAGGATTGTCGGGGCGGCGCCACCGACCGCCTCGTCAACGGAGTCCCAGCACGCCGCGGCGATCTCGGCCATGGTCACGCCAGGCGTGCATTGCCGCGAGCGGCCGTAGCCGGGCAGGTCGATGCCGATCGCCCGGGTCCACGTGGAGAGATGCGCCATCTGGTAGATCCAGACGTCGTGGTCCGTGGGGTTGGGGTGGATGAACGCCATCGGCGGGCCGGACTTCCCCGCGCGCTCCCAGTTGAGCGGGCCGGTGATATGCGGATGGCGGGCCGAACCCACCTGCGGGGCGGAACCCACCTGCGGGGCCGAACCCTGGCTCGCGGCGTCAGTCACCTGGTGTTTCCTCCCATGGCGCGGATGTCGGCGAGCACGGCCGCAAAGAGCGGGCTCTCCGGGTTGCCGGGCTGGACCGCCAGTGAGTAATGGTGCTCGTCCGGCATGGCGACCATCGTGACGGTCCCAAGGCCGGCGCCCTCCCACGCGTCCCGGTAGGCGGCGGTCTGGCGCGGGAACTCGGCGGTCTCCCGCCCGCCCGTCGCCATGACCAGGGGCATCGGCCGCGCCGGCAGGTGGTGGAGCGGCGAGAGGCGCGTGACCGCGGCGTCGTCCAGGTCCATCTTCCCGTTCCGCTCCGAGAGGCGCACGGGCTCCAGGTCGAAGATGCCGCTCGTCAGGCAGGCCGCCTTGATCGTGTCGACGGGCAGCCTCAGGGCGCCCCAGTCCGTGGCGATCGCCATGGCGGTCAGGTGCGCGCCGGATGAGTGGCCCGAGATGTGGATCCGGCCCGGGTCGCCCCCGAACCCGGCGATGTTCGCGTGGATCCACGCCACGGCCGCCCGGACCTGGGCGACGACCTGGTCCAGGGTCACCGTCGGGATCAGGTCATGGTCGATCGCCACGAACACGACGCCCGCCGCGACCAGTCCCTCGGCGATGAAGCTGACGTCGGCCTTGCTCTTGGCCCGCCACGCCCCGCCATGGATGTAGATCTCGACCGGCGCCAGGTCGTCATCCGTCCCGCGGCCGGCGGACCCCGGTCCGCTGCCCGGCGTCGCCGCCGGGAAGATGTCCATCGCCTGGCGGGCCGTGCTCCCGTACCGGACGTCAATCGTGCAGGGCAGCGTGGTCCGCGCCCGCTCCGACCACTCGGTGCGGCGGGCCGACCAGGCCTCGTGGTCGGGCGCAGCGGTGCGCAGGTCGTACTGGCGATCCAGCTCGGCCTGGTCCATGCCACGGTAGACGGGGATGGCGGTCGGTTCCATGTGCGCTCCGCTTGGGGGGTGGGGCGGCCGGGTACCCAGAGCGTAAACAATGGATGCCGGCCGTGCGTAGACTCAGCGCACGGTCGCTGCGACCGGGCGTCCGTCGTGTGAGGGTGAGATGACAGGCTGGTATGGGTCGGATCTCGTCGTCGATCGGCTGGTGACCCTGGGGGTGGAGCACCTGGCGCTCAATCCCGGGGCGTCGCTGCGGGGACTCCACGATTCCATGGTGAACCCGCCCGGCCGGACTCCGCAGATGATCCTGACCATGCACGAGGAGATCGCGGTCGCGGTCGCCCACGGCTACGCCAGCGTGACCGGCCGCCCCATGGCGGCCGCCGTCCACGACACGGTGGGCCTGCTCCACGCCAGCATGGCCCTCTTCAACGCGTGGGTGGACCGGATCCCCATGCTGGTCTTCGTGGGGACCGGCCCGCTGGACGCGGCCAACCGGCGCCCGTGGACGGACTGGATCCACACCGTGGGCGAGCAGGGCGCCCTGGTCAAGGACTTCACGGTCTGGAACGAGCAGCCCACCAGCGTCGGGGCCATGCTGAGCAGCGTCTCGCGAGCGCTGATCGCCGCCCAGACCGGCGCCGCCGGACCGGCCCTCCTGGGGTTCGACGTGGACGTCCAGGAGGTGGACGCGGATCCTGCCGTGCTGGACCGCATCCCGGCGATCAGCCGGCCGCCGGCCCGCATCGCCCCGGACCCGGCCATGATCGAAGAGATCCTGCGCGACCTGCACGCGGCGAAGCGGCCGGTGTTCATCATGGATCGCCCCTTGCGCGCCGGCGCCTCGGCGGCCCTGGTCCGGCTCGCGGAGCTGACCGGCGCGGGCCTGCTGGACCTGGGCGGCGGGGCCTCCTTCCCGGTGGGTCACCCGCACGACGTCACGGAGGCGCGCCAGGCCGCCACCGCCGCGGCCGACCAGCTGCTCTTCGTGGAGGTGCGCGACCCGGGATTTGCGATGGGCAAGGTGGACCTCGGGAGCCGCCGCGTGGACAGCGGCTGGGCCGGCGGCAAGGTCGCCAGCATCGGCCTGAGCCAGCTCATGAGCCACTCCTGGATGGTCACGGAATCCGCCGGGCCGGAGCGGGTGGACCTGATCGCCGACCCGGAGCTCGCGCTCCAGGCGCTGGTGGACGGGTGGGGGTCCACCAAGCGGGCCCTCGACCCGAAGCTGGCGGAGCTGGCCGCGGCGCCCGGCCCGCAGCTCCCGAACTCACCGACCGACCACCGCGGCCTGCATCGCGGCTGGGTCGCGAAGGCGGTCGCCGACGCGGTGGCCGGGGAGGAGTGGATCCTCGCCAACGGCGTCTTCGGCGATTGGGCGCGCCGGGGCCTGCGCTGGCAGCGGCCGGAGCAGTTCCTGGGCAAGTCCGGCGGGTCCGGGTTGGGCCACGGCCCGGCGGCCTCGGTGGGCGCCGCTCTGGCGCTCAAGGGGACGGGCACCATCGTGCTCAACCTGCAGGGCGACGGCGACTTCATGTTCACGCCCCAGTCGCTCTGGACGGCGGCCCACCACGAGCTCCCGCTGCTTACCCTGATCGACTCCAACCGGAGCTACTTCCAGGACGAGAAGCACCAGCGCGAGGTGGCCAAGCACCGTGGTCGCCCGCTGGAGAACGTGGGGATGGGCATCGAGATCAACCGGCCCGATGTTGACCACGCCCTCCTCTCGCGCGGCCTTGGTGTCGCGGCCGAGGGGCCTATCAGGACGATGGAGGAGCTGCGGCCCGCGCTCAAGCGAGCCGTCGCCCGCGTCAAGGGCGGGGAGCCCGTCACGCTCGACGTGCGCACCACGCCGCACTGACCCGGCCCGTCGGGCCGATGGGGGGCCCGAACAGGCGAACGCCTTACATTCGAACCCGGAGGGCCTTACACCGGGTGCCATGATGGGGGCATGGCAGTTGATCGCGTCCTCGCCGCCCACCTCCTTCGCCGGGCCACCTTCGGGCCATTCCCGGGGCAGGTCGCAGCGTCGGCCGCTGCCCCGACCTTCGACGCCGCCGTTGCGGCCATCCTGTCCGCCACGCCGTCGCCCTTGCCTGCCGCCCCGGACCTGACCCTGAAGGGCGCCGCGCCGGTCACCTGGTGGCTGGCCCGCATGGCCGATCCAAACGCCGGCCTGGCCGAGAAGCTGACCTGGTTCTGGCACGGCCACCTCACGTCGAGCCGGGCGAAGGTGAACGACTGGGGCGTCATGTGGCAGCAGCACCTGCTCCTTCGCACGCATGCCCTCGGCAGCTTCCGGGCGCTGCTCCAGGCGGTCACCGTCGACCCGGCGATGCTCTGGTACCTGGACGGGGGCCGGTCCACGGCGGCCGCCCCCAACGAGAACTACGCCCGCGAGCTGATGGAGCTGTTCGGGCTGGGCCGGGGCGGCTACACCGAGGCCGATGTCACGGCCGGGGCCTACGCGCTCTCGGGCTGGCGGCTGGACCGGCTCACCGGGACGGCCCGGTTTGTGCCGGCCAATGGGCCGCGGCACTCGGTCATGTTCCTGGGTCGCCAGGTTTCATCATCAACGGAGGTGGTCGACGCCGTGTGCGATCACCCGGACTGCGCGCCCTGGATCGCCGGCAAGCTGCACGCCTATCTCGCGGGGGAGCCGCCGACGCCCGAGCGCCGAGCGAAGCTGGCAACGCTCTTCCGGGCGGCCAACCTCGAGATCAAACCGCTGGTCACCGCGATCCTGGCAGACCCGACCTTCCCGACGGCGCGCCTGAACCGGCCGCGCTACCCGGTCGAGTGGGTCATGGGGGCGATGGGCGCGTTCGGGCTGTCCAACCCGGCGGCCGCGACGCGCTACCTGATTGCCGCCGGCCAGGTCCCCTTCCGGCCGCCCAGCGTCGCCGGCTGGCCGACGGGGATGGGCTGGCTGGCGCCCAGCCTCGCGCTGGCCCGGGACGCGGTCGCCGCGAAGGCGCCGGCGATCGAGGCGGTGGCCGGCGCAAAGGATCCGGTGGCGGCCACCCTGGAACGCTGCTCGCTGTTCGAAGTCAGCGATCGCACCGTGGCGGCGCTGCGGGGCGCGGCCGGCGGCGTCGGCAACGCGCAGCGTCGCGCCTCGACGATCCTGGGCCTGGCGGTGGCCTCGCCCGAGTTTGCGCTCGCATGAAGGGCCCGTCGATCCGGCTCGTGACACGCCGCCAGTTCCTGGGCATGGGTCTGGTGGCGGGTAGCGCGGCCGCGGCCGGTGGCGCCGCCCTGGTCAACCTCCTGTCTGGCACGGCGTCGCGGGCGTCGGCGGTCCCCAGCGCCGCCATCGCCCTCGGGTCGGCAACGCCAGGACCGGCGTCCACCCCGCCGCCGCTCTCGACGTGGCTCACGGCGCCGCGCATCCGCCCCGTGCGGGACCTGGCCGCGCGCCGGCTGGTGGTCATCGACATGGCCGGGGGGAACGACGGCCTCTCGATGGTCCCGCCCATCGACGACGCGCGCTACCGGCAGCTGCGGCCCCGGACCGCGCTCGACCCGGCGTCGGTGCTGGCCATCACGCCGGGCGTGGGACTCCACCCCGGCCTGCCGGGGCTGTACGCCGCCGGGGCCGCCATCGTCCAGGGCGTGGGGATCACGAAGCCGGACCTGTCCCACTTTGAGATGCTCCGCCGCTGGTGGTCCGGCGACGTGGACAGCGTCCACCAGACGCTGACCGGCTTCCTGGGGCGGCTCGCGGACCACGTGGGCGACCCAACGGCCGCTGCGGCCGGCGTCTCGCTGGGCTACGGGCCCTCGCCGGCGCTGATCAGCGAGCGGGTCGTGACCCTGTCGATGGACCCATATGGTGACGGCTCGTTCCCGGCCCCGGCCGGGCTGGATGCCGCCACGGCATGGACGGCGGCCTGGCGCGAGATGGCGGAGTACGACCCCAGCGAGCCCGTCCCGTTCTGCTCGGCCCGCAACGGCGCGGCGTATGCCTACCGATTCAGCCAGCTGGCCGGCGGGCTGCCCGCGGCTGCCACCGGCTATCCCGAGACGGAGCTGGGTGCCCAGCTGCTGCTGGCCGCGCGGATGCTGGCCCAGGACAACGGCATCCGGATCGTCCACGTGCCGTTCCACGGCGACTTCGACAGCCACGAGGACCACCTGGCGCGGCACGCCGCCCTGATGACGGAGCTGGACGACGCCCTGGCCGCCTTCCGGGCCGACCTCGCCGCGCGCGGGATCGCGGACCGGGTCCTGATCGCGACCACCAGCGAGTTCGGGCGGCGCGTCCCGGACAACGCCTCGAACGGGCTGGATCACGGCGCGGCGTCGTTTGCCTTCCTCGCCGGGCCCGTCGCCGCCGGCCTGTACGGCACGTACCCCAGCCTCGCCACGCTGGACGCCGACAAGGACCTGGTCGCCACGGTGAGCATGCTCGACTACTACGCCACGATCGCCGAGTCGTGGTTCGGGGTCCCGGCCGCCGACGTGCTGGCGGGCCACCCGTCACCCATCGCGGGGATCATCTAGCGGAATCGAAACGGCGCGACCCCGGGGGGCCGCGCCGTTGTGAGCACGGGGAGGGAATTGGGGAGAGGCGTGCAGCACCCCTCCCCCTGGGCGGTCTAGCCGAAGCGCTGGCGCAGCCGGGGCAGGATCTCGCGGCCGTAGCGGGCCACGGCCTCCTCCTGCTCGTTGGTCGGGAAGTGGAAGACGAGGTGGTCGAACCCGTAGCCGATGTAGGCGGCGATCTGCTCGACGTGCTCCTCGGGATCCGACGAGACCAGCCAGCGCTTGTGGGCGTACGGCTCGGCCTGGATCGCCAGCCGCTCCATCTCGCGCGGGTCCTCGACGCCCATCTTCACGTCGCCGGGGAGCGCGAGGGCCGCCCAGATCTTGGTGGCCTCCATCGCCTTGGCGTGGTCGGGATCGAAGGACACTTTCATCTCGATCATCCGCCCGATGGCGTTCGGGTCGCGGCCGGCCTTCTCGGCCCCCTCCACGACGGCGGGGAGGAGCGTCTGCGTGTACAGCTCAGCGCCCTTGCCCGACGTGCAGATGAAGCCCTCGCCGACCCGGCCCGCGAGGCGGGCGGCCGCCGGGCCGGAGGCCGCGATGTAGACCGGGACCTCGTTGACGGGGCGGTCATAGATCGTGGCGTTGTGGGTGTGGAAGTAGTCGCCCTCGAAGGAGACGAACTCCTCGCGGAAGAGCTGCTTGATGAGCGTGATGCTCTCGCGCAGTCGCGCGAAGCGCTCGCTCTGGTCCGGCCAGGTGACGCCGACCGGGACCTCGTTCATCGACTCGCCGGTGCCCACGCCCAGGATCACCCGGCCCTCCGCCAGGCAGCCCAGGGTGGCGAAGGCCTGCGCCACGATGGCGGGGTTGTAGCGGAAGGACGGGGTCAGGACGCTGGTGCCCAGCGTGACCTTCTTCGTGGCCGCCGCGGCCGCGCCCAGCCAGACCAGCGCGTTGGGCGCATGGCCGTCGGTGTGGCGCCAGGGCTGGAAGTGGTCGCTGGTCCAGACGGAATCGAAGCCGGCGTTCTCGGCCTCGACGGCCAGGTCAAGCAGGCGCTTGGGCGGGAACTGTTCGGCCGACGCCTTGTAGCCGAGCTTGAGGGTCATTCGGTACCTCGCTGGGTGGTGGTGGGGCGGCGCCGCTGGTGGGCCGGCGGCGCCGTGTTGCCTACTTGTTGAGCTTGTCCGCGACGGCCGCCGCGATGTCGCGGTTGATGTGCGCACCCAGCGGCAGCTTGGCGGGTCGGTCCTGGTTGCACAGGTCCATAGCGATCCGGGCGTAGACGCGGGAGGCATCCACCAGGTCTGCGATCTTGAAGCTCTTCTTGGCCGAGTGGCTGGCGGACCGTGGCGCATAGGAGATGGCCGGGATGCCCAACTCATTGAAGGCGTTGATGTCGCGCCACATCGAGGTGACGGCGTCGGCCACGATGGCCGGGGGGAACGAGAAGGTCTGGGCGTGGCAGCGCTTGATGGTGTCGATGAACACCTCGGCGCCCTTCACTTCGAAGCCGGGGCGGTACTGGAACAGCTCCACCTCGCCCTCGACGCCGACGCGACCCAGGAGCGCCTCCAGCTCCGTACGGATGTCCAACGGGCTGGCGCCCGGCAGGATCCGCGTGTTCACGTAGAACGAGCAGATCTGCGGCGTGCTGGTCATGTTGTACGGGTAGCCGGAGCGGATCGCGTTGATCGAGGCGTTGGGGACGATGCGACCCCACGGGCCCTCGTAGGTGTTGTCCACGCGGTAGCGATAGGCCCACTGCTCGAACTCGGCGATGACCGCCGCGGTCCGGACGATGGCGTTGGGCGCCTCGCTGAGCTTCTCGCCCTCCTTGCGGGGGAGATAGGCGTCGTAGTAGCGCGGGGTATCCGTGTAGACAGTCACCTTGAACTGGGCCTTGCCGGCCTCCACGCCGACGATGCCGAAGCCGGTGCCCTCGGCGACCAGCACGAAGTCGCCCACCACGCCGTGGGTGGCCATGAACCGGGCGCCCAGGTCCTTGGACAGGTACGTGGGACCCTGGAACTCGTCGATCGGCTCACGGCTGATTTCGCCGGCCACCGAGCTGACGACGAGGTCACCCTTGAGCGGGAAGCCCGCGTCGCGGATTGCCTTGGCCGCCACGAGGAAGGCCGCCATGGGGCCCTTGTCGTTGACGACGCCGTCGCCGCAGATGTCGTCACCGTCGATCCACGCGGTGTGCCAGAGCTTGTCCTTGGGATCGCGCGCGGACCAGATCGCATCCGGCCCCAGCGACGTGTCCAGGTGGGCGTTGTAGACCAGGCTGTAGCCACCGCCGGAGCCCTTGAGCGTGGCGGCCACGTTGAACCGTTCGGGGATCAGCGCGTACTTCTTGGGCTTGAAGCCGTTGGCCCCCAGCCAGTCGTACACGAACTGGCCAGCGGGACCCTCGGCCCCGCTGGGGCTGTCGATGTTGCCCAGGGCGAGGGCGAGGTCGACCACCTCCTGCGGATTGATGCTGGCGACGACATCGTCGGCGTTCACGGTGGCTCCTCCGGTCAGGCTTGCGTGGCTTTGCTGCTTGCACGCCGAATGCGCAGGGCATCGACGCGGCTTGGGACGAACGTATAGGTCAGGGTCGCCGCCGTCACCAGGATCGCCACCGCAAGGATGAGCGCGGTCCGGGTGTCGGAGGTGTCCATGACGGCCGCGAGGATGATAGGGCCGATCATGGCCCCGAGGTCAGATGCGAAACGATAGCCGCTCAGGGTCCGAGTCCGCTCGGCCGCCGGGACGATCTCCGTCAGGAGCGCCGTCTGGCTGGCCGTGAAGAAGTCGCCGAGGCCCACCAGGCCCGCGACCAGCAGGAAGGTGACCAGGTCGTGGGTGAGAATGAGGGCAAGATCCCCGGCCGCGATGGCGATCAGGCCCGTGACGATCACGCGTCGTCGGCCGAACCGGTCGCCCGCCATCCCGCCGGGCGTGGCCACCAGGAGCCCGCTGACCGCCATGAACGCGAGGGCCGTGGCGATGTTCACGCCCGATAGCCCCAGGACGGTGGCGGCGTACAGCGGGAGGATGGTGTTCCGCACTCCGGCCCGGTGGACCATCATCGCCACCACTCCGACGTTGATGGCAAACGACGCCCGGGTCCTCGCGGGGTCCTCCAGCACCAGCTCGGGGTCCGCGCCGCCGCCCCGCGCCGAGCCGTGCCCCAGCTGGAGGCGCGACAGGATCCCCAGCAGGATCACCCCGGCGACCACGGCGAGGACGGCCGTCACCAGGAACGTGGGGCGCCAGCCCCAGACAGCGCCGATGACGCCGCCCAGGAGCGGGTAGACGGCGATCCCGGCGTTGTTGGCCAGGCCGAAGACGCTCATGATCCGGCCGCGCGCCGGGCCGGTGGCCGTGGCCGCGAGCGCCGCGACCTGGACCGTGCCCAGGGTGCCGGCGGCGATGCCGCTCACGACGCGGGAGGCAATCAGCATCTCGATACTCGTCGCGGCCCAGCCCAGCAGGCTGCTGGCGACCAGCAGGATCACGGCGATCATGCTGATCCGGCGGTGCCCCACGCGGTCGGCAAGGAACCCCGCCGGCAGATCAATGAGCAGGCGCGCCAGCCCGTACGAGCCCACGATCAGGCCCGCCGTGGCGATGCTCACCCCGAACTCGTCCCGCACCTCGGGCAGCAGCGGGGTCAGGATGTTGGTCGCGGCGATGAACGCGAACGTGGTGATCCCGAGCAGGAGCGAATCCCGGGGGATCCCGCCGAAGCCGCTCGGGGTGGTCACCGTTGGATCCCGCCGGCCGCGGTCGGCGCCGTGGGGCGGCCCAGTCACCCAGGGCCGGCTAGGGCTGCTGGAGAGCGGGCGCGGCGGCGCCGATCGGCAGCTCCAGGCCCACGCCCTCGGCCTTGGCGCGCTGGTAGGCCAGGTAGGCGAGCGCGATGTCCTGGCTGGCGATCCCCTCGGTCACCAGCACGGCCCGCTGGGTCCGGCTGGTCCGGCCGGGGTGGCGGCCCGTGACGATCTCCAGGACCGTGGCGTCGATCCAGTCCGGGGAGCCCTCGCCGTACTCGGCGATCAGCTCCTTCTTCAGCTGGTCGCGGTTGTCGACCACGAAGAGGTCCGACTTCTCAAGCAGCTCCCTGCCCGGCTCGGCGGTGCCCACGCAGGCGACCACCGCGCCCGGGGCGATCCACGACTCCTCGAGCAGTGCCTCCGTGGCGGAGGTGGCGGTCAGGACCAGGTCGGCGCCGCGGACCGCCTCCTCGATGGACGACGCGGAGTGGACCGGCAGGCCCAGCTTCGCCGCCATCTCGGCGACGACCACGTCGCGCTTCGCGGCGGAGCGCGAGGCGACCCGGATCTCCTTGAGGTTGAACAGGCGCGAGTAGTACTCGGCGGCGGTCCGGGCCAGGCGCCCGGCGCCCACGATCGCCAGGACAGACGCGTCGTCGTTGGCCAGCTTGCGGGCCGCCATGGCGATGCTGCCTACCGTCCGCTGCACGTAGCTCCAGCTCTCGTCGACGATCGCCAGCGGCCAGGCGGTGGTGGGGTCGACCAGCAGGATCAGCCGGGTGTTGACGGGCGACGACTCGTCGAGCGGGTGGGAGACCACGCGGATGCCGCCCACGGGGACCGACTCCAGCACGCACATCTTCACGTGGAAGTCGTTGCCCCACTTGTCCCCGATGATGTTCAGGCTGCGCGGCGTGGGCCACTCGATGGTCCCAGCCGCGTCCCAGGCCAGGGCCTGCTCGATCTGCGCCACGACATCGAGATGCGACAGGAGCCGCTGGCAGTCTGCCGCGCTGACCATGATCGGCGCCTGGGCCATGAGGATCTCCTCCGGGAAAGCGAACGGGCCGGGTCTCGCGACCCGGCCCGTCCAGTGAGCGGTGCTACTTGCTGACCCGGGGCAGGACGTCCTTGGCCAGGATCTTGATCTGCTCGATCCAGTCGGGGAAGCGCATCCGGAAGTCGAAGATCAGCAGGTCGGTGCCGATCTCCTGGTAGCGCTTGACGCCGCGGACGATGTCGTCGGGGTTGCCCGCGAGGATGGAGCCGTCGAGCTCCTCAATCGTGGTGAATTTGCCGCCCTCGGGCTTCACCCACCACTTGGAGTGGTTGGCGTTGTCGATCAGACCGGGCACGTTCATCCGGTTGCAGGCGGCCTCGAAGGAGTCGTCGATGCTGGTGATCGGCACGGCGCCAGTCAAGATCATCGGCTTGCCCTGCTCCTCGCACATCTGGCGGATCTTGTTGACCCGCAGCTCGTACGTGGGGAAGGTGATGCGCCCGGGGAGCCAGCCCTGGCAGAACTCGACGGCGAGGCGCGCCGAGGCCGGCGTGGCGCCGCCCCACCAGACGGGCACGTCGACGACCGGCTGCGGCTTGAGGTCGACGTCCTTGAAGTCGTACAGGTCGCTGTGCCACTCGGTGGTCTTGCCGGTCCACAGCTCGCGGGCGATCTGGACCTGCTCCTTCATCATCTCGGGCCGGTTGATGTGGCCCTGCCCGATGACGTCGAACTCGTGCTGGAACGTGCCGGACCCGACGCCCAGGTCAAACCGGCGGCGGCTCAGCCACGACATCGAGGCGGTCATGTAGGCCATCAGGATGGGATGGCGGAACGGGATGATGGTGGCCGCGCCCAGGCCGATGCGCTCGGTCTTGGCGGCGAGGTAGGCGAGCGTCATGTACGGGTCGATGAACGTCCGGTCCGTGCCCTCCATCCCGTGGGGGTGGAAGACGAGGTGGTCGCGGACCCAGATGGAGTCGAAGCCGAGGCGGTCGGCCAGCTGGGCGCCTTCGACCAGCATGTCCTGGTCGGCCTCGACGCCGAAGTGCGGAAGCAGAAGCCCGAATCGGGTCATGTCCTGTGGGTTCTCCTTGCGATGATTGCTGCCTTGGTGAGCGGCCGGGCGACGTCAGCCGCTCGGCTGTCGGGCGACCGGGCCGCCCGACACTGGGTCCTGTGGAGTGCTACGCCGAGGGACGGGCCTGGCGGCCCCAGCCCGGCTGGCCCACGACCTTGCCGCCCTCGTAGACGACCTTGCCGCGGACCATGGTGGTCTCGATCTCGGCGTGCATCGTCTGTCCGGCGTACGGGGTGTAGCCGATCTTGGAGAGGACGACCTCGTCGCGGATCTCGACCGTGGTGTCCAGGTTGGCGATGGCGATGTCGGCGTCGCAGCCCACCTCGATCCGGCCCTTCTTGCCCAGGCCGAAGCGCTTGGCCGGCTGGGTCGCGATGAGGTCGACCACTCGCTCCAGCGAGATCTTGCCGTCGACGGCGGCGCCCAGGAACATCGGGACGTAGAACTGGGCGGCCGGGGTGCCCGTGTGGGCCTTCCAGCCGTCGGTCCAGCCCGGCTCCTTCTCTTCCTTGGTGTGGGGGCCGTGGTCCGTGCTGATGATGTCGATGGTGCCGTCCTCGAGCGCGTCCCACAGGGGCTGCGTGTTCTTCTCGGGGACGTAATAGCTCAGGGCGTACGAGCCCAGGCGGACGATGTTGTTCCAGTCGTTGCCCATGAACAGCGCCCAGGGGTTCAGCTCGGCGCTGATGTCCTGGCCGGCGTCGCGGGCCCGGCGCAGCTGCTCGACCACGCCGATCGACTGCGTGTGGAGGAGGTGGAGCGGGGTGCCGGTGGCCTTCTGCAGGCGGAGGAGCAGGGCGCAGGCGGTGTCCCAGATGATCCCGTCGTACGCGGCATAGGCCTTGGCGTAGGCCTGCGCGTCACGCTCGCCGCGCTTCCAGAAGCCTTCCTCGATGTACGCCATCAGCTGCTGGTCGTGTGGGTGGACCATGAGCGGCACGCCGGTGGGCGCGATGGTCTCGAAGATCTCCAGGAGCTTGCCATGGTCGTGGACGCCGATGCCCGGCATGTGCGGGTAGCTGCGCCCGGTGTCGACCACCATGAAGACCTTGAACGCCGCGATGCCGCGCGTGGCCAGGCCCGGGATCTCCGAGGGCACCGTGCCGGCGGGGTTGATGTTCCAGTCGATGATCGACTTGGAGTTGTAGAGCTCGATCATCGAGTCCAGGATCTCGACGGTGTTGGGCGGCGGCTGGACGTTGGGCATGGCGAAGGACGTCGTCACGCCGCCGGCCGCGCAGGCCTGCATGACGGAGATGATGTCTTCCTTGTGGGTGTAGCCCGGCTCCCGGTGGTGGGAGTGGACGTCGACCGCGCCGGGGATGACGTGCTTGCCCGTGGCGTCGATGGTCCGGGCGGCGTCGAGCGCCGTGCCGGGGGCGACGACCGCGGCGATCTGCTCGCCGGCGATGGCCACGTCCGCGAGGAACCGGCCCGTGTTGGTGACCACGGTGCCGCCCCGGATGACGATGTCGTACTGGCTCATGCGCTGTCCTCTGGTGCTGCCGGGTTGACGGGGTGGGGTGGCCGCCGGGCGTGCCGGTGGTCGATGGTGCGGCTTGCGGCCGCTACGCCTTGGTTCGGTCGAGCCGGAGGATCTCCGCCTCGGCTGGACGCTCGTGAACAAGCACGTCGCCGGCCACGAGGTGCCGGACGAACCATTCGGTGATCAGCGGGTTCACAACGTCGCGGTACTGCGCGTACGAGCCGTAATGCGTGGTGCCGGTCTGGATGACCAGCCGCTTGGGGCCCTTTGCGCGCTCGTACAGGGCGTAGATGTGATCCTCGGGGGTGACGGCGTCGTTCTCGACCGCGATGAGCATGACGCCGCGCGGGGCGACCTTGTCGATCACGTCGATCGGCCGATACTCGAAGATGGCCTCGGCCGAGAGGAGGTCCACCTCATCGGGGACGCGATGGTCGACGTCCGCCTTGACCGTGGTGGTCTTGCGCTCCGGGGTGGCGACCATGATCCCCTCGCGCGGGCTGACCATCGTCCGCTCGCCGGTGGCGGCGTACTTGACGGCGGCCGCTTTGATGGAGGCGAGGTAGTCCAGCCACTCGTGCTCGCGGCGCATCCGGTGGAGCCAGTCCCTGCCGTCGGCGATGGGCAGCTGGGCCACCACCACCTGGACGCGCGGGTCGATGGCCGCGACGTAGATCGCGTGGCCGCCGCCCGTCCCGCCGGAGCCAAAGGCGCCGATCCGCTTGGGGTCAATGTCCGACCGGCTGTGGAGGTAGGTGACCGCAGCTTTCCAGTCGGCGACCTGGGCCATGGGGTCGATGTAGCGCGGGTGGGCGGCGTCGTCCTCGGAGTCGCCGAAGCCGCGATAGTCGAAGACCAGGACGGCGACGCCCGCGGCCAGGAGGCCGTCGTGGTAGGGGACGTAGTTCTTGCCGTCGCGGAGGCCCAGCCAGCCGGGGCCCTGCACGACCGCCGGGAACGGGCCTGACCCGACGTCGGGGAACTTCAAGGTTCCGGCGACGCTCGCGCCAGCGCTGAAGAACCTGACCTCTTCGGTCGTCATCCGATCCTGCCCTCCCGGCGCGTCTCGCCCGCGGGGGACGGCGACGCCCATCGTTGGTGCTCTCGCATCTTGGAACACCGAGTTTCGTGGTTTGCCATTGTACGCATCCACGCGCGACGCCGGGCGGCCGGGTGACGCGGCGGCGTACGGCGCGTCCGGCCGGGCGCCATGCGGCCGGGGGCGATGGGCCCGATCGCCCCCGAAGCCCGGGCGATGTCGTCCTATACTCGCGCCCATGGACGCCAGCTGGTATCGCCGCTACCTCCGGATGATCGACCTCGAGGATCTGGAGGGGACCGCGCCAAGCCTCGACAGCCTCAACCGCATCGTCCGCAACCACCGGGCCATGCCGTTCGAGAGCATCAGCTCCCTCCAGCGCCGGTTCCGTGCCGGGCTCACGGGGCCGGTGGCGTCGCTGGACCTGGAGCAGCAGCTGGCCACCTGGGAGCGGCGGGCCGGTGGCGGCGTCTGCTACGAGTTCGGCGCGATGCTGCGGGAGCTGCTGGACCACCTGGGCTACCAGCCGGTGATCAACCTGGCGCAGATCTCGTTCCCGGGGTCGCATTCCGCCCTGATCGTCCAGCTGCCGGAGGGCCGCTACATCGCGGACGTGGGCAATGGCCAGCCGATCTACGAGGCGATCCCCATCGAGACGCCGTTCGAGTTCACCCGCGGCGGGCTGGGCTATCGGTTCTGGCTGGATCACGGGCTGGACAAGCTGGTCCAGGACCGCAACGAGCACGGCGAGTGGAAGTCGTACGTCTGGTACGACCTGGAGGGCACCTCGGACGCGGAGTTCGAGGCGTCCATGCAGCGCCACCACGCGCTGCCTCCCATGACCTTCGTGATGCAGAACTTCCGCGTCGTGGTCTGCCGACCCGACGATGACCTGATCATCCAGCTCCGCGACCACGACCTGATCCACTACCGCGCGTCCGGCAAGACCACGCAGGAGGTCTACGGCCTGGAGCGATACCGCGAGGTGGTCGCGGACGAGCTGGGGATGCCCGGGATGGACGTCGAATACGCGCTGAACGCCTGGACGACGATCACGGGCTCGAAGATCTAGGGCGGCGAGCGTGGCTGCCCCCAGCGTCAGCCGATGAAGGTCACCGTCTTCGGCGCGACCGGGATGATCGGGCGGTCCGTCGTCGTCGAGCTGATCCGGGCCGGGCACCACGTCACGGTCTTCGTTCGCGACCCCGCCAGGCTCCCTCCGGAGGCCGCCGGAATGGTGACGTCGGTGAGGGGCGAGCTGCTGGACGGCGCCGCCCTCGACAGCGCCCTGGCCGGCGCCGATGCGGTGATCTGGGCTGTCGGCCCGGTCTCGAACTCCCCGGACCAGCCCGGCTTCTTCGAAGCTGCAGCGCGCGCCCTCGTTGAGGCGATGTCGCGCCACGGCGTCCGGCGGCTGGTCGCCCTTTCCGGCGCGGCGGTGGCCATGCCCGGTGACCGGGCGACCCTCCCGCAGCGGCTGTTCTCGCGGGCCTTGCGGCTCGCGCTCCGCAACGTCGTCGGCTCCAAGGAGCGGGAGCGCGACGTGTTCAGCGCCTCGAGTCTCGACTGGACGCTGGTGCGACCCGGGAGGGTCGTGGCCGGGACCCGGGACAGGCCCGCCGAGCTCGGGCCGGCGCTGCGATCGAACCAGGTCGGCTCGAGCGAGCTCGCGGCGAGCATGGTGGGCCTGCTGGAGGCTGATGGCCTCCGCTATGTCGGCGAGGCGCCCTTCCTCAGCTGACGGGCGAGTCCGCGACGCGCGGGCCGGCCTGGGTCAGCCCTGAATCACGGGATCGGCGGCGAGGTGCAGTTCTCCGCTAATTCACGCGACATGGGCACTACGCGGGTGGCGGTGCCTCAAGAGTCGGTTTCGTACGCCCGAAGCACGCCGAGCCGGCACTCCGGCCCACGAAGTCATCCCGGCACACGCTCGGCTCGGGATGAGATCGAGGTTCAGGTCACGCCCCGAAGCCCTGCTGGGGTGGCCGGATCCGCGTAGTGCTGGCCACATGTGAATTGGCCCAGAACCGGCTCGGGTCGCTGTCGTCCATCACGTTCCCTCACTAGGCGATCGGCCCGCCGGGTCTCTACCTTTGGGTCGCACGCGGCGCTATCGTCCGAGCCGTTGTCTGGCAGCGTTCGCCGGGCCGATCGACGGCCCGGCTGCTTGCCGGGCGACCCTGCTCAGTGCCCCTTGCCCGAGGGCTTCGGCGCGTGGCGGTCCGTCCAGTCCGTGGCCTTCCACCAGTCGGGGATCCCGGTGGTGGGGTTGGGGTTCACCCCCGCGTCCCGGTCCAGCATGGCCTTCCAGACCCGCTCCGGCGTGAAGGGCGCGCGGTGCAACCGGACCCCCAGCGCGTCGTGCAGGGCATTCGCGATCGCCGGCGCCACGACGGACATGCTGCCGTCGCCGTGCGCCTTCGACCCGTAGGGGCCCATCCCGTCGCGGTTCTCCACCACGAACGTGTGCATCTGGTCGGGGATGTCGGCCATCTCCGGCACGCGGTAGCCCAGGACCGAGCCGTTCGACAGCTGCTGCCCGTCGTAGATGAGCTCCTCGCGCATCGCGATGCCCAGCGACTGGATCAGCGAGCCCGTGTCCATGCCGTCGGCCAGGGTGGGGTTGAGCGCCAGGCCGATGTCCGCGACATCGATCAGGCTCTTGACCCACCACTCGCCGGTCTCGGGATCGGCCTCCACGCGGGCCCCCACCACGGGGTTCTCCCACGACGGGGGGATGAGGGCCCACTCGGAGTTCTTGGGTCGGATGTGGCCGCGGCCGCTCACCTCCATGTCCTGGATGGTGAAGTACTGCTCGATTACCTCGGACCAGGGCATGAACAGCTGGCCGCGCTGGACGCCGTCGTTGGTGGCGGTGATGTCCGCCGCCGGCGCGCTCCAGATCTCGGCCGCCATGTCGCGCATCTGCTGCTTGATGTCCTGGCAGGCCAGGAGGATGGTCGAGCCTTCCATGATGGTGGTCCGGTCCGCGCCCGTTGAGCGCGCGTAGGGGGCCACGCCGGAGTCCGACATGGAGATCCGAACCTTGTCGAGGCCCACGCCGAACTCCTCGGCGGCGACCATCGCCAGGACCGTTCGCGACCCCTGGCCCAGCTCCGCGGCCCCGGTCAGGACCGTGACGGAGCCGTCGCCGTGGAGGCGGACCTCCGACCGGCCGATGGGCACCGCGCCCGAATCCATCACGATCAGGCCCACGCCCTTGCCTGTGTTCTTCGGCTCCACCGTGGTGCCCCAGCCGATGCCGCCGGCGACCATCCGCAGGTTGGCCTTGACGTCGGCGTGCAGGCGGCGCTTGCCGGGCCAGAACTCGTGGTCGCGCTCGACCAGGTTCTGGAGCCGGTACTCCACGGGATCCACGCCCAGGATCTCGGCCGTCTCGTCCATCTGGACCTCGCCCGGGAGCGAGCCGTGGACGCCACCGAACCCGCGATAGGACGAGCCCGGGCTGGTGTTGGTGTAGGCCGAGCGGACCTGGATGTCCACCGCCTCCCAGTTGTACGGCCCGACCATCCGGGTGGACGTCTTGGCCGAGACCAGCATGGCGTTCTGCGAGAACGCACCGGCGTTCATGAGGACCCGCGCCTGGCGGGCGATCAGTCGGCCGTGCTCGTCCACGCCGGTCTTGAGCCAGACCCGCGCGTCCAGCGCCCGGGTGGTCAGCACCGTCTCCTCGACCGTCAGCTCCACCTTCACCGGCCGGCCCACGCGCCAGGAGCAGACCGCGGCGAGCGGCTCCACCTTGGAGTAGGACTTGGCGCCGAAGCCGCCGCCCACGTACGGGGTGGCGATCCGGACCTTGGAGAGCGGCAGGCCGAAGATGTCGGCGATGTCGCGCCGGGTGGTGTACGTGTGCTGCCCCGTGGTGTGGATGGTTACCTCGCCGCCGCGGTAGTCCGCGATCGAGGCGTACGGCTCCATCGTGTACACGAACGACATCGGGTAGTAGTACTCGCCCTCGACGATCGTCTTCGCCTTGGCGAACGCCTCGTCGATGTTGCCCCACTGGACGATGTCGTTGGTGAGCCGGTTGGTGCCGGGCGCGCGGCCTTCCAGGTTGATGTGACCCGGGGCGTGGCCGATCTCGTGCGGCTCCTCGTGGATGAGCGGCGCGCCCTCGCGCAGGGCCTGCTCCGGCGTCATCACCGGCTCCAGCTCGTCGTAGGCGATCTCGACCAGCTCGGCGGCGCGCTGCGCCGTGGCGGCATCCTCGGCAACGACGGCGACGACGGCCTCGCCCGCGTAGACGACCTTCTCCATCGCCAGGATGGTGTTGTCGCGGTAGGCGTGGCCGAACAATTGGCGGCGGAGCGTCAGGAGGTCCTGGCCCGTGATCACGTCGAGGACGCCGGGCACGGCCTTGGCCGCCTCGATGTCGATCGAGAGAATCCGGGCGTGGCCAACCGGGCTGCGGAGCACCTTGGCGTGTGCCATCTGCGGCAGGGCGATGTCCGCCGTGTAGACGGCCGTGCCGGTCACCTTGGGGCGCCCGTCGGTCCGCGGCAGCGAGCGGCCGATGACCTTGAAGTCGGCCGGTGGCGTGCGCTCGCGGCCGTGCTGCCACTCGCCGATCATCGCTTCGAGCGGGCGGCGCTTGCGCGGCACCCCGATCTGCGGGATGTCGCCCTTGAGCGCGCCCTGGACCAGGCGGCGCAGGTGGACGCCGATCAGGTGGCGCTTGTAGGCGGCGCTGCCATCGGCGTCGTTGAGCAGGTCGGCGGCATCCGCGAGGGCGGCGGCCGCCTCGGCGATTCGTGCATCGATGGTGGCCACGTCGCCCACGAGGAGCGCCTCGGCGGCCGCGCTCCGGGTGGGCTGGGGCGCGGCGGCGCCCACGGCGGCACGGCTCCCCACGATCACGCGGCGGGCGTCGTCGAGGTCCAGCCGGACGGCGACGCCCAGCATGGGCCGGTGCTCCAGCTGCTGGACGCGCTGGTACGCGACGAGGGAGTTGGCGCCCAGGCGCGGCACGTCGATGGACCGCAGGATCTCGCCCGGCTCCAGGGCCGTGGTGTACGAGCCGATCGTGAAGTCCATGACCGGGATGGCGCGCTCGCCGCCGTCGGGGGTGGCCACGCGCAGGACCGCGTCGTGCGCCAGCAGGAGCGTGGCCGGGTCCGAGTGGGGCTCGGCAAAGCACAGGTTGCCGCCCAGCGTGCCCGTCGCGCGGACGCGGGGGTTGGCGATGGTCCCCTCAAGGCGGGCCAGGAGCGGGAACGCCGCGCGGACGGCCGCGGACTTGGCGACCGACCGGTGGGTGGCCAGCGCGCCGATGGAGATGGCGTCCCCGGCAGGTGCGACGGCATCCAGGCCCGGGATGGTCTTGATGTCGACCAGCGTGTCGTAGCGGAGGCCGCCCTGCTTCATGGCGAGGAGCAGCTCGGAGCCGCCGGCGTAGACCGCGGCGGCGCCGTCGGCATCCACGAGCAGGCGGCTGGCCTCGGCCAGCGTGGCCGGCTGGGCGATGCGGAACGGGTGCGTGAAGTGCGGCATGGCTGGTTACCCCCGGCTCGCGGCGGCGGCCTTGCGGGCCTGGAGGACGGCGGCCACGATCGGCACGTAGCCGGTGCACCGGCAGAGGTTGCCGCTCATGTGCTCGATGACCGCGTCGTCATCGTCGGCGTCCTCGCTGGTGATCAGCGCGTGCGTGGCCAGGAGCATGCCCGGCGTGCAGAAGCCGCACTGGAAGCCGCTCTGGTCGATGAACGCCTGCTGGATGGGGGAGAGCGAGCCGTCGGCCGTCTCCAGGCCTTCGACCGTGAGGACCTCCCGGCCCTGCGCCTCGTACGCCAGGTACGTGCACGAGCTCCGGGGCAGCCCGTTGACCAGGACGGTGCAGGCGCCGCAGGCCTGAACGTCGCACGAGATCTTGGTGCCAGTCAGGCCCAGGCGCGTCCGGAGCGTGTGCGAGAGGGCCTCCCAGGGGTCGGCCTCCACCGCCACGGGCCGGCCGTTGACGGTCATCTGAATGGTGATCTTCTCGGGCAGCCCGCCCGCCTCGGTCGCGTCGACCGCCTGTTCAGCCACGCTGTCCCTCCAGGGCCTGCCCGATGTTCTTCACGAAGAGCTCAAAGATCTGGTCGGCGCGCCGCTTCATGGGCACGGCGCCCAGCGTGGCGAGGCGGCCCAGCACCTCGACGTTGGAGGTGATGTTGAGGGTGGCGCCGTCCGCAGACGCCGAGTCGCCGGCCGGGATCACCCCCGCGACCAGATCGCCGCGCACCCGCGCCGCCCCGCCCTTGTCGTCGCCCGCGACCCGGGCCGTGATCCGGTGCGTCGCCGCGTCCTCCGTCACCTCGATGACCAGCGCCACCTGGACCGAGAACGGGCCAAGCTTCTCCACCAGCACCGTGGCCCACTTGCCCGGGACCCCGTCGACCTGTCGGAAGTCGCGGACGTTGGGCAGGCAGGCCGCCACGGCGGGCGGGTCCTGAAGCAGCGCCCAGACCCGGTCGACCGGGACCTGCAGCGTGACGCTCTTGGTGATGTCGAGGATCACGGTGTTGCCTCCGGGCGGGTCCGGCCTCGCCGGGCCCGCCTGCTCGAGTTGGAAGCCGGGGCCGTCAGGCCGTCGGCAGGGTGATGGGCCGGCCGCTGCCAGCCTCCGCGGTCACGACGCCGTTCTCGGCGATCACGTTGCCGCGCAGGACGGTGTGGGTGGGGACGCCCTTGACGGTTCGCCCGTCCAGGGTGGTCCAGCCCACCTTGTAGTAGGTCTCCTCGGCCCGGATGGTCATCTCCTGGTCGAGGTCCAGGACCACCAGGTCCGCGTCCGCGCCGGGGGTGATGGCGCCCTTGGTGCCGTACACGTTGCACAGCCTGGCGGGGTTGGCGCAGCAGGTCTCGACGATCCGCTCCAGGCTGATCTTGCCCTCGTTGTAGGCCGTCAGCATCAGCGACAGGTAGTGCTGGACCAGCGGGCTGCCGCCGGGGGTGGCGTACATGTCCGTCCAGCCCACCTCCTTCTCCTCGCGGGTGTGCGGGGAGTGATCGGTGGCGATGACGTCCACGCCGCCCTGGACGGTGGCGTCCCAGAGCGCCTGGGCGTGGTCCTCCGGGACCCACAGGCCCAGGACGTAGGGGCCCCACTTCTCGATGGCGGACCAGCTGTTGGCGATGAACAGGGAGTGGGGGTTGGCCTCGGCGGTCACGGCCTGGCCGCGCGCCTGAGCCTCCTTGATCATCTGGATGCCGCCCTTGGTCATCACGTGGAGCAGGTGCAGGCGGACGCCCGTCTCGCGCTGCATGAGGATCATGGTCTGGATCCCGGAGTCGAAGACGATGCCTTCCGCCTGGCGGGCGGCCCGGGCGTAGGAGCGGTAATCCTTACCCCACTTGGCCTGGGCGCGCGTGACGAGCAGCTCGTACAGCTCCTGGTCCCACGGGTGGACCAGGAGGGTCTTGCCGGTCTTCGCGACCTCCTCGCAGATCCGGAACAGGGTCCCGTGGTGATTGACCGCCGTGCCCGGCATGTGCGGATAGCTCCGCCCGATGTCGGTCATCATGAAGATCTTGAACGCGGTGGCGCCCGCCTCGGCCAGCCCGGCGATGTTCTCGGGGATGGTGGCACTGGCGTTGTGGCCAAAGTCCACGACGCTCTTGCCGGCCGCGTTCGCCGTGTGGCTCCGGTAGACCTCGACGTTGTTGGGGACCGGCTGGACGTTGGGCATGTCGATGATCGTCGTCACGCCGCCGGCCGCCGCCGCCTGGCTCGCGGAGAACCAGTCGTCCTTCTGCGTGAAGCCTGGATCGCGGACGTGGACGTGGGTGTCGATGAGGCCGGGGATGACCGGCTTGTCGCCGGCGTCGATGTGTCGCTCCGCGGCGGGGGCAAGGCCGGGCTCGACCACCCCCGCGATCTTCCCGCCGTAGACGACGACGGTCCCGTCGCGCCACCCCTCGGGGGTGTGGATGCGGGTGGAGCGGATCGTCAGCTGCGCCTTGGGGCTATTGATCGTCATGGCCTAGCCTTCCAGGACTTCAAAGAGGGGAGCGACGAGGTAGCGCTGGTACCAGTCCACGAACTCGCGCGACAAGCGATCGAAGTTCTGGGTATAGGACTGGTAGTGGCTGGTCTCGTACTGTCGGACGAGCTTCTTGGGCTCGTAGGCCGCCTCGTAGAGCATCACCGCGTGCTCGTCGGGGGTCACGGCGTCGTCGTCGACGCCGATGATCAGCAGGCCGCGGCCGGCCAGGTGGTGGACCACGTCGATGGGGCGGTAGCGCATCAGGTGGTGAGCGCTGTACAGGTGGAACTCCGCCTCCATCTTGGCGTCCACGTCCTTCTTGCCGGAGAAGTTGGCCCGTTCCGGTGCGCCGACCATCAGGTCCACGCGCGGGTTGACCATCTCGCTGACGCCGGTCAGGACGTAGCGGCGGGCGTCCTCGGCGACGCGCTTCTTGTACTCGACCCACTCGTACTCGCGCCGCATGCGCTGGAACCAGAGGGCCCCGTCCGCGACCACCGACTGGACGGCCACGGTGCGAATCCGCGGATCGCGGCCAGCGGCCAGGATCGCGTTGCCGGCGCCGATGCCGCCCATCCCGAACGCGCCGATCCGCCGGCGGTCGATCTCGGGTCGGGTCTCCAGGTAGGTGACGGAGTTGATGATGTCCTCGACCATCCGCTCCGGGATGATCCAGCCCCGCTCGCCGTCGCTCTGGCCATGGCCGCGGTAATCGCTGGAGAGCACGGCGACGCCCGAATCACAGAGCGCCTTGTGCCAGGGCACGTACGCCTTGGCGTCGGCGAGGCCCAGCCAACCGGGGCCCTGCACGACCGCTGGGAAGGGGCCGTCGCCGTCGGGCAGCCGAAGCCAGCCGACGACCTTGGTGCCTTCGCTCAGATATTCGACGCGTTCCTCGCGCACGTGAACCCTCCAGGTGGCTTCGGCCGGCACTCGTCGGCCGGGATGAGCGCCGGCGGGCGCGTCCCGCGGCAAGTCCGGGAATCTTAGTCGAGGCGAGGGACCGGCAGGCGGCGGATGCGGCAGGGCCGGATCGTCGGGCCGGATCGTCGGGGCGGATCCGCCGTTCCAGCCGGTGCGAGCGCCGCCCCGATCTCGTCTTCGTCAGATTCCCACCCGGATAGCGTTGGGCGACGACTGCGGCGCATCCGGCTGGGCCCACGCTCTCGGGTCAGCGCCAAGAGGCGTCAGTCGTCGCCACATGACCAGGGCGTGGTCACCCGGTGACGGAATCGTCCCGAAGTGGGCATGACGCCGCCGCCCGGGTCGGCCCCCGTCGCCCAATGCCATCGGGACAGGAATGTGGTGATCAGGCCGGCCACGTCCCGATCCAGAGGTGGGAGCCCGGCGGCGGTCGGCGAGCCGGAGCCGACTACGCGCGCCGGTAGGTCAAGGCGCCGCCCAGGATCGTGGCCCGGACCAGGTCGGGGCCGATTCGGGCGGGGTCGATCGCCAGCGGGTCCTCGGACAGGACCACGAAGTCGGCGAAGCGGCCCGGAGCCAGGCAGCCGGTCACGTCCTCCGCCCAGTCCACGTAGGCGGCCGAGGTGGTGTACATCGTCAGCGCCTGGGCCGCCGTGACGGCTTCCGTCGGTGCCACCAGCCGGCCCCCATCGGTGAGCCGCAGGATCGCGTCGCGCATGCCGGTCAGCGGGCTGGCGCCGATCACCGGCGCATCGGACGAGCCGGCCACGAGGATCCCCTCGCGCGCCATGCTGGCGAACGGGTAGAGGCCCGCGGTCCGCTCGTCGCCGAAGGCGTCGAAGTACGCCTCGCCCAGGGCCGAGAAGAAGCCGGGCTGGCTGACAACGTGGATCCCCAGCCGTGCGGCCTCGGCGCGCAGCGACGGAATGAAGCAGCCGCCGTGCTCGATCCGGTGGCGCATCGGGTTCCCCGCGGGGGTGACGGGCGCCAGCGCCTCCAGCGACATGCGGATCCCGCGCTCGCCCTGCGCATGGATGCCCACCTGGAAGCCCGCCTCCACGCACTCCCGAACGATTCGTGTGAGCTCGTCCTGGCTGTACCAGAGCAGGCCCATCTCGCCGGGCGGGTCCAGGTACGGCTCGTCCACGGCCGCGGTCCGGCTGTTCATGCCGCCGTCCGCCCACAGCTTGATCGCGCCGACCCTCAGCCGGTCCGAGCCGAACCCCGTCGTCATCCCAGCCGCTCGCAGCCAGCCGGATTCCGGGTAGGTGAACATTGCCGTGACGCGGACGGGGAGCTCGCCTCGACGCTCGGCCTCCCGCAGCGCCCCGAACGCCGTCGCCTCGCCGGCCGCGTCCGCCACGCCGGTGATCCCCAGCGCCGCGAGATGGCGCCCCGCCCGGGACATGGACGCCGCCCGCCCCGCGGCGTCCAGCGCGTCCAGGAAGCGCTTGCGGTTGGCGGCGAGCAGGTCCAGCGCCGCCGATTCCTGGAGCCGCCCGTCCAGCCGGCCCGCGGCGTCGTGCCCCAGCCAGCCCTGCGGCGGATCCAGCGAGGTCTCGTCCAGCCCCAGCGCGCGCAGCCCCGCGGAGTTGACGACGCCCAGGTGGAGCGAGGTGTGGTAGGCCACCGCCGGGGTGTCCGGGCAGGCTGCGTCCAGGTCCCAGCGCGTCGGGTGGCGACGGTCCGCCAGCTTGTACTCGGCGTAGCCGCTGCCCGTGATCCAGCCGTCGGGGCCGGGCGCCTGGGACGCCAGCCGGGCCTGGATCGCGGCGATGTCCGGGGCGGCCGGCTGCGAGCAATCCGCGCCGGTGAGCAGGTACGCCAGCAACGTGATGTGGCAGTGGGCATCGATGAGGCCCGGGACCACGGTCGCGTCGCCCAGGTCCACGACACGCGGCCGCGACCCCGTGGCGAGTGCCGCCGCCGCGATCAGCCGGTCGGCGTCGCCGGCCTCCACGATCCTATCGCCGCGGACCCACAGCCCGGTCGCGCGGGGGTTGGCCGGGTCCATGGTGTGGATGGTGGCCGCGCGGTAGACCATCTCCACCGGGCGCCCGTCGGATCCGGCGACCTCGCCGGGACCCTCGGGCACGCCGGCGAATAGGTCAGTACGCACGGGCCGCGTCATAGACGTTGAGGAGCGGCCGACCGTCGAGGTAGCGGCGGAGGTTCTCGCAGAAGAGGTCCACCAGCAGCGAGTTCTCCACGTCCACCATGCTGGCCCGGTGCGGCGATATCAGCACGTTGGGGGCATCCCAGATGGGCGCATCGGGCGGCGTGGGCTCCTGCTCCTGGACGTCCAGCACGGCGCCCGCGATCGTCCCGTCGCGCAGCGCGGCGACCAGGGCCGGCTCGTCGATGATGGCCCCCCTGGCCACGTTGATCACCCCGGCGCTGGGCTTCATGGCCGCCAGCCGGTCCGCGGTCAGCAGGTGGTGCGTCTCCGCGTTGTAGGGGCAGGCGATGACCAGGAAGTCCACGTCGGGGAGCGCGGCGTCGAACCCGTCGAACGCGAACACTCGCCGGACGTGGGGCACCGCCTCGCCTTCGGCCGAACGGCGCACGCCCCAGACCTCCACGCCAAGGGCGTCGAGCTGTCGGGCGATCTCGCGGCCCACGCCGCCCAGGCCCACGACCAGCGCGCGCCGGCCGGCAACCAGGCCCGCATCGAACTGCTCCCAGTGGTGGCGCCGCTGCTGGTCCAGCATCCGCGGCAGCTGCTTGACCAGCCAGAGCGCGCCGAACGTCACCCACTCCGCCAGGGGCATGGCGTGGATGCCCGCCGCGGTGCACAGGACGATCCCGCTGCGATCCAGGCCGGTCCGCCGGACGAACTCGCCGATGCCGGACTTGCTCGCCTGGAGCCAGCGGGCCTTCGGCGCCGTCTCGCGCAGGCGAGCGGGCTCCAGCCAGTCGAACTCGAAGAGGATGTCCGCGCGCGCAAGCGTCTCCCGCCAGCGGGCGAGCCCGGCTGCGTCCAACCGGGGCTTGGACCCCAGGTAGCCGCCGGCATAGGGCCCCGTCGGGAGCAGCTCCGGCTCGTGGAGGACGGTGATCCGGGGGGGATCCACCGCCCGGATCCGCTCGGCCAGCTCGGGCTGCAGCGAGCAGCAGACCACCACGGTCAGGTGCTCATCCGGCGCGGTGGGGACGGGCTGCAGGGGCTGGGCAGGCATCGGCAGGAACGATAGCGGCATCGGCCCCGCTCGGCGTCCTCCTCATACGGTGGGGTATGAAACGGCGCGGTTTCCGGGTCGATCGTCTCGGGCCGAACCCTATCGGACCCCGATAGAACTCCGATCGGGATCCTGTCGGCGCGGGAAGGCCTGTTGGACGCTTCGACCTGGCTCCGGGTGGGTCCGCAGCCGGGTTCTACGACCGGGAATCCTGCGGCGGGAGGTGCGGCGCTGGCCAGGGCGCGTCGGGCGAGTGCCTCGTGGGCGTCTGCGGACGGCCCGACCTGCAACTTCATACCGTCGGGTATGACATGGTCGGCGACGCCCCTGGACGCCGGAGGCGAGCGGGCCTTCGGTCCCGCACGGCCCCCGTGGCCGGCGCCGATCCGCAGCGGAAGCCCCGCGCGGCGAACCTATACTGGCGGCACAGGCGTCCCGCCCACGAAGAGCCCCCGCCCGCACGCGACCCGGACCACGCGTCCACTGGAGGAACCATGGCCACGTCCACTGCAGCCGGGGCCAACGTGCAGCCCCTCTCCACCGCGGAGATCGTCGAGCTCTCCCGGGCGCACACCTTCTTCCCGTGGGCCGCGCAGGGTGCCGTGGACCCCATCGCCATCGACCACGCCCAGGGCGTCTACCTGTACACGCCTGACGGGCAGCGGATCCTGGACTTCAACGCCGGCCTGATGTCGGTGAACATCGGCCACGGCGACCGGCGCGTGATCGACGCCGTCGCGGCCCAGATGGCCAAGCTCCAGTTCGTCCAGCCTGCGATGGTCACGGAATCCCGGGCGCGCCTGGGCAAGAAGCTGGCCGAGATCATGCCCGGCGACCTGGACAAGGTCTTCCTGACCCTGGGCGGCGCCGAGGCCGTGGAGAACGCGATCAAGCTGGCTCGCCACGCCACCGGCAAGTTCAAGATCCTGGCCCGCTACCGCACCTACCACGGCGCCAGCATGGGCGCGATGACCCTGACCGGCGACCCGCGCCGCTGGGCCAACGAGCCGGGGATCGTGGGCGTGGTCCGCTACCCGGACACCCACCGCTGGGGAGAGGCGGAGTCCCGCCCCGCCGCCGAAGCACTCCAGGGCCTGGAGGACGTGATCCGCTACGAGGGCGCCCACACCATCGCAGCCATCTTCCTGGAGCCGGTGGTGGGCACCAACGGGATCCTCATCCCGCCGGACGGCTACATCCAGGGCGTCCGGGCGCTGTGCGACAAGTACGGCATCCTGATGGTGGCCGACGAGGTCATGTCCGGCTTCGGGCGGACCGGGAAGATGTTCGCCATCGACAACTGGGGCGTGGTCCCGGACCTGATGACCATGGCCAAGGGCCTGACCTCCTCGTACCTGCCCCTGGGCGCGGTGGGGATGAGCCACTCGCTTGCGGAGAAGTTCGAGACCATGGTCTACTCCGGCGGCCTGACCTACGGCGCCCACCCGGTCTCGTGCGCGGCGGCGGTCGCCACGCTGGACATCTACGAGACCGACGGGCTGGTGGAGAACGCCGCGAACATGGGCAAGGTCCTGCGCGGCCACCACCAGCGGATGAAGGACAAGCACCCCTCCGTGGGCGCCATCCGAAGCATCGGCCTGTTCGGCTGCCTGGAGCTGGTCCGCAACCGCTACCCGCACACCCCGCTCACGCCATTCAACGGCAACAGCGACGAGATGAAGGCGATCGCCAAGTTCCTCCGCGACAACGGGCTGTACACCATGATCGCCAACAACATCATTCACACCAACCCGCCGCTGATCGTCAACGAGGCGCAGCTGGCTGAGGGCTTCGAGCTCATCGACCGCGCGCTCGACATCTCCGACGCCGCGTACGAGGGGTAGGCGATGGGCATCGAAGGCGCCGTGACCGTTGGCTTCATCGGCCTGGGCATCATGGGCAAGCCCATGGCCCAGCACCTCCTGGCGGCCGGCTACCCGCTGGTCGTCCATTCCCGCAGCCAGGGACCTGTCGATGAGCTCATCGCGGCCGGGGCCACCGGCGCCTCTACGCCCAGCGAGGTGGCGTCGCTCGCGCGGATCGTGATCACGATGCTCCCCGACACCCCGGACCTGGAGGTGGTGATCCGCGGCGCGTATGGGCTGCTCGGCGCGCTCGGCCCCGGGCACTTGGTCATCGACATGAGCACGGTGGATCCCATCGCCACGCGGGAGCTGGCCGACGTGGTGCAGGAGACGGGCGCCGGCTTCGTCGATGCGCCGGTGAGCGGCGGCCAGAAGGGCGCGCATGACGCGGCGCTCTCGATCATGGTCGGTGGCTCGGAGGAGGACGTGGCGCGCGCCATGCCCCTCTTCGCGGCGATGGGCAAGACCATCACCCACGTCGGCGACGTGGGCGCGGGCCAGATCACCAAGGCCGCCAACCAGCTGGTGGTGGGCGTGACGATCGAGGCCGTGGCGGAGGCGCTGACGCTCGCCGAGGCGGCGGGCGTGGACCCGGCCAAGGTCCGCCAGGCGCTGCTGGGCGGGTTCGCGGCCAGCAAGATCCTGGACATGCACGGCCAGCGGATGCTGGACGACAACTTTGAACCCGGCTTCCGCGCCAAGCTTCACCTGAAGGATGCGCGGATCGTCCACCGCACGGCGATCCAGCTGGGGCTGGAGCTGCCGGCGCTGGAGGTGATGACGGAGCGGCTCAACGCGCTGGTCGATTCAGACCGGGGCGACCTGGATCACTCCGCGCTGGTGCTGCTGGCCCGGGGCCAGTAGCGGGCCCGTCGGCCGTGACGGCGGCCAACCACGGCCGGGCGCCGGCCAGCAACCGGCCGCGACCGCGGTCAACCGGGGATTGGGGAGGGGACCGATGCTGATCCTGTCGAACGACGACGTCCGCAAGGTCCTCACGATCGAGGACACCATCGCCGCGCTGCGCGAGTCGTACGCGGACGTCGCCTCGGGCATCGGAGTCTGCCGGCCCCGGATCGACTTCCGGATGCCCACCCAGGACCCGGCCCACTACTACCTGTGGAGCACGATGGACGGCGGCTCCACGCGGACCGGCTACCTGGCGTCGCGGATGGTCTCCGATCTGCGCCACTCCGAATCGTACGGCGGCGTCGAGACGTCGGAGGAGTACTGCATCCGACCCGGCCTCTTCTTCGGGATCGTCTTCCTGTTCCGGATGGAGAATGCCGAGCCGCTCGCGATCATCCAGGACAGCTGGCTCCAGCGTCTCCGGGTCGCCGGGGACGCCGCGATCGGCGTCGAGGCCATGGCCAACCCGGACGCGTCCCGCCTCGGGGTGCTGGGCAGCGGCGGCCAGGCCCGCGCGTTCCTGCGGGCGATCCGGGCCGTCCGGCCCATCGAGCGGGTCAAGGTCTACAGCCCAACCCCGGCCAACCGGGGGCGGTACGCGGCGGAGATGTCCGCCGAGCTGGGAATCCACGTCACCGCCCACGACACCCCGGCCGAGGTGTACCACGAGGCGGACATCCTGGCGTCGTGCACGGATGGCGGCTTCGCCGAGAACCCCAACCCCGCCTCGGCGCACCTGGGCCGCTACCTGGAGCCGGGTACCCATGTCGTCAGCCTCTCCGGGCCGCTGGACCAGGCCAGCATCGACCGGATCGACCGCTCGCTGGTGCTGGGCGTGGCGCCCGCGCCGGTGGGGATCCCCGAGGCGGGCGGCGAGTACATCCTGTCCTGGGCGCCGCCTGAGCATCAGCCGGCCTTCCGCGAGCACGAGTACTGGCACCGCCGCTATCACTCATCGCTGGGCAAGGGGAACGGCTACCCGCACATGGATCGCACGGTCTACCTGCCCCAGATCCTGGCGGGGGAGCAGCCGGGCCGGACGTCGCGCGAGCAGATCACGTTCTCGGAGCGCGGCAACCTGCAGGGCGCCCAGTTCCATGCCGTCGCGGGCCGGATCTACGAAGCGGCCGTGCGCCTCGGGCTGGGCCGGGAGATCCCCACCGACTGGCTGGTCGAGGACGAGCGGAACTAGGTGACCGGCGCGTCCCGCTCCACCCGTCTCGGCCCCTTCCGGCACCGTGCCTACGTCGCCTACTGGTTTGGCGTCTCGATCAACAACATGGGGACGTGGCTCCAGGCCGTCGCCGGCTCGGTCTTCGTCTACCAGCTGACCGGCTCGTCGTTCGACGTCGGCGTCTTCAACTTCGCGGGCTTCCTCCCAATCCTGCTCTTCTCGGTGCAGGGCGGGCGGCTCTCGGATCGCCTGGACCGGCGAAGGGTGGTCATGATCACCCACGCGCTCTCGATGCTGACGGCCGCCATCCTGGCCGTGCTGACGTTCCTGGGCCTGTCCGGCGAGTTGACGCTGATCGTGGCCACGTTCGCGATCAACGTGTTCTGGGCCATGGGCAAGCCGTCGCTCCAGGCGCTGGTCCCCAACATCGTCCCGCGCGAGGACCTGCGTGACGCGGTGGCGATGAGCAGCACGGGCTTCCAGGTGGGCCAGGTCTTTGGGCCACTCCTGGCGGCGGCGGCCATCGCGCTCTCCGGGCCGGCCTTCGCGTTTGCCCTGAACGCGCTGACGTACCTGGCGCCGGTGGCCAGCATGGCGATGCTCTTCCGCCTGGGGCTGGGTGGACAGTCGGCCGAAGGCGCGCCTGGCCCGAAGCCAGGTTCGGCGGCGCCCACCGGTCTGGCAGCAGGCTCGCTGTCGAATGTTGATCCGGCCCCGCGCGGCGGTTCGGCCCCGCACGGCCTCGCTGGTGCCGGTCCGGGCCTCATCGGTAGCGCGGCGTTTCTCCGCGAGAACCGCTGGGTGCTGGGCCTGCTGGCGGGCATTGTGGTGATCACGATGGGGATGGAGATCCAGCGCTCGCTGGCGCCTGCGCTGGTCGAGGACCGCCTCGGCCAGCCCGAGAGCGTGGTCGGCCTGGTGGTCACCGCGCAGAGCATCGGGGGGCTGATCGGGTTCCTGTTGTTCATCCAGATCCGGCGGCTGGGCTGGTCGGAGCGGGCGGCCATCGCCGGGCTCTTCCTGCAGGCCGCGGGGGTGGTGCTGCTGGGTCTGGCGCGCGACCTGCTGACCGCGTCGGCGGGGTTTGCGCTGGTGGGCTTTGGCTTCTCGATCTGCTTCCCGGTCGCCACGGCGGCGCTCCAGGAATGGACGCCGGACGGGCTCCGCGGCCGGATCATGGCCTATCACCAGATGGCACTCCTTGGCCATCGGCCGTTCACGGCAATTCTGCTGGGCACGATTGCGACGGCGGTCAGCCTCACGGCTGGGTTGCTGGCGTGGCTGGTGGTGGCGCCAATCGGGATTGCGGGCCTCTGGCTGGCGTGGCGAAACCTGGCGCGCCAGCAGCGCGAGAGTCCGCGGCACGAGCCGGGCTGAGCACGAGCCCGGCTGCGTGCGAGCCGGGCTGAGCACGAGCCTCGTTCCGGGCGACTGCGGGGACGGCCGCCGGGCCGCCGCGGTGGGTCCCGCCCTGTGTCGCGGCGGGTCCCGGGCCCGGCCGGTGTGGGACAATCCGCGAACGTCGAAACGCACCGTCGCGCGCCCGGTCGATCGCCGGCCAGGCATCGCCGGCCAGATTCCTCGCGGACCCGTTCAACACCATCAAGCGCCACCCAAGCCATGCCGACGAGGAGCCTCGTGAGCACAGCAACCCCCGTCGCGACCACCCGCCGCGGGCCCCGGCCATGATCCCGCGCTTCGCCCTCGCGCGGCCCGCCAGCCTGGCCGAGGCGTTCGACGCCTGGGACGCCACGGATGGCGACGCCAGCTGGTACGCCGGCGGCACGGAGATCCTCCAGGTGATGAAGATGGGCCTCGCCCGCTTTGGCACCATGATTGACCTCAAGCGCATCCCCGAGCTTCGTGGCATCTCGCTTGCGGCCGGGGACGGGGCCTTGGTGATCGGCGGCTCCGTCACCCATCGGGAGATCGAGGTGAGCCAGGACGTTGCCCGCGAGCTCCCCGGCCTGGTGGCCCTGGAGGCGCACGTCGCCAACATCCGGGTCCGCAACCAGGGGACCCTGGGCGGCAACCTGTGCTTTGCCGAGCCGCACAGCGACCCGGCCACGTTCCTCCTGGCGTGCGACGCCCGCGTCCGGCTCCAGGGCCGCGGCGGCACCCGCGACGTCGCCATCGATCAGTTCATCACTGGCCCGCTGGAGACCGCCCGCGAGGCCGACGAACTCCTGACCGCCGTCATCATCCCGCCCGCCCGCTCCGGCGAGGGTCGCGCCTACGAGAAGGCCAAGTTCCGCGAACGGCCTGCCGTCTCCGTCGCGATCCGTCTCCGCGTCCAGGGCGGCGCCATCGCCGAGGCCTACGTCAGCGTGGGCTCCCTGACCGACATCCCCGTCCTCGTCCCGGACGTCGCCGCCGCCTTCGTCGGCGCCCAGGCCGACGCGGCCGCGGGCACGTTCGGCGAGGCCCTCGCGCAGGCCAGGGCCCGGCTGGGCCACCTCGACGCCATCGGCGACCTCGATGGCTCGCCCGACTTCAAGCGACACCTGGCCGGCGTGGTGCTCGGTCGGGCCGCCATCGCCGCGCTCTCGGAGGCAGCCGCCCGTGCCTGAGACCATCGACATCACGCTTTCCGTCAACGGCCTGGCCCACGAGCTGGCCGTCCAGGCCAACGTCACCATCGCGGATCTGCTCCGCCTTGAGCTGGGCCTCACCGGCGCCAAGATCAGCTGCGACATGCAGGTCTGCGGCGCGTGCACCGTACTGGTCGACGGCCTCGCCGTATCGGGCTGCACCTACCTGGCGGTGGACGCCGACGGCCGCGAGGTCGCGACCGTCGAGGGTCTGGCCACAGACGGCGTCCTGAACCCGCTGCAGCAGGCCTTCATCGACCACGCCGCGTTCCAATGCGGCTACTGCACCCCGGGCATGCTGATGTCCGCGACCGCGCTCCTTGCCGAGAACCCCAGGCCCTCCCGCGCGGAGGTGATCGCCGGCATCGACGGCAACATCTGCCGGTGCACCGGCTACCTGCCGATCATCGACGCGGTCCTGCAGGCCGCCGAAGCGGGAGCCCAGCGATGACGCGCGTCGAGCCGTGGCGCGTGACCACCCGCCCCACTCCGCCCTCGCCCATCGGCGAGTCCGTCCCGCGCCGCGACGGCGTGGCCAAGGTCACGGGCGCCGCCCGGTACGCGACCGACATGGCCGTCCCGGGCATGGCCTGGGCCAAGGTCCTCCGGAGCCCGTACCCGCACGCCCGGATTCGCTCGATCGACACCAGCGCCGCAAAGGCGCTGCCGGGCGTCATCGCGGTCGTCACGGCCGAGGACCTCAAGGCCCGCGGCGACATCAACCTGTATTACGGCCACGCCCTGACGGACCACCCCATCCTGGCCGACGGCGTCGTGCGCTACTCAGGCGAGGCCGTGGCCGGTGTCGTCGCCGAGGATGAGCTGACCGCGTACGAGGCCGCCCAGGCGATCCTCGTGGACTACGAGCCGCTCACGGTGGTGGTGGACGTGGAGGGAGCCCTGGGCTCCGGCGCCCCGGTCATCCACGAGAAAGAGGCGAAGCAGGGCTTCCACCGGGGCTTCGACGAGGACATCCAGCGCGATCATCCCAACGTCTGCTCGACGGCCGTCCAGAAGTTCGGCGACATCGACGCAGCATTCGCCGGCGCCCACCTGGTGCTGGAGGGCGAGTACCGCTATCCCAACTCGTACGCCTATGCCATGGAGCCCTACAACTCGATGGCCGAGTGGCGGCACGGCGGCCTGACGGTCTGGACGTCGTGCCAGCACCCCTTCATGGTGCGCGACGACGTCAGCCACGTCTTCAACCTGGCGCTGGCCAACATGCGCGTCATCGCGCCGTACGTGGGCGGCGGGTACGGGAGCAAGAGCTACACCAAGATCGAGCCGCTGACCGCGGCGCTCGCCCTGGTCGCTGGCCGGCCGGTCAAGTTGGTCCTCAGCATCGACGAGAGCATCCTGACCACCCGCGGCGACGGCGCCCGGGTCCGGATCAAGACCGCCTTCGAGGCCGATGGGCGGATCCGTGGCCGGCAGGCCGAGATCCTGCTCAACACCGGGGCGTACGCCGAGAACTCGCCCCTGGTCGCGCGCAAGTCGGCCAACCGGATCTCCGGCCCGTACCGGATCCCCGCACTCGACATCACCTGCCGGGCCATCTACACCAACACCGCCCCCGCGTCGTCGTTCCGTGGGTTCGGGGCGCCGCAGGGCGTCCTGCCCGGGGAATCGCAGATCGACGAGGCGGCCGAGCGGCTGGGGATCGACCCGATCGAGATCCGGCGACGCAACGTAGTCGCCCCGGGTGAGGCGCCGTGGCCCAAGGTCCGCGGCCTGGACGCCGACCTGCAGGCGGACCTCTCGCTGGTCGCCGAGGCGCTCGACTGGGCATCCACGCCCCAGCCGTCGCACGCCCGCGGCATTGCTATCTCCGCGTCCGACGCCGGCTCCGAGCCGGTCAGCACGGCGCTGATCCGCATCCATGTGGATGGCTCGGCCACGGCAACCATCGGGACCAGCGAGATCGGGCAGGGGTCGGCGACCGTGATGGCGCAGATCGTCGCCGCCGAGCTGGGGATCCCGCTCGAGAACGTCAGCCTCCTCCAGAGCGACACGGCAGCCGTGGCCTATGACCGGTCGACCGGCGCCAGCCGGTCCACGACCATCGTTGGCCTCGCGCTCCAGGACGCTGCGCGCGACGCCCGCGCGCAGCTGCGTGAATGGGCCGGCGAGGTCTGGAGCGCCGAATCGATCGAGGAGGCGCGCGGCGGCTTGGTGGTCGGCGGCGTGCACCGCGGCTGGGGCGAGATCGTCGGCGCGTACTTCGCGGGCGACTTCGGCGAGGTCGTCGGCCGTGGTCGGGTACGCAAGGTCGGCGCCACCAAGCAGATGCCGCCCTTCTGGGAGGTCGGCTGCGTGGGCGTGGAAGTCCACGTCGACGAGGAGACGGGCCAGATCCGGGTCGACAAGCTGGTCACGGTCGGCGACGTCGGCTGCGCCATCAATCCGCAGCTGGTGGAGTCGCAGGACCTGGGCGCGGCGATCATGGGCTTCGGCATGGCGCTGACCGAGGAGCTGATCTACACCGACGAGGGCACGCTCCTCAACGGCAACATCGTGGAGTACCGGGTCCCGCGGGCCAGCGACATGCCCGAGTACATCGGCATCATCGCGGAGCGCGGCGACGGGGTCGGGATCTACGGGGCAAAGGGCGGCGGCGAAGGCTCGCTAAACCCTGTGGCCGCGGCGATTGCGAACGCGGTCCGGCGCGCCGCCGGCATCCGGCTCCGCGAGGCGCCGTTCACGCCCGAGCGGGTGTGGCTGGCGATCAGGGAGCGCGACGCGGCGAAGTAGGGGAGGGGCGGGACCGCGGTGCGGTCTCGCCAGCGCCGTCGGCCGTTGGTCGTCCGCGCCGTCGGCCGTTCGTCGCGGCATCGCGCCCGCCGGTCGTCAGTCGCCGGTCGGGACCGCCTGCACCACGTCATACCCGCCGTCGGAGACATACGCCCGGACAATCCGGAACCCGCCGTCCTCCAGGAAGCCCAGCAAGTGGCCGCCACCCCAGGTTGACCCCATCCCCGGCCGCCCCGGTGTCTTGCTCTCCTGGAAGCAGTAGAACAGGCTGGCGCCGTAGGTGATCGTGGCGAACGTGTCCGCGGCATCCATCGCGGGGTCGCCGGTCAGCGCCGGCTCCGCCATGAGCAGGCAGCCTCCGGGGCGGAGTGCACGCCGAAGGCCGGCCAGCACGCCGTCCGGGTCCGTGAAGTGGTGGAAGGCATCGAAGATGGCCACGATGTCCGCACTGGCGTCGGGCAGGAGCGCGGCGTCGCGGGCTTCGAACCGGAGGTTGACCAGGCTGGCGGCCTGCGCGGCGGCGTTCGCCCGCGCGACCTGCAGCGGGTCGAGGTCGCAGCCCAGGAAGCGTGATGCTGGGAACGCGGCGGCCAGGAGGCGCAGCGCTCCTCCGCCACCCGGGCCAATCTCCACGACGTCGGCGCCCGCCCGGAGCGCGGCCTCCAGCTCCGGGTGAGCCGGAATCCAGTCGTCCAGGAGGTACTTGTCGTACGTGGGCACGTTGACGCGCTCCGGGATGGGACCCAGGGCGGCCTGCAACTCGTCCGAGGCTATGCCGCCGCCATCGCGGATGGCACGCTCGATCCTGGGCATCAGCCCGGCAATCGGCACGGCGATCTCCAGCGCGGAGCGCAGATCGAAGGGCAGCGTTCGACGGAGGATGCCCAGTGTCGACTCATTGGCCTCGAATTGGGCGGGGGAGCCCGAGTCGCCGCCGGTCCCCTCGGCCACGGTTGCGTAGCCCGAGACCACCATCAGATCCGCCCAGAGCCGGGCGTTGTCCCCATCCACCCCCGCCCGCCGCGCTAGTTCCTGGGCGGTGCCAATCCCCGAGAGGAGTGCATCGGTGAGCCCGGTGCGCTCACCCAGCCCCAGCCCCATGAGCGCGTACCAGCGGGCCAGATCGGCGATAACCTGCGGCAGGTCCGACATGCTTCTCCCCCTGGCGACTGGCCGCGCCGCGACCGGACTTCCGGTATGTCTACGGCGTGAGCACTATCCCAGATTGACCCCGGAATGACGGGTGGGCTCCGGCCATCTGGGGCTCGAATTCCTGGTGAACGTCCGGCGTGTGCGCGCAATGGAGGTCACTCGCGCGACTGGCCTGTCCAATCACCCCCAGAGTCCCAGGGGAATGGAGTTGGGCGAGGCCCGCTGGCCCCGGGGGGCCTGGTGAGGCCGTCGAGAGGGTCCGGGTAGTCGTGGCGGGCTATCTCATCGGTCACGAGCCGACCCGTGGCGTGGTCCGGTCGCGGAGGCATCGTCCAACGCCATCGGGGTGGGAATCCCACGAGAACCCCAAGGTGTGGGCTGTCTGGCGCCCCGTCAGCGCCCCGCACCAGCGCTCCGCGCCCACCAGCGCTCCGCGCGCCCCGCCGGCGCCTTCGCCACGCCAGCGCTCCGCGTCCCACCACGCGGCGCCGCGCCCAGCCGCCGTATCCCCGAATCGAAGCGGCCGGCGTCGCCGCCGGCCGCTTCCTGTGCAGGGACATCGGAGCCACGGCGGCTCCAGGCAATCAGCCCACCGGAGCCGGCGTGCCGGCCGCCATGGCGTCCTTGAGGATGTTCGGATCCACCGGGATCGACCGGATTCGCACGCCCGTGGCCTGGTAGATCGCGTTGAGGATTGCCGGCGTGGACGGCACGCAGCCCGTCTCCGAGATCCCCTTGGCGCCGTACGGCCCCTCGTCGAACGGGTCCTCGACCACCTCGACGCGGACGCTCGCCGCGTTTTCCGACGTGGGCACCCCCAGCCGGCGATAGTCGATGCGCCGCCATGGCGAGCGTCCTTCAACTGACGGGAAGTTCTCCGACAGCGCGTAGCCCTGGCCCATGGACACCGAGCCCACGATCTGACCGCGGATCTGCTGCGGGTTGATGGGCACCCCGCAGTCGTGGGCCGCGATCATCCGGAGCAGGTCAACATGCCCGGTGGCCTCATCCACGCCCACGATCGCCACGTGGGTGGCGTAGTTGTACGTGGGGTAGTTGCGGTACCGCTCCTTGGGGATGGTCCGGAGCGCTTCTTTGTCGGACATCGGCCATGTCTGCGGCGCGACGTAGACCGCTTCCGCCTCCACATCGATGCCCTCGTCGGCCGCCCGCCCCCAGATCTGGGGGAGCGTGCAGAGCGTCTCCTCGACCACGTATTGGGTCCACTGCGTGCGGACCTCGTTCTTGATGATCGCCATCTCCTCGGGTGCCTTGCCGGACCACTTGCCGACCAACTCGAACAGGAGGTCCCGGAACTTCTTCCCGGCGAGCATCGTGGCGTTCCCCGAGACCAGTGTCTGGCGCTGCCCCGAGGCGGATCGGTGCGGGTGGGTGAGCCCTGTGTCCTGGCTGATCACGTCGAACTGGTCGAAGGAGATGCCCGTGGCCTGGGATGCGATCTGGACCATGGTGGTCCGGATGGCCTGGCCCATGTCCACGACGGAGACGCGCAGCTCGACGCGGCCGTCCTCCTTGAGCTTGAACGTGGCGCCGGAGTCGTCGATCTTGCCCTTGCCCGCGCCGACGTTCTTCATGGCGCCGGCCATGCCGTAGCCGATCCGGTAGCCCGGCCGCTCCATGGCCTTGTAGGTGGGCCACTCCTCGTCGAACGCCCGGCGACAGGCGTCGAGGGTCAGGACGGCGCCGACCGACGAGCCCAGGTACTGCCCGGTGAGCGTGCTGTCGCCCAGGACGTACATGTTCTGGCGGCGGACCTCGAACGGGTCCATCCCCAGCTTCACGCACAGCTCGTCGAGCATCGACTCCATGGCAACCAGCGACTGGTTGATTCCGTAGCCGCGGAACGCGCCGCCCAGGAAGTTGTTGGTGTGGACGGCCTTGCCATCCAGGCGGACGTTGGGGACCCGGTAGGGGCCGCAGGCGAAGATCATGGCCTGATCGATGACCCGCGGGCTGTTGCCCGTGTACGGGCCGCCGTCGCAGTACATCCTGGCGTCGACCGCCAGGATCATGCCCTTCTCGTCCGTCGCGACCTTGTAATCCAGCTCGAACGGGTGGCGCTTGACGGCCGTGGTCAGGCTCTCGGCCCGGGACAGGGTCACCTTGACCGGCCGGCGGGTGGCCATCGCGGCGACGGCAACGACGCCCTCGAGGGTGACCTCCAGCTTGCCGCCGAACCCGCCGCCCAGCGGCGTGGCGATGACGCGGACCTTTTCGCGCGGGAGGTCGAGGATCTTGGTCAGCTGCTCGCGGGTCTCGAACGGCGCCTGGGTGGGCATCCAGACCGTGACGCTGCCGTCCGGCTGGACCTCGGCCATGGAGGCCAGGGGCTCCAGGTAGGCGTGGTCCTGGCGCTGCGTGGAGAAGTGGCCTGACACTATGTGCGCCGCCGTCGCGAACGCCGCGTCCACGTCGCCGACGCTGTGCGTGACGTGCTTGCACACGTTGCCCGGCGCCGAGTCGACCAGCACGGGCGCGTCCGGCTTGAGCGAGTCGAGCGGATCGAACAGCCCCTGGAGCGGCTCGTAGTCCACCTTGACCAGCAGGGCCGCCGCCTCCGCCTGCTCGCGGGTCTCCGCCAGCACGCACACGATGGGGTCGCCCATGAAGCGGACGTAGTCATAGCAGAAGACCGGTTGGTCGGGCACAGTCCGGCCGTGGCGGTTGAGGCCGGGCACGTCGTCGGCGCCGATGACGCGGAACACGCCGGGAGCCGCCTTGGCGGCGGAGACGTCGATGTTCAGGATCTTGGCGTAGGGGTAGGCCGCCCAGTGGATGGCCCCGAAGAGCATGTTGGGCTTGTACAGGTCGTCCGCGTATGGGAGTGCGCCCATGACGGACCTGGCGCCGTCCACCAGGGTGGCGGAAGTGCCGAGGGCGCCCACGGTGGGCTTCCAGCGCGCGGCCGCGCGCGGGTTCTGGAGCCACTCACTCGCCTGCTGGACCGCCTCGAATATCTGGATGTAGCCGGTGCAGCGGCAGATGTTGTCCTTGAGCCCCTCGCGGATCTCGTCCTCGGTAGGGTTGGGGTTCTTCTCCAGCAACGCCTTGCTGGCCATGATCATGCCCGGGGTGCAGAAGCCGCACTGCGTTCCGCCCGTCTCCAGGAACGCGGCCTGGATGGGGTGGAGCTTGCCCTCCGGCGTGGCGAGGCCTTCGATGGTCTCGATGCTCACGCCGTCGGCGCGACGCATCAGGTAGACGCATGAATCGACCGGCTTGCCATCGACCAGGACCACGCACGAGCCGCAGTCGCCGCTCGAGCAGCCATCCTTGGTGCCGACCAGCTGGCGGTCGTCGCGGAGATGGCGGAGCAGTGACCGCTTCCCATCCACGTGGCTGGTGACGGTCTTGCCGTTGAGCGTGAATGTTCGCTCGACCAGTTCGTCCAAGGCTGTCGTCCTCATTCCTTCCGGTCCGCGCCGGGCTCGCTTTCGTGGGCGCGATCTTACCAGCCGCACGCGGCCAACCCTCGGAAAACCCTGCGCCGCGACGGGCGCCACCGGCCCGCGCCCGCCCGGCTCGGTCGCCGATCACCCATCGGCACGGGCGGCGCTGGGCCTTCATCCAAGCCACTGCTTGGCGGCGAGGTTGGGGATCGGGACCTCATCACGAACCTCACCAGTGATGAGGCTCGGCGTGCCAGGACGCAGATCGCGCCGGATCCTCATCACGGACCTCGTCACCGATGAGATCTGGGAGCGCCAGTGTCAGGACCCGGCTCCCCAACCTCGCTGCCGAACAGTTCCAAGCCTGACCAGCGCCAATCTACGACCCCCGGTTGGCGCTCCGGGCCTCCGACAGCGCCTTCCCGTCGGGGCCAAACAGGATGGGCCATCGGTGCCGCAGGTCCGCCGCTTCCTCGGCCGTGACCCGGGCCACGGCGGGGAAGGTGGCACGCCGGTCGTAGGGGCGACAGGCGTCGATGATCAGCCGATCGTTGAACCAGCCAGGGCCGTCGCCCTGGTAGGCCATCGGATCAAGAATCGAGCTCCACGCCCGGCGCATCACGTCGATGTCGCGAACCACGTCGGTCCGGGTGCACAGCGCCCAGATGACCTCGTTGCTGTCGGTCGGGTCGATGTCCTCGTCCACGACCACCACCCGCCGGTTGGCGTAGGCGCCGGCGCGTGCGCTCGCGGCAGCCATGCCGACCTGCTTGGCGTGTCCCGGATACAGCTGGCGGATCGAGATCACGTTGAACAGCCGCCCGCCGCCTGCCTCGTGGCTCCACGCGCCGGTGATGCCGGGGATCCCGGATCGCTCCAGGTCGTTCCAGAGAACCGCGCCGCGCGTGGGGCTGCGGAAGAAGGTGTTGTCGTTGGGCGGCTTGCCTGGCAGGCAGCCCAGGATGATCGGGTCGTCACGGAAGAAGACGTTCTTCACGTGCATGACAGGGGCCGGCCGCTCGCCGCTGGCGTAATAGCCCGCCCACTCGCCAAACGGCCCTTCGGGGAGGGTCTCGCCCGGGGGCATCTCGCCCTCGAGGACCAGCTCTGCGGACGCGGGGAGGGGAGGCCCGTCAGCGGGCCGTTGATGACCTTCACGGACTCGCCCCGGATGCCGCCCGCGGTGTCGAACTCGCTGACGCCGGCCTCCACCTCGTAGCCGCCCTGCAGCAGGAGGAGCGGATCCATCCCGACGCAGACGACCACTGGACAGGCCTCGCCTCGCTTCCAGTACTTCTCCTGGATCAACTGCCCCTGCTTGCCCGCGGAGATGTAGACCGTGACCGTCCGGGGGCCCTGGACCTGCATCCTGTAGGTGCCGGCGTTCACCCAGCCGCCATCGGGGCACGCATGACGACGATGTCCCCGGTCCCGAGGAACTGCCCTCCGTCCCGGGGATGCCAGCGCGGCGCCGGGAATTGGGTGAGATCGACGGCGTCCCCGGACTGGCGGTTGGCCATGACCGGACCATCGTCCACGACGGTCGCGGGGATGGGCCGCAGGGTTGCCAGCTGGTTGCGCAACGCGTCCACGAAGGCCCGCTTGCTGTGCGCGGCATCGAGGTTGAGCGTGAGCGCCAGGCGCGGCAGTGACGGGAGGATGTTCGACAGAATCCGGTGACCCGGGCAGTAGCCCGGCATGCCGTCGAACAAGAGGGCCGGATTGCCCATGTCCCACTGGTAGAGGTCCGTCAGGCCGCCGACGTCCGTGTCGGGATCCGCCCCGGCGATGCGTGTCAGCTCGCCCAGCTCGTCGACCCGTTCGATCCAATCACAAAGGTCCCGGATGGCCACGTTCAGCCTCCGAAGTACGGTGTCGGTGGGTCCGCCGGAGCGGACCCTCTGCGGCTCGCGCGCGGTGCGCGCCGGGGGTTGCGACCGTCCTGGACTCGACGGCGCCGGCGGCGCGGATGCCTGGCTGCTGTACCAGCGACATGACCCGCGAGGGGCCAGCGGAGCGGGCTCAGGACCGCTCGCGCAGCCGCCGGAGTGGCTCGGCCGTCCCCGACACGATCAGCCCTTCGCCCGCGGCGAGCAGGCGGTCTCCGGGTGGGTTGGCCTCGTACTCGCGGTCGCCCCGCACGATCGCCAGGACGTGGATCCCGTCGCGCTGGAGCTCCGCCACGCTTCGTTCGGCGAGTGGCCCGCCCTGGCTGACCGCCACCTCCTCCATGGAGAACGCCAGCTCGCCGTGCGACAGCGCGGCGTCGATGAAGTCGGCGACCTGCGGCCGGAGCGCCAGTTCCGCGATGTGGCGGCCGGCGCGTGTGTACGGGGAGACCACGCGATCGGCGCCCGCCTGCAGGAGCTTGGACTCGGTCTCCTCGGCGCTGGCGCGCGCCACGATGAACAGGCCCCGGTTGAGGTTCCGGGCGGACAGCGTCACGTACACGTTGTCGACGTCCGAGTCCATGACCGTGACCAGACCCCGGGCGCGCTCGATGCCGGCCGCGCGCAACGTCGCGTCGGTGGTGGCGTCGCCCTCCACGATGAGGTGCCCGTCGGCACGTGCGCCGACCAGCGAAATCGGGTTGACGTCGATGATGACCAGCGCCTCGCCGCCGTTCGACAGCTGCCGTGCGACGGTGGACCCCACCCGGCCGTAGCCGCACACGATGTAGTGGGCGCGGAGCCCCTGGATGGCGCCGGTCATGCGGCGGCGCTCGCGCTCGCCCGAGCTGGCATCGCTGAAGAGCGTCTCGGCCATGATTCCCACGCCTCCGAAGATGATCGAGACACCGGCGATGGTCGCCAGCATCGTCCAGATGCGGCCCGTGAGGTCCAGCTCGTGCACCTCGCGGAACCCGACGGTGGTCAGCGAGATCACCGTCATGTACAGCGCGTCCCAGAAGGGCCAGCCCAGCAGGAGCATGTAGCCGCCGGTGCCCACGACGGTCGCACCGACCACGGCGGCCAGCCAGACCCGGACGTGGCGGCGTCCGATTCGGCCCATCGCGGGTGGCGTGACACGGGCGAGCATCGCCGCGGGTGCCCGGCGGGTCCTCGGGTCCTGGCCCTGCGTCCCGGCCTCAGCCCTGCTCGACGGCAGGCTGGGGCCGGCTGCGGACCACCGCCACCGCGTCGATCTCGACGAGGTAGTCGGGGTGGGAGAGGCGCGTCACGCCCACCTTGGTGGACGCCGGGAAGACGCCGCCCATCACCTCGCGGCCGATGCGGTTGAGCGTCTCCATGTGGTCGCCCACGTTGGTGTCGTAGATGGTCCACATGACGATGTCCTGGAGCGACGAGCCGGCCGCCTCCAGCACGACTCGCAGGTTGTGGAAGACCTGGCGGGCCTGGGCCTCGATGTCGCCCTTGCCGATGATGTTGTTGTCCTCGTCCATCGCAACCTGGCCGGAGACGAAGACCAGGGTGGGAGCGCTGACCACGACGGCCTGGACGTAGTTGCCGCGCGGAGGGTTGACGCCGGGCGGGTTGAGCGGGGTCCGCACGTTTGCTGGCCTCCTGGGCGAATGGCGTGGTGACAGGCTGTCAGATTGCAGGCACATGGTACGGCGAGCGAACGACGGTCCGGAGCGTGGATCTCGCCGTCGACCGGGGGCTGGCGCTCCTGGCCCTGCGCGGTGCATGATCCACACCATGGACGTCGCTCCTCCGCCGGCCGGGTTCCGCTTTGCCCCGGCGGCGCTGATCGCCAATATCCCGGCCCTTCCGTGCGATGTCTTCATCCAGAACGGCGGCCGCGCGGTCCTGTTTGCCGGTGCCGGCGCCGAGGCCGAGGCCATCTCCCGCCGTCTCAACCTGGGTGTTCCCATCCTCATCCGCCAGGAGGACGAGGACCTGCTCGCGAGCGCGCTGGTCGCGGCCATCCCGGGCGTCCTGCGAAGCTACCGGATGGGAGCCGACGCCCGCAGCCGGATCGCCTACGGCCTGGCCACCGCCTCGTTGCGGCCGCTGCTGTCGTACGGCGCCCGCCCGGACGAATCTGACCTGCTCCTCTCGCATGACGTGGTCGATGCCATCTCCGAGGCGCTGGCCGGCGACGAGTCGCTGGTGGGCGCGATGGTCGCCGTCATGGAGCAGCACCCGGCGACCTACATCCAGGCGATCAACACCGCCGTCTACTCCGTCCTGCTTGCACGCCGGCTGGGGATCACGCACGGCGAGGCGCTCCGCGCCGTGGGCCGAGGGGCGCTCCTGCACGACATCGGCAAGGTGAGGGTGCCCACCCAGATCCTCGACAAGCCGGGTCCCCTCGACGACCGCGAGTGGGGGATCGTCCAGCAGCACCCCGCCGCCGGACAGACTCTGGTCCTGGCCGCCCTGGGGACGGAGCCCACCTATCTCCACATCATCCGGGACCACCACGAGCGGTCCGACGGCTCTGGCTACCCGACGGGTCGGTCGGCGCATTCCCTGCCGTTCGACAGCCAGCTGGTTGCGATCACCGATGCCTTTGTCGCGCTCACGTCCGTGCGGTCATACCAGCAGCCGACATCGGCGGCGGATGCCCTGCGCACGATGCGCTTTGTCCAGAAGGGCCAGTTCAACGACGAGATCATGCGCGAGTTCATCGCGCTGCTGGCGGGTTGGCACGACATTCGACGCCACGAGTTGGGCGCGCTGCTCTCGCTGCTGGGGCGGTAACTTGACCGGTCCAGGCTCCCCCGAGGGCTGACCTAGACCGCCAGATCCACCTGGTGGATCGCACCTGCCAGGCCCGATTCCGAGAGATACAGCCCCGTGGCGACTACTTGCCCGCGGACATCGCCCGTCCCGTCCTTGGCCAGGAACGGCGAGGACACGTTGGCGGTGGAGATCGCCCCGACGCCGGCGGCGGCCAGCGAGAGGAGGGAGCCGCCAGTCGCACCGCCCGCTCCGTCCCCGCCGCCTGACCCCGGCGACCAGACCCGCAGCTGCCCGAACGTCGCGTCCCGCTCGTCGATCCAGCCGTTGCCGTCGCCATCGAGCGCCGCCACGTCCGCGAACCCGTTGCCGGATCCGGGGCCGAGCAGCTCCGACCCGTTGTCCACGCGCCCGTTGCCGTTCTTGTCCAGGACCAGGAACCCCGAGCTGGGCGCGAGCGTGTGGATCTGCTCGTTGACCCCGTCGCTGTCCAGGTCAAAGGCGAAGGTGGCCTGCGCCAGGCCGACGATCGCGTTGGGGTCGGGGGCCGCCGAGGCGCCCGCCGACCCGAGGTCGATGACGAGCGGGTCGACCAGCTTGGCATCGCCCGCGCGCAGCCGGAAGTCGGTCGTCTCCGCCAGGCTTCGGCTCATCGTGACGTCCATCGACACGTCGAGCCGGCGCCCATCGGCCGTCACGACGATGCCGCTCACGTTCACGGAGGTAACCTCGGCCTCGTGGTGCTCGGTATGGACGTCCACGGCGATCCCGAAGCCGGCTTGCTGCGGTGCCTGCTCCGTCGCACCCTCGCCGCCCCGCCGGCGCCCCGCGCCCCGCGCCCCGTCCGCGCTCCGCGCCACGGCTGCCATCGCCTCGGCGGTTCGCGCCGACCCGCCGCCCTGCATGTCCTTCGCGCGCATCAGGTGCACCTTGCGACCCGTCAGGCGCTCGATGAGCGCGATCAGCGACATCAGCTTGGCATCGCCTCGAACGGCGTCGTCCAGGCCGTCATCCGATCCGATCCCGCTCAGCCCACCCAACGCGAGGCTCGCCCAACGGCCTGCTTGACCTGCCGCGTCCGCTCCACCAGGCCGTTGGGCGAACGCCCCGGACAGTGACTTGCCCGCGCGCACGGCGGCGATGTCGGCAAGCGCCATCTTGAGCGCCGCCTGCGCGGGCGCGTCGAGTTGGGCGAAGAGGCGGGCGGCCTCGGAGTCGGCCCGCGCATCGTCACCCGGGGAGCCGGGGAGGCGGTTGAGGGCGCTCCGCGAGCCAGACGTAATGGCGCTGGCGCCCCCAACCCCTGCCCCGTAGATGATCGCGGCGTTGAGCACCTGCGACGCGCTGGACACCTCGACGGTGGCCGCCCGCGACAGGCTGGCGCGCTGCTGGCTCACGGAGATCGAGCCCGCCGGCCCGCCGCTCGTTCCACCCCCGCCAGGGACGTCCACCCAGGCCTGCATTGAGCCTCGCGACGTCGTCGTGTCGCTGGCCAGGTGCCGATCACTGAGGTTGAGCGCCGCGCCCGCAATGATCATGCCGGGTCCCTCCAGCCGGCGGCCCGCCGCGGCTCTCGCCTGCTGGCTCGCACAGACCTGGCGACCCCGCCGCGTCCTTGCGAGCATTCCGGGCCGTCCCGATGGGTATCGGCGGGGGGCGGGTGGGACTGGAGGGGATTGCCCTGAGCGGGCGCGAGTGTGTGAGCGCCCGGGACCGGCCGCTGGCGCACGGCGCCGTACCCGCCCTCGGGCGCGCGAACCTACCCCGCCCGCCCCAGCTCGGCGACCAGCCCCGAAGCCCCAGCCGTGATTGGCTCGCGGTGGCCCACCAGGAGCGTCTCGAAGCCCAGCGCCCCCAACTTGGCGATGGAGCGTTTGGCTTCCGCCATGTCGGGCGTGAAGTGGGCGTTCGGCAGGATGGGCTTGCCGGCGCTCGTCCCCATCGAATCGCCGGCCACCAGCAACCTGGCGATGGCGTCGTAGGCCACCACCTGGCCCGGCGTGTGGCCGGGCGCGGTCACCACGCGCAGGCCCATCACGCGGTCGCCCTCGCCGACGGCCACCAGGGGTCGCGGCATGCCGCTGATCCCCGGGATGTCGGCCGCGCCTGCGTAGCCGGTCGCCCCGGTGGCGCGCCGCAGGACATCGGCCGCGGAGCCGGCGTGGTCATTGTGGCTGTGCGTCAACACGAGGTGCGCGACGGCGCCCCAGCCCAGGCTCATGCGCTTGAGCGCCGCCTCGATGTCATCGGCGTGGTTGGCCTGGCCCGTATCAACGACCGTGGCCTCGCCCGCGCGGACCAGCACGTCTGCGCTGACGAACCCCAGGTTGACGCGCTCCCATGTCAGGGCGCCGTCGGCCTTCCCGAAGCTCTGGCCGCCGGGGCCGCCGGGGCCGTCGCCGGCGGACCCAGGGGGAGCACCCGCGCTGCCCGGAACCGGGCTGCCCACGACGCTGGCGCAGCCGGCCAGGCCGACCAGCGCGAGTGCGAACGCGCCGCGCCCCAGGTCAACGATGAACGTGCGGCGGCTGAGCGGGGGGCGGGGGAGCAGGGGCCCGGTCACGGGCAACCTCCGGCGGATGGTCTCCCCCGAGTCTACGTCCGCTGCGGCGGAGCGGATCAGGGTCGCCCAGGCGCCAGATTGGCCTTGTCGCTACCCAGCCCGGTCGTAGGCGTGGCGGAGCAAGGTCGCCAGCGCTTCGTCGAGGTCCTGTGGGCCGGCGATGTCCACCCGGTGGCTGAACATGGCGCCCGGCGTGGCGGTCACGCGCGAGCCGGCGGCCGCCGCGACCTCGGCAGACAGGTTGAGCCCAAGTTGCAGCCGCTTGGCCGAGGCGGCCTGGACCACGCCCAGCTGCTTCTTGCGGCGGAGGGCGACGGCGGTCTTCTGGATCACCACCTGGACGTCAGGACCCAGCGCCTGCGCCATCGCCACGACTTGGTCGGACAGGGGCCGGAGGACGGCCTTGGCGCCCGCGTACTGGGCGTCGAGCAGCGCGTCCGAGGGCGGCGGCCCGCCGGCGGCCAGCTCGCGCACCTTCAGCGCGACGGCATTCGCGTTGCCGTACGACAGCCCGTCACGCTCCTTGAGGAACGCGACGATCCGAGCATGGCCCTGGACCCCGGGCGCGGCCACGTCGGCCGCGAAGTCGGTCATGGTCCGGCCGGTGGCGGCCTCGATGTTGCGGAGTTGGTTGCTGGTCTGGGCGGCGGGGTCGGTCACGGGACGCTCCTGGTGGGGTTGGGACGTCGCCCTGGATCCTCACGCGCATGACCCCGCGGGTCCTGGACGGATTTCACGTGCCGTCGGGGATGAAGCGCGCGGCCTGCGCATCCGGGGTGGCCGAGGCGAACGCCCGGCGCGCGGCCAGGGTGCCGCGGGCGTACCAGGCTGACGCCACGGCGCGGCCAGGGTCGCCGTCCGGCGTCCGGCTGCGGTCGTCAACCTGGAATTCGACCGCGCCCACGGCGGCATTGTGCACCCGGGCCGGGTCCCCGGTCCGCTGGGGGCTGCGGCGCACGGGCCAATTGGCCCCCCAACTCGGGCCCCTTCGGCCCGGTGGTCGGCCGATGGCGCGGGTAGACTTCGGGGCGAAGGGGAGTAGTCCTCCTCCGGCTGATCGACATGCTGGCGCGATGGCGCCCGGTCACCGGGTCCGCACTGCGGACGGACGAGACTTTCGACTGTCGGCACCTTGTCACGGGTGTCGGGTCGAAGGCGTGCGCCACCCAGACCCGGACCCACCACAGACCGGAGTTTCCGTGCACGCGTTCCTGCTCTCGTTCGGCGTCATCATGCTCGCCGAGCTCGGTGACAAGTCCCAGCTCATGGCGTTGGCGTTCGCCGCGCGCTACAAGGCGTGGACGGTCGTGGTTGCCGTCTCCATCGCCACCCTGATCGTCCACGCGGGCTCCGTGCTCGTGGGCTCGGCCTTCGCACTGGCGCTGCCGACCAAGGCGATCGAGGTGGTAGCCGGCCTGGCGTTCTTCGCGTTTGCGGGCTGGACCATCCGGGGCGATTCGCTGGGAGAGGCGGACCACAACCGCGCGGCCCGGGCCGGGCGCTGGGCGCTGGTCACGATCGGCTCGGCGTTCTTCCTCGCGGAGCTGGGCGACAAGACGATGCTCGCCACCATCACCCTGGCCACCACGGAGGAGCCCTTTGGGACCTGGATGGGCAGCACGGCGGGGATGGTGGCGGCGGACGCGATCGCCATCGCCATCGGGGCGATGCTGGGGACGCGTCTCCCGCAGCGGGTCATCAAGATCTTCGCCGCGCTTGCCTTCGTGATCTTCGGCGCCATCCTGCTGATCTAGGGGCTGGGCCTGATCTGAGCGAGGCTGAGGACGGGCGATCGAGACCGCCCGTATCGCGTTCAATCCGTGCTTGGGCTCGTCAGAACTCCATCAGGTCCTGGGCGATAACCACCTCGCCGCTGAAGTGTCTCTTCACCTCGTCGGCCCACGGCGTGTAGTCGTCGGACCCGAAGCGCTGGGTCAGATGCGACAGGCTGACGGTCTTCACCCGCGCCTCCGCCGCGGTCTTGCCGATCGCCTCCAGCGTCATGTGCCCCTGTGTCGCCGGGCGCATCTTGCCCGCCCGCTCCGTCGGGGTCATCGCCTGCCAGCGGCCGTCAGCCATCATCGCCTGCTGGCGATCCTCGGCGAGCGAGGTCTCGACGATCAGCAGATCGGCGTCGGTCGCCAGCGCCGTGAGAGCGGTGCTGGCGACCGGTGTCGCCACTGAAGACGAGAACTCGGTCAGGCGTTGCGAACCTGCACGCGTACGACCTGTGCTGGATGGCTGCGCGGACAAGATCTTCGGCTCGGCGCGGGCCGTACACGTGGATCGGACTCGTTCGCTGGCGATCCCATGCGAGCGACATCAGCGTGCCGAGACCCGCCGTGTGGTCGTCGTGGTGATGCGTGATGAAGATGGTCCCGACGTCCCGAAGGTCCACGCCGGCACGCACCAACCGACGTGAGGCGCCATCTCCTGCATCGATGACATCGTGGGTTCCGTTGATGGTCAGCAGGTTGGATGTCTGCGCCCGGCCCGGTCGCGGGGATGGCCCACCTGCGGTGCCGAGCGTGATGAGGGACGACGGCTGCTTCAACGGCATACCTGTTCTGCCCACGCCCGGCGAGCCGCCCCCGGGACGCGTCCTGAGAGCGGCGACTAGACCGCTCGGGCCTCGGTGGGGTGGCCCTTGATGAAGCGGTACATGCGGCTGCGCGAGCTGCCATCGTCGTTGAAGACCGTGCGCTGAATTGCGACGACCTGACCCTGCGGAATGAAGTCCCCGCAGTGGTCGCACGGGGTGGAGGTCATGCGATTGCCACCCACCTCGTCGCCACGGTCTCGCGTGGGGTTGGTCTTGCTGCCCTTGCCCTGTGCTGCCACTGACGTGCTCCTGTGATGGTTCAAAGGTGGTTCGGTGATTCTGCCGCACGGCGGCGGATCCCGCAGCGTTGACCCCATGGTGGCCGGTAGCGCGGCTCGCGGTCAAGTTGGGGCCCAACGGGGCTTGATGCTCAGCCCTTTGCGGCCACCTTCGCCCAGCTGTCCTTGAGCGTCATCGTGCGGTTGAAGACCGGTGCATCGGGGCGCGAATCCAGGTCCGGGCAGAAGTAGCCCAGGCGCTCGAACTGGACGGTCTCGCCTGCAGCGGCCCCGGCCAACGAAGGCTCCAGCCGGCAGCCCACCAGGATCGTCTCGGACGCCGGGTTCAGGTCGGCGAAGAGATCGCCTTCGGCGCCCGGGTCGGGACGGGTGAAGAGGTGGTCGTACAGGCGGACCTGCGCCTCGATGGCATCCGCGGCGGAGACCCAATGGAGCGTTGCCTTGGGCCGTCGGCCGTCCGGGGAGTCCCCGCCCTTCGTGGCCGGGTCGTAGGTGCACCGCAGCTCCGTGATGGTGCCATCCGCGTCCTTCACGACGTCCTGGCAGGCGATGAAGTAGGCGGCGCGCAGCCGGACCTCCCGCCCGGGCGCGAGGCGGAAGAACTTGGGCGGCGGGACTTCCTGGAAGTCATCACGCTCGATCCACAGCTCGCGCCCGAAGGGCACCTGGCGCGTCCCGGCGCCGGGGTCCTCCGGGTTGTTGACGACCTCCATCTCCTCCGATCGACCCTCGGGGTAGTTGGTGATTACGACCTTGAGGGGATCCAGGACCGCCAGCCGGCGCGGCGCGGTCCGGTTGAGGACGGCGCGGATGCTGTGCTCCAGCATCGCCACCTCGTGGACGCTGTCGGCCTTGGCGATGCCCACCTCGGCGACGAAGTCGCGGATCCCTGCAGCGGGGAAGCCGCGTCGCCGAAGGCCCGAGATGGTTGGCATGCGCGGGTCGTCCCAGCCGCGGACATGGCCCTCGGTGACCAGCGTGTGGAGGATGCGCTTTGACATGACCGTGTGGGTCAGGTTGAGGCGGGCGAACTCGATCTGGCGCGGGCGGCTGGGGACGGGCAGGTTGCCCAGGAGCCAGTCATACAGCGGGCGGTGGATCTCGAACTCGAGGGTGCACAGGGAGTGGGTGATGCCCTCGATGGCGTCGCTCTGGCCGTGCGCGAAGTCATAGGTGGGGTAGATGCACCACGCGTCGCCGGTCCGCTGGTGGGAGGCGCGGATGATCCGGTACAGGACGGGGTCGCGGAGGTTGATGTTGGGCGAGGCCATGTCGATCATCGCCCGCAGGACGCGCGCGCCGTCGTCGAAGTCGCCCTGCCGCATCCGCTCGAAGAGATCCAGGCTCTGTGCTGGCGTGCGCTCGCGGAAGGGGGAGGGACGGCCTGGCTCGGTCAGGGTGCCGCGATGGTCGCGGATCTGGTCGGCGGTCAGGTCGTCGACGTAGGCCTTGCCCTGGCGGATCAGGTCCTGCGCCCACGCATACAACTGCTCGAAGTAGTCGGAGGCGTAGTGGAGGTGCTCGCCCCAGTCGAAGCCCAGCCAGCGCACGTCGGCCTGGATGGCGTCGATGTACTCCTGCTCCTCCCTGACCGGGTTGGTGTCGTCGAACCGGAGGTGGCAGCGGCCGCCGAACTCCCGCGCGATGCCGAAGTTGAGGCAGATGGCCTTGGCGTGGCCGATGTGGAGGTAGCCGTTGGGCTCCGGCGGAAACCGGGTGACGATCTCCGTGCGGCGGCCATCGCGGAGGTCCGCGGCGACGATCTCGCGGATGAAGTCGCCGCGCTCGGACAGGGGCGCGGGCGTGGTTGGACGGCCCTGCGCGGGCACCGCATCGGTCATGCGTTGGAGGGTAGCGGATTGGGTGACCACCTTGCCGCCCCCCGGGTTGCCGGACCGCCGATACTGGGGCCGGCCCGGGATGGCTTCGTGCGCGGATGCTGCCTGATCGTCCGGGCCGTGCCGCAAGGAGGAGTGTGACGTTCGTGTCTGGCCGCGACGGCCGTTCGCTTGCGGCCATCCTGGCGCTCGCCGTGGGCCTGCCGCTCGTGCTCGCGCTGACGTCGGGCGCCCTCGGGATCCCGCACAACGACGACTGGGACTACCGGCGCACGGCCCTCGGCTTCTATCGCGACGGGCACATCCAGCCTGCTGCAGCAGTCACGTCGCTGGTCGGGCAGGTGCTCGCGGTCCAGCCGCTCCTGTGGCTGTCGGACGGCGCGCCATGGGCCTTCGGCCTGATGACCGCCGCGCTGGCTTGCGTTGGCCTGGTCGCCGCCTATCGCCTGGTCCGGCGCGTCGTGGATCCTGGGCCGGCCGTGGTCACTGTGCTCACGTTGGTCCTGTTCCCGGGGTTCACGATCAACACGACGTCGTTCATGACCGACGTGCCGGCCTTCGCGATGGCCTTCCTCTGCCTGGAGCTGGGTGCCGCGGCCGTGGCGGCGCGCGGCCCCGCCGCCGAGCCAGCGCCCGTCCGGTGGCGCCTGCTCGCGGCATCCATGATCGCGGGCTGCTTCGGCATCAGCATCCGCGAGTTCGATCTCGCCGCCCCCGTGGCCGTGCTGGTCATGCTGGCCGCCGCCGACCGCCGCTACGTCCGCACCTGCCTGGCCGCCGGTGCCGCCGTCCTCATCGCGACGGCAGTCATCCACCTGGCGGCGGCGCGGCTCCCCGTGGAGTCCACGGCCCCGCTCGACCTCAAGGCCGGCTGGATCCGCCTCCAGCAGTCGGTCACGACGCTCGCCTTCGCGCTGGTCCCCGCCACGGTCCTGGCGTTTGTGGTGTGGCGGGGCCGGGTCTGGCGGCGAGACCTGCTGCCCGGCGTGCTCGTGGGTCTCGCGATCGCATGGGGGCCGCTGGTCTCCGTGCTGACGAACGGCAGCCTGCCGCGCCTGTTCATCGGCAACCTGTTCGCAGACTTCGGCACCTCCGGGAGCGGTGCCCTGACGGGGGGCCGTCCGGCGCTCTACCCCCTCATGGTGTGGCACGCCGTCCAGGCGTTCGGCCTGGTGGCGACGGTGGTGGTGCCAGGCGTCGTCACCGGGATCGTGGGCGCGCTGATCCGGTCGGGCGGCGCGTCGAGGGTGCGTGTGCTTGCCTGGCTGGGCTCGCCCGCTGGCCTCCTGGCCGCCTTCGTCGCATTCACCGTCGCGGGCCTTGTGGTCTTCTGCCTCGCGTACTCGATGTTCGATCGCTATCTCTGGCCACTGATCCCTGCCGCCGGCGCCCTGCTCCTGGCTCGGCCACCTGCCGAGCAGCCTGCCGCCGAGCCCGCCGCCGGGATGCCGCCCGGGGCCTCGCCCGGGGCGGTATCGTCGGGTCGCGCGCTCGTGGGCGCGATGGCCGCGTCGGCGGTGTTGCTGACCGGGCTTGGTCTCCTGGCCCTCGCGGTGCTCTTCAACTCCAACGCCTTCTCTGTCGCTCGCTGGCGGATGGCCGGAGAGGCCGCCGCGCAGGGCATCCCCCCGGAGACGATCGATGCCGGCAGCGAGTGGGTCGGCACGTATGCGACGGGACCCGTCGTCGTCAACGGGGAGGCCAAACCGGGGACTCTCTGGTACACGGGCTGGTGGCCGTCGTTCGTCGCGTGCGCGGTGGTCTCGTCGAGCCAGCTCAGTCGCACCGGATACACGCTGCTCGCGGGCGACGTCGCGGCGTATCGCCAGTTCGACCTTGTGGGCCCGCCCTTGCCGCTGTACGTCTACCGGGTCGCGAACCCGGCCTGCCCCTGACGGGCTGAGGTCCTCGCGCCCAACCAGGACGCCACAGGCCCCGCAGGGCGGGGTCGACGCATGCCCGGGCCCCTCGACGCCCGTCCACGTCGGTTCGATTCGGTCGAAGAAACGGCCCCTCCGGGAAACGGAGGAGCCGCAGCGAGTATGCGCGTGATGGCGATGTCGGTCTGCCGACGAGCCGGAGGCGCCGGGTGCGCGGCTGATCGCCGGTCGACGGGTCTCAACCCGAGCAGGCCACCACGGTCTTGTGGACCGCGTGCGTGTGTGCCGCGACCATCGCGATGGTGCCCCGCGGCGGTCGAACGCTGTGAGCGTGGGCCCGCGACCTCGCCGCGGGCGCGGGCCGCCGAGCCGGCCTCGGGCCGCGGAGTTCGGGCCGCGGGACATGGCCGAAGGTGACCAACTCCCGTGTCGGCCACCGTGCCCAGCGGCGATTATGACCCCGGCGTCCCTGCCAACCGGCGGTGGGTCATGGGCCAGGAGCGCGTGCTGGGCTATCTCGACGTGCAAGGCGGCGGGTTCCGGGCGCCTCGCTACACGCTGGTGGCCACGGACCGTCGGCTGATCATCGCGCAGCGCACCAGGGCCGTGGAGGCGGCCACCGGTGGCGGCGGCGGGCTTGGCCGGCTCTTCGGCGGCAAGCCCAAGGTGCCCGTCGGGCAGCACTACCTGGCCATGGCCGCGGAGGCCCTCGTCGCTGAGACGCCGGGCAACGTGGTCGTGACCGCCGCGGACCTGCAGTTGGCCGAGGCCATCTACCACGAGGACTTCGACCAGGATGGTCCGCCCACCCGCTGGGTGCTGGTGCACCTGGCCGCACGCGACCGCGACTGGCAGCTCTTCACGGTGGGTGAGGCCCCGAAGCTGGACGCGGTACAGGCGCTCCTCCGGCCGGCCCTGGGGACGACGCTCCGGGGTTGAGCAGTACAGCCGCGCCCGCTGCCGGGCCTCAGGACGGTGGGGCCGCCACCATCCAGCGCCAGAGGATGATGTTGTCGAGCTTCAGGTCCGTGCCCCAGATCAGGCTGGCCGACGCATCCCAGCGGATGGTGTCGTACCCCTCCTTGGCGCCCACCTGGGCGGCGGTGTAGACGGTCGCCGTCGGCCATGCCGAGTCGTCGAACCCGGCGGCCTGCCAGCCCGCGGGCTCGGCAACCGATTCCGACCGGCAGGCCGTGGCCGGGTTCGCCGCCGTCGCGCAGGCCGGGTTCAGCGGGGCCCGCTGGATCACCAGGCCGCGCCATCGCGGCCCCGTAGCCGCCACGACCCTCCCAGTGCTGACGTCCCACACCTGCGCGATGAAGCCGCCGTCGCCGATCTGCTGGCGACTCGTCCCGATGTACTCGAGGCCGCTGTCGGTCGCCATGTAGTCGCGCGTCACCATCGCGATCGTGAGCGGGTACGTCGCCTCGAAGGTGATGGTCTCTGCGTTGAACGAGCGCTCGGTGGTGATGGGCACCGAGTCCTGGCCAACGAGGCGCCCGTTGGTGTACAGGGCGAACCAGTTGTCGGCCCAGACCTCCGCCCGGAAGGTTCGGCCCACGCCCGGCGACAATCCGGTGGCGCCGCCGGGCGTGGCATCGGCTCCGGACGACGCACTCGTGCCCACCCCGGTGGCGATCGGCGCGGACGCACAGCCCCACGCGACCAGGGCCGCGGCGGCCCCGAGGGCCATCGCCCGGGCGATCCTGGATCGACCCCCGGCGCCCATCAGCCCGGCCTCGAACGGGTCTGGGTCCGGGGGATTCCAACCGGGCCGACCGGGCCGGGAGCGTGCGGATGGACGTCGTCGCGTGGATCCATGGCACGCAAGGTATCCGCTGGAGGGTTCCGCCGGGTGACGGATCGCCTGCCGTCGCGACACCCGTGCTGCTGCAGCGGCGCCGTGTCCCGCGGTGGCATCATGCACGGGACCACCACGACCCGGGTGCAGCGGTGCCGCATGGCCATGGCCGGACACCCAGGCGTGGAACAGGAGGCGGCCGTGAGCGTGCTCACCGGGACAGTCCAGGCCGTCACCGAGCGGGTCCGGGCCGCAGACGGCACCGAGATCTTCACCCGCCACTGGCCCGCGGTCACGACGACCTGGGCGTCGGCGCTCATCGTCCACGGCCTGGCCGAACACTCCGGCCGCTACGAGCACGTGGGCAGCCACTTCGCGGAGGACGGCATCGACTCCTTCGCCCTCGACCTGCGCGGGTTCGGCCAGTCGGGTGGCGACCGCGCCTGGGTCGATCGCTGGTCGCGCTTCCACGACGACATCGCCGAGCGGGTGGCGGCCATCCGTGCATCGCACCCCGGCCAGCCCCTCCTGATGTACGGGCACTCGCTGGGCGGACTGCTGGTGCTGGGCTACGCGCTGGACCGCGTGGGCGCCGCGCGTCCGGATGCGCAGGTGCTGTCGGCGCCCGCGATGGCGGCCACGATTCCCGCCGCGCAGCGCCTGGCTGTCAACGTCCTGGGCCGCATCGTCCCGCGCTTCCAGGTCGCCAACGGGATCGCCACGGACACGCTGTCGTCCATCCCGGCCGTCCGCACGGACTACCTGGCCGACCCGCTCAACCACCACAAGTCGTGCGTGGGCTTCGGGCTCCGGGCGTTCCGCGAGCAGGCCCGTGTCAACGCCCGGCTGGACGACATCCCCGTCCCCACGCTGGTCGTCCACGGCGGCCTGGACCGGTTGGTGCCGGTGGAGTCGTCGGCGGTGCTGGCCGGCCACCCGCACGTCACTCGCCGGGTCTACGACGGGGTCGCGCACGAGCTGCATAACGAGCCGCAGGCCGAGGCGGTCCTGGAGGACATCGTGACCTGGGTTCGGGGCGCCGTCGGGGCGTAAGTCCCGCGGCACTGGCACCGCGGCACTGGCGCTCCCGACCAACGGGGCGCACGATTGGCCCCGAGGCAGTGCCATGACATGACGACCAGCGCGGCGATCACGCCGGGAACGGCTCCTTCGGCCGCGGACGCGTCCGGGCTGGCCGGACTTCGCTCCAGCCTGCTCTGGCTGGCGCGTTGGCTGGTCCTCTACGGGATTGCCGGATTGCTCTCAGCCATCATCGGCGTCGGCGCGCTCGCCTGGGCCGGCGGGCGGATCGAGTCACTGGACGGGAACGCCGAGGCGACCGCCGCGCACCTCACGTCCACGATCAACCTCGCCGCGCTGGCGCTCCGTGACGCGGCCCGCAGCGCGCAGTCGTTCGGGACCACCGTCGACCAGTCGGCGCAGGCAGTCTCGTCCGCCGCGACCACCATGACGGAGGTCCGCGCGGACCTCGTGGCCTTCGAATCGCAGCTCCGGGTCGTGAGCATCTTCGGCCTGGCGCCGTTGGCATCGCCGGCGGATGCGATCGGACGGGTCGGCACCAGCCTCAATGGCCTCGACACGCGGCTGTCGCTGGCCGCGGACGGCCTCGCCGGCAGCGAGACGGCGCTCAAGGCCAACGCTGCCTCCCTGCTGGAGCTCGCCGACAGCACTGACGCCCTGGCAGCGCGGCTCGCAACGGCGCTGGGCCCGGACGCCTTTGCGGAGCTGCGAATGGTCGTCCTGGTGGCGCTCGTCGTCTGGGCGGCCTGGGCGTTGATCCCGGCGGTCGGCGCGCTCGTCCTGGGGCTCTGGCTTAACGGGGTCGTGCGCCGAACGTGGATCATCCCGGGTCAGGGCCCGGCCCACGCCGGCTGAAGCCCAACCTCCGGGCCGAGGTACGGCCTGGGCGGCCGGGCCCGTCTCAGGCCCGGCGAGGTGGTCGGGCCGCGGCCTCCAGCGGGGCCGACCACGCGGCGATGTGCGCGGCGATCACGTCGGCCGTGTCCGTTGGAACCCGTGCCTGGCCGGCGAACGTCGGCCAGCCGGCCACGGCGTCGAGCACCTCGTCCACGATGCGTGACGCCCCGGGAACCGCGAACCGATCGCCCACCTCGCGCACGTCGTCGCGGTCGATCAGGGAGCTCTTGCCGTTGACCGCCATGAGGTGCTGGCGCGTCCATCTGCTCGAGGGGGCGTGCGCGTGCGTCACGTCGTACGCCGGCGAAAGCGCCCACGCGCCGTCCTGCGGCAGGACGAACGCGAAGTTCTTGGTGTGGTCGTCGCAGTTGGCGGCGGCCACGTTGAAGACCATGCGCCGATAGGCTTCGGCCCGGCTGGCCGGCCCCAGGCCCAGGCGATCCATGGTCCCGAACAGCTGCGCATAGTCGTGCGCCCCGATGAGCCGGTAGTCGAGGTGGGCCAGCGCGCACAGCGACTGGACGTGGACCTTGGCGCCGTCGGCACCGCGGTCGAACCGCTTCGTCAGGAAGTGGGCCCGACCACCCTCCTCCAGGAGCCGGGAGTCGCTCATCTGGATGCCGGCCGCGACCGCCATCCGGTAGTAGGCGTATTCGATCCGACCGTAGTGCCGGCGAGTGCCCAGGTCCTGGTCGCCGCCGACGCCGTCCAGCTTCAGCAGCCAGTGCTCGAACCCGGGATCCGCGGGCACCTGGCCGGAGCGGATCTCCCCGGTCTCCGGGTTCAGCGCGATCACGGCCTTGGCCCTGGCGCCGCCGGCGGACGTCCCGACGGCGATGAGGTGAGCCAGGGCGTCGGTGATCCCGGCCTCCGTGTCGATGTGGCCCGACAGGGTGGCGCGCGCGGCCAGCACCAGCTCCCCCAGCTCGATGGCCGTGGACTTCCTGGTCTGCGGGCCGCGGGCCGGCCTGAACTCCAGGGCCCCGATGCCCCGGCGGCCCAGGTACGCCAGCCGATCCAGCGGCGTGATCCGGTCGGCGGGCACGCCTTCGGCGGCCAGGTAGGCGTTGGTCAGGGCGTTGCCGAAGGCGTCGGGCAGGGAGTCCGCCAGCATCGCCGGCAGGCGCAGCCACGTGTCGGGGGAGAGGTCCGGGAACACGAAGACCCGGCCGCCGGCCGGGAGGTTGACGGGCGAGAGCTCGATGCGCCGCCGGACCCAGCCCGGGTCGTACTCGAAGGCGTAGAAGCCGGTTCCTGGGTCAAGGGCCACGGCGCCCACGGTCGCCCCCCAGCACAGCACCTCGATCAGGTTGACCGGCCGGTAGGTCACCGAGGCCGGACCTGGGTGCGCGCGTGTCGGACACGAGTCCGCTCCGGGGAGCGACGGCTGGTCCGCAGCATCTGCATCGGCGACACCTGGGCAGCGGGTGCCAGATCTTCCAGCCAGGTCGTCCGGCCGAGGGCGCGCACCAGCGCGATGAGCGTCGCCACCGACGAGCCCCGCCCGCGCTCGAGATTGCCGAGCGCCCGGATGGAGACATCGGCGAGTTGCGCGAGCTCCGCCTGACCGAGGTCCTGGGCGATGCGCGACCGCCGAACCTGTTCGCCGAGAGTCGCCTCGAGCTCGTCGATCGTCATGATGCCCATAGCATGCCTAATAGTGCTGGTCGATTTAGGTGCGACCGCCAAACGGCAGTATCCTGCCTGTCCCGCCGACTGTCAACCAGTCGCGCCATCCGCCAACCATGCGCCGGCTCGCCCGGCACATCGCCCGGTCTAGGTGGTCCGTGGGTATGGTGCCGCGCTCGGCTGAGCGACGACGCCGCGCGCCTTGGCCCGATGACGATCCGCCTTGGCCCGGTTGCCGCAACGCGTCATGTCGCACCAGAGCCTCGTCCCGGCCCGGCTGGCGTCGCGGAACGCACCCTGGCATCGGTGGTTGGCGCACAGCCGCAGACGCCCAACCTCGCCGTCGGTGACGGCCCGGAGGATCACCTGGGCAAGGCGGCCCAGTGCGTCGTCGACAGGGTCGCCCAGGTGCCGGTGGCCGACCGCGAAGCCGTCCGGGCTGGCGATCAGCTCGATCGGCGCGACCACGCGGAGGGCGCGGTTGATGTCCGCCAGCACAGCAGTCTCGGGTGGGCGGTGCCCAGTCGTCGCGGCGAAGAGCCCACGCAGGGCGGTGCGCAGGTGATGGGCCCGGCTGGCGATGTCCCGGCTGGACGGGAGCCGACGGTGATCTGGATGCACGAGACCCCGGCCGATCAGCCAGGCGAGCACATGCGCGTCGTCCGGCAGCTCGTCGACCCGAATCGGGCCGGCGGTATTGACGAACGCCAGGACGTCGCCGACTTCGGCGCGATGGGTGTGAGTGCGATGGTCATGGGCTGGCATGAAAGTAACCGTATTGGGCGTTTGACAGGGATATCTTCCTGAAAGATACTTTCCTTGTCAACAAAGATGACCTGAGAGTCACGAGTTCCAGAGGTTCCATCATGTTCTTCACGATCCTGGGCGGCATCGCCCTCCTGGCGGCCGTCGCCGCCATCCTCGTCCTCACCCCCGCCCAGCCCTGGCGCCTCGACGGTGAGACCTGGTACGAGCAGTTCGCACCCCGCGGCCGCCGCGACACCTTCGCCGAGGAGCTGACGGTCATGCGCGTGGAAGCCGAGGCCGAGGCCTTCGCTGCGGCCCGCCAGCCCAGCCGGAGCCGCGCCACTGCCAAGCTCGGCGACGTGGCTCCGGGCGCCACCCGCCTGGGGGCCTCCAACCACAGCTGGTAGCACCCGGCCAACACGCACGAAACGGCCCGCTCCGGACCTCCGGGGCGGGCCTTCGTGTTTGCACAGCCAGCGCGACCCGTGCGCCGGGCTAGCCCTCGACCGGGATCCCGAAGACGCGGGACGCGGTCCGCCACAGGATGTCGTCGCGTTCCGCTGTCGTGAGACCGGCCTCGTCGATCGTGGCCAGCCGCATCTCGTGGACGTCACCCGGATCGCGGACCCAGCGCCAGGTGGCCGACCAGTCGGTCCCGAACATGATCCGGTCGGAGCCCAGCTCCCGGACCGCGGTACGCAGGTGGTCCGCCGTGGTGCCGACCGTGTCGAAGTAGACGTTGTCGTTGCGCAGCGCCACGACCAGCGCGTTGTCGAAGAGATGCTGGATGCTCCGGCCCATCTTCGTCAGGACGATCGGGACCGCGGGATGGCGGTTGGCCAGGTCGTCCACCCAGGCCGGATCGCCGTAGCGCAACCCGCCCGCGTACTGCGTCCAGGCGGTGGGCAGCTGGATCGGCGCGTTGCCGTGGCGCTCCAGCACCGCCATCAGCGGCTCGAAGTCGTCCGCGATGACCTCCGGGTTCACCTCCCGCGTGATCGCCCGGACGGACACCTCCCCAATGCCGCGCAGGCCCAGCTCCCCGAGACAACGCTCGGCTTCACGGACCGCCTGCTCGCGAGAGGCAGCGGGATCCGCTGCGTAGCCGAGCGCGCGCTGCTGCTTGCCGACCCCGCCCAGCCCCACGAACCGGTCCGGGTGCGAGCGCACGGCGTCGGCCACCATGTCGTTCGTGGTGTTCCCGGACGTGGGCTGCACCACTGCGTGCGTCACGCCGTAGCGGTCCATCTGCTCCAGGAGGTGCTGGGAGTTGTCATACGCTGGCTCCCGGCGTCCGGCGTTGTAGAGGTCCGGAAAGCGCTTCCGGAACTGGAGCACGTCGCGGGGCGTGCGGATCTGCTCACTGAGGTCGTCGAATGACGGAAACCCCAGGATGTGGACGTGCGTGTCGATGAGCGGCACCCGTTGCTCCCGCTGCTGCCCGTGCGATCCAGGACGGAGCATACCCGTGACCCGCCCCGGGAATTGAAACGGGCGGCTGAGGCCGCCCGTGGCATGGTGCAGGTGATGGCTGGCGAGGAAGGATTCGAACCTTCAATCCCCTGATCCAGAGATAAGCGATCCGAATCAGGCCCGCGAGCCAATCTCTGTGCTCAGATCGGCACCCCGCGCCGTCTGAATTGGGGAGTGTCAGGCGAACACTCCGGGGAGAGTCTTGCGCACTACCGAGATCGCCAGAGAATCAGGCGAACTCATTCGTGCTCGACGGATTCTACTCCCGAGCCTCTACCCACGCCATGGTCGCTTGTTGTCAAGCGCTTCCGGTGGTGGCGGCGGCAGAGAGGGGTCACCGGTGGAGCCTCTGTTCATGGCATTCCATAGTGTGATCGCCTGGAGCCAAGGTCTTCGGAGGCTGCTCACGCGGGCGCCGTGCGGTGGCTCAAAGGGCCCGAGCACCATGAAGTCGCACTGCCCCATCTTCACGGACTGATCTGGCTCAGGTGCTCCTCGAACTTGCAGTCGCGTATGGGATGCAGCCGGGGGGCGAGCCCGGACGAGCGCAGCGCAAGACGTATGTTCAACTACCCCAAGTTCGCATCCGTGCTCCCCGGCGGCCGAGCGTGCGGCGGCCTCACCGGTCTCTTGTTCTGCGTCGGCGTTCGCGCTGAGGGCGAATGGTGGGCTCCGGCGGTGATATCACCCCCGGCCAATGTCCCGACGGACTTCTGGTCGGCGCGGACCGGCCGCTCGCTCCGTGCGGAGCCGATGACAGACGAGCGCACCGGCCGCGAGCGACCGGCGGGGATTGCGTCAGCGGGTCCGGGGGAAGCCCAAATCCACCGACGACGAGCTAGGATCCGGCCACCTCGCCGTCACCACCTTTGACCGAGTGAAGAACTGGATCCCGTCCGGGCCATACATGTGCAGGTCGCCGAACAGCGAGTTCTTCCAGCCCCCGAATGAGTAGTAGGAGACCGGGACTGGGATTGGAACGTTGATTCCAACCATCCCGACCTGGACCTCCTTTTGGAACCGACGGGCTGCGCCACCGTCGCGCGTGAAGATCGCGGTGCCGTTTCCGTACGGGTTCGCGTTGATGACATCCACCGCGTCCGCGAACGTCGGCACCCGGATCACGGAGAGGACAGGCCCGAACACCTCGTCCCGGTAGACGTCCATCCCCTGGCAGGACGTTGTCCACGAGCGACGGCCCAAGGAAGTAGCCGCCTGACTCCGAAAGGGATGTGTCCGTCCATCGGGTACGACCGTAGCGCCTTGGTGAAGAGATGTTTCCAGATACCCAGCCACTCGTTCTTGGTGGCCTCGCGTGATCAGGGGTCCCATCTCGCTAGCTGGATCAGCTCCGGGCCCGAGGTGAACGTTCTCAGCGCGAAGGCGAATGGCCTCGACGAGGGGGCCGGCAATGTCCCCCACGGCTACCACCGCCGAGATCGCCATGCATCGCTCGCCCGCCGATCCGAAGGCCGCAGAAACGGCGGCGTCTGCTGCCATCCCGATGTCAGCATCAGGCAAGACGACCATGTGGTTCTTGGCGCCGCCGAGTGCCTGCACCCGCTTGCCGTTACGTGTCGCCGTCTCAAACACCGTTCGGGCAACCGGAGTCGAGCCAACGAAGCTCACGGCTTTGATTTCGGGGTGCTCGAGAAGCCGCTCCACCGCAACGTGATCGCCGTGGATGATGTTGAGGACTCCGGGCGGAAGACCGGCCCTCGCCATCAGCTCGGCGAGGAAGACCGCCGCAGAGGGGTCCTTCTCGGACGGCTTCAGCACAAACGTGTTGCCCGTCGCGATTGCGTTTGCAACCATCCAAAGCGGCACCATGATGGGGAAGTTGAAGGGGGTGATTCCGGCGACGACCCCGAGTGGCTCTCGGACCTGAAATACGTCCACCCCGGTCGAGACACCCTCCGAGTAACCACCCTTGAGCAAGTTCGGGATGCCGCAGGCGTACTCGAGGTTTTCGAGCCCACGCGCTACCTCGCCGAGGGCGTCCGCCGTGACCTTTCCGTGCTCCGCGGTGACGATGTTCGCCAGCGTCTCGCGGTTGCGGTCTACCTCGTTGCGAATGGCGAACATGATTTCGGCGCGCCGCGAGAGCGATGTGGCGCGCCAGCCAGGGAACGCGGCCGACGCAGACGCAACCGCTGCATCGACCTCATCCGAAGACGCGAACGCGTCTGTGGAACCCGGGCGCCAGCAAGGGTCCGCGGCAATTGAGGTCCTCGGAGCCCCAAGCGGCATCTAGCATCGACCCACCGACCAGCACCAAGGGCTCCCAATTCCTGTCGCGGCCCCGTAGGATGGGGCTGCTCTTTGGGAGGCGACGTGGAACACGAATTCGAAGTGCGGCTCGAAGGTCTTCACGCCCGGCTCGGCGAAGTGCCCGCTGGTGACTTGGCACGTCTTCTCCTGGCGGTCGAGCGTGTGATCGCATTCGGATCCGCCCATGTGATCAATCGCCCAATCGGAGGACGGGGCCCCCGTCCAAAGGCCGTAGTCGACGCCTCGAGGATTGCGATCGTCGCGCTACGCGAAGGGAGCGTCGTACCCGTCCTAGCGATCCCGGATTCGCTGCCGCCGCCAGGGTTCGCGTTTGAGACCACCCCGCTCGGCGTCCTAGGCCTCCAGGAAGCCATCAGGGCGGCGCAGCACCCGGAAGCGGCTCCGGCAGATCTAGCTGGTGCCCTGGCCCAGCTTGGCCGCGACGTGCGGGTGGGAAGCGAATACGAGTCCGTCAGTATCCGTTTCCAGGTTGACGGTGAGGAGCGGTCAGTACGACTGGACCGCCCTCGCCTTCAGCAGCTCGAGGACCGAACTGCCACCGCTCCACGCCTCGCTGCCGGAGGCATCGAAGGCGTCTTGGTTGAGGCCGACTTCGAGGCGCTCAATGGGCACATCCGAACCGCCTACGGACGCCGGATCGCGCTCGAGTATCCGACTGATCTAGCCGACGATGTCGAGGAGGCGATTCGGCAGCGGCGCGATTTCGTCGGTGAGGTGGTGTACGACGCTTCGGGACAGACCATCGAGTCGTTGCGGCTGACGGGTATCCAGCGTCAGCCGGCCCTCTGGGAAGGACTCGAGCCCGGAGAGTTCTGGGAGACCCGGACTGTCGGCGAACTGAGGGTCCTTCAGGGCGCCACGGCGTCCACGGACGTCGCGACCCTCACCCTTGATGTCACCGATGGCGAGGCTGAGGCATTCCTGGAAGCGCTGGGCCTTTGACGCCGGTCGAGGTTCCTGCAGGCCCGCTGCTGGTAGACACGGACGTCTTCTCTTTCATTCTGCTCAGGAAGCGGAACTGGGAGCAGTTCGCGGCGTTGATTGATGGCCATGAACGACTCCTGTCGTTCGCGACGGTAGGCGAGCTGTACGCGGCGCCGGAGGCAGCGGGCAGCACTTGGGGTCCAGAGAAGCGTGCGCAACTCGACATCCAAGTCCGCCAGCACATCATCCTGACGGCGACTGAGCCTGTCGCGCGTGTGTACGGCCAGCTACATGCCCGCTTCCGCGGGCAGTTCAAGGATGGTGGCCACAACGACATGTGGATCGCGGCTTGCGCACTGGCCCAACCGTCGCCGCCGCCACTGGTGACTAACAACCTCGGTGACTTCCAGAAGATTGCGGCGGCGTTTTCTGGGCTAAGGCTGGTGCATCCAGCTCTTTAGGCGGTATCACCTATGGGCCTCGCGGTCCATCATCTGGTGCCAGGGAGGGATTGTGGCAAGACCCGCAAAGGCGACCATCGAGCCTCGCGGCGCCCTTGGCTTCGAACAGAAGCTCTGGCAGGCCGCCGATGCCCTTCGCGCCAACATGGACGCGGCCGAGTACAAGCACGTCGTCCTGGGCCTGATCTTCCTCAAGTACATCAGCGACGCCTTCGAAGCCAAGCACGCCGAGCTCGCAGCGGACCGCGCCAACGGCGCCGACCCCGAGGACCCCGACGAGTACCGCGCCGCCACCATCTTCTGGGTGCCCAAGGAGGCCCGCTGGTCACAGCTGAAGGCCAGCGCCCGGCAGCCCACGATCGGCACGCTCGTCGACGACGCAATGACGGCCATCGAGCGCGATAACCCGACGCTCAAGGGCGTGCTGCCCAAGGACTACGCCCGGCCCGGCCTCGACAAGGCCCGCCTTGGCCAGCTCATCGACCTCGTCAGCGACATCGCCCTCGGCGCCCCCGCCGACCGGGCCAAGGACACCCTGGGCCGCGTCTACGAGTACTTCCTGTCGCAATTCGCCAGCGCCGAGGGGAAGCAGAGCGGCCAGTTCTACACGCCCGCCCACGTGGTCCGGATCCTGGTCGAGATGTTGGCCCCGTACAAGGGTCGCGTCTACGACCCGTGCTGCGGCTCGGGGGGCATGTTCGTCCAGAGCGAGAGGTTCATCGAGGCGCACCAGGGCCGCATCGGCGACATCAGCATCTACGGGCAGGAGTCCAACTACACCACGTGGCGCCTGGCCAAGATGAACCTGGCGATCCGCGGGATCGACGCCCAGATCGCCCACGGCGACACCTTCCACAACGATCGGCACCCCGACCTCAAGGCCGACTACGTTCTGGCCAACCCGCCCTTCAACGACAGCGACTGGCGCGGCGAGCTCCTCAAGGACGACAAGCGCTGGGCCTATGGCGTTCCGCCGGCTGGCAACGCCAACTTCGCCTGGGTCCAGCACTTCATCAGCCACCTGGCGCCCACCGGTATCGCCGGCTTCGTCCTGGCCAACGGGTCGATGAGCGCGAACCAGTCGGGCGAGGGCGAGATCCGCAAGAACATCGTCGAAGCGGACCTGGTTGACTGCATGGTCGCCCTCCCCGGCCAGCTCTTCTACTCGACGCAGATCCCCGTCTGCCTCTGGTTCCTGGCCCGCGACAAGCGCAACGGCCGCTTCCGCGACCGCCGCGGCGGGACGCTCTTCATCGACGCCCGGAGGATGGGCACCCTCGTCGATCGGACCCATCGCGAACTCACGGACGAGGATGTCGCCAAGATCGCTGGCACCTACCACGCTTGGCGCGGCGATGAGGGTGCGGGCGAGTACGCCGATGTACCTGGCTTCTGCCGAGCTGGTCCCGTTGACGAGATCCGCGGGCACGGCCACGTCCTAACGCCAGGCCGCTACGTCGGCGCCGCCGACGCTGAGGAGGACGCCGAACCGTTCGACGAGAAGATGCGGCGGCTCGTTGCATTGCTCCGCGAGCAGCAAGCCGATGGCGCGAGGCTGGACGCCATGATCGCCGGCAACCTGCGGGGGCTCGGGTATGGCGAGTGAGTGGCGCACCGCTACAGTTGCCGACCTTCAACGGGAGGGCGTGCTGCTCGTCGAGGACGGCAATCACGGGGAGAGCAGGCCCAGGCCGGACGAGTTCGTTGCCGAAGGGGTGGCATTCATCCGCGCCGCTGACATGGACGCGGGCCAAGTGCGCTGGGACTCATCATCCAGGATCAACGAGCGAGCCCGACGACGCATCGTCAAAGGCATCGGCGTGGGCGGCGACGTCCTGCTGTCGCACAAGGGCACCGTCGGGAAGGTTGCGCTGGTCCGAGCGGATCCTCCTCCCTTCGTCTGCAGCCCCCAAACGACGTTCTGGCGGGCGCTTGATCCGGACGTCCTCGACCGTCGGTACCTTTATGCCTTCCTGAGGTCGCCGGGCTTCCATCAGCAACTCGCCACGCGAGCAGGCGAGACCGACATGGCGCCGTACGTGAGCCTGACGTCTCAGCGCGGACTGTCCGTGACGTTGCCACCCATCGGCGTCCAACGCGCGATTGCCGGCATCATCGGCGCGCTCGACGACAAGATTGAGCTGAACCGCCGGACGAACCAGACGCTGGAGGCGACGGCGCGAGCCCTCTTCAAGTCGTGGTTCGTCGACTTCGACCCCGTCCGCGCCAAGTCCGAAGGCCGCGACCCGGGCCTGCCGCCGCACCTCGCCGACCTGATCCCGGATTCGTTCGAAGACTCTGAGTTGGGAGAGATCCCCGCCGGATGGTCCGTCCTGAGCTTGGATGAGTTCGCTTCCTTCCGCAACGGCCTCGCCCTCCAGATGTACCCGCCCGAAGCCGATCGGTGGCTGCCCGCCATCAAGATCGCCCAGTTGCGCGCGGGCCACGTCGACGCAGCCGACCGAGCCTCGGCAGATCTGGACCTTGAGTTCATCGTCAACGACGGGGACGTCCTCTTCTCGTGGTCCGGGAGCCTCGAGTGCGTGCTCTGGGCCGGGGGACGGGGAGCCCTAAATCAGCACCTGTTCAAGGTCACCTCGAAGACCGCACCGCGTTGGCTTTGTTACCTGGGAGTTCGGGAGCACCTGGAGGAGTTCCGCCAGATCGCGGCGGGTAAGGCAACCACGATGGGGCACATCCAACGGCATCACCTGTCAGCCGCGAAGTTGGCCATGCCTCCGTCGCCGCTGCTTCGGGCGATGGACGCCCATCTGGGGCCGCTTGTCGAGAGCACCTGGAAGCGCGCGGTTCAATCGAGGACGCTTGCCGACCTCCGCGACGCCCTCCTGCCGAAGCTCATGTCCGGGGAGCTTCCTGTCCGCGACGCCGAGCGATCCGTGGCTTTCGCGTCATGACCACATCGCGGGTCACGGCCCTCGATCTTGTCCGGGTTGCTGTTGAATCAGTGAAGGGGAGCGCCGAGAGATGACCGGGGTCTTCTGCGTGCGCGCCGAGTTCGGGAGTTACACGAAGTACTTCGTGGCGGGTGGGTACGTCGCTATTGGCTGGATCCCAGGCACCGACCTTTCGGCGATCAAGACCCGCGACGAACTCTACCCACTGTACCGGGCCTCACGCCCACAGGACACGAGCAACATTGTCATCGGCCAACAAGTTGGACAGGTTGCGCGCTTCCTACTGGAGATGAAGGCCGGCGACTTCGTATTCACTCCTGCGGCCGACACGGAGTTTCTCCACTACGGCCGGATCGCCCCCGACCCCTCCTATTTCTACGCGGCGGGCGACGATGGCTGTCCTTATAGACACCGGCGACGCGTTGAGTGGGCATCGGGAACGCTGCAGCGGAGCGGGTTCTCCGTGCCCCTCCAGAACACCATCCGCTCATCCCTGACGGTGTTCGCGGTGTCGCAGCACGATGAATTCCTTGCGGCGATCGGGCACAGCGACCTTGTCAACACGCCGAAGGCAGCGGCATACGACCCCTACACGGCCGTCCTCGAGCAGGTTCTCGAGTTGGACCCTACGGAGTTCGAAGTCCTCGTTGGGCACCTGCTCACGGCTCTCGGCTTCGAGGGCTCGGAAGTGACCGGGAAGTCCGGCGACGGTGGCGTCGACGCAAAAGGCGAGTTGAACGTCGCCAACCTGGCCAAGGTCAAGGTGTTTGTTCAAGCGAAACGCTACAAGCTTGGGAGCCGCGTCTCAGCCGGCACGGTGCGGGCGCTCCGGCAGGCGATCCCCCGCGATGGCCAAGGCGCGTTCATCACGACGGCCGACTTTGACGGCAAGGCATCCGACATCGCGCTTGATCCAGATTTCCCGCGTATCGGGCTGATCAACGGCCGCCAGCTCGTGGACCTGCTTGTCGAGCACTGGAATGACATTCCCCAGGAGTTCCAGGATCGGCTTGGACTCAGGCCTGGGCTTGTGCGAGCGTGATCGGCCGGCCAGTCTGGGGGCGTCATAGGTTCTGTGCGAAACGCGTCGATTGACAGCGGGTCATGACATGAGCAACTTCGTCGAGTCGGTGGTGGAGGAGGCCGCACTTGCGCGTCTCGGGGCGACCGGCTGGACGGTCGTGCACGGCCCCCAGATCGCATTCGGCACGCCCGGTGCCGCGCGGAGCGATCCCGGTTATCACGACGTCATCCTCGATGCGCGACTGCGATCGGCCCTGGTCCGGCTGAACCCTGGCTTGCCGGCCGCGGCCCTGGATGACGCTCATCGTCGGCTCACGCACATTGCCGCCCCGACACTGGTCGAACGGAACCGCGCGTTCCACCGGATGCTGGTCGACGGCGTGACCGTGGAGTACCGCCGGCCGGACGGTTCGATCGCTGGCGCCCAGGCGAACGTGATCGACTTCGCGCACCCCGAGGCCAACGACTGGCTGGCCGTGAACCAGTTCACGATCGTCGAGGGCGGGATCGAGCGGCGGCCGGACGTCATCCTGTTCGTCAACGGCCTGCCCCTGGCCGTCATCGAGCTGAAGAACCCGGCCGACGAGAAGGCCACGATCCACGGCGCCTTCAACCAGCTCCAGACCTACCAGAAGCAGATCCCCTCGCTGTTCGACGCCAACGCGGTCCTCGTGACCTCGGATGGGACGACGGCCCGGATCGGCGCCATTGGGGCGGGGGAGGAGTGGTTCAAGCCCTGGCGGACCATCGACGGTTCGGCTGACGCGCCGGCCAAGCACTCGGAGCTCAAGGTCCTGCTCGAAGGCGTCTTCGACCATCGTCGGTTCCTGGACCTGGTCCGCCATTTCATCGTCTTCGAGGACGCCGGCGGCGGGCAGATCCACAAGAAGATCGCCGGCTACCACCAGTTCCACGCCGTCAACGCGGCCGTGGAGGAGACCCTGCGCGCGACCGGCGTCCTGAGCCCGGGGCACCTGAAGGCCGCCGAGGAGGCCGGCATCTACGAGACGCCGTCGCGCCCGGGCGGCGACCCTGGCGACCGGCGAGTCGGCGTCATCTGGCACACCCAGGGCAGCGGCAAGAGCCTGACCATGGCCTTCTTCGCCGGCCGCGTCGTGCTGGAGCCGGCGATGGCCAACCCCACCATCGTGGTGCTGACCGACCGCAACGACCTGGACGACCAGCTCTTCGCCACCTTCGCCCGCTGCCGCGACCTGCTCCGCCAGGACCCGGTCCAGGCGGCAGACCGGGCAGACCTGCGGGCCAAGCTGGCCGTGGGTTCGGGCGGCGTGGTCTTCACCACCATCCAGAAGTTCATGCCGGACGAGCGTGGCGACTCGCATCCCGTCCTGTCGGACCGGCGGAACATCGTGGTGATCGCCGACGAGGCGCATCGGAGCCAGTACGACTTCATCGATGGCTTCGCCCGCCACTTGCGCGACGCGCTCCCGGGCGCGGCGTTCATCGGCTTCACCGGGACGCCCATCGAGCTGACGGACGCCAACACCCGGTCGGTCTTCGGCGACTACATCAGCATCTACGACATCCAGCGGGCGGTCCACGACGGCGCCACCGTCCCCATCTACTACGAGAGCCGCCTCGCCAAGCTGGAACTGGCCGAGCGCGAGCGACCGAAGATCGACCCCGCCTTCGAGGAGGTCACCGAGGGCGAGGAGGTGGAGCGCACGGAGAAGCTCAAGAGCCGCTGGGCGCAGCTGGAGGCACTGGTCGGGTCGGAGCATCGGTTGAAGCTGGTTGCCGCGGACCTGGTCCGGCACTACGAGGACCGGCTGGCCGCGATGGACGGCAAGGCGATGGTGGTCGCGATGAGCCGCCGGATCGCCGTGGACCTGTACGACGAGATCGCGCGCTTGAGGCCCGAGTGGGTGGGCGACGGCGACGAGGCGGGCTCGCTGAAGGTGATCATGACGGGGTCCGCGATGGACCCGCTGGAGTGGCAGGACCACATCCGGAACAAGTCGCGGCGCGAGGCGCTGGCCGCACGGTTCCGGAACCCGGCGGACCCGTTCCGGATGGTGATCGTGCGGGACATGTGGCTGACGGGGTTCGATGCGCCATCCCTGTCCACGATGTACCTGGACAAGCCGATGCGCGGCCACGGCTTGATGCAGGCGATCGCGCGCGTGAACCGGGTCTTCCGGGACAAGCCGGGCGGCTTGGTCGTGGACTACCTGGGGATCGCGGACGAGCTGCGCAAGGCGCTCGCGACGTACACGGAGGCGGGCGGGTCCGGGGAGACGGCGATCGACCAGGCGGAGGCGGTGGCGGTCCTGCTGGAGAAGTACGAGGTCTGTGCCGGGCTCTTCTACGGGTTCGACCACAGCCACTGGGTGACGGGGAACGCCGAGGAGCGGGTCGAGCTCCTGCCGCGGGCCCAGGAGTTCATCCTGGCGCAGGAGGACGGGAAGCCGCGGCTGCTCAACGCGGTGGCGAACCTGTCGGCGGCGTTCGCGCTGGCGTCCGCCTCTGACGAGGCCCGACGGATCCGCGACGACGTCGGCTTCTACCAGGCGGTCCGGGCGGTGCTGGCCAAGGGCGACGGCCGGCAGTTCCAGACCGACGAGCAGCTCAACGCGGCGGTCCGCCAGATCGTCAGCGGCGCGCTGGTCTCTGGCGAGGTCATGGACGTCTTTGCCGCGGCCGGCCTGCGCAGGCCCGACATTTCGATCCTCTCGGACGAGTTCCTCGACGAGATCAAGGGGATGCCCCACAAGAACCTCGCGGTGGAGCTGCTCCAGAAGCTGCTCACCGGCGAGATCAGATCGCGTGGCAAGAAGAACGTGGTCCAGTCGCGCTCCTTCGCCGAGATGCTGGACCTGGCCCTGCGCCGCTACCAGGCACGCGCCATCGAGACGGCCCAGGTCATCGAGGAGCTGATCGCCCTCGCCAAGGAGATCCGCGACGCCTCAGTCCGCGGCGAAGCGCTTGGGCTGACCGACGACGAGCTGGCCTTCTACGACGCGCTGGAGACGAACGACAGCGCGGTGGCCGTGCTGGGTGATGAGAAGCTGCGTGGTATCGCCCGCGAACTGGCCGAGAAGGTTCGCGCCAACGTCACCATCGACTGGACGGTTCGCGAGAACGTCCGAGCCCAGCTCCGGGTGCTGGTGAAGCGGATCCTCCGGACCCACGGCTACCCGCCCGACAAGCAAGAGAAGGCGGCGCAGCTGGTTCTGGAGCAGGCGGAGGCACTGTCCGAACTGTGGGCGGCGGCGTGAGCACTCTGCCCCCGGGTCTCCAGGCCCGTCGTTCGTCGAAGGTCGTACGGGTGTGATTCGCTCAGAGGCCATGCGCGAGTTCCTGGCTGTGCCCGCCGAGTCGGTCCGGCTCGACTTCAAAGAAAGGCTTGATTGGGCTGATACGGCACACAAGTTCTCGATCTGTCGCGACATCGCTGGATTGGCTAACCGCTCAGGGGGTCATCTGATCGTCGGCGTCGCCGAACTAGCGGGGGCAGGTTTCCGGCTGGCTGGGATGGCCGCTGATGACCCGCTTCCAGATCCGACAGACGTGAACCAGGTTCTTCGGGAAAGGTTTGATCCGGCGATCTCCTGTGAGGTTGCCTACGTAGAGGTTGACGGACTGCGGTATGGAGTCATTGAGGTTCTCGAGTTCGCGACCTATCCCCATATCTGCTCGAGAGATGCCAGCGCCGGTGGTCCGGCGATCCTGAGGACTGGTGATCTCTACGTCCGGACAGACGCATTCAGCACCGAACGCGCGAGGCCAGCGGACGTGCGGCGCATCATCGAGAGTGCGGTGGGCAAGACAGGCGCAGCCATTGCCAGGCTCGTCGAACCTCGGCCTGGGGAAGTCTCAGCGCAGAGGGACCAACCCGACCGCGCCGCGTTCACTCGCTATCCGACGCGTCGCGCACTGCGCCTGACCCCATTGGCCGATCCGGAGCCGGTGCGCCTCTCAGTGCTCGAGAGGCAGCTGCTGGAGTCCCGGGTTACCCAGCGCGGATATGCCCTGGTTCCGCGCTATATGGATCCAGGCCTTGAGGGCACCCTCGTCGTTCGGGAGGTAGATCGAGTCATATTCGAGATTGAGCGCACCGACTCTGCAGACCAGACAACCATGAGCGTGGTCGAGGCCACCCGAAGCCTGCGGGTTCGGATCTGGGAGAGTCTCTGGGAGGACACAAGCCCTGACCTTGGCGGCGACAAGGTCAATGTGACGTCCATCTTCGGTTTCGCCTACGCTGGCGTTCTGTTCGCCTGGCGGTTCTATTCGGCGTCCGGAGTCGGCAGGTTCCAACTTGGACTTGGCTTGACCTCACCACTCGGCCGCGCCCTCACCATCGATCCCGCACGGTTCACGGGATTCTTCCGTTCATACCGGGCCACGAGTGCTTCAGACCTATGGGTGAGTCGGGACTTGCAGACGGCCTCGTTGACCCTACAAGCAGACCGGGCCAACGTCGCCCAGGACCTTGCTTCCGAGCTCTTGGAGTATTGGGGCTGGCACGCGAACGACGATCAGATCATTCGCCAACTCGCCGCGGCCCGACAGAACCTGGACGACGATCCGGATCCACCACCCTGAACAGGCCTTGAGCCCCGGCCCTTGTGACCCGGTTTCTACTCGAGGGCCCGCACCTGTGCCTGCAGCGTTTCAGGGGCGCCCATGAGGGCCTTCCGGACCGTTGAGGCGTACCAGCGGCTCCCGCCGTGGACGGTGGGAATGGCGTCAGATGACAGGCCGTCGGCAATCGCGCCCAGCGTTCGCCCGGCGGCCCGCTCGGCACAGATGCGGGCCAGAACTGGCGCTGGCATCGTCCGTGGTCGCCCGAGCCGCGTCCCGGAGGCTCGCTTTGCCGCCAAGGCATCGCGAGTTCGTTGCCCGATCAGCCGTCGCTCAAACTGGGCAAACGTCGCGAGCACGTTCGCCATCATCTCGCCAGCCGGAGTTGTGGTATCCACGCCCAGGTCGAGAGCCACGAGCGCCCAGTGCTCCTTGGCGGCGCGGTCCATCAGGGCGGCGAAGTCAAGCATCGACCGACTGAGTCGATCGAGCTTCGAAACGACGAGCGTGTCGGCCCGGTGCCGCTTCAGCGCGTCCAGGGCAGCGACGATGCCGGGGCGGTTCATGTCCTTCCCGCTGAAGCCGGCGTCCTCGATCATCTCGACCAGGCGCCAGCCCCGACGCTGGGCCTCGGCGAGGATTGCGGCTCGTTGCGCATCTCGCCCCGCCCGGGAGTCCGCCTGCTCCTCGGTGCTCACCCGCAGGGACCCAATTGCATCTGTCATGTGAGCAACGTACACCATACGGTTGTTTGGTGTACGTCGGAGCGCCCTTCGGCCGGAGCGCCAGGAGGGCAGGCCGGGTCCACGCCGAGGGCGTTGATCCACGACGACCTGGTCGGCAGTTGGCTCGCGGCGAACGGGCGGCCGGACCTATCACCAGCGCGCTGGGTGACGGACGTGTATCAGGCGTACCTCGGTCAGATGCATGCCTGGGCGGATGAACTCGGCATGGCCGCCGAGGACATTGAGTTCCTGATCTTCCAGTCGATGGCCGACGATCGTGGCGGCCAGTGGACGTCAGGTCCGAGGACGGCGGAGGAGGACACGGTGGAGGAGGGGGATGACTAGCGACGGACCCGGTCGGCCGCGGGAGCGCATGGGGAGACTGATGTGCCCTGCGTTTCGTGGAGCCGGGTCGCCGACTTCAGGCGGGGGACTGGTCAACCGGGCCGGCCGGCGCGACCGCTGACAGCCGGATCGTCCGCGTCGGCGGGATGATCGCCGAGATGCGGCCCGTGATCCGATCACCCGCGCGCCAGGTCCGCGGCGGGCGATCAGGGGGCAGGGCGCCGGCGTCCGCGCGGAGATCGTGCCCCCGGGCGCGGGCCGTGATGCTGTAGTCGTTGACGCGCGTGATCTCGGCCGTGACGCTCTCGCCGAGCGCGAAGGCATCTGGGTCGAACAGCCGGGCATCGAGCTTCACCACATCGGTCTGCGACGTCGCGACGGCGGTCAGGGTGTCGCCTACCCGGTAGGTCTCGATCGGCGCGGGCAGGTAGTCGGCCGCGATCATCCCGATCCAGCCGTCGCCGTCGACGATGAGCCGTCGTTGCTCGATGGCCCGGACCGTCACGAGGTGGGCCCGGTCAAACAGCAGGGTGGTGGCCGGCAGGGGAGGCAGCGTCGCATCGACGGGCTGGGCTGGCTGGGCCGTCGCCGTGGAGGCAGCGATGATCCGCCGCCCGCCGATGCCGATCGCCACCCGCAGGCCGGCGGCGGCATAGTGCCTGGCCGTGTCGATCATCCGCCCAAGGTCCACAACGAACTGGCCGTTGCTGTCGGTTGGCCGGCCGGCGAGCGGCTGGACGACCACGCCGGCGAGCGTCTCGAGATCGACATGAGTGGGCACGCCCGGCACGCCGGCCGAGACCGTCAGCGTGGTGATCCGCTCACCGAGATCGTCAACCGTGAACGGGCAGATCGTGGTGCCAAAGTCGGGGACATCATCCGCGCCGGTGGTGGCCCAGCGGATGCGCGGGATCGTGATCAGGAGGCGGATTGGGTCCGCCTGGTGGTCGCGGCCGAAGATCCACAGCTCGCCGCGCGACGCAGCGCCCGAGATGACGACGTCCGTCGTGCGCTCCCGCCCCGCGCCGGCCAGTCGAACCGCCCGGCTCGGGCACGAGGCGTGAACGGTGACATCGCCGGCGCCCGGGGCCACGGGCTCCCGGGGCACGTCAATCACCAGCTCCGGCACGAGCAGGTAGGCGAGGTAGACGTCGGAGGCCAGCGGACCCGTCACGCTGACGCGGACCGGGCCGAGGTCCGGCGGTGGCGCCAGGGTGGCGAGCTCGACCCTGGCCGGCAGGTCGCCGGCCGGCACATCGTGGCCGCGCGTCCAGCCCGGCCCGAGCATGGAGACCTGCCAGGCCGCCCCGGCGGGCAGCACCAGTGTCGGGTGCGCCGAACGGATCTCGAGCCCGTCGGAGGCGACGACCATCGCCAGGGGCGGCTCGACGATCGTGACCCGTTGGCCGCCGGGCGGGCTGACATCGGTCGGGGTGCCGACGGCCGCGCCGTCGCTGACGGCGACCAGCAGGAGCACCCCGTGCAGGTCGATCCAGGTGGCCAGGTAGCCGCTCCAGGCGCCGTGCATGCGGACGGTCTCACCGCCGAGTAGGCGGCGCGTGTCGCCCTCGACCGCCGCGACGCCGATGCCTGGCGGCGTGATGATCCAGGCACCGTCGGCCTCGATCCCTTCGATGTCGGGCAGGTAGCCGCCCGATGCGTCGAAGCAGACGAGCCGGTTGGGGCCGAAGCCCTCGACCGCGAAATCGAGCTCGGTCATGTCGCCCCGCCTGGCCACGACTCGCCAGGCGTCGGCCGGGACGAGCGGGTGGCGGTCATCATCGCGGCGCGGGTAGCCGCGAACCGCCTTGCTGGTACCGCTCCCGTCGTCAACTTCCCAGGTCAGGCCAGTCCCGACCGCGGCGGTCAGCGGCGGGAGGCGCAGGACTGGGCCGTTCGACGCGTCGGGAGAGAAGTGGACCGAGGGGCGGGGGAGGGCAGCCCGCGGAACCGGGACGCTGGCGACCGGCACGGACAGGAAGGCCCGGACGATCGCGGCCGGCAACCCGGTGGCGGCACCGGCCTCGAGGTCGGCGCGCGGGATCCGGGCGAGCTCGATGAGGCGATCCAGCAGGCCAACGGCGGTCCGCCCACCCGTCAGCAGGAACCGCTCGATCGTGCGTGGCATGGACGCTGGACGGTCGGCGCGCCAGCGAGCGACGACCTCGGCCCCGGTGGCGCCCGGTGAGCGGCGGATGGCGGGGAAGAGCACACCGGCCAGGAAGTCGGGGACGAGTGACGCGGGGATCCCGCCGTGGGCGAGGATCCGGGCGACGAAGCGACGGGCGCGCTCCTCCTCGAAGTGCGGGAAGGTCTCGAGGCCGAGCGCGCCCAGGGCGGTCTCGAACGCCAGGGCGACCCGCGACTGCTCGGCCGGCATGAGCCTGAGGCGCGTCCAGAACTCGTTGCCTGCGTAGTGCTCGGTGCCGTGGAGCACGAGGTACACGACGCTGATCGCCGGGTAGGCCCGGACGAAGTCGTCGTAGCCGCGCATGTTGCCGGGCCGGAATGCCCAGGCCTGGCGGATCTCGCCGACGAGCCACGGTTCCCAGTCCACCTCGCACACGAGCCGGCGACCGGACAGCCGCGCGCGCACCTCGGCGTCGAGCTGCGGGTTCGTCGGACGAACCCGGGCACTGGTCATTCGCGCATCGTTGCCAGCACGCTGGCCGCCGCGCCGCGGACGAGTTCATCGTGCCAGAGCTGGTTGCCATAGCTGCGCAGGCAGCCATAGCAGCTCGTGTCCTCCCCGCAGTCGCAGACGCTGACGCGGCGGCTGGCCTCGTCTACGACGTCGGCGAGGTGGTCACGGATGCGCCGTGCGTGGCCGGCACCGCCGGGCACCGTGTCGTAGATGACGAGTGCCGGGGTCGCCCCCTTGGCATAGGCATGCAGGGTGCCATCGATCTCGTCGCGCTTGATCCCGAGGCGGCCGGCACCCTCGAGGAGGGCATACAGGGTGCTGCGCAGATCGACGCTCGACGCCGGCTGCACAAGGCGGACTTCGACGACATCGGTCAGGAACTCGTGGGCCAGCTCGTGCCGGCTCGGTGTCGCCGTGCAATCGGTGCCGCGGATCGGGTGCTTGTGCTTGGGCGCTGTCCGCCGTCGGCCCGCGACGGTGGCGGGTTCGGCCCAGCCGCATGTCGAGCAGATCCGGAAGCCGGCCTTGCTCGGACCCGAGTTGATCACGACGATCCGGCCCTGGGGCGACAGCAGGGTCCGGGCCACGTCGGGCCGAATGCCTGGCGGTGGCGTTGCCTCCTGGGCCTCGGTCGCCCCGTAGGCGCCGAACCACGACTCCGTGGACGAGCGGCGGAGGACCGGCTGCTCACCGATCACGGTCGTGCTCAAGGCCCCGACGAAGCCGAAGATCGGCTTGACCCAGCGGCCGCCGGTTCGTGTCGTGTGGTCCTGGCAGACGGGGCACTCGGCGGCGGCCTCGATCCCGTCGCGGTAGCCGCCACAGTTCGCGCAGATGGACCAGTCGCGCACGCGCCAATCCTGCGATGGGTGACGTCGGAGCCCGATGCTCCGCCAGACCTTCTTGGCCGCCACGACCTCGCTGCCTGGGGCGTATTCGCTGATGGCCATGCGCAGGTCACGCTCGAGCTTGATCCCGGCGGCGGTCGTGTGGCTCAGGTCGAGGGCCACGACATCCACCGGGAAGCCGTACTTGGGCAGGACGTTGCGGCGGGCCAGGAAGCTCACGAGCTCCTCGTTGATCAGGGTGTTCAGTTGCCGATTGAGTTGTCCGGCGCGTTCGTACTTGTTGGCGGCCGCGGCCGTGGCCCTGGCCTCCTCGAGCTGGCGGGCATCGTCGCGGGTCAGGTCGATCGCGCGACCGAGCCAGCCGGATGCCGGGTCGGATGGTGAGGTGATGACCAGGTCATCGACCCAGCTCCAGCCATCGAGGTCCATCGCGGCGGCCACGGTGGGCGGCAGGATCCGCCCGAGCGCAGCGCCGAGCGCGGCCGGATGGCCACGCAGCCAGGCGATGAACCGGTCGGACCCGGACGTGCCGCTGGCATCGGGCAGCGCGAACGGGCCAGCGTTGAACACCGGCTCGACGTGGAGCCACTCGGCAATGGCAACCGAGTGGGCGTGGCGCCGGCCAATCACCGGGTTGTCGGTGATGATCACCGGCGGCTTCACGGCGCCATTGATCATGGGCGCCGGATCACGGAACCAGGAGAGGTCGTGGTTGCGGCGCTGGGCGAGGGTGACGACCATCGCCGCGGCCCCTGCCCGGCGGCCCGCTCGTCCGGCGCGCTGGACGTAGTTGGCCGCGCTCGGCGGGACGTTGCGGAGCAGGACCGCCTCGACGTCGCCGACGTCCACCCCGAGCTCGAACGTGGTCGAGCACGAGAGCACGTTGATGTCGCCCCCGATGAAGAGGTTTTGGATCTCCGTGCCCTTGTCGAGTTCCCACTGGGCGGTGTGCTCCTCGGCCGTTAGGACGATCGGCGCCAGGGTCTCGTACAGGGTCGCGTAATGCGATGCGGCGTCGGCCGGATCGAGCGCCTCGAGGGTGCCGGCACAGCGGTATGCCGGGCAGGCGTCGACCACGTTCGTCCAGGTGATCGAGTGGCAGGCGGCGCACCGATAGCGCGGTCCGGCCGCGGACGCCGGGACGAAGGCATGGCGGTCGGACGCGAGCCGGTAGAGGACGCCCAGGCTCCCGACCCCGATCGTTCGCGGCAGGAGGAATGCCCAGGGACTGCCCTCGGCTGTCAGCTCGCGCCACAGGTCGCGCAGGATGGCGCGGGCGTCGAGGGCCAGCCCGAGCCGGCGAACGACGGACTCGACGATGTGGCGGCGCCGGTTGAGGCCGCGGCTCGGCGTCCAGGCAAGCACGGACTTCTTGGGGTCGGCGCCTTCTCCGCGCATCGCGATGTCGCGATTGCGTGGCGCGAAGTCGGGGCTGTTGCGATCCACCTCGTCGGGGAAGCGCAGGGCGGCGTCGGTCCTGAGCGTCCCGAGCAGGAGTTCCACGAGATCACGAGCCGCCGTGTCCGAGAGTCCGAGGGGGGCGAGCGACACCGGCACGTCGGGCGGCAGTGAGAGCGTCGTGCGGACGAGGCCGACGCCGTCGAGGGAGAGCCGGCGGTCCAGGGCGACCAGCTCCTGCATGAGCCAGGTCCTGACCTCGGCCCGGTGCTCCGCCGGCTGGCGCGATGGGTCGAGCACGCGCGCTTCACGGGCGATCGTGGCCAACCGCCTTGCGACGAGCTCAAAGGGTACCGGCTCTCCCTCCTGGGCGAGATCACGGATGGTCCGCAGGAGGAGCGAGCGCCGTAGCGCCGTGCCGTAGGTCCGCTCGAGGTATGGGGCGAAGAACGCCGCCTCCTGGCGCGAGTCGGCAAAGGCCAGCAACTTGCGGCCACCACCGACCTTGTCGGCGATCCGTGGCTCGGACGCCATCGAGATCTCCTGGTAGAGCGCCGTGGCCACGACAGCTGCGGGTGCGTTGGTGTCGGTCAGGAACCGCCCGACGACTTCACCCGACGTGCCCGAACCATGGCACGCGCCGCACCGGCGCAGCCCGCCACCGTCGCTGTCGGCCGGGATCTCCTGGTGCCAGGCGCGGGTGCGCCGGGTGGGCACGGCGCAGGAACAGTCGTCGCCACTTCCGGCGAGCATGCCCCCGCAGCCCGCGCACAGGTAGACGATCTCGCCGGCGAGCTCGCCGTCCTCGACCGCCTCGTCCTCGTCAGCGCCCTCGTCAGCGCCCTCGCCCAGGCCGGGCCGGCCAGGCGCATCGAGGAGCAGGTAGACCCGTGGCGTCATGCCGACCGGGCTGCGCTCGATGACCGAGTCGCGGAGCTGGCCGACCAGGTATTCCGCGCGACAGCGTCGGCATGACCCGAGCTCGAACAGGGTGGCCTGCCGGTCTTCGGCCGCGCAGGCGGCGCACTGGCGGCCCGGCCGCAGGACGAGCCGCGGCGCGCTGGCGGGGTGCGCGTCGTGGAGGCAGACGAAGGCACCCTCGAGACCGCGCAGCCAGAAGTGGTAGCGAGCCGGCAGCAGTGATGCCTCGGACGGTGTGCGACGGGCGCGGACACCGGCCTCGACGAGGGCCACGAGCGCATCACGGGCGTCCGGCGCGCCAAAGGTCGTGCTCGCGGCCGTCTCGACGGTGGCCATGCCGTCGTCGAGGAGGACCTGGAGCCGACGAGTCCGGGCATCCTGGTCGAGCACGGCATGGAGCGCGGTCGGGACATCGGGGGCCGCGCCGGCCAGGGCGGCGGCCGGTGGGCAAGCCGCGGCGAGGGTCACCACGATCTCGGCCACGGTCTTGGCGTCGGCTAGTGCCGCGTAGGTTGGTGATGGAAGCTCAAAGGCGGAGCCGGCCGAGGCAAGGCCGAAGCGGTTCGGGCCGATGATGTCGCGCGTCTCGAACGGTTCGTCGAAGAGTCGTTGTCCAAAGTCCACGAGGGCCGGGTAGTCCTCGGTCGAGCCGAGGGTCGCCGACGTGGCGATGTAGGTCAGGCGGCCGCGCTCCGATGCGACCACCCGGTCACGCAGGCGGCGCAGCAGCAGCGCGATCTCGGCGCCGTCGGCGCCGTCGTAGACATGGGCCTCGTCGAGACCGATCAGGCGCCAGTGGCGGCCCTTTGGACCGTCGAAGAAGGCATGATCCTTGGGCCGCAGGAGCAGGTACTCGAGCATGCTGAAGTTGGTGACCAGGATGTGCGGCGGGCGGTCGCGCATCTCCTCGCGCGACAGCAGCTCGTTGGGGAGGCGCGGCACACCCGGGAAGAGGGCATCGTAGACACTCGATGCGTCTCGGGCGGACTCCTTCGTGGCGCCGATGTAGCGGCCGAAGGTGATGTCCGGGAAGCCCGCCAGCAGCTCGCGGAAGCGGCGCACCTGGTCGTTCGCGAGCGCGTTCATCGGATAGAGCAGGAGCGCCCGGACGCCCGGCTGGTCAAGGGTGCCGGCCGCGCGCTCACGCAGGAGGAGCTCGATCGCGGGGAAGAGGAGGCACTCGGTCTTGCCCGAGCCCGTGCCGGTGGCGATCAGGAGGTTTCGGCCCTCGAGCGCCGCCTTGATCGCGGCGGCCTGGTGGGTATACAGGGCCCGACCGCGGGGAAAGGCGGCCGGCAGTTGCCCGAACCCCGACGACAGCACGTTCGCGGCCACCAGCTCGTCGACCGATTCGGCGGTCTTGAATGGCGGGGTCGCTTGCAGGAAGGGCCCCTTGGCGAGGTCGACCTGGGTTCGCAGGGCGGTCTCGAAGTCGGCCCGCCAGTCGTCGCGCCCCGGGGCGAACACGGTGCGCAGGTACGCGGCATAGGCCGTGCCGATCCGGTCGCTCGCTGCCAGGGGGTGGAGCCGGTTGGTCATCGGGGGTATCGCTCCTGGCAGGCGGGGAGGGGGGAGGGGAGGGGAGAGCCAGGGCGTGGCCGACCGATGCGGGCCAGCGCTGCATCGCCGCGAACGCGTGTCATCGGGTCCCGGGCTCCTTCTCGTCGTCGCGGCGCGCTGCTGCGCAATCCACTACACAGCCATTTGCTGCCATGCGACGACCCGTGTCAACGGGCAAGACTCGTGGATTGCGAAGGTTGCTTGGCAATTCGGCGCGGAGCAGGCCGGACGGTGCAGACTGTGCTCGATCGACTACACGGGGGAGGGCACGTGGACTGGGACACCGACGAGGCGAGCAGCATGTCCTGGGCGCGCAGACACCAAAGATGACCTCTCGCCCGACCGAGACCACGGTGGTCACCCGACAGACGTTCATCACCGCGCTCAGACGCGAGATCCCCCAAGCCGTTCTGAGCCTCGATGACGGGAACATCGCGCTGGCCGACCTCCTCGAGGCGACGATCGAGGCGGGTGTGGCGGTCATGAGCCGCTATCGCAGCGTCAGCGATCGCCCCGGTTCGCCGATGACGATCACCGCGGCCCGCGCCGTCAGCACCGCGGTTCTGTGGGAAGCCGTGGCTCGGCCGTTGGACGCACCTGAGTATGAAGTCGGCCGACATGAAATCGGCCGGATGGTCAGCTGGTACCTGGGTTCGAGCCCCGATTGGGAGTTTGAGTCGGAGCTCCTCACCTCGATCCTCCCGAAGCTCGTGGAGGCATCCTTCCTCGTCCGCCTCTCATCTTGGTCGGCTCGTCCGTGGGGCACACCGTGGGCCGGTCACGCTGAGGTTGCGGCGGCTGCCGATGCGGTGACCGAGATCGGCCTCAGCAGGGGCGCCTGCTTCGGGTACTGTCCGGAATACACGGTGACGTTGCACCGGTCGGGACTCGCGGCGTTCATTGGCGGTTACAACGTCGACATGATCGGCCCCCACGAGGCAGGCCTGGAGTCCGAAGCATTCGACGACCTCGCGCGGGCTGTGATGTTCCTCTGCCTCGCGTCACCCACGCGTGATCCCGAACCTGGTGGATGGGTTGTGACCGATCGATCGAGTACCTCGGTCTGGGTTGCCCGCGGGGCGGAGCAAGTCGACGTCGGGGCCTTCGCTGGCGTTCGCGACCGGATCCGAGAGAGGCTCGGCGCGGTCATCGACCTGGCCGCCTCCGAGTTCGAGTGGCACGCGCCCGGCGGTCAAGCAGACGCGTTCGTCGGTCCGTCGCCGATGCCGTCGGCTCCCGGGGACCGACGTCACTGGACTCAAGCGCGACACGACCGTTACGCCGGCATGATGACGCGAGAGGAGTTCGAGGCGTCTCGGCGTCCCCATAACGAACCGGAGGAGGAGTTCGGTACCCTCGGGGCCTCGGATGTGACGCAAGAGGAATTCGACGCGTCTCCGCCTCCCGATATCGAACCGGAGGAGGAGTTCGGTACCCTCGGGGCCTCGGATGTGATGCGAGAGGTGCGGCGGTGGCACGACGAGGCGATCACGGCGGAGGCCGAGTTGGCGACGCTCATCGACCGCTGCCTGCTGGAGACCGGAGATGGTCCCGCGCTTGACTCCGCCCGTCTCGTCCTCGCTGAGCCTCCGGCGCCGCTGGGCACGACCCCCCTGGCAGTTGCGCCGTATTGGCGTGTCCGCGCTGAACGGGCCGCGGGCGCCGCGGCTGCCCTGCGCGGTCAGGTGCCACCGCCGACCACCTAGCAGTACGTCTCGGGAGCGACTCCTGGCTACTCGGCTCGGCCCTGCCAGGTCGGGACGGGCCCTCGAAGCGAACCCGCCCAGCCGGTCGGCCTCGCCGGGCCGACCAGCCGCATACGATCCGACCCGATAACCACCTCTGATCCCCGCGAAGCTGCCTGGGATGCCATCCACGAGGCCCTCCCGGCCCGCTGGAATGTCGGCCCAGCCCTCTACAGCCCAGGCGACCGCGCTTGGCACGTCTCGGCCCATGGCCCGCACCCCGGCCGCGGCAAGGCGCCGCAGACCGTCACCGGGACCGGTGAGGACGAGCTGGCCGCCCTTCGACACCTGGACGACCAACTCCGCGGCGACCCGCAACCGGACGGGAGCCGGATGGAAGCGCTGAACCGACGGCTCCGCTTTGCCTGTCTCGATGGGGCGGAGGAACGGACGCGGCAGGAGTGGGGGCGGGCGATGGCGACCGAGGAACTGGAGCGGGTGCTGGCGCGGTACCCGGGGGACGTGGAGCCGGACCGGGGGCCGTAGGGCGCCAGCCTCGCCGGGCCGACGCTCGTCGCTCAACGTTGATTTCCGCCGCCTCAAGGCTCAGAGTGGCGAGGTACTGCTTGAAGAGGGTGGAGAGATGCTGCTCGTCATCGTCGCGGGAGTCATCGGCTACGCAATCGGTGGGGGAACCGGCGCGGTCTTGGCCGCCGTAGCCGTGATGGGCGCCGGAGTTCTCATGCACCTAGCCACACCGAAAGCTGATCGCGAGACCTCGTTTGAGTTCAGGATGCGGACTGACGAGGGCTTCCATGAGATGGTGAGGGCGAACTACGAGAGGTCAGGACAACCCGGGGAATCGTTCCACGACTACTTGATGCGAACCAATCCCAAGTACCGGGAGACGGTCCTAGCCCGCACCCGGCAGCCTCACTGACTCGTTTGCGCCAGCCCCGAAATAGGAGGAGCCAATGCGGGCACGCGCTGGCGTTGTAAGTCTGCTTGTTGCTTGCCTTGTTCTTGCGGGATGTGCCGCGTCGACTGACCGCGCTGGATACGAGACGAAGGTATGCGGCGCCATCAGGAGCCTCGCGGGCAACAACCAGGATTTCGCGACCTTCTCCAGCAACTCCGTCAGCGCAACAGCGGCCCTCGAGGCCATGGGGCGCATGAAGAGCAGGACGCAGGCGGCGGCAGATGCTCTTGACGCGGCAGCCACGTGGGCGCCTGGCGCGGCTGACGCCAGGGCTCTGGCTACCACCCAGCACGATCTCCTCGCGATCCTCGGCGACTTCGAAGCCGCCGTGAACAATGCCGACAGCGCACGGTGGACTGCCGCTCGATCGCGATACGCAGCTTGGTATTCGGCATCCACGTCATCGATCCAGCGGGCCGCCACAGATCTGGCATCGCTGGGGGTCACGTGTTCTTAGGCGACGGCCCTTCTTAGCTCCCGACATGGATCTAGTCTTCTGGATCGCCACGATCCTCCTGCCAGGCAAGATCCTTTGGGAGTTGGGGTTGCGCGCGACACTCTGGCCCAATGGGCCGGGCATCGCCTATCTGATCGCCCTCGGCCTGTACGTTGGCGGTGCCTACTGGCTGTGGCGACTGGACAGAGGCATCGCCCCGTAAGGTTGCTCGGGAGGCGATGTTGTACCGCGATTGGGGGGAAGCCCCGAGCCTCGCTCACAATGCGGTCGCGTGGACGATCGTGGAGGGTGTTTGAATGAGAATCCGACGTTGTTCTTGATGCCGATGCGCGCGTTCGGGTTGTCGCTTTCGAGGAAGAACGAGAAGTCAGCCGCGCCCGGGGCGAACGAGCCGGCGTCTCGGCCCGACTACTTGGTCGTCAGCTTGTAGGCTCCCGCTGGCACGACCCGAGGCTCAGGCCGAGCCTGGGTTCTGTCAATTCTGTCAGCCTCGTAGCGGCTAACCTGATTGCCGCGAACAGCGACTCGGCGATGTAGGCCGGCACGACTATTCGAGTGGTGGGACCAGCCGGTCCTACTCCTCTCGCCCCGACCATAACTAGCAATCGCTCCCCCTTCCACGCGTCCGCACAGCCGAAGCGCACGGCCGACGGCGTGGGGTGCAGGTTGAGCTTGCGGACCCCCAGGACTTCGATCCGCTCGAACAGGGCTTCGGCGAGCAGCTTCCGGCCCGAACCATCCGCCTGATCCCACGGCCGGACGAGGTCCCGAAGGTGCTCGATCGCCTGCTCGGCCGTTGGCCCGTGGTCCGCCCGCTCGCGAGCTGCCGCCTCCTCGGTGGGCGGTCTTGGGGAGCCTGCTCGCGCTCAACCTGGAGCGCGCCATGCCCGGGTAGAGGGATGGCTCAACTTCTTGAGCATGGATTGGCTGGCCAAGATTGGCCACGGCAGTACTTGGTGCCGACGGCGAGCCTCGGGCACGCGACAAGGCTCGGGCCGGCCTTGCCTGACGTTCTACCGGTGTTGCGTCAGGAGCTCCACAGCGCGAACGGGGTCTCGGCCGAGGTCTCGTTTGCCGGCGCAGTTGAGTGCCAGGCAGCGGAACCACCAGCCGTGGGCCGAGCGATCGAGGCGCATCGGTGCTGCGCAGATGGGGCACGGCTCCGCTCGACGTACCCGTTCCACTCGCTCGTAGAGATCACGGCTGTCAAGGAGGGCAAGGCCCGTTTGCTTCGCTTCCTCCCGTGCCTGAGGGGTGTAGTCAGATAGGGTCACGAAGACCCCTTCCCGGCCGGCAACTCCTTCCCGCAGGAGCGCGCCGGCGAATGCGCGAACGTCATCGACGCCGACCTGCCACGACCGCCAACGCTTGCACTGGACGAGGCGCTTCTCACCGGGTTTCGACAGGCGCAGGTCTACGTTGCCGTCCGGCGCCCCGTGTTGCCCCGTCTCCTCGACCCGCCAGCCCTCCCGTCGGAACAGCTCACCGACGAACCATTCGAACTCGGCCGCATCGAGAAGCCGCAGGTCCGAGGTCCATTCGACCAAGAGCCGTCGTTGTTGGGCCGTGATCTGGACCGCGAGCCAGCAGAGACAAATGGCCGCTGCCACCGAAACGCCGCTGACGTTGGCCGACACAAGCCACGATTCCGACCACCTAGCCGCAAGTGGGAGGATGAGCCCGACCCCCGGGTAGAAGAGCAGAGCGGCCAGGGCGACAAAGTGACCGCGGACTCGGGTGACGAAGCCAAAGAGAAGCCGCTCCAGGAAGTCGTCCACTTTGCGTGACAACCCGAACCTCCTTCCTAGACGCGGACGCTCTTCAGCCAACCGATCCGATGCAGATCCGCGGCGAGCCACTTCTCCGCAAGGCGCGTGGCCGGGTCTGCGCCAAACACCTCAAGTACAGTTGTCGACGCCGTCGCTCTGAGCCATGGAGGAGACCACGGCCGGAATCGCGCAATCGCCTCTGCATTCCCCTCCATGGCCAGCCAAGCCCAATCATTGGTCCCCCGACTGTCGGCTGTCGTCAGCTCGATCTCCAAGCGCGTCTTGGCTGTGGGCGGTAGAGGGTCGATGACGTAGGTCAGCGCCGGGGAATGGCCGCCCTTCGCGGGCCGCAGCAGGCCGCGCACGTGGGCAGGGAGCAAAAGGGCCAACTCAAGCCAGGGCGCGAACCGAGGAAAGAAGTGGTCGACAAACCCTTGGTAGATCTCAAAGGCGGCCTGGTACACAGCCCTCGTGCGATCAAGCAACGCCTGGTCTGAGAACCCAGACCACACCAAAGAAGACCGGAGCTGGTCAGGTTCGTTATAGGGTGGCCTGAGGTCGCCGGCACCTGTTGCTAAAACCCTCCGAAGCGGGTCGAGAGGGATCAGGCGCCTTCCCATTGGCCACTCACGCAGCAATTCCGCGGTACCGAGGGCTGCCAGGTGCGCGGCGACCGCGGTCGAGTCAAGAGCCTCGTACCGGTGGTCGCCGGAGCGCGAAAGCTGGAGAGCAGCTTTCCACGCCGCCTCGGCCCGCATCGCGGGCACATCCGGGAACAAGGCGCGGGCCTCAAGGACCTCCTGCAACTCCTCCTTGAGGTCTTCCTGAGCAATTCGCCAAGCCCAGAGGGGGTCGGTGGAGACGCTGTCCCGGAACTTCCGGCGCCCCCATTCGGGGTCCACGGGCGCGTCCCAGGAGAAGGAGTTGGGGAGAGCGATTCCAGGCGGCGTACTCGCGGTCTTTGACCATGTGTAGATCAGCCCTCCACCACGCAATTGCACCCCGAGCGTTGGGAGCACGCCATTGATCTTCGGACCGACCATGTCGGCGAGGTGGCCCAAACCCGCCTCGAAGGCGCTCCAAGCGTTGCGGATCGAGTCGGCAATAGCAGCGTCCGAACCCGGTGCGGGCGCCATCTCTTGAGGCGGAGGTGCCCCGGCGAGGAACTCACCCGCGAACCCCGGTGCCGACCGCGCGAGATTGTCGAGAAGTCCGGTGACGCCGTCACGACGCATGGTCGTCGCTGCTAGGAAGATCGCGTACCGCCAGTGTTCGAGCCTCTCCGGCGACGCGACAATGTCGACCACCTCGACAAACCCGAGGTCGACCGCCCGAGCGCCGAACCACTCTCGGAATATCGGCAGCGAGAACTGAATCATCCGGTCCGGGGACGCCGTCACCATGCGCGTCGCAATGAGACTCGGCAGCTCGCTCAGGCTGGTCACGTCGCGAATCGGAATCGCTTGCACCCCGGCGTCGAGCGAAAGCCGAGCCAGCGTCGCGAGCACACGTTCGCCGTCAGGCGTACCACTACGCCTAAGGGCCTCAGTCACCAGGCTATCGATTAGCTCACCGACGTACGTCAGGGTCGCCATGGGTGCGACGGCGGTTAGGCGTCCGAGCATGAGGGCGAACAACGGTCGTCGCACCGCATCGCGGAGGGGCTCCGCGAGGTCGTACAGGGCATGTTCGGAGAGGCTTACCCCGAATGCGCGCGCCACGAGAGAGGTAGCGTCAAATGGCGACAGCTCGGGAAGGATCGCTGCCTCTCCCTCCCTGAACCGGACGATGCTTGGTCGAGCGGTCAGAAGGACCCGGCTTTCGGATTGGGAGTAGGCGCACGCCCGCGCCCACTCGACCGCGGATGCCGTGGTTCCGCTGGGACTTTCATCCAAGCCATCCACCACCAGCAACACTGGTCCCGCTGGGGGCCTTCCCGCTTGTGCCAGGGCAGCACGAACGGCCCCGCCAATGTCGGGAGTCGCGCCAGCGGAGACCCATATCGGCAGCGGTGCAGTTGGGTTGTCGCGCGCAAGTCGGACGGCCTCCTGAGCGTATCGGATCGCGGCAATCGTCTTTCCGGCTCCGACCGGCGCTTCGAGCACCCGCAGGCGTTCCGCCTCGTTCGGAAGCTGATCGAGGGGTAGGCGACCTACGGTGAGATCGGAAGCAAGCTCTTGCGCCTTCGGGGTTGCCAATCCGACCGCCATCCAGCGCGCCACTGCCATCCCGTGGAGGTCGCTGGCGAGTGTCGCTAGGTAGCTGTCGCCAGCAACAGGCTGGCGGTCTCTGACGCACTCCGCCACGAAGTCGCCAATGGCCTGCACGAGTTGAGCCCGAAGATCCGTGGTGTCTCTGACGTCACCTGTCTTGCGGGCTCGCCGCAATCGCCCGACCCAATCCACGGTCTCGGCGTCACGAGTCGCAGCTGGAAGCCGGAAGACAAGGATTGGCCGCCCCGCGGCTTCCGCACGCTCCAACTCAGCCTGTACCGCCGGCGACGTAGTGGAGCCGGCGAGCCAGACGAATAGATCGCACCGGTCGATAGCAGATATGTACGTCTGAACGGCCGTTCGGGCGCTCGGCGGTGTGTGCTCGAAGAGCCATGGTTGGAATAGCGACGCCGACAGGACTTCGTAACAGACGTCCCTCGCCTCGGCCTCGACTTGAGTGCCCATCCCACTGCTAACGAAGGCCGACAGCGGAGGCTGGCCAGGAGTTGTATTCAAGCTCGCGTCCATCAACACCAAGGGTGGGTCCGCACCATCACCCCGGCATTGTGCCAGTAGCACCAAGGGCGGTCGGGTTAGACCCTCGACGAACAGAAACACCGGGGTAGGTCAACGGCCCGGATCGATGGCCGCCTGTGCTCGTCACCTCGGCTTCAAATCCAGTTGCGACTTCCGCTGCAGCCTCATCTGTGGCGCGCTCCGGCAGACCCGCGAGGTCAAGGGCCCGCCAAGCCCGTAACCCGGACCTCCATGAGTGAGGTGGACCGCCCGCACCTCGGCGGAGGCTCTACTCGCACTGCCCGGCCATGGCACACTCCGGTGATGGCAGAAGGACGTGACCCAACCGAGCCTATCAATCGATCGCTTCTTGAGCAGATTCGATACCCGAGTCCCGGGACCTTGGTTGTCGCCGCATGCCTCGCGGTGATCCCGTTCACCTGGCCTTTGGTCCTCTATGTGGTCCTGCGATATTTCACGGGCTACCGGGCCGCCACGGCGCCGACTGGCTCGGACTCTGCGATTAGCCCTAGCCAAGTCGGGGGCGACGTCGGGGTGCTCGCGACGAGCGCGCCTCGGACCACCTCGAGAAAGTGGCTGCAATACGGGGCCTTGGTCGCGTTCGGCAGTCTTGTGATTACGACCTTGTCGACGGGATGGGTGCCGGCCACCGAGGCGACCATTGACCTGTACGAGATCGTCCCCACGATTCAATGCATGCAAGTCGTTCCACCGTCCGGCGTTGGGTGGCACAACTACCGTTGCAGTAGATTGGCGCGGCCCGCCCAGCCAGCGCTCGGACCTCACTTCGACCCACGCCATGTCAACCTCGGCGCGGTCTTCGTCGCGGGCCCTGGGCTCATGGTGCTCATCATCGGCATTGGCTTCGGCGTCGAAACGATCCAACTCGGCCGACGGAAGCCTGCTAGGACCAAGGAATGCCCTCGATGCGCCGAGACGATCAAGGCTGCCGCATTGGTCTGCCGGTATTGTGGTCATGAGTTCTGAAGTCGGCACGACCTTGGCGAGGGTAGATTCAGACGGACTGCACGATCCGAAGGGCCGGCGGGCGTAGGCCCATTATCCGGACGCTCACCCGTAAGGGCTCGGCTCGACTCCTCTTGCCCCGACCACATCATTGACAGGTAGGGGGGCGACAGGCAGTCGTCGACACGTTCGATCACGGTTGGTGGGTCGATTTCGGCGCGCAACCCGTCCGAGCACAGTGAGCCTCGCGGCTCATCCCGGGGTGCCGATGCATGCCAATCACCTGTCCCAACTCATACACATTTTGTACATCTGAGGTCTTGCACCCGGGCCGATCGCCTGCTACGGTCGCGGCCATGGAATGCGTCGTCGACAGCAGCACCCTCAGGCGCCGGGCGAGCGAGTACGTCAGTCGCGCGTCGGCCGGCGAGACGATCCTGGTGACCCGGCGAGGCCGCCCGGTGGCCTTCCTTCGGCCGCCGGTCCCCGGCGAACGACTGACCCGGATCTCCGTGTCGACGTTCCGCCGGACCCTCCGATCTGCCCTTCGGACGGCACGCAGCCGGCCGGTCCTGTTGACCTGGCACGGTGGCGAAGCAGCCGTCGTCGCCCCACTGCCACCCGACTTCACCTGGGAGCCCGACGAATGACCCTGCGTGGCGAACTCCGCTCGATGCTGATGAACGAGGTCCGCCAGAAGCTGCGGGTTGCGGTCGAGCTGGTCGAGGAGGGCTCGCCGCTCATCGTGCTCGAGCATGGCCATCCGGCCGCGGCGATGCTCCGCTTCGACGAGGTCGAGCGCTGGATCCGCGTCGAGCGGGCGCTGTCGGCCCTCCATGGTCTCGACATCTACCCGGAGCTCGCACGCGACACGAGCGAACTGGCGGCCATCGTCTCGGGCCGCGTGCAGCCGAGCCTCGGCGCGATCCGGCGACTGGCCGGCCAGCCGCGCCAGATCCTCGCCCCGTTGCAAACGGTTGGTGTCCGGGAGATCCAGCGGGTCCTCGCCGAAATCATCGACCGCGTCCGGGCCGGCCAGCCGCAGACAATCTCGCTGAACGGCCGCTTCCCGGTCATCCTCATCAGCATCGCCGAGTTCGATCGGCTGCGCGACCTGACCCGGACGGTCAGCTGGTTCCGCGCCGCCGGGCTCGACCTCGGCGAGGCCGACGAGCCGCAGATCGTCGAGTTCGTGCGCCGCTTCCGCGCGGGGCCGGCGGCGGCGGACGAGTCGGCCGCGGCAGCCGGCTGAGGAGCGAGCTCGATGTCTCGGCGCACCCGGGCCTTCACGCCGACGTATCTGGCGCTCATCGCAGCGTCAGCTGCGGTACTCCTGCTGCTCATCGTGGTAGGTCCGGTCGTCGCCGCCGACTCGGTCCCGCCGGGCGCGCAAGAGGCGCTGGCGCCGGTCACCAAGATGCTCGGGACCCTCGTGGCCATCGCCATCGGTCTCGGCATTACGATCTGCGGTGCGGTCATCGTCTGGGGCGGGATCGAGAAGACGGTCGCCGGCGCCAACGCGGACGCGGAGCACCGGGCTCAGAAGCGGATCACGAACGGGATTACTGGACTCGTCTGGATGATCCTGGCGGGCGTCATCGTCAGCACGATCACCGCGATCGCGATCGCGTACGGGCTGATCGCACCGCCGTTCTGACGATAGTCCGATGGTCGTCCTAGCAGCGATCCGACGCGCCTACGCTCAGCCCCACCTCCCGGATGCCCTCATCCGGCTCGGCCCCGTGCCCCTGCTCCTCCTGGCGCTGGCGCTCGGTGGCCTCGGTCTCGCCGTCGTGGGCCGCCCGCCCAGCGCGCCGGAGGCGATCGCTCCGGCCACCCTCGGGACCGAGGCCACCGAGCTCCCGCGCGGCGACCTGCCGATCATCGGGGACCCGATCCGCGACCTGACCCTGTGGTACTCGGCGCGGGTCTCCGATGCCAACCGGGCCGGGATCGACAACCTGCGAGGCCAGTTCCTTGCCCCGCTCGACCCGCTCGCCGACACGGCGACGCGCGACCTGTACGGCAAGATCCTGCTCATCACGATCCCGCTCCTGGCGCTCGGCGGGATCATCCTCGGCTACCTCGTCATGCTCAGCGGGACGACCGGGGAATCGACCTACACCGCGCGCGCGGTCACCCCGCGCTTCGTCGTCGGGGCGACGCTGTCGGTCCTGGGCATCTTCCTGGTCAGCGTCCTGGCCCAATTCGTCATCGCGACCGACCTCGCGATGGTCGGGGTGGCGATGCCGGCGAACGCCGTCGGCGGTGCCGACACCTGGCCGGCGTCGGGCGGCGTGTTCGCGGTCCTCCAGAACGGTGGCTTCGACCCGCGCATCGGGGAAGGTCCGAACAACTGGAACTCCGGTGCCTGGCTGTCGGTCGGCCTGCTCGCGGCGATCCTGACGACCTTCCTCCAGATGCTGAACGCGGTGCTCTCGGTGCTCGAGCGCCTCCTCGTCATCGTCGGGCCGATCTGTCTTGCGGCGTACGCCCTGCCGGCAACCCAGCGGGTGACGAACGTCTGGCTCAAGGTCCTCGCCGCGATCCTCGTCGTCCGGTTCGCCTGGACGATCGTGTTCATCCTGTTCAGCCTCGAAGGGCTGGCCCATCTCAATGCGGCCGGCACGCCGCCGACCGTGGACGACATGAACGCCCTGCTCGGCCTCGCGACCGGTGGCGCCCTGCTCATGCTCGTCCTGCCAGTCGCCCTCGTGCCGCTCGCGATGGCCGGGCCCGGCCCGCTGCGGACCGCGTCATGAACGAGCACGGCCTCGTGGCGATCCCGGAGAACGCCATCCGCGACGACCCGATCGCCTTCGGCCTGACGGCACCCCAGCTTGGGATCCTCGCTGGTGCGGTCGTCGTCGGCGCGGTCCTCAATCTTCTCCCGCTCCCGGTCCCGATCCGGCTGCTGCTCGTTCTCCTGGGCGCAGGCCCGATCGTCATCGCGGCGATCCTGCCGGTCCACGGCGAGCCGGCGTATCGCTGGCTCGTTCGCGCCGTGCGCCACGTCCGGGGTCCGCGCGTCTGGCAGGCAACCCTCCTGGCCCCAGGTAAGTCGGAGATAAGCGGCGCAGCGGATCCTCAGAGCACGCAGGCCGGAGTCGTGATGCCGCTGGGTACGCAACTTTCTGTATTGCCGGGCGGGTCGCTCGAGGCGGACGATGGGCGAGGCCAGTCGTCGCGCCCGGGACAGGGCCCGGGGACGGTCGACGAGTCGGCCGCCAGCGAAGCTCCGCGTGCTCTGGAGCCAGCGCCGATGCAGACAGGGGCCGCCCGCCTGAGGCTGCTCAGGCCAGGCGATGCCGGATCGGGGGATCCGGGACCGGGCACTCCCGACCGGGAGGAGGTCGAGCGTCCGTTCGCGATTCCTCACGTCCTGGCCGGTCTCCGGGTCGTCGGCGTGATGAGCTTCGCCGGTGGCGTCGGGAAGACGACTCTGGCGGTCGAGGTCGCCACCCGCATCGCGTCGCTCGCCCGGTATCGAACAATCGACGGCGACGAGCAACCACTGGGCGTGCTCCTCCTCGACGCGAGCCGAACGAGCCCCGCCTGCGCCCTCCGGCTCGGGCTCGCTGGCGAGCCCGTGTCACGCAGTCGGGCGCCGCGGACGTGGACGCAACCGGGTGCGCTCGAAGCGGCACGCGAGACGAGCCGCTGGGGCACCGATCTCGTGACCCTCGCGCCGCATCCGCTCGTCGTCGGGCGCGAAGCGTCGGACTTCCGGGCGCGCGACGCCGAGGCGATCCTCGACGAGGCCCAGCGAGCCGGCTACCAGCTCCTCGTCGCCGACCTCGGGACGGTCCACGAGGAGGGCCACCGCTATCTCATCGACCAGGCCTCGCTCGTCCTCGCCGTCGTCCGCCCGACGATCGAGTCGCTGCCCGATCTCCTCCGGGTCGCCGAGTACGTCCGCACGCTGGCGATGGGCCGTAAGCTCGCCGTCGTCGGGAACATGGCTGACGACGACGCGACGATCCGCCGCCTCGCCGCCGAGGCCGATGTCCCGATCGTCGGGCTCATCCCATCGACTAGCGGTGTCGTTACGGCGGGGGACCGCGGCGAGCCCGCCTGGTCCACCGATCCGGCGTTCGCGCAGGCTCTCCAACCCGTCATCAGCGCCGTCTGGCCGCTCATGGCCGGGTCGCGCGGACGCGGTCGCGACCCCGTGCGCGGGATGGCCTCGGCCGTCCGGCGGGCGCTCGGCCAGGTCGTCGGGAGTCGGTCGTGAACCTCGAGCGCACCGCCGAGTTCGCCCGCCCGCCGCTGTCTGCCGCGACGCTCGGGACGATCCGGCGGATGCTCGTTGCCCGCCTCGCACCCGAGACCCTCAACCCCTTCGATCGGACCCCTGAGAAGGAGGCGCTCCTGCGCCGGACGATCGAGGCGATTCTCGACGACCCCGAGCTCGACCTCGAACCGGCGCCCGGGCTGGTCGCCGCGGTCGAAGCCGTCGTGTGCGGGCTCGGACCGCTCCAGCCGCTCGTCGAGGACAGCGCAGTCGGGGACATCCTCGTGAACGCGCCGGACGCGATCTTCGTCGAGCGATCTGGACGTCTCGAGCCGACGACGATCCGCCTGGGATCCGCGCGCGAGCTCATCGAGATCGCCGAGCGGATCGCGGCCCTCGCCGGACGCGAGCTGTCGGTCGCCCATCCGATCGTCGATGCCCGGATGCCCGACGGGTCACGGGTCAACGCGGTCATCCCGCCGGTCGGTGGGCCGTATCTCTCCATCCGCAAGTTCAACCGCCTCCGGCTCGACCTCGTGCCCGGTGGCCGCCATGGCCGGGACTGGGTCTCCGCGGGCGGCCTGTCGGCCGAGATGGCCGACTTCACGGCCCGGATGGTCCGGGCCAAGGCGAACTTCCTCGTGGCCGGCGAGACCGGCGCGGGCAAGACGACGTACCTGCGCTCGCTCACCGACCTGTTCGATCCGGCGGAGCGGGTGGGCGTCGTCGAGGACACGGCCGAGCTCGCCCTCGAGAACCCAAACCGCTTCAACCTCGAAACGATCCACCCGCACGACCTTGTGGCAGGCGAGGCGGAGAACCGCCTGCTCGATGTCGGCGACCTCGTGGCGAACGCTCTCCGCATGCGGCCCGACCGCCTCGTCGTCGGCGAGATCCGCCTGCCTCGGGAGGCCTTCTACACGCTCCAGGCGCTCCACACCGGACACGACGGCTCGGCGACGACGATCCACGCGAGCTCGGCCGAGGATGCCCTGTTCCGGTTCGAGCTCCTCGCCCGCCAGTCGATGCGCGATCTGACCGTCGTCGACCTGCGCTTGTACATCGCGCGCGTGTTCGATCTCGTCGTCATCCTGCGCCGCTTGCGGACCGGCCTCCGCGTCGTCCGCCAGGTCGCCGCGCTCGACGGCCTCACGGACGCGGGCACGTACCGCCTCAGCGACGTCTTCACGGCCGATCACTCCCGGCCGGGCGAACCCCGCTTCGTGCGCAACGAGGCTTGGCGGCCGTCGGCGCGGCTGGCCGCCCGGATCGAGTCGGAGGGCGAGCGATGGAGCTGATCGGCGCGCTCGCGACCGGCGTCGCGGTCTTCGCGGCGCTCATGGCGCTCCTGCCGGGTCCCGTCGGGGCATCACCTGGCATCGTCGATCGGCTGCAGGCTGCGCTGCGCGTCCGGCTCGACGCCTCCCACGCGCTCCTCGCCCAGGCCCGCCTCGACGTGTCGCCCCGCACGTTCCTGGCACTCACGGTCGCGGCCCCGATTGGGCTCGGGCTCGTCGGGTTCGTCCTCTCGCTACCGATGAGCCTCATCGGCGCCCTTGTCGGGGTGTTCGTGCCGCGACTCTATGTCCGCTACCTGCTCGGCGGTGAGGCGCGCGCGGCCGACGACGACACGCCCCGCGTCCTCCGGGCGATCGTCAATCGCGCCGCCGCTGGCGGCACCTACCCGGATCTGTTCTCGGCGGCCGCGGAGGCGGCGCGCCACCGCTGGGTCCGCGCCGACTTCGAGGAGATTCTCGGCCGCTACTACGCGAACGAGCCGCCGGCCGACGCTCTCGCCGACGTCCGGCGCCGACAGGCCGGGCGGAACCTCGCCCTCCTGTATGACGCGCTCCTCGTCCTGATCCGGACCCACCAACCCGTCTCGGCGGCGGTCGATGTCCTGGGCTCGCTCGGCGAGGCCGCCCGCTCGAACCAGTCGATCGCGCGCCAGGCGGCCGCCGAGAGCAAGGGCCTGCGGCTGCAGGCGACGATCCTCGCGGTCGTCATCCCGCTCCTGTTCCTGTACCTGCTCGTGGCGAACCACGAGCTCGTCGGCCCGGTCATGGAGACCGCGCTCGGTCGGTTCGTCCTCCTGCCGGCCGCGGCGCTCCTCGAGGTCAGCGGGATCTTCCTGTCCTGGCGAGTGACGCGGTTGGAGGCCTAGCCGTGGAGCTGCTTGGCGCTGGCCTGACCGGTCTCGCGGTGTTCAGCCTCCTCATGGCGCTCTTCGCGCCGGGACTCGCGACGCCGCCACGCCTCGATGCGGTCCGCGCTGCGGCGCTGCCGCGTCATCGGTACGAGCGGCTGGTGTCGGCGGAGCAGCCGTTCTGGGAGCGGCTCGTCGCGCCACTCGCGTCCCGGCTGGCCGCCCGGGCGCCGGCGCTCGCCGCGCAGGTCAGCGAGCGCGACATCATCCGGGCGGGCCTCGATCCCCGGGCGCTGTCGCCGGCCGAGGTCTACGCCGCGAAGCTCGTCCTCGCCCTCGGCGCGGTTGCGGCCGGGGTCGTCCTGACCCCGCTCTTCCCGCTCGCCCTTTTCCTGGCCCTGCCGGTCGCCTGGATCGGCTACGTCTTCCCCACCGAGTACCTCGGCGCCCGCGGCCGCCACCGACAAAGCCAGCTCCGTCGAGAGCTGCCTGACTTCCTCGCCCTCGTCCGGCCGCTGGCCGGGAAGGACGGCCTGGAACGAGCGGTGGCGAACGTCGCCGATGCTCTCCACGAGGCCTCCGACGGTCGAAACCTGCTCGCGGTCCAGGTCCGCTCGGCCGTCGCGGCGTACGGCGCCGGCACGAACCTCTATGCCGCGCTGCGCGATGTCGCCGCGGCCGCGGATCTCGAGGAGCTCGATGAGCTCGCGGCGGCCGCGGAGCAGGCGCGTCACCTCGGGAAGGGGTTGGCCGAGATCCTCATGGAGCACGAGCGCGCGTTGCGCGAGGGCGAACGGAACCGCCTCCTCGGCGCCGCCTCGACGGTCCAGCCGAAGCTCGCCGCGATCCTTGCCGGCGTCTACCTGCCGGAGTTCATCGTGCTCGTCGTGTTGCCCCTGTTCATTTCGACCTTGGGGCGTATCTGACACGCATGGGAGGTGCACCGTGATCCATCGCATCAACGCCGAGCTTCGGCGGATCTGGTCGGCAATCCGGGCCGACGAACGCGGCTTGACAACGCTCGAATACGTCATCGGGGCCGGGATCATCCTCGTCGTCCTCGCGGCGGCGATCCTGGCCTGGAACAACGGGCTCGCCACGAAGATCGGCCAGCTCGTCGGGCAGCTGCTCGCCTGATGGGCCGCCGTTGGGCGGATCGGCCGCCGCGGACCGACCGCCGCAGCGAATGGGGCGTGGCGACCCTCGAGGCCGTCCTCGTCGTGCCCCTCGTCCTCGTGCCGATCCTCCTCTCGGTCGTCATCTTCGGGCGGCTCGAGCACACCCGGCTCGTGCTCGATGCCGCGGCCGCGGCCGGCGCCCGCCAGGCGGCCGTCGCCGGCGCCGACACCGCGACGGTGCGGGCGCGGATCGCCGGCGAGCTCCGCGACGGCGGGATCGATCCGGCCCGCGCCCGGGTGACGATCGACCCTGCTATCGCCGCCTGGGGCGACCCGATCCGGGTCCGGGTCGAGATCGGCGAGGAGGCGTCCATCCCGTTCATCGGGACCTGGTCGGTGCCGTTGAGCGCCGAGTTCGTCACGCGCAGCGAGGTGACCCATTGAACGCTGATCGCCTGGGCGAGCGCGGCCAGGTCGCCGTCTACGCCGTCGTCCTGTTCCCGCTCCTGACGCTCGTCCTCGCGCTCGTCCTCGCCGTGGGCTCGCTCGAGGTCCTGCGCACCAGGCTCCGGGCGCAGATCGACATGGCCGCGCTCACGGCTACCCAGGCGCTGGATCTGCCGGCGCTCGTTGCAGGCGGGCCGCCCAGCCTCGTCGAGTCGCAGGCCGACGCGCTGGCCCGCGAGTACCTCGCTCGCAATCTCGCCGCGACGAGCGACCTCCTCGCCGCGTCACCGGCACAGATCGCCGCGGGGGCCGAGATCGCCATCACGAACGGGCCGGGGACCGACCCGATCACCGGTGCGCCGATCGATGCGCCGACGGTGAGCATCCGGGTCGCCGTCCCGGCGCGGATCCCGCTCCTCGGCTTCGTGGGGCTCTTGCCCGTGGTCACGCTCATGATGACCGGCTCCGCGGCGGCGAGGACCTGACCATGGCGATCGCCGAACGGTACCGGCTCCCCCTCGTGGCGCTCGCGAGCCTGGCGATCGCCGGGCTCGTCGTGGGGGCGATCCTCCTGGCCGGCGGCGTCACGCCCGGCAGCTCACCGAGTCGGGTGCCGGCGAGTGCCAGCCCGAGTCCGACCGATCCGGGATCGACACCGGAGAGTGCGACGCGGGCGTTCTTCGCGGCGTTCGCGCGCGCCCGACAAACCGACGATGCCACGGTCGTCGTGCCGTTCGTGACCGGGAAGGACTCCTCGGCCTACCTGACGGTGTTCGGCTTCCTCGAAGGGCAGAAGGCGCTCGGCAAGGCATCGGTGACGACCACCCAACGACTGGAGCAGTTGGTGGTCAGTCCGTCCGGGACGACAGCTTCCGTGACCCTTGACTACACCGCGGGCGGCTATGACATCGACTTCACGACGGGTCAGCCGCTCGAGAGCCCCGTCGTCCTGCCTGTCTCGCACGTTACCGTCGAGCTTCGGCAGGTGGATGGCCGCTGGCTCGTCGAGCGGTACGAGTCGAGGTAGCGCCGTGCGCCGGCTGATCTTCATCCCGCTCGTCATAGCCGCGGCCCTGCTGTGGCCGCCGCCGACACGTGCCTATGACCCCGGGGTCGGCGTGACCGTGGCCACCTGGTCTTCAGACACCGGACACGGGTATATCGGTGTTGAGGCGAGCGGGGAGTGGGCTCCGCCGGCGAGCACGACCCAGGAGATCCGGACCACGTATTACTCGGAGTGGCGGTGGGGCGCGACGATCCTGACGAACCCGCTCCGGACCGAGTGGTGGGTCTACATCCACAACCGCTCCGACGACAGCATCGTGAACCTCCTGACCCCGATCATGGTGATCACCAGCCAGACCACCCCGGGGATCGGGATCGAGCGGCAAACGGCCGGGGTGGCGGACCTCTATCTGGCCGTGTCGGTCGACCCGGTCGTCGCCCCCGCCGGAACGGCCCGAACGGTGACCGCCCGGCTGACCGCCGGCTGGCTCGACGCGCTCGGCGACGTCATCTCGGCCTACGTGATCCATGACTCCGTCCAGGTCGAGCGCTGGACGGTGGACTTCGGCGACGGCACCCGGGCGACGTTCCCGGGCTCCGGCACTCGGCTCACGACGACGCACACGTACGGCCCGGGTGCGTTCGACGTCGTCGTCAGGGCGCACGTCACGGGCCGGGCCTACGGCGCCTTCTTCACGCCCGACGGGGCTCCCGCCGAGCAGACGGTCCCATTCGCCCTCGACATCAGCAACCGCGCGTCCGGTGTGAGCGCCCTGCCGATCGAGTACGTGGCGCCGGTCGTCACCGTCGGCGGCAGCCCGTCAGGCACGCTCCCGGACGGCACGCTCGTTCCTCCGGATGCTGTCGGCCACGCCGCGCTCTGGTGGCCGCGCGGCCTGCCCTGCGCGCTCTACGTCCGCCCGATCATCGAGCGGGAAGGATTCATGCGCTCGGGCGGCCTCGTCATCGGCGGCGCCACCACCCGGCTCGTCGCCTATCGCTACGAGGGCGGCGTCAACGACGCGTCGGACGCGACGAGCGCTGACACCTATCCGGCGGATGCACCCGTCCGGATCCAGTGGAACACGCCGCTGGCCGGCCAGGCGGCCTATCCGGTTCGGCTCGTGCTCGAGCTCGAGACGACGTATGCCGACGGCACCGTCCGGACCTCGGAGGTCAGCGGCGCCGTGTCGGTCAGCGTCGTCTACTCGGCCGTCACGCACTGACAGGGGAGGGGAGCGGAATGCGCGCTCGACGAACGGCCTACGTCATCGTCTTTCTCGTCGCGAGTGTGCTCGCCGCGGGCCTCTACTACGTCGCCCAGCCGCGGACCGCGATCATCCGGGCCATGGTCGACATCCCGGTGCTGACGCCGATCACGGCCGACATGGTCGAGATCGTCCGGGTCGGCTCGCTCGATCCCGCGGCGACCACGGTCCGCTCGCTCGACGATGTCGTCGGCTGGTACGCGGCGCTGCCGATCCTTTCCGGGCAGGACGTCGATGGCCGGGCGCTCGAGCGAACGCCGGGCCAGCGCGCGTTCGGCTTCGGGGCGCCACTCGGTCCGGGGCAGGTCGCCTTCGCGCTCCCGGTCGAACCATCCGAGGCGGTCGGGGCCGCGCTTTCGCCCGGCGCCCGGGTCGACGTCGTCGCCGTCCCGAATTCGCTCAAGACCCAGGCGCTGTTGGGGGCAGCGGCCCCCACCCCGGTCGTCCTCGGCCAGGGGCTGACCGTGCTTGCCCTCCGCACTGCCGATGGGCACACCCTGACCGACCCGAACACCGGCGGCGGCTCGCAGCCGCTCGTCGTGCCGAAGCTCGGCAGCGTCGTCGTCGCGATCGCGCAGGATCGGGTGGTCGACTTCGCAGCGGCGGCGCTGTCCTCGACCTTCTATCTCGCGCTCAGCCCGCAGGCTCCAGCGGCCGCGACCCCATGAGGCCGCTGTCGCTGTCCAGCCTCGGCCATCGCCCAGCTCGAGAACCCGTTGTGGATGCGCCGTGGCCACGGGCGGAACGCACGGCTGCCGGCTTCCGGAGCGGTGACCGACTGATCGGCGGGTTCGAGCTCGCCCCGGTCCATCTCGAACTCATGGCGGAGGCGGAGCGCGAGGCCGCCCTCGAGGGGCTGGCGGCCCTGTACGACGCGATTCCGCGCGCCTTCCAGCTCCTGTCGGTGCCGACCGACCGACCGCCCGATGAGCATCTCGCGCTCGTCGAGGAGCGGGTCGACGGGCGACGGGCAGCGGGCGCCTTCTCCGCCTACGCGGCCCTCTATCGCGAGCTGTCCGCGGCCGCCCGCCGGCCGCTCCGCCGGACGTACCTGCTCCTCGATGGGACGACCGAGCCGGAGCTGCGCCGCGTGCTCGTCACGGCTGCCCGGGTCGCCGAGGAGCGCGGGATCCCGCTGCGCGAGGTGCCGTCCGACGAGCTCGCCGAGCGCTGGTCCGAGCTCGCCCGGGTCGGCACGCCATACCGGCTCGGCGCCCAGCTCGCGGCCGGCAGGGGCCTCATCGCGGGGCTGTCGTTCTCCCGGCGCTGGCCGGCCGAGGTGGCGCCCGGTTGGCTCAGCGGGCTCCTCGGAACCCCGGGGCTCAGCGCCGTCTCGATGCGGGTCCGGCCGCTGTCGCGCCCCGAGGCGATGACCTTCCTGACCGTGCGGCTCCGCCAGGTCCGGGCGGCCGAGCGGCTGGCCGCCGAGCGCGGCGAGCTCGCCGACGTCGAGCGCGAGCGCGTGTCCGAGATGGCCACCGGGGCACGGCGGACGGTCCATGCCGGCGCCGGGCGGATCTACCTCGTCGACACCGTGCTGCTCCTCGAGGCGCCCGACCACGCCACGCTCCACGAGCGGATCGAGGCCTTGCGGCTCGCGGCCCGGAGCCTCGACCTCGACGTCGAGTCCGCGACATTCCGCGTCGGCGATGCCTGGGGGGCGGCGCTGCCCGGCCCGGCCGCCCGCCCGATCGCCGAGCGGAACCTCGACTCGGCCAGCCTCGCGGCGAGCCTGCTCAACACCGCGTCGGACCTATACGAACCCGCAGGCCACCTGTACGGCCGCTCCCGGACGACCGGCGCGCCGATCGTCCTCGATCGGTTCGCCCACGCGAGTCACAACGCGATTGTCCTTGGCCAGACCGGCACCGGCAAGACGATGTTGACGGGCGCCGAGATGACCCGCTGCTTCGTCCGCGGCATCCGCGTCCTCGCGGTCGATCCGCTGGGCGACTACCGGCGGCTCGCGGACGCACTCGGCGGGACGTACGTCGAGCTCGGTGCGGGTGGCGGCCTCAACCCGTTCGCCCTCGTGGCCGGCACGGCGGAGGCGGCCCTCAGCGCGAAGCTCGCGATGCTCAGCCGTCTCGTCGGGGCGATGGCCGGCGGGCTGTCACGTGACGAACGGCCCGCCCTCGATCGGGCGCTGCGGGCGGCCTACGACGCCGCCGGCATCGGGCCCGACCCCGCGACCCACGGCCGCCGTCCGCCGACGCTCGCGACACTCGTCGAGCGGCTCGCGGACACGCCCGGCGGGGCACCGCTTGCCCGGCGGCTCGAACGCTGGGCGACCGGGTCGCTGGCCAGCCTGTTCACGGCCGACGAGGCGCTCCCGCTCGACCGGCGCGTCCTCATCGTCGGACTCGCCGGGATCGGCGATCCGGAGGTCCGCGACATCGCCCAGCTGGCCGCGCTCGGTCTCCTCTGGGATGCCGTCCGGGCCGACCTCGCCCCGAAGCTCGTCGTCATCGACGAGGCCTGGAAGGTGATGCGCCAGCCGTCCGGGGCCGACTTCATCGAGGAGCTCGCCCGCTCGGCCCGCCACTACCATGCCGGCATCCAACTCGCGACCCAGGACATCGTCGAGTTCCTGCGCTCGGACTTCGGCGAGGCGATCGTCAAGCAGTGCGACCTGCGGGTCCTGCTCGGTCAGACGCCCGAGGGTGCCGACGCCCTCACCCGCTACTTCGATCTCACGCCCGCCGAGCGACGGACCCTTGTCCATGCCCGGCCCGGCGAAGGGCTCCTCTTCGTCGGGCGCAGCCATGTCAGCTTCGAAGCGATCGTGTCGCGGCGCGAATACGCGATGCTCACGACCCGTCCAGCCGACCTCGTCGGTCAGGGCTGACAAGGTGTAGGGCGGGGGATACCTCTTGAGCCGGGCCAACCCGACGCGCCAGGTGGACCGCGAGCCGAGTCGAGCCAATCGCTCCCCTGTGGCCGCGACCCATCCCGAAAAGGGATCCCCCGAAGACCGTCCGGTTTCGCGCTCCACACGGCCCCGTTGCCGGGGCGATCATGAGGAGGCCCTTCTCGACCGCTGCGGTTTCGGGAGCGGCACTGGAACACGCGTGGCTACCCAGGCCTTATCGCGCCCGCCCATCATCGGCCCAAGGCTACGATTCTCCTCAAACTGGTCGCTCAAGCCGCGCCCCCTGGGTCAGCCAATTGGGGCTCTGGCGTGGCCCTATTCTTTGCACTGGGTTGGACGGGATTTGTCTACTCAGCCGGCTCCTCGAACGACGGGACATCGGCGATCGCGGGGCGAGTTGGAAGGTGATGAAACAGCCGCCTAGCTGGCCAACGCCGACGCACTGCGCCGAGATGGGGCCTCTCCGAGCGGCGCTTCGAGCCAGTTAGGGCACTAGCAGTGGATCAAGACGAAATTCAGGAAGACATCGATCGGGCGACGGCGATCGGCGTGGAGAACCTTCAGGTCATCGAGCTCGCAGCCGCATGGTGCGAGCACGTCGGTCTCGACAAGGGCCCTCTGGGGATCGGCCTGATCGAGCAAGCGACCGGCCTGCCGATCAGCGGCGGCAGCCTCCGGTGCGATTTCGCCAATCACCCACGCACCTACGGCATGGTGCTCAAGGACACGGCGGTCGAGTTCTACGCCGCGAACTGCGTTGGCTGTCCGCATCACAAGCCAACGGGTCGAACCCCCAATCTGGGCACGTGGGCCGATGAGGTAATCGCCCAGCGAAACGAAGCGGCCAGGCAGGCCGAGGAGCAGCGCCGAGTCGATGCCGAGCGCCGCCAGGAGCGAGCGAGAAACAGGCGGTTCTTGGTTGGTGCGCCTGATCCTGCCGTCCAGGGCCTTCTTGACCTCGTCGATCGGATTGACGCTGAGACCTCCGACGCCGAGGCAGAGGCCCTGCTCCTCAAGACGGCTGAGCTCTCACCGCAGGATCTCCCTGATCCGCTCCTGCAGCATCTCGCTGGCGAGGCCATCGCCATCAGGCGCGGCGCTCTTCTCGAGGTTGTCTTCAAGGTGTTCGAGCTCTCTGGCCGCCCCGCGCTGGACACCGTCATGCCGCTTGCCTTTTCCGCCGTTGCGACTGGGATCGCTTCCAAGGTCGGCGGAGAGGTCGTCGCGGCGCACGCCACGACCATTCCACCGGATCAATCTGTCCGGCTCGGCATCATCACGCTGGCCGCCGGGACGTTCAGCTTCCATGGCAGTGACTGGACGGGCGAGAAGCCGGCGGCTTTGCTCCGCTTCTTTGATGTCGACCCAACCGGCGCCGCCGACGCGCTCGGCCTCGTCCTCCGCCACGAGGAGGCGGCAGCGCGGACAGTCGGGGCGCATGCCGCACGGCACCTCGTGCGAAGTCGAGCCGGATCGGGCCCATTGCTACTCCCCGCGCTGCTCGACTGCGTGAAGATGCCGGATGGCAGCCGATACCACGGTGACCCCTTCGCCGCCTCGACTGCCGCGGACGTCGTGGCGGACGTCCTTATTGCCGACCCGTCGACAGACGACGCGATCGCCGCGCGCATGACGAGGGCCGGAGAGCGCGAAGGTCGAGCCCTGTGGAAGTGTTACTGGCACGCGGCCCCGACGAGGTTCAGAGGCGGCGTGCCGGATGAGATTATCGCCCTGATCGAACGACGTGCGGTCGCCATCCTGCACGAGGATCGGCCAGCTGGGCTTCTCGCGCAGGTCTCCGAGACCCTCTCACACCTAACGGACGACCACGGGCCTACAGTCGGCGTCCCGGTTGATGAGCTGATCGATCTTCTTCGATTTTGGAACGTCAAGATTCGTGACGCAGAAGGTCGTCGCCCGCCTGATGGGTCACCGATGCTGGCCTTCCTCGAGTGGGACAACGAGAAGATCCGGATCCGCGGCATTGCGCGGAACCTCGAGAAGGCCGTCCAGGGAAAGGCAAGGGGAGACTTCGGCGGCTACGTCGATGCCATCAATCCCCTGCTCGAGCTAACCGGCCGCGCAGCTCTCGATGACCGCGACAGGGAGTCGCTCCTCGACGGGCTCGCTGTAATGCGGACCGAAGACGACATCGCCAAGGCCGAGTCGCTGCTGACACGCGTGCTCACGACCGGCGAAACGCTCGAACGGTCCGCAGTGTTCGGGGCCTTGGCGACGTCAAGCCGCCGCGACATCACGATCCCAGGGCCGCTCCAGCGTCTGATCGTGAGCAACCTTGTCCACACCGATCGCCTGTGGGTGAGGATCTCGGCGATCCGCGCCCTTCACCTCGTCGAGGTCGAACCGAATGAGCGTCTCGAACTGATCAACGTACTGGTCGGCTTTGCCTTTGCCTACAAGCGCGAGGCCCTCCGCTCCGATGATGTCGAGCGAGCTCTCTCGCAGGCCCTGAGGCTGGCAGAGGACCAGGACTTCGAACTGCAGGTCAAGGAGCTGGCGCTCAAGATCGTCAACGACATGCCGAGCACCGAGGCCGCGGACGCCCTAGAGCACCTGCACGAGCTTCGCAAGGGCCCTGAGTGGGTGGCGGCGGTGGTCCGCGCACTCGAGCCGGACGATCGCGGAGGCGATTGGTTCGGCGTCCACGAGATGAAGAAGGAGGACTTGCTGCGACTGCTCGCGGAGGCGCCGCCTGCCTGGCTCGAGACGAACTGGGATGCGCTCGAGGCCGCGGCGTTGCGCGACCTAGACTTCCGGAGCACATGGAGCTGGTCTGTCGCAGACCTGTTCGGCCGGCACGGCCAACATGAGCGAGCCGCGAATCTGGCTCAGTCGGTCGTCGACGGCACGCCTGACACCCGCGAGAGCCGCCATCGCCGCCGGCTTGCTCGGCTCATCACCTATAGCCACCGCATCAATGCGGCCGCCGACGACCCAGATGAATTGAAGCGCCTCCTCGATGAGGCGGCGTCTCTCGCCGCTGAGGATGCATCTGACAATGCGTGAGATCCGCCTCTCCGAGCAAGGGCGATCCCTCGGCTGGCTCTTCCGGCTCCGTCGCGACATCGACGACCGGCTGGCGGCCGTGGCGCGAGGCGGGATTGTCGAACTGAACGAACTGGCGGACGAGCTGACCGAGGGCCGCGAAGCTGGCACCGCCGCTTGGGCTACGGGCGGTGCCATGCGAGCGCTCGATCGGGCGCAGCGCTGGGAGCACGCCATCGCCCACGCCGAGCAGGAGCCCGATCGGTTCCGTGCTTCGGCCCGGTATCTAGCCGAGCAAACCATGGCGACGGCACCCATTGATGCCTGGAGCCCCGGCCTCCGTGATGCGCTCAGAATCCTCTCGGCCCTCGAATCGTTCGACGATCCCCCGAGGGCCGCCGCTGCCCTTCGCCGAACGGCCTTCTCCTCGCCGGTCACCACCTTGTTCGACCGACCCGAGCGGTGGACCCCCCGGCTCGAGGATCCGACGGAGGCTCCGCGCCCCGTCGTCCACCTTCGCTTTGACTTGGACGAGCGCGCGGTTGCGTGGCCGCTCGCGGTCGAGTCGAACCGCGCGTACCGACTCGGCGCGACAGCCCGGGTCGATCCCTGGCCCCTGGGTGCCGACCGGATCGAGATCGTCCTCGAGGGAGTTCCGAGCGCAGTGCTCTCAGTGAGCCCGATCGTTATCCCGAACGGAACTGCGCGGGCCGAGACCTACATGGTCTCCCATGCCGAGATTGGCATCGACCACCCAGCGGAGCTCACCGCCGTTGCCCGCCTTGTCGGGCCAGAAATGGACGAGCCGGCCCGCGTGGTGGGGCATCGACAGCTCCGGGTTACCACGCTCGACCCCGGCCTTGCAACGGGCCAACCGTTCGTCGCGCAGAAGATCGTCGAGATGCTCGGCGAGCTCAGCGGCCGGATCCCGACGCTCCCGACCCAGGACCGAAAGGACTTCGTCGCGCTACTCGACGCGACGCTGGCGTTTGCCTCGCTCGCCCTGGAACGTGATGATCTTGAGGGGATCAACGAGCGAACCTTCCAACAGAAGCTCAAGCAAGCCTTCGTGCAAGACCCACGGATCGGGCGTGACATCCAGGAGGGTTCGCGTCTCGGTGGAGGAGTAGTTGACCTCGTGCTCCGCCGGGTCAACGACGAGTTGAAGGTGGTGCACCAGGCTGTGGACATCGCGAACGCGGAAAGGCTTGTCGGGCAGCCAACGCAATACGGGAGCGCGGCCGACTCACCGGTGTCGATCCTGACGGTGTTGGACGACTCGCAAAAGAACGAGGCGCCTGGCATCCCCGCCAACTACGTCAAGTGGGTCTACCCGCGACTGCACGGCGCCGCACAGCCGACCGTGCCCTCGATGGTGGCCGTCGTAATCATTCGGGTCGGCTACCGACTGCCGAGCGATTGGACCAATACGCCGACTGTCACCGCCGGCCAGACCGCCGATTCCGGTGACGCGTCCGATCGCCGGTTCGAGGCCTAGCCAGCCTGAGGAGCCGGCCCGCCCGGGCCGTCGGGCCCTCCCGGCACCAAGCTCATTGCCGCGGTGGGTGCGATAGAAGCAGCAGGCAGTAGCTCGTCCATCAAGGGACACCACTGTCCCGTGAATGGTCAAGCACGGGTCATGGTCGCGTGCACATTTCGTACATCTCGCCTGTTGACCCGCCGACAGACGGTGGCTACGTTTGACGGGCTGATGGTCACGTCCAGGTCGCATCCGAGCCGGTCATCTCCCCGTCGTGAGTACACCCTGCTCACAACGCGCCCAGCCGACCTTGTCGGCCAGTCCCACTCGAGGTACGACCCCCCCGATACGGGGTGAGGCGGGCAGGCTTCGGCTGCGCCGTCTCGGGCTGCGCGGTCCCGCTCGTTGCGTTCGTCATCCTGTTCGGGGCAGTCGGCATCTTCGCCGGCAACTGGGCCGCGCTCGCCCGCCCGAAGGTCCCCGACGCGCCGCCCGCGGTCGCCGACATTCCCGCTGACTACCTCGTCCTCTACCAGGCGGCGGCCGCGCGGTTCGAGCTTGACTGGCCGGTCCTCGCCGCGGTCGGGCGGGTCGCGACGAACCACGGCCGGAACCCGAGCGGCTGCGACCCGAACGCAGCCGGTGCGCGCGGCCCGATGCAGTTCCCCGAAGCGACCTTCGTCGAGGCGGCGAGGCTGGCCGGCATCGCCGACCCGGATGTTTGCGACCCGGCCGTCGCGATCCTGGCTGCGGCCGCCTACCTGAAATCAGATGGGGCGCCGGACGACTGGCAACGCGCCCTGCGCCAATTCAACCCGGTCGACTGGTACCCGCCGCTCGTCATGGCCTGGGCGGAACGGTACGGCTACGGCGCGCTCGTCGTCTGGCCGATCGAAGGTGGCCGGATCACCCAGGGCTTCGGACCGACCGACTTCAGCGCCGAGCCTCCCGACTGCTACCAGGGCACCTGCTACCCGCACTTCCACGATGGGCTCGACATCGCCGCGCCGCTCGGCACGCCGGTCCGGGCGATCGCGTCCGGCCAGGTGACGTTCGCCGGGCCCGTGGCCGACGGGGCGGTCGTCGTGATCATCGAGCACAGCCCGGGCGTCGACTCCCTCTATGGCCACCTCCAACCCGAACTCGCCGTCCGCGTTGGGGAGTCGGTCATCGCGGGGACCGTCATCGGCTCGGTCGGACTGACCGGCAACACGACGGGGCCGCACCTCCACCTGGAGATCACGGCCGCGGGCGAGCCGGTCGATCCACTGCTCATCCTCCCACCCGCGCCGTGATCGGAACCAGCCATGGTCGTTGACTTCCCGATCCCGGCGCTTCCCGATCTCCTCCCCATCGCCGGCCTCCTCGGCGCTGGCACCCTCGGTCTGGCCATCGGGCCACGGATCGTCCGACGACTCCGCCAGCGCGCATATGACCGTGCCGTTGGCGGTGAGCGCCTGCGCTGGGTGCTTCGACTCGATCCGCGCTCCGCTGGCGACCCTGACGCCGGCCGGCGACTCGTTGCCGGCCTGCATCCCGGGATTCGCCGCGGCGTCTCGCCGTGGGCCAGCGGCTGGCCGGAGTTGACACTCGCGGTCACGGTGGCCGGCCACCGCGCCCGCTGGGAGATCGAGGCACCCCGGCAGCTGCGCCGGCTCGTCGAGACGGCGGTGTTCGCGGCGTTCCCCGACTGCGAGCTCGACCTCCTCGAGCCGATGCGCAGGATCACACCCTCGGCCGGGTTGAGCGTCGGGGGCTCGCCGCCCGAACCCGGGGTCGGCAGAACGAGAGAGCCGCGGTTCGGGCCGGCGCTCGTCGAGCTCTTCGCGCGGCTGCCCACCGGGGCGAGCGCCCGCTGGACGCTCGTCGTCCGCCCGCAACCCGATGTGGCGAGCTACGATGACGCGTCGCCGGGCATGGGCGAGCTCCTCCTCGACTCCCTGCTCAACCGGCCGTCTCGTCCGGCGGGCTCCGCCCACCAGCTGGTGCGAGGGGTGCCCACGGGTCCGTTCTTCGCCGCGACCGCGAGCCTGGAGGTCGTCGGCGCGGCGCGAGGGGCGGCCCGGGCGTGGCTGTTCGATGCGGTGGCCGCCGTCGCGACGCTCCGGAGCGTGGGCTGGCGGATCGACGCCGCCGTCGGCGGCCACGGCAGTTCGCTGAACCTGGGCGCGGCCAACCTCGCCGAGCTGTGGGGCTTGGCGGGCACTGCCGACGAGGGACGCGCCGTGGAGGTCATCCGGAGCCGGCGCCTGCGGGCGCCAGTGGCGTCCAAGGACGTCGGTCAGCGACCGATCGGGCTCGAGGCGGGGCAGCCCGTCTGCGTCCCAGCGAGCCTGTTCCTCCGCCACGTCGCGCTCATCGGGCGGACCGGCTCAGGAAAGAGCACCGAGATGGTCGCCCTCGCCGCCGACGACCTCGCCGCCGGGCGCGGCTTCACGTTCATCGATCCCCATGGCGACGCCGTCGCGCGGCTCCTCGACGCCGTCCCGCCCGACCAGGTCGAGCGGGTCCACCTGCTCGAGCTCGCCGAGCGCGATCGGCCACGGGCCTTCAACTTCCTCGAGCTCGATGGGGCCGACCCGGAGCTCGTCGCCAGCCAGTTCGTCGACACCCTGCGCGACCTGTACCTCGCGACTTCTGGTCCGAAGCAGACCCACTACCTGCGGATGGCCCTGATGACCGTCCTCACCCGGCCGCCCGAGGAGGCCGGCCCGTGGACGATCGGCGACCTCTACAAGCTCCTCGTCAATCGTGAGTGGCGGGCCGACTTCACCGGCCGCCTGACCGACCCGCTCCTGCGCGAGTTCTGGGAGAACGAGTGGCCGCTCCGCAACCGCTCGGCCCGCGAGCCGTCCGTCGAGGCCGTCCTCAACAAGCTTGGCGGGTACCTCAGCTACCCGTCGATCCGCGAGATCGTCGCGACGCCCTTCTCGACGATCCGACCGCGCCGGATCATGGATGCGGGGGACGTCCTCCTCGTCGACCTGTCGCGCGTCGGGCGCGACCACGCCCGGCTCTTCGGGGGGATGCTCATCGGCCGCTACTACGTCGACGCCCTCGGCCGCCAGGTGATCCCGCTGGCGGAGCGCCGGCCGCACCAGCTGTACGTCGACGAGGTCCAGAACTTCGACACAAGCTCGCTCCGCGGGATTCACACCGAAGGCCGCAAGTTCGCCCTCGGGCTGACCTTGGCGACCCAATACCTGCGCAGTCTCGGGCTCGATCTCCAGAGCGCGATCCGGGCCAACGTCGCGACCCTGGCGCTCCTGCAGCCCTCGCCCGAGGACGCGCGCATGCTCGCCGATGCGTTCACGCCGCTGACCGAGCGGGACCTGTTCAACCTGCCCCGCTTCCGGATGGCCATCCGGACCGAGTTCGACGGCGAGACGCGGATCCTCACCACCGATGTGCTGCGCGAGCCGCCGCGGTTGGGCTCGTCGGCCGCCGTCCGACGCCACAGCGACCAGCGCGACGGTCACGTCCCGCGCGAACTGCGCGACGGATGAGCCTGTCGCGGTCCGAGACGCGGTCCCCAACGCGGTCCGCAACACGAGGGACGACAGTCGGGTGACGATGGGCGCGACACCCAGGCGTGCTCAGCGGTCCCCGGCCCGAAAGCGCGACACGCTTCGCTACCTGCGGGCTGGTGCCATCTGGACCGCGTTGCCCGTCCGGGACCAGCGGCTCCTGCTCTGGCTACTCGGGGCTGATGTCGTCACCGCCCAGCTGGCAGCGCTCCTTGTCTATGGCCAGCTGCGGACCGCCCAGCGCCGGCTCGCCCGGCTGGTCGAGTACGGCCTCCTGGCGGGCTTCTGGGCGGCCGGGGTGCAGCGCCCACGGGGCCGCTACGCGTACGCGCTCACGCCGGCCGCCCGCGTCGACATCGAGCGGCTGGTGTGGCCCGATGGTCGACCGCAACGGGCGATGCCGCTCCCGCCCTCGCCGCCGATCCACCAGCTCGCGTCGCACGACCTCCTGGCGGCGTTCCTGACCCATGCGGCCGAGACGCGCGGCGAGGGGCTCTTCGCCTGGATCCCGGAGCGGCCGGCCGGCGAACTGCTCGGCGGCTATGTGCGACCCGACGCGATCGCCGGGATTCGGGTCGGCGACCGGGCGATCGTGCTGTTCATCGAGCGCGACCTCGGGACGGAGCGGGGCGACGTCCTCCCCGGCAAGATCCGTCGCTATCGCTCCTTGTTCGGCGGACCAACACCCATCGCGCTGAGCGTGGGTTTCGTGGTGGAGTCCGGGCGCCGGGAGCGTTCCATCCTGAACCAGGTGCGCCCATCACCGACCGGGCCGCGAATCCTGACCATTACCGCCGAACGGCTGATTGCCGACCCGATCGGGGCGCAATGGGCGGAGGGGATCGCATCCATCCCGACGCGCGGCCTCGAGGCCTTCGGTGCCACCGACGCCCCTGTCCTGACTGCGGGCTGCCTGGCTGACCCCGACGCGCTGGCCGCCTTCGACGATCGAGCCGCACAGGCGATGTCGGTCCTTCGGCCCTACCTCCGCTGAGATGCCGGGACCCAGGAAACGCTGCTTCGACTCCTCCAGCGACAGGCAATCCGACGCCTCGGCGCCCATAAGGCGCGCGCTTCCGCGATCAGCCAGTTCGTAAACAGCAGGTCCTCGGTTCAAATCCGAGTGTCGGCTCCAGGCGCGCGCAGTCGCTTGCCTAGGGCGGGCCCGTCGCCGTGGGTCCGCGAGGCGGGGGTGCCTGACCCGCGAAGAGAAGTACCTCTCAATCCGGGCGGCGATGTCTGGCGCGCAACCGCTCGAAGGGTGCGATCTAGGCGCCTGGGCCGCCCATCTGGCCCTACCGATCGTCACCCTCGACGTACGGTCAGACCCTGGCCGCCCGCAGACCATTGGCAACGGCGATCAGCTCGCCACCCTCGTGGATGGTCACCGCCACAGCGATGCTGAAGAGCCCGACCGCGGCGCTCGGGATGGTCACCGACAGGAGCAGGATTGCGAACACGATGTTCTGGCGGGTGATCAACCGGGCCTTGCGGCCCATCTGGAGAGCGTAGGCGGCCTTCTCCAGGTCATCCGCCATCAGGGCGATATCGGCCGCGTTGATGGCGGCATCGGTCCCGGCGGCACCCATCGCCATCCCCACGGTCGCAGCCGCGAGCGCGGGGGCGTCGTTGACTCCGTCGCCGATCATCGCCACCGCACCGTACTGGCGCTCCAACTCCTGGATGGCGGCCACCTTGTCCTCGGGCCGCAGGCCGGCTCGCACGTCATCGATGCCGAGCTCCTGGGCGATCGCCCGCGCGGTCTGCGGATGGTCGCCGCTCAGCATCACCACCCGTTTGATCCCAAGATCGTGCAGCGCCTGGATGGCCGCCACCGCATTCGGTCGGATCTGATCCCGGATGCCCAGCAGCCCAACGATCCGCGGTCGCCGGCTGGGGTCGGTGGTGTCGCCATCGTGCTCGCCGACCAGCAGTGCGGTCTTGCCAGCAGCCCGGAACTCGTCGAGCTGGGCCACGATTGCCGCCGAGGGCCGTTCCCCAAGATCGGCAAACAGCTCAGGACTGCCCACGTGGACGACCCGCCCGCCGACGCGAGCGGTCGCCCCGAACCCGGTCAGGGCCGCGAAGTCCGTGGCTTCCGGCACGGAGCCGCCGTCGACGGATGCCGCGGCAGTAATGGCCCGGGCCAATGGGTGCTCCGAGTAGCGTTCGACGGCCGCGGCCGACCCCAGGACATGCCAGCGGTCGACGCCGTCCAGCGGCACCACGTCGGTGACGACAGGGCGGCCATGCGTCAGCGTGCCGGTCTTGTCGATCGCGACAACCGCAATCCTGCCGAGATTCTCCAGGTGGATCCCGCCTTTGATGAGGACGCCGTGCCGGCCTGCCGACCCAATGCCGGCGGCCATCGCAACGGGCGTCGACATCACGAGCGCGCATGGGGCTGCGGCCACCACGACGGTGATCGCCCGGGTGATCCAGAACGACGGGTCTCCACCAAGGAGGATCGGGATGATCGCCAGGAGGGCGGCGCCGATGAGCACGGCGGGGCTGTACCGCTTGCTGAACTGGGAAATGAAGCGCTGGGCCCGACCCTTTTGCTTCTGCGCCACTTCCACCAAGTGGATGATCGAGGACAGGGTGTTGTCGGCGAAGGACTTGGTGGCCTCAATCGTGAGCGCGCCCTGCCGGTTGATCGTGCCGGCGAAGACCTGGTCCCCGGGCTGCTTGTCGACCGGGACGCTCTCACCGGTCACCGCCGACTCGTCGACGCTTGACGTGCCCGACCGGACCGTGCCGTCGGTGGCGAGGCTCTCACCAGGTCGCACCAGGAAGGTGTCCCCCGGCACCAGCGCTGTCGCGGGCACCATGGTTTCGGTGCCGTCCCGGAGGACTCGGGCCTCCTTGGGCGCGAGGTCCAGCAAGGAACGAATCGCCGACCGTGTCCGCGCGACCGTCAGCGACTCGACAGCCTCGGCCGCGCCGTACAGGAAGACGAGGAATGCCGCCTCCTCCCAAGCGCCCAGGGCCGCCGAGCCGATCGTGGCGACCGCCATCAGCGCCTCGATCCCGATCTCGGGCTCAAGGAGCTCCTTCCACCCCTCGCGCACCCACCAGTACCCGCCAAACGGCATGGACAGCAGATAGAAGGCGATCGGCAGGGGCGCCGGAAGGATGCCGGACACCTGGCCCAGGAATCCGAGCGCGAACAGGATGCCAGCGATCGCGGCGCCCTGGAGCTGGCGGTACGACCACCACCTGCCAGCGTGGCCGGCATTGGCTGGTGGTCGGGCGGCGAGGGCCGCCGGAGCCGGGGCCGCGGGCAAGGTGCCGGTGCTCATGCGTTGCGCCCTCGTTTCAGCGTGTAATGAAAGATGCGAGGCCCGGAGCGTATCATTGCCCCGTGGACGCCGTGCGAGATTCCCTGCAGGCTGGCGATGACCGCGAGCACGAAGCGGCGGCCAAGCTCTTTCGGGGCCTGTCGGACGCTGGGCGGCTCGCCCTCCTCAGGGCGCTGCGAGATGGGCCGACCACGGCCGGCGCGCTCGCCACGGCGGCCGGTCTCTCACCGTCAGGCGCCTCGAACCACCTGCGCTGCCTGCTCGAATGCGGCCTGGTCACGGTCGAGCTGGCTGGGCGCAACTCGATCTACCGGCTCGCTGATCCGTCGATCGCCCGTCTGCTGGAGGCGGGAGACGGCGTGCTCGCACTGGTGGGACCGTTGATCGAAGCCTGCCGAAACTACGGCCCGCCGAGGCGCCGACAGCCGGCACAGGGTCGCTCGGAGCCACTTAGCCAGCGCGCGGGCTGACCCGAGCGGCCTGACTTTCAGGCCGCCCCGGCGTCCTCGCGATGGCTGCTGTTAGTTCGGCCTCGAGTCCTCCGAACACGTCCAAACCTGGCGCCGGGCTGTGCTGACCGACATGACGCACTGACAGGTTGGCGATCAGACAGCGCAGAGCATCTATTAGCCAGGATGCGATCCGGGCCTCGTGGATTGGGTACGGCAGCCACGCTGGGGCAGTACCGTGGAGCCCATCTCAGTGGCATGCAGTTGCGATCTTGACCGGATCTTGAGCCCGTCGAGCGCCAGCCCTGAGCCGAACCACCCATCGTTGGCGGTGATCCCCACTTGGGTGTCACACATGGAGATGATCAAATGATGGGTTACGGCGCAGGACTCGGGTTCGGCCTTGGAGGGCTCCTCGTGCTCCTGGGATGCATCGCGCTGGTCGTGGGCCTGGTCGTGCTGATCGCCTGGGCGGCCGGCCGGATCGGCGAGCCAGCGCGGCTGCCACAGGGCCAGGGGCCAATCGCGAAGGCGGACGCCATCGACGTTCTGCGCATGCGCTTCGCCCGCGGCGAGATCACGGCCGACGAGCTCACGGCGGCCAGGCAGACCCTGGAGGCCCAGCGATGAACGGCCGCCTGGGACTGGTCGGCGGCGGCCTCGTGCTCGGCGGGATGCTCCTGATCGGCGCGAGCACGGCCTTCGGTGGCAACATCGGCGGCAGCGCCGGCATGATGGGCGGCGGCGGCGGGGCCGGCATGATGGGCAACGGCGGCGGCGGGATGATGGGCGGCGGCGGTGCCGTTGCACCCGGCCCCGGTCAGGCCGGGTTCGTCGCCGGCACGGTCGGCGCGCCGCGCGTGGTGAGGATCCTCGCGACACCCGACCTGCGCTTCACGCCCGCCGTCATCCGCGTCCAGGCGGGCGAGACGGTCCGGTTCGACGTCACGGCGATGGGCCCGACGGCCCACGAGCTCATGGTGGGACCGGCCGCCGATGTCGCCGCCGACAGGGCCGGGACCCCGGAAGCGTCGGACATCGGGATGATGCAGACGAAGTCGATCACGTACACCTTCGAGGGCGACGGGCCCTTCGCCTTCGCCTGCCACGTGACCGGCCACTACGAGGCCGGCATGCGCGGCGTGATCGAGGTGGTGCGCTGACGACGGCCTACCATTCCTGGTGGCCGGGGAGCGCGCCCGGCCTCCAGGACACCGTCACGAGGAGCTGATGTCCACCCTGACGAGCCCGGTACGCGTCCTGGTCGTCGACGACGAGCCACCGATCCGCGCCATCGTCCGCGGATTCCTGGAGCGCGAGGGCTTCACCATCGCCGAGGCCGCGGATGGGCCCGGCGCCGTCGAGGCGTCCAGGACGTTCGTGCCGGACGTGATCGTCCTCGACATCATGCTGCCGGGCTTCGACGGCATCGAGGTCCTGCGACGGATCCGCGCCTTCTCGGATCCACTCGTGATCTTCCTGTCCGCGCGCACCGAGGAGGTGGACCGAATCGTCGGGCTGCGGGTCGGTGGGGACGATTACCTCACCAAGCCCTTCTCTCCCGGCGAGCTCGTGGCGCGCGTCCAGGCCCTCGCGCGCCGGCGACGGCAGCCGCCCGCGGACGATCGAAACGGGGTCATCCGCTCGGGCGACCTGGCCATCGACCCCGCCCGCCGGGACGTCACCATCGGCGAGGCCCACGTGGACCTGACGACGCTCGAGTTCGCGATCCTCGAGGCACTTGCGCGCGATCCAGGGGTCGTCCTCACGCGGCAGCAGCTCCTCGACGCGGCCTGGGGCATCGACTTCCTGGGCGACGAGCACGCGCTCGAGGTGCACATCGCGAACCTGCGTCGCAAGCTCGGTGACGATCCGGGCCGGCCGCGCTTCGTTGAGACCGTGCGTGGAGTCGGGTACCGCCTCCGCGCGCCCGATCGATGAGGGCGCCCGACTTCGGCCGCCTGCGCTGGCGGCTCCTGGCGGCGAACCTCGCCGTGGCGACGGTCGGCATCGTCGCCGTGATTGCTGCCGCCTGGCTGGTGGCGCCCGCGGCGTTCGAGGATGCGATGGGCCATGCGGCCGGCGGCCAGGGCATGGGCCTCGGGATGAACAGCAGCGGCATGATGGATCCCCTGCTCCGCTCCGCCTTCGGCCAGGCCGTGGGCTCCGCGCTGCTGCTCGGGCTGGTCGCAGCGGCAGTCGGCGCCGTGATCGCGGCGGTCCTCCTCGCCACACTGATCTCGAGGCCGATCGCCGATCTCTCCGCCGCCAGCCGACGCGTGGCCCGCGGCGACTACTCCCAGCCCGTGCCCCCTGCGACGGGCGAGCTCGGCGAGCTGGCGACCTCGTTCAACACGATGGCCGGGGCCCTCGAGGCCAACGAACGTCGCCGCGACGACCTCATCGGCGACGTCGCGCACGAGCTGCGGACGCCGATCGCGTCCGTCCGGGGCTATGCGCAGGGGTTGATGGCCGGCGTCTTCGAGCCCGGACCCGATGCCTGGCGCGTCCTCGACGAGCAGAGCCTTCGGCTGGAACGCCTCGTGGACGACCTGGCCCTCCTGTGGCGGGCGGAGTCGAACGACCTTCGTCTCGAGAGCGAAGCGATCGACGGACGGGCCCTCCTGGCCGATCTGCGAGAGCGGCAGCGCGGGGTGGCCGCCGCGAGGTCGATCGAGATCGTGCTCGGGCCGATCGCCGGCCAGGCCGTCCTGGCCGATCCCGCGCGGCTGGCCCAGGTGCTCGACAACCTCGTCGGCAACGCCCTCCGCTACACGTCGGCCGGGGGCCGGGTCGAGCTGGGGCTGGCCGCGGACGGGACGGAGGTGGCGATCACGGTCGGCGACGACGGTCCCGGCCTGACGACCGAGCAGGCCGCCCGCGTCTTCGATCGCTTCTACCGGGCCGACACATCCCGATCCCGCGACGCGGGCGGGAGCGGCCTGGGGCTGGCGATCAGCCGGTCGCTGGCGGCGGCCATGGGCGGGTCGATCGCCGTGGCGAGCGCCGGGCCCGGACGCGGCTCCACTTTCACGGTGCGCCTGCCGTCAGGCTGACGTCAGGCCGCCGCGGGATCGGAGATTCGAGCTACATCGACGGGACGTAGGTGGGATCCAGGTAGCGCGCCGGCTCCTCCTCGAAGTCGAGCTTGCAGCCCTTGCCGCAGAAGTAGTAGTCCGTGCCGGCGTGCTCGAGGTGGAGGCCCTTGCCGGTTGCCGCTTCGACGTCGACGCTCATGCCACACACCGGATCGATGGCCCGGCCGGCGGGAACTTCGCCGTGATCGTGGCTGTGGCCGTGATCGTGGCCGCCCTCGGCCGGGTGCTCCGACTGCCCGATGGCCCAGGCGGCCTCGACCGTCTCGCCCCACGGTGTCTGGATCGGCTGGACCTGGAGCTGGTAGCCGGGCCGCGCGACGTACTGCTTGTCGACGATGAGCCCCGAGGCGTGGTGGCCGACGGCGAATTCGTTACCGCAGCAGCAACCCTCGGTGACGACGTCGGCGCCCTTCTTGAGCGCCACGCCCGGGTTGCAGCCGCACGGGCAGGTGTAGCTCGCGAAGATCGCGTCGTCGGCGCTGACGTCGATCTTCAGGTGCATGTCGACCATGGTGAACTCCTCCAACTGGCAATTCGGCTGCCCGGCGAGGGAACGCCGAATCCCAATCTCAATGAAGGGGGGCGTATCCTGTCGTCTGCCGACAGGATACCCCCTGGGGGTATGCGCCCGCAAGCGGCGCCAGAGCTTGATCGGGCGGGCCGTCGCCTGATCAGCGGCGCCGGCTATACTCCCCCCCAGTACGTCGTTCGATTGGAGGAGCCATGGCCGAAGCCAACGTCGTTCGCATCCAGGCGGTCCTGCCCCCGCCAGGACGGATGGTCACGGTCAAGGTCGGGTCGGTCAAGGTCGCGATCGCCAACGTGGGGGGCCGCCTCCGCGCGTTCGACGATGAGTGCACCCACGAGGGGTGCTCGCTGTCGAGGGGCCGGCTCGCCGGCCCCACGGTGGCCTGCCCGTGCCATGGCAGTCGGTTCGACCTTCGGACCGGCGAGGTCCTGGACCCGCCCGCCGAGGACCCGCTCCGGATCCGCTCGATCACGCAGGATGGGGATGACGTCCTGATCGAGGCCTGAGCTTCGGATCCCGCGGACCGCAGCCCTCAGTCAGGGAGCTCAGGCTCCGCCAACCGCCGGACTGGCAAGCCTGAGGCGCCGAAGCAGCTGGGCGTTCGCCGCCACGATGACCGTCGAGGCGCTCATCGCGACGGCTCCGACCGCCATCGGGAGGTCGATCCCCCACGGGACCAGGACCCCGGCGGCGATGGGAATGGCCAGCAGGTTGTAGCCCGTAGCCCAGACCAGGTTCTGGACCATCTTTCGATACGTGGCCCGCGACAGCTCGATCGCGCCCACCACGTCGCGCGGGTCGCTGCGCACCAGGATGATCCCCGCGGACTCCACGGCGACATCCGTCCCGGCCCCGATGGCGATGCCCACGTCGGCCGTGGCGAGGGCCGGCGCGTCGTTGACGCCATCACCCACCATCGCGACCTTGCGGCCGCCGGCCTGGAAACGCCGCACGGCGTCGGCCTTGTCGGCGGGCAGGACCTGGGCCGCCACTTCGTCGATCCCGAGTCGGGCGGCGACCGAATCGGCCACCTCCTGGGCATCGCCGGTGATCATGGCGACACGCACCCCCATCGCGTGCAGGCGGGCGACCGCCTCGGCCGACTCGGGACGGATCTCATCCTCCACCCCGAGCGCGCCGCGCAGTCGGTCGCCGTCCATGACGTAGAGCACCGTTCGGCCCTGCCGTGCCCAGGCCTGGATCGTGCCGGCCAGCTCCGGCGAAGGCTGGACGCCACGCTCCGCCATGAGGCGCGGTCCGCCCACGAACACCCGGACCTCCCCGACCGTCGCCTGCGCGCCCCGCCCGGGCAGCGCCTCAAACGCCGTCACGGGCGACGCGGCGATGCCCCGGCCCGTGGCTCCCCGCACGATGGCCCGTGCCAACGGATGCTCGGAATCCGCCTCCACGGATGCGGCCAGGTGGAGGAGCTCCGTCTCGGTGACGCCCTCTGCGGTGGCCACGCCGGCCAGGCCGGGCTCGCCCCTGGTCAGGGTCCCCGTCTTGTCGAAGATCACCATGTCGAGGTCCTTGGCTCGCTCGAGCGCGAGCCGGCTCTTCACGAGCAGCCCGTTGCGCGCGCCCAGGGAGGTGGAGATGGCGATCACCAGCGGGATCGCCAGGCCCAGGGCGTGCGGGCACGCGATCACGAGCACCGTCGCCGTTCGGACGAGGGCCCCCTCCGGGTCTCCGAGCGCCCACCAGACGATCAGCGTCAGCGCTCCAGAGGCGAGCGCCAGGTAGAAGAGGAGGGCGGCGGCGCGGTCGGCGAGGGCCTGCGCGCGCGACCCCGAAGCCTCCGCCTCGGCCACCAGGCGCATGATCCCCGACAGGGCGGTGTCCTGGCCAACGGCGGTCACCCGCACCCGGAGGGAGCCGCCCGAGGCGACCGCGCCGGCCACCACCTTGTCGCCGGGCTGCTTGGGCACGGGACGCGATTCACCGGTGAGCAACGACTCATCGACGTCCGCCATCCCGTCCACGACCTCGCCGTCGACGGGCACCCGCGCTCCCGGCCGGACCAGGACCACGTCCCCCATCGCAAGCGCATCGAGCGGGATCGTCTCCGCGCCCGCGACGGTGACTCGCTCCGCGGTATCGGGCAGCAGGTCCGCCAGGGCGGAGAGCGCGCCGCGTGCCTGCGCGATCGATCGCATCTCCAGCCAGTGGCCGAGCAGCATGATGGTGATGAGCGTGGCCAGCTCCCACCAGATCTCGACCTCGAAGAGCCCCAGCGAGCCAGCCCAGCTCGTCACGAAGGCCACGGCGATCGCGAGGGAGATCAGCGTCATCATCCCGGGCTGCCGCCCGCGCAGCTCCCCCGCGGCGCCGCGGATGAAGACCAGCCCGCCGTAGACGAAGACGACCGTGCCCAGGATGGCCGGGATCAGGTCCGCGCCCGGGAAGGCCGGGGCACGGTAGCCCAGCCAGTCCTGGGGGTCCCGGCTCCAGGCGATGACCGGGAGCGTGAGGACCAGGCTCAGCCAGAACTTGTCGCGGAACATCGCGACAGAGTGGCCCTCGTGCTTGTCGGGGCCACCATGCGTGCCGTGCCCACCTTGCGCGGCATTCGTGCCATGGGCTGGATGGGCACCGTGGCCGGCGTCGTGCAGGACTTCCGCGGCATGGCCCGCGTGGTCACCGTGGGCCAATTCGCCTGGGGGGTTGGCCGCCGGGACCGAATGTCCGCCGTGATGATCGTGATCCTGCGCGGCCGAGTTGACCGGCATGTCCGCATGCCCGCCCAGGGTCGCATGGCCCGCGTCGTGGACGGTTGCCTGGATCGGGTCGTGGTCCGTCGTCTGACCGTGATCGTGCGTCGGGTGTCCGGGATCGTGATCGGCGGAGGTGTTCATCTGGTCCATGCGCCCCCGATATGCCGATTCCTCCATCGCCAAGTGACGGTGGCCGGCCGGGTCAACGGCAGTCGGCCGCTCCACTGGGACGACGGCTCGTTGCAAACCAAGGATGGCACAAGGATCCGCTGCGAGCCGCTGGACCTCCGCCTTCGGATTCGTCCCATGCGACACTTCCGGCATGACCACCAGCCGGCCGCTCGTCCTCGTCGTCGACGACGAGCCGCCCATCATCGACCTGATCGCCGGGTACCTGGCGCGGGAGGGCTTCGACGTGGCCGGCGAAGGCGATGGCCTCGCGGCTCTGGTGGCGATCCGGGCGCGCAACCCCGACGTGGTGATCCTGGACGTCATGCTGCCCGGGCTCGACGGCGTCGAGGTCTGCCGGCGCCTCCGGACGTTCTCGGACGCGTACGTCCTGATGCTCACGGCACGCGGGGAAGAGATCGACCGGATCGTCGGGCTCAGCGTCGGTGCCGATGACTACCTCGTCAAGCCGTTCTCGCCCCGCGAGCTGGTCGCCCGGGTGAAAGCGATGCTCCGCCGGCCGCGGTCTGCGCCCGTGTCGCGCCCCGCATCTGGGCTCGATGTCGATCTGGCGCGCCACCAGGTCCGGGTTGACGGTCGACCGGTCGAGCTCACCGCGCTCGAGTTCAGCCTCCTCGCGATCCTCGCCCGAGATCCCGGGGTAGTTGTCAGCCGACAGGGCCTCCTCGATGGTGCCTGGGGCCGCGACTTCGTTGCCGACGACCACCTCGTCGACGTCCACATCGCGAACCTGCGCCGGAAGCTGGGCGACGACCCCGCCGGCCCGCGCTTCGTCGAGACCGTCCGGGGCGTCGGCTACCGGCTGCGTGAGCCGGCGTGACCGCTGGCGGCCGGCTGCGGGACGCATGTCTGTGAAGCTGCCACGGTCGCTCGGAGCCAGGCTCCTCGCCGCATTCCTCGTCGTGGCGGCGGTGGCCCTCGGGACGGTGGGGATCGCCGTCCTCCTCGTCGGTCCGGGACGGTTCGCCGACGCCATGGGCCACCTGCCCGGCGACCCGATGGGCGACGCGATGGCGACCTCCACGATGGCGGCGTTCCGGAGCGCGCTGTTGGATGCGCTGCTGGCTGCGACATTCACGGCCGTGGTCGCTGCCGGGGTCGTCAGCCTCGCGGTCGCGGCCCGGATCGCTCGCCCGGTCGTCTCGCTCGCCAGGGCCACCCGGCGGATTGCTCACGGGCACTACGGCGAGCGTGTCCCGACGGACGAGCCGGGAGAGCTGGGCGAGCTCGCGGAGTCGTTCAATGAGATGGCCGGCTCCCTCGAGGCCACGGAACAGCGGCGCGTCCGCCTGGTGGGCGACGTCGCCCACGAGCTCCGGACGCCCCTGACCACCCTGGACGGCTACCTGGAGGGCCTCGAGGACGGCGTCATCTCGCCGTCTCCCGAGACATGGCGGCTGTTGCGAACCGAGACCGCGCGCCTGACCCGCCTGGTCGCGGACCTGTCGGAGCTGTGGCGGGCGGAGGCGCGCCAGCTGCCGCTCCGGCTGGGGCCGGTGGACCTCGCCGAGGTCGCGGGCCAGGTCGCGCAGCGGTTCGGCCCGCAGACCCAGGCCCGCGGCATCCGGATCGAGATCAGCAGCGGTGCGGCGCCGGCGCTGGCCGACCGGGACCGGGTCGCACAGGTGCTCTCGAACTATCTGTCCAACGCGATCCGGCACGCACCGGACGGCTCGACCATCGATGTCGGCACGTCGACCAATGGGCACCTGGTCCAGGTCTCGGTCCGGGACGAAGGTCCGGGTCTCGATGCCGACCAGCTGGAGGCGGTGTTCGAGCGGTTCTACCGCGTCGATCCCGCCCGATCTCGCGTCGAGGGCGGGGCCGGGATCGGGCTGGCCATCGTCCGGGCCCTGGCGTCCGCGATGGGCGGTCGGGCGTGGGCCGACAGCGCGGGACCCGGCCGCGGGGCGACGTTCTTCCTGGAACTGCCCGCGGCCTGAGGCTGGCACAGGCCCGCCCGCTCCGGTCGCCCTTGACCAAGACTTGACCACGGCTTGACCACGGCTGGACGGACGCTCGACCCGAGACGGCGACAGTGGGGTGGAGCGGCCGGGGATCTCGGCCGACATACCCTGGAGCAGCGTCCTGATGGCCAGCCGACGCACCGCCGCCGTCGCCGCCCGCGGCTCGGCACCCAATCTCATTCGCGTCGAGGTCCCCGTGGCGGGGATGACCTGCCGCTCGTGCGAGGTCCGGATCCAGCGCTTCGTCTCGCGGCTGCCGTCGGTCGAGAAGGTCGAGGCGTCGGCCACGAAGGGTCGCGTCGTCATCGAGAGCCGGCGGCCCGTCCCGGCCGCGGCTCTCGAGCGGGCGCTCAACCAGGCTGGGTACGAGATCGGCCATACCCCCTGGCTGGAGCGCAACCGGGTGGTATGGATGGAGGTGGGTATCAGCATCTGGATCGTGGTCGCGCTCGCCTTCCTCGCGCAGATGACCGGGCTCTTCGAGCTGGCGGGCGGCCTGGGCGACATCAGCCGTGGCGGCATCTTCGTGGCGCTGCTGCTCGGCCTCGCCGCCGGTGTCTCGACGTGCGCCGCCCTGGTCGGCGGCCTGGTGCTGGCCATGTCCGCGGCCTACCAGTCCGCCCGCGAACGTAACCCGCGTGCCCCGGAGCTCGGCGGATCGATGCGGCCGGCCCTGACCTTTGTCGCCGGCCGGATTGCCGGCTACGGGGCGTTCGGCGCCCTCCTCGGCGCGCTCGGCGCGAGCGTGACGATGCCGCCCCAGGTGACGGCCATCCTGATGATCACGGTCGCCATCGTGATGACCCTCCTCGGGACCCGGCTGATGGGCGTGTCGCCGCGGATGGCCGCATGGTCGCCGACGCTGCCCATGGGCCTGGCACGCCGGCTGGGTCTCGGCGAGGGGCCGATGGGCGCCTATTCCGACCGCCGCTCAGCCGTGCTCGGCGCCCTCTCGTTCTTCATGCCCTGCGGCTTCACCCAGGCGATCCAGGTCTACGCCCTGTCGACGGGCTCGCCGGTCCTGGGCGCGGCCCTCCTGGCGACGTTCGCGATCGGCACCGCGCCCGGCCTGCTGGGCCTCGCTGGCCTTCCCGCGATGGTGTCGAGCGAGTCCAAGCCGACGGTCTTCCGCTTCGTGGGGGTCGTCGTCCTGGCGTTCGCGATCATCAACGGGAGCGCCGGTGCCCGCCTGGCCGGCGTGGCAATCCCGTTCCTCGACGTCCAGACCGCGGCGGCCGCGGTGCTGCCGGGGGCGGTCGCCGCGGATGGGACCCAGGCGCTCCGGACGACGCAGGAGGCACAGGGCTACAGCCCGCGCAACGTCCAGATCTACGCGGGCTTCGCGACGACCTGGACGATCGAGTCGAAGAGCGCCTCGTCGTGCGCCTCGTCGCTCGTCGTCCCGTCCCTCAACATCTCGAAGCGCCTCAAGCTCGGGACCAACACGATCAACCTGCCGCCGATGAAGGCCGGCGTCCTGCGCTACTCCTGCTCGATGGGGATGTACAGCGCGACGATCACCATTGTGGATCCACCCGCCGGCTTCAGCCCCACGTCCGGGCCGGCCGGCTCGTCGAGCCCACGCGGCTGACCCATCGATCCGGGTATCGGCGTCCCCACCTTCGAGCGTCGTCGACGCGCCACGGAACAAGGGGAGCGCTCATGGATGCAGGACGGTCACGCGGCCAGGGCCTGGCGGGCGTTCAGTCGGACCCCGCCGAAAGGCCGCCGGCAGCGCTCTCGCGCCGGCGGTTCATCCGCCTGCTCCTCGGCTTCTCGGCCTCATCGACGGTCGTGCTGGTTTTGGCACCCGTGGCTGGCTTCCTGATGCCGGGGAAGAGCCCGTCGAACCAGGCCGGCCGGGTTCTGGCAGGGACGATCCAGTCCATCGTGCCGGGAACGGGCAAGGTCGTCACGCTCGGCCCCAGGCCCGTGATCGTGTGCAATGGCCCGACCGGGATCAAGGCTTTCTCGGCCGTCTGCACGCACCTGGGCTGCATCGTGGCGTACGACGCCGCCCAGAGCCCGGACATCGTCTCGCCATGCCATGGCGGGCACTTCAGCGTGGTGAACGGATCCGTGCTCGCTGGGCCGCCGCCGACACCGCTGAAGGAGTTTCAGGTGTCGATCGAGAAGGACGACGTGTACGTCCAGGACGCCTGACCGCGGAGCGGCGCACCCGGAGCGCTACGACGCCGAGGGCGCCGTGGCCGCCACCGGCCGCGGGCTGCGGACAGCGGCCGAGGTGCGGAACCGGCGAAGACGCAGCGCGTTCGACACCACGGTCACCGAGCTCAGGGCCATCGCGGCCGCGGCGAGGATCGGGTCCAGGAGCGCGCCGTTGATGGGGTACAGGACGCCCATGGCGGTCGGGATGAGGATGACGTTGTAGGCGAAGGCCCAGAACAGGTTCTGGCGGATGTTCCGCATCGTGGCGCGCGAGAGCGCGATCGCCGTGACGAGGCCGCGCAGGTCGCCCGACATCAGGGTGACACCGGCCGATTCCATCGCGACATCCGTGCCCGTGCCCATCGCGATGCCGACGTCCGCGGAGGCGAGGGCGGGGGCATCGTTCACGCCGTCGCCAACCATGGCCACGACCGTGCGATCCGCCTGGAGCGCCTTGACCGCCGCCGCCTTGCCGTCGGGCCGCACGTCGGCCACGACCTTGTCGATGCCCGCGGAGCGCGCGATCGCCTCGGCCGTCCGCCGGTTGTCGCCGGTCAGCATCGTGACGGCGATGCCCAGGCGGTGGAGTTCGGCAACCGCCTCGATGGAGCCGGCCTTGAGGGTGTCGGCGATCGCCAGCACGCCGGCCGGAAGGCCGTCGATGGCAACGAACACCGGCGTTCGCCCGTCGGCGGCGAGGGCGTCGGCCGGACCGACCAGCGAGGAGACGTCGATCCCTTCCGCCTCCAGGTAGCCGGGCCGGCCGACGAGGATGCGGCGGCCGGAGGCGACGGCTGCGACACCCCCACCGGGGACGCTGATGAACTCGGTCGTGACGGGGATGGCCAGGCCGCGAGTCCCGGCCTCGCGGACGATCGCGTCGGCAAGCGGGTGCTCGGAGCCGCGCTCGGCGGCGGCGACCAGGGCGAGCAGCATCTCCTCTTCGGGGGCACCGTCCGCGCGGATGATGTCCGTGACGCGCGGCTTGCCCTCGGTGAGCGTGCCGGTTTTGTCGAGGACGACGGACCGGACGGACCCCAGACGCTCGAGCGCCTCCGCGTTCCGGAAGAGGATGCCGGCTTCGGCGCCCTTGCCGGTCCCGACCATGATGGAGGTTGGGGTGGCCAGCCCGAGCGCGCATGGGCAGGCGATGATCAGGACGGCGACCGTGTTCAGGAGCGCCAGGTTGAAGGCCGGCGCCGGGCCAAAGACGAACCAGACCACGAAGGTGAACGCCGCGAGGCCGAGGACCGCCGGGACGAAGTAGCTCGTCACGACATCGGCGAGGCGCTGAATTGGCGCCCGTGAGCCCTGCGCGTCCGACACCAGTCGGATGATCCTGGCCAGGACCGTGTCCGCGCCGATCCGCGTGGCGCGGAACGTCAGCGTGCCGGTGGTGTTGAGGGTGCCGCCCACGACCAGGTCCTCGACCCGCTTCGAGGCCGGCAGGCTCTCGCCGGTGATCATGCTCTCGTCGACACCGGAGGCGCCGTCGGTCACCACGCCATCGACGGCGATGGTCTCGCCCGGCCGGACGCGGACCAGGTCCCCGACGCGGACCTCGGCGATCGACACGTCGACCTCGGCGCCGTCCCGGAGGACCCGGGCGGTTCGCGGCGCGAGGCCAATGAGCCGGCGGATCGCGTCGGAGGTGTGGCTGCGGGCCCGCGCCTCGAGGAACCGGCCCAGCAGGATCAGCGTGACGATGGCCGACGAGGTGTCGAAGTACATCGGCAGGTCCATGCCGGCCATGCCGATCCCGGCGGCGCGGAAGAAGCCGGGGAACAGGATCGTGGCCACGCTGTAGCCGAAGGCGGCCGACGTGCCCACCGCGATGAGCGTGTTCATGTCCGTCGACTTGTGGCGGAGCGCTTTGATGGCGCCGGTGTAGAACGGCCAGCCCGCCCAAAACTGGACCGGCGTCGCCAGCGCGAGCTGGAAGAGCGGGTTCGCCAGGAACGCGGGGAGCCACGGCGCGACGGTCATCCGGGCGAGCCCGCCCAGCAGCGGGATCGTGAGGACCGTGGCGACCAGCAACCGGCGGCGCAGCTCGGCGACGTGACGCGCGGCCGCCTCGTCACGGTCGGCCTTGGCCTCGGCGGCCTCCGCGACGTCGGCGACATGTTCCGACGTGGCTGCCTGCTCGGCCCGGGCGACGTAGCCCGCCGCGTCCACGGCGGCGACGAGGTCCGAGACCGTCAGCTTCGACGCGTCGTAGCGGACGGTCGCCGATTCGGAGGCGAGATTGACGTTCGCCTCCTCCACGCCCTCGACCTTCGAGAGGAAACGGGTGATTCGATTCACACACGAGGCGCACGTCATCCCCTCGACGGGGAACGACACGATCTCGATGTGGATGGGGGATGGGGCGGTCACTGGTTGTTCTCTCCAATACTCTGGGGGAGTATCCTAACAGGCGCCGTCACGCCGTGCCGCGGGTCTGCTGGTTAGCCCTGACCGCTCACCTTCGGGCGAGCCTGCCGCTGCGCCAGATCAGATGCGACAGCAGGCCGCCGTCCCCGTGAAGTGGCAGATGCACGGCGGCATCGAGGTCCGCCTCGTAGCCAGCCGTGCTGAGGGCGGCGGAGATCTCCGCGTCGGACGTCAGGTCGGGGCGGCGGCGCACGGTGACCAGCTCGCGTCCGAGGTCAACGCGGACAGCGGAGACGCCTCCGAGTCGCTTGAGTGCCCTGGTGATCTGGTTCACGCACGACCCGCACACCATGCCGGACACCGGGAACTGGATCGCCTCCAGGACGGTGTCGGCCGGAACACCATCCGCGCTCACATCGACACCATCAGGCCGAAGCTCATGACGATGACCGTGGTCGCCAGGGCCGCCTTGATCCACGGCGAGTTGGAGCGATTCCAGCGGCCGATCCGGCCCAGGACTCGACGATTGCTCACCGTCAGCAGCAGGATCAGCAGGGGCATGATGAAGGCGATGTTGTAGAGCGCGAGCAGGGCGAGGCCGGTTGCCCCGCCGCCGGACGCATGCAGGACGGCGGTGATCTGCAGGTACATGGCACCGGAGCACGGAACCGTGCAGATGCCGACCAGCACGCCGGCGAGGAGCATGCCGCCCAGGCCGCCGCGCTCCATCGCCTTTTGCATCCGGCCGTGGGTCCCACCGGGCGCCATCATCGAGGGCCCGACGCCCGGCAGGAACACGTCCTTGAGCATCCAGAGCGCCATCAACAGCGCAAGCACGGAGGCACCACGGGCCACCAGATGATCCCGTCCGAGCCACGAAAGGACGCTCAGGAGTCCCAGGCCGATGATGAAGTAGGTGACCCAGACGGCGCCCACGTACAGGGAGCCGGCACCCAGGAGCCGACGCCGCGCCTCGCTCGTCGGCGTCCCGTCGGCCGTGACCGCGTTGACGAGCGTGAGCGTGAAGGTCGCGAAGAGCACCAGCAGGGCGAAGGCACATGGATTGAAGCCGTCTGCGAATCCGGCCGCGAGGACCATTGGGATGGTCAGGCCCCCGAACGCACCGCCCTCGAACGGGACGGCCAGCACGAAGGCGCCGGCCGTCGTCGCGACAGTGAGCAGCGCGGTCACCAGGACGACGGCCGGCAGCGGCCAGCCGAAGACCAGCCGATGCTCCCGGAGGCCATCGGCTGACGGCGCGCTCATCAGGCGGCCTCGACCACGATCTTCCCGTGCATCGTGGGGCTGTCCTTCCCGCCACAGCAGGTCTCGCACCACACATCGTAGGTGCCCGGCTTGTCGGGCACGGTCCAGATCACCTGGCGGCGGCTCTCGGCCGGGAGCTTCTCGGCGAGCCCAAGCTCCGGCGAGATCATCGTGTGGGCTCCGCCCTGGAGATGAACCGCGGCGTCCTGGGTCCACCAATCCAACGTCACCGTTGTTCCCGCCGTGACCTTGATGACGGATGGGGTGAAGCCCGCCATGGAGCTCTGGACATCGATCGAATCGTTGCTCGCGACCGGCCGGTTCAGGAAGTCGCCGAAGGCAAAGAAGGCACCGAAGCCAAGGACGGCCACCACGACAAGCCCGAATGCGGCCTTGCGGATGACGGGGCCGCGTGCCTCGCGGGCCAACGCCGCCTTCCGCGCCTGGTGGCTCGACAGCCCGGCCTCCGACGCGCGCTCGCGCTCTAGCGCCCGCCGGTCTCGGCGGGTCATGGGCTGAGTCTCATCCACGGTGTACCTCCAGGCTCGGGCTCAGCGCCCGGATCGACAGGGCGGGTCGGAAGGGGCGGTCAACGGGGGACCTGCCGGGGGTCGGCGCCAAGCGCGGCAGTCGCACGCCGGAACTCCTCCTCGCTGATCTCGCCACGTGCGAACCGCGCGCGCAGGATGGCTACCGCGTCAGCGGTCTCGTCATGCCGCGGCTGTCGCACCAGGAGCCAGACGGCTACGCCCAGGACGAGCGCCCAGGCGGCCATCCACACCCAGGGTTCGAGTCCCAAGGTCCAGCTGGCCATGACGATGGCGCCTCCGTGCGTTGTTTGCCGGAGAGGACGCTTCCAGCCTGCGTCTAGGGTGGGACGCCTCTTGGGCCGGATCAACTCAGGAAGTGCCAAGACTTCATCAAGCCTTGGTCAAGCCCCACGCAGGAAGCGGCACTCATCGACCAGTCGGGCAGGCCGAAGCGCGGTGACCGCCCGTTGCAGAACATACCCCCTGGGGGTATAGTCACGACCTTCGTTGGAGCGCGGCCCACTTCCGAAGCTGCGAGGTTCTGATGCGTCGCGTTCGCCCGATCCTCTTGGTCTGGTTCCTCCTGGCATCCGTGCTCGTCGCCGCCTGCGCGTCGACCGGTTCACCCGCTGCCAGTGCGACCAGGGTGGAGGTAAAGCTGAGCGACGCCCTTCAGATCGACCTCGCCGTCATCACCCTGAAGGCAGGATCGCCGGTGACGTTCGTCGTGACCAACGCGGGCGCGATCGACCACGAGTTCGTGATCGGTGACCAGCAGGCCCAGGACGACCACGAAAACGAGATGGCCGCCATGCCGATGACCATGGATGAGCCGAACGCGATCTCGGTGAAGGCCGGCACGACCAAGGAGCTGACCTACACCTTCAAGGACCCGGGCACCTACCTGGCCGGCTGCCACGTCGCGGGTCACTACCTCGCGGGCATGAAGGCCACGATCACGGTCCAGTAGTCCGGCCCGGGCGTTCGGCAATCGCGTCGACGATCCCCACCGCTATGGCCACCCGGACAAGGAGCCAGCCAGCCACGGCGACCATGCTGGTCACGGCGGGCACCATTGACCGTGGCAGACGCGGGGCGCTCGGCCGTGTGGGCGCCCGTCGATCGCTCTCGAGACGTCGACTGCAGGGACGTCGGGGAGCGAATGGTGCTGATGCTGGTCTGAGATCGCGTCACGGTGCCGCACGCGGCTATCCCGACGGGATGCCGATCAGTTGCCCGGCCAGCGCCGCCAGCGCGACAACGAAGACCGGCGGCACATGCCCCGAGAGGAGAAGCCCAAGCGCAGCCACCGCGACGAGGACGTCGATCGGGGCGCCGATGCCACTCGTCCAGATCGGCGTGTACAGGGCAGCCAGAAGGATGCCCACGACCGCGGCATTCGTCCCCGTCAGGGCCCGCCGAAAGCCGACCGAGCCGCGCAGGACGTCCCAGTACGGGAGGGCCGCGAAGATGAGGAGGCGAAGGGCGTGGACCAGGCCAGCGCGACGACGGCCGCCAGGATCGCCACGGCCCGCCGGGACCAGTCGGGCGTGAGCGTGCGCGCCATCGCGTACACGGCCTGGGCGACCACCGCGACGGCCGCGATCTTGAGGCCGTGCACCCAGCCGGCGGCGGACAGATCGACCGAGGCCGTGAACAGCCCGAACAGGACCAGGGCGATCGCCGACGGCAGCGTGAAGCCGAGCCAGGCAACGAGACCGCCGAGCATCCCCGCCCGGCGCGTGCCGATCGCGATGCCAAGCTGGCTGCTCGCCGGGCCGGGCAGGGACTGAGACAGGGCGACGAGATCCGCGAACGCATGCTCGTCGAGCCAGTGACGGCGTTCGACGTACTCGCGCCGGAAGTAGCCGAGATGCGCGATCGGGCCGCCGAACGACGTGAGTCCGAGGCGGAGTGCAACGCGGAAGACTTCCGAGACCGAGCTGCCGGTCCTCAACCCGCGTGCCCGGCGACGGTCGGCGCCGGTCCAATCACTGACCGCGAGCAGGCGGCATGCGGTGAGCGAAGGCTTCGCAACAGCAGGCGGCCGCCCGGGGTGATGTCCACGTCGTCACGATAGCGGAAGGCTCGTGCGAGAGACGAGGATGCCAATGGCATCTTGCCTCCATCCGCGCGATCGTAGTGGCTCCGAGGTGCTACAGTTGAGCCATGACTCAAGTATTCGCCTCGGAGATCGACGCCCACACGTGCTCCGTCGCGTGCCTTCACCCGGAAACCATCCACCCGCTCCTGGGACGGTCGCTGGGCAGCTACGGAGCACGGGCGGTCGGCGACCTGTTTGCGACGCTGGCTGACCCATCGCGAGCGCGGATCGTTCACCTTCTCGCGATCAGCGAGCGGGCGCTGTGCGTGTGCGATATCGGGCTGGTCCTGGGCATGAGCGTGTCGGCCCTGTCGCACCAGCTGCGGTTCCTCAACGACCGCGGCGCTGTCGAGCGCCGCAAGGTGGGCCGGGTCGTCTTCTACCGGCTCATCGATCAGCATCTGAGCGACCTTGTTCTTGGCGCCGCAGCCCACGTCGCGGAGGAACGCGATGGCGCATAACCATGGCTCGCACAACCACGGGTCGGCGGCGGCCGGCCACCGCGGCCGCCTCATGGCCGTCCTGGCGGCCAGCCTGACGATCCTTGCCATGGATGTTGTTGGCGGACTCTTCGCGAACAGCCTCGCCCTCCTCGCCGATGCGGGCCATGTGTTGACCGACATTGCGGGCATCGGGCTCGCGTTGCTGGCGATCTCGTTCGCTGGCCGCAGCCCGACGAGCGGGCGCACGTTCGGCTTCCTCCGCCTGGAGATCCTCGCGGCGCTGGCCAACGGCGTCCTCATGTTCATGATCGCCGCCGTGGTCCTGGTCGAGGCCTGGCAGCGGTTGTCGGCGCCGCCGGAGGTTGCGTCAGGCCCGATGATCGCGGTTGCGATTGTCGCGCTCGTCATCAACGGGGGGGCGCTGTTCCTTCTGCGGGATGCGCAGGAGGAGAGCCTCAACATGCGCGGGGCGTATCTCGAAGTGCTGGGCGACCTCATCGGGTCGGCTGCCGTCATCGTCGCCGGCATCGTGATCACGCTGACTGGCTGGACGATTGCCGACGCGATCGCCTCGGCGTTCATCGGGCTGTTCATCCTCCCGCGCGCCTTCACCCTCCTGCGTCAGGCGGCCGAGGTGCTCCTCGAGGCGACCCCCAGCGGAATCGACATGGCGCACGTCCGTCAGCACATCCTCGACGCACCGGGCGTCGTCGATTGCCACGACCTGCACGCCTGGACCATCACCTCGGGGACGCACGTCCTGTCGGCGCATGTTGTTCTGGCCGACGGCGCCGATCCGGCGAGGGCGCTCGACGCCCTGTGCTCTGGCATGTCCGCGGAGTTCGACATCGAGCACTCGACCTTCCAGCTGGAGTCCTCCGACCGGAGGCGCCTCGAGCTGGCGCACCATGCGTGACCGGCCTGCCTGGCCCGCGTTCAGTCTCGCGTACGATCGGATCGATACCAAGATCACGTCGACGCTTGCCCGCGCCGGCGTGCCGGTCCTCCGGACCGGGCTCGCGCTCGTGTTCCTGTGGTTCGGGCTGCTCAAGTTCTTCCCGGGCCTGAGCCCGGCCCAGGACCTGGCAACCCGAACGATCGAGCGCCTCACGTTCGGCGTGGTCAAACCAGACCTTGCCCTCCCCATACTGGCCATGTGGGAGACCCTGATCGGCGTGGCCCTGCTCACCGGACGCTTCCTGCGGGCGACACTCCTCCTCCTGGCAATCCAGATGCTCGGTACGGTGACTCCCCTCGGGCTGTTCCCGGGCGAGGCGTTTACGAGCTTCCCGCTGGCGCCAACGCTGGAGGGTCAATACATCATCAAGAACATCGTGCTCATCGGGGCGGCCATGGTCGTTGGTGCGACCGTCCGGGGCGGGCGACTCGTCGCCGAGGCCGAGGCGGCACGACCCAGCCTCCCGCGATCGGGCCGTGCGACCAAGCGCAGCCTTCCAGGATGACGACCGCCGCCGACGTCAGGCCGTTCTCGCGCGCGGAAGCAAGGGGGAGGATCATGCGCCAGCTCGGCCTGATCCTGTCAGCCGTACTGCTCGCCGCTTGTACAGGGGGAACGCCGACTCGGGCGCCGAGCGCTCGTCCAGCGAGCACTACCAACTCGTCGAGCGGTGCACCGACGATCCTGCCGATCTTCATATCGTCGGAGATCCTGGCCGGCAAGAACCGTTTCGTCTTCTCGCTGGTGGACAACGCGAACACCGTGGTCGCGGCGCCCGATGTGCCGGTCACCCTCGAGTTCTTCGATATCGCCAAGGACGACGCGAAAGTCGCGTTCACGGCCAACGCCAGGTTCCTCTGGGCGATCGAGGGCCAGAAGGGCCTGTACGTCGCGAACGTCGAGTTCACCAGGGCCGGTCGCTGGGGCGTCCGCTTCGACGCCACGTTCCCGGGCGGGCGCAAGGAGCAGGTCCGCGCGGATTTCACCGTCGCAGCGTCGGGCCCCACGCCGGCGCTCGGAGCCAAGGCCGTGTCGGTCGATACGCCGACGGCGGGCGCCGTTGGCGGCGATCTTGCGAAGGTCTCGACCGACAAGAAGCCGAACCCCGGCTTCTACTCGCGGTCGGTTGAGGATGCCATCGCCGCCAGGGACCCGTTCGTCCTCGTGTTTGCGACGCCCGCGTTCTGCCAGACCGCGATCTGCGGCCCGATGCTTGACACGGTCAAGGCCGTCGCTGCCGCCTACCCGACGCTGACCTTCATCAACGTCGAGCCGTACAAGATGGCGTTCACGGACGGCCGCCTCCAGCCCGAGCTCGCGGCCGGCCAGCTCCAGGCTGCCGCCTGGACCGATGCCTGGGGTCTGCGGACCGAGCCGTGGGTCTTCGTGGTCGACGCAGGAGGCGCCGTGAGTGCGAAGTTCGAGGCGGTCGTCGCAGAGGATGAGCTCCGGGCGGCCTTCCAAGCCGTCGTCCCGGTGTCCGGGACCGCCCGCGGGATCGTCATCGCCGTGGACCAGCCATCGCTCACAGAGGTCACGAGTTTCACGCTGCGAACCGCGGCCGGCGAGACCATCGTATTCGGCGTCGGGACGCTGGACCTCGCGAACGGGGGGTTCAATGCCGGTCATCTCCGCGAGCACATGGCCACGGCGACCGGGATCGTGGTGACGTTCTCGATCGCGGCGGGTCAACGGGTGGCGAACCGGCTCACCGACGCCCAGTGACCTTCACCCCGGCGACGGGATTGAGGGGCATTCCCGACGCAGTCGGGGATGCCCCGCGTCGCCCCTGTTGTGCCTGGTCAATCAGGCGGGAGGCAGGGCGGTCTTGGTGCCCGGTGCCCCGATGCCGTATTGGCGGTCCACGGCGTCCCTGATCTCGCGCAGGGACTTGCCCTGGTTCAGCAGCTTCTGGGCGGTCAGGGTGATGTCGACGCAGATGTCACAGTAGGAGGCGTGCTCCTCGTAGACGACCTTCTTGGAGGTGGCCGGCGCTGGCTTGAAGTAGCAGTCGAGATTGCTGCCGTGGCCCATGGCACCACAGCCGCAGTAGCAGGGCATCCACTCGATGACGTGCCCGGTCCGCAGGGCGAAGGCGTAGGCCGCTTCGGTGCGCTGGTTCTGGCGAGCGAATGCCGGCCGGCCAGCCCAGGCTGAATCCATCTCGGCGGTAGTCATCTCCGCGTCATTTGGCATCGTGTGCGTCCCGGCCTGCGTGCTCGCGGTTGCAGGGGGCGGGGTGGACGAGCGATTGGCGCTGCAGCCGGCAACGGTTGGACCGACAAGGAGGGCCATCGCCAGGGCGAGGAACCAGGGCGCCAATTGCCGCCGTCGCGGTGCTGTGGCTCGACTCGAGCGGACCATCGAGCTCTCCTCGTACCGGGCAGGAAGCCCCCGGACAATCGTGCTGTATCTGACGGTCCGATCATCGAGCCCGACGGCCTGCGATCGCCAGAGACTGCTCGGCACAATTCCGATGGACCGGGACCCTGGACCGACCGGCGGCCAGTATGCCGATGGGCATAGACCGCGGCACATCTCCGTTTCGCGCTGGAAGAGAATGGCTGGCCCACCTTGCCGTCAGACCTCGTCATGGCCCAGGGTCGACTACCTCGGGCGCCGTCGACTATCGCGGCCGGAGCGGAACGTCACCCGGTATCCGGACTCGTGGACAGCCGGGCGGGCACTGACTACTATTCATCCATGCCTGAAGCGACGCAGCAGGTCCGTCCGACGCTCCTGGACATCGAGACCAAGCTCCACCGAGGGCTGGCCGATCCCTCCCGCCTCGCCATCCTCCGCGAGCTCCGCCACGGCCCGCTGACCGCCGGGCAGCTCGCCCGCCTGTGCCGCCTGCCGCCGACGCGGGCGTCGAACCACCTGGGCTGCCTCCTGGACTGCGGCCTGGTGACCATCGAACCGCGCGGCCGGTACAACGTGTACGAGCTGGCGCATCCCGCGATCGTCCGCCTCCTCGATGCCTCGGCGATCGTCCTGGCCGTGATCGCACCATTCATCGAGGCGTGCGGCAACTACGGGCCTCCCAGCCGGCGGGCCCTCCGGGCCTCGCCGGTCGTGCGGGCGAATGCGGACCCATCGTGTCCGGACTGATGTCGACCGGTCCGGCCCGCCGGGCTATCTCACGGAGGCGAACCTCGCGATGACGTCGACGACGCCCATCATCCTGCTCGACCTGCCCATCACCGGGATGGACTGCCAGGACGAGGTGCGCCACATCGAGCATGCCGTGGGCGACCTGGATGGCGTCGAAGAAGTGCACGCGCTCCTCGCCTCGAACCGGACCACCATCCGCTTCGATCCCGATCGCGTCACGCGCGAGCAGATCCAGGCCGCCATTGAGTCGACCGGGTGCGGGATCAGGCCGGCGGACATGGTCACCGTGGACCTGGCCGTGATGGGGATGGACTGCCAGGACGAGGTGTCGCACATCGAGGCGGCCGTGAGCGCCCTGTCGGGCGTGCAGACCGTTCAGGCGCTCCTCGCGTCGAACCGGGCCACCGTCACCTTCGATCCCAGCCTCGTCAGCCTGGATCAGCTCCGGGCGGCGATCGCGTCGACCGGGTGCGCGGTGGTCGAGTCGGCGGCCCCGGACGGTCCCGGGGTCACGACACCCGTCCAGCCCCGGCGCGATGTCGCCCAGGTGATCGGCTGGGCCGCGCTGGGCCTGGTGGCGGCCGTGGTCGTCGTTGCCGCGCTGGGTGAACGGCTGGGCCTGTTCGATGCGGTTCTGGAGCAGCTCCCCTGGTGGATCCCGGCCCTGGCGATCCTCCTCGGCGGATGGAAGGTGTTTCGCGGCGTCGCCCGCGCCGCCCGGCGGTTCGAGGTGACGGGCCACACGCTGATGACGGTGGGTGTCGTGGCCTCCGCGGCCATCGGCCAGTGGACCACTGCCGCGCTGATCGTCTTCTTCATGCGCTTCGCCGACTGGCTCGAGGAGCTGACCACGGAGCGGAGCCGCGCCGCGATCCAGGCCCTGGTCGGCCTCCAGCCCGCCATCGCGCGCGTCATCCGGGCCGGAGCCGAGGTGGAGATCCCGGTTGGCCAGGTGGCGGCCGGCGATGTCGTCATCGTCCGGCCTGGCGAGCGGATCCCGGTTGACGGCGAGGTGATCGACGGGAGCGCGCCGGTTGACCAGGCGGCCATCACCGGCGAGAGCGTGCCGATGGACAAGGCCGCGGGCGACCCGGTCTTCGCCGCCACCGTTGCGCAGGCCGGCTTCCTCAAGGTCCGTGCCACCGCCGTGGGCCGGGACACCACGTTCGCCCGGATCGTCCGCCTCGTGGAGGAAGCCGAGGCGCATCGGGCGCCCGTCCAGCGCTTCGCCGACCGGTTCGCCGGCTACTACCTGCCCACCGTGCTGGTCATCGGGCTGGGGACCTATCTCGTCACCCGGAACCTCGTCAGCGCGGTGGCCGTGATCGTGGTCGCCTGCGCGTGCGCGATCACGATGGCGACGCCCGTCGTCGTGCTGGCGAGCGTCGGAAACGCGGCCAGGCGCGGCCTGCTGGTGAAAGGTGGCGCCGCGATCGAGCAGCTGGCGCGGGTGGACGCCGTCGTGGTGGACAAGACCGGGACGCTGACCTTCGGCCGGCCGGTGGTGACCGACATCGTGCCGCTGGATAGCTCGGATCCGGCTGAGCTGCTCCGCCTGGTCGCGACGCTGGAGGGCCGCAGCGAGCATCCGCTGGGCCGGGCGATCGTGGACGCCGCGGGGGAGCGGGGCCTGCGTCTCCCGGAGCCGGAATCGTTCTCGCCGGTGCCGGGGCAGGGCGTCGTGGGCCTGGTCGACGGTCGGGAGCTGGCGGTGGGCAACCGGCGCCTGCTGGCCGATCGGGGGATCGCGCCGGAACCGGCCGTCGAAGCGCGGGCGGTCGCGCTCGAGGGGGCGGGGCGGACCGTCTTCTTCGTGGCAGGCGGGCAGGCCGTCCTGGGGCTGATCGCGCTGGCGGACACCGTCCGGCCCGAGGCGCGCGCCGCGCTCGATCAGCTGCGCCGCCTCGGGATCAAGGAGCTGATTCTCCTGACCGGCGACAACACCGCCGTCGCGCGCGCCGTGGCCGGCGAGCTCGGGATCGACTTCCGTGCCGAGCTGCTGCCCGAGGACAAGATCGCCGCGGTCCGCGAGCTCCAGGCAAAGGGCCGCGTCGTGATGATGGTCGGCGACGGGGTGAACGACGCCCCGGCACTGGCCCAGGCCGACGTCGGCGTGGCGATGGGCATGGCCGGGACGGCGGTGGCGATCGAAGCCGCCGACGTCGCACTCCTCCGGGACGACTGGATGCTGGTCCCCGCCGCGATCCGGCTCGGGCGACGGGGAGCGGGCACGATCCGTCAGAACCTGGGCTTCGCGGCGATCTACAACGTGGTCGGGATCAGCCTCGCTGCGGCCGGGATCCTGCCGCCGGTCTGGGCGGCTGCCGCCCAGTCCCTGCCCGACGTCGCAATCATGCTCAACTCCGCGCGGCTGATCCGGGCACGGATCAACTAGCCGGTCAGAACCTCGCGACCATCCGGCTACCCTTGGGACATGACCACTTCGCACCGGGTGGAGTTCCTCTGGTTCAGGGGCTGCCCGAACCACGTCGCCGCCCGCCGCCTGCTCGACGAGGTGATCGCGGAGGTCGCACCCGGGACGCCGGTCGACGTCGTGGATGCCTCGAACCCCGCGGTGGCGACCGCCCATCGATTTCCTGGTTCTCCCACGATCCGCATCGATGGCCGCGACATTTCGCCAGGGTTCGAGGATCCGGGTGACTACACGCCGCGCTGTCGCCTGTTCCGGACGCCTGACGGGCTGCGTGGCGTGCCGCCACGTGAGTGGATCGTGGCCGCGCTCCGCTCCTGAGCTGGAGCCGGCGTCTTCTCGTCAGTGGGAAGGACCAGCGACGAGGGGGAATACCGCGGAGCCGGCTTCGACGTGCGCCCCGGTCGCAGGATCCACGAAGGAGACCGTCACGGCATAGGCCGTCTCTTTCGGTCCGACTTCGGCGACTGAGAAGAGGGCGCCGCGCCTCGAAGGTTCGGGATCGGCGGCGGGCTCGTGATCGTGCCGGCGCTCGTCCTCGTCGTCGGCTACCCGATCGCGACGGCGGCGGGCACCTCCTGGCGGCGCTCCTGCTGCCCGTGGGCTTGCTCGGCGCGCTCGAATACTTCCGGGCTGGGCACGTCGATGTCCGGGTCGCGGCCGTCATCGCGGTCGGGTTCCTGATGGGCGCCTACTTCGGCGCGCAGATCGGCACGTCGCTCTCACCGCAGGTCGCCCAGCGTGCCTTCGGGATCTTCCTCCTTCGCAGGATCGTCAGCTCCGATTCGGGAAGGACTGGACCATGCCCGACTTCGCGTCGGCGGTAGCCGTGCCCTGCCTCGACTGTCGTGGTCGACGGTCAGATCAGACCGACTCGCGCACACCGAAGACCGCGGCTGAG
>CANJLL010000003.1 GCA_947475545.1 Chloroflexota bacterium | reverse complement strand
CGGCCAGGGCCGCGGCCATCAGCATCAGCACGAGGCCGAGGCTGTCAGACACGTTGGCGAGGCCGCCCGAGCGATCGGTGGGCGGAAGGGTGGGCTGGTCGGTCACGCCGCCGGCGCCGCCGGTGAAGCTGGGCGCAGCGGTGGGCGCAACCGTCGGGGACGGGGCCACCGTGGGCGAAGCCGTCGGGGCTGCCGTCGGCGCGCAGGTCTTCTTCGGCGCGTAAATCTCGTACGGCGCGTTGATCACCTGCGAGGCGGGGGCCTGCGTTGCGCACGCATCGTTGTCATTGTCGTGGGCGGAGACCGCACCGACCGAGGAGCCGAACGCGGCGAGCGCCAGCAGGGACCCGACGGCGAGCCAGGCGAGCTTCTTGTGGATTGCAGTCTTTGTCATGGACGATCCCTCCGAGTTCCGTATTCGTGAACTAGCTTGGACTGAATGTTCACCGATGTATGCACACCCCGGCGCGGTGGGCGCTGCAGCATCGGCATTGGGACTATTTTCCACCAAGGTGGGCGACCTGTCCAGTACTTAGGGACGGGGGCCGTATGTGCCCAACGGCCCCCGTCCGCCCTTCTCTGACCGTCGCGTTCACGTTACGGTGCCGGTCGGCACCGGGGGAGGTCCGCAACCGTCCCGGATCGAGCCGGACTTTGGTCCCCCTCGTGACCGTGAGTGTAGTGCACACACCGCTTCCCGGATTGGCTGCGGCGATCGATGGACCCGTGCCTGGCGCCTCACCCCTGCAGGCGCACCGATGGAGCCGCGGGCGATCAGAACGGCTTGGCCACCATGCACCAGGTGATGACCAGGAAGCCCATGCCGCCGGAAAGCGCCAGCTCCTCCGCGCGGGGCGCCGCGAGCAGGCGCCGAAGGACGTCCGGGGCGGCCGGCGGGGCGGGCCGCCCCGGTGGGTCGCCGTAGGCCCGCAGCCCTGCGGCATGTCGCACGCGGACGTAGTGAACCGTGCCGCGCTGGCTCATGTGGACGGCCACGCCGAGCAGGACCGCCAGCGCCAGCCACGGCCAACCGTAGCGCCACCAGCCGTGCCAGATCATGGCCCAAACGCCAGCCAGCAGGAGCAGGACCAGGCTCCCGTAGACCACGCCGACCGTCGAGGCCGACAGGTCCAGCAGGGCCCGGACCCGTTCGAGCTCGCGTTCCCGGCGCAGCCGGAAGGAGACGAACAGGCTGACCCCGTGCGCGAGGGCAAACAGGAAGGCCCCGGCGACGTGCACCACGACCAGCAGCGGGTAGAGCTCCTCCATCACCACGGCCCTCCTCCAGCGCGGGATCCGCACCGACCCGCGACCGACGTCAGGGTACGCAGCGCGTCACGTCCGCGCCAGCGCCGATGGCATACTCGCCGGAACCTGGGAGATTCAAGGAGGGCGGCATGCAGACAACGGATGTCATCGATCACCTGCGCCTCGGGCTGACGGCCTTGCAGGCCCAGCGCCCGCGCGTGGAGGCGGCCGCGCCGTTCCCCACCAGCGACAACATCCTGCACAACGTGCCCGAGGCCATCTGGTACCCGCCCGAGGTGCTCGCCCACCTCACCGAGATGCTGCCGTTCTGGTTCGGCGAGGTCGAGCGGATCATGGCCGGCAATGGCGTCGACCCGGTCCCGTTCGGGCGCGTGGCGGCCAACGAGCTGCGGATCGGGGTCATCGCGCGCGATCGGACGCTGCCCCTGCGCGAGCTCTACGCGCGCGTCGAATCGCTCGTGAACCGGGCCATCGCCCGGCTGGGCGAGATGACGGACGCGGACCTGGACCGCCAGGGCAACCGCCAGGGTCGCGGCCTCGTCACGATCGGCCAGATCATGAACGACTCCATGGCCGGCCACCTCGTGGAGCACGTGCGCCAGATCGACGACCTGCTGGCCGGCTCGCCCAGGCCCTGAGCTTCCCCTGTTCATCCTGTACGCGATCCCGATCGGCCTCCTGATCGGGACGCTGGCCCGGGGTCGCCTGGAGGGCCTCGCCGCCCTGCGGTTCCGGTGGAGCTGGCTGGCGCTGGTCGGACTGCTGGTGCAGGTCATCCAGTTCGACCGGGTAGGCGGCGCGCTGGTCGGCGACGCCGGGCCGGCGCTCTACGTGGCCTCCACGGCGGTGGTCCTGGCGGTGGTGCTGCGCAACATCCGGCTCACCGGCCTGCCGATCGTGGCGGCGGGGGCCGCGCTCAACCTGGCGGCCATCATCGCCAACGGCGGCTATATGCCCGCGGATCCCGGGGCGCTGGCGGCGGCCGGGCTGCAACCAGCTGAGGGCGCGACCAACAGCGTGGTCCTGGCACAGCCGGCGCTGGCGCCGCTGACGGATGTGTTCGCGCTCCCGTCCGGCGTGCCATTCGCGAACGTGTTCAGCGTGGGCGACGTGCTGATCGGCATCGGCGCGGCGGTGGCGATTGCCTCGGCCATGCGGACCGCGCAGTCCAGGGGGAGCTGAGCCCGCGGCGGGATCAATGCCTCGGCGCGGTCAGTGCCTGGGCGGGAGCTGAGGCCGCGGCGCGATCAGTGCCTGGGCGCGGAGCCCGTGTCCTTGGCGAGGCTGGCCTCAAGCTGCTCGCCCAGCTCGACCGTCCGCCGGAACGACGCCCAGACCGCGTCCGACAGGACCGTCCGGAGCCGACCGGATTCAAGCTCGTGGAGCGCCGCGGCCGAGGTGCCGCCGGGCGACGTGACCATGTTCCGGAGCTCCGCTGGATGCATGCCCGACTGCTTGGCGAAGACGGTGCTCCCCTCGAGCGTCTCGATCACCAGGTCGTGGGCGATGTGGCGCGGGAAGCCCAGGTGGACGGCGGCGTCGATGAGCGCCTCCATCACCAGGAAGACGTACGTTGGCCCCGAGCCGGAGACCGCCGTGGCCATGGCCACGAACTTCTCGTCGTCGACCTCGATCTGGGCACCCAGGGCGCCGAGCAGCGCGCGCGCCTGCTCGCGCTGCTCCGGGGTGGTCTCGGGCGTCGCGTACCAGACGGTCATGCCGCGGCCCAGTCGCGCGGGCGTGTTGGGCATGCTCCGGACCACCTGGTCGTGGCCGAGGATGCCGGTGAGCGCCCGCGTGGTGGCGCCGGCGATCACGGACAGGACCAGCTGACCGCGCCCCAGGTGTGGGCCAATCTCCTTGCCCACGCGCGCGAGCATCTGGGGCTTGACGGCGAGCAGGATCACATCGGCCCCGGTGACCGCCTCGATGTTCCCGGCGACCGTCCGGATCCCGAACTCGCGCGCCAGGTGCTCGCGGCGCTCGGCCCGCGGGTGGCTGGCGATCAGCTGCTCCGGGGCCACGAGGGCGCCGCGCAGGAGGCCGCCGATCATGGCCTCGGCCATGACGCCGGACCCGACGGTGGCGATGGTGCTCTTCGACAGGGGCGACATGGCCGCGAGTATAGCCGCCGCGATTCGCCGGCCGGCACCCTGACTGGCCGGGGGCTCAGGCCGAGGCGCGAATCAGGACGAAGAAGCGGCCGGTGGCCTCGGCTCGGACCGCCGTGAAGCCCGCCGCCTGGAGCGCGGCAGGCAACGCGCCGGGTTGGTGGACGGGTCCCGCCTGTGTCGGCGCCGCGACGGCACCGCCGGCATCCACGAGGGCATCGGGCAGGAGATCGATGAGGGCCAGGAGGCCGCCCGGCTTGAGCCAGCGGTGAGCCAGGGCCGCGAACGGTGCGAGGCGGACGGCCGGGACCTCGGCGAGGCCGGGGCCCACGAACAGCGCATCCACCGGACGATCCGGCTCCACCCACCGGTCGCGGACGTGGAGATGGGCGCGCAGGCGATGGGCCACGAGCCGGTCGCGGGCACGGTCGAGGCGGGCCGGCGATTCGTCGTAGACCGACAGGGTCCCCTTCCCCGCCAGGAGCGCCGACCACCATCCAGTGCCGGCGGCCAGCTCCACGATCTCGCCGGCCATGGGCAGGGCGTCCAGCCAGCGTCCGGCCGCGTCCAGCTCGGCGTCCCAGGCGGCATCGTGGATTGGCCCGCGGGCGAATCGACCCCGGCGGAGGTAGCGGTCGTCCGCGTCGTCGGGCGACTCGGACGGGGCGACGACGGGCGACGGGAGCGACGGGGGCGGAGGAAGCGACGCGGGCGGCGCGGCCGTGGCCAGCGGGGCGAGGGATGCACCACCTGGCTGGGCGACCAACACGGGACGCGCACCGCCAGGTTGGGCCGGCGGCACCGGCGAGACGTCAGCCCGGCTGCGCTCGGTCAGCGCCTGGCGCAGCTTGAAGCCCAGGAATTGGTTCTCGCCGGCCCGCCCGACGCAGGCCGGGCAGAGCTGTGCCCAGCCCTCGATGTCGGACGCCGACCGGGTGACGTGCGGCGCGGCGCACCAGAGACAATCGAAGGTGGGACGGAACGACATGCCGAACGTCAGGCGAGGTAGAGGGGTGTCCAGCTCCCGGGCGGCGACGTCTCGATGAAGGCGTCGGGGTCCAGGACTTCCGCGAGCAGCTCGATGCCATCGATGGCGCGCGGGCCCGGCCGCGAGAAGTACGGGGAGTCGAGCAGGAAGACCTGCCCGCTGCGGACCGCGGCGATCTCATCCCACGCGTCGGGCTTTGGGGCCCGGTCCCACAGGGTGCGCGCCACGTTGATCCGAAGGTCGGCCGGGATCAGGAGCAGGACCTCCGGATCCACCTCGGCGACGGTCTCCCAGGTGGACGGGGCGGCAAGTCCGCCGGCCTCGCCGAGGATCTCCCAACCGCCGGCACGCCGGATCTGCTCCGGCAGCCAGTGACCGGCCGCGGCCGGTGGCAGGAGCCGCTGGAGGGCGACGACGCGACGGGCACGACGGCCGGACATGCGCCGGCGCTCCACCGCCTCCTCGATCACGCCCAGGCGGATCCGAAGCGATTCAACCAGGTCGACGGCCTCGTCTTCGGTCTCCGTCATCGCGCCCACGGTGGTGATGGAGTTGAAGATGCCCTCGATGGAGGTGGCCTCCAGGTCGAGGAGGGTGATCTCCGACCGGAGGGCGCCCGGGGGGCCGGCGGGGCGAACGAGCACGCCGCACGCGCGGCAGCGCGACTGGGTGACAACGAGGTCCGGGGCGAGCGCCGCGATGGCGGCCGGATCCGCGACCAGGCCCGGGACGATGCCATGGGTGAAGGCGACCAGGCGGCCCGACCCGTCAAGGGTGGCGGGGTCCGGGTCGATGCGGGTCACGTGCGGGATCTCCCGCAGGTCCGAGGGCCAATCCGAATCGGCGCTGATGCCGACCAACTCGTCGGCCAGGCCGATCTCGCACAGGATCTCGGTGGCGACCGGGACCAGCGAGACGATGCGCATCCTGCCGCTCAGGCGGGGTCCGTCCCCGGCGCCCGCAGGCCCGGGGACGTGCCGCGGATCAGCGCGGCTTGGCGGCGTCCACCGCTGCGCGTGCTGCCGACTTGTCGTGGAACCAGGTGGCGTCGATCTTCACGAAGCCCGACCACTCCGCGGGCACCGACTCCTCCGGGAAGATGGCGTTGACCGGGCACTCCGGCTCGCATGCCCCGCAGTCGATGCACTCGTTGGGGTCGATGTACAGCTTCCGGTCGACGCCCTCGTCGTAATGGATGCAGTCGACGGGACAGACCGACACGCATGAGACGTCGAGGACGTCGATGCAGGGCTCGGTGATGACGTAGGCCATTTCGACTCGACTCCTGTTCTCCGACCAGCTCCGTAGCCGCCGGGCCCGTCGGCCGGGGCAGGCCGACAGGGTACCATTCCGCGCCCGCCGGGCGGTGGAGCCGGGTGACCGCGCCGAGCGGCGCCGGGGCCGTCATGGCGTAGACGAGGGCCCGCCCGGGACGGTCGCGAGGAATGCGACCGGGACGACCATGCCCTTCTCAAAATGGCCCGGGACGTGGCAACCCACGTACCACTCGCGGGTGGTGGTCCCGGAGCCATCAACCGGGCGCGCCGCATCCGCCGGCACCGTCCACTCCACGTCCACCCGCCGGCCCGACGCGACGAACACCCGGACGCCGGCGACGCCAGGGGGCACGCTGACGACGGGAGTTGGCCCGGGCGGGTGCGTTGCCGTGGCCGCCTCGACCTGTTCCCATGCGGCCTGGACGGCGGCGTCACCGATCACCGCCTCGTGCGGCTCCAGGCCTCCGTTGACCACGTGGATCAGCACGGTCTCACCAGGAAAGACGGCCACGACCGACGGGATGAAGGCATAGTCACTGGCGATGATGTTGAACTCCCGCGGACTGGCCGGCGTCCCGGGAAGGAACGACGCGGGGGCGCTGGGCGCGGCGGCGCAGCCCCCGGCCGCGATGGCCAGCAACAGGAGGGCGATCCGGGACGGGGAGGCAGCGTGGTGCACCGCCGGGATGCTACCGCCGTGGCGGCCCGGCCGCTGGCGAGCCCGGCGAGCGGGAGGTGACGGCGCCCCGGCCGGGCACGCCCGGGCCGGGACAGCGGCCGGGCACGCCCCGGCCGGGCCAACGGCCTGCCCCCGTTCCAGGGCGAACCGGCAAGCCAGCCCGGGCGGCTCAGGCCCATCTGCGCCCGGCGGCGAGCACGAGCATGGTGGCGACGACCGCGAGCAGCGGCCACCAGGCCCTGATGCGGTCCGCGAAGACGGTGAGCGGATGCGGCATTGGAACTCCAGGCTGCGAGACGTCCGCGCCCCGCACTGGGCCGGACCGATCTCGGCGCGCCGCGGGCCTGCCCCGAGGCGACACCACTGCGCATCCTGGCGCCCGCCACTTATCTGACGCTCAACCGCCGCTTACCCGCCGATTACGGCTCGGCCTGAGCGGGCGGAGCGCGGTCGGGCGGCCCAAGGGTGGGCGGCCCAGGGATGGGCTACCCCAGGCCCGGCGCCCGCTCCGCGGCATGGCCGGTGTCCCCGTCGCCGGCGGCCCCGTCGCCGATTTCCCCGTGGCCGGCGGCCTGTGCAGCCTGTTCGCCCTCGCCCTGTTCGGCCGGTGCCGTCGTCGCCCGGCTGGCCACGCGGCTGGCGAGATCCGCCTCGCGCGCGCGAATTAAGGGAAGCGCGTTGTCGGCGCGGCGCTCGGCGGCGACCGTGTCGCGCTCCTCGCGGCGTGACCAGTCCCAGACCAGCCCCAGGATGGCGGTCAGGAACAGCAGGTCACCCCCCAGCCACATGATCCCGGCGGCCAGCTGCTGGTCAGTGAGCGGGTCCGGCAGCCAGGGTGCCGCGATCGTCGCGTAGTGGGCGTACAGGACCGTGGGCGCGTACAGGATCGCGACCGCCAGGAAGGTGTTCTGGGGCATCTGGAGGAACGTGTACATGATCCGGACAGGCGGGGAGAGCCGGTAGGGGCCGGGGTCCAGGCCCAGGGCCGGCCACCAGAAGAGGAGCGCCGCCCCCAGGAAGAGCAGGTGCTCCACGTCGTGGGCGAACCGGTCCTCCAGCGCGTGGTCGAAGAGCGGCGAGAAGTGGGTGCCCCACATGACCGCCCCAAACAGGAGCGTGTCCACCACGGGGTGGGCCACGACGCGCACGAACCTCGAGTGGAGGACGGGCAGGATCCAGCGCCGGCGATCCTCCGCGCTGGCCGCCCGCAACAGCAGCGTGATGGGCGCTCCCAGCACCAGGAGTGGCGCCGCCACGAGGGTCAGGAGCAGATGCTGGACCATGTGGACCGAGAAGAGCGTGGTGTCGTAGCGCTCGATCCCGGACTGCAGCGCGAAGGCGATCGCCAGCAATCCCGCCAGGAAGGCGCCGCTGCGCCGACGCGGCACCGGGTTGTCGGGGTGGGACCGGTTGACGCTCCCCACCAGGCGGAGCCAGACCAGCGCGGCGGCCAGCGTGGGCAACGCAAGGAGCGGTTCGGACGACCAGCCGAAGAGCAGCGAGATGGCGCTGGGCGGGTCGTCGGGGACCGATCCGTGGCCGAGGACTGTCGGGGCCGCACCCAGCACGGCGACCGCGGCGGCGATCACGACCGGGACAACCACCCTGGAGCGCGACGGGGCGCCGCCCGGGGACGGGAACCGGCGGGCGGGCGGGTCGATCACGATCGCATCGTCCCACGAACCCGGGCGACCCGGGCCGGGACGACGAAAGCCCATGACGGGGGCGACGCCAGCCCATGGCCGTACGCGCGGGCTGGCAGGTCGGCGGACGGACCGCTAGGCACATCCGCAGATCCTGCGCAAGAGTCGATCGCAAAGTTCAGGGCTGACGAGTGGTCGGACTCCGGGTATCATTTGGCGGCTCCGGCCCGGGAGGGACCGGTGTCTTTCAACGTCCAACGCGGCGTCCCCTTGCGTCCCGTGACGCCGGGCCGTCGTGACCCCCCAGCGAGGAACCCCGATGTCGAGCAGCCCCAGGAAGCGATCCACGTCCGCGGTGCGCGCCATCGCGCTGCTGGTGATCGTGGTCGCATCCTTCTGCGCCGTCTTCTTCTACGCCGGCTGGTGGGACGCCATGTTCCCCGTGAAGGCGGTCACCAGCCAGGCCCACCAGGTCAGCGAGCTGTACACGGTGATCATGGCCGTGGCCACGGTGGTCTTCCTGCTGGTGGAAGGCCTGATCGTCTGGAGCATCCTGCGCTACCGCCGGCGCCCCGAAGACACGGAGCTCCCGCCCCAGATCCACGGCAGCAACGTCCTCGAGGTCATCTGGACGGTCATCCCCACCGCCGTCGTCTTCGTGCTCTTCGTGATGTCGCTCAACACCCTCAACACGGTGGACGCGCTATCAAAGACCCCGGACGTCCAGATCCGGGCGGTCGCCGGGCAGTTCCAGTGGCAGTTTGACTACCTCACCCCCGACGGCAAGACCAAGCTGTTCACGGAATCCACGCCGCTCGCCGCGAACGGCGGCGGCCTGGTGGTCCCGGCCGGTCTGAACGTCCAGCTCTCCCTGACCAGCCCGGACGTCATCCACTCGTTCTACGTGCCGCGCTTCCTGTTCAAGCGCGACGTGAACCCGGGGATGGTCAACCGGTTCGAGTTCACCATTGATCCCACCGAGGCCGGGCAGACCTACCGCGGCCAGTGCGCCGAGCTGTGCGGCATTGGCCACTGGACGATGCAATTCGACGTCGTGGTCAAGCTGCCCTCCGACTTTGCTGCCTATGTGAAGGAGAGGACGGCCGCCGCGCTGGTCACGCCGGCCCCGCGCCCCAGCGGCTCGGTCGCCCTGGAGCTGAAGGCCAAGGACATCCAGTTCGACAAGAAGGACGTCTCGGTCGCCGCCGGCCAGGCGTTTGCGATCCACTTCACAAATGGTGACCCGGCCGGGCTCCCGCACGACGTTGACATCCGCCAGTCGGATGGCAGGACCGTGCTCCAGGACAAGCCCACCGTCGACGGCGGCAAGGACGTCACGTACGACTACACCGCACTCAAGGCGGGGACGTACACCTTCATCTGCTCGGTGCACCCACAGAACATGTCCGGCACCCTCACGGTCAAGTAAGGAGCCCCGAGATGGCGACGACGACGATCGCACCCGCGACCGCCAGCACCTATCGGGGCGGTCTGTACGAATGGCTGACGACCACCGATCACAAGAAGATCGGGATCATGTACGTCATCAGCTCATTCATCTTCTTCCTGATCGGGGGGCTGCTGGCCCTCGGCGTCCGGACGGAGCTGGCCCAGCCCGGGCTCCAGTTCGTGAGCAACGAGGGCATCTATAACCAGCTCTTCACCATGCACGCGACGGTGATGATCTTCCTGTTCGTCATCCCCATGCTCGCGGGCTTCGGGAACTACGTGGTGCCGCTGATGCTCGGCGCGCCCGACATGGCGTTCCCGCGGATCAACGCCCTCTCCCTCTGGCTCCTGCCCCTCGGCGGGATCCTGCTCCTCTCCAGCTTCCTCCTGGGCGGCGGCGCGCAGGCCGGCTGGACCAGCTACCCGCCCCTCTCCGAGGACCGACCGCTGGCCAGCACGGGCTACGGCCAGGACCTCTGGATCGTCTCGCTGATCCTGATCGGCACCAGCTCCATCCTGGGCTCCATCAACTTCCTGGTCACCATCTTCAAGATGCGCGCGCCGGGCATGACGCTGTTCCGGATGCCCATCCTGGTGTGGACCGTCCTGGTCACCAGCGTGCTGGTGCTGATGGCAACCCCCGTGATCACCAGCGCCCTGATCATGCTGTTCATCGACCGCAACTACGGCGGCCACTTCTTTGACCCGGCCACGGGCGGCAGCGCGGTCCTGTACCAGAACATCTTCTGGTTCTACTCGCACCCGGCGGTCTACGTCATGGTCCTGCCGGCCATGGGCATGATCAGCGAGATCCTGCCGGTCTTCAGCCGCAAGCCGCTCTTTGGCTACAAGGCCTTCATCTTCGCGACCGCCGGCATCGGCGCCCTGGGCTTCTCCGTCTGGGCGCACCACATGTTCACCACGGGCGCGGTCTTCCTGCCTTTCTTCAGCCTGATGACGTTCCTCATCGCGGTGCCCACGGGCGTCAAGTTCTTCAACTGGATCGCCACCATGTGGCGGGGCCAGCTGACCTTCTCCACGCCCATGATCTTCGCGCTGGGCTTCCTGACGATGTTCCTCATCGGCGGGATCAACGGGGCGTTCTCCGCCTCGGTCCCGGTGGACTTCGCGCTGCACGACACCTACTGGGTCGTCGCCCACCTGCACTACGTGCTGTTCGGCGGCTCGGTGATGGGCGTCTTCGCCGGCCTGTACTACTGGTTCCCCAAGATGTTCGGCCGAATGCTCGATGAGACCCTGGGCAAGGTCCAGTTCATCATCATGTTCATCGGCCTCAACCTGACGTTCTTCCCCATGCACATGGTGGGGCTGGCCGGGATGCCGCGGCGCATCGCGGACTACGCGAACAGCGGCTGGACCGACCTGAACCTGCTGGCCACGATCGGCGGCTTCACCATCGCGGCATCCATGCTGCCGTTCATCTGGAACGTCTTCGTGTCGCTGCGCAGCGGCAAGATCGCGGGCGACAACCCGTGGGAGGCCAACACCCTGGAGTGGGCCACCAGCTCGCCGCCGCCGCCGTACAACTTCGACCACCTGCCGGAGATCCGCTCGGAGCGCCCGCTCTTTGATCTCCGCCACGGCAAGACCGGGCACTGATCGGGACGGGGGAGACACCAACGTGACTGCCGACAGCCACGCGCTGACGACCACCGGACACGGCCCCGTGGCCACCGCCGGCCACGGGCCGGCCACCGCCGGCCATGAGAGCCGGGGCGGGATCAGCAACCCCATTCTGGGGATGCTCCTGTTCATCACCTCCGAGGTGATGTTCTTTGCCGGGCTCTTTGGCGCCTACTTCTCCACCCGGGCCGCCCACTCACCGTGGCCGCCCGACAAGTTCGCCGGGACCCTCAACCCGATCGGGCTCATCCTCATCGCCACGATCATCCTGGTGATGAGCTCGGTGACCTGCCAGCTGGCCGTGAACGCCATCCGCCGGGGGGACCGCACGGCCTTCATGCGGAACATCGCGGTCACCTTCATCCTGGGCATCGTCTTCCTGATCATGCAGATGTACGACTACAGCGTCCTGTTCGGCGAGGGCCTGACCATGGACGCCGGGCCGTTCGGCACCACCTACTACACGCTGACCGGCTTCCACGGCGCCCATGTGTTCGGCGGCGTGATCATGCTGGGCGTGGTTCTCTACCGTGGCACCGCCGGCCAGTTCTCGGCGCGCCACCACGACGCCGTCGAGGCGGCATCGCTGTACTGGCACTTCGTGGACGTGGTCTGGATCATCCTGTTCTCCGTCCTCTACCTGCTGCCCTAGCCCGAGGAACCGATGAGCGTCATCCGCCGCCCGAGCAAGCCCCTCGCCATCGCGATTTTCTTCGCCGTCATCGGCCTGAGCTACCTCGCCCTTGCCGAACCGGTCGGCTACCCGATCGAGTGGGCCGGCGTGACGATGCTCATCGGCCTGGGCGCCGCCATGGGCCTGATGGCCTACGTGCTCATCGCCGGCAGCCCCCGCGACTGATCGGGACTGCTGCTGACGATGGAGGAACTCTGGCACTCCCTGCTCAAGCTGCTTGAGCCGGTCATCATCCCGGACTGGGCGGCGCTCATCTCGCTGCTGCCCGTGTTCATCGGGATCCTGATCCTGCTCTGGATCCTGTCCACCATCCGGCGCTTCGCGGCGGCCGGTCCGTCGCATCGGGCCAAGCTGCGCGTTACCCCGGTGACGCCGGCGGGCCTGCACATGCCGGGTCCGTCATGGTCGCCCGCCCTGGCGGCCGCCGGCCTCTTCCTGCTCATGTTTGGCCTGGTGATCGGCGGGCTGCTCCTCTGGGTCGGCCTGCTCGCGCTGGTGCTCTCGCTGCTCTTCTGGCTGAGCGAGGGACTGCGCGACTACGACCGCGTCGAGGCCACGGCCACCCGGCTCCCCGCGGTGGCCCACGCCAGCCCCCCGCCGGGCGTCCACATGCCCGGCCCGTCCTACCAGCCGCTCCTCGCCTCCCTGGGCCTGGCCCTGCTGGTCGCCGGCCTCGTGTTTGGCGGTCCGGTGCTCCTGGTCGGCGCGCTCGCGTTGATCGTGGCGCTCCTGGGCTGGCTCCGGGATGCCCGCGCCGAGTACGTCAAGACCGAAGCGGCCGACACCACCGGCCACCTCGAGAACATCGCCGCCCCGTCCTCCCCGGTCCGCCTCGTGGCGATCTTCGGGATCCTCACCGTGTTGGCGGTCATGGTCAACGCGGGCATCCTGCCGCCGCAGAGCGCCGCCCCCGGCGCGCTGAGCAGCGCCAAGCCTTCGGCCGCCGTCTCGCTCATCGGGGACTTCACCGTTACGGCGACAACGCTGGCGTTCGACAAGAAGGCCATCGAGGTTCCGACGGGCAAGGCGTTCACGATCGTCTTCATCAACGCGGACCCGACCGTGGTGCTCCACGACATCGACGTCCGCGAATCGGGCGGCAAGGTCCTCAGCAACCAGGCCACCGTGGCCGGTGGGCAGACGGTCGTGTACCAGTACGACGCGCTGCAGCCGGGCACCTACCAGTTCATCTGCTCGGTGCATCCCATCCCCGCGATGACCGGGATCCTCACCGTCAAGTAGGTCGCTTCCCACGGCTCGCTCGCCACGCCGAATCGTCCCCCGGCTGACCCTCGTCCTGGCCATCGCGTTCCTGGTGGCGGCCTGCGCGGCCGGGGGGACCAACCAGCCCGTGGCGCCCGGGATCACCAAGGGCCAGCCGGCGCCGACCTTCACCGGCACCACGCTGGACGGCGCGGCCTTCAACCTGGCCGACCTCAAGGGCCGGCCCGTAATCCTGAACTTCTGGGGGCCGTCGTGCGTCCCCTGCCGCACGGAGTTCCCGCTCCTCCAGGCCAAGCTGCTGCAGCACGCGGCCGATGGCCTCGCGATCATCGGCATCCTGACGGATGACCCACCGGTGCCGGCACGCGACTTCGTGCGCGACGTTGGCGCCACGTGGCCCACGGTCCAGGACCCGGACAAGGCGATCAAGACGGCGTACCGCGTCGCCGCGCGTCCCCAGACCTACTTCATCGATCGGACCGGGATCCTCAGGGTGGTCCAGGTGGGCGAGCTCACGGACGCGGATTTCGAGCGCGAATACGCGCTGATCAGCCAGTGACCGGCTCGGGCGCTGGCGGGGCCGCCGCCGCCAACCGGGACGCGGCTGTCGCCATCGCGGGGCTGGCAAAGCGCTACGGGGCCCGAACGGTGCTGGAGGGCGTGGATCTCCAGGTGCGGGGCGGCGAGCTGCTGGCGCTTCTGGGCCCAAACGGTGCCGGCAAGACCACGCTGGTGGAGATCATCGAGGGCTACCGTCGCGCGGACGGGGGCACCATCCGGGTGCTGGGCCGCGATCCGTGGGGGGCGGGTCCTGCCCATCGAAGCCGCCTGGGCCTGATGCTCCAGGAGGGCGGCGTGGACCCGCGCGCCCGACCGCTGGAGGTGCTCCGCCTGTACGCCGCGTTCTACCGCGACCCGCGCGACCCCGGCGAGGTGCTGGACCTGGTCGGCCTCCGCGATGCCGCCGGCACCCGCTACCGGCGGCTCTCCGGCGGGGAGAAGCAGCGCCTGGCGCTGGGGCTCGCCATGATCGGACGGCCGGAGCTGCTGCTCCTGGACGAGCCCACCGCGGGCATGGATCCGGCCGCGCGGAATGTGACGCGGGCGCTGATCGGTGACCTGCGACGCGCGGGCGCCACGATCCTGCTGACCACCCACGACCTTGGCGACGTGGAGCGCCTGGCCGACCGCGTCGCGATCCTCGACCGCGGCCGCATCGTGGCGCTGGGCACGCCCGCCGAGCTGACCGGCGGCATGGCACCGTCCCTCCGGCTGCGGCTCGCCGCGCCGCCGGACCCGGCCCAGCTGGAGGCGATCCGGCTGGCCGCCATGGGCGCCGCGCCCCAAGCCAGCCTGGCCGGCGACCCCGCGGAGGGCCCGTCGTCGCTCCGCGTCTTGGGCGCGCTGCCCGGGCCCGCCCTCATCGCCGCCATCGCCGGGGCCTGCGCCACGGCCGGTGCCCAGATCGTGGAACTGCGGACCTCCGGGGGGACGCTCGAGGAGCGCTACCTGGAGCTGACGGGCGACGCGGCCGTGGAGCGCGCCACGGCCCGGGAGACGGCCACGGCCCGCGAGGCGGCGGCATGACCGCGGCCTGCGAGTCCGCCGCGGCCCGGGAGACGGCGGCATGAGCCAGTCCCCGTCGGTCCCGTCGTCGATGCTGCGCTCCGCCCTGGCCCTGACCGCCATGGAGCTGCGCCTCACCCTCCGCCGCGGCGAGAACCTGCTGGTGACCGCGGTGATCCCGGCGGTGGTGCTGCTCTTCTTCGCCAACGTCGGCATCCTGGGCCCGCTGACCGGCCGAGCCGTCGACTTCCTCCTCCCCGGATCCATCGCGCTGGCCGTCGTCGCCACCAGCCTGGTCAGCCTGGGGATTGCCACGGGCTACGAGCGCTCCTACGGCGTCCTCAAGCGGCTGGGCGGGTCACCCCTGCCCCGCGCCGGGCTGGTCGCGGCCAAGATCCTCTCGGTCCTGGTGGTGGAGGCGGCGCAGGTGCTCCTCCTCACCCTGCTGGCCATTGGCGTCCTGGGCTGGCAGCTACCGGCCGGCGCCAACCTGGCGGTCCTGGTGGCGGCCATCCTGCTGGGCAGCCTGACCTTTGGCGGGCTTGGCCTGCTGATGGCCGGACGCCTCCGGGCCGAGGCCACCCTGGCGCTGGCCAACGGGCTGTTCCTCGCGTTCCTCCTGCTGGGCGGGATCATCATCCCGATCGAACGCCTCCCGGCCGGCCTGGCGGCATTCGCCCAGGTGCTGCCCGCCAGCCCGCTGGCCGAGGCGCTGCGGATCGCGCTGGCCACGCCGGGCGCCACGGCCGACCCCCTGGGCCCGCTCTCCGCCCTCCTGGCCTGGGGCGTGGTGTCGGCCGGGCTGGCGTCCATCACGTTCCGCTGGGACTGACCAACCCGGGCCAACCTTGGGCCCGGCCACGGCTTCGGCCCCAACGGGTCGGCCCCGGCCACGGCTTCGGCCCCGGATTCGTTCGGGACGTTCGGCCCCGGAAGGGCGCATCCGATGGCGCATTGCCATCGGAGCCTGGAGGGTCCACGCTGGACGTCAAGGCAGCAACCCCAAGGAGGTCGCCGTGGAGGCACCTGCAGCAGCCCTGGCAGCCCACGAGGGCGCACGAACCGAAACCTTCGTCCTGGTCTGGATCGACGCTCGCTCGGCGACCGTTGCCCGGTGGGTTGCCGGTGAGGTAGCCCTGGAACGGCTGGTGTCGGACGTTCCCGCCCACCACAAGTCCACCGGCCACGTCGGCCACGACCCGTCCATCCGCCACGGTGGCGGCGGGCGACAGCAGAACGCCGTTGAGATGCAGCGCGTTGAGCACCTCAACCGGTTCGTGGAGGAGGTGGCCGCGCGGCTGCCCGCCACGGACACCGTCGCGATCCTGGGTCCCGGCAAGGTGCGCGATCACCTTGAGCGCGTCGTCCGCGACGACGACACGCACCATCATCGCCAGCGCCTTGTGACCTCCGAGGCCGCCGCCCGCCTGACGGAGCGGCAACTGATCGCCCGCGTTCGGACGCTGGCCGGCGACGCCCCGCCACGCCACACGGTGGGCGCCTATCGCCAGGCCGCGGAGCCGGCCGAGAAGAGCTCCGGTGCGCCGGCGGGTCCCCCCGAGCGATTGACGAAGAAGCCGGCCCGCGAGAAGGTCCGCCTGGCAGACGAGCTGGCCGTGCTGGACGACCTGGCCGCCAAGCCGTCGGACGAGGATGCCGAAGCCGCCGACCTGTTCGACGACGACGATGTCGAGCCGTCCGACGACAACGAGACCGGCGAGGGCTAGCGGGGCCGAAACGGCCTGCCGGGCCGAAACAGCGCGCCGGGCCGAACGCGGCCCGACGCGCGACGGGGCCTGATCCAGGGGGTGGACGCGTGATGGAGCCGGCGCCCGGGCCCTCCCGCTTTACCGGCCTCTCGGAGGCCGAGGCGGTGGCGCGTCGCCGGGCCGGCCAGGGCAACCTGGTCCAGCCCAGCGCCGGGCGCTCCTACCTCCGGATCCTCGCCGACGGCGCGTTTGCCCCCGTCAACCTGGTCCTGTTCGCGACGTGCCTGGTCCTGGCCTGGCTGGGCCTGGTCGTGGATGCTGCGGTGACCTCCATCCCCGTCCTGCTCAACGTGGTGGCGAGCGTCGCGCTGGAGGCCATCGCCAAGCGCCGGCTGGACCGGCTGGCCATCCTGTCGCGCCCCCTGGCCCTGGTGATCCGTGACGGCCGCGAGCGCGCCGTGCGGCCCACGGAGCTGGTCCTGGGCGACCTCCTGGTGGTGACCCGCGGCGACCAGGTGATGCTGGACGGCGTCGTGGAGGACGGGGCGCTGGAGCTGGACGAGGCGCTGCTCACCGGCGAATCGGACCCGGTGGCGCGCGGCGCGGGCACGCCCGTGCTCTCCGGGAGCGCGTGTGTCGGCGGGCACGGGCTGGTGCGCGTCACCCGCGTGGGCGCGGCCAGCTACGCCAACCAGTTGGTCCTGCGGGCGCGCGAGACCAGGACGGAGCGGACGCCACTCCAGCGCGACCTGGCCCGCCTGGTGGGCGGCAGCGCGGCGCTGGTGCTCGTGGTGGGGCTGGTGGTGGCCATCGACTTCTCGGGCGCCGGGGCGCTGATCACGCGCGAGGCGGTCCAGGCGGCCGCCGTGCTGGTGGCGATCGTGCCCCAGGGCCTGGTGATCATCGTGACGCTCCTGTACGCCTCGGCCGCGGTCTCCATCAGCCGGTCGGGCGCGCTGGTCCAGCGGATCAACGCGGTGGAATCGATGAGCCGCGTGGACACGCTGGTCCTGGACAAGACGGGGACGCTCACCACGGGGCGACTGAGGCTGGCGCGGATCTGGGCCGCGGGCGCGGACGGCGACACGGGGGGCGACGTCGACGCCGCGGCGGACGACGGCGCTGCCGCGCATGGCGACGCCGGCGGTGCCCACCGCCTCCTGGCCGCGATGGCGGCCGAGCCGAGCTTCACCGATCGAACGACGCTCGCGATCCGGGCCTGGCTGGGCGCCACGGCCACCCCCGCCCCAGCGCCCGGGGTCACCACGAGCGTGCCGTTCTCGTCGGACCGGCGCTGGTCCGGCGTGCAGACCTCCGGGGGCGCGGCCATCCTGGGCGCGCCGGACGCGCTCCTGGCGGCGGACGCCGCGGAGGCGCTCCTGGCGGCGGACAGCGCCGCCGCCCGGTCGATCCTGGCGCGCGCCGAAGCCTGGGCCGCGGAGGGCCTTCGGGTCCTCCTGGTCGCCGCCGCACCGGGCCTCCCCGTGACGCCGGGCGTCCTGCCGGCCGGGCTCCGGCCGGCGGCGCTCCTGGGGTTCCGCGAAGAGCTGCGGGGCGATGCCGCGGCCACGCTCAAGGCGCTGACCGAGGCGGGACTCCGGCTGAAGGTGGCATCGGGCGACCATCGATCCACAGTGGGCACCATCGCGGCCTCGGTGGGCGTGCAGGGCGAGGCGTCCGACGGGCGGGCGCTGGCCGACCTGGACGACGCGGCCCTCGGCGAGGCGGCCGACCGGGGGACCATCTTTGGCCGGGTGGAGCCCGCGCTCAAGGCACGGCTGGTGCGGGCACTCCGGGCGCGAGGCCACGACGTGGCGATGGTGGGCGACGGGGTCAACGACATCATCGCGCTGCGCGAGGCCAACCTGGGCCTGGCCATGGAGAGCGGCAGCGCGGCGGCACGAGCGGCCGCCGACGTGGTCCTCCTGGGCGATTCGTTCGCCGTGCTGCCCAAGGCCGTGGTGGCGGGCCAGCGGATCGTGGAGGGCATGCGCCTGGTGGCCTGCCTGCTCTTCACGCGGACCGTCTACGCGCTGCTGCTGGTGCTGGGGGCGTCGATCTGCGGGCTAGACTTCCCGTTGACGCCGCGGACCAACTCGGTGCTGGCGCTGATCACCGTGGGCATCCCCACCCTGGTCCTGGCCGCCTGGGCGCCGGCCGGTCGAAGCGGGACCCCCCTCTTCCGATCGGCGCTCCGCTTCGCGATCCCGGCCGGCATCGCCGTGGCGGCCTTTGGGCTGGCGGTCTTTGCCGCGTGGTCGGGCTCGGCCGGGGGCGTCGCGGAGGCGCGCACGGCGCTCTCGGCCGTCACCCTCTGGTGCGGGATCCTGGTGATCCCCCTGCTCCTGCCACCCGGCCGCGGGCGGGACGCGCGGCCCACGCTGCTCGCCGTGGCCATGCTGGTGCTGTTTGCCGTGGTCCTGCTGGTCCCCGGGCTGCGCAACCTCTTCGACCTGACCACGCTCCCGCCGGCCGACACGGGCGCGCTGGCGCTCCTCACCGCGGCGTGGGGGTTGGCGGTGTTCAAGATCCGGTCGATGCGGCTGGTCGCCCGACTCCTGGTGGCCGTGCGGCGCCGATGAACGCCTGCGCGACCGAGCCTCAGGTGGTTCCGGGTCGGTGGGCCGCACCCTGGAGCGTGCGTAGCCCGGCGGCCAGCGCGCCGAGCACCAGCAGGAGCCCGATGACGCCCGAGAGCAGCCCCCGACCGCCGGCGGCCAGCGCGGCCGCCTCGGCAGTGCCGGAGCCCGGGCCGCCTGCCGCCTGTCCGACCGCCGGCGATGGAGAGCCCACGGCCGCCGGGCTGGGGCCGCCCGGCGCCGGCGAGGTGGTGCCCGGCAGGGCGGCGCCGCTGGACGATGGGGTCACCACGACGCGGCCCAGCATCTGCGGGTGCACCGCGCACAGGTAGTCAAAGCTCCCCGGGGCCGCAAACGTCCAGGACCAGTCCGCGCCGGCGTTCATGATCCCGCTGTTGAACCCGCCGCCGGTGGCGGTCACCGTGTGCGGCGCCACGCCCACGTTGGTGAACCTGACGGTGCTGCCGGCCTCGACCGTCAGCGTTCCCGGCTGGAAGTCGAAGTCCAGCACGCGGACGACATCGGTCGGTCGACTTGGGAGGGGCGTGGGCACGGCGGCCGGGGGCGGGGTGGCGCCGCCCGGTCCGCGCACGCTGATGACGCCGGTCATCTCCGGGTGCAGCGTGCACAGGAAGTTGTACGTGCCGGGCGTCGCGAACGTCTGCTGCCACACGCCCCCGGGCGAGATGAGCGGGCTCCCGAACGAGCCGTCGCGCGCCGTGACCGTGTGCGCCGCCTGGCCACGGTTGGCGAACGTGACCCGCGAGCCGGCGTCGACGGTGAGGCCCAGCGGGCTGAAGGCAAAGTCCAGGAGCAGCACGTCGCCGGGCTGCGGGGGCGGCGTGGGTGCGGGCGTGGGGGTTGGGGCGGGCGGCGGGGCGGTGGCGCCCGGCGCTCCCAGCACGGTGACGGTGCCCGTCATGCTGGGGTGGATGAGGCACAGGAAGGGGAAGGCGCCGGCCGTCGGGAAGGTTCGGCTGAAGGTCGCACCCGGCGCCATGACACCGCTGTCGAAGGCTCCGGCGGCCGTCGCGGTGTGGCTCTCCTTGTCGTTGTTCTGCCAGGTCACCTGGCCGCCGACGAGGATCGTGACCTGGGATGGGCCAAAGGCCCGACCGGCCATCCCGATGACCGCCGGCCCGGTCGGTGTCGGCGCGGGCGTCGGTGCCGGCGTGGGGCCTCCGGTGGGCTGGGGCGCCCCCACGGCGACCGTGACGGTCCCGGCGTAGGCGGCCAGCCCCTTGTTGCGGTCATCCTGATACGCGTACGTCCCGACCGCGGCGAGCGTGACCGCGAACGACTGACCCGGGTCGAGATCGCCCGAATCGAATTGGCCGGGACCGCCCGTGGTCCGGATGCGGTGGCGCTGCTGGTCGTCGTTGCGCCAGGTGACGGTGTCGCCGGGGGCGATGGTGATGGCGGCCGGCTCCAGGGTCGTCGTGATCCGCACGAGGCTGCCGGCGGCGGCCAGGCGCCCGGGCACCACGCCAAGGCCGGCGAACAGCGCCAGCGCGGCCACGAATCCAGGCAAGAGTCGCGCCCGCACGGGTTCCCCCTCCGTCCAACGCCACGGTGGAGCAAGCACCCCGTCCAGACGATGCGGCATGGCGCACCGGATGGCATCGGACCAAAGTCCGTACCGCCATCCGCCCTGGGGCCATGTGGCGCGCGCCGCCCACCCGCGATGCTCCCGCCAGCACCTTCGACGTCCCATCGGCTCACAGGAGAATCCCTTGCGTCCCCGACCGCTCCACGCCGCCGCGATGGTGGCCCTGCTGGCCCTGGTGGCCTCGTCATCCCTCGTCCAGGCGAGCGGCGGCTCGGCCACCGGCGGCTCGGCTACCGGCGGCGGCTCCGCGGCGGGCGGCTCGACCGCAACAGGCGCCGACCTCCAGCTGAACGGCTCCGCCAGCACCAGCGCCCCCGATCCGGGCGGCGTCCTGCGCTACACCTTTGGCCTGAAGAACTCCGGTCCGGAGGTGGCCTCCGCCGTGGTCTTCAGCGACACGCTGCCCGCGGGCTTCAGCTTCACCGGCGCCACCCTCAACGGCGTCGCCGCTGGCTGCGCCTACGACGGCGCGACCGTCACGTGCAACCTCAGCAGCCTGGTCAGCGGCGGCTCGGTGGCCATCGTGGTCAACACGCTGGCCCCCACCACGATCGCCACGTTCTCGAACACGGGCACCGTTTCGGCCGCCACGCCGGACCCCAAGCTCACCAACAACTCGGTCACCACGAGCGTCTCCACCAAGATCTCGGGCAAGATCATCTGCGTGCCGCTCAGCTCGTACGCGGCCACCTCCGGCTACGTCCCCGGCGCCATGGTGATGACGGCCACGTACAGCATGGACCCGTGCACCTCGCGGGGCACCGTCACCGTCCAGTTCGTCAACACCGTGACGGGCCAGATTGAGTTCAGCGCCATCGACCCGGGCCAGGACCTGGTCACCGGCCTGAACACCGTGAGTTACAGCCTGCCCGCCTTCGGCACGGCCTACCGCGTCAACTTCATCGTCAGCGACAAGAAGAACGGCGGGCTCTACCAGGAGGCCGCGGCCACCAACACCACGCCGGCGGCCGTCGCCAACTGCGCGACCATCACCAAGAACAACCTGTCCGCCGGCTACTGGCTCACCTACGCGGCCATCTGGGAGAGCTACACGGCCACGGACTGCGGCTATGGGCGCGAGCGCGTCGAGATCCGCATCACCAACACCGCATCGGGCCTGGTCGTGTACGACAGCGCCTACTGGTGGATGGACGGCCTCCTCGACTACGAGGGCGGGCAGGTCCTGTACGGCACCGAGTACCAGTTTGACGTGGAAGTCCACGGCTACTTCGGGGAGCTGCTGGACTCGCAGTCGCAGCGGATCACCACCCCAGCACGGCCGTAACACCCGTCGCGCGGCACGCGCGACCAGCAGCCGGGACGAGGCGGGAGCGATCCCGCCTCGCTTGGCGTCCGCGGCCGGGAGCCAGGAGGGGATCGAAGGACGCGGCAATCGCGGGAAAAAGAAGAACCCCGGGAGGGGTGGGATCCCGGGGTTCGAAGAGAAAGGCTTGGTTGCGGGGGACGGATTCGAACCGCCGACCTTCGGGTTATGAGCCCGACGAGCTGCCGCTGCTCCACCCCGCTTGCGGAGTGTAGGGGCACGGACCGATTCCTGCAAACGGGCCCATCCGCCCGGCAGGCGCCCTCCGCGCGCCCACCCCCGGGTCCGCGGCATCGCCGGGCGGATTGTCTGTATCGTGCACATGTGGAGACTCCGAAGGCCGGCCGAGGACGGCCCGACACCCGGCCAGGCAGCAGGCCAGACAACCGGCCCGACACGGGCGACGGGCCCGCCGGCTCGGCCGAAGAGCAGCTGGAGCAACTGCGCTTCCTGCACCGTGTCGCCCGCCTGGCCACCACGGCCCGGACCTGGGACGCGCTCCTCAAGATCGTGGTGGACGAGACCCGTGACGCGCTCCGCGCCGATGTCTCCTCCCTCTACCTGGTGGATCGGGACGGCGCCAACCTGACGCTGGCGGCCACCAACGGGCTGGACCGCCACCAGATTGGCCGGGCCCGCATTCCCGTTGGCGAAGGCGTCACCGGCCGCGTCGCCCAGACCCGCCAGGCCCTGGTGATCCCGGACGTGAAGCTGGATCCGCGCTTCCTGTGGGTCCGCGGCATCGACCAGCGCCGGTTCGTCACCTCGATGCTGTCGGCCCCGCTGGTCTGGAACGACGCCACGGTCGGTGTCCTCAACATTCAGATGGAGCGGCTCCGGTTCTTCACCGAATCGGACGTCGATCACGTCGGAGCCATCGCGGACCTGCTGGCCGGCATCGTGGAGAAGGGCCGCCAGCAGCAGGAAGCCGAGGCGCGCGCCGCGGAGCTGAAGGCGCTGGACGAGGCGCGCGCGGAGCTGATTGCCCTGGTCACCCACGAGCTGCGGACGCCGGTCGCCGTGGTACGCGCCTACGCGGACCTCCTGGCCGAGGAGCCCGACTTGCGCGGCCGCCGGTCACGCGACCCGGAGCGCCGCGCCCTCCGCAAGCAGTGGCACGCCGGGACGCTGGAGCAGGTGGAGCGCCTGGACCGGCTGGTGGATTCCATCCTGGCCTCCGTCCGCGTGGTGCCCGACCAGCCCGCGGATGTCGAGGCGGTCGACGTCCCCTCGGTGGTCGCCGACGTGGTTCGATCCATTGGCCCCATCCTGGGCCGGCACCGCCTGGAGATTCGGTCCGACGCGGCGGTTCAGGCCATGGCCGACCCGTCGCGGCTGCGCCAGATCGTGGAACACCTGGTGGAGAACGCGGTGAAGTACGCGCCGCCCGACACCGCGATCACGCTGGACTGGGCCGTGGTGGACGGCACGGCGCGGCTGGGCGTGAGCGACCAGGGGCCGGGCATCCCCGACGAATGGCGCGAGCGGATCTTTGAGCCCTACGCCCGGCGCGACACGCAGACGGCGCGCGGGTCCGGGATTGGACTGTACGCGGCCAAGCGGCTGGCCGAATCCATGGGCGGCCGGGTTTGGTGCGAGCCGGCCGGCGCGGCCGGGGGCGCGCGGTTCGTGGTCTCGCTGCCCGCGGCAACCCCATGACCGGGCGCAGCCTGCGCATCCTGGTGGTGGACGACGACCCCGCCATGGTGGGCGCCATCAGCGCGCTGGTGGGCACCGAAGGCCACCAGGTCATCACCGCCTACGACGGCCTGACCGCCGTCCGACGCTTCCGCGAGGACCACCCCGACCTGGTGCTGCTGGACCTGGCCATGCCCGGCCCCGACGGCTTCACCGTGGCCGGCCAGATGCGGGCCGCCGGCAACGCCCCGATCATGGTGGTCTCCGGCGAGAGCAGCGAGGACGCCAAGGTGCGGGCCCTGCGCATTGGGGCCGACGACTACCTGGTGAAGCCCTTTGGCCGCCGCGAGCTGCTGGCCAGGATCGACGCGCTGATGCGCCGGGTGTTCCGGGCGGGTGACCCCGGCGACGGGCCGCTGGAGGCGGGCCCGCTGCGGCTGGATCCCGGCCGGCACGAGGCCGCCGTGGGGAGCACCCCGGTGAGCCTCACTCCCACCGAGTACCGCCTCCTGGAGGCGCTGGTCCGCGCCGGGGGCGACGTGGTCCCGCACCTGCAGCTGGCGCGCACCGGCTGGCCGGCGGAGCCGGACCCGGACCTGCTCTGGCTGAAGCCGCACATCGCGCGATTGCGGGCCAAGGTGGCGGCCGCGGGCGGCCCCCGGGTCAGCGCCATCCGCGGGGTTGGCTACCGGATCACGGCCTGACGCCTGGTCCGCGGCCTGACGCCTGGCACGCGGCGCCAGTTGCACCCCCGGCCAAGGCCTACTATGTGGCAATGCACTTGGCGCACGACACGGACCCTGGCCGCGCCGCGGCAGCGCGGTCCCAGGGCTCCCGGCAATGATCGCGACTGGCCCCGCCATGGCCGGCGCCTGCCCGTACCTGGGTCTTGAGGGGGATCCGCGGACGCGGTTTGCCTTCAGCAGCCCGGCTCACCGCTGCTATGCCGGTGCCAGGCCCGTCACGGTGAGCCAGGAGTGGCAGGCCGGCACGTGCCTGGTGACCGCCTCTCCGCGGTGCGACAGCTTTGTCCGGGCGGGCCTGGCCGGGGCCGGTGCTCCGCGCCAGGGCCCGGCCGCCCCGGACGGGGGCGCCTACGGCACCAAGGGCACCGGGGGCACCAAAGCGCGCCCACCGTGGCGGACCAGCATCACGGTGCCAACCCTCATCGCGTCACCGGCCATCGTTGGGGCGGCCGCCGTCCTGATTGGGGCGGCCGCCATCCTGGCGTCCATCGCGGCGTTTGGCGTGGTCAGCGACGGCCAGCCGGGCCTGGATCCCAACGGCGGCGCGGTGGTCCCCCTGACCCAGCCGTCAATGGCGGCCCGCGAAGCCCCCTCCATGGCACCCAGCACGCCGCCCACGCCCGCCCCCACGGCGGCCCCCACGGCGGCCCCCACGGTGGCCCGGACCGGCAGCCCGCTCCCCGGCGGCTCCGCCTCCCCCACCATCGCCCCGGCCGCCACGCCAATCGTCCACACGGTCACCAGCGGCGAGAACCTGGGCACCATCGCGGCGCGCTACAAGGTCACCGTGACCGCGATCATCGAGGCCAACCATCTCACGCACCCTGACCTGATCATGGCCGGCGACCGGCTGGTGATCCCCCGAGCGCCCTGAGCCAATCCGCCCGCCCACCGGCCCTGGCCGGATCCGTAGCACGCGCGCCTATACTCGGCCTGCCGCGCGTGCCCCCACCTGAGGGATTCCAAGCCCCATGGAACTCCGCCGCCAGCTCGCCGTCATCCGCTCCTGGTTCTGGTTCCTGATCGCGAGCATCCTGCTGGCCGGTGCGTCCGCGTACCTGGTCTCCTCGGCGCTGCCCAAGGTCTACGAGGCCAAGGTCACCCTGATCGTGGGCCAGTCCCTGAGCACGGCCAACCCCAACTACAACGACATCCTGGTCAGCCAGCGGATCTCCCAGACCTACGCCGACCTGGCGCTCACCGCGCCCATCCTGGCCCACGTCATCGACGAGACCAAGCTGGGGATCACGCCGGCGGACCTGCGCAAGCGCATCGTGGCCAGCGCGCCGCTCAACTCCACCCTGGTCACCATCACGGCACAGGACGGCGACCCCGGCCGGGCCGCGGACATCGCCAACTCCCTGGCGGACCAGCTGGGGGTGGCCTCGGACGCGGTCTCCGGCCAGAGCGGGGCGGCGGCCACCTTCGTGCGCGACCAGATCAAGGCCACCCAGGTCCAGATCAGCGAGACCCAGGCGGGGATCGACCGCCTCACGGCCCTCATGTTCCGGTCCACCGCGGACGAGCAGACGCTCCAGGTCCTGCAGGGCCGGGTGACCAGCCTGCGCCAGTCGTACGCCCTGCTCCTGGGCCTCTCCCAGTCCTCCTCCACCCTCATCACCGTGGTGGACCCGGCCACGGCGGCCGTGGACGCCGCCTCGCCGCGGGTCCTCCTCAACACCGTCCTGGCCGCGCTTGCCGGCCTCCTCCTGGCCCTGGGCCTGGCGTTCGTCATCGAGTACCTGGACGACAGCCTCAAGAACGCGGCCGACGTCGAGGCCATCGTGGGGCTGCCCACCCTCGGGCTGGTCCCCAAGATGCGCGCTGCCAAGGGCAAGAGCGAGATCTACCGGCTGGCCACCATCCTCTATCCACGATCACGTGATGCGGAGGCGTACCGGACCCTGCGCACCAACGTGGAGTTCGCGGCCGTGGATACCCCGGTCCGCACGCTGCTCGTGACGAGCGCGATCCCGGGCGAGGGCAAGACGACCACGGCCGCCAACCTCGCGGTGGTCTTCGCCCAGGCCGGCCGCCGGACGCTGCTGATCGACGCGGACTTCCGCAGGCCCGGTGTCCACCGGATCTTCAACTTGCCCAACGCCCAGGGACTGTCGGACCTGATCCGCTCGGACGAGGCCAACCTGGCCAACGTCGCCCAGCCAACGGAGCAGGAGAACCTGCTCGTGATCACCACCGGCCCGCTGCCGCCCAATCCGGCGGAGCTGCTGGGATCCAAGCGGACGCTGGCAGTCCTGGAGCGACTGATTGCCGCCTCGGACCTGGTTGTCGTGGACAGCCCGCCCCTCCAGGCGGTGACGGACGCGGCCATCCTGTCGTCCATCACGGACGGCACGCTCTTCGTGATCTACGCGGGGAAGACGCGACGCGGCGCCGTCCAGGCCGCCCGCGAGGCGCTGGCCAAGGCCGGCGCAAAGACGCTGGGCGTGGCCCTCAACCGGCTGTCGGAGGGTCGCGGCGGCGGGTCGTATTACTACGACTACTACGGGAGCTACGGCAAGGGCGGGGACGGGAAGGGTGGCGGGAAGGGTGCCCAGAGGAACGCGAGGGGCGACAGTAGGACCTCAGGCGTCGATCCAACAGGCGGCGATCACACATGAGACCCGGGCGAGGGCACTGTCGTAGCAGCTAGCAATCCCGCGCCGGAGGTTTTACTGCCCCGTGGGTAACGCTCGAAGGCCAGGGCTGTGGGGCGGTGACTCATCTGTCCCCGGGGAGGTCGACGCACCAATTGGCGCCGTGGGCTTGACCACCGACGCGTGGGCCGAGCCCGCCTTGGGCAGAGTCGGCGGTCTGGTGGGCCGTGTGGCCCGACGGCGCATCGTGATGCTCACAGCTGGTGCAATCGCCGCCCAAGGCGTTGCCCTGCTGGCGGCGCCATTCCTGGCGCGCATCTACTCTCCAGCGGACTTTGGAGCATATGGGGTCGCCATGGCGGCGATCGGAGTCGCAGCCAGCCTAGCGACGATGAGGTACTCGACGGCCATTGCGCTTCCGGTGGACGACCGGGACGCTGCAGTCCTGACGCTGGTCTCGATCGCCGCGTCGGTGGGTGTTGCAGTCGCGACCGGTGTCGCCCTCTACGCCGCCCTGCCCCTGATCGCACCGACGATTCCAGAGGCCCGGCCCGTAGTGGCATTCTGTGCGGCCATATCAGTCTTCGCGTTGGGCATGTACCAAGTCACGAGCGCTCTGGCTACCCGTCGAGCCGACGTGACGACAATCTCCCTGTCACGGTTCACCCAATCCGGGAGCATCGTCTTCAGTCAATTGGCGCTGGGCCTTCTCGGATCCCCGCTCGGCCTGATCGTTGGCGACGCCCTGGGCCGCATCGTCGGGTTGTTCGGTACGGTTCGGGTATGGCGCCAGTGGCTGCCTCGCATGGGAGGGTTTCACTACTCCCTCGGCCCAACCGTCCGCTACAAGAACTTTCCACTCGCGGCAGGCCCAGCGGCCCTCCTCAACGTGTTGACGCTGCAAGTTCCCACATTGGCGGTCGTTGCCCTTTACGGCGCGTCGTCAGGTGGACAGTTCCTGCTTGTGCAGCGCGTCGCAGGGGTCCCTCTCGCGGTCATCGCCGTCTCGGTCGCACAGGACTTCCTCGTCACCGTGATCGAACGAGGGGAAGCGAGGGCGGACGGCCTTCGGCGTCAGACGGAAGTCGCGGAACGAAGGCTGCTCCTCATTGGCGCTCCCTTCGTGGTGCTGGCAGCCGTCCTCGCGCCAATTGCGTTCCCGGTTGTGTTCGGCCCCGACTGGACGCAAGCTGGCGTCATCTTCTCTATCTCCAGCCCCCTGTATCTGGTGCAATTGGCGTCAAGCCCGCTCGGGGCTGTATACGACGTCCTGGAGCGACAGGACCTCGTCGCCATCCGCGAGACAATCCGCCTCGGGCTGATTGCCACGGCGGTCGGCCTGTGCGTCCTGACACGGCCATCCTTGGAGGCTGGCGTCGCCTTGCTAACCGCGGCATCTGTAGCCGGTTACATCGTCTACCACGCGCTTGCCAGCCGCGCTTTGAGCGACTCGGAACGGCAGAAGGCCTGATGATCGCGGAGCGTGGGCGACGCCGTATGGGGACCTGCTTGAGTCCACGGTCCTCCGGGGTTGGGCGCCACAGCTGCTCCAACAATGGGTCCAAGTCCAGACCATGACAGCACTCGCCGGATGCTCCCCAGAGGTTGGGTGATGGTCGGGCTCGTCCGCGACGCCGTTCTCTGCGCCAGGGCCATTCTGGCGATCGCTCTAGTGTCCTCGGCCGCCGCCGTCTTCGGCGTAGTCTTTGGCAGTTGGATTGCCATCGCGACCCTCTTTGGCGCGATCGTGGCGACCTTTGCGGCCGTTCAAAGACCTGGACTGCTGCTTGCAGCCTACCTGCTCATTCCGTTCTACAAGGGGGCCATAGCGACGGCTGCCCCCGTCGACATCACCGTCGTGCTCGCGCTGCTCAATCTTGGGCAAGTCATCCCGGTCATTCGCCACCGCGGGTCGGGCAGAGTGTCGCGAGTAGGGTTGGCCCTCTGGGCCGCGGTCGGCATTCTGATGCTCGGCGGAACCCTCTACGCTCCCAGTCAGGAGCTGGCGCTCCGGAGCGCGGTGACCTATTGGGCCCTGGTCGTGCTGCCACTGCTCCCGGCCGCCTTGAGGGTCGGTTCGGAGCCACGACACGTCCGCGATTTCCTGTGGACGTGCTTCGGGATGGGCGCAATCGTCATCGTCCTGGGCCTCGCTCAACTATCCAGCACAACAAGACTCACCGTGCTCGGAATGAACACAATCCAGACTGCATTGGCGCCCATCCTGACTGTGTTGATCAGCGCGTCGTTTGTGATCCGGGAGGGGCGCAGGGCAATCCGGACGATAGCGGTAGTCCTGATCCCGTTGGGCCTGATCGTGGCCCTCGCTTCAGGATCGCGCGGGCCGGTTCTTGCGCTCGCGACTCTTGCCTTGCTCGTCGCAATCCGATCCGTCGTTTTGGTTCGGCGGGTAAGTCGGAGACGGGTTGCCGGCCTCACTTCGATCGCGTTGGCGTCAATCATCATCGCCATCGTCGTCGCGCCCGAACTTCCCCTCAACTCCCTGGGAAGATTCGCATCCTTCGGCGACACGATCCAAAGCTCGATTTCTGGTGATCCGTATGCGCTGGATGCCGACTTGTCGTCCCAGACCCGTGTCGCCCTATTCGGGTTTGCGCTCTCGATGTTCCAAGATCGGCCCATCCTGGGCGCCGGCACGGCTGGGTTCATGGCTGTCGGGCCATCTGACTACCCGCACAATGCGCTCCTTCAGGTGGCGGCAGAGTTCGGCTTGACCGGCTTGATCCTGTTCATCGGACTCTTGCTCGTGGCCCTGACGCGCCGGCTTCCTGCCGAGAACGCGAGTCGTACTGTGCGACTGCTACTTTGGCTCGTGCTAGTCGAAGCCATGGTCAGCGGCGATATTTTCTCCGACCGAATGACGTTCGGGCTGCTAGCCCTCGTGCTGACGATCCCTATGGCCGGTTCCATCAGCCCTCAGCAAGTTGTCAGGGAGTCGGCTGGTCGACCGCTTCAACCTCGATCGCACTGGGAGGGGTCCGGGAAGACGACCGATCTTGTTGGAGCATCGGCATCTGGGAGATCGGCGTAGAGCCCGAGAAGCCGCTCGGATTCGGTCTCCCAGTTCCAGCGCTCGTGGGCGGCCTTGAGGCAGCGGCGGCGCAGGTCGGCGTAGGCGTCTGGGCTCAGATCGAGCACCCGGCTGATCGCTTCACCGATGCTCAACGGATCCGAGGGGCTGCACGTCTCACCGAGGGGCCCGTCGAGGTCGCCGAGGACGATCGGACGCATCTCGGGGAAGTCACTCACCACCACGGGCGTGCCCGAGGCCAAGGACTCAAACAGCTTGTTCGGTGTGGACAGGCGATGGTTGAGCGTGGACGCCTGGATCGGCATCACACAAAGATCGGCCGACGCGACCCACTCCGGGAGATCCTCCGCCGAGACCGCCGGCAGGACGTGGATGCGCCCACCAAACCGCGGTTCCCCGGAGAGTCTGATCAACTCCTGGGTCATCCCCCCAAACCCGAGGTAGGCAAGATGGACCGCCTCGAGGCCACCCGTGAGCATGGCCTCGGCCAGTTCGCGAAGGCCGCGGCTGGAAGAGAGGCTGCCGTGGTACAGGACGATCGGAACACTCGCTGTGAGTCCGAGCGCGTTCCGGAGCTGTTGCGGTCGCTCGGCCGGGGGATCCCACCGTTCCGGTGCGTTGTGAACGACGACAACCCTCCTGGGACGGTAGCGGTGCCGCAGGACTTGCGCGATCGACTCGTTGACCGTGACGACGGCGGCAACCCGTGCAACCAAACGGCGTTCATATCCGCGGAGCAACAGCCGCACGATCCCCGGAAGGAGGGCTGCGCTCCCAGCTTCAAGGTAGAGCTCATGCGAGTCATAGACGACTGGCGTACGCGACGAGAGCACTGGCGCGATAGCCACGAGAGCTGGAAGGTCGTGGGCGTGCCAGACATCGACTTGGCCGCAGGCGTCGATGGCAAGGCGGCCCCAGGAGCGCAGGTTGCGAACGTAGGCGATGAGCCATCGAGCTTGGCGAACCCCTCGTGACAGGCGCCCGTTGGCGCGATCAGGGCGCCCCACCCTGGTCCCCGGAAGCACGGTGGTCACGCTGGGCCGTCGGACGATCACCTCGACGCCGGGCGGGAGGTCCGGGGTGCCCTCGGTGCCTTCAAGGCAGACCAGCACCACCCGATGGCCTTCACGAACAAGCGAGGTGGCCTCGCGCCGTACCCGGCTGTCGTACGCCAGATCGCTGTACAGGATCATGCCGACTCTGAGGCTGCGTCGGTCGCCCGATGTGGCGCTCGGCGCGCTCACGGCGACGCGGACGGCCCTGCCCGTCGGGCGAGTCGTCCGTGGACAATCTGCCGGGCCCGAACCAGGCGTCGGACTGCGGTACGCCCCAAGCCGAAGACCCTGTACCGGGAGCGGTTGAACCAGTAGGTGGGCGTCTCGACCCCACCGTACTGGGCCTTGTAGTCGCCGCCGCCACCCATGTCGTAGCGCAGGATGCCTTTGGCCCGCCAATAGCGCATGGCTTCCCAATGCAAGAGCTCGTTCGGGCGAAGATAAGCATTCGCCCGGTCGAACGCTGCCCCCCACAACACCGCTGTTTCATTTCTGCCGACGACGATCGCGGTCGCAACGCTGTCACCTGAAGCCGCTCGAACACGCATAAGCAGGACCCCATCTGTGGGCCCCAAGCTTCGAATGAGCTGGCGTACGCGTTCCACGGCGTACGTCGGCGCCAGACCCTGGCGCGCAAATACCGTGATGAGGTCTGCGTAGTACTCGTCGGCAAACGAACCCTCCATGGCACGCTCAGCATGGAGGCCCCGCGTGCCTGCCCGACGAACGTCGTAGCGAGTCCCCCTGGGCATGCGACTGAGTATCTCGCCCTCCGTGGAGCTGAGGTCAACGACGAACGTGTGACCCCGCTCCACATTGAACCCGGAGCCCACCATTTGGTCGGGGTTCATCCACCGGTCCGCCAGTTCCACGTGGAAGCACCCAAGGTCGTCGAACGCGAAATGCGCCAAGGCGACGGCTGCGGCACGTCGGTCGAACCCCTGCTCGAGCAGGAACCCCATGTACATCGTCGCCCACCCGCGCAATGGACTGCCGAGGATCCTGAGACCGAAGCGTCTGACGATGGCACCGACGAAGTACCCGACGGCACGTCCGGCATCGGTCACCACGGCAACAACGGGTTCGGCGCCTTGCGTCGCGGCGAGATAGTCGAGCCACGGCGCGCCGTGGAAGACTTCGGCCTCCGGATGGTCGGCCACGATTGCATCCCATGCCACCGGGTCGTACTCGATCCGCGTGAGCGCCACACGCCCGGAGGCGGCCCGGTTCATCCGACGCGGGACCGGCTTGTACTCGACGAGCGGCCGAGGCTCGGAGCATCCGAGATGGCGGAGTTCGGCACCTGCATCCATTCTTCGGCTCGGAACTTGAGGCCGCCCAGAACGGCGAATGTGCCCGCGCCGACGGTCCCTATGATGGGGCATTGGACATCGTCGGGACGAGTTGTTCGTGTCCAGAGCACTGGGACTTGGGGTCTGCCGCGAGGGAGGGGTGCGAATGGGTGGGAGTGAGCCGATCCGGTGGCCGGGTGGCAAGAGCTTCGCGTTCTCCGTTTTTGACGACACCGATCTGGCGACTGTCGAGAATGTGGCGCCCGTCTACGAACTGCTCGAGTCCCTCGGTCTGCGGACGACGAAGTCCGTCTGGGCCGTGGCAGGTGTCGGGCAGCCGGTGATCGGCGGTGCCACCTGCGAGGATCCAGGGTACCGAAAGTGGACGCTGGGATTGCAGGCCGCGGGGTTTGAGATTGGATCGCATGGGGCCGCGCCGACCACGGCGCCGCGGGACATCGTGGTCCAGTCGTTGGATCGCTTCCGCCAGATCTACGGTCAGGATCCTTCCGCACTTGCCAACCACTCTGGATGTCTCGACTCCATCTACTGGGGCGATGCCCGCCTGGATGGAGCATCGCGACTCGCCTACAACCTCCTGACCCGTGGACGTCGGCGAGGCGAATTTCGCGGCCACCGCGAGGGCGACCCCCTGTTCTGGGGCGACCTCTGCCAATCCAGAGTGCGCTACGTCCGCAATTTCACCTACGCCGACATCGATACGTTGGCATCCTGTCCTGCAATGCCCTACCACGATCCGCATCGGCCATACGTCAGGGCTTGGTTTGCGTCTTCTGAGGGTCGGGACGTCGATGCCTTCACAGCCTGCGTTTCGGAACAGAACCAGGACCGCCTCGAGGCAGCCGGCAGCGCCTGCATCATGTACACGCACTTTGCATCCGGCTTCGCCCGCGACGGCACGGTTGACCGGCGGTTTCGGGTGCTGATGGAGCGGCTCGCGGCAAAGAACGGCTGGTTCGTCCCTGTTTCAACCCTCCTCGACCACATCGTCGCCGAGCGGGGGATCGCGGTCATGGATGCTGCTGAACGGCGGGGCATGGAGCATCGTTGGCTCCGGAGCAAGATCAGGGTGGGCTACAGTTAGTTGGGTTCCGCGACGAGCCCGGTCGAGCCACGTCGTCGCGGCTCAGCGCCGGGTGCAGTTGTCTGGGAATGAGAACGACCTCCGAGGAGAAGGGCTGCCGCAGATCACGTCCGGCGAACGCTTATCAATGCCTTCGAGAAGGCCACTGGGGATCGCCGTGGTCAAGGGAGTGCGAGGGGGCCATAGCCAATGACCGACCTGATCAAACTGAACCTCGGGTGCGGCACCCGCTGGAAGGCTGACTGGGCGAACCTTGACGGTGGGCCATTCACGAAGGCCCTTTGGCTCCGTGCTCTGCCAGTTGTTGGTCGTGCTCTGCCAGCGACGCTGAGAAACTACCCCAAGGACCTCATCGCTTGGGACCTTCGAAGAGTTCCACTCCCCGTGAGGGATAGCTCAGCGTCGTACATCTTCAGCCAGTACGCGTTCGAGTACCTGAGCCTTGACGAGACGATTCGGTGCCTGAGAGAGTGCCGTCGCGTTCTTGCACCCGGTGGGGTCATCCGCTTGTGCCAGACGGACATCGCGGCGATGATCGCGGTGTATTCGGCAGAGGCCGGCGCTGACTCAACCCCTTGGGCGGTCCAGCGTGCCGCGAGGTTCCTGGAGCATGTCGCAGGGGAGCACACCAAGTTGTCGGTGAGGCTGTTTCGGCGTGGCGGTATCCAACAACTGTTCGACAAACCGAGTCTGACCTGGATTCTTGAGGAAGTCGGTTTCACCGACATCCGTTGGGCCCGGATCCACGAGGGCGAGTGTCCGGATCTGGGTCAACTTGAGTCGGAATGGGATTGTCCCCTTCTGCGCGTGGAGGCCCGAAAGCCACTTGACTGAGCGCCACGAGACAACGGTCAAGTCCCAGCCCCCTTCGTGGGACCATGCCTGCATGCCGCGGACCGTTGATACCTCTCCGCGCCGCAACCTGTGGATTGTGAATCACTACGCTGGTCCGCCCAGGCGCGGCGGCGGGACACGCCACCACGATCTGGCGCGGCAACTCCACCTCAGGGGTCACGCCGTCACGATCTTCGCGTCGTCCGTAAGCCACTTTGGGGGGTCCGGCTGAAGCCATCCCGCACATGCGCCTGTACCGGACCGAGATGGTCGAAGACGTCAGGTATGTCTGGATCCGGGGTCCCGCCTACGGTGGGAACTCGGGCCGGCGCTTCCTGAACATGGTCTCCTTCGCCATGCTCGCGCTGGTCGTTCAGGCCCGGTTCCAGCGGCCCAGCGCTGTGATCGGCTGGACGGTGCACCCGTTGGCGGCCGCCGCCGCTTATCTGATGGCCAGACTTCGTGGGGCCAGGTTCTTCTTCGAGGTTCGTGACCTCTGGCCGCAGACGCTCATCGATATGGGCGCCTTGCGCGAGGGTTCGGCCCAGGCGCGCGCACTGCGCTGGATCGAGGCCTTCCTGGTGACCCGCGGGGACGGGGTCATCACGCTCCTGCCCGGCGTGGAGTCGTACCTTCAGGAACGCGGCCTGCGTCCGATGTCGCTCCTGTACCTGCCCAACGGCGTCGACCTGGCGCCCCCCCCCCGGATCGTCGCCGGGGTCCGGGACCGCGTTGCCAGCGCGCCTCGCGACGTGGCGCGCTGGCAACCGCCTGGACCTGTGTCTACCTCGGCTCCCATGGCCGTGCTAACAGCCTTGCGACCGTCCTCCAGGCGGCGGCGATCCTCCAGCGGGAGCCGGACGCCCGCCCGGAGGGAGCCGCCCGCCGTGGCTGCTCCAGATCCCGTCGCTGGGAGCCCGGATTGACCCGGACCACGGGTCGCAATCCCGGAACGGGCCCTACCGGTTCCGCGCCGGTGCCGTCTGAGGGCGCGCCCGGCTCCATGCTTAATGCCTGACGTTTCCCGTCTGAAGGACGGCCCGATGCTACTTATCAGCGCACCCGAGAACTACCCCGCCGAGCGCCGCTACGTCTTTGATGTCGTCGTGTCCGAGTGGCTCGGTCTCGCCTACGAACTGCGCCTGGATCGGACTAAGGACGTCGAGATCCAGCTGGCTGGCGACGGAGAGGCGAAGTCTCTGATGATCTCCGATGGGCTCTTCGCGACTGCGCCCAGTGACTGGCTCTCGGAGCGGTCCATGCCAGCCCTCCCGCTTCGCCGCGTGGATCCCTCACTTGGACCTACCGCCGGGTCGGGCAATCACGGACCCGGAACCTTGGTGGGCCAGGATCGGGCGATGCTGCCCGTCCTCTACCCTGGAGCCGAGGAATCGGGGGTTGCCGGTCGTTGTACGCCATCCGGCATTGCCCTCAACATCGATGTCCTTGGCGGCATCTTCTTTCTCATCTCAGGGTATGAGGAGTTGGTGCGAGGGTCGCGCGATGAACACGACCGGTTCCGAGCGGAAGACTCCCTCGCAGTTCTTGGCGGCTTCCTGGAGCGCCCGATCGCAGACGAGTACCTTGACCTGCTCTGGGAGGCGATCCGATCACTCTGGCCGACGCTTCAACGTCGTCCACCCAACTTCCAGATCCGACTCACCCATGACGTAGATCGACCGTGGGCCGCGACGGGGCAAACGGGTCGTGCTGTGGCCCATGGCCTAGCGGGCGATCTCCTGCGACGAGGAGATCCAGCGCTTGCCTGCCGTCGCGCTCTCGCGTTCGTCGATGCCCGCCACGGCCGTGTTGATCGAGATCCGTTCAACACGTTTGATCTGCTTATGGATACGAGCGAGAAGCACGGGTTGCGGAGCGCCTTCTACTTCATGGCCAACGGTGGGACACACCCGCTCGATGGGCAGTATCGCCTGACCGACCCAGCGATCATGAACCTCCTGAGGAGGATCAGTGACCGCGGCCACGAGATCGGTCTCCATGCAAGTTACGACAGCTACCTCTCGCCCGAACACATGCAGACGGAGATGGACTCCCTTCGCTCTGCCTGTCTGGCATGTGGCTTTGATCAGCCTGCCTGGGGCGTGCGCCAGCACTACCTGCGGTTCAGAAACCCGGAGACTTGGAGAGCACAGGCCGCGGCTGGGTTGGACTACGACTCAACCCTCGGTCACGCCCAGCAAGTCGGCTTCCGGATGGGGACGTGCCGCGAGTACCCCGTCTTCGACCTCCGTTCCCGCAAGAAGCTCGCCCTCCGTGAGCGCCCGCTCGTGGTGATGGACGCCACCTACTGGTACATGCACCTCAAGCCGGATGAAGCTGCGCGTCGAACGCTGGGTCTCGTGAAGGCCTGTCGCCGGCATGGTGGGAACGCCGTCCTCCTCGCGCACAACAGTTCGCTGCTTGGAGCCCGCCGGCAGGCCGAGTACGAGGAGTTGATAGCTGCCGTAGTAGATGATGCTTTGGTGCCGAACGCCTAGATTGGGCTGGCCTTGGGGCATCGCAAAGAAGCGCGTACCGCCGCCGGTCTCACCTGCGTGGCGCAGTAGGATTACAGGCCTCTTACTGATGCCGGCCCAAGCCCGCGCCCACAGTGCGGATCAACTAGGACTGCTGCCAGCTCCGCAGGATGCGCAGTAGCCAGGAATTCACCTGTTCTGCATGGAAGATCGGCACGAGACGGCCCCCCCCCAACTCCGATAGAACTGCTCAACACCGGGGAGGGACGAGCCCTCGAAGTCGAAGCTCCGACCCTGCGCCAGCGCATCCCCAATGGCCCGCCAAAGGATGAGAGATCCGCCTCCGAGGCTCCTGGTGGCCGGGTCGCCGCCGCTCATCAGTAGGTAGCTGCAGCGGCGGTCGTGCACAACCACGGCGCCCGCGTGCGCGTTGGGGAACTTGCCGCTGAGGTAGATCGTGCCCTTCGCTCTGGCGGCCCGCGACCATAACTGCCGGTAGCGGTCATCTGTGAGCCGTGGGGCGAGCCCTTGACGCTCAAATGTCATGCGATTCAAGGGCAGAAACTGGTCGATGTCATCCGTCGTCCAGACGCTCAGCCCATGCTCCTCTGCCTTGCGCACGATGTTCCGCTGCTTCGCGTCGATCGCACCGCGCACCTCGTGGATCTGTGCGCCAGCGTCGATGACATAGGTGGAGGAGACCGTGACCTTGTAGTTGCGCCACTGGTAGGGCTGGGTGTCGCGATTGCTGTGGTGAAGTGGAAACCGCACCATGGCGGCTTCTGGAATGCCGTCGAGCAGCGCTAGCGCCTTGTCCTTCTGCTCGGCGTGTTGGGTGACCAGTTTCGCCGACAAAGGCGGACCCAGGACGATGCCAGCATATGGGCACAACGGTGGGAGTCGGTAGGCGAGATACCAACCAATTGGCCGCCGCACGAGCGGCAAGCCACCGGCAATCGCCCCATCTCGATCCCTGATCACGAGGATCGAGACTTCTGCCGCCCATGCCGTCAGCCAGGAGGTGCTGTGAAAGACCGTGCCCTGATCGGCTCGGTCAATGAACTCGTCCCACTCAGGCGAGGATCGCGGGTCCAGGAGCTGCGTCGAGAACCTGTCAGCCAAGTGAAGAACCGGTCAAGATCTGGATGCTTCCTTCCGTAGATCCCCGACGCTCGCGCGGAACCCACGTGAATACTCGGCAGCGTGTGCCTCCGAAGTCACCGATAAGACATGCCGTGCGATCATGCCTGCATGCTGCGAAATGCTGATACCTCCTCGCGGCGCCATGTCTGGATTGTGAACCACTATGCCGGGCCGCCCCGGCGCGGCGGCGGCACGCGCCACCATGATCTCGCGCAGCAACTCTACCTCAGGGGTTATGCCGTCACGATCTTCGCGTCGTCCATCAGCCACTTCGGGGGTGCGGCTGAAGCCATCCCGCGGATGCGCCTGTACCGGACCGAGATGGTCGAGAGCATCCGGTACGTCTGGATCCGGGGTCCCGCCTACGGTGGCAACTCGGCCCGGCGCTTCCTGAACATGATCTCGTTTGCCGTTCTGGCGGTCCTCGTCCAGGCTCGATTCGGGCGGCCCAACGCCGTCATCGGCTCGACCGTGCACCCGTTGGCGGCCGCGGCCGGCTATCTCATGGCCAGACTTCGACGGGCCAAGTTCTTCTTCGAGGTTCGCGACCTCTGGCCACAGACGCTCATCGATATGGGCGCCTTGCGCGAGGGTTCGGCCCAGGCACGGGCGCTGCGCCGGATCGAGTCGTTCCTCATGACGCACGGGGATGGGGTCATCTCGCTCCTGCCCGGCATGGACGCCTATCTGCGGGAACGGGCTTTGCATCCCGGTCCATTGCTCTATCTGCCCAACGGCGTCGACCTCTCACGCCCTGTCGTGTCGCTGGGGCCTCAGCCCCAGTTACCCGAATGCCTTGCAGCCTGGCGCGCAGCAAACGCCTGGATCTGTGTCTACCTGGGTGCGCACGGCCGCGCGAACAACCTCTCGACCGCGCTAGAAGCAGCGCGAATCCTGCAGAAAGGTCCGGATAGCCGGGTTCGTCTGCTCCTGGTCGGCGACGGCCCGGAGAAGGCGGCGCTGGTGGAGCGGGCGGCGGAACTCGGCCTCAAGAACGTCTCCTTCGCCGACCCTGTCGCCAAGCGCCACGTCCCCGTCCTGCTCGCAGCGGTCGATGCCGGCCTCGTCCAGGTTCTGCGAACGCCCATCTACCGGTACGGGATGAGCTTCAACAAGCTGTTTGACTACATGGCAAACCGCAAGCCCGTGGTCTTTGCCTGCGAAACCGCATCTGACCCGGTCGCGGAGCACCGCGCAGGGTTCACGGTTCTACCCGAGGATCCTGAAGCCCTGGCGGCAGCCCTGCGCCGGATGAGCGAGCTGCCACAGGACGAACTGGACGCCATGGGCCGGCGCGGCCTCGACTACGTCCGGGCGCACCACGACACGGCCGTGCTGGGCAGCCGGCTGGCTGACTACCTTGAAGCCGGACGGGGGTGACATCCTCGGCTGAACGCCCGCGGGGGCCCTTCCGCGGCAAGCGCGCCGTTGACCTGGCGCTGCTCGCGCTCGGCGCAGTTCCGGCCGCGGTGGTTGGTGCGGCCTGCGCCCTCGCGATCCGCGCCGACGACGGGGGTCCAATCTTCTTCCGACAGGAGCGAATTGGCCGGGATGGCCGGCCCTTCATCGCCTACAAGTTCCGCTCCATGCTGGACGGCCCAAACCCGCTCTACCCGGATGCCTCCCGGATCACGGCGGTGGGCCGCGTGCTCCGCCGAACCTCGCTCGATGAGCTCCCCCAGCTCATCAACGTCCTGCGGGGCGAGATGAGCATCGTGGGCCCGCGGCCCACGCTCGCCTACCAGGTCGCCCGCTACGACGAGGTCCAGCGGGGTCGCCTGGCCGTCCGCCCCGGGATCACGGGCCTGGCCCAGGTCAACGGCCGGAACGAGCTGTCATGGGGCGAGCGAATCGCCTGGGATCTCCGCTACGTCGAGCGCCAATCCGTGCGACTGGACCTCGAGATCATCGTGAGGACCGTCGGGGTGGTGGCCTTTGGGCGAGGGGTGGGCGGGCACCCCACGGACGATCCGCTCGCAACGGTTCCGGAGACGGGCGCCACGCCGCCCTCGGCGACCGACGATCAGCCCGGCTTGGATGCCACGGAATCTGCGAACTCGGAGATGGACCGACAGACGTAGTCCACGTCGTCGTCCGTGAGCCCGGTCCAGATCGGCAGGCTGGTGATGCGCTCCGAGATCCAGTCCGTGGTAGGCAGCACGGCGTCATACCGGGCACCGACTTCGCGATAGGCCTGATGGCGATGAACCGGAGGCACGTAGTAGTTGCGCGTCTCGATCCCGCGCGCGGTCAGGAAGGCCACCAGCTGGTCACGCGTGGCGCCGAGCTCCTCCGGCATGACCACGATGGAAAAGTCCTTGTAGGACGACCGATCCCCGGCGGCGATCCGCTGGAACCGGATGCCGGGAACGGCGGATAGGCGCTCCGTGTACCGCGCCGCGATCTCATTCCGGCGGGTCGCGTTCATCTCCAGCGTCGCCAGCCCCTCGTGCCCCATGATGGCTGCGATCTCCGGCATTCGCGCATTGGTGCCCGCGGAACGGCTGTCGTAGTCACCCGGATTGCCGTACTCACGCAGGACGCGGAGCTCTGCCGCAAGCGCGGGATCGTTGGTGGCCACCACGCCGCCCTCGCCGGTGACGAGCAGCTTGGTTGGGCTGGTGGAGAAGACCTCCGCCGCGCCACCGCCACCCAGGCGATGTCCGCGGTGGAGCGATCCAAACCCGTGCGCGGCGTCGAAGATCAGCTGGATGCCGTGCCTGGTCGCCAGCACCTCCAACTCCTGAACGGGCGCCGGGGCGCCATACAGGTGGACCGCCACGATGGCCGAGGTCCGCGGGGTGATCGCCGCCTCGATGCGAGCCAGGTCAACCACCCAGGTCTCGGGATCGATGTCCACGAAGACCGGCTCACAGCCGGCCCAGACCAGCGAGCTGACCGTGGCCATGAATGTGAAGCTGGGGACGATCACCTCCCCGGCGAGGCCCAGGGCGCGATGGACCAGCGTCAGGCCCAGCGTGCAACTGCTGACGGCAACGACATCCTCGACGTCGAGATACTCGGCCGCCGCCGTCTCGAACCGATCGAGCTCGCGGCCCTTGGTCACCATGCCGGACGCGTACGCCTCGCGGAACCGGGCCTCAACCGCCGCATACGGCGGCATGAACGGGCGGAGGAAGGTGATCTGCCGGTCGCCTGCCGGGGCTCCCGCTACCGCATCGCTCATCGGGCGAGCGGCCGGGCCGGAATACCGACCACAACGAGTCCCGGTGCGACATCTTTCGTCACGACAGCCCCTGCTCCCACGAATGACCGACGACCCACCTTGAGTCCCTGGATGACCGATGCGCCGGTGCCGATGGTGACGCCGTCCTCGAGCGTGACGTTCCCGCTGATGTGTGCGCCGGGGTTGATCGTCACGTAGGGTCCGAGTACCACGTCATGACCGACGGTCGAGCCCAGATTGAGGTGGACGTGCCGCCCGATCTGGACGTTGGTCGTGACGCACGATCCGGCCGTTGCGATGAGACCGGGACTGATCGAGTTTACGCTGCCGATCGTCGCGCCAGGGTGGACGAGCGTCGCAGCCTCCCGACCCGCGCCCGTCGCCAGTGTATCGATCCGCTCCCGGGCAGCCGGATCTGCAATCGCGATCACGTACTCGCAAGCGAGTTCGGTCAGCAACTGGGAAGGCCCGAGAATCGCCGCGCCACGCGAGGTGACAAGCGGATCCTCTGACTTGTGATCGTCCAGGAAGCCCAGGAAATTCCAGCGCTCTTGCACCGCGTTGATAGCCTCGACCACGTCGAGCACTTCACGGGCGAAGCCGCCCGAACCGACGATGACCAGTGGCTTCATCGGAGTCCCCCATTTGGCGCAGAGCAGGCATGGTTCCGCATGGGCCGGCCCGTCGCCCTATCCGACGCGGGCTCCGTCATACTTTATCCCGCCAGCTCTCGTGCCAATTCGAGCACTTCATCGCCCGTGACGCGCCGCTGCCGGGCCTGGTCCACGAAGGACCGCAGGCGAACCAGCGTGTGCAACGGTGGGTCCTTGAGCATGGCTCCCAGGATGCGGTCGTCGGCGGTGGGCTCCACGGCCTCGGCCTCGTAGAAGAGCGTCTCGTGGAGGCGTTCCCCCGGCCGCAGGCCCGTGTACTTGATCTCCACATCGTGCTCGGTGAGCCCGGCCAGGCGGATGACGTCCCTGGCCAGGTCCACGATCCGGACGGGCTCCCCCATCTTCAGGATGTAGGTTCTGCCCGAGCCGCCCATGGACGCGGCCGCCAGGACCAGGCTGGACGCCTCCGGGATGGTCATAAAGAAGCGGGTGGCGTCCAGGTGGGTGATGGTCAGCGGGGCGCCGCGGGCAATCTGCCGCTGGAAGATGGGGACCACGCTCCCGGCGGATCCCAGGACGTTGCCAAAACGGACCCCCACGGCCCCCCAGCCGGTCCGCCGGCCGGCGGCCACCATGGCCATCTCGGCAAGCCGCTTGGTGGCGCCCATGACGCTGGTTGGATCCACGGCCTTGTCGGTGGAGATCAGGACAAACCGCGAGACCCCGGCCGTCCGGGCGCGCTGCAGCAGCTCCAGCGTGCCGCCCAGATTCGTGACCACCGCCTCGGACGGGTGCCTCTCCAGCATGGGCACGTGCTTGTAGGCGGCGGCGTGGATGACGACGTCGACCGTGTGGCGCGCAAAGAGGTCGTCCAGCCGAGCGCCGTCGGAGACGGAGCCCAGCTCGATGGCCACGGCGGGCGCGACGCCGCCGGCGTCGGCGATCCGGTCCAGGATCTCGCGCTCCAACTCGTAGAGGGGGCTCTCGGCCTGGTCAAAGGCGACGATCAACGAGGGTCCGGCGTCCAGCACCTGGCGCAGGATCTCGCTGCCGATGGAGCCGGCCGCCCCGGTGACCAGCACGCGCTTCCCGCCCACGAGGTCCCGGGTCCGCTGGCGATCCAGGGGGCTGATCGGCCGGCGCAGCAGGTCCTCCAGGTTCAGGGTGCGCGAGCGGGCGGGGCTCAGGCTGCCGCGGATCAGCTCGCCGATGGAGGGCAGCGTCTTGATGGAGAGCCCGGCGGCCGCCGCCGCGTGCACCACGCGTCGCACCGCGTTCCCGTCGGCTCTGGGCATGGTGATGAGCACGTTGGTGGCCTGCAGGCGCAGCGCCGTCTGCTGCAGGTTGGCGTAGTTGCCGTAGACGCGCAGGCCCGCGACGTGCTGTCCCCGGAGGCGCATGTCGTCGTCCAGGAACCCCACCGGATACATGCCGGGCGCCGGGCTGGCGCTGGACTCGGCAAGCACCGCGACGCCGGCTTCACCGGCGCCGTAGAGCAGGGTCCGGGTGCCGTGCCGCCGGTCCCGGAACTGGGCACGGTATCGTCGCTCCAGCGTGACGCGCAGGGTCCGGCTGGCCAGAGCGAGGGCCACAAAGTCAACCGCCTGGACCAGCCAGTAGGACCGCGGGAACCCCGCCGCTCCCGCAAGGCCGGCGGGAGTGACCACGGCGTAGAAGAGCAGGACCTCGATGACCATGGTGATGGTCACCGATGCCGCCAGGTGGAGGACACTCCTGGTCGCCAGCCTGCGCCACGAGAGCTGGTAGACACCCGAGAGCAGGTTTGCCGCCGGGAACATGATCACCGGCAGCAGGACCCACGGCAGGAGGACCCGGTACGTTTCCACGTCCAGCGTCTCGAAACGGTTGGCCACCGTGACCAGGCTGGCGATCAGGCTGGCCAGGACGTCCACCAGGACCCATGCGGCAAGCCGGCGTGCGCTCAACCACCAGAGCCCCTGTTGGGCGTTGTCGGAAGCCGGGCCCTGCGGCGCGGACGTCCCCGTAGTTTGATGCAAGGCAAGAACCCCCCGCGCGCATCGGCCAGCCTCCTGGAGAAACTGAACCGCAGCGCGGTTGAATGATATCCGGTCCATTCCGCGTCCCGAGGGCGGACGACGGGACGACGGGCGAGCCTATCCTGTGGCATGGACAAGGGCTCTTCCGGCGGCGCGTTGATGGCCGAGCCGCGGCGGGTCGGCGCTCGGCGGCTCCTGGTCGCCTGGCTGCCCGTGATCGCGTGGGCGGCGCTGATCTTCGTGCTCTCCGCCCAGCCCGATCTCCGCTTTGTGCCGGACGCGGGGACGGACTTCGTGGTCCGCAAGCTGGGCCACATGGGGGTCTTTGGCATCCTGGCGCTCAGCATCCGCCGCGCCATGGCCAGGTCCACGCCCGTGCGCCGGCCGGGGGTGGCGGCCATGCTCCTCGCGGTGCTCTACGCGGCCACCGACGAGATCCACCAGGGCCAGGTGGTGGGCCGACACGCGGCGCTGACGGATGTGGGCATCGATGCCACCGGGGCGCTCATCGCGCTGGTCCTGGCCGGCGTCCTGGTGTCGCGCCGCCGCTGAGCCTGGCGGGGCGGGTTGCCCCCGCGGCGTCAGGTCTGCGGGACCACGTACACCATGCCGACCACCACGATCACGACGAGCAGGCCCATCAGCGCAAACGCCACGAGGCGCGCCCGGCCGGAACCCGGCCGCCGCGCGGATGACCCCGGCATGGGCATGGGGACATAGCGCGCACACGTCGCGTACGAGGCACCAAGGCACATGGCCGCCTGGTGCGCCACGTCGATCTCGCGCGACTTGGATGCGCTGAAGCAGCGATGGTCAACGGTGGTGAAGCTGAAATGCGTCCGCGCATCGTCCAGCACGCCCAGGTACGGGCAATCGGCCGGCCCGGCCGGCTGGGTGGCTGGGTCCGGCTGGGTGGCCGGGTCCGGCTGGGTCTCGGGTGCCGGCGCGCCGCCGGGCTGGGAGGTCATCGCCGGGCCAGCCGGGCCAGCAGGGTCCGGGCATATCCCGCGCCCGGATCCGGTGCGTGGCCGGCCACTGGGGTGCGCAGCGCGGCGAGCAGGCCGGCAGGGGTGGAGGGATCGCCCAGGAGGGTGGTGCTGACCAGCCCAACCTCCATGACCGAGTGCGCGTCGCTCACGGAGACGCCTGGCACGTTGTGCGTGCGGGCAAACGCCGCGGCCCGGCGGTTGTCGCCCTCGCGCAGGATCCGGGCGTTGCAGGCCTCCACCCAGTCAACGCCCGCCGCCAGCGCCTGGACTTCGGCGGCGGCCAGGTCGCCGGTCGCCAGCAGGGAGGCCCGGGCCCGGTCATAGGGATGCGGCATGCCCACCAGGGCGCCCTGGTCGCGGGCGGCCTGGATGGCCTCCAGGACCGGCAGCCCGGCCGGGATGGGCGTCTCCAGGAAGACGCAGATGAGGTCGCCCTGCCGCGTGCGGACTTCCTGTCCAACCAGGACCCTGAGGCCGGCGGGTGCCGCGTCACGGGCCCGAAGCGCGCCGTCAATGGTGTCGTGATCGGTGATGGCCAGGTGCGTCAGGCCGCGGGCGACCGCCGCCTGGAGCACGTGCTCCGCCGCGGCCAGCGAATCAAAGCTGGCGCTGGTGTGGCAGTGCAGGTCCACGACCGCGACGGCCGGGCCCATCAGCAGGAGCGACCAATCCGCATGCGCCGACGCCTCCGCCAAGTCGTGCCGAGGACCCGTGTCAGCGGGCCGTGGTCCCGACGCCGACTGAAGGTCGGGGACTACAGCCCGATGCTCTCATATCCGACCATGCATCAACGGACCGGCACCCCAGTTGGGGCCATGTGGCCTATTCGCCCGGGCCGTGCTTAAGGTATGATAGAGTCACTAGCTTGGTGTAATCTGAATCCGAATCGCCCAAGGGGAGAGCCGGACGGGGGGATCACGTTCATGGACAATCGAGTGCGCAGGTTAACCCATGGATTGGCAGGCCTTGCCGCCTCGGCCCTCGTGCTGGGTGCGTCCACCACGGCCCTTGGCTACTCGGGCAACGTCGCCACCGTCACCTTGACCGGCCCGGGCACCGTGGTGGTCTGCTGCAACCCCGTGATGATCGAGGCAACCGTCCTGGATGCGGGCGGGCAGCCCCTCGCCGGGCAGCCCGCCTCCTGGATCCTGGGGAACGGTGCCAACACCGGGGATGCCAGCACCGGCAAGCCCATCGCGGCCGGGTCCATCACGTACGCCGTGACGTCCGCCGCGGCGAACGGCGGCACCGGCCTGGTCTACGCGGTGGATCGGGGAGCAACGCCCCGGATGCAGGCCGTGGTCTACGCGGAAGTCGCGACCGACCAGTTCACGGCGGTGGACGCCGAGACCGACGCCCAGGGCCATGCCCACGCCTTCGTGCAGCTCAGCCGGGAACCCGGCCTCCGCCAAGTCCACGTGACCGTCGGTGGCATCACCAGCGCGGCCCTCCTCCTTAGGGTCCCCGAGGCCGGGCTGCCCAGGACGTCGGCCATCGAGGACGAACCGTCGCTCCCCAGCACCGTGGGGCTGGTGGCGGTCGTCCTGTTTGGCCTGGGGAGTCTGTTGATGCTCCGCCATGTTGCGCTAGGCGGGCGCCGCTGACCCAGCGCCCGCGGCAAGAACTGAACGCAAGACCACGCTGATGCGCCGACCGGCCCGGAAGGGCCTGCCGCACGCCGTCCTGGTGCTCCTCGCCGTCCTGATCCTGGGGGCGGGCGGCCTGCTGCTGGCCAATGGAGACGACTCGCTGGGCCATGCGGGCCAGGCAACCCCGGGGCCAACAGAGGCCACGGCGCCAACACCCGGGTTCAGCAACCTGGACCTCATCCCGGTGCCCACGAGTGCCGGGCCCACCAAGCCGGGCGCCACGGCGGGGCCGGGCGCCACGCCGCCCACCACCCTCTCCCCCGCGGTCACCCCCGCCCAGGCCGGCATCCGTGCCACCCGGATCACCATCGCCTGCCTGGGCATCGACCTGGCCATCGTGGAGGGTGACGGGATCGACGCGCCCATCGGGAAGGCGGCCCACTACCCGTCGTCGGCCTGGCCGGGCGGCGGCTCCAACATCTACATCTACGCCCACGCGCAGGCGGGGATGTTCCTGACCCTCTGGAATAGCCAGGTTGGTGACGCCATCACGCTGGACCTGGTGGATGGCACGTCACGCACCTACGTCGTCACCCAGGTCCTGCCCAAGGTGGCCTGGGACGCGCTGAAGTACCTGTCGCCCACGCCCGCGGAGCAGCTGACGCTCCAGACGTCCACCTCCTACGTAGCGACGGCGCCGCGGTTCGTGGTGATTGCCGTCCCGGCTCGGTGACCGACATGCCGGCCCGGCGCGGGCGCCGGCGCTGGCCTGGTCCCCGCGGCCTCGCCGCCATTGGCCTCGGCGTCCTGATCCTGTTGGCCCTCCTCGCGGGTGCCGGGGCCACGCTGGCCGTGGTCCGCTACGCCCCAGCCCTCGACGATGCCAGGGCGCTGCGCACCGACCTGGCATCCGTGGCCAGGCGGGCCCAGGACGCCGGCCCATCCATCGATCGGGTCACGGTCGACGCGCTGGCCGCGGATCTGGTCGCTGGCCGCGCGCGCTACCAGCCGCTGGCGCACCTGCTGGCCTCGGATCCCCTGGTGGCCGTGGCCCGCGCCTTCCCCCTGACCGCCGCCAACGTGCGCGGCGTGGACGGCATCGCTTCGGCCGCGGCGGACCTGTTTGACGCCGCCGATGCCGCGGTGGAGATCGCCCGGCGCTTCGTGGAGACCACCGGGCCCCAGCCCGCGGCCGGCGCTGCCGGCGCTGCCGGCGCTGCCGGCGGCCAGCCGACCGCGCCAGACCAGGTGGCGGCGCTGGGCCAGGTGGTGGCCGCGGACCAGCCGTCGACCCTGGCGCGGCTCACCGGGCTCATGGCCGCCAGCCACGAGCAGGCCCAGGCCGCGGCCCGAGCCGTGAACCACGCCCGAGCCGTGCTGGCCGGCCTGCCGGACGGGTTCCTGGGCGAGGTCCAGCGCGCGCGCGACGCCATGCTGGATCCGCTGGCCAGGTACGGGCCGTGGCTGGACACCTACGCCGCGGCCAGCGGTCGGCTGCCGGCCATCCTGGGCTGGGACGGGCCCCGGCGCTACCTGGTGCTGACGCAGAACCCGGACGAGCTGCGGCCAACTGGCGGCTTCATCGGCTCCTTTGGCCTGGTCACGTTCGACAGGGGCCAGATCACGGAGCGGGTCTTCAGCGACATCGACACGGTTGACCTGCCGTGGGACTACCCGGTCATCCGGCCGCCGGATCAGCTCGTGGACTACCTGGTGGGCGTGGGGCGACCCTGGGAGCTGGCCGACGCCAACTGGTCACCGGACTTCCCCATCAGCGCCCGGGACGCGATCCGCCTCTACGCGAATCAGACGGGCGACACCCGGATCGACGGCGTGCTGGCGATCACCACGGACACCATCGACGCGCTGCTCAAGGTGACCGGCCCCGTGGCCATCCCCGAGTACGCCACCACCATTGCGGCGGGCGAGGCACGGCTCAAGGTGCTCCAGCTGACGCGGTCGGCACGCGTGCCGGGCGAGAACCGCAAGGCGTTCCTCTCGGTGCTGGCCGACCACCTGCTGGGCGCGCTGCTCGCCCTGCCCTCGGCGCAGTGGAGCCGGGCCCTGGAGCAGGCGGACACCATTGGCGCCGAGCATCTCCTGCTGGCCTGGTGCAAGGACGCCGCGGACCAGGCGTTCGTGGCGGACGCCGGCTTTGGCGGCGGGGTCCGCGCCGACCCGGGCGACTACCTGTACGCGGTAGATGCCAACGTCACGCCCGTCTCCAAGCTCAACGCCGTGACCACGCGCTCGCTGGCGCTGGACGTGGAGATCGACGCGGTGGGCAACGCCCGGAACACCCTGGACGTCACCTGGGAGAACCTGATTGATAGCGCGGCCGGCAAGCCCTATCGCGACATCGCGTCGCTCAAGGACCTGCGCGTGCTGGGCATGTACTTCCGCCTGCTGGTCCCGGAGCGCAGCCGGATCGAGTCGCTGGCCGGTGGCAGCACGCCCAAGCTGACGGCGCCGTCCTTCGCGGGCTGGGAGGCCGGGCGGGCCGTCTTTGGCGTCTACCTGCGGGTGCCGCCGGGCAGGACCGGCCTGCGCTACGCGTGGACCAGCCCCTACGCCGCGGACGTGAGCGCCACCGGCGGCGCCGGCCAGTACCGCGTGACCATCCAGAAGCAGCCCGGGCTGCTGGCGGCGCCGCTGAGCGTGACCATCCGCGTCCCGGCCGGCTTCCGGATCAGCGCGGCCAGCGCGGGGGTCATCGTCGACGGCCGGACGGCGACGTTCCGCACCACCTTCGCGCGGGACGTGGTGCTGGGCCTCACCTACGAGGCCACCACAACGCGGTAGGGCGTCAGCCCGGCTTGGCCATCGCCTCGTAGGCGCGGCGCGACATGGGCACCATCTTCGCCATCCCGAACGTGACTTCCAGCGCCAGCGTGACCGCGACGCGCGGATCGATCGCGCCCTTGGCCAGGCGGAGGCCGCTGGCCAGCGCCAGGGCGCACAGCTCGTGGCGTCGGGCAGCCGGCAGGCCGGATTGGCCGAGCGCGTCCCCGGCGGCTTCGCGGAGCTCGTAGGCCACCTGGATGGGGAGCACGCGGGGCTGGTTGGCCTCCGGCACGGACGTCACCACGCCGCCCCAGCCGGCCGCACCCACGCCGGCGGCCATGCGCGCATAGGCGCCACGCAGGTCCGCGAAGGCGTCGAGCGGCACGACATGCGGCACCAGCTCGCGGACCAGGACGCCCACCACGGAGCCCGGGGGGGCGGCCGCGGGATCCAGCTGGTCGCCCGTCAGGAGCAGGTTCATGGGGTCCCCAAAGACCGGCGCGCCGGGCGTCAGATCCGTGGCCTCGATGTCCATGACGCCCGTGGCGACCAGGGTGGCCTCGCCGGTGAGCGCGGCCAGGACGGCCAGGAAGTCCTCCACGCGGACCCTGCCGCCCGGATCCTGGACGCGTGCGATGGCAGTATCGGTGAGGGCGTTGGCGGCCTTGCGGGCGGCGGCGTCGAAGATGTCCAGCTGCGGGCCGGGCTCTGCCGAGCCCGGCTGCGGCGAGCCCGCGTCCCCAGCTTCGCTCACCATCCGCTCCAGGTCCGCAGGAAGCCAAGCAATCGCGGCGCAAACTGGGCGCTGATCGTGCCGGGCTCCATGACCTCGCCCTCCATGTACCAGAAGTGGCCGGCGCCGGGGATGGGAGCCACCCGAACCAGCGCGCCGGCCAGCTGCAGCTCGCGAACCAAAGCCTCGGAGTTGGCGGCGGGCGGGACCACCTCGTCGCGCTCGCCCCAGGTGATCAGCCAGCGCGTGCCCTTCGCGTTGGCCGCCGAGGCGTGGAAGACCGGCGAGGCCTCGTAGTAGCGGCGCCGCTGATTCAGCGGGGTCCCGCCCAGGTAGCGCTCCAGCGGCTGGTCGCCGGGCGGGCGGCTGATCTGGTCAAACTCCCAGCAGGCGACGGCGTCCATGAGGCCGGCCATGGGCACCACCACCGAGACGGCGGCGCTCTGGGCCCGATGCGGGTCGTCGTACGGGTTGGCGAGGGCCGGCTCGTTGGCGGTGAGCGCGACCATGGCCGCCAGGTTGCCGCCGGCGGAGCCGCCCATGATCCCGATCCTGGCGGAGTCCACGCGCAGGCGCGCCGCATCGCCGCGCAGGTGCTGGACCGCCGCCTTGACGTCCCAGAGCGCCTCCGGGAAGGTGGGCTGCCCGGGAGCGGCCAGGCGGTAGCTGGCGGACAGCGCGGCGTATCCCCGTTGCGCAAGGAAGCGGCCCCACGGCGTGTAGCTGGATCGGTTGCCCTTGACGAAGGCGCCGCCGTGGACCATGACGAAGGCGGGGAAGGGACCCGGGCCGTCCGGTACGAATGCGTCCGCGCGCAGCTCCACGCCGTCGTGGACGCCCACCAGCAGGCCTCGCTCTTCGATGACCGCGTACGGCTGTTCCACCATGCATCCCTCCGGCCGCCCAACCTGAGCGGCGATTCTAGGGCCCGGCCCGCCGGTCGTGCGGCCGGGGGTTCACTCGTCAGTCGCGGACGTCCTCCAGGAACCAGTCCGTGGGGATCTCCAGCCCCGCGCCCCTGGCCCTGGCCGCCTCGTAGACCACGCCGCTGAGGGCCGCGAGCAGCTGGCCCTGGCGGCCCTGGTTGTGGAAGAAGCTGGTCTGCTCGGGGGAGGTCCGGCCGGGGGCCGTTCCCGCCAGCACGTCCGCCACGGTGGGAAGGGCGAGCAGGGCGGGGTTCAGGGGCACGCGCGGAATCTGCGCGAGCTCCTCCGGCGTGCCGGCGACCCACGACAGGGTGCCGCCGCGGGCGTAGACGGCCCCGTCCGGCGGCGGGTCCATCGCCAGCGTGGGGTGCCCGTTCCAGGCGGCCACGTCCACGCGTCGGGCGAAGTCGCGGGCGGTGGACGGCGTGGTCACGTCCGTGACGTGCATGCCGGGCTCCAGCCACTCGGTCTCGAAGACGCGCTCGATGGACGAGACGCAGAGGGCCACGATGTCCGCGCCGCGGACGGCCTCGCGGGGATCGTCCACGGGTGTCACCTCGATCCCGTGGAGCGCCGCCATCTGGGCCGCGTAGCGCTCGCGGTTGGCCACGCTGGGACTGAAGACACGGACGCGGCGGATGGGCCGGATGAGCCGGAACGCCTCCAGGTACTCGCGGGCCATCCCGCCGGAGCCGATCATGCCCAGGGTCTCGGCGTCACGGCGGGCGAGCAGGTTGGTCCCCACGCCGGCCGCGGCGCCCACCCGGAGGTGCTGGATGACGCCGTCGGGCAGGATCGCCACGGGCTCCGCGGTGCGGCTGCTGTACAGGATGATGAAGCCGCAGAAGGTCCCGGGCTGGCGGGCCCACTTCTCCTCGCGCTGCTTCCCGGCGACCATGGGCCAGGCGACCATGTCGGACTTGAGGCGGACGGCGAGGTAGCCGCCACTGCGGGTGGCGCCGGCCATCATCCCCCAGCGGTGGTACGGGACCTCAGGGATGCCGGAGGGGGCGTAGACGTCGAGCCGGGGGAGGCCCGGCGCCTCGCCCGCCCCGATGTCGCGCTGGGCCTGCTCCACGGCCGCGAGGCCGGCCGGCATCGTCAGCAGGTCCTGCACGTCCCGGTTCGACAGCAGCAGCATTGCGGCACTCCCTGCGGGTGCGACCCGTCGTGCCTCGGGCGGGACGACCGGCGGGCGGAACGTAGCACGACGCGCGCGGGCGCGGAGGCGTTATGCCTCGGCGAGGGTGAGGCCGAAGCCTGGTTCGTCGGTCACCCGAAGGCAGCCTGCCTCGATTCGGGCGCCCCGGAGCGGGTCGCCTTCGACGGCCTCGAACTCGCCCACCTCCGCGATGGGGTTGAAGGCGCCGGACGCGAGCACCAGGTGGGCGCCGGCGACATCGACGGCGGCGGGGGCAGCCGAACCGCCCAGGTGGGCTTCGACCCCAAAGGCCGCGCAGAGCTCGGCGACGCGGCGGCACTCGTCGACCGTGCCCATCTTGGTCAGCTTGACCGCGACCATCCGGGCGGCTTCGTGGCGGCAGACGGCGAGGGCCGTGGCGACGTCGGTCACGCCCTGGTCGGCCATGACGGGGACGGGGCTCAGCCTGGTGAACGCGCGGAGGCCGTCCAGGTCGCGGGGCGGCAGGGGCTGCTCGAAGATGGCGACGTCATACGCGCGGAGCGCAGGAATCATAGCCTGGGCGCCGTCCAGGTCGTACGCGCCGTTGGCGTCCACGGCGAGGGTGGGGCCGCCGTCGCGGCGCGAGCCGACCCGATCCCAGAGGGCGGCCAGGCGGTCGGCGTCCGCCTTCGGCTGGCCGGACAGCTTGACCTTGAGGTGGCGAATGCCCTGGGATACGAGGCTGGCGGCCTCCTCGGCCAGGGCCTGGGGCGTCTTGAGGCCGATCATGCGGACGATCTCGATGCCGGCCACGCCGGCCACGCCGTCCGTCCCCGCGCGCATCGCGCCACCCCAGAGGACGTGGCATGGCTGCCCCATGAGGTGGCCCAGGAGGTCGTGGAGCGCGAGATCCGCGGCGATCAGCGCGCGGCGGTGGACGCCGTCGGCCTGCAGGCGGGCCATGATCGCGGTGCGGCGGCGGGGGTCCCGACCCTGGAGGGCGGGCGCCACGACGTCCCGGAGCTGGGCCTCCAGCGCGTCGTCCGCGAGCTGGAGCGGCATGCCCGACGTGGCGCCTCGACCGCTGGCCCCCTCCGCCCGGACCTCCAGCACGAAGCCCGCCATGCCGGTGTCGGCATAGAGCGACGTCTTCCAGCCGGGATCCGTCCGCCGCAGCGGCACCCTGATCACGCGAACGGTGTCGATGCGCACGTGGTCGGCCTCGATGGATGGCTGGGGTGGTGAGCCGGGAGGGATTTGAACCCTCGACCAAGGGGCTAGAAGTCTCGCCCGGCGCCGTTCACAGGGTATTTCCGGACGCCCTCCGGTGCATGTCGCGCGCGACCGTCATCCACGGGCTCCACGCCGTGGGACCGGAGTCCAACGCCGTGGCTGTCAACATGGCCGTCAGCGGATCGGCGCGGCCAGGGTGTGGTCAGTCGCCAGATCGCTCCCGCGGCGCGCCCGCGCGATTTCGAACGCAGCCGCCTAGCAGTCCAGGGGGCCTTCGAAGTCCCCGGGCTGGAGCTCAATCGGCTTGCCATGGGGGGTCCGGCTGGCCGCCCGCTCCCAGGCGTCCCGATAGCGCAGCAGCGTGTCGGTGCTGGTCACGCCCTTCTCGGTGATGACCCGCTCGAGCGTGTTCCACCAGTGCTGGTAATAGGTCTCGCCGGTGTCCGGATCTCCCGCCGCCTGAGCGCGCCGGATCTCCTCAGCCAGGAGCTGCGCCCATTCAGCCCAGCTGAACAGACCACGATCGTGAAGGGTGAGCGCCATCGCGAACGCCTGCCCTTCCCACGGCTCACGGAAGACCGGCCCCTCCGCGTCGCGCGGGATCCCCGGCACGCCCTCCACCGCGCGGCGGGTCGCCGGGTCGTCGATCGCGGTCACGGGGCTGACTCCAGGTAGGACTCGGCGGCGCCGATCACGACCGACAATTGTGGATCGGAACCCTCGCCCCAGAGCTCCGGACCCGTGAAGAGGACTGTGTAGTACCACTGCGGAACATCAGCACCGCCCAGCGCTTGCGCGTCGGCCAGCGCATTGACCCCGGCCACCGCCTCGACGACGCCGATACGGCCCCGCGTGTACCGGGGCAACCGGGTGTGGGTTGGCGGGTTGATGTTCTTCGCTCGAACTCGATCGCCCACCTTGAACTGGGCCGGACCGGGCGCCGACTGCGGCTTCTTGCGCCGGTACAGGATCGGCGAGATGTCCGACCCTGAGACCGAGCGGGCAAGCGGTGGGCCTGGCCGAAGCGAGCGGCCCGCCTCGAGCTCATCCTGTCCGACCAGCCCGCGGTCCAGGAGTCGCTTCTGCATCGTCAGCAGCATCGTCTCGTAGTAGCTGGCTGCGAGGTACTCGACCGGGTTGAGCGACTCTCTGGCCGCCCGCGCGGAGTGCGTGTTCCACGCCCCGGCGTAGCCCAGCGAGCGAGACATCCCGAAGACACGGCCTTCCCAGGGGGCGTGGAACGTGGGTTCGTCGCCCTCCGGCTGGACGGCGCCGAACCCGTGCATGCCTCCCATGTCGTGGACGCCGTTCATCGCGCGGCACCTTCAGGGGCCACGTCGGGCCGGCGCGCGAGCCCGGTCCCGATCAACGAGTCGCGGGTGACGAGCGCCTCGAGCTGCTCGACGGACCAGCCATCCGTCCCGGCGGGGCGCTGGGGCAGGACGATGAAGCGCTGCTCGGCGTTGGAGTCCCAGACACGGACTTCCTTGTCCTCCGGGACCTGAACGCCGAACTCGGCCAGGATTCCGCGCGGATCGAGGACGGCGCGCGAGCGGTAGGGCGCCGCCTTGTACCAGGTTGGCGGCAGGCCGAGGACCTCCCACGGGTAGCACGAGCACAGGGTGCACACGATCATGTTGTGGATCCGGTCGGTGTTCTCCACGACCCTGAGATCGCTGTCGAGCGTATTGATGTCGACCACCTCGCCGATCGCGGTATTCGCGTTCTGCAGGAGCCGCTCCCGGAAGGCCGGGTCGGCCCACGCGTGGGCCACGATCCGGGCTCCGTTGTGGGGTCCGACCTTCGTTTCGTAGGCCTGGACGATCTGGTCGAGCGCGAGCGGATCGACGTAACCCTTCTCGGTCAGGATGCTCTCGAGGGCCCGGACGCGGAGCGCGATCTCGGACAGCTGGGAGAATTCCTCCTCGTCTCCACCCGCATCGTGATGGTGGTCGCCGTGCGAATGCGTCGCCATCTCTATCGTCCCCCCAGTTGGTGGCCGGGCGCTCCTCGGCCCGCGGCCAGCGTTCGTTGACGCCTGCAGGCCCGGCAAGGAGGATAGCAGGCCCCGCGTCGCCGTCGTGGCACCCGGGATAGCCGGCTGGGGCCAGGGGCCACCTGCCAGGAGCTTGCGTTCGTCATCGCCCGGACATGACGCTGACGCGGGCGATGCCCTGACCGGTGGAATGCCGTGGCTGTCAATGTGGCTGTCAGGCCTGCCGTCAGGACGCCCAACGGTTAACCGCGCAGCCCGGCTTGTGCGTGAAATCTGGTGAGCCGGGTGGGATGCGATCCCACGGCCAAGGGATTAGAAGTCTCTCCGGGCACGGTCCACAGGGTATCTTCGGCCGCTTTCGGGTGCATGCCGCGCTTGCCCGTCGTCCATGGGCTCTACCCCGTCGGACCGGAGTCCAACGCCGTGGCTGTCAACGTGGCGGTCAGCCCACGGCGTACGGAGGAAAGTCCAGGGCGACCTGGAAGACTCGCGGCCTACGGCCAGTGGCTGCGGATGTAGCCGGCGATCTCATGCACAGGCAGCGCGGGCGACGTCGTGCCGTTGCGGACGTAGACCTCGGTGACTCCGTCCGCCTTCAGGTAGATGGGGTGCTGACTCGGCTCCACGTCGAGCTCCTCGACCAGCAGACCTGGCGCACCCGGGTCGAGCTGGCCAACGCGATCTTCGAGTACCTCGAGATCTTCCACAACCGCCAGCGCCGTCATTCGAGGTTGGGCATGCTTACCCCGGTCGAGCTCGAGACTCGGCACAAGACCCTGACAGTGGCCTGACGTCCAGAAACCAGGCTCCACGAAACTCAGGGCACCTCAGAGTCTCCATCAGACCCAGGGCGGTTCAGTCGGGTCGAGGCTAGGGCCACGCGGACGCGCGCCGCCTGAAAGCTGAGCTTGGATTCCTCGGCCATCGGTTCTCACCCGCAGGTTCGAGCTGCTGGCCGGTCAGAGGGAGAAATGCCTGCTGCCGGGGAGCAACCTGCCACCGACGTCGCCGAGGCGGCGACCAGCATGGTCAGACGCATCTATCTCCCTCGCCTTGTTGGGACCCGCGGGACCGAAGTTGGGGCTAGAGAAGGGTCAGGTCCGGCTACCGGCGTCGCAAGGGCCGAAGGTCATGCCCCGGAGTTTGGCGGATCACCGGCCGGTTCCCAACCACGTCTGTTCGACTCAGACGATCGTGGGGTAGCGGAGCGTGATCTGCTTGGCAGGGTCGAGCGGAGGAGAGGAGTGTCCCCTCGAGTGGTGGGAATTGAGCGAGGCTCCTGACGCCGGCTGAGCCGGACAGTCAGGGGCCACCGGTGTGCAGGCGCAACCCACTGTCGGTCAGGCGGCGGGCTGGTCCTCGACCGGGACGAGCCGGAAGGCCGGCCCAGCGCCAGTCCGGTCCTCCATCCCCCGGCCATAGCGGTCCTTGATCGCGCGGAGCGCGGCGGCGCGGGCATCCTCGAGGAGGTGCTCGGCGCGGTAGGTGAGGGTCTGCCCGCGAAGCGAAGCGCGGCACGTGGGGTTCGCGAGGAGGTTGAGCGCCCAGTGCGCGTCCGCGTGGCCCGCGCGCACGACGAGCGCGCCGTCCTCGGCGTGCACATAACCCACCGGGGTCGCGCGCCACTGGCCGGACTTACGCCCGAGCGTCTCGATCTGTACGAAGCGTCCGCGCTTCGACATCCGGGCGCCCATCAGGGAGTTGAGGGTTCGCAATATCTTGTTCATGCCCGGCCTTCACGTGCCGGGCGATCGAGGCGCCTGGGTGCTCTGCCACCCCGGTCGATGCTCTCAACGTTGATCAGTAGGCCCACGGTCTGTCTCCAAGGCTCCGGGGCGGATGCCCCCTGTCTTCGTATTTTCGCCGAAGGGCGGGGGTGTCAACCCGTCTCCCCCGCTCATGTTCCAAATCGTTGAGGTTTGGGAGGGGTGACACCCCCACGATTTAGAACATCCGTCGATTCCCCACCTCACCAACGAGCGCGCGGTGACGGAGATCCGGCTGCGGCCCGAGGCGCTGCCGTTCGGCGAGCTCGAGGGAGGTACTGTGAGGCCTGGCGCCCCCGGACGGACTCAGGGGGAGGGCCGACCATTCTATCTACAGGCACCACACGGTCCTGCCTAGACGTACGGCCGTGGCTGTCAGCGTGGCTGTCAAACAGCCCTTTCGGAGGCCGCCAGGAGCGCCCCGAAGCCAGTTCCGTGCGTGGACCCTGGTGAGCCGGGTGGGATTCGAACCCACGACCAAGGGATTAAAAGTCCCGTGCTCTACCGCTGAGCTACCGGCCCGGGCGGAAGGTATCACGGAGCCGGTGGGCGGCGGCGGCCGAGGCGGGCTGGGGTAGCGAGCGCCCTGGTCATACGGCCGTGGGGAGGCCGTCAGGCGAACTGATTTCCGCTACCAACCGTGGGGTGGTCAATGGAGCTTGATTCGGGCCTCCGGACGGCCGAATCGGAACCCGGCGAGGCCAAAGCTCGCCTTGCGGTCGTGGGGCGGCCGTTTGGCGAAACCCGACGCGGCGGCGGCGGAGCGACCCGGCGGTGCGCTCGACAACGAAGAAGCCGCCGGGCGGGCCGGCGGCTTCGAACTTCGGGTTCGGGCTTCGGCCCCGCGTGGCCTTCGGGCGTCAGCCCAGGTGGGCGATCGCGTCGATGACGATCAGGCGGCCCTCGCCGAAGAGCCCCGCCTCGACGGTGGTGCGCACCGGGTGGTTCTCGGTGAAGAACTCCGCGTAGGCCGAGTCCATCTCCTTGAACTGCTTCATGTCCTTCAGGAAGACGGTGACCTTCACGATGTCGGTGGCCTTGCCGCCACCGGCCTCGACGATCGCGATGATGTTCAGGAGGGTGCGGCGCGTCTGCTCCTTGATGCCGCCCGGGACGTTCTCATGCGTGACCGGATCGAACGGGCCGGAGCCGGCGACGAAGATCTGGTCGCCCACGCGGATGCCCTGGGAGTAGGTGCCGCCCGGCGTGGGCGCGTTGTGCGTCAGGATGATCTGCTTGCTCATTCGAACTCGATCCTCCGGTTGGTGGCCGCCTGGATGCCGGTGCGGGCCGGCGCCTAGAGATTGACCTCGACACCGATGCCCTGCGCCACGGCCGCCTTGTAGACGAGCTGCGCGGTGGCCACGTCCTGGATGGCCAGGCCCTGCGACTTGAAGAGCGTGATCTCCGTCTCGCTGGAGCGGCCGGGGATCTTGCCGGTGATCACGTCGCCCAGCTCGCCGGCGATGTGGTCCGCGGTGATGGCACCCTCGGCGATGGGCATGAGGATGTCGCCCGCCTCGGCCATGGCGGCATCCATCGTGTCCACGATGACGCGCGACCGAACCACCGACGCCGTGTCCAGCTCGCGCGCGTCAGTGGAGTGCGACCCGATGCCGTTGATGTGGGCGCCGGCCTTCAGCCACTCGCCCAGCACCACCGGGGTCTTGGAGGTGGATGCCGTGCAGATGACGTCGACGCCGCGCACGGCCTCCTCGGCGGTGGCGGCCGCCGTCACCGTGATCCCCAGCCTGGCGCTCATCTCCGCCGCGAACTTGGCCGCCGCCTCGGGGAAGACGTCGTAGACCCGGGCCGACGTGATGGGTCGAACCGCGCAGACGGCCTCCAGCTGCGTCTTGGCCTGGACGCCGGCGCCGATGATCCCGGCCGTCGCGGCATCGGCGCGCGCCAGGTGGCGGGTCGCCACCCCCGCGGCCGCGCCGGTTCGGACGGCCGTGATGTAGGTGCCGTTCATGACCGCCAACGGCGACATGTTGGTCCCGTCGTTGAGGATGATGATCGCCTGAACCACGGGCAGCCCCAGCGCAGGGTTGCCCAGGTAGCCACCGACCCACTTGACGCCCAGCGCCTCGACGCCGCCGATGTAGGCGGGCATGGCGTTGATCAGGGCTCGATGCTCGGCGATCCTGATGGTGGGCCGGGTGGGCTGGACGACGTTGCCCAGGGAGTACTGCCGGAAGGCTTCCTCGACCGCGTCGATGCACGGCCCCATCGCGAGGACCGACTTGACGTCGTCCAGGGAGAGGATGAGGGTCATGGGCGGAGTCCTCCGGCTGGCGGATGGTCTGGTGCGCCGGGGCCCGGTGGGCGCGGCTGACGTGGTCCCCGCGACGATAGCAGAGGCAGGGTGGCCGGCGGCGGCCTACCTGGCCGGGCGGGCCCGCAGGGTGGCTCGCCGCGATACCTAGCCGGGCAGGACCGGATTGGGCAGCGGCTCTCCGCGGACCCCGGCCAGCAGGTTGGCGGCGGCCATCCGGGCCATCCGTCCCCGCGTGGCGGGCGACGCCGAACCGATATGCGGGACGATCAGGCACTGGTCCAGGCCCGCCAGCGGGTCGTCGGGCGCCATCGGCTCCGGATCGGTGACGTCCAGGGCGGCCCCGGCAATGACGCCACGACGCAGGGCGTCGGCCAGGGCCGCCTGGTCCACGATGGGGCCGCGGGCCGTGTTCACCAGGATGGCGCTGGGCTTCATGTGCCGGAGTGCGGCGGCGTCGATCAGGTGCCGGGTCCCCGGAGAGAGGCTGGCGTGGATCGACACGAAGTCCGACCGGGCGAGCAGATCATCGAGGTCCGCCCACGCGACGTTGCGCTGTGCCTCCTGCTCGGGGTCCAGCCGCGTCCGCGACCAGTACAGCACGGTCATGTCGAAGCCGGTCGCGCGCCGGGCCATGGCCTGGCCGATCCGGCCGAAGCCCACGATCCCCAGCGTGGCGCCGTGCAGATCCGGACCAAGGAGGAGCATGGGCCCCCAGGTCAGCCAGCGCCCCGCGCGGACGTAGCGGTCGCCCTCGGCCACGCGGCGCGCCGATGCGGCGAGCAGGGCAAAGGCGAGATCGGCGGTGGTCTCGGTGAGCACCCCCGGGGTGTTGCCCACGGCAATCCCGCGCGCGGCGCAGGCCGCGACGTCGATGTTGTCGTAGCCCACGGCGTAGTTGGAGACCACCCTGAGGCGCGGCCCCGCGCGGTCCAGGAGGTCCGCATCGACGCGGTCCGTCAGCAGCGTCAGGATGCCGTCGCAGCCCTCGACGGCCTCGAGCAGCTCTGCCCGCGACGGGGGCAGCTCGCCCTCCCAGGTCCGGAGATCACAGGCCTCGCCGATGGCGAGCAGGCCCTCGTCGGGGATGCGACGGGTGACGAAGACGCGCGGTCGAGCCATGCCGGAATGATAGTCGCGGCCCGGTCGCCGGTTCGCCCAAGGCACGCCGAGGCCGGGCCCCACGTGCGCGCCCGGCACGCCGCCGCCCCGCGCCACGCACGCCCCAGCACGCCAGCGGGCCCGGTCGGACACGGCCCGGTAGAATGCCGCCGATGACGCGCTACTTCCAGCTGGACGAAGCCAACGGCCTGCTCGCCGAGCTTGACCCGCTCCTCCTGACCCTCGCGCAGCAGCGCCACCAGCTGGTCCGGCTGCGCGACGAGTTGCTGGAGTCGGAAGCGAACGAGGCCGGTGTGGGCACCACCAGACCAGGTGCCGCTGGACGGGACGATCCGGGCCTGGGCACCGCCGGCCCTTCCGGCATCGACGATGGCACCGGTTCTGCGCCCGGGACGCTGGCCGCGCACGACGATGGCCTGCGCCTGGCGCGCCTGCGCATGCAGGGGCTCATCGACCAGATGCAGGCAGCGGTCGTGCGACTCGACGAGCTGGGTGTGGTCCTGCGCGATATCGAGACCGGGCTGATCGACTTCCCTGCGCTGGTCAACGGGCGCCAGGTCTGGCTGTGCTGGCGCCTCGGCGAGGCCGAGATTGACTACTGGCACGAGCTGTCCAGCGGCGTCGCCGGACGTGAGCGCATCATCAATCTCGTTTGATCACCAGCCCCGTGACCAACCCCGTGGCCAACCAGCCGACCATCGCCGCAACCATCACCGCGACCATCGCCGTCTCGTCGTCCCATCCATCGTCGGCCGTGCCGGCGCCCAGCACCGGAGTGTGGCATGCAGAACCGTCCCATCCCGCAGGTCGATGTCGACGAGGCACATCGGCGTCTCACTGAGCTCGTCGCCGGCGAGGCGGCGCCCATCCTCGTGGACGTCCGCGAGGTCAGCGAGTTCGTCCAGGCGCGCGCGGTTGGCGCGGTCCTGCTGCCGCTCTCGCAGTTCATGGTCCGCTACCAGGAGCTGCCCACCGACCGACCGCTCCTGATGATCTGCGCGGCGGGCGGGCGCTCGGCACAGGCCGCGGCCTTCCTGCTGGCCAACGGCTGGGACGACGTCAGCAACGTGATGGGCGGGACGGGGAGCTGGTTGGCCTCCGGCCTTCCGGCGCACTCGGGTCCGCTGGCCCCCGACGAGGAAGATCGCGGCTTCTAGCCCCGCCGCTCGAGCCGCCCGCTGAATCGAAGACGCCCGGTCCTGGCGGACCGGGCGTCTTGTGCGATGCGTATGGAGGTCAGCCGGCCTTGGCCCCTCGCCGGCTGCGGCGCCGATTCATCCACGCCCCGACCTGCACCTTGTGGGCCCAGATCCAGCCGAGGAAGATCATGATCGCGAAGTTGCCGGTGGCCGCGCCCGCCGAGCTGAGCATGCCCAGCTGCTGACCAAGCTCGCCGTCGATCTTGAGCGCCGGGATGGTTGCTCCGAAGAGGCCCAGCTGGAAGAACGGCGCCTGGGGTGCGAGGTTGGTTCGAGTGGCGGACGAGAGCGTGGCGTTGCCCGACTGGCCGCCGATGAGGAACGCGTGGGCGCCGGTCACGATGGCCGTGGCGCCGGTGAGGTCGCCCGGCAGGTCGCTCTGGCTGAGGTGCTCCCACGTGGTGATGTCGCCCTTGCCCGTGGGGACCGCCCAGTAGATCTCGCGGCTGGGGCTGGTGCCGTCGGTGCCGCCGGCCACGTAGATGGAGCCGTTGGCCGCAAAGATGGCCGCGTCGGCGCGTGCGCCGGGGAGGTTGGCGCCGTTGTTGAGCGCCCACTGCAGCACCTTGATGGGGTTGGCGGGTGCCGCCGGGTTGACGTACGTGCCGGGCGCCACCGGAGCCACGCCGGTGCCGATGGTGCCGCGCTGGACGCCGCCTGAGGGACCGCCGGCGTTGGAGCCGCCCAGCACCCAGAGGTAGTCGCCGACCTGCACCGCGGCGGCGCCGGAGACGCCGTCCATGAGTGGGGCCTGCTCGGACCACGCGGTGGGGATGCCCTTGGCGTCGAGCGTTGACTTCCACGTGGTGGCGGTGGGCTTGCCGGCCGCATTCGCGCCGCCGACCAACACGATCCCGTCGGACACCGCGGCGACCGCGGCATGCGAGCGGGCTTCGGGAAGCTTGAGGTTGGCCGAGTCCACCCAGTTGCCCAGGGCGCCGGTAACTGCATCAACCTCCAGAACCCACGCGGTGGTCGTGGCGCCGGAAGGTCCGCTGCCGCCAATGGCGTACAGCTTGCCACCGGTCACGATGAGCGCGGCGCCGGAACGGGCCTCGGGGAGCTTGGGGCCGGCCTGCCAGGCGCCGAAGCTGCCATCGGTGGTGAGGTTGGCGACGTACGTGGTGTCGACCGGCTTGCTGCCGTCGGTGCCGCCCACGTACAGGACGCGGGTACCCAGCTGGACCGCCGTGCCGCCGACGCGCGGGGCCGGGAGCGACAGCTCGGTGGGCGAGATCTGCCAGGGGAGGATGGCCCCGACCGGGGCCGGGCACGGAAGCGTCTCGTTCTCGGGCGGGCAGAAGTTGATGGGCGACCAGGCCAGCAGCCCGACGTCGATGGTCCGGTTGACCACGATGTAGTACGCCCGGTCCGGGATGTAGCCGAGCATGACGATCAGGATGATGAACCAGATGAACGCCTTGACCGACGCCCAGCCCCAGCCCTCAGCGTCGAGCAGCCCGAAGAGCGCCCGTCGCCGGTTGGTGCCGGTCCCCGATTCGAGTGCGTGGGTCATCGTGCCTTCCTACTTGACGGTGAGCGTGCCGGTCATCCCCGGGATCGGGTGGACCGAGCAGACGAAGAGGTACGTGCCGGCATCCATGGCCGTGTAGACGTACGTGGTGCTGGCGCCGCCGTCGATGGTCGGCATGTTCTGGAGCGTGGTGCCGTCCTGCTTGCGGAGGTCCACGTCATGCAGGACGCCCGCGGAGTCCTTGTTGGTGAACTTGATCGCGAAGGGCTGGCCTGCCGTCACGGTGAGGGCCTTGAGGTCGTAGGCGATCTGCTCGGCGTTGACCTCGAAGGTCTGCGCGCCGGGCGGCAGCGTGGCGGCGGGGCCGGTGCTCTGCTGCGCGGTGTTGCCCAGGTAGCAGTCCGGGACCGCGGTGGCCGCGGCTTCCGGCCTGAAGGCGGGATCCACCCAGCCCTCGAACGTCAGGTCCTTGCCATCCGCGCCCACGATGGGCTCGTTGAGGGCGGCGTCCTTGACCTTGTATTCGATCACGTTGCCGCTGGCGTCCACCTGGGGCGCGCGCAGGAAGGCGATCAGCTCCTCGATCTGGCGGTAGTTGAGCGGACCGCCGTTGAGGTCAGACCAGATGGGCATGGCGCTGGTGGGGTTGCCGCACACATACCGGCCGCCGACCGTGAGCACGTTCTTGAGGTACTGCGGGTTCAGGTGGACGTACAGCTTCATGGGGTCGTTGAGCGGCGGCGCGGAGTAGCCCTCGTTGGTGCCCTTGCCATTGGGGCCGTGGCAGCGCGCGCAGTTGGCGATGAACAGGTTGTAGCCCGCCTCGACGGCGGTGACCTGCTGGACCTCGGTCTGCTGCACCAGGCGCGGCTTTGACAGCCCGAGCGGTGCACCCAGCTCGTAGAAGTAGTACAGGATCACGAACAGGACCACGACGATGACGGCCAGCAGGCTGACCCATCGTGCGTTGGACGACTGGCGGACGATCTGGCCGACACGCTGGGCGCTCAGGTCCGCGGGATGGGCACTGGGGGGTGCGCTGAAGCGGTCTGCCGGCGCCAGGTCGCTGGGGGCGCGGCGGGCCGGAAGCCGCTGCTCGGGCTCGCGTCCGGGCTGGTCGGTCATCGGTCTCCTCGACGGTTTCGGCTGCGGCTCATGGTCAGATGCAGCCGGTCGGGCTCTTCGGCGGGATGAGCCCGGGCTGTCCGAGCGCCACCGGGAGGGGTCCAAGCGTGATTTTGCCGGTGTCCAGGACCAGGGCGCCCTCCGCCGTCACCGTGCCGGAGAAGCGGTCCATGCTGCGCGGCGCCGGTCCGTACTGTGTCCCGGCGGCCTTGACGCCCAACCGGTCGTAGCGCGAGCCGTGGCACGGGCACTCCAGCCAGTAGTTCTTGAGGCACGGGTTGGGCTTGCAGCCAAGGTGCGGGCAGCGCTGATAGAGCGCGCGGACGTTCAGCGCGGTGCCGTCGCCGGTCTTGTCCGTGCCCGGCAGGAACTCCTGGCGGGCCGGATCCACCAGGACGATGAACGCCCGGGCCTCGCCGACGAAGACCGGGAAGCCGTCGGCCACCGGGACGCTGGAGTTCTTGAGCTTGAGGTCGGCCAGGGTCCCGATGGTCACCTTGCCACCAAACCCGCCCGAGAGGTTGGGCCAGATGAAGCCGAGGGTTCCACCGACCAGCTCCAGCAGCCAGAGCGTCATGGCCCCGCCGATGGACGAGCGCAGGAGCTGCCGGCGCGAGATCCCCTGGACCTCCTCGCGGCGCAGCGACTTCAGCGCCGCGGACGTGAGGGCCTGCGGCTGTGCGGCAGGTTCGACGTGATAGTTGCTCATCAGACGGGGCGCCCCTCGGTCAGGATCAGAGAGCGAAGTGGAGGCCGTTGGTGCTGTTCGGGAAGAACGGCAGGTACGGCACGACGAAGGAATAGCCGGGTCCCCGGAAGAAGATCCCGACGAAGGTGAGCGTCAGGCCCAGGATGCAGAACAGGGTGAACAGGACCACCGCCGTCTTGCGCTCCGACGGGCGGAACGAGAGGACGTTGCCGCGATCCACGAACGGGATCAGCGCGGCGCCCACCAGCACGAACGTGGGCACCATGACGCCGGCCACCGTGGGGTGGAAGTAGGCCAGCAGCTCCTGGAGGCCCAGGAAGTACCAGGGCGCCTTGGCCACCGCGGGGGTGACGTTGCCGTTGGCCAGCGCCTCCAGCGGGGCGTTGATGAACAAGCCCATGAGGAGCAGGAAGATGCTCATCATCCCGGCCGCCAGGAACTCGATGGACAGCAGGTGCGGCCAGGTCATGACCGTGTCGTCCGGTTCCTTCTGGACCCGGACGACCGCATCCTGCTTGACGAGCGCCAGCAGGCGGTAGGGACGGGCCGACATCGGGACGCGCTGCTTGTCGATCTCCGTCCGGCGGGACGGGTCGACGGGCGTCACGACGCGCTGCTCGGTGGTCGACTTCTGGTCAGTCATGGTTGGGTCCCCCGGCTCAGAGCGGGCCAGAGATCCCGCCGTCCTTCCGGATTCTCCAGAAGTGCACGGCGAGGAAGATGGCGGCGATCAGGGGCAGGAACATGATGTGGAGCACGTAGAACCTGAGCAGCGTGTTCTGGCCTACCTCCAGCCCACCCAGCAGGAGCCGGTTGACCGGGGTGTTGAACAGCGGCGCATAGCCGCCCATGTTGGTGCCGATGGTGATGGCCCAGTAGGCGATCTGGTCCCACGGCAGCAGGTAGCCCGTGAACGACAGCATGATCGTGAGGAAGAGCAGGACTACGCCCACGACCCAGTTGAACTCACGCGGTGGCTTGTAGGCCCCGTGGTAGAAGACCCGCATCATGTGCAGGAAGACGAAGAAGACCATCAGGTGGGCGCCCCACCGGTGGATGTTCCTCGTCAGCAACCCGAAGGTCACCCGGGTCTGGATGTCGAGGATGTTCGTGTACGCCATCGTCGCCGACGGCACGTAGAAGAACATCAGGTAGACGCCCGTGATGGTCAGCACGAGGAACAGGAAGAACGACAGCCCGCCCAGGCAGAACGTGTAGGCGAACTTGACGGCGTGCTGTCGGACCCGCACAGGATGGATGTGCAGGAACACGTTGTTCATCACCGCGTACGCCCGCGACCGCTCGTCGTTTGGGTACGGCTGGCGGAACAGCGAGCGCCACACGACGCTGCGCCGGATCCCCTGATCCACCCGCTCGAGGAAGCTCACCTGGGCCCTCCTGCAACGCCCGCCGTCCCGGCGAGCTGCGCATCACGGTATGACTCCTTGTAGAGCCTGCCGTCGCTCGAAATCTCCTGGAGCTCGAACCGCTCCATCGTAATGGCGTCGAACGGGCACCGTTTGACGCACAGGGCACACCGGATGCAGCGCTCCTCGTCCAGGACCATCGCCGCACCGTTGTTCCAGCCGTAGGCCTCCTCGATCTCGGGGAGGAGGCCGTCGGTCTTGAGCTGATTGATGTCCACCATGTGGATGACACCCTCGGGGCACACGTCGGCGCAGGCGCCGCACAGGGTGCACCGGAACGGGTCAAACCAGATGTTGAAGTTGCACATCAGGCAGCGGGTGGATTCGCTGACCGCGGCGGTGGTGTCGTAGCCCAGCTCCACCTGCGTGGTGAAGTTGATCTCCGGCTGGGTCGACGTCATGCGCGCCGCGACCGGGAGCACCGGGATGTGCTGGCGGGGCAGGACGTCGTACAGCTCCGGCATCTCGTGTCGCCAACTGCTGGTCACCTTGACGCTGGTGGTGACGGTGACGTCCGTGCGGCCGGCCAGGTAGCGATCGATGGCGTAGGCGCACTTCTTGCCGTGGCCGGCGGCCTCGATGAGGGTGGCCGGGCCGGTGACGAAGTCCCCGCAGGCGAAGACGCCGCGGACGTTGGTGGCGTAGGTGGCCGGGTCCACCTTGAGGCGCCCGCGGTTGACCTCGAAGCTGGATTCGACCGGCAGGAAGGTCAGGTCGGCGGCCTGGGAGACGGCCGGGATGACCACGTCCGCCTTGATCAGGAACTCGGACCCGGGGATGGGCAGCGGCGAGCGGCGACCCGAGGCGTCCGGCTCGCCCAGCTTGTTGCGGATGAACCTGACGGCGGTCACGTGGCCGTCCTCGCCGAGGATCTCGACCGGGCTGGCAAGGAACTCCATCCGGACGCCCTCGCGCTCCGTCTCGCCCAGCTCCTCCTCGTCCACGACCAACTCCGACCGGGTGCGCCGGTAGACGATCGCGACGTTGTCGGCGCCGTGGCGGAGCGAGGTGCGCGAGCAGTCCATGGCGGTGTAGCCGCCGCCGATGACCACCACGTCCTTGCCGACGTAGAGCTCCTCGCCCAGGTTGGCCTTCTTCATGAAGTCCACGCCGTAGTCCACGCCCTGCAGCTCGGCGCCCGGGAGGTCCAGGACCACCGCGTTCATGGCGCCGGCGGTGATGGCGACCGAGTCGTGGTCCTTCTGGAGCTGCTCGAACGTGATGTCCTTGCCGATGGTGGTGTTGTAGACGAACCGGACGCCCAGTCGCTCCACCAGGCGGACGTCCATCTCGATGGCCTCGCGCGGCAGGCGGAAGGCCGGGACGCCGATCAGCATGGTGCCGCCGGCGTACGGGAGGCTGTCAAAGACCGTCACGCGGTAGCCCTTGGTGGCCAGCTCGCGGGCGACCGCCAGGCCGGCCGGGCCGGCGCCCACCACCGCGACGCGCTCTGCGCGGGGGGTGATCTGGGGCATGACATCCGGGATGCCCGACGCCTCGTGCCATTCAACCAGGAAGCGCTTCATGGCGCGGATGGCGAGCGGGCGGTCAATGTCGCCGCGCCGGCACGCGCGCTCGCACGGGGCGGAGCAGACGTAGGAGCACATGGCCGCGACCGGGTTGGGATCCCGGGAGAGGATGTAGCCCTCCTCGAAACGCCCCTCGGCAGCGAGATTCAGGTAGCCACGGCAGTTGGTGCCGACGGGACAGGCTTCCTGGCACTCGATGTTGCACTGGAGCCACGAGGCGTCGACGGGCTGGACGAGGAATTCCTGGTACTGGTCGAGAACCAAGATGCAGTCGTGCCTTTCCTGTAGGTCAAGCCGGAGGCAGGGGGGCGCAGGGCGGCAAAGTCCCGCAGCGCCGAATCTACCATCCCGGTGGATCGCTGCGCAGCCCGTCGTCGCCTGCGGCGTCGTCGGCAGGCCGATCGGATAGGCGCGGGTGGGAAGGTCGGCGCATTGACCGGGATGGGCCGGGCGCCTACGGTCCCGGTGTCCGGGATGCGGCCTGGGATGGTCGCCAACCGTGCACGGGCAGCCTGCCCCCCGGGAGACCCACTTTGCGACCATCACGGAACCAACGACCCGGAGTCGACGACTCCAGCCCGGCCGGCGACGCGCACTCGACCGGCGATCTCCCCGCGACGGCGGAGCGAGCCTCGAAGACGACGGCGGCGGAGCGGGCGGGGCTCACCCAGGACCAGTACCTGGACGCCGGGGACGACGTGCGCGCGGCGGCCGCGCAGGTGGAGCGTCGCGCCGGGATGGTGGCCGCGGCACAGGAAGCGGTCGCGGGTCAGGAGGCGCGCCTGGCACGGGCCCGCACGGAGGCAGACAACAAGGCCGCGGTTGTCGGCCAGGCCGCGGACGCCCTGTCGGCCGTGGCGGCCGAGACAGCCGCCGAGCAGGCCCGGGCGGCATTCCGCGCGGGCGAGTCGGCAGCCGACTCCGCGGCCGAATTGGCGGCGGCCGGCGACCGCTGGTTGGCCGAGGTGGCCCGGATCTGGGCCGAGGCGGGCATCGCCTCCGGTCGCCTGGCCAGGGCGGAGGCCGCGGCCCAGGTGGCCCGCGCGATGGTGACGTTCCTGGCGCGGCGCGCCGAGGCCGATGCGGCCGCCCTGGACGCGGCCGAGATTGCCCTGGCCGACGCCCGAATCGACCTGCTGGATCGGATCGCGGCCGCCGAGCGGGCCGAGGACGAGCGGCGCGTGGCCGCGTGGCGCTTGGAGGCCGAGCGCCTGGCGGCGGAGCGGGCGGAGGCAGAGCGAGCCGAGGCGGCGCGGCGCGCTGGCGAGGAACGCCTGGCGGCGGAGCGGGCAGAGGCGGAGCGCAGCGAGTCGGTGCGGCGCGCGGACGAGCTGCGACTGGCCGCGGAGCGCGCGGAAGCGGACAAGGCGGAGGCTGGGCGGCGCGCCGAGGAGCAGCGCCTGGCGGCCGAGCGCGCGGAGGCCGACCGGGCCGAGACGGTGCGCCGGGCGGAGGAGGAGCGTCTCGCAGCGGAGCGCGGCGCTGCGGAGCGGCGGATCGCCGACCTGCAGGCCCAGCGGGCCGACGCGGAGCGCCGGGCGGGACGGTCCGCCGAAGCCGACTGGGCCGACGGCGGGCGGGCGGACGCAGGAATGCCGGCGGCCGGCCCAGCGGCGGCCTCGCTGGAGCGAGCATTGCCGGTGCCGGTGCTGCCGGAGCCGATGGTGCCGAAGCCGGCATTACCGGAGCCGGAGCCGGTGCTGCCGCCGGCCGACGTCCGGCCGGCTTCGGGCGTGTCGCCCGAAGCCGTCGAGGCCATGACCGCGCTGCTGGCGCCCGTATCTGCGGCACGGGCGTTGGCGAGGCCCGCGGCCGATGCACCCTGGCCGCAGCCACGTCCCGCGGCCGATGCGCCCTGGCCGCAGCCACGTCCCGCGGCCGCGCCCGAGCCCCGCCCCGTCGTCCGGATGCCGGTGGGCGCCGCGATCCGGCGGATCCTCGGCGGCGATCTCGATGCCCTGACCCGCGTGGCCGCGCAGCTGGGCAGCGACCCAGCCGCCCGCCACGCATGGGAGCTCCGGCTCACCAGCCTGCTCGAGGCGATCCTGGTGCGGGCGGTTGACGCCGCGGCCATCGCCGTCCCCCGCGAGCAGCCATTCTGGAACCTGTTCACGACCGAGCAATCCCGCGACATCGTGGCCGCGCTGTCGTCGCTGGGCTACCGCTTCGACGGCCTCGGCGGGTGGCTGGACAATCGCGTCCCCGCCCAGCGCGAGCTGTCCATGGCGGTTGCCCATGCGGGCCTCGATCCGATGCGGGTTCGGCGCTGGCCGGCGGGCGCCGAGGTGGCCGAGCTGCTCCGCGATGCCCACGTCCTGGGCGGCGACTACATCGCCGCGATCGCCCCCGGGCTGACGGTCCGCGAGCTCCGCCTGATCCTGGGTCGAGACGCCGACGCGCTGGCCGATGTCTGGGAGGCGTGGGACCGCGTGCGGCCGCTGCTGCTGGCCGATCGGACGTCCGCCCAGGGCGCCGCCTGACCGTTCCGGCGCGGCCAAACCCGCCCGGCGCGGCCAAACGCACCCGGCGCGGAAGGGCTTGCGGCTCAGTCCGGGTCGATGACCACCAGGCGGAAGGCCTCCGCCGCGGCGGCGCCGATTGGCTCTCCCTCGTTGGCCGCTCGCTCGCGCACGTGGCGCAGGCTCTCGGCACTCCCGGCGTGCTGGCTGACGTGGCAGCCCAGGGCCTGCAGCTTGCGCTCCAGCTGCGCGGTGGTGTCGATGCGCACGGTGGGCTGGTTGGTGCCCGCCAGGTAGAGCCGCCGGACGCGATGGGGCAGCAGCCCTTCACGAACCAGGCCGGGGAACGACATCGGGTTGCGAGCCGCCGGGAAGATGGCATCGGCGGCGGCGAACCCGGCGGCGCGATGGTCGGTGTGGTTGATCCCGCGGCCGCCCTTGCGGAAGATGGTCTCCGGGTCCGTGCTGATCACCGCGTCCGGTCGGAACCCGCGGATCTCGCGGACCAGCAGCTCGCGCAGCGACAGGTCGTTGGCGAGCGCCCCATCCGGCTGGTGCAGGAAGCTCACCCCGGCGTAGCCGATGACGTCGGCGGCGGCCCGCTGCTCCGATTCACGGATGACCGCGAGCGCCAGCGGGTCCAGCGCATGGTCCTCGCCGCCCTGGTCGCCGCTGGTGCAGCACACCAGCCAGGCCACGGACCCGGCCGCGACCCACGTGGCGACGGTGCCGGCCGGCCCAAAGTCCGCGTCGTCCGGGTGGGCGACGATGACCATGAGCCGGTCGGGGCGCCAGGTGTGCGGCTGCTCGGCACCCGAATCGGAGCGCGCATCGGTGCGCGGTTCGGCCGAATCGGGCTGGGCCGTCATTCGCCTTGGGACCGTCGTTGGCTGCGAGGGCGGGGCTGGGCGCCGGCCGTCAGGCGCGGGCGGCCTTGAGCTCGGCGATGGCCGCGAGGACCTCCGCCGCGTGGCCGTCGGCCTTGACCTGGGACCAGGCCTTGGCGACCGAGCCGTCCGGGCCAACCAGGACCGTGGTCCGGATGAGGCCCATCTTCTCCACGCCGAACGAGTTCTTCATCCCCCACGCGCCGTATGCCTCGGCCACCGCGTGGTCCTCGTCGCACAGGAGAGGAAAGGTCAGGCCGTACTTGTCACGGAACTTCCGGTGGCTCTCTGCGCCCTGGGGGCTGATGCCCCACACCGTGGCGCCCTGGACCTTGACGTCCGGCTGCGCGTCGTTGAACTGGCAGGCCTCGGTTGTGCAGCCGGGGGTGTCGTCGTGCGGGTAGAAGTAGACGACGGTCCACTGGCCGCGCTGGTTCGCAATGTCATGGATGGCGCCGGTGTCGTCGGCAAGGGCAAGGGCAGGGGCGGGATCGCCCACGTTCAGCGTGCTCATGCGCGCAATGTAACAGGCGATTCCACCACGAGCAGTCGGCCCCGCCGGACGGTGATCCGGGCGATGTCGGACAGCCTGACGTTCGACAGGCCGCGCGCCGGACCAGCAAGCAAGGGCTCGTCCCGGAGCGGGTAGCGAAGGCCCTCGGTTGTGACGCCCAGGACGTCCTCCCCCAGGGTCAGCAGCGAGACCACGTCGCCGGGGCGCCCGCGCAGCACCGCGACGACCGGCGCTCCGCCGGGACCGGGCGCCCGGACCAGGGAGACACGCGCCGCGGGGTCCAGCAGGCGGGCCGGAACGCCGGCCAGGGCCGCGAGTGCCAGCAGGCCGATATTGGCCAGCGCGTGATCGAGGCGCGGGCCGCCCAGGGCGCCAATCACCGTGATGTCGGTGGCGCCGGCGCGGAGCGCGCGGTCGATGGCCAGCTCCGTGTCGGATTCGTCCTTGTCGACGTCCATCCGCTCGATGACGACGCCCGAGGCGCGCAGGCGCTCCAGGGTGGCCGGATCGACCGAATCGCCGTCACCCACCCAGCGGTCGATGGCCAGGCCCAGCGGGGTCGCCAGTCGTGCTCCGCCGTCGGCGGCGATCACCAGGCCAATGCGGTCGGCCCAGCCCGGCCACGCCTCGTCGAGGTCGGCGCGGGTGGGGGAAGCGCCGTCGGCAAGGATCACGGCCCGGGTCATGGGTCGATGCTAGCGCGTCAACGGATGCTAGACTCGCTGGGTGTCCGAAACTCCAGAGCATCCGGCCATCCAGCGCGTGCTCGACGCCGCTGCGCGGAAGGGCGTAACCCTGGCTGTGACGGTCTTCCCTGCGTCCACCCACACTGCCGAGGATGCAGCCGCCGCCGTCGGTGCGGAGCTGGGCCAGATCGTCAAGTCGCTGGTGTTCGTGGCCGTCACCGACAATGGCTCACCGGATCCGGTCCTGTGCCTTGTCTCGGGCGCCAACCGCGTCGACCTGGCGCGCCTGGCGGCCGTCACCGGCAAGGGCGACATCCGCCGTGCCACGGCGCGCGAAGCCAACGAGCTGACCGGCTTCACCATCGGCGGGATCCCGCCCATCGGCCACGCCCGCCCGCTGCGGGTGATCATGGATCCGGACCTTGGGCGGTTCCCGGTTGTCTGGGCCGCCGCCGGCACGGGCTCGGCCGTCTTCCCCGTGCCGCCGGGCACGCTCCGGATCCTCGCCAACGCCGAGATGGCGGTGATCGCGGAGGACATCCGCCAGGCGGACCGGGACCAGGGCCGGGCTGCGGCCCCCAACCTGGGCCTCTAGCCGGCGCCCGCCGGCAGCTCCCCCGCCCGCCCCGACCATGGCCGCCCCGGCCGAACCCCGCAACGCCGCCATCACCTACCCGGGCGGCCTGCGCGCGCGCTGGCGATGGGCCGGCAGCGGAACCGCAGAGCAGGTCTTCTCCCTCAGCGAGGCCGGCGCCCAGCTGACCGACCACGGCCCGCTCGGTGGCGCCGATCCGGACGCGCTCTGCCGGGCGGAGCTCCACGTGGAGGGACCGGCCGGCGCCTGGACGGCCCGCTTCGCATCGACCATCTCCGACGATCCCGCCGGGCTGACCTGGGATTCGGCGGGGCTCCTGGTGGTGAAGTACGGCTTCCACGTCTACGGCCTCGACGCCCGGACCGGCGCGTTGCGCTGGCACCTCCGCTCCGGCTCGCCGCTGCTGGTGGTGCTGGGGTCGTCGCGCCTCGCCCATGTCCTCGCCCAATCCGAGATCGAGACGTTCGCCCTGGAGGCGGATGGGACGGTGGCGTGGCGAATCGCCCACTCGGACGTGGTCACGGCTGCGGAGTTGGTGGGCGGGAGGCTCGTGCTGACCAGCTACGCGGGCGAGATCGTGGCGCTGGATCCCGCGACGGGACGGCGCGCCGGCTGAACCCCGGCTGGGGTCCGGTGCGGTCCGGTGGTCCTGCTTGTGGACAACCTGTGGATAACCGCATCGTCCGGGCGGATTCGGTGGACAAGTACTGTTGCCCCGACGCCGGGCGGGACATATGGTGGAGGCCGGTCCGGAGAGGCTGAAGGTCACTAACGGCGGCGATGACATCAACGCCCACGTGACGGGTAGGTTTCTTCGGGCCATTACTGTGCCCGGAACCACCTCCGGTGCCCGCCTGACCAGATCGGCTGGTCCCGCCGTCCGAGTATCATCCCGGGCGTGACTCCCCAGATCCTCCTGGCCGCCGGCCTCCTGTTGATGGCGGCGGCGGCGGGCATCCTGCGCTCGTACGGCCCACGCTACCGTGTGGCCCGTCTGCTCGCGACCCTCCAGCCGACGCCGCTGGCCGAGGTCCTCGAGGCGGCCGGCGCAGGGCCGCCTCGCTACCTGCGCGTGGATGGCCGGCTCGACAGCGAGGAGGCCTTCGAGGACGCCGCCCGCCGGCCGCTCGTCTTCCGGCGGACGCGGGTCCAGGTCCGGTCGCGGGGCGGCTGGGCCACCGTGGAGGACGGCCGCGAGCAAGTCCCGTTTGAGGTGGGCGACGGGCTGCAGGCGATCTCGATCGATGCGGCGAGCCTGGGCGATGGGCTTGTCGTCATCCCCCGCGAGTCAACCGGGACGGTCGCCGACCTGGCAGACCGCGCGCCCGAGGGGCTGACGCCCGGAGCACCCGCGCGGGCGCTGATTGAACACGTCTCGGCGGTGGACCAGGCGATCGTGCTGGGTGTCCCCGGCCGTGGACCGGATGGGACGCTGCGCATGTCCGCCGGCCTGGGTCGGCCGCTGGTGCTGACGGTCCTGGAGGTCCCCGAGGCGCTCCGGATCATCGGCGGCGAGACGCGCCTCCGCCCCGTGCTGGTGGCCGCCCTGGGCGGAACTGGCCTGGCGCTGGTCGTGCTGGCCGCGATGTGGGCCGCTGCGGGCGCGGTCGTGGGAGCGGCGGGCTGAGCGCGACTGCCGCTCGGCAGGCCGGAGGCCGCCTGATCGGCACGATCACGGCCGGGGGCCGCGTGATCAGGGCGGCCTGGCCAGTGCTGGTCCTGGTGGCCTGGGTGGCGCTGCCGGCGCTGGTCGCGGCCGCCTCGCCGGCACCCAGCCCGATGCTGGGCGCGGACACGCGCAGCGCCGGGGAGGGCCCGGGCTTCGTGGGCAGCCCCGGTGTGGCGATCCTCGTGGTCCTTGCCATCGGCCTGGTCGCAGTCCTCGGGACGCTCGCCTATGTCCGCCTCAGCGGGGGCTCGCACCGGCGCGATCGCTGACGCCGACGGGCGCCGCGCCGGCCGCACGGGTCGGGTTGGCCTGGTACCAGTAGGCACCGGGGCCATCCGGCCCCCGACAGGGCAACCCAACTGCCGACAGGGCCATCCAACCGTCGCAGACCGCACAGGACCATCGCGCTACTTCGACGGCCCATGCACGCGGGCTACGCTGCCGTTCGTCATCTTCACATTTCTTCCTCCTCCGTCAGCCTCGAAAGACGCCCCGTCCGGCATGACCACCAACATTTCGCGACCGCTTGACGCCATGCTCTCGGTGACACGGGCCGCCCGTCTCCTGGGCGTCCACCCGAACACCATCCGGGCGTGGAGTGATGCTGGCCGGCTCCGCCACTTCCGAATCAACGTGCGCGGCGACCGCCGCTTCCGGTTGGGCGATCTGCAGCGCTTCATGAATGCCTCCGAGGCAAGCGGGGGTGAGGAGCAGGCGTCCCTCCCCTCCGTCGGGGCACAGCGCCGAGCGGACGGGCCCCCTCGACGCGCCCTCGCGGCCGGCCGACGTGGCCCCATCGCCGTCGCCGGCGCCGCTGCCGCTGGGCCGGGGCGCCGCGTTGCCGGCCCGGGACGCCGACAGGGCGATCCGCGCATCGAGGCGTGGGCCGCCCAGCTGCGCTCCCTCCAGCACCTGGGGGCGCGCCTGAACCGGCTGACGCGCGTCGAGGACATCGGCCGCGCCATCGTCGGCGAACTGGGTCTGCTCATCGAGTACGACAACGTCCGCGTGTACCATCGGCGGGGCGACCAGCTGGCCCCCGTGGCGCTGGAAGGTCTCGTCCGCGAATACGCGGACGAGACCAGCGATCAGCTCAGGGTGGCGGTGGGCGAAGGGATCACCGGCTGGGTGGCCGTCCACAAGGTGGCGCAGAACCTGCCCGACACCGCCAATGACCCGCGCGCCTGGACCATCCCGGGCACCAGCCCGGACCTCGAGGAGTCGATGATCCTGGCGCCCATGATCTACGACGACAGCGTCATGGGCGTCCTGGTCCTCTCGAAGCTGGGCCTCCGCCAGTTCTCCGACGACGACCTCCGCCTCCTGGAGATCTACGCCAGCTTCGCGGCCCAGGCGTTCTCGAATGCCGAGATCACCCAGCAGCTGCACGCGAAGTCGGCGGCGCTCGAGCGGCAGCTGCGCAGCCAGCGCGACCTGCTGTCCATCACCGAATCCATTCTCACCACGCTGGATCCGCAGCGCGTCCTGGAACAGGTCGCGGACCGACTGGGCGACCTGGTGGGCTACGACAACCTGGCCATCGAAGTGGTGGAGTCCGGGAGTGGCCAAGTCCGGCCGTTGATCGTCCGGGGGGTCCACTCCGGGCGACTCCTTCGCTCGGGCGACGAGCGCCACGTCGGCATCGCCGACTGGGTCACTCGCCACCGACAGGCGGTCCTCGTCCTCGCCGAGCGCGACGACCCGCGGATCAGCCACGTGCACGAGAGCAAGCTGGACGGCAGCCTGATCGCCGTCCCGATGCGTGGCCGGAGCGGGCCGGGCGGCATCGTCATTGTTGAGCGGTTGGGACGCGGCAACGTCTACACCAAGGGCGAGTTTGAGCTGGTCCAGCTCTTTGCCGCCCAGGTGTCGATCGCCATCCAGAACGCCGAGACCCACCGCGCCATGGAGATCCGGGCCGCCACCGACGACCTGACCGGTCTGTTCAACCACGGCACGTTCCAGGAGCGGCTGGAGGCACGGATCCGCGCGGGCGAGACGTTCAGCCTGATCATGCTGGACCTGGACGTCTTCAAGAACATCAACGACTCGCTGGGGCACCAGGCCGGCGACCGGCTCCTGGGCGAGATCGCCCGGGCGCTGGAGACGGCCAGCCGGGGCACGGACGGGATCTTCCGGTACGGCGGCGACGAGTTCACTGTCATCCTCCCGGACGCCGACGGGGCACAGGCCCAGGTGGTCGCGGGCCGGATCCTGTCCACCATCGGCGCCCTGAGCGAGCCCGGCGGCCCATGGCACGACCAGGCCGGGCAGATCAGCGCCTCGCTGGGCGTGGCCACGTTCCCCGACAACGGGTCGACCGGCGCGGACATCCTGCTGGCGGCGGACCGCGCCTGCCAGGTCTCGAAGCGGAATGGGCGCGCACGCGTCTCAAGCGCAGCGGATGGCCTGGCCCTGGCCACGGAGTTCACGCTCAAGGCGCCGACCCCGGTCGACCGCATCAACGGCTGAGCCGCCGCGATTCGAGCGCTTCCCAGCCGGGCCGAATCGGGGCAGACTGGTCGGGCGATGAGCCTCCCGCCGCTGCCCGATGACCCACGCTTCGAGGATGACCTGCCGCCGGACCACGCCGGTGCCGCGGGCCGCGGGCCGGGCCGTCCGGGGACGTCCGGCGGCCTGCTGACATCCCGCCGATTCAGCGCCATCCTCGCCCTGGTCCTGGTGGTCCTCATCGCGCTGGCGGTCCTGCCCGGGCTGGGCATCACGCTGCCACGGGTCCGCGTGGACATTGGGGCAGGCGAGACCACGTCGCCGCCGTCCGCCCCAGCCGCGCCGGCCAGCACGTCGCCGGCCGGCAGCCCCACCTTTGTCCGACCCACGCCGAGCGCGGCCCCCACCTTCACCAGCTACGTGGTCAAGGCAGGCGACTCCCTCGGGACCATCGCGACCCTGTACCGGACCACCGCGCGGAGCATCGCCTGGTGGAACCGCGGCACCTACCCGACGCTCGACCCGGAGTCCACGACCTACAACCCAAGCCACATCGACGTGGGGTGGACGCTGGTGCTGCTCCCGGGGGTGGTCGTGGACGATGCGAGCCCGCCATCGCCCAGCCCGGGCCGGGCCACGCCCACACCAGGCCCATCGGCGAGCGGCACGCCGGGCGCGTCGGGGGCTCCCGGCGCCTCGGGGAGCCCCGCGGCCTCCGGTTCGGTGCGGCCCGCCAGCCCATCGCCCGCGGCCAGCAAGTAGCGGCCGGCGCCGGGCTAGCGGCCGGCGCCGGGCTAGCGGGCAGCGACGGGCGCGCCAAAGCGACGCCCGGAGGAGGTGGGCGTCGCTCTGGATTAGCGTCCGGGCTGGCGGGAGGAGGGGCTCGCCGACCCGGGGGTCATATTCGTCGAGGCTTGATCCGGTCGGTCTTCAGGGCTACTGCCCCCAACCGCTCCGGACCTGCGGTCATAGTCGTCCCGCCGTCAGACCGCGGCGATGACCCGACAGTACTACGCCGACCAGTACTTCCGAGTCCAACGTCCAGAGAAACCCCAATGACTCGGGACGGCCGCGTATCCTCTGGGCAAGGAGGTGCACGTGGAGGACGGCTTCGCGGACCGGGTCAGCGCAAAGCGGGATCGGACGGCCCGACTCAACCGGATCATGCACGTGCTCCAGGCCAACCCGGACGGCCTGGCGCCAACCGACGTGGCCAAGCGGGTCGGCGTCTCTGTGCGGACGGTCTACCGCGACCTCAAGGCCATCGAGAGCGCCCTGGGCGTGCCCACGTGGGCCCTCGACGGCCGGTGGGGCATCGACCAGGCGAAGGCCTTCCTCCCGCCGCTCAAGCTGACCACCGCGGAGGCCATGGCCGTGGTGCTCTCGGCGCGGCTGATGGTCCGCTACGCCGACAAGTACAACCCGTCCCTGGCGTCGGCCTTCGAGAAGCTGGAGGCCGGCCTGCCGGACTCCCTGAAGGACCACGTGGAACGGACCCTCGCCGTCCTCTCGCAGGCACCGCGCGACGAGCAGTTCAACGCCAACGTGGCGATCCTGACGCGCGGCTGGGCGGAGCGGCGTGTCGTCATGATCGACTACCGGCCCGCCGCGTACACCAAGGGCGCGGGGCCCCGCAAGGCCGAGGTCCGGCCGTACCTGATCGAGCCGTCGCTCCAGACGCACGCGCTCTACCTGATCGGCTGGGACGAGACGCGCCAGGGGCTGCGCACCTTCAAGATCGAGCGAATTCGGAACGCCGCGCTCACGCCCCGGACCTTCGCGCCGCCCGACGCCGAGGACACCGCCGCGGCGCTCCGCTGGGCGTGGGACATCATCGCGGATCAGCCCCCGGTGGAGGTGGTCCTCCGCTTCTCACCGGCCGTGGCAGCGCGCGTCGGCGAGACCAACTGGCACGCCAGCCAGCGCCTGGAGACGGCGACCGACGGCTCGCTGCTCTGGCGGGCCACCGTGTCGGGGACCTACGAGATCCGCGTCTGGATCCTGGGCTGGGGCGCCGACGTGGAGGTACTCCAGCCCGCCCAGTTGCGCGCCGACATGCGCGCTACGCTCGAGCAAGCGCTCACCCGCTACCCGACCTCCAAGGAGACCCCATGAGCCAGCCCGCCGCCCAGGCGCCCGCCTCGCAGGCACCCGCCACCGTGGCCATGTCCCACCGCGTCCGCGGGGACGGCCCCCTGCTGCTCCTGTGCGCGGGGACCGGCTACAACGGCGGCACGTGGCCCGACTGGATGGTGGACCCGCTCGCCAGGCACTTCAGCGTCGTGACGTTTGACTACCGCGGCACCGGCCAGACCCCAGGCGTGGCGGGCGACTACACCACCCGGCTGTTCGCGGCCGACGTGGCGCGGCTGATCGACGAGCTGGGCATGGGTCCTGCCCACGTGCTGGGCCACTCGATGGGCGGCCGGGTCGCCCAGTGGGTGGCGCTGGATCATCCCGCACAGGTCCGCTCCCTGGTCCTGGCCGCCAGCGGCCCGGGCGAGTACCGGCCCGGTGTCGCGCCCACCACCGGGATCCCGCCGGCCGCGGCCCAGGAGCTGATCGAGCGCGGCTACCAGGGCTATATGACGTACCAGATCGGCAGCACCTTCTTCACGCCGGAGTACATCGGGGCCCACCAGGACATGGTGGACTGGCTGATCGCGGCCTACTGGAGCGGGCGACCCGACCTCCACGAGTACCTCAAGCACGTCTCGGCTCGCCAGGGACACCGGACGGCCGACCGCCTGGCCCAGCTGACGCAGCCCACCCTGATCATGGTCGGCGACCGGGACACCCACGCCGGCGGGACGGGCTCGCACCTGGACCAGTCGCGCTACCTGGCCACCCAGCTGCCCAACAACCGCTACGTCGAGGTGCCCGGCGCGGCGCACGGCTACTTCTGGTCCCACACCGACCTGTCGGTGCCCGCGCTGGTGGACTTCCTCCAGGACCAGGGCTAGGCGCAGCCCAACCGTGGCGCGCCACCAGTTCTCCGCGGTCAACCTGATCAGCGACCCCATCCACGGGTACGTTGAGCTGACCAAGCGGCTGACCGCGGATGAGGCCGCGGCGGCCGGGCTGCCCGACGAGGACGTCGCCGAGGAGGATCTGCTCGACACGGCCTGGCTCCAGCGGCTGCGCCGGATCAGCCAGCTCCAGAGTGCACGCTGGGTCTTCCCCACCGCAGAGCACTCGCGCTTCACCCACGGCCTGGGCGTCATGCACGAAGCCGGGCTCTGGGCGCGCGCCCTCTACCCCAGCCTCCGGACGAGCCTGGCTGCCGTGGCACCGGGCGAGCCCAGCCCGTCCGAGGGGCTGGTCGTGGAGACGCTCCGTGTCGCCGGCCTCCTGCACGACGTGGGCCATGGCCCGTTCGCGCACTTCTTCGACGACCACGTGCTGGTGGACTTCCCGGCGCCCACCGACGCGCGTCGGGCTGCCGGCAAGAGCCTCAGCCACGAGGACCTGAGCCAGCTGATCATCGAACGGGAGCTGGGGACGCTCATCCGCGGGCTGCGCCGGGCGCCGGGCGCCGTGCCCGAGCGGGACGCCCTGGCCGACGGCGAGGCCATCGACCCCCGCTGGGTCTCGTACCTGGTCTCCAAGCCGGCCCTGGACGACCCGGCCATGCCACGCTGGGTGCGCTGGCTGCAGCCGCTCCTGTCGGGCGTCTTCACGGTGGACAACCTTGACTACGTCCGGCGCGACGCGTACTTCATCGGCGTGGCCACGGGGCCCGTGGACGTGGAGCGGCTCCGGCGGTACGCGTTCATCTCGGAGCGGGGGCTCACGCTCTATGAGCCGGCCATCGGTGCGCTGGCCATGTTCCTGACCACACGGCTGTTCATGTATCAGCAGGTGTACTTCCACCGAACCGTCCGGGCGATCGACCTGGACCTGGCCGAGGTGTTTGGGCCCTCCGTGCGGGCGGTCTTCGGGGAGGGATCCCCGGCGGAGCGGCTGTCGGACTACGCGGACCTCGACGAATACTCGCTCCTCCACCAGGCGGCGCTCTGGGCGCGCGGCGAGCGGCTGTGGGGCGGCGCCGGGGAGCCGGCACCGGGGAGCGGGCTGGTGACGCCGGCGGTGGCGGACGCCTGGCGCGGAATCCTGCTCCGCCAGCCGCGCTGGCACGCCGAGCGGGAGGTGCGCGCGGAGTTCGAGGAGGGCGAGTGGCCCGCGGCGGCCGTCGCGACCCTCGGCGAGGCGGAGCCGGGCCGCGTGGCCATCGACCTTGCCGTCGTGGATGCGCGGCCACCGGACGCTGCCGCGATGAACTCGCTGCTGGCGCTGGAGGCACGGGACGGGTCCACGGACCTGCGGCTCAGCACATCGCTGGGGCGGCTGCCGGCGTTCGCGCTGATCGGGCGGCGCTACCGGCGGGTCCGGGAGTAGCGGCGCTCGACGCCGGGGCCGCTCGACGCCGGGGCCGCTCGACGCCGGGGCCGCTCGACGCCGGGGCCGCTCGACGCCGGGGCCGCTCGACGCCGGGGCCGCTCGACGCCCACGCTCATGCCCACCCGGGACCCGCCTTGCGCGCCTTGCGCGCCGCAAGACGCGCAAGGCGGGGCGTCAGTCAGGACGCCAAACGGGGCGTCATGCCGGATGTTCCCCCCGGATACAACCCGACGAGAATCACGCCACCGACCGGCCTTCGGGGTCGAGATTCGCCCCGTCGACCCCCGGATTCCGTGGATTCTGTATCGACCGGGAACCAGATCGGGGGATTCCGGCCCGCTGCCTCTGCCGGCGCGGGAATCAACGTCGGGTTGTACTCCCTGGGAACATCGGCGGTCGGATCGGCCACCCGACGCGGCTCGCGGCGCGGCTCGCGGCGCCGGTGCCCTGCTCGTGCGTCCCGCGCATATACGCGCCCACGCTCCAGCGCCCACGCCCACCAGTCTCGCCCGCGACCTGATCGCGTCGTCCGGACGGCCGCCGTGGCTACGGCAGCTTCGGGAAGACCAACTGCGGGTCGATCCGGGCGACCTCCGAATCCGGCAGGAGCATCTTCTGCCAGACCGCGGGGTCGATCCCCATCACGCCCGTCGCGTCGGGGTTGAACAGGCCGTAGTGGAGGTGGCAGCCGGTCGCATGACCCGTGGCGCCCTCGTAGCCGATCAGGGCGCCGGCCTTGAGGATGTCGCCGACCTTCACGGCCAGCTTGTACATGTGGGCGTAGACGCTCCGGTAGCCGTTGCCGTCATCGGTGACGACCACGATCGGCAGCGTGCCCCACAGCCCCAGCGTGTCCAGGCGGTCGAAGTAGGCCGTCAGGTCACCCCGCCAGCCCAGGAAGTCGTCGTACCGGCGGCCCGCGGCCAGCACCACGCCGTCGTGCGCGGCCAGAACATGGTCACTGCAGAACGTCGCAAGGTCGATCCCGTCGTGAAACGCCTTGCCGTCCACGATCGCCGAGCCACCCCGGGCGGGCCCGAACGGCTGGGTGATCCGGACCTGGGACAGCGGCCATCGGTACCCGCGCAGCTGGTCGGGTGCCCGGACGATGCCGTTCGCCACATCGTCGTCATTGATCGTGAAGAGGCGTGGGTCGAAGGACCTGGCGGGCGTGGCGGCCGGCGCGACCACGTCACCGGTGGCACCGCTTGCGCCCGATGCGCCGGCTGCGCCGCCGTCAGCAAAGACGCCGCTGACCTCGCCCAACACCTCGCCGGCGGGGGACGGGGCGGTCATCACGCCGGGCGTCACGCCGAGCACCAAGGTGAGGGCAATGAGGAGCGCGGCCACCACTGGGGTTCGCAGCACGCGGACTGGGGCGGTCACGAAGTCATGTGTAGCGGTTTGCGCGGACGCCTGCAAGTCGCTTCCGCGCGGCCGGGCGCGGCGTGTGTCGGTCGTCGCGTTGCCGGGACGCAACGGCACGGACTCACCGAGCCGGCCTACTGAACGGTGATGGTCGCCTTCATGCCCGCCAGGTAGTGCCCCGGGATGTGGCAGCCACCAACGATCGGCGTGGTGTCGGCGAAGGTGAGCGTGAGCTCCTTCGTGGCGCCGGGCTTCACGCTGATGCCCGTGGGCTCATCCATCTCCATGGCCACGTGGCCCGACATGGCCTTGTCATGATCGGACTGCGCCTTCTCGCTGCCGACGAAGAACTCGTGGTTGGTGGTGCCCTTGTTCGTGACGACGAAGGTCACGGACACGCCCACGGGGACGTTGATCTGGGCCGGCTCGATCTTCAGGGCGTCCGAGAGCGTCACGGAGATGCGTGTCGCGGACGGCGCGCCAGAGCCCGCCGCGGGAGCCTGGGTCACGGCCGAGGAGCAACCGGTCACCGCCGCGAGCGCGACGAGCAGGAGCAGGGCGGCGGGGCGGGTCAGGTACATGGATCCTCCGGACGGTGATGGGACGCCCTGTGAGTCGCTCATGATTACGCGGCCGTCGGCTGGTTCACCGTGGCGCGGGGTATGATCGGCCGCGCCGCGCGCCCGTAGCTCAGCGGATAGAGCATCTGACTTCGGATCAGAGGGTCGGGGGTTCGAGTCCCTCCGGGCGCGCCAACCACCCCGCTCGTTCAAACACGCAGCGCATACTCCCTCCATGCGCATCCTCATCGTCGGCGCCAGCGGCTACATCGGCGGTCGCCTGGTGCCGCTGCTTCAGGCCCGCGGCCACGAGCTGGTCCTCATGAGCCGCGACGCCCGGCACCTCGCCGCCCGGTTCCCGACGGCGAGGGTCGTGGCCGCCGACCTCCTCGACCCGGCGACGCTGCCCCCGGCGCTCGAAGGGATCGAGGTCGCCTACTACCTCGCCCACTCGATGGGAGCTGGTGAACGTGGGTTCGCCGAGCGCGACCGGCAGGCGGCCCGCAACTTCGCGGAGGCGGCGCATCGCGCCGCGGTGGCGCGGATCATCTACCTGGGCGGCCTGGGCGACGATGCCGCCGACCTCTCGCACCACCTGGCCAGCCGCCACGAGACGGGCGCCGAGCTGGCGGCTCACGGCGTGCCGGTCACGGAGTTACGGGCGGCGATCATCATCGGGTCGGGCAGTGCGTCCTTCGAGATCCTGCGCCACCTGACGGAGCGCCTGCCGATCATGATCACGCCCCGCTGGGTGGCCACCCGCTGTCAGCCGATCGGCATCGCCGACGTGCTGGACTACCTCGCGGGCGCGCTGGAGCATCCGGAGGTGACCGGCGTCGTGGAGATCGGCGGGCCCGACGTCCTGTCCTACGGCGACATGATGCGGACCTACGCCCGCCTCCGCGGCCTGCGTCGCCTGATGATCCCCGTCCCCGTGCTCACCCCGCGCCTCTCCTCGTACTGGGTCAACCTCGTCTCGCCGGTTCCGGCCGGGATCGCCCGGCCCCTCATCGAGGGCCTCCGCAACGAGGTCGTCGTCCGCGACCCCGGGCCGGCCTCCGCGTTCGACGTCCATCCCCTGCCCTACGTCGAGGCACTCCGGCGGGCCATCGACCGCACGGACGGGCGCGACGTCGAGTCGACATGGTTCGACGCGCTCGCCGCCCCCGACAAGGCGAGCCTGTCCTCGCTCACGTCCCAGGAGGGGATGCTCGTGGAGCGCCGGCAGCGGGCCATCTCCGCGGCACCTGAGCGGGCCTTCGCCGAGGTCGAGCGGCTGGGCGGCAACGCGGGCTGGCCCTACGCCAACATCCTGTGGCGCCTGCGGGGCCTGGCGGACCGCGCCGTCGGCGGCGTGGGGATGCGGCTGGGCCGCCGCGACCCCGAGCATCTCCGGATCGGCGACGCGGTCGACTTCTGGCGGGTGGAGGAGATCCGTCGGCCGACCCTGCTCCGCCTGCGGGCGGAGATGAAGGTCCCCGGTCGGGCCTGGCTCCAGTACGAGGTGCTGCCGGACGAGGGCGGCAGCCGCCTGGTCCAGACGGCCTTCTTCGAGCCGAAGGGGCTGCCGGGCCTGGCCTACTGGTACCTGCTCTACCCGGTGCATGGCCTGATCTTCCGCGGGACGGTGCGCGTCCTCGCCGAGCGGGCGACGCACCCGGGCAAGGGCCTGCCGCCGGCGGTTTGACGACCGGAGACGGGGGCGTGCGGCTGCCAGCCCCTTGCGGCGGTCGGATGCCTCGGTTCCCCGTTGTTTCTGCGCGCTCACGACCCTCCGGGCGCGCCATAGCAACCTCTGCGGGCAGAGCCAGCGCCAGGCCGTCCGAGTACGCGGCCGGGGTCAGGCGCGCCGAGACGATCGATCGACCGGCGACACGATCCGGTCGTAGATGGCGTGGAGGAGGTCAGTCTTCGCCTCCGGGACCGCGGTCTCAAGCAACGTGAATCCGATGTTGGCCGGCGAGACCTCGGCCTGGACCCTCCGTACCGACTCCTCGAGCGCGTCCGCGAGGCCTGCGCGAATGCGCGACCCACCTGTCGCCGGAGCCGCATGGTCCTGGTTGCGCCAATCGTCAGCGACGCTACTCTGAGCCGGGCCGAGGATGCTTTAGCTGACGGCCGACACGACGAAAGGGGAGCCCAAGCGACCAGAGGCTCGAGGGATCGCGGGTACCGTGATGGAGCGTCTGCCGCCCGGGTTGCTGTCTTCGTTGCCTGCCTGGGGCTGGTGGCAGCGGCATGCAGCGGGCAGGGCAATCCCAGCTCGGCGGCGGGATCCAGCGCTGGATCGTCCGCCAAGGCCATCGATATGTGCAGCCTGGTCACGAAGGTTGATGTGGCTGCCGCGTTTGGCGCGGACGTCGGCGCCGCCACAGCGGACGCGGGAACGTGGACCTTCGAAGTCGGCGGCACGGCGAAGGCAGGGAAGCCGATGCCTGGCTTCACTGTCTCCAGGGTGTCCGTGGGACTGCAACCCGGCCAGTGGCTGTCGGCCGCGGACTTCCAGAAGCTCTTCCCGAAAGACAAGATCACCCCCGTTTCCGGACTCGGCGAGGACGCCTGGTACTCGGCGCGCGAGTTGAATGTCAAGCGTGGCGCCGACAATTTCTCGGTCTACCTCAGTACCGATTTCCTCACCTATGACGCCGCTGAGCTGGCCGCCGACAGCATCGCCCTCGCCAAGATCGTGTATCCGCGACTCTGAACCCGTAGCGGGTCGCCGGGCCGAAGGACAGCGTGACCGCTCAGTACGCAGCCCCCCTGAGCGGACCGACCATGAGCGCTCCAGGTTTCGCGTGATCGGAGTGCCGCAGGGAGAAGCGGAATGTCGTTCCAGGCCTACCTCGACAACATCGAGGACAAGACGGGCAAGACGCCGCGCGAGCTGATCGCTCTCGCCCGGGAGCTCGGATACGACCACCCGTCGACCAAGGCCGGTGTCATCGTGGACTGGCTGAAGCGCGACTTCGACCTGGGTCGCGGGCACGCCATGGCGCTGGTCCAGGTCATCAAGAACGGCGCGACAATCGATTCGAAGCATGTGGGCAGCGCCGGCGTGCACCGCGACGAGAGCGACACGCTGTGGCTTGACGGGAAGGCGGCGAACCCGGCGAGGGCCTGAGTGGCTAGCCCCGAAGGGTCGGCAGCATCGGCCCCCTGACGTCGATGTGGATCCGGTAGCCGGGGCCAAACTCCGTCTCGAACGTGCCATCCACCCCGAATCCCACGCTCTCGTAGAAGGTGAGCGCGTGCGGGTTGGCGATCACCTCGAGGCGTTCCAGCCCCTGGCCCCTGGCGATGGCGATCACCTCGGCCACCAGGGCGCGGCCGATCCCGCGCCGCATCCAGTCCGGGTCCACGAACAGGTCCTCGAGCTCCGGGCCCGGCAGGCTGGCGAAGCCAACGATGCGGCCGTCGTCGACGGCAACCCGGGTCCGACCCTCCGAGATGGCCAGCTCCGACCACACGAGCGCCTGGGGATGGGCGAGCAGGCTGGCGCGATCCCCCTCGTTGGAGAGCAAGGAGCGACGGTAGATGTCGCGCAGCGCTTCGAGGTCATTGGGCGCCGCGAGGCGGATCATCAGCTGGGCCATCGACGCGTGGTGCGCTGCGCACGGCGCTCCATGCTGGCGGCCGCCACGTGATCGTTCGTCATGACACCGTCCCGGATCGTCGGGATCATGGTCACGCAGCCTGGGCGCCCAAGCGCAAGGTGAAACCCGGAGGAGCACGTGGCAAGAGAGCCGCCGCAGATCATCGTCGTCCACAAGAGCGACAGCCACGGATGTCTCATCACCATCCTGCTCCTGATCGTGGCGTGGCCCCTCGCGATCGTCTACTGGATCCTCCGACTGATGGCCTGGGCCGTGGGCTCAACGGTCGACTTGCTGACCGGTGGCCCATTTCGGCGCCGGCGGCAGTAAGGCGGGACTCGCCGGCCAAACCTGGCCGTGATGCTCACGGTTGCTGGGCGTCCCATTCGGCGCGCGTCAGCCCGTACTCGACGTCGCCGTGCTCCTCGCCCTCGATCCGGTCCGGCCACGGCTGGTGGAAGACCCGGGCGAACCGCAGCCCGGCCTTCTGCATGACCCGCCAGGACGCCACATTGACCACCATCGTCGTGGCGTAGACCCGGCACGCCCCCAACTCCTGGAACGCCTTCGGGATGAGGGCCACGCTGCCCTCGGTGGCGTAGCCCCGCCCCCAGGCCGATGCGACCACGCGGTAGCCAAGCTCCGGCGTGTCGGCGGCGTCGCCCTCCTGTGGACGAAGGTGAAACCAGCCGATGAAGGCGCCGCTGCCCTTGTCGATCGCCGCCCAGAAGCCAAACCCGTCGCCGGTCTCGTCGTAGGCCATCCACGCGGGCAGGTAGCTGTCCCGGATCTCGTCGCGCGGCGTGGGCCGGCCACCGTTGGTGAAGCGCATGACGGCCGGGTCGGCGTCGAGGGCCGCGGCAAGGTCAACGTCGTCTCGCGTGAACCGGCGCAGGACCAGCCGCTCGGTCTCCAGGTAGACGTGCATCGTGCGAGCCTACTTGGGAGGATCCGGGGGCACGTTCTTCTGCGCTCGGCTGGCGCCGAAGGTCGATGCGTCCAGCACGTCGACGGGCGGATCGACGTGATGACGGAGCACCCGGCGGGTCGCCCACGCCGCCGCCCAGCCCAGTGGGAGATATCGAACCGGCAGCAGCACGAGGCCCACGCTCGCGAGCTCGCGGACGGCCGGGTGTCGAGCGGTGCTCCAGACGAGTTCTCGAACGTTCGCGGGATTCCGCAGATCCCCCACGAGGGCGGCGCGATCATGGACCGCGCGCTGGGCAATGTCGTGGAGGGTCTCCGACCTGACGGCCGCGACGATCATGCCGCGCGTTGCGGGCAGAGTAGCGAGGCGGCGGAGGCGGGACAGGCGGCTCAGTGATGGCATCTGGAGCGTCCCACAGCACGACCTGGGCTCCGATCCTGGCAGCCCGCCTCGGACGGGGCGTTGCAGGCCCCCGCCCGCTCCATGAGGCCGGCCGCTGCCGGCAGATCGCCCGGCGCGATGCCGCGGGGCGCGCCTACCTGCGCCTTCGGCTAGAGTCGGGCCATGGCGTCCCCCGTCGCACCGAATGAGCCCGCCCGGGCCGTGGAGCGGACCTATCTCGTCCTGACCCTGCTCACCACGCTGGCGACGTCGTTCATCTGGGGCATCAACACGATCTTCCTGCTGGATGCCGGGCTGACGATCGGCGAGGCCTTCGCCGCCAATGCCTTCTTCACGGTCGGCATGGTGATCTTCGAGATCCCCACCGGCGTCGTGGCCGACACGCGTGGCCGGCGCTTCTCCTTTGTCCTGGGCACGGTCACGCTGCTGCTGGCCACCCTCCTGTACCTCGCGATGTGGGACCTCCACGCGCCGCTGTGGAGCTGGGCCATCGCCTCGATCCTGCTGGGCCTGGGCTTCACGTTCTTCTCCGGCGCCACCGAGGCCTGGCTGGTGGACGCGCTCCGCGCGACCGGGTTCGAAGGCCACCTGGAGCACGTCTTTGGGCGGGCGCAGGCGGTTGGCGGCGCGGCGATGCTGCTGGGGACGGTGGCGGGCGGCGTCATCGCGCAGGCCACCAGCCTGGGCGTGCCGTACGCGATCCGGGCCGCCCTGCTTGGCGTGTCGATGGTGGTCGCGCTCCGCTTCATGCGCGACATCGGCTTCACCCCGGACCGGGACGTGACCCCGGGACGCGCCGTCCGCAACGTCCTGCGCGGCTCGGTGGAGGGTGGCCTGCGCAACCGGCCGGTTCGCTGGCTCATGCTGGCGGCCCCGCTCACCGCCGGGACCAGCATCTACGTCTTCTACGCGGCCCAGCCGTACCTGCTGGAACTGTACGGCGACCCCACGGCGTACAGCATCGCCGGCCTGGCGTCGGCCATCATGGCCGGGGTGCAGATTGCCGCGGGCCTCATGGTGCCTCGGCTGGTTCGCCGCTTCCGGCGGCGGACGGATGTGCTCATCGCCGGCACGCTCCTGGGCAGCGGCGCGCTGGCGCTGATCTGGCTCGCCCAGGGCATCGTGCTCGCCCTGGTGCTGCTGGCGGCCTGGTCGTTCGTCGTGGCGGTCAGCCGGCCCGTGCGCTCGGCGTTGCTGAACGGCGTCATCCCCTCCGAGCAGCGGGCCACCGTCCTGTCGTTCGACTCGCTCATGGGCTCGGCCGGGGGCGTGGTTGCCCAGCCGGCCCTGGGTCGGGTCGCGGACGTCAGTGGCTACGCGGCGTCGTTGCTTGTCGCAGCCGTCATCCAGGTGGCCGCGCTGCCCCTGGTCCTGCTCGCACGACGGGAGAACGCCGTCTCGGACAGCACGAGCAGCGGCGGCTGAGGGGTCGAGCCAGCGCCCAACCCGCTGGCCCTCGGCGAGGCCGACGACCCACCCGCACCCCACTAGACCCGGGCGAACCGGGCCATTCGGCTCTGCCGGTTCGCCGTCGCCGGGTCGAACAATGCCAGTACGAGCGGCGCCCCCAGCGCCAACGACACCGTGTCCCGAGGAGCCGGTGGTGACAGTCCAGTACTGGAATGTCCTGGTTCGGAAGTTGAAGTTCGCGCGCGATCGCGGCGATAGCGCGGCCTGCATGATGATCGAGGCGGTGCTTCGAAGGGTGGCCGCCGAGGGCGGGCCCGGGCGCGCGTGACCCACGGCCGGTGGTCGTGGAGGCCACCTGGCGTCGGGTTGGCCCTGGGCCATGACGGCGGGTGTCCTGCCGGGCCAGGGCCTCGGTAGACTTCTCCCCGCGTCCGCCCTCGACGAGCGCGCCAGGCCCAGCCCAGCCCCCGAAGGAGCCGCTCCGTGGAGTCGCGTGTCGTCCTTGGCCTGCTCCTGATTGGCCTCCCCATCGCGTTCAACGTGCTGTTCCTGGCCCTGGGCCGGTCGTTCGACTACCCGGACATCCTCCGGCGCGAGACCGGCGAGATCCTGACCCGGTTCACGAGCGGCGGCACGCGGCTCGTGGTCACGTGGTGGGCCTTCATGCTCACCGCCCTCGCGCTGGCACCGGTATCCGCGCTGCTTGCCGTGCAGCTGGCGCCCGCCGGCCAGTCGCTGGCGCTCACGAGCCTGGTCTTGGGCGTCACGGCCAGCCTGGTGCAGACCCTGGGCCTGCTGCGCTGGCCGTTCCTGGTCCCGGTGCTGGCGCGCCGGCACGCCGAGGCCTCGTCCGACGCCGAACGGGCGACGGTGGCACTGGTCTTCGAGGCTGCACACCGGTACCTAGGGGTCGCGGTCGGCGAGCACCTTGGCTACCTGTTGACCGGGGGATGGACGGCGGTCGTGGGCCTGGCGCTGATCGTCTCGCCGGCGGCGCCGGACCTCCTGGGCTGGCTGGGCCTCCTCTTGGGCGCCGCCCTGATCGTGGGCTCGCTGGAGTTCGTCGGGCGGGCGGGTCCGCGCGGGTGGACGGTGGCGGAGCGGCTGGTCCCCATCGCGTACACGGCCTGGGCGATCTGGCTGCTGGCGCTGGGCGTGGCGCTGGTGCTCGATCTCCGGTAGCAGCACGAGCGCTGCGTCCCCAGCCGGGCGCTGCGGGGAGGGACCAGAGCGGCGCTGACGGGCACGCCGGCGCCTCGTACCATCGGCGGGTCGACCGTCGTTGATGTGACCGGAGACCGAACACCCATGGCGATGCGATCGTTGAAGACCGACTACCTGGTCGTGGGCGCGGGCGCGATGGGCATGGCCTTCACGGACGCCCTCATCGACCACGCGGATGTGCACGTCACCCTCGTCGACCGTCGACCCGCGGCCGGCGGGCATTGGTGGGACGCGTATCCCTTCGTGCAGCTCCACCAGGCGTCGGTGTTCTACGGCGTCGCATCGACGCTGCTCGGCGGCGGTGCGGTGCAGCAGCGCGGCCCGGAGGCCGGACTCCAGGAGCGAGCGCGCCAGCCGGAGATCCTCGCCTACTACGACGACGTGCTCCGTCGCCGATTCCTCGGCACGGGTCGCGTGACATTCCTCGGGGGGAGCGAGTATCACTCGGACGGTTCGTCCCACCTCGTGACGTCCCGGGTCTCCGGGGAGACCGTCCAGGTCGCGGTGCGACGCCGCGTGGTGGATTCCACGTACCTCTCGCCGACCATTCCCGCGACCACGCCCCCGCCATTCCGGGTTGCCGATGACGTCCGGGTCGTGGCCATCAACGAGCTCGCCCGGCTGACCGCCGCGCCGCAGCACTTCGTGATCGTGGGCTCAGGCAAGACGGCCACCGACGGGATCGTGTGGCTGTTGACCAACGGCGTCGCGCCGGAGCGGATCGTCTGGGTGCGCCCCCGTGACCCGTGGATGCTCAATCGCGCCGTCGTCCAGCCCGATCCGGTCGTGGCACTCGGGCTTGGGGCCGACACCATGGCGGCGGCCGCCGACGCCGAATCGCCCGACGACCTCTTCCTGCGCCTCGAGGCTGCGGGCGTGATGTTCCGGCTCGACGCCCGCGTGGTGCCCACGATGGCCAAGACCCCCACCCTCGGCGCCTGGGAGCTCGACCTCCTCCGCACCGTCGAGAACGTGGTTCGGCTGGGGCACATCAAGCACGTGACGCAGCACGAGATCGTCCTCGACGACGGCTCCGTGCCACTGCCACCCGGCTCGCTGATCGTGCATTGTGCCGCGTCGGGCTTGCAGTACCCGCCGCTGGTTCCCATCTGGGGGCCGGACAAGATCCGTCTCCAGACGATCCGGGCCGGCTTCCCGTGCTTCTGTGCCGCCCTGGCCGGCTATGTCGAGGCGACGCGCGACGACGATCGTGAGCGGAACCGGATCTGCCCGCCCAACAACCTCCCCAACACGACGACCGATTGGTCAGTGATGCAGGTTCGCGGGACCATCGCGACGCGGCGCTATGGCGCCGAGACGGACATCGCGACCTGGGCCAACGACTGCGCCCTGAACCCGGCGCGCATCAAGCCGTCGCAACGCGACGACCCGAAGGTGCAGGCCGCCGCCGCAAGGTTGGCCGAGGCCGCCGAGCGCGGGCTCCCTCGACTGGCCGAGCTCGCCCACGAGCCGCTGTCGAGCATCGCCGAGCCCTGAGGGCCCCAAGCAGTGCCCAGGCGCCGCACGCAGGCGCCCAAGCGGCGTGATTCCGTCGTGCCCGAGTGGTCGTCCACCTGGGTTCAGGCCTCGGTCGGGATCCGCGCCAGGAAGAGCAGCAGCACGGCGCCGAACGCAGCAAGGCCAGCGCGTAGCAGGCGGCCGCGAGCAGCAGGAACGGGGTGGTTGGCAGGACCGGGACCACGATCCCGACAAGTGCCAGCGCCAGGAAGACCGTGCCGAGCACCGCGAATACCGCCCGGACCGGCCGGGAGGAGCGGGGCCGGAAGTCGCGGACTGGTCCGGACATCACGGGGCGGCCACCTGCCTGCTGGCAGGACTGGTGCGCGCCGCCTCCGGGTGGTGATCAAGGTCATGGCGGGGCGTGCACCCCCGGCCGCCGTCCGAACAGTTGGGGCGGCTGGAGAGGCTCGCGGCGGCTGCGACTGCCCTGCAGGTCAACATGCCGGCAGTTTGGCACCTTCGATCCGTGCGGCTCTGGCCGCCCGGTCGGGGGCGGAGGATCATGGGCGTGTCGTCATGTGGGACCAGGGTGCGTCCAGAGAGGCCGACCGCTGGTCGTGGCGGGCCCGCCTCGCGAGGTCTACCTCAGCGAGCCCGGCACGCCGCCGGAGCGGGTGCGGACGATCATCGAGCTCGGTCGCCGACGCGGCGATCCCGGTGACGATGGGGTAGGCCGGAGCGCCCGACAGTCCTGCCGGGTCGGTCGCGACCGCGCCTCCCGACTTCGGCGCCCCACCCGAGCGGGTCAGGACGCGGGTCCGCTGGCAGGGAGCGGCGCCGCCGGCTCGGCGGCGGCGGAGGCGTCGGGTGGCAGCAGCTCCGGGAGGCTTGCGGCCGGCGAGAGACGCGGCGCGACCCTCAGGAAGGCCCCCACGAACACGCCTGCCAGCGCGATGACGCCGCCGACCAGGAACTGGGGCGAGACCTGCTCCGACAGGAGGACCGATGCGAGCGGGACGGACACCAGGGGCATCAGCAACGTCACATAGGACACCCCGGATGCCGTCCACCGGCGCAGGGCGAACAGGTTGAGGCCGAACATGACCACGGAGCCCAGGACCACCAGGTAGCCCACCGCCGCCCAGGTGACCGCCTCGCTGGGGATCGACCATGCCTCGCCGCCGACCGCCGAGATGACCAGCATGACCGACGAGCCGGTCAGCATGGCGACGGCGTTGGTGGCAAACGGATCGCTGCCAGGGACCCACTTCAGGACCACGTTGCTCTCCGCCATGAACGTGACCGCCAGCAGGATGGCCAGCAGTGAGCCGAGCGGGACGGCCGTGCTCAGCTGGTCGGCGACGATGACCGCCACACCGCCGAACGCGATCAGCGCGCCAAGGAGCCCCTGCATGCGGAATCGCTCCTGGCGGTGGAGGATCGCCAGCCCAAAGGTCATGAGCGGCGCGAGGGCGATCAGGACGGTCGCCACGCCGGCCGGTACCGTCCGCAGCGCGGGGTAGAGCAGGGCCAGGTTCGCCACGAAGCCCAGCAGTCCGTACAGCACCGCGCCGGTGAGCCCACGGCCGCGCGGAAGCGGCCGGCGCGCGACCGCCACGATCGCCAGGAGCAGCCCGCCGGCGATGGCGAAGCGGAGTCCCGCGCTCCAGAACGGGGCGAGCTCGCGGACGCTCACTTTGATCGCCAGGGTGTTGCCCGCGCCGAATAGGACAACGCCGGCGAGCGCCAGCAGGGTGACGCGATCGGGCCCTGACCGCCGCGTTGCCGCCATCATCATGCGCCCTCCCCACCCGTTGCCGTCGTCGTCATGGCCCCGCTCGCCCGTCCGCGGCGCCACGGCCAACAGGGCAGCCCCGTCGTCGATGCCCACGATACTGCCGGTCGCGCCATGGCAGGACCTCGGTCCGCGACTGCGCCCGGCTACGCGGCCGCGACGATCGGCGCGTACTTCCGCCGGTACGCGGCCGGCGTCATGCCCGTGGTTCGCTTGAAGAGCCGGCGGAAGAACGTCGGGTCCTCGTAGCCGACCGCAAACCCCACGTCGTCGACCCCGTCGCGGCCGGTCTCCAGGAGGAGGCGCGCGCGTTCGATCCGGAGCGCGTGGACATAGTCGATCGGCCGCTGGCCGGTCGCCAGCTGGAAGCGGCGGGCGAACGTCCGGGAGGTCAAGCCGGATCGCTCGGCCATGGCGGTCACCGGGTTGGGCGTGGCAAGGCCATCCTCGATCCAGGCCAGGCAGTCGCGGATCGCCGCATCGCTGGTCCGGACACGCCGCTCCATCGCGGAAAAGGGCAGCTGCCCGTCCTCGTGACCCGCCAGCAGGTAGACCTTGGCGGTCCGCGAGGCATGCTCCGGGCCGCACAGCCTGGCGATCAGGTGGAGGGCCAGGTCCTGCCAGGCCGTGACACCACCGGCGGTGATCAGGCCCTGGCGCTCGCCCGAGAGGTCCAGAATCGCCTCCGGCGCGAACCGGATGCCCGGGTACGCCGACTGGAACAGGTCCCGGTACGCCCAATGGCCGGTGCACGACCGTCCGTCCAGCAGACCCGATTCCGCGAGCAGGAGGGAGCCGGTGCACACGCTGGCGACGGTCGTACCGCCCTCATGCAGCCGCCGGAGCCAGGCCGCCTCGGCGGCGAAACGTCCGCGCGGCGGGGTGTCGATTGGTGTGTACATGTCGCACACGATCACCGCGTCGGCCGCGTCGATGTCCGCGATCGCGGCGTGCGGCTCCACCAGGATGTTGCCGAAGCAGCGGAACGGCTCCTTGCTGGCGGCGACGATCAGGACCTCGAGCAGCGCGTCGGCCGGTTCGGCCCCCGTCATGTCCGGCCACATCGGACCAACGGACAAGAGGACGTCATACAGGCCGTACAGGACCGACGCGGAGGTCTCCGGCGCCGCGAAGAGGGCGATCCTGGGCCGCTGATCGGTTGTCATGTTTGCCCCGAACCAGTGAATTCCGTCTCTTCCAGCATGCCACCGCGAGCGTGACACTGTCCATGGCCAGACCCCACAGGACGGTGGTCGGCACGAGGGGTACCAAGCATGACGCCTGACATCGACGCCACCGCGAAGCTGCACGCCACCGTGCGGGGCCGGGTCCTCGCGCCCGGCGACGCCGACTTCGACGAGGCCCGGCGCGTCTGGAACGGCATGATCGACAAGCACCCCCGCCTCATCGTCCAGGCGGCGAGCGCCGACGACGTCGCGCCCGTCATCGCGTTCGCCCGGGCGACCGGCCTGCCGCTGGCGATCCGGGGCGGCGGTCACAACGTGGCGGGAAACGGGACGGTGGACGACGGCATCGTGCTGGATCTCGGGCGCCTGAACGGGGTCGAAGTGGATCCCGGTGCCCGCCTGGTCCGCGTCGAGGCCGGCGCCACGCTCGGCGACATCGACCGGGCGACGGAGCCCCACGCGCTCGCCGTACCCGTGGGCGTCGTGTCCGGGACGGGGATCGCCGGCCTCACGCTCGGTGGCGGGGTCGGGTGGCTGATCCGCCGGCACGGCCTGACGATCGACAACCTGGTGTCGGCCGAGGTGGTCCTGGCGACCGGCGAGCGCGTCCGCGCGAGCGACGCCGAGAACGCTGACCTGTTCTGGGGCCTGCGCGGCGGCGGCAGGAACTTCGGGGTCGTCACCTCCTTCACGTTCCGTGCCCACCCGCTCGACCAGGACGTCTTCGCCGGCACCCTCATCTACGAGCGCCCGCGCTGGGCGGAGGCGCTCCGCGCCTATGTCGAATGGACCGCCGGGGCGCCCGACGACGTCACCACGCTGATCACCTTCATGGTCCCGCCGGTCGACTGGGAGCTCGGCGACCGGCCGCTGATGTTCATGGGGTTTGCCTGGGCCGGCGCCAATCGAGCCGAAGGCGAGGTGGAGATCGATCGGCTGCGGGCCGCCTGCGCGCCGGATGCGTCGGTGCTGGATCCCACGCGCTGGCTCGCGTTCCAGTCGGCGTTTGACGCCGCGATGCCCAAGGGCGTCCGGGCCTGGTGGCGGAACGCGTCGTTCGACCGGCTGGATGGGCCAATGATCGACGCCATCGTCGAGCATTGCGGGGCGCAGGCCTGGGTTGGGACGGCGGCCGACCTCCACCACATGGGTGGCGCGTTCAGCCGCGTCGCGGAGGACGCCACGCCGTTCCCGAACCGGGCCGCGCAGTTCTGGCTCAACATCTACGGCTTCTGGGCCGATCCGGCCGATGACGCTGCGCGGATCGCGTGGGTCAAGGGCTTCTCGAGCGCCATGCAGCCGCACGCGATGGCCGGCCAGTACGTGAACTTCCTGGGTCACGAGGACGCCGCCACCGGAGGCGACGACGGCGCCCGTCGGAAGGCGCTCGAGGCCTACGGGCCGGCGAAGCTGGAGCGCCTGGCCGCCGTCAAGCGACGCTACGACCCGGACAACCTCTTCCGGATCAACCACAACATCCCGCCGACGGCCTGACGGCGTCGCTCGACTACGGTCGTGCCGCCTCCGCGACACGCGGCACAATGGCAGCGTGACGCCGATCCCCGACCTTGCGCATCGCGCAGAGGCGCGCACCAAGCGCGCCGTGCGCATTCGACTGCCCAGGCCGCCGCGGCAACGCGGCGAGCCAGCCTGGGTGTTGCCTGCCCACTTGGCGACCATCGCCCTGGCGGCGGCGCTGTACCTGGTGAACCTCACGGTCAGCGGGTACGGCAACATGTACTACTCGATGGCGGCGCAGGCTGCCAGCCAGAGGTGGGCGGCGTGGTTCTTCGGCTCGCTGGACGCCGCGAACTTCATCACCGTGGACAAGCCACCGCTCTCGACGATGCTGATGGGGCTGTCCGTCCGGCTGCTGGGCCTCTCCGAATGGAGCATCCTGCTGCCCCAGGCGCTGGCCGGGATCGCGACCGTTGGTCTGGTGTACAGCATCGTCAGGCGCACGTTCGGCCCGGCTGCTGCAACCATCGCGGCGTTGGTCACGGCTCTCAGCCCGGCCGCCGTGCTGATGTTCCGGTACAACAACCCGGATGCGCTGTTGACCCTGCTCCTGGTCGCCGCGGCCGGAGCGCTGCTCCGGGGCGTGGAGGACGGGCGGCTGCGCTGGGTCCTGGCGTCGGCGATGTTGGTCGGCCTCGCGTTCAACACGAAGTTCCTGCAGGCCTACATGGTGCTGCCCGCCTTCGCCCTGACCTATTTCGTGGCGGCTCCCGGCGGGGTCGTCCGCCGGACAGCGGGGCTGCTGGCGGCGTTCGCGGTCGTCATCGTCAGCAGCGGCTGGTGGGTCCTGGCGGTCGAGCTCATGCCCGTCGAATCCCGCCCGTACATCGGTGGCAGTCGGACGAACTCGGCGGTGAGTCTCCTCCTGGGCCACGATGGCCTCGAGCGCATCTTTGGCCCTGCGAGACCCGGCGGTGCCGCAGGACTGCCGATCGGGCCGGCGCCCAGCCCCGCGCTTGGCCCGGCGCCCAGCCCGGTGATTGGTCCCGCCGGCGGCGGCCCGGGCGCAACCCTCTCCGGAACACCGGGCCTGCTTCGACTCTTCAACGACGACCTGGGTGGCCAGATCGCGTGGCTGCTGCCCGCCTCGGTCGTCGGGCTCGTCGGGGGCCTGCTGGCACGCTGGCGAAGCGGACGCACGGATCGGCGACTGGCGGCCTACCTGCTGTGGGGAGGCTGGCTGCTCGTCCACGCCGTCGTCTTCTCGTTCATGACGGGCCCCATCCACACCTACTACACGGTGGTCATGGCGCCGGCCATTGGGGGGGCTGGTGGGGATGGGCGCGATCGACGTCTGGGCACGAAGGGCGGCGGGCAGCTGGGCAGGGGCCCTCGCCGGCCTCGTGGTCGGCCTGACCCTGGTCGGGTCGGCCGCCCTGGGGGCGCTGGTGCTCGCCCGGACGCCCGGCTTCGCGCCGGGTCTCGGTGGAATGATTGCCGGGCTCGCCGCCCTGGCGGGGTTGGTCGTGGCGATCCCCGTCCGGCTCGCTCGCTGGTCGCGGGCAGCGTGGCTGACGCAGCGCGGGGCGGTCGCAGCCGCGATCGTCGGGCTCGCGGTCCTGCTGGCGGGACCCGCCGCCTATGCCGCCGAGACGATGCGCACGAACTACTCGGGCGGTGACCCGCACGCGGGCCCAAGGATCGTGGGTCGCCCCGGGCAGCCGGGCCCGGGGCAGCCCGGGGCTGTCCCGGGCCAACAGGGCGTGCCGGGAGGGTTGCCCGGCCAGCTGGGTGGCCCGGTGGGACCGGCCGGAGTCGCCGACTGGCCGCTGATCGCCTACCTGCAGGCGAACGTCGGGACCGCTACGTGGATCGTGGCCGTCGTGTCAGCTGCCGAGGCCGCGCCGATCCAACTGGCGACCGGCAAGCCCGTGATGACCATGGGCGGCTTCAATGGGGGCGACCAGGCGCTCACCGTCCCTCGTCTCCAGTCGCTGGTTGGGAGCGGCGCACTCCGCTTCGTCCTTCTCGTCAACAGCGGACAGGCCGGCGGCTCGCCGGCAATCACCAGCTGGGTGACAGCCCGGGGCAGGATCGTCACCGGGGTTGGCGGCGGACGGCTGTACGACCTGGCGCCGCGCACCGCGCCGTAGGGCGCCGAGCGCCTGGCCTAGCCGATGCCGCACGAGCTGGTCGTGAAGTCGATCAGTCGATTGGCGACCAGCTGCTCGTCCTGGTGGGCGGCGATGAAGGCCGTGCGAACGTCTGCGGGGAGCTGCTGGACGGCGACGTAGCCGTAGCCCGCGACCAGGTCGGCGCGATCCTTGACCAGCTGGAGATAGACCACGGCCTCTGCGTGGAGCTCCGTGGGGGCCGCAGCGAGGATCTGCTCCGTCCATGCGATGCGGCGATTCCAGTCCTCCTTCGAGGCCAGCACACCGCCGGACGCGGCGGATGCCTGCCGGATCTCCCGGAACAGGGCACACAGGCGCTCCGGGGCCGTCGCTTGCGGGCTCGCGCCTCCGCCGGCCGAGGGCGAAGCACCGCTGTTCGCGGGCGGTCCGCTGCCGAGCGACGACCCGCACGCCGCGACAACGGCAATGAGGCAGGCTGTCAACAGCGACAGCGAGACGCGTCTGCGAAATGGCATGTCGTGATCTCCGGGCATGGTGGAGTTGATCCAGGTGTCGAGCCGCCCAGGACGCTTCAGCCCCAGGAGGTGGTCGCAACGATGCGCCGGGCAACCGCGATGATTCTGCAAGCGCGTGACCACCCGGCGAAACGTCTGGCATGCCACGGTCATCGTGGAGGGCGATGTGGTGACGGCCTCCACCGCGACGATCCCTGGACTGCCCTGGGTGACCAGGCGGGTGGGCCTCGAGGCCTTCGAGCGAACGCTGGTGGCCCTTCAGCAGCCGTCGACGACCGCAGGCCAGCGCCCGGCTATGGTCGAGCCGCCTCCGCGACACGCGGCTCCAGGACCACGACTGCCGTCTCGCCAGGCCGGCGGGACGCCCAGCTGGCGAGCGCCTCCTCGCCGTCATACCTGGCCCACTCGGCCCAGAGCCGTGGCCGCTCCTCCGGTGTCGCGATCCGCCCGTGGACCGCGCGAGACCCCGAGGGCAGCTCCACCGTCGTGTCCGGATGGGCCTGCAGGTTGAGCCACCAGGCGGGCTCGGGCGCGCCCCAGCCGTTCATCGCCATCGTCACGAGGTTCGGGCCGTCCTCGAAGTAGCCCAGGATCGCGACCCGGGGCTCGCCTGTGCGCCGGCCGATCGTGCGGAGCCGCATCATGCCCCAGGTCGTTGGCGTGACCGGACGGAGCCCACGCCGGCCGCCGGTGACCACGTAGATGGCCCGATGGATCGCCCAGGCGACGCGGACCACCCAGCGGGGCGGCAAGGGTGCGGGCTTCGGCGCGCCGGGGCGGTTGGTCGTCATCGCGATGCTCCTTGTCGTGCGGACGTCGGCCCGCCGCCACCATGGACGTACCGCGGCCGTCGTCAGCCGCCCAGGTCCCCCCAGATGAGCCGTGCCGCCTCCACGAGCGCATCGAGCTTGCGCCACTGCGCATCCTCCGGGACCGGCGGCCCGGCCACGTCCGACGAGAAGCCGCACTGCGGGCTGATCGCCAGCTGGTCCAGCGGCAGGAATCGGGCCGCATCGTCGACTCGGCGGCGGATCTGGTCCACCGTCTCCACCTCGGCCGACTTGGTGCTCACGACGCCCAGGACGGCCACCTTGCCCTTGGGCACGAACCGCAGGGGCTCGAAGCCGCCGGCGCGCTCCGTGTCGTACTCCAGGAGCAGCCGCTGCGGGGCGATGGCCGGGAAGAGCTGCTCGGCGATGGTGTCGTACGGGCCGGTCCCCCACTTGGCGTTGGGCCGGTTGCCGCGGCAGATATGCATGCCGATGGTGATGCCGTCGATGCCGGCGACGGCCGCGTTCTCGGCGCGGATCACCTGTCCCAGCAGTTCGGCAACCTCGACGCCGCGCGCCTCCAGCGCCGCTCGACGGTCCGCGTCCAGGAACGCCGTGTAGCCCGGGGCGTCCAGCTGCACGTACGGGCAGCCGGCGTCGCGCAATCCGATCACGATCTGGCGGATAGCGGCTGCGGCGTCCATCAGCACCTGCTCCATGTCGTTGTAGATGCCGTGCGAGGCGGTCACGTCGATGCACTGCGCCACCCGGAGCGGGTCCAGGACGGTGATCTTGACCGGCAGTCGGGTGAGCGCGGACGACCGGCGCCACTCCTCCAGTGGGGTGTTCCGCACGAACGTGAGGCGCCCGGTGGCGGGCTGCGCGTCGGCGACCTGCGGCGCCGGGGCGGTGAACCCGGGGTTGGCGCGCTGATCGATCTCCGCCAGGAAGCGCCGGGCCCAGCCCTCGCGCCAGCGCTCCATGCCGGTGACGGAGGTCGCGACGCTGTCCACGAAGTTGCGACGGCGGAACTCGCCGTCGGTCAGGGTCGGGAAGCCGTGCGCCTCCTGCGCCGCGATGACGTCGCGCACGGCCCCGTCCTGGGCGGCCGCCAGGGCCTCGTCGCTGACCAGGCCCTGCATGTTGCCCACGGCCGCAGCGCGCAGCGCCGGTGGGCGGAGGAGGCTGCCGACCTGGTCGACGCGCAGGACCGAGCTCATGGCATCACCCCCGAAGGACCCGCGGATGGATCGACGGGGCCGCGAACCCCAGCCCAGCGGAGCATCCGCTCGGCAGTCATGCCCTGGACGATCAGGGTGAAGAGGACGATCCCGAAGGCGATCCCCTGGAGGAGCTGCCGGTCCGGCGTGGCCTCGGGGATCGACAGCGTCAACGCGATGGCGACGGCCCCGCGCAGGCCGGTCCAGTTCATCACGTGCAGCCAGGCGAGGGGCAGCCCCGGAACGCGTATGGTCCGGCGCGCCAGCTCGGCGGCGCCGCCCAGGAGGCCGTACACCACGATCGCCCGACCGATGAGGACGGCGGCGACGCCCCACGCGATGGGCACGGCCGCCCCGGCCAACGTCCCGAGCGGGATGGCCAGGCCGATCAGCAGGAACGCCGCGCCCGTCAGGATGAAGGCGAGGAACTCCCACACCACGTCGATCGCCTCCTGTGCGCGCGGGCTCAGGCCGTGGCGCCGCCCGTATGTCCCCACCACGATGCCGGCCGCCACGCTGGCGATGATCCCCGACCCGTGCACGAGGTCGGCGACGAGATACGTGCCGTACGCGGCCAGCAGCGTCAGGGTGAGCTCGATCAGGTGATCGCTGGTGGACCGGAGCACCCGCGAGATGAGGTAGCCGATCAGCGCGCCGATCGCGCCGCTCCCCACGAGCCCGACGACGAACTGGAGGGAGGCCTCACCCAGCGTGGGCGGCTGGGTGCCGAGGGCGGCGACCGCCACGGCGAACGCCAGTGCCGCCGTGCCGTCATTGAACAGGCTCTCCGCGTCGAGCAGGGTCACCAGGCGCGGCGGCGCCGCCAGGCGCCGCATTGTGCTCACCACGGCGACCGGGTCCGTGGCCGACACGATCGCGCCGACGAGGAAGGCCTCGTTGAGCGGCAGCCCCGTTCCGGCATGAAGCACGAGGGCGACGATCGCCGCGGTCACGACCACGCCCGGGACGGCGAGGAGCGCGACGCCGCCGAACGTCCGGCGCAGCTCGACGGCATCCAGCCGGTAGGCGCCCTCGAAGACGAGACCGGGCAGGAGGACGGTGACCACGAGGCCCGGGGAGAGCTGGAACTGCTCGTGGACGGAGAGCGCCGAGACGATCAGGCCGACGAGGACCAGCGCGACCGTGTACGGCAGCCGCAGTCGCGCCGCCCCGAACGCCACGATCGGCATCGCGACCAGGAAGGCGACGAAGACGATCAGGATGCCGGTGGGCGTGCTCTCGGACATGCGGCCCATCGTACCGGCATCCGTACGGGCACCACGGGTGAATTCCAGCCGGAGACGCGACCGAGACGCGGACAGTCCCGGCATTGGCAGGCCCGGCGGCAACGCAGGCTAGGAGTCGAAGACCTCCGTGGACAGGTACTTGACGCCCGAATCGCAGAGCACCGTCGCGACGGTCGCACCGGGGCCAAGGCGCTCCGCCAGCCTGATTGCGGCCACCACGTTCGCACCGCTCGACGCGCCGGCGAAGAGCCCCTCCTCGCGGGAGAGCCGGCGGGCCATCGCGTGGGCATCGTCGGATCGCACCGTCGCGATCTCCGTCGCGTCGGCGGGGTCCCAGAGTGGCGGCACGAAGCCGATCCCGATCCCCTCGATCCGGTGCCCGCCGGTCCGTCCCTCCGACAGGACGGGCGACTCGGCCGGCTCCACGGCCACCGTGTGGATGCCGGCGTTGTGGCGCCGCAGGGCCACCACCGCGCCGTGGAAGGAGTGCGCGGTCCCGACCGACTGGACGAAGCCATCGACGCGGCCGCCGGACTGTGCCCAGGTCTCGTCGCCCATCGCCTCGTAGCCATGGACGCCGTCATGGTTGTTCAGCTGGTCCACCCACCAGGCGCCCTCATCGCGGGCGATCCCCCCGGCGCGGGCGATCATCCGCCGGACCAGGTCCTCCGTGATCTGGAGGTGGTCGCTGGGCTCCAGGATGAGGTCGGCGCCGAGTGCGCGCATGTGATCGCGCTTCTCCTTGCTGAAGGCGTCGGATGTCACGATCTGGATGGGATAGCCCCGCGCGGCGCACACCAGGGCCAGCGACGTCCCGGTGCTGCCGCCCGTGTATTCGACCACCGTGCCCCCGGGCCGGAGGACCCCAGAGCGCTCGGCCCCGTCGATGGCGGTCAGGGCGAACCGGTCCTTCATGGAGCCGGTGGGGTTGGTCCCCTCGACCTTGACCACCACCCGGGCGCAGCCGGCGGGGACGACGCGGCGCAGCTCCACGAGCGGCGTCTTCCCGATGGCGTCCAGCACCGATGTCGCCGACGTCGACATCCCGAACGGCGCCGGCGCGACGTCGATGCCAACGTAGACCTCGTCACCCTCCACGTAGGCGTCGTGCGGCGGATCGACGGTGATGGCGTCCCCGGCGCCGTACCGGTGTTCCGTGCCATCGGCCATCACGATGACCATGCGGCCGGCGATGACGTAGCCGAGGTGCGGCGCCGGGCAGAGCGCCAGGCCCATTGCCCTGCCGACGTGCTCGGACCAGCGCCACCCCGGCTGCAACGTCGAACGGCTCACGCGTCCGGCGGGGAACGCGATCGTGTCGGCCACCCCGGCCGGGTTGGCACGATGCTCGGCGCGGTCGCCATCCAGGGGACCACGCGGACGAGGGGCTGGGCCATGCTTCCTCCCGGCGCCCATGGGCCGACGGCGGGGGCGCGATGTCACTGTACGCACGCGGACAAGGCCCGCGCGGCGGCCACGGGCTCGGGGCCGCCAGATCTCAAGATAGGATCCACGCAGACAACCCGGTCGCTCGCCGCGTCCCGACCAACAGGAGATCGCCGTGTACCAGACGAACGACTACGAGGGGATGCTCGCCGAGACCGTCACCCTGCAGGGGCACGGCGGCGACACCATCAACGCGTACCTGGCCCGCCCGCTGGGCCCGGGGCCCTTCCCGGCCATGGTCCTCATCCATCACGCGCCCGGCTGGGACGAGATCTACCGCGAGTTCACCCGCCGGTTCGCCGCCCACGGCTACATCACCATCACGCCCAACCTCTTCTTCCGGGATGGGCACGGCACGCCCGAGGACGTGGGCAGCTCGGTGCGCGCGTCGGGCGGGGCGGACGATGCCCTGGTGGTGGGCGACGTGGAGGGCGCCATCCGGCTCCTGCGCTCGCTCCCCTACGCCAGCGGCAAGGTGGGCGTCTTTGGGACCTGCTCCGGCGGGCGACACGGCTTCCTGGCCGGCTGCCAGCTGACGGGGATCGACGCGATCGTGGAGTGCTGGGGCGGCAACGTGGTCGCGGCGCCGGAGGACCTGACGCCCAAGCGCCCGGTGGCGCCCATCGACCTGACGGCGTCGCTGTCCGCCCCGCTGCTGGGCATCTTCGGCAACGACGACCGCTCGCCCACCCCGGAGCAGGTGGACCAGCATGAGGCCGAGCTCAAGCAGCTGGGCAAGGACTACGCGTTCCACCGCTACGACGGCGCTGGCCACGGGTTCTTCTACTACGACCGGCCCAACTACCGGGCCACCCAGGCGATCGACGGCTGGAAGAAAGTCTGGGCCTTCCTGTCGGCCCGGCTCGGCTAGGGCGGCGGACGGCGGAGACGGAGGAGATCACCCGATGTGCACGATGATCACCGAGCGGGCCGGGATCGACCTTGGCCGCGGCAAGAGCGGCCCGGACTGGTTCGTGGTCAACGAGGCGAACGTCTCGTACGACCACCCCTACGACCTGCCCCTGGAGCACGCCCTCAACATCGACTTCGTCAACGCGGCCGGCGGGCCGGGCGCACGCGTCGCGGTTGAGCTGAGCGTGGAGGCCGCGCGGCGGCTGGTGCAGACGATCGAAGCGGTCCTGGCCCGCGCAGAGCAGCGCGGCGTCCTGGAGGACATCCCGCTGGCGTAGGCGTCGCCTCCAGCGCCGCCCGCCGGCCGGCCCGCAGCCGATTGGCCGCCCCGCAGCCGATTGGCCGCCCCGCAGCCGATTGGCCGGCCCCAGCGCCACCCCCGGGGAGTTCCCGCGGACGCCCGCTGCCGGGTTTCGTCCGCCCTTCCTGGGACAACATCGGCGGAGGTACCGTTCCGCAAAGCCGCCCCACGAGCCACCGGGCGGGTGTGCTCCGGTCGTCCCGACGAACCGGGCCAACTCCGGTTTGGCCGACGTTGGCCGAAGAACCCAGGCCAATCGGACGCGTACCGTCGGCCATGCTGGAATTAGCGGACGTAGCCGCGGCGCCACCAGGCAGCGGGTGCTGCGGCAAGGCGACCCGGGGCGGGACGCCCTTGGCGTCGGCGCCTACTCGGTGGCGGCGTGTAGCTCCGAGAGCGCCTCGCGGGCTTCCTCGACGGACCCTTGACCGAGCCCCAGAAGCCCTCGGGGTCATCCCGGGCGGCGTCCCGCAGCCGCTCCAGCTCGCCTGCCGCGTTCATGATCGGGACTCTAGCGCGCAACCGCCGGGCTGGGAAGAGCGTGCGCCCAGGTCCCTCGGTCAGTCGGCGCGGAGCAGCTCCAGCACCGGCGCGAGCTCCTCCAGCTCAGCGACCGAGCCGGGACCCATCACCTCGATTGACGTGAAGCCCACCTCGCCGAACCGGCGAAACTGGTCGGCGATCTGCTCCGGGGTCCCCGAGATGGCGAGCGGCCGCTCGCCGATGGGCGCCATCACGTTGACGTACACGCCGGCGGACCGGCCGATGGTGGCGGGGTCGCGACCAAGCTCCTCGCAGATCCTGACCAGGGACTGGATCCGTGGCCGGAACTCCTCGACGTGGCTGCGCAGCTCCACGTAACAGCTGTAGATGTCGGCGTTGAGCACAGCCAGGCGCTGCGCCCGCGGGCCGTTGCCGCCCATCAGGATGGGGATGGCGTTGGGGCGCGGGCCCACGGGCCGCTGGACCAGGTCGCGGGCCGTGTGCCACTCGCCGTCGACGTCGGCCCGGCCCCCGCGGAGGAGCGGGATGATGACCCGGAGCGCCTCCTCGTAGCGGTCGAAGATCTGGCGCTCCGGCAGTCCGAAGGCGCGGGCCTGGCCGGGCCACTCGTGCCCGGCTCCCAGTCCAAAGACGAACCGCCCGCCGCTGATCTCGTCGAGCGTCTCGGCGGTCTTGGCGATGATCCCCGGGTTGCGGTGGAGCGCGGACATCACCCAGGTTCCCACCTTGGCCGTGGAAGTGATGGCGGCCACGGCGCCCGCGATGGAGATGCCGTCCCAGAAGCCGGCGGGCTCCGTGGCGCCCGACTGCCAGAGCAGCTCGTCCGGGGTCCAGATGGTGTCGAACCCAAGCTCCTCGGCCCGGAACGCCATCTCCTGGATGTCCAGCCAGCGGACCGTGCGGCGCTCCGGACCCAACTGCTGCACCGGCAGCACCACCCCGACCTCGATCCGACCCATGTCCGGCCTCCCTGCGGTGCGACCGGCCGCGCCGGCGATGCTGTTCCTGAAGCTGACGGGCAGTCTGCCGGATCACCGCCAATGCCACCTGTCGATCCGGGTGATCCTCAGCCCGCCGGTGAAGGAAGGGGCCGGGAGCGATCCGGCTATCATCGCCCGATGACCCAGCCGTTCAACCGGGGCAGCCGGCTCCAGGGCATCCTGGCTCTCGCCGACATCTCCGGGTACACCGGCTTCCTCCAGGGCGTCTCCGAGGCCCACCACGACATCATCGTCGAGGCCGACGAGCCGCCCGTTGCCTACGCGCTGATCTCCGGCCTGCTCGACGCGCTGGTGACCGCGGTCGTCCCGCCCTTCCGCCTGGTCAAGTTCGAGGGTGACGCCCTGTTCGTCGTCGCCGACGACCCGGTCCCATCCCTCCAGGGCGAAGGGCTGCTGGACTACCTCCGGAGCTGCTACGCCAGCTTCGTCGAGCGGCTCGGCAGCGCCCGCGAGGAGTGGACCTGCAGCTGCGACGCGTGCGCCAGGGTGACCACCCTCGGGCTCAAGTTCGTCGTGCACCACGGTGGGTGGGTGACGCAACGCATCGTCGACCACGTCGAGCTGGCGGGGACGGACGTGATCGTGGTCCACCGGCTGCTCAAGAACCACGCCCGCGATGTCGTGGGCCAGGGGCCGTACGCGCTCATCTCGGACGCCGCGATCGACGCGCTCGGCGTGCGGTCCGCGGGCCTGGTCCCCATGACCGAGACCTACGAGGACCTGCCCCCGGTCCCGGCACACGTCCTCGCGCTGGGCTGAGGCCACGCTTCCGTGAGGTGCCGGCCTTCCGTGATGCGCCGGCCGGTCGCGGCCATCGTCGCGGCCATCCTGCTGGCGGGGTGCGGCGGCCCCGCGACCCCCAGCCCGTCGACGGCGCCCGGCGGTGGCCAGGCATCCGGGACCCAGGGCGTGGCGGGGCTCGCCTCGGGATCAGCGTCCGCCCGTCCAAGCCCCACGCCGACGCCCAGCTCGGCCCCCACGGCCACCCCCACGCCGATCCCCTCCCCCGCCCCAACCCCGACTCCGGCCCCGGTGACGCTGACGGCCACCACGCTCGCCGTACACACGCCGACGCACCTGAGCCGGATGGTCGTGTTCATCGACGGGGGCACGCTGCTGGTGTGCGGGGGGTGGAACGGCTCCGGGACCACCGGCGCGATTCTCCGCCTGGACCCCGTGGCGGGCACCATCGTCCAGGCCGGCTCACTCGCCACGGCCGTCCACGACGCGGCCGGCGGGCAGCTCGGCAACCTCTGGCTGGTCTTCGGCGGCGGAGCGGCGGCGCCCAGCGCGGCGACCCAGGTCGTCGACCGGTCCGGCGCGGCCAAGGTGGTCGGGCAGCTGCCGGCGGCGCTGGCGGACCATGTCGCGGGGGCGATCAACGGGACGGCCGTGATCGCGGGCGGCGCCGGCACGGGCGCCCCGGACCCCCGGGTGCTGACCACCACCGACGGGGTGACGTTCACGATCATCGCCGCGCTCCCGGTGCCCGTCCGCTATCCAGCGGCGGCGGTCCTTGGAGGGAAGCTCTACCTGCTGGGCGGCCAGACTGCGAGCGGGGAGACCACCTCGATCCAGGCGATCGACCCGGTCGCCGGCACTGCCGTGGAGGTGGCCAGGCTGCCCAGCCCGCTCTCGCACGCGATGGCCTTCGTGCTGAACGGGCGCCTGTACGTGGCGGGCGGGCGGCGGGCGGGGGTCGCGCTCAAGGACATCGTCGCGGTTGACCCGGCCACGGGCAAGGTCACGGCGGCGGGACAGCTGCCGGCCACGGCCTCGGACGGCGCGGCGGCCGTCATCGGCCAGAAGGCATACCTGATCGGCGGAGAGCGAGACCAGGTCCTCGATACGGTGGTGGCGCTGACCCCCGGCGGCTAGCTGCTGCCAGGCAAGCCCGGCGCCGAGTGGCGGTGGCGCGCTGCGGGCCTACGCCCGAAAGCGGCCGCGGCCGAAGTAGCCGCGGCTGCTGCGCGAGGGGGTCGGGCTCCACCCCATCCTCGTCATCGTGGCCTTGCTCGCCGGCTCGCAGGTCGCGGGGCTATGGGGCGCCATTTTCGGAATTCCCGTGGTGGCGATCGTCAACCTGCTCCTGCGCTATCTCATCGACATCCGGGCCGTGAACGAGGTCGAAGGCATCGACCTCGACGAGGTCGTCGCACAGATCCAGGCCGAGCACCCGGACGTGGAGGTGGAGGAGGCGGTCGCCATCGCTGCGGACCGGGCGGAGGCGATGCTGGCGGCCCAAGAGGCCTCGGCGGTCGTCCAGGCCGAGGGCGTGGTCGAGACCCGGGACGAGGCGGAAGCGGTGGCCCAAGGGGCCACGCAGCCCGGGGGCCACGCGGCGGACGGCTGACCGCTACCTGGCCAGCCGCGCCGCGGCGATCGAAGCCCGACCGGTCGCTCCCGGCTGCAAAGCCTCAGGTTGCCCCGGCGTCGCGGCCTCAGACCTCCTTCGGACCCTCGGCCCCCAGCCACTGCGCCAGCCAGCCCAGGACCGTGTCGTGCCACTGCACGGAGTTCTGCGGCTTGAGCACCCAGTGGTTCTCGTCCGGGAAGTAGAGCAGGCGGGACGGGATCCCGCGGCGCTGCAGCGCCGTGAACATCGCCAGGCCCTCGATGTCGCTGACCCGGTAGTCCAGCTGGCCGTGGATCACCAGCGTGGGGACGCACCATTCCGCGATGTGATCCACCGGGTTGTGTTTCGCGTACTCCGCCCGGTGCTCCCACGGGACCCCGCCGTGCTCCCACTCCGGGAACCAGAGCTCCTCGGTGGCGTAGTAGGCGAAGTGCTCGTCGAGGTTGCCGTCATGTGAGACGAGCGCCTTCCAGGGCTCGTTCCAGACGCCGGCGATGTAGTTGACCATGAAGCCGCCGAAGCTGGCACCCAGCGCGGCGGCACGGTCCGGGTCCAGGAACGGGTAGCGGGCCAGGGCGTAGGCCCAGCCCTTCTGCAGGTCCTCCAGCGGCTTGCCGCCCCAGTCCCCGGAGATGGAGTCGGTGAACCCCTGGCCGTAGCCGGTGGAGCCGTGGAAGTCGATGAACACGGCTGCGTAGCCGGCACCCGCGAAGACCTGCGGGTTCCAGCGGTAGCTCCAGTCGTTGGAGAAGCTGCCCTGGGGGCCGCCGTGGATGATGAAGGCCACGGGGTAGCGCCTGGCCGGATCGAAGTTGGCCGGCTTCAGGACGTGCCCGTGGACCGTCTCGCCGTTCCAGCCCGGGAACGAGAACTGCTGGGCCTCGCCCAGGGCCACGCCGCTGAGACGGCGCTCGTTGAGGCGGGTGAGTCGGCGCTCATGGCCGCCCTCCAGGACGTACAGGTCCCCGGGGCCGGCCAGCGAGGCGTTCACGTAGTAGATGCGGCCGCCCTGGACAAAGAGCTGGCCGACGTGCCCGCGGCCGACCAGCGACGTGACCTGGCCGGTCTCGACGTCGATCGCGAACAGGCCGCGCTGGCCGGTGTCCTGGGCGTTCAGGTAGAGCGTCCGGCCGTCGTCCGCCCAGGCCAGGCAGTCAACGCTCCGATCCCAGTGGTCGGTCAGCCGGCGGGTGGCACCGCCCGGCCAGGCGCGCAGCAGCACGGTCTGCTTGTCGGATTCAAAGCCCGGCCGGTCCATGGCCAGGTAGGCAAGCGTCCGCCCATCGGGCGAGAAGGACGGGTCCGTGTCGGTGGCCGGGTTCTCGGTGGTGAGCTTGCGCGGGGGAGCTGACGCATCGCACGGGGCATGGAAGAGGTCCAGGTCCGTGCTCCATGCCTCCTCGCGGCCGGCGTCCCGCGCCGTGAAGACGACGCCCGTCCCGTCCGGGGTGAAGGTGTAGTGCTCGTTGCCGCCGAACGGCTTGACCGGCGAATCCGCGTCCATGTCCGGCATGACATCCACGGCCGGGCCGCCGGCAACGGACTGGACGAACACGTGGCGGCGACGTCCATCGCGCCACTCGTCCCAGTGGCGGACCATCAGCTGGTCGTAGACACGGCCCGTCTGCGGCTGGGCATCGCGGTCCTTGAGCCGCGCCGCGGTCACGGCGAGCCTGTCCGGGCCGGTGCCGGGGAAGACGGCAGCGGAGAAGGCGATCCGGGCGCCGTCGCGGGAAACGACGAAGGATTCGATGTCGATGGGCGAGGCCGTCACGGCCTCTGGGGCATCGGCGCCCGAAGCCAGGCGGACCACCTGGCGCTCCCGGCCGCGCGGGCCGGTCAGGTAGAAGAGGCTGCCATCGGGGCCGAAGACCGGGTTGCCCTCGCGGCCGCTCCCCTTGAGCTTCCGCAGCCCGGCACCGTCGCCGTCCATCAGCCAGATCGTCGAGTCCAGGCGATTGCTCCCGGGCCGGGCGGAGGTAATCCGCAGCGCGATCATGGACCCGTCCGCGGACACCGCATAGCCGGACAGGCGGCGGAGCGCCACCTGGTCGCGGATGGTGTAGCCGCGGCGAACGTGCGACGCTGCTGGTCCGGTGCGCTGAGCGCGTCCAGCCATGTGATCTCCCAGGTGCGAGAACGGCGCGGCCGCCCCATGACAGCCGGGCCCATGGACTCCCGTGCCGTCACCGACCGGGAGCGTCGTTGGCGAGAGGGTAGCGGATGACGCCAAGCGGCGGCTCCCGCACGCAGGCGGCGGCCGCGGGAGGGCCAGTGGCCGCGTCCTGCGTCGATCCGGCGAACCCGGGACGCTATCGTGGGCGGATGGCGATCACCACGGGGCGGGCAGCGCCGCCCGATCATGCTCCCGCGGCCCGCGGCCGCTGGGATCGGCCGCGCCGGCTGGCCGTGCGGGTCGCGATCCTGGTCGTCTTCGCCTGGGCGGCGTCCGGACCGATCCGTCACGTGGCCGGGCTGGTGGGCGCTTCCGACTGGGGATCGGACTGGCGGTGGCTGCAGGACGGGCTGGACCGGCTGGCCATGGGCCTCCCGCTCAACCGCCCGGAGTACGTGACCGCGCCCTTCTCTCAGGCCACGGGCAGCGACGGGGCGCCGACGTACACCTGGTCACTGCACCCGCCGTACAACGCCTCGCTCGTCGCGCCGCTGCTGCTCGTGCCGGCGGGGATCCGCGAGGGTGCCTGGGCCGCCCTCATGGCTGTGGCCCTGGCGGGGTCCGTGCTGCTGGCCTGGCCGCGACGCCTGTGGTGGGGGACCAGCCTCCTCCTGGCCGCGGCGACCCTGGGCCCGCCCCTGTCTGCGCCGTCCATCGGGCTGGTGGACCAGCTCCACTTCGCGAATCCCAACGCGCTGGTCCTCCTGGGCCTGGCCCTGGCCTGGTGGAGGAGACGGCGGGCGAACGGACGAGTGGCCATCGCCCTGGTGGCGACCGGCGTGGTGCTGGCGGCGGTCAAGATCGTGCCAGCGATGGGCCTCGCGGCCTGGCTCCTGGCGGCCCGCGACGGCCGGAGGGTCGTGACTCGCGGATTGCTCGCCGCCGCGGCGGTGCTCGTCGCCCTCACCGTCCCCGTGCTCCTCCTGAACCCGGGCGTCATCGGCGACACGATCGCGGTCCAGCTCAACCTGGTCCCGGTGGCGGATGCCACCAACCTGGCTCCGTCGGCCTGGCTGGCGCCGCACCTGGGCGGGATAGCGGCTACCTGGCTCACGCGGGCGGCCGGCATCGGGCTGATGGGGCTGGTCCTGGTTCGGCGGCTGGACGGCCCGGGCGGGTTCGTGCTGGCCGCCTGTGCCCCGCTGTTCCTCACGCCCCAGCTCTGGGCGCACTGGTTCCTGATCCCCATCCTCGCCGCGCTGATCGCCGTCGGCGACTGGCCGCGCCTTCGGGCGCTCGATGCTGGCCTGCCGACGGCCTGGGCCACCCGTGCGGGCTCGGCCCAGCCCACCTGAGGTCGCGCTGCGTCGAACGGCGGGTTTTGACGCGGGCCGTGGCACAATGCGCCGACGCGGTCCGGACGGAGACGGCAGCGCGTAGTCGGGTGGGTCGCGCTGCGACCAGCTGCGAGCGTGCGACCGGTTCAGAGCCGGCGCAACCGGGAGGAAGGATCCAAATGGTTGGACACGGCCGGCGGGCGGCCCGGCTCTCCGTTGGCTCGGCCATCGCGGCAGGGGCCTGGTTGCTGCCGTTCGCGGCGCCAGTGGCGGCCCACGAGAACCAGGTGATCCGCTTTGGGTCGTTCCTGGGCGGTCTCTTCCATCCGGCCCTCGGCCCCGACCACCTGCTGGCGATGCTGAGCGTCGGGATCCTGTCGGTCCAGATCGGGAGACGCGCCATCCTCACCGTGCCGGCCACGTTCGTGTGCGTCATGGCCGTGGGTGGCGCGATCGGCCTGTTCACCTCAGCCATTCCGATGTCGGCGGTCGAGCTCGGCATCAGCCTCTCGGTGCTGATCCTGGGCCTGATCATTGCGCTCGCGCGGCGCATGCCCGTGCGCCTCGCCATGGTGGCCGTCGGGTTCTTCGCCACCTTCCACGGCTACGCTCATGGGGTGGAGACCCCCAGGATCGCCGAGCCGGCCCAATATGTTGCCGGCTTCCTCCTGGGGACGGCGATCATCCACATCCTGGGCGTGCTGATCGGCGAGGTGGCGATCCACTACGACCGCGGCCCGCGTGTGCTCCGGGCCGGCGGCGCGCTCATCGCGCTGGCCGGAGCGCTCTTCCTCATCGGCATCGTCTGAAGGCTGGAGGCCCGCACCATGAGCACCGTCCCGTCGATCGCCACAGCCCCGGCCGGCTCGGCCGGCTCGCACACCCCGGCCGGCTCGGCCGGCTCGCACACCCCGGCCAGCACTCGACTGGTGGCCGCCTGGGAGGTGGCCGGCTTCCTGGTCATCCTGCTGGTTGGCTCGTTCCTCCACTTCCTGTACGAGCTGTCCGGCTTCGCGCTCCCGGCCGCCATCTTCGGCTCGGTCAACGAGTCCACATGGGAGCACCTGAAGCTGTTCTATTGGCCTGGCGTGGCCTTCGCCGTGATCCAGCACGCCTACCTGCGCCGGCGCGTCTCCAACTTCTGGCTGGCCAAGGGCATGTCGCTGGCCCTCATCACGGTCCTGGAGATCATCGCCTTCTACTGCTACGTGGGCATCGTGGTCCCGATCGATGGCAAGGGGACGCTGGCCGGCTCGATCATCACGGCGATGATCGCCATCGGCATCGCCCAGTACGTCTCGTTTCGCTTCCTGACAGGATCGCCCCGGGCGGCCTGGACGCGGACGCTGGGGATCGGGCTGCTGGTGGCCCTGGGCGTGATGATGATCGTCTTCACGTTCGCTCCGCCGCACGTCTTCCTGTTCGACAACTTCTTCGGGTATCGCTACTCCGGCGACTTCGGCATCCTCAAGGACTACACGCCCTACCTGGTCTTCAAGTGATCCTCGACCACTGAGGCGGATCCGCCCCGTGCCCAAGGTCCCGTCCATCGTCGCCCCCACTGTGACCCGGCTGGACGGCCGGTCCCTGCCCGCGGGCAGCGCAGGGAAGGCCTCGAACCTCGCCTGGCTCGCTGGCAAGGGCTGGCAGGTCCCCGACGGGGTGGTGCTCCCGGCGCCAGCCACGTCGGCCCTTGCGGATCCGACGGCGCTTGCCGCCATCGTCGCCCAGGTACAGGCCGCGCTCGGCGACGGCCCGTTCGCGGTCCGGTCGTCGGCCAACGTCGAGGACGACGCCGCCCACACCTTCGCCGGGCAGTTCCGCTCGCTCCTCGACGTGCCGGCGGACGGCCTGGGCGCCGCGCTGCGGGACGTGGCCGCGTCGGAGTCCTCCCCCGGGGTCGTCGCCTACGCCCAGCGGATGGGCGTCGCGCCGGACACGATCCGGATGGCCGTGGTCGTCCAGCGGATGGTGCGGCCGATCGCGTCGGGGGTGGCGTTCAGCCGCAACCCCCTCTCCGGGCTGGACGAGGTCGTCGTGGAGTGCATCCCGGGGCGCGGCGACGCGCTCGTGGCAGGCGGCACGACGCCGGATCGCTGGGTCTACCGCTGGGGCGACTTCACGACGCGGCCCGAGACGCCCCGGGTCCCCGAGGCGGTGATCGCCGAGGTCACCGCGGAGACTCGCCGAATCGCCAAAGCCTTTGGGCGGCCCGTGGACGTGGAGTGGGTCCACGACGGGTCGACGGTCAGCTGGGTGCAGGTGCGACCCATGGCATCGCTCGACGGCGTCGGGATCTACTCCAACCGGATCGCACGCGAGGTGCTTCCCGGCCTCATCAAGCCGCTCGTCTGGTCCGTCAACGTCCCGGTGGTCAACGGCGCCTGGGTGGACCTGATCACCGAGGCCATCGGACCCAACGCCATCCGGCCCGAGCGCCTGGCCCGCGCCTTCGCCTACCGGGCCTACTTCGACATGGGCGCGCTGGGCGACGTCTTCGTCGCGCTGGGGATGCCCCGCGACTCCCTGGAGCTGCTGCTGGGCCTCCCCGGCGGCACGGACCGGCCTCGCTTCAAGCCAACGGCGGCCACGTACCGGCACCTGCCGCGGATGCTGCGCCTGGCCTGGCGCCTGAACGGCTATGAGCGGCGGCTGGGACGCGACCTGCCGGCGATCGACGCGGACTACCGTGGCCTGGCAGCGACGGACCCGGCCGCGCTCTCCGACGCGGAGCTGCTGGCCCGGATCGGCCGGCTGATGGCGCTGACCCGGCGCGCGGCCTACGCGAACATCGTGGCGCCACTCCTGCTCAATGCGTACGGCGCCCTGGTACGGCGGCGAAGCACCCGACTGGGCCTGGACGGCACGCGCGTGGACCCCGCACAGGGCCTCGACGGGCTGCGGGCGTTCGATCCACGGCTCGGACTCGACGCGCCCGCGGCGGCCGCGGCCGCGCTGACACCGGAGGAGCGGGACCGGCTGCGCGCGGACGGCTACGCGGCGCTGACGGGCGACGTGTCCGGCACGATGGGTGGCGCGATCGATCCCGCGCTCGCCGCCTTCCGCGTGGAGCTCGACGCCTACCTCGACCGGTTCGGCCATCTCGGGGATTCGGGCAACGACGCGTCGTCTCCGCGCTGGCGCGAACAGCCGGACCTGGTCGTGCGGATGGCCCTGGACCATGCGCCGGCGCCGGCCGGAGGAGCGACGGCTGTCGACCCTGCGGCGCGCGGCGACGCCGCGCCCATTGGGCCGGACGAGGTGCTGGCGCGGGCGCGCGGGCTCTCCCGCTTCGTCCTGCGACGGCTCCTCCGGCGCGCAGCGACGTTCCGCCTCCAGCGCGAGGCGGTCAGCTTCAGCTACACCTTTGGCTTCGCGCTCTTCAGGGGCACGTTCCTTGAGCTGGGCCGGCGCCTGGTGGCGGCCGGCACACTGGACGCAGCGGACGACGTCTTCATGTTGACGCTCGCCGAGGTCCGCGCCGCCGTGGCGGGCACCCCGCCCTCGCCGCCGCGCGAGATCGCGGCCACCCGATCGAGGGAGATGGCCGAGGCCGAGGACCTGGAGCTCCCGGAGATCATCGTGGGCGACCAGCTCGTGCCCCGACGCCGCGGCGCCACGGCCGCCTCCACGCTGCGCGGCGTCCCCAGCTCGCGCGGCACCTACCGCGGGATCGTCCGGGTGATCCGCTCCCTCGCCGACGCGGACCGGCTGCAACCAGGCGACGTGCTGGTCGTCCCGTTCTCCGACGTGGCGTGGACCCCGCTCTTCGCCCGCGCCGGAGCCGTCATTGCGGAGGCCGGAGGGATGCTCTCGCACAGCTCGATCGTCGCCCGGGAGCACGGCATCCCATGCGTGGTCTCCGTCCCGGGGGCGTGCTCGCTCCCGGACGGCGCCACGGTGCACGTGGACGGGTTCGCCGGGACTGTCACCCTGGAGAACGTGGAGAGGAGCGCTTCGTGAATGACGTTGGCCTCGTGGCCGTCGCAGCAATCGTGGGCTACCTGCTGGGGTCGCTCTCGTTCGCCCGGATCATCGGGCGGATCGTGGCCCCCGGCGTGGACCTCACCCATACGACGATCATCGTGCCCAACACCGGCGAGCGATTCGAGATCGAGGGCGTGCCCGCCTCGGCCCTGACCGGGCGGGCGTCCTGGCCGTGGCGGCTGGCCGTGGTCCTGCTCGACATGGCGAAGGCGGGCATCCCCACATTTGCGTTCCACGCGCTCTTCCCGGCCAGCCCGGCCTATGCGGCCGTCTTCGCCGCGGCGGTCCTCGGGCACAACTGGCCGGTCTACTACCGGTTCGTGGGCGGCTACGGGATCTCGTCGATCATCGGCGCGGTCGCCGCCTTCGACCCGGTGGGCCTCCTCGTGACGATCCCGATCGGCGTAGTCGTCGGCAAGTTCGTGCTGGACAGCATGAGCATGATCAACGGCTTCACGCTCTTGCTCCCGATCTGGTTTTTCGTGGTCCAGCGGAACGTCGAGGCGACGATCGCCAGCGTCATCGTCCTGGTGGCGTACTGGATCGCAAAGCGGACGCGGCTGACGCACATCAAGCCGAGTGCGGCCGGGGGTGCGTCGGGTGGCGGCACAGTCCCGGTGGCGGAATCCGCGGAACCCGCCGGGGGCGAAGCCAAGCCATGATGGTGCGGGCACCTGTCGGGCGCCGCCGGCTCATCGTCGGCGGGGCGGCGATCGTGCTCCTGGCCGGCACAGTCTTCGGGGCGCTCGCGCTCGCCGGCCGTGGCATCACGGGCTCGATCACTGGCGTGAGCACGACTCCATCGGCGCGACCGGCCGCAGCCGCCTCGTCCGCTCCGGGCACGACCGGGAGGGCGAGCGCTTCCACGAGCGCCTCGGCGGCCGCCTCGGCGCCAGGACGCTTCAAGGGCGCCGGCTGGTCCATCACGCTCCCTGCCGACCCGGCCTTGCGCCATTCGTCGTTCGGCACCGCCGAACTGTGGCTGGCGGGCGACGGCACGGCCCTTCGAGGGGTGTTCGCCGGCCCGCTGGACCTGGCCGGGGCGGCACCTACCCTGGACGTCGCCACCGAGCGACTGCGCGCGGAGTTGGCGTCGATCCCCGGCGGCACCGGCGTCAGCCAGGCGGAGGCAGCGACGCTCCCGGCGGGCCCGGCTCGTTGGGTCACCGCCACGGTCGGGACATCGCGGTTCGTCGCCTGGTCGATCGTCGCCGGCGGAGCGGCCTGGCGCGTGATGGTCGTCGGCTACCCGGACGAGACCGCCGCCGGCGTGGCCGCTTCGTTCGCGGCGCCCTAGGCCGGCGCGGCCTCGACCAGGACCGGCAGCCCACCGGCAACGCCGAGCGTCGCAGTCGGCCGAACTCGCACCCGGTCCGGACGCTCGACGCGGAGGCGGACGCGGGGCAGGATCGCCGCCAGCGCCACGATCGCCTGGTTGACCGCCAGCTGGTTCCCAATGCACTGATGCGGCCCCGCCCCGAACGGGATGTAGGCCAGGCTCTTGCTGCCCCCCAGCCCCAGCGACGGGTCGCGGATGAATCGCTCGGGGTCGAAGCGGAGTGGGTCCGGCCACAGGTCCGGCAGGCGATGAGTCACATACGGCGAGACGATCACCACGGTCCCGGCGGGGATCAAGATCCCCGAGATGACGTCGTCCACGGCGGCCGTCCGGGCGAAGATCCAGGCGGGGGGGTAGAGGCGGAGCGCCTCCCGGACCACGGCGTTGGCATAGACGAGGCGCGGCACATCGGCGGCGGCCGGCGTGCGCCCGCCGAGAACGCCGGCGAGCTCCGCCCGGAGGCGGGCCTCCACGTCCGGGTTCGCATCGAGCAGGACGGTCAGCCAGGTGAGCGCGTTGGCCGTGGTCTCATGACCCGCGTAGAAGATGTTGAGCACCTCGTCGCGCAGCTCGGGGTCCGTGAGCCCCGCCCCCGTCTCGGGGTCGCGCGCGGCCAGGAGCGCCCCCAGCAGGTCTTGCGCATGGTCGGTGCCGGCGACATCGCCGCCGGCGCCGTGTCGCCTGCGCCGATCGATCAGGTCGTAGACCACCGCGTCCAGCACCGCGATCGCCCGGCGAAAGCGCCGGTTGTCTGGCGTGGGCAGGCCCAGCGGCACCGCGAAGGGGAGCAGCGAGTAGCGGCCCACGTAGCGCTCGATGTCGTGCAGCGCGCCACTGAGCGTCGGGCTCACCTCGTCGAGGATGTCGGAGAACATCGTCTCGACGACGGTCTCGAGGGTGAGGCGCATGAAGACGTCATGGGCGCGCAGGCGCGCACCCGGGACCAGGCGCGCCGCGTGACGCTCGGCGACCCGCGCGAGGACCGGCACCATCTGCTCCAGGCGCGCCTGGCCGAAGGCCGGCTGGAGCGTCCGCCGGTGGCGGAGCCAGCCGTCGCCGTCGGCCATCGGCAGGCCGTCGCCCAGCATCGGCCGGACGAGGTCGACGGCCCGGCCGCGCGGATAGTCGCGCCAGTGGTCCAGCAGGACGTGGCGGATCTCCTCGGGGCGCGAGAGGACGGTCATGCCGAGCGGACCCATCGGGAAGCGGAGGGGAGTCCCGTAGCGCTGCACCTGCTCCAGGACGAAGCGCGGAGCGTCCCGCAGCACCCAGGGCGCCACGCCCAGGCCCGGCAGGCCGCGCACCTCGGGAAGCGGGGACGGGGCGGGACGCATCGGTGGATTAAAGCAGATGGGGCGCCGCGCGGTGCGCGGCGCCCCATCGTCCCGTACCGGACTGGCTCAGTCCAGGATGATCCCGCTTCCGTAGATGTTCTGATCCAGGCCGCCGGCACGCGGGCAGGTGTCCCCGCCGTACGTGTCGGGATTGCTGGTCAACTTGGCCCGGCATTGGAGCACGTCTGTTCCGTCGTGTCCGTCGGGGTATCGCGGATCCGTGCCATCGACCACGTCTCGACCATCGGTCCAGACCATGTAGACCGTGCCGCCCTGGGCGTCGATCCAGTTGTAGTCGCCGGCGAACGGGACCGTGCGACCGCTGAACTGCTCCCACTGGAGGCTGCTGGTCTCGTTGGTGATCCGGGTCGGAGACCAGCTTCCGCTGGTGACGGAGGCCGATCGATGGCCGTAGACCACGTCCAGCGCAGGCGCGACGTTGCCATGTTCGTCGTTGCCGATCGGCCGGATCTTCATCGTGTCCCCGTCGTTGTTCGGGTCGTACCGGCTGTCCCACCACATCATGTGAACCATGCCGGCGCTGACCGTGACGTCCGGGAAGAGCTGCTGGCCGTTGGCGGAGGTATCCACCGTTTGGGGAGCACCGCTCCCGGTCGCCGCGTTGTACCTGACGTAGTAGATCGCCGACCGGCCGCCCATGCCGGAGCCGGCCCAGCCGAAGGAGTTGCCGGTTGGGATCTCGCTGCCGGGGACGATCGCCTCGTAGACGATGTAGATGTACTGGTTGCTGCCGTCTCCCTGGTCCGCGGTGGACCGGGGTCCGGTGTCAGCGCGGAAGAACGTGTAGGGGGACTGGCAGGCGTTGGCGCCGCCGCCGCAGTCGCGGGCTGTCGCGCCGCTGGGCCGCAGATCGCCGAGGTCCATGGCCGTGAAGGTCGTCACGGTCCTCGACCGGCCGAACGTCGCCCCGCAGTTCGTCGAGCCGGCGATGTTGATGGCGTCTGTCTGCTGGCCGTTCTTCGTCTCGAACTGGCGGTACGTGACGTAGACGTTGCCGTTGCCGGTGACGGAGATGTCCGGGAACTGGACACCCTTGACGGTCTCGGTCAGCTTGACGGGCGTGGACCAGGTCGCGCCGTGGTTCGTTGACCGCGAGAAGTAGATCCCGTTGACGCCACTGCCATTGAAGCGCGACCACGCGAAATAGACGTTGCCATCGCAGTCGCCGCCGGTGCGGTCGACCTCGAGCGACGTCTTGTCGGGGAAGTTGCCCTGGTTACCCGGCGCCGCGGCACCCTTGTCCACGACGACGCTGCGCTTGAACTCCTTGCCGTCGTTGATGGTCGCGACTTCGCTCACTGCGGGATTCTCGAAGGTGGCCACCCAGACGTCGCCGTAGTTGACCATTGGGATCCCTGTGTTGGAGTCGCTCGATTCGGCGCCGATGAACAGGCGGCCGTGCGTGTCCCAGGCGAGGACCGGGTCGCCGGCACTGCCGGTTCGCACCTTGGCACGGGAGGCGTAGGGCGTGGCGTCGCCCGGATAGCCCGGCACCAGCGAGCTCTGGAACGAGCTGCCGCCATCCTCAGACCGGTAGTAGCCCAGCCAGATCGGACCGACGGCATCGGGCGCCACAGCGGTGCTACCGGCGTTGTACACGCCGCAGTAGTCGTTGCTGGAGCCGACGATCACCCGGTTGTCGCGCGGGTTGATAGCGACGGAAGGCTCGTTCTGCCGGCCGCGCGATTGCGAACACTCGTCGATCGTCGCGTCGACGACCTCGTTGCCGGTCACCATCTCGTAATTGGTGATGTAGCCGCCAGCGACGTCGTTGCTGAGGCGAACATTGGGGACCGTGCCGAGGACGCCGGTCGCCCCGCCGACGATGGCCACCAGCGCAACGAATACGGCAGCACGCTGAGCCCGGTTAGCCGTCCTTGAGGTCCTGACGCCTCCCATGCATGGCGGCCGGGGGCCAGCGGGGCGCTGGCCCAATACCCCAGCAAGTGGGAGCAGTCTCGATCCGCGAGCCATCCCCGTCAAGCCGTCTGCCGCCATTGGCAGGAGGCCGCAGCCCGTCGGGTTGGGCCTGCTGGGGGTCGATGGCCGCGAGGATCAAGGTGCGACCGGAAAGCCCTGCCAGCCGAGCACGTTCTCGTTGAGGCGGTCGAAGCTGCCCTCGGTCACCCCCATGTTCACGACGGCGGGGCTCAGACCGTCCGACCAGCCGAACGAGCTCACGTTGAAGATTCGGGCGCCGGCCGGAGACACCCGCATGGTCACGGCCGGGTAGATCAGGTGGCCTGTGGGGTCCGGCGCGACGCCGGCCAGGACGCCCACGCCGCCGGATCCCGGATAGGGCGCGTCGGCCTCGCCCTGGAGCAGCCCGCGCACGACGGTCCCGGCAGACCACCCGGTCCCCTGCAGCAGCCAGGCGGGAGCGTCGCGGGTCACCGTGTAGTTGTAGCGGGCGTAGGCGTCACCGACGACCTCGGCAAACTGCGCGCCCACGAGCATGCCCTCGGGGCGGTTGACGGGCTCGTCCCGCCAGCGGACCGTGGCGAGGGCCGGGTAGGCGGCCGCCTCGGGATCCGCGGCCGCGCTCTTGTAGCAGACGATGTCAAACGGGGCGCCCGGCGTGCGGGGCGCGGCGAGACGGACCTGCCAGTAGAAGCCATTGGCCCCGAAGTTGAGCACGTTCATGTAGCCCAGGTCGTCGAAGTGATGCTCCAGCCAGTCTCGCAGCGTCCCGGGCACGTATTCCGTGTGGCGCGGGAAGATCACCAGGCGGGGCACGACCGACGGCGGCGCGACGGCCAGGTCGTAGTCGGTCGTGTACTGGAGCGTCACGCGGCGCTGCAGCCAGGCCAGGATCCGATCGTCCTGCTTCGTCCAGAACCCGCGCCCGCCGGCTTGATCGTACGGGCGCTCAAAGCTCACTCGGCTGGCCTTGGGCCCCCCGTACGTGTAGAAGTTGCCGCCGCCCCACAGGTTGTACGCCTGGTACGTGAGCGCCGTGAAGACGAACACCGGCTGATTGGGCGTCAGCACCTCGTTGCGGACCACGAAGATCGCGCGCCCCAGCGTCCCGCTGGAGTCGGCGGCGGTCGCGACGTACACGCCGGGTGCCCAGCCGCTGGTGGCAATCCGGTCCGTCACCGGCCAGTTGGCCCGGGCGACACGGGTCAGCGAGTCGTACGTCGCCAGGGCGCGGTAGTCATGGCCGGGCCGGCCCTCGGCCGTGGTGACGACCTGCGCACCCCCGGGGAGGATGGCGTCGCTGCGCGCGATGGAGAGGCGGTAGCTCGTGGCGGCCGTTGAGACGTGGAGCTCCAGCGCCTGGCCCGCGATGATCGAGACGGCCCCGGCATACAGGTCCACGCGGGCGGGCAGGGCCACCGGCGGCTTGATGTCCTTGCCCGCGGCGGTATCGAGCACCGGTCGGGCGGTCGGGGGGATCGTCGCCGCCGCGGTCGGGACCGGCGTCGGGGGATCCGTGGGCGGCAGGCTCGGAGGGCGTGACGGAGGCGCCGCGGTGGCTGCCGCGGAGGCCTGGGCCGTGGCCGGGAGGCTGGGGAACACCGTCGATCCGGGCGCGCGCGAGGCGCTCTCGCCGGCGGCCAGCGGGGGCTGCGTGAGGTGCCCGGCGACGCGGAGCGTGGCCAGCAGGGAGCCCATCACCACGAGGAGAGCCACGCCGATCGCCGCGAGCACGACGCGTTTGGAGCGGCTCTGGGGCGTCATGCGATGAAGATACGCGCACCGCCCGGGAGGGGTGGATCGGCCACGCTACGATGGAGGGGCACCTACCCCAAGGAGTCCGTGATGACCGGCCCCGGCCTGCCCACCCGATTGCGCATCCTCGCTCCCGCGGTACTCGTGATGGCCGCTTCGCTCATCTCGCCGGCTGCCGGCAGCGCCGCCACGCCCACACCGATCCAGGTCTACGGTGCGTGGCACTGCAGCGACGACTACTGCACCTGGGGGACGGTCCGGTCCGTCACCGAGTTCGACCAGATGAACCACTGGCTGATCGACCGCGACCCCACGGTTGCGACGGGCGCGCCATCGGTGAACCTCGTGGTCCTGAGCTTCGTCAATCCGCTCCGGCTCCAGCAGGGCGTCACGGACACGACCACCCTCGACGGCATTCCACGCGGCATGACCGCCGACATCGTCAGCTACTTCCGGAGCCGGAACGTCACCGTGATGCTGTCGATTGGCGGGATCACCTACGTGAAGGACTGGAACGCGGCGCTCGCCACCGACGCCGGTGCTCGTCAGCTCGGCCAGAACGCGGCGGCGGTCGCCGCCCGGCTGGGCGTCGGCATCGAGATCGACTACGAGGAGAACTCGTCGCCCAACCTGGCGGGGCTGGAGACTTTCATCCGGACTTACCGCGCCGCCCACCCGTACGGAACCGCCTCGACTGACGCGGCCGCCCGGCTGACGATTGACACGGCGGCCGGCGATCGCTGGCTGATCGCGCTCAACCGCAAGGCCACCGGCGACTGGCTGCGCACCACCAACCAGGACCCGGCCGTCGCGCTCGACTGGGCGAACGCGATGGTCCCGTCCAAGCAGCCGTCGACATCGGGCGCCATCGCCAACTGGCAGGAGCACGTGGACGGGAAGGCGCAGTACGCGCCGCCGGTCCTCCCACTGGCCCCCGCCCGGTTCACCGGCGGCCTGTACATCGCTGAGGGGAGCCGGGTCCGGCCCGAGTGCACCGACTTCTCCAGCTCGCTTCAGAAGAGCACGGGCTCCTTCGTCCAGTCGGTGGCGCCCAAGGCGGGGTACGGGACAACGTCCGGGATGCTGGGCTACATGTTCTGGGCCGCCGAGAAGCCGTCCACCCGGGGCGTGGGCACGCAACCGCCCAACAGCTGCGAGGGCGGCGTGGGCGCCGGCGCCACCTCCTACGGGATCCCGCTGCCGTTGCCGGCCATCCGACCCTCCTGACGCCGGACGCGGGGCCGACGCCCCCGTCGGTCCTCCTAACGGGCGGGTCTCCTAGCGAGCGCGCGAGGCCGCCCGGCGCCCCGGCACGACCCACGTGGCCGCGAGCAGGAGCAGGCCGGCCAGCGCGAGCGGGGCCGCCACCCCGATGAGGAGCCAGCCCGCGCGGTCCACCATGACGAGTGCGGCCGACCCGACGATCGAGACCAGGCCGGGCGCCATGCCCCCGTCGGCGAGCTCCTGGCGGATCGCCGCGACCGCGGCCGCCAACAGCGTATCGACGCCCAGCGAGAGGACCAGCAACATCGCCCCGCCGACGACGATGGGCGTCCCCAGCCGGCGCAGGATGGATCTGGGCCCACCGCCTGGGAGGAGCGCACCAAGGAGCAGCAGGACGGCCACCGCCGCGACCACCGTGGGCAGGGTCGAGCGCGCGGCCCCGGCTACCTGGAGCAGGTCGCTGATTCCCGCGGCCGCCAGAACCCCGGAGCCGGGCTCGTCCCCGGGCGTGGCCAGGTCGACGGTCGCCGGCAGCTGGGCGGCCACCACCGAGAAGAGCCCGGCCGCGACGACGGCCAGCTGGTTCCTCGTCACCTCGGCGGGCCGACAGCGCGGCGGCTGGGCGCCCAGGACCTGCGGGAGCTGGGCGGCGGTGCAGGCAGGCCACATGGCGATCCGGTCCAGGACGACGCCCAGGAGCGTCGGGCCCGTAAGCCGGGCCTTCAACGCGGCGAGCGAGACCACGGCGCGGACCTGGCCCGTCGCCGTCACGCTGTTGACGAGCGCCGGAACGACGGCGGCCACCTCGCTCCGCAGCCAGTCCGGCGACGCCAGCGTGACCACGATGGCCCGGACGTCGGACCGGTCGAGGGGGCCCAGGGTCCGCGGCTGGTCCGCGGGACGGCTGTCGACCCAGGCGACGATCTGGTCGGCGATGGCCGTCGGCGCCCGGTCGTAGGCGCCGCTCGCGTCAAGCGCGTCAAGCGCGTCCAGCCAGCGGGACGGGGTGAGCGTCATGTCGACCGTGACGTACAGGACGCCGGCGACGACGACGAGGAGCGCCGCGGCGGCGGAGGCGAGGAACCCCGCGAAACCGGCGGCGCGGGCGGGTCGACGCGGTCTACCGGCCGGGGGCGGGTAGCCGGAGCGGCGGGTCACTGGCATCGTCCCTGGCCCGCGAACCGAGAAGCCGGCGCGGGGCGCCGGCTTCGAACACTTTGCTGGGGCGGCCGGGCCGCCGGGAGGGTCAGGGCTTCTTCGACTGTCCGCTGGCGGCGTTCGAGCTCTGCTGGCCGTGGTTCTGCTTGGCCCAGGACGAGACCCAGTCGCCGTGGTTGGCGTAGCCCGAGGGCGTTGGCTGATGTGCGGCCCAGCAGACGATCTGGCCGTGGGTCAGGTCGGCGAGCTGCTGCGTGGTGAGGGTGCGCGGGTCGGTCGTGCAGTTGTCCGCCGCATCGCTCGCCTCGGCCTTCTCCTCGTCCTTCGCCTCGGTGGTCTCCTTGCCGTGGTCCTTCGCCGCGTCGCCCTCGTCGGCGACCGGGACGGTCTTGCCCGACGACTGCGAGGCCGTGGCGATGCCGCTGTCCGACGCCGCTGGCTGCGCGGCAAAGGCGACACCGGCCGTGAGGATCAGAACGACGAGCCCGATGAGGACGGGTCGGATCCGGTTGATGAGGAAGATCATGGTCATCTCCGTGTGGGCGTTGTGAACACTAGAACGGGCGGCTCCCCGAATCCGTTATCGCGGCGGCAAGGCAGATCGGCCATCCCGGAGGTATCCGATGGTCCGGCGCCTGTCCGCACCGGCGGCGGTCAATTGGCCTTGAAGGCGAATGACCGGGTGATGGGCCCCGACGCCATGGCGAGATCGTCGAAGAGCGCCCCATCGAAGGCGTCGACGTCCACGACGATCGTGGACTTGTCGGGGCCGTCGAGGATGTCCAGCCGGAGCTTCTCCGAGCCGGCGACCACCCAGTGGTAGTCACCAGCCTTGCCGAAGAAGAGGGGCACCGTGGGCAGCCCGTTGGCGAACGAGCACGAGAACGTCCAGCCGTCCGCGATCTCGACGTCGATCTCGATGCCGCGCAGGCCGCCCATCGCCGCCAGTCGCGGCGCGCTGACCTTGAGCCCCTTCAGCCCGCGGATCCATGCCGCCAGGCCGGCGGCCGAGGCGTCCACCCCGGGCTCGCCGGCATCCGGGCAGGCCTTGTCCTGGGACATCGCCAGCGGTGACGAGAACACCGAGACGCCGACGGCGTCGGAGACGGCGGGGCGGATGGCGAAGTAGTCCTTCGCGTCGTTGTCGTTGATCCAGCCGGCCGGTACGGTGTACGTCAGAGCGGGCTTGAACGCCTTGGTGGTGTAGGTGCCGGCCGGCATGCCCGTGGGCCCGGCCGACGGGCGAGGCGTGACGACTGCCCCGGCACAGCCGGCAACCAGCAGCACGGCGGCAAGCCCCATCGCGGCGACGGATCCGGATCTGGGTGCCACGCTCCCTGCTCCCTTCCGCCGGACCTGCACGCTGGGGACCTGCACGCTGGCGCGGCCCGGCAGGGGGCGCCATCGGCCGAAGCATCCCACGCGGCGCGGTCCGCCGGACGGTCCATCCGGCCCGGCCGTTGGTCCCGAAATGGCCGTGGGCGGTCGCGGCCCGGCTATGGCAAGGGCCGCCAGGCCTGCGCGAGAGCCAGCGACGTGGCGATCAGGAGGGTGGCCAGCGCCACCATGAGGACCGTCAGCTCCTGGGTCTCATGCTTCACGATGAGGTACGTGGGCAGCTTGTCAAAAACGGCCTGGAGCTCCCCGGCGCTCTCGGCCGGGTAATACTCGCCGCCGGTCAGGTCGGCGACCTGCTTGAGGGTGACCTCGTCGATGCCGCGCCGGAAGTTGCCGCCACCCTGGGTGCCGCCGCCGCCAAAGCCGCCGCCCGGGACCGGGGCGCCCGACGCGTTGGGCTCCCGCCCGACGAAGCCGGGCGAACAGTTGGCCGGCAGGCCGCCGGCATTGGCCGTCCCAAACCCGATGGTGTAGACGCGGATGCCACGGTCAACGGCCTGCTGGGCGGCATCGACCGGGAGCGGCCCGGAGTTGCTGGCGCCGTCCGTGAGCAGCACGATGATGTCGGGCACGTAGGCGCCGGGCAGCACCGGGGTGGGCGGGACCGTGGTGCTGGTGCCGGTCCGGCTGGGGGCGACGTTGGGGTCGATCAGGGCGATGGCGTCGATGGCCCGGAGGAGCCCGCTGCCGATCGCGGTCCGGCGGCCGGTGGTCAGCGACCGGATGGCGGCGAGGAGCAGATCGCGATCAGTGGTGGGCGCCTGGACGATCTCCGCGAAGCCCCCGAAGGCCACGATCCCGATCAGCGTGTTGGGCCCCTGCGTCTCGATGAACCTGGCGGCCGCGGCCTCCGCCGCCAGGAGCCGGTTGGGCTGGATATCCGGGGTGCACATGCTCCCGGAGACGTCGATGGTCAGCAGGATCGTGGTCTGGCTGCTGGGTACGCTCACGATTACGACCGGCCGGCTCATGCCCAGCAGCAGGCTGGCGAGCGCGGCCGCGAACAGCGCGAACGGCAGGTAACGGCGGACGCGCGAGGAGCCCGGGAGCGCTTCGCGGACCAGCGACAGGCTGGAGTAGCGCAGCGCCGGGCGCGACCCGCGGCGCTGGGACCAGGCATAGGCCGCCACCAGCGCCGGGACCAGGAGGAGGAGCGCCAGCGCGCCCGGCCAGAGGAGGCTCATGGCGCGCACCCCGCAGCAGTCAGCACGCGGGCCTGCCCCGCGACCGCAGACATCGTCATGGCAGCCGGCCCGTCCAGGCCAGTGAGGTGAGGCTGCCGACCAGGAGGAGCACGAGGCCGAACGCCGCGAGGAAGGCGGTGACCTCCGTGATCTGGTTGCGGAAGTCGACGCGCGGATCCAGCGCGTCGTAGATCGACTGCAGGTCGGCGGCGCTCTCCGCGGAGAAGTACCGACCACCGGTGACCTGGGCGATCTGGCCCAGCAGGTCGGGGTCCAGTTGCGAGTGGATGGTGAAGCCGTCGATCTTGAGATCGGCGCCGGCCTCGCTGCCGATGCCGATCGGGTAGATCCGGATCCCGCGACCGGCGGCCGATTGCGCGGACTGGAGCGGGTCGGGTCGCTGGTTGTTCTCGCCGTCGGTCAGGAGGACGATCGAGGCCGAGGTGTGCGTCCCCGGCGGGACCGGGCTGGGGGCGACGCTGGGCTCCGGGCTCCGGTTGGTGTAGAAGCCCTTGACCTGGTCGGTCTCGGCGATGGCGATCGCGTTCAGCGAATCGAGGATGCCCTGCCCCAGCGACGTCCCACGCTGCGGCTGCAGGCGATCGATGGCCGCGCCGACGGTCGCCGGGTCGTTGCTGGGCGCCTGGACCGAGAAGCCGCTGTCGGAGAACGCCACCACGCCGATGACCACGCTTGCCGGCTGGCGCGCAACGAATGCCTTCGCCGCCACCTTGGCCGCCTCCATCCGGGTGGGCTGGAGGTCGTCGGCGGCCATGCTCTGCGAGACGTCGAAGGCCAGGATGACCAGCCCCTCCGAGACAGGCAGGCTGACGACCGCGGTGGGTCGGGCCAGCGAGAAGGCCAGGAGCATCAGCCCCAACAGGTAGAACGCGGCGGTGATCTTGCGGCGCACGGCGGCGCGCCGGCCCGTGGCGGACGGGGCGAGGTTGAGGTGCCCGAACGCGGCGACGCGCGCGGCACGGCGGCGGCCCATGACCCAGAGCACCAGCGCGCCGAGGGGCACCAGCGGTATGGCCAGCAGCAGAATCGGCCAGGCGTACGTCATGCGTGACCCCGCCGTCGCTTGCGGCTCCCGGCAAGCCGGACGATGGAGCGGACCAGGTCTTCGTCGGTGGACATCTCCACCGCCTCGACGCCGGCGCGCAGGAAGGAGATCCGGAGCGCCTCGTCGCGGCGCACCGCCGCTTCCCGGAATCGCTGCCGGAAGCCCTTGTCGCGGGTGTCGACGTAGAGCTGCTCGCCCGTCTCGGCGTCTTCCATGATCAGTGGGCCCACGTCCGGGAGGTCGTGCTCGCGGGGGTCCGTCAGGCGGATCGCGATCACCTCGTGGCGGCGGCTCAACCGGTTGAGCGCGGCCTCCCAGCCGGGCGTGCTGATGAAGTCGCTGATCACGAACACCAGGGAGCGGCGCCGGATGGTCCGGCTGCCGGCGTCCATGAGCGCGCCCAGGTCCGTGACGCCGCTGCGCCGGAGGCGCGGCGCCTCCAGCAGGTCGTTGATCAGGCGGAGGACCTGGAGACGGCTCCCGCCGGCGGGAATGGTGCGCTCGATCCGGTCGCCGTACAGGACCGCGCCCACGCGATTGCCGTGGCGGGTCAGGAGGCGCGCGAGCGTGGCGACGAAGTCGATCAGGACCGTGCGCTTGGCCCGGTCCGCGTCAGCGGTCCCAAAGTCCACGGACGGGCTCATGTCCAGCAGGAACCACGCCGTGATGTCGCGGTCCTCGTGGTACTGGCGGACATAGGGCGTGTCGAGGCGCGCGGTGACGTTCCAGTCGATGTACCGGATGTCGTCCTCGGGCTGGTACTCGCGCAGGTTGGCGAAGTCCAGGCCGTGGCCAAACAGGAGGCTCCGGTAGTCACCCTGGAGCAGGCCGTCGAGCCGCCGGACCACGTGCCAGTCCAGCCGCTGGAGGACGCGCTCGGCGGCGGTCGGGGTGCGCCCGGCGCCCCCGGCCGTCTCGGTCTCGATGGCGCCCAAGTTCAGGGCGAGCCCGTCCTGCTGGAGCGTCACGCCGTCACCCGGGGCCGCCTGTCCGTGGCCAACGCTGCCTCACCGTCGCCTCGTCTCGGCCTCAGGCCCCGACGCCGACGCGCGCCTGCGCCCGGAGCGGGACCGCCGGAGCCGGGATCCGCGCGAGGATCGCCCGCAGCAGCTCATCCGCCGTGACGTTCTCGGAGAGGGCCTCGAACGAGAGGACCATCCGGTGACGCATGACGTCCAGGGTCATGTCGAGGACGTCCTGGGGAAGCACGAAGTCACGGCCGCGGACGTAGGCCAATGCCTTGGCGGTGAGGATCAGGTTGATGCTGGCGCGCGGGCTGGCTCCAAAGGTCAGGTAGCGGGCCAGCTCGGCCAGACCGTGGCGGCCCGGATCGCGGGTGGCCGTGACCAGGCGGACGGCGTACTCGATCAGCGCCGGGTCCACGTAGACCGCGTCGGCGCCGGCCTGGAGGCCGACCAGCTGCTGGGTGGTCAGGACCTGGCTGACCTGCGGGAGCGGGTTGGTCATCCGCTCCACGATGACGAACTCCTCCGTGGCGCTGGGGTAGTCCACGACCACCTTGATCATGAACCGGTCCACCTGGGCCTCGGGCAGCGCGTAGGTGCCCTCGGTCTCGATGGGGTTCTGGGTTGCCAGCACCAGGAACGGATTGGGGACCCGGTGGGTCTCATTGCCGATGGTGACCTGGCGCTCCTGCATCACCTCGAGGAGCGCGCTCTGGACCTTGGCCGGGGCGCGGTTGATCTCGTCGGCCAGCAGCAGGTTGGTGAAGACCGGCCCCAGGCTGGTGCTGAACTCGCCCGTCTTCTGGTTGTAGATCCGCGTGCCCACCAGGTCCGCGGGGACCAGGTCCGGCGTGAACTGGATCCGCTTGAAGTCGCCGCCGATGGCCTGCGCCAGGGTCTTGATGGCCATGGTCTTGGCCAGGCCGGGGACGCCCTCCACCAGGACGTGCCCGCGCGCGAGCAGGCCCACGATCAGCCGCTCCAGGAGGTGGTCCTGGCCGACGATGACCTTCTTGACCTCGTACAGGAGCCGCTCCATGGGGAGGGCCGGTTCGCGGTTGGCGGTCTGGTCCAATGGATCGTCCTTTCGGCTGCCGGTTTGGCGGGGAGCGAGCGGGGCTGACGAGGCTGGCTGTGCGGCCCGGATCGGCTGGTAGGGCGGGGGCGGCTAGTAGGGCGGGAGACCGCCGCCGCCACCGGCGGCGGTGATGGGGACGGCCAGGCCGATCCCCACGAAGACATCTTCCTTGGTCGGGTTGATGAGGGCGGCGACGATCCCGATCACCTGTCCATCGCGGTTGACCAGGGGGCCGCCCGAGTTGCCCGGGTTGACGGCGGCATCGATCTGGATGAGGCCGGTCAGCGTGACCGTGCTGCCAGGAACCTGGAACGAGCGGTCCAGCGCGGAGACGACGCCCGCGCTGAGCGAGCTGTACAGGCCGAACGGGCTGCCGATGACGAAGGCCTCGTCACCCACCTGGACCCGACCGGGATTCCCCAGGACGGCGGCCGGGATGCCCTGGGGCGGCGTGCCGGCGCTGATGGTGGCGGTGTCGCTCTCGGGCGACTGGCTGACGATCCGCGCGGCTGCCTTGCTCCCGTCGGCGAACGTGACCTGGATGGCCGTCGCGCCGGCGATCACGTGGTTGCTGGTCATGATCAGTCCCGCGTCGCTCACGATCACCCCGGTGCCCAGGCGGCCGTCCTGCTGCCCGGCGGGGGCGGGGGACGCGCCCGCGGGGGCGGCGGCCGGCGCGTTCACCTGGATCAGCACCACGGACAGGGCGACGGCCTGATAGGCGCCCCGGGAGAATGGCGGCGCCGGGGTCTGGGACGCGAGCGCCTTCGTGATGGCGTCGTTGACGTCCCTCCTGTTGAGCGGTGCCGGCGGCGGCGACACCTGGTTGAAGGCGAGCAGGGCAACCAGCATGGCCGCGGCGCCGGAGGCAAAGGGGAGGCCGCGCCGGGCGGAACCGCGGACGGCCCGGCCGGCGGCACGGACGCGACCGGCGAGGCGAACACGGCGCGACGGCGGCGGTGGCGCGACGGGGGCCTGCGTGACCCGGTCGGGAGCGCGACCGAGCCCGAGCGGAGCTGGCGCAGCCGGCGGTTGACCCGATTCTGTCGCGACGGGACGCAGTGGCACGAGGGACTCCGGCGGCCCCGGCGGGCGGTGAGTCCACCGATCCCGCGGGGCGCCCATGCTAGCAGAGGCCCCCTGAACGTCCCCTGAAGGCGCCTGAAGGCTGCGCCGCTGCGAGCGCGCAATCGCCGCCTGAGGATCGCCGGCCGGATGTGGCAAACTTCACCCACGATGAACCGGACGACCCGAGAGATGTGTAGACGCTGGCGGCCCCGCCGTTCGGAGGATGGGGTCTGACGGTCCGCGACACCTGAAGGACGGGTAGGCGGGACGGCAGATCGGTCCAGGGGCCGTAGCTCGAGTGGCTACGGTTTTTTTGTGCCTCCGAAGCGCCACCGTCGGGTGGCCGCCAAGCTGCAGCTCCCGGCTCCCCGGCCGGCCCGGACCGATCCCTCGCCTCGTCCCGTGATCCCCGGCGCCCGCGTCGCGTCGCGGACCTCACCCCGAGCGGAGCCGTGGCCCCGCACCAAGGAGCGTCCCATGTCCCAGATCCGCGAGGAGATCCTCGCCGCCAACGACGTCTATGCCTCCGCATTCGGACCACAGACCGGGCTGGCCATGCCACCGGCCCGCGGGTTCGCGATCCTGACCTGCATGGATGCCCGCCTGGACCCCGCCAAGTACGCCGGCCTCGCCGAGGGCGATGCCCACGTGATCCGGAACGCCGGCGGCCGCGCCAGCGATGACGCCATCCGGTCGCTCGTCATCTCGTACAAGCTGCTCGGCACCAGTGAGTGGTTTGTCATCCACCACACCAACTGCGGCATGGAGTTCTTCGACAACGCGACCATGCGTGGGCTCCTGGAGTCCAGCCTGGAGACCGCCGCCCTCGGACCCGATGGGTTCTACGACGTCGGCGACGGCCCGGGCTCCGGCGAGGGCCACTACGTCGACTGGCTCCCCATCGCCGATCAGGAAGCGAGCGTCGAGGCGGACGTCCGCCGCATCCGGAACCACCCACTTGTACCGTCCCGGATCCCGATCCACGGGTTCATCTACGACGTGAGCACCGGGCGCCTGAACGAGGTCGGCACAGCCACCAAGGCCGGCCGCGCCAGCTAGCCTCAAGCACACGGGCTGCGGCAGCGACCAAGCCACGGTCGTGCTGCAGCAGCCCGTCCCTCGCCCACTTGACCTCCCGCGGGGAATCAAACAAGGGGGCGGCCTCACGGCCGCCCCCTTGGCAAGTTCGGTGTCGGCGCGGAGCTAGACCCGGCTGGCCTCGTACTCCGCGATCGCGAGCGCGACCCGCTCCTGCGTCAGCGGCATCGCCACGACCCGGACGCCGGTGGCGCTCCGGATCGCGTTGGCGATCGCCGCGGACGTGGCGCAGACCACGACCTCGCCGATGCCCTTGGCCCCGTACGGGCCGTAGGCGAAGTTGGTCTCCACCTGGTCGAACACCAGCTGATCCACGTTCGGGACGTCGAGCGCCGTGGGGATCCGGTAGTCGGTCAGGTTGGCGTTGGTGGGCTTGCCGTCCCGGAAGGACATCTCCTCGAGGATGCCGGTCCCGATCCCGAAGCCCACGCCGCCCTCGATCTGGCCGATCGCCAGCTGGTCGTTCATCGGCTTGCCCGGGTCCAGGATGGACACGAGCTTGTGGATCTTGATCCGGCCGGTCTCGACATCGACCTCCAGGTCGACGGCCTGCGAGCAGTACGAGAAGCCCACCTTGGGGAGCGGCTCGCCCTTGGGGCCGCGCTCGTTCTGTGGGTAGAACATGGCGCCGCCGACCAGGTCCGAGGAGTTCTCCAGGAACGGGCCGTACTCGTAGCCCGGCGCGCCCATCGGCAGCTTGCGGAAGAGGTCCTGGATCGCGATGGACCGGTCGGGCGAGCCCTTGACGAAGACACGGCCGCCGGCCGTGTCGAGATCACCGGCGGCCGCCTCGAGGAGCGTCGCGGCCCGCTCGAAGAGCTGGCGCTTGGTCTCCTTGCAGGCCAGCCGGACGGCGTGCCCGGCCTTGACCGTGGTGCTGGAGCCGGACTGGCCGGTGTCCAGCGGGGTGACGTCCGTGTCCACGCGGATGACGCGGACCTGGCTCATCTGGACCTTGAACTCCTCGGCCACGATCTGGGCCATCACGGTCCGCGATCCCTGGCCGATGTCCGTGACCGACGAGCGCACCTCGAACGAGCCGTCCTCGTGGACCTTGATGGCCGCCGACGAGGTCTGGATGGAGAAGTGCTTGCAGCCGATGGCGATGCCCTTCGCGCGCTTGGCCGTGGGCGAGATCGGCGCGTCGGCCGGCTTGCCCCACTCGATGAGCTCCGCGGCTCGCTCGACCGTTGGCCGGGAGCCAACCGCATCCATCAGGTACTGCTCGGGGTTGTAGTCGCCGTCGACCAGCAGGTTCTTGAGCCGGACCTCCAGGGGATCCATCCCCAGCCGCTCGGCGATGATGTCCATCTGGGACTCGACGGCCCAGGTGGTCTGGGCGACGCCGAAGCCACGGAACGCGCCGCCGACCGGCTTGTTGGTATAGACCCGGAAGTTGTCGAGCTTGAAGTTGGGGACCTTGTAGACGCCCACCGCGCCGTACGCGGCGTTGCGGGTGACCAGGCCGCCGACGGTGCCGTCCGTGTAGGCGCCCGCATCGAGGATCGCGCGGATGCTGCGGGCGACCAGCGTCCCGTCCTTCTTGACGCCGTCCTTGATGTAGATCACGAACGGGTGCTTGACGGTGGTGTCCGCGAAGACCTCCTCGCGGGAGTAGACCAGCTTGACCGGCTTGCGGGCGACGCGCGAGAGCGCCGAGGCGATCCCCTCGCCCTTGATCCGTGTCTTGCAGCCGAAGCCGCCGCCGATGTGCGGCGGGACCACGACCCGGATCTTGTGCGGGGAGACCTTGAGGATCTCGGCGACCCGTTGCTTGACCAGGTAGGGCGTCTGGGTGTTGCAGTAGATGACGCAGTTGTCGTAGATGTCCACGTCGGCCAGGGCGACGTGCGGCTCCATTGGCGCGCACTGGGCCATGCCGGTGGTGAATCGGTTCTCGACGATCAGGTCCGCCTCGGCGAAGCCCTTCTCGAGGTCGCCGTCGGCGGCGCCGTACCAGTGGGCCTGGTTGTTGCCCATGACCTTCCCGCCCGGGCCCTTGCCGGAGGGATGGATCACGACGGGGGTGTCCTCGGACATGGCGACTTCGGGGTCGAAGACGGCCGGGAGGTCCTCGTACTCCACCTTGATCGCCGCGATGGCCTGCTCGGCCAGCTCGAGGGTCTCCGCGGCAACCGCGGCCACCGCGTCGCCGATGTAGCAGACGCGGTCGAGGGCCAGCGTGGGCCGGTCGCCCGGGAAGTCCTCGAGGAACGGCAGGTCCTGGCCGGTGATGACCGCGAGGACGCCGGGGATGGCCTTCGCCGCGCTGGTGTCAATCGACAGGATCTTCGCGTGGGCCCGCGGGCTGCGCAGGACCCGGGCCTGGAGCATGCCCGGCAGGGTCATGTCGATGGCGTACATGGCCCGCCCGGAGATCTTCTCCGGGGAGTCGATATTGAGCTCGGACTTGCCGAGGATGTAGGTATCGACCATCTCAGGACACCCCTTCCGCTGCCACGTTCTGGATGGCCTTGACGATCCCGACATAGGCGGTGCAGCGGCACAGGTTGCCGGCGATCGCCTCGCGGATCTCTCGCTCGGTCGGATGCGGGTTGTGCTCCAGCAGCGCCTTGCTGCTCATGATCATGCCGGGTGCGCAGTACCCGCACTGGAACGCGCTCAGCTTCAGGAACTCGTCCTGGAGCGGGTGGAGATGCTCTGCCGTGGAGATCCCCTCGATGGTCTCGATGGTCCGCCCGTCGGCATCCGCCGCCAGGCTCATGCACGACACCACGGGCTTGCCGTCCATCAGGACGGTGCAGGCGCCGCACTCGCCGGCCTCGCAGCCCAGCTTGGTGCCAGTTAGCTCCATGTCGTCACGGAGCATCTCCAGGAGCGTCCGCCACGGGTCCACACGGAGCTCACGCTCCCGCCCGTTGATGGTCGCCCGAACCTCAGCCTTGGTCATGGGACTCGTTCGCTCCTTCGTCGGGCGCTGATCAGCCGAGCGCCGCGTCGCGGGCGCGGGCCAGGCTTCGCCGGGTGAGGACGGGCATCATCTGCTTGCGATATTCCGCGGATGCCCGCTGGTCGCTGATGGGGTTGGCGTCCTGCGACGACACGTTGCCGGCCTCGCGGATCACCTCGTCGGTCAGCTCCTTGCCGAGGAGGAAGGCCTCCACGTTGGCGGCGCGCACGGGGCGGGGCGCGACCGAGCCCAGGGCCAGCCGGGCGCTGGTCACGCGGTTGCCCGCGTCCAGCTTGATGCCGCTCGCCACGCCGACGATGCACAGGTCCAGGACGTCGCGGTAGCTCAGGCGAGCGTAGGCCGAGCCGCTCCGGGGGCCGGGGGCCGGGATGCGGATCTCGCGCATCAGCTCGCCGGGCCGGAGGACCGTCCGGCGCGGGCCCAGGAAGAAGTCCACCAGGTCGATCTCGCGCTCGCCCGACGGGCTGACCGCGATCACGCTGGCACCCAGGGCCATGAGCGGCGGCGCCATGTCGCCACCGGGGGAGGCGCGGCCCAGGCTGCCGGCGACGGTCGCCAGGTTGCGAACCTGCAGGGACGCGAACCTCTCGCCGGCGTCACCCAGGGCTGTGTAGCTCTTGACGATGATGGGGTTGCCGACCAGGTCCTGGATGTTGGTCAAGGCGCCGATCCGCAGGCCTGACGCGTCTTCGGTGATGTAGCGCAGGCCCTCGAGGCGGTTGATGTTGATCAACGCCGTCGGCTTGAGGCCGCGGAACTTGATGTCACCGATGATGTCGGTGCCGCCGGCGATCACGGTCGCCGTCCCACCCGCTTGGGCGATGGCCGCAAGGGCCTCCGCGACGGTCTGGGGCCGAAGATAATCCATGGTCGATTCACCTCGCGAGCGTGGTGGAGCCGGCGAATGCACGTTGGGGACGCGCCAGTAGCGAGGACGCGGACCGGGGTCCCTCTCGGTCCTGAGTGTACGCCAGCGAACGCGATCGCCGGAGGGCCGGGTCGAGACCGGCGGGTGAAGCCGGAGTGAAGCGGCGGGTGAAGCCGGAGTGAAGCGGCGGTGCGGCGGCGGGTGAAGCGGCGGTGCGGCGGCGGGTGAGCGGCGGTGAAGGCCCGACGAAGCAGCGGGTGAGCGGCCGTGAAGCCGGGGTGAAGCGGCCGTGAAGCCGCGACCGGGAAGATGACCGCATGGATCCCATCAGGTTCGGCCGATCGCTCCGCGCGATCCGGATGCGCCGCGGGCTGCGCCAGATCGATGTGGCTGTCGCCGCGCAACTCTCCCGATCCCAGGCCGCGAGAATCGAGCGAGGCGAGCTGAAGGGCGTGCCGGTGGATGACCTCCTGGCATTGGCCGCCGCGCTCGGCGCCGAAGTGGACCTGAGCGTGCGCTGGCACGGCGAGAGCCTGGACCGCCTGCTTGACGCGCGGCATGCCGCCCTGGTGGAAGTGGTCGTCCGACTGCTGGAGCGCAATGGATGGGCGTGCGTCGTAGAGGCCTCCTTCAGCATCTACGGCGAGCGCGGCAGCGTGGACGTCCTCGCGTTCCACGCGGAGACTGGGACGATCCTCATCGTCGAGGTGAAGACCGTCGTGCCCGATGCGCAGTCCCTGCTGGTCGCCCACGATCGAAAGCTACGGCTGGCGTTCCGGATCGCGGCCGAACGCGGCTGGGTGGGCCGTGCGGCGGCGCGCCTGCTCATCGCACCGGAGGGCACGACCGCGCGCCGCCGGATCGCGGCACTGGAGCAGAGCTTCCTGGCAGCCTACCCCGCCCGCGGCGTGGCGGTTCGCCGCTGGCTGCGCGCCCCGTCCGGGCCGATGTCCGGCCTCCTGTTCTTGCCAGATTCCCAAGTGGATGGCGTTGGGCGACGTCGATCGGCGCGCAACCGGGTGGTCCGCCTGCGACCCCGACCAAACATCACCGCATGACCTGGTGGTGGGCTTCTGGCGACGATTGGGCCCTGGTGGTGACGGTCCAACCCGGAGCCGGCTGCAGAGTCTCGCCCAACGCCATCCCGGTGGGAATCCGGTCAAAAGACCGGCACGACCGGCAAGGCATCGGCGCGACCTCCGCCCGCACGCGCCGGCAGGACATCGGTCAGGCGCCCGCTCGGCCCCCGAAGATCCCGGCGATCTCGAACGCTGGCGTCTCCTCCAGCTGGTCGTATCGGCAATCCGCCGGGAGCCGGTCGGGGTGCCAGTGGCGGAATGTCGTGGCGTGGCGGAAGCGGTCGCCCTGCAGGTGGTCATAGGCCACCTCGACCACGCGGACCGCCTGGAGCGGCTCCCAGCTGAGGTCCTTGCCGCGGCTCCAGCGTGACGTGGCGCCCGGGACGCGCTGGCCCGGCGCGGCCATCCCCGCGGCCCACTCGGCCCAGCCGGCCCACGGGTGGCCGTCCAGCGCGTTGGCCCGGAGGGGCTCCAGCTCCAGGGCGAGTGCCGCCCGCTGGTCCCAGCCGAACGACGACGTGACACCCGCGTGGTGGAGCGTTCCCGCGTCGTCGAACAACCCCAGGAGGAGCGATCCCACGTGCGTGCCCGGCCCGTTCTTGTGCCATCGGAAGCCGGCGACCACACAGTCCGCCGTTCGCTGATGCTTGATCTTGACCATCGCCCGCTTCCCGGGCTGGTACGCCGCGTCGAGGCGCTTCGCCACCACCCCGTCCAGCCCCGCGCCCTCGAACCGGTCAAACCAGTCCGCGGCCAGTGCCCGATCCGTGGTCGCGGGTGTCAGGTGGATGGGCGGCTGCACGGCGCCCAGGACCACCTCCAGCCGGTGCCGCCGCTCCCCCTGCGGGACGGCGCGGAGGTCCTCATCGCCCAGCGCGAGGAGGTCCCAGGCCACGTACGACGCGGGCAATTCGGCCGCCAGGATCCGGACCCGCGATTCGGCTGGGTGGATCCGGAGGAGGAGGGCGTCAAAGTCCAGCCTCCCGCCCCTGGAGATGACCACCTCACCGTCCAGCACGCAGCGCTCGGGGAGCGCGGCACGAAGCGCTACCGTCAGCTCGGGGAAGTAGCGATCCAGCGGTTTGAGGTCACGGCTCTGGATGAGCATCTCGTCGCCATCGCGGAAGATCAACGCCCGGAAGCCGTCCCACTTGGGCTCGTACAGCCAGCCCTCGCCGTCGGGCAGGCTGGAGGCGGGCTTGGCGAGCATCGGCTCGACCGGGGGATCGAAGGGGAGACGCATGACGGCCAGTCTACGGCTGGCGTGAAGCGGCTCCGGCAACCGCGCCGGCCCGGCAACCGGGGGGCACGAAACCGGAGCAGCGCGAAGTCGCGCCTCTGGCGAGCGGCCGGCACGAAACCGGGCGGCATGAAGCCGCGGCTCCGGCAACCGGCCGGCACGAAACCGCCCGCACGGAACCGAGGGCTTGCATCCGGCGTCACCATGGGACTCACGGCGTCCCCAGTGCACACCCCGTCCAATGACACGGAGGTCCCGACCCATGCCGTCCTCCACCGCCCGCCCACGGAACGTGGCCCGCCCACGCGGCCTGGCCCGCCGGCTCTTCCTCGCCATGGCCGTGGGACTGGCCCTTGGCGGCTGCTCGGCCGCCTCCGCCCCCGCGCCGCGCGCGCCCAACGGGTTTACCACCGACACGGTCTCCCCTATCTCCAAGGAATCGGTCACCACCGGGGCCGCGGGCGCGCGCGGGGCCACCCAGGGAGGCGCCCCCACCGCCTTCAAGGACACCGCCAAGATCGTGTGGACGGGGAGCATGCAGCTCCAGGTGAAGGACCTCGACGTGGCGCTGGCCGACGCGCAGACGGCCATCACCGGCATGGGTGGCTACATCAGCGCCTCGCGCCGGACCGCCAGCGAGCAGCCGGTGGGCGCCGTCACCTACCGGATCCCGTCGGACCGCTGGCAGGATGGCCTGGCGGCGCTCCGGAAGCTGTCGATCAAGGTCGTCGACGAACAGACCAACTCCGCCGACGTTGCCAGCGAGCTGGTGGACATGGAGGCCCGGCTCAAGAACCTGCGCGCTTCGGAGACCGCGCTGCAGGCGATCGCCGCCTCGGCCATCAAGGTGAGCGATGTGCTGGAGGTCCAGGCCAGGCTCAGCGAGGTACGGGGCCAAATCGAGTCGCTCGCGGCCCAGCAGGCGGCGCTCCAGGACAAGGTCGGCTACGGCACGCTGACAGTGACCTTTGGGCTCCAGGTGGTCGCGATCACGCAGGCCGCCAAGCAGTGGGACCCGGCGACCGAAGTGGACGCGGCGGGCGCGCGCCTCGTGGGGATCCTGCAGTCGCTCGCCAGCGCGGCCATCTGGTTCGTGATCGTGTGGCTGCCGACGCTGCTGGTCCTGGGCATGGTGATCGTCCTCGTCGTGCGGGTCGGGCGGCGCATCGGCGTGCGCTTGCCCAGCCTGGCGGGCGGTCCGGCGGCACCTGCCGCGGGCTGGGTCGCAGCCGCGCCGGGCGGCGAGGTCAAGACCGGCGACGCCTCGGCCTCGGGGCCCGCGGACCATGGCACCATGGGCGAGTGAGGGATCAGGGCGAACGCTACGACCGCATTGCTGAGGGCTACCGGCGCTGGTGGGCGCCCGTCCTGGTCCGTGATGCGGTCGCGACGCTGGACATGGTCGCCGCGGATGTCGCGGCCGGCGCGCGCCAGATCCTGGACCTGGGGACGGGGACGGGGACGCTGGCCCTGGCGGCCATCGAGCGCTGGCCCGGGGTCCGGGTCACGGGGATCGACGCCTCCGCCGAGATGATCGGGATGGCCGAGGCGGAGGCGGATCGCCGCCTTTCCCCCGCTGACCGGGGGCGGTTCACCGCGCGGACCGCCTACGCGGACGCGCTGCCCTTCGGTGACGGCAAGTTCGACCTGGTGCTCTCCTCGTTCGTGGTGCAGCTGGTGCCCAGCCGGATCCGGGCGCTGCGCGAGGCCCACCGGGTGCTTCGTCCCGGTGGTCGGATCGCTTACACCACCTGGCTGGCCGGCGACGCCCCCTTCGCGGGCGACCGAGTCTTCGACGAGGTCCTCGAGGAGCTTGGAATCCGAACCGAGGAGGCGGATGACGGGCCGGCCGACCGGGTCGACGGCGACGCGGATGACCACGCGCGCGATGGTCGATCGGGCGACCTGCGCTCCACCAGGGCGGCGGCCGATGGCCTCCGGCGGGCCGGCTTCGAACAGGCGCGGGCCACGGCTGGCCTGCTGGAGCACGCCTTCGACCCCGCGGGCTACGTCGGGTTCCTGACCGAGTTCGACGAGGAGGACCTGTTTGGCGGCCTCGTCGAACGACGCCGGGTGGCGTTGGAGGCGAGGCTCCTGGAGCGGCTGACAGCGCTCCCCCCGGGGGACCTGGTGCTGCGCCTGCCGACCGTCACGGCGTCGGCACGACGCGCTGCCGCGCGACGGGCATGAAGCGAGGGGCGCAAGCCCCGACGTCTGACGCCGGGGCCAATTCGAGAGCGCCCGAGGGCTAGGCTCCGGCGGACTCGCCGGCAGCGGGTGCTGCGGTGCCTGCCGAAGCGGCGGCCGCGCCGTCATCGTTGCGCGGCCGCAGGACACGGGCCACGATCTCGACGGACTCCGTCAGGATCGTGACACCCGCCGGGACCAGCAGGTCGCTCACGTGGATGACGCCTTCGAAGTCGGTCAGTAACTCGACCGAGTACTCGATGCTGTGCGGCAGGTCATCCGGCAGCGCCCGGATGCGGACATGCTCCAGGACGTGCAGCAGCGAGCCACCGCCCGAGTCGGACGCCGGCGCCACGCCAGTCGCGATGAGCGGGATGTCGACCGTGAGCTCCTCGGACATGTGGACCGCGAACAGGTCCACATGCAGGGGACGGCGCGTGATCGTGTCCATCTGGATCCCGTGGATGAGCACGGCTTCTGACCGGTCCGCGTCCAGCTTGAGATTCACGAGGACGTTGGGGCCAACCCGGTGGCGAAGGAGATCAAACTCGTGGGCGTCAATCGACACTGGGGTCGATTCGAGGCCGTGGCCGAAGATGACGGCCGGGAGACGGCCCGCGCGGCGGAGGTGGGCGACCTTCTTGCCCGTGACCTCGCGTGACAGTGCGGCGAGCGTGGGGCGTGTAGTCATGGCGAACACCTCAGGCCGGGCGTCGCTCGCAGGCTGGGCAAGCCACCTGACGGGAGGCCGCACGCCCGGCATACACCCCGGATCGCACCCACCATACACCCGCCCGGCGGCGCCACCCGTGCGCCGGCGCCGGCGACGACCCTCCGGTGGCCCTTCCGGCGTGCCGGTGTAGCATCGGAAGCGTGTCCGCCACGATCCTGATCGTCGAAGACGAGTTCGCCGTTGCGCGCGGCATCCAGTACGCCCTCCAGCAAGAGGGCTATGCGGTGACGGTGGCGCGCTCGGGCGAAGAGGGCCTCACCTTCGCGTCCGGCCAGGCGCCCGATCTGGTCGTGCTCGACGTCCGCCTCCCCGGAATGGACGGCTTCGAGGTGCTCCGCCGCCTGCGGGCCACCGGCTCCAAGGCGCCCATCCTCATCCTCACCGCGCGCGACGACGAGATGGACAAGGTCATCGGGCTGGAGCTGGGCGCGGACGATTACCTGACCAAGCCGTTCGGACTGCGCGAGCTGATGAGCCGGATCAAGGCGCTCCTCCGTCGCGCCTACGGTGACCTCGCGGACGCGGGCGTGGGCCGGGTCATCCGACACGGGGACCTGGTGGTCGACCTGGAGCGCCGCCGTGTCCAGCGCGGCAGCCGGCGAATCGGCCTCACCCCCACCGAGTTCGAGATCGTCCGGCACCTCGCCAGCCGGCCCGGCCGCGTCTTCACCCGCTCAGAGCTCCTGGAGCTGCTGCGCGACTACGAGGCGCTGGACCAGGACGAGAAGACGATCAACGTCCACGTCAGCCACCTGCGCGAGAAGATCGAGGATGATCCCGCCAACCCGGCGTTCATCCTGACGGTTCGAGGTGTCGGCTACGCCTTCGCCGAGCGCTGACGGCGGCGTGCAGCGCCAGGCGCATCTCCGCGACCGCATCGCCCGGGGCCTCCGGCGCCTCAATCCGCGCAGCTTCCAGGCCCGCCTGACCATCACGTTCGTCGGCGTGGTGGCCCTGACGCTGCTCGTCGTCAGCGGGCTGGTCATCAACCGGATGGACGACTACTTCAGCCAGCAGCAGACCGGCGACCTGGAGGCACGGGCGCTGACGGTGGCCCAGTACGTGGCCGTCATCGCGGAGGGCGCGAGTGGCCTGCGGCCGGTTGTCGGCGCGGACAACATCGTCGATGCGGCCGTGGAGGCGGAGCTGAACAGGCCCGCGCAGCAGCGGATCCTGGCCGATCAGCTGGCCCAGGCGGACGTACGGATCCGCCTTGGGCTGCTCTCCGGATCGCGCTTTCTGCCGGCCCCCAACGGCGAGGTCTCCACGACCCACGAGGCGGACGCCCGCTCCGGGCAGACCCGCGAGGAGATCACCAGCGACGAGCTCCGCTACGGGGTGGACGCGCCGCTGATCCCGTACGTGATCGAGGTCACGCTCTCCGATCCGTATACCTACCGCGCCTCCACGGTCTCGAACGTGGCGGGCCTCCTCCTGGTGACGGGGCTCTTCGCGATGGCCCTCGCGATCATCGTCGCGGCCTCCCTGACCCTCCGCTTCACCATCCCCCTCCGCCGCCTGACCGAGGCGTCGCGCGGCCTGGCCGAGGGCGACCTGTCCCGGCGCGTGGCCGCGCCGCACGTCCGCGCCGGATCGCTGGAACTGGCCGAGCTCTCGCTGCAGTTCAATGCCATGGCGGACCGGCTCCAGGAATCGGTGGAGATCATCCGCCGCGACCGTGACCGGAGCCGCGACTTCCTGGCCGACGTCTCGCACGAGCTGCGGACGCCCATCGCGGCGCTCCGGATGTTCAACGAGCTGCTGTGCGATCCCGCCACGGACCCGGCGGCCCAGACGGAGTTCCTGGTATCGAGCGGACAGCAGATCGAGCGACTCGACTGGCTGGCCCAGAACCTGCTGGAGCTCTCGAAGCTCGATTCGGGCCTGGTGCTCCTGGACCTTCGGCCCGATGACCTCCGGGCGGCCGTCGAATCCGCCGTCGAGCAATCGCAGTCGGCGGCACGCAGGCGCCGGGTCCAGCTGGCGCTCCAGCTCCCCGACAGCCCGCTCCGGATCCGCCACGACCCGCTGCGCATCGGGCAGGTGATCGCCAACCTGGTGGGCAACGCGATCAAGTTCACCCCGCCCGACGGGAGCATCACCGTGACCCTGAAGCCGTACCGAAGCGGCGCCCGGATCGAGGTGGCTGACACCGGCGTGGGGATCGATGCCACGGAGCTGCCCCACATCTTCGAACGGTTCTACCGGGGGTCGCGCAGCAACGAGGCGCGCGGCAGCGGCAGCGGCCTGGGCCTGGCGATCGTCCGGTCGATCGTGGACATGCACCACGGGGCAGTGACGGTGAACAGCCGCCTCGGCGGGGGCACCACATTCGTGGTCACGCTGCCGCGCGATCCTCGGGCCGGCGAGCCGCCCGGGCCGGCGCCGGGAGTAGAGTCTGCACCCGGGACCGAGGTGTCGGTCACAACCCAGCCCGCCGGCGCGCCGCCGGCATCCGATTCCGTGTCGCGCATGATCTCGCCCGATGTGGTGGATTCTTCATCACCGGGCTGACCGCCTGTTCACCTGACCCATGCACGATTGCGCCTGCAGTCAGCCCCCAACCGCAGATGGACACCGTCACCCAATGACCGAACCGAGCGACATGCAGCAAGATCCCGCCGCCGACGGGGAGCCCACCCACCCGGGCGCCCCTGCGCCCACCGGCCAGCCGGCTCCCGCAACCCAGGAGGCCGGGCCGGCCGCGGATGTGTCGAGCGCGGGCGCCGCGGATGTGTCGAGCGCGGGCGCCGAGGATGCCGGCGCACGGGGAGCGGCGTCGTTCACCCCCGCCCCGACCCCGCAGACGGACTGGGCCCGGGTCACCTGGAGCCGCGAGGCCGCCCAGGCACAGAGCACCCCGGAACACTGGTTTGAGCCGGTCCCCGCCGAACCCGGATCGGCAGGCATGCCAGCGCCCACCGGCGCCTTGGCGGTTCCGCCGGTGCCGGCCCCAGCCACGCCCGGGCCCGCGGCGCCGTCGCCGTGGTCCGTCCCGGGCACCCCGGCCACCCCGGGCATCTGGACGCCGGGCGGCTCGTCGCCCATCCAGCCCGTGGCCACCGGGCCGGTCCGCCGCGAGCCCCGCGTCGCCGGGCCCGGCGCCGTGCTGGGCGCGGCGCTCCTGGCCGCCGTCCTCGCGTCGAGCGGCACCTACGCGGCCCTGGAGGCCAGCGGATCGCTCAATCACGGCACCCAGGCCCCAGCCGGGGCCAACGGCGGCCCGCAGGGGACGGCAACGTCCGCCCAGCAGCCAATCTCCATCGTGGAATCATCGGCGATCATTGACGCCGCGGCCAAGACCGGCCCCGCCGTGGTCCGCATCACCGCGACCGGCACCGCCGTTGACCTGTCCGGCGGGGCCATCCCGGCCACGGGCATCGGCTCCGGCGTGATCTACGAGGCGTCCGGCTGGATCCTCACCAACCGCCACGTCGTGACGGGCACCAACGGCCAGCTGGTGAGCGCCCTCACCGTCGAGCTCAAGGACGGCCGAACCTTCCAGGGCACCATCTACGGCGTCGACACGCTGACCGACCTGGCCATCGTGCGGATCCAGGGGAGCGGCCTCCCGGTCGCACCGATCGGCACCTCGGCCAATCTCAAGGTGGGCCAGCTGGCAGTCGCCATTGGCAGCCCGCTGGGCACGTTCTCCAACTCCGTGACCAGCGGGATTGTGTCGGCCACCGGCCGGTCGATCACCGTCGAGAACGAGCGGCTCACCAACCTGATCCAGACCGACGCCGCCATCAACCCCGGCAACAGCGGCGGCCCGCTGCTGGACGCCGGTGGCAATGTCATCGGCATCAACACCGCGATCGCCTCCGACAGCAACGGGATCGGCTTTGCCATCCCGGTGGACATCGCCCGGCCGATCATGCAGCAGGCCCTCGCCGGGCAGGCCCTGAGCCGCCCCTACCTGGGAGTCCGCTATGTCGGCATCGACAAGCAGCTCCAGGCCGACCGGAAACTGTCGGTCGACAAGGGCGCCCTCGTAGGCGGCGGGACCGGCGGCGGCCAGTCCATCGTCACCGGCGGTCCCGCCGAGAAGGCCGGGATCAAGGACGGCGACATCATCACGTCGATCGGCGGGACGGACATCGACACGGAGCACCCGCTGGACCTGGTGCTCTCCAGCCATGCACCCGGCCAGACCATCCAGGTGAAGCTGCTGCGCGACGGCAAGGGTTTGACGGTCAGCGTCACCCTGGGCACTCGGCCGGCGGGCCTGTAGCCCTCGGGCCATTCCGGGGCAGCGCTCCTGCGCCCGCGGGCGCGCCTACAGGTCGGTCGGTGCAGGCGCCGGTCCAGGCTGTTCGATCAGGCTCTCCGAGCGCCGGCGGTGGATCTCCACCCCGGCGCTCTCGATGTGGCCCGCGAGCGGGACGCGCGGCTTGTCGACCGTGACGGTCACGGCCCGGACCAGCGGGTGCCTCGCCAGGATCTCCGCTGCCACCGTCTCGGCGATGGCCTCCAGGAGCCGGAAGCTGCGCTCCTCCACGATCCGGCGCACCAAGTCGAAGACGGCCGAGTAGTCCACCGAGCGGGCCAGGTCGTCGCTTCGACCGGCGTGCGCCAGGTCTGCCTCCAGCGCGACGGTCACCTCGATGGGCTGGGGGGTGCGGCGCTCCTCGTCGGGGACGCCGTGACGGCCCTCGAACACCATTCGGCGCAGGAGGATCCGGTCGCTGGCGCCAGCAGGTCCGGCTCCATTGCGGGCGGCGCGATCGGCGCCATCGGCGCGATCGGCGCCGCGGCCGGCGGTCATGGCCCGGCCACCGACTCGACCCAGCCCCGGGCGATGGCATCGGCCACGCGGGCGGCGCGGACGTTCTCGCGCACGTCGTGGACCCGCACGATATCGACCCCGGCGCCGACGGCCAACGCGGTGGTCGCCAGCGTTGCCTCCAGCCGGTCCTCCACCGGGAGGTCCAGGATCCGGCCCAGCGTGGACTTGCGCGACGTGCCCAGCAGAATGGGCCGCCCCAGTACCTGCAAGGCGCCCAGGTCGCGCAGTACGGCGAGGTTGTGCTGGGGCGTCTTCCCAAAGCCAAACCCGGGGTCAACGATGATCCCCGTTTCCGGCACGCCGGCCAGGACCGCGCGCGCCACGGCCGCACGCAGGTCGGCGACCACCTCCGCGACCACGTCCGCGTAGCGCGCCTCGGCGCGGTTATGCATCAGCACGATCGGCACACCGCGCGCGGCGGCGAGATGGGCCATGGCCGGGTCGTGGGCCACGCCCCAGACGTCGTTGACCAGCGTCGCGCCGGCGTCCAGCGCCGCCGCGGCCACACATGGCCGGGTGGTGTCAATGCTGATCGGGGTCCCGGGCAACGCCGCGCGGAGCGCCGCGACGACCGGCACCACCCTCGCCAGCTCCGCTGCCTCCGACACGCGCTCGTGGCCGGGGCGCGTGGATTCGCCGCCCACGTCCAGCAGGTCTGCGCCATCCGCGACCATCCGGCACGCCCGGGCCACGGCGATGGCCACGGGGTCGCGGGCGGCCCCGTCACCCCCATCGGCGGCGGCAGGGGCCAGCAGCCCATCGCCGGAGAACGAGTCGGGCGTGACGTTGACAATCCCCATCACGAAGGTGCGGCTGCCCCAGGCGAAGACGCGGTCACCCACGCTCAGGGACGTTGGGGGCCGGTCGCTCATCCCGCCATCATGGGCGGCGGCGCGGCGCGCGGCAACGGGTCGGCGAGCAATGGGTCGCTGACGAGGCGGGCCCGGGCCCGGCCCACGAGGTAGAGCGAACCTGCCACCACCACCGGGCCGGCGGCGCCCGCAAGGGCCGCGTCCAGCGCCGCATCGGCGTCCGGGATGGCGGTGACGGTGCCCATCCGGATGCCCGGGCCACTCCCCTGGATCCGCGGATGGGCGGCCAACCACGCTGCCGCGAGCGCCGCCGCGGGGAGGGCGCGGGGGAGATCGACCTGCGTGGTGATGATGCGGGCGCCGCGGAGGGCGGTGGCATCCAGCGCCGCCAGCACGGACGGAACGTCCTTGTCGGCCATGATTCCCAGCACCAGCGTGAACGGCGGCGGCACGGCGTCGCGGCCGCCCGCGAGGAAGGGCCGCAGGTCGTCCAGCGCGGTCGCCAGCGCGGCGGCTCCGGCGGGGTTATGCGCCCCGTCCAGCAGCACCTCCACCGGGTCCTGTCGTGGGCCGCCGGGCCGTGCCGTCTCGATGAGCTCCAGCCGCCCCGCCCAGCGCGCCTCGGCGTACCCGCGTCGCCGAGCGTCGGCGGGCACGTGGGCGATCCCCGCGGCCTCCAGCGCGTCGAGGAGGGCGTCCGCCACCGCGACGTTGGCCGCCTGGTGCCGGCCTCGAAGCCCAACCCGCGTCGCCCCCAGTCGGGGCAGGTCCACGGTGATGCCGTCGCGGTCCCAGCCCAGCAGCGGCGCCGGCTCGGCGATGGCCAGCGAGACCCCCAGCCGGCGCGCCCGGCGGGCGATGATCGCGCGCGTCTCACCGGTGGCCCCGGTCACCGCCACGTCGCCGCGCCCGATGATTGCCGCCTTCTCGCGGGCAATCGCCGCGACGGTAGGCCCCAGCTCTGCCATGTGGTCCAGGTCCACGTTGGTGATCACGGCCACGCCCCCGTCCCACGCGTGCGTGGCGTCAAGGCGCCCGCCCAGCCCCACCTCGACCAGCGCCAGGTCCACGTGCTCACGCCGGAACCACAGGAACAGGGCGGCCGTGAGGAGCTCGAACTCGGTCGGCGGGCCCAGGCGACGGCCGACCCGATCCGCGATCGGCAGGATCTCCGCCACGAGCGCAGCGAATGCCTCGGGCGCGATGGGGCGGCCGTCGATCTCCAGCCGCTCGCGGTACGTGATCAGGTGCGGCTTGGGGGTCAGCCCCACCCGGTAGCCCGCGACCCGGAGTGCGGAGCCGGCAAGCGCCAGCACGCTGCCCTTGCCGTTGGTGCCGGCGACCAGCGCCCCGCGAAGGGTCAGCTGTGGGTCGCCCAGACCGGCGAGGAGCGCGCGCGTCCTGCCGAGGCCCAGGCGGATGCCGAACCGGCCTCGCTCGGCGATCGCCTGGAGCGCACCGGCGTAGGAGAGGTCGTTCACCGCGTCACTCGCGGGACAGTTCGTCCTCGTAGAAGACGCACTGGTTGAAGCGGCCGGTCAGGCACACGTCGTTGCAAAAGCCCTGGTCCAGGTGGACGCCACCGCGGACCTGGCAGCGCGAGATGGTGTTCTCCTGGCGCATCAGGCCCTTGAGCAGGTGCGGCGTCTGGATGGGGATGGCCCCGCGCGCGCCGGTCATGTAGAAGTGCGGGCAGATGTTCCGACGCAGGTTGGGCAGGCCAAAGGCGGTGCGGATCCCGGGGCCTACTGGCACCGCGGTGGTGCCCGGTCGGGACGCCGGTGACACGCGCCCAACGGGGCCCACGCCAAACGAGGGCCGGCCAACGGGCGGACGCTGCTGTTCCGACTTTGGATTTCGTGCCTGCATCCGTCCCCTCCATGTGTCGGCGCATCCTCGACACAATCCGCCCGATGGTACACGCTCGGCTGGATCTCCTGCTCGCTGGGCACCGGCCGGCGGTGCGCACGTGCACACGCACCGCACCGGACCGCACATCACCGCCCCGGGAGCCGGTGCGCGCGAGCAAGGTTCGTCGAACGCGACCGGGGACCCGCCGTGCGACAATCCCGGACGTGACGATGCGCCGCAGCGACCGCTCCTCGCAAGTCCGGCGCCGTCCGCCCTCTACCGGCCGGCCGGCCCCGCAGAAGGTCAAGCTCAAGCCCGTCTCCGCCCAGCGAATCGCCGGGCGCCGCCAACCGGGGCCCCGGAGGTCGCTGCCGCTCGCCGCTCGCCTCCTGCTGCTGGGTGCGGTCGCCGCCCTGGGGGTGGTGGTGCTGTTCGCCTGGACGGGCGGCATCGGCAAGATGGTCGCCGCCTTCGGGTCCAGCCTCTCGGCCGTCCTGGGCAATGTGGCCGTGACCACGACGCCCGCCCCGTCGCTCGCGACCATCTCACGTTCGCCGCTCATCGCCGCCCCGGCCGAGCCGTACACCAACCAGGTCAAGGTGGACCTGGGGGTGACGGTCCCCAACTCGATCGTTGGCCAGGCCGGCGCCAAGGTGCGGGTCTACGTGGCGCTCAAGGGCCAGGCGGCGCGCACCCTCAAGGACATCCCGGTGGGTGGCACCCCCAAGATCGTCATCCCGGTGGAGTTGATCGACGGCCAGAACGACTTCACGGCGACAGTCATCAGCGCCGGCGGAGAGTCCGAGGCGTCTCCCATCGTCACCTACATCCTGGACACCGCGCCGCCGCAGATCGCCCTGACGTCCCCCAAGGACAAGGCGACGGTGAACCTGGCCACCACCGACCTGGTGGGCAAGACGCAGGCCAGATCTCGCCTCCTGGCCCGGAACGAAGCGAACGGCAGTTCGATCACGGGGACAGCCGCGGCCGACGGCGCGTTCACGATGACGCTGCCGCTCCAGACCGGCAGCAACGTGATCCGGATCACTGCCACGGACCCAGCCGGCAACGGCGCCGAACTGGTCATGACGCTGGTCCGGGGCACGGGCGTGCTGAAGGCAACGCTCGCGGCATCCGCATACCGCTTCGTGACCACGGCCCTGCCGGGCAACATCACCCTCACCGCCACCATCACGGACCCGGACGGCCAGCCGCTCAAGGGCGCCAAAGTCACGTTCTCACTCACGGTTCCGGGCATCAGCCCCATCCAGCAGCCGGACGTCGTCACGGGCGCGGATGGCAAGGCCGTCTTCACGACGTCGATCCCCAAGAGCGCCACCGTGGGCCAGGGCCAGGCGAGCGTCCTGGTCACCACCGCGCAGTTCGGCACCGCGACGGACCGCTCGGCCATCACGATCGCCGCGCAGTAGCCGGGCGGCGACCGGACCCCGGACCGGGCCCGCATGATTCAGAATCGTGATGACACGGTAGCGATTCGCAGCTACCATCCCGCCCATGCCGACGTGGCGCTGTCCGCACTGTGGCGCTCCCCAGCCCGAGTCAGATCGGTGCTGGGTCTGCAAGCGGTCCACGACGTGCTGCTCGGCGTGCCGTCACTTCCGGCGGGCGGTCGCCGGGAACCTGGGCTATTGCGGGCTGGACCGCAGGCGCGCGGCGCTGGGCGGCGACGAGCAACGTCTCTGCTGGACACCCATCCCCAATGAGAACAACCGTCCACCCAATTCCGCGCCCTGGGCCTCGCGAGTGATCGACCCATCGGCTGGCGGGCGCCGCTCGCGGGTGGACTTCGTGCTGGTCGAGGACGCGCGCGGCGCCCAGATTCCGGGCGTGACGGCGGACGGTGGCGGGGCGGGCTTCCGGTACCAGCTCTGGGACGAACTGGAGGGCTGACGGGCCGCAGGTCTCCTGGCGCGGACGGCGAGGCAACCCAGCGTGGCAAGACCGGTCTGGTTTGCCGCGTCCAAGCGACGCGAGGTCAGGGAATCGGCGCGACCGGCGTGGGGACCGGCGTGGGGACCGGCGTCACGGCAGGCGTGGGGGTAGGCGTCACGGCCGGCGTGGGGGTAGGCGTCACGGCCGGCGTGGGGGTAGGCGTGGCGTCCGGCGTGGGGGTAGGCGTGGCGTCGGGCGTGGGGGTAGGCGTGGCGCCGGGATCGGGCGTGACATCGGGCGTCGGCGTTGCCGTCGGCTTGGCCGTCGGCGCCTTGGTGGGAGCCTTGGTCGGCGTGGGGCCGGGCGTCGGGGTGGGTGTCGGGGTGGGCGTCGGCGTGGGCGTGGGAGCCGGGCCCCGGGAGACCGCGTAGTTCACGCTGGTGCCCTTGGTCACGGTGTTGCCGGCGGGCGGATCCTGATTGACCACGGAGCCGACCGGCACGGCGGGATCGAACGTCTCCGTCCGCTTCCCGATCGTGAGGCCTGCCGCCGCGATCTGGTTGAGCGCCTCCGTCTCGCCCTTGCCCACCAGCGCGGGGACCTGGACGGCCTGACTGCCCAGCACCAGCGTGAGCTTGACGATGCTGCCCTTCTCCACCTGCGTGCCGGCGACCGGATCCTGCTTGAGGACCGAATCGGCGGGCTTGCGGGACGGTTCGAAGGCGAAGCGGACCACCACCAGGCCGGCCTGCTTCGCCTGTGTCTCCGCCTGGGCGTAGATCAGCTCGGTCAGACGCGGCACGGTGACCATCTCCGCGGCGGGGGCGGCCCCCGACGTGAGGAGCCGGAACACCAGGAAGCCCACGATCGCCAGGATCACGAGGCCCAGGACGGCGCTGATCCACACCCATGGTCCGCCCCCCGAATCGTTGCCGTGGCTCCCGTCGGAGAGCGTGGCGCGCTGATTGAACAGGTCCGGCCCAAGGTCCAGCTCCTCGATCCCGGCCTGGACCCGGAACGACGCCGACGAATCCGGCGGCGCCGGTGGCGCGGACATGGCGTAGGCGTCGGCCGCATACGGGACGACGACCGTGCGTGTGGGGCGCGCGGGCTCCTGGCTGGTCGGCTGGAGCGGCCGCGCGTACGGGGACCGCTCGCCCTCGCCGGCGGGATCCGGCCAGTCTGCCGGCGCGGCATCGGCGTCGAGCACGACCTCATCACGGGCTTCGGCCTGGAGCAGGGACTCGGGTCGGCCCGTTGGGGTGGGCCGGAGATCTCGAACCGTGCCGGGGGCACCAAGCGAGATGGCGGCACCAAACACGGGCCGGGCAATCGATGGCGCCGGGGGCGCCGGGGACGGGGCCCATTCTGCCTCGGCATCCTCGAACGAGTCGGCGGCGGGGCCGTCGTTGGGCGGCTCGGCCGCATCGTCGGCGTCGAACACGGCGGTGTCACCGGCGATGACCGCCGCCGGGACAACCGACGCGGCGGCATCGGCGGGCACGGCCGCATCGACGGGCACGTACGGTTCGTCCGGCTGGGGCTCGGCGTCGCCTTCCAGGTCGGTCATCAGCAATGATTCGGACCCGCCGGGGCCAACGTCGGGGCGCTCGGGCGGGAGGATGGCGTCCAGCGCATCGGCCAGCTCACCCGCCGTGCGATAGCGATCAGCCGGCGCCGAGGCGAGGGCACGGCCGACCACGGCGTCCAGCCCCGTCGGGATGCCGCCCCGGATGCTGGACGGCGCAGGCACGGGCCCGGCCGCCTTGGCGGCGGCCAGCTCGATCGCGCTCCCCGCGGCCCACGGCGTGCGTCCGGTGAGTGCCGCAAACAGGATCACGCCCAGGCTGTAGACGTTGGACGCCTGGGTCGGCTCGTCGCCGCGTGCCTGTTCCGGGCTCCAGTAGATGTGCGAGCCGGCGCTGGCGCCAGGCAGGACCACGTCCGCCTCGGCCATTGCGGCGGCGATCCCGAAGTCCGTGACCTTGGGCAGCCCGTCGTGCGTGATCAGGATGTTGCCGGGCTCCAGGTCCTGGTGGACGACGCCCCGGGCCGCAGCCGCGGCCAGCGCCCGGCCGATATCGACTCCCAGCCGGGCGACCTGGCGGTGCGGCAGCTGGCCGCGCCCGCGGAGCACGGCGGCGAGGTCCTCGCCGGCGACCAACTCCATGATCAGGAAGGGTTCCTCGTCGAGCAGGCCGAAGCCCAGGATCGCGACGACCCCGGGGTGGTGGACGGCGGCGGCGGCGGCGGCACGAGAGTCCGCCTGGAAGCGGGCGAGGAAGGCCGCGTCACGGCCATACGCCGCGGGGAAGACCTTCACCGCGACGTCCCGGCCGCGCACCGTATCCGTGGCGCGGAAGACGCTGGCGTGTGGCCCGGCGGAGATCAGCTCGACCAGCCGATACCGACCGCCCAGCACCGAGCCGATGGCCGCCACGTGGACTCCCTCTACGTTGAGACTGCGACGCCCTGTCGCCTCGCCGCCGGTGGCCGCGATCGTAGCGTACGGCGCGGGCGCACTTGTGTTCGTTGCACGGTGCGCTGCACTGGCGCCCGGCGGGCCGTGACGATTGTCTGGGTGCGGGGACCTAGAGGTCCAGCCCCTGGAGGTAGGTGCGGAACTCGCGGCCCAGGTCCGGCCGCTGGAGCGCCAGCTCCACGGACGCCTTCAGCCAGCCCATGGTGGTCCCGGCATCGTAGCGAGTCCCCTCGAACTCGCAGCCATACACGCCCTGCTCCTGCATGAGCATCTCGATGGCGTCCGTCAGCTGGATCTCGCCACCCGCGCCGCGCGGCGTCTGCTCCAACTTGTCGAAGATCTTGGGGGTCAGCACGTAGCGCCCGATGATCGCCAGGTTGGATGGGGCCTTGCCGGGAGCGGGCTTCTCCACCAGCTGGGTCACCTTGTGGAGGCCATGGGCAGGATCGCGCGCCTCGTCCTCCTCGGTGGCGATGACGCCGTACCGGCTGGTCTCGTCCGGGGGGACCTCCATCACGGCCACGACGGACGCGTGGGTCTCGTGGTACGCGTCGATCAGCTGGCCGATGCACGGCCGCTCGCCGATCACCACGTCGTCCGGGAGGAGCACCGCGAACGGCTCGTGTCCGATCAGGTCCTTGGCCATCAAGACCGCGTGGCCGAGGCCCAGCTGCTCCTTCTGGCGAACGTACGCGATCTGGCAAAGGTCGCTGATGTGGCGGATCTGGCGGAGCTTCTCGATCTCGCCCTTGCTCTCCAGGAGCCGCTCCAGCTCGTACGAGAGGTCGAAGTGATCCTCGATCGCCCGCTTCTGGCTGCTGGTCACGATGATGACCTGCTCGATCCCCGCGGCCACGGCCTCCTCGACCGCGTACTGGATGATCGGCTTGTCAACGAGGGGCAGCATCTCTTTGGGCTGCGCCTTGGTCGCGGGGAGGAAGCGGGTGCCCCACCCGGCTGCCGGGAAGACGGCCTTGCGAACGCGCATCAAACCTCGCCGGTGACGGGGGTGGAGGCGCAAGTATACCCCTCGGTCGGGCGGGGTCCGCGCGTCCGGGGGCGGGGCTCAGGGCTCCAGCGACCGGGCGAACGCGGCCAGCGCGGCGGCCACCTCGGCGGGCCGATCCAGCTGGACCAGGTGGGTGGCGCCCCCCACGGTGATCCTTCGCCCGTTCAGCGCGGCGTGCCGGAACGACGGCGCGCCCAGGCGGAAGATGAGGTCCAGCTCGCCGTTGATCAGCAGCGTGCGGCCCGGATAGACCGCCAGCTGCTCCCGGAACCGTCGGGCCATGATCTGGCGCATCCCCGCCGCCCCGGCGGCCGTCCAGTACCCGCCGGCGATGACGGCGTCGGCCACGTCAGCCCCGTAGCGGCGCCGGAACCAGCGGTCGTTGGCGCGGTTCATGAGCCGGACCGTGGGGTTGTCCAGCATGGTGGCCAGGAGGCCGAACGCCCAGCGCCACGAGCCGCCGGGCTCCTGGCTGGCGCCGGCGATGACCAGCCCACGCACCCGGGCCGGCGACGCGGCCGCAAGGTCCATCGACGCGTACCCGCCCAGGGAGTGGCCCACGACCACGGCGCGCCCGCCGGCCGCCTCGTCGATGGCAACGGCGATCACGGCCGCCGCCCCGGCCAGGGTGAACGGCTCGGCGGCGCGGGTCCCGTGGCCGGGCAGGTCCAGCGCGACCAGGCGGAACTCGCCCTTGAGGCGGTCCATGACCGGCAACCAGACCGCCCGCGTCAACCGCGACCCGTGGACCAGCACGATCGCCGGCGCACCCTCGGGCCCCAGCACGGTCCAGCCGGGGTCAGACGGGCCGGCGGACGGGCCGGCGGACCCCTGCCCGCTCACGGGACCGCCTGCGCCACGGCGTCCATGGCATCCAGCGGCGCGCGCGTGAGGAGCACCGCGGCAGCGAGGATCGCCAGGCCGCCGATCAGCTGGGCCGGCGCGATGGGCTCGGAGAGGAGGAGGGCGGCCAGGATCACGCCCACCAGCGGCTCGATCAGCATGAGGATCCCGGCCCGCATCCCGCCCAGGCGCCTGATCCCGACGAGCAGGAGGAGCGACGGGATGGCCGCGGTGAACAGCCCGGCAAAGACCAGTAGCGCGAGCAGTTCCGGCTTGGCAAACGGAAGGGCGAGCGAGTCGCCCGTCCCCACGGCCACGGCCGTGCCTGCCCCCAGGACGGCAATCAGCGCCAGCACAAATGTCATGGCCTCGTCGGTCCGGATCGTGGGGAAGCCCTCGCGGCTGACGGTGACGAAGACCGTCTGGCCCAGGGCGGCCATCAGGGCGAGGCCGATCCCCAGGGCGTCGAGCTGGGCGAGGCCGCCGACCCCTGACCCACTCGCCACAACGCCCACGGCACCGGCCGAGGCGAGGAGCAGGGCCAACGCCTTGGTCCGGTTCATCCGCTCGCGGCCCAGCACGACCGCGACGATCGCCACCAGTGCCGGATACGTGTAGAAGGTGAGCAGAACCAGGGCAACCGGGATCCGCTGGAACGCGATGAACATCCCGATGTTGACCAGGAACCCGCCGAGGCCGGCAGCGGTGAGCGCGGCCACGGCCCGTGGGCCGGTATGTCCCCGTGGCGCGAGATCCGCTCCGCCGGCGACGGCCCGCCGCTCACGAGAGATGCGCGTTCCCATCACGCCGCCGGCGGCGACCATCCCCACCATCGAGCGCCAGGTGATGAACGCGAATGGTGCCAGGCCAAGGGCGTACGAGAAGCGGGTGACGGGCGCCAGCATCCCGAACATGGCCGCGGCCGACGCCACGATCACGGCGCCGGCGATCGGGGAGGTTCGGTCGGCCATATGGCCATCCTACGGTGTTCCGGGCACCGGTTTGGGATCGGCCCCGGCAGGGCGTTCGGCCCCGGCAGGGCGTTCGGCCTCAGGCGCGTTCGCGCCGCGCGGTCGCCAGCCTGATCCGGGTGAACGGGATCCGGATCTCGCGGAACACCTCGATGGAGACCAGGAAGCCGGCGAACAGGAAGACCACGCCCACGAGCTTGCCCAGCTGGAAGAGCTCGGTGGAGCCAACGCGGTTGAGGCTGTCCGTGATCGACGGGATGAACGCGCCCACGGCAATCAGGATGGTCGACGGCACGCGGCTGTGGATCCGGCCCGTCGCCATCGCCCGGACGGCGCCCGGGACGGACGCCACGAAGTTCACGAGGATGGCCACTGGGGCGATGAGCAGGTTGAAAAGGAAGACGTCGCCCGTCTGCGCCGGGTCCAGCGAGTAGGGCAACACCCGGCGCTTGGGCATGAACACGTAGGTGGAGAAGACCGCTCCCAGGATCAGCGACAGGGCGCCGGTCACGTTCATGAACGGCGTCAGCAGGCGGAGCTCACCGGGCAGGAGTGTGGCAATGGGCATCCCGGTGTTGGCGTCCAGGGCGTAGCCGGGGGCCGGGAGTGCGGCCGTCACGACGAGCGCCACGGCCAGCAGGCTGGCGCCGCCAACCGCGGCGGCGGCCACGCGCGGCCAGCGGTCCTCGCCGAAGTACGTCGCGAAGCCCACGACCAGCGCCAGGATCAGGGCGCCGATGAAGTAGAGCAGCGGCACCGGGCCGGTATTGGCGTAGGCGGGCTGGTTGCGGATCATCAGGTCGATGAGGCCGGCCAGGAAGAGGCTGAAGGCGAAGGTGTAGCCAAACCGGGTCCGGCCCAGCAAGAACGCGGTCCCCAGCCCCAGCCACGCGGCCGTCAGCACGGCGCCCGTGAGGTACCAGGTCTTGTACAGGGACTCGTTCCAGCCGCCCTGGCCGGCCAGCGCCTCGCAGCCCGACGCCAGGCCGTAGCCCAGCATCCCGATGGCCCAGGCCAGCTGGAAGCCGCCGCGCCGCTCGCGCCACTGGTCGAACAGCGCCAGGGCGAAGGCCAGCGCCAGGACGGAGGTGAGGGCGGGGAGGAGCGTGGTCATGCGCCGGGCTTGGGCGTGGCGGGGTCGGGCGCGGGGTCGGCCGTGGGGTCAGCGGGGACGGCGGCCGGGTTGGGCGGGGACGGGGCGGGAACGCCTGGGCCCTGGGGCGTCACGGCGGGTCCCGCGAGCCCTGGTGTCGGCGCCAGCTCCGCGGCCTGGTAGGCGGCGATGAGCCGGAGCAGCATGCGATCCAGCAGCTCCGACGCGTGCTGGTAGACGCCCGAGAGCGTCGCGGCGTCCAGCGACCGGCGCGCGGCGAGCGACCCGATCTCGGTGAGGAACGGGCGACGCGCGGCCACGAACCTGGCGACCGCGTCGGCCAGGCCCGTGCCGGCGGCGGCCAGTCGGCGGCCGACCTCGTCGGTCCGCGCCGCGGCCTCCGCCTCGGCTCGCCGCCGCTCCGAGGGCTGGCGCGCGTCGAGGTACGCGACCATGGCCTCCACCAGGCGTCGGCCGTCGTCGCGATAGGCGTCCCGATCGGGCTGGTCCAGGCGCCCGGTAGCGACGACCGAGCCGTGCGTGGCGTAGCTCCGCCGGTACGCCCGGGACATCCGCTCCGAGGTGGCGCCCAGGGTGGTCATGGGCGCCCGGCTGCCGCCGCGGCGGGCGGCCTGCATCCGCTCCAGGGAGGCTCGGTCGAAGCGCCGATGGCCGCCGGGGGTGAGGTACGCCTCCACCCGCCCGTCATCGGCCCAGCGGCGCAGGGTGTCGGGATCCACGCCCAACAGCCGGCTGGCAGCGCCCAACGCCAGCCAGTCGCGGGCGTTGCGCGTGCCGGGGGGTGGAGCGGCGGGCGCCGACGTGGAGGCGGGCGGCATGCGGGGACTCCTCCGGGCTTCGGAACCTTGGCAAATCAGGGTGGGAGGATAGCGCCAGCGCGAGTCGGCTGCTGACCGGACGCCGCCGGGCCAGCCGCCGGATCAGCCGCCGGATCAGCCGCCTTCGGGCGTCAGTCGCGCAGGCCCAGCCGTTCCCGGAGGAACTCCAGGCGATCCGCGCGGACCTCGGGCAGGTCCAGGTCATGCTCAGCGTCGTACCAGCGCTGGGCACGGGGCTCGCTCGTGGCCCGGTGCAGCTCGTGGCCGGTCATCTGGGCGATGTAGAAGTCACGGCGCGCGAATTGGTCCAGGACGGCGGCGGGGGCAATCCGGCCGACCCATTCGATGGGATCGACGGGCCGGAGGCCGGCGACGTATCCGAGGCGATCCTGGGCGATGGGCCAGAACGGCAGGAACCAGTCGCCCCAGCGCGGGGTGGCGGCCATGATCACGCCGGCCACGGCCTGCCGGTAAGCGGCCATGGCCACGGCCTGCCGGTAAGCGGCCATGGCCACGGCCGTCGCCATGCCGCCGAAATCGTGGCCGACCATCGCGAGCCGGGCGGGGTCGGCCCCAAGTTCGGTCACCAGCAGGTCCAGGCAGCGGCGCAGCCGGCGCACCTCGGCCTCCACCTTCGCGCGGTCCGTAGCTCCGTCCGTGGGATCCGACGTCCACGGGAACGAGCCCTGCGGGAGGACCGAGATCACGCCGGCCGCCGCCAGCGCGATGGCGTCGGGCAGGAACTCCGTCCGATCGGCATTGGGGTGCTCGCTGTCGAACCAGTGGGCCCAGGCGACGCCGGGCCCGCCCGACGGCGCCTCCGATGGCGCGGCCGGCATCGAGCGCCCGTTCGCTTCGGCCCCGGGCCCGACCACGAACGCGCTCACCCGCCCGCCGGCTCCGTCATCGAACGTGACATCCAGGACGCGCGCGCCGTCCCGCGACTCCTCGCCGAGGACGCCAACCGCCAGCGGCCGGGCATGGTCATGGTCGAACGCGGTGGGATCGATCACCAATGGACTGCCGTCGGGAGCCGTGCCGGGGAGGCTCACCGCGAGATCAGGCCGGGACGAACTCGTGGGCGTCCTGGTGGATCCCGTCGCACAGCCCCAGCCGGTCCTCGCCGGAGGCCAGCGCGATGGCGACCGGGCGCATGATCTCGCGGACCTGGCCCTTGCGGCAGAAGAAGTAGCCCTTGCCGGCCATCCAACCGCGGACGTGCGCGGGATCGCCGTGGAACTGGAACGGTCCGGGGTTGATAGCGGCGTGCTCCGCCCACGAGACGGGCTTCTCGGCGGCGACCGTGTCGAGGATGTTGACGCGCCAGGGCGTGCCCTCGATGACCTCCAGGCAGCCGTCGCAGCGGGCGGCCTTGTTGTCGGCCACGATCGTCGGAATGCGGATGCCCAGGATCTCCATCGCGGTCGATGGTAGCAGGAGGGGGCCTGCGCTCGCCGGGCCGGTGGGCCCCCGTTTGGGGGTGATTCGGGCCCCATTGTCGTGGCCGGGCCGCACCCCGGGTCAGGCGCCCGATCAGGCCTCCGTCGAGACCACGGGCGGCTGGGCGTCGCCCGGATCGGCCTTGAAGAACGCGCGCGGGCGCCAGCCGAGCAACCCGGCCAGCGCGACACCCGGCACCTGCGAGATGCGCGTGTTGTAGCGGAAGACCTGGTCGTTGTAGAGCTCGCGGCGGGCGGCCAGCAGCTCCTCCAGCCGCTCGATGCTGGACTGGAGCGCCAGGACGTTCTCCTGCGACTTGAGGTCGGGGTAGCGCTCCACGACCGCGAAGAGCTGGCGGACCGCCACCGTCGTGGCGTCAGACGCGGCGGCCTGGGCGGGGATCGGCTCGTCTGGACGGTAGCCGGCCCGACGGTCGGCCACCGCCTCCACCACCCCGCGTTCGAACGCCAGCTGCCCGCGCACCGCGTCGACCAGCGCCGGCAGCTGGTCGTGGCGCTGCTTGAGGGCCACGTCGATGTTTGACCAGGCCTTGTCGATCCGGTTTCGCAACCCGACGACGTCGTTGTAGGTGGTGACCACGAGGAAGGCGAGGACGGAGCCGAGGACCAGGAAGGCGAAGGCAGCCACGAGCACGCCGGAGTCGAACCCGATCGTGGTCATCGATTGCCTCCCCGGGGCCGGGTCATGCGCCGGCTCCCGACATCGGTCCAAACGCCCCGGCGACCGCCAGCGCGAGCAGCACCGCGGCGCCGATCGCCAGCGCCGCGCCCAGCAGCCCGACGAGGAACTGCTGCTCGTTGCGAGCGTACGCCTGACCGGGCGAGCCGGCCGCGATGAGGAGATGGACGTCCGGGGCGCCGGCGATCACGAGGGCATCCGGCGGAATCTCGAAGGCGCGTTCGATGGCCGGCTCGGTCGAAGGCGATGTCGGCGCGGCCGAAGCCGGCGCCGGCGCAGAGGACGCTGCCCATGACGCCGGGCCCGACGCCGCGATTGATGGCGCGGTCGGCACCTCCGGATCCAGCTCCGGCGGACGGACGGGCCGCCCGATCCCGAAGCCCTCGATGGCCGCATTGCCCCAGGCCTTGGCCGGGTCCACCAGGATCCCGTCGTCGAGCGCCTGGCGGTACGAGGCGGCCACCTCTGGATCTTCCAGCGCGCGCGGGTCGGGCACGTGGTTGCCGTCCACGGCCCCGGTCAGCGTGTCGAGCGCGTCCGCGCGATCCGCCTCCGCGGGGTCGGCCAGGTCGCGGAACGGGAGGGCGCGACCGACGATCGTGACGACGTCACCCGGCTCGATCCGCGCCTCGCGGTAGCCGGCCGCCCGCCCCGGCGACGTGGATCCGCTCGAGAGGCCCACCAGGGCCGACATGGCGAACTCCGGCGAGGCGGTGCGGCCGGGATGGAGCGGGTCCACACCCGGATCCACGCCCAGGAGCAGCCCACCGGGGCCGCCCCATGTCCCGCCGGCAGCCGAGGGTGTCTCCGCATCGAGCGGCACCTCCCAGCGGGCTGCCTTCGGGAAGACACGGATCTCGCCGGTCGCATCACGCACGAAGAACCCGACGGCGCGCTCTTCATCCAGCAGCGTGTGCTGGTTGTCGCCACCGCCGCCGGTGACCAGCGCGTGGTAGTAGAGCGCCGGGCGAAGCCGAAGGCGCGAGGTGAGCGTGGTCCCGGCAGGTATGGCCTGGCCGGTGATGCGGACTTCGCCCGCCGCGAGGAGCCCCACCGGCGACGTGCCCACGTCGGCGATCCGCGCCCCGGATCGTTGCGCGCGGAGGCCGCGGACCAGCAGGACCAGCCCGGCCAGGACGCCGGTGGCGGCCAGGGCGAAGATCACGGAGGCGGGCATCGGCTGGGGTCGGGCGCCGGGCTGTGCGGGGTTATGGCTGGGCGGCGCGGCGGTCGGCGGCTCAGCCCGCGCCGAGCGCGGCGAGCACGTCGGCGGTGGACCGGATCCGGCCGATCTTGGCGTAGACCGTCCGGAACGTGCCGGCGTGCTCCTCGGCGCTCCGGCAGGCCATGGCGTCCTCGACGAAGACCTGCTGGTAGCCGTGGTCAAAGGCTTCGCGGGCCGCGCTCTCGACGCCGATGTTGGTCGAGATCCCACCCAGGATGATCGTGGTCACGCCCCGTCGGCGGAGCTGGAGGTCCAGGTCGGTGCCGTGGAAGGCGCCCCAGCCGCGCTTGGTCACGATGACGTCCCCGGGCTGGACGTTGAGGCCGGGCATGAGGTCGGCGTGGTCCGGCGCCTTGACCCGCTCGGTGGCGCCCGCCGCGTCCGTGATCGGCTTCAGCCGGTCCCTGCCGTCCGCCGCGTTGTCGACGTGGACCCAGATCACGGTGCCGCCAGCGATCCTGAGCGCCGCCGCGATGGCCGCCGCGCGCGCGACCACGTCCTGTGCGGCATGAGGGGCGGTCCCGCGGGCGATCCCCTTCTGCAGGTCGACCATGACCATCGCCGTCGTCGCGGCGTCCAGCGTCAGCTCCATACCCGCTCCTCCAAGTCCGGCGGCGGGCGCGCGCCCGCAGGCGCGCGCCCGCAGGCGCGCGGTCGACGCAATGGTGCCGCACGCGTGGTGCTCACGCAGCCCGTACCTGCGGGCCCCCAACGTCCCGACGCTGGGCATGGGCCAGGGCGCCGACGCAGGCGAACCCGGCTCACCCGGGCGTCGCCCTGGACTCGCCCTGGTGCTGAGCCGGCCCGGCTACGCGGCGGCGCGCAGGACCCGCATCGCCCGCAGGGTCACCCACTTGCTGGGCTCACCCTGGCGCTCGAAGTCCACCCACGTCTTGCCGTTGTAGGCGTACTGGTTGCGCCATCGGCCGTCGGGTCCCCGCTTGCCGCGCAGCCAGCTGAGCGCGCTCCCCAGACGCGGGTCCTGGCCGTACCCCAGCTCGCACAGCGCCTCGAGGGTCTGGAGGACATCCGCGACGTACCCGGACGGGAAGCCCGGCTTGAACCAGGAGCCGTTCGGCCGGGTGTTGCCCCAACCCACGGGATAGTCGGCCGCGGCAGGATCCCGGTTCAGCAGGAAGTCCGTCGCTGCCTCGATCGCGCGCCGGACGAGCGGCGAGCGGCCCGGCGCCGGGATCCGCGCCAGCGCCAGCATCGCCTTCACCGCACCCCAGGCACACGGCAGCTTCTCATTGGCCGCGCAGGCAAACCCCGGCCCGCAGGTGCCAGTGGCGAGCCAGCGATCGACGCCTTCGCCCGTGATCGCCCGGGCTTCCCAGGCGATCGCCCGTTGGACGCCGTCGTCCTCCAGCCAGCCGAACCCGATCAGGATGCGCAGCAGGTTGCCGTTCAGGCAATGGATCACCGACGAGGGCGGGGGCACGGCCTCACGGTCGATGCGCCCCGGGGCGCCGAAGCCGCCGGTCGCGGCCTGGCTGTGGGCGAGCACATAGGCACAGGCCCGCCGGATTCGCTCGTCGTCCGGATCGGCCCCCAGCTGGTCCAGGAAGATCACCTGCCACACGGTGCCCCGGTACTTGGTGGCATAGCCGGGGCCGGGCTTCTCCCAGTGCCCATCGGGTTGTTGCGCGGCGAGGATCGCCGCGATGGGATCGGCCGCCATGGCCGACCGGCGAGCCGCGGCCACGTCCGGATCGTCGGCCGGCCGGCCCTGGAGATCCCGGAGGGCGACCTGGCGAACGGCGGGATTGGACGGCTCCAGGAGCCACGCCAAGGCATCGTCCCAATCCGGGTCTCGTGCGCTGGTCATGGGGCCATCGTGGTTCGTGGCCGCCGCCCAGGCAAGTGCGCAGCGGCCGGCCCCGAGCCGCCCTTTAGCCCGGCCTGCCAGCCCGGGCGCGCTCAGGCGGACGCTGGGCGCCGGCATTCCGTTGGCGCGGACCCCTTCCCGGTGGCGCTACCCTCCAACACATGGAATACCGCCGCCTGGGCCGTTCCGGCCTGCTCGTCTCGTCCCTGGGGTTGGGCACCAACAACTTCGGCAGCAAGCTCGACGAGGCCGGCGCCCGCGCCGTCCTCGAGCGCGCCATCGAGCTGGGCGTGACGTTCATCGACACGTCCGACAGCTACTCCCGTGGCGTCTCCGAGACGCTCGTGGGCCGGATCACGGCGCCGCACCGCCAGGACCTGGTGCTGGCCACCAAGTTCTCCAGCCCCATGGGCGACGCCCAGTGGCAGCGCGGCACGTCCCGGCGCTGGATGCACCAGGCCGTGGAGGGCAGCCTGCGCCGCCTCCAGACCGACGTCATCGACCTCTACCAGGTCCACTTCCCCGACCCGCTGACCCCCATCGAGGAGACGCTCTGCGGCCTGGACGACCTGGTCAGCGCCGGCAAGGTCCGCTACGTGGGCCTCAGCAACTTCGCCCCGTGGCAGCTGGTGGACGCGGCCTGGGTGGCGCGCACGGAGCACCTGGCGCGGCCCATCGCCATCCAGAACGAGCTGAGCCTGCTGCGCGCGGACACGGCCCGCGAGCTTGTGCCGGCGGCGCGCGCGACGGGCATGGGGATCATCCCGTACCACCCCATCGAATCGGGGTTCCTGACGGGCAAGTACCGGGCGGGCCAGCCGCCGGCGGATGGCCGGATCCTGGGGACGCCGCGCGAGAAGACCATGCTCACGCCGGCCAACTTCGAGCGGCTGGACCGCTGGACGGGGTTTGCGCAGGAGCGCGGCCGAAGCCTCCTGGAGCTGGCGTTCGGGTGGCTGCTGAGCTTCCCCGAGATGGGCCCGGTGATCGCCAGCGCCAGCACCGCGGAGCAGGTGGCGGCCAACGGGGCGGCCGCGGACTGGCGGCTGGACGCGGGCGAGATGGCGGCGGTCGCGAAGCTGGGCTGAGGGCGCGGCGGGTTCGATCGCACGATGCGTGGCGCGCTAGGTGGTCTTCCGCGGAGGGGCCGTCATGACCGTCATCGATTGGCTGCTGGACGGCGACCCGGCGATCCGCTGGCAGGTGCTGCGCGACCTCTCGGACGCCTCCTCCGATGCGGTCGAGCTGGAGCGCGCCCGTGTCGCCAGTGAGGGCTGGGGCACCCAGCTGCTCACCTCGCAGGGAGCCGACGGGCGCTGGGACGGCGGGACGTATCGGCCGGGCTGGGTGGATGAGTCCAGGCCCTTCTTCGATGCCTGGACGGCCACCCACTTCGCTCTCCAGTCACTGCGCGAGCTTGGGCTGAGCCCCACCCGCCCGCAGGCGCGCAACGCCGTCGCCCTGGTTCGCGAGAACGTGCGCTGGGAGGCGAATGACGCGCCGTACTTTCAGGGCGAGACGGAGCCCTGCATCAACGGAATCGCCCTGGCCAATGGCGCGTACTTCGGTCAGGACGTCGACCGCATCGCCGAACGACTGGTGGGCGACGCGCTGCCCGATGGTGGCTGGAACTGCTGGGCCGCCTTTGGGGCGACCGTCTCCTCGTTCCACTCGACGATCTGCGTGCTGGAGGGCCTCCTCGAATGGGAACGCGCCGGCGGCGCTTCGGACGCCGTTCGGGCCGCCCGCGAGCGCGGCGAGGCGTACCTCCTGGAGCGAGGGCTGTTCCGCCGCCGTTCGACGGGGCAGGTCGCGGACCCGCGGTTCACGATGTTCTCGTTCCCGACGCGCTGGTACTACGACGTCCTGCGTGGCCTCGACTACCTCCGATCCAGCGGGGCGCGGCCCGACCCGCGCCTGGACGAGGCGATCGCCCTGGTCGCGGGCCGGCAGGACCCGGACGGCCGCTGGCCGCTGGAGAACATCCACCAGGGCCCGACGCCCTTCGAGATGGAGGGCGCCGAAGGCTTCCCAAGCCGGTGGAACTCGCTGCGCGCGCTCCGGGTGCTCCGCTGGGCCGGCCGCGGATAGCCGTCGGCCGGAGTGTCGATCCTGCTTGACAAGTCGGCCCGGGCGGCTATTGTCAATGCAAGTTGACATCTTGGCGGTTGGAGCCGATGTCGCCCAGGATTGACATGGGAGCCGCGCCATGATCGACGAGGCCTATAGCGCGACGGACCTCGGGCGAGCGATCAAGCGCCTGCGCGCCGAACGAGGAATGACGCAGGAGACGCTGGCTGAGTGGTGCGGCGTCTCGCGCCAGACCATCGTTGCGCTGGAACAAGGGGGACCCGTGGCCCTGACCCTTGCGCTGCGCGCGATCGCGCTGCTCGGGGCCAAGGTCGTCGTCGCGCCGAAGGACGTGATCCTCTCAGAGGCGCGGCCGCGGTGAGCGCCGGGGCGGATCGGCTGGTCGTCTGGCTGGGTGACGCCATCGTCGGCGACCTGATCCGCACCCGCGCCAACGCGATTCGGTACACCGGCCGCCCGGGCGCCAGCGCGCTGACCGTCGCCACCGACGGCGCCGCCGAGACCTGGACGCCGTCGTTCACGCGCGCCTGGTTCGACGGCCTGCTCCCGGAGGACGCGCGCCGGACGGCGGCCGAGGCCGCACACGGCGTGACCCGCGGCGACACGTTCGGCCTGCTCGGCGCCATCGGCTGGGAGTGCGCCGGGGCGGTCTCCGTGATGCCCGAGGGTCGAACCCCGGCCGGTGGCCGATACCTGGCCATGTCGAACGAGGACGTCTGGCATCGACTGGACCTGCTCCCTCGAACCGTGTCCGACGTGGATCGCGAGGTCCGGCTCTCGCTCGGCGGCGCCCAGGACAAGCTCCTCCTCGCCCGCCTCGACTCTGGCTGGAAGCTGCCCCTGGACGGCGCCGTGTCCACACACATCCTCAAGCCGGAGCCCGACAGGTACCCGGGTTTGGCGAGCGCCGAGGCGTGGTCGCTGAAGGCGGCTTCGGCCGCCACCCTCACCGCCACCGCGGACTACGTCGCGCCAACGGGCCACCGTCCCACAATCATCGTGGAGCGCTACGACCGACGGATCGAGGGTGACACCGTCCATCGACGGCACCAGGAGGATGGCTGCCAGCTGCTGGGGCTGCCGCCGGAGCAGAAGTACCCGCGTGACCTGGGTCCCCGGGTCGCCAGCCTGCGGCGAATCGCCGCCGTGCTCGTGGAGCGCGCCGACGACCCCACGGTGGAGCTGGGCCGGCTGCTGGAGCAGACCGTCATCAACGTCGCGCTCCTCAACACGGACGCGCACGCCAAGAACCTGTCCGTCCTCCACACCGGCGCCCGCACGGTCGCGCTGAGCCCGCTGTACGACATCGCGCCCACGGCCTGGTTCCTGCCGGCCCAGTCGCAGGTCGCGCTCCCCGTGGGCGGGAAGTGGCGGATCGGCGAGATCACCCGGGGACATCTTCTGGCCGAGGCCAGGTCCTGGGACATGCCGGACCGGGAGGCGCGCCGGGTGACCATGCAGACCCTGGATGCCCTCGTCGGCGGACTGGCCGAGGCGGACCGCCGCTATCCGACGACGCCTGCAGCCATGCGTGCCGCGGTCGAGGCACAGCTCACGCGGCTGGCCGGCAGCGCCTGGTAGCCGTCCCGAGGCCCACGCCCGATGTCGGATCGGCGAAATGCGACGCGTGGCGTGCTGCGCGTCTACCGTCCCTGACCGCGCCGCGCGACCGCGATCAACCCGATGCCAAGCATGCCCAGTGCGGCGGCCGGACCGGAGCCGATGTCCCCGGTCAGCAGCAGTCCGGCGGCGGACAGAGCGACCAGGAGCCCGACGGCGACCTGGACGTTGACTTGGCCTCGACCCACTTCGACCTCCTTCCGACCTACGTCGTCAGCTCCCCGCCGGACCAGGCCCATCCGCCCCAGGCCGAGCGCGTGCAACGCGTGCGTGTAGGCGGGCCCATGCGTGGGGCCTTGGGGCCATGGCGGACGGCCCTCCTCCGCACCCGCGCCCTGCCGCTCAGCCGAGCACGCGGACCAGCATCAGGCTGTAGACCCGCAGCGTGTTCAGGAAATCCTCGATGGATTCGAACTCGTTCGTCCCCGTCTCCGAGCTTGGGAAGACGAACTTCACCATCGGGATGCCGCCGTCGTTGATCAGGAACCGCATGTCGCTGGTGCTGCCGGCGCCGCCCAGCGGCACTCGCCGGCCGATCACCGTCTGGATCGCGCCCTGGAGCGTCTCGACCAGGGGCGTGTCCGCGCCCACCTGGGACGCCTCGCCGTGCAGGAGCACCTTCAGCGTGGCCCGGAACTCGGGATCCTCCTGCGCGAGCCTGTCGAGGACGCCCTGCACGTCCGCCATGACGTCGTCGGGGTCCTGGCCCGGCAGGTAGCGGCAGTCCGCGACAAGGACGCACCGGTCGGCGATGAGGGTGTCGGAGAAGCCGCCGGCGATCCGGTTGACGCTGACCACCGGCGGACCCTTCACGTAGGCGTGGGGCGCCCAGTTCGTGAAGTGCATGGCCTCGAGCGCGATCGTGAGTTTCGCGGCCTTGAGGATGGCGTTGATGGGCTGCCCGCTCTCGGAGTGCTCCACCTTGTACTTGGTGTGCTTGGCGAAGCCGGTCAGCGTGATCTCGAAGCGGAGCATGCCGCGCGACGCGAGCTCGATCGCGAGGGGCGGGTTCGACTCGGTGTAGATCCCGAAGTCGGCGCTGACCAGGCGTTCGTCCACCAGGTACTTGAGCCCGAGCACGCCGCCGCCCTTGATGTGGTCGGCGGTCTGGGTGAGGACGACGTCGCCGCGGAGCCGGGTGCCGGTGGCGACGACCGCCTGGACGGCCAGCAGGGCGGCGGACAGGCCGGCCTTCATGTCGCGCGTGCCCACGCCCCAGACCTTGCCGTCGTGGACCTCCGCGCCGAACGGCGTGTGGCGCCAGGCGGTGGGATCGCTGGCCGGGAACGTGTCCAGGTGCGAGTTCAGGAGGAACGCGGGTCCCCCGCCGGATCCCCGGAGTCGGAGGACGTTGCTCACCTTGCCAGGCGCGGGCTCGTGCTGCTCCACGTCCATCCCGAGGCCGCGGCCAAAGGCGGCGCACGCGTCGGCCATCTCGCGGACGTCGCCGGGCGGATCGGTGCTCCGGATCTTGACCAGGCTGCGGAAGAACTCGACGGCCTCCTCGGCGTGGGCGTCGACGTAGTCGAGGACGCGCCGCTCCACGTCGTCGGCGGGCTCGGGCTCGGGTCCGCGCGGGCTCATCGGACGGCCGGGCGTCGGGCCTGGAACGGCCGAGTAACGGTGGCTCGAAGCACGGCCATGGCTCCCTTGATCAAGGTGGCGAGTGGACCGCCCCTAGCCTACGCCGCGTCGCCCGGTCGCCGAAACGAGAAGTGGACCCACGCAAGCACACCCCGCTGATCGGCGGACCGGCCGTGGCTTCATAGGAGCGTGTTCCTGCCTGAACGCACACCGGCCCGTGCCGGCCCGTGCCAATCGGACCTGCGCCCAGGAGTTGGCTGATGACGACGGTCGGGATCGATACCCACAAGGCGAGCCTGGCCCTACGAGCTGGCCGCGGCGATCCGCGAGATGGCCGGGCGCAGAGGGCGGGCGAGTCGCCCGGCCATCAGTCCTCCGCGGGCCCTCCGTGGCCGAACTCCGGATAACTCCAGCCTCAGCGTCACTACGCGGCCGCCGCGCCGTCACCTCTGACCGCCGTGCACGAATCCGCCCGCCCAATAGGGGATAGCCACAGCCTGGGGCGATGTTGTCCCTGGAACCGGGCTCCACGAGTCCGTAGCGCCGACCAGGCTGAAGTTAGCCTTGATCGCGGAGGTGCAGCGCGGCACACGCGCGGCCCGAGCCCAAGCGTGGCTCCACGGCGGTCACGATGCCGGCCCAGGCCCTAGTCGTGGCTCCACTGCTCCAGGCGCCGGCGGTCCGAGGCCTCCAGCTGGAACGTGCTGTGCTCGATGTCGAAGACGCCCGACAGGCACGTCGTGAGCGCGTCGAGCGCCGCCGCCGGATCCGCGCCGTCGGCCAGGACGACGTGAGCCGAGACCACGTGGCTGCCCGACGTGATCGTCCAGGCGTGCAGGTCGTGGCAGTCGATCACGCCGGGCGCTTCCAGGATGTGGCGCCGGACCTCCTCCATGTCAGTGCCCTTGGGCGTCGCCTCCAGGAGCACGTCGGTGGCCTCGCGCAGCAGCGCGATGGTGCGCGGCACGATCAGGACGGCGATGGCCAGTGACGCCACCACGTCCGCGGCCAGCCAGCCGGTCAGCGCGATGACGACCGCGGCCACGATCACCGCCGCGGAGCCGATCACGTCGCCCATGACCTCGAGGTACGCGCCGCGGATGTTCAGGCTCTCCTTCTGGGCCTGCTGGAGCATGAGCATCGAAACCAGGTTGACCACCAGGCCCACGGCGGCCACGCCGGCCATGAGGCCGGTTTCGACCGCGTGCGGCGTGAAGAACCGCTCGACGGCCTCGAACAGGACGAACACGGCCACACCCAGCAGCAGGACGGCGTTGCCGACGGCGGCCAGGATCTCCACGCGCAGGTAGCCGAAGGTGCGTTCGGCGCTGGCGGGCCGGCTGGCGAAGCCGATGGCGAGCAGCGCCATCAGGATCCCCGACATGTCGGTCAGGACGTGACCGGCGTCGGCCAGGAGCGCCAGGCTGCCGGACGCGATCCCACCGATCACCTCCGCGACCAGGATGAGTGCGCTCAGGCCCAGGACGACAGCCAGGCGGCGACGGCTGGCGTTGGCGGGGGAGATATGCGTGTGTCCGTGGCCGGCGTGGGCAGAGTCGGCGGCGCGTGCGGCGCGCTCGGCGCGCGCGTGGCCAATGGCCATCAGTCGCGGCCGTCGATGGTCTCGGCCACGTGGGCGGCGGCGCCCAGGACCAGCTCGCGCAGGTGGTCGTCCAGGAGGCGGTAGAACACGGTCCGGCCGTCCTTCCGCCGCTCCACTGCGCGCCGGTCCTGGAGGTGACGCAGCTGGTGCGAGAGCGCGGAGACGCTCATCCCCAGCACCAACGCCATGTCATGGACGCACAGCTCGTGCTCGCTGATCGCAAGCAGGTGGAGAATCTGCGCACGGGACGGATCGGCCAGGGTGGCGAACAGCTCGCCGACGGCCCGGGCGCCGTGCTGCCCCAGCGTGCGCCCCAGCACTGGATGGATCGCGTGCGGGTGGAGGCACTGGGCCGAGCAGGTGTGGGCGTCGATGGCCGACGCGAAGACGGCGGGTGCGGGGGTGGGGGCGGCGCCCCGGGATAGTTGAGCCATGGCGCAACTGTAGCGGCGTCGGGCGCCGAAGGTTGAGCAGCCGCGCAAGTGTTCGGCGCCGGTAAGCCCCTGATAACGGGCGATGGCGAGAATGCGAACCAGGTCCACAAGCGGAGGGACCCCGAGGGACTCCTCGCCCGCGTGGCGGCCTCGCTCCGTGGCGCGGGGCGCAAGCCATCGGCGCGCTCCTTCGACGCGATGATCGCCGCCATCGCCATCGCCAACGGCCTGCCCCTCTACACGGCCAACCCGGCCGACTTCGCAGGCATCGACGACCTGGTGGTTCGCCCAATCCCTGCACCGCGAACCTAGATTCGCCGAACCCCGAGGCCCGCGTCGGACGAGGGCCGTCCGACGCCCGGGAACGCGGCGAAGCCCACGCCCGCCCCAACGACCCCGGCGACGGCGATCGCCGCGAAGAGCAGCGGGTAGCCACCCGCGCCGATGAGCGCCGGTCCGGCCACGCCCGCCACCACGCTCGCGATCCCGCCGGCGGTCACCAGGTACATCCCCTGGCCGGTGGCGGCCAGCTGGCGCGGCAGGAGCGAGCGCATCGCGAGGGTGCCGGAGATCGCCAGCGCGGAGAAGCCGGCGCCGGACACCGTTCGAGCGAGGATGGTGATCGGCACGGAATCGGTGGTCGCCCAGATCACGGCCACCAGCGCGTAGATGAGCGACCCGGCCCCAAAGCTGGCGCGCAGCCCCCAGCGACCGGCCACCCAGCCCCACATGAAGAAGGACGGGATCTCCACGGCCGCGGCCGACCCGGAGGCCAGCGTGACGTCGGCCGGCCCGCCGCCCAGCTGGAGGATCCGGAGGCCCAGGAAGATGGCCTGGCCGGCATGACCGGCGTGCGCCAGGAGGGCGGCCAGCAACAGGATGGGGAGGCCGGGTGCGATCCGGAATGCCTCGCCGGTCGAGCCGAGCAGGCGGGCGAGGTCGCGGCGGTCGAACCGGCGGCGGTCGAACGTGCGAGCGGATCGTTCGGCTTCGGCCGAGCTGAGCGTGGGAGCCGAGCTTGGCGCGGGAGCCGAGCCCGAGGCCGACGCCGAGTCCGAGCCGGCGACCGAGCCCGCATCCGAGTCCGTACCGGTACCCGGCGTCCCGCGGCCAACGCCCAGCACCGCGCGGCCCGCATCGGGCAGCCGACGCGCGGCTGCGGCAACGCCCAGGGACGTGGCCGCCAGCAGCAACGGCGGCGCGGCCAGGGACGTCGCCGCGGCCACGAAGCCCACGGCGATGCTGGTCGCCGCGAACGCCAGGCTGGCCAGCAATCGGATTCGCGCGTAGGCCGCGGCGTCGTGCGTGACGTTGACCGTGATCGCGTCGACGAGGAGGAGCCAGGGGGCCATCCCGGCCATGATCAGCGCGTACAGCACGCCGGCGGCAACCGGCGGCAAGTCCGGCGGCAGGCCGAACCCAAGGGCGAGCACCGCCACCAGCAGCCCGGCCAGGGCGAGGGTCCGCGGACGACCCAGCATCGTGTCGGCGACGTGGCTCCAGACGGGGATCGCGACGACAAACGCGATGGCCCCGGCCGACGCGGCCAGGCCGATCCCGGCATCGTCGAGCCCTCGGGCGGCCAGCATCACGGTTGCCAGCGCGGTCCAGCACGCGAGGCCCGCGCCCACCATCAGCGACGCGACGGCGAGCGGCGAGCGGGACGGAGCCAAGGACGGGCGGGGCCGAAGGGAGGCCAGAGGTCGGGTTCGAACGAGCGGCGGCCGCGGCCCTAGAGCGCGATCGTCACCGTCTTGGTCTGCGTGTAGTGGTGGAGCGCCTCGACGCCCTTCTCGCGCCCGTAGCCCGACTGCTTGAAGCCGCCGAAGGGCGTCATCACGCCGCCCGACCACCACGAGTTCACGAAGACCTGGCCCGCCTCGATCCCGGCGGCCACCCGCAGGGCGCGGCTGATGTCGCGCGTCCAGACGCCGGCCACCAGCCCATACGGCGAGTCATTGGCGATCTCGACCGCCTCAGCTTCGGTGTCGAACGGGATGACGACGAGGACGGGCCCGAAGACCTCCTCCTGCGCGATCCGCATCGAGTTGCGCACGTTGGTGTAGACGGTAGGCGGGACGAAGAAGCCGGCCGATCCGCTGGCGCGCGCCGCGTCCGCGGCCGCTGCCCCGCCGGCGATGGGCGTGGCGCCCTCCGCTTCCGCGACATCTAGGTACTGGCGGACGGTCCTGTACTGGCCGCCGCTGATCACCGGGCCCACCGTCTCGCCCAGCCGGTGCGCCTCGGCCGCGGCCTTGAGCTTCGCCGCGAACGCGTCGTGAACGTCGCGCTGGACCAGGATCCGGGTACAGGCCGAGCAGACCTGGCCGGCGTTGCTGACGAAGCCGTTGGTGGCCGCGGCGGCGGCCTTGTCGAGGTCCGCGTCCGCGAAGACCACGTTGGCGCTCTTGCCACCCAGCTCCAGGGTGAGCGGGATCAGGCGGTCCGCCGCCATGTGCGCCAGCTGGCGACCCACGTCAACGGAGCCGGTGAACGCCACCTTGCGGACGTCGGGGTGGTTGACCACGAGCGGACCGGTGGTGGACCCGCCGCCCAGGACCACGTTCCAGACCCCGTCCGGGATGCCGGCCGCCTTGATCAGCTCGCCGATCCGGACCGAGGACGTGGAGGTCAGCGACGAGGGCTTGAGGACAACCGCGTTGCCGGCCGCGATGGCCGGGGCCCCGGCGCGTGCCGCCTGGTTGATGGGCAGGTTCCAGGGCGTGATCACGCCGATGACGCCGAATGGCTCGTTGCGCGTGAAGCTGTGGAAGCCGCCGCCCAGGTCGAAGGTCTCGCCGCCGATGGCGTTGATCACCTCGCCGTAGAACTCGAAATACTGCGCCGCGCCCTCCACCTCGCCGGCGGCCGTGGCGCGCAGCTTGCCGGTCTCGGCGACCTCGCCGTCGGTGAGGGCGTCGGCGGCGGCACGGATTCGGCGCGCCACGTCGATCAGGAGGCGGCCACGGACGGCGGCGGAGGTGGCGGCCCAGCCCGGCTGCGCGCGCTTCGCGGCGGCGACGGCGGCGTCGACGTCGGGGGCCGTGCCCTCGGCGACCCGGCAGACCGACTCGCCGGTCGCGGGGCTGCTTCGATCCGCGTACTCCCCGGAGGCCGGGGGCACGGCCGCCCCGTTGATCCAGTGGTCCAGCGTCCAGGCCATCAGCTCATCCTCACTGCGTGTGGACGCAAGGATGCCCGGATTGGCGCCCGCGCGCGAGGGCCGCGTTGCCGCCGGCCGGCCCACGGGGCGCGCCGGAACGGACCGGGCGAGGTTGCGTGGTACCCCCAAGGGGATTCGAACCCCTGATCTCCACCTTGAAAGGGTGGCGTCCTAGGCCTCTAGACGATGGGGGCGAGGGGGCGGCCCGAGTGTAGCAGGGGCTCAGGCGGACCAGACCAGTGCGAGCACCATGGCCGCCGCAAACGCGCCGGCCGAGATCATGGCGGAGACCCCGCCGGCCACCGCCATCAGCATCGCCCGCCGGCCGTCGTTGGCCTTGCCCGCCCGGTAGCAGTCGATGAGGCCGCCCACGGCCAGCGCGGCAAAGACGATACCCAGCACGGCGGCCCCGGAGGAGAGCATCGGGATCTGGCTGGCGTCGCGAACCGTGATGGCGAAGACGAGGTAGAGGAGGCTGCCCACCAGGGCGATCACCATGACGACGCGCATCGGGCTGATCTCCACGCCGCCGATGTGCGGCCCGGCCGAGCGCGGCGCAGCGGCGCGGCGCCGACCCGATCCATCAGCCCGGCGGGTCGTCGCCTGCGGTCGTGGTTCCATCCGGCCGCGCGTCATGCGTCGGAGGGTAGCAGGCGAGCGCGGTGGTAGGCCCCCACGTTCCACGAGAGCCGCGGTCGCTTGAGCGTCTCGCCCAGCGCCACGCCGGCCTCCCCAAACGCGTCGGCGAGGAACGCCCGCGTCTCCTCGAGGGTCTCGAACGTCCAGAAGCAGTGCAGCACGCGCACCCGGAAGCCACCGGCCAGGAACGGCCCGTTGCGCCGACTCCACGCGCCGTACTCGGGCAGGTCGCCCCGCAACCCCGCGATGTCGTCGCGACCGTAGTCGTGGAAGACCAGCAGGCGGCCGCCCGGGCGAAGGAGCCGTTCGGCGCCCGCGAGCTCGGCAGGGTTGATGCCGCGGAAGGCGGACCACAGGCCGACGACGGCGTCGAAGCCACCCGACGGGAAGGCTGACCACGTCGCTGGATCCAGCGGAAGGTCCTCGACCCGGGCGCCGGCGGCGACGAGGCCGGCACGAATCGGCCCGCCGCGGGTGTCCACCAATGCGACGTCGCAACCGGCCACGGGGCCCAGGGCCTCGAGGGCGGCCACGATCTTGCCCTCGACGTCGAGGGCGCGGGCGAGTCGAGCGGCGAGCTCGGGGGTCAGGTCGATGGGAAGGTCGGCCACGGTCGCTGGAGTATATGGGGCTGCCGTCGGTCGCCGGGCCGCGCAGGCACGGTCGGTAGGCGCAGGCATCGCCGGCTCGGGCAGGCACGGCTGGGCCGCGCAGGCATCGCCGGCTCACGCAGGCAACATGGCCCCGGCGTGGCAGAATCGCACCGATGCCCCCCACGACCGCACCCGGCCCCCTGCCCTCGACGCGCTCCATGCCGCCGGTGATCCAGGTCTTCCTGGGCTACGCGTTCCTGATCCTCGGCGTGATTGGGCTCTCGCTCCGGTTCGTGGTGGACCTGGCCGTCGCCGCGCCCGTCTCGCTGGTGGGCCTGGTGGTGATGGCCCTCCTGGCCTACGACATCTTCACGATCACCCTGGTCCTCCAGCGCAAGGAGGCGTCGCGCTCCCTGGCGCTGGGCCTCAGCTCGCTGACCGTCCCGGCGGTGCCGCTGGCGCTCTTCTCGGGGATGCTCCCGGTCGCGCTGCTGGTGGCGGCACTGGGGATCCTGCTGCTCCGCGGGCTGGCCGGGGACGCGGCACGTGCCTGGCTGAACGAGGCCTAGGGCCAGCGGCACTCGCCCGGCCGCGTCTCGGGCCGCGCCGGGTCCAATGCACAGCGGGCCGCGCCCGGTCCGATGGACGGCAGGTCGCGCCTGACGCACGGCATGCGCGCTACGAGTACCCTCTGTTGCGCAAACCCGCCGCCCAGCGGCCCCACCCACGAGGAACTGCTCCCTTGACCGACGACGCCAGCTCCCCCGAGCAGCCGGCTCGCCCCGCCACCACTGGCGCTGGCGCACCGACCGCCGCCCGCCCTGGCGCACGCCCGGGCACGCGCCGACCCGCCACGCGCGGCGGCCGCTTCACCGCGCCGGCGCCGTCGCAGTCCTTCCTGGAGAAGAACCGCCGCGTCCTGCTGGGCGGCCTCGCCGTGGTGGCCCTGGTCGTGATCGGCGGCATCGTCGCCCTCAACGCCGCGCAGCCGGCGTACGCCTGCGCGCAGGACTGGACCGCACCCGCGACCGGCGCCCCCGAGTCGCCCGCCGCGTCGCTGGCGCCGGGTGCATCGCCTGCCCGAATCGGCTACGTCCAGCCGGACCTGGGCCGCGCCCATATCGCGGTCGGCCAGAAGATCACCTACGCCCTCTGCCCGCCGGCCAGCGGCAACCACTACAACCAGACCAACCAGGGCCCCGTGAAGCCGGGCTTCTACGCCCAGGACGACGAGACCCCGGTCCCGCAGGGGTACATCCACAACCTGGAGCACGGCGGCCTGGTGGTCCTCTACAAGTGCCCGGGAGATGCCTGCGCCAGCGCCGGCCAGGCCGCGCTCAAGGCCCTCCTCCAGACGCTGCCGCCCAGCCCCCTGTGCGGGTTCCCCACGACGCAGCTGGGGTCCGGCGTGACCATCGCCCGGTTCGACCAGATGAATGCCCCGTACGCGGCACTTCTGTGGGGCCAGATCCTGCCCCTGAACACGCTGGACACCGAGCAGATCAAGGCGTTCTACCTGAACCAGGCCGAGCGATCCAACCCGGAGCCTGCCTGCGCCCGACCCACCGCGACGCCGGCGCCCACGAAGGCGAGCAGCGCCAGCCCGGCGGCTTCGGGTTCGCCCGCGGCTTCCGGCTCGCCCGCGGCTTCCGGCTCGCCCGCACCGTCGGCCGCGCCCTCCGCGGCCCCTTCGGCGGCACCGACCACCTCCCCCAAGCCCAGCTGACCCGGGGGTCACTGCCATGCGACTGTTCAGTTTCCTGTCCGATGACGGCCCCGCGCTGGGCGTCCTCCTGGGCGATCACGTCGTCCGCCTCGGCAAGGGCTTCGACTCCCTCGACCTGGCCCTCACCGACGAGCGGCTGGGCGACCTCCGCCACGAAGCGGCCCGGAAGTCCAAGGAGCCGGGCGTCCCGGTTGCCGACCTGAGCCCGCTTCCGGCGCTGGAGTTCCCCGGCAAGATCGTGCTCATTGGCCTGAACTACCGCGACCACGTCGTGGAGCAGAAGCTGGACCTGCCGCCGCGGCCCACGCTCTTCGCCAAGTTCGGCAACACGATCATCGGCCACGGCGAGAGCATCGTCCGGCCCGAGGGCACCAACGCCCTGGACCTCGAGGTGGAGCTGGCGCTGGTCATCGGCAAGCGCGCCCGCCGCGTCACGCGTGAGCACGCGATGGAGCACGTCGCCGGCTACCTGGTGGTCAACGACGTCTCCGCCCGCGACTGGCAGGGCAACAAGGCCGCGCTGGGCCCCGGCGAGCGCGGCGACGGCCAGTGGCTGCGGGCCAAGGGCAGCGACACGTTCTTCCCCATCGGCCCCGTCTTCGTCAGCGCCGACGAGATCCCGGACCCGGCCAATCTCTGGCTGCGCAGCTGGCGGATCCCGGGCAGCGGGCCGCGGGCCGGCGAGTCCATCCTCATGCAGGACGGCACCACCGCCGACATGCTCTTCGACATCCCCGCGCTGATCGAGTTCGTCAGCCGCGCCATCACCCTGGAGCCGGGCGACATCATCTCCACCGGCACCCCGTCCGGCGTGGGCGTCTTCCAGGACCCGCCGGTCTTCCTCCAGCCCGGCGATCGCGTCCGGTGCGAGGTGGAGGGCGTGGGCTTCGTGGAGAACCCGGTCATCGACTGGTCCGAGGTGCCGGACGAGGATCCCGCCTGATGCTCGCCCTGGTCAAGGCCGAAGCCGGGCCGGGGCTTCGCCTTGAAACGGTCCCGGAGCCCCAGATCGGGATCAACGACGTCCTGATCCGGGTCCGCCGGACCGGGATCTGCGGGACGGACCTGCATATCGAGTCGTGGGACCCGTGGGCCCAGAAGACCATCGTGCCGCCGCTGATCATCGGCCACGAGTTCGTCGGCGAGATCGTGGACGTGGGCAGCAACGTCGCCGATTTCCGGGCCGGGGACATCGTGAGCGGCGAGGGCCACGTGGTGTGCGGGCGCTGCCGGCACTGCCTCGCCGGCCGGCGGCACCTGTGCGCCAACACCATCGGCCTGGGCGTTGGCCGGGACGGCTGCTTCGCCGAGCTCGTGTCGTTGCCCATGACCAACGTCTGGCACCACGCGCCCGGGGTCCCGGAGGAGGTAGCGGCCATCTTCGACCCGTTCGGGAACGCCGTGCACACGGCCCTGGCCTTCCCGGTCCTGGGCGAGGACGTGCTGGTGACGGGCGCGGGGCCCATCGGGCTGATGGCCATCGCGGTGGCGCGCCATGCCGGCGCCCGGTTCGTGGTGGCGTCCGAGCTGAACCCGTACCGCCGCGCGCTGGCGCTCCGGATGGGGGCGCACGTCGCCATCGACCCGCGCGAGACCAATCTGCACGACGTCCAGGCCCAGCTGGGCATGACCGAGGGGTTCGACGTCGCCCTGGAGATATCCGGGAACGCCGATGCCCTGCGTGGCGCGATCGACAACATGGCCCACGGGGGGTCCATCGCGATGCTGGGCATCCCCACGGCGGACATCTCCCTGGACCTGACCACGCTGGTCTTCAAGATGCTCACGCTGCGCGGCATCTACGGCCGGGAGATGTACGAGACCTGGTACAAGATGACGGTCATGCTCCAGTCGGGGCTGGACATCACGCCGGCGATCACGCACCGGTTCTCGTTCCGGGAGCACGAGGCGGCGTTTGCGACGGCCCGGAGCGGGGACTCGGGCAAGGTGATCATGGATTGGACGGGCGCTTGATGGCCGATTCGAACCCCACCCCGGCGCCCTTGCCGGAGCCTGTTGGGCGCCCGGACCCCCTCGCCTTCCTGGGCGGCGAGCTGGCGGCGCTGCGCGAGCGGAACCTGTACCGGCCGATGCGGGTGATGACCTCCGCGCAGGGACCCATCGTGTCGGTGGACAACGCCCGGCTGATCTCCCTCTCCTCCAACGACTACCTGGGCCTGACCCACCACCCTCGCCTCCGCGAGGCGGCGCTCAACGCAGTGCGTGACTTCGGGGTGGGGAGCGGCGCCGTCCGGACCATCGCCGGCACCCTGGCGCTCCACGAGCAGCTGGAATCGGAGCTGGCGGCGTTCAAGGGCACCGAGGCGTGCCTCACGTTCCAGTCCGGCTTCACGGCCAACACCGGGGTGATCCCCACCATCACCGGCGAGACGGACCTGATCGTGTCCGACGCCCTCAACCACGCCTCGATCATCGACGGGATGCGGCTCTCCAGGGCGCCCCGCGTGGTCTACCCGCACGCGGACGTGGCGGCGCTCCGGGCGCTCCTCGAGGAGGCGGCCACCAAGGGCCGTCCGGACGGCAGCGGCCCCTACCGGCTGATCCTGGTGGTCACGGACGGGGTCTTCTCCATGGACGGCGACATCGCGCCGCTCCCCGGGATCGTGGAGGCGGCCGAAGCCTTCGGCGCCGCGGTCATGGTGGACGATGCCCACGCCTCGGGCGTGCTGGGCCGGAACGGGCGCGGGACCGTGGACCACTTCGGGCTCAAGGGCCGGGTGGCCATCCAGATCGGGACGCTGTCCAAGGCGGTGGGCGTGCTGGGCGGCTACGTGGCCGGCAGCCAGGACCTGCGCGACATCCTGGTGCAGCGCGCGCGGCCGTTCCTGTTCTCCACCTCGCACCCGCCGGCCGTCGCGGCGGCGTGCCTCGAAGGGATCCGGGTCATGCAGGATGAGCCCGAGCTCATCGAGCGCCTGTGGGCGAACACGCGCCGCTTCAAGGCCGAGCTGACGCGCCTGGGCTTCGACACGGGGCACTCGGACACGCCCATCACGCCGGTGATGATGGGCGACCCGGCCACCGCCGCCCGGTTCAGCAACCGCCTCTTCGCCGAGGGGATCTTTGCCCAGCCGGTGGTCTTCCCCACGGTGCCGATGGACAAGTCGCGGATCCGAACCATCGTGACGGCCGCCCACACGGACCAGATGCTTGACCGGGCGCTCCAAGCGTTCGCGCTGGTCGGCCGCGAGCTGGGCCTGGTCCGGCCATGACGGAACCCCAACCCCGACACGACCCCGGCGCCGACGGCGGCCCGCTCGAAACGGGCAACCACTGGGCCGCGGACCGGCGCGACTGGCCGGGCGGCCTCTCGCCCTCCCAGCGCGAGCAGCCGCGCTACGCCTGGCCGCCGGCCGATCCCGCCACCGGCCTCCAGCCCGACGCCCAGGCCCGTGACCTGCCGCTGGACGCCCACGTCCACACCGACCAGTCGCCCGACGCCGACGTGCCCATCGACGTGTACGCCGCGCTCGCGCTGGAACGCCGGATCCCCGAGCTGGCGATCACGGACCACGTGGATTTTGCCCCGGGAACGCCCGCCTACGGCTTCGTCCACTTCAACGACCGCGAGCGCGTCGTGCGCGAGGCGGCGGAGCGCTGGGCGCCGCTGGGGGTCCAGATCCGGTTCGGCGTGGAGATCACGTACGACTCGCGCTACGAGGACGACATCCGGGACAGCCTCCGGACCCGCCGGTACGACTTCGCCATCGGCTCGTGCCACATCTACGCGGATTCGCCGTACGCCAAGCCGCACGTCCAGGCGTGGGTCGACGGGAGGTCGCTGGCGGAGATCGTGGCCCCGTACTACGCGGAGGTGACCCGGGCGGCCCAATCGGGGCTGTTCGACACCATCGGCCACATGGACTTCGTGAAGCGCTACCTGGTGCCGCTGGTCCGCCCGGAGCAGCTCACCGCCGCGCCGGAGTTGGTGGAGCCCACGCTGCGCGCGATGGTGCAATCCGGGACCGCGCTGGAGGTGAACACCAGCGGCCTCCGACAGCAGGCCAAGGAGACGTACCCCAACCCCAGCGTGGTGGCGCTCTACCGCTCGCTGGGCGGCCAGCGGGTGACGGCCGGCTCCGACGCGCACCGCGCGGACTGGCTGGCGTGGGGCCTGGAGGAGGGCTACCGGATCCTGGGAACCAACGGCTACCAGGACCTCCTCTTCCGCCGCGGCCACGGCCAGGCACCCGTCAAGATCGCCATCCCGGAGCGGTTCCGCCGCGGGTAGGGCCCAACGAGATCGTCGCAACGTCGCGGGCCCCTTCCGCGGCGCGCCGCTATCATTCCCGGCGGCCCGCCGGACCCGGCGGCAGGGGCCAGCACCGGGCGTCCCACCCCGGCTCACGAGGACCGCAACCAACCGTGACCCGATCGTGATGCACCTCACCGTCATCGGCGCCGGACCGGCCTATTCCGACCGGCCCGGATCGGCCGGCGCGTGCTACCTGGTGGAGGCGGGCGGGCAGTCGCTGGTCCTGGACCTGGGGCACGGCGCGTTCTCCGGGCTGGTGCGCCGAATCGAGCCCGTGGAGCTCCAGGCCGTGCTGGTCTCGCACCTCCACCCCGACCATTTCATCGACCTGGTCCCCCTCCGCCACTACCTGCGCTACCAGCGCGATCCGGCCGAACGCGTCCGGGTCATCGCGCCGCGGGCGCTCCCCGATCGCCTGGACGGGCTCCACGGGACCAGGGAGTTCTGCCGGGCATCGCTGGACATCGAAGCGCTGGCGCCGGGCGTCATCCAGGTGGGCGGCTTCACCATCGAATCCGCGAGCGTCTTCCACGACGGCGACAGCTATGCCTTCCGGGTCAGCCGGACAGATCGGCCGGCCGGCGCCGGCCTGGTCTACACCGGCGACTGCGGCCGCGCCGACGACGTCAAGCCGCTGATCCGACCGGGCGACAGCCTCCTGTCCGAGGTCTCCTTTGGCCCTGGGCCCACGGACCCCAGGGCCGCGCACCTCGACGGGCCCATGGTGGGTCGCCTGGGGGCGGCTGCGGGCGCCTCGCGCGTGCTCCTGACGCACCTGCTCATGGGCTGCGACGTGGCGGCCACAATCGCGTCGGTCAAGGCCCACTTCGATGGGCCGGTGGAGCTGGTGGAGCCCGGATTCGAGGCCGAACTGGCCTGACCCTGGGGCGGGCGCGAAAGGCTCACACAAACCGCCGACTCCCGATACCATGGCGCCCTTCCCAAGTCGTCCCAGGCCAAGGAGACGTGGTCCCGTGAGCGACGAGCGGTCCAGCGAGACCGAAGAGTTGAGCGACGCCACCCAGGCCGTTGCGGCCGTCCAGCCCGTGGATCCGGCCGCCCCCGCGTCGGCCGTGGTGAGCGCCGGCCCGGTGGCCGGGAGCAACCCCAGGCCGCGCCTGACGGGCCGTGCCGTCCCGCCGTGGTGGGTCGTCGGCATCGCCGGCGTCGGCATCCTTTCCCTCGTGGTCAACATGGCCGGTGTCCGGCGCGAGGTTCCGGAGACCGTACCCACGACGGGCCCCATCGCCGCTGCGGCAGCCGCCCCAAGCTCGAGCGCCAACGTGCCCGGCCTGACATCGACTCCCACCCTGTCGCTGCCGCCGTCGGTCGTGCCCACCTTGATCCCGTCCTCGGTGCCGTCCGGTCCCACGGCCGCGCCAACCCCGCTGGACGTCTACCGCGGCACCGCCGCCGGGTTGATCTCCGCGACGGCGGCCCGGTTCCCCGAGCGCGTCTACGTCCCCGATGAGGCCTCCGGTGACCTCTTCGTGATCGACCCCAAGACGTTCCAGATCATCGACCGCTACCACGTGGGCGCCTCGGCGCAACACGTGACCCCGGACTGGGACCTCCAGCGCCTGTACGTGGAGTGCGTCTTCGAGGGCGCCGGCAGGATGGCCATCATCGACCCGCTCACGGGAAAGCTGGCCGGCGGCCTCGACATCCTGGGCCCGTACAACCTGTACTTCACGATCGACGGCTCCACGGCCATCGTGGTGGTGGACCGCGCCAAGCCGGGCGTCCAGATGTACTTCTACGACCGGCTCACCTGGAAGCTGAAGTCCTCGCTGGTGATCCCGTACGCGGGCGCGGACCACATGGACTTCACCCCGGACGGCCATTACGGCCTGATCAGCACGGAGTACGACGGCTACGTGGTCAAGGTGGACGTCGTCAACTACTCCGTGGTCGGCGCCGTGAAGGTCGGCGGCAAGCCCGTGGACAGCCGGCTCTCGCCGGACGGCACCGTCGTCTATACCGCGAACCAGGGCCGGCACGGTGTCTCGGTCATCGACTGGCAGACGATGACCGAGATCGACTTCATCAAGACGGATACCGGCGCACACGGGCTCTCGTTCAGCCGCGACCGGAAGGTCATGTACATCACCAACCGCGACGCCGGCACGCTCTCCGTCTACGACCTGGCCAGCAAGACGCTGACGGCCAAGTGGAAGATCGGCGGCAGCCCCGACATGATCAGCGTCTCGCCCGACGGCACGCAGCTGTGGATCTCCAACCGCTACAGCTGGCACGGCTCGGTGAGCGTGGTCAGCACCGTGGACGGCTCCGTGATCTCCCTGATCAAGACGGGCGGCCAGCCGCACGGCCTGGCCTACTACCCGCAGCCCGGGATCATGTCCGTGGGCCACAACGGGAACATGCGCTAGGGGCGCACCGCCAAGCCCGCCAAGCCCGCCAAGCCCGCCAAGCCCGCCAAGCCCGCCAAGCGTGTGCCAACAGGCGCCAATCCGCCGCGTGTCGATGCAGCCGACATGATGTCGATGCAGCCGACACGCCGCCGTTACCCGGGCGCCGATCCGCCGCCCTGAGCTCGGCGCCATTCGCGGCCCGCCGCGCGCGCTCCGGCCGGGGTACGATCGGCTGCACGCCCGCCCGCGCGCCAGATCCCACAGGAGCCCGCCCACCGTGACCGACGCCCGCCCCGAACCGGCCGCCGCCCAACCGCCGATCCGCAGCCAGGTTCGGACCGCCGTCGCGCGGGCCTGGGCGCGGGCGTTCATGTCCGGCAACCTGCCCCAGATCGAGCGGGACCAGCCCGTGCCGGCCATCGAGGTGGAGCGGCCCGCGAACCCTGAGCACGGCGACCTGGCCACCAACCTGGCCATGAAGCTGGCCAAGCCCCTCCGGCGCGCGCCCATCCAGATCGCCCAGGTCATCGCCGACGAGCTGGCGTGGGAGATCGCCAACGCCCCGGCGCAGAGCCCCCTGGCCTCGGCGTCCGTGGCCGCCCCGGGGTTCCTCAACGTCCGCGTGTCGAACGCCACCCTGGCCCGAACGCTCGACGCCATCCTGGCCGCCCCGGCGGACTGGGGCCGCATCTCGGTGGTTCGCCCCCGGCAGGTGAACGTGGAGTTCGTCTCCGCGAACCCCACCGGTCCGCTGACCATCGGCAACGCCCGCGGCGCCTTCGTGGGCGACTTGCTCTGCCGTGTCCTGGAGGCTGGCGGCCAGCAGGTGACGCGCGAGTACTACTTCAACGACGCGGGCGGCCAGATCCGCAACCTGGGCGCCAGCGTCGTCGCGCTCAAGCGCGGCGAGCCCATCCCCGAGGACGGCTACCACGGCGACTACGTGGAGGAGCTGCTCACCCAGCTCCCGGACCCGGTGTGGGCCGCGGCCAACGAGCCCGGCGTGGATGCCGCCGACGCCATCGGGCGGTGGGCCGCGCAGCAGGTCCGCGGGGGCATCGAAGCCAGCCTGACGCACCTGGGCGTCCGGTTCGACGTCTGGAAGTCGGAGGCATCGCTCCACGCCGACGGATGGGTGGGGCGCGCCGTCGAGAAGCTGCGCGAGCGCGGCCACGTCTACGAGAAGGACGGCGCGATCTGGTTCGCGTCGACCGCCTTCGGCGACGACAAGGACCGCGTGATCATCCGCTCCAACGGCGAGCCCACCTACTTCGCGGCCGACATCGGCTATGTCGCCGAGAAGTTCAGCCGCGGCTACGACCACCTGATCTACATCTGGGGCGCCGACCATCACGGGACGGTGGCGCGGGTGCGGAACGCCGCCGAGGCGATGGGCTTCGACCAGCAGGCGGTCCAGATGCTGCTCTACTCCTGGGTCCGCTTCGTGCGCGATGGGGTGGAGGTGTCGATGTCCAAGCGGGCCGGCAACTTCATCACGCTCGACGAGCTGCTGGCCGAGGTTGGCGTGGACGCGGCGCGCTGGTTCTTCGCGTCGAGAGGCGCCACCAGCGCCATCGACTTCGACATCGAGCTGGCCAAGAAGCAGTCAGCCGAGAACCCCGTCTACTACGTGCAGTACGCGCACGCGCGGATCGCCTCGATCCTGCGCAAGGCGGCGGAGGTGGGGCTCACGCCCGCCGCGACGCTGGACCCTGCCGCGCTGGAGGGGGCGCCCGAAGCCGCCCTGGTGCGCTCGATCGTCCGCTACCCCGAGGTGGTGGAGGACGCGGTCCTGGTCGAGGAAACCCACGGGATCACGGCCTACGCCACGGAGCTGGCCACCACGTTCCACGCGTTCTACCGCGACGCGCGGGTGATCGAGGAGTCGGAGCCGGACCGCTCACGCGCCCGCCTCGCCCTGGCCGAGGCGGCCCGGGTGACGCTGGCCTCCGCGCTGGGCCTGCTGGGGATCTCGGCGCCCGACCGGATGTAGGTTCGGGGCGCGCGTCGCCTGGCCGTCCATCTCCATGGACATGGTTGACGACATCCATGGGTGAGCGTCCGCCGGGCGAGGTATGTGGGCGGCGCTGATTGCAGAAGTCGATGAAGCCCGGCAAGGGCGCCAGGCGTTCGTCGTTCGAGCGGTACAGGCGCACGTAGGCCCACTCGCGTACGAGCGTCCCGAGGAACCGCTCGGCCTTGCCGGTTCGGCGAGCGTCGCGGGCGGGAGCTGCGGTCAGACAGCCCGGGCAGGCCATCGGTGCGGTACCGGCCCACCCACGTGTACCCGGTTGCCCGGCTCACGCCCTGCACCCGGGCGGCGGTCGGCACCGTCCAGCCCTCGTCGATCACCCGCCTGGCGAGCAACAGCCATCCGTACTCATTGAGCTGCGCCGTACGATGCGCCATGAGAGTCTCCTTTGCGGTTCGAGCTTCGACAACCCGAACCCTGCGGGGAGACTCTCATTTGCCAACGACGTCCCTGGGGACGACAGTCAGACCCCGCCCGCGCCCAGGATCACGTGCAGCCGGTTCGTGGTCGCGTCGTCCGAGCCGATCAGCACCGTCACCGACTTGCTGCCCGACTGGTAGACCACCTCCGCGCTCAGCTTGAACGACGAGATGGCCGCGCGAGCCGCGTCGGCGAACTCCTTGGCGTCGTTGGCCGTATCCCAGGCGGAGAGCATCACCGCGCCGCGAGCGCCGCCGGGCCCGTCCAGCAACGCCAGCCGATCGCCGCCCCAGCCTGCTGCCGCGGTGGCCGTCGCAGCCGTCGCAGCGCCGCTCGCGCCACGCAGCCAGATCGAGAGCTGGAACTCGCCGTAGGTGTCCTGCGTGCCCACGCTCCAGCCGGCGCCCATCCGGTCGGCAAGGCCCTCGGGGATGGCCACGACGACGGGCTTCTCACGGGCGGCGTACTTGTCGCCGTGCATGACCTGCTCGCTCGACTCGGGCGGGGCGCCGTAGGCCTTGTTGACGGCGGTCCAGCCGCCCGACTGGATGAGGTTCGTGACGAAGGTGGCGCCCTGCTGATACGGGAAGAGCGCCGTCTCGCGGAGGATCGTGGGCAGGCCGGCCATGATGGCGGCCGCCTTGGGATCCGAGGCGTCCTGGGCCGCCTTGAGCAGCTCGTCCACGCTCAACATCGTCTGCGCCCAGACGGTCATGACGGTCTGGGCATCACCCTCCGCCAGGCTGGTGGCGGCCAGGCTGCGGTCGCCCTGCTGGTCGAGCCGGTTCGCCTTGTCGTAGGCGATCAGGTCGAACGCCTGGTCCTGCAGCGCATGGGTGAATTCGTGGCTGTAGATCAGCCGCTGGGCCGGGCCCAGGCCGGCGCCGGACTCGAGGACGTACAAGACCTTGTCGTCGGGTGAGTAGAGGCCCACCACCTGGCTGGTGAGGAGCTGGCGGTACAGGTCGTTGACGGAGGCGTTCTGCGGGAGGAGGCCCAGCAGCTTGGCGAGTCGCTCGTCGGCGGCCACCTGCGGCGCCGGGTTCTCCTTGGCGAAGTCCTTCTCGATGAACGCGGTCATGGTGGCGGCATCCACGACCTTCGGGTCCACCGCAGCCTTCTGCTGGAGGCCCCGGATCTTGACGACCTGGCCCTCGATGGCGCGGGCGACCGCGGTGATGTCCTGCGCGGACGAGGACGGGGCGCCCGAACCGCCCGGGGCGGCCGAAGCGGACGTGCTCGAAGCCGGGCTCCCGGCGGCCGTGGGGGCGGCGGTCTGGCTGTTGCTGCCGCAGGCGGCAACCACGAGGCTGGCGGCGAGGAGCGCGGCGAGCAGCCGAGGGGTGGCGATAGAGGGCGTCATTGGGGGATTGTCGCACCGCCGCGTGCCAACTCCGCTGGCACGAAGGTCCTGCGGGCCACCCCGGCGCCGCGAGCGTGTCCCTTTCTTAACCCTTTGGGTGGCTTCGTCTGAATCCCGGACGCCTACCGTAATCACCGGACGAACCCCTCCAGGTTCTATCCTCCCTCCCTCCGACCGGAGGCGCCAATGGGCAGGCGCCTCCGGTTTCTCTTTGTCCGGGATGCTCGCCAGGAGTGCGTCGAAGCCGGCTTCGGGGGGGCGGCGGCGGACCGGCCCGGGGCGCCCCGGGGTCCTCCTGCGTGCAATGAAGGCGCTGTGCATGGCCGTGTGTCAGAATCGGGCGGATGGAGATCACCTGGTACGGACAGACCTGCGTTCGACTCCGCGGCCGCGATGCCGTGGTGGTGGCGGACGCGTACCAGTCGGTGGTGGGGCCCACGGGCCGCGGCATCACCGGCGACATCGTCACCTACAGCCACCCGGATGACGCGCCGCTCGCCAGGGCGGGCAAGGGCGGCAATCTGTCGCGGGATGGCGGCACCCTGATCCCCTCCAGCCTGGAGGACGCGTTCTGCCTGGACGGGCCAGGCGAATACGAGGTCAAGGACGTCCTGATCACCGGCGTGCGCACCTACCGGGACGACAAGCGTGGCGCCACGCGGGGACGCCAGACCGCCTTCGTGGTGGAGCTGGACGGGATGCACACGATCCACCTGGGCGACGTTGGCCACCTGCTGACAGAAGAGAAGCTCGGCGACATCGGCAACGTGGACATCGCGTGCGTGCCGATCGGCGGGGCGCTCTCCGCTACCAAGGCGTCGGAGCTGATCGCGCAGCTGGATCCCAAGATCGTCGTTGCCATGCCGGTCTGCGCGCCGGGCCCGGAGTGCGACGAGGCGCTGGCCAAGTTCTTCGCCGAGATGGGTGGGGTTCCGGCCGCACAGGCCAAGCTGTCGATCAGCATCTCTACGCTGCCCAACGAGACCACGGCGGTCCTGCTGGAGTCGCGCAGCCAGTAGGGTAGGCGCTCCCGGCCAGTGCGGAGGCGGGCCGTTGAGAACAGCCCTCCGCGGGGAGGCTGGTCCAGCTTGACCGACGATGGGCAGGGACACGAGGACGCGCCAAGCGGAGGCGGTCGCCGGCTGATCTCATCGGGCGGGCCCTGGGAGGAGATCGCGGGCTACAGCCGAGCGGTTGTCGTGGGCGATGACTGCTGGGTGGCCGGCACGACGGACGCGGGGCCAACCGGCGCGTCGCTCCATCCCGGCGACGCGGTGGCGCAGGCGAGCGAGGCGTTCGAACGGATCTTCGCCGCGCTTCGGGCGGGCGGCTTCGAACCCGCCGATATCGTCCGGATCCGGATATTCGTCACGGACCTGACCGCCGCGAGCGGGATCACCGCGCTCATGGGCGAGCTGTTCCGTGACATCCGTCCCGCCGCCACGCTGGTCCGGGTGGTGGAACTGATCGAGGCGACGCTGCTGGTGGAGATCGAGGCGGACGCGCGCCGGACGACGGGGTAGCCGAGGCGCGCAGACGCGATGGCGCGAACGGGATCTGGCCCGCCGCGGCGGCCAGCACGCAGCAGTTGGCGGCCAGCCCGCAGCAGTTGGCCGCCCCATCCCCCGCCGCCTGCCAAGGTTCTGCAGTACGCCTCCCGGGGGAGCACCATCCGGGAAGTTGCTGCAGAACGTCCATGGGGTGAGCGTTACGCAACAACGGCGCCGGCCCCGTGCACGGCGCGGGCCTCGTGGCGGCAGAGCCGTTGGATCGTGCTCATGGGGTGGACGTTTCGCAGAATCAGGGCAAGGGGCGTCCGGCCAGGCGTGCGCGTAGCACCTCAGTCGTGCCCGTAGACGGGGACCCCGCGCTTGATGACCATCCGGACCAGGTCGGCTCCCGGCCAGTAGGGGATCTGGCGATGCGTCGGCACGTTCCAGATGGTCAGGTCCGCCTGCTTGCCGGCCTCGATCGACCCGATGTCGTCACCCATCTCCAGGGCATGCGCCGCGTTGATCGTCACGGCGGCCAGCGCCTCGGACGGCGTGAGGCCAAGCTGGAGGCAGGCGATGGTCATCGCCAGGGGCAGGCTGGCCAGCGGCGACGTGCCGGGGTTGAAGTCCGTGGCGATCGCGATCGGCACCCCGCGGTCGATCAGCAGCCGCGCGGGCGCGTATTCCTTGTGCATCAGGAACCACGTCGTGGCGGGCAGCAGCGTGGCCACCACCGGGTGCCCGGCGGCGGCGGCCCTGGCCAGCGCAAGCACGCCTTCCTCGGATAGCGACGCGAGGTGGTCCGCCGAGAGCGCCCCAAGCTCCACGGCCAGCTCCGCACCGCCGCTGGGTGCCAGCTCGTCGGCGTGAACCCGAGCCGCCAGCCCATAGGCCGACGCGGCCGACAGGATCCGGCGCGACTGATCCTGCGTGAAGACGCCCCGCTCGCAGAACACGTCGGCAAAGCGAGCCCGGCCCTGTGCCGCGACGCCGGGGAGCTGCTCGTCGAGCAGATGCCGAACGTACGCTTCGGTCCCATCGGGCCGTGTCCGGAACTCCGGCGGGACCGCGTGGGCGCCCAGCCAGGTGGGGATGACGTCGATGGGGCCCTCGCGACCCAGCTGGTACGCGACGTCGAGGAGCCGAAGCTCGGTCGCCAGGTCCAGTCCGTAGCCGGACTTGGCCTCCACCGTGGTCACGCCGTGCGACAACATCTGGCTCAGCCAGCGGCGGCCGTGAGCCAGCAGCGCGTCCGACGACGCTGCCCGCGTCGCCGCCACGGTGGACAGGATCCCGCCACCGGACGCGAGGATCTCCAGGTAGCCGGCCCCTTGCTGCCGCAACGCCAGCTCCCCCTCTCGGGTGCCGCCGAAGAGCAGATGGGTGTGGGCATCGATCAGGCCGGGCGTGACCGTCCCGCCGCGGGCGTCGATCCGGACGAATCGAGCCAGCGGGTACCCCTCGCCCTCGAGGACGCCCTCCACGGCGGCCCGCGGGCCGGTGGCCAGGATCCGGCCTTCCCAGCACGCGACGACGGGCGCGTCCTCCGATTCCGGGCCGCCCACGGCGTCCGCCGAATGCGCGACGGGGTCGTCCTGCGTATCACCCCGACGGAGCCCGCCGGCCATCGTGACGACCTCGGACGCGTTGTGGATGAGCAGCCCGGGCACGGGGCTACCGGATCGGCCGCCATGGATCAGCCGGAGGGTGGTCATCGGTGCTCCTCCGCGGCCAGCCGCAGTTCGAGTGTCTGCATCGGCGAGAAGTCACGAAGCCGAATGTAGTCGGCCGCGACGGCCAGCCGCTCCTCCACGGCAGCATTCCTCGGTGCGCCGGCATGGTTTGCGACGGCCAGCAGCGACGCCAGCGGCGCCAGCCCGATCAGCTCCGATTCGGCCGGGCCAACGCCCGCTTCGGCTGCGGCGACGACGACCGCGTCCCAGACCCGCCAGATGGGCGTGGTGGCGAAATCAAGCAGGTTCATGCTGACCTGCGCGCAACCCAGCTCCTCGATGAAGAAGCCCTTTGCCTGGACCCTGGGCAGCCCGCCGTTGCTCTCTCGAACCCGCCGCGCGATCGCCGTTGCCAGATCCAGGTCCGGGGAGTCCAGGTTGATGTTCCAGGCGATGAGGAATGGCCGCGCGCCAACGGCCACAGCGCCCGCCCGCGGATGGGTCCGCACGGGGCCGAAGTCCGGGTGCCGTTCCGGGAGCGCGATGTCCGTCCGGAGGGCCTCGTACTCGCCGCGCCGGATATCGGCCAGTCGCACCCGGTCGGGCCGGGTGGCCGCCTCGGCGTACAGGTAGACGGGGAGGTCGAACCGCTGGGCGATCCGGGCGCCAAACTCGCGGGCCAGCGTCACGCACTCCGCCATCGTGGTGTCGCCGAGGGGCACGAACGGGATGACGTCCACGGCACCGATCCGGGGGTGCTCGCCGCGGTGCGTGTCCAGGTCGATCTCCTGGATCGCCACCTCCACCGTCCGCTCCAGCGCGTCGCACACGGCGACCGCCTCGCCGGCAACGGTCAGCACGGAGCGGTTGTGGGAGGCATCGCTGGTCCGGTCCAGGAGGTGCGCACCGGGCACGGCCTTCACAGCAGCCGCCAGCCGGTCCACGACCTCGAGGCGGCGGCCCTCCGAGTAGTTCGGAACCGATTCGACGAGGCGGGTCACGGCTCTATGGTGGCAGACCGCGGCGCGCGGGAAACGTCCATCGCGGGGGGGTCGGCGGCAGGCGGCGCCGGGGGGCCGGCTGTTGTGCGGGAGGGCGGTGGCAGGCAGACTACGCAGCCTGCCCGGGCCCCTCGGAGTGCGACGGCCGGCGGCATCGGGAGGGTGGTCGCTTGATCGAGGAGGCCGAACTGCGCGAGACCGTCGCCGACGTGCGCGAGACCGTCGCCGACGTGCGCGCCCGCGGCCGGGTCCGTGGCAGCCTCCGCCTCATGGGGCCGGCGTTCGTGGCCGCGATCGCCTACGTGGACCCGGGTAACTTCGCGACCAACATCTCGGGCGGCGCCCGGTTCGGCTACCTGCTGGTCTGGGTGATCGTGGCAGCAAACCTGATGGCCGTGGTGGTCCAGTACCTGTCCAGCAAGGCGGGCCTGGTGACTGGCCGGTCGCTTCCGGAGCTGTGTGCCCTCCAGTACCCGGCCGGCGTCCGCTGGGGGCTCTGGGCGCAGGCCGAGGTGGTCGCCATCGCCACCGACCTCGCCGAGTTCATCGGCGCGTCAGTCGCGTTCAGCCTGCTCTTCGGCTGGCCGCCGCTGGTGGGCGGCCTGGTGACCGCGGTGCTGGCCATGGCGCTGCTCTCGCTGCAACGCCGCGGGTTTCGCTCGTTCGAGATCGCCATCGCGGCGTTCCTGCTGGTGATCGTGGGAGGCTTCGGGGTCAGCCTGGCGCTGGTCCGGATCGTGCCCGCGGATGTCCTGGCGGGCCTGGTGCCGCGCTTCGACGGGACGGATTCGGTCCTGGTGGCGGTGGCCATCCTGGGCGCGACGGTGATGCCGCACGTGGTCTACCTGCACTCCGCGCTCACGAGCAATCGCATCCAGGCAACGACGCCCGATGACGTCCGGCACCTGATTCGGCTCACGCGCCTCGACGTGGCGCTGGCGATGCTGATCGCGGGGGCTGTCAACCTCTCGATGCTGATCAGCGCCGCGGCCGCACTCCACGGGGCGGCGGCGGAGTCGGTCGAGACGCTGGCTGGGGCGCACGCGGCGATCGGGCTGGAGATCGGCCCGGTGGCGGCGTTCGCGTTCGCGATCGCGCTGCTGGCATCGGGGCTGTCCAGCTCGTCGGTGGGAACGATGGCCGGCCAGGTCGTGATGGCCGGCTTCATCCGCCGGTCGATCCCACTGACGGCGCGGCGCCTCGTCACGCTCACGCCCGCGCTGGTGGTACTGGCGATCGGGGTGGAGCCCACGTTCGTGCTGATCCTTTCGCAGGTGGTGCTCTCCTTCGGGATCCCGTTCGCGCTCCTCCCGCTGGTTCACATGACGGCGTCGCGGCGGGTCATGGGCGAGTTCGTCAACGGGCGCGGCCTGACGGCGATCGCGCTGGTTGTGGCCGGGGTGGTCATCGCGATGAACTCGTTCCTGATCTGGGGCACCCTGACGGGGGCCTGATGGGCTGGAGCCGCCGGTTCGGGCCCGGCGCGGCGGGGCTGAGCTGGCGCCCAACCGTCGCGCGGCGTGCCGCCTCAAATCGGAACGGGGCTCCACGGGGTGCAATCGCACGCCTACAATGTGCCCGCCCCGAGGGTGCGCGGGCGTCACCGCACCCACCATTGGGCCGCAGGCAGGGTGCCACGCATGGCTGAAGTACGGGCCGGGCGCGTCTCCGATCTCGCCGATGGGCAGCGAATCCTGCTCGACGTCGACGGGCGCGAGGTCTTCGTGTTTGAGCGCGAAGGTCGTTTCTATGCCTTCCAGAACGTCTGCCCCCACATGGGCGGGCCGGTCGGCGAGGGGATCCTCATGGGCAAGGTCGAGGCCGTGCTCGGGGAGCACCGCGAGACCGTCCGCGAGCGCTTCTCCAAGGCCGAGATCCACCTTGTCTGCCCCTGGCACGGCTGGGAGTTCGACATCGAGACCGGGCTGTGCGCCGCTTGGCCCACCAAGTACGGGATCCGCCGCTACGAGGCGGTCCAGCGAGGAGAGGACGTCTATGTCGTCGGCTGACGCCACCACCGGGGCGGAGCTGGCCCCCGAAGCCGCGCACGTGCTGCGGCGGGCACTGGAGCTCCTCGACGCCGGGCAGATCGACCAGGTCCCCGACGAGGCCGTGCAGCAACTGCTACTGGCCGGGGCCAAGCTGTTCTACGCCAAGCGGGACAGCGGCAACAAGCTGGCCGCGTTCCCCGGCCCGGAGAACATCACTGCCAGCGAGGTGGCCGCCACCTGCGTGGGGATGACCGAGGTCGTCAACCTGGAACTCTTCGAGCTGGCCATGTGGGCCGCCTGGAGCAACGTCTAGATGGGCATGTCACGCGACGGCGTCGAGCCGAAGATCTTCAACACCGGCGAGCGGGCCGGCCATGACACCCGCATCCACCTGGCAAACGCCACCCGCCAGGCCGAGAAGCGCGGGTTCGACAAGGTCCTGATCGTGGACGCGGACGCCCACCACCTCAACGAGATCGTCCACTTCAAGGAGATCGCCAAGTACCTCGACGACGAGGTCTTCCGCAACGAGGTCCTCATGGGCGAGCGCGGCGGCCTGATGTACCCCGGCTTCCGCGGGCCGCAGCACCAGAGCCTGTCCGGCCGCCTGGTGCGCTTCCGCAACGAGGCCAAGGAGGAGTGGAAGCCAGGGGTCCATCCCGAAGTCGACTTCACCATGAAGGAGATGCAGGCGATCGGGATCGACTACCAGATCGTCTTCCCCACCGCCCTCCTGGCCTTGGGGATGCACCCCGACCCGGCCATCGAGACCCAGATGGCGTGGGCCTACTCGCGCTGGCTGACCGAGGAGATCCTCCCCCACGCGCCGGGCATGCGGACCATGCTCTACCTGCCCATGAACCAGCCCGAGGCGTGCGTGAAGTTCGTCGAGAAGTTCGGCGACAACCCGGGCGTGGTGGGCTTCATGGTGACCTCGGCCCGCTACCGGCCCGTCCACGATCCCGTGTACATGAAGCTCTACGGGGCCATCCAGGAGACCGGCCTGCCGCTCTCCTTCCACGCGATCTACCACCAGCAGGAGCGCATCTTCGAAGGGATGAACCGGTTCATCTCGGTCCACGCCCTGGGGTTCATCCTCTACAACCTGGTTCACATGATGAACATGGTCGTGAACGGGATTCCGGAGCGGTTCCCCAAGCTCAAGCTGCTCTGGATCGAGAGCGGCCTGGCGTGGATCCCGTTCATGATGCAGCGCCTGGACAACGAGTACATGATGCGGTCCAGCGAGGCACCGCTCCTCAAGAAGCTGCCCAGCGACTACATGCGCGAGATGTACTACACGTCGCAGCCGATCGAGAACCAGAACAACGCGGAAGCCCTCGAGCTGACGATGAAGATGATCAACGCGGAGACGCAGCTGCTCTTCTCGTCGGACTACCCCCACTGGGACTTCAACCTGCCCAGCACCATCTGGGACCTGCCGTTCCTGTCCGAGACCGCCAAGCGGCGGATCCTGGGCGGCAACGCCTGGGACCTGTTCAAGTTGGATCGGGGCGGCGCCAAGCGCCCGGACATGCCGTAGGCCGGCATTGACTGATCCGGCGTCGCCCGAACCGGCCGCTCCAGCCGGTTCGGCGTCGCCAGCGGCCCCGAAGGGCCCCGGCCTCACCCGCCACCCGGACTTCCTCAAGCTCTGGTCGGCCGAGTCCATCTCGGTCTTCGGGACCAACGTCACGCAGCTGGCCCTGCCGCTGGTGGCGGCCGTCACCCTGTCGGTGGGTCCGTTCGAGTTTGGCCTGCTCACCACCATCGAGTTCCTGCCGTTCATCCTGCTGAGCCTGCCCGCCGGGGTCTGGGTGGACCGGCTGCGGCGGCGTCCCATCCTCATCGCCGGCGACCTGGGCCGGGTGCTGACCCTGGGGTCCATCCCGGTGGCCTATGCCCTGGGCGTCCTGACGATCTGGCAGCTCTACGTGGTGGGCTTCCTGACCGGCTGCCTCACCGTCTTCTTCGACGTGGCCTACCAGAGCTACCTGCCGTCCCTGGTGGACCGCGACCAGCTGGTGGAGGGCAACTCCAAGCTGGAGGTGTCGCGCTCCGCGTCGCAGATCCTCGGGCCGGGCCTCGCAGGGGTGCTGGTGGGGCTGCTGAAGGCGCCGTTCGCGATCGCCCTCGACGCTGTCTCGTACCTCGCGTCGGCGCTATTCCTGCTATGGATCCGAAAGGCGGAACCCGCCATCCAGCCGCACGACGAATCGACAGGGCCACGGCCGTCGATGCGCACGGAGGCGGCGGCAGGCCTGCGCTACGTCGTGGCGCACCGCTGGCTGCGCTCCATCGCGGCCACGACCGGCACCTCGAACTTCTTCGGCAACATCTCGGGCGCCATCATGGTGCTCTACCTCGTCCGCAGCGGGCTGCCGGCGGAGGCGATCGGGTTTGCCTTCTCGGTGGGTGCGTTCGGCGTGCTGCTGGCGGCGCTCACGACGGACCGGCTCACCGAGCGAATCGGCGTGGGGCGGATGCTGGTCCTGACAACGATGGGCTTCTGCCTGGCCGGGTTGCCGGTCGCCGTCGCGCCCGCAGACGGGCTGTTCGCGGCCGTGGCGCTGGGTGGCTTCCTTGGCGGCTTCTGCTCTGTGGGCTGGAACATCAACCAGGTCTCGCTCCGCCAGGCGATCACGCCGACGCGGATGCAGGGCCGGATGAACGCCTCGATGCGCTTCATCGTGTGGGGCACGATGCCCGTTGGCAGCGTGCTGGGCGCGGCGTTGGCCGAGCTGGTCGGGCTCCGGGAGACGATCCTGATCGGCGCGATCGGCGGGCTGTTCGCCTTCCTGCCGGTGGCGCTCTCGCCGGTGCGGTCGATCGTCAGGATGCCGGCGCCGGCGGGCGACGGGGAGCCGATCGCGGGGTAGGACGGGTCCGGGCGGCGCTCCAGGAACGACGAAGCCGCCGGAGGGAGGTCCGGCGGCAACGTCGAGGGAGTAAGCGGCGGGAGCTGCGGGGTCGCGCGCCCCGGCCTGCGGGATTGCGCGAGGGAGTGAGCTGGAGTCAGCCCGCTCCGCGGACTACCGGTCGCCGCCGTCGCGGTCGTCGCTGTCGTCGTCGCCGTCGTCGCCGCCGTCGCGGTCGCCGCGCCGCCAGTCCGACGCCGGGCTGTAGATCGCCAGGAGCTGGCCCTTCTCGACGAGCTCCGGGTCGCCGGCCGACTTGTGCCACTGGACCGTGGCCAGGAACCAGCCGGGGCCCAGGATGTCGGAGGCGTCGATGATCCCGGAGGACTCCTCGTCCTCGTTGCCGGAGCCGCTGAAGATGGCCGGGTCGTGGGCCGCGATCTCCGTCAGCGTGTCGTGCTGGATGTCATACGACCAGACCCGGCCCAGGTACGTCTGGTTGCCCGGATCCTCCTGGATGAGGATGTGCTTGCCGATCGCGTCGACGGTGATGTTATCCATCATCTGCTGGCCTTCCGTGCCGTCCAGCAGCATCTTGATGGTGCCGCCCAGCGCCGGGTTCCGGACATCCTCGAAGCGCAGCCGCCAGAGGCGGGAGTTGCCCACCTGCGAGACGTTCTCGAAGCGGTCCGTGGTGACGAAGTAGAAGTCGTTGGGATGGCGGGGATCCCAGGCACCATCCTCGGGGCGGAGGAACTCGGTGACGCCGTTGGCCTCCGAGGCCGTCTGCAGCGCGGCCCCGGTCATGCCGGAGACGTCGCCGAAGCCGTACAGCGAGAAGTCCTTGATCTCCGCGCCCAGGCCGGTGGTCCGGTCCTCGTCGGCGACGCCGTCGACCTTGACGCCGAACAGGCTGCCGCCCGTCAGCCCCGCCTGCTCGATCGGCGAACCGGTCTTCTGCTTATCGCCGACGTAGACGTAGACCTGGCCGGGAGTGGTGTCATCGAGCCCGATGACCACGGTCTTCTTGCCCGCGGCTGGGGACGCCACCACGTTCTCGAAGCTGAGGTTCCCGAGGGCCGGAAGCTCGTAGGTCGCACCCGCCTGGGCGCCGGTCGCGATGCTCGCGAAGGCCCGGCCCTCGTTGCCGGCCTCTTCGCCATTCATGAAGATGCGGCCGTTGAAGCCGGTGTGCGTGCGGGCGTCATAGAACGCCGAGAGCGCCGGCAGGTCGGCGGAGCAGAGCCGGTTGAGGTTGCGGGCAGACCCGGTGGCCAGCTCGTAGCCCGACCCATTCCAGACGTACAGGTCCTGGATCAGGTCCTGGCCCGACTTGACCTTGAGGTTGTCCTCGTCGATGGACCACTGCGAGACGAAGGCACCGATGCCGCCGTGGGCGCGGGTGACGCCGAGGCCGCTGCCGATCTCATGGTTCACGAGCAGCGTGAAGGTGTCGTGCTTGCCCTGCATGACGCCCAGGCCGTCGGGGATCCCCGCCAGCCGGTAGCCGTCGATGTCGTCGCCGACCGTCAGGATCGACTTGGTGATCACGCCGGGCGCGCTGGGCAGCAGGTATGGCGCGGTCGAGGTGCTGGGACCGATCGCCGTGCCGCCGGCGGCCATCACGGTGCTGGCCAGGGCCACCGTCGCGAGCGAGGCCGCAGCCATGCTCCGCGCGAGTGGCAGGCGCGAACGGTTGGAGAACGTCACGACATCGAACCTCCAGTGGAAGCGGTAGACGCTCCGAGGTTGGAGGTCGAACGTCAAGGGCCGGTTGCGGGCGTGTTTCCGTGTGTCACACCGCGGTTAACCGGCGGAAACATCCTCGCGCATGGGGACCCGGATCCCGCGTTCGCGGGCCACGTCGATCGCACGCTCGTAGCCCGCGTCCACGTGGCGCAGCACCCCCATCGCCGGGTCCGTGGTGAGCACCCGCTCCAGCTTCTGGGCCGCCAGCTCCGTGCCGTCGGCCACCACCACCATGCCTGCGTGCTGCGAGTACCCGATCCCTGTCCCGCCGCCGTGGTGGATGCTCACCCAGGTGGCGCCCGCGGCCGTGTTCACCAGCGCGTTGAGGAGCGGCCAGTCGGCGATGGCGTCACTCCCGTCCAGCATCGCCTCCGTCTCGCGGTTGGGCGAGGCCACGCTTCCCGCGTCCAGGTGGTCGCGCCCGATGACGATCGGCGCCCGAACGGCGCCCGAACGGACCAGCTCGTTGAACGCCGCGCCCGCCTTCGCGCGCTCCCCGTAGCCCAGCCAGCAGATCCGGGCCGGCAGGCCCTGGAACGGCACGCGCGCCTGCGCCATCCGGATCCAGCGAGCCAGTCCCGCGTCCCCGGGAAAGAGCGACAAGATCGCCTCGTCCGTGCGCAGGATGTCCTCGGGATCGCCGGACAGCGCGGCCCAGGGGAACGGCCCGCGGCCCTCGCAGAACTGCGGCCGGATGTAGGCAGGGACAAATCCCGGGTAGGCGAAGGCGTCCGAAACGCCCGCTTCGAGCGCCTGCGCCCGCAGGTTGTTGCCGTAGTCGAAGGCCACCGCGCCGGCGCCCCTGAAGGTGAGGATCGCCCGGACGTGGGCGGCCATGGACGCCATCGAGCGCCGGACGTACTCGCCCGGCTGGGTCGCCCGGAGCACGGCCGCGTCCTCCAGCGAGATCTCCGCGGGCACGTAGCCGACCAGCGCGTCGTGCGCCGAGGTCTGGTCCGTGACCAGGTCGAATCGTTCGCCGGCGGCGGCCCACGCGGGCTCGATCTCCGCCGCGTTGCCCACCAGCGCGATGCTCTTCGCCTCCCCGGCCGCCGCCCAGGCGCGGGCCGTCGGGAGCGCCTCCTGGGGGGCGTGCGTGAGCGCGTCGATGTACCCCATCTCCAGCCGGCGCCGCGCACGCGCCTCATCCACCTCGATCGCGAGGCAGACGCCCTCGTTCATCGTCACCGCCAGGGGCTGCGCGCCGCCCATCCCGCCCAGGCCAGCGGTGAGCGTGACGCGGCCGCGCAGCATGCCGCCGCAGTGCTGCCGGGCCGCTTCGGCGAACGTCTCGAACGTCCCCTGAAGGATCCCCTGCGTCCCGATGTAGATCCACGAGCCGGCGGTCATCTGCCCGTACATGGTCAGGCCGGCCCGCTCCAACTCGCGGAATGTGTCCCAGTTGGCCCACTTGCCGACCAGGTTGGAGTTGGCGATCAGCACCCACGGCGCCCAGGGGTGGGTCCGCAGCACGCCCACCGGCTTGCCGGACTGGACCAGCAGGGTCTCGTCGTCGCCCAGGCGGCGGAGCTCGCGGACGATGGCGTCGAAGGCGGCCCAGCTGCGCGCGGCCCGGCCGGTGCCGCCGTAGACCACGAGGGCGTCGGGGTTCTCGGCGACCTCGGGGTCCAGGTTGTTCATCAGCATCCGGAGGGCGGCCTCCTGCCCCCAACCGCGGCAGCTCAGCTCCGTGCCGCGGGGAGCGCGGACGGGGCGCGCGCCGGGAAGCGCCCCCGGGGACGCCGGGGACGGCATCGCCTCGCTCATGTGGCCGGGGCGGACCACGGGTTCGCGTCGCCGGCGCCCGGTTCGCCGCCACCCGGCCGTGGCGTCCAGCCCACGATCGCCTCCGCGATCTTGCCCGGGTAGTCCTCCTGGAAGTGGTGCTTGCCGGGCCCCAGCAGCTGGACCACCATGTGGGGCACCAGCGTCCAGAGCCGCTCGATCTGGTCGGGCGACATCAGCGGCCCCGACTCCACCGTCAACAGGCGGACGGGCATCCGGAGGGTGGGCAGGCCGGCTTCGATGCCGCGGAAGGCGGCCCACGTCTCCGAGTCCTCGCCGATCGGCTTCATCTCCGCGAATCGGCGGATCACCGTGCGGTAGCCGGGAGTGGGGTATGGCGCCCGGTAGCCGTCCATCTCGGCCTCCGTCATGGGCCGGACTACGCCGTTCCGAACGTCCTCGACCATCTGGTTCCGCCCCTCGACCAGCTCGCGGTTGCGGGCGGGGTCGCGGAGGGCCTCGAATCGGGCGCGTCGGGCGGGGTCGTAGTCGGCCCAGGTCTCGGTCAGGACCAGCGGCTCCAGCAGGATCAGCTCCGTGACGCGATCGGGATGGTCGATGGCGTACCGGACGCCAAAGGACGCGCCCCAGTCGTGCGCGACGATGACGTGGGGCGGGAGCGTGTCGAGGAACGCGGCGAGCGCGCCGTAGTGCGAGTCCCAGTCGTGCCGGATGGCGGGGTGATCCGAGCGGCCCATCCCAAGCAAGTCCGGGGCCAGGGTCCGGCGATGTGCGGCGACGGTCGGGATGACGTCCCGCCACTGGAACGACCAGGTGGGGTTGCCGTGGACCAGCACCACCGGGACGCCCGGCCCGCCGGTATCGATGGTGCTGAGGTGGTGGCCGCCCAGCACCGGGACGCGCCGCCGCGGCAGGGCATCGAACCGCTGGAGCGGGGTGGGCTCCGTCATGGGTTGATGCTACGCCGCGGGTGGCTGGGCGGGAGCCTCGCCGAGGCGCGAGACAGCAACTGGGCGCGGCACGCCGCACCTGGGCGCTGTCGAACCTAGGGCCGAAGGCCGCCCAACAGCTGTTCGCCGAAGCGCTTGCTGCCCACCGACGTCGCCGAGATCAGCACGTTGAGCTTGTCCAGGTAGACGTGGTAGGTGTGCGCCCCACCGGCGCACGTCCCGATCGACACCGTCCGTCCACCCATCTGCGCCTCGGCGTTGCCCGCGATCCCTCCGGCCTGGGCGCACGCGCCCGTGTCGTAGGTCCCACGCCACGAACGGTAGAACGAGTCGCTGAAGACGCCGTCCTTCAACCTCACGACCGCCGCGACCACGAAGTCCCCGCTGGTCGAATCGGCGGCGATCCCGTACGCGACCGCAGCGGCGTTCGTGGCCAGCCCTGCGTCGCCCACCACGCCCTGGGTGGCCTCGGCGGAGTAGCTCACGGTCAGGCTGCCGACGGCGGCGGGCAGGTATTTGAGCAGGGTCTCGTCGATCGCCGCCTTGGCGCCCGATGCGGGGCCCGCGGTCCCGCCCGCGCCCGGCCCCGAACCCGAAGCCTTCGGCGCCTGGCTGGCGGGGGCGTTCGATGGTGTCGGGGTCGCCGAGCCGGAGCAGGCCGCCAGCGCCAGGGCCGCGGCGATGGCCAGGATCCCGGCGCGGGTCCGCGCCTCAGCCATGGGCGACGCGGGGCGCGGCGTCTCCGGCCGTCGCGACATCTGCCGCGGCAATTGCGGCGTCCGCCGCCGCGCGCTCCGCGTCCTGGGCAGCCCGCTTCGCGACAAATTCGGACGTCAGGCGATCAAGCTCGTCGACCGACACCAGCCCGCGGTCGATCGACAGCTGCTCCAGCGCCGCCAGGAACTGCTCGTAATACGGCGTGGTGGTGTCGCCGGACGCGTCACAGGCCGAGATCACCTCGATCAGCGACGAGCGGAAGTCGCGCCACGGGTAGACGCCCTGGTCCGAAAGCGTGACCGCCATCCCGAACGTGCGGCCCTCCCAGAGCTTGTCGAAGACCAGCTCGCCGTTCTTGCGCGGGGGCGCCTCGGCGCCCTGCATCTCGGCGACCTCCGGGTTGACGATGCGGGCGTTCGTCGCGCGGGCGGCCTGGACCGCGGCCCGCGCGGCTTCGGCGGCCCGTGCCGCTTCGGCCCCAGCTGCTTCGGACGTCGCCTTCGCCGCGGCGCCCGTGAACCCCTGCGCCTCGGCGGTCACGCCGCGCCCGCCGGGGACGGCACTTTGACCACGCCGATCATCGAGTCGCGCGAGACCAGCTCCACCAGCTCGTCCTCGGACAGCCCGTCCGTGCCGGCCGGCCGCTCCGGCAGGACCATGTAGCGCAGCTCCGCGGTGGAATCCCAGACGCGGACCTGCACGTCCTCCGGCAACTCCGTCCCGAAGTCGCTGAGGACCGAGCGCGGCTCGATCACCGCCCGCGACCGATAGGCGAAGTCCTTGTACCACTTGGGCGGCAGCCCAAGGAGGCCCGCCGGATAGCACGAGCAGAGCGTGCAGACGATCAGGTTGTGCGTGTCGGGCGTGTTCTCCACCACCAGCAGCTCCGCGCCCTGACCGGACGCCAGGCCCAGCTCCGCGACCGCCGCGCGGCCGTCCGCCAGCAGCCGCTCCTTGAACTGCGGGTCCACCCACGCGCGGGCCACCACGCGCGCGCCGTTGCGGGGCCCGATGTCGTCCTCGTAGGCCTGGACCACCGCGTCGATGCTGTCGGTGGTGATGATCCCCTTCTCCACGAGGAGCGCCTCCAGGGCGCGGGCACGCATGGACGCGTACGACTCAGGCTCGGGTCGGTGATGGTTGCTCATGAGTTGGCCTCCGGTGCGGCGGCGGGTTTGGTATCGGTTTCGGCGCCGAAGGCGGCTTCGGCCGTTGCGTCGGCGGGCTCCAGGTAGCCCTCCCAGAGCTCGAGATAGACGCGCAGGTTGGGTTCGGCGTCGGGCCCCCAGATCTCCCGCCCGTCGAAGCCCACGGTGTAGACGGGCTGCGGGTTGCGGCCCAGCCGCTCGGCGTGGTCATCCTCGATGACATACCAGCCGTTCACCCGCTCCACGATCCCTGTGCGGCCGCGGACGTAGCGCGGCAGTCGGTTGTGGCCCTCCCAGTTGAGGTTGCGGGCGCGGACTGCCTGGCCGGCCTCGAAGACGGGCTCGCCGGCTGCGGGCTTGGGCCAGGGCGCGTTGGCCAGGCTGGCACGCGCCGCGGCGGCGGCCTCGAGATCCTGGGTTCGGGGGAGGGGGAGGTCCGGGTCCGCCTGGATCGCCGCGGTTCGGGCGTCGATCTCCGCCTGCGTGAAGAGGCCGTGGGCCACCATCCGGTCGATGGTGGAGCGGAGGAACCGCTCGTAGTAGGGCGTCTGCAGGTAGGCGGCGTTGCCCATCGTCTCGATGATCCCGCGGTTCTCGCCCGGGCGGAGCTTCAGCTTCCCGCTCCGGATCACGGCCTGCCGCACCCCCCAGAGCCGGCCCTCCCAGGCCTCGTGGAAGCCGCGGCCGCCAAGGTCATCATCGGGCTCCACGGGGCCAAAGCCGTGCATGCCGCCCATGTCGTGGATCGTGTTGCTCATTCGGGGCTCCCGTGCGGACGGGCAGAGTGTACCGGGCGAGACAGCGGAGGCAGTGAGGGCGCGGCATCCGGGCGGGCGGCCATTGCCAACCGGGTGACGCTGGGCTACCGTCCCGCCAGTCGTGCGTGGCGCAAGCCGTCGATGACAGCGTCAGGGGAGCGTGCTGATGGCCAGCGGCTCGGTGAGCACCGTCATTCGGCGATCGCCGGAGGACGTCTTCGCCGTCTTGGCGGACGTTCGGCTCAATACGCGCTGGGCGTCGGCGTCGGTGTCGGGCGAGCTGCTCACGCCTGGCCCGGTGGGTCTGGGCATGGTCGCGCACGAAGTGAGTCGCCTGATGGGCCGGACCATCGACGTCCGCTCGGAGATCGTGGCCTTCGAGCAGGATCGGCTGCTGGGCTACCTCACGAGTGGGGGTCCCTTCCCGTTCCGGGGCACGTTCGCAACCGAGCCGGTCGATGGCGGAACCCGCCTCACCGCCACGTTCGAGGCGCGGCCGGACGGCCTCTTCCGGATCGCCGACGGGCTGCTTGGGATCATGGCCGGCCGCCAGCTCACGCGCGACCTGGCCAGCCTCAAGCAACTGATGGAGGCCGGCCAGCTGTAGACCACCGGGGCCTGGGGCCGCTGATCGGCGCAGGCCTGCGCTCACCGCAGGCCAAGGCGTTCAGCCTGGTGATGGCCATCGCGGACGGTTCGCCTGGGGGCGTCGGCGAGATCGCGGTCCGGCTCAGCGCGCGGTCCGAACGAACGTGAGGTCGCCGGGGTCGAATGACTGAAGTGGGCTCCCGCCCGGCTGGCGCGCCTCGAAGCCCAGGCGGCGGAGCAGGCGGGTCGACGACGCGTTGGCGGACGCCACGGCCGCCCAGCAGGGACCCCAGCCCTGCTGCTCGACCTCGGCGACAACCCAGCCCACCGCTTCCGTCGCGTAGCCCAGGCCCCACCAGCGGGGCCCGAAGACGCAGCCGATCTCGGCGATGCCATCGTGGAGCGTGGCCTCGATCCGCCCGATCGGTGTCCCGTCCGGCAGGAGCACGGTCCAGTTGCGCCATTCGGCGCCGCTCCCGGGGTGGGCGACGGCTCATCCAGCTACCCCAGTTCCCGCCGCAGCACCGGGTAGCGCTCGTCGTCCACCGCGATGCGGAAGCCGGCGGCCAGCCAGAACTCCGGCGTGGCCGAGGGCGTCGCATCAACCCGGGCCCGGCGCTCCGGGTACGCCTCGATGGCCGCGAAGCCGCGTTCGTTGAGGTCGTCGCAGACCGCCGCCACCAGGCGCGCCGCCCAGCCCGCGCCGCGCGCCGCCGCCGTCGTGGAGATGCACGTGATCACCGCGGGGAGCGGCGAGGCGGGGAGCTGCGGGTAGAGGTCGCGCAGCCGCTGCGCCCGCGGGTACGCCGTCAGCGGCCCGAACTGGCAGTAGGCGGCCGGCTGGTCGTCCACCAGCAGCACCTTGGCATACGAGCCGAACACCCCTGACCCGCGCCCCAGCAGCTGGAGCTTGCGTGGGGCATCGCGACCCGGGCCGCGGGGCGCCCTGGGCTTGGGCGCGAACGGGTTGTCGGCCAGCCGGTCGTCGTCGCCCAGCGCGAACGGGTTGAAAGCCGGCGCGGCGGCGGCCGGCGCGAACGGGTTGGCCGCGGCGGCACCCGAACCGCCCTTCGCGAACGGGTTGGCGGTGGGCTCGTGGTCGGACAGGTCGTCGAGGAAGGGGTTGCCGGTCTTCGGCTTCGCGGGCGCCCCCGCCGCGCCGGCCCCGCCACCCGCGCCACCGGATCCACCCTGCAGCCAGGCCAGCCGGGCCGCCTTCGAGCCCGCCTCCGCGTTCTCCCAGTAGTCACAGCTCCGGTGATCAAAGCCGGGGTCGGCACACGGCGGGACGAGGCCGAATGCCTCGGTGTTGGTGACGTCAACGATCCGGATCGACGGCATGCGGCTCCTCCGCGCTTGGGGTAATCAGGCCGGCCCGGCGAGCGCGGCCAGCGCGCCGTCGTGGACCAGGGCCGTGGCGGCGGCCAGGTCGGGGCCCGGCTCTCGATCTCGATCCAGGTGCGGGACCACCGCCCGAACGCGGGCCAGCCCCTCCGCCACGCCGGCGCCGGGCCGGAGCCCTGGGAGCGTCGTCGCGCGCAGGTCCAGCGCCTGCGCCGCGCACAGCAGCTCGATCGCCAGCACCCGCTCCACGTTGTCCAGCACGTCGCGGGCATGGAGGGCGGCGATGGATCCCATCGACACGTGGTCCTCCTGGTTGGCCGAGGTGGGGATGGAGTCGGCCGACGCCGGATGCACCAGCACCTTGCTCTCCGAGACCAGGGCGGCGGCCGTGTACTGGTAGATCATCATCCCCGACTCCACGCCGGACGCGGGCGCGAGGAACGCGGGCAAGCCCGAGTTGAGGCGCGGGTCCAGGAGCTGGGCGGTGCGCCGCTCGCTGATGGACCCAAGCTCAGCGATGGCCAGCTTGGCGAAGTCCAGCGCCAGCGCGATCGGCTCGCCGTGGAAGTTGCCGCCCGAGATGACCAGCCCGCCGCCGGTCCCGACCGCGTCGGTGGCGGCCACCGGCAGACCGGGGAAGACCAGCGGGTTGTCCGTGGCCGAGTTCATCTCCACGTCCAGGACGCCGGCCAGGTAGCCCAGCGCGTCGCGGACGGCGCCGTGGACCTGCGGCACACAGCGCAGCGAATACGGGTCCTGCACCTTGTGCCGGTCCGCGTGGTGATGAGCCTGCCATTGGCTGTCGCGCAGGAGGGTCCGAAGCTGGGCCGCCACCGCGACCTGGCCGGGATGCGGCCGCGCCAGGTGGTAGGCGGCGGCAAAGGCGACGTCGGTGCCCAGCAGCGCCTCCACGGACATGGCAGCCACCACGCTGGCGGTCCGGACCAGGCGCCGGGCGTCGGCGAGGAGCAGGGCGCCGATGGCGCTCATCAGCTGGGTGCCGTTGAGGAGCGCCAGGCCCTCCTTGGCTTCGAGCACCAGCGGCTCCAGGCCCGCCTCCTCGAGGGCGACCAGGGCGGGGATCCCGGGACCCGGGTGGTTGGGGCCGCCATTGGTGGCACCGCCGCCCGCGGGCCCCATCGTCACCAGGCCGCGGCCGATCAGCGGCAGCGCGAGGTGGGCCAGCGGCGCGAGGTCCCCCGACGCGCCCACCGAGCCGCGCGACGGGACCACCGGGTGGATGCCGGCCTCAAGGAGGTCCAGGATCCGGCCAACGATGAGTGGCCGGCAGCCGGAGTGGCCCAGGGCCAGCGTGTTGGCGCGGAGCAGGAGCATGGCCCGGACCACGTCCACGGGGAGCGGCTCGCCGACCGCGGCCGCGTGGCTCATCAGCAGGTTCTCCTGGAGCCGCCGAGTGTCCACCGCGGCGATGCTCGTGCCCGCCAGCGCCCCGAACCCGGTCGTCACCCCGTAGACCACGGCGCCCTCGGCGACCAGGCGTTCGATGACCGCGTGTGCCTCGTCCATCCGGCCCCGAGCGCCCCGGCCGAGCCGGACCCGGGCGCCGCCGCGGGCGACCGCTTCGACCGCTTCGATGGTGAGGTTCGCCCCCGTCAGGACGATTGGGCCGTCATCGGTTCGGGTCACGGCCGCAGCATAGTCGGCTATGCTGGCGCGCGTCCCGGGTCGTGCTGGAGTGATCCCTTGCTCGCGTTCATCGATCAGATCGTCATCCCGTTCCTCGACAGCCTGTACGGGGCCATCGGCTACCTGGGCGTCGGGCTCGCGATGGCCATCGAATCAGCCATGGTCCCGCTCCCGTCGGAGTTGATCCTGCCGTTCGGGGGGTTCATGGTGTCCGACCCGACCAAGGTGGAGCCTCTCACAAAGGGGCCCTGGCTCTTCTGGGTCGTGGTGATTGTGGCGACGGCGGGGAACACCGTCGGGTCCATCGTCGGCTACGCGATCGGGGCGTACGGCGGCCGCCCGTTCCTGCAGCGATGGGGCAAGTACCTGCTGATCCGGGAGCACGAGATCGAGCTGGCGGACCACTTCTTCACGAAGTACGGCGCGGCCACGGCGTTCTTCTCGCGGATGCTGCCCGTGGTCCGCACGTTCATCTCGTTCCCGGCCGGCGTGGCGCGCATGCCGCTGGGCAAGTTCATCCTGTACTCCACGCTGGGCGCGCTCCCCTGGTCGATCGCGCTGGTGTACGCCGGTCAGCAGCTGGGTGCCAACTGGACCAATATCCGCCACGCGCTCCAGCCATTCGACATGGCAATCGCCGTCGTGGTGGTCGTGGGGGTGGTCGCGTTCATCTGGTGGCGCCTGGGCATGCCGGGCCGCCCGAAGCGAGCAACCTAGCCCGCAGCCCGGGAGCCTCCGGCCGGGTCAGGCCCGGTGCGGCCCGGGGATCTCGCGCCGCTTCCCGGTGGGGCGGTTGTGTGAATCGACGAAGACGACCGTTGGCTCGTGCGCCTTCACGTCGGCCTCGGCGACCAGCACGAACGTCGCCACGATCACGATGTCACCGGGCTGGGCCAGGTGGGCCGCCGCTCCGTTGGCGCAGATGTCGTGCGAGCCCTCCGCCCCGCGAATGGCATACGTCTCGAAGCGGGTCCCGCGCGTGACGTTCCAGACGTTGACCGCCTCGTTCTCGGCGATGTCGGCCAGGCCCAGGAGGTTGGGCGGGATCGTCAGGCTCCCCTCGTAGTCGAGGTCTGCCTGGGTCACCGTGGCGCGATGGATCTTCGCGCCGAGCATCTTCCTGAAGGTTGTCACGCCCCGACGGTACCAAGATTCCCCGGCGTCCGCCCGGCCGGGTGGCTGCCCATCGACCGCGCTGGCCGACCCGCCCGTCAGCCGCGGCGACCGACCCGCCCGTCCTGCTCCACGTGCGGCCGCGCCAGCCCGAGCCCCGCGATCGCCACGAAGGGCGTCAGGACCAGGAGTGCCGCGCTGGGCAGCGCCGCAAGGAAGATCAGCGCGGCGTAGACCGTCCGGCGCAGGCCGCCACCGCCGCGCGGGCCACCCAGCCAGCCCGCCACCGCCGCCGTCCAGGCCAGGAACAGCCCCAGGTACGCCAGCGCGATCAGGTGGAACGGCCAGCCCATCTCGAGGCGGCCGGCGAGCAGCGCGGCCACCGGGGCCAGCCCCGGCCCGCCCGCGACGATGACCCCCACCGCCCGCAGGCGCCGGGCCGCGCCCGCCGAGAACCGCATCTGGCCCGTGGCATCCATGAGCAGGAGCGTCACGGCCACCGCCAGGAAGAAGTAGGACACGAGGATGGGCACGCCCGGGCCCCTACTTGACCTCTTCGGGCGCTGGCCGCGACCGGAACAGCTTCCAGAGCGCGATGTCGTAGGCGATCTTCAGGGCGCCGGCCAGGAAGAACGGGATCATCGCGGTGGATGCCACGCCGATGAGCGGCGCCGCGATATTGGGCCCCAGCGCCGCCCCGCCCGTGCGCGCGATCGCCGTCACGCCGGCCGCGGCCGAGCGCTCGTCGGGATCCACCACGGCCATGGTGTAGCTCTGGCGCGTGGGGACATCCATCTGGCTGATGCTGAACCTGAGAAGCAGCACCAGGATCGCCAGCTCCAGGTTGGGCATCAATGGCACCAGGATCAGCAGGACGTTCGACGGCAGGTGCGTGAAGACCATGGTGTTGATCAGGCCGATCCGCTTGGCGATCCGGGCCGCCGCCAGCGCCGACGCGGCGGACAACAGGTTGGCGCCAAAGAAGATCCCGCCCAGCGCGGCTTCGGACACCCCGTAGGTGACGTGGAACCAGTACGCCAGCAGGCTCTGCATGGCCAGCCCCCCGGCGAAGGAATCGACCACGAAGAGCGCCGACAGCCGGAAGATCACGCCGCGCGACTTGTGGAGGCCGAGCCGGCCGGCGATCGTGCCGTCCACCGGCTCCGGGGCCTCGACACCCGCCGAGACCGTCCAGAACATGGCGGCCAACAGGAGACCCACCCCGCCGTACGACACCAGCATCACCCGGTAGGCATCCAGGGCGTCCATTCCCGTCCCGATCATGGTGGAGATCGCGATGCCCGTCACCAGGGCGCCCAGCGCCGTCGCGACGCTCCCCACGACGTTGTACCAGCCAAAGATCGAGGTCCGCCGCGCGGACGCCACCGATTGGGTGAGCGACGCCTGCTCCACCGCCAGGAACGGCCCGACCTCCCCGCCGGACGGGCTGATGACCCCCAGGGTGGCCGCCACCAGGAGCACCGGGAAGAGCGAGCTCGCGGCGAAGACCAGCCCGGATCCGGCCATGAGGAAGCTGCCCAGGATCAGGGTCCGGCGCCGGCCGAAGCGGTCGGCGTGGGTGGTGAGCCAGAGGCTGACCCCCACGTCACCGAACATCGTCAGGCTGAGGAGCAGGCCGATCTCGCTGCCGCTGAAGCCCAGCCGCGCGAGATAGAGCACCAGCATGACCGCGACGGCGCCGTACCCGTACAGCCGCGCGAAGCGGGTGAGGAAGAGGATCCGGATGTCCCGCTCGGCGTGCGGGTGCGGGTATGCGTGCGCTGGATCGAGATCCAGGCGCCCAGCGATCACGTCGGCGGCGTGGTGGGCGCCTCCGGGGCGCCGTCGGCTTCGGCGTTGGCGTTGGCGCCCTGGGTGGCGGCGTCGACCTGGGCAGCCGCGTCGGCAGCGGCGGCGGCTTCGACCGCCTTTCGCTCCTCCGGCGCCGGCCGCGAGCGGAACAGCCGCCAGAGCGACAGGTCGTAGCCCACCTTCAGGAGCCCACCGATGAGGAAGGGCAGCGTCCAGGTCGAGGCCACGATCAGGAGCGGCGTGGAGATCCCCGGGCCGGCCGCCTGGCTCAGGCTGCGGACCATGTTCGTGACCCCGGCCGTCGCGGACCGCTCGTCGGGCTCCACCACCGCCATCGTGTAGCTCTGGCGAACCGGCACGTCCATCTGGGTGATCATCGCCCGGATCAGCACCACCGCGACGGCCAGCTCGGCCGTGGGCATGTACGGGATGGTGATGAGCAGCAGGCTGGCCGGGATATGCGTGAAGACCATCGTGTTCACGAGGCCGATCCGGCGCGAGACCCAGACCGAGAGCGGCGCCGAGATCCCTGTCAGGAAGTTGAAGCCCAGCGAGATCCCGCCGAGGCCAAGCTCGGGGACGTCAAACCTGACGTGGATCCAGTAGATCACCAGGCTCATGGGGATCAGGCCGCTGGCGAACGAGTCCACGGCGAACAGCGCGGACAGGCGGGCGACGATCCCCTTGGACTTGTGGATCCCGAACCGGCTCCCCGCGCGCACCTTGGCACGCCCCACCTCCATGGCGGGGCTGGCGAAGAGGAACATGCCCGCGAGGACGAAGCCGACGACGACCGAGATCCCGATCACCGCGCGATAGGCGTCGAGCTCCCCGACGCCGGCGTCCTTGAGGACCGTGACGATGGTGCCCGCGACGATCGCGCCGATGCCCGCCGAGACGGAGCCGGCGACCTGGTACCAGCCAAAGGCCGGGGTCCGCGACCGGTCCGGGACGATGTGGCTCAGTGACGCCTGTTCGATCGGGAGGAATGGGCCCACGTCCCCGCCCGACGGCGAGATCATGCCGATGATCGCCGCGACCACCAGGACCGGGTAGCTGTCGCTGACGATGAAGGCCAGGCTGGCGAAGGCCATCAGGACGCCGCCCAGGATCAGCACGCGGCGGCGGCCCCAGCCGTCGGCACGGGTGGTCAGGATCAGGCTGAGCAGGGTGCCGCCCATCAGGGTCAGGGTGAGCAGCAACCCGATCGCGGCCCCGTCGAACCCAAGCGCCGCCAGGTAGAGCACCAGGACCAGGACCGCCGACCCGTTCGCGAACATCCGCAGCGAGCGCGAGAGGAAGAGCAGCCCGACATCGCGGTTCACGGGAAAGCGCTGCGAGTGCACGGCCCGGGCGAGCCCCGTGGTCGGCACCGGTGCGCCGCTAGAAGAGCCCAACGACCTGGCCGTCCGCGTCGATGTCGATCCGCTCGCCGCCCGGCCGGGACGGTAGGCCCGGCATGGTCCGCATCTCGCCGACCAGCGGCGTGATGAAGCCCGCGCCGGCCGAGAGGTTGACCTCGCGGATGGGCAGCCGGAAGTTGGAGGGCCGGCCCTTGAGGTTGGCGTCGTGGCTGAGGCTGTACTGGGTCTTGGCCATGCAGATGGGCAGGTCACCAAACCCCTGCGCCTCGAATTGGGCGAGCTGGCGGGCGGCCAGCGGGGCCAGGTCCACCCCGTCTGCGCCATAGATGCGGCGCGCGATGGTCTCGATCTTGGCGGACAGCGGCACGTGGTCCGGGTAGAGCAACCGGAAGTCGGGCGCACCCTCCTCCGCGGCAGACCAGACGGCGTGCGCCAGGTCCTCGGCGCCTGCCCCGCCGCGCGCCCAGTGATCCGCCACTACGGCGGCACGAGCACCCGCGGCCAGGCTCACCTCGCGGACCGCCTCGATCTCCGCGGCGGTGTCCGTGGGGAAGGCGTTGATCGCCACCACCACCGGGACGTTGAACGCGCGGACGTTCTCGATCTGCTTGGCCAGGTTGGCGGCGCCGGCCCGGACCGCGGCCACGTTCTCCAGCGACAACGCGGGATCCAGCGGCTTGCCGGCCACGATCTTCCCCACCCCACCGTGCATCTTGAGCGCTCGAATGGTGGCGACGACCACGGCGGCATCCGGGCGCAGCCCGCTGGCACGGCACTTGATGTCAAAGAATTTCTCGGCGCCCATATCGGCGCCGAAGCCGGCCTCGGTGCACACGATCTCGTTGGTCACCAGCGCCAGGCGGTCGGCCAGGACCGAGTTGTTGCCATGCGCGATGTTGGCGAAGGGGCCGCAGTGGACGAAGGCCGGCCCGCCTTCGAGCGTCTGGAGGAGGTTGGGCTTGATGGCGTCCGTGAGCAGTGCGGTCATGGCGCCGGCCACGTGGAGGTCCTCGGCGGTGACCGGGTTGCCCTCGCGGTTGAGGGCCAGCACCACCCGGCCCAGGCGGGCACGCAGGTCCTGCAGGTCCGAGGCGAGCGCCAGGATGGCCATCACCTCGCTGGCGACCGTGATGACGAACTCCGTCTCCCGGATGGGCCCGTTCTCCTTGCCGCCCAGGCCCACGATGACCTTGCGGATGGCCCGGTCGCTGATGTCTACCACGCGCGGCCAGTAGACGTTGGAGGGATCGATCCCCAGCACGTTCTTGTGGTGAATGTGGTTGTCGATGAAGGCGGCGGCCAGGTTGTGCGCCGCGCCGATCGCGTGGACGTCGCCGGTCAGGTGGAGGTTGAAGTCCTCCATGGGGATGACCTGGCTGTAGCCACCCCCGGCGGCGCCGCCCTTGATCCCGAAGACCGGCCCCAGGCTGGGCTGGCGGATGGTGACCGCGGCCTTCTTGCCGATGCGGTTGAGCCCCTGGGCCAGGCCGATGGTGGTGGTGGTCTTGCCCTCGCCCAGCGGCGTCGGCGTGATCGCGGTGACCACGACGTACTTGCCGCGCGGCCGCTCGGCCTCCAGCCGCGTGATGGCCGCCAGGCTGATCTTGGCCTTGGTCCAGCCGTACGGCTCGATCTCCTCGTCACGCAGGCCCAGCTCGTGCGCGACGTCGTGGATCAGGCGAGGCTTGACCGAGCGGGCGATGTCGAGATCAGTGGGCAGGGTCACGAGTTGACACCTCGGATGACTGCGGTGGTCGTGGCTGGCCCGGCGGCTTGCCGCTGGGCGGCGTGGATGAGGTGCGCGAGGAGCAGGGCGTTGGTCAGCGGGCCAAGCCCACCGGGCACGGGGGTGATCGCGGAGGCCACCGGGGCGGCAGATTCGAAGTCCACGTCACCCGTGATCCGGCCGCCCACGACGTTGATGCCCACGTCCACGACGACGGCGCCGGGCTTGAGCATGGCGCCGGTCACCAAGCCGGGCTGCCCGGCGGCGACCACCACGATGTCGGCCCGGCGGACATGGCCCGCGAGGTCCGCGGTCCGGCTGTGACAGACCGTGACGGTGGCGTGCTCCTTGACCAGCAGCGTGGCGGCGGGGAGGCCCACGACCGGGGAGCGGCCGATGATCACGGCGTCCTTGCCGGCGATGGGCAGGCCCGACTGCTTGATGATCTCGATCACGGCGTGCGCCGTGGCGGGGACAAAGCCCTCGTAGCCCAGGCGGACCAGCCCGTTGTTCAGGGGATGGATCCCGTCGATGTCCTTGGCGGGGTCGATGGTCTCGATGACCGTCCGCAGGCTGATCCCCCGGGGCAGCGGCATCTGGACGATGATCCCGGCGACCTGGCGGTCGGCGTTGAGCGCCTGGATGCCCTCCAGCAGCCGGCCCGCGGAGCCGCCGGTGTCCGCCTCGTCGTAGAGGACCTCCACCAGCCGCCCGCCAATCCCCACCTTCTCGCAGCCGTTAAGGATCTGGCGCAGGTAGACCATCGACGGGGCATCGCTGCCGCACACCACGATCGCCAGCGTGGGCACGAAGCCGTGGGTCGCCACGAAGGCCTGGACGTCGGCGGCCACCACGGCGCGGATTTCGCGGGCGATGGGGGCGCCCTCCAGGAGGCGGGCCGTGGCGGTTGGGGCGGTGGCCGAGGCGGGGGCCGTAGGGGCCGGCGCGGGAGATGGATCCGTGGCCGCGACCTCGCTCACGCCAGCTGCGTCCCGGGCAGGCGCGGGGTGCGTCCCTCGCCGCTCTCGACGACGCGATGGACTTCCTGGGAGAGCCGCTCCGTCTCGGCGAGCAACTGCTCCACGCGGGTGCGTGCCTCGGCGGCATACGCCTCGTCGCCCAGGAAGGGCAGGTTGACCAGCACGTTCTCTGCGGCACCACGGGCGGCCGCGAGACCCAGGAGCGCGGCGACGTTCAGATCGCTGGCGGCGTTGACGTTGCTGCGGCCGGCGAGCGCCTCCGCGGCGCGGACCACGTCGCGCGCGGCGATGACCGCGTCGAGCGGGGCGTCCGTGGCCTCGCGTGCGGCTGCGCGCATCGCGGCGCGCCGGTTCGCCTTCTCCGAGTCGGTGTCCTTGGGAAGCTTCATCGCGGCGGCCAGCACCTCGTAGGCGGCCGCGTCTTCGTCAGCGAGGCGAAGCAGGTCATCGGCCAGGCGCCGTCCCTCTGCCTTGCCCCACTGGTGCAGCGCCGCATGCTCCGCGTAGCGCGGCCGGTCCTGCGAGAGGCCCGCCACCATCGCAACGAGGGCGCCGCCCAGGCTGGCCGCGACCGCGGATGCCGCGCCACCGCCCGGGGTGGGGTCGGCCGACGCAAGCCGGTCCACAAACTCGCGCAGGGCAAGGTCGGCAAAGCCCGTGGAACGGGCAGGGAGTGTCATTGCCCCGATTGTAGGCCCGGCCGCTGCGCCCGATGCGGCCCGTGCCGCCCGCGGCGCCGAGTTGGCCCAACCACGTGGATACGCGAACAGCCGCCCCGTGGGACGGCTGTTCGGAGCGGCGGGACGAGCACGGGTACCGGCCATGCACATCGAGGACCGCTTGATCGGCACCACCCGCGGAGGCGCGGGAGTGCCGGCAGGTGGCGGCCCGACCAGGGCGGCAAACGCCCGGTCAGGCCATGAGGGGAAGCTGGCGCGGTTCGGCGTCAGTCACGCCGCATTCCGCCGCAGCCGCTGGCCGCGCCCCACCGGGCGCACCGCCGTAGTGATGGCCGGTGCCGCCGCATGGCGGCACCGATGTTGTGGCGAGAATCAGGCCGCGCGCCGCGCCCGATCCAGACCGTCGATGGTCCAGCGGCGTGTCCAGTGGCGGTACGAGACCGTCACGCGGGCGAGCGGCGTGTCCACCTCGAACACGGTCCGGGGACCGAGCGCCATCGAGAAGGCGGCCGACTCATCGCGCACGGCGACGAGTCCGGTGACAGGGAGGCGATGGTCCCCCCAGCTGATCTCCTTGGGCGTGCCGCGCAGCCAGTCAGTGCGTACCTGGACCTGGACGGGATCGACGCGAGTCATGGCCATTTCAGAGGCTCCTTTCCGGGGGCCTGGGTCTTGCCTGCGTCGCGGGGGCACATCCGTGACCAGAACGTCTGTTCGATGTTGGCGCCAGAGTAGACAGAACAGGCGTTCGATGTCAAGCCCCTCTTCTGCACGATCAGGCGTCCTGCGACAGATCCTCGGGCGGGTCGATGTCACCTTGGCTGTCACGACCGAAGTCGGCCTCGCCCACCTCGCCCAGGTCGCAGGTTGGATCGTCCGGTGCCTCGAAGCCCCCTTCGACCCCCGGGTCCGGCTCGCCGCGGGGCCCGAACTCCGGCGTTCCCCCGCCGTCGCGTGTCCGCTGTCGGCGCGGGTCCCGGGCCTGGTTCTCGGCATGGATGCCCCGGCGCTCCACCGCCGTCCCGAAGTCGCGCTCGAACGGGGCCGGGAGCCGCGATCCCAGCAACCGCGCCCGCGTGACGGCCCGCTCTCCGAAGCGGTGCCGGAGTTCGTCCTGCGCCTCGGCGATCCGGTGCCGTCGGTCGGCGTCCGCCTCGAACAGCCCCAGCTGCTCGCCGTGCGCCAGGCCCGATGCCGTCACACCCACCAGCCGGATGGTCTTGCCGCGCGTCTCCGGGCGGGCCAGCGCCAGGGCGGCCTGGAAGATGGGCTCGGTCAGGTCGGTCGGCGAGCGCAAGGTCTTCTGGCGCGTGACGGTCCGAAAGGCGGTGTCGCGCACCTTGACCGTCACCGTGGCCGCCTTGGCGCCCACGCCACGCAGCCGACCCGCGACCCCTTCGGCCATCGCCAGCAGCGTCCGTTCGATGACCTCTGGGTCCGCCGTATCGCGGTCGAAGGTGTGCTCGTGGCCGATGGACTTGGCCGCCTCTCCCTCGCCCACCACCCGGTCCGGGTCCTGGCCATGGGCGCGCTCGATCAGCGTCGCGGCGTGCGGCCCCATGCGCGCCACCAGGGCCGCCGGATCCAGCGCGGCCAGGTCGCCGATGGTCGCGATCCCGTAGTCCGCGAGGACGGCCTGGGTCCTGGGTCCCACGCCCCATAGGCGGGCAATGGCAAGGGGCGCCAGGAACGCCGCCTCGGTCCCGGGCGGGACCACCACCAGCCCATCGGGCTTGCGCAGGTCACTGGCGACCTTGGCGACCAGCTTGGTCTGCGCCACGCCGGCCGAGATGGTCAGGCCGACCTCGTCGTGGACCGCGTCCTTGATGGTCCGGGCGATGGTCTCGCCGTCCCCGAACAGGGCCTGCGAGGTCGTGACGTCCAGGAACGCCTCGTCGATGGAGACGGGCTCCACGAGCGGCGTGAACCGGCGGAGGATGGCCATCACCTGGCGGCTGACCGCCTGGTACTTGCGCCCGTCCACCGGCAGGAAGATCCCCTGCGGACAGAGTCGCCCCGCGGTGCGCAGCGGCATGGCCGAATGGACGCCGAACTTCCTTGCCTCGTAGCTGGCAGTGCTGACCACGCCGCGCTGGTCGGGCCCGCCGCCACCCACGATCACGGGCTTGCCGCGCAGCTCCAGCCGGTCGCGCTGCTCCACGGCCGCGAAGAACGCGTCGAGGTCGAGGTGCAGGATCACGCGGCCACTCACCGCCCTATCTTCGCCCCGCCGCCCGGCCATGTCTGCAGGCTGCCGTGGGATGGCGCCACCTCGGCTGACATGCGCTGAGGCAGGCGCGACAATGGGCGCCACCCGCTGGAGCTCCCCATGGACCCCGAGGCCCGCAGCCGCCTCCTCATCGAGCACATGGCCGAGGCACTCGTTGTGTGCGAGCTGGTCCGCGACGCGACGGGCCGGCCCGTCGATTACCGGCTCGAGGAGGTCAACCCTGCCTTCGAGCGCCTGGTGGGCGTCTCCCGCGCCGAGGCCCTGGGGCGGCTGCACTCGGAGGTCCTCGACCCGGCCGACGACGCCTGGCTGGAGCACTACCCGCGCGTCGTGGCGTCGGGGCAGCCGGATCGCTTCGAACACGACTCCACGAGCACCGGGAGGTGGTTCGACGTCCGCGTCTTCCCGATGGCGGGCGACCGGTTCATCGTCCTGTTCAACGACATCACGGCGCAGAAGCAGTCCGACGAGCGACTCCGGCGGGCGGCGGACCGCCACGGGTTCCTCCTCCGGCTGGCCGATGCGCTGCGGTCCCTGGCTGACCCGGAGGAAGTCCAGGCCACGGCCACCCGGCTCCTGGCCCAGCACCTGGGCGTGGACCACATCGTTCTCGAGGAGGCCCTGGCCGGCCCATGGGAGGCTCGCCCGGGGCCGGACCACGGCCTCCCCGGAACCCCGGCCCAAGCGTGGACACCCGAGGAGATCGAGCTCATTCGGGAAGTGGCCGACCGCACATGGAGCGCCGTCGCCCGGGCACGCGCCGAGGCCGCACTGCGCGCCAGCGAGGAGGAGCACCGGACGCTCTTTGCCGCCATGGACCAGGGGGTCCACATCTGCGAGCTCCTGCGCGATGAGGAGGGGCGGGCCGTCGACTTCCGGTTCCTGTCGGTCAATCCCGCGCACGAGCGGCAGACCGGCATTCCGGCCGGCCGCCTCGTGGGCCGGACGCTGTTCGAGCTCACGCCGGGCATCGGCGAGGCCTGGCTGGATGCGGCGGCCCGCGCGGTCGAGACCGGGCAGACCGTCAAGGCGCAGGACTACTCGGCGCCGCTGGGTCGCTGGTTCGACGTGGCCTTCGTCCCGCGCGGGGGCGACCGGTTCGCGGCCTTCTTCGAGAACACGACGGCGCGCAAGACGCTCGAAGTAGACCTGGCTCGGCTCCTGGACCAGGAGCACCGCGCCCGCATGGAGGCCGAATCGGCGACGCGGCTGCGCGACGAGTTCCTGGCCATCGTCTCGCACGAGCTCCGGACGCCCCTCGCGGCGATCCTGCTCTGGTCGCGGCTCCTGGCCTCCGGACGAATCCCGGGCCGGGAACGCGAGGCGATGGCGATCATCGAGCGCAACGCGGAGGCGCAGCGGCTGCTCATCGAGGACCTCCTGGACGCATCACGGATGATCGCCGGCCAGGTGACGCTGGAGGCGCTGCCACGCGACCTGGTCCCGCTGGTCGCCGAAGCCGTGGAGGCCATGCGGCCGGCGGCTTTGGAGCGGGAGGTGGGGCTGGAGCTGACGGTGGGTGCGGACGCGCCGACGCCCGGGGCCGACCCGGGCCAGGCGGGGGATGCGGGCCAAGCGGACCAAGCGGGCGAGCCCACTGCGGTCGCCGCCGGCCCGCCAATCGCCGCCGTGGACGACCAGCGCCTGGCCCAGGTCCTCCGCAACCTCATCGACAACGCCCTCCGCTACAGCGAGCGCGGCGGCACGGTGCGCATCCGCGTGGCGCGCGAGGGCGACCGGGCCCTCGTGGAGGTGCGGGACACCGGCCGCGGGATCGAGCCCGCCCTGCTGCCTCACGTCTTCGACCGGTTTCGCCGCGGCGATGACTCGGGCGAGTCCCACGAAGGTGGCCTGGGCCTGGGGCTCTCCATCGCACACGAGCTGGTCCAGCTCCACGGCGGGACGATCGAGGCGGCCAGCGGGGGACGCGGCGCCGGGGCGACCTTCACGGTCCGGCTCCCGATCGTTGAAGCGACGACGGCCGCCGATGAACCATACCGAACCGGGAGCCCGGGCGGCCGGCCCGGACATCGTCGCGTCATCGACGGGCCGGGCGCCGCCACGGCACGGGCGCCGCGACTCCGGGGGCAGCGGATCCTGGTCGTGGAGGACGACCCGGACACACTGGCCGCGCTCCGCGTGGTGCTGGAGAGCGAGGGCGCCGCCGTGACGATCGCCGCCACGGGCGCAGACGCACTGGCGCGACTGGCCGGCGCCGAGGCTCGCTTCGAGGCCCTGGTGAGCGACCTCGCGCTGCCCGGCGAGGATGGACTGGCGCTGGTGGGGCGGGTCCGGGCCGCGGAAGCCACGGGACGCAGGGGAGCCGCGGGCGCCCGCACGCGCCTGCGGACCGTCGCCCTCTCCGCCATCGCGACCGAGGAGCAGCGCCAGCGCGCGCTTCGTGCCGGGTTCGACGCGTGGCTGGCCAGGCCGGTCGATGAGACGGAGCTGCTGGCGGCACTCCGGCCGTCGCATCGTCCCGGTCGAGGCAAACGACCGGGCTGAGGCCGCGGGACTCAACCCGGCCACAACCCCCCGACTGCGGCGGCCGAGATCCGTGCCCGCGCGTAGGCGATCAGCGCGGCTGGCTGGCCCTCCCCGCGGAGCCCAAACGTCGGGAGGTAGATCACCGGCAGGTCGCCCCGCACCAGCAGGATCGTGTGCACGTCGCTCGCCACGCCGGTGAGCTCGGACCAGGCCGTCGTCCGGGTCCCGGCGGCATCCTGGACGGTCACCCCGTCATCAGCCAGCACGACGCGGATCACCGTCTCGCGGTGCGCCCGGGCCAGGACCCCCACCACGCCGACCAGGCGTCGCAGGCGGCGGAAGCGGCGTCGCGCCACGGCCATGGTCCGCGATCCAAGGCTGTAGGTGATGTCGTAGGCGGGCTGGGTCGATGGCGAGGGCGGCACGCGAGCCAGCCTACGGCACGCGGTAGATCACGAGGTGCGCGTGGCGATTCTCCGTATCGGTGAAGGCCACCGGCAGGGTCGCCTGGTAGAGCGCCTCGTTGGGGCGGCGGACCATGTCGGTGCCCTTCCGGAGGGTGTCGTCCCAGGCCACGTACGCGATCCCATTCGCATGGAGGAGCGTCAGCAGGGTCGCCGCGTCGGTGGCCTGGAGCATCGCGATGTACTGGGCCTGGCGTGGGTACGTGTCGTAGCCGGCCGACCAGGCATAGATGGGCCAGCCGTAGTACAGGCGGCGCCCCGCCAGCACGATGGGGTCCACCACGTACAGGTCGGTCAGGAAGACGTCGTCGGGGTTGGTCGTGGTCCGAACCCAGTCATACAGGGCCTCGCCGTCGAGGCGGTAGGCCACCCGTCCGTCGTTCTTGATGGGCGCCAGGTCGATCAGCCCGCCTACCAGGATGATCCCGGCCAGGGCCACGGCGCCCACTCGGCCCACCAACCCCGCCCCAAGGCCCAGCCAGTGGCGGCCCCGGCCCTTCCCGCCCGATGGGGTGCGCCGGCCCCGCCCCGCGCGCCAGAGCGTCACCAGGCCCCACGCCGCGAACGCGTCGGCCAGCACCAGCCACGTGTTCAGGAGCTTGTGGTTCGCCACGATGTCGACCGAGAGCCGCACGCTGAACGCGAGGACGGCGAGCACGGCGAGGGCAACGAAGACGCGTCGTGCCCGGCCGGTGGCCGCCGCGAGGCCGACGACAGCCAGCAGGAGCTTTGGGCCGAAGTCCACCACGACGAAGGACACCAGGTTGGCGGGGGTCAGCGGGTCGACGGTGTAGCCCAGGCGAAGGGTGGGGAAGGCCGCATCGGGCGCCCCGCCCTCTCGCAGGAAGAGCAGCTGCGGGAGGGCGACGGCGCACGCCGTCATCCCCAGCGCGGCCATCTGCGCGCGGGTGGGCAGCACCAGGAAGAGCGCCGCGAAGATCGCGGCGGCGGCCACGAAGATCACGCCGTTCCAGAGGGGCAGGAGACCCAGGCCGGCGCCGACGGCGATCCAGGCCGGCAAGCCAGGGTCCATCAGCCCACCCCGGAGGCGGGCGGCGAACGACGAGCGGGCTGGCGCGGGCGCCGGTGGCAACGCCGCCCCCGCGGTGGTCCCGGCTGGCTCGCGACCCGACTCCGGCAGCCGGTCGAGCACGAACAGGAGGGCCAGCAAGAGCAGCCCGATCGCGCTCGCGAGATGGCGCTGGTTCAGGAAGACGTTGAGCGACCACGTCGCCCAGTCCTCGCCGCGGAACGGCAGCCCGGAGACCAGGTAGTGCTCCAGGCCCAGGATGCCGGACAGCGCGGAGGCGGGGTCGGGGAACGTCGCGAGGTACGGCAGCAGGGCCAGCGAGCCATGGGCGAAGAAGAGGACGGCGGCGAGGCGCGCGGCGGTCGCCGAACGGAAGAGCCGCCGGGCCAGCGTGAGCACCAGGGCTACGACGGCCACGACCGACGGGATCGCGAGGACGTTGTTCGCCGCCGCCGGATCCAGGCCCAGGAATGTCAGGTTGCCCGCCTGGAGGTAGTACAGGAAGTGGTAGCGGATGGGCGGGCCGGCGAAGAGCGGGTACTGCGTCGGGAAGTTGTGACCGAGCGCAAACGACTGGGCAATCCCCATCGTCGGGCCGATGTCGCCCCACTCGTGCCGGCCCATCCAGAGCGTGGCCGACGCCGCGTCATAGCCCAGCGTCCTGAGGAACATCCAGGCGGTGAGGACGCCCAGGGCCGCGATCACTGCCCAGTCGCCCCGCGACTCGCGAGCGGCGTCGAATGCTTGGTGATCCGCCACCGTGCCACTCGCCGCTCCGTGGTTCGCCGCACCGGCACGCCGCCGCCAGGCGAGCAGGAACCGCGCCCCGAGCGCCACGGCCGCCGCGATCAGGACGATGATGTCCGCGGGTCCCAGCGGCTGCTCGAGGCCTCCGGCCAGCACCGAGGCGAGCGCATAGGTGACCCACGACGAGACCAGGAGCCCGACGAGGAACGCGGCCGCCAGGCGGTGGAGACCGGTCGCGGGTCGCAGGATGGGCCGCGCCAGGGCGTCGCCCACGGCCACCATCAGCGCCAGGTAGAGCAGCGCAGGCGCGGCGGCGGCGGTCACGGCCCGTCAGTCAGGACTCAGGACCCGGGCTGCGGCAGGAGTGTCACGCGGGGGATATCGAAGCTGACGACGGCGATCTGGCCATCCGGGCGGACCGCCAGCGCGCTAGGTCGGCGGAGTGCATCCACACCCGTCGGAGCGATTGAGCTGCCCGCGGCGCCGGCCAGGGAGAGGACGGAGATCGCGTTGTTGCCGGGCATGGAGGCGTACAGCCGCTTCCCGTCCGGCGCGACCGCCACGTCCGCGGTCGTACTGGACTTGGACCACCCGTTGACCACGATCGAGCGGACGAACTTGCCGTCGGTGGTGAACACCTGGATCCGGGCGTTGACGGGGTCCGCCACGTAGACCTGGTCGCCGGCAACGGTGACGCCAGTGGGGTCGTTGAGCTGGCCTGCCCCGGCGCCCAACGCCCCGAAGGTGGTGACCGTCCCGCCGGCTGAGATGCGCACGATCCTCGCGTGACCCTGGTCGACCACGTACAGGCTGTCGTCGGGGCCCACGAACAGGTCCCGCGGCCCGTAGAACCCGCCGTTGGGCCCCGTGATCACCCGGACGAATGCGAGGTCCTCGCCAAACTCCTGGATCCGCTGGTTCCCAAAGTCGGCGACGAAGATGTGCCCCACCGAGTTGACCGCGATGCCGTTGGGCTCGGTGAACCGGCCCGGCTGGTCGCCCTTGCCCCCGAACACGCCGAGATACTGACCGTGGGCCTCGAAGCGCTGGACGCGGTGGTTGCCCGTGTCGGCGACCAGGACGTCGAGGTGGCTGGTGACCGCGAGACCCCGGGGGTCCAGGAACTGCCCGGGGAGCGGGCCGCGACCGCCGACGAGCATGGACGCGGGTGCCGCCGTGGCGCCTGGCGCTGCACCGCCGGAGCTGGCGGGCGGGGTGTAGGCACCCTCCGGCACCGCGTAGATGACGAGATGCCGGTACGAGCCGTCGAGGTCCTCGAAGACCGCCTGGCCCAGCGTCGACGCGATCAGTGGCTCGTTGAGGAACGAGACGAAGCCGCGGCTGCGCATCCCGTCGTCGATCGCGACGTACCGGATGTGCTCCTGCTGGAGCAGGCGGACCAGCACGACCGGGTCCACCGCACCCAGCATCTGGCGGTAGAGCTCCTCCCGCGCGCCGACGGGGTAGCCGGCGGACCAGGCGTAGTACGACCAGCCGTAGTAGATCGGGCGGCCCGCCAGGAGGATGGGGCTGGTGACATACAGGTCCGTCAGGAAGATGTCGTCGGGCCGCGTGTCGCTGGCCAGCCACCCGAACAGCGGGTCGCCCTGCATGCGGATGACTACGCTGCCGGTGTTCTTCACGGGCATGAGGTCGATGATCCCGCCGATCGCGATCACAACAACCAGGATGATCGCCAGCAGGCGACCACCCAGCCGGACGACGACCGCGCCAGCTCCGGCGAGGCGCGGCCAGGCCAGGAACCAGAGTCGGATCAGGCCCGCCGCCGCGAACAGGTTCAGGACGATCAACCAGACGTTGAGGAACTTGTGGTTGGCGAAAACCTCGACGCTGAACTGGATGCCAAACGCCACGCCCACCAGGGCCGTGAAGGCCAGGAACAGCCGCCGCTGCAGCCCGGTCCCCGCGAGCAGCGCCAGGACGGCGAGGAGGATCTTGGGGCCGAAGGTGAACGCGAAGTAGGACGCGATGTTGGCCACGGTGGGGTTGTCGATCGTGTAGCCGACGTGCGTCTGCGGGTAGGATCCCGCGTCCGGAAGGCCCGTCGGGCGGAGGGCCAGGAGCTGCGGGAGCGCGACGCTCCCGGCCGCGATCGCCAGCGCGACCATCTGGGCGCGGTTGGGGAACAGGACGAAGAGGACCACGAAGACGGCCGCGGCCGCGGCAAAGACCGCGCTGTTCCACATCGGCAGCATGCCCAGCAGGAACCCGACCAGCACGTAGCCCAGCAGGCGCGTGTCCACGAGGCCCGCGACGATGTGGCGGCCGGGCCGGCGGGTGCGGTCCTGGAAGTCGAGGGCCAGCTGATCGAGGGCGTCCAGGGTCCGGCTGGCCGCACGGGCGGCGCCGGGCTCGGCAACGGCCACTGGGTCGGCCGGTCGGTCGCCGCGGATGCGGTCGAGCGTCCGTTGGCGGGCCATCTCCTCGGCCAGCCGTTCGGCGGCCCTGCTGGCGGCCCGCTCCTCCGCCCACTCGAGGTAGCGCTCCACCACGAAGCAGGTGGCGATCAGCAGGATGCCGATCGCGCCGGCCAGGTGGCGCTGGTTGAGGAAGGTGGCCTGCGACCAGATCCCCCACTCCTCGCCGCGCCACGGGAAGCCCGAGGCCAGGAAGTCCGACTTGTTCCAGATCGCCGAGGGCAGCTTCTCGAGCCCCGTGCTGAGCACGTAGGGCCACCACGAGAGCGACCCGTGGACGAAGAAGAGTGCGGCGCCGATCCGGCCCACGGCCGGCGACCGGAACACCAGCCGGCCCAACGCCATCACGAGGATCAGCAGTGAGACCAGCGAGAGCGTCGAGAGCAGGTTGTTGGCGAGCGCCGGGTCCAGGCCAAGGCGGGTCAGGTTGCCGACCTGGAAGTAGTACAGGAAGTGGTACAGGATGGGCAGGTCGGGGAAGTGCGGGTACTCGGTCGGGAAGTTGTCGCCCAGGGCAAAGCTCTGCGCAATGGCGGTGGTGGGCCCAAAGTCGCTCCAGACCATCCCCGCGATGTGGAGCTGGCCGTTGGCGTACCAGTAGGTCTGGCCCATCATCCAGCCCACGAAGATGGTGATCGCCCCGATGACGACCCAGTCGAGGACCTCGCTCCGGGAGGGCCGCGAGAGCGGGTGCTCGCCCGCCTGGCGGTCCTGCCAGCGCCGGCGACGGACGACCCAGCCCAGCCGCGCCAGCGCGGCCAGCCCGGCTGCGGCCATGACGACCCGGTCCGCGAGGTCCAGCGACGACCCCTGGTCACGCAGGAGGTAGGCGATCAGGTAGGTGGCCCACGTCATGACCAGGATGCCGACCAGGAATGCGGTCGCGAGCCGGCGCGGGCGCGCCGCGGACGTCAGGATCGGCCGCGACAGCGTGTCGCCGACGACAATGGCCAGGACCAGGTAGAGGAGGCCGGTCATGGGCGGCGCTCCGGCTGGACATCAGAAGTCACGCGATCAGGATCCCTCGTGACGGCGCCCACCCCGACGAGGGCAGAGGACACGTCGTCGCGGAGCTCATCTTCCAACAGTCTGGCCAACCGCGTGCTGCGATACCGTCCACGCGCCAGGTTCACGCGGATCGTGGCGATGTCCCTGGCGGCCACCAGCGAGTCGCGGATGACGCGGACGCTGCTCGGGGCGTTGCGCTGGAGCCGGACGGGGATCCGCTTCAAGTCGAGCCGGTGCTTGAGGACGAGGTAGATCAGCTCGACGTCGATCGCGAAGCCGTCGATCCGGGCGAGGCGGAAGAGCTCGGCCGCCACGTCGCCGCGGAAGACCTTGAACCCACACTGCGTGTCGTAGATGCCGCCCGTGACCAGGGTTCGGAACGCGAAACTGGCGACCTCGGAGATCAGCCGGCGGAGCGGCCCCGAGCCGTCGTACGTGGAGCCCGGCAACGTCCGGTCGCCGACCACGGCATGGAAGCGGCGGTCGGTGATGTAGCCGATCGCGAGCAGCAACGGGTCCATGCCGTAGGGGAGGTCGGCATCGGTGAAGGCACGGATGCGCCCCGTCGCCTCCACCATCCCGGCGCGGAGCGCGGCGCCCTTGCCGCGATGCGGCAGGCGCAGCACGCGCACGTTCGGCGCGGGCCTGACCGAGTCGGCGGTGCCATCCGTCGAGCCGTCGTCGGCCACCACGACTTCGCCGTCAATCCCGTGCTCGTCGAGGAATGCCAGGACAGCGCGGACGTTGGCGTCGAGGTAGGCCCGGCTGTTGCAGGCGGGGATGACCACGGACACCGCGTAGGTCCGGGGCGCCACGGCGCTGGGCGGGCCTGCCGGGGACGCCGCCGAGACGGCAGCACCCGGATCGACCGCGCCCTCCGCGCTCGGGTTCGTCATGCCCGCCCCGGGCCCGCCGCCTCGTGCTCGGCCGCCTCGACCAGCGCGCCCGGGCGCAGGTGGGTCGCCCACATAACCGCGAGACCGACCAGCGCCATCGGGATCGTGGTGCTGAGGCGGAAGAGGACGATGGCGGCCAGCGCCACCTCGGCCGTAGCCCCAAACGAGGTCAGGATCAGCACGCCCACGTACTCGAAGGTGCCCAGCGAGCTGGGGGCCGCCGGGATCGCCAGCGACAGCGCCGTCCCACTGCAGACCAGGAGGACTTGCTGGGGTGAGAGCGTGAGCCCCACCGCCGCGAGGACCAGGGCCCAGATCACGGTCGCGCTGAGCGCCGCGGCCACCGTCGCGCCCACGACCGTCGCCGCCCCGCGGGGCGTCCGCAGGGCCGCCGCGCCCGTCCCCAGCCGGCCCACGAGCGCCGCGGCCAGCGTCCCGGGCCGCGTCCGTGCCAGCGGACCGCGGCGGAGCGCGACCAGGAGCACGCCCAGCCCCACGAAGCCGGCGATGACCAGCAGGATTGCCGCGACCTGCAGATCCCGCAGCTCCGCGGCAATGCCGCTGACCACCAGGACGCTGGAGAGCGCGGCCAGCAACACCATCATCAGCCCGTCGCTGACTCGTTCGATCAGCACCGTCCCCAGGGTCGCGAGCCGGGCCGTGCCGAAGGCCGCGCCCGCCAGGTAGGCCCGCGCCACGTCCCCGAGCCGCGCGGGCAGGACCGCGTTGGCCATGAACCCGATCGTCAGATACGCGGCCGCGCCGCGCAGGCTGGGCGGTGCCGGGACCAGCGCGGCCAGGAGGACGCGCCAGCGGAACGCGCGCAGCAGGAGATCCACCACCAGCACACCCAGGGCGGCGGCCATGAGCGCCGGGTTGGCGTGGCCCAGCGCGGCACCCACGGCCGGCAGGTCCACCCGGGAGATCACCAGCGCCAGGAAGACGACGCTGATGAGCGCACCCAGGAGGACGCGGGGCAGGGCCTCGCGCCGCATCAGGCCATCACCTGCCTAGAGCCCGAATGCATCGCGGCGGAGGAAGAGGACCAATCGGACGCCGGGGCGAAGCAGGTACTCGGCGCGCCGGACGTAGGCCGCCTTGAAGTCGGCGGAGAGCTGCGCCTCCTGGTCCACCCGGATCACGACCATCGGCCGCTTCTGTTCCAGGATCGGCGGCTCGTAGATCTGCGCCCAGTACTCGGCCTTGGGCAGATACCACGGCATGGGCCAGTAGTCGGGCGAGAAGAAGGCGGTCCCGCTGCCGTCGGCGGCCAGTCCCACCTTGGCCTCGTCGGCGTGGATCTCGGCGATCATCGCCACGGCCTCGCGGGTGGTGTGGACGTAGACGTACGGGTAGGTCTCGTCGTCGTAGTGCACGTAGTTGAGATTGAAGGCCTGGTAGCAGGAGGCGCCGAGGGCGACGGCCAGCAGGACCGGCGCCGCGACCCGCACGCTGGCCCGGATCGCCAGCTCACGGACCAGGATGCCGCCGAGGAGCGCCAGCGGCACCAGCATGTTGACGGTGATCCACGGCGTCTTGTACTGGGGGATCGAATATGCCGCCGTGATCCCGGCCGCCCAGAGGCCCACGAAGGCGGACATCCGGTCACGGGGCCGGAATGCCACCAGCAGGCCACCCACCACGCCCAGCGCCAGGATGGCCGTGTCGCCGCGGGCCATCCACTCCAGGTAGCGGTAGACGGGATGGACCTGGGTCTGGCTGGCGGTCGAGCTCCAGAAGGCGAAGCTGGCGAGCGAATCAGTGAGCCCCTTGGGGTTGCTGAAGAACGAGCTGAAGAGGACGACCCAGATCGCGGCGAACACGACCGCGGGACCGATCAGGTCGCCGATGGCCGGGCGATCGCCGCCGAACCCGCCGGCGTCTGGCCTGCCGCTGCCCCGAGTGGAGCCGGCACCCCGAGCGGGAGGGATCGGACGAGCCGAGCCCCCGGTGGTGGCGGGACGATACTCGATGCCGTCCACCCAGATCGACTGCGGGATCGGGGCCCCGGCCTCCGTACGCACCTCACGGGACGAGCCGGAACGGGCGGCGGCCGGGAGCCATCCGGCACCCGCTGGGGAGCGCAGCGTCATGTACACGCCGCTCAGCCAGGCGGCGATGGCCAGGACGGCGATCGTGATGATCGCCGTCTCCTTGGTCGTGAACATCAGCGCCGCGGAGGCCGCGCCGGTGTACAGGTAGGCGGATCGTCCTGTCTCCCGGTAGCGCAGCGCGAAGACCAGCAGGCCCAGCGTGAACGCGACCAGGGGCATCTCGTGGATGAAGTAGCGCGAGACGTAGACCATGCCGGGGGAGAGGGCCAGCAGCGCCGCCCCCACCAACACCGCCACGGACCCCAGGTAGCGGCGGAACGGCAGGACCAGGGCCACGGCGCCGATGCCGGCCAGGACCGGGACCAGGCGCATCGCCTCGGTGGTCAGGCCCAGCAGGATGCCGGGGATCAGGGCCAGGTAGTAGAGCGCCGGGCCGTGGTAGTTGGCCGGGTCGTACCTGTACTCGCCCTTGGTGAGCAGGTTGGTCTCGAAGAAGCCGTTGATCCCCTCGTCGTGGTGGAACGGGTTCAGGCCCAGCTCGGGGACGCGCAGGGCGGCCGCCAGGACCAGGATCCCCAGCCCGATCGGCAGGAACCTGCGCTCCAGCCATGCCGGTTCCTGCAGGGAGAACGCCGCCACCAGGGATCCCGCCCGTCCCGGATCACCGGCGCCCCTGGGGCTGCGCCGCGGCTTCGGGCCGAGCGAACGGGGCCCCGGCTCGCTCGACCGCGAGGCAGGTGACGCGGTCCATTGATCCGCCGCGCCCAGGCCCGCATCGGCTTCGGGCTCCGCGTCCCAATGCGCGTCGCTCACGGGAGCCGGCCCGGTCGGCACGCCGTCGCTCGGGCCGGCCGCGCCACCGCCCCGCGCCGGGGCCGCTGGCCTTGGGCGGGAGTGACGGCGGGGCTTAGGCCGCAATGGCATGCGCGGAGACCTCGATCTGGCTGGTTGGCAGGCAGGGCTGCGCCGCCGGGCGACAGGTGCTCACTGTGACACTTGCAGAAGCCGGTACGCGCCGACTTCGATGACCACGGGGTAGCGGGCCAGGAACTGGTCGCTGGGCTTGACCTCGGCCCGTTCCTGCGGGCCGACCACGATGTACCCGATCCCGGCGCGCAGGAGGAGATCCTCGGCGCCGGCACCGCCCGTGTAGATGGTTCGAACGTCCTGCTCACGCTGGGCGTAGGGCAAGCCGTTGGCGAACAGCCAGCCCGAGTAGCCCATGTACACCGGGCGTCCCGCCAGGAGCACGGGCGAGTTGTACGTAGGGTCGGCGAGGATCAGGGCCCCGCTGGGCGTCTCCGCCCGGATCCGCGCGGCGAAGGCCACCCCGTCGGTGTCCCACTCGCGGAAGGTGCGGGGGCCCAGGGTGGCCCGGCCGATATCGAGCGCACCCGAGAGCGTGATGATCACCAACAGCACGGCGGCGCCGGCCCGTCCTGCCGCGCCCCGCTCCTGCCAGAGTCGGGTCAGCAGCAACGCCACCACGGGCGCGCCGCCCAGCCACCAGAAGAGCAGCACCTTGATGTTGTCCCAGATCCAGGGCGCCAGGCGCAGCACGTTGGCCAGCACGAACCAGAACAGGAAGACCGCCGAGTAGGCAAACAGCTTCCGGCCCAGGAGGCGCGTCTCGCGGTCCGCCAGGTAGGCGACCACGAGCAGGGTGATGAATACCCCCGCATTGGCGGCCCAGAAGACCAGCAGGTTGTGATCGCCGCTGTCCCAGCCGGGCTTGATGTCCAGGAACGCCGTGAAGCTGGCCTGGCTGCCCCGCGCGGTCCAGAGCAGGGCGGGCACCGACAGCGCGACGGCCGCCAGGACGTAGACGACCCAGGCGCGCCAGCGCCCCTCGCGCCACTGGCGGAACACCACGCCCAGCAGGAACGCGGTCCCGAAGACCACCGCCCAGGAGTGGATGTGGACGATCGGCAGGACGCCGGTGAGGAGGCCGGCGACCAGGACCCGCTGCCAGCCCGGGATCGAGGTCAGTGGCCGGAGGCGGGCGGCGAGGCCGGAGGCGGGCGGCGAGGCCGCCACCATCCGGGTGTCGACCTGGCGCCAGAGCAGCGTGAAGACGATCACTGCCAGGCCAAAGCCCAGGAGCAGGCCGCGCTGTGGGATGAGGAGCGTGGTGATCGCGTTGCCGAAGCGGTAGAGCCCGTCGGAATCGCCGATCGTGTAGCGGGCATCACCGGCGAGGTAGGCGGCCACGACCGACGTCCCCGACGCCGTTGCCTGGTCCACCAGCGTCACCCAGCCCAGGCCGCCGCTCCCGAGCACGATGAGCGGCACCAGGCGCGCCGCCCCCACGCTCCCCGTCAGCTCGCGGGCCCAGCGATGCAGCGTGGCCGCCAGCGCCAGGAGCAGCCCCAGCGTGATCAGGAACCAGGCCTGCACCAGCGAGGCGCCGGCGGCGATGGGCAGCGCGGCCAGGAAGTCGGACATGTAGTGATACGAGAGCCCGCTGCCGGCGTACACCGGGTTGCCGGGCGGGAAGTTGTCGCCGAAGGCGAAGCCGGCCGTGATCGAGACGTGGTACGGAAGGTCGCCGAGGTTGTTGGCGTTCCCGATGAACAGGCCGCCCGACTCGGCAAAGAACGTCCGCTCGGCGACGAGCCAGAGGACGACGCCCACGAACGCGACGTACGCCGTCTTGATGAGGTCGCCGGGGGTGATGCCGCCGGTGCCCAGGCCGTGCGCCAGCCTCCGGATGACCTGCGCGGCGCCGCGCCGGCCCGCCTCGATGTCGGCCACGATCCGGCCGCGCACCGCTGGCCGAGCCAGCGCGAGGGCGGGGAGCAGCGCGACCAGCGCTGCCATGAGCAGCGTGGTGACGCCCATGCCGACGATGGAGGCGGTGATGAACCCGCCGAACGCCAGCAGCGTCCAGCCGACGAACGTACCCCACGCGACCCGCGCATAGCCGGCGAGGCGTGGCGCGAAGAGCCAGGTGGCCAGCGTCCCGCCCGTCACCCCGGCCGCGAGGAGCGCCAGCGCCGCGATCACGCGCCCGGCTCCAGGTGGCGGACCAGCCGCTCGGCCAGGGCGATCGAGTAGTTCTGGCCGCGGTCATACGGGTAGACCTGGAACATGTTGGCGACGTACAGCCCGGCCAGCGGCGTGTCGAAGCCCGGGATGTTCCGCGCGAAGTCGGCCGTCACCACGGGCTGGGCGAAGAGCGCCGCGAACGACCACGAGTCGCGGATCCACGACGGGTCGAAGGCGGGGTTCAGGCGGCGGAGCCCGGGCGTGAACGCCTCGATCAGCTGCTCCTTCGACATCCCGAAGATCGGGTCGTCGTGATGTCGGTAGTTGCCCAGGTAGACGAGGTGGCGGCCGCCGTATTCGGCCTCCGGGACCATGTTCGTGTGCTCGACCGCGGCGAGGAACGGCAGCCCCGGGTCATTGACGCCGATCCAGTACACGTCGGTCAGCCGCCGGTCCAGCGAGAGCACGAGGCAGTGGGCGCCGAGGGCGCGCGGGGCCGGGTGCGCGGAGACGTAGTCGGGCGGCAGGTCGGGGGCCAGGCGGACGGTCAGGCCGGTCGGCAGGGTGGAGATGACGCGGTCGAAGGCTTCGCCGGCCTCGCCTGCGCCGGCCAACCCGAAGGTGACCGCCAGCCCGCCGTCGGGGCTTGTCCGGATCGCCGTGACGACCGCCCCGTACACGATCCGGCCGCCGCGCTCCTCGAGGCGCGCCGCCAGCGCCGTGTACAACCGGCCGAACCCGCCCCGCAGGTAGCCCAGGTCAGCGGTCCGGCAATGGATCCGCGCCCAGAGCCAGGCCATCGTGATCTCCGGCGCCGCATCGCCGAACTTGCCGCGCAACAGGGGCTCCCAGACCGTCTCATACGCCGGCCGACCCATGATCCGCGGGAGCCACTCGCTGGCGGTCGCCCGCTCCAGGGAGCCGGCGGACGGCAGGAGCCGGAGATAGGCCAGGCCCGCGGCCAGGCGGAGCCGATCCGGGACGGACAACGGGTCGAACTGGAGGACGCTGCGCGGGGAATCCAGCTGACGGGCCCGACCGCCCACGAAGACCGTGGTGACCGGTCGGTGCCAGCGCAGGTCGTCGCCCAGGCCCAGCTCGCGGATCAGCGCCACCGCGTGCCGGTCCGTCCGGAAGATGTGGTGGTAGAACTTCTCCAGCCAGGCGCCGGGAGCCACTTCGAACGAGGCGGCCAGGCCGCCCGGGACGCGGTCCCGCTCCAGGACCGTGACCTGGTGGCCGCGCTCCGCGAGGCGCAGGGCGGCGGTGAGGCCCAGGACCCCGGCGCCGATCACGCCATAGCGCACGCACCCCTCCCGAGCCTGTGGTGGATGGGGGCCATTCTGCCCGATCGGAGGGCACGCGACCACCAGGGCCGCTGACCGGCGGTGATCATGGTGCTGGCCAGACCGCCCGAAGCGCCGATGGGTGCCCGTTGAGCCGGGGGCCGAGCCCCCGGCAATGTGCGAGGCGCCGGGTCAGCCCTTGGGCTCGACGATGATGGTGACCTCGGAGATGATGCCCGGCAGGACCTTGATGGCCACCTTGTAGGTGCCCAGGCTCTTGAGGGGCTCATCCAGGTCGATCTTGTGGCGGTCCACCACGATGCCGCGGCGACCCAGCGCGTCGGCGATGTCCTTGCTGGTGATGGAGCCGTACAGCTTGCCGCCGTCGCCCACCTTGACGCCCATCGTGAGCGTGGTGGAGCCGATGCGGGTGGCGGCGATCTCCGCCTCCTCGCGCTCGCGCTTGCGCTTGTCTTCGCGGCTGGCGATGTCGTGCTGCCACGCGCGATACGCGCCGCCTGCCGCCGGAACGGCAAACTTCTGGCGGATCAGGAAGTTCTCGGCGAAGCCATCCGCCACGTCCTTGATCTCACCGGACTTGCCGAGCTTCGGAACGTCCGTCGTCAGAATGACCTTCACGCGAGCGAATCCTCCTTGGTGATCCAGGTCCGCAGGCGGGGACCAAGACCTGAGCGATGCCATGCCTCGTCGGCCAGATCGACTACGGCGGGGAGACGACGGATCAGACGTCGGAGCGGACCGGGCGTCAGCCGGCGAATCTGGGCGATGTCGCGATCATACGCCTCGCGCGGGATGTCAAGTTCGGCCAGCTTCTCGGCGAGCACCAGATCGGGTGCGCTCTCGAGGAAGAGATCCACCGCCAGGGCCACCACGACGAGGTCGTCGAGGCCGCCCAGCAGGGGCAGGTCATCCGGGAGGAGGTCCCGCCCAAGCACGACGTAGCCCGTCGCGATGGCCAGCGCCGCCTTGGCGCCGGCCGGCATGCGCTCGTCCCGGGCAAGGCTCCAGACCAGCCGTGCATAGAGTGGGGCGCGACCCGCGACAGGCAGGAGCGCGACGACACCGAGAGTGCGCGCCAGCGCGGACCCTGAGCGCCAGCGACGGGTCCGCGCGGATCCTGAGCGTGCATCGCGCGTGTCGCGCGCCTCACGTGCCATGTGTGCCTGGTCCGCCTCGAGGTTCCGGGGCTCTCCGCCCGCTGCGCTCCCGCGCGGCGCGCTGCAGCGGCGCCGGGGGATGCGGAGTCTAGCAGCCCCTGCCGGGGCGCTCGCCTGTGCTTGACATCGAACGTGCGTTCGGTATCATGGCGGGCAAGGAGGCGCCAGTTGACCAGGCACGACGCCGAACGCAAACAGAAGATCCTCGACTACATCGCCGCCACGCTGAGGGCTCGCGGGTTCCCGCCCTCCGTGCGGGAGATCGCTCGCGCCGTGGGGCTCTCCTCGCCGTCAGCCGTCCACCACCACCTCCAGGTCCTGGAGCGAGACGGCTACCTGGAGCGCACCAAGGGAGACGGGGATGCCGCACTGTCGCGTGCCATCCGGCTCACGCCAACCGCCGCCATCCGCCTCGGTCTCACCAGCGAGCTGGTGCCCCAGGCCACCACGGCACAGTCCTACGTCCTGCCGGTCGTCGGGGAGATCGCCGCCGGCGGCCCCATCGAGGCCTACCAGGACACGTCGGAGACGCTGTCCATCCCGGACATGCTGGCGCCCGGTGGGGACGCCTACGTCCTGCGGGTGCGCGGAGACTCCATGATTGATGCGCACATCGCGGACGGGGACTTCGTCCTGATCCGGCCGCAGACCACGGCCCGCAACGGGGACATCGTTGTGGCCCAGGTGGAGGAGAACGGCGTCACCCTCAAGACCTTCTTCAAGGAGAAGGACAAGGTCCGCCTCCAGCCGGCCAACGCCAACTACCCGGCCATGTACTTCGACGACGTGCGCATCCAGGGCAAACTCATCGGGGTCATCCGCCGGCTGGACTGACCGGGGCCGCACCGGTCCGGGTGGGCGTGAGCCAGGATCCGGTGGATTCGGGCGGTCGTCCACAGCCTGTCCACAGCGCGGCAGGGGGCCACGGGAAGTGGTGGAGATCTTCGTGGATTGGCCCCTAGGGCCTCACGGGTTCGGACCGCCAGACTGACGGCCGTGCTTGTCCACCCTGCGCCTGACCAGTTGCGAGACCCATGATCGATCGCCTGCCACCCCAGAGCCTCGAGGCGGAGCAGTCCGTCCTCGGCGCCATCCTCATCGACCGCGATGCCGTCGTGGAGGTCGCCGAGTTCCTGCGCCCGCAGGACTTCTACCGCCAGGCCAACGCCCGGATCTTCGCCGGCATCCTGGACCTGTTCGAGCGCCGTGAGCCCATCGACATCGTCACGGTCGCGGAGGTCCTGGAGCGGGACGGGGACCTGGAGGGCGTCGGTGGCCGCGCCTACCTGGCCAGCCTCACCAGCAGCACCCCCACCGCCGTCCACGCCGTCCAGTACGCGCGGATCGTGGAGCGCAAGTCGGTGCTCCGGAACCTGATCGCGGCGGCCGGCAAGATCGCGGGGATCGGCTACGAAGATCCGGCGGAGATCCAGGAGGCCATCGACCGGGCGGAGTCGGAGCTCTTCAACGTCAGCAGCCGCCGCATCACGGCCGGCTTTGCGCCCCTCAAGGATCTGCTCCATGCCGCGTACGACCGGCTGGACTACCTCCACGCGCATCGCGGGGAGATCCTGGGCGTGCGCTCCGGGTTCCCGGACCTGGATCAGCTCACCACTGGCTTCCAGAAGTCGGACCTGATCATCCTCGCCGCCCGGCCGTCTGTCGGCAAGACCAGCCTGGCGCTGAACATCGCGGAGCATGCCGCGGTCCGCGACAAGCGGTCGGTCGGCATCTTCTCGCTGGAGATGAGCAAGGAGCAGCTGGTCCAGCGGCTGCTCTCCAGCGTGGCCAACATCGACGCCGACCGGCTGCGCACCGGCTTCCTGGAGGAGATGGATTTCACCCGCCTGGCGCCGGCGATGAACGCCCTCTCAGAGGCCCAGCTCTACATCGACGACACGCCGAACATTTCCACCATGGAGCTGCGCACCAAGGCGCGCCGACTCCAGGCGGAAGCGGGCTTGGACCTGGTGGTCGTGGATTACCTGCAGCTGATGCAGGGCTCCAGCTCCACGAAGGACGCCAACCGCGTCCAGGAGGTCTCGGAGATCTCCCGTGGGCTCAAGGGTCTCGCCCGAGAGCTGGACGTCCCGGTCATCGCGCTCTCGCAGCTCTCCCGGCAGCCGGAGATGCGCAACGAGAAGGAGCCGCGCCTGTCGGACCTCCGCGAGTCCGGGGCCATCGAACAGGACGCGGACCTCGTGCTGTTCCTCTGGCGCGAGGCAGAACGCCAGGGCGATTCGCACGCGGCGGAGCAAGAGGAGATCAAGCTCAAGCTGGCCAAGCACCGGAACGGGCCCACGGGCGAGATCGCGCTGGAGTTCCGCAAGCGCCAGACACGCTTCGTCTCCTCCACCGCGGGGCGCTTCACCAGCTAGATCGGCAGCGGCGGAGTGTCGTCAGCGGCGGCGTCATCCGCGGCTACGATGCGCCCCATGTCCACCCCTGCCGCGCACCGCCGTCGGGGCGTCCTGGAGGTGCTCGCGGCCGCGGTCCTGTTTGGCACCACCGGCACCAGCGCCCACTTCGCGCCGCCATCGGCCACGCCGCTCGGCATCGGCGCCGCGCGGCTGTTCGTGGGCGGCGTGGCCCTCCTCGCCGCGGTCCCGCTGCTTGGCGGACGACGGAGGTCGGCACTCGGCTACTGGCGCACGCCCTGGGGGATCTCCGGCGGGCTCGCCACGGCCGCCTATCAACTCTGCTTCTTCGCGGCGACGCGGTCCGCCGGGGTCGCCGTTGCCACGCTGCTCACCATCGGCAGTGGGCCCGCGCTGGTGGGCCTCCTCTCGTGGCTCCTGTGGCGCGAGCGACCGGGCCGCGCCTGGTGGGCCGCAACCAGCATCTGCGTCACGGGCCTCGCCCTGCTGGGCCTTGATGGCCTGGCACAACCGGACGTGCCGGCCCTGGGGCTGCTGCTCGCGCTTGGCTCCGGGTTGTCGTACGCCAGCTACACCGTGGCCGCCAAACGCCTGCTCATCGGCGGCGGGCAGGCGCCCGAGGTAATGGCGGCCCAGTTCGCCCTCGGCGGATGCGTCATGGTCCCGGTCCTCCTGGTATCGGGGTCGACATGGCTCGCCCAACCCGCGGGCCTGGCCGTGGCCCTGTGGCTGGGCCTGGTCACCACCGGCGCCGCCTACGTCCTGTTCGGGCTCGGCCTCAGCGTCCTCGAGGCGGGTGCGGTGGCGACGCTGGTGCTCGCGGAGCCACTCGTCGCGACCCTCCTCGGCGTGCTGGTCCTGGGGGAGCGGTTTGGCCTTGCGGGGCTTGTCGGGGCCGCCCTCATCACCGCGGGACTGGTCATCCAGGGCGTCGTCAGCTCACGGGCCCAGCGACATGAGCCCGCCGACGTGCTCCAGGCGCCGCCCGGCTGATCGCCGTGGCCGCACAATGCGCTTGATGTCCCTGCCCGCGCCGACCGCCCCCGACCGCCGACCAGCGCAGCCCGGCGCCGCCGCGCGCCTCGCGGCCGCGTGGCCCGGCCTCCTGCTCCTCGTGCTGGGCGTCTTCTACACGTGGCTCCACCTGCCCGACCTGGGGCGGGAGAGCCTGTGGACCGACGAGCTCGTCTCCGTGGGCGATGCCACGCACGACCTGGTCCGCATGCTCAAGATCCAGGCGGGGGACATCCACCCTCCGCTCCACGTGCTTCTCCTCTGGATCCTCATGCGGATCACCAACGATGCTAGCGAGGCGACGGTCCGTCTCCCCAGCCTCATCGCCGTGGGTGTGGGGCTCACCGGGCTGGCCCTCGCGGCCTGGCGTCGGCTGGGGTTCGGCGCGGCGCTGCTGTTCATGGCGCTGGGCATGGCTTCGCCGCTGATCGCCGGCTTCGCCGCACAGGCCCGACCCCACCCGCTCACCTTCGGCCTGGTCTGCCTCACCAGCGCCGCGTGGCTCTACGTCCTTCAACCGGGCCCGCTGCACCGCCGCGCCCTGGCGGCCTTCGGGGTGACGGGGCTGCTTGCCTCACTGGCCCAGCACTACGGGGCGCTGGTCTTCGGCCTCGAAGGCGCGGTCGCCGTGGCCTGGCTGGGCCTCCGGGCCCGAGGCGGGGCCGGCGTCATCGGCTGGCGCGGGGTCGGCCTGGCATTCGCGACCGTCGCCTTGGCCATGGGGCCGATCCTCGTCTGGCTGGCGGTCACACGCCAGTGGCAGCACACCTCCGGCACCCCGCCACTCACCCTGGCCTGGGGCACGGAGGTGGCCAGCTGGGCGCTGGAGCCCTTTGCCACGGCCTTCCTTGGCGGCATCGATGCGACCGTTGTCGCCATCTGGACCCTGGTCGTGACCGTCGTGGGCGCCCTGGCGCTGACCGCGGTCGGGCTGCTCCGGCTGCGCGGCGGCGCTGACTCGGCCCAACGATCCAGCGAGACCAGCCGGCTGGCGATCGGGATCGTGGCGCTGGGGCTGCTGAGCCTGGCGGGGACCGCGGCGGTGGGCCAGTCGCTGGTGGGCTCGCCAACACTCCACTACCGGTCAATCCTCAGCCTGATGCCCCTCCTGTACCTGGGCCTGGGCGTCGCCCTGACAGTCCCCTTCGGCCGGCTGGCCCCGCCCACCGGCATCGTGCTGGCGATCGTGATCGGCGCGCTGGCCGTGAGCACGCCGCAGCGCACCCTGTACGGGACGCTCGACCAGTGGCGCGAGGCGGCGACCATCCTCCGCGACCAGCAGCAGGCAGGCCTGTCTGGGGATCGGATCGCGCTGGTCGAGCAGTTCGAGCGTGACGACTGGATCGTCACGCTGGGCAATGCCTACGGGGTCCCAGCGCCCACCGAATCCCTCCCGGCCGAGATCCGCGACCTGCACTGGATCAAGGACGCGGCCGACATCCAGGCGATCCCCGCCGGCGGGCCGCTGCTCCTGGTCGCCTTCCACTACTACTCGTTCGACGTGCAGGCATCGATCGTGGACGCCACCCGCGCGCGCTTCGGCCCGTGCCAAGACCTGAGCGTCCGTGGCATCACGATCCTGCGCTGCGGCGGGACCTCGCCGGGCTAGACTGCCCGGAGCACGGGCCGGTGATCCCGGCCGGCGCGGACCGGGAGGAGACTGATGGGCGTGATCATTATTCGGGAAATGGTTGGAACCAGCCCCACATCCTGGAGCGACGCCGCCCGACGAGCGGTGGCCACCGCCTCCAAGACGGTCCGGAACATCAAGACGGTCGACGTGGTCCAGTCCACGGCAGTCGTCGAGAACGGCGAGATCGTCGAGTACCGGGTGGAGCTCAAGATCGGGTTCGAATACGAGGGCTGACGCCCTCGGGTCTGAGCAGAGATGGCTGATTGGGACCAGTCGGGAGCAGATAAGCCGGCGTTGAGTCGGGCAGATCAGGATGAGACCATGTCTTCGTCCCAATCTGAACTTACCGATCTTGCAGGCCGTGACGCGACGTCCGGCCAGCCGGTCCGGTTGCCCGCAGCGGCTGCTGCCGCCGGTCGGGCTGGATCGGCAAGCCCGGGCTCCAACGCGGTGCGCCGCGGCAAGGTGCAACCACCGCCGCTTCGGACGGAAACGCTCGAGCGGCCGCGCCTGCTGGAGTGGCTGCATTCGAAATCCAACGGTCGGCTTGTTCTCATAACCGCGGAGGCCGGGTACGGGAAGACAACACTGCTTGCCGACTTCGCTCGGAGGACTCGACTCCGGACCCTTTGGTATCGACTGGAGTCGGCTGATGGCAACGGGCTTGCTTTCATCTCGGGTCTAATTGCGGCCTGCCAGGAGCATGATCCTCAGTTCGGCGCCGAGATCCAGCCGATGCTTCTTCGGCTCGACGATGACAGACCCACGCGAGAAGCCGTCGTCGCGCTCCTTCTCGACGGCCTTGGCAAGCTCGCGGAGAACGGCGCCCTGCTGTTCCTAGACGACTTTCATCTGGTTGACGACTCCTCGGATGTCATCACTTTGGTTTCGGACATTCTTCGACGTGGACCTGAGCGACTGAGCGTAGTTCTGGCAAGTAGACGGACACCTAGCCTGTCTCTCGCGCGCCTCCGATCGCTTGGCGAGGTGGCGGAACTCACGGCCAATGAGCTGCGCTTCGATGAAGCCGAGACGGCCCAGCTGTTCCAAGAGACCTTTGGGCGACCGTTAGACGCCGAATCAATCGCTGAACTCGCGGGGCGGACTGAGGGGTGGGCTGCATCGCTGCAACTCGTTGAGGCGGCACTCCGATCCCGGAGCAAGGCCGAGGCTCGAGAGTTCATCCGATCCCTCTCGGCCGCCGACGGAGACCTCTACGACTTCCTCGCCGAGGAGGTAGTCGGCAGCCTGACGGTCACGGACCAGGCATTCCTGATGCGAATCTCAGTTCTGGAGAGTGTGGACGTAGAACTCGCAGCGGTCGTAGCGGGGATTGGATCTGCGATGGCACGCAAGCAGATCGTGAGCTCTGAGCGCTGGGGGCTCCTCGCGAGAATGACCACCAACCGGTCCTCCTTTCGTTTTCACCCACTGGTCCGCGAGTTCCTCCTTGCGCGCCTGACGCGGGAGATTGGCGTCGACGCACTCACGGAGCTTCATCGGGTTGTTGCCCGCGCAGCCGAGGAACGCGATTGGATCGTCGCCTGCACGCACTACACGGCGGCCGGGGATGTGGACCGGGTTGCGGAGATGCTTGAGCGAGCCCTCGGCGAGATCATGGCGACAGGCCAGTACGCCATTGCAGCGCGGTTCGTGGAAGTCGCGAGATCGTCGGATCCGGGTTCGGCGGTGATCCTGTCTAGGCTCGCGCTCGCGGACAACGATTCCCATCGGGCTCAAGAACTCGCCAGGCGGGCAGTCGAACTTGGCGATCTGGACGAAGCCGCCGCCGGCAACCTTATTTCGGTCCTCATCGCGACGGCAGGGTTCGAGGAGGCCCGCCGCTTGGCGCGGGACCTGCAGAGCCGGGCTCACGATCCACAGATTGGCCAGATTGCCGAGCTAACAGCCGACCTCATTGATGCCTCAGTCGACGGGTACTTGCCGGGAGTCGCGAACGCGGCAATGAGACTCGCTCGCCAGAGCGCGGACCGTGGCTCGCTCCGGTATCAGGGCATTGCCCTGCTGAATGCGGCCGAACTCTGGCGAGCAATCGGCCGACCTCGCGAGGCACTGGAGGCGGCGATCGAAGCACGGGCGATTCTGCGGACCGTAGACGCCGCCGCAGAGCTACCAACAGCGTCGTCGATCGAGGCCTGGGCCCTGACGATGTCGGAGGGCTCAGAGAGCGGGCGCTCCGCGTTTCGGGCTTGTCGAACCGATGCCGATGGGCATCCTCCAGCCGAAGTTGTGGCGGAGTTTGCGGCGGTAGAAGCCATGTTCGGAGATCCTGGGTGCGCAAAGGCCTTGATCGCTGAAGCGTCGGCAGGGACGGATGCCAGCAACACGGAAATCGCGGAGAAGATCAGTCTGGCGTCTTGCCAACTTGCGATTCGGGAGGGGCGATTAGACGAGGCGGCGGCGTGTCTTGACCGGGTCCGAGTCGCAGCGCTATGCGGGGTGCCTGGCAGAGAAGCCTGGCGCCTCACTCTCGCTGCGCACTTCGCGGTCGCGGCGACCGATCCACTCGCTGGGGACTTGGTCCGCATCGCCCTCCTCCATGCTCGGTGCCAAGGTGCGGAGAGCCTTGTTGCCTACTGCCGGGTCTTGGACGCTGTAAGGGCCGAGGCCGACGGACTCGGCGAGGAACTTGCTTCCGTCCTCGAGACGAACCCGGCTGCGTTAAGCGTGGTTGCCGAGCACGTTCTGTCACGGATTGGGGAGGTAACACCGGAGCTCCTGGCGAAGATCGTCGAGGAGGCCAGCCGTCGCCCAGAGCGATGGCGGCCAGCATTGCGCCGACTCGTTGACTCGAACGAGTCGCGACAGCGGGTCCTCGCGGCACGACTCCTGGATCGGATTGGGTCGGCTAATGACATTCGTCGCCTCCGGCGCGCCGCCAAACTGTGCCCGTCAGGCAGCCCAGACCGCGACCTCGGCCGCCGACTCGCACACCGTCTAGCGCCTCGGATCTTCGTCGATGACCAGGGACGCGTCGTCGTCTACAAGGACGGCGAGCCGCTTTCGGCTCGGCTCATTCGCAGGAAGGTCCTTGCGCTTCTGTGCCTGCTTCTGACGAAGCCCGCCTTCACAGCGCCGAGAGATGAGGTGTTGGATGCCATGTGGCCGGACATGGCACCAGATGAGGCCCTGAACTCGCTCAACCAGACGATCTACTTCCTGCGCCGGGTCTTCGAGCCGGAGTACGTTGAAGACCTTTCGCCGGGCTACATCAATCACGATTCAGAGCTGGTTTGGCTCAATGAGGGACTCGTCGGCTCCCGATCGTCGCGGTGCGCCGCAGCGCTCGAGCGCCTCAGCAAGCCGCCGACTCCAGACGAGGTCGTTGAACTCAGCGGACTGTACAAGGATCGCTTTGCGATGGACTTCGCCTACGAGGACTGGGCGAGTGACCATCGCGACACGATCCACGCAGCGTACCTGCATGCGATCGAAGAGGGTGTGCGACTTGACTCCGCAACAGGGCACTTCCGTCGAGGTGCTGAAATCGCGCGGCGAGCGTTGGCGATCGATCCAGGGGCCCACGAGATCGAGGAGAGCCTCCTAAGGCTGTACAGGCTGGAGGGATCTCATGCCGCGGCCGCTGAGCAGTACGGACACTACGCAACTTCCATGCGGCTGGACTTGGACCTTGATCCGCCGGCCCTGACGACGTTCTGAACCGAGAGATCTGCGGCTCTCTCTGTGGTGGGGTTTGGTGCGGATAGGTAGGTCTGCGTATTGACCGGTGCACATCGAACTTCCTACAGTTTCGTGGTCTTCGTAGTACTTCAGTACTAGGAAGGCAAACGCGCTCGGAACGCGCTGACGCACCACCTGAACTGGGCACTTAGGGTGGGGCTGAGCGAGTAGTGCAACCGACCGACCACTGTGTCAGGTCGGTTTTCGTGCACGCGCACGAAGGCCGCAAGGAGGAGCGAGCGTGCAGCCGAACCGCACCCTTAAGGGGTTCTAGGGCCTTCCTTAGTTGATCGTCGGAGACGTACGATGAAGGCTCGAATCATGCGTTTGGCCGTCACCCTAAGCACGGTCGGCGCCATTGCCCTATCTGGTGGGGCATCACTGAGGGGCTTCTGAAGCACCAAAGGTCCATACTTCCCCTTCGACTGGGCCACAAGCTAGAGTCGCAGTCGACAGGAACACGTAGGGGCCGGATGACGCGTTCTCTGAAGCTCTACATCGCAGGACTCGTGACGATGGGTGCAGTCGCACTCGTTGTCACGAGTTTTCTGTTTCCAATAGACGGCCGGATCGCGATCCGGTGGGACGCAGCGGCGGGCGCCTCCGAAGCCGAGCGTCTGGCGGGTGTGATCTTCTGGACGCTGGTGACCCTTTTCGCTTCGGCGCTGCCGGTAAGGCTACCCAGGGGAGTCCAGTTGGCAGTTTCAATTGCACCGTTGATGGCTGCCACCAATTTGGGAGGGCCGACTGCAGGCGCGTGGATCGCCCTAGTCGGGACAACGGAAATGCGGGAGATCCGAGGTCGGGTTGCCTGGTACGGGACCCTGACCAACCATGCCGGTATTGTCCTGCCAGTGGTGACTGCCGCGGCCGTCATGGGGACTCTAAGGGGCGACGGGAACGACCTGCCAATGGACCTCGTCGCAACTCTGATCGGCTCGCTGGTCTACTTCAGTCTGAATCTTGTCATCGTCGCGGAGCTTGTGGCCCTCAAGGGCGGCGCATCATTCCGAGAGTTCATCATGAACGACACTAGGCACTTCAGGACGAATGTGGTGGCGCTGGCCCCCCTCGGTTGGTTGATGGCAAGAACCTTCTCGCTCCCCAACGCCGGCTGGTGGACCACCCTCCTGTTCGCCCTCCCGCTGTACACCACCCGCGTCGCGTACCACCGGTTCGTGGAGATGCGCGACATGTTCACCCAGACCATCGGCGCCCTGGCCGAGGCCGTGGACAAGCGCGACCCGTTCACGAGCAAGCACAGTTGGCGCGTCAAGCAGATCGCCGTGGACATCGGGCGCGAGCTGCGCCTCTCGCCGGATGACCTGGAAGCGCTGGAGTGGGGCGGCCTGCTCCACGACGTGGGCAAGATCGGCGTCCCGGACGCGGTCCTCCTGAAGCAGGACCGCCTGACCCGCGAGGAGCGGATCCTGATGAACGCCCACCCGGTGCTGGGCGCCCAGATCATCGCCCCCGTCGAGAAGCTGGCCCCCGAGCTTCCGATCATCCGCCACCACCACGAGTGGTACAACGGCTCCGGCTATCCGGACCGCCTGGTGGGCGACGAGATCCCTCGGCTGGCACGGATCCTCCACGTTGCGGATGCCTTCGAAGCCATGACGGCCGCCCGACCGTACCGGATGACCCCCCTGACGGCCGAGCAGGCGCTGGGCGAGCTCAGGAAGTTCGCCGGGGTCCAGTTCGACCCGGTGGTGGTGGATGCCTTCGTCAAGACGAGCTGGGCCGAAGGCGTCCCGGACGCCGGCCGCAAGATGGAGCCCAAGCTGATCCCGCTGATCGGCCAGGCGGCCGCGCGGATGGTGGACCAGCAGCCGGGTGATCCGAAGCCCAATTAGCCCAACCGCCACGCGTCCCCACGGCGGTGGGCCATCTCTCCGGGTTGAGCGGGACCGCACCGCACCCCATCATGTCCCGATGCACCGTCTGGCCTCGCCAACGCGCACAGGAGCACCGCACCGGACCGTGACGCCGTGCTGATCGGCGGCATCATCGCGGGCCTGGCATTGGGGCTCCTGGCCGGCGGTGACATCCTCAACCTCGCCCGCATCCGCCTGCGCTGGACCGCCCTGATCTTCGCGGCCCTGGCTGGCCGCTACGTGACCGAAGCCGCCCTGGCGGCCGGCATCGGCATCGTGGAGGCGCTGCGGCTCCCGCTCTACTTCTTCTTCTTTGGCCTCCTCCTGGTCGGCCTCTGGGCGAATCGCCGTCACCCAGGCATGACGCTGGCCTTCACGGGCATCGCCAGCAACACGCTGGTCGTCCTCATCAACGGCGGCCACATGACGGTCTGGGCGTCGGCGCTGGCGGCGGCGGGGTTCACGCCCGCCGACATGGGTGCGGCGTTCCACGTGATCCTCCCCGCCCAGCTGGACAGCACGTTCATCACACGGCTGGGCTTCCTGGGCGACGTCATCCCGATCCCACTGCCGTTCATCCGCAACGTGGCCTCGCTGGGCGACATCTTCCTGACGTCGGGGCTGGCGCTCTTCCTGTTCGGCGCGGTACTGGGCCGGGGCCGCACGAACCAGGCGATCCGAGCCACGGTCTGGCGGCGCCGACGCCCGTCCGGCAGCGGCCTGACGGCGGGGCTGTCGGAAGCGTCCACGCTTGAGCGCTCGCTGGTGCTGGGAGCGGGGGCCTCGGGCTCGGCTGTCCCGTCGCGCAGCCTGCCGGCCGTTCCAAGCGCTGCGCCGTCGGCTTCGGCCGGCCGTCGGGCCGGGGCTGCGGCCCCCGCGTTCCCCACGTTGGCGCAGATTGCCGAGCGCATCCGCGACCACCCGTACGTCAAGCTCAGCCTCAACAGCTCGTTCTCGGCGCTCTGGGCGGGCCAGCTGATCAGCCTCTTCGGCGACCGCGTCCACCAGGTGGCGCTCCTCTTCCTGGTGCTCCAGCTGACGGACTCGCCCATCGCGGTGGCGGCCGTCCTGGTGGTGACCACGCTGCCCAACCTCTTCCTGGGCCCCATCGCCGGCGCGTTCGTGGATCGGTGGGACGCCCGCGAGGTGATGATCGTCAGCGACCTGCTCCGGGCCGCGCTGGTTATGGCCATACCGATCGCGGCGGTCACCAACCTGCTGCTGATCTTCCCGCTCGTCTTCCTGGTCACGGCCATCAGCATCTTCTTCCGGCCGGCACGAGTCTCAGCGCTTACCCGGATTGTGGACGAGGACGACCTCCTGGCCGCCAACAGCGCGCTATGGGTGGGCGAGACCATTGCGGACATTGCCGGCTACCCGCTGGCGGGGTTGTTCGTGGCGTTCCTGGGAGCCTCGCTCCCCCTGGCGTTCTGGATCGACGGCGCGACGTACGGGGCCAGCGCGCTGCTGATCTTCTCGATCGTGGTTCGACCGCTGGTGCGGTCCCTCACGGCGATGCGGAGCGCATCACGCGATTCGGTTGACGCCGCTGAGGGAGGGGCGGAGGCCGGCGGCGTCGAGGCCGGGGCGCCCGAAGCCGAGGTTGGGGCGGTCGAGCCGGGCGTCACGCGCGCGCCTGGGCGCTGGGCCGTCCTCCACGAGGCGGAGGCCGGCTGGCAATTCCTGCGCGGCGAGACCGTGCTCCTCGCTAACACCATCCAGGCCGTCGTGGGCCAGGTGATGATCGGGATCGTCCTGACGCTCCTGCCGCTGTATGCGCGCGACACGATCGGCGGCGTCACGATGGGCCCCGAAGCGATCTACTCGTTCCTGGAGGCCGGGATCGGCGTGGGCAACCTCTTCGGCGGGTTCGCCGTGGGCCTGATCGGCGCCCGGATGGGGCTGGGGCGAATGGTGATCGTCGGCTACATGATCACGGGCGCCCTGGTGGCAGCAATGAGCCTGACGGGCAACCTGGGGTTGGCCCTGGGCCTGATCTTCGGGGTTGGGATTGGCAACCTGATCTTCGTGATCCCCAGCCAGACACTCTTCCAGCAGCGGACCCCACCCGAACTGATGGGCCGGGTGATCGGCCTGCGCTACTCGCTGACGTTTGGTGCCATGACCCTGGGGATTGCCCTGGCCGGGATCCTGGGCGAGGTGCTGGGGCCGGCGACGGTCATCGGGCTGTTTGGCCTGCTGACGTTCTGGTCCGGTGTCGCCGGGCTGATCTTCCCGTTGGTCCGGGACGCCTGAGGCGCCGCTCGGCGCCTGGCGAACCTAGTCGATCCGCGCGCGGAGCAGCCGCGCGGAGTTGAGCATGATCGCCACGTCGGGCAGCGACTGCGCGGCCGCGGCCCAGACCGGCGGCAGGATCCCGACGGCGGCCAGGCTGATCCCAACCACGTTGTAGACCGCCGCGAAGCCCAGGTTCTGGCGGATGGTCCCGGCTCCCCGACGGCCCAGCCGAATGGCGGCCGGCACCAGGGACCAGTCGTCGCGCAGGAGCGCCACGTGGGCCGCCTCGATCGCGACGGCCGACGCGGCGACGCCCATCGCGACGCCAACGTCCGCCTGGGCCAGCGCCGGCGCGTCGTTGACGCCGTCGCCCACCATCATCACCACGCGGCCCCGGCCCTGGAGCTCGCGCACCGCGGCGATCTTGTGCTCCGGCAGGAGCTCCGCACGGAAGTCGATCCCCAGCTCGGCGGCCACGGCGCGGGCGACGGCGGCGTTGTCGCCGGTGAGCAGGATCAGCTCCTTCACACCCAGCCGGCGGAGTTGGGCCAGGGCCTCGCGCGCGTCCGGGCGGACCGTGTCGGCGAGCGCCACCAGGCCCACCACGGCGCCGCTGGCGACCACGAAGAAGACCGTCTTGCCCTGGGACTCGAGGTCGCCCGCCCGGCCTTCGACCCCCTCGTTGGCTTCGATGCCCCAGGCCGCCAGCAGGCGGCGGTTCCCGACGGCGACGTCCTGGCCCGCGGCCACGCCGGTCACGCCCTGCCCCGGGACCGGGGTGAACGCGTCGGGCTGCGTGATGGAGAGCCCTCGCTCGCGCGCCGCCGTCACGATGGCCCGCGCCAGCGGGTGCTCGCTGCGCGTCTCGAGCGTGGCCACCATCGCGAGGAGGTAGTCCGCGTCTGCGCCGTCCGTGGGCACCACATCGGTGACCACCGGCCGGCCGAACGTGACCGTCCCGGTCTTGTCGATCAGCACCGCATCCACGCGGGCCAGCCGCTCCAGCGCCGCCCCGCCCTTGACCAGGAGCCCGCGCCGAGCAGCATTGCCCACGCTGGCCAGCACCACCACGGGCGTCGCCATGGTGATGGCGCAGGCGCACGCGACCACGATGACGGCCACCGCATTCACGACGTTCTGCGTCGCGAGGTACGTCACCAGCCCGATCACGAGCACCGTGGGCAGGTAGACGCCGGCAAACCGGTCCGCGAAGCGCTGGACGGGGGCGCGATGCGCCTCCGCCTCCTCGACGAGGCGGACGATCCGCGCGAAGGTGGTGTCACGGCCCACGGCGGTGGCCCGGAGGCGGATGTAGCCGGCCTGGGCCACGGTCGCGGCAAAGACTGCGTCGCCGGCCGCCTTGTCCACCGGCACGCTCTCGCCGGTGATGGCCGCCTGGTCCACGGGGGAGGCACCCTCGACGACCTCACCGTCCACCGGGATTCGTTCGCCAGGCCGGACGATGACGATGTCGCCGGCGCGGACCTGGCCCACGGGGATCTCCACCTCGTCGGCGCCGCGCAGGACGCGCGCGGTGGCGGGCTGCAGCCCCACCAGGGCCTGGATCGCGGCGCGGCTGCGCTCGGTGGTGAGCTCCTCGAGGTAGTCGGCGAAGCGCATGAAGAAGACGATCAGGGCCGCCGTTGTCCACTGGCCGATGGCGGCCGAGCCGACCACGCCCACGGTCATCAGGGTGTGGCCGGTGACCTCCAGGCGACGGGCCGCCCGGGCCACGCCGCGGAATACCTTCCAGCCGCCCAGCACGATGGCGGCGGCGGGGACCCACCAGGGGAACGACTGCAGTACGGCATCGAACAGGCCCAGCCGCTCCCCCACCGACGCGAGGATCACCACCGCGGCGACGCCGCCCAGCGCCGCCCAGCCGATGACCTGGCCCACGTCGCGGCGGGAGGAGGCGAGGCCGGTGCGCGGGTCGCCGGCGTCAGCGGCCGGGGCCCCGTCCGGGCTCGCATCCACGGCCGGAGCCACGCCGCAGCCGGTGGATTCGATGGCCTGCTGGATGCGCGCGGGCGTCACCCTGGTCGGGTCGAATCGAACGGTGGTCCGATTGGACGACAGGAGCGCGTGGACCTCCAGGACCCCGTCGAGGACGCCGACGGCCGCCTCGATATGGCGCACCTCATCCTGACAGTCCATGCCGGTGATGGGCAGGTCGATGATGACCGGGGACTCCGGGGACGCCGAAGAGCTCATGTGACCAGCATGGCACTGCCGCGCCGAGGGCGTGGCGATCAGCGAATCCGCGGGCGCGCCCTCAGCGGTTCACCACCGGGAGCATGCGCGACATGGATTCGGGATAGAACCGGCGACCCAGCCAGAGCGCGACGTTGACCAGCCCGATCAGCGCGGGCACCTCCACGAGCGGGCCAATGACGGCCGCGAACGCCGCCCCGCTCCCGATCCCGAAGGTGGCCACGGCCACGGCGATCGCCAGCTCGAAGTTGTTCGATGCGGCGGTGAACGAGAGGGCCGCCGTCTGCCCGTAGGTGGCGCCGGCCCGCACGCTCAGCAGGAACGTGACGAGGAACATCACCACGAAGTAGATGAGCAGCGGGATTGCCACCCGGACCACGTCGAGCGGCAGCGCGACGATGTTCTCGCCCTTGAGCGAGAACATCACGACGATGGTGAACAGGAGGGCGATCAACGTGAGCGGGCTGATCCGGGGGACGAACGTGCCCTCGTACCAGGCCCGGCCCCGGCGGGCGATGAGCACCCGCCGGGTCAGGAAGCCGGCGAGGAACGGGACACCCAGGTAGATGGCGACGCTGCCCGCGATCTGGCCGATGGTGATGTCGATGGCCAGCCCGGGCAGTCCCAGCCACGTGGGCAGGATCGTGATGAAGACGTAGGCGAAGACCGAGTAGAAGAGCACCTGGAAGAGCGAGTTGAACGCGATCAGGGCGGCGCAATACTCGGGGTCGCCGCGGGCCAGGTCGTTCCAGACGATGACCATGGCGATGCAGCGGGCGAGGCCGATCATGATCAGGCCCACCATGTACTGCGGCTGGTCGCGCAGGAACAGCACCGCCAGCGCGAACATCAGCAGCGGGCCGATGACCCAGTTCTGGACCAGCGAGAGGACCAGGACGCGGGTGTTCCGGAAGACGCGGCCCATCTCCTCGTAGCGCACCTTGGCCAGCGGCGGGTACATCATCACGATGAGGCCCACGGCGATCGGGATGGACGTGGTGCCCACGCTGAGCCGGTCCAGCAGGCCCACGACGCCCGGCACCAGGACGCCAAGCGCCACGCCGAGGGCCATGGCCAGGAAGATCCAGACCGTGAGATAGCGATCCAGGAACCGGAGGCGACGCAAACGATCGGTCGGCGTGGCGAGGGTCGCGGCCGATCTGGTCATGCGTGGTGGGCGCCGGCGCCCGGGGTTCGGCCGGCGGCGCGCAGCGCCACCTCGACAAACGGGCGAAGTCGATGGGTCAGCTCCACGGCCGTGTGGCGAAAGGCGGCGGCCTTCTGCTCGTCGGTGCCCTGGGCCTCTGCCGGGTCCTCCAGGCCCCAGTGGAGCTTGTTGTGCTCGCCGGGGAAGACCGGGCAGGACTGCCGGGCGCGGTCGCAGACGGTGATCACGTAGTCCCAGGGCTGCCCCACGAACTCCATCGTGGACTTGCTGGTGGCCGCCGACCAGTCGATGCCCTGCTCCGCGAGGACGCGGATGGAGTACGGGTTCACGCCCTTGGGCTCGGTGCCCGCAGAGGCCACCTCGAAGTCGGCGCGCCCCATCCGGGTCAGCAGGGCCTCGGCAAGCTGGCTCCGGGCGGAGTTCCCGGTGCACACGAAGAGGACGCGGATGGGCTGGGCGGGCATGGGTCGCTCCTGTGCTGCGGCGCGACTGGCAGCCGCGATGGTGTCCTCGAGATCGGTAAGCTCGGCGTCGAGGCGGTCCAGATCCGCGCGCTGGCGGGCGATGGCGTCGCGCTGGGCCGCCAGCAGCGGCCTGAGATCCGGATCCACGGCGCCGCGTTCCAGGCAGAGTCGCGCGAGGCGACCGGCATCGGCGGGGGCGAGGCCCAGGCGGCGCAGGCTGGTCACGAGCCTGACGCGCGCCACATCCAGCTCGCCGTACTCGCGGTAGCCGTTGGGCCGGCGGGTCGGGCGCGGCAGGACGCCCGCCGACTCGTACCAGCGCACGGCGGACGGGGCGATCCCGGCGCGGCGGGCCAGCTCGGCGGTTCTCACGTCCGAACCGTATACCTTCGAGTGGCTCGAAGGTCAAGCGAGCGGCGGTGGGCGCCAGATCGTCGGAGATGGCGCTGCCAGTTGGCGGCCCGAGGGCCAACCAGGCAACCCGAACCGATCGGGCGCGCGCGTGATTCGCCCCTTCGGTACACTTCGCGCGCCAGCCGGGCGCCCACAGAGCGGGGGCCGGCCGCGAGGGAGTGACCCCGACCGCATGAGCGACAAGCCGCGCGACGATTTCGACGACGATTTCGACGACTCCGACGCCGACCAGGGCGACAGTGACCAGGAGATGGCGCGGCCCGCGACGGCCGCGGGCTCCGGCAGCCGTCCGGGCAAGGGCCCGCGTGGCGGCCTGGGCCGCAACGACGCGGCGACGGCCGGAAGCGGTGGTGGACCCACCGAGGGGGCCATCCACGTCACGGACCGGGCCTCCAAGGTGTTCGTGCTGGCGGCCGTCGCGGTCTTCGTGCTCATCCTGTTCAACGGCCTGCTGCTGGGCGTTGGGGGCACGCTGACGCCAATCCCCACGCCAGCGCCCGTGGTCACCGCCGCGCCCACGCCAAAGCCCAGCATCACGGCCAAGCCGTCGGCTTCGGCTGCGGCCAGCGTCGCCCCGTCGGCTGCGGCGAGTACCGCCCCCTCGACCGCGCCCAGCCCCAGCAAGTAGGCGTCCGAACGGCCTGTCCTCAGGCGGCGCCGCCGGGCCCGTCGTAGGCTGCCCTCGCGCTCGCTGGGGTCGGTATACTCGCCCGGCCATGACCCATGTGTTTCTCGCCCCGCACCCGGATGATGTCGCCCTGTCCTGCGGTGGCCTGGTGGCCACGCTGCGCGAGCTTGGGCAGAACGTCACGATCATCACGGTCTTCTCGGGCGCCGGCAACGTCGCCGGGCTGACCGGCTACCAGCGCGAGGCCCTCGGCTTCGGCAGCAAGGCCATCTGGCCGGCGAGCGAGGCGTTCAACCGCGCCGACATCCGCGCGGACTGGCCGACCAATGAGGACCCAGGCGCCACCCCGCCGTGGGCCGCCACCACGGATCGCCTGAATGCCACGCAGGAGGACGCCGACGCGGCGGCCAAGCGCTTCTGGCAGCGAGCATCCTGGTATCGGCGCGCCAGCATCCGCAACAAGGCGCTCGCCGGGCAGCCGCTGATCGACAACGTCCCCACGCAGGGGGCGGTGATGACCGACGGGATCATGGAGGCCGCCGCCGCGGGCGACGTCATGGCGCGCCGGCGGATCGAGGACGAGCGCTTCGCGTACTTCGCGGAGGCGTCGGTCGTCTTCCTGGACCTCCCGGACGCGGTCTTTCGCGGCTACGAAGGCGACGAGCAGCTCCTGGGCAAGGTCCGCGAGGACGATCTGGACGTCACGGCAATTCTGCGCCGCGAGATCGCGCGCCTGGAGCCACAGCAGGTCTACGTCCCGCTCGCCATCGGCAACCACGTGGACCACCAGCTGGTCCGGAACGCGGGCATCAGCCTCCTGGCAGAGGGCCGCAAGTGGGTCATGCCGGGGCCGGACTACGCTGGCCGGGTGCAGTTCTACGAGGACTTCCCGTACGCCTGGTGGGGCAACTTCAACGCCATCGGTGACCTCCCCGCGGACGTGCTCACCGGCATCCCGGCGGACCTTGCCCTCGTCCCCGAGTTCGCCGATATCTCCGACACGCTGGAGCGCAAGATCACCGGCATCACGCTCTACGAGAGCCAGATCGATCGGCTCTTCGGCAGCACGCTGGAGATGGCAGATGCGGTCCGCGGCAACGGCCAGAAGATCGGCGCGCTGGGCGGCGTGAATGGCTCCGCCGAGCGCTACTGGGCCGCTCGCCGGGCCTGAGATTGGACCGGCGACGGGACCGGTGCCCAACTCGCCCGCCGTTCTGGACCCACGGCACGCTGCCGCACGCGGCGGGACCGCCGCGGCTCCGCCTGCGGCCCGCCTCCCTTCCGGCATCCCCCTGCCCGTCGCGCTGCTGCTCCCGGTCGTCGCCGGGCTGCTGATCCGCGTCGCGCTGCTGCCCGTCCCCGGGCTCCTGCCCGACCTGGAGGGCTTCGCGCGCTGGGCGCACGGGATCGCGACCGGCGGCTTCACCACCATCTACGACGACGGGCTGGTCTACCCCGCCCTGGTGCCCTGGATCTGGGGGGGCCTCAGCCTGGTGCAGCCGGCTCTCCGCGCCTCGGCTGACATGTCGGATCCAACGGTGTTTGGGGCGCTCAAGGTGCCGGGCGTGGTCGCCGACATCGGGCTGGCGCTGGCCGTTGGCTACGGGCTGCGCGCGCGACCGCGCTGGGCCTTCGCCGCCGCGGCAGCACTCCTCCTCCACCCGGCGCTGATTCATATCTCGGCCTGGTGGGGCCAGTTCGATTCGATCTATGGGCTGGCCGCCGTGGTGGCCTGGCTCCTGATCTCGGCGGGCCGGCTCGGCTGGGCGGCGGTGGCGCTGGCGGCGATGGTCACGACCAAGCCGCAGGCGGTGGTGCTGCTGGTGCCGTACGGGGCCTGGTACCTGGGGCGCCTGGGGCCGCGCGGGCTGGTTCGGCCGGTGGCGGCGGGCCTGCTGACCATCGTGGTGCTGTGGCTGCCGTTCCTGGCGGCCGGCGGGCCGCAGGCGTGGCTGGCTAACCTCGCCGCGAACCAGGACGGGCCGTTTGGGGTGCTCTCGCTCCGGGCCTGGAACCCGTGGTGGATCATCCAGGTGGTGGCGTCCAACGGGGAGTTCGCCATCGACAGCGACACGGTTGGCGGCCTGCTCACGTTTCGCCAGATCGGGCTGATCCTGGCGGTCCTGTTCGAGCTGCCGATCTTCCTGGCCGTCCTCCGCTCGCCCACGCCGCGGACGCTGGCGTGGGGGGTGGCGGCGGCGCAGCTGGCCGCGCTGATGACGCTGACGACGATGCACGAGCGCTACGCGTTCGTGGCTGTGGCGATGCTGCCGCTGGCCTTCCCGGACCGCCGCGCAGTGGGGCTCTGGCTGGCGCTCTCGGTGGTCTTCACGCTCAACGTGCTGGCCGCCGTGCCGCCGACGCCGGCAATCCACGCGGCGCTGCCGGTGGGCGGGGTGCTGGGGGTGGTTGGGTCCTACGCGATGGCGCTCATCACGATCGCGACGGTGCTTGTGCTGGCGCGCGGGGGCGGGGGGATGGGCGAGGGCGCGAGGCCCGCGGCGACGGGGGCGGCGCGGGCGGCACGTCCGGCCTGACGCGGGGCACCTGCGTGGGACCTCGAAAGCGACAGATGCTCGCCACGCGGGAGCTCGTCACGCTTGCATCCACGCCGCGATGGTGACTCCCGCACGGACTCCCTGAGCGGCTGTGTCATTCGCGCCCCAGGAGAGCAGTTGACACCAACTCGCTGACGAATGCCCGGGTGAGGACCGAATGGCACGAACTGCCGCCGCTAGCGGCGCTCCGCGAGCGCCCAGAGGTTCGAACCGACGATCAGGCCCAACATCGTCATCCACGCGATGCCAAACGGGCCGAAGTCGGCCGTGACCGACGGCCCACGCACGACCAGCGCCGCAGCCACTGCGCACTGAACCAACCGATGCACCACGACCAGCCGTGGGAACCGTGCCGGGCTCAGGAACGCGCCGGCCATGTAGCGCGGCATCGCCAGCGTGGCAATCCAGGGCGTTGCAATCCAGGCCGAGGCGCCGCGAACCGTCGCCAGCGGCCCGCCACCAATCGACGACGCAGGTTGAGCACGACGATCGCCGTGGCGACGCGCCGCCGGGCGGGAGATCTCGCGAAGGACCGAATCGAGATCGCTGTCGCGGGCCAGCTCGAGGACGAGGGGCGACCGAGCGCCGGCGCCGGTATGCCGCACCTCGAGGGCGGACCCAAGCTTCCATCGGACGCGGCGGACACTCGTGATCTCGTCGGCCCGCACGATCTGGTGTGGCAACCCGACCGGCTTGACGACCAGTCCGCCTGGGTAGACCTCGGCATCGATCCAGCCCGTCAAGATCAGCACGTCGCCCACCCGGCCGCCGCGGGCGCTGTCGAACGCCAGGCCCGGCCCGGATGCACGGATAGCCTCCACCAGTCGCTCCACCATGGTCAGTGGCATCGGCCCCAGGGCGAGGGCCGGAAAGAGGTGGCGAACCATCAGCAGGGCGGCCGATGCGAAGAGGAGCCCGAACCCGGCGAGGCCGAGCAGGCTGGGGTCCACCACACCGCCGACTTTCGCCCCCGTCCAGTGATCGAACGTCCACGAGAACACCGCGATGCCGATCGCGAGGCCGGCCACGCCCAGGACCAGCTCGACTCGACGCCGCAGTAGCCCCGGGCGGCCGTCCTCGCTCGCGATCGTTGCGTTCTTCACGTCGTCAAGCATGGCGCAGCCAGGCCCGACAATGAAGTGGTAGGGACACCGACCCACGCTCGGGAAATGACAACTGCTCACCAGGCGGGAGCTCGTCAGCTCGCCATCCACGTCGCGATGGTGTCTCCTGCACGGACACCCTGGGCGGCTGTGTCATTCGCGCCCCAGGCGAGCAGGTGTCACCAGCTCGCTGACGAATGCCCGGGTGAGGACCGAATGGCACGAACTGCCCGACAGGCTTCGCGCTCCGCGAGGTCCTCGCTCGCGCGGGACGCCCGAGGGGCCGCATCCGGCCGTCCCTACCTAGCGCACCACGCGGTGGCGCAGGTAGACCACGCCCGAGCTGAAGGTGCGGGTCTCGATTAGCTCCAGGTCCACCCGGCGCTCGCTCCGGGGGAAGTACGGAATTCCGCCGCCGACCAGCACCGGGTAGACCATGGTCCGGTACTCGTCGATCAGGCCCAGCGCGGCCGCCTCGGCGGCCAGCGTCGCGCCGCCGATCGCGATCTCGCCCTCCGCCGGCTCGGCGCGCAACCGCTCGATCTCCTCCGCCAGGCCGCCCGAAGCCAGGCGGGCGCTGCCCTGGACCGCCGAGAGCGTGGTGGAGAACACCACCTTCGGGAGTGGGTTCCACAAGTCGGCCCACTCGATCTCCGCGTCGTCGAACGAAGACCGCTCGGTCGTCTCCCAGTACAGCATCGTCTCGTACAGCTTTCGGCCCATCAGGTGGACGCCCACCTGCCGAATGTCGTCGATCCAGAAGCGGAAGACCTCCGGGTTGGGGGCCGCCCAGTCGAAGCCGCCGTCCGGCCCGACGATGTAGCCGTCGAGCGAGACGCCCATGGAGTAGGTCACGCGACGCATGGAGAATCCCTCCCAGGTAGCGGGTTCGACGCGACGACCGCCGAACGCCGCAGGACGCATCCCGGCTCGCGGGACCTGCTGTGGCGGAAGTGTCGAGCAAACCGTGCGGGATTTCACGGAGGCTCAGACGTGTACGGGTCGAACTCGGGCGGTACGTCGAGAATGAGCGCCCGTGATCGCACGACGCACGCGACCGTCATCCCCGCCGCCAGCCGCTCCCGCAATTCCCATGGGGTGAGGACTACGGATGATCAGGACGTCACGCAGACCGGCCCACTCCGCTGCCACGGCGAGATTCATGCCGGCGCACGCTCGCGTCGGCGCATTTCGGAGGCGCGGCGAGTCCGCCAAGCGGCCGCAACCTACGTTGTCCTCACCGGGTGTGAATAGCGCGAGTTCGCAGGCAGGAGCCTGATCGTCGCACGCAGCACTGTCACCCGATCACTGACTACGGCCCGTCGCCCGAATCATCTAGGGCGTCGCGGAACGGGTCGTGACGAAGACCGTGCCGGTCGCGTCGCCGCTCGGGAGCTCGCGCCAGCCGGAGTCGGAGCGGGCCGCGGCGAGCAGCGCCTCCTGCGTGCCGGCGACCACCAGGAGCGTCGCCTCGCGACGCTCCAGGATCGCCTGCCATCCCGGGCGCGCATCGGCGACCGTGTCGTAGTCCGCCCACAGGTCGGCCGGGAAGAGCTCGATCCGGCTGTCGACCGCGACCGGCAGGTCTGGCACGGCCAGCTCCAGCCATGATCCCCACGTCTGGGGCGCCCACGCCTGTGGCGTCCAGGCCATCGAGCGCATCTGCAGATCCTCCCCACTGTGCATCCACTCGCGCAGCACCCCGGTCACCGCGGCCGGCGCCTGGCCCAGGAGCCCCGCCGGCGCGCCCATGCCCAACTTCGAATCCGCCGGCGACCCCACGCGCAGCAGTGGGACCGACACCACCACCAGCAGCGCCAGGATCAGCGTGTTGAGCGAGCTGACGCGCGGCGCGCGCCGGAACGGCGAATACGGCGCGGCCCACGGGATGAGTGGCGACACCATGGTCACGGCCGTCGCGGGCCACCACGCCACGCCGCGCGCGGCGATCAGCCCCAGCGCCGCGAACAGCGCCAGACCGGCGACGGTGGGCCAGCGGACCACGCCGCGGCGCAGCACCACGATCGCGGCCACCAGCACCACGGACCCGAAGAAGAGCAGCCCGGTGGGCTCGGCGAAACTGGGCGCCTGCCACTCGGAGATTCGCGCCGCCAGCTCACGGTTGGACGAGAGCGTCAGCGCGTAGGCCAGCGCGCCCGGCCCGAACGGCGTCACCAGCGTCGCCAGGCTGGTCATGACGGCGAGCGCCAGGCCACCGAGGGCAAGGTCGAACGGCCGACTCCCGCTTCGGGCGCTTCGAGCGCTTCGGCCGGCCAGGCCCCGGCCCAGCCCGCCCAGTCGAACGTCCTCCAGCCAGGCCAGCCCGGCCAGCGCCGGCCCCAGGACGAAGCTGCCGTGCACGTTCGCCCAGGCCAGCACCACCAGCGGGACGACCCAGGCCAGCCGCGGGTGCCGATGGCGGCCGGCGAGGAGCGCCAGCACCAGGCAGAAGAGCAGGATGCCCACTAGTTGCGGCCGCAGCGCCATCGCCGGCGCCGTGACCACGAACGCCAGCAGCGCCAGGGCCGCCACGGTGCGCGCTCCCAGCCCCGGCGCCCGCTGGCGGATCGCCACCACCAGGCACGCCCAGGCGGCGGAGATGAGCACCGCGCGGAGCAGCACCAGCCCGGACCATCCGAGCGCCCGCCACCAGGCGGCGAAGAACACCTGCGCGCCCCACTGCTGGTCGAGCCAGGGCTGGCCGGCCACGGTGAAGGTGTACGTGTCGGTCCGCGGAATCCCCGCACCGTCCAGGATCTCGCCGCCGGCGCGGAGGCCGTAGGCCAGGTCGACGGTGGACAGCACGGACAGCAGCGACGCGAGGCCGGGAAGCAGCACCGCCAGCCCCAGCCAGAGCTGGGGCAGCGAGATTCGCGGGAGCCCGATCCGGGGCCCGCCGCGTGCAGGCGCCATGCGTGGTGGTGTCATCAGGCGCGGATGCTACAGGCCGGGCCGGGCCGCGGCGAGGGGTTCGGGCGCGAGGAACCACGAGGATGTCGCGACGGGCCAGACGACGGGGCCGGGCCCCGGGCCGCCTCAGGCCGTGGTGGCCCGCCGGGCGCCGGGCACGCGCGCGTCGTCGTACAGCGCCTCGATGGCGTGGACCATGGCCTCCACACAGAAGCGGCGGTGGACCAGGTCGTGGCCGGCGCGGGCCAGGACGTCCGCGAACGGGTGATCGGTGAGCAGGCGGACAATCGCGGCGGCCAGCGCGGCGGGCTGATGGGGCGGGACCAGCAGGCCCGTGACCCCGTCCTCGACCATCTCCGGGATCCCGCCCACATTCGAGGCCACCACCGGCCGCGACAGCGCCATCGCCTCCAGGATGGTCAGGCCCTGCGCCTCGCGGTACGAGGGCAGCACGGCCACGTCCAGGGCGGCGGTCACGGCGGGGACGTCATCGCGCCGGCCCGTGAAGACGATGCGTCGATCCACCCCCAGATCGCGGGCCTGGGCCTGGAGCGACTCCAGGCGCGAACCCTCGCCCACCACCAGCAGGTACGCCGTGGGTACCTCCGCCAGCACCAGCGGCCAGGCGTCGATCAGCGTGGGGTGGCCCTTCTCCGACTCCAGGCGCCCAACCACGCCAACGATCGGCGATCCCGGCTCCATGCCGTACTCCTCGCCGAGCGTGCAGCACGCCTCCTGCTGTGAGTAGCGTTCGAGGTCCACGCCGTTGTGGATGAGCGTGACCGGGGCGCCGACTCGTCCCTCCTCGGCGATCTTGCCCACGATCGCCTGCGAGACCGCGATCAGGTGGTCCATCTGGGGCGTCAGCGCCCGCATCAGCTCCCGGTCCTCGTGGGGCCGGATCCGGCTGGAATGGACGGTGGCGATCACGAGCGGCCTGGGCCGTCCCGTCGCGGCGACGGCCAGCGCGGCACGGGTGCCCACCACCTCCGCGCGGTACATGTGGTTGTGGATGACCTGGGCGCGCGTCGCGATGAGGTGGGCGGTGAGCTCGGCGACGGCGTCGTCGTCGTCATCGCGGTCGATCACGCAGACGGGCACGCCGGTCCGCTCCAGCTTCCGCACGGCGCTGCCGGGCGAGAGCGAGACCACGCTGACGTCGTACCGGGAGCGATCGAGCCGCGACACGATGTTGAAGACGTGTTCCTGCGCTCCGCCGTTGGTGCCGGTGGCGAGCAGCTCCGCGACCCGGATCCGGTCCTGGCCGGGCCGGATCGTGCGCGGCGGCTCCCAGCACGGGTCAGTGGGGTGCGGTGCGGGCTCCTGGGCCGTCATGCGTCGGGCCCCTGTCGGCGCACCAGCAGCCGCCGGATGGGCTCGTCCACCGCGCCCCACTGGTACTTGTACCCCTCGTCGCCGCGGAGAAAGTCCAGCCGGTGGCGGCCCTGGCTGATGGCGAGCCGCACGTAGGCCGCGACCAGCAGCACGCCCGGCGAGAGCGAGGAGGCGCCGGGGTCGACGCCCGCGTTGTAGTAGAGGAAGCCGTCCGGCACCTCGAGGTGGACGCCCGCCCCGATCCGGCGCTCGCCGACCGAGAGGAACGTCAGCCGGACGGGCCCCTCGGGGCCAAACAGCTCGAAGAGCCGGCGGATGAACCGGCGGCTCTGGTCCCCACCTTCGGTTGGCGGGAAGAGCCCGTCGGCGCCCCAGCGGGCCTGGTGCAGGTCGATGAAGTCGTCCAGCTCGGCCAACGGATTGGCGGCGTACGTCAGCCGAACCTCACCCTCACCCTCGGCGCGCCGGACCTTGCGCCGGATCTCGTGGCGCTCCTTCTTGTCGAGGGTGGCCAGGAAGCCATCGAAGTCGGCGTCATCCGGGATGGTGGCCACCGGGCAGACGTCCTCGCGCTCGACGGTGACGGCCCAGCCGCGGTCGGGGGCCAGGGCCTGGAACGCCGCCACGAGTGCGTCGCCCGCCGGGTCGCCGCAGCGAAGGCGGCGGAGGTCGATGACATCCCAGGCGGCGAGGTCGGACGGCGTGGCGGGTGCGGTGCCGGGCCCCGACTCGTGGCCGGCGAGGTAGGCGGCGATGGCGCGGCTCGCGTCCACGAGGTCCGCCGGCGCGGCGAGCAGTGTCGCGTAGTCGGCGTGGTATGAGGCGCCCATGAACAGCGTGCTGGCCTGGGCCGGGACCGGGGTGAGCGGTGCCTCGTGACCGTGGCGCAAGGCGGTGTGGACGACTTGGTCGCGGGGCTCCACGGCGTGCCGGCGCATCAGCGGGAGGATCGCGACCGGGCCGGCTTCGGGGGCCGCGCGGTCCAGCACGATCAGCGTCTCGTCGTGGGCATTGGCCCCGTAGGCGTCCCACCAGGCCCGCTGGAACGCGGCCGCGGAGAAGGGCGTGGCCCACGGATTGGCGGCGACGAGGGCGTCCCACTGGCCGGGATCGATGCCCCCGACCGTTCGGCGCTCGACCCCCAGGTCCCGGTGGGACGGGATGGATTCCTGTGCGCCTCCGGGCCCGGGCTCGGAGGCGATGGGACAGGCGGCGTCAGCCACGCCGGATGCAACGGTCACGGCCCGAGCATACATCGCGGCCGCAGGGGTGGTTGTGATCGCAACTGCCGCCGCGGGCCTGCGCCGGCGACCCCGTCAGACGTGGGCGGCGACCACATCGGCGGCGGCGGCGGCGCGCCCCGGACGCGCGGGCGCGCTGCCGGCGCGGCCGCCGACCCAGAGCAGGGCCACCAGGGTGATCGCGAAGAGCACCGGATACGCGGCGAGCGGGGTGAGCCAGACGAGCGGCAGCGATGTCGCGAGCGGGATCAGCACGGCCCAGCGGCGGCCGTGGGCCATGAGCCAGGCCACGGGGAGCAGTAACAGGACCGCGTAGTGGTCCCAGAGGACCGGGGAGATCAGCTGGCTGGCGGTGAGTGCCACCAGGTACGAGGCGGCGGGTGTGACGCGCCGGACCGAGACCACCATCGCGAGCAGCGCCGCCCCGGCCACCGCCAGCTGGACGGCGCCGGCCGCGTCCGCGGACAGCCCCAGGCCGCGCGCCACGAACGCGGGCGTGATGTTGTGCTCCGTTCCAACGGGGTCCGTGACCTGGCGGATCAGCGTCACGTAGTCGAACCACGCGCCGACCCCCACCGGGATCGTGGCCACCGCCGCGACCGCGACCAACGTCACGACCCCGGCCGCCACCGCGCACCAGCGCCCGCCGAGCAGCGCCCAAGCCAGCAGGAGGCCCGGCTGGATCTTCACCGCCGCACCCAGGGCGGCGGTGACCCCCAGCGCGACGGGAGCGCGCGAGCCCCACCAGCGACCGCGGAGGCCCCGCGCGCCACGGCCAGCGCCGGCGCCTGGGCCGACGCCGGCGCTGGCCCCGGACCGGGACCCGGGCGCCCGGTCTTCGACCCGCCGGCCGTCTTCGACCGCGCGCCAGCCCAGCACCGCGAGCAGGAAGAGGAGCGGCGTGACCTGGCCCAGCTTCAGCGTGTACGCGACCGGCCACGAGAGCCCTGCGAGGAGGAGCGTCACCCAGCGGACCGTGACCGGCACGGGGAGCAGCCGGATCCCCGCGACCAGCGCCGCGACCATGGCGGCAACCCAGGCCCAGGTGGCGGCCGCCTGCCCCAGGAGCCCGAACGGGAGGATCACCGGCAGGAAGGTCGGCGGATAGAGGAAGAGCCCAAAGCCGCCGGCCCGCTGGAATCCAAGGTCGTACACCGCCTGGCCGTCCAGGACCCGGCGCGCCGCGCCGTAGTAGGCCAGAAAGTCGTAGCCCAGCGTGCTGCCCGCTGCGGCCAGCACCGCCCCCACGAACGTCATGGAGACGGCGATCGCGGCGACCGGGAGGACGGCGCGGCCAAGCCGGGCCCTGTCAGCCCGGGGCATCGGAGGTGGGGCGCGCGACGCGGCCGACGGCGCGGTGAACCAGGGGGATTCGGAAGAGGTCCCAGGCGACCCGGAGCGCCAGCCCCAGTCGCGCCTTCATCCGCGAACCACGCCGGTCCTCCCACTGGACAGGGACCTCGACGATCCGGTAGCCCCGTCGCCGGGCGAGATAGATCACCTCCACGTCGAAGACGATGCTCAGCACCCGCTGCCGGGTGAAGAGGTCACGGGCCGCCACGCGGGTAAACCCCTTGAAGCCGCACTGCGTGTCCTTGACCGAGCCCACGACCCACCACGCGGCGAGGAGGTGGAAGACCTTGCCGATCAGCCGCCGGTAGGGCGGCTGACTCTTGCGCATGTCGATGCCGTCCTGCTGGATCCGGGAGCCCAGGGCGATGTCCGCGCTGGCCAGGGCCTCCACCAGGAGCGGGATCTGATCGGGTGGCGTGGCCATGTCGGCGTCGGTGAAGACGATGAGGTCCGATTCGGCGGCCAGCATCCCGGCCCGGACCGCGGCGCCCTTGCCCCCATGCGGGACGGTCAGGACGCGCAGCGTGACGCCGGCCAGCCCGTTGGGGCCGGCCTCCGAGCCCGCTTCCGGGCCTGCCTCCAAGCCTGCCTCCGGGCGGTCACGCACCAGCTGAGCGGTGGCATCGGTGCTGCCGTCGTCCACGACGATCAGCTCGATCCAGTGGGGAAGCCGGCCGGGGCCGATGACGCCATCGCGACCGGCGCCCGCCGTGTCCGTGTCGCGTCGCCGGAGGTAGCCAAACAGCTCGTCGAGAGCCGGGCCCAGGCGATCCGCCTCGTTGTAGGCGGGCAGGATCACGGCGAGGCTGGTCGACGGGGACGGGCTCGACGGACCGGGCATGGCGGGCAGTCTAGTCGACAAGCCGGGGCAGCCGGGTCGAACCGCGCCGCGGCCTGGTGCGATCGCGACTCATGGGACCCAGAAGCCCGCGAAGCTGAGCAGGGCGACCAGCGCCATGAGGCCGCTGCTGAGGACCAGCCAGCCCAGCCGGAACGCGCCCGACGGACGCGTCGCGAGCAGCCAGACATACGGGAAGGCGGTCAGCGTGACCCGGCCCACGGCCTCCAGCGTCCCGCTCGAGAGCTCCGCGGCGAGATACAGGACCGGGATCAGCAGGTACTCGGGGCGCACCCGGGAGGCGCGGGCGTACACGAACAGGAAGACGGACCAGCACAGGGTCAGGAGCAGCGCCCCCTGGTACGCGGTGAACCCGCCGCCGATGGTCTCCGATCCCTCGGACCCGCCGATCCCCAACCGCCCCCATGCCTGCTGAGCGTCGAGGTAGGCGGTCGTGCTCCCCGACAGCGAGCCCACCCAGAGCAGGAAGAGCGCGGCAGCCGCCGGTGCGGGCGCCAGCCAGAGCAGCGAGCGGGTGGGCCGCCACGCGGTCCGGCGAAGCATGAGCAGGCCGAGCGGCACGACCAGGACCAGGCCCTGCAGGCGCGTCAGGCAGGCCAGCGCCAGGAGGATGCCGGCCAGGGTCCGGCGGTCACGCTCCGCGGCCAGAAACGCCGAGACGGTCAACAGCAGGAACAGGCTCTCGGTGTAGGACATCGCGTAGGCCGATGCGAACGGGTAGACGGCCATGAGGACCGCGGCCCACGCCCCGCGCCGGCGGCCCACCTGGAGGGCACCCAGGAGCGAGAGTTGGCCCAGGGCCAGGAGGAAGAGGACGTTGGACAGGAGTACGGCGACCAGGCCCGCGGCATCGGGCCACGGGAACGAGAGCAGGCGGACCAGGCCGGGGTAGAGCGGCAGGAACGCCACGTCGCGATAGGCACCCGCGACCGCGTCCGCGTGGTACCCGTCGCGGACGATTCCGAGGTAGTACCAGCCGTCCCAGCTGGTCAGGCTGCGCAGGATCGGGGCGCCATCACCGCTCGTCAGGGCCGGGTTGGCGATCACCAGGTGCTCGGCGGCCACCGCGGCGGCCAGGACCAGGAGGCGGGACAGCACGAACGCCACGACAATGCCCCGGCTGAGGCCGAGGGCGGCGCGGAGGCGGGCGGCGCGGGATATGGCCGGCCGCGCGGGCGGGACGGTCGCCGAAGCAGCCGGCGCGGCGACCTGGTGCGGGGGCAGGGTGGATGGCTGGGACACGATGCGTCTAGTATCACGGCTCGTGGCAACCGAGCAGGTGGCTCAGGAGTACGGTCCGGAGGGGCACCCAACCGTCCGGAGCGATTCGGTTGGCTGGCGCGAGGCGCTGCCGCGGCTCCTGGCCATCTTCCTGGTCAGCCGCCTCCTGGTGCTGCTGGTCGCCGGATCCCTGCTGGCGATCCCCGTGGGCCATGACCCGGACACCTGGACGGACCGCCCCATCCTGGCCGCCCTGACGGGCAGCGACGCCGTCTACTACCTGGGGATCGCCGCCGACGGCTATCACGAGGAGGCGATCCGGGACGGCTACCACGACTGGGCGTTCTTCCCGCTGTTCCCGATCGTGGTGCGGGCAGTCTCCCTGGTCACGCTCGGCGACCTGGCGGTGGCCGGTGTCCTGGCCTCCAACCTGGCCTTCCTGGCCGCCCTGCTGGTCCTCCATGCGCTCGCCGTCCCCTACCTCGGCCGGGAGCGCTCGATCCGGGCGCTGGGTCTGCTCGCCCTGGCGCCGGGCGCGGTCGCCTTCGCCATGGCCTACTCGGACAGCCTCTACCTGCTCCTCGCGGCCGGCGCGTTCCTGGCCGGTGAGCGCAGACGCTGGGGGGTCGCCGGGATCCTCTACGGCCTCGCCTCGCTGACACGGCTACCGGGCGTCCTGATCGGGCTGCCGCTGGCGATCCTGCTCCTCCAGTCAAGCGGCTGGCGGCCGGACCGGCGGCTGGCATGGCTGGCGGCCGGACCCGCGGCGCTCGCCGGCTTCGGGGCGTGGCAGGGGAGGGCGCTGGGCGATCCCCTGGCGTTCCTGCACGCCCAGGGCGCCTGGGCGATCGCGCCGCTCGTCGGGGGCGAGTCGGCGCCGGCCCAGCTGGAGGTGCTCCCTCTCCTCCTCGTCGCAACCTTGCTTGCCTACACGTTCCTGCTGGTCTACCTGCGCCCGGACCGGATCCCGCTCCCGTACGCGGTGCTGACGATCCTCTCGCTGGGGACCGTGGTCGCTTCGCTTCGCCTCCAGTCCGTGGCACGCTACCTCGCCGTCGCGTGGCCGTTCGCCTGGATCCTCGCTGGGCGACGGGGCGCCTGGTTCGTCGACGCCTGGCCGTACCTGACCGCGGGGCTCTTCGCGCTCCACGCATTCCTGCACTTCACCCAAGCCCTCGCCCCGTAGCCGCGACAGCGAGCGTCGATGGGCTGCGAGGTGCGTACCATTACGTCGATGCCCCAATCGATCGCCATCCAGCGTCGCCAACCCGCCACCAGGCCCGGCGCGCTGTGATCCGCCGCCACGCCACCGGGTTCCTGGTGCTCCTCATGGCACTGGATGCCGTCCTTGGGGTTGCGATCCTCGTCCTCGCCTCCTATTGGCGATTCGGGGACGACTGGGCGGTGATCTGGCGGGACGTGATCACCATCCCCGAGGTCTTCCTTGCCGCCTACGCGCTGACCTGGGTCCTGGCGCTGACCCTCAACGGGCTGTACCGCCCGCGGGCACGCTGGTCGCTCCTGCGTGAGGCAATCGACGTCATCCGGGCCACCCTGACCATGGCGGTCGTCACCTTCAGCGTGCTCTTCCTGTTCAAGCTGCCCGATGTCAGCCGCCTCTTCCTGCTGATCTTCTTCCCGACCCAGGCGATCGTGACGATCGCCACCCGGGCGGCGCTCCGGGCAGCCTTCGAGCACATCCGCGGGCTGGGCTACAACGTCCGCCACGTCCTCGTGCTGGGCGCGGGCGTCCGCGGCCAGGCCTTCGCGCACAAGCTGGAGGGCCACCGCGAACTGGGCCTGCGGATCACCGGCTTCCTCGACGACAACCCGGAGATCCGGCTGGCCAACGGCTGGGAGGTCCTGGGCGGCGTCGACCAGCTGGAGCGCGTACTCCACGATCGGATCGTCGACGAGGTCGTGGTCTGCCTCCCGTTCACCCAGTGGGACCTGATCGATGCCATCACCCGCCTGTGCGAGGAGGAGGGCAAGATCGTCCGGATCCCGATGGACGTCCTGGACCGGGCAGTGGCCGTGGGCCGCCTGGAGGAGTTGGACGGGACGCCCGTCTTCTCGATCGTGTCCGGGCCGGACCGCGCGCTGGCGCTGCTGGTCAAGCGGCTGTTCGACGTCGCCGCGACCGTGCTGGGGTCGATCGTGTTCAGCCCCGTGCTGATCGGGATCGCCGTCGCCATCCGCCTCCAGGACGGCTCGCCCGTGCTGTTCCGCCAAGTCCGGGTCGGCCTCCACGGGCGGCAGTTCGAGGTCGTCAAGTTCCGGACCATGGAGGTGGGGGCCCACGACAAGCTCGCCCAGCTGGCTCAGCAGAACGAGATCAAGGGGCCGGCCTTCAAGGTCACCAATGACCCGCGCATCACCCCCGTGGGCCGGTGGCTGCGCCGGACCAGCCTGGACGAGCTGCCGCAACTCTGGAACGTGCTCCGTGGCGAGATGAGCCTGGTGGGGCCGCGGCCGCCACTCCCGGCCGAGGTCGAGGGCTACGACCTGTGGCACCGCCGGCGGCTGTCGATGAAGCCCGGGATGACGGGGCTCTGGCAGGTGCGCGACCGGCGCGAACCTGACTTTGACCGCTGGGTGGCGTCGGACCTGGAGTACATCGACCGCTGGTCGCTCTGGCTGGACCTCAAGATCCTGCTCCGGACCATCCCGGCGGCAATCGAAGGACGCTGAGCCCGCGTCCTGGCGATGCCGGGAGGCGCGGTCAGACCGCCGGGACGATCAGGATGAGACCCGGGACCACCAGGTCGCCGTACTCCCGGATGTAGACCGCCCAGGGGTAGTCCGACGGCAGCGCCCAGGCGAAGTCACCCGGCTCGGCCACACGTGCCGTGAGATCCGTGGCGATCCCGGGCCAGGCGTCGCCCTGGACCATGCGAGCCAGCCGACCGTAGCGGCCCGCGAGCGGGTCCCCGGTGGAGCGCAGGATCGTCGTCAGCCAGGCGCCCGCCACATAGTCGAGCGGGTTCGCCGCGACGATCGCCTCCAGGCTCACGACCGCGGACGCCGCATCGCCGCCCAGCCAGGCGCAGCCCGCGATGAGCACGCTGGTCGCGGGCGACGGGGGTAGGGCCTCCAACTCACGGCGGGCGGCCAGCGGGTCCCCCGCGTAGGCGGTGATGAGCGCCGCCTGTCCCGGTCCGACCAGGGTCCGGGCACGCGCCAGGATGGCGGCGTGGCTCACCCCGGGAACGCCGTCAAGGATCGCCAGGCCGGCCATCGACGGTCGCAGCGAGACCGCCGACGCAAGCTGGTCGAGCGCGAGCTGGGCGTCGCCCAGGCGCGCCGCGAGCAATCCGGCGTTGAGGCCGACGGCGAGGTCCCTGGGCGCCCGGCGGACGGCCAGCCGAACGTGGTCGAGGGCCGCCGTGGGATCGCCGACCGCCACGTCCAGGAGCGCCAGGTCCACCAGGTTGATCCCGACCGGATCCAGGAGGACGGCCCGTGCCAGCTCCGCGCGGGCCTCGGCGGCGCGGCCGAGGCGGGCCAGCTCCCGGGCTCGCTGGATCGTGTACAGCGTGACGTCGGGATCGAGGGCGAGGGCCTCGTCATACCAGGCCAGCGCGGCGGCCGGGTCCCGCGGGTCGGCGGCGTTGCCGCTGACCTGGGCGAGCACTGCGGCGTCGGTGCGCACGAGCGTCGGCAGCGAGACGAGGAGCGCGGCGAGCGACAGGGCGACCACCGGGAGGGCCAGGCGAGACGAGACGGCCTCCAGGCGGGCCGTGGCCGCCGCAAGCGTGACTCGCCGACGGGCCGGCGGTGCCGACCCGACAACCGTCGGCGTGGCGTCCTCCTCGGTCGGCGCCAGGCCCGAATCCACCCACGCGACCACGATCAGGAGCAGGGCGCAGATGAACGGCAGGTTGACGAGGTTGTCCACGAGCGACTGGCCCAGCAGCCCGGCGAGCCCGGCGGCAACGGCGATGGCATGGAGGTCGCCGCCCGTGCGCAGCCCGGACCAGAGCCGGCCGGCGACGGCGAGGGCCAGGAGCCCAAGGGCCAGGACGCCGGCGATCCCCAGCTCCGCGGCGACCTGGACGTACAGGTCGTGCGCGTGGGGGAGGATCAGGTTCGCCGCTCCGTCGGGATTGGCCTCCACCTTGAGCTGCACCCAGGTCCCGGGGCCGCCCCCGAGGAGCGGGTGAGCCGCAAGGATGGTCAGCGCGGACCGCCACAGGTCCAGGCGGAGCGAATCCCCGCCCTGGGCGAACCGGATGGCGACGAGGGGCGCCACGGCCAGCGCCAGCGCGATGGCGAGCAGGGCCGGCACCAGGAGGAACGGTCGGCGGCGGATCGCATCCGTCAGCACCGCCGGCCGCAGGCCCCGCCGCCCGCCGACCCGCGCCGTGAGCAGCGCCAGCGCGACCACCGCCGCCAGCACCACCCCGATGTAGGCGCCGCGCGATCCGGTGATGAAGATGGCGGCGAACGCCAGGCCGCCGAGCACGGCCGCGACCCAGGTCCGGCCGCTGCGGCGCCGGAGCGTGGCCACGGCCAGGGGGCCCACGATGAGGAGCACCGTCGCGATCAAGTTGGGGGACCCCAGGTTGAGGTCCACCCACGACGGGCGGAGGGGCGGCAGGCTGAGCCGACCGGTGAGGCGATAGAAGACCGCCCACTCGAATCCGACGTTGGCGAGGTAGGCGGCCGTGATGGCGATCGCCACGATCACGACGAGGGCACCGACCCTCGGGCGGAACCACCGGTCGCGCAGCAGCGTGACCAGGAAGAGGTAGGCGAGGGCGATCGACAGGCCGCCGAGGAGCGGCTCGAGGCTCAGGCGCGGACGCTGCGAGCCCAGCGCCGAGAGGGTGTAGGCAGCACAGGCGAGGGCGAGCGGCAGGAGGAGCGGCGTGACGGGTCGCCACGCGGGCCGAAAGAGCGCGCCGACCAACCAGGTGCCGAGGACCAGGACCACCATCCCCTGGTTCAGGAAGCGGCTCTGGATGGTGCCCATCGAGTCGTACTGCCCGGTGGCGGTGAACAGCAGGGCGACTGCGACCAGCAGGACGCTCCAGGCCAGCAGGCGGGCGCTCGACGACATCCGGGCCATCATAGCCAGCCGCCAGGGCCCCTTCCCCAACCCAACGTCACCATGGTTGCGGCATCCGTACCAATCCCCGGCCGGTGGGCGGGTGCTACCTTCCCGGCGTGCGGACACCGATCCTGCTCTATCTCGTCGCGCTCGCCGTCCGAGGCGGGCTGATTGCGGCATTCCCGGATCCTGCCTACCCGGATTCCTCGTATTACGTGGATGTGGCGAGGTCGCTGGCCGCCGGGCACGGCTTCACCACGGACGTCATCTGGATCTTCGCCGAGGTGGGTAACCGTCTCCCGGCAAACCCGACCCTGCCCATCCCCTCGAACGGGCACTGGCTCCCCCTGGCCTCGCTGGTCCAGGTCCCGTTCATCTGGCTGCTGGGGCCCACGGCGTTCGCGTCGACGCTGCCGTCCGCGCTGCTCGGGTCGCTCGCCGCGCCCCTGACCTGGCTCATCGCCCGCGACGCGGGTTCCCGGCCCACGGTGGCGCTGGGGGCCGGCCTGCTCGCCGCCGCGCCCGCGGCGGGCGCGGTGTTCATGGCCCAGCCCGAGAACCTGGCCATCCTCCTGCCCCTGGTGGCGGCGACGCTCTGGATGGTCGGCCGAGGCCTGAAGGGCTCTGGCCGCTCGTTCGCGCTGGCCGGTCTCCTGGCGGGTCTCGCCGCCCTCGCCCGCAACGACGGCGTGCTCCTGGCCGGCGCCATCGGCCTCATCTGGCTGGGCGACCGCATCCGCTGGCTGCGGCGGCGGAGCGGGTCACGGGCCTGGGTCGTCGCGGAGGTCCGGCCGCCGATCGCGATCTGGGCCGCGGTCGCGGCCGCCATGCTCTTCCTGCTCGCCATCGGCCCGTGGTGGGCCCGCCAACTGACCGTCTTCGGCTCCATCTCGCCTACGGCCGCGTCCGGGGCGGCGCTCTGGATCCGCTCCATCGACGAGTGGGACTCGATCACGGCGCAGCCGTCGCTGGACCGCTTCCTGGCCCAGGGCCTGGGCACGATCCTGGCGAGCCGGCTGCTGGGGCTGGGCCAGGCCCTCCTGATCTTCTCGGTGGTCGCCTGCTCGTTGGTGCTGGTCCCGCCGCTGCTGGTGGGGATCGTGGCCCGCCGGCGGTCGCCCGACTTCGTGCCGTGGCTGGCCTACGCCCCGGTCGTGGTCCTGGGCGCGGCCCTCCTCTACCCGGCCCATATCCCGGGCGGGGCACTGGTGCACTCCGCGATCGGACTCGTGCCCCACACCTACATCCTTGCGCTCGAGGGCGTGGCCGCGCTGGCCGGGGCCTTGGCCCTGGGACGCGGTCGAGCGCGCGCGTCCGGCCCGACCGGGGATGGTGCCGGCCTGGTGGGGCCCGGCGGCGGCGATGGTGGCGGGACCGCCGGCGGCCGGGACGGGCTCCCGATCCGGCTCTTCGTGGGCGTCGCGGTGGCCTTCACGCTGGGCACCGCCTTCCTGTACGCCGGACCAGTGATCGCTGGATGGGACCGGGTCCGAGCGCCGCGGGTCGCCCTCGCCGCCGAGCTGGATCAGCGGGGCGTGCCGGCCGACGACCGGATCATGTCGCTGGACGCCGCCGGGCTCAAGTACTGGACGGGCCGACCGGGCGTGGTGACGCCCAACGACCCCATCGACACCATCCAGGCGGTCGCGCGGGCCTACGGGATCCGCTGGCTGGTGCTGGAAGCCGGCCCGGCCGAGTCCGATGGGCCGGTTGCGGCGCTCCGGCCCATCCTGCGCGGCGAGACGCGTCCCAGTTGGGTCGGCGCGGCCGCGTGGAGCTACGGGGTCGGTCCGGCAGGTGGGGCAACAGGTGGAACGGCAGGCGGGACCCGCGCGCTGGTCCTCTTCCCGGTCTGCACGACGATCGCCGACACCCGGTGCGCCCCGTGACACGCCGCCAATCGCGGCCCGTGCCCGCCTGGGCTCCGAGCCGCCGGGAGGCCATCCTGTCCGCCCTGGGGGTCCTGGCGACGGCGCTCCTTGTCCGGATCTGTGCGGCGTCAATGATCACGTTCCCCGCCCCCGAAGACACCGCCTACTACGTCGGGGTGGCGCGCAACCTGCTGGCTGGCCACGGGCTGGTCTCCGATGCGCTGTGGAGCTACACGACCCCGCCGCTGGTCTTCCCGCGCCCGGCCTTCGAGGTGTGGCTGCCGCTGCCCACGCTCCTTGCCGCCATCCCGATGGCCCTGCTCGGGAGCTCTTTCTCCGCGGCGCAGTGGAGCGCGGTGATCGTGGGCTCGCTCGTGCCCGTGCTGGCCTGGCGCCTCGGCGCCGATCTCGCGCTGGAGCGGCGGTTGCCGGCCGGGCGTGGGCGCAGCATCGCGCTCGGGAGCGGCCTCGTCTGCGCCGTCTACCTGCCGCTGGTCCTGCATTCCGGCCTGCCGGATTCCACCATGCCGTTCGCGACGCTGGCCCTGGCGACGTGCCTCGTCGTGGCACGGGCCACGCGGATCGCACGACCCAGCCTGCGCATGCTGGTGAGCCTCGGCCTGCTCATGGGGGTGGCTGCGCTCGCGCGGAACGAGGCCGCCTGGCTGGCACTCGGCTGGGTGGTCGCGGTCGCCGGCCGCCCGGGGACGATGGCCGAGCGCGTGCGCCTGGTGGGCGTGGTTGGAGCCGTGGCGCTGGTCGTGTTCGCGCCGTGGGCCGCCCGCGACTGGCTGGTCTTCGGCAACCCGCTGCCCGGCCAGGCGCTGGCCAACGCGCTGTCGCTCGACGGGCGGGACATCTTCGCCTGGCAGGAGCCTCCCACGCTCGCTCGTTACCTCGCCGCGGGTCCGGGAGCCTGGGTCGGGACCCGCCTCGTGGGCCTCGGCCACAACCTCTTCAGCGTCCTGCTCCTGCCGGGGATGCCCATGTCGCTCATCGGCCTCGCGGGCCTGGCCGCGGTGGCGCGCGCCCGGGCGCTCCGGCCGCTGGTGCTCCTGGCCGGCGTGACGTTCACCGCCACCACCCTGCTGTTCCCGGTCGCGACAACGTGGGGCACCTTCCTCCACGCCGCGGGTCCGGTGCACGTCCTGCTGATCATCGGCTGCCTCACGGCGCTCGACTCCGCCATCGCCGCGGTCGGCCGGCGGCGGGGCTGGTCCAACCCGACGGCGTGGCTGGGACCATCGCTGGGAGTCGCGGCGGGGCTCCTCTTCACGCTGGCGCTGCTCCCGGCGTTCGGGGAGACGGGCCGCGAGGCCGCCGGCAAGTACGCCGCGCTCCGAACGGTCCTCGCCGACCTGGACCCCGCCGGTGGGCCCGTCATCACGGACTTCCCGATCTGGCTGGCCGAGGAGACGGGCAGGCACGGCCTGGCCCTGCCCAACGAGCAACCCTCGAGCGTCCTGGACCTGGCCGCCCGCTTCCCCGGGACCCGACTCCTCATCGTGGACGACCGGATCGATTCGGGACGCTGGCCGTCGATCCTGGCCCAGGGCCTGCCCGGTTCCGCCTGCTTCCAGCCGGTCTCCCTCCCGGCCTCCACGGGCCTGGGAGCCATTCGGGCCCTCGAGTCGACACGCTTGTACCGGATTTCCTGCCCATGAGCGGCTCGTATACTTGGCCCACCATGGATGCACCTGGCTCCAGCGGTTTCCCGCGCGCGGGCGGATTCGATGTGCCGCTCGCCGAGGCGACCGCGGCCATCGGCACCAGCGCCAACACCCTGCGCGCCGCCCGCGAGCGCTACCGCGAGGCCTACCTGGGCGAACAGGCGGACTGGCGGATCCTGCGCACCGAGCTCGATGAGCTGGAGCTCCACGCGCGTGACGACGGATCACCCGCGGATGCGGCCCGCCTGCGCGAGCTGCGCGCCCGACTGGAGGTGACCGAGACCGAGCTGGGCCGCCACCGAGCTGAGCTGTCCCGGCTCAACCTGGCGCTCGACAACCTGGAGACCACCTGGCTCTTCCTCGCCCGTAACGACGGAAGCCTGGTGATGGACCCGTCCAGCCCCGCGACGACGACGGCCCTTCAGATGCGGATCGTCGAGGCGCAGGAGGCGGAGCGTTCACGGCTGGCCCAGGAGATCCATGACGGCCCGGCCCAGTCGCTGACCAACGCGATCTTCCAGGTGCAGTACGTGCAGCGCGTTTTGGACCAGGACATCGACGTGGCACGCTCGGAGCTGCACTACATGGGCGAGCTGCTCAGGCGCGAGCTGAGCGACGTCCGGAGCTACATCAGCCAGCTGCGCCCGCCGCTCCTGGACCAGCTGGGACTGGAAGGCGCGATCCGCGATACCGCGGAGCACATCACCGCGCTGTCCGGCGTGGAGATCACCATGGAGTTGGCGGCCTCGGCTGGCCGGCTGGGCGAGGCGGAGCAGACCGTGGTGCTGCGGGTGGCGCAGGAGGCCTTGCAGAACGTCCGAAAGCACTCGATGGCGGCCCACGCCACCGTGGCAACGCTGCTCACGGATGAGGGCTGGCAGCTGGCGGTCCAGGACGACGGCCGCGGCTTCGACCTCGGGGCCGTCGTCGCCCGGGGGCGCCGCAATTTCGGCTTGCAATTCATGCGTGAACGCGCAGGGTTAATCGGTGCGCGATTCGAAGTACGATCCGAACCCAACGGCGGCACGACGATAATCCTGATCATCCCGGTGTCCGCAAAGGAGAGCAGATGAGCGCGACGGAGAACAGCGGAGAGCGGCGCCGCGGCGAGCGGCGCCCCGCCGACGAGAAGGTACGGATCCTGATCGTTGACGACCACGTCCTCTTCCGCCTCGGCATCGCCAACATCCTGGGCCGCGAGGCGGACTTCGAGATCGCGGGCGAGGCGGACGACAGCCGGTCGGCGATCGATATCGCCCTCGAGACCTCCCCCGATATCATCCTGATGGACACCTCGCTGCCGGCTCCCGGCGGGATCGAGACCACCCAGAAGATCAAGCGCGAGCTGCCATCGTGCGGCATCATCGTGCTCTCGGCCGCGGAGGACGAGGACGACCTGTTCGGCGCGATCAAGGCGGGCGCGGCAGCCTTCATCCTCAAGGATGTCAGCCCGGCCGACCTCGTCACCACCATCCGGCGCGTCGTCGCGGGTGAGTACCTGATCAACGACGAGGTCTTCACCAAGCCGTCCGTCGCATCGCGGGTCCTCAAGGAGTTCCGCGAGCTGGCCGTCTATGGCCAGGAGGCGGCGCCGATCTTCGCGCCGCTCTCCCCGCGCGAGGTCCAGATCCTGGACAACATCGCCCAGGGCATGACCAACAAACAGGTCGCCTACGCGCTGAGCATCAGCGAGCAGACGGTCAAGAACCACATGAGCTCCATCCTCCGGAAGCTCTCGGTCAACGACCGGACCCAGGCCGTCGTGTACGCGATGCGCCAGGGCTGGATCCGGATGCCGGAGGACTGATGTCCCCGGGCAACACCATGGGCGGCCTCCCTGCCCGGCTGGCCGCCGACCTGGCTGCCCTCGACGCCGAGCTCGCGGAGATCGATCTCCTCATCACGCAGGCCACGACCGAGGCCGATCGCCACGAGCAGAAGCGTTCGGCGGCGGCCGACCGGCTGCAGGGCGCCCGGAACATCGGCGAGCCCCCGGCCGGACTCGTGGAGCAGGCCGCTGCCCTGGTCACGCTCACCCGCCGGGCCGGCGTGATGGAGGCGCAGGTCGACGTCCTGGCGGGCAAGCGCAAGGTGCTGGCCCGTTATCGCGAGGCGCTGGCCCTGTACCTGGGCCTCCCGCAGGGTCAGGACGCAGCCGGCGATTCACCGGTGCTCGCGGCACTCGTCCCGGGCGCCGCCGCCCGCAAGCGCGCAACCGGTGGCGGGCTTGCGGGTGCGGGCAAGGGCGCGGATGGGCGGGACGCCATCGACCGCGAATCGGCGCGGGTGGCGCTCGCGGCCCAGGAACAGCTCCGCCGCGGGATCGCGCGGGCCATGCACGACGGCCCGGCCCAGAGCCTCACCAACATCGTGCTCCAGGCACAGATCGTGGAGCGCGTCGCGGCCCGCGACCCACTCGAGGCACGCGAGGAGGTCCGCCAGCTGATCGCCATGGTCCAGCGGACCCTGGACGCGACCAAGGCGTTCATCAGCGACGTCCGGCCCATGGTCCTCGACGACCTGGGCCTGGTGCCCACGCTGCGTGGTGCCGCCCGCGACCGCGGCCGACGGGCGAACGTCCCGGTCGGGTTCGAATCATTCGGCATGGACCAGCGCCTGCCGACCGACGTCGAGAGCGCGCTCTTCCGTCTCTTCGATGACGCGCTGGCGGCCTACCTCACCCTGCGTCCCGAACAGATCCAGCTCCGGCTCGAATGGTCGGGTCAGCTGGATGCGCGTGTCACGGCCGGCCGGATCGGGGAGGAAGGGACCGTGGCCGTCGCGGCCAATGCCGTCCGACCGGGCGCGCCCACCGATGAGGATCTTCCGCCGGCCCTGGCCGCCATGATCGCGCAGCGGCGCGATGACGAAGCCGCGGCCGCGGAGACGGCGCGCATCGCGCACATCGCCACGCTGCCGGATGCGGCATGGCGGGAGGTCCAGTTCCGGGCCGCCGGGCTGGGGATCGAGGTCCGCCTGGAGGATGGTGGCGGCACGCTGGTGGTCAGCGCCGACCTGGCCGCCCTCTCCGGCCGCTGAGGCGAGGATCTCTTCGCCGCCAGCCCGAGATTGATTCGCCACGACCGGGCATGTGGGCACTCGTCGGCGCCGGAACGCGCCGATCACCCCGGTTGGCCGCAGAGGTCCTGGATCCCTACCCGTCCGTACTTGTCCACACCTTCGGTGCCCCCCGGTGAGCCTACCCCGACGGTCGTGGGCAGGGGTTAGGACTATTGCGCTACTGACCATCCCGGGAAGACTTCCTAGAGTTCAACTCGACATCCGGCTTATCGGATCGACTTCGTAACTGGAGATCCTCGAGATGGCACTCACCACGTCGCTCTTTGGTTCCCTCCGTCAGAACGAAGAGGGTCAGGGTCTGGCCGAGTACGCGCTGATCCTCGCGCTCATCGCCATCGTCGCCATCGTCGCGCTGCTCTTCCTGGGCGGCCAGGTCTCCGGCATCCTCAACACCGTTGGCACCTCGGTCTAGCTGACCAGCCGGCCTGTCGGACCGGCTGCCGGTCCCATCGGGCTGGGCCCCAAAGCCGACAACCAGCTACACCTGGCGTCGTCCGGCGGACGACGTGACGAGTCGGACAGTTGACACCCGATGAGGCAACTGCCACGCTCGTTGGGCCCCTGCTGGCGCAGGGGACTCTGGAGGAAAGGAGGTACCTTACAAGTGTCGATGTTCTCTGCTCTTATCGCTTCCTTCCGTCACGAGGAGGAGGGCCAGGGTCTCGCTGAGTACGCCCTGATCCTCGCGCTGATCGCCATCGTTGCCATCGTTGCGCTCCTCTTCCTGGGCGCGCAGATCTCCGCGATCCTGCGCACCGTTGGAAACTCGGTCTAGCCCACTTCAATCGCTCGAACAAGCCGCCGGCGCCGCAAGGCGCCGGCGGCTCTTTGTTGCCCACGGCCAGGCGATCGAATGCACGCCGCACCACCCGGACCATGCCAGCCAGCTCTTCGGCACCCGCGATCGGGTCCAGTAGGGTGAATGCCAGATGGCAGGACTTGGGTGCTGTCGTAGACTTGCAGCGCGGGCACCTTGCAGGCGACTTTGCGACACGCGACGGTTCTTCCCGGTACTTCCCAATCCGCCTGGCTCATGAGTCCTAGTCCATTGGTATAGTCGCGCGGTCTCGCCCTGTCGCTCATTGTGGTGCCTGCTGTCACACATCGACAGCAACACACGGAGAGATCACTTGAGGCGCTCCAGTCGAATCACGCTCCTTCTCGGCTTCGTCCTCGCGGCCGTGGCATTCGTCGGAATCCTGGTGATCCAGCGACCCGGATCCGAGCCCGCGACGACGCCGGCCGTGTCAATCACGAGCCCCACGGTCTTCGCTGCGGTGGATATCCCGCTGGGCACGCGCATCACCAAGGGGATGCTCCGCCAGACCGACACGAACAATGGCGAGCGAGCCGCGAACGCCTACCAGAGCACCAGCCTCGTGATCGGCAAGGTCATCCGGCGGGCGGTGGTCAAGGACACGCAACTCACCACCGCGGACTTCGTTGCGACCGGCCAGATCAGCGACAGCCTCGATGTTCCGGCCGGCCTGCGCGCCATGGCAGTCCAGGTGGACCAGGTCAGCGGCGTCGGCACGATCATCAAGGCCGGTGACTACGTGGACGTTGTCGTGGGCATCACCGGCGACAAGATGCCGGTCTACACGAACGACCAGAACCGCAGCGGCTCGGTGACCAACGAAGGTGACTTCCTGAACAACACCACCGTCAAGGTCCTGATCGAGGGCGTCCAGGTCCTGGGCACGCTGCTCCCGCCCGCCGCGGCCGGCGCGCAGGCGCCCGCCGAGTCCGGCACCGCCTTCAACGGCCAGTCCGAGCTGGTGATCATCGCGGTCACCCCGCAGCAGGCCGAGATCATCAAGTTCGCCCAGATGGACGCGACCATCACGCTCATCCTCCGCTCGCCGCTCGACTTCGTCGACGCGAACGGCAAGGCTCTGGCGCCAATCCTGACGCCGACGACCGGCATCGTCCTCAAGAGCCTCATCGACCGGTACGGGGTCCTCACCCCGCAGGTCGTGCAGGGCATCCTCCCCAAGCTGTAGCCGATGGGGGCCCCTGCGCCCCATCCACCCCGCCGCTCCGTCCAGCCCAGCTCAGCCAGACCCGTCCATCGCCCGCCCCCTAGCAGAGCATCGACTACAAGATGGCTGACAACATTCGTGTCCTGATCGTCGACGACATCGCTGAGACCCGGAGTCACCTCGCCAAGCTGCTCAGCTTCGAGGGGGACATCGAGGTCGTGGGTTCCGCGGCCTCCGGCGGCGAAGCGCTGGACATGGGCGTCCGGCTCACCCCGGACGTGGTCCTGATGGACATCAACATGCCCGACATCGACGGCATCTCGGCGACGGAGCAGCTGGCGCTCCGGGCGCCGCGTGTGGCCGTGATCATGATGTCGGTGCAGGGCGAGGCGGACTACCTGCGCCGCTCGATGCTGGCGGGCGCGCGCGAGTTCCTGGTCAAGCCATTCAGCAGCGACGAGCTCACCGCGTCGATCCGGCAGGTCTGCCAGCGCGAGCGCGACAAGATGAGCCGCATCGGGCCGCTCACCGCCGCCCCGGCCGCGGGCTCCTCGCACTCGTCGCTGTCCACCCGCTCGGAGCCGGGCCAGCTGATCGCGGTGTTCAGCCCCAAGGGCGGCGTCGGCCGCACCACCATCGCCGCCAACGTGGCCATCGCTGCCGCGGCGGACGTCGGCAAGAAGGTCATCCTCGTCGACGGCTCGTTCCAGTTCGGCGACATCGGCGTCCTTCTCAACCTCAATCCCAAGAACAAGACGATCGCCGACCTGGTCCCGGAGCTGGAGGGAGGCGACCCCGAGTCGCTCGATCCCTACATCATCAACCACTCATCGGGCATCCGGGTCCTCCTGGCTCCGCCAACCCCGGAGATGGCGGAGCTCGTGACCGTCAACGCCGTCCGGCGCGCACTCGAGCTGCTCCGCATGCAGGCCGACCTGGTGATCGTCGACTGCATGTCCTCCTTCAGCGACACCACGCTGATGATCCTCGACGAGGCGGACACCATCCTGACGATCCTCAGCCTCGAGATCACCAGCATCAAGAACATGCGCCTCTTCCTGGAGGTCGCCGACCACCTGGGCTACCCGGCCGGCAAGATCCGGCTGGTCCTGAACCGCGCCGACGCGGCACTCGGCATCCGCGTCCCGGACGTGGAGCAGTCCATCGGCCGGAAGGTCGATCACACGATCGTCAGCGACGGTCGGAGTGTGGTCTACGCCCTCAACCGGGGCGTGCCGTTCTATCTCTCCAACCGGGAGGCGCCGGTCTCCCAGGACATCCTGAAGATCGCGCAGGCCATCTCCGGGGATCCGTCATCAACCGAGACGGCTCCCAAGGCTGGCGCGAAGAAGTCCCTCTTCGCACGTCGATGACATCCGGAACCCGTGCGCGGCGGGCAGCTGACGAGGTGGTCTCATGTCCCTGCTGAAGCGAATCGAGAGTGCTCGACCCGGGCCTGACGGCTCGGCGGGCCAGCCCGCGTCCGGCGGAGGGTTCGGCAGCGGCGGCGCTGTGACCAGCAACGGGAGCCCGGCGCCCCGGCTGATGAGCCAGGGTCCTAACCGCGAATCGTTCCGGGACGTGAAGTTCCGGATCCAGAGCCGCGTCATCCAGGACCTGGACCCCAAGCTCGATCTCTCCAACCAGGTCGAGGTGCGCCGCCAGATCGAGGAGATCTTCGGCAAGGTCATCGACGAGGAGGGTCTCGCCCTGACCCGCGCCGAGCGCGTCAGGATGCTGGAGCAGATCACCGATGAGATCATCGGCCTGGGCCCCCTGGAGCCGCTCCTGCGCGACGAGTCCGTCTCCGAAGTCATGGTCAACGGCCCGCGCCAGGTCTACATCGAGCGTGGCGGCAAGCTGGAGCTGACCAACGTCGTCTTCCAGAACGACGACCACGTCATGCGGATCATCGACCGGATCATCGCCCCGATCGGCCGACGCATCGACGAGTCCTCGCCGATGGTCGATGCCCGCCTCACGGACGGGTCCCGCGTCAATGCCATCATCCCGCCCCTGTCGCTGGTCGGCCCGGTCATCACCATCCGGAAGTTCGCCGCGTCGCCGTTCACGGTCGACGACCTGATCCGGTTTGGGACCGCCACCCCGGACATGTTCGAGTTCCTGCGAGCGTGTGTGCAGGCCCGCCTCAACGTCTTCGTGTCGGGCGGCACCGGCTCAGGCAAGACCACCACCCTGAACATCCTGTCGTCGTTCATCCCGAGCGACGAGCGGATCGTGACCATCGAGGACGCGGCCGAGCTCCAGCTCAGGCAGGAGCACGTCGTCACGCTCGAGTCCCGCCCGCCCAACATCGAAGGGCGCGGCGCCATCCCGATCCGGGAGCTCGTCCGAAACTCGCTGCGCATGCGCCCCGACCGCATCATCGTCGGGGAGTGCCGCGGCGGCGAGGCCCTGGACATGCTCCAGGCCATGAACACGGGCCACGATGGCTCCATGTCGACCGGCCACGCCAACAGCCCGCGCGACATGCTCGCCCGCCTGGAGACCATGGTCCTGATGGCCGGCGTGGACCTGCCAATCCGTGCCATCCGCGAGCAGATCGCCTCGGCGGTCGACCTCATCGTCCACCAGGCCCGCCTGAAGGACGGCACCCGCCGGATCACCAACATCACCGAGGTCCAGGGGATGGAAGGCGACGTCATCGTCATGCAGGACGTCTTCGTCTTCGAGCAGACCGGGATCGTCGAAGGCAAGATCCAGGGTCGCCTGAAGCCCACGGGCATCCGACCGAAGTTCGTCGAGAAGTTCGAGATGCAGGGAATCCATCTCGCACCCGGCCTCTTCTTCACCTACTGATCGCACCAGACCTGCGAAGGAGTCGCGTCCATGCCGATGTCAGTCCTTGTCGCCGTTGTCGCCGCCCTGGCGATCCTGCTGATCGCCGTCGGAATCGCGACCAGTGGCCAGGGCTCGGGCATCACCAACCGCCTCGAGCGCTACGCCGCGGGTAAGGAGAAGGAGAAGCTCACTGGCGCAGCCAGCGAGTCGATCGGCTCCAGGGTGAGCCAGAGCGCCGTCCTGACCCGCATCAACAAGGTCGTGGAGGGCCGCGACTTCGGCGCCAACCTCTCCCGTGAGATCGCCGCCGCGGACCTGAAGCTCAAGGTCTCGGAGTACCTCGGCATCTGGGCCGGTGTCACCCTCGGGACGCCCATTGTCTTTCTCATCCTGTCGATCGGGCTGCCGGCACTCCGGTCGCCCGTCGCCCTGCTGCTGGGCTTCTTCCTGGGCTTCATGCTGCCGCGCTTCTGGCTGGGACGCCGCAAGAGCGGCCGCCTGACGGCGTTCAACAAGCAGTTGCCGGATACGATCACGCTGATCGCCAACGCCCTCCGGGCCGGCTCCTCGTTCCTCCAGGCCATCGAGCTGGTGGTACGCGAGTCCCGGCCGCCGGTCTCCATCGAGTTCTCGCGCGTCATTCGCGAGGTGAACCTGGGCCTCCCGTTCGAGACGGCCCTCGAGAACATCGTGCGGCGCGTGAAGTCCGACGACCTGGAGCTGATGGCCACGGCCATCTCCATCCAGTACACGGTCGGCGGCAACCTCGCCGAGATCCTCGACTCCATCGCGTTCACCATCCGCGAGCGCGTCCGGATCAAGGGTGAGATCAACACCCTGACGGCCCAGCAGCGGATGTCCGGCTACGTCGTCGGCGGCCTGCCGTTCGGCCTGGCGTTCTTCATCTACCTGGGGGCACCGAGCTTCTTCGATCCAATGTTCGTGAACCCGCCCGGCATCCTCGGGCTGCCGGCGGGCGTGATCATCCTTGGGATGGGCGTGTTCATGATGCTCTCGGGCTTCATGGCCATCCGCAAGATCGTCGACATCGAGGTCTGACGTCCATGGACCTCCTGCCGATCTTCGTCGCCGGCGTCGCGGCGCTGAGCGTCCTCCTGATCTTCCTCGGCTTCGCAGGGAGCCGCTCGGTCGATCCGGTCCAGGCGCGCCTCACCCAGCTGGGCACCGTCCAGGCCAAGAACCTCGAGGAGCTCGAGCTCCAGCAGCCCTTCCTCGAGCGCACGCTCCGCCCGCTGGTCGGGCGCCTGTCGGGCACGGTCGCCCGGGTCTCCAGCACCTCGTTCTCGGATCAGACGGGGAAGCGTCTCGCGCTCGCCGGCAACCCGGGCAACCTCCGCACCGCGGACTGGCTGGGCATCAAGGCGGTCGGCGCCCTGATCGGCGCCGTGGTCCTCTTCCTGGCCTTCGGCCTGGCCAACGTCGGGGTCGGCCTCCTGCTCTCCCTCGTGGGCCTGTTGATGGGCTACACCATCCCCGAGTTCTGGCTGGGCGGCCGCATCAAGGCCCGCCAGCACGATGTCATCCTGCAGATCCCGGACGCCCTCGACCTGCTGACCATCTCCGTCCGCGCCGGCCTCGGCTTCGACGCCGCGCTGAGCAAGGTCGTCGAGAAGATGAAGGGGCCGTTGACCGACGAGTTCCAGCGGGCGCTGGCCGAGGTTCGCGTGGGCAAGGCGCGGCGCGAGGCGCTGCGCGACATCATCCCGCGCACCGAGGTCGCCCCGCTCAGCAACTTCATCGGCGCGATCATCCAGGCCGAGCAGCTGGGCGTCTCGATCAGCAAGGTGCTCCAGGTCCAGTCGGAACAGCTCCGCATCGAGCGGCGCCAACGCGCCGAGGAGATGGCGGCCAAGGCCCCCATCAAGATGCTGTTCCCGCTGGTCGGGTGCATCTTCCCTGCCCTGTTCATCGTCATCCTGGGCCCCGCGATCATCCTGATCGTCAAGGGCCTGGGCTGAGCCAGGCCGGGCCGGTGGCCGCGCACAACCTGACGCGGGCCACGCTGGTCGCCGAGCGGGTCGAAGTCGGGTCCAGCCTGTGGGCCAAGTTCATGGGCCTGATGGGCCGGTCGGCGCTCGCCCCCGGCGCCTCGCTCTGGCTGCCCGACAGCAACGGGATCCACATGATGTTCATGCGCTTCCCGATCGACGCGATCTTCCTCGGCAAGCCGGCCCGCGTCGCCGCGACACCCGGCCGATCCGGGGCCCGGGCGCTGGACGAAACCGCTGTCCGTGAAGGTGCCCGGCGGGTGATCAGCGTCCATCGAGCCCTGCCCACATGGACCGGGCTGGTCCCGCTGATCCGGGGCGCCCATGGCTGCCTGGAGTTGGCGGTCGGTTCGATCGACGCGTCGCGAACACAGGTCGGGGACTGGGTCGTCCTGCAGTAAGCACCGGGTGAGGGCCACCGTCCACGATGTCGGGGTGCGACGCCTCGTCGGTTCCCTGGGCAGCGCCGGCGCTCGGCTGCTGGACCTTGCCCTTCCCGCCACCTGCGCCGGCTGCGGACGGGAGGGCATGCCGTTGTGCGACGCGTGCCAGCCGACGCTGGATGCGCGGCTGTCGCTGCCGCCGGGCGTCACGCTGGGCCTGCCGGCAGACCTGCCTGCGCCGCTGCTCCAGCTGGAGTGGTGCGCCCCATTTACGGGCGCCACGCGGCGAGCCCTCCACCAGCTCAAGTACGGTGGGGAGCAGCGCCTGGCCCGCCCGCTGGGTGCCGCCATCGCGCGACGTTGGGCATGCGCCGCGGCCGGTGGTGACCTGCTGGTACCTGTGCCGGTCCACCGGGAGCGGGCGCGGACACGGGGCTACGACCAGGCAGTCCTGCTGGCACGCGCGGCCGCCGATGGCCTCGGCCTGCCATGGGCCGCGCTGCTGGAGCGCCGCAGGGCAACCGTCGCGCAGTACCACCTGGATCGCGGGCACCGCGCGTCCAACGTCGCCGGCGCGTTCGGATTGGTGCCGGGCGCCATTGCCTCGACGGTCGCCGGCCGGTGGGTCGTCCTGGTCGATGACGTGGTCACCACCGGCGCAACCCTGGCCTCGTGCGCGGAGGTCCTCGCGGGCGCGGGCGCCCTGGGCGTCTCCGCGGTGACGGTGGCGCGGGAGCGCTGACAGCCGCTTCGGGGGTGATCCCCAGCGGGACCCGGCCGGGACCCGCCGTATGCTCGAGGACGAGCCGGGAGGCGTGTCATCCCCACGGAACGCCGCTCGACGCGGGTCCCTGCGGCACCCTTCCTGGCAGCATGGAGGCCGATGTGCGGACGATCGTCAAGGGCAAGAACTTCGAGGTCTCGGACTACATCCGCTCGTACGCTGAGCGTAAGCTCCAGCGCCTGTCACGCATCGTCGAGGACTCCACCGACGCCCTGGTGGAGCTGTCGCTGGAGCAGCACCGCAGCGACTCGGATTCGCACATTGTCGATGTCGCACTCGTGATCGACGGACGGCCGGTGCGCAGGCGCGCGGCCGCGCTCACTCACAAGGTCGGGATTGACGAGGTGGTGGACAAACTGGAACGGCGGGCGATCGACTTCAAGTCCAAGCCGCGCTCCAGAATCCGGCCTGCCGCAGGCCAGGGCGCGGCCGAACAATACCTCCCCACCGGATCCGATGATGTCGCGCGGGCGCACCAGGTGGTCAAGGTCAAGGCCTTCGACCTGGAGCCCATGTTCGAGGAGGACGCGATCGGGCAGATGGAGGAGCTGGGCCACGCGTTCTTCGTCTTCGTGAATGCCGAGGGCGAACGCGTGAACGTTCTGTACCGCCGCTCGGACGGCGACTACGGACTGATCGATCCGGTGATCCGGGCACTCCCCACCAGCCACCGCCGCGGTAGCGGTCGCTAGGCTCCTGGTACCGGGCACCGCGGGCGTCGCTTCCTCCGCTACGATGCCCGCGTGCAACAGGACGTTCCGACTCCCCGCCTGATTGGCCCGCACGCGGCCCTCGGTGGCGGCATGGTCAAGGCCGCGGATCGCGCGGGTGAGATCGGGGCGACCGCGATCCAGGTGTTCGGTGACAACCCCACCGCCTGGCGGCGTCGAACCGAGCCGCCCGGGGAAGCGCCGGCCTTCCGCGACCGTCTCGCCCATCACGGGATTGGGCCGGTCGCCATCCATGCCGCATACCTCGTCAACCTCGCGGGGCCGGACGCGGACCTCTACGAGCGCTCGATCGGCGTGCTCGTCGCGGACATGCGCGCGGCATCGGCATTTGCGGGCCGGTTCGTGAACGTCCACATTGGCTCCCACCGGGAGACCAGCGTGGAGGCGGGCATCGAGCGGGTCGCGCTCGGCATCGAGCGGGTCCTGGCTGAGGTTGAGGACGGCCCGGACGCCCCACAGCTGGTCCTGGAGAACGCGGCGGGCAGCGGCTGGGCGGTGGGCATCAACGTAGAGGAGCTCGCGCTCCTGGCCGACGCGATCGCCGCCCGTGGGATCCCCCGCGAACGGGTGGGCTTCTGTTTGGACACCGCCCACCTGTGGGGCGCGGGTCACGAGATCAGCCGTCCGGAGATCGTGGACGCGCTGCTGGACGAGTTCGAGCGCTCGATCGGGCTGGACCGGCTGTCGATGATCCATCTCAACGATTCGAAGGCGGTGCTGGGCTCGCGCGCGGATCGGCATGAGCACATCGGCGCCGGCCAGATCGGCCCCGAGGGCCTGGGGCATCTCCTGCGCTCGGCGCGCCTGGCCAACGTCCCGTTCTACCTGGAGACGCCGGGGATGGACCTGGGCTACGACGCCATCAACCTGCAGCGCGCCCGCGACCTCGCCGCCGGCCGGCCGCTGGCGCCGTTGCCAGAATCGGCGCTCACGATCAAGGGAAGCCGCGCCCGCGGCGCGCAGCCCGTCGAGCCCGTCGAGCCCGAGTGACCGACCCCATCGGTTCGACGGGGTCGTCCCCGCCGGCCGCCCGAGTGCCTCGTGGGTCCAATCTGGACGTCAGCCTCGAACCGGGTCGGCTGCGCTGGATCGTGCTGCCGACCCTGCTGGCCATGGCGACGTTCCTTCGCTTCCTGTCGCTGCCGGATCGCGGCATCTTCGACTCGGACCAGGGCCGGGACTTCCTCGTCCTGCGGTCGATGCTCGTGGACGGCGTCGTTCCGCTCCTGGGACCGCCCGCCTCGATCGGCGGTGTCCACCACGGTGTCGTCTACTACTACCTGCTGGCCCCGCTCGCCTGGCTCAGCCACCTCGACCCGACCATCGTCGCGATGCTCTTCGCGACGGCGGGCGTTGGGGCGGTCTACCTGGTCTGGTGGCTCGCCAAGAGCATCGCCGGGCCCACGGCCGGCCTCGTGGCCGGGATGCTCTACGCGCTGTCGCCGACCGCGATCGCCGCGTCCGTCACCAACTGGAACCCCAACTTCATCGGGCTCACCGCATCGCTGGCCCTGGCAGCCGCCTGGAAGGCGTGGATCACCCGCGACGGGCGGTGGTGGGCGCTGAGCCTGGTCGCGGCGGCCGTCACGATCCAGCTCCACGTCGTCTCCGTGCTCCTGGTCCCGCCCCTGGCCGGCCTCCTGGCAGCGGACCTGCGCCGATCCGTGGCGGGAGACGCGCGTCGGTCGCTGCTGCGCTGGATGTTCGCCGGGCTGGCCCTCTCGGCCCTCCTGTTCGTCCCGCTGTTGATCAACGAGCTGTCGACTGGCTTCTCCGAGGTACGAGGGGTGCTGACGTTCCTGGCATCGGACCGCGGGCCGGCGAGCCTGGATCCCGCCAGCCGCCTGCTCATCGTGGTTCTCAGAATCACCTCCTACCCAATCGTGAGGCTGATCATCGATGCACCAACGGCCGCCAGCCTGCTCAGCTTTCTCGTCATCGCCTTCTGCGCCTGGCGCTGGCGAGCGGCCCGCGGCGATGAGCGGATCGCGGTTCGGCTCATCGTGGCCGTGCTCGGCGTGTCGGCCGTCGGCCTGACGCTCCTGGTGCCCGATCTCGGGATGGTGATCGGCGGCCTGCCCAACGACCACTACCACGCGTTCACAGACCCACTCATCGCGGTCGTGCTGGGCCTGGGGGTCGCAGCCATCGTGGTGCCGCGTTCGTCGGGGTCGCGGCGCCAGCGCCTGACCTTCCGCGCCGAGCGGATCCTGTTGGGTGCCGGGATCTTCGTGATGCTGGTCTTCGAGATCATCCGCCTGCCGCCGCCGGCCGATCCCAACGGCGGGTGGCCCGCCGCGTTGGCCGGGGCCGAGCGGATCACCCGCGCGACGCCGGCGCAGACGCTGACGGTGGTGGGGCTGCCTGCCTTCAAGCCCACGGGTAGCGTCCTCTTCCCACTCCTCCAGCTGGGTCGCGAGGTGGTCAACGGCCACGAGGCGAGTGAAGGGACGCAGGCGGTGCCATTGAAGTCCGCGTCGGTCCCACCGGGAGCGCTGGTGGTGGTGTGCGACCGGCTCTTCGAGCCCGTGATCGGGCTGCCATGCGGCGGGGAGGCCGAGAGCCGCCTGTCGCACCCTGACTTCCCGGTGCTCCTCGACCGGTTCGACGTGTCGGAGCGTACCGCCATCTCCGTCTACGGACCGATGGTGACAACCGGGCGCTAGGGGCGGGAGATCGCCCGGGGGGCCGGCAGCGCTCGTCACGGCCCGGGTGCGCCGCGGGCGCCGCGGCCGGGGCGGTGGCTCTGCGGGCGCTGGTAGGCGGTGCTAGTAGCGGCCGGGGGTTCCGCGGCCGCTCGTTCGCGCGGCGCGCGGGGGGAGCGGCGCGGAACGGGCGAGACCCACACGCGGCCCCGACGCCGGTACCGCCGACCAGACGTGCGGGCGGATCGGCATCGGTGCGTCCACGGCCTCGGGGAGCTCCCCGGCGGCGCGGGCGCGGCCAAAACGGTGGAGGCGGATCGAGAGATAGAACTCCATGACCTGCCGGACGTCGGGCTCGGAGAGCAGCTCGTCGGATCGGAGGGCGTACTCCACCCGGGCAGCCGGGTTCGTGGTGCCCCCCGTGACCAGCCCCAGGTACTGCGGCGGGTCGGCGTCGTCGTGGATCTCGCGGAGCCCCTTGGCCAGCTTGGTCGCGGTCCCAAGGGACGGCATCCGATCGCCGCGGATCAGCCGGCTGATGGTCGAATGGTCAACGCCGGACTGCTGCGCCAACTGGCGCTGCGACATCTTCTTGACCTTGAGCTGGGCACGGAGCCACTCGTTGAAGGCCCGGCCATTCTGTTCGATCATGCCTCGATGGGACTCCCGGCGCGTCGCCTACGTCGCGCGACACTGGCGTCACTATCGAGCCGGGGAGCCGCCGGCCATATCCCTCATTGGTACCGGGATCGGGCGGGACCCGGACGGGACTCCTGCCCTAGTCGGTACCCCGGACTCGGGCGACGCCCGCGCCGCGGCGCTTCGGCGAGATCGCGTACACGATCGAGCCCAGCACGATGATCGAGAGCACGCTGATCGCGCGGTCGACGAGGGTGATCGCCAGCGCCTCGGTCTGGCCGACGCCGTAGACCAGCGTCAGGAGCCCGACCACGCCGGTCTCCACGATCCCGATGCCGGCCGGGGTGAGGGGCACCGCCGTCAGGAGCGAGCCGGAGAGCGCGACGAAGAAGGCCCCGCTGATGCCCAGCCGGACGTCGACGAAGCCAAAGGCCGCCACGACCAGGTAGAGCCGCACCGCCTCCGTCGCCCAGATGAGGCCCGTGAGCACGCCCAGGCGCGGCAGCGATCGGAGGGGAACGGCGCCGAACACGCCTTCCTCGAACCGGTCGTACAGCTCGACGATGCGGTGCGGAAATGGGAGGCGCGTCAGCAAGCGCCGACCGAAGTTGCGGAGGGTCAGCAGGCCGAGGGCCAGGACCGCAACAAAGGCGATCCCCACCGCAAACACGGCCTGGACCTCGGGCGGGAGGCCGGTGCGGAAGCTGACGTAGCCGGCAGCGAGGCCCAGCACGGCGATGGCGAACAGGTCAAGGACGCGCTCGATGAAGACCGTGCCAAACGTCCGCGACAGCGAGACGGTGGTGTTGATCTTGAGCAGGTAGGCTCGATACAGGTCACCCAGCTTGGCGGGGACGAGGCAGTTGACCAGCCAGCTGATGAAGATGATCTCCGTGGCATCCCTGACGCCGAGCGGCGCACCGGTCCGCCGCATGAGCATGCTCCAGCGCAGGCCCCGCAGCGGAAAGCCAAGGTAGTAGACCGTGAGCGCCGCCAGGAGGTAGAGCGGGTTGGTCGCCAGGATCTTGGCCGGCAGCTCGTCCAGCTTGAACCCGGGCAGCGAGCGGGCGAAGAGCATCAGCAGGGCGATGGGCACCACGATCGAGACGATGGTGCGCGGCTGCCGAAGTCTCCGGCCCAGCGACAGCTCGTCGCGGACCCGGCGTTCGTCGCGGTCATCGCCTGTCGTGGCGGATGCCACCGGCGTCCCGTGCGCCGCGCCCGGCCCGTCCGTCGGCCCGCTCATCCGCGTCCCCCTGCTCCCGGACCGGCCGCCATCGGCCCGGCCAGCTCGTGCCGATCCGTCGGCCGGATCCGTCCGTTCCCACGCGCCCGGTTGATCACCTTGGCGAAGGGCGTGATGGCTCGCACGCCGTACCACGCCCGCCCCGGCACCAGCTCCAGCGGGCCCTGCAGCGCGGCCAGGAGGCCTGCCGCGGTCGACGGATCGCCGCGCATCGCGGTGTAGGCCACGGCGACCTCCAGCACGGAGTGCGAGTCGGACGATGCCACGCCGGGCAGCCCATGCGCGCGGGCGAAGGTCGCCGCCCGTTCGTTGCCGCCGCCGCCCAGCAGGCGGGCGTTCCAGGCTTCCACCCAGTCGACCTGCGCCGCCAGCGCCTCCATCCGCTTGTCACGCAACAGGGAGCCGCGCAGGCGATCAAAGGGATGCGGGATGCCCACCAGCCCACCCTGCTCCCGGACGGCCGCGATGGTGTGAGCGGCCGGCCGGCCGGGCGACACCGCCTCCTGGAGGAAGATGCAGATGAGGTCTCCGTCCGCCGTCCGGCACTCCTCGCCAACGATCACCGTCAGTCCTCCAGGCGCCAGGTCGCGCGCCTCGAGCGCACCGTCGATCCGGTCGTGGTCGGTGATGGCGAGATGGGTCAGGCCACGCGCCGCGGCGGCCCGAACCACGGACGCGACCGGTGCCAGCGAGTCGAAGCTGGCCCGGGTGTGGCAGTGGAGGTCCACGAAGGCCCGCTGGGGCGCCGTGGCCGGTTGGGTGGCCAGACTCAAGTGGCCTGGACCAGCGACTTCTTGAAGAAGTCGAAGTGCTCCAGCGCCAGGCCGGTTCCGGTCACGACGCAGTTGAGCGGGCTCTCGGCAACGTGGCACGGGACCCCGGTCACCTGGGTCAGCAGCTTGTCGATGTTGCGGAGCAGCGAGCCGCCCCCGGACATGACCATGCCCTTGTCGATGATGTCGGATGACAGCTCTGGCGGCGTCTGCTCGAGGACCAGGCGGACGGCGGCGACCAGGGCCTGGAGCGGGGCCTCGATGGCCTCCATGACCTCGGATGAGGTGATGGGGATGGTGCGTGGCAGGCCGGCGATGAGGTCGCGGCCGCGGACCTCCATGGACAGCTCGCGGTCGAGCGGCAGGGCGGTGCCAATGGAGATCTTGACCTCCTCCGCCGTGCGCTCGCCGATCATGAGGTTGTACTTCTTGCGAATGTAGGTGGTGATGGCCTCGTCGAACTTGTTGCCGCCCACCCGCAGGCTGTGCGACACCACGATGCCGCCTAGGGCGATGACCGCGATCTCGCTGGTGCCGCCGCCGATGTCGATGATCATGTTCCCGGACGGGCCGCTGATGGGCACGTTGGCGCCGATCGCCGCCGCGAGGGGCTCTTCGATCAAGTACGCGGACTTCGCGCCGGCCTTGAGGGCGGCGTCACGGACCGCGCGCTTCTCCACGGAGGTGACGCCGGCGGGGACGCTGATCATCACCTCCGGGCGTCCGAACTTGAGCCAGCCCTTGCGCGCCTTGTTGATAAAGAACCGGAGCATGGCCTCGGTGATGACGTAATCCGCGATCACGCCGTCCTTCATCGGACGGATGGCCGTGATGTTGCCCGGCGTCCGCCCGATCATCTGGCGCGCTTCCTCGCCCACCGCAACGATCCGGTTGTCGTCGCTCACGGCGACCACCGAGGGCTCCTGGATCACGATCCCGCGGCCCTGGATGTAGACGAGGACGTTGGCCGTGCCGAGGTCGATGCCGATCTTCATGACGAGAGGGGGGTAGTCCCTTCTGCAAGGCGCTGCAGGTGTGCGCCGAGGTCGACGAACTTGCGTTCGATGTTCTCATACCCTCGATGAACATGGTGAGCGCCGTGAATCACGGTCTCGCCCTGGGCCGCCAGGGCGGCCAGGATGAGCGAGGCGCCGGCCCGCAAGTCGCCGATCTCCACGTGGGCGCCGGTCAGGCGGGCGGGGCCCTCCACGATCGCGTGGTGCGGGTCTGCCAGCTCCACGTGGGCGCCCATCCGGCGCAGCTCCGTCAGCCACTCGAGGCGGTCTTCGAAGATCGTCTCGTGGATCATGGACCGGCCCTGGGCCTGGGTCAGGAGGACGCTGGTGGGCGGCTGGAGGTCGGTGGCCAGCCCGGGGTAGGCCGCCGTGGCGATGTCGCACGCACGGAACTCACCTGGTCCGATGTGGGAGGCGTCCACCTCGATCCAGTCGGGACCGCAGTCATGACGGACGCCCATCCGGTCAAGGATCTCGAGGAAGGCACGCAGGTGCTCGCAGCGCGCGCCCTGCAGGCGGATCTTCCCGCCGGTAATGGCGCCGGCCACGATGAACGTGCCCGCCTCGATCCGGTCGGGGACCACGCGGTGCTGCGCGCCCCGGAGGCGGCGCTTGCCCAGGATCTCGATCGTGTCGGGGGCGGTGCGGCGGACGTCGGCGCCCATCTTGACCAGGAACTCGATCAGGTCGTCGGTCTCGGGCTCCTGGGCGGCGGGCCGGATGACCGTGCGGCCGTCCGCCAGGGTGGCCGCGAGCATGGCGTTCTCGGTGCCCATGACCGTGACGAACGGGAAGTTGATCTCGGCGCCGCGGAGACGACCGGGCGACTTGGCGTAGTAGTAGCCGTACCGGTACTCGATCTCGGCGCCCATCGCCCGCATCGCCTCGACGTGCAGGTCCACCGGACGGCGACCGATCCGGTCGCCACCGGGGTTGCTGATGATGACCTCGCCGAAGCGCGCGAGCAGCGGGCCCAGGAGCATGAATGAGGCGCGCATCTTGGCGGCCGCCTCGAGCGGGACGAAGAGCCAGTCCACGTCGCCGGCGGCGACTTCGTAGACGTTGGGCTCCGGATGGTCGACCACCACGCCCAGGTCGCGGAGCGTCTCGGCCATGACGCGTACGTCCTCGATCTCGGGGACGTTGGTGAACTGGCAGCGCTCACCCGTCAGGCAGGCGGCCGCCAGCAGCTTGAGGGCGGCGTTCTTGGCCCCGCTGATGGGCACGCTCCCCTGGAGCGGCCGTCCGCCGGCGACCCGGAAGACCTCGCGCGGGATCTCGGGCGGGCGGTACTCCCAGTTGAACGGTCGCGCCTCCGCCACGTGGCTAGCCGCGGCGCCGCGGACCCTCGCGGTAGCGACGCTCGGCGACGCGGATCCGGATCAGCGCCTGCTGGAGCGCGGCCCGGGCGGTCGACAGGTCGATGCCCTCGCTGAAGCCCGTCTCGAGCGCCTTCTGAGCGGCGCGCTGCGCTTCGCGGGCGGCCTCCAGGTCGATCTCGGAGGCGAGGTCCGCCAGCTCGGCCATCACCACGACCTTGTCGGGCCGGACCTGCAGGAAGCCGCCGAAGATCGCGAACGATTCCTCGGCGCCCCCCTTGCGGATCCGCAGCTCGCCCGCACCCAGGGTGGAGACGAGCGGCGCGTGGTGGGGCAGGACGCCCAGTTCGCCTTCGCTGCCGGGCAGCACCACGGCGTCCACCTCGTCGGCGTACGCCTGGCGCTCTGGCGTGACGATCTCGAGCCGAAGCGGCATGGTCAGCTGGCCATCTTCGCGGCGGTCTCGCGGACGTCATCCACGGTGCCGGCCAGGAAGAACGCCTGCTCGGGCAGCGTGTCCGTCTTGCCCTCGAGGATCTCCTTGAATGACGCGATGGTGTCCTTGATGGGCACGTACTTGCCGGTGCGGCCGGTGAAGACCTCGGCGACGAAGAACGGCTGGCTCATGAACCGCTGGAGGCGGCGGGCCCGTGCGACCGTGGCCTTGTCCTCCTCGGAGAGCTCGTCGACGCCCAGGATCGCGATGATGTCCTGGAGGTCGCGGTAGCGCTGCAGGACCCGCTTGGTCTCCTGCGCCACGTCGTAGTGCTCCTGGCCCACGATCAGGGGATCGAGCACGCGAGACGTGGAAGTCAGCGGATCGACGGCCGGGTAGATACCCAGCTCGGCGATGCTCCGCTCCAGGCGGATGGTGGAGTCGAGGTGTCCGAAGGTGGTGGCCGGCGCCGGGTCGGTGTAGTCGTCGGCGGGGACGTAGACGGCCTGCAGGGAGGTGATGGATCCGTTCCGGGTGGACGTGATCCGCTCCTGGAGCGCGGCCATCTCGGTGGCCAGGTTGGGCTGGTAGCCCACGGCGGACGGCATCCGGCCCAGGAGGGCGGACACCTCGGAGCCGGCCTGGGTGAACCGGAAGATGTTGTCGATGAAGAGGAGCACGTCGCGCTTCTCGACGTCGCGGAAGTACTCCGCCATGGTCAGGCCGGTCAGACCCACGCGCTGGCGGGCCCCGGGCGGCTCGTTCATCTGGCCGAAGACGAAGGCCGTCTTGGCGATGACGCCCGACTCCGTCATCTCGGCGATGAGGTCGTTGCCCTCGCGGGACCGCTCCCCCACCCCGGCGAAGACGGAGACGCCCGAGTGCTCCTGGGCGACGTTCCGGATCAACTCCTGGATGATGACGGTCTTGCCGACGCCGGCGCCGCCGAAGATGCCGATCTTGCCGCCCTTCTTGAAGGGGCAGATCAGGTCGATGACCTTGAGGCCGGTCTCGAAGACCTCGACCTCGGTCGACTGCTGGTCGAAGGCCGGGGGTGCCCGGTGGATCGGGAGGACCTTGGCGCGCGAGACCGGCTCCTTGCCGTCGATCGCGTGGCCCAGGACGTCGAAGACGCGGCCGAGCGTGACCTCGCCCACCGGGACGCTGATCGGCGCGCCGGTGTCCGCGACCATGGCCCCTCGGGCCAGTCCGTCCGTGGTGGTCATGGCCACCGAGCGGACCCAGTTGTTGCCGAGGTGCTGCTGGACCTCACAGGTCAGCGGCTCCTGGCCCTCGCGCTGGATCTCGACGGCGTTGAAGATGCCGGGCAGCTGGCCGGCGGGAAACTCGATGTCGACCACCGGTCCGGTGATCTGGATGACGCGCCCAAGGGCGCTGCCGGTCGCGGCGGGTGCAGCGTTCGCCATGGTGCGGGGGGCCTCCTTGTCCTGCGGCCTAGAGGGCTCGAGCCCCGGTCGCGATCTCGATCATCTCGCGGGTGATGTTGGCCTGACGGACCTTGTTGTAGGCGAGCGTCAGGTCTTCGATGAGCTCTTCGGCGTTCTCGGTCGCGCTCTTCATGGCGACCATTCGGCTGGATTCCTCGCTCGCCTTGGACTCGAGCACCGCCTGGTAGAGGCGGGTCGCGACATAGCGCGGCAGGAGCTGTTCGAGGACGGCTGTCGGGCTGGGCTCGAAGATGAACTGGTTGCCCGGGATGCCGGCGGTGTCCTCGGAGGCGCGGATGGGGAGCAGCTGGTTGAGCGTGGGACGCTGCACCAGCGTGGAGACGAACCGGCTGAAGATGATGTCCACCCGACCGTACTTGGCGGCCAGGAAGTCCTCGGCGACCAGGCGGGCCAGCGGCAGGACGTCGGCAAACTTGGGGCGGTCGCCGAAGCCGGCGAAGTGGGCTTCGATCGGCACGCCGGCCCGACGCATCGCGTCGCGGCCCTTGCGGCCCACCGTGATGGTGGTCAGGTCCCCGGCATGTTCCACGATCTCGCGGGCCGCATACCGGACAGTGTTGGTGTTGAACGGGCCCGCGAGGCCGCGGTCCGACGTCACCAGCACGATCAGGCGCTTGCCGCCCTCGGGGGTGGCGAGCAGGGGATGCTCGTCGCCGCCGAGGACCGTGGCGATGTCCGCGAGGACCTCCTCCAGCTTGTCGGCGTAGGGCCGCGCGGCGATCGTGGACTCCTGGGCGCGCTTGAGCTTTGAGGCGGCCACGAACTGCATGGCGCGGGTGATCTGCTTGATGTTCTTGACCGAGCCGATGCGAATCCGGATCTCGCGCTGGCTAGGCATCTAGCGCACCCCGCCGCTGCGAGCAGTGGTTCGGCATCGTGACTACGCGAGGAAGGACAGGCGGAACGACGAGATGGCCTCGTCGAAGGCCTTGGCCAGGTCGTCCGAGAGGGTCCGGGTGGCGGCCAGCTCCGTCAGGATCTGCGGCCGCTCGGTCTCGAGGAAGCGGTAGTACTGGATCTCGAAATCCTTCACGCGGGGCGTGGGGATGTCGTCGAGGGCGCCCTTCGTGGCGGCCAGCAGGATGGCGACCTGCTTCTCCACCGCGAGCGGTGCGTACTGCGGCTGCTTGATGACCTCGGACAGCTTCTCACCGCGGGTCAGCTGGTCGCGGGTGGCCTTGTCCAGGTCGCTCGCAAACTGGGCAAACGCCGCGAGGGAACGGTACTGGGCCAGGTCCAGCTTGAGCGGACCGGCCACCTTCTTCATCGCCTTGGTCTGGGCCGCCGAGCCCACCCGGGAGACGGAGATGCCGATGTTCAGCGCGGGCCGCTGCCCGGCGTTGAAGAGGTCCGTCTCCAGGAAGATCTGGCCGTCGGTGATGGAGATGACGTTGGTGGGGATGTACGCCGAAACGTCGCCCGCCTGGGTCTCGATGATCGGCAGTGCCGTCAGCGAGCCGCCGCCATGCTCGTCGTTGAGCCGCGCCGCGCGCTCCAGGAGCCGGCTGTGCAGGTAGAAGACGTCGCCGGGGTAGGCCTCGCGACCGGGCGGTCGCCGGAGGAGCAGCGCCATCTCGCGATACGCCCACGCGTGCTTGCTCAGGTCGTCGTAGACACACAGGGCATCCTTGACCAGGCCCTGGCCGGCCACGTTGACGCCGACCTCCATGACCTCCTCGCCCATGGCCACGCCCGAGTAGGGGGCGAGGTACTGGAGCGGGGCGGGGTCTTCGGCACCGGCGACGACCACGATGGTGTGCTCCATCGCGCCGTACTTCTCGAGCGTGGCCACCGTGTTGGCGACAGTGGACAGCTTCTGCCCGATCGCCACGTAGATGCAGACCAGGCCCTTGCCCTTCTGGTTGATGATCGTGTCGATCGCGATCGCCGTCTTGCCGGTCTGGCGGTCGCCGATGATCAGCTCACGCTGGCCGCGGCCGATGGGGATCAGTGCATCGATGGCCTTGATGCCGGTCTGGACCGGGGTATCGACGCCCTTGCGGACGATGACGCCCGGGGCGATCCGCTCGACCGGTCGGGTCCTCGTGGCGAGGATGGGGCCCTTGTCGTCGAGCGGGCGACCCAGCGGGTCGACCACGCGCCCGATCAGGGCCTCGCCGACCGGAACCTCGACGACACGACCCGTCGTCTTGACGATGTCGCCTTCCTTGATGGACTTGGGGTCGCCGAGGATGACCGCGCCGACCGTCTCCTCCTCGAGGTTGAGCGCCATGCCCATGACCCCGCCCGGGAACTCGAGCAGCTCGGACGCGAGTGCGCCCTCCAGCCCGTAGATCTGGGCGATGCCGTCGCCGACCTCCACGACGGTCCCGACGTTGCGGGTGTCGGCGGCGGTGTCGAAGTTGTCGATCGCCGACCTGATGATGCTGATGATCTCGTCCGAGCGAATGGCCATCGGTTCTCCGTTCAGTGAGCCGAGCGAGAGCCGGTCACGAGCTGGGTCCTGAGCCGCTCCAGGCGACCTCGGACGCTGGCGTCGAGCAGCTGGTCGCCGACCCGCACGGTCAGCCCGCCGATGAGGGCGTCGTCGACCCGGACCGTGAGGTCCACGTCGCCGCCGGTCATCTCGGCAAGCTTGGCGCGAAGGGCACTGGTCTCGTCCGCGGAGAGCGGCGCTGCGCTCGTCACCACGGCCTCGACCACGCCCCGGCGGCGATTGAGGAGACGCTGATATTCCGCCGCCACGGCGGGAAGAATCTCGGCCCGGCCCCGCTGCACGAGGAGTCGCGCCATGTTGAGCACGTTCTGGGGGACGCGTCCGTCGAGAAGACCCTGCGCGAGCGCCGTCCGCTGGACGAGCGGGATCGAGGGGTTGTCCACCAGGGGCGCGACGAGCTCGCCCGTGAGGAGCTCGGCGGCCTGTCGCAGACCATCGCCCCACGCATCGAGAGCGTTGTCGCGCAGTGCGATCTGGAACGCCGCCTCCGCGTATCGACGGACGGCGATCGACGGCCTTGCCATCAGCTCCTCGACGCCCCGCTGGGCTCGGCGAGGAACTCCTCGACGAGTCGACGCTGGCGCTCCCCGTTCATCGAATCGCGGACGACCTTGCCGGCGGCCTCGAGGGCCAGGTCCGCGACTTCGGCCCGCAGGTCGCTGAGGGCCTTCTGCTTCTCGGCGGCAATCTCGGCGGCGGCGCGGGTGCGCATCCGGTCGAGCTCGTCGCGGGTCGCGGCAATGTCTGTGTCGCGAGTCTCCTGGGCGACCTTCTGGGCGCGGGCCAGGATGTCGTTCGCCTCTCGGCGCGCCTCGGAAAGGGCGGCAAGCCGCTCCTGCTGCGCGGCTTCGCGGTTGCGGCGGGCCTCCTCGGCATCCTTGAGCCCCTGGTCGATCCGGGCCCGACGGTCGTCCAGCATCTTGCTGATGGGACCGAAGGCCACGGCCTTGATGACAAACAGGAAGAACAGGAAGTTTGCCGCGGAGACGATGATCCAGAAGCCGTTGATGACCAGGCCGGCGCTCTCTCCGCCCGTTTCGGCGGCGAGCGGCGTCGAACCGAGCGCCACGGCCCCGGCAACGGCCAGAAGGTTCACCGGTGGTTCTCCGTTTCCTGGCTGGCTACTTGATGAAGATCGTCAGGATGCCGACGACGATCGCGAGGACGCCGAGGCCTTCGGCGAAGGCCGCGAGGATGATCGCGAGGCCGCGGATCTGACCAGCCGCGTCGGGGTTGCGCCCGATGGCGCTGCTCGACATGCCGGCGAGGATGCCGATGCCGATGCCGGGGCCGAGGACGCCGAGGGCGGCGAGGCCTGCTCCAAGATGCTCCATGTGGACTTCCTCCTTCTCCCCGGGTGGGCCCGGGCTATGGGACCGAGTTGGTGGGTTCAGTGGCTCGCGTGGTGGGCGGACGCCGGCTGGCCATCGAGCTCGATGTCCGGGTCGGCGACCGGCAGGGCGTGGGGCTCCAGGTCGTGGCCGGGGCCTTCGGGGTGATGGCTCTCCACGGCTGCAAGGGTGAACATCAAGGTGAGCACGCTGAAGATCAGCGCCTGGACGAAGTTCAGCAGGAACTCCAGGCCCACCAGTGCGACCGGGATGATCGCGATGGTCAGCGAGGTCATGACCGCCAGGGCCACCTCCCCGCCGAAGATGTTGCCAAAGAGTCGCATCGAGAGCGTCAGGGGCTTGACGAACTCGAGGAGGAGTTCGATGAGGCCCACGAACATCCCGATGACGCCCGCACCGACCCCGTGCTTGAACTCCCCGATGGGGAAGAACTTGGACAGGTAGCCGCGGACGCCCAGCCGGCTGAAGCCCTGCCACTCGAAGAAGCCGAAGGCGACAAGCGCCAGGCCGATGGTGATGTTCACGTCGCTGGTGGGCGCGCGCAGCTCCTCCAGCTTTCCGATGGGCGGCACCAGGCCGCTCCAGTTCGAGAACAGGATGAACAGGAAGAACGCGGCAAAGAGCGGGATGTAACGCTTGGCCTCGGGACCACCGAGCGACGTGCCGAAGCCCTCGAGGGACTCGTAGGCGAACTCGATGAAGTTCTGGCGGCGGCCGGGGAGCAGCTTGAGCCCCCGGCTGAGGAGGAAGACGCCGATGAGCACCACGGCCATCACGATCCACGAGGTGAGGATGGTGCTGGTGATGCTGGGGTGGAACTGGACGATGCCCTCGGCGGGCTCATTTGGCGCGAGGTCGAAGACCACGTGCGGCGCCGGCAGCTCCAGGTTGGCGATGATGCCATCAGCCGGGAAGGCGAAGGCGTCACCGGGCTGGCCGCCCTTGGGGAACGGGGGCAGGAAGATGGCCGCGAGCACGTCCACGACGATGACCGCGACGAGCGCCATGAGGATGGCGTTCTTCGGCGATCGCTTCGCCGGGGTCGCCTGTCCGTCCTGCTGCTGAATTGCCGCGGTCACGCTCGCTCCACATACGCGAGCACGGCCACGCGGCCGTGCTCAGCCTTGTCGATTTCCTCCAGGTGGGACAGGTCCGTCATCGAACGAGGCCAGAAACCTCTTGATGAGGCTCCATGTGCCGCGCGCCCCGATGCCCATTCCGAGGAACAGGCCGACCAGGACGAAGACGGGAAGGGTGGCCAACTGTTTGTCCACCCAGTACCCGATACCCACGCCTGCCAGCGTCGCCACGAAGAGGATGAACCCAATCTCCGAGAAGAGGGCCAGGTAGCCCCCGGTTCGGCCGGGCTCAATCATCTGTGACCTGACAAGGCAGGCGAATTGTAGCAGGTGAGAAGGACGCGGCGGGGCACGACGGCCGCTGCCGTGGCGGGCTGCGGCGGCCAGTTCGCCCGCGTTTCGTGCGTGGGAGTGACGGGTTGCACCGTCGGCCGCCCGGGGCGACGGTGCATCAGCCGCACGCCCGCGCCTCGTCCGGGAGGAGCGGGCGCACCGCGAGCGTCCACTCCACGCCAGCCTGCCGGTAGCGGGTGATCTGCGTCGCCTGCCCCATGACGGCCGTGAACGCCACGACCAGGGGCCCCTGGATGACGCCACAGCTGGCACGAGGCGGGAGGTTCGCGGGTGCGAGCGAGGCGAGCGCGGGCAGGGCGGCCGGCCAGTCCACGACGTTGGGCGCGGGCTCGCCCGAGGCGGGGCTGGTGGCCCTGGTCGCGTAGATCCGAAGGGCGGTCGGGGCATAGGTCGTCGTGCTGGTCGCGCCGACGTACGCCTGCACCTGCCTGACCAGGTTCGCGATGGCCGTCCTGGCCGCCTTCTCCTCGGCCGACGCCCCCTGGTCCGGCCGGAACCCCAGGGCGTAGATGCTCAGCCGGTGCGGACCGTCGGCGTCGATGAAGGTGACCACGGTGGTCTCGACATCGGCGACCTGCGCCGACGTGTACGAGCGGTCGGGGCCGGCGAGGCCGGCGCCGCGGGCCGCGGCCGTGATCCCGTCGATCCCGTCACGACCAAGCTGGTGGAGCATCAGCGGCGAGACGGCCGGTCCCGGGTAGATCGCCGGCACCACCCCGGGCTCGATCACGCGCCCGTCGGCGTAGACCGTGACCTGGGGAAGCCGCGTCACGAGGACGCCCGGCGGCACGAAGCCGCCATCGGCGGCGATCCGCAGCAGCAGCGTGTCCGGTGCGGCGCTCTCGGGCGGCAACGAGGGCCGGAGCGACCCGCCGGGCGCCGAAGTCCCGCCCGGCAGTGACCCGGTGGGTCCGCCGGACGAGCAGGCTGCCGCGAGCGCGAGGAGCGCCGCAGCCGGGACGACAAGGCGCAGGGGCAGGCTCTGGCGGTGATACACAGCCGTTACGGGATGATGACGGTGGCCTGGCTCTGGTACGGCGTGCCTCCGGCGGATACGTGAAGCGTCACACCGTACGTGCCTGAGCCGGCGTAGGTCCATGTGACGGTCGCAGCGAAATTGCCGCCTGCGTCAAGGTTGGCGGTACCTCCCGCGTCCCACGTCTGCGTCCCAGGATCCATACCGGTCGACAGATCGGTGCAGGTGACCGTGAGGCCGGCCGGGGCACCGCACGAGACGGGCGCGGCCGGCGGCGGGGTCGGTGTTGGGGTGGGATCCGGCGTCGGCGTTGGTGTGGGATCCGGCGTCGGCGTTGGTGTGGGATCCGGCGTGGGCGTTGGGGTGGGCGTCGGGCTGGGCGTGGGGGTCGGTGTTGGGGTGGGATCCGGCGTCGGCGTTGGTGTGGGCGTAGGGGACGGCGTAGGCGTGGGATCCGGCGTCGGCGTCGGCCCGGGCGTCGGGCTGGGCGTGGGCGAGGGCGTAGGGGTCGGTGTTGGGGTGGGTTCCGGCGTCGGCGTTGGTGTGGGCGTAGGGGACGGCGTAGGCGTGGGTTCCGGCGTCGGCGTCGGCGCGGGCGTCGGGCTGGGCGTGGGGGTTGGCGTCGCGCCCGGCTCCGGCGTGGGGGCGGGGGTGGGTGTCGCGGCCGGGCGCGCGGTGGTCCGCGGCGTGGGCGGCGCCGTGATCTCGGGAGCCGGTCCGGGGCCCGTACCCGGGCCGGCCGTGGCCTCGACGGGCGTGGGGCCGGGGGTCGGAACGGCCGTGGGCGTCGGCGGGGGCGGCGTGTTGCGGTTCGGCGTCGGTGAGGGCGGTCGAGTCGCGTCGGCCACGATCAGGCTGGCGCTTGGCTGGATGGACGGCTGGGAGACCGCCTGGGACGGCAGGAAGCGCGTTCCAACGAGGATCAGGGCGGCGACAAGGAAGAGCGCGATGGACGTGTCGCGCCAGAGCCGCAGGCGCGGGCTGGGCGCGGGCACGATCCGTCGTTGCTTGACTCGATGAACGGGGGCGGCAGTCCCGGTTGGTGTACTTGCCGACGGCGGCGCGACGGGCGCGAGGGGCGAGGGCACTGGGGCCACTGGGGCGTCGGGTGTGACGGCGGCGGACGCCGCAGGCTGGTCCAGGCCCAGCCGCCGCCTGATGTGGTCCGTGTCCTGCTCGTGGACGCTCTGGCCCGCGCCGGGCCTGGGCGCACGTCGGGTCAGCCACGCGACCACGTGGATCAGGGTGTAGCGAAGTGAGCCAAGTGCCTCGCCAAGTGCCTCGCCCGGGTTGCTCCCGGTGGGCGCGGTGACGAAGACCATGACCACGACGGTGATGAAGAGGATGATGAGGAAGAAGAGGGCGGGATCCATGGGGTAGGAGCCTATCACCTATGCGCGGGGCTTCCCAAGGCCCCGGACCCGCTGGGCCGTCAGTCGTCGGCTTCGGCCATCTCGTCGTCGAGCTCCTTCGCCTCGTACGAGTGCGGCTCGAGCGCCGCCGCCGCAAACCGGCCCCTGGTCAGGACGAACAAGACCAGCCCGAACCCCACCAGGACGCCCAGGAAAGCGTAGACCTGGCCGGTGACCGACAGGATCAAGCTGAGCGCCCCAAGGCCCGCGCAGATCCCGTAGATCAGGAGCACCGTCTGTCGCTGTGAGAGACCCAGGTCCAGCAGTCGATGATGGATGTGGCCGCGGTCCGGGGTGAATGGAGACCGTCCCGCCGCGAGGCGACGAACGATGATCCAGAAGGTGTCGATGATGGGCACGCCCAGGACGAGGAGGGCCACCGCCACCTTCGCGGTCCCCAGCACGGCCAGCGTGGACAGCGTGAAACCCACGAACATCACGCCACTGGTTCCCGCGAAGATGCTGGCGGGATGGAAGTTCCAGCGCAGGAACCCGAGCAGGGCGCCAGCGACGATGAAGCACAGCAGGGCGACAAACGGCTGGGAGATCGACTGTGTGAGGCTGAGGACCCCGAGCGTGATCGCGGCGATCACCCCGATCCCCGAGGAGAGTCCGTCGAGGCCGTCGATGAAGTTGATGCTGTTGATGACGCCCATGATCCAGAGGACCGTGAAGCCGGCGGCCCACAGCCCCTCGATCGGGATCTTGCCGGCCCCAAACGGGTTGTCGATCGAGCCCACCTGGATACCCGCGCTGACCACGACGGCCGCCACGGCAAACTGCCCCAGGAACTGCCAGCGCGCCCGCAGGTCATAGACATCGTCCAGCGTGCCGATGATGGCCGCGGCCGCGCCGCCGGCGAGCACGACGACCAGCTGGGCGCTGGTCAGGGAGGCCGGCAACGGGATGGCCGCCGCTGTCGGACCAAGCAGCGCAAGGAGCCCGGCGACCACGACGAATGCCGTGGCCACGGCCAGGCCACCGCCGCGGGGCACCGGGTGGAGGTTCACCCGACGATGGTTCGGATGGTCGACAGCATCCGCGGCGATGGCGAGCCGGCGCACGACCGGCGTCAGCATGAACGTCACCAGCGCGGCCGCTGCGAAGGCCGCGACGATCCACGGCAGCGCGGCGATCACCCCGTCGTCGAGCATCATCTCCGAAGGCGTCCTGGCCGCCCAGCGGTCATCGGGCGGACCCCGACATCAGTCCGGCGCCATCCCGGGCACAGGGAAGCGGGCGACCAGGGCCGCCACCTCGGCGGCCAGCGACGCCTGGCTCGACGGGTCATCGCGGGTCTGGAGGCACGTGACGATCAGGCGGGCGATGGTCCGCATCTCGTCGGGCCCAAAGCCGCGCGAGGTGGTGGCCGGCGTCCCGACCCGGATCCCGGACGACGTGTTGGCGCCGTTCTTGTCGAAGGGGATCTGGTTCTTGTTGACCGTGATGCCGATCTCGTCGAGCAGATGCTCCGCTTCCTTGCCCGTCACGCCCAGCGGCGTGACATCGACGAGCATGAGGTGGTTGTCCGTGCCGCCGGAGACCAGGCGGGCCCCCTGCGCCGCGAGTGCCTCGGCGAGCACCTTGGCGTTCTCGATCGTGCGGCGCTGGTCGGTCCGGAACGGCTCCTGGGCCGCCAGGTGGAGGGCGACAGCCTTGGCGGCGATCACGTGCATCAGCGGCCCGCCCTGCGTGCCGGGGAAGACGTTCTTGTCGATGCTCGCGGCGAGCGACCCCTTGACCGTCGGGAACCGGGTGGGGTCGATCCCTGCCGGGAGCTCCTTGCGGCTGAAGATCAGGCCGCCGCGCGGGCCGCGCAGGGTCTTGTGCGTGGTGGTGGTCACGATGTCGGCATGGGGGAACGGCGACGGGTGCACCCCGGCCGCCACGAGCCCGGCGACGTGGGCCATATCGACGAAGAGCAGGGCGCCGACCCCATGGGCAATCTCCGCGAGGCGTGGGAAGTCCCACGTGCGCGGGTAGGCAGACGCGCCGGCGACGAGCACCTTGGGTCGGAACTCACGGGCCTGCTGCTCGAGCGCGTCGTAGTCCACCTGCTCGGTGTCCTCGCGAACCCCATACGAGGCGACCTCGTACAGCCGGCCACTGAAGTTGAGCTTCATGCCGTGGGTGAGATGGCCGCCCTGGTCCAGCTTCATGCCCAGGATCCGGTCGCCCGGCTCGATCACGCTGAAGTAGGCGACCATGTTCGCCTGGGCACCCGAGTGGGGCTGCACGTTGACGTGCTCGGCGCCCGGGAAGAGGGCGAGGGCACGCTCCTGGGCGAGGCGCTCGGCGACGTCCACGTACTCGCAGCCGCCGTAATAGCGCTTGCCCGGCAGGCCCTCCGCGTACTTGTTGGTCAGCCAGCTCCCCTGGGCCTCCATCACGGCTTCCCAGACGTAGTTCTCGCTGGCGATCAGCTCGATCTTGTCGCGCTGGCGGCGACGCTCGCCCTCCATCGCCGCCCACAGATCGGGATCGACCTCGGCGATGCTGCCCCGGCCAAGTCCGGTTGCGTCCACTGCCGCCACCTCCACCTTCATACACGTCGGCTGCCTTCGCGGCAGCCGGCGCATGGCCGAACCCTCCCGCGGTCCACCGTATCTTCCCACGACCGGCGGACCGGCCGAGCGGGCGAGCCGATCAGGACGCTCCGGGGCCCACGAGCGAGGTGCCGGCCGCGACCAGGATCGCCTGGATCCGCTCGCCGGAGATGGCGCCGACCCTGAGCATCCTGGGCTCCGAGCCCGAGAGGTCCACGACCGTCGACGGCTGCCCACCCACGGACGGACCGCCGTCGAGCACCAGGTCGACCGCGTCGCCGAGCGAGCCCACCACGTCCGCCGCCGACTGCGCGTCGGGTCGGCCGGACCGGTTTGCTGACGTGGTCGGCAGCGGCCCAAGCACCGCGGCCAGGGCGCGCGGAGCCGGGTGGTCCGGCACCCGGAGGCCGACTGTCGGGGCGCCGCCGGTCAGGGAGCGCGGCAGCGCCACGTCCGGCCGACGACGAAGGATCAGCGTGAGTCCGCCCGGCCAGAACGCCCCGGCCAGGGCGGCCGCGGGCGCATCCATGATCCCGATCTCGGCCGCCTGTGCCGCGTCCGCGAGGAGCAGCACGATCCCCTTCTCCGGTGGGCGTTCCTTGGCGGCAAAGAGGCGCTCGATCCCGCCCTCGACGTCCAGGTCCACCGCGATGCCGTAGACGGTGTCCGTGGGGAGGGCAACGATGCCGCCGGCGCGGAGGACGGCGACCGCCGCCGCTCGACCAGCCGTGTCGTCGGCGACCAGGCGGACCGTCACCGCGACTCGGCCAGGGGCTCCGGGAGAGCGCCGGGCTCCGAGAGCGGCTCGGCGACCCCTGCGCCCCGGGCAGATGCCGCCTCGGCCATCGCCTGTTCCGCCCGGTTGGTCGCGTCACCCACACCGGGGAGGTCGGCCAGGTGGCGCTCGGCCGCGAACCGGAGCGCGTTCAATCGCACGTCAGCCGGTCCGGCCAGGATCAGCGCTTCGATGATCTCGGCGGCTCCCTGCTCGAAGACGGAGGGAGCGATGTACCGGGCCTGGAGCTTGAGCTCGAGCGGGGCATTCGTCATCGCCACCCCGTGGCCGGCAGCCGCAACCATCTCCAGGTCGTTGAGCTGGTCACCGATCGCCATCACCTGCTCGAGCGGGATCCCCTGCCGACGCGCCAGCCAACGCAGGGCGCGGCCCTTGTTCACCCCCGGCGCCACGAACTCCAGGAAGCGCGGGTGGCTGATCGTGGGCTGCGCGATGTGGCCGACGGCGGCGCGCGCTGCGCCGATCAGCGACTCCGGGATCGGCGGCTCGCCCACCGCGGTCACCTTGGAGACCGGGTGACGGAGCACGGTGAAGAGATCGTCCACCGGGTACGCCAGGGCGCCGAGGAACGCCTGGTACTCGGCCCACCGGGCGTCGTCGGCCTGGATGATGAACCGCTCGAGGTGGTTGACGTGCGCGTCCAGGCCGTTGGCGTGCGCCCAGCGCACGGCCGCGAGCGCGCCCTCGGAGCTGATGGGCTCATGGAACAGGAGCCGGCCGGGTCGCTCCTCGCCGGCGCCGCGGATCTCGCGGGCCACCGCGCCCTGGTAGCCGACGATGGGGTCGACCAGTCGCATCTGGGCGGCAAAGCGGAGGCCGCTGGTGGGCATCCGGCCGGTGATGACGGAGACACGCACGCCGGCATCCAGCGCCGCACCTACGGTGTTCCGCGTGTGCTCCGGGATGACGCGCGTCTCGTGCACCAGCGTGCCGTCGATGTCCAGGGCCAGCATACGGATGGGGAAGACCGGCTGGACCGAGCGCGCGGTGAACGGGCCGCCGTGGCGCTTCATGGCTGCCCCGCGACGCGACCGGGACCAGCCACGAGTCCGGCCTGATCGCGAGCCACCAGGGCGACCCGCGGCAGGCCCGCCAGGTCCGGCCCCACGCGGCACGTCCAGCCGGGCAGGGCGGCCGCCACTGCGGCCACGATCGCGGCCCCCTGGTCGCCGCCGATCTCGAGGATGGCGACGCCGGCGGGCGACAGCCTGGCGGGCAGCAGGGCAAGGAGCCGGCGGATCACCTGCAGGCCATCCGGGCCGCCATCCAGCGCCAGGACGGGCTCGAATGAGGTGGCCACCGGGAGGCCCGGCACGTCGCCGGAGGCGATATACGGAAGGTTGGCCAGGACCAGGTCGAACGTGTCCGCGTTCGCGGGGAGGAGGTCTGCCGCGGTCAACGCAACGGCATCCACCAGGCCGTGCGCCGCCAGGTTGCGTGCCGCCAGCGCGAGCGCGCCGTCCGAGATGTCCGTGGCCATGATGCGCACGTCACCCAGGAGTCCGCGTGCGCCAAGCGCCGTCGCCAGCGCGACGGGGATGGCGCCGCTGCCGGTGCCCACGTCCACGATCCGCAACGGCTCGGCGGGGGCGCTGCCGTCCCGTCTGGCCAGGCGACGGAGGGCCTGCTGGGCCGCGAGCTCAACCAGCAGCTCCGTCTCGGGTCGCGGGATCAGCGCCCGCGCGTCCACGTGGAAGGCCAGCCCAAAGAACTCCTTGACACCGCGGATGTAGGCCACCGGCTCTCCGCGCTCGCGCCGCGCGATGGCCGCCTCGTAGCCGGCGGCAGCAGCCCGATCCACGGTGAGCTCTGGGTGTGCCACGATCGCCGTCCGCTCCATGCCGGCGGCCTGGCCGAGCAGCAGCTCCGCGTCGAGGCGTGGCCGCTCCGTCCCCGCGGCCCGCAGCCGGTCGATTCCCTCGCGCAGCAGGTCCGCGACGGAGGGGCCCGAGGCGGGGGCCTCAGCTCCCGGCACGACCACCGTGTGGCTCCTCGCCGACCAGGATCTGGAGCTGCTCCGCCTGATCCGTCGTGATCAGCGTGTCGATCAGCCGGTCCAGCTCGCCGTCCATCACCCGTGGCAGGTTGGACAGGTCAAGCCCCACGCGGTGGTCCGTCAGCCGGTCCTGGGGGAAGTTGTAGGTCCGGATCTTGTCCGCTCGATCGCCCGACCCGATCATCGACCGGCGGGCCGCCGAATCGGCCTCGCGCTGCCTGTTGCGCTCGAGGTCGACCAGGCGCGAGCGAAGGACCGCCATGGCCTTCGCCTTGTTCTTGTGCTGGCTCTTCTCGTCCTGGATCTCCACGACCAGCCCCGACGGGAGGTGGGTGATCCGGACGGCGGAATCCGTGGTGTTGACCGACTGCCCGCCGGGCCCGGACGAGCGCTTGACGTCGATTCGGAGGTCGCGCTCCTCGTCGATCTCGATCTCGGTCTCCTCCACCTCAGGCATGACGACGACGGTCGCCGTGGAGGTGTGGATGCGGCCGGCCGATTCCGTGGCGGGGACGCGCTGGACGCGGTGCGTGCCGCCCTCGAACTTCAGGCGCGAATAGGCACCGTCGCCGGAGATCGACAGGATCGCCTCCTTGACGCCGCCGATCCCCGTGTCGTTGAGGCTCATGATGTCGGCCTTGTAGCGGTGGCGCTCCGCGTAGCGGGTGTACATGCGCAGGAGCTCGGCGGCAAACAGCGCGGCCTCATCGCCCCCGGCACCGGCCCGGATCTCCATGATCACGTTGCCGTCGTCCGCCGGGTCGCGCGGAAGCAGCAGGACCTTGAGCTCGTCGATGAGGCGCGTCTCGTCCGCCTCCAGGCCCTCGGTCTCCTCGCGGGCCATGGCCCGCATCTCATCGTCGGAATCCCGGTCGTCCCGCATCTCCCGGGCGCCTGCCAGCTCGCGACGGGTCTCCTCCAGGCGCCGGAATGCCTCGACGACCGGCTCGAGCCGGGAGAGCTCCTTGCCCAGCCGCCGGATCTCGGAGGGATCGTTGCCGACCTCGGGGCGGCTCAGCTCCGCCTGCAGCGCGTCGTATTGGCGGGCGACGTCGTGGAGCTTGGCGTCGAGGTCGGTCATGCCCCGGCGCTGGCGGGCGGGACGGCGACCGCGTCGCGGGCGCGAATGGCGGCCAGCCCGGCCTCCAGCTCATCGGGGATCGCCGAGGGCGGCAGCCCGGCCATCTGGAGCGGCTCGCGTGCGAGCGTCCCGGAGCCGTCCGGCAGCGCTTCGTGGTCCGCCCGGAGGGCCTGCTCCAGCGACACGATGGCGACCTGGATCATCTCGTCGGTGGGCCGCTTGGTGGTGATCTTCTGGACCAGGATGCCCGGGTACGTCAGAGCGCGGACGATCGCATTGCCGCGCCGCTTGGCAGCCCACTTCAGGAGCTCGTAGCCCACGGCGGCGATCACGGGGATCAGGACGATGCGGCTGGCGATCATCACCAGCGCATCCTGGCGACCGACCAGGCTGAACGCCACGATCGAGAGCAGGATCACGATGACGAGGAACTCCGTGCCGCAGCGCGGGTGGGCGGTGGGGTACGGGCGGACGGCGTCCACGGTCAGCGGGTCGCCCGCCTCCCAGGCGTGGATGGTCATGTGCTCGGCGCCGTGATACATGAAGACGCGGCGGATGTCGGGCTGGCGTGAGATGACCAGCAGATACGCCATGAAGACGAGGATGCGGGTCACGCCCTCGGCGAGATGTTGCGCCAGGCCGTTCTCGATGCCCGAGGTGGTCACGCTGGCCACAAAGAGCGGGAGCAGGAAGAAGATGCCCACCGCCATGACCAGGGTAATGAGAAGCATCAGGGCGATGGTGCCCTTGCCGATCTCGACGCCGTCCTCCTCCGCCTGGACGGAGGCGCTGCGGACCAGCCACTGCGTGCCCACCACGAGGGTCTCGTACAGGACCACGAGGCCTCGGACGAAGGGTGCCTTCGCGAGCCCGGATCCGTGAAACCCGGTGTCGAGGCGCTCGGTCGCCCACAGGATCCGGCCATCCGGGTGCCGGAACGCCACCGCGAGCGAATCGCGACCGCGCATCATCACGCCCTCGATGAGGGCCTGTCCACCGTAACTGAAGCGTGCCATGCCGCGAAGTCTACCGGCTCGCGGGCGTCGCGCTTCGGGGCCCAATCGTCATGGGCCCCGGGAGGGCGGGGCATCCCGGCACGCAGGCGCCGCGGCCAGTGCTGCCCACGGCCGAGTCGGGCCCGGGAATCGAAACGGCGGGCCGGAGCCCGCCGCGCGTTCGAACCTGCCGGCGAATGGCCGGCAGCGGGGACTAGCTTCGAGCCTGGCGCTCGAGGCGCTTCTGGAAGCGCTCGACCTGGCCGGCCGTATCGATGATCGTCTGCTTGCCCGTGAAGAACGGGTGGCAGTTGCTGCACACGTCCACGCGCAGGATCTCGCGGGTGCTCCCCGCGGTCCACTCGGTCCCGCAGGAGCCGCAGTGCACCTTGGCTTCGTAGTACTTGGGATGGATGGTCGGCTTCACGGTGTCTCCTCCGGGCCGTCCGGGCGGGGTCAGGGCCCCGCCGGTGGTCACCGGCTGGTGGGGTTGGCTAGGCTGCGACGCCCGGAGCGTCGGCTGCGACAGCGGCAACCGACGGGGCGGTCGCTTCGACGGCTTCGACGCGAATCCGCTTCTTGGTGCGGGTAGCGTGCTCGAACTTGACCCTGCCCGTGATGGTGGCGTAGACGGTGTAGTCCGTCCCCAGCCCCGTCCCCTTGCCGGACAGGAAGGTCATGCCCCGCTGACGGACGATGATGGAGCCGGCTGGCACGAGCTGGCCGTCGCCGGCCTTCACGCCCAGGCGCTGACCAACCGAATCGCGGCCGTTCTTCGAGCTGGAACCAGCCTTCTTGTGTGCCATCTCGATCAGCCGTCCTTCTTGGTGGTACGGGTCTTCTTGGGCGCCTCGGCGGCGGCGTCCTTGGCAGCGGCCATGGCCTTGGGGGCGCCCTTGGCGGCAGCGGCAGCCTTGGGGGCCGCGGCGGCCGGCTTGGCGGCGGCCTTGGGGGCCTGATCGGCGAGCTTGGCGGCGAGGTCCGCGTCGGCGGTGGCCTGGAGGCGCGCAGCTTCCTGGACCTTCTCGCGCTGGGCCCGCGCAACTTCCTGGGCGGCGCGCACGTCTGCGGCGGCGCTCTTGCCGTCCAGGACGATGTCGCTGATGCGCAGGCGAATGAGGTCCTGGCGGTGGCCCTTGGTCACGCGGCTGCGCGCCTTGGGCCGGTACTTGAAGCTGACGACCTTCTCGCCGCGGGTCTCGCCGAGCACGTCGGCGGTGACGGTGGCGTTTTCAACGACGGGCCGGCCTACCGTGGCGGTCTCGCCATCCGCCACGAGGAGGATGCGATCCAGCGTGATGGACTGGCCCGTTTCGACTTCGAGGAGTTCAACCTCGAGCTCGGTGCCGACTTCGACGTGATATTGCTTCCCGCCGGTCTCGATGACTGCGTACATGGATCCTTGGGCTCCTCGCGGCCGCGCGATGTGCCGCGAGCCGGGTGACAGGGAAAGGCACCTCGAACGGTCGAGGCGCGAAGCGGCAGTGTACGTCCGGCCCGCCCGGGGCGTCAACCCGAGGCGTGGACCCGGTACCGCGGCCGGAGCGGACGCGAGCTAACCCTCGCTGGCGAGCACCAGCCGCTCGCGCACCGTGGACGCAACCGGGCAGTCACGACCCAGCAGCTCAACGAGCGCGGCGAGCACCTCGTCCGCCCGGCCGATGCCCAGTTGGGGATCAAAACGAACACGGATTCGGAGCGTGGGCGGTGGGCCCGGCTCGATGACGCTGACGTCGGCCAGGAGCGGCCGCAGGTCGTAGCGGACATGGCCCGTGCCCTTGGCTCGCTGGCGCTCGATCGACTCCAGGGCGAGCAGGCGCCTGGTGGCCGTCGCGAGGTCCCAGGCCGGCGGCGCGCCCGGGGCGAGGTGGATACGGTAGTCCGCGGCGATCACGTCGGCAGGGAGCGGTGCGGTCCCCAGCCAGACGTCGTGCAGGTCCACGAGCACGTGGCCGGCCGGGAGCGCTGCAGTCACGCCGGCCCGAACCACGTCGGCCGTGGTGCGGCGGGTCAGGTAGATGTCCGCGAGATCGCGCTCAGCGGCGACGCCCAGCGACAAGGGCGCAGCAAACATGATTCGTGGCCGGCGCCGGGGGGCATCGAGGCCCACGAGCGGGAGGCCGCTGGCGATCAATCCCGCCTCCCAGGCGGCGAGGTCGTCTCGCTGGCTGGTCTGCACGCCTTCCGGGGCTTTCGCGTAGACGATCCGCCAGCGCTGACGCGGCTCGGCCGGCGGAGGGGGGCCGGGTGTGGGGGGAGCCGCCTCGACGTACGGCCGGAGCGTGCGCCGAACCGGGCGCGTTGCCGAACGGGAGCCGTCGGTCGCCTTCATCACGTCTGGTAGTCTGCGGCACGATGGAGCAACTCGCCCGGTCGCAGGTTTCCGCGTCCGCTGGGACGAGCGACCCGGACACCGCCCCGGCGGTTGCCCCGTTCGTGAACGACCGGCACGGCGACGGCGGCCGCGTCCGTCCACCGACCCCGCGCGTGACCCTGGTGCTGATCGGCGCAGCCGTGGTCCTCTCGGTCCTGTATCTCGGCCGGGAAGCGCTCGGCCCATTCATCGTGGGCCTGCTGCTGGTCTATCTGCTGGATCCGCCCGTTGAGCGCCTGACGCGGGCCCGGCTTCCCCGCCCCGTGGCCATCCTTGCTGTGTACGGGCTCGCGCTGTTCCTCGTGGTGGAGGCGCTCAACCTCACGCTCCGACCCGTGATCCAGCAGCTCACCCGCTTCTCGCAGGACCTGCCGGCCCTGATCGGCCAGCTCGACCACCAACTCCAGCGCATCTCCGAGGTCTACCGGGGTCTGGAGTTGCCCACCCAGGTCCGGGGCATGATCGATGACTGGCTGGCCTCGGTCGCTGCTGGCCAGGTTGGATTCGACCCCGGCGTGCTCCTGCCGGTCGTCAACCTGACCGCCGGGTTCGTCAGTTCGCTGTTCGGATACCTGGTCATCCCGGTCTGGGCGTTCTACCTGCTCAAGGACCGGCGTCCGCTGGTGGAGAGTTTCGACCGGATGCTCCCACCCGAGTGGCGGGCCGACGTGTGGGAGGTGATCCAGCTGTCGGAGCGCGTGCTCGGCCAGTGGATCCGGGGGCAGCTCGTCCTCGGGCTGACCGTCGGGGTCGGCACGTTTGCCGGCCTGATGATCCTGGACGTCGCCGTTGACCCGGTCTTCGGCCGCTTCGCGCTGCTCCTGGCCCTGATCGCCGGGATCCTGGAGCTGCTGCCGATCATCGGCCCGATCATCGCCGCGGTGCCGGCGATCCTCCTGGCGGGCACAGCCAGCCCGCAGGCTGTCGTCGCGGCCCTCATCCTGTACGTCGTCGTCCAGCAATTGGAGAACTACCTGCTCGTTCCCAAGATCCAGGGTGATGCGGTGGCGCTCCACCCCAGCGCGGTGATGTTCGTGCTGGTCGTCGGCGGCGCGATCGCCGGCCTGCTCGGCGCCATCCTGGCGCTGCCCATCGCGGCGGCCGCGCGCGACGTGTTTGCGTATCTGTTCCGGCGCCTGAGCGATCCGCTCGTGTCGCCCGAGGCGGCCGCCGAGGCGGCGCTTGCCTGGCACGGGGGCTCGTCCGGTCGCCGCGGCACGCCCATGGCGGCCGCCGAGCCGGTGTTCGCCAGTCCGGCGGCGGGCGCCCACGTCCCATCGGCCGGTCCACGGCGCCCGGAGGCCACCGGTGGCTGACGACCGCGACCACTACAAGGTGCTCCAGGTCGATTCGGAAGCGGAGCTGGGCGTCATCAAGGCTGCCTACCGCCGCCTCGCCCAGAAGTTCCACCCAGACCGTGCGGGCGACGACGTGGACGCGCGGAAGAAGATGATCGCGCTGAACGCCGCCTGGGAGATCATGCGCGACCCCGCGAAGCGTGCGGCGTACGACCGTGAGCGGTCCGCCGGCGCCTCCCAGCCCGGCCCTGCTGGCGCCGCGCGCCCACCCGCTCACGGCGGCCGTCCCGCCGGCGGGCCCGGACGCTCCGGTTCGGACTGGCAGGCCGGCCCGGACGCTTCGACCGCTCGCCCGGCGAGCGAGCCGGTATCGGGGGACTGGACCTCGGGGCGCTCGTCGGTCGGTGGTGGATACGATTCGTCGATGCGCGCGCCGGACGGCTTCGGCGCCGCGGGGACGCCGCCGGGCAACCCATCGGGCAGCGTCCTGACCTTCGGCCGGTACGCCAACTGGTCGCTGGGCGAGATTGCGCGGGTGGACCTGGAGTTCCTGGAGTGGCTGGAGCGCTCGCCGATTGGCCGCCAGTACCGCGACGAGGTCGATGACATCCTGCGTCGAGCCGGGCGACGGCGCGCGCCGGGCGACGATGGAGATCGGCGGGGCCTCTTCCGCCGCTGACGGCCTGCGGCCCTCTTCGGCCTGACCGATGAGGAGGCTCGCCGGGCCGCCGGCCAGGTCAGGTCGCGGTGCGGATTGCCGGCTCGACGGGCACGTGGGTCGGCGCACCTGGCGCGTGTGGCATGGAGCTGCTCAGGCGGCGGGGCGCGGCATCCGGGGGCCTACCACTCGGCCCGTCGCTGGCGGACGTTGATGCTCTGGATGATGCCCAGGCCTGCCGCGAGGCTGATCAGTGACGCACCGCCGTGGCTGACGAAGGGAAGGGGGATGCCCGTGATGGGCATGATCCCGATCACCATCCCGAAGTTGACGACGAGCTGGAAGAGGATCATCGAGGCCAGCCCGGCCGCAAAAGCCATGCCGAACGGGTCCCTGGAGCGCCAGCCGGCGACCAGGATCCGCCAGATCAACGCGGCGAAGAGCAGGAAGACCACGATGCAGCCCAGAAAGCCCAGCTCCTCGGCCAGGATCGCGCCCACGAAATCCGTGGTCTGGACGGGCAGGAAGTCGAGCTGGTTCTGGGTGCCGTTGGTCAGCCCCTTCCCGAACCAGCCGCCCGAGCCCACCGCGATCTGGGACTGGTAGAGCTGGTACCCCGACCCCTGGATGTCCGGGTTGGGATTGAGGAATGTCGTCAGCCGCTCCTTCTGGTAATCGCGCAGGACGTTGGCCCATAGGAACGGGAAGGCGACCACGATGGCGCTGGCGATGGCACCCAGCCAGCGGAGGCTGGCGCCCGACATGAACAGCATCCCGACCAGGATTCCACCGAAGACCAGGGACGTGCCGAGATCGGGCTGGAGCATGACGAGCACAAGCGGTGGCCCGACCAGCACCGCTGCCCCAACGATGGTCCGAAGCGAGCCGGCGCGATCGCCACGGGATCCCAGGAAGCTGGCCAGGACCACGATCATCAGAATCTTGGCGATCTCGCTGAACTGGAACGCCATGCCGCCGATGAGGATCCAGCGCGCCACCCCGCCGACCCCGGTGCCTACCGCCAGGGTCAGGACCAGCAGGCCGATCTGCCCGAGGTAGAGCGGCCAGGCAAACGTCCTCAGCCACTGGTAGTCGAAGACGGCGACGATCCCGAAGACGACGACGGCCAGGCCGGTCCAGAGGAGGCCCCGCGCGAACGTGGAGCCGGCATTCAGGGCCGATGCGCCCGGGCCGACGCTGTTGCTGTAGGCCATCGCGAGCCCGATCGTCGCGAGCAGAACGGCGTAGGTGACCAGCTGGAGGTCGAACGCCGGCCAGGAGGCACCGATGGGGCGATTGCCCCAGTCCCGCACGCGTGCCGTTTCGGTCCGTCCGAATCCCATGCCCATCAGTCCCGTTCGCCGCCTCCGTTGTGCGCTGGCCGATACCCGTCCGCCGCATGCCGATCGATCAGTGCTAGTTGCTCTGGTAGAAGTTGCCGCGCTGCAGCAGATCTGTGATCCGGTAGTCCTCCTGGATCCCGTAGTGCATCTGCAGGTAGTACTTGACGATCTCGGTGGCGACGTTGCCCTTGGTCCGGGAGTCGTACGCGAAGGCCAGCACGGCGAGCTCCGAATCGGTCCGGTCCACGGCCTTCATGCCCATCGGGTCGGATGCCGTCTTCTGGGGATCCTTGGGGACGAACGCGACGAACCACGAGTGGAACGGGAGCCGTCCAGCGGCGTCCGGCAGGCCGAACTCCGCGGTGCCCGACTTGCCGGCCACGACGATCGGGAGGTCGACGAGGTTGTAGGTGTGGCGAATCAGGACCACGTTGCGGGCCGCCTCGCGCATCGTCTTGAGGACCTTGTCGGAGACCTCCAGCTTGCGCACGACCTCCGGCTGGAAGGCCTGGGTCACCTTGCCATCCGGGCCCACGATGTCGCGCACCAGCTGCGGCCTGTAGAGCGTGCCGCCATTGGCCAGCGCGCTGTACGCGTTGATCATTTGGATGGGGGTGACGACGTCGTAGCCCTGACCGATACCCGCCTGGTAGGTCTCGCCGGGGAAGATCGGCTGGCCAAGCGTGTCGAGCTTCCACTGGTTGGTGGGCACGATGCCTGACACCTCGCCGGGCAGGTCAATGCCCGTGGGCTGGCCGAATCCCAGCTGGCTTGCCCAGTAGCCCAGCCGATCGATGCCGAGCATCCCCGCCACCTGGAAGAAATACGTGTCGCTCGAGTGGCCGAAGCCGCACAGGATGTCGCAGGCGCCAAAGCCCTGCTTGTTCCATTCGTAGAACTTCGTCTCGCCGATGGACAGGAACGGCTGGGTCTGAAGTTGGGTGGTAGCCGCGATCTTGCCGTCAGCCAGCCCACCGATCCCGGTCACAAGCTTGTAGGTGGACCCCGGTGGGTAGCGGGCGTTGACGGCGTGGTTGAGCAGGGGCTGATCCGGGTTGTTCAGAAGCGCCTGGTAGGCGCTGTTGCTGATTCCGCGCGAGAAGGCGTTGTTGTCATAGGTGGGGAGGCTCACCATCGCCAGGATCTCGCCGGTCTGCGGGTTCATGACGATCATGACGCCGCGCTTGAGGCCGGCCGTCTGGATGCCCCACTTCAGGGCCTCCTCGGCCATCTGCTGCTCGCGGCGCGAGATCGTCAGGACCAGCGAGCTGCCGGCCTTGGGCTCCGTGATCGTCTCCAGGACCTTGGTCTGCTGGCCGGCGGCGTTGCGTTCGACCAGCTGCTGGCCGTACGTGCCGCGCAGCGCCGTCTCGTAGACGGACTCCAGGCCCGTCTTCCCGATGAGATCGTCGCCCAGGTAGCCCTTGTCCCGGAGCGCCCGGAGCTGGGCGGCGCTGATCGGGCCCGTGTAGCCCACGACCTGGGAGAGCAGCGGGCCGTCGACGTACTGCCGACGTGCCTCCACGTCGATCTGGACGCCGGGCAGGTCGAGACGCGATTCAGCGATGAAGTTGGCGGTGGACTTGGGGACGTCGGAGGCAATTCGGACGGGATCGAACCGCGAGCCGGAGCTGCTGTCGATGGCCGTGTTGATGTCGGCAGGGTCCAGCCCGAGCAGGCCGGCCAGCGTGGCGACGACATCGGGCCGGCGTCGGAGCGGGAGATCTGCGGGCGTGATCTTGACTGAGTACGTCGGCACGTTGGAGACCAACGCTTGCTTGTCTCGGTCGTAGATCAGGCCGCGGGCCGCGGGAAGTGGATTGAGGAGCGTCCGATTAGCCTGGGCCAGGGTGGTGTACCGGCTGGCGTTGAGGATCTGAAGGTAGAAGAGGCGCGCGGACAGGGACCCGATTCCGATCAGGACCGCCAGGGCGAACACGAAGAAGCGCAGGGGACGACGCGCGGTCTCAGGCCGCCCGTTGAGCGAGAGGGTGCTCATGACCGGGTCACCAGTCAAGCCGGTCCTGCTCGCGATATCGGTCGCGGATCGCCACGATCAGCGGGCCGAACAGGATGGCGACCACGACGTCGTAGATGACGCCGGGCATGACCGCATCGACGGGGTTCGCGACGATGATCGGGGCGCGGATGGCGCCATACAGGACCAGCTCCAGTAGTGAGTACGCGCCGCTGAGCAGCGCGACGGCGATGATCGGGACCAGCGGCCGCACCCTGATCAGGGTGCGCGCCAGCACCTGGGCCCCGCCGAAGGCTAGGAGCAACGCGAAGGTGCTCATGCCGAATGGTCGGGCGGCTAGCGCATCCAGCACGATCCCGCCGACAAGCGCCCAGACCAGGGCCCGGTCCAGTCCGACGGCCACCAACCAGATGATCCCGAATACGAGCACAGGATGGGTGTGGGCTTCGCCGATCCCGAAGTAGGGCAGCACCTCCAGGAGCGCGGCTGCGGTCGCCCCGATCGCGGCGAAGAACAGGCTCATGGATCAGGTCCTTGGCGGATTGGCCATCCGTTCAGCTGGCCCGCAGCGTGCTGGAACCGTGCGTGAACGGCGGTGGAGCGGAAGTATCCCACGGTCCCTCGCGGAGCGGCAATCGCCGCCCGGGGCGCGATCGAGCGGCGAGTCGGACGAACGGCGCCCGTGGCGGGTCCTGCCCCGTGACAGACAATCCGGGTCGCGGGGTCCGCCAGACGCCGAGGGATTGGTGGCGGGACGCCTCCACGCGAGGCTGGCCGGGAGACTGGCGTCGGTTGCACGTGAAACACCGTTGCCGATGACGAACCGGCTGGCAGACGCGGCGAGGTCGGTTGCACGTGAAACACCGCACCAGGTCCCGCCGATACGTCGCGGTGAAGCCACGAGCTGCATCCTTGCCGCATGGTCCACAGAACCGTGGCGCGGGACGCTGGCGCGCCTCTCGTCAGGGGTGGGATGAGGTCCCCGATGCTAGAATTGATCTTTGCGGACGGGTAGGGAACGGGGGACTGAGTGGCATTGACGGTCGCCTGCGCAAACCAGAAAGGCGGCGTCGGCAAAACCACGACGGTGGTCAATCTCGCGACATCCCTTGCGCTCAGCGGCCAGCGGATCCTCGTCGTGGACCTGGACCCCCAGGGCAACGCCACCAGCGGGTTCGGCATCGACCGGGCCGCTCTCCAACGCACCACGTACGACGCGATGGTAGATGGGGTGGCCCTCTCCGAGGTCATCATCCCCACCCGAATCCCCGGGCTCGACATTGCACCGTCGTCAATCGCCCTCGCGGGTGGAGAGTTGGAGCTGGTCCCACTGGAGATGCGCGAGCGTCGGCTGAGCCGGGCGATCAAGGACCTGGAGACGCCGTATGACGTGGTCCTGATTGACTGTCCGCCGTCCCTCGGCCTCCTGACGGTGAATGCCCTCACGGCCGCGGACTCTGTCCTGATCCCCGTCCAGTGCGAGTACTACGCCCTCGAGGGGTTGACCCAGCTGATCGGCACGGTGCACCTGGTTCGCGACCACCTCAACCCCGCGCTCGAGCTCGAGGGTGCGCTCCTGACCATGGCCGACGCGCGGACCAACCTGTCATCGGATGTCGCCAACGAAGTCCGCCGAGCGCTCGGCGACGCGGTCTACGAGACGGTGATCCCCCGCAGCGTGCGACTCTCGGAGGCGCCCAGCCACGGACTGCCGATCGCGCTGTACAGCCGCGACTCCAAGGGCGCGGAGGCGTACGGGCAGTTCGCCTCGGAATTCGCCGCACGAATTGCGAGCAGGCGTCCGCGGACGGCAGCGCTGGCAGGGGCCAGCTGATGGCCGCCCGCACCGAGCGTCCCGCGAGCCTGGGTCGTGGCCTGGGCGCTCTGATCCCGCAGCGACAGTCGACGTCGCCCGGGGCTGCCGAGATTCCCCTCGCCCGCATCGAGGCCAACCCGCGCCAGCCGCGGCTCCGATTCGATGATGCGGAGCTGCAGGCCCTCTCCGCCAGCATCCGGGAGCACGGGGTGATCCAGCCCATCCTCGTCATGGAGACGGTGAACGGCTACCAGCTGATCGCCGGCGAACGTCGCGTCCGGGCGGCCCGCCTGGCCGGCCTCGAGCGCATTCCCGCCGTGATCCGCCAGCTTGCGGACGCGCAGCAGCTCGAGGTGGCCCTGGTCGAGAACCTCCAGCGCGCAGACCTCAACCCACTCGAGGCGGCTCACGCCTACCAGCAGCTGATCGACCAGTTCGGCTTCACGCAGGAGCGCGTCGCCGAACGCACCGGCCGGGCCCGGTCGACGATCGCCAACACGCTGCGGCTGCTCCTCCTGGACGCGGGCGTCCAGCTGGCCGTGATCGAAGGCACCATCAGCGAAGGGCACGGGAGAGCACTCGGCGGAGTCCCCCCGGAGCACCAGCGCCGACTGCTCCCAGCGGTCCTGAGCCAGGCGCTCTCGGTGCGCCAGACGGAGGAGCTCGTCCGCCGCGTGCGTGAGCCGCGTCCGCCTGCAGCAGAGGAGCCGCGAGCGGCGCATGATCAGGACCGCGAGCGGGTCGAGGAGGAGCTCCGCCGGGCACTTGGAACCAAGGTGAGCCTAGCGAGGTCGCGGCATGGCGGCCGCATCGTGATCGAGTACTACAGCGACGACGAGCTAGGGCGCCTGTACGAGCGCCTGGTCGGAGGGAGTGCGTGACGGACGAACCGAACCGCGGTGGCGCGGCTACCGGGGGCAAGGCGCGGCGAGCGAAGGCCGCGCCCAGCTCGGACTACACGGCGGCCAGCATCCAGGTCCTCGAGGGCCTGGAGGCCGTGCGTCGCCGCCCGGGCATGTACATCGGATCGACCGATGTGAGGGGCCTCCACCACCTCGTCTGGGAGGTCGTCGACAACTCGATCGACGAAGCGATGGCCGGCCACGCAACGACGGTTCGGGTCATCATCGGCAGCGACGGCACCATCACCGTCTCGGATGACGGCCGCGGCGTCCCGGTCGGTCGCCACTCGACGGGCAAGGACGCCCTCGAGGTTGTGCACACCGTCCTCCACGCCGGCGGCAAGTTCGGCGGCGGCGGCTACAAGGTATCGGGCGGCCTCCACGGCGTCGGCGTCAGTGTGGTCAACGCCCTGTCGGAGCACCTTCGCGTCGAATCGGCCCGGGACGGCTTCGTCTGGGCCCAGGAGTACGTGCGCGGCAAGCCCACCATGTCGGTCACCAAGGTGGGTCCGTCCGGTGATCGACGCGGCACCACCACCACGTTCCTCGCCGACAAGCAGGTCTTCGAGACCACCGAGTACAGCTTCGAGACCATCAGCCAGCGCGTCCGCGAGTCCGCCTACCTGACCAAGGGCATCTGGATCACCCTGATCGACGAGCGCACGGACCGGGAGCGCTCCTTCTACTTCGAGGGCGGCCTCCAGTCCTTCGTGCGGCACCTCAACCGCAACAAGGAGGGCCTCCACCGCCCCATCTACGTGGAGAAGCGCGAGGGCCAGACCTCCGTCGAGGTCGCGCTCCAGTACAACGACTCCTACACGGAGAATGTCCTCGCGTTCGCCAACAACATCAACACGGTTGACGGCGGCAGCCACGTGACCGGCTTCCGCGCCGCGCTCACGAGCTCCCTCAACGACTGGGCCCGGAAGGCGGGCGTCCTGAAGGACGCCGACAGCAGCCTGTCAGGCGACGACGTCCGCGAGGGCCTGTGCGCCGTGATCAGCGTGAAGCTGACCGAGCCGCAGTTCGAGGGCCAGACCAAGGCCAAGCTGGGCAACGCCGAGGTGAAGGGCCAGGTGCAGACGGTCCTGGGCGAGCGCCTGACCCAGTACCTCCAGGAGAATCCCGGCGACGGGCGCCGGATCATCGAGAAGTGCCTGACGGCGGCGCGGGCGCGCGAGGCGGCGCGGAAGGCCCGCGACCTCGTCATTCGCAAGGGCGTCCTGGATGGCCTGGCGCTCCCCGGGAAGCTGGCAGACTGCCAGGAGCGCGACCCGGCCAAGAGCGAGATCTACATCGTCGAGGGCGACTCGGCCGGTGGCTCGGCAAAGCAGGGCCGCGACCGGCGCTTCCAGGCGATCCTCCCCCTCCGGGGCAAGGTCCTCAACGTCGAGAAGGCGCGCCTGGACAAGATCGTTGGCAGCGAGAACGTGCGGCCGCTGATCATCGCGCTGGGCGCGGGGATCGAGGGGATCGGGGACAGCTTCGATATCGCGAAGCTGCGCTACCACCGGGTCATCATCATGACCGACGCCGACGTGGACGGCGCCCACATCCGGACCCTGCTGCTGACCCTGTTCTACCGGCACATGCCCAAGATCATCGAGAACGGCTACCTGTACATCGCGCAGCCGCCGCTCTACCGGGTAAGCACCGGCAAGGTGACCAAGTACGCACAGAGCGAGCGCGAGCGGGACAAGATCGTCAAGGAGTTCAACACCAAGAACGTCTCGGTCCAGCGCTTCAAGGGCCTCGGCGAGATGAACGCCGACCAGCTGTGGGATACCACCATGAACCCGGCGACGCGCGTCCTGCTCAGGGCCGACATCGAGGACGCGGCGGCGGCGGACGCGATCTTCACGATGCTGATGGGCGAGAAGGTCGCCCCGCGGCGCGACTTCATCAAGACCGAGGCCCGCAAGGTGAGGAACCTTGACGTTTGAGACGCGCGGCGGCGTGGCTCTGGATGAGCCGGTGACCAACCTGGCGCAGGTGACGCTGGGCGGCAGCAGGATCATGTACGCCCCGCACGGCTGCTTTGCCTGCGGTGAGCTGAACGAGCACGGCCTCCGCCTCTCCCTCCACGTCCAGGATGAACGGTGCTGGAGCGAGATCACCCTGGACGATCGGTTCCAGGGGTGGGACGGCATCGCCCACGGCGGCATCCTCTCGACGATCCTCGACGAGGTGATGGCCTGGACGCTCGTCGCCCAGGACGCGTGGGGGGTGACGGCCCGCATGACGGTCACCTACCACCGGCCGGTCGTCATCGGCCGCCCCATACGAGCCGAGGGCCGGATTACCGAGACCCGGCGGCGCGTGAGCCGGACCGCCGCCGAGATCACGGATGCGGCAACCGGCGAAGTGCTCGCCAGCGCGGAGGCCACCTACGTTGCGGCCCCGGCGGATCGCCGGGCAGAGCTCAAGGCCCGCTACCAGTTCCGGCTGGTACCCGACGCCCAGGAGGCAGGGTGATCAGCGCCGTCACCACCCAGCCTTGGGGCCACACCAGCGCCCAGGGCGCGGCGGCGTCCGCGCCCGCCGCGCGAGCGGTGCCCGCCAGCGCGCCATCCGTGGCCACATCATCCGCCGCGGGACCGCCCTCTCCGGCGTCCGCGCGCGCCAGCGCGTTCGTCCGCGGCCACCTGGGCCGCGCCGAGGCGCTTGGCAGGTCGCTGGCCCGCGCTACCGGCAACCCTGATGCGCTCGCGCGGGCCCTGAACCGCGGCCTCGCGACCCTGGCCGATCCGGCCTATCTCGCCGGGCAGCGCCTGGTCGCTCCGGGCATCGGTCCGCTCCAGGGCGTCCGGCGGCCGCTCCTCCACGCCGTCAGCCGAACCTTCGACGACGCCACGGGCGACATCTCGACGGACCTGCTGCTCCGGGTCGCCGCGCGGCTGCTGCGTGAAGAACGGCAGGAGCCGCGCTGGGTGGCGATGGGCCTGCTGGGACGCACGATTGGCCGCGATCCCGAGCGCTCCTGGCAGCTGATCCGCCTCGCGGCGCGTGAGGCGGGCGACTGGATCACCGTGGACACGCTGGCCCACCCGGTCGCCATCGGCATCCTGAACGAGCTCTTCCGCTGGGCGGAGCTGGAGCAGCTGGCCTACTCGCCGTCCCGCTGGGAGCGACGCCTGATCGGCTCGGCCGTGGCCACCATCCCGCATGTCGGGCCAGCCGGCCGACAGGCCGCCATCGCCCGCCAGGCCCTCCCCCTCCTGGCCCAGCTGATGGGCGACGCGGAGCCCGACGTCCAGAAGGCGATCGGGTGGGCGTACCGCAGCCTGCTCCGCGTTGACGCCGTCGCCGTGGAGGCGGCCCTGCGCGGCGAGGCGGCCATCGCCGCGCAGTCGCACGACGGTTACCGCGCGGTGGTCATCCGCGACACCCTCGCCAAGCTCCCGCCGACGGTCACCGCAGAGCTGCGGGCCGACCTGATCGGCCTTCGCCGCCGCGCCGGCACCCCTGCCACTTCCAGCGCCGCCCGGACGGCCGCCGCCTTCGGCGCGCTCCCGGACCCGGCGGCCCACCCCCAGCCCCCGCTCTTCTAGCCCCAGGAGACACGACCGGTGACAGACGATACGGGCGAGGTCCGCTCCGTCAGCATCGCAGACGAGATGCGGGTCAGCTACCTCGACTACGCGATGAGCGTGATCGTGGCGCGCGCCCTGCCCGACGTCCGCGACGGCCTCAAGCCGGTCCACCGCCGGATCCTGTACACGATGGGCGAGATGGGGCTGTCGGCCACCAGCTCGTTCCGCAAATGCGCCGCGATCGTCGGCGAGGTGATGGGCAAGTACCACCCGCACGGCGACGTCGCCCTGTACGACGCGCTTGTCCGGCTCGCCCAGGACTTCTCGATGCGCTACCCGCTCATCGACGGCCAGGGCAACTTCGGCTCGGTCGACGGCGACTCGCCGGCCGCCATGCGGTACACCGAGGCGCGGCTGACCGGGATCTCCGCCGAGATGCTGGCCGACATCGACAAAGAGACGGTCGATTTCACCGACAACTACGACGGCACCCAACAGGAGCCCACGGTCCTGCCGGCCCGACTCCCGAACCTGCTGATCAACGGCAGCACCGGGATCGCCGTCGGCATGGCCACCAACATCCCGCCCCACCACCTGGGTGAGATCACGGACGCCACCATCGCGTTGATCAACGACCCGGACATCACGTCGGACGAGCTCTCGCGCTACGTCCTGGGGCCGGACTTCCCCACCGGCGGCACGATCTTCCGGTACGAGACCCAGCGCAACCCGATCACGGGCGAGAACGAGACCGTCGATGCCATCCGGCACATGTACGCCCATGGTCGCGGCCGGGTGGTCATGCGCTCGCAGGTCGCGTTCGAGGAGGTCCGCGGCGACCGGATGGCGATCATCGTCACCGAGCTGCCGTACCAGGTGAACAAGGCCAGCCTGCTCGAGAAGATCGCGGAGCTGGTCAAGGACAAGCGCATCGACGGCATCTCGGACCTGCGCGACGAATCCGATCGCGACGGGATGCGCATCTACATCGAGCTGAAGCGCGACGCCAATCCGCACAAGGTCCTGAACAACCTGTTCAAGCACACGCCGATGCAGATGGCGTTCAACATGAACATGCTGGCCCTGGTCGACGGCCAGCCGCAGACCCTGCCGCTCAAGTCGGTGCTCCAGCACTACGTGGACCATCGCCAGGAGATCGTCCGCCGCCGGACGGACTTCGACCTCCGCAAGGCGCGCGCCCGGGCCCACATCCTGGAAGGCCTCAAGAAGGCGCTCGACAACCTCGACGCCGTCATCGCGACCATCCGGCAGTCCGCGGACACCGAGAACGCTCGCCGCAACCTCATGGCAGGATTCGATCTGTCGGAGCTGCAGGCCCAGGCCATCCTCGACATGCGGCTCGCCCGGCTGGCCGCCCTCGAGCGCAAGAAGATCGAGGACGAGTACTTCGAGGTGATCCAGCTGATCGCCGAGCTGGAGGACATCCTGGCCAACCCGGCCCGCGTCCTGGCGATCATCAAGGACGAGCTGACCGAGCTGAAGCGCAAGTACGCCGGCCCGCGGCGGACCCGCGTCCAGGACGATTCCAGCCGCGAGATGACCGACGAGGACCTGATTGCGGACGAGGACGTCGTGATGACGATCTCCCGGCGCGGCTACATCAAGCGCCAGCCAGTCGCCGCCTACCGACGCCAGGGGCGCGGCGGCAAGGGGATCATCGGCCACGTCACCCGCGAAGAGGATGCGGTCGAGCACCTGCTCGTCGCCACCACCCACGACTGGGCGCTCTTCTTCACGAACCGCGGCCGCGTCTTCAGCGCCAAGGTCCACATGGTGCCGGATGCCAGCCGCCAGGCGAAGGGCATCCCGATCGTCAACCTGCCGGGCGTCCAGGTGGAGACCGGTGAGGTCCCCATGGCCACCATCACGCTCAAGGACTTCAAGGCCGGCAGCTACCTGGTCCTGGCCACCCGGAACGGGATCATCAAGAAGACCCCGCTCGAACAGTTCGAGCGCGTCCGCTCCACGGGCATCCGCGCGATCACGATCGACGAGAAGGACGAGCTCGCCTGGGTCGATATCTCGAGTGGCGGCGACGACGTGATCATCGCAACCGCCCAGGGCAAGATCGCCCGCTTCAACGAGGGCGACGTCCGCGCGATGGGCCGCGATGCCGCCGGCGTGATCGGCATCCGACTGGCGCGGGCCGGCGACTACGTCGTCAGCATGAGCGTCGTCCAGCCCGAGGCGGACCTGCTGGTGCTGACGGCCACGGGCTACGGCAAGCGCGTCCCGCTGGCCGAGTTCCGGACCATGGGCCGCGGATCGCAGGGCGTTCGCCTGATCAGTCTCGAGGGCAAGAAGACCGGCGACGTCGCCGCGGTCCAGCAGGTGACCGAGGATGACGAGGAGCTCGTGCTGATCTCCGCTGGCGGCCAGGTGGTGCGGACGGACATCCGTACGGTGAACCGCCAGCACGCCGAGGCGCGCGGCGTCATCACGATGCGCCTCAACGAGGGCGACCGGGTCGTGGGCATCGCTGCCTTCCGTCCTGGGCTGGCGGACGGCGATGGCATCAGCGACAATGACGCCCCGGGTACTCACGGGCCTGCCGGGCCCGGCCCCACGGCTCCCGGCCGCGACGCGCCGGTGTCGTGAGACGCTTCGGGGAGCGGGAGGCGCCGGTGTACGCGGACCAGTTCGAGATCTATACCGGCAACGCCAATCGCGGCCTCGCCGAAAAGATCTGCCGCTACCTGGGGATGGACCTGGGGCGCCTCGAGGTCTTCCAGTTCTCAAACGAGAACATCTTCGTGAAGATCCTGGACAACGTCCGCGAGAAGGACGTCTTCATCGTCCAGCCAACCTCGCACCCCGTGAACGAGTCGATCATGGAGCTGCTGATCATGATCGACGCCTTCAAGCGCGCCAGCGCCGGGCGGATCACGGCGGTCGTCCCGTACTACGCCTACGGCCGCTCGGACAAGAAGGATCAGCCGCGTGTCCCGATCAGCGCCCGGCTGATCGCCGACATGATCACCGTGGCCGGCGCGGACCGGGTCCTCACGATGGACCTCCACCAGGGCCAGATCCAGGGCTTCTTCAACATCCCCGTCGACGAGCTGACGGCCGTCCACCTGCTCTCCAACTACTTCAAGCAGATGCAGATCCAGGATCCCGTGGTCGTCACGGACCTCGGCTTTGCCAAGCGAGCCCGAACCTTCGCGGAGCTGCTCGACGCACCGCTGGCCATCATCGAGAAGCGCCGGGTCGGCAACTCTGATCGAGCCGAGCTCCTCAACGTCATCGGCGAGGTCCGCGGGCGGCGGGCGATCATCGTCGACGACGAGATCGACACCGCCGGAACGCTGACCCAGATCGTCGGCGCCCTGGAGCGCGAGGGTGTGACGGAGATCTACGCGTGCGCCACCCACGGGGTGCTGTCCGGCGCGTCGATCGAGCGCATCCGCGACGCCAACGTCCGCGAGGTCGTGATGACGGACTCCATCCCGCTGCCGCCCGAGAAGCAGCTTGCCAAGATCAAGTCGCTGTCCGTGGCCCCGCTCATCGGCGAGGCCATCCGCCGGATCCACCGCGGCGAGTCCGTCGGCGCGCTATTCTCGTCCGAGGTGTCGTTCACGCAGGATCTGCTCCTGTGGGACAGTCAGGACGATTCGAACGCCCGCGGCAGCCAGGGCAAACCGGACACCGACAACGCCGCCTGATAGGGCAGCCACCACCGACACCAGCCGCAGAAGCCGAGAAGCCGAGAAGCCCGATGACGCTCCAGCTCCACCGCCCGGACGGCCAGGGCGGCCTCGAACCCGGACCGGCCCAGGCGCCCAACTGGCGCCGCCAGCTGCGCTCGCCGCGCTGGGGCCAGGGCATGGCGGACAAGCAGCTCCCCGCGCTCGCCAACCCGGAGATGAACCCCACCTCCACCCTTCGCTCGGTGCTGTTCTGGCTGGCCCTGGCGGCGCTGACCTTTGTCCTCCTCGTTGCGGGGTACGGGACCGGCTTCTGGCACGCCGCCGGCTGATCGGCCCCTCGGCACGCGGCTGAGCCGCGACTGGGCCGCGGCTGATCGGCACCACGGGTGGCGACCGGCAGAACGCCCGTATACTTTGCCGGTCATGCGCTTCCTTTCCCGCTTCGTCGACTCCAACGACCGCGAGTTGCGCCGCGTCCAGCCGCTGGTCAACGCCATCAACGCCCTGGAGCCCGAGCTCGAGGCGCTGACCGACGCCGAGATCCGTGAGCGCTTCGCCGCCCTGCGGGCCGAGGTGGTCCAGATCGCGGAGCCGGGAGAGATCCCGGAGACCGAACTGGAGGCGGAACGCGAACGCCGACGCGAGTTGGCCAAGCAGCGCCGGAAGGCGCTCAACGACCGAGTCCAGGCCGCGCTCGACGACGCGCTGCCCGAGGTCTTCGCGATGGGCCGCGAGGCCATGCGCAGGTCGCTCGGGATGCGCCAGTACGACGTCCAGCTGATCGGCGGGATCGTCCTGCATCAGGGCCGGGTTGCCGAGATGAAGACCGGCGAAGGCAAGACCTTCGTGCCCACCCTGGCCGCCGCCCTGAACGCGCTGGCCGGCCGCGGCGTTCACGTGGTCACCGTGAACGACTACCTGGCCCGCCGCGACCCCCAGTGGATGGGCCCTGTCTTCCATTTCCTGGGCCTGAGCGTCGGCATGATCACCCACGACGCCTCGTTCATCTTTGAGCCCGGCTACCCCACCAACGACGAGCGGCTGATCAACCTGCGCCCGGTCACTCGCCGCGAGGCCTACGCCGCAGACATCACCTACGGGACCAACAACGAGTTCGGCTTCGACTACCTCCGCGACAACATGGTCACGGAGCTCGAGAGCCGGGTCCAGCGCGAGCGGTTCTTCGGGATCGTGGACGAAGTGGACAACATCCTCATCGACGAGGCGCGGACGCCGCTGATCATCAGCGGCCAGGCCGCGGAATCGGCGGACCTGTACTTCACCTTCGCTCGACTGGTGCCGCGTCTCCAGGGTCGTCCGGAGGGCGATGAGGAGGGCGGGGACTACTTCGTCGATCTGAAGGACAAGGCCGTCTCGCCCACCGAGGAGGGCGTCGACAAGATCGAGCGCCTGCTGGCCATCGACAACATGTACGACGCGGATCCCCGCCTGGCACGCCACTTCGAGCAGGCCCTCAAGGCCCATGCCCTGTACAAGCGTGATCGGGACTACATCGTCAAGGACGGCGAGATCGTCATCGTCGACGAGTTCACCGGCCGGCAGATGCCGGGCCGGCGCTGGTCGGAGGGGCTCCACCAGGCCATCGAAGCCAAGGAGGGCCTGCGCGTCCAGCGCGAGTCCGTGACCATGGCCACGATCACCTTCCAGAACTACTTCCGCCTGTACGACAAGCTGGCCGGAATGACCGGCACGGCCATGACCGAGGCGGAGGAGCTCCACAAGATCTACAACCTCGAGGTGGTGGCCATCCCCACCCACCGGCCCATGGTGCGCGACGATCACGCGGACCTGGTCTTCCGCAACGAGGCGTCCAAGTTCAAGGCCGTCATCGACGAGATCGTGGAGATGCAGGAGCAGGGCCGGCCGGTCCTGGTCGGCACCATCTCGGTGGAGAAGTCCGAGGTCCTCGGCCGCATGCTCAAGCAGCGCGGCATCAAGCACGAGGTCCTCAACGCCAAGTTCCACGAGCAGGAGGCCCCGATCGTCGCCCAGGCTGGGCGCGCGGGTTCGGTCACCATCGCCACCAACATGGCGGGCCGCGGCACGGACATCAAGCTGGGCGGTGACCCGGCGGGCCTAGCCTCCACGATGCTCCACCGCAAGGGCCTGAACCCGGCCGAAGTGGACCGCGAGACGTACGCCGAGGCACTGGCCGAGGCGAAAGCCATCTGTGACGAAGAGCACGAGCGGGTGGTGGAGGTCGGCGGCCTGCACATCGTCGGCACGGAGCGCCACGACTCACGACGGATCGACAACCAGCTCCGTGGCCGCGCGGGCCGCCAGGGTGACCCGGGCTCCTCGCGCTTCTACCTCTCCCTGGATGACGACCTCATGAAGCGCTTCGCCTCGGACCGCGTCGCGGGCCTGATGGAGCGGATGGGGCTCGAGGACGACGTCGCGATCGAATCGCGCCTCGTCAGCAAGACCATCGAGAGCGCACAGTCGCGGGTCGAGGGCTACAACTTCGACATCCGCAAGCGCGTCGTCGAGTTTGACGACGTCATCAACAAGCAGCGCGAGACCATCTACGCCGAGCGCGACAAGGTGCTCCGCAACGAGGACCTCGCCGAGACCGTAGCCGGCTTCATCGCCGAAGAGCTCCAGGCCCTGGCGGACCAGCACCTGTCCGGTAACCCCGACGACTGGGGCGTCGAGGCGTTCAGCAACGAGCTGCGCCGGATGGGCATCGAGACCGGCGACATCTCCGACGACGACCTGTGGGGGTTGGGCACCAAGGAGGACATCGTCGCGCGCCTCCAGGAGCTGGCCGAGGACAAGCTGGATGCCAAGGCGGACCAGGTCGGCGAGGACTGGAAGCTCGTCGAGCGGCTGGTCCTCCTGCGCACGATCGACAGCCTCTGGGTGGACCACCTGACGGAGCTGGACGACATGCGGCGGGGCATCGGCCTGCGCGGCTACGCCCAGCAGGACCCGCTCAACGAGTTCCGCAAGGAGGCGTTCGCCCTCTACGGGGAGCTGGGTGGCTTCATCCGCCACCAGGTCGCCACGACGATCTTCCGTGTCACCATCACCCGCCAGCCGGCGCCCGCGCCCGACGCCCCCGCACCGCTCCCGGGACCCGGTCAGCCCGCACGACCCGGACCCGCTGCGGCAGCACCGTCCAGCAGCACCAGCGCCGGCGGAGGCGTCCCGGCCGGCCTGCGGATCGGGCGGAACGACGCGTGCTGGTGCGGCTCCGGGCAGAAGTACAAGCGTTGCCACGGCCGCTGACTCACGCGGGCGCCCCACCCTGCCGAACCACGGCACCATGACACCACGGCTGAGGGACCTGGGCCGACTCATCATCGCCCTGGCCGTGGGCGGCGTCCTGTTAAGCGGCTACACCACGGTCCGAATCTGGCAGCAGGGTGAGCAGGACGAGACCCGACCGGCCGACGCGATCGTCGTCCTTGGTGCCGCGCAGTACGACGGCAGCCCGTCCCCAGTGCTCCGTGCCCGGCTGGACCACGCCATCGACCTGTTTCGATTGGGGGTAGCCCCGACGCTCGTGGTGACTGGCGGGAAGCTGCAAGCCGATCGGACCACCGAGGCGAGTGCCGCCCGCGCCTATGCGGTCAAGCATGGGATCTCCGACGCCGTGATCCTGATCGAGGACCGAGGCACCAGCACGCTGGAGTCGCTCGACAGCGTCGCCGACATCATGCGGGCACATGGCATGCGCAGCGCCGTGTTCGTCTCCGATCGGACCCACATGCTCCGTGTGCTCCGGATTGCCCTCGATCACGGGATCGTGGCCTGGGGATCGCCCACGACCACCAGCCCGACGGACGCGACCCTTCCCGCCAGGACCGAGGCCACGGTGCACGAGCTGGGCGGTCTGGCGACGTGGTTCCTGGGCGGCCACGTGGCGTCCGATGGCATCGCCCCGGGGGCCCGCTGAGGGTCCCGGCGGAAGTAGCCGGGCTCGCGGGGCGCCGTCGGCCTGCCGCTGCCGACCGCCACCGGTTCGGTCAGGGCTGCTGCTGAGGGGTCTGGTATCCACCCGACAGCAGCGCGGACGCAGCGTCTAGCGGGACACTGCGTATCTGCCATTACCCCTCTTGGCGACCGGGGCATCGTCGCGTATACTGCAGTACACCTTGGCGCCCATCGCCGTTCCAGCCCCAAACTGCGGCGGTCGATGATGCTGCCCCGCCCAGCAAGCAGCGAGAGATTTGTGAAGCAGGTCCAGGAAGAAGCCTTCGTCGATCTGATCGCCTGTGAGCGAGATTGTCGAAGCTGCAGTTACGCCGCCGCTCTGGACTGTGACGGTAACTGCGGTGTCTGCCCCCACAATGGCTATTGTCCCTGTGTGAACCCCGTCGTCGCCCGGAGCAAGTCAGCCCTTCGGCTGATCGAGCTCCGTCCGATCCTCCTCCAGGACCTGCGGGTTCGGACCTAGTGGACGCGTCCACGGTTCGCGACCTCACTGGGAGGCTTCGGTCGACCTCGGGGCATCTTTGACCTCCCCGCAAAGCAGCAGCGCCTCGAAGAGCTCCACTCCCTGACGCTCGCCCCCGGCTTCTGGGACGACAGCCGGGGAGCCCAGAAGATCCTCCGCGAGGCGGACGGACTGTCCACGGAGATCAGCCTCTGGCGTGAGTTGCTGTCCCGCGCCGACGAGCTGGAGACCGTGCTCGAGCTGGCTGAGGAGTCGGGAGACGTGGACCTCGGCGCCGAGCTGGACCGCACCGCCGCGGCGCTCAAGGTGGACTTCGAGCGCGAGCGGACGGCACTCCTCTTCTCCGGGGAGTACGACGATCGGCCGGCCCTCCTGTCCATCTCGGCCGGCGCCGGCGGCACCGAGGCGACAGACTGGACGGAGATGCTCCTCCGCATGTACCTGCGCTGGGCGGAGCGACATCGCTTCCCCACCAGCATCATCGACGCCCAGGAAGGCGAGCAGGCCGGGCTCAAGAGCGTGACGGTGGCGATCAACGGGCGGCGGGCCTATGGCTGGCTGCGCGCCGAGCGGGGGGTCCACCGTCTGGTGCGCATCTCGCCGTACGACGCACAGAAGCGACGCCAGACCACCTTCGCCCTGGTCGAGGTCCTGCCCGAGGCGGACGACGACGTCGAGATCGAGCTCAACTGGGACGAGATCCGCGTCGATACGTACCGCTCGCAGGGCGCGGGTGGCCAGCATGTCAACAAGACGGACTCGGCCATCCGCCTGACCCACTTCCCGTCCGGGATCGTGGTCCAGAGCCAGAACGAGCGCTCCCAGACCCAGAACAAGGAGAACGCGATCAAGGTCCTCAAGTCGCGCCTCCTGGAGCGCGCGCTCGAGGAACGCGAGGAGGCGGTCCGCAAGCTCAAGGGTGAGCACATCGAGGCAGGCTGGGGCAACCAGATCCGGAGCTATGTCCTCCACCCCTACCAGATGGTCAAGGACCTCCGGACCGCGGTTGAGACCTCCAACACGGGTGCCGTGCTCGACGGCGACATCGATGTCTTCATGCAGGCGGAGCTGGAACGGCTGGCGACGGGCCGGCCGCCATCCTCCGACGCCGACGCGGGCTGAGTGTGACGCCGGACGCCGCACCGACCGGCGGCGGCTCCGGCCCGGCTGACCAGGGCGGGCAGGCAGGCGGGCGATCGAGCGGGCGGCTGTCGATCCGGCGAGCCCGACCCACGGATATCCCCGCATGCGGCCGCACCTGGCGCGATGCGCTGAGCGGCTACCTCGTCCGGCTGAATCAACCGGAGATCCCGAACGAGCTGGGGTCCATCGGACGGCTCCATGCCCACGCCATGGCCACGGATCCGGACCGCTTCCTGGTGGCCGTGCGGGGCGACCGGGTGATCGCCTTCGCGTCGGCCCTCGATCGCGAGCCGCTCTGGTACCTGTCGATGCTCTTCGTTGAGCCGGCGGAGCAGGGCCGCGGGCTGGGGAGGCGGCTGCTGGAGCGGGTGATGCCGGACGCGGCAATGCGCGCGGGCCGGTACCTGGCCGTCGCCTCGGACAGTGTCCAGCCCATCTCCAACGCGCTGTATGCCGCTCACGGGATGCCGCCCCGGATCACGCTCCACCACCTGGTGGGTCGCCCAGCACGGGGAAACCTGCTCCCGTCGCTGCCGCCCGGGGTCACCGCCCACGCGGTGGCCGCCGATGCCGCGTCACTGCCGGCCGACGTCCACGCCCTCGATCGCGAGCTGCTTGGGTTTGCCCACCCCGCCGACCACGCCTTCGCCGTGGCGCAGGGACGGCTCCCGCACGTGTACCGGAGCGCGGACGGGTCCCTGGCCGGGTACGGGTACGCCTCCAGCGTGGGCCACATCGGCCCGGTGGCAGCACGGGATCCTGGGCACCTGGCGGCCATCACCGGGCACCTGCTCCAGGCCGTGGTCCCGCGGGGCGCCTCGGCGGTCTGGGTCCCGGGTGATGCCGGCGAGACGTTCACCAGCCTGATCCGGGCCGGCCTGCGGATCGATGGCTTCCCCGTGCTGCTCCTCTGGGATCGGCCCCTGGTCGACTTCGATCGCTACCTTCCGCAATCGCCGGGCCTCCTCTAGATGCGGGCGTTTGCCGCCGCCGGCGCCCGATGCTAGCCTCCCCCGGTGCTTCCCTGGCTCCGGTCGTGACCCGCCTCCCGTCCCCGCTGTCCTCGTCGTCGACCCGTTCGGGGCGCTACGTGGCGCGTCAGCAGGATGGCCTCGCCGATCGCGTGCGCGGCCTCCTCACCGGGCGCGCCGGTGCCCGCGTCCGTCGGCCCCCCGACAACACGGTGCTGGTCCTGCGCGACGTCACCAAGGAGTACGCCAACGGCAAACAGGCGTTGCGCGACGTCGACCTGGTGATCCCGGAGGGAGACTTCGTGTTCCTCGTTGGCCCGTCCGGGGCCGGCAAGAGCACGCTCATGAAGCTGATCATCCGCGATGAACTTGCGAGCCAGGGCGAGGTGTTCCTGGACGGGGAGGACCTGGCTCGCGTGCCGCGCCGCCAGGTGCCGCGCATCCGGCGCAAGATCGGGACGGTCTTCCAGGACTTCAAGCTGCTGCCGTCCAAGACGGTGCGTGAGAACGTGGCCTTTGCCCTCGAGGTGACCGGCACCCCGCGCCGCCAGATTGGGCCGGCCGTGGACCGGGTCCTCGCGCTGGTTGGCCTCACGGCCCAGGCCAGCCAGACTCCAGCGCAACTCTCCGGAGGAGAGCGCCAGCGCACGGCGATCGCCCGGGCATTGGTCCACGATCCGCGGATCATCATCGCGGACGAGCCCACCGGGAACCTGGACCCACTGATCAGCTGGGAGATCATCCAGCTGCTGCTCCGGATCAATGAGTTGGGGGTCACCGTCCTGATGGCCACCCACGACGCAGATGTCGTGACCGCGCTGCGCAAGCGGGTGGTCGCCCTCGAGGACGGCCGGGTCATCCGGGACGAGGTGGGCGGTGCCTACCATCGCGAAGACTGACGTGACGCACCCATGATCCGGTTCGTCGGCTTCGCGCTGGGCCGCGCCTGGCAGGGCTTCTGGCGGAACGTCGTCATGAGCGTCGCCGCCACCGGCACGATGGTCCTCATGCTGCTCCTGCTCTCCGGGTTCTGGATCGTCCAGACCGGGCTCATCGCCGGGCTGGAATTCGTGGAGCAGAAGGTCCAGGTGGTTGCGGACCTGAACGACGCGACCACCGCAGAACACGCCACCCAGCTGGTCACCCGTACTGCCGCGCTCCCGGAGGTCGCCCGCGTCACCTACGTTTCCCGCGAGGAGGCACTCCAGCGCTTCCGCGACGCCCGGGCAGCGCAGGGCGAGGAGGACCTCACTCCCTACCTGGGATCAAACCCGCTGCGCGCCAGCCTGGAGGTCACGCTGCGCAACCCCGGCAGGTTCGGGCAGGTGCTCGAGGTGCTCCGGGCGGAGCCGGACGTGATCCGCGTGAAGGACATCCAGGACCTCGTCGAGCGGGTGCTGACGGTGACCTCCATGCTCCGCACGGCGGGTGCGGTGGTGCTCGTGATCGTCGGGCTGATCGTCCTGTTCATCATCGTGAACACGATCCGTCTCGCCGTGGTTGCCCGGGCCGAGGAGATCGAGATCATGCGGCTGGTCGGGGCCAGCGATGCGTTCATCCGCTGGCCGTTCGTCTTCGAGGGGGCGCTGGTCGGGCTCTTTGGCGCCGGCATCACGCTGGCCATCCTGTTCGGCGCGTCCGAGCCGCTCGCCCGCTTCATGTTCGACTTCTTCCGGGTCCTCCCGTTCCGGGTTGAGTCCATCGCCCGCGATGTCAGCCTCCTGGTCACGGGGACCGGCGTGGGGCTGGGGGTGCTCGGATCGTGGCTCTCCGTACGGACCTACCTGCTGCGCTGACGCCCATGGGCCACCCGAGGCGGGCGACCCACCTACGATCGGCGACCCACCTACGGTGGGCGGGGCGCGCCCGGTGTAGGCTCTCGCCAGCGCGCCCCAACCGGCGTCCCCACCGAGGATCACCAGCCGAATGCTTCCCCCCGAGTCCTCCGACCCGGCGACACTGGCGACCCTGGCGGTGCAGCCACTTACAACGCCAACCCTCCAGCCCGTGACGCCGGCCAGCGCTCGGCCCTCCCGTTCCGTGCTGCTCGTCGCCCTGGGCCTGGTGCTGGTGATGACCGGCGGCACGCTCTTCTGGTCTGGCTACAACCTGGGCCAGCGCTCGGCGCTCCAGCCGGGCACCCCCGCCGCTGACGACACGGCGTTCCAGCCGTTCTGGGACGCGTATCGCGCAGTCGTCGATCGCTACGCGGGCGGCCCGGTGGACAAGGAGCTGCTGATCGAAGGCGCCATCAAGGGGATGGTCGGCGCGCTGGGGGATCCGTACTCCACGTACATGTCGCCGTCGGACTACAAGCAGGCGCTCCAGGACCTGTCCGGCCAGTTCGAGGGGATCGGGGCCGAGATCGGCACCCGGAAGCCCGATGGCACCGCCACGGACTGCTCCACCCTGGGCCCCGACTGCCGCCTGACCGTGATCGCGCCCATCGAGGGATCGCCGGCGAAGGCCGCCGGGGTCAAGGCCGGCGACCAGGTGGTGGCCGTCGACGGCAAGTCGCTCGAAGGGCTGACCGTGGACGGGGCCCGCGACAAGATTCGCGGCCCCAAGGGCACCAAGGTGACGCTCACCGTCATCCGCGACGGCGCGGCCCCGTTCGACCTGACGATCACCCGCGACGTGATCGTCTCCAGGGAAGTCACCTCGAAGGTCCTCGCCGGCGGCACCATCGGCTACGTCAAGCTGGCCGGGTTTTCCGAGACCGGCGCCGACGAGGTGGTCGCGGCCATCAAGGAGGACGTTGCCGCCGGACGCAAGGGGATCATCCTGGACCTGCGCGGCAACCCGGGCGGCTTCGTCGACGCGGCGCGCAAGGTGGCCAGCCAGTTCATCAAGGACGGGCCCATCTTCTGGCAAGAGGATTCGAAGGGGACGCAGACACCCACCCAGGCACTCCCCGACGGCATCGCCACCGACCCGGCCATCAGGGTGATCGTGCTGATCGACAAGGGCAGCGCGTCGGCGAGCGAGATCGTCGCCGGGGCGCTCCACGACGCCGGCCGGGCTACCCTCGTGGGAGACACGTCGTACGGCAAGGGCACCGTGCAGCAGTGGACCGACCTGGGCAGCGGCGGCGGCGGCCTCAAGCTGACGATTGCCAAGTGGCTCACACCGGACAAGACGTGGATCCACCACATCGGGATCACGCCGGATGTGCTCATCACCGTCCCGTCGGACAAGCCCACCGGCTCGGACCCGGCGCTGGACAAGGCGGTCCAGATCCTGTCCACCGGCGCCGCCGCCGGCGCGCCGATGCTGCGGCGCGCCGCTTGAACATCAGGTGCTTGCGCGGTCCCGCGGTCTTGCGGTAGGGTGTCTTCGAACGAAAGGAGGTGATGTGCAGTGAGTGATAGTCCTCGTAGCTGCACCACCTCGAAGGAGATGTCCGTCTAGCCGGCTCCCTTCGGGTGGTCTAGCGAAGCCTTCGAACGCCGGCCCTCAATGGGCCGGCGTTCGTGCGTCCGGGTCTCCGTCCGCCGGCCGTACACTGACCATCCGTCGCGCCCTGACCGGGCGCTGCATCGCCAGCCAAGGAGTCACCCCACGATGGGCGAGAAGACCATCGCCCTCAACCGGCGGGCTCGTCACGAGTACCTGATCATCGACACGATCGAGGCCGGCATCGTCCTGACCGGCTCCGAGATCAAGTCGGTGCGCGCCAACAAGGTCAACCTCTCGGACGCCTACGCCCGGATCGACCGGAACGAGGCCTGGCTGATCGGCGCCCACATTGCCCAGTTTGCCGAGGCCAACCGCTGGAACCACGAGCCCAAGCGGGTACGCAAGCTCCTCCTCCACCGCTCCGAGATCGACGAGCTGAAGGGCCGGATGGGCGCCAAGGGGCTCTCCCTCATCCCTCTCCGCCTGTACCTCTCCGAGCGCGGCCGAGCCAAGCTGGAGCTGGGGCTGGGCCGGGGCAAGCAGCTCCACGACAAGCGGCGCGACATCGCCGACCGCGAGGCCAAGCGTGATGTGGCCCGCGAGATGGCCGACGCGAGGCGTGGCCGCTAGCCGTCGTCACGCACCCACGTAGCCGTCGTCACGCACCCACGTAGCCGTCGTCACGCACCGCCGACCAGGTCCGTCCCCTGGAGCAACACCGGTCTTGGCGGGCCTGGCCGGCCAGGAGTAGACTCCGTCTCCCGAACAGTCGTTCGGTCCTGTGGGGATGTGTGGTTTCGACAGGGCTTGGCTGTCGGTGAGCGCGAGCCGAGGTGCCGTCAGGCCTCGTTAAACAGGCGGCAAAAGAAGTAACTGCCAACAAGCAGTCGACTCTCGCTCTCGCCGCGTAAGCGGTAAAGCAAGCGTGGAAGCAGCCTCAGGTCCGTGGGTTGTGGAAGCGTCATGCAGCGGACCTGCGACCCGGATAAGTGTTGCGTAGTCCGGAGCCAAGCTCGATCTAGAGGCACGTGACTGGACCCAGGGGGAGAGTGCCGATCCCCGCCCCTCGGGTTGACGAAAACGATCGGACACGCTCGTAGTGGTTGCCGGCGAAGGGTTCTGGACGGGGAGTTCGACTCTCCCCCATCTCCACCAATGATTCTCTCAGCGCCAGCTGTCGATCTGGCGCGCTGCCGTTCGTCGTCCTCGTGCACGGGGCGACCAGTGATCGCCCTGGGCGACGCCGTGGCGGACGGCGGTAGTCCCACCTCCGCGACCACGGTGATCTCGCCCGACGGGTCGATCATGGATGCGAGCCCGGCACCGACCGGGCCCAGCGTCATCGAGGCGGAGGCCTGGATCACGCAGTCGGGCTCTCCAAGGGCTGGCCGGTCCGAGCGGGTGGCGCCGTTGTCTTTGTCTCCGAGACGTTCAACGCGATGTAGTCACCCCCGGGGTGGCCCCGGGTTGCACCAAACGGCCGTGGCGCCCCCGAGCTCGGTGGCCGTTTGACGTGTCGGGCCTAGACTCTGGTCGATGACCGACGAAACGGACCCGGAGCCGGGCCTCTCCGAGATGGACCCGCGCGAAGCCGAGCGCGCACGGCGACGGGACCACGACGCCGCCGAGGAGCAGCGCGCCCTGCTGCGGCCCGGGATGGGCAAGGTCTTCAAGCAGATCCAGGACGCGCAGCGACGCGTCGCCGACGAGTTGGCCACGAAGCGCCGGGGGAAGGGCTAGGCAGCGTCGCCTGGTCTGCGACCGGACATCCTGCGCCAGGCTCGGAGGACCGGGCCGGGCACAGACCCGACACATGAAGAGGCGCCGAGCATGGCCGTAAAGGAAGAAGGGCAGTCGGCAGAGCCGCACCCGGCAGACAGCCACGATCTGATTCGCGTCCACGGCGCTCGCGAGAACAACCTCAAGGACGTGAGCGTCGAGATCCCGAAGCGCCGGCTGACGGTGTTCACCGGTGTCTCCGGCTCGGGCAAGAGCTCGCTCGTGTTCGACACGATCGCGGCCGAGTCGCAGCGGATGATCAACGAGACATATAGCGCCTTCGTGCAAGGCTTCATGCCGACGCTGGACAGGCCGGACGTCGACCTCCTCGACGGGCTGACGACCGCGATCATCGTCGACCAGGAGCGGATGGGTGCCAATGCCCGCTCCACCGTCGGCACCGCCACCGACGCCAACGCCCTGCTGCGCATCCTCTTCAGTCGGCTCGGACGGCCCCACGTCGGCTCGCCCCAGGCGTTCTCCTTCAACATCGCGTCGGCCCACGGCTCAGGGTCAATCACGGTCCAGCGTGGTTCAAGCGCGGCGGCGACCCGGACCTTCTCCATCACGGGCGGCATGTGCCCCCGCTGCGAGGGGATGGGCTCGGTGACCGACATCGACCTGTCCCAGCTGTACGACGAGACCAAGTCCCTGGCCGAGGGTGCGCTCACGATCCCGGGCTACACCCCGGGCGGCTGGAACTACCGCCTCTACGCAGCCTCCGGCTTCGTCGACCCCAACAAGCCGATTCGCCACTACACCGACCAGGAACGCCAGGACTTCCTGTACCGGGACCCGATCAGGATGAAGATCGAGAACATCAACATGACCTACCAGGGGTTGGTGCCGCGCATCCAGGCGTCGTTCCTGTCGAAGGACGTGGAGGCGATGCAGCCGCACATCCGGGCGTTCGTGGAGCGGGCCGTGACCTTCAACGCCTGTCCCGAGTGCGGCGGGACCCGGCTCAACGAGGGAGCGCGGTCGTCACGGATCGCCGGGATCAGCATGGCCGACGCCTGCGCGATGCAGCTCAGCGACCTTGCGGGCTGGGTGCGGGGCCTCGGCGAGCCGTCCGTTGCGCCGTTGCTGGCGACGCTGCGGCACATCCTCGATTCGTTCGTCGAGATCGGGCTGGGCTACCTCAGTCTTGAGCGGTCCACCGGCACGCTGTCGGGCGGCGAGGCGCAGCGCGTCAAGATGATCCGCCACCTGGGATCGTCGCTCACCGACGCGACCTACGTCTTCGACGAGCCGACCGTCGGACTGCACCCCCACGACATCCAGCGGATGAACGGCCTGCTCCTGCGCTTGCGGGACAAGGGCAACACGGTGCTCGTGGTGGAGCACAAGCCGGAGACCATCAGCATCGCGGACCACGTCGTCGACCTTGGCCCGGGCGCCGGGACCGCCGGCGGCGAGGTGGTCTTCGAGGGCTCCGTAGACGGGCTGCGAGCCAGCGGCACGCTCACCGGGCGGCACCTCGACGACCGGGCCTCCCTGAAGCCAACCGTGCGGGGGCCGTCGGGCGCGCTCGCGGTTCGCGGCGCCAGCGCCCACAACCTGCAGGCGGTCGATGTCGACATCCCGCTCGGGGTGCTGGTGGTCGTGACCGGCGTGGCCGGGTCGGGCAAGAGCTCGCTGATCCACGGCTCGGTGTCGGGCCGGGACGGCGTGGTATCGGTCGACCAGGCCCCAATCCGTGGCTCGCGGCGGAGCAACCCGGCCACCTATACCGGGCTGCTCGACCCGATCCGCGCGGCCTTCGCCAAGGCCAACGGGGTCAAGCCCGCGCTGTTCAGCGCCAATTCGGAGGGCGCCTGCCCGACCTGCAACGGCGCCGGGGTGATCTACGCCGACCTGGCGATGATGGCCGGCGTCACCTCCGTCTGCGAGGCGTGCGAGGGCCGACGGTTCAAGGCGGCGGTGCTGGACTACCGGCTGGGTGGGCTCAACATCGCCGACGTGCTGGACCTCACCGCGGACGATGCGGTCGCGTTCTTCGGAGCAGGCGAGGCGCACACTCCCGCCGCGCACGCGATCCTGCAGCGCATGACCGACGTCGGGCTGGGCTACCTCAGCCTGGGCCAGCCGCTGACCACGCTGTCCGGCGGCGAGCGGCAGCGGCTCAAGCTGGCGATCCAGATGGCCGAGAAGGGCGGGATCTATGTGCTCGACGAGCCAACGACCGGGCTCCACCTCGCCGACGTGGAGCACCTGCTTGGCCTGCTCGACCGGCTCGTTGACGCCGGCAAGTCCGTCATCGTCATCTCGCACCACCAGGCGTTCATGACCCATGCCGACTGGATCATTGATCTCGGCCCCGGCGCCGGCCACGACGGCGGACGGGTCGTCTTCGAGGGCACGCCCGCGGACCTCGTCAGTGAGCGCTCAACCCTGACCGGCCAGCACCTCGCGGCCTACGTGGACGGCGGGTAGCCCGTGATCCGGCGGATCTCGCGGTAGAGCGGCTGCAATCGGCCGTACATCGGCAGGTAGACGGAGCGATAGAGGTCGTCATACAGGCGGGCACGCGCCGCATCCGGCTCGTAGCGCTCCGCGGTCCGGACCATCTCGACCACGGCGGTCTCGGGGTCGGGGTGGATGCCAAGGCCCAGCATGACGTCAATGGCGGCGCCGAGGCCGGCGGCCTCGTGGGTGTGGGGCGTGGCCGCCGGCACCCCGAAGACGTCCGCGAAGAGTTGGACCGCGCCGGCCGACTGCGACCCACCGCCGCCCACCCGCAGCTCGCGAATTCCCACCCCTGTCCGCGCCACGGTCTTCTCGGCCGATTCGCGGAGCGCGTAGGCGAGGCCCTCGATAATGGCCCGGTAGACGTGGGCCCGGCCGTGCACGTCCCCGAAGCCCAGGATCGCGCCCTTGGATTCGGGTCCGGGATAGCGGACGCCCGGGCTCCAGTACGGCTGGAGCATCAGACCCATCGCCCCTGCAGGCGTCGCACGCAGCAGGTCCTCGAAGAGCGCTTCGGGTGGCACGCCGGATGCCGCGGCCCGGGCCACCTCCTGGGCGCCCAGCTCGCGTCGGAACCACTCCACCAGCCAGAACCCGCGCGAGATCTGCAGCTCGGTGAACCAGGCGCCCGGGATGGCCGCCGGGTAGGGCGGCACCAGCGGGATCGCCTCCACGTAGCGGCGGTGGGTGGTCCCGACCGTGGCCGTGGTCCCGAACGAGAGCGCCGCGAGGTCGGGTGCCAGGGCGCCCACTCCCAGCGCCTCACATTGCTTGTCGCCCGCCGCGGCGATGACCGGCAACCCCGCCGCCACGCCCAGGTGTTCCGCGGACGCGGGGGAGAGCCGGCCCAGCTCGCCCGTTGGGGGCACCAGGTCCGGCAGCCAGTCTCGCTCAAACGGGGCGACCTGCCACTTCCAGTCGAGCCGGCCGGACCAGTGGGACCGCTTGAAATCGAAGGGCAGGTAGCCCACCTGGGCGGCGGCCGAATCCACCCAGCGCTCCACGAGGCGCGTGGTGAGCCACGCCGACAGCAAGCCGTAGCGCCGGATGCGCTTCCATGTGGAGGGCTCGTGGGTCCTGATCCAGTTGGCCTCGCAGTCGGCCTGGAACCGCGCCACGGTTTCGGTCACGCCGCTCAGCCGGAATGCCGCGCCCCACGCGCCGCCGACTGGCGGCAGCCCCTCGGTCCGGCGCTGGTCCAGCCAGACGATGGCGGGCCGGAGCGGGACGCCGCGCTCGTCTGAGACGATCACCGTGGTCCGCTGCGTCGTCAGGCCGATCCCCGCCACGGACGCCGGGTCCGCCGCCGGGTCCGCCCAGAGCCGCCGGCAGGCCTCGCCCATGGCCGCCCACCAGACCTCGGGGTCCTGCTCGGCCCAGCCGGGCTGCGGCGAGTCGTACGGCTCGATGGGCACGCGGGCCATCGCGACCACCGTGCCGCGCGGATCGATGAGCATGACGCGCACGCTCTGCGTCCCGACGTCGATTGCCAGGGCGCGATCTGCATGGCCTGACCGGGGCGGTGTCACGGATGGTCCTCCTTGGGGGCCCATGGTGGGGCAGCCAGCGCCGCCCTGCCGGCCCGCGATGCTCGCCGCATCGCGGGCCGGCGCACTCGGGCTCGGGGACGCCGTCGGACGTGGGGGTTGCGCTGGGCCGGCGGCCGGTCCACGATCCGGGCGTGAGCATCGCGACATCCCCGGCCCCCGGCACCCGCCAGCCCGCGGTCAGCGCGCAGGCCCTGGTCAAGACCTTCGGCCTCATGCGCGCGGTTGACGGGATCGACCTGTCCCTGGCGCCCGGGAGGATCTACGGTCTCCTCGGCCCCAACGGCTCGGGCAAGACCACGCTCATCCGACTCCTGATCGGCCTCACCCGACCCACCTCCGGGGAGGCGCAGATCCTGGGGATGTCCATGCCGTCGCGGGCGGCGCTGGCTCAGGTCGGCTATATGCCCCAGGGCGAGGCCATCTACCCCGACCTCTCGGTGGCCGAGAACCTGGCCTTCTTCGCGGCGCTGCAGGGCACCCACGACGGGGCTGCCATCGAGCGCGTCCTGGACCTGATCGAGCTGGGCGGCCGGCGGAACACCCCGGCGGCCAACCTCTCCGGCGGGATGCGACGGCGCCTCTGCCTGGCCTGCGCCCTGGTCCATCAGCCCCCGGTCGTCTTCCTGGACGAGCCCACCGTCGGCGTGGACCCCGCACTCCGCGTCCAGTTCTGGGCCCACTTCCGCGCGCTGGCAGCCGCGGGCACCACGATCGTTGTCGCAAGCCACGTGATGGACGAAGCTGACCGGTGCGACGAGTTGCTGTTCGTCCGGACGGGGCGGCTCATTGCCCACGGGACAGGGGCGTCGCTGCGGGCGGCGGCGGGCACGGACAACCTCGAGACGGCCTTTCTCCAATTCGCCGGCCTGGGCCCGGATGGTCAACCGCTCCCGGAGCCGGCGGGGGAGGCTGCATGAGCCTCGCCCGGACGCTCGCCGTGGCGCGCAGGATCGTCGCCGGCTTCCGGCGCGACCATCGATCGCTGGCGCTGGTCGTCGTGGTCCCGCTCGTGATCACGGCACTCCTCGCTTGGGTGATTCGCGGCTCGCTGCCCGGGACGACGCACGTGGCGATCGGGAACCAGGCGGGCCTGGCCGGCGACCGCCTGATCGGCATCCTCCAGGCGGCGGCTTCTCCCGTAGGCGCGGCCGTCGGCGGCGGCAACGGCATCGAGATCGAGTTGGTGGGGGATGGCGCCGCCGCCCGTGATCGCGTCCGAGCCGGCAGCGCGCAAGTCGCGCTGATCCTGCCGGCCGACCTAGGGGCGGCGGCCGCGAGGGGGATGGTCACGCTCACGGTGGTGACACAGGGGACCGACCCCGCAGTGGACGGCCAGGCGGTCACCGCACTGCAGCAGCTGGTGATCCGGGCGGCGAGCTTGATGGGCACGCTGGTTGCTCCGCCCGCCGGGGCCGCGTCATCGGCTGGTCCCAACCCAGCCGTACCCGCGATCCCGACGATCACCATCGCCCACGAGACCATCTTCCTGTCACCGGACGCAGACGCCCTCAACGTCATGGCCCCGGTCTTCCTGGGCTACTTCGCGTACTTCTTCGTCTTCATCCTGACCGGCATCAGCTTCCTCCGGGAGCGCATGGGCGGCACCCTGGAGCGCCTGCTGGCGACCCCGGTCAGCCGGCTCGAGATCGTCCTGGGCTACGGCCTGGGGTTTGGCCTCCTGGCCGCGGTGCAGGTTGTTCTGATGACCACGTTCACCCTGGGGCGGGTCGCGGTCCCGGCGATCGGCCCGATCGGCGAGTGGGGCATCGGCCTGGGGATCTCGTCCGCCGGCAGCCCGATCCTTGCCTTCGTCGTCGTGCTGCTGCTGGCGATCGGCGCGGTCAACCTGGGGATCTTCCTCTCGACGTTCGCCCGGACGGAGCTCCAGATCGTCCAGTTCATCCCGATTGTCATCGTGCCCCAGGGGCTGCTGTCGGGGATCTTCTGGCCGGTCGAGCGGCTGCCGGCCCTGCTCCAGGCCGTGGCCCACGTGCTGCCGGTCACCTACGCGGTGGACGCGCTGCGCGCGATCATGCTCCGCGGCGATGGCCTGGGCGATCCTGGGCTCGCCCTCGACGTGGCGGTGCTCGCGCTGGTGGCGGCGCTGTTCGTGATGCTGGCCAGCCTGACCATCAAGCGCGACACCGCGTAGGGCGAGGAGGCCGGCCCGGGCGGGTCAGGGCCCTGGGGACGTCCCGACCGGCGTGACGCCGTCGAGCCTCGCGGGGCGCAATCAGCGCACGCTGGCAGATGGCTGGGGCAACGTCGAGCGCGGCACCTTGATCACCTGGTCCACCCGCAGGATCACCGTCGTGGGGAACCCGTTGAGCGCCGCGATGGCCGCGACCGTGGTGTTGTAGGTCGTGGCGATCTTCCAGAGCGAGTCTCCGTAGAGGATCTTGTACTCGAAGTACGGAGCGGTGGGAACGGGCACGGGGGTGGGCGCTGGCGTTGGCGTCGGGGTTGGCTCGGGAGTCGGAGCCGGCGTGGGCGTGGGCGTGGGCGTTGGAGCCGGGCTGGGCGTGGGCTGGGGGGCGAGCGTCGGAACTTGGCTGGGGGTCGCCAGTTGCGCCAGCTGACCGCCCGGGTCGCCGGTGGAGTCCTCGGATGTCGCTGCGGGTCCCCCACCCACCACCGACACCAGGACCACGGTCGCGGCGACGACGAGGAGCAGCGCGCCGACGCCCGCGACCGGGTTGGCGACCCTGCGTCGCCTGCGGTCCCCGCGCGCCTGGTACGGTCGCAGCTCGGCCGCATCGCCGCGTCGTCGCGACCCCCCGGATCGCCGCCGCGCGGACAGCCTCGCGGTCGCGGGTGGGTCGAGCGGGGAGCCGGTGGACTCGTTCCTTGCGAGGTCGTGATCGGGCTCCGGCTCGTCGGCCGCGGTCGCATCGGGTAGCGTCGCGAGCGCGTCGGGCAGCGGCGCGGCCGGATCGCCCACGGCGCCGTGATCCGGGACCGACTGCGCTTCGAACGTGGCGTCCGACGAGGATTCGAACGACCGGGGCGCAGGACCGAGGCGGTCGGCCATCACGGCTGCCTCGATCGACTCGGCGGGCGCCACGGCAGCCTCGGCTCGGATGACATCCTCGGGCTGAGGCCAGGGAACCCCGATTGCGTCGTCGACCTGATCGACGAGAGCCGGGACCAGGCCCGGACGGACGTCATCGAGCCCGGATCGATCGGGTGGGATGGAGAACAGGAGGCGGCGGAACGTTCGCATGACGGCGCCGCGCTCGACCGGCTCCAGTGGGGGCAAGGACCCGACGGCAACCGGCGCGCGCTGGGGAGTGCTCCGCCGACGTCGACCGAGCCCGACCTCCAGGACAACGATGAGCCCGAGCAGCGCCGCAACCACGCCGAAGAGCAGCACCGGATCGGTGGCCACGCGCCCGAGGATCCATCCCGGGGCAAAGCCGGTCACCTCGATCACCGCGGCCTGCTCGGACACCACGGTCAGGGTTCGACTCGTGGCCACGAACTGGAACGTCCACAGACCGGCACCCAGGCCGCCGGGCCGCCGATAGGTGAAGCGTTGCTCGGTCAGGGCCACCGGAAGCGAGGCGAGCGTGGCGAGACGCAGGTGATCGACCTCCTGCCCGTCTCGAAGGACGTCCACCGAGAGCACCACCGGGCCCTCGACGAGGGCGAGGTTGTTCTGGATGACGGCCACGAGTTCCACCGCCGCGACGTCCCCGTGTTCGTCCGTGATGGGTCGCGCGTCGGCCGTGACAAACGTGGCACCCGACTCTGTGAACCGGATGTTCAGCCGGTCCCCCGCCGCCACCGAGACCTGGCGGCTGTCCGTGATCAGACCCTTCACCGAGATGGTGGCCGTGTAGGTGCCGGGCGCGACGTCGCGACTCAGCGTCGCCGCGGACACGGCGTCGATGGGGATTGCGCCGGCTGGTCCAACAAACGCCAGCACAAGGTCTGCCGTCAGCGGTCGTCCACCGTCGCTGCTGACCACCGTGATGGTGACCCGGCCCCGGGCCGCGACAACGTCGATGTAGAACGAGAACGAGATCAGCCCCTGGGAGATCCCGCCAACCTCGGGCGCGGAACTCGCGCCGGGCGGTGCGATATCAGCCCGTGCGAGCTCGCCCGCGACTTGGTAATGACCGGGCGAGACACCGCCGTCAACGCTGACCAGGACGGGCAGGACCCGTGTCTCCCTGGCCGCGATCGTCACGACCGGACCATCGATGAGCCCGACCACGAAGCCGCGCGGCGCGATTGCAGGTAGCCGAACCTGGACGGCAGTCGACAGCGAGTTGTGTGCCGTCAACGATGCTCGAATCGTCGCTCCCGTCCCGGCCACGACGGGTATCGAGACGCCCGCGGGGAACGAGAAGGAGCCTGACAGGGCATCGTCAGCCGCTACTTGCGGCAGCGAACCCAGGGACCCTGCCAGGAGAGTCAGCAACAGGACGGACAACAGGGACGGGCCCATACGGTATCGCCGCAGCGTGGCGGATGCGGCGCTGCTCCTGGACGCAGCGCCCTGCCACGGCTTCACCAGGTGCGCTGCGCAGCGGTCGACGGCAATTGGGGATCCCTAGCATGCACACCTTGCGGTGTGCAGGTGTAAGAGCGTAGAATAGACAATCAAACCGGGCGCCGTGTCGGTGGCACACGTCAGGCAACGCGTTCTCATAACTGCGTACGCGTCTCTCCAACCGAGACGATGGGACGCTACGGAGGTTCCGTTTCGTGGGCATTGCGTCGACCATCCAGCTTGCCGAAACTGCCGGTGAGCAGCTCCACCGGGCCATCGTCGCGTGCGAGACGGCTGCCGACGCCGCGGACAGGAGCGCCGCGATCCTCGCGACGAGCGATGATGAGGAGGGTCCCATCGTCGCCAGCCGATCTGCGGCCGCGGCGTGGCGTGACGAGCTGCGGGTCGTCGCTCGGGAGCTTGGCCAGGTCACGGCCGATCTGGACCGCCTTGTCGCAGATCTCGGATCGGTCCAGCGGCGCCTGTCGCCCACTCCGACGCGAGCTGCGGACGCCCCCAACCGCCCGGAATAGCCGGTGCCAACCGGTCCCGGTGCGCTGCGGCCTGCTACGCACGGCCGCAGCTCCGCAGCTCAGCGCCCGGGTCTCGATCCAATCCTGGCAAGTCTCAATGACGCGATTGCGGCAGCCAATGAGGCCATCGCCGACGCCCAGCGGGCCCGTTCGGAGCTCGTCGAGCTCGGCATCTGGCAGGCAGGCTCGGACAGCGACTTCCATGCATTCCTCCAAGAGCAGATCGAGCAACCCAGTCGACGACTGAGTGATTCTCTCGGTGGGTTTGCCCTCCAGCAGCGCCTCCTGACTCGTTTCGAGGAGGAGCTCACGCTGCTCCGCGAGCGGCCCGCGCCGGGATTCGCTGGTGCCTTCGACCGGATCGAGGCATGCACCGCCGGCTATCGCTCCAGTCCGCTGGTCCGGCCGTCGGAGGCGTCCGCGCCGATCTCGGCCCGGGTCACCGCGCCCGTAGCGGTTCGGGTGCACGTCCGGGCGCAGGCACAGCCATCCGACCCGCAGCCTCGGCCGGGCGCTACAACCGCCGGCAGCGAACCGCGGTCGGTCGTTCAGAGTCTCGTTCGTCTTCTCAAGGGCCGCGGAGCGCCGGGCTCCACGGCGGCCGCAGCGGAGCCGGCCGAGCGGGCAGGTGCCAAGCTGGCTCCGTACGGCGTGGTCAACCACACTCGGTCGTCCGGCCGCAGGACTGACGCCGCCGTCCAGGTCCCGGCACAGGAGACGGATCGCCCCGCCGCCAGCCCAGCACCCGCCGCCCCGGCAGGCCGCGACGAACGCGACGAACGCGACGACGCCATGGACGCCGGACCCTCGGCGGACAGCAATCCGGCGACCACAGGGTCGGCAGATAGCAGTCCAGATCCGGACGCACGGCCATGGACGCCGGGCTCGACGAGCACCGACGCAACGACCAGCACGGCCGGGATGGACGCCGCGGCCACATCGATCCAGGGGTCAAGTCGCCCTGACGGCCAATCCAGTGCGCGCACTCGCGACAAGAAATCGAACTCCCGTCCGCGACCGAGGCACCGGCATGGCCTGGCGCTCGCCGTCGCCCTTGGCGGCCTGACCCTCTTCTTGAGCACGATCGGCGGCCTGCCGGCAACCAACGGGGTTGGCGCGCCGTCGATCATCGCCGACGCCTGGGTCGTGACCGAGCCGTCGGAGCCGCCCACAGGTGACGACGATTTCAGGCTCGTCGTGCAGCCCTCGCGCGTCGTGCAGCCTGCTCTCGCCGTCGCAACCTCGCAAGTGGCCCAGCCCAGTCAGGAGATGGCGCTCCCCGACCCGACACTGGCGATGGTCGAGCCCAGCCCGCCACTCCCCAGGGTCGTCTGGGGCGGTTCGGGTCATACAAAGGTGGTCGCACTGACGTTCGACGACGGCTACTCCGCCGCCAACACGAGCCTGATCTTCAACATCCTGGTCCGGGAGCACGTGCCGGCCACGTTCTTTGCGAACGGCTATGTCTTCTCGCGCGGTCCCAAGATCTGGCAGGCGATTGCTGCGGCTGGCTACCCTGTGGCCAACCATGGATACAGTCATGTGGACATGACCAAGCTGACGGATGAGGCCATCGCCGCGGAGTTGGTGAATACCCATAACGCATTCGAGCGCCTGACGGGGACGCCCATGCTTCGCCTGTACCGGCCGCCGTATGGTACGCATAACGCGGCGACGGACCGGGCCGTGGCGGCCGCCGGCTACCCCACGATCGTCCTCTGGAACGTCACGGACGGGGACACCGCCCAGGGCATCACCGACGCGGATGCCGTGGCCTTGGCGCTGAAGGGCAACAATGAAGCCATTGTGCTGCTCCACGCCGGGCCCGACATCACTCCCCGGATCCTGCCGGCCATCATCGCTGGCTACCGCGCCCGCGGCTTTGGCTTCGTCACCGTGCCCGATCTCCTCAGGGCATGACGGGAGCCAGGCTGCAGGCGGCCTAGCTCGTTCCCATCAGGGTGATCCCGTCAATGCGTGCGTAGTGGGAGTAGTACGTGGTCTCGTGGATCACGTTCCCGTTCGCGTCGGTCACCGTGACGGTCACCCAGACGTCCATCCCATCCGTGGGTGTCTCGATGCGCTTGGTCGTACCGGCGGGCAGGGTGTCGGTGTACTCGATGGTATCGACCGCCTTGGTGGGGTTCTTGACGATCGAGGCGCCAATGCTGACCGTCCGGCCGGTCGGGACGCCGTAGATCTCGAACTTCACGTAGCCCGATGAGCCGTTCTGGATCTTGTAGGCGCGAATCAGGATTGGGTAGTCCGTGTCGTTCCGGAAGGTCATGCTCTGGATCGAGCCGCCGCTGCTCTGCCAGACCGTGGCATCGAGGCCCAGCGGATAGCGGCCGATGTAGTAGTAGTGGTTGTGCCGCGAGCCCATCTGCAGCCCTGCCCGGAGCGCCGCGTTGAAGAGCGTGGTGGAGGCCGAGCAGATGCCGCCCGCCAGCGCACCCTGTGGCTCCGTGTGCCCGTTGATGATCGCCCCGCCGTCCATGTAGCCCCGCTCGCGCGTCACCGGCCCGATCGCCTTCCAGAAGTCAAACCAGGAGCCGGGTGTCACGACGTAGCCGTTGATATCCATGGCGGGGATCCAGATATTGGCGCCGAAGCCGTTGTTGACGTAGATCGGGAAGTACGTGGTCCACTCGCCGATCTTGCTCATCAGCGGGGCGGTATCCGCGGCCTGGCGCGTGGTCAGCTCGGGCTGCACCAGGGTTACGGCAGGAGCGACGCTCGTCACCGTCGCACCGCCCGCTCGCTGCGCCAGGACCGCGGCGATGGCGGCGATGGTACCGCCCCCGTCCAGCCTCCGGCCGTCCTGGCCCTCCGAGGCGCCGACGATGGTGCCGCCCTTGTCGAACAGGTAGGACGCATTGCTGGGCGGCCGCTGGATGGCGACGGCCCATGCCGCCAGCTGATCGTCCAGCCCCTTGGGCGTGGCAACCGGTACGTAACCGCCGCCACCGGTCACCTGGAACGAGATCCAGCCGTGAATCTGCACCGCGGGGATGGTCCACGATTGGAGGATGTCCGCAAGGACGAGGTCTGCTTCCACTCGTTTCGCGAGGTCAGCGGCCGCCGATGCTTCTTCGGTCGTCACGACTGGCTGCACCGCCGCGGCATGCGCCGGCACGGTCACGCTCGACGGGATCTCGAGTGCGCGGATCGCGTCCGTGGCATCAGCCAGCAGCGCCGTCGCGTCGATGGTGATCCCCACGGTGGCGGGGATGACCGTGTACGTTCCACCCCCAGTCGTCACCCGGCCGTCGACGGGTGCCACACTCGCCGTCGTCGTGAAGGCGGCGACCGCCTCGGCGAGGGCGGTGCTGTTGATCACGACCCGCGGCTCCAGCACGATCCCCTGGGTCGCGGTCCGGGCGTTGAGCACGAGGCGGTCGAGGCCCGCGTCGATGCGGCCCGCGGCAACGGCGTCGGCGACCATCGCCTCGACGTCCGCGCGCCGGCCAAGCTGCTGCAGGCTGGTCCGTGTCTGGCGCTCTCCGGCGACAAGGACCAGCTCCCCGTCGCTGAGCGAGGCATAGGCCTCGGCGAGTCGGGCGCTGGCCTGCGCCTGCGTGAGGCCGGAGAGATCCACGGCGCCGACGTGGACACCCGGCAGGATCCTGCCGGAGAACTGGAGGTCAAAGGCGTACAGGCCGCCGGCCGAGATGGCGAAGATGCCCAGCAGCCCGAACAGGAATCCGCCGACGAACCGGAGGGGCCGTGGGGGGCCGCGACGAGTGCGCTGGTCACGCGCGGGTGCAGGCTGGATGGCGACGAGACCGGCGTCGTGCGGCGCCGGCCCGCCGGTGGCGGCTGCGGCCGCAAGCTCCTTCTCGGCCGCAGCGGCGGCCTCGACGGCGAGCTCCGAGGCGATGACCACGGCTGGATCAGCCCGAGACTGGTCTGCAGACATGCCGACTCCCGGGTCGACGGCGAGGCCGGACCCTCCTTCGAGTGGGTCCATGTCCAGAGCGGTCATACGAAGATTGGCATGCGGCTGGGCCATGCTAGCAGGCGGCCGAAGGCCGGCCAATGGCGCGACCGGCGAGTCGGGGGCACGCTGGTGAAGCGGGGCCGCCGGTCGTGTGGGACGGGGCAGCAGGCTGCCGACTGTGCCGGGCTCGCCGCCCGGCACAGGCAGACGAGCCTAGATGCTTCGCGGGAGGACGACGATCCGGCGATTGGGCTCCTCGCCCACCGACTGGGTCATGACATCCGGGTGTTCGCGCAGCGCGATGTGGATCCAGCGGCGCTCCAGGGCGGGCATGGGCTCCAGCTGGAGCATCTTGCCCGTCTCGGCGACTCGTTCCGCGGCGCGGGTGGCGAGGTCGTGAAGCTGGCGCTCGCGGCGGCCACGATAGTCCTCGACATCCACCAGGACGCGGGTCCAGCCACCCATCTTGCGCGACAGCATCAGGTTGACGAGATGCTGCAGCGCGGACAGGCGTTCGCCCTTGCGGCCGATGAGGGCGCCCAGCGCCTCCTTGCCGTCTCCCTCGGAGACGACATTGAGCCGGCTGGTAGCGCCCGTGGCGACCTCGACGCTGGCTTCCAGCCCGAGATGCACGAGGAGCTCTTCGAGAATCACCTTGCCGGCGGCCAACGCCTCGGGCGATGCCTCGGCGGCCTCAAGGTCTGCGCGCTCCGCGGCGACGGAGTTTCGGCCTGCCGCAAGCTCGGCCTGCTCGCGGTCAGAGAGCGTCGCGGGGGAGCGATGCGGCTCGTCGCGGCGGGGGCCTCGATCGTCACGGCGGGGCGGGCGATCGCCTCGGCCATCGGGTCGGGGGCCTCGATCGTCGCGGCGGGGCGGGCGATCGTCCGAGCGAGATGCGGACGGACGTGGAGCACGCTCCTCGCGGGGCGCATCAGTTCGAGGCGCACGCTCCTCGCGGGGCCGCTCCTCGCGCGGCGCATCAGTTCGAGGCGCACGCTCCTCGCGAGGGCGCTCCTCGCGGGGCGCATCAGTTCGAGGCGCACGCTCCTCGCGCGGCGCGTCCTCGCGGGGGGCACGCTCGTCACGGCGCGGGGGCCGATCGTCGCGACGGGGCCCACGATCAAAGCCGCGGTCGCCACCGAAGCTCCGCTCCTCGCGGGCGGGTTGGACGGGCAGCGGCTTGGAGGCCGCAGCATCGCGCTTGGGGGCTGACCCGCCAAGCTCAGCCCGGGGGGCAGCGACGATTCGGGCGGGCTCCGCACCCATGCCCAGGACCCCCCGGCTACCGGGGGTCAGGATCTCGAAGTCGAGGTCATTAAGCCCAACGCCAAACTCTTCACGAGCGGCTTTGAGGGCTTCCTCGACGGTCTTGCCGGTGAACTCGCGATACACAGACATGGTTAGCGTCGTCTCCCTCGTCGACCCTGCCGGCCCCTCTGGCTCGGACGGACCGTCGATGCCGCAGAAACGGCTCGATCGACCGGCGTGGATCGCGGTGGCGTGGATCGCGCGGGGGCTCCCGCCTCGCGCGTGGTCAGCATCGGCGCCGGACTGGCGACCGGGAAGCGCGGTTTGTGATCGACGGCGAAGGCCGGCATCCACCCGAACAACGGGAACATGCCGCCCCAGCCGGTGGTCAGGAACTGTTGGATGACCTGGTAGATGGTGGTCACGATGAGGTAGAGGTACAGCCCGACCGGGATGATCCCCCCATACAGAATGGAGATCAGCGGCAGGAACAGCATGGTCTGGCGCTGGGCGCGCATGTTGGGATCCACCGGGGTGTTGGGATCGTGGGGCGGCAGCGCCATCCGCGAAGCGAACAGCTGGAAGGCCGTGTAGACGATGGCCAGAACGCTGACGCCGAAGCCCAGGACCGAGAAGGTGTTGGGCTGACTGACGTCCATGTTGCCGAGCCAGGGCACGATCGTGTCGAGGCAGGGCTGGATGAAGCCGTTCGCATCCGGGATGCCGGTGCCGGTGCAGTCCAGGTTGATCAGCTGGATCCCGAAGACCCGGAGCATTGGCGTGGGGTCGAAGCTGCGGAGGCCGTCCTGGATGACCGTGTACATCGGCAGCAGGATGAGCATCGGCAGAAGCGACGTCAGGCAGCCGGCCTGGCTGACACCCCGCTCCTTGTAGAGCGCGGAGATGGCCGCCTGCTGCTTGACGCGGTCCGTCTTGTAGCGGCGCTGGATCTCCTTCATCTCTGGCGCGATCGCCTGCATCCGGCGCATCGAGACCATCTGGCGCCGCATCAGCGGGATCATCAGTGTCCGCACGACGAGGGTCATCACCACGATGGCGATGCCGATGTCGGGCGTGACCTGCTTGATCGCCATCAGGATGATGAACAGCCCCTGGAAGAGCGGCGTGTACAGCCAGGCGAGCAGGCTGAACGGGTCCGCGTGGAGGGGTGCCGGCGACAGTGGGATCTGGGCCGTTGGGGCGGGGCTTTGGCCGTCCGACGAGCCGGCGCCGCCGCCCGGCGCGCAGGCGACGACGAGCAACGCGACGAACGCGAGCAGGAGCAGGAGGGAGCGCGTGCGGGCGGGCAGGAGCGTTCCGATCGATGCGATGGTCTTGCGCAGGGTCATCCCGGCCTCAGCGAACAGGGTCATAGCCGCCGGGGCTCCATGGGTGGCAACGCGCGATTCGGCGGGCACCCATCCAGCTCCCCTTGAGCAGGCCGTAGCGGTTGATGGCCTCCTCCGTGTAGTGGGAGCAGGTTGGCTGATAGCGACATGACGACGGCATCCAGGCGAAGGCGAATCGATAGGCGTGGATCAGACCGATCCCGATTCGCTTCACGAGCCAGACACCCCTCCGACGACCCCGCCCCGCTCCAGCGTTCGCCGGAGCGCCCCGACCAGCGCGGCGTAGTCCGCCTCGACGATGGCCGGACGGACGATGATGAGAACGTCCCAGCCGGGCCGGAACGAGACCTGCATCGCCCGCAGTGCTTCGCGGAGTCTCCGCCGAACGCGGTTCCGCACGATGGCGCCACCGATCCGGCGTCCCGTCGCGAGACCGAACCGGGTCGTCTCTAGGTCTGTCCGCAGGAATCTGGCACTCATCAGGGCGGAGGACCGGGTGGCCCCGCGCGCCTGGATCGCGCTGAACTCCTGCGGCCGAGAGAGCATGACGAGACGCGGGCGCAGAGCGCGCTCGTCCCTCAGGCCGACAGGCGCTTCCGACCGCGGGCCCGCCGTGCGGCGAGGACGCGGCGACCGCCCGTCGTCTTCATGCGGGCGCGGAAGCCGTGTTCCTTGGCGCGATGGCGCTTCTTGGGCTGGTAGGTCTGCTTCATGGGGGCTTGGGGTGATCCTCTCCATCAGGCCTCGGGGACTCGTCAGTTGTTGACCCCAAGAGGCACGCAAACGGGCCTTGGCGCATGGGAGCGCTGCGGCGCGTTCGTCGTCCGGGCGATCATATGTTCGCGCGGGATTGGGTGTCAAACGCCATCGGACCGCGCACGCACGGAACATGGGTTCCGCGAGGCCCGGATGGGGTGCCTCCCAGGGCCGTCTGGGCCCACTGATGATACCCCCCTGGAGTACCTGCGTTTTGCCTTGCGACCCCCGGAAGGGCGGTGCTATCCTTCCCCAGCCGCCGGTCGGGGAGCCGTCCGAAGACCCTCAACGGGCCCGTTTCGACGGGTCCCCAACGAGTCGGGCGACCCGCCTGAGCCGGCCAGCACGCCGCCCCGACGGCCGCACTGTCAGTCCATTCGTGACTCCTCACGGGGCCGCGACCCATTCTTGACCATCAGGATCATCATCGACCGAATGGACGCCAAGCAGGTCTGGCGCGCGGCTCTCGGTGAGCTGCAGGTCTCGCTCTCGCCGGCCAACTTCGAGACGTGGCTGCGTGACACCAGCCTCATCGAGGTTGATGGCCCGCGGTTCCGGATCGCCGTGCCCAACGGCTTTGCGAAGGACTGGCTCGAGACGCGCTACCGCTCCCTCATCAGCCAGACGCTCGCCCGGATCGTGGGCTACAGCGTCCAGGTTGAGTTCGTCGTCAGCTCCGTTGCGGCAGCCCCGGCGGCCGCGGCGGCCGATGGCGAGGAGCGCCCGGCGAGCCCGGTCGCGGAGCGCAGCCAGCAGGTTCGGCTGGAGCCCACCCGCGTCGGCGGGGAGGGCGGTGCCACCAACATCAACCCCCGCTACACCTTTGCCAACTTCATCGTCGGGTCGGCCAACCGGCTCGCGCACGCGGCCAGCCTCTCGGTTGCCGAGCGACCCGGCCACGCCTACAACCCGCTCTTCCTGTATGGCGGCGTCGGCCTGGGCAAGACCCACCTGATGCACGCGATCGGGAACCAGGTGATCGCCAAGTTCCCGCGCAAGCGGGTCGTCTATGCGACCAGCGAGAAGTTCACCAACGAGTTCATCACGTCGATCCAGCAAGGCAAGATCGACGAGTTCCGTGCGCGCTACCGCCGGATCGACCTCCTGCTCATCGATGACATCCAGTTCATCGCGGACAAGGAGCGAACGCAGGAAGAGTTCTTCCACACGTTCAACACGATCCACGAAGACGGCAAGCAGATCGTCCTGTCGTCAGACCGCCCGCCCAAGGCGATCCTCACGCTGGAGGAGCGCCTTCGCAGCCGGTTCGAGTGGGGCCTGATCGCGGACCTGACCGCGCCCGACCTGGAGACGCGCATCGCCATCCTTCGCTCCAAGGCGGAGGATGGGGCGGTACCCATCACCTCGGACGTGATCGAGTTCATCGCCCGCAAGGTCGTCTCCAATATCCGAGAGCTCGAAGGGGCGCTCAACCGGATCGTGGCCTATGCCTCCATGGGGGCCACGCCCATCAGCATCGAGCTCGCCCAGGCCGTGCTCTCCAACGTCCTGTACAACCCAAAGAAGCGCCAGGTCACCCCGGAGCGCATCGCGCGGGCGGTGGCGGACTACTACGGTGTGCCCATGGACGTGCTCCAGGGGCAGAAGCGGGACAAGGCCATCGTGATGCCCCGCCAGATTGCGATGTACCTGATGCGCGCGGAGACAGACGTCTCCCTCCTCCGGATCGGCGCCGAGCTGGGCGGCCGGGATCACTCCACCGTCCTCCACGCCTGCGACAAGATCACGCGTGAGTCGGCCAACAACGACGAGCTCCGTCGAGAGATCGCTGCAGTCCGCGAGCTCATCTACGTCGACTGAGCCGGCCGACGCCACGGGCGTCGGCAGACAGCGCCTTCCTCACACCTGCGGGGGCCATCTGGCCCCCGTTTCGGTCTTCCCTGTGGATAACATCCCCGAATCGGTGGACAACCGGGTGCCGATGTGGATATCCAGCCCGGCGGCCGGGGAGACCCGCCGGCCGCGCGTGGACACCGAATCGGGCTATCCACGGTGTCCGGCGGACCCGCCTGATGGGTCCACAGCCTCTCCCGGCTCTCATCCCCGGCCGGCCACCCGCGGCCCACGCTCCCGGGGCACCTCTCCACGGCTGGTTCGTGCACGCCGTATCACGGTCATCCACACCGTCCACACCATGATGATGGTGATGACGGAATGAGAAGATAGATAGAAGATACGAATCTCCATGACGAAATGGGGAGAACCGGATTCGGGCGAGGTCCCGGCCACCAACAGGTGGGTCCCTGAGGTCAGCTGGAGTACGCCGACGTGAAACTCTCGGTCATGCAGGAGAACCTGGCCCGCGGTCTGTCGGTTGTCAGCCGGGCGGTGTCAGCGCGGAGCACCCTCCCGGTCCTGGCTAACGTCCTGCTTCGGACCGAGGATGCCGGCCTCAAACTGACCGCCACCAACCTCGAGATCGGCATCACCTACTGGGTCCCCGGCAAGATCGAGATCGACGGCGCCACCACGGTCCCGGCCAAGCTCCTCACCGACCTGGTCAACTCCCTCCAGGGTGGCGATCGGATCGACCTGGAGCTGGGCGCAAACGAGACGCTCCACGTCAAGTCCGGCCGATTTGAATCAAACCTCAAGGGCATCGACGCCGACGAGTTCCCGTCGATCCAGACCACCGGCGAACGGGCAACCACCCGGATCGCGCAGGGTGTCCTGAAGCGGGCGCTTGCCGAGACCACATTCGCGGCGGCCAGCGACGAGGCCCGCCCCATCCTGACCGGCCTCCTCGCCCGCTTCGAGGGTGATGTCCTGACCCTGGCCGCGGCCGACAACTACCGGATCGCCGTCAAGACGCTCTCGGTGCTCGACACCGTGGCGGACGTCAGTGTCGTCATCCCGGCCCGGGCGCTCAGTGAGCTCACGCGCATCCTCAGCGACACGGACGACCCAATCGAGGTCCTCCTGGCCCAGGCCCGCAACCAGGTCCTCTTCCGGCTGGACAGGATCGACCTGGTCAGCCGGCTGATCGACGGCCAGTTCCCCAACTACCAGCAGGTCATGCCGCAGAGCCACGCGACGCGGGCCGTCCTGGATCGCGAGGAGCTGCTGCGCGCTGTGCGGCCCGCGGCGCTCATCGCCCACGAGTCGGCCAACATCGTGAAGTTCCAGATCGGTGTCGGCGACGAGGCTGGGATTATCGTCAGCGCCAACGCCGAGGTCGGGGACCACGTCGGTCACGTCGAGGCCGCGGTCGAGGGAGACAGCACCACCATCGCGTTCAACGCTCGCTACCTTGCCGATGTGCTGGCCAACATCAGCGCCAACCAGGTCGCCCTCGAGCTGAACGGCCCTCTCTCGCCTGGTGTCTTCAAGCCAATTGGCGACGACCACTACGTCCATGTCGTCATGCCGGTGAGGACGACCTCGTAGCGAGGCACCTGGCGCAGGGCCCGTCGGCCAGCCAGGGCCCGTCGATCGGTCCCTAGCTGGCCGCCACCCAGCCCCCCACCCACAGCGCGCGACACCCGAGGCAGCTTCGATGATCCGGTCGATCCGCCTCCTCGACGTGCGTGGCTACGCGGCCCTCGATGCCGTCTTTGGTGCGGGACCGCAGCTGGTCTGGGGCCCAAACGCAGCGGGCAAGACCTCGCTCCTGGAGGCCATCGTGCTGCTGGCATGGGGCCGGAGCCATCGGACCACCACCGACGGCGAGATCATCCGATGGGGAGCCGGGTTGGCACGGGTCGAGGGTTCGGTGGGCGCTGGCGTGCCCGATGGGCTCACGACCGGCAGCCGCGAGGAGATCGTCGAGGTCGCGATCGTCGCCAGCCCGGCCGGCGGCGCCGGACGAAAGCGGATCCGGGTGAACGGTGTCCCGCGCCGCGCGGCCTCGCTGGTCGGCCTGCTCCGGACTGTCGTCTTCGCGCCCGAGGAGATGCTCCTGATCGCCGGCGCGCCGGGCCTGCGCCGGTCTGCGATCGACCAGCTGGCCGGCCAGCGCTGGCCAGCGTACGGCGCCGCCCTCACCCAGTACGGACGCGCGCTGGCTCAGCGAAACAGCCTCCTGCGCGCCATTCGCGAGGAGCAGGCCACGCGCGCCGAGCTTCGCTACTGGGACGAGCCGCTCCTGGATGCGGGCGGGGAGGTGGTGGCCCTTCGGCTCCGTCTGCTGGCCGACCTCGCCGAGCCACTCTCGCGGGCGCACGCCGAGATCGCTCCGGACGAGGCTGCGGCCGCAGCGCTCGCCATCCGGTATGCCACCAACGCGCCACTCCAGGCGGGCGAGACACCGCGGCAGGCGCTGGCTCGCCGGCTCGCCGAGACAGCCGACAAGGAGGTCTGGAACGGCTCCACGCTGGTCGGCCCACACCGCGACGACCTGGTCTTCGAGCTGGCCGGCAGGGACCTCGGCGGCTTCGCCTCACGTGGTCAGCAACGGACCGCCATCCTCGCCTTCAAGCTGGCCGAGCTGGACCTGCTGACCGCCCAGGACGGCACGCCGCCGCTCCTGCTCCTGGACGACGTCTTCAGCGAGCTGGACCCTGATCGCCGGGCGCACCTGGTCCGACGCATCGCCGAGCTGCCGCAGGCGTTCGTGACCACCACGACCCTCGACGATCTCTCGCCCGAGCTGGTCCGGATCGCCGCGACGTGGGAGGTGCGGGCGCCCGGTTCGGGCGAGTCGGGCGCCCAGCTGCGCGGCCCGGTCCTGCCGGACCCTCGCCGCGCGCCCGACGCCGCCGGGACCGGGCCCGAGACGGACCGCGGGGACGAGTCCCGATGATGCGACGCCGCCCGATGCAGCGCCTCGGGGACCTCATCCCGGAGGTGGCGCGTCGGCTGGGCCTCGAGGAGGAGCTGCGGCGATCACGGGCCCTGGCGACGTTCGACGCCCTGGTTGCGGAACGTGTCCCGGCTGCCCACGGTGCCTGTCGGGCCATCCAGATCGACGGCTATGCGCTGCTCGTCGACGCCGACGCCGCGATCGTCGCTCAGGAGCTTCGGCTGCGCACCCAGGAGCTGCTGGCCGCGCTCGCCACCGCGCCGGGAGGGATGGGCCTGCGCGAGATCAGGATCCGGATCGGCGGCGGGCGCGACCCGCGCCTCGACCCGCGCCCCGGGCGATCTGGTGGACCCCCCGGTGGGCGAGACGGTGGGTGAGCCCCGCGTATAATCCCAGGACCTGCCAGCCGCAGAACGACGCGCCCGACCCCGCGGGCTCGACCCGGGCCTGATCCGTGCATCGTCCAGCGCCGTCGACCAGGGTCGGCGGCCAGCACAATCCAAGGTGAGGCTCGCATGGCCCTCCGCCTCCAGATGAAGCTCGGCGTCGTCCGGGATGACGACAGGCTGCCCGACTCGCCGGACACGGTGATCGTCGTCGAGCCGAGCGTCGGAGCGCGGGCGCGGACCAAGGGTCACCTCTACCTGCTAGTCACCTCGTCCCAGGCCGGGCCGCGTGCCGCGGAGGCCACCCGCCTCGTCGCCGAGACCATCCAGGCCGAGTACTACTACGACGAATCGGCCGGCATCAGGGTCTGCCTCGAGAAGGCGATCGCCGCGGCAAACAAGCGCCTGACCCATGTCCGCGACCGGTTTGGCCTCGGCCAGCCCGGCCAGGAGTCCGGCCCGATCGGCATCGCCGTTGCCGTCGTCCGATCGAACGAGCTGTACGTCGCCACCATCGGTCCGGCGGAGGCCTACCTCATCCGCGGCGCCCGCCTGTCGACGCTCCCGGACCCCAACCGCGACCGTGGCTTCCCGGCTCGGGACCCCACGCCGGAGGTCTGGCGCGGTGAGTTGTCGGTCGGCGACTCGCTCGTCCTGGTCTCGCCCAACCTGATGGCACGCCTGGGCCCGGATGAGCTCAAGGACGCGATGATCACGCTCCACCCGCAGTCCGCGATGGAGCACCTCCACCACCGCTTCGTGCTGGCGGATGGCTCCGGGAGCGACGGCGCGCTGGCGTTCGAGGCCGTCGAGGTCTCCGCCACGCGGCAGACGACGACGCTGGTCCCGGTCCGCCCCAACGAGCCCCTGGCCGGCCTCCCGAACCGTTCGCCCATTCCCCTGGCCGACACGGTCACCGGCGGCGTGGCGGCGGTTCAGGCTGGCGCCCAGAAGGCGCAGGCTGCCGCCGGGGGCCTCCTGGCCCGCGGCCTCCGCCGGTCCCAGGATCTCTTGCCCCGGACGGCGCAGCCGTACCGGACGGTGCGCCCCATCACCGCGCGGATGGACACCCAGCGCCGGGCGGCCATGGCGATCCTCGTGTTCATCCTGCTCGTCGGCGGGCTGGGGATCGGGATCTACCTCGTGTCCGGCTCGCGCTCAACTGCCGACACCATCGCGTCGGTGAACGCCGGCCAGGCCGCCCTGGACAAGGCACGCGGAGACCTGGACAAGGTCTACGGGACCACCACGGGTGCGGGGATCAACCTGGTCGTCAACGACCCGAACAAGGCGATGCAGCTCCTGACCGAGGCCTACGACCAGCTGGCCGCAGCCGAGAAGGCCGGCGTCTCCATCGTTGCCACGGCGCCGCTCCGGACCCGCGTAGTCGCCGGCCTGGACACGCTCTACCGGATGGCCGACGTCAAGGACGTCGTGGTCTTCACGATGCCGGACAACACGCCGCCGATCAACCTCCGCGGGCTGGTCGCCGGACCCGACGGTGCGCCGTACGTGCTGGATGCGGGCACCAAGACCGTCTACCGGCTGGACCTCAAGGCCAAGGCGGCCACCGCGATCCTGCGCGCCGGCCAGGCGGTGGCAGGCGGTGCCGCCGTCGGCGATCCCAAGCTGATGACCGTCGGCGGCCCGGACCTCCTGGTGCTCGATTCAAACAACACGCTCTGGCGCTGGCGGCCCGCGGACGCCAAGGGCAAGGGAACACTGGCGCGCGTCAAGGTCACCGGGGCCAGCAGCTGGGGCCAGGACATCAGTGGCATCGGGACGTATGTCCGAAACGCGAGTGCGGGCCTCTACAACCTGTACGTGATCGATCCGTCCGAGCAGCAGATCCTGGCCTACGCGCCGGCTGCAGACGGGAGCGGCTTCCCGGCCGCGCCGTCCGGGCGGCTGGCCACCGCACGGCCGGTGGATGCCATGAAGTCGCTCCTCATCGACGGTGACATCTTCGCCGTCGAGAACGGCAAGATCGAGCGCTTCGTGTCTGGCAAGACCGATGGCTGGGACGCGGCCCTCGCGGGTGACGACCTGCTCCGCAAGGCGCCCGTCTACGAGATAATCGCCTCCGGCACGGACCGCCGGACGGGCGCCATCTACGGCTGGGACCCCATCAACAAGCGGATCCTGGGCTTCGACAAGGCCGATGGTCGCTTCCGGCTCCAGTACCGCCTCCTGGGCGGCGGGCCGTTGTGGGCCGACGTCCGGGGCATCTACGTGATCCCGGGCGCCAGCGACCAGCCCGACACGATCATGTGGATCTCCGCCAACGCGGTGCATGAGGTCATCCTGGAGGGCATCGTGCCGCTCGCGTCCCCGTCGCCGGGCGCCAGCGGGGCGGTCGGATCGGCCGCTCCCGTCGCGTCTGGCGCAGCGCCCGCCGCCCCGCCACCATGATCCCGCTCCGGGATGCCAATCCGACCCGGCGCACCCCGCTCGTCACCCTGTCGCTGATCCTGCTCTGCTCGGTTGCCTTCGCCTGGGAGT
>CANJLL010000002.1 GCA_947475545.1 Chloroflexota bacterium | reverse complement strand
GGGTGAGGACTACGGATGATCGAGACGTCACGGTGGCCGGCCCGCTCGGCTGCCACGGCGAGATTCATGCCGGCGCACGCTCGCGTCGGCACATTCCGGAGGCGCGGCGAGTCCGGTGAGGGGCGGCAACCCGCGTAGTCCTCACCGGGTGTGAATAGCGCGAGTTCGCCGGCAGGAGCCTGATCGTCGCATGGCGCGGTGTTACGCGTCGGGTGCCACTTCGTTGAGCCAGTCCAGCAGGATCGCGTTCAGCTCGGCCGGCTTCTGGATCGGGATCAGGTGCGAGACGGCGGGCACGATGACGGTGCGGGCCTGGGGGATCTGGCCCCGGAATGTCGCGGCCACGCCCTCGATGCCCATGGGATCCAGTTCCCCGCCCACGAACAGGACCGGGCGGCGGATCTCGCCCAGGCGGTCGGTCCAGCCGCGCTCGGCGTTGGCCTGGCTGGCCGCCGCGAACCGCTCCGGCGGGTTGGCGAGCACCGTCGCGACGATCGAGGCGTAGACCTCGGGGTTGGCCGCCGGCCACTCCGGCGTGAACCAGCGCGGCACCGTCTCCTCGACGATGGCCGCCATCCCCTCTTGGACCGCCTTCTCGCCGCGGGCGCGGAAGCGCGCCTGGTTGGACGGCTTGAACTCGCTGCTGGTGGAGACCAGCCCCAGGGCCCGAACCAGCTCGGGGCGCCGGAGCGTCAGCACCTGGGCCACGCCGCCGCCCATCGACAGGCCGATGACGACCGCCGGGCCCAGCCCCAGCCGCTCGATCAGCTGTGCGACCCCGTCGGCCATGACTGCGGTCGTGAGTGCCTCCTCCGGCATGGGGCTGCGGCCGTGGGCGTAGTGGTCGATGGCGACCACCGTGCAGCGTTCCGCCAGGACGGGCCCCACGTGGCGCCAGAGCTGGTGCGTGTCCGACAGGCCGTGGAGCAGGAGCACCAGGGGGCCGGACCCGGTCCGCTCGTACCAGAGCGGCGGGAGCGGGCCGGAGTCTGGGGTGTCGATCACGTCATTGACGGGGCGGGCGGTGTCAGCCATGTGCGCTCTCCATGCTGTCGGGCAACCTGGCGGCAATCTCGGCGGCGGCCGCCCGGGCGATGCGCCCAAGGCGGTCGAGGGTCTCGCGGCGGCCGATCCGGCTGGCCGGGCCGCTGATCCCCAGCGCCGCGACCGCCTCGCCGCTCCGATCGATGATGGGGGCTGCCGCCCCGGCCGTCTCGGCGTGCCACTGCCGGTTGTTCACGGCATAGCCGCGCCGGCGGACATCGGCGAGCGAGCGACGCAGGGCCGCACCTGTCGGCACCGTGGAATCCGTGAGGCGCGCCAGGCCTTCCTCGATGAGCACCTCCGCGGCCTCCGGGGAGAAGGCCAGCAGGGCGTGGCCCACGGCGGTGGCATGGGCAGGCACCCGCGACCCGATGGAATGCCGGGAGACGAGCGGCGCGGTGCTCTCGACGTGGTCGATCCCCACGACGTCCAGCCCCTCCAGGATCGACAGGTGTGCCGTCTCGCCGGTCTCGCGCGCGATCCGGTCGAGCACGGGGTGCGCGGCATCGCGCAGGAGCACCAGCTGGACGGGCCGGCGCCCGAACATCCGGACCAGCTCCGGCCCACGCCGGTAGCCGCGCCCCGCCGGCGAGCGCATCGCGAACCCCGCGGCGACCATCGTGGAGAGGAGGCGGTGCGCCGTGCTGGGGGCGACGCCCAGGCGCCGGGCTGCCTCGGTCACGCCCAGCGGCGCGTCGGCGCTGGCCAGCTCGCGGAGCAGGTGGAGGGCCGTCGCGACGGAGCGCAGGTGCGTGTCAACGCGCCGCCCCGCACCAGGGACGGGCGCCGGCTCGCCGGCCACGCTCGCAGCAACGTCATTGCGCATAGCGGAACGAAGTTTGACACACCGTGCGTGGCGGGCCACAGTCCGGCAGCGCCGAGGCGCACCCGTTTCCGCATCCCGGCATACGGAGTCCCAGCAAACGTGACATCACCCCGACCCCCCAGGTACACCGTCGGCGTGGACATCGGCGGGACGTTTACCGACGTCGTCGTCCTGTCCAGCGACGGCGAGGTCCACATCAACAAGGCGCCCACCACGCCGGCCGACTTCTCGGGCGGCGTGCTGGATGCGATCCACGAGGCTGCCACCGGCCTCGGCCTGTCCCGCTCGGAGTTCCTCCAGCGAACGGACATGATCAAGCACGGCAGCACGGTGGCGACCAACGCCCTGATCACCCGCAAGGGTGTCAAGGTGGGCTTCATCACCACCCGCGGCTTCGAGGACACCACGCTGATCATGCGGGCGGTCGGCCGCGTGGACGGCCTCGGCGAGGACGAGATCCGCCGGGTCACGTCCATCACCAAGCCCCAGCCGCTGGTCCCCCCGGAGAAGATCCGCGGCGTGGCCGAGCGCATCGACACCGAGGGCGCCGTCATCATCCCGCTGGACCGGGAGGGAACCAGGGCCGCGATCCGCGACCTGGTCGAGGGCCAGGCCGTCGACGCCATCGCCGTCAGCTTCCTGCACGCCTGGCGCAACCCGGAGCACGAGGAGGCGGTTGCCCAGCTGGTGACCGAGCTCTACCCGGACGGCCGTATCTTCTGCACGCTGGGCAGCCGCCTCAGCCAGGTCGCCGGCGAGTATGCCCGCGCCAACACGGCAATCTCGGACGCCTTCGTGGGCCCCACGGTCCGCAAGTACCTGTCCAACCTGGAGGCGCAGGTCCGCTCGGAGGGCTTTGCCGGCCGCATCCTCGCGATGCAGGGCAACGGCGGCCTGACCAGCCACGACGTCGCCACTCCCATCTCCACGCTCCAGTCCGGCCCGGCGGGCGGCATGCTCGCGTCGGCCTACATGGCCGAGCGGCTGGGCCACAAGCGCGCCGTCACCGCGGATATGGGCGGCACCAGCTTCGACGTGGGCGTCCTCGACGACGGTTACTGGCGGTATGCCGATGAGCCCATCTTCGAGCGCTTCCGCATCCTGATGCCGATCACGGACATCACCTCGATCGGCGCCGGCGGCGGCACCATGTCGCACATCGACGAGGCCACTGGCCGCCTCATCGTGGGTCCCGAATCGGCAGGGGCCCGTCCCGGCCCGGTCTGCTACGGCACGGGCGGCGAGCTGCCCGCCATCACCGACGCCGACCTGGTCCTGGGCTACATCGACCCCGACTACTTCCTGGGGGGTCGGCGCAAGCTGGACAAGGCCGCGGCCATCCGCGCGATGGAGGAGAAGATCGGCAACCCGCTCGGCCTGTCCGCCGTCGAGGCGGCGGCCGGCATCGTCCGGATCATCGACAGCAAGATGGCGGACCTCATCCGGCGCGAGGTGATCAAGAGCGGCTACCTGCCGGAGGACTTCGTGCTGTACGCCTTCGGCGGCGCCAGCCCGGTCCACGCCGTGGGCTACGCTCGCGACCTGGGCGTGCGCGAGATCATCGTCTTCCCGACCGCCCCGGTCTTCTCGGCCTTCGGGATCGCCGGCGCGGACCTCGTCCACACCCGTCTCGTGACCCGAGCCTACCCGCTGCCCATGCCGGCCGCGGAGCTCAACGCGGACCTGGACGCGCTGGAGGCGGCCCTCGCCTCGGAGCTGGAGCGCGACGGCCTGGACGCCGCGCCGGAGTTCCGCCGGTACGTGACCCTCCAGTTCCGCCGCCAGAGCACCGGCGAGGAGATCCGCCTCCCGTGGGATCGCTTCACGGACGAGCGGATCGCCGAGCTGCCTGACCTCTTCGTCGCCCACTACGAGCGCCTGTACGGCAAGGGCATCGCGTACGCGGAGGCGGGCCTCGACATCGCCGGCCTGCGCGTTGACGCGGTGGGCCGCGTCGCCAAGCCGGAGCTGCGCCCCGTCGCGGACTCGGGCGGCACGCTCGCGGACGCGCAGAAGGGCGCCCGCCAGGCCTGGTTCGAGGGCGGCTTCGTCGAGACCCCTGTCTACGACGAGCGGCGCCTTGCCGCCGGCATCAGCCTCACGGGGCCGGCCATCGTCGAGTCCCCGTTCACGACCGTCGTCGTCCCACCCGGGGCCACCCTGTCGGTGGACCCGTACCGCAACCTGGTGATCCGACCATGAGCAGCGCGACAGCCGCCCCCGTCCGCATCGACCCGGTCAACTTCGAGATCTTCTCCCACCGCCTGTGGGCCGTCGGCGAGGAGGGCCGCATCGCCCTCCAGCGGGTCACCGCCTCACCGATCGTCGCCCAGGGCGGCGAGTGCATGTGCTCGTTCTACGATGCCGGCGGGACCATGATCCTGGCCTGCTCGGGGCATCTCCGGTTCGCCGCCGCCACCTCGGATGCCATCCGCCGGATGATCGAGTGGTTCGACGCCGACCCGGGGATTCACGAGGGCGACGAGTTCATCATCAACGACCCGTATGTGGCGGGCTCGCACACGTACGACATCATGCAGATCGCCCCCATCTTCCACGATGGCAAGCGGGTGGGCTGGGTGGCGTCCAGCTCGCACACCGCCGACACCGGTGGCGTCCTGCGGGGCGCGGCCACCGAGATCTTCCACGAGGGTATCCGGCTGCTGGGCCTCAAGATCGTGGAGAACGGCGTCTTCCGCCAGGACGTCTTCAAGACCATCACCGAGCAGTGCCGCGACCCGCACTACGTGGGCATGGACATCAAGTCGCGGACGGCGGCCAACGTGGTGTGCGGCCGCGGCTACCAGTCGCTCATCAAGCAGTTCGGCATCGACTTCGTGCTGGCCGCCGGCCAGAAGCTGATCGACGACGCCGAGGCCATGGCTCGCAACAAGCTGGCGACCATCCCGGACGGCCAGTGGCGGAGCCGGATCTACGGCTCGGCGCGCAGCCACGCCACACGGCGCTCCGAGCCGTACCAGGTCATCTGCACGGCCACCAAGACGGGCGACTCGCTGACCCTCGATTTCGAGGGCTCCAGCCTCCAGCTGGCCAGCGACCAGAACTCCACCTTGCCCAGCACCACGGCGCACGTCGCCATCGCGCTGACCAACCAGATCTTCTGGGATGTCCCGTGGAGCGACGGCCGGCTCAAGCCGGTGACCATTCGCGTGCCGGAGGGGACGGCGCTCAACTGCCGATTCCCGGCGGCCTGCGGCCGGTCGCCGCGGATCGGGCAGTACGTGGTGGAAGCCGTCCGCGACTGCCTGACCAAGATGCTCTACGCCGCGGGCCACACCGATGACCTGAACGCCAGCTGGGGCTCGTTCTGGTACCTGGGCGGCCCGGGGATCTTCTACGGCGGTCACAACCGCCGCGGCCTCCCCAACCCGCAGGGCCTGTACGACATCCACGGCGGCGGCCTGGGCGCCGCGCCCACCCGGGACGGCGTGCCCAGCGGGGGCCAGATGAACATCCCGTCCGGCGGCATCAGCGACGTGGAGCGCATCGAGCTGCAGTACCCGTTCCTGGTCTTCAGCCGGAACCACGCCACCGACGGCGGCGGGGCCGGCCGCTGGAACGGCGGCACCGGCACGTCCCGGCTGATGATGGTGCACGGCTCCACGGACACCACCGTGGACTACGCGCCGTACGCAGGCATGCCCCACGGGGCCTTCGGGCTCTTCGGCGGCTACCCGGTCGGGATCGGCGGGCTCCGGGCCCTCATCGATCCCGGAGAGGGCTTTGCCGCCGCGCTGGCCGCAGGCAAGCATCCGGTCATGGCTGCCGATCTGCTCGCCGACGGCAGCGGCGCCAAGGCCGTCCTGCCCCAGGGCGATCCGGGCCGTGTCCTGCTTCGGGAGGGGAGCATCCAGGCCGACTTCACCCAGGGTGGGGGCGGCTACGGCGATCCGCTGGACCGGGAGCCGGAGCGGGTGGCCCAGGACATCCTCCGCCGCGTGGTCTCGGCCCGGCTGGCAGATCTGCTCTATGGCGTCGTGGTGGACGCGGATGGTCGGCTGGATGCACCGGCAACCGACGCCCGCCGGGCCGCCATTCGTGCCGAGCGGAAGGCGCAGTCCGCTGCGCCCAGGGCCGGCACCACAGGCGTTTCCGGCAGCATCCCCGCGGTGGGCGCCGCACCTGCGGGCAACGCGCCTGCGGGCAACGCGCCTGCGGGCAACGCGCCTGCGGGCAACGCGCCTGCGGACAACGCGCCTGTGGACAACGCGCCTGCGGACAACGCGCCTGCGGACGTCCTCCGCTTCCACGAGAGCCTCGAGATCGTCGGGACGGGGTCCGCGGCCGCGGTCCGCTGCCGGCGCTGCGGCGCGGGCCTGGGCACCGCCGCGGAGAACTACAAGCACCATGCGCTGCGCCGCGATCGCTCGCTCGACGAGCTGGCGGCACGGGGCATGCCGGACGGCAGCCCGTACCTGGGCGTGCTCCGCGAGTACGCCTGCCCGGGCTGCGCGACGCTGCTCCAGGTCGACGTCTTCGTCCCGCAGCTGGGCGGGGACGAAGACCTGTGGGACATCCGGATCAACCGGTGAGCACACCCCAGGGCGCTTCCGGCGCCCACGCCGCCGGAAGCGCCCACGGCGCCGCGGACGGGGAGGGGGGTCAGGGCGCTCCCCTCGCCGGCATCCGGGTCGTGGAGCTGGCCAGCTACGTGACCGGCCCGCACGCATCCGTGCTCCTCGCAGACATGGGAGCGGACGTCATCAAGGTGGAGGAGCGGACCCAGGGCGACCCGTTCCGCGGCTGGGGCAAGGGGGGCTACAGCCCCACGTTCCGGTCGTGCAACCGCGGCAAGCGCAGCCTGGGCATCGACCTGCGCAAGGCCGAGGGCAAGCGGATCGTCATGGACCTTGCCGCGCGGGCGGACGTCCTCATCGAGAACTACCGGCCGGGGGTCATGGACCGGCTGGGCCTGGGCTACGAGGCCATCAGCGCCCGCAACCCGGGGATCATCTACTGCTCCATCTCCGGGTTTGGCTCCTCGGGGCCATACCGGGACCGGCCCGGCTACGACACCGTGGGCCAGGCGATGTCCGGCCTGCTGGGCATGACCACCGACTTCGAGCATCCCCAGACCATGGGGATCTCGTTCTCCGACCACATCACCGGCGAGGCCGCCGCGTACGGCGTCCTGGCCGCGCTGGTCGGCCGGGGCGCGACGGGGAAGGGACGGCGGGTCGAGACCAGCCTGCTCCAGGCCACCATCGCCTTCCTTGCCGAGAATGCAGCCCGCTACTTCGACGAAGATGACGTGCCCACGCGCGACACCCGCGCGAAGATCGCGCAGGCCTACGCCTTCGTCGCCGGCGACGGCGGCCCGTTCGTCGTCCACCTGTCGTCGCCGCCCAAGTTCTGGGAGGGCCTGACCAACGCGGTCGCTCGCCCGGAGCTGTACGCGGATCCACGCTTCGTTGACCGCGTCGCCCGGATCCGCAACTACGACGAGCTGGAGGCGATCCTGGCTGCCATCTTCCGGACCGCGCCCAGGGCGGACTGGCTGGCGAAGCTGGAGGCCAACGACGTCCCGGCCGGCCCCATCAACCGCTTCGACGAGGTCTTTGCGGACCCAGCCGTCCAGGCGCTGGGGATGGTCAGGACCGTCACGCATCCCACGGCGGGACCCATGCAGCTGCTGTCCGGCCCGGTCACGGTGTCCGGCCACGACGAGTCCGAGATCGGGCCGCCCCCGCTCCTCGGCGAGCACACCGACCAGGTCCTGGGCGAGCTTGGCCTGGACGCCGCCGCGATCGCGGCGCTGCGGGCCGCGGAGGTGATCTGACATGCGAACACGCCTGGGGCACGCGGAGCTTGACCGGGTCCTGGTCCGCGGCCTGGACCTGACCGAGGAGCTGCTGGGCAACACCAGCTACACGGACATGCTCTCGATCATCCTGCTCGCGCGGCGGCCCACCCCGCACGAGACCCGGATGCTCGACGCGATGCTGGTGGTGCTGGTGGAGCACGGCTTGGTGAAGCCGGTCATCCAGGCCCGGTTCGTCTACAGCAACGCGCCCGAGGCGCTCCAGGCCGCGGTCGCGGCGTCCCTCCTGGGCGCCGGCAGCGTGCACCTGGGCTCGTCCGAGTGGTGCGCCCGAATCCTCCAGGAGGCCGTGGGCCCCAAGGCCTCGCCCGACGAGGTGGAGGCGGCCGCCCGGGCGATCGTGGACGACCACCGGCGGCGCAAGGCACGAGTGCCGGGGATCGGCCACCGGACCCACGCCGGCGGCGACCCGCGCGCGATCAAGCTGTTCGCGCTCGCGAAGGAGACCGGCACCTACGGCAGCTACTGCGCCGCCCTGGAGCGCGTGTCGGAGCTGGCCTCGGAGGGCGGCAAGTTCCTGCCGACCAACGTGACCGGCGCCATCGCGGCCATCGCGTCCGACATGGGCTTCCGCTGGCAGATCACCCGTGCCTTCGCGCTGATCGGCCGGGTCCTGGGTGCCCTGGGGCACATCCAGGAGGAGATGGACGATCCCATCTCCGACGAGCTCATCCGCAACATCCAGAAGTCCGTGACCTACGAGCCGGAACTCCTGGGCTGATTCGGGCCCCGTGGCGGCGCCGATCGGTCTAGGCTGAACGAGGACCGGCCGCTGGCCGTGATGGTGCCGTAGGGGGGGGTTGGCGCGATGGCCGACACGTGGGTCTCGATCCGGGAGTGGCCGGTGCTCAGCCTGCAGCGCCTGGGTGACACCGGGGTCGCCAAGGTCCTGCTCAACCGGCCGCAGAAGCGGAACGCGCTGAGCCACGAGCTGATCGGCGCGTTCCTGGAGGCGCTCGACATCATCCGCGGGGATGACTCGCTCAACGCCGTGATCACCGAGGGCGCGGGCAAGGTCTTCTCCGCCGGCCTCGACCTGCACGACGTCGCCAGCCGCTACACCGGCCGCCTCGACGACTGGGACCGCGCGACCCCATCCACGAACCTGTACGAGACCGTCCGCACCTTCCCCAAGATCATGATTGCCCAGGTCCACGGCTACTGCCTGGGCGGGGCGGTGGCGCTGATGTCCGCCCACGACATCGCCATCGCCGCGTCCGACGCGCAGATCGGCATGCCCGAGATCATCCGGGGCAGCTTCGGCCAGAACGTCACGGCCGCCCTGACGCACGCCGGCATCTCGTACAAGAAGTTCGCGCTGCTCCAGCTGAGCGGCCGGAACTGGTCGGGCGAGGAGGCGGACAGGATCGGCCTGGTCTCCGCCACGGTCGCCCCCGGGGAGCTGGCGTCGTTCACCGAGACGCTCGCGACCGAGATCGCCTCGCGCCATCCGGCCGTCCTGGCGCACGCCAAGATCGCGGTCCACCTGGGCCGCGAGGTCCCGCTGCCGCAGGCCATCGAGGTGGACCGACTGGTCACCTACCGCCTCCGGACCGCCATGGACCCCACGAGCACCGTGGACAGCTACCTGCAGTCCCAGAAGGGCGGCACCAACGTCGGCTACACGCGCCCCGACGGGGAGTAGTCGGCCCGCGGGCCACCGGATCGAAAGCACGGAGGTTGGATGTGGCTGGGCCGCTGGTGGGCGTGCGCGTCCTGGAGATGGCAACCACGATCAGCGGCCCGTATGCCGCCATGCTCCTGGGCGACCTGGGCGCCGAGGTCATCAAGGTCGAGGCACCCGGGGCCGGTGACCCGTTCCGCAAGTGGGGCGGTCACCAGGGCGGTGCGCGGCCGCAGTTCGCGGCCTACAACCGCGGCAAGAAGAGCGTCTCGATCGACGTCAAGGATCCCGATGGCAAGGCCGCCTTCCGCCGGCTGGCCGCCACCTCGGATGTCCTGATCGAGAACTTCCGCCCGGGCACCATGGATCGCCTGGGCATCGGCTACGAGGTCCTCCGGGGGGAGAACCCACGGCTGGTCTACACGACCATCTCCGGGTTCGGCCAGACGGGCCCGTTCGCCGGCCGGCCCAGCTACGAGAACGTCACGCTGGCCGTCTCGGGGCTGTGGAGCCGCCTGGTGGACATGCGCCGCCCGCGTCCCATCGGCCCCAACCTGGCCGATCAGCTGACTTCGCTGTACGCGGTCTACGGGACGCTGGGGGCGCTCCACCACGCCGCCCGGACCGGCGAGGGGCAGCGCGTCGACGTGAGCATGCTGCTGGCCAACATGGCGTTCCTGACGGAGCCGATCGCCAACTTCTATGCGCTGGGTGAGGTTGGCGACCTGGACACCCGCGCCCGTCGGTCCCAGGCGTACGCCCTGCTGGCCGGCGACGGCCTGCCGCTGGCGATCCACCTGTCGTCGGTCCCCAAGTTCTGGGAGGGCCTGAGCCGGGCGATCGAGCGGCCGGATCTCCTGGCGGACGCCCGGTTTGTCACGCTCACGGACCGCATCCAGAACTACGACGCGCTCAAGGGCATCCTGGACGAGGTCTTCCCCACCCGGACGCGGGCCGACTGGCTGGCGCGCCTGGAGGCCGCCGACGTTCCGGGCGCCCCCATCAACACCATCGCGGAGGCACTCCAGAGCCCCGAGGCGGAGTACCTGGGGGCGGTCCGGGTCGTTGGGGAGGGACCACGAGCGGCCACCCTGGTCCGCTGCCCGGTGGACTTCTCCGCCACGCCGGCCGGCGGCACCTTGCCACCGCCCGAGCTGGGCGAGCACAATGAGGAGCTGCTGGGGCGCTGAGCCCAGGCCGGCGAACGAGCGCGGCCGACGGGCGGGTCCCAGGCCAACATCCGGGCGGGTCCGGCGCGGGGCTCAGGCCGGCGCGCCGCCCCTGGGGAACCGCAGGTCCATCATCCGACGCTTGTGGTGGTCGGGCGTGCCCATCAGCTGGTAGAGCGCGCGCGACGCGATCGTGTGCCCCATCAGGGGATGGTCCAGGTCCGTGCCGGGCCCCGCGTGGACCATGTGCGAGTAGTTGCAGACCTGGTAGTACGCCTCGGTCGCGACCGCCGCCGTCTCGTGGATGTCGGCCGCCGTGGCCGTCCCCGCCTCGATCTTCGCGAGCAGCTCCAGGGTCATCCAGTGCGCGCCGTCCATCTGGTTTGCCAGCTCCACCACGTGGTCCTGGACGCGCTGGAAGCGGCCGATCAGCTGCCCGAACGCGGACCGCTGCCCGGTGTACTCCACCGTGAAGTCGAAGATCGCCTGGCACGCCCCGGACATGAAGGCACACACCAGCGGGAGCGCCCGGTGGGTGGCCCGCTCCAGGGTGCCCCGCCCTGCGCCCGGCGCTCCCAGGATGGCCTCCGTCGGCACGGACACGCCGTCGAAGCTGACCGCGGACAGCCCCGACGGCAGGCCCGGCAGCGGCTCGATGACGACGCCGATCGCGCCCGCGTCAACCAGGATGAGCGAGAAGGCGTCGGGGCCGTCGGCGGGCAGCCGGGCCGCGCAGATGAACGTGTCGGCGGTCGCGGCATCGTGGACGAACGCCTTGTGCCCATCGATCCGGATCCGGTCGCCGTCGGGCCGTGCCTGGGCGGTGACGAACGCCGGTCCCCAGCCTCGGCCGGAATCCATCGCCGCGAGCGTGGCGGTCCGCTCGCCGGCCACCATCGGCGGGAGCAGGGCCGACTTCTGGGCGTCCGATCCGCCCTCCAGGATCACGAGCGTGGCGATCACGCCGGATGTCAGGAGGGGTCCCATGAGCGGCGCCCGCCCCAGCTCCTCGACGGCGGCGGCACAGATGCCCACCGGCATCGCGGAGCCGCCGTAGGCCTCCGGGACCAGCATACCCAGCCAGCCCAGCTCGCCGGCCTGGCGGTGGAGCCCCCGGTCAAACCCGCCGCCCTCGTGGCGCGCGCGGGCCAGCCCATCCGGCGCCGCCTCGCGGCCGACGAACTGGGCCACGCTGGCCCGGATCATCCGCTCTTCTTCAGTTGGCTCGTGGATCACATTCGTCTCCCCGGGACGGCGCCGCGGTCAGGCCGTGGTCGGCGCGTCCTCCTTGGTGCTTCGTCCGATGCCCATTCGCCGGGCCATGACGAGCCGGTCCGTATCCATGGTGCCGCCGCCGTGGAGCTGGCCCGGCCCGGCCCGGACCAGGTGCTCCAGGTCCGCGTCCTCGTGGAGGTCAAAGCGCGGGACCAGCGCCTCGTAGCCAAAGAGCTGCTGGACCCGCTCGGCGTTGCGGAGCCGGAGCAGCCGCTCGTAGTAGCGGTACTGGACACCGCCGTACGGGTGCGGGGTCCGGCGCAGGCGCAGCCAGTAGTTGCGCGCCGCCAACAGCTCGTTGATGTGCGTCTCGATCAGCATGTCGGCGAGGATCGCCCGGACCGGCTCCTCGTCGATCAGGGCCGTCCCGTCCGGCTGCTGCTCGAGGCAGCGTCCCAGGACGTGGTCCACGACCGGGTCGCCCGCGATGCTGCCGGCGCCGCCGTGCTCCAGCTCCAGGTGGGTGCTGCTGACCTTCCAGCCGCTGTTCTCGCCGCCGACCAGGTTGGCCGCGGGGACCCGGCAGCCATCGAAGAACACGGTGTTCTTGATGCCCATCATCATCGACATCGGCCGGATCGTGAGCCCCGGGCTGGTGGCGGGGACGTACATCCAGCTCAGGTTCTCGTGGCGCTTGCCCGCGGGATCCGTGTTGACCAGCGTCCAGAGGTAGTCGGGCTGGTGATGCGACCCGACCATGATCTTCTGGCCATCCAGCACGTACTCGTCGCCGTCGCGGATCGCCATGGTCCGGACGTTCGCGACGTCGGAGCCGCTCTGCGGCTCGGTCAGGACCTGCCAGACAACCACCTCGCCGCGGACCAGCCCCGGCAGGAAGGCTCGCCGCTGCTCGTCCGTGCCGTGCTTCAGGATGCACGGCGCCACGATCCGGGCCAGCGTGTAGAAGACCATCGCATGGCGCAGCCCGTAGCGGCTCATCTCGGTCTCGATGATGGCCTGGTGCTCGGGTGTCAGCCCGCCACCGCCGTACTCCACCGGGTAGGTGGGGAAAAGCCAGCCCCGTTCCCCGAGGCGACGGCCGAGGGACTGCCGGAAGGCGTACTCCTCGTCGTTGTTCCGCGTGGTCCACACCGCCGACCAGGCGAACCGGAGGCCGTCCTGCATCGCCTCGGCCAGCCAGGCGCGCACCTCGGCCTCAAACGGGATCAGCGCTTCGGGCGTCTCGTGCGTCGATCCTTGCACCATCGTCTCCTCCCGGTCCCGCGTGATGCCACGATGGTCCCACAGGCGCCGGGCGGCTTTCGGCTGGATCCGGCCGCGATCGAACGCCTGCGCATCCGGTAGGCGAGCGGTCAGCCGAAGCCGGCTCGCAGGGTCACCCCGATGCCGGGCAGCTCCGGCACCGTGAGCTCGCCGTTCACGATCTCGAGCCCTTCCGCGGGGTCTGTCTCCATGCGGGTGAACTCCGCCAGCTCGCAGGCGTAGTCGATGTTGGGCGTCGAGGCGATGATGTGCATGTCGGCGGCAGCGTTGAAGCGCGACGCGCCCGCCATCCCGACCCTGCAGCGCAGGTTGGCCGCCTGGCAGAGCGCCGCCGCCTTCTTGGTGGCGAGCAGCCCGCCGAGCTTCCCCGACTTCAGGCTGACCGCATCGACCACGCCCTCGCGGCCCAGGCGGAAGATGTCCGCGAGGGACCCGGCGCTCTCATCCGCTTCGACCAGGGCCCGCGTGCTCGCCTTGACCATGGCCAGCCCGAGGTAGTCGTCCGCCGCCACGGGCTGCTCGACGATGGCGACGTCGAACTCCTCCATCCGCCGGAGGGCCGTGATGGCGGCCTTGGGCGTCCAGCCCTGGTTGGCGTCGATGGTGAGTCCGATCCCGCTGCCGACGGCCCGCCGGATCTCGCGGACGCGGTCCACGTCCAGGATCGGGTCCGTTCCCACCTTGATCTTGAGGAACCGGAAGCCGTCCGCGACCACGGCCTCGGCATTGCGGGCCATGTCGGCCGGTGCCTTGATCGGCAGGATGCGGATCACCGGGATCGACGATCGCACCTTGCCGCCCAGCAGCTTGTAGACCGGGACGCCCAGGGCCTTGCCCATGATGTCGAAGAGCGCCGTCTCAACGGCGGCCTTGGTCCGGGTGTAGCCGGGCAGCCGGGCGGTCAGCTCGGCGGCGATCCACTCGACATCAAACGGGTCGCGGCCCACCACGATCGGGGCCACGTGCTCCTCGACGACCTGGCGCATGCCGTCGATGACTTCGCCGAGATGCAGGCCCTGGACCGCGAACCCGAGGCCGGTCAACCCGTCGTCGGTCCGGATCTGGATCAGGAGGGCGCTGGTCTGGTCGAGCTGCCCGCGGGCAAACTTCCACTGTCGGTCCATGAGCGCCTGCACGACGAGCGTCACGGAGATTCCGGTGACCTTCATGCGACCAGCATGGCACACGTCGGGCCCGTCGCGCGTGGTGCGCATCCCCGGCACCGGCCGCCCGTACGACCCGTAGAATCCCCCGATGTCTCGCTATCGGCTCACCATCGACACCGGCGGCACGTTCAGCGACCTGGTGCTGCACGACGGCGCCACGGGCGCGCTCCGCGTCCTCAAGGTTCCGTCCACGCCTGACGACCCGTCGCGCGCCGTCCGCGAGGGCATCGAGATGCTCGCTGCCGACGGAGTGGACCCGGCCCACATCGGGTTCTTCTTCCACGGCACCACCGTGGCGACCAACGCGCTGCTGATGGAGCGCGGCGCGCGCGTGGGGCTGGCGGTGACCGAGGGCTTCCGCGGCATCGCGGAGGCCATGGAGCAGAGCCGGCCCTTTGGGCGGACCATCTTTGACCTCGGCTTCACCAAGCCCCCGCTGCTGGCACCCGAGAGCCGGACCGCCGAGATCGGTGAGCGGGTGGGCGCCAGGGGCCAGGTGCTCCGCGAGCTGGACCTCGACAGCATCGACGCCGCCATCGCACGGTTTGAGGCCGAGCAGGTGGAGGCGGTCGCCATCTGCTTCCTCTTCTCGTTCATGAACGGCGACCACGAGCAGGTGGTCCGCGACCGCTTCCGCGCTGCGCATCCCGAGTGGTGGGTCTCCGCGTCGAGCGACCTGCTGCCCCAGATCCGCGAGTACTTCCGCCTCTCCACCACCGTCATCAACGCGTACGTCTCCCCGGTCCTGGGCCGCTACGTCAACCAGCTGGAGCGGATCCTCGACGAGCACGGCGTCGCGCCCGGGCGACGCTTCACGATGCAGTCCAACGGCGGATCGACGCCCTTCGGGAGCACCTCCAAGACGGCCGTCGGCACCATCCTGTCCGGGCCGGCCGGGGGCGTGACCGCCAGCATCGCGCTGGCCGCCGCGGCGGGTGCCGAGAGCATCATCACCTTCGACATGGGCGGCACCAGCTGCGACGTGGCGCTGATCCAGGGCGGCGTCCCCGCGATGACCACGCACGGGAAGGTGGCCGGGCGCGACGTGGCGCTCCCCATGCTCGACATCAACACGGTCAGCGCCGGGGGCGGGACGCTGGCCACGGTGGACGCGCACGGTGCGCTCCACCTGGGGCCGGAGAGCGCGGGCGCGGTCCCCGGCCCGGTCTGCTACGGCCGCGGCGGGACGATCCCGTCCGTCACCGATGCCGACGTGGTCCTGGGCTACCTCAACCCGGTCGCGCTCCTGGGCGGGGCGCTGGCCATCGACGCTGCGGCCGCCGAGCGCTCGATCCGCGAGCGAGTCGCGGAGCCCCTGGGCGTGGATCTCTGGCGGGCGGCCACCGGGATCGTCCGGGTCGTCAACGTCACCATGGCCGAGGCGATCAAGGCCATCTCCACCCATCGCGGGCACGATGTGCGTGGGTTCACGCTGGTGCCGTTCGGCGGCGCCGGCCCGGTCCACGCCTGCCAGATCGCGGTGGACCTGGGCATCCGCACGGTCCTGGTGCCGCGGACCCCGGGCGTCTTCTCGGCGCAGGGCCTGATGCTCAGCACCGTCAAGCACGACCATGTCCGGAGCCGGCTGGAGCCGCTCCTGGGCCTGGCCGAGGCGGACGTCAACGCCCGCTTCCAGGCCCTCCTCGCCGAGGCCGACGCGGGCCTCGCCGACGACGGCTTTGTCCCCGCGGATCGTCAGCTCCGCGCGCTCCTCGAGCTCCGCTACGCCGGCCAGGGCTACGAGCTGGCCGTCCCGGTCACGCTGCCGCTTGGGCCGTGCGACCTCGTTCGCTGCCGCGAGCGGTTCGACGACCTGCACGCCCGCCAGCACGGCCATGCCGCGCCAGACCAACCGGTCGAGGTGGTCAACTACCGCGTGGAGGCCATCGGCCTGGTCCCGCCGGTCACGGTTCCGGACCCGGCACCCGCGACCGAGCCCGTGGAGTCGGCGCTGGCCGGCCACCGGCCCGTGCTCTTCCCCTCGCTGGGCGACCGTCCCGTGGACGTGCCCGTCTACGAGCGCGCGCGGCTGTTGCCCGGCCACGCGTTCGCGGGCCCGGCCATCGTGGAGCAATACGACGCCACCACCGTGGTCTGCCCGGAGCAGGACGTCACGGTCGACGCGCGCGGCAACCTGGTCGTGACCCTGCGGGGGGTGCCGGCATGAGTGAGCGGCTGGACGCAATCACCGTCGAGGTGGTCAACCAGAGTGTCGCCGGCATCGTCCAGGAGATGCAGAACGCGCTGTTCGCCACGGGCTACTCCACGGTGATCCGGGAGTCGCACGATGCCTCGGGCGCCATCATGACGGCCGACGGCCGCGTCATGGCCCAGCACACCGTGCTGCCGATCCACCTGGGGGCCTTCCCGGCCTGCGTCGAGGGCCTGTTGCGGCGCTACTCGCTCGACGAGATGGCGCCGGGCGACGCCTTCGTGGTCAACCACCCGTACCTGGGCGGCAGTCCACACGCCTCCGACATGGCCATCATCACCCCGATCTTCGTGGACGGGACCATCTTCGGCTTCGCCGGGAGCATGGCCCACAAGCCCGACATCGGCGGCCTGGCCCCGGGCTCCAACTCGGGCGCCTCGCGCGAGCTCTTCCACGATGGCCTCATGGTGCCGCCCGTTCGCTTCTGGGCGGCGGGCGTCCTGATCCGCGAGGTGGAGGCGATCATCGAGGCCAACACGCGCACGCCGGAGCTGGTGGTGGGCGACCTGCGCGGCCAGGTGGGCGCCACCTTCCTTGCCGCGGACCGGGTCCAGCGGCTGTGCGCGCGACTGGGCCGCGACACCGTCCTGGCCGCCGCCGAGCGCCTCTTCGACGTCACGGCGGAACGCATCCGCTCGGTCATCCGCAGCTGGCCCGACGGCGAGTACGCCGGCGAGGCGACGCTCCACAACGACGGCGTGGAGGATGGTCGCCCGGTCCACGCCCGGGTCCGCGTCCGGATCGAGGGCGACCGCCTGCACGCCGACTTCAGCGAGTCCAGCGACCAGACGGCAGGTCCGTACAACATCCGCCCCGACCTGGTCCGCGCCGTCACCTACTACGTGCTCAAGTGCCTGGCGGGCCCCGACCTGCCCTCCAACCACGGCCTGGCGATGGTGGTGGACACCGTGTTTCGGGACGGGTCGGTCCTCTCGCCCCGCTCGCCCGCGCCGGTCAACACCTACATCGCGATGGCGCTGGTCACCACGGAGGCGCTCTTCGACGCGCTGGCCAACGCGGTCCCCGGCGCCCGGATCGCGCACAGCAGCCACGGCGGGGCCCTGGTGACGGGCACGCTCTCGCACTTCCTGCCGGGTCGCGGGGCGCCCCTGGTCATGTACGAGATCCTGGCCGGGGCGATGGGCGCGCGGCCAAACAGCGACGGCGTGTCTGCCACCAGCGTCCACGTCCGGAACGCCGCGATCACGTCGATCGAGATCCTGGAGACAGAGTTCCCGGTGGAGGTGGTCCGCTTCGACCTGGCCGCGGACTCCGGTGGGCCCGGGCGCTGGCGCGGGGGCCTGGGGCTCGTGCGCGAGTACCGGGCACTCGGCCGGTCACGGCGCGTGGCGCGTGGTGGCCGCGAGCTGACGCCCCCGCCCGGCCGGGACGGCGGCCTGCCCGGCCGCTCGTCGCGGGTGGTGCTCAATCCGCGCACGGACCGCGAGCGGCCGGTGACCGCCAGGGATGGCAACGTGGAGCTGGAGGCCGGCGACGTCATCCGCTATGAGCTGGGCGGGGGTGGGGGCTTTGGCGACCCGCTGACGCGCCCGGCGGCGGAGGTGCTGGCCGATGTCCACGAGGGCTATGTGACCCCTGGCGCCGCCCGCTCGGACTACGCCGTGGTGGTGGTGGCGGACGGCCTGGCGTGGCGGATCGATGAGGCGGCGACGGCGGCCCTGCGGGCCCGGCCGGGCTGACGGGGTAGGGCCGGGCGACGACCTGCCGGCGGGCGCGCCGGGGCGCGGCGGTTCGAGGCCAATGGCGGGCGATCGGGGTCGAGGTGCCCGGCTGGCGAACGGCCCGAGGCTCCCGGCGGGCGAAAGGTTTCAGCCAGGCCGGTCGAGTTTTCTTCACTTGACTGCCACCGACCGCCCCGGACACACTCCCGGCAGCATGTTGCCTCCCACCGAAACCCACGTCCCAGGCCCGCGCGGCCGCCGATCCGCGCCGCTTGCCGCGGCCCTGATCGCCCTGGCCCTGCTGGTGGTCTTCCCGCTCGGCGTTCTCGCCTGGTCGGCGCAGGGGTTCTCGCCCGCGGACGAGACCCAGGTGGTCACGCTCACGAACCAGCGGCGCGCCGCCAGCGGCCTGCCCGCCCTGGTCGTTGACGCGGCGCTCACCAACGAGGCGCGGATCCGTAGCAAGGACATGGGCGATCGCAACTACTACAGCCACCTGATCCCGCCGGACAACCACTCCGTGTTCGACGAGCTGCATGCGCTGGGCTACTGCTACCAGCTCGCGGCGGAGAACTACGCCTGGAACAACTACCCGGACGCCCAGGCCAGCGCGGTGGTGGAGGGCCAGTTCGAGGCCTCCGGCGCACACCTCGCCAACATCCTGGGGAGTGCCTGGACCAGGATCGGCGTCGGCGCGTACAAGGATGTCGACGGGAACCACGTCTACACGGTCCTCTTCTCGGTGCCGTGCTCCGGCGGCCCGGCGGCTCCCACGCCTCGCCCCGTCGCGACACCCACTCCGGCACCGCCACCGCCGCGCGGCGTTGACCCGGCGACACCGCCCCCGCCCGACCAGGCGGGCGACCCGGCCGGCGTGGCGCCCATGGCGCCGGATGCGCTGGCGGCACCCACGCCCGGGGCGCCCTACCGCTTGCTGCAGTGGATCCTGGAGCTGTTCCTGGCCATCATCCACAGCCTCGCGGCGATGGTCCTCGGCGCCTGAACCGCGCGGGCGCCTGAACGGTGCGCGGTCGCCAGAACGGCGCTCGCGGGCCTGAACAGGGGCTCAGGCCGTGGCGCCTTCGGCGGTTCCCACCGGGACGGCGACTGGCTCTACGGGGCCCGGCATGTGCGAGGCCCATGCCTCGCGGATCTGGGCGGGTGCCTCGTAGCGAGCCATCCGGCCCATGAGCCGGCGGATCCGGAGGCCCTCCAGCGGGCCCAGGGCGTAGAGCGGCATCTTGGTCAACCACACCGCGCTCCCCAGGCTCACGGCGTCGGCGCCGGCCCAGAAGAACTCGCGGCAGTCGTCGTAGTCGCGGATGCCGGCGGTGGCGATGATGGGCAGCTTCACCCCGGCATCGCGGATCTCCGCGACCACGCGTAGTCCGATGGGCTTGATGGCTCGGCCGGAGATGCTGCCGAAGCGGTTCTTCATGAACGGCTCACCCGTCTCGGGATCCAGCCGGAGCGCCTTGACCGCGTTGATCGCGGTGAGCGCGGCGATCCCGGTGCGTTCGGCCAGCTGGGCCTGGGCCACGTAGTCGAGGTCGGGGGAGAGCTTGAGGATGATGGGGTGGCGCGAGAGCGGGACCGACTGGCGGAGGACGTCCTCCAGGATGGTCTCGAACGGGAAGTTGACGTTGTGGCAGGAGACGTTGAACTCCACGGCGGCGATCTCGCCGGGTTTCGCCTTGCTGTTGATCGTCTCGACCAGGCTGCACATCTCCGCGGCGGAGAAGCCCCCGACCGAGATGATCCGGTTCTGCGCCGACGTCCGGGGGTAGTACTCCTCGAAGTAGCGCTCGATCCCGATGTTGCACCAGCCGAAGGCGTTCATCCAGCCACCGTCCACCTCGCGGAGGGCGCGGCCATACATCTTCAGCATGGTGGGGAACTCGGTGAGCCGCCAGTCCTCGCGAAGGCTGAAGTTGCCTTCGCGAGGCTGCACCGACAGCGTGCGAGTGGTCACGGCGCCAAACCGCTCCAGCGGAACCCACTGGGCGATGGGGCTCAACCCGTACAGGATGAGCTTGCTCTTGGAGGCGCCGTAGCCGAGCAGGCTGGCCGAGGTGACCAGCCGATTCCGCAGCTTGACCCCGTTGAGGTCGATCAAGGCCAAGTCAGGCCGCCCGGGACGGGGCGCTGCGCGATGTCAGTGGGTCAGCCGGCCGACCAGTCCGCGGTGATGGAGCGGGGAAGGGAGGTGGTCTCGCTGGGCTCGCCGCACTTGGTGGCGAAGTCCTTGCGCAGGCCTTCCAGGATGTGGCGCAGCTCGCGATAGCGAGCCGGGTTCCCGGCGCCGGTGCTCATCTTCACCCAGAGCCCGTCGAACTCGGCCTGGAGCGTGTTGATCTCGGCCTGCAGGGCCGCGCAGTCGTGGGTCTCGGCCATGGTGTTCCTCGCTGTCGTTGGTCGGGTTCGCCCGCTTCCGCCCGCGCGTGCGCGACGGGGCATGGGGATGAGATTGTATACGGGTCAGGCGTCCGCGGGCAGGCTGGATGACGTTGCGCGGGACTGCCGCCTGGCAGGTGGGAGGGGGGATCAGTGAAGCTGGGACTCTGGATCACGGCCCGGTTTGGGCGGGGCGTGACGTTCGAACAGCACTTCGGGGACATGCGCGACCAGGTGCGCGTGGCCCGCGACGGTGGGTTTGCCATGATCAGCGGCGGTCAGCACTTCCTGGGCCCGCGGCTCCAGACGCTGCCGCTCCTGGCCCGCCTCGCGGCCGACACCGGCGATATGGAGATCGCCACGTCGGTGGTCCTGCTGCCGCTGCTCAACCCCGTGGACGTCGCGGAGCAGGCCGCCACGATGAACGTCATCGCCGGGGGTCGGTTCGTCCTGGGCCTGGGGCTGGGTCACCAGGCGGACGAGCGCCAGGCCTTCGGGATCGCCCGGGAGGACGTCGCCAGCCGCTTCGACGAGGCGATGGCCGTGATGGACCTGGTCTGGGCGGGCGATGGCCGTCCGTTCAACGGCCGCCACTTCTCGCTCCCGGCCCAGAAGCTCTCGTGGTCCATCCCGTATCCCCGGCCACGGATCTGGATTGGCGGCAGCAGCGACCGGGCGCTTCGCCGAGCCCGCGACTACAACTTGCCGTGGTTCCCGTCGGAGCTGGGCCTCGATGGCCTCGCGGATCGCTATGCGGCGCATCCGCCAGCGCCCACCGCGGCGGGTGCCCCGCGCGCCGACCTGCCCATCGGCGTCTGGGTCCACATCGCCGAGACCGACGAGGCGGCGTGGGCCGATGCCGCGCGGCTCGGCCAGGTGGACCCGGCGAGGCCCGGCTGGCCGCCCGCCATCATCGGCTCGCCGGAGACGGTCACCGAGGGCATCCGCGACTACCAGCGCCGCCTGGATCCCACGCACCTGCTGCTCCGGCCCGTCGTCCCCGGGATGACCCAGGCGGAGACGATGCACCGGCTGGACCTGCTCGCGGATCGGGTGCTGCCGGCGCTGCGCTGAGGCGACCCTCGGGCTGCCCTGGGCGCAATTGCCGCCTCAGGGCCTGACGACGATCTCGAAGGCCGCCTGGGGTTGGCTGGTGATCCGCACCTGCCATGGATCGGCAGCCAGGTGGGAGCCCGTCGAGCCGGCCTGGTTGACCGTCCATGCCAGCCTCGTCAGGGGCGACGGCTCGATCACCAGCCAGTAGACCCGCCCGGCGACGAGCGACGCGCCGTCGGGCAACGCGACGAGGGTGGGCTGGGTCGCGGGATCTTCACTGCGTGGCGCCTCGCCGATCGCCGACGCCAGCACGGTCCCGGGTTGCCCGGGTTGCCCGGGTTGCCCGGGCGCCGCGTCGTCGTCGGCGAAGAGCCGGATCGTGAAGGTGCCGTCGCCGCCCGCCCCGAACTGGTGGACCGCCAGGCGGGCACTGCCGACGCGACCCGAGGCCTGGGCCACGAACCGCTCGCCCAGCCGGGACGTGTAGCCGTCGGCCTGGAGCCCAGACACCGTGTAGCCGGTGCCGTCGGCGGCGGGTGGTTGGTCGCCGAGGCTGGTCCACGCCACGCTCCTGGGCGCGGCGCTGCCGGCCTGGGTGCCTGCCGCGGACGGCGCACCCGTCGCCGGCGGATGGGGAAGGATCGCGGCGGCGGCTCCCGGAAGGAGCGCCGCCACGAGGATCACGAGCAATGCCGCGCCGAGGGATCGGACCAGCCGTGGCGCAGGCATCGCCCGCATGTCAGGGACGCGGCTACTGGCGAACGACGAAGTTGTCCATGACGCCGACACCTTCGAAGGCGACGTACTTGGGCGGGGCCATTGGTGCCGCGTAGCTGCCGATCAGGGTCCCGTCGATGGTCAGTGTGACCGTGGAGGTGGCCGGCGAGTAGCGGAGCGCCATCCGGTTGAAGCCCGCGTAGCCCATCTGGCCCGACGCGAGGATGGCGCCGGTCATGCCGCCTGTCCGCAGCTCGTAGCTGAGCGGGACGGTGGCGTCGGGCACGGGGAGCGTGACGCGAAGCCAGAGCGCGCCCGAGGTGGCGAGGTTGCTGACGGTGGCGCCCGATCCGGTGAAGCCCAGGCCGATGTAGCCGCCGGGGATGGGGGCCGGGTAGCCGTCCATGCTCAGCTCATAGTCGGTCGCTGGGGCGACGAACGGCTGGAGGGCGGTGGGGTACGAGGTGACCGGGTCGAACCACTCCGACACGATGCAGCCGTTGCCGACGGCCTGGAGCGGCGACGCCATCTCCCACGGATCATCGCTGCATGCCGCGAACTTCCACGTCTGGTTGGCGTTGGGGGTGAGCCACTGGCTGTTCTTCGTGCCCGGGTACTCCATCCAGAACCCACCGAGGGTCGTGTGGAGCGGGACGGCCTTCAGGTCGCCCTTGCCGCCGGCCGGGCGATACCCGTCCGCCATGCCGAATGACTCCCGGTGCAGGACGCCCGGCGCGGGGGCGGTCGTGGGCAGGATGCTCACGGACGGTGGCGGCGGGGTCGTGGTGCCGCCGCCACCCCTGGCGAACGTGGCTGGGACCATTACCGACAGGGCGATGGCGGCAATGCCGAGGGCGCGCGTGGAGCGCCAGGCGAGTGGGCTGATCATGGAGTTATTCCTCTCGAGTGGTGTGTCCCGGCGGCCCGTCCGTGGTGATTGCACGGTCGGGCGGTCGGGCTGTTGGTCCTACTTGACGGTGACCGTCACGGCCGCCGCGTCATTGGCCGGGTTGCTGTCGCCATTGCCGGTCCCGAAGGTCCCGCTCGTGGTGAGCGATCCGGCGGTCGACGGCGCGACCAGGTCCAGTTGAATGAAGGTGGACGCGCCGGGCGCCAGGTCGGCGACCGTGCACGAGACGAGCTGGCCGCTCACCGTGCAGATCGACGAGCCCTGCACGTTGGAGATCACGACGCCGGCGGGCACCGCGGCGGAGAAGGTCACGCCCGTCGCGCCGCCCTTGCCGCTGTTCTTGACGGTGAAGGTCTCGCCGAAGGCGCTGCCGGCCGCGGGCGAGCCCGTGGTGGCCTTGGCCGTCGTCTGCAGGTCGGGCGTGCCCGTGGTCGTCCCGACACCGCCGCCACCACCGGCGGCCGGCGCCGGGTCGATGTGGATGGGCAACAGGACCCTGACCAGGTTCGGGTAGAAGACACCGATGCAGCACGGGTCGGTGAACGGCTCACCCGACGTGGTCTCGGCCAGCGAGTTCGTGTCGCCGGCCGTGATCAGCTTCACGGGCAGGACGATCTCGATGGAACCGCCGGCCGGGATGGGGCCCACCATCGTGCTGTGGCAGTAGTCGCGGTAGACCGTTGAGCCGCCGTGGGTCCCGCGGTACGCCTCGCACAGGAGGCTGGCCGGCGGGTTCGAGCGCTTGACCGCGTCCGTGAGCCAGAACTGCGCCGTGACGTTGTAGGGGTACGCCTCGCTGCCGGCGTTGGTCGCACGGAGCGTGAGGTTCACGACGCTGCCCACCGTGAGCGGGCCGCTGATCGCGTAGGTCGTCTGGACGTCGTAGGCGGCCGGGACGGTCGCGGCCATGGCGCCGGACCCCGCGACGGCGCTGAGGATGAGGGCGGCCGCGGCGATGATCACAGGCCGGCGGAGGATCGACATGGGCTGTGTGCTCCTGCTTGCTTGTCGCACATGTCGGCGACCTTGCCGGACCCTGGCCGGCGCACCGATGCTCGGTGGCGGCCAAGGGACCGGATCTGCATCGATCCTCGCCGGGCGTGCCCCGTGTGCCAACGGACCTAGGCCCTGCTACTGTCCGACCAAGGTCCGAAGGGTGGAGGGATACGTTGGCGAAGAGGACGGACGCTCGACCCTGGCCGGCGGGTGACCGGCGAGAGGCGGCCGAGCCTGGGGCGGACCTGGCGCCGGCGGCCGGGGGCGTCTCGCTCGCGACGCTCTACCTGACGGCCAGCCTGATCATGGTCCTGCTGGCCAGCGTCGCCGTCGCGGCCTTCGTGGGATTCCAGGTGGAGCGGAGCGTGCTCGACCGGACCCAGTCGGTCACCGCCCTCTACATCGAGAGCTTCGTGGAGCCGGAGATCGCGGGGCTGGCGACCGGAACCTCGCTCACGCTGGCCAACGTGGACGCGCTCGACCACCTGATCGAGGGCACGGAGCTGGGGAGCCGCGTCGTCTCGTTCCGGATCTGGAGCCCCGACAGCGTGATCGTCTATTCGCCCAACCGGACCCTGATCGGCCGCCGGTTCGAGCCGGGCGACGAGCTGGCCGGCGCGCTCTCGGGCCAGGTCTCGTCCGACCTCAGCGATCTCAGCGGCCCCGAGAATGCGGAGGAGCGCCGGCGCTGGTCGCGGCTCGTCGAAACCTACGTTCCGGTCCGTGAGCGGGGAGGCGGCCGGGTGATCGCGGTGGCGGAGTTCTACCAGCTGCCCGACGAGATCGACGCCGAGGTGGCATCGGTGCGGTTCATGTCCTGGGCGGTGGTCACCCTCGCCGCAGCCCTGACCTACCTGGTCCTGGTGGGCATCGTCAAGCGCGGGAGCGACACGATCATCCGCCAGCATTCGGCCCTCCGTGACCGGATCGCCCGGCTCTCGGAAGCGCTCGACCAGAACGAGCGGCTCCACCAGCGGCTGCGCCTGGCGGCGGAGCGGACCACGGCCCTCAACGAGGCCGGCCTCCGGCGGATCGGCAGCGACCTCCACGACGGGCCGGCCCAGGCCCTGGCCCTGGCGCTCCTGCGGCTCGAAGAAGTGGGCGACCAGACCGGCGTCTCCGACGCGGTGTCGGGCGCCATGGAGGACCTCCGGGCCATCGCCGCTGGTCTCCGCTCGCCGGTCTTCACCGGCCTCCCCCTGGCCGAGGTCGCCGAGCGGGCCATCCGTGAGCACGAGCGCAGGACGGGTCAGCGGCCCATCCTGGCCCTTGGATCGCTGCCGCCCGACGTCCCGGTGGTCACCAAGATCGCCGTCTACCGCGTCCTCCAGGAGGCGCTCTCGAACGCCCGCCGGCACGCCAGGGGGTCCGAGGTGGCGATCGATCTTGGCGCGACCAGCACGGACCTGGCGCTGGAGATCCGTGACCGCGGCCCGGGCATCGACCTGGACGCCATCCGCGCGGGCGCCCTCGGCGTGGCCGGCATGCGCGAGCGCGCGGAGCTGCTCGGCGGTACCTTCTGGATCGGCCCGCGCTCCGACCCGCCGGGAACCTCGGTCCGCCTGACCCTGCCCCTCGAGGTGGTCGCGGACGCGGGAGAGGCGCTGGGCGGCCTGGGTGCGACAGCCACAGCCGCCACGGGACCTGGGCAGGGAGGCGCGTCATGAACGAGGGACTCCGGATCGTCGTTGCAGACGACCACCCTCTCTACCGGGATGGCGTCGTGGGAACGCTGCAGTCCGCGGGCTTCGATGTTGTCGGAGTTGCGGCCCTGGCCCGCGACGCGATCCGGCTCGTCACGGAGCACGCGCCCGATCTCGCGCTGTTCGACGTGAACATGCCCGGTGGCGGGATCGCCGCGGCGGCGGCGGTGACCGCGGCCAGCCCCGCCACCCGGGTCGTGATGCTGACGGTCTCAGAGGACGAGGACGACCTTCGGGCCGCCCTCGCCGCCGGCGCGTCGGGCTATGTCCTCAAGGGGATCGCCGGGCGGGAGCTGGTCACCATCCTCCGCCAGGTTGCCGGCGGGGAGGTCTACCTCAGCTCCCGGCTCGCCCTGGCGGCGCTCCAGCGGCCCGCTCCCGCTGGAGTGGCCCCGGACCCGCTCGCCGACCTCTCGGCCCGGGAGCGGGCGGTGCTCGCGCTGGTCGCCGAGGGGCTGGGCAACGCCGAGATCGGGGAGCGCCTGGGGCTTGCCGAGAAGACGGTGAAGCACTACATGACTGCGGTGCTCGAGAAGCTGGGGGCGCGGAGCCGGGTGGAGGCCGCACTCATCGGGTACAAGGCGGGGCTGGGGCACCACCCCGGGTCTGACTAGGTCGAAACCCGGGGTGGTGGGCCTGGGTGCCGGTGGCGCATCCCCGCTTCCGCCCGGCGCATTCGATCGGTCACGACGACGTCACCGCGCCGATGGAGAAGAGCCCCCGACCGCGGGATGCGGTCGAGGGCTCCATGCCAGGGTTGGTGCTAGATCACGCCCGGTGTGGTCGGCGCCGTGGTGGTGCCGCCGGAGCTGCTCCTGAAGATGATGCTGCCGGGATCCGCGCCGACGTACCAGATGGTGCCGCCGTATCGACCGTTGAGCACCTCGCCGAGGAGGCGGCCGGAGGGGAGGTACGCATAGACGCGGGCGCCGGAGTCGGAGCTGCTGGCGTTGAGCAGGACGTACCCGTTCTGGAAGAAGCACTTGCTGACCTTGACGGTGTCCACGCTGCTCGTGCTGCCGCCGCCACCGGTGCTCGTGCCACCGCCGCTGGTGCCACCACCGCCGCTGGTGCCGCCGCTGGCGTAGACCGCCGGCACGCTGAGTGCCAGCACCAGCGTCACCAGGCCGGCGACCAGGATGAGGTTCTTGCGGATCGATCGACGTCGCACGGTGTTCCTTTCGACTGGCTTCCACTGGTCGGTGCCTGGCGCTCCGTCTTCTGGGACGGGGAGCGGCGGGACGATGCAGCCTGGTGGCGTGGTTGGTGAGGCGATGCTGGGCCCGGGTCTCGCCTGCGCCAATGGACCTTGGGTGCGGCCTCGCTCGGACCTTGGTCTGAACCGCGCGGTGCGACGCCTCAGCCGGGTTCCGCGTCGGTTGATCCCGGCGTCACCGGCCACGCGGCGCCCCGGCCGGTGACGGCCACGGGAGCGCGGCGCGCTGTGCGGCAGCCTGGCTCGGGGACCTACGCCCGTGCGCCTCCGGCGTCCCCCGCTCCGGGTGAGGCGGCCCCTCGCCCATCGGCGGCCCCGTCCGCCGCGTCGATCCCGGACCGGGCGGCCACGATGGAGCCCATGGCCATGATCCCCGCCAGGATCCAGAAGACCGTGTCCACGCCCGCCGAGCCGGCGACCAGCCCCATCGCCGCCGGCACGAACAGGAGCGAGGCCCGGTTGGCCGTCAGGCGAACCCCCATCGTGGTGGCCCGATCCGCCTTCGTCGCCCGGCTGGCCACGAACGCCACCGCCATGGGTTGCCCAAAGCCCAGGCCAAAGCCAAAGATCCCGATCACGACCACCAGCACGACCGCGTCTCCCGACAGCGGCAGGACGATCAGGGCCCCGGCCGCGATGGCCAGGCTGCCGGCGAGGAGCGGGACCCAGCCCAGGCGCTTCAGCAGCCGGTCCATGAACAGCCGCGAGACCAGCGTGGTCGCCGCGCGAACCGACAGCAGCAGGCCCACCACCTGGACCGGGATCCCCTTGACCTCGCCCAGGATCGGGAGGTAGGCCAGGATGATGTCGATGGCGGACAGCACCACGATGCTGATGAACATGGCCCCCAGCATCCCGGGCCGCCGCAGGATGCGGGCCACGACCGTGCGAAACGAGCCGCCCGGAGCCGCGCTCCGCTCCTTGGCCGTAGACCTCGTGTGCGGCACCAGCAGGATCAGGCCCGCCGCGGCCAGGCTGGTGAGGCCCAGGGCCGCGAACGCCGGCGCCTCGGGGGAGGCGGCCAGCCCCGGCGTCGCCATGATCAGGGCCGCGGCCGACGGGCCGACCAGCTGTCCCAGGGAGAGGAACGCGCTGTACGTGCCGTAGTGGCGGTTCAGGTCCTCGGGGCGGCTCCGGTTGGCGATCAGCGCCTGTCCCGCGACCAGCATCGCGATGGTGCCAAAGCCGATGCACGCCTGCCCCACCGCCAGGATCGGCAGGCTCTCCGCCAGCGCGGAGATGAAGGAGCCGAGTGCCAGGATGGCCAGCGACCCGGAGTACAGGAACACCTCGCCGAAGCGGTCAACCCAGCGCCCGATCAGCACCGCGGTGATCGCGGGCACGATGGAGTAGGCGGACTGGACCAGGCCCACCTCGTAGCTGCTGGCGCCAAGGTCCAGTGCGCGATAGGTGGTGGTGGGCCGGGTGCCGGCCATCGTGGTGATCGCGAGGAAGGCCACCGCCATCTGCACCATCAGCGCCAGGCGCTCGTTCCGGACGCTGCCCACCCAGCCGCGCGGGCCGCGGCCCATCAGGATGGCGCCTGCTCGACCGGGCCCAGGTTGGCGCGGTGGGTGCTCCACGCGCCCAGCTCCAGCACCACCGCCATGATGACGAAGACCACGGCCACCCCGCCAGCGCCCGCCACCGCCCCCATGACCGCGGGGACAAACAGGAGCGAGGCCCGATTGGCGCCCAGGCGGGCCGACAGCGCCGTCGAGCGCTCGGCCTTCGACGTCCGGCTGGCGATCCACGTGACCGACATCGGCTGGCCCAGCCCGATGCCGAACCCGCAGCCGGCCATCAGCAGGATCAGCAGGATCGGCTCCGTGGTTGTCGGCAGGATCGCCAGCGAGGCCGCCGCCATCGCCAGGCTGCTGACCAGCGTGGGCCCCCAGCCAAAGCGCTGGAGCAGCTGGGTCATGAACAGCCGCGAGGCCAGCGTCGAGGCGGCGCGGACCGACAGGAGGAGGCCCACAAGCTGGACCGAGAGGCCGGAGATCTCGCCGAAGATGGGCAGGTAGGCGACGAGGATGTCGATCGTGGAGATCACCACGATGCTGACGAACATCGCCGAGGGAACCCCGGGCCGGCGCAGGATGCGCGACAGGACGGTGAAGAACGGCTCCTCGGGCCCACGCTCCTCGCCGGCGTCGCTCGCCCGCTTCTCGGGCAGCAACATGATCAGAACGGCCGCCACCAGCACGATCACCATGGACGATGCGAAGACGGCGCGCTCCGGCTCCGGCCCAAGGACCGTCATCCCCTGGATGGTGGCGGCCAGCGACGGGCCGATCAGCGTGCCGATCGAGATCGCCGCCGAGTAGTTCCCGTAGCTCTTGTTCCACGCCTCCTGGCGGCTGCGGCTGGCGATCATCACCTGGCCCGCCACCAGCATGCCCGTGGTCCCGAAGCCGATGCATGCCTGGCCCAGCGCCAGCACGAGGAGCGACCCGGCCATGGCCGAGATGCCGGCGCCCACGGCCATGAGCACCAGCGCGCCCGCGTAGGTGCGCACCTCGCCCAGCCGATCCACCCAGCGCCCGAGGAAGACCGCGATGAGGGCGGGCAGCACGGAATACGCGGACTGGACCATGCCGACCTCGAACGGCGTGGCACCAAGGTCCAGCGCCCGGTAGGTGGCTGTGGGCCGCGTCCCCGCCTGTGCGGTCACGGCCAGCAGGGCCACGAGGAGCTGGACCAGGAGGCCCAGCCGCTCGTCGCGCAGGCGGCCCACGGTCAGGCCGCTGGGCTGGCTGGCTCGTCGGCCGCCTTGGGGGCCTCGACGGGTGAGCTGGCGTGCGCGCGGCGCCCGATCACGGAGCCCAGCCCGATGACACCGGCCAGGATCCAGAACACGGCCGCCACCCCGGCACTGCCGGCGACGGCGCCCATGACCGCGGGGACCATGAGCAGCGATGTCCGGTTGCCGGTGAGGCGGACCGCGAGCGCGGTGCCCCGCTCGCCCTTGGCGGCCCGGCTCGCGATCCAGCTGATGGTCATCGGCTGGAGCATCCCGATCGTGAGACCCAGGAGCACCATGATCGCGACCAGGAACGGCGGGAATGCCGTGGTTGGGATGAGCGCCAACATCACCGCCGAGAGCGCCAGGCAGATGACCATCGCTCGTTGCCAGCTCAGGCGCCGGAGGATGGCGTCCATCATCAGGCGCGAGGCCATCGTGGCCCCGGCCCGGATCGACAGGAGCAGGCCCACCAGGGCGACTGGGAGACCGGCCACCGTCCCGTAGACGGGCAGGTAGGCGGACAGGACGTCGATGGTCGATGCGACCGCGATGCTGACGTACATCGCCGAGAACATCCCCGGTCGCCGGAGCACGCGTCCGACGGCGGCGAGGAACCGGGCCTGGGGCTCCGCGCCGGCACCGGTCGCGGGCCGGGGCGCCGGCGGCATCACGAGCGTCAGGAGGCCGGCGCCCATGCTGAGCGTCGCGGCCACGACGAAGACCCACTGCTCGCCGTCGCGGCCCACGATGGCCGACTCCTGGATGGCGGCGGCCATCGACGGGCCCACCAGCTGGCCCAGGGAGAGGCACGCCGCGTAGGACCCGAAGCGCTTGTTCCAGTCCTCCTGGTGGGCGCGCGCGGCGATGGACGCCTGGCCCGAGATCAGCGAGGTGATGGTTCCGAAGCCGACGATCGCCTGGGCCAGCGCCAGCATCGGCAGGTTCCCGGCGAGCGCGGACAGGAGCCCGCCGATCGAGAGTGCCAGCAGGCCGCCGGCATAGGTCCGGCCTTCGCCGCGTCGGTCGATCCAGCGGCCGACCACCATGGCGGTGAGCGCGGGGAGCACGGAGAAGGCGGACTGGACCAGCCCGACCTCGAAGTTGGTCGCGCCCAGGTCCAGCGCCCGGTAGGTGGTGGTGGGCCGCGTCCCGGCGATGGCCGACGTCGACAGGAAGGCGACCAGCATCTGGATCCGGAACGCCCAGATGTCGCTCTGGGAGTAGGCCGAAGCACGCCCCGCGCTCACGGGGCGCTCCTGGTGGCGAGTCCGGCCATAGGCCAGACTCCTTCTCTCACCGACGGGTCCGGACGGGTCCCGGGCAGGCCATGCTGCCCGGGACGGGGCGTCCCGTGATCACCGGTCGCCCGGCGAGCCTCACGCCGGACGGCGGCTGCTGAGGGTATGCATCTCCAGCTGCTCCTCGAGCGCCACGACGCCGTGGCCGCGACCCAGGCCGCTCTCCTTGAAGCCGCCGTAGGGCATGTCCACGCCGGAGGCGCCGCGTCGGTGGACGTTGATGAACGAGGTGCCGGCCTGGAGCTTCCGGGCGATGCCCCAGGCGCGGTCCTCGTCCGGCGTCCAGACCGAGGAGCACAGGCCGTAGTTGCTGTCGTTGGCCATCTCGACCGCCTGCTCGACGGTCTTGAACGGGATGATCGGGATGATGGGTCCGAACTGCTCGCAGCTGACGACCTCAAAGGACTGGTCGACATCGCTGATGACGGCGGGCAGGACGTACCAGCCATACGGCCAGGCGGCCTCGTCGAGCTTGCTGCCCACCTGGCTGACCGTCGCGCCGCGGGTCCGCGCGTCGTCGATGAGGCCGTTGACCCACTTCTGCTGCTTCTGGTTCACCAGGGGGCCCAGGGTGGAGCGCGGGTTGAGGCCGTTGCCCACCACGAACTGATCGGTCACCTGGGTGAACTGGTCCACGAAGGCCTTGTAGCGCGACTCCTGGACGTAGATCCGCTTGACGTCGTAGCAGATCTGGCCCGACAGGCCGAAGACGCCCTGGACGAGCTCCGGCACGACGAAGTCGAGGTCCACGTCGTCGAGGACGATGGCCGGGTCGTTGCCGCCCAGCTCCAGCGAGACGCGCTTGATGGTGGCCGCCGCGTTGCGCAGGACGTCCTTGCCCACCTGGGTGCTGCCCGTGAAGTTGATCTTGCGGACCAGCGGGGCGCTCATGAGCGCGGCGCCCACGGTGCTGCCCGGGCCGGTCACCCAGTTGATGGTGCCCTCGGGGAAGAAGGGCTCCAGCACCTTGAGGCTGTCCATCAGCGCCAGCGGTGCCTCGGTGGGCGGCTTGACCACCACCGTGTTGCCGGCCATGAGCACCGGGCCCAGGGCCAGGAAGCCCAGGTAGGTGGGCGAGTTCCACGGCACGATGACGGCGCTCACGCCCATCGCCTCTCGAACCACGATCACGCGGCCGTTGGGGCTGGGCAGGTCCTCCTCGAAGTGGAAGCTCTCCCCCACCTTGGCGTAATAGTCCATGACGCGGACGCAGTTGAGCACGCCGCCCTTGGCCTCGGCCATCAGGCAGCCACATTCGCGGGCGAGGAGGATGGCCCGTGCCTCGGCATCGGCGAGGAGCGCCTGGCCCGCGGCGCGGATCCGTGCCGCGCGTTCGGCGGGAGGCATGCCGGACCAGACGGGGAACGCCCGCTGGGCGGCCTCGGTGGCCGCGATGGCGTGCTCGGCGGTGCCCACCGGGACGCGGCCCACGATCTCGCGGATGTCCGCGGGGTTGGTCACGTCGATCCACGTGTCCGTGGTGACGTCCTTGCCGCCGATCCGCATGGGGGCCTGCACGATGGTGGTCTCAGGCTGGGCGATGGCCATCAGGTCGCTCCTCTCGTGATCGCGGGTGCTCGCCCGCAGGCGCGTCGCCCGCAGGCGCGCCCGCACGGGCCCACCTCTGGTCGTCGACGTCCCTTCACCGGCGAGGCGCGCGCGCACGGGCCGGGCCGCGATTCTACCCCCTCGCGACCCGGTCCCGGGCCGCCCCGGAGTGGCCAGGAGTTGGCACGGCCGAACCCTCGGCTGTGCCTCCTGGAGGGTTTTCGCGGGTCCCTGATCGGGTAGCATGGGCGCGGGGAAGGCCCACCTGCAGGAGGGGCGGACATGTCGGAAGCTGGCTACGAAGCGATCATTGTCACCGTCGAGGATCACGTCGCGACGCTGACGCTCAACCGTCCGGACGCGATGAACGCGTTCAACGCACAGCTCACGCGCGAGTTCATCGACGCGTGCGCCGGTTTCAACCAGGACCCCGATGTCCGCGTGGTGATTGTCACGGGCGCGGGCGAGAAGGCGTTCTCGGCGGGCCTCGACCTCAAGGAGCGCGCCGCGGAGCAGGTGAGCTTCATCGAGAAGCGCGCCAGCCGGGTCCGGCCCGGGATTGCCACCATGCACAAGGCCCTCGCGGCCGTGGACCGGCCCACCATCGCCGCCATCCACGGCTGGTGCCTGGGCGGCGGACTGGAGATCTCGCTCGCGTGCGACCTCCGCATCGCCGCGACCAACGCGAAGATCGGCCTGACCGAGATCCGGCGCGGCATCATGCCGGGCGCGGGCGGCAGCCAGCGCCTCTCGCGCCTGGTCGGCCCGGGCCACGCCATGAAGATCGCCCTGACCGGGGAGCCCATCGACGCGGCCGAGGCCTATCGCATCGGCCTGGTCAACGAGGTCGTCGAGCCGGCCGACCTGCTGCCCGCGGCCCACCGCCTGGCGGCCACCATCCTCAAGGGGGCGCCGGTGTCGGCGCGGTTCATCAAGGAGGCCATCAACAAGGGCCTCGACCTGTCGCTGGAGGAGGGTCTCCGCCTGGAGGCCGACCTCGCCATCCTGCTCGGCCAGACGGAGGACTCGAAGGAGGGGCCACGCTCCTTTGTCGAGAAGCGTCCACCGGTCTGGCAGGGCAAGTAGCCGGAGAGTGAGCATGGATCGTGAGATCGCGATCGCGGGCTACTACGAGGCGCCGTCCAAGCGCAAGAGTGGTCGCGACATCTTCGACTGGCTCTCCGAGGCCGCATCCGGGGCGATGCGTGCCACGGGGGTCGAGAAGGCCGAGATCGATGGCCTGATCACCAACGCCGCGCTGGGCAGCGGCGGCAGCCCGTTCTGGAGCATCCTCGCCGCCGAGGCCCTGGGCATGTCCCCCGGCTGGCTGGAGAGCGTGGACATCGGGGGTGGCTCGCCGGTCGCGGCCATCGCGCGTGCCGGGGCGGCGATCAAGGCCGGCTTCGCCGAGACCGTGCTGGTCGCCATGGCCGACGTGCCCACCATCGAGCCCAAGAAGCAGGTGGGCTACCGGGTGGAGTTCGAGGAGGCCTACGGCCCGGCCGGCCCGCCAGGCCTCTTCGGCCTCATCGTCAACCGCTACAAGCACCAGTACACGGACCCGGGCGAGGCGATGTGCAAGATCGCCATGACCCAGCGCCGTCACGCCGAGCTCAACCCGCTCGCGCTGCTGCGCACGCCGATGACCCGCGAGGACTACTACGCCTCCAAGATCATCGGCGAGGGGATCCGCCTCCTCGACTGCGTCATGCATTGCGACGGCGGCCTCGCCCTCATCGTCACCAGCGGCAAGCGCGCCCGCCAGCTCACGGACAAGCCGGTCTACCTGACTGGCTACTCGGAGAGCCACAACTTCGACGCCGCCAACCCGCTGCCCGATGTGACCAAGACCGGTTTCTCGATCTCCGGGCCCAAGGCGCTGGCCATGGCCGGCCTGCGTCACGACGACGTGGATCAGCTCCAGCCGTACGACGACTTCACGGTCGCGCTCGTCCTGGCGGTGGAGGACCTGGGCTTCTGTGCCAAGGGCGAGGGGCCGGCGTTCATCGCTGCAACGGACCTGTCCCACCTGGGCAAGCTGCCGCTCAACACGGGCGGCGGCCAGATCTCCGCGGGCCAGCCAGGCCTGTCGGCCGGCATGATCCAGCCGGTGGAGGCCATTCGCCAGCTGCGCGGCGAGGGCGGGGATCGCCAGATCCCCAACCCCAAGAACGCGCTGGTGACGGGCATCGGCTACGTCAACTACCTGCGCAACTGGAACACCAGCGTCGCTGCGGTCCTGGAGGTCTGACCATGGAAGGCAAGGAGCGACCCGTTCCGGTCCCCACCAGCATCACCCGGCGCTACTGGGACAGCGTCAACGCCGAGGCCCTCGCCATTCCCAAGTGCGGCGACTGCGGCGCCGTCCACTTCTACCCGCACGCGCTGTGCCCCAACTGCATGTCCCCCAACCTGGGCTACGTCCCGGTCTCGGGCAACGGCACCATCTACTCGTACACCATCATTCGATCGCCCCAGCCCGCATTCAAGGGCATGGAGCCGTACGCGGTGGTCAACGTGGAGCTGGACGAGGGCGTCCGGATCATGGCCAACGTCCGCACGGACGACGTGGAGAAGGTCCGGATCGGCGTCCGCGTCAAGATGATCTACGAGCAGTCGACGGACGACCTCAAGATCCCGCAGTTCGTCCTCGCGTAACCCCGTTCCGAATCACGGCCCCGGCCTTGCGGCCGGGGCCGTTTCGATTCCGGAGGCCGAGGCGGATCTCAGCCGCACTGCCGCCGGCCCTGGCGCACCCCGCCGCACCCCGCCCGGCCCCGAGCGGCCCCGAGCGGCCCCGAGCGGCACGAAATCGCAGTACGTCCACCCCATGAACGCTACGTCGGAATTCGTGCCAGTACATTCACTGGGTGCGCGTACTGGAAGCACTGGCCGCGCTGCCACGCTTGGACCGCCCCCGGTCGCGCTGGCAGCCTTGGATAGTGCTCACTGGGTGCGCGTACTGGGGAAACTCGGCGCGGGTCGGCGCGGGTCGGCGAGGGTCGGCGAGGGTCGGCGAGGACGGACGCGGCCGGCGCCCGCGCGACCCGCGGCGGGATAGAGATCGGATGGCGGGGCGCGCCGGCAGCGCCGCCCCGAGGCTACTTGACGACGCCCTCGGATTCCAGGCGGGCGATGTCGGCGGGGGAGCGGCCCAGGACCTCGCCCAGCACGTAGACGTTGTCCTGGCCCATGAGCGGGCCCAGGCGCCAGGTGGGGAGCGGGTCGTGGTCGAAGCGGAAGGCCAGGCCCGGCAGCTTGACCGGGCCCATCGCCGCGTGCTCCATCTCCAGCAGGAAGCCGCGCTCGGCGAGGTGACGATCCTGCATCAGGTCGCGGCCCGTGGCCACGACCCCAGCGGCAACGCCCACGGACTGGCAGGCCTCGAACACCTGGTGTGCCGAGCGCTCGCGCGTCCAGGCGCCCACGATCCCATCGATCTCCGCCCGCGCCGCGACCCGCCCGGCCGCCGAAGCGAACCGCGGAGCCGCCGCTGCGCCGCCGATGAGCCCGGCCAGCGAAGCCCACTCGTCGTCGGTCGCAACGGAGATGACGCACCAGTCGTCGTTGCCGCCCACGCACGGGTACGTGTCGTGCGGGACCGCATCGGGCACCCGGTTCCCCTTCGGCCCCACCGGCGCCAGCTCGTTCGCAGCGGCGACCACCGCGGGCCCCATCGCGGTCTCGACCACGTCCAGCTGGATCAGGTCGATTTCGCGCCCGGCCCCCTCCATGTCCCGGTCGACCAGCGCCGCGACAATCGCGTACGCCGCGTACGAGCCCACCAGGTAGTCCGGGTAGGAGGTCTGAGAGCCCACCGGCTCCTCGCGCTCGGGCTGGTTCCAGAGGTGGGTCATCCCGGAGATGGCCATCATGCTGGGGCCATACGTGACGTAGGCGGAGCGTGGACCGGACGCGCCCAGCCCGGACATGTGCACCAGGATCAGGTCCTCGCGACCCCGGGAGAGCACGTCCCAGCCCAGCCCCAGCCGGTCCAGGACGCCGGCGGCGAAGTTCTCGATGACCACGTCGGACTTCGCGGCCAACTCCTTCGCCAGCGCGCGGCCCTCGTCCGTCTTGAGGTTGAGCGTCACGCTCCGCGCGTTCTTGTTGTGGTCGATGAACCGCAGCGACCGCTCGGGGTCGCGGTTCTTGTCCCAGCGCCACAAGTCGATCCGGGTGGACGATTCCACCTTGATCACCTCCGCGCCCAGGGCCGCCAGCTGGAGCGTGCAGTACGGCCCGGCGGCAACATGGGTGAAGGCGAGGATCCGGACGCCGGCGAGGGGCATCGGCCGGGACGCAGACCGGGCCACGGGGCGAGCCCCTTCGCTAGACAACGCCGTCCCTCCGCAGCTGCGCGATCTCGTCGGCTCCCAGCCCCAGCTCGGCCAGAACCGCCTCCGTGTCCTGCCCGGGCGTCGGCGCCGGGCGCCTCGCCGGCAGGCTTCGACCCCGCTGGAAGGGCGGCCGGAGGGTCCGGTAGCCGGCTTCGGCCGGGCCGGCGGCTCCGCCCCCCGGCACCCGTTCCAGCACGTTCATGTGGACCACCTGCGGGTCGGCCAGCGCCTCCGTGATGGAGAAGACCGCCGCGATGGGCAGGTGCGCCTCCTGGCCGCCGTCAAAGATCTCCTCGCGCGTGCGCGTGAGCAGGATTCGGGCGGTGGTCTCCGTAATGATGTCGGCCTTGCTGCGCCGGGCCAGCAGAGTCTCGAAGCCCTCGCCCTGGAGTTCCGGCGGGTTGCCCAGCCAGGCCACGAAGCGCGCCCAGACCTGCTCGTCGTGCTGGATCAGCAGGTGGACGTAGCCGTCCTTGCAGCGGAAGACGCGGCCCGGGTTCCCGTTGCGGTGCTGGCTGCCTTCGCGCCGGGTGAAGTCACTGCCGCCCTTGAAGTTGGTGATCGTGTTCTCCTGGGCGGCCAGCGCCTCCACCAGGGAGACGTCGATCCACTCACCGGGCGACCCGCGCAGGCGCGTCGCCCGCCAGCAGGCCAGCGCGGCCATCGCCGCGTGGATGCCCCCGGCCACGAAGCCCTGCTCGCACGGAGCGATCACGGGCGGCAGCTCCGGCACGCCGGAGACGAACATCATCCCGCCCATGGCGAAGACCACCAGGTCGTCGGCCTTGTAGTGGCTGTACGGCCCCCACTGGCCGAAGGGCGTGATGGACGCCAGCGTCAGCCCAGGGTTGGCGGCGTGGAGCGCGTCCCAGCCGGCGTCGATGGACGCCAGCCAGCCGGGCTCGCCGGATTCCAGGACGATGTCAAAGTTGGGCGCCAGGCGCCTGAGGACCGCCCGGCCGGCGGCCGAAGCCAGGTCGATCGTGATCGACCGCTTGTCCGTGTCGCGGTAGAGCCGGAGCGCGAGCGCTTCGCCAACCGCCGGCGCGGCAACGCCCGGCGTCGGGGCCTCCACCTTGACCACCTCGGCGCCGGCGTCGGCCAGGAAGCGGCCGGCCGCCGCCGTGATAGGGCTGCTGATCTCCAGGACGCGGGGACGCGATGTGATGGCGGGGGGCCGGGTGGTCCCGGAGGCGCCCCCACCGGCCTGAGCCGTCATCAGCTCCGCTTGGGCTTGCGCATCAGGTTGCGCGCCAGGCGCCAGCGGAGCACCTCGGTGGCGCCCTCGTTGATCCGGACGGCGCGGGCCTCGCGGTAGAAGTGCTCCAGCGGCAGCTCGCGGCTGACGCCCATGCCGCCGTGGATCTGGATGGCGCGATCCGCGACGCGGGTGACCATCTCGGTGCCCTGGATCTTGACCATGTACGACAGGTCGCGGATGTCCTCGCCCCGGTCGCTGCGCCACGCGCACTCGTAGACCAGGTTGCGGACCATGCGGATCTCCATCGCCGAGTCCACGATCATGAACTGGATGGCCTGCCGGTCCGATAGCGGCTGGCCGAACGTGACCCGCTGCTGGCTGTACTCGATCATCATGTCCAGGCAGCGCTGCGCCGCGCCCACGGACCGGGCGCCATGCGCCTTGATCCGCGCCTCGGTCAGGAACTTCTGGCCCAGCTCAAAGCCCTGGCCCACCTCGCCGATGATGTTAGCGGCCGGGACCCGGACGTTGTCGAGAGCGATCTCCCAGAGACACTCGCCGGTGATGTTGGGCCAGCTCTCCGTGACCGTCACGCCCTTGGCCTTGAGATCCACGATGAAGCAGGTGATCCCGCCCTTGGAGCCCTTCTCGGGATCCGTCGCGGCCATCAGCTGCGCGTACTGCGACTCGCCGGCCGCGGTGATGAACCGCTTGTTGCCGTTGATGACGTAGTCGTCGCCGTCGCGGACCGCGCGCGTGCGCAGGTTCGCGGGGTCGCTCCCCGCGTCTGGCTCGGTCTGCGCGAAGCAGATCCGGATCTCGCCGCGCAGGACCGGCCAGAGGAAGCGCTGCTTCTGCTCCTCGTTGCAGTGCAGGAGCACCGGGCGCAGGGCGGGGCCGAAGGTGGGATACCAGTGCCAGTGGAACAGGGACGTGCGTCCGACCTGCTCGTCGATGATGCACCGGCTCATCAGGTCCAGCCCGGCGCCGCCGTACTCCTCCGGCACGTCGAGCATCCAGAGGCCCATCTCCTTGGTCTTCGCCTGGATGCCCTTCATGACGTCCGGCGTGATCTCGCGGTTGGGGCCCAGCGCGTTCTCGAGCGGGATGAGCTCCTTGTCGACGAACGTCCGGACCATGTCCCGGAGCATCTGGTGTTCTTCAGACAGTTCAAAGTCCATCGTCGCACCTCGCGTGCCCGGGCTGACTCCCGGGTGTGATGGCGCCCGCGCGTCGCCCGTGAGGGCGATGGGGCTGATCATGATCTCCGGCCGATTGTAGCCATGGTCCGGGGCCGAATTCGGCCAGTCGGGCGGATCGATCGGGGCCTCGCCGCCCCGGACTTCGCGGCCGGCTGTCGCCGCCTCGGACTTCGCGGCCGGGTTTGCCAGATTCCCAAGGGGATGGCATTGGGCGAGAGGTGGCCGAAGATCGGGCCCGTCCCGACGCCGGAGAGGCTCTCGACGTCACCGAATGGCCACAGCCCGGGCACCCGGTGGGGAATGCCGCCGATTTCGGCCGGCGCCAGCCGTCCAGGCTGGTGGGCGGACGCCGTATGACATCGGGGTGGGAATCCGGTGGAGCCCAGATTCGGCCGGGGCCAGAAGTGCGGCCCGACCCGGATTGGCCCGGCCTCTCGTGCCGGCGGTCGGCCAGATGAAGTTGGCCAACCTCGCCGGCCGACAGCGCGGCCAACCTCGCCGGCCGACAGCGCGGCCAACCTCGCCGGCCGACAGCGCGGCCAACCTCGCCGGCGGTCAGCCCGGCCAACCTCGCCGGCGGTCAGCCCGGCCAACCTCGCCGGCGGTCAGCCCGGCCGATCAGCCCGGCCGATCAGCCCGGCCGGCGGGACCCGGGCGCGGGATGGGCCGGACGCCACGGTTCGGGACGCTGAGACCCAGGTGGCCCCGCAGCGTCGTCTCCTCGTAGCGCTCGCGGAAGAGCCCGCGCCGCTGGAGCTCTGGGACCACGAGATCCACGAAGTCGTCCAGGGACGCCGGGAGCACCGGCGGCAGGACGTTGAAGCCGTCGGCGGCACCGGTCGTGAACCATGCCTCCATCGCGTCCACGACCTGGCCCGGCGTGCCGCAGACCTCGAAGTGGCCGCGCCCGTCGGCGAACAGGATGGCCAGCTGGCCAAGGTTCAGGCCCTCGCGCTTCGCCAGGTCGCTGACCACCTGGGCGCGGTAGAGGTGGATCTTGTCGTGCCCTTCGGGCAGCTCCGGGAACGGGCCATCGGGGTCCAGCTCGGTCAAGTCCAGCCCGACGTGCTTCGACAGCAGGCCCAGCCCGACCGCCGGGTGGATGAGGTCCTGCAGGAGCGCGCGCTTCTCGCGGGCCTCCTCTTCGGTGCGCCCCACCGTCACGAAGATGCCCGGCATGATCTTCAGCTCATCCGGTTCACGGCCCGCCGCCGGCATCCGGCGCTTGACGTCCGCGTAGAAGGCGCGGGCCTCCTCGATGGTGGGGGTGGCGCAGAAGACCACCTCGGCGGTCTCGGCCGCGAGCTGACGCCCGGCCTCGGACGCCCCGGCCTGCACCACGACGGGGCGGCCCTGCGGCGACCGGGCCACGTTGAGCGGACCCTCCACGCGGAAGTGTTCGCCCGCGTGCCCCAGCGCGTGCATCTTCGCGGGGTCGAAGAAGACGCCCGAAGCCTGGTCGCGCACGAACGCGTCGCCGTCCCAGCTGTCCCACAGGCCCACGACGACATCGACGAACTCGCGCGCCCGCCGATAGCGGTCCGCCTTTGGCGGGTGGGCGTCCAGGCTGTAGTTCTTCGCGGCGGCGGGATTTGCCGTGGTCACCAGGTTCCAGCCGGCGCGTCCGCCGCTGACCAGGTCGAGCGACGCGAACCGCCGAGCGATGGAGTACGGCTCCTCGTAGGTGGTGCTGGCCGTGCACACGAGGCCGATGTGGGTCGTGACGGCCGCCAGGGCCGCCAGCAGCGTGGCGGGCTCGATCCAGACCACATGCGACATCCGATGCATGCTGGACCGGCCCCCGACGGTCTCCGCCGACAGGCCATCGGCCGAGAAGAGCATGTCGAAGCAGCCGCGCTCCGCCGTGCGCGCCAGCTCCGCGAAGTGCCCAAAGTTGACGTTGGCGTCGGGCTGCGAGCCCGGGTGGCGCCAGGCGGCCACGGAGAACCCGGCGGGTCGGATGAACAGCCCGAGGCGCATCTGGCTGGCGGTCATGGCTGCCACCGACGCTGGGTGCGACGACCGGCCCGGACGACCGCCATCGGCTCGCACGAGCCGCGATTGTAGGCGGCCGCGGGACCCCGGCTCAGCGTTGCCGGACGACCAACGCGCCCAGGTCCTCGATCGCGGCGGCGGCCTCGTCCACCATGTCGCGCAGGATCTGCGCCGCCGGCCGCCGCTCGGTGATCATCCCCGCGACCTGGCCGGCCAGGTTGGGGACCAGGTCCCAGCGGCCGGCGGCCCGCGCTGCTCGGAGGAGTGGCTCCTGGAGCAGGCGCTGGATGGGGAACGCCAGGGGCTCCAGCCCCGAGGCGGCCCACGCATCCTTGATCGGGCTGATCAGCCCGCGCTGCTGCTTCCCGGAGGCGTACCGGCTGAGGGTGAAGGCCTCGGACGGGCTGGCGAGGATCTGCGCCTGGTGGGCCGCTGGAATCCCCGTCTCCTCGGACGCCAGGAACGCGGTCCCCACCCAGACGCCCTGCGCCCCGAGCGCCAGCGCGGCCGCCATCTGCCGTCCCGTCCCGATGCCGCCGGCGGCCAGCACCGGGCGGGGCGCCACTGCGGAGACGACCTGGGGCACCAGGACAAACGTGGCGACGTTGCCGGTGTGGCCGCCGGCCTCGGTGCCCTGGGCCGTGATGATGTCCACCCCGGCCTGCACCTGCCGGTGCGCATGGCGAACCGCCCCGCACATCCCGATGAACTGCATCCCCTGGGCGTGGCCGGCGGCGGTGAACCACTCGGGCGGCTCGCCGGCTGCGGCCGCGAAGACGGGGACGCGGTGGTCGAGCACCAGCTCGATCTTCCGGCGGAGGACCGCCGTCGAGATTGGGGCGCGGTCCGCCGGCTCGGCCGGAGTCAGGCCATGGGTCTCGATGAGCGCCGCCACGAATGCGGCGTGCCGGGGGTGGGCGGCGACGGCCTGCCGGTAGGCCTCGCGGTTGTCGCTGGTGGTGACCTCCTCGCGGCTGGCCGGAATCAGGAAGTCGACGCCGAACGGGCGCGCCCCCACGAGCGCCTTCACCTGGCGGATGGCCGCCTCCATCTCGTCGAGGTCGTGGAAGTTGTCACCCAGGACGCCCAGCCCGCCGCCGTTCGAGACCGCGGCGACCAGGGCGACTGGCGAGGGCGGGATCTCCTCGGCGCCGTGGACGGCCATCCCCGCCTGGACGATCGGATGCTCGATGCCGAGACGGTCGCACAGGTTGGTGTGGAGGCGGACCATGGCGGGGCTCCTTGGGAGATCGGTCGGCCGACGACGAGTTGGCGGGCCCGCCAGACCGGGACCGGATGCCGCGCAATCGCGCCGGATGGCCTCGGGCGATCGCCCAAAAACGGCGTGGCGCTCTTGCACGCGTGCTGTATCGTAGCCGGGCCGCGACCCTGAGAGGGGAGGCTATACGGCTGCTCGGCGAGTGTCGATATCGGCACATAGGGAGGACTTCATGCGCATCCGCTTCAACAACAAGGCGGTCAGCCTGGTGCTGACGGCGGGGCTGGTCGTCACGGCCTGCTCGGCTGCCGCCACCCCGGCCCCCACGGCGGCCCCCAAGACGGCCGCTCCGAGCGCCGCCGCCAGCGTGGCCCCCACGGCCGTCCCGCTGGCCGGGAGCAAGAAGTTCACCGTCGCCTTCACGTCCCGGGGCATCTCCTCGGTGGCGATGATGGAGGCCATCGACGTCCTCAACAAGACTGGCTACACGATCGACACCCCGGAGATCGCGCAGTCCAACCTGATCGTTGAAGGCATCGTCAACGGCCAGTTCCAGGTCACGTCCGGCACGACCCTGTCGTTCCTCGTCGCGGCCCAGAAGAACGGCCCCATCAAGACGATCGGGAACCGCCTCAACAACGAGTGGACGCTGACCGGCATCTCGTCCATCAAGAAGTGCGACGACACCAACGGCAAGATCTGGGCCCATCACACGGCGTCCGCGGTCTCGACCGCCATGGCCGCCATCTGGATGAAGACCAACTGCGCCGCCACCACCAAGCCCCAGGAAGTCTTCATCCAGGGCTCTGACGTGCGCGCCGCCGCCCTTCGCAACGGCCAGATCGACATCGGCGAGCTCGAGCTCGGCGACGCCTACAACACCACCTCGGGCGCCAATGCCAGCAAGTTCGGCATCGTCGCCAACTTCAGCACCGATCTGCCGAACCTGAAGCCTTCGATGATCGCCGCGAACAGCAACTGGATGGCCGCGAACCCCGGCGACGTCCTCGCGCTGATGACCGAGGTCATCAAGCAGAACCGCAAGATCAACGCGGACGCCACGGGCGGCTACCTCAAGTCGCTCGCCCAGAAGTGGGTCCCAAAGACGATCGATCCCGCGACCATCGACATCATCGCCAAGGCCTACGCCGAGAAGAAGCTCTTCCCGGGCGATGGCGGCGCGGCCGAGGCCGACATCACCTACACCATCAAGTTCTTCACCGACGGTGGCTCGCTTGACAAGGGCCTGACCCTGCAGCAGGCGTCCGACCTGACGTGGCTGAACGTCGTCCTCAAGAACCTCGGGCCGGCGTAAGTCGCGCCTGATCCGCTGACCTGAAGACACAGGGACTCGAGGGGACCGAGCACGTGGCTGAAACAACGCTTCCTTCCCAGAAGGTGAGCCTCGTCCGGCGCGTGCTCGACTCCTCGGCCCTGTATCGCCTCATCGCCCTCGCCATCTTCGGCACGGTCTGGCAGCTGGCCACACTCAGTCACAAGAGCATGCTGATCCCCACCTTCACGGACACGATGGCGGCGATCCCCAAGCTCCTGATCCCCGGCTACAGCGGCGACGAGTCCGCCAAGCTGTGGGACGCCCTGTACCAGAGCAACGGCGCGTTGCTCATCGGGTTCGCCATCTCGGTGGCGCTGGGGGTCCCGTTCGGCCTGCTCATCGGCCGCTTCCGGACGATCGAGCGGTTCGCCAACCTGTACATCAGCATCCTGCTCGTGACGCCCATGGCCGCGGTCATCCCGCTCCTGGTCATGTCGCTGGGCGTGCGGGACGGCGCGATGCCAACCCGCGTCATCCTCATCGTGCTGTTCGCCATCGTGATGCTCGTCGTCAACAGCCGGGCGGGTATTCGCCAGATTGACCCGTCGCTCATCGAGATGGCCCGCTGCTTCGGCGCCGGCGAACTCTCCATCTGGCGACGCATCCTCCTGCCGGGGTCCCTGCCCGCCATCATGACCGGCGTCCGGCTGGGCCTGGGCCGGGCCATCACCGGCATGGTGATCATCGAGCTCCTGTTCATCGCCGTCGGCCTGGGCAACCTGATCCAGCGGTACGATGCGCAGCTCGACGGCCCCCGCCTGTACGCCCTCATCATCATCGTGGTCTTCGAGGCCCTCCTCCTGATCCAGTTCGTCCGCTGGGTCGAGCGCCGGGTGACGCCGTGGCGGAAGACCCCCTCGTTCGGCCGCTGATCCGGGCGTCCAGGCCTCCGCGGTCCCGCCCAACGCCAGCCCCCGACCCCGCAGCAGGAGCACCACCCCAGTGATCGAGATCAAGGGCGTCAGCAAGGCCTTCCCCGGGCGGAAGGGCTCCGAGCCGGTTCAGGCGCTCAAGGACGTTGACCTCATCGTTCGCGACAACGAGTTCCTGACCGTCCTGGGCCCCAGCGGCTGCGGCAAGACCACCCTGCTCCGCGTGATCGCCGGCCTGGTCCCCCATGACACGGGCGAGGTCCTCGTGGACGGCAAGCCCGTCACCGGTCCCGGCCCGGAGCGGGCCATGGTGTTCCAGAGCTTTGCGCTGATGCCGTGGGACAACGTCCTGACCAACGTCGCGTTCGGCCTCGAGATGCAGGGCGTCGACAAGAAGACCCGCGAGCTCAAGGCGCTCGAGCTCATCGAGATGGTCGGTCTCGGCGGCTTCGAGAAGCGGCTCCCGGGCGAGCTGTCCGGCGGCATGCAGCAGCGCGTGGGCCTGGCGCGGGCACTCGCCGTCTCACCCAAGGTGCTCCTGATGGACGAGCCGTTCGGGGCCCTGGACGAGCAGACCCGCCGCCTCCTCCAGGAGGAGCTGCTGCGGATCTGGGAAGCTACCCGGACCACGGTCGTCTTCATCACGCACTCGATGGAAGAGGCCGTGCTGCTGGGTGACCGGGTGGTCCTCATGCGGCCCCGCCCGGGCCGGATCGACCAGATCCTGGACATTCCCATGGCGCGCCCCCGCTCCACCCACCTCGACTCGGTCGAGAGCTCCGGTGAGTTCACGGCCATGGTCGGCCTCCTCTGGAGCAACCTGCGGGCCATGCACAGCGATGTGCGCCGCGCGCGCCAGGCCGGCCAGGCGGCCGCGACAAAGCCCTGATGGCCGCCGTCGCGCCCACCCCAGCACGGGTTGTGTCGCCCGGCTTCCTCAGCCGCCTGGAGGCCTGGCCCACGGTGGCCTCGTTCATCGTCCTCGTCGGTGGCTGGGAGCTCCTTGGCCGGAGCCTCAACCAGCCGTTCTTCCCGCCGCTCTCGTCGGTCCTGAACGAGCTTGCCATCAACCAGGCCGAGATCATGGCGGCCCTGGGCACCAGCCTGACAAACCTGGTGCTGGGGTTCATCGTCTCCGTGGTCTTCGGCGTCGGCCTGGGCCTGCTGATGGGCGCGTTCCGGAAGCTGGACGCGGCGCTGGACATCTACATCAACGCGCTGCTCACGGCGCCGTCGCTCGTCTTCGCCCCCATCTTCTTCGCGATCTGGGGTCTCGAGCGCTGGTCGATCGTGGCGGTCATCTTTATGTACTCCACCTGGATCATGGTGGTCAACACGGTGACCGCCGTCCACACCGTCCCCCCGGAGATGCTGGAGATGGGCCGGGCGTTCAACGCTCCGCGCATCAAGACCTGGACACGGATCGTGCTTCCGTCGGCGACGCCCCTGATCATGGCCGGGATCCGGCTGGCCACCGGGCGTGCCGTCAAGGGCATGCTCAACGGCGAGATGTTCATCGCCATCGTCGGCCTGGGCAAGCTGGTCAAGGACGGCAGCGGCCGGTTCGACGCCTCCCTGGTCCTCGCCATCCTGGTCGTCATCATCGTGGTCGCGTTCATCGCGCTGTGGGTCGTCGGGTGGGTGGATGCGCGACTGACGCGCTGGCTGCCCAAGACCTCGCGCTGATCACCGCGGGGCGGTGACCTTCCTCGCGGGCGAGCCCGGGGCCTGGCGGCTCGACGGCGACGGGTTCACGGTCGAGCAGCTCCGGATCCCGGCGCCGCAGCTCCACATCCGGGAGACCTCGGTCTACCTCTTCAGCGCGGGGAGGGAGCGCCTCATGGTGGACTGCGCGCCCGCGGACGATCCATCCTGGCCGGCGCTGGAAGCGGAGTTGGACGCGCGGGGCCTTGCGCCCGCCGACATCGGCACGATCGTGGTGACACACGCCCACCCCGACCACTACGGCAACGCCCATCGCTTCCAGGCCGCGGGCGCCCGGGTGGTGCTGCATCGCCGCGACCTTGACTTCCACCGCGTCCGCAACGGCGACCGCGCGGGCTACCGCGAGCGGACGTTCGCCTGGCTGGGGTCGCAGGGCGTCCCCCAGGACGAGGGACACGCGTGGCTGGCCGCCCGGATGGAGAAGATGTCCAGCCGGCCGCTCAACCCCGACGTCCTTCTGGACGGCGGCGAGATAATTCCCGTAGGCCCGCTCCGGCTCCGCGTGGAGTGGACGCCGGGCCACACGCCGGGCCACGTCATCATCCACGAGGACGCCCACAGGCTCCTGCTGTTGGGCGACCATATCCTGCCCACCGCCTCGCCCAACATCGGCATCGACCAGGACAACCCGGGCAACCCGCTACCCAACTACCTCGCGTCGTTGCGGGGGTTCGTTGAGCGCGCGGACCTGGTGGCGCTCCCGGGGCACGGCCATGTCTTCGACCTGGTCGCGCGCTCCCGCCAGATCCTGGAGCACCAGGAGGAGCGCGGTCGGCGGGTGCTGCGCGCGGTCGAGGCCGGGGCGCGGACGGCGTACGAGGTGCGCCCGTTCGCCTGGGACGACGCGACGTGGGAGGGGCTCTCCAGGGGGCTCCGTGTCAACGCGATCCGGACGCTGGCGGCCCACCTGGGCCGGCTGGCTGAGCTGGGGCTGGTGGTGCGCGAGGAGCGTGCGGGGCTGGAGGCCTGGCGGGCCGCGGACGGGGGCACGGGCGATGAGCTGGTGGAGCCCGGCGAGGTGGACGCGGCCGAACACGACTGATGGGGCACGCCCGCGCCGGGCCCGGCGCCCTGTCGCTCCTCCGCGCCTACCCCAGCTCGCGGATGGGGCTCCCGTCCAGCCAGGCCACGATGTCCTCGATGGCGTCCCTGTACATCCGCGTGAAGTTGTCCGCCGTCGCGTAGCCCAGGTGCGGCGTGAGCAGCACGTTGTCCAGGCCCAGCAGGCGGTGTCCCGCCGGCAGCGGCTCCCGCTCGTAGACGTCCATCGCCGCGCCGGCGATCCGGCGACCCGCCAGGGCCGCGAACAGCGCGTCCTGGTCCACCAGCCCGGCCCGGGCCGTGTTCACGAGGAACGCGCCAGGCCGCATGAGGGCCAGGTCCGCGGCGCCCACGATCTCGCGGGTCCGGTCGGACAGCACCAGGTGCAGCGTCACGACGTCCGCCGTCCCGAAGAGCTCGGCCTTCTCGACCCGGCGGACGCCATGCGCGGCGGCGCGCTCAGCCGTCAGGTTGGGGCTCCAGGCGATCACGTCCATGCCCATGGCCAGTGCGGCTCTCGCCACCGCGCCGCCCACGGTGCCCAGTCCCGCGATCCCCAGCGTCTTGCCCGCAAGGCCAATGCCCGGCCGCGTCTGCCACCGTCCCTCGCGGAGCGAGCGCTCCTGGCCGGGGATGTCGCGGACCAGCGCGATCAGGAGGCCGATTGCCAGCTCGGACGTGGGGCTGCCCACTCCGCGCGTGCCGCACACGACCACGCCCTGGGCCCGCGCCGCGGGCAGGTCGAACGAGTTGTTGCGCATCCCGGTGGTGACCAGCAGGCGGAGGCGCGGGAGGCGATGAAGGAGGCGGGCGGGGAACGGCGTCCGCTCGCGCATGGCGACCACGACGTCGAAGCCCTCAAGGGCAGTGGCGGCCTCGTCCTCGGACGCGAACGGGCGGTCGAAGACGGTGAGCCGCTCGACCCGTCCCATCAGCGGGCTCCAGTCGGCGGCCGCCAGGGCGGCGTTCGCGTAGTCGTCCAGGATGGCGAGGCCGACGGATTGACCGGCGTCAGACACGCGGATTGGCCTGTGGCTCGGCGCCGCCCCAGTACCGCCCCCGCCAGCCCGCCGCGTCGCGGGCGAACACCCCCGTCGTCCAGTAGGGGACGTCATCCTCCGCGCCGTTCCGGCGGGTTCGCACGGAGCGAAGGATCTGGGCCCACGCGACGTTGCCCGCGCACCAGACGGCGATGCTCTCCGCCGTCCACGTGAACGCCCACGACGCGACCGCTTCGGTCATCCCGCGCGTATCCGCGGCCTCGTACGCGGGCTCGTCCAGGCCGGGGCCCGCGACGGCGAAGTCGGGGTGGGCCATCAGCGCCGCGGGGTCCGAGCCGGGCGTCGAGAGGCGCCGGTAGGTCTCGTGGACCAGGGCGACGATGGCGTCATGTGTCGCCGGATCGGCAAGCATCCTCGTCCTCCTCCCCGTGACCCCGCCGGCGGCCTCAGCTCCGCTTGAGCAGCTCCTGGAGCCGGGAACCCGTGGTCACGGCGCCCTCGGAGGCCGAGGAGACCAGCGCCGCGTACTTCGCCAGCACGCCCGACGTATAGCGGGGGGCCGGCGGCGCCCACGCGGCTCGTCGGCGGGCCAGCTCGTCGGCGGGCACCTCCAGGTCCACGGCCTTGCGGTCCACGTCGACGGTGATGATGTCGCCTTCGTGGACCAGCGCGATGGGCCCACCTAGGGCCGCCTCCGGCGCCACATGGCCGATCATGAGCCCGTGGGTCCCGCCGGAGAACCGGCCGTCGGTGATCAGCGAGACCTGGTCGCCCAGCCCCACGCCGACCAGCGCCGCCGTGACGCTCAGCATCTCCTGCATGCCGGGGCCGCCAACCGGGCCCTCGTTGCGGATCACCACGACGTCGCCGGGCTGGATGCGCTGCCCGCGGACCGCGTCGTAGCAGGCGTTCTCGGAATCGAAGACCCGGGCCGGGCCGCGATGGAGCCGTCGCTCGTGGCCGGCCAGCTTCACGACGCAGCCGTCGGGCGCCAGGCTGCCGCGCAGGATCGTCAGGCCACCGACCGGCTTGATCGGCGTCTCGAACGGGACCACGACCTTCTGCCCGGCCGTTTCCCCGGCCGTGGCCGTCCCGGCGATCTGGGCCGTGGTCCGGCCGTCGACGTTCTCCACGTCACCGTGGATCTTGCCGCCCTTGAGCAGCTCGCGGGCGACCAGCGCCACGCCTCCGGCGTCATACAGGTCCGCGGCCGTGTACCGCCCGCCGGGGACCATGTCCGCGACGATGGGCGTGCGGTCGGCGATCTCGCCGAACTCGTCGATCGTGAGCGGGATCCCGTACTGGTGGGCGATCGCCAGCATGTGCAGGACGCCGTTGGTGGAGCCGCCGCTGCCGGCGATCCCGGCGATCGCGTTCTCGATCGCCTTGCGGGTCACATACCGGCTGGGGCGCTTGTCCTCGCGGACCAGGTCCATGACCAGCTCGCCGCAGCGGTACGCCGCCGCGTCCTTGGCGGGATCCTCGGCCGGGATGGCGTTGAGGCCGGCAGGGGAGAGGCCCAGGAACTCCATCGCCATGCTCATGGTGTTGGCCGTGTACTGGCCGCCGCACGCCCCGGCGCCGGGGCAGGAGGCGTTCTCCACCTCGTACAGCTCGTCCAGCGTGATCTTGCCGGCCCGGTAGGCCCCGATCGCCTCGAAGACGGTGACGACCGTGGCCTCGCGCTTGCCCTTGTACACGCCGGGCAGGATGGTGCCGTTGTACAGGACGAGGCCTGGGACGTCCATCCGGCCCAGCGCGATGGCCGCGCCCGGGATGGTCTTGTCGCAGCCCACCAGGCAGACCACGCCGTCCATCAGGTGGCCGCGGACGACCAGCTCGATACTGTCGGCGATCACCTCACGGCTGACCAGCGACGACTTCATCCCCTCGGTGCCCATCGAGACGCCGTCGCTGACCGCGACCGTGTTGAACTCCATGGGGGTGCCACCGGCGGCCCGGATGCCAGCCTTGACGTGCTCCGCCAGCCGCCGCTGGTTGAAGTTGCACGGCATGGTCTCGATCCACGTGGTGGCCACGCCCACGATGGGCTTGGCCAGGTCCGCGTCCGTGAACCCGATGGCCTTGAGCATCGCGCGTGCCGCGGCGCGGTCCGGCCCGTCGGTGAGCGCGGCCGAGTGGCGCTTGGCCGGGTCGCTGGGCTGGTCGTAGGGGTGGCGCTGGTTGGCCATCGGATGCGGATCTCCGGCTGCGGGCGAGGTGGTCATCGGTGGCCGGCGCGTCTGCACGCGCGGCCTATCTGCACGCAGTGTATGGCGCGGACGACCGGGTCAGCCAGCCGCGACGCGCTCCGTGACCCAGCGCTCCACCAGGCGACCCAGGACCGGCAGCGGGAGCGCTCCCGAACCCAGGACCACGTCGTGGAACGCGCGAATATCGAAGCGTTCGCCCAGCGCCTCCCGGGCGACGCTGCGCAGGCGGAGCAGTTCCAACTGCCCCACCTTGTAGGCCAGTGCCTGGCCGGGCAGGACGATGTAGCGATCCACCTCGTTGCGGATGTTGTTGTCGCCCAGCGCCGTGTGGTCCCCCAGGAGCTGGATCGCCTGGTCACGCGTCCAGCCGAACGCGTGCAACCCGGTGTCCACCACCAGGCGACAGGCCCGCCACGCGTCGAACGAGAGGATGCCGATCCGGTCGAGGTCGGTGGGGTAGAGCCCCATCTCGTCCGCCAGCCGTTCGCTGTACAGGCCCCAGCCTTCGATGTAGCTGGTGGCGCCCAGGAAGCGCCGGAAGGCGGGCAGGCCGGTGAGCTCCTGTGCGATGGCCAGCTGGAGGTGGTGCCCCGGGACGGATTCGTGGAACGCGAGCGCGGCGGCCTCGTAGCGGGGCCGGGTCTCGGGCTCGAACAGGTTCACGAAGAAGCGGCCCGGGCGGGCGCCGTCCGGCGCGGGCCACGAGTAGTAAGCGATGGTCTGGTGCGCCTCCGAATGCGCCGGGATGGCCGCGACCTCGCAGCCGGCCAGTGGGAGGCGTCCAAACCAGGCCGGAATCGCCGCACTGGCGCGGGCAAGGTTGGCCTGCGCCGCCCCCAGGATCTGGTCGCGGGTGGCGAACCGGAGCGTCGCATCCGCCCGGAGGCGGGCCAGGGTGGCGGGCAGGTCCTGGGTTCCCAGGACGCGCCGGCCCAGCGCGGCCAGCTCCGCGTCGATCCGCTCCAGCTCCGCCAGGCCGATCCGGTGCAACTCGTCGGGGCGCTGCGAGGTGGTCGTGTGCAGACGGGAGAGTCGGGCATAGGCGGCATCACCGTCCGGGACGTGGAGGAGGCCGGGGCGCTCCGGGGGCCGGGTGGCCGGCAGGATCACGCCGCGGAGCATCTCCCAGTAGCGGACAAACGCGGGGCTCACCACGTCGGAGATCGCGGCCTCCACCGCCCGGCGCAGCTCGTCTGCCTCGCCCGGCGCCCAGCCCGGCGGGTTGGAGGCCGCCAGCTCGGCGGCGGGCCGGACCAGGCTCCAGTCCGCGGGCGGCGCCCAGGCGGTCTCCAGGAGCTCGTCGATGACGCGGGCGACGGGCTGATGAACAGCAACGCGGCCCACCGCGAGGCCCGCGTGAAGGCGGTCCACGAGCGCGTCGAGCGCGGGCCCGATCGCGTGGATGCGTGCCAGGTACGCGGCGCCCTGCTCCGGCGTGGCGATGGGCTGGTAGTCGGGGAGGTCCAGGATGAACGTCTGGATGCCGTCGATGGGATCGACCGTCCAGTCCTCCAGCCCCGCGTCGACCGCGTCGACCTGGCCCTCGGCCAGCGACCGGAGCGCGCCCAGCGTGAGGCGGTCCTCGTCGGCCGGCGGGACAGCCTCCAGCCCGGAGGCACGATCCAGCAGTGCCGTGACCTGGGCTCGGTACGCCGCGCGCGCGGCCGGGGTGCGGTCCTCCAGCCGATCATCGAACCGGCGGTCGCCGATGATGGTCGCGTAGACGGGGTCCCAGCGAAGCTGGGTCTCCCAGAAGTCCGCCGCCAGCGCCGCGACGGCCGGGTCGCCGAGCTGCGTGACGGCGAGGTCGCCGAGGGCCGCGACTCCTGCGCCGTCGGCCGCCGGTGGCTCGCCCGGGCTCACTTCGTGCAGGCGCCCACGGCCACGGCCATGGTCTTGCCGATCGCCGGGCCCACCGCCGCGGCGACCGCCACTGGGGAGAGGGCGTAGCCCACCGCGGCATCGGTCCGTGCCTCGGCGAATACGACTCCGCCAACCGTGCCGTCCAGCAGGACGAACGGGCCGCCGCTGTCCCCCCGGTCGATGGCCGCGTGGAGCTCGATGATCCGCCGGGTGATCTCGACCGTCCCGTAGATGTCCAGCCCGCGGGCGTCGTAGGCGCCGGTGACCGCGGAGGGGATCACCGTCAGCGCGCCGCCGCCAGGGTGGCCGAAGGACGCGCCCAGTGCGCCGCGCTCCGGGTCCTTCGCCGCGAACAGCAGCGGGATGATCAGCAGCTTGGGCACGAACAGGACCGCCACGTCCAGCGACGGGTCGAAGAGCACCGGCGTCGCGTCGTACAGCGTGCCCTGGTGGTCCACCCGGATGGTTCGGCCGCCGGCTACCACGTGGGCGTTGGTCACGATATAGCCCGGCGCGTTGGAGAAGCCCGTCCCGCTCGACTGCAGCCCGCAGGTGGAGGCGACCACCTTGACCGTGCTGGCACCGATGGCCTGGGCGATGGCCTGGACCAGCGGGTCCGTGGGGAGGTCCACCGGTGGCCGGGGGAGGGGCTCCAGGCCGATGAAGAAGTCCGGCAGCCCCGAGGCATCCAGGAGCCGGCCCAGCGTCGAGGCGAAGCTGGTCGGCGGCGCCAAGACCTTGTCCAGCGTTCGGACCGCGGCGGACGTCTGTGCCGCCCGTGCGAGGGAGGGCAGGGGGCCTACGGCGAGGAGCCCACCGGCCAGCCAGATCACCAGGATGCCCTGGAGCGCCCCGCCCGCCGCCCCCGACATCCGGTCCAGCGCGCCCAGGAGGCCGCCGCCCAGCTTGTTGCCGGCCCATCGTCCGACGGCCGCGCCCACGCCATCGCCCAGGCCCACGGCAAAGATCAGGCCCGCCAGGACCGCGAGCGCCCGGACCGTGGGATCGAGCGCCTCCAGGCGCGGCTCCACGATGGGCAGGAGCCAGATGGCGATCAGGCCACCGGTGGCGGCGCCGCCGATCCCGCCCAGCTGGGGGAGCAGGCCGCTGCGGAAGCCCAACAGGACCGCGATGACGAAGAACAGGACCGCGAGCAGGTCGAAGGGATTCATGCCGTGGCGCGTCCGGTCCGCATCATGTCGCCCCGGTCATCGCACCCAGCGCCCGGTCACCGGCCAGCGCGCGTGACGCACGCGTGACGCACGGGTGGCGAGCGACGCTCAGGCGACCTCGCTCAGCATGGTGTCGACGCGGGCCGGATTGGCGGCCTCCCAGCCGGAGATCTCGTCGCGCTTGCCCAGCAGGTAGCCCAGCTCGTCGGTGCCGGCCAGCATCATCAGCTTGGCGAAGGGATCCACGTCGAAGCCGATCGTCGAGCCGTCCGGGAGCAGGATGCCCTGCTCGGACAAGTCGATGGTCAGCTCGGCGTCGGGGTGGTCCGCCACCATCTCGAACAGTTGGCGGTGCGTCTCCGGGTCAACCCGGATGGGGAGCACGCCGTTCTTCAGGCTGTTGTTGTTGAAGATGTCGGCGAACGACGTGGAGATGATCGCCCGCACGCCCCACGACGCCAGGGCCCACGGGGCGTGTTCGCGCGACGACCCGGCGCCAAAGTTGTCGCCGGCCAGGAGCACCTGGCGGCCCTGCATCTCGGGCCGGTCCAGGATGAAGCGCGGCTCTTTGAGCGAGCCGTCCTCCTCGAACCGGTAGTCGCGGAAGAGCGCCTCGCCCAGGCCCAGCTTGTCCGTGACCTTGAGGTAGCGCGCGGGGACGATCTGGTCCGTGTCGATGTTCTCCATCGGCAGCGGGATGATCGCCGAGCGAAAGACGCGATACGGTGCAGCCACGGTCAGCGGCCCCCCACGCTGGCGGAGCGCTCGATGCCGGCGAGCGTCCTGGGATCGGCCACCACGCCGGCGATCGCCGACGCGGCCGCGGTCAGCGGCGAGGCCAGGAAGGTTCGGCCGCCCTTGCCCTGGCGGCCTTCGAAGTTGCGGTTGGAGGTGCTGATCGCGTACTGCCCGGGCGACAGCTGGTCCCCGTTCATCGCGATGCACATGCTGCAGCCGGCCTCGCGCCATTCGGCCCCGGCGGCCTTGAAGATCTCGCCCAGGCCCTCGGCCTCGGCTTCCCGCTTCACCTCTTCGGAGCCCGGGACCACCATCATCCGGACCCCGGGGGCCACGTGGTGGCCCTGGAGCGCGGCGGCGGCCAGGCGCAGGTCGCTGATCCGGCCGTTGGTGCACGAGCCGATGAAGACCACGTCGATCTTCTGGCCCAGGATGGCCTGGCCGGGCTGCAGGTCCATGTACTCCAGGGCGCGCTCCAGCGCGCGGCGCTGGGACGGGTCCTCCACCGATGCCGGCGACGGGACCCGCGCGCTGATGGGGATGCCCATCCCGGGGTTGGTGCCGTAGGTGACCATCGGCTCCAGGGCCGACGCGTCGATGGTGATGGTCTTGTCGTACGTGGCGCCCGGGTCCGACGGGAGGCTGCGCCACGCCGCGACGGCCGCGTCCCAGGCGGCGCCGGTCGGCGCGCACGGCCGTCCCTTGATGTACTGAATGGTGACGTCGTCGGGGGCGATCAGGCCGGCGCGGGCGCCGCCCTCGATGCTCATGTTGCAGATGGTCATCCGCTGCTCCATGGTCAGCGCGCGGATGGCCGCCCCGGTGTACTCGAAGACGTGCCCCGTGCCGCCGCCAATCCCGATCTGCGCGATGAGCGCCAGGATGATGTCCTTGGCCCCCACGCCCGGCGCCAGCGCGCCCTCGACGCACACCTCGTAGGTGCTGGGCCGGCGCTGGAGCAGGCACTGGGTGGCCAGGACCATCTCCACCTCGCTGGTCCCGATGCCGAACGCCAGCGCCCCGAACGCGCCATGCGTGGCCGTATGGCTGTCCCCGCACACGATCGTCATGCCCGGCTGGGTGAGCCCCAGCTCCGGGCCGATGATGTGGACGATGCCCTGGTGCGGGCTGCCGATGCCGTGGATGGGGATCCCGAACTCGCGGCAGTTGTCCTCGAGCTGCTTCACCTGGGCGGCGGCCATCTGGTCAAGGATGGGCAGGCCGCGCGGCGTGGTGGGGATGGAGTGGTCCGCGGTTGCGATGGTCCGCTCCGGGTGCGCCACGCGGATGCCGCGTGTGCGGAGGCCGGTGAACGCCTGGGGGCTGGTGACCTCGTGGATGAGGTGCAGGTCGATCGCCAGGACGCTGGGCGCGCCCTGGTCCTGGGAGACGACGTGCGCGTCCCAGATCTTGTCGACGAGGGTTCGCGGGGTGGTCATTCGGTGGTTCCATGTGCGGCGATGGGGGACCAAGAGGGTACCAGAGGCACCGGCGGGCGTTCTCGCGCGCGAGTATGGCGGCCTGATCCTCATGCCGGCAACCGGGACGCGACTGACCGCCGAGGCCGTGCGAGAGTTGGACCCGTATCGATGACGCTTTCGTTGTAGTGTCGTTGGGTTCCGTAATATGCTTTTTGGTATCGACGACATCTTCGATCGCCCGGACCATGAGGCGCTCTTCGTCATGGCCGGCACCCAGGCGGGCTGCTTCACGGCGTCCCAGGCGGCCGCACAAGGCTTCAGCTCGGCACTGCTCAGTCACCATGTGCGCTCGGGCAGGTTCGCGCGCATCGCCCGGGGTCTGTACCGGTTCCGGGACTACCCGGTCCAGCCCGGCGACGAGATCGTTGCGGCGTGGCTCCGGCAGGCGCCGGAGGCGGGGGTCTCCCACGAGTCCGCGCCCCAAGTCCTCGATCTTGCCGACGTCATCGCGGACCGGGTGCACCTCACGGTGCCAAGGAGCCGCCGTCGCCTCGTGCCCCAGGACGGCGTGGTCATCCACACGACCACCCACGCCCTTGAGTCAGGCGACGTCGTCACGCGGCGCGGCATGCGGGTGACGGCGCCTGCCCGCACGATCGCCGACGTCGCGGCCGCCGGCGTCGCGCCTGACCAGGCCACAGCAGCCGCGCGCGCCGCCATCGCGCGCGGGATGACGCCCCCCTCGCTCCTCCGCGAGGCCGCAGCCATCCGCGGGCGGCGGGTCCAACGGCTGGTCGAGGCCGCGCTGTCGGGGGCCGTGTGATGCGGTACGCCTCCGCGCCGCCCTTCCGCTAGGCGCTCGAGGCACGGCTCGATGCGGCCAGCCGCGCCGGCGGGCCGTCGCTGGCCCGGCTCCGCAAGGAGGTCGCCTTCGACCGGCTGATCACTCGCCTCGTGGCGGTGGCCCCGGACCGCTGGATCCTCAAGGGCGCCCTCGCGCTCGACTACCGCTTCGGCGACCGTGCGCGGACCACCAGGGACGTCGACCTCGTGATGCGCGGCGATGAGGTCTCCGCCACCGCCGACCTGCTCGCGGCCCAGGCCATCGACCCCGGCGACTTCTTCAGCTTCGCCATCGAGCGCGCGGGTGCCCTCCTCCCGGGCGCCGACGGCGCGGCGGTCCGGTACCACGTGGTCGCCGAGCTCGCGGGCCGCACCGTCGACGAGTTCGTGCTCGACGTCGGGTTTGACCCGCCTCTCGGTATCGAGCCCGACCGGCTCCACGGGCCCGACCTGCTGGCCTTCGCCGGCATCGATCCCGTCGCGGTCCCCGCCCTCCCGCTGGCGTTCGCGGTCGCCGAGAAGGTCCACGCGTACAGCCGCTCGTACGGCGAGCGGAGCGTCGCGAGCGCGCGGGTCAAGGACCTCGTCGACCTCGTGCTGGTCGCAGGCGCAGCGACCCTGGACGCCCGCCGCCTCCGGGAGGCGCTCAAGATCACGTTCGACGGGCGGGCAACGCACCCGCTGCCAGCGCGGCTGCCTGGGCCACCGGCCGACTGGCGTGTCGCCTATGGCCGGATGTGCCGCGACATGGGGCTCGATCCGGACCTCGGCGCGGGACACGGCCTGGCGGCCTCCCTCGTCGATCCGGTGCTCGCGGGGGTCGCCAGAGGGTCATGGGTCCTGTGTCCCGGAGCTGGCGGCCGTGAGCGCTGAACGTGTCGACGGGGTGATCGCGTGGGTCGGCCGGCACGACGAGGTGCTGGCGCGCCGGATGCGGGTGGCTGCCGACGGCCTGACCGCGGACGAGGGCGAGGAGCGCATCACGCAGGCGGGCCTCCAGCAGTACCTCTGGTACGACCTGGCGCAGCGTTCCCCCGAGCAGCTGCGGGGGCCGGTCGCCGAGGCGACGGCGGTGCTCCTCTCGCTCCTCGGCCTCGACCGGTACGCGGCCATCGCCCGGTCAGCCACGACCGCAAGGGTCCTCGCCGCGTGGGACGAGGCGCCCGGGAAGGGGTTCACCGCGTTCCAGGCGGCTCGCAGCGCCTCCGGCGTCGAGCCGCCCGACACCGGGCTCCTGGTATGGGGCGAGGTCTCCGGGCTCGAAGAAGCCTGGGCCCGCGGCGCGGTCGAGACGGCGCTGGAGGAGGCGATCGTGGCGGGGAGGCTCCGGCCCGGCAGGGGCTCGTGGCGGACGGTCGCTGCCGCGATCTGCGACGAGGTCCTCAGGGCTCTCGTCGGTGACGGCGGGGCGGCCCGTGCGGCCTCGGTCCTTGGCGAGCGGGCCGACACTTGGGTCGCGCGGGCGCGTCCCGCGTCCCTGCGAGCCTGGCGAGAGTCGGCGCGCGCGGCCATGGACCTCCTCGAGCCCGTGAGCGTGGACGCCAATGACGCAGCCGTGTCGACTGCTCCGATACGCTGGCTGCTGGAGCGGTGCCGTGAGGGTGTGCCGCTCACGAAGGCGGGCTACCTGCCGCCGCCGCTGGTGCAGGAGGCGGCTGAGCGGTTCGGCTGGTGGCCGTTCGAAGGGCGGCCACGGAGCGAGGCCGATGTCCACCAGTTGGGCGTGCTCCGCGACACCGCCCGCCGGCCGCACCTCCTCGGGCCACGCGCACGGCGGCTCACGACATCACGGCGTGGCCTGCTGCTGGCCGAGGATCCTGCCGCGCTCTTCCGTGACGTCTCGACGACGCTCGCGTGCGAGAACGAGTACCTCAAGATGCTCAGCGAGATCGTCGCCCACCGTTCGCTGGCTGGTCCAGCCGTCGCCCACTCGCTCGAGCAGGCGGTCGGGCCGGTCATCACGGCGCAGGGCTGGATGACCGGCCGCGATTTGGTCAGCGAACAGCAGGCCGGCTGGGCTGCTCACCGTGCGCTGTACCACTGGCGCCTGTTCGGCCTCCTGGACGAGAAGCGTCCGCCGCGCGAGGACTGGCAGCATGCCGATCTATCCGTCACGGCGTTGACGCCGGCCGGCCGCGCCGCGGCGCTCGTCTTCCTGCGGGCTCGGGCGGTCACTCCGGGCCGGAGGTCGGAGTTCGGGCTTGGGTAGTCGTCGTCAGGGGCGCCCCGGGTGGCCTGTGCAGTCCAGTACCCTTGGGCGGTGCGGTGTGGTACGGGCGGGATGTCTTGCGCGATCGGGAGGCAGGCCGTAGACTGCCGCCACTGGCGCCAGAGGCGTCGGCTGGTGCAGCCTTGGAGGCACACGCTCCGTGGGTCTGTTCAACAACCGGGATCGCCGCCCCATCGCCGTCGTGGTCACGACGGACGGTCGGCGCGTGCACATGCCGGTGGACACCTCCGGGGACCTCGAGGTAGCCCTCCTCTCCCTTATTCGCTCGCTCCTGCTCGGTCTTGAGGACCTTGGTGGCCTCATTACCGGCTCCCGGCGAGGGAACGGAGGATCACGGAGGATCGGGCGCCGCTAGCGCACTGAGACACCGAGGACCGAAGGGACCCTCGCCGGGAGGCGAGGGTCTTGTTGTATGTCCGGGCCGGATCCAGCGGGGACGGCCGGCCCGGGGCCACGGAGGGCCAGCACGATGACGATGACGAAGGGCGGCGCCGGCGGGCGTCGCGGTCCGGACGGGGGCGCCGCCTCCGCCGGGGAGCCTGGCTCGGCGCCGGCCGCGCCGGCGGCACCTGCGCACGAGGCGCCCCCGCGCGGGGCGGAGCGGCGCAACCACGTGCCGGGCGCCGGCACGGCCCACGCCGCGGCCGTCGAGCGTGCCCAGCGCGAGATGCTTCGAGACGGATCATCCGCCGCCGCCGCGGCCGCCGGCCGCGTCGCCGGCAAGCGCCAGCGGATCGGCGCCGACGTCGTGTGCGAGTCCCTGATCCGCCAGGGCGTCCACACGTTCTTCAGCTACCCGGGCGGCGTGATCCTGCCCCTGTACGACGTGCTGGGCGACTACCCCGAGCTCCGGCACATCCTGGTCCGCCACGAGCAGGGCGGCGCGCACGCGGCCGACGGCTACGCGCGGGTCACCGGCCAGGTGGGCGTGTGCGTTGGCACCTCCGGCCCGGGCGCCACCAACCTGGTCACGGGCATCGGCACCGCGCAGCTTGACTCCGTCCCCATGGTGGCCATCACCGGCAATGTCCCCGGCGCGCTCCTGGGCAAGGATGCGTTCCAGGAGATCGACATCAACGGCATCACGCTGCCGATGACCAAGCACAACTACCTCGTCCGCGACGCCAACGACCTGCCCCGGGTCCTGGCCGAGGCGTTCCACATCGCGCGGACGGGCCGCCCCGGGCCGGTCCACGTGGACATCACCAAGGACGCCCTCCAGCAGGAGACCAGCGCGCCGCACCCCTCGCACGAGGAGATCGTGGCCGGCCTGCCGGGCTTCCGGCCCAACCTGGACGGCCACTACCGGCAGCTCAAGCTGGCCGCCCAGGAGATCGCCCAGGCCCGCCGGCCGGTGATCATGGCTGGCCACGGCGTGCTCCACGCGGGCGCCGAGCAGGAGCTGGTCGCCCTGGCTGAGAAGGCCCAGATCCCGGTGGCGTGGACCCTGCTGGGCATCGGCGCCATGGACGAGACCCACCCGCTGGCCTACGGCTACATGGGCATGCACGGCTGGAAGCACACCAACCGGGCCATCCAGTCGGCCGACCTGCTGATCGCCTTCGGGATGCGCTTCGACGACCGGGTGACCGGCAACGTGAAGACGTACGCGCCGTACGCCCGGATCATCCATGTCGACATCGACCCGGCCGAGATCGGCAAGAACGTCGCCGTGGAGGTTCCCATCGTGGGCGATGCCAAGCGGGTCATGAAGGCGCTGTTGCCCATGGTCCCCGCCGTGGACACCCAGGAGCGCCGCGACTACCTGGCCCAGCTGGCCGCCTGGCGGGCGGAGTCCGAGGCCAGCTCGTGGCACGGCTCCGGCGCCTGGCGCGATGGGCTGCTGTCCGCGGACTATGTCGTCACGCGGATCGGCGAGCTGACCAACCACGAGGCCACCTATGTCGCCGATGTGGGCCAGAACCAGATGTGGCTGGCCCGCTACGCCGGCTTCCGACACCCCAACACCCACGTCAGCTCGGGCGGCCTGGGCACCATGGGCTTCAGCCTCCCGGCGGCGATGGGCGCGGCCCTGGGTCGGCCCGACCGGGAGACCTGGGCGATCGCCGGCGACGGCGGCTTCCAGATGACCAGCCAGGAGCTCATGACCCTGGTCCAGGACAACATCCCGGTCAAGGTCGCCATCTTCGACAACAAGAAGCTGGGCATGATCCGGCAGTGGCAGGAGATCGTGTACGCCGGGAACTACCACTCGGCGCACCTCCTGGGACCCGACTACCTCAAGCTGGCCGATGCCTACGGGGTCCCCGCCATCAAGGCCACCACGCCCGACGAGGTCGACGAGGCCATCCGCTTCGCCCAGTCGGTGGACGGGCCCGCTCTGATCTGGTTCGAGATCACCGGCGAGCAGAACGTCTTCCCGATGATGCCGGCCGGCAAGGGCCTGTCCGACCTGATCGAGACTTGGGGCGGGCCCGAGGAATGAGCAACCCCACCAACGGGCACCTGCCCGGCTCACCGGCCGCCCCCAGCCACTCCGCCCCGCCCGACCGCTACGTCCCCGGCACCGGCGAGGTCCGGCGCCACCGCCTGATCGCGCTGGTCCTGGACCGGCCGGGGGTCCTGAACCGCGTCGCCAGCCTGATGCGGGCACGCAGCTTCAACATCGACTCGCTGGCCGTGAGCCACACTGACCAGCCCGATATCAGCCGGATGACCATCACGCTCCGGGGCGACGACGTCGCCGTGGAGCAGGCGGCCAAGCAGCTCTACCGCCTGATCGACGTGCTCAAGGTGCAGGATGTCACCGCCGAGACGACGATCGAGAACGAGCTGGCGCTGGTCAAGATCCGGGCCACCGACACCACCCGGCCGGAGATCCTCAAGGTGGTGGAGCTCTCGCGCGGGCGGGTGGTGGACCTCACCCCCGAGTCCATTGTCATCGAGGTCACTGGCACCGAGGCCGAGATCGACGGCTTCGTCGCGATGGTTCGAACCTACGGGATCAAGGAGCTGGTACGCACCGGCGCGGTCGTCATGAGCCGCGGATCGGGCTCTATCGAGGAGGCGCTCAAACGATGACTGCACGCATGTACTACGACAACGATGCCGATCCCCGCGCCCTGGCCGGCCAGACGGTCGCGATCATCGGGTACGGCAGCCAGGGCCACGCCCATGCCCTGAACCTGCACGAGTCGGGCGTCAACGTCGTCGTCGGGCTTGCGGCAGGCTCCAAGAGCCGCGCCATCGCGGCCGAGGCCGGCCTGCGGGTCATGGACGTGGCGGACGCGGTCAAGGCCGCCGATGCGGTCATGATCCTGGTCCCGGACACCGCCCAGAAGGCGGTCTACGACGCCGAGGTCGGGCCAAACCTGAAGCCCGGCGCGCTCCTGCTCTTCGCCCACGGCTTCAACATCCACTTCGGCCGGATCGATCCTGCCCCCGGCATCGACGTCGGGATGGTCGCGCCCAAGGGCCCGGGACATCTTGTCCGGACCGTCTTCCAGGCCGGCGGCGGTGTCCCCGCGCTCTTCGCGGTCCATCGTGACGCGACCGGCACGGCTCGCGCCCGGACCCTGGCCTATGCCCGCGCCATCGGCGGCACTCGGGCCGGCGTCCTGGAGACCACCTTCAAGGAAGAGACCGAGACCGACCTGTTCGGCGAGCAGTCCGTCCTGTGCGGCGGCACCTCGGCGCTGGTCAAGATGGCCTTCGAGACCCTCGTCGAGGCCGGCTACCAGCCGGAGCTGGCGTATTTTGAGACCATGCATGAGCTGAAGCTGATCGTGGACCTCATGTACCGCGGCGGCCTCAACTTCATGCGCTTCAGCGTCTCCGACACCGCGGAGTGGGGCGACTACGTCAGCGGCCCGCGGATCATCAACGAGGGCACCCGCGGCATCATGCGCCAGGTCCTCCACGAGATCCAGGACGGGACATTCGCCAACGCCTGGATCGAGGAGAACGAGACCGGCCGCCACGAGTTCGAGCGGCTCCGCGCCCAGGATCGCGATCACCAGATCGAGCAGGTCGGCGCCGACCTCCGCGCGCAAATGGCATTCCTGAACCCGGTCGTGGTCACCGCCGGCCAGGCCCAGGCCGCCGCTGGCAAGCCCGGAGCGCACTGATGCCGGGCGTACCGGCCGGCCACGTCCGGATCTTCGACACCACCCTCCGGGACGGGGAGCAGGCGCCCGGCGCCGGGCTGACCGCCGCGGAGAAGCTGGAGGTCGCCCGCCAGCTGGTGCGCCTCAAGGTTGACGTGATCGAGGCTGGCTTCCCGGCCGCCTCGGAGGGCGACTTCGAGGCCGTCCGCCGGATTGCGCTGGAGACCCGCGGCGGGATCGGCGTGGCAGCGCTGGCACGCTGCCGTGATGGCGACCCGCAGCGTGCGATCGAGGCGATCAAGGGCGCCGAGCGCCCGCACCTCCACGTCTTCATCGCCACGTCGGACATCCACCTCAAGCACAAGCTGCGCATCGACCGCACCACGGCACTCAAGGAGGCGGTCAAGTGGGCGGCCTACGGCCGCAAGATGCTGGGCGCCGACGCCGAGATCGAGTTCTCCGCCGAGGACGCCTCGCGGACCGACATCGACTACCTGATGCAGGTCTACGAGGCCGTGGTCGAGGCAGGCGCCTCCACGATCAACATCCCGGACACCGTCGGCTATGCCATCCCGTCCGAGTTCGGGGCGCTGGTCCGGCGCGCCGTCGACCTGGTCGGCCGCGACGCCACCGTGTCGGTCCACTGCCACAACGACCTGGGCCTGGCCACGGCCAACACCCTGGCGGCCGTTCAGAACGGCGCCCGCCAGGTGGAGGTCACCATCAACGGCCTGGGCGAGCGCGCCGGCAACGCGTCACTGGAGGAGGTCGTCATGGCCCTCCGGACGCGCCCGACGCAGTTCCCGGACCTCGTCAGCCGGGTCCAGACGGAGCAGCTCACCGCGGCCAGCCGCCTGGTCAGCTACCTGACCGGCTTCGCGGTCCAGCCCAACAAGGCCATCGTGGGCGCCAACGCGTTTGCCCACGAGTCCGGGATCCACCAGGACGGCGTGATCAAGAACCCGCTGACCTACGAGATCATGACCCCGCAGTCGGTGGGGCTGACCGGCAGCCAGCTGACCATCGGCAAGCTGTCCGGCCGGCGCGGCCTCCAGCAGAAGATGCGCGACCTGGGGCACGAGGTCACCGGAACCGCGCTCGATGACCTGTACACGGCCGCGATCGCCCTGGCCGACGCCAAGAAGGAGGTCACGGACGCGGACCTGCTCGCCCTCATCGAGCAGCGCGCCGCCGAGGTGCCCTCCTCGGTGGTCCTCTCGGGCTGGAACGTCACGTCCTCGCACGAGGGCAAGGCGGCCGGCTCCGTGTCGATCTCGGTCGAGGGCGTCACGCGCTCCGCCGACTCGACCGGGAACGGCCCGGTCGATGCGCTCTTCCGGGCCGTCGACGACACGCTCCAGCCCGCCCTGGGCTGGCACCCGGTCCTGACCGAGTACGAGATCAAGGCCGTCTCCGCCGGCGAGGATGCCCAGGGCCAGGTCCTGGTCCGCTGCCGCCGCTCGTCCGACGAGGGCCCCGGCGCCCTCGTGGTCTCCGGGCACGGGCTGCACACCAACATCATCGAGGCCTCCCTGGGGGCCTACCTAGTGGCGGTCAACAAGCTCCACGGCGCCGAGATCAACGGTGTCTCGGCCGGGTTCGTGAGCCCGCGCGCCGCAGAGGACCTCCCGTGACGGCCCGCGCCACCTACCGCGTCGCCACGGTCCCCGGCGACGGCATCGGGCCGGAGGTCATCGCCGCCGGTCGGACGGCCCTCGAGGCCGTCGGCCGGGCGTTCGGGTTCGCGTTTGAATGGACCGAGATCATCGCCGGCGGCAACGGCATCGACACTTGGGGCGTGGCCATCCGGCCCGAGGACGTCGAGGTGGCCCGCGGGTCGGACGCCATCTACCTGGGCGCCGTCGGCGGCCCCAAGTGGGACAACCCCAACGCGCCGGTCCGTCCCGAGCAGGCGCTCTTCGCCCTGCGCGGCGGCCTGGACCTGTTCGCCAATCTCCGCCCGGTCCGGGTCCACCCGGCCCTGGCGGCGTCATCCCCGGTCCGCCCCGAGCTCCTCGAGGGCGTGGACATGCTCATCGTCCGCGAGCTCACCTCGGGCCTCTACTTCGGCAAGCCGTCGGAGGAGCGGTCGTTCGAGGGCGGCCGCGCCGCCATCGACACCCTCTGGTACACCGAGGCCCAGATCCGGCGCGTGGTTCGCCTGGCGTTCCAGCTGGCCCAGGGCCGCCGGAGCAACCTGGTCTCCGTGGACAAGGCCAACGTCCTTGCCACCTCGCGCCTCTGGCGCAAGGTGGTGGAGGAGGAGCGGTCGAGCTTCGCGGGCGTCGAGGTGACCCACCAGCTAGTGGATTCGTGCGCGATGTTCCTGGTCACCCGGCCCGCGTCGTTTGACGTCCTGGTCACCGAGAACATGTTCGGCGACATCCTGTCGGACGAGGCCAGCGTGCTGGCCGGATCGCTGGGGATGCTGCCGTCCGCCTCGCTGGGGGAGCGCCGCACGGCGCACGGCCTGCTGGGCCTGTATGAGCCCATCCACGGCTCCGCACCCACCATCGCGGGGCAGGACAAGGCCAATCCCGTCGGCACGATCATGTCTGGCGCCATGCTCCTGCGCTGGTCGCTCGGCGAGGCCGCCGCGGCCGACGCGCTGGAGGCGGCCGTCTCGGCCACGCTCGACGATGGCTTCCGCACGCCGGACCTGATGCCGGCCGGCGGTGGACCGGGGCTGACCGCGGTGGGAACCCGGGCAATGCTGGCCGCGATCGTGGACCGGATCGTGATTACGGGGGCGGCGCCGAGGACGGCAGCCGCCCAGGATCGCTGACCCGTTCGCGACCCACTCCCACGGAGCACCCGCCATGGCCAGCCAGGATCACCCTTCCGCCACCCAGCCGTCCGCCGACATCCCGGTCATCCTGTACGACACCACCCTCCGTGATGGCACGCAGGGCGAGAACATCACGCTCTCGCTGGCGGACAAGATCCGGGTGGCGCGCATGCTCGATGAGTTCGGCATGCCGTTCATCGAGGGCGGCTGGCCGGGCAGCAATCCCAAGGACATCGAGTTCTTCGCGGCGGCCAAGAAGATGACGTGGCAGACGGCCAGGCTGGCGGCCTTCGGATCCACCCGTCACCGTTCCAACAAGGCCGAGAAGGACCCCAACCTCAACGAGCTGGTGGCGGCGGAGACGCCCGTCGTCACCATCTTCGGCAAGAGCTGGCTGCTCCACGTCACCGAGGTCCTGGGCGCCTCCGCGGCCCAGAACCTGGACATGGTGGCGGACAGCGTCCGGTTCCTCGCCGAGCGCGGTCGCGAAGTCGTGTACGACGCGGAGCACTTCTTCGACGGCTACCGGGCCGACCGGGAGTACGCGCTGGGCACCCTGCGTGCCGCCCGCCAGGCCGGCGCCCGGACGCTGGTCCTGTGCGACACCAACGGCGGCACCCTGACGGACGACCTGCAGCGGATCGTCCTGGACGTGCGGGCCTCCCTGGAGGGGGACCGGGATGCCCCCGGCGTGGTCTGGGGCATCCACACCCACAACGACGCGGAGCTGGCGGTCGCCAACTCCATGGCCGCGGTGGCCGCGGGCGTCCGCCATGTCCAGGCCACTGTCAATGGCTACGGCGAGCGCTGCGGTAACGCCAACATCATCAGCATCCTGGGCAACCTGGCCACCAAGACCGACTACGCCCTCGTCCCCGGGCGGGGCCCCGAGCTGGCCGGCCTGACCGAGCTGTCGCGGACCATCGCCGAGATTGCCAACCAGAACCCGGACGACTACCAGCCCTACGTCGGTCGGTCCGCGTTTGCCCACAAGGGCGGCGTTCATGGGGCCGCGGTCGCCAAGGTGGAGCGCAGCTACCAGCACATCGATCCCACGCTGGTCGGCAACCAGGGCCGCCTTGTGGTCTCGGAGCTGGGCGGCAAGGCCAACACCGGGATCCGGGCCAAGCAGCTGGGCCTCGACCTGGAGGGCCTCCTCGACGCCAAGGAGCTGAGCAAGCTCATCAAGCAGCTGGAGTCCGAGGGTCAGGCGTTCGAGGGGGCGGAAGCCTCGTTCGAGCTGCTGATCCGGCGTCACCAGAAGGACTACGTGGTCCCGTTCCGGATCCTGGACTACACGGTCCTGGCTGAGCAGCGCGAGGGCCGCGAGCTGCTGGCCGAGGCCACCGTCAAGGTCGAGGTGGACGGCGAGGTCCTCCACACGGCCGCCGACGGCAACGGGCCCGTCAACGCCCTGGACAGCGCGCTGCGCAAGGCGCTGGGCGCGTTCTACCCGGCCATTGACGCGGTCCACCTGTTCGACTACAAGGTGCGCATCCTCGATGGCGGTGCCGCCACCGGCGCGCGGACCCGGGTCATCATCGACTCGGCCGACGGGACGCGGGAGTGGTCCACGATGGGCTCGGATACCAACATCATCGCCGCCTCGGCCAAGGCGCTCGCCGATTCGCTGGAGTACGCCATCTGGAAGAGCGGCACCGAGCTGCGCCGTCGCGACGAGCGGCACTTCACCACGAGCGCGGCCGATGGGCAGCAGGGATGACCGCGCCCGCGCTCCAGCTGGCGCGCTGGAGCATCACATCCGGCAGCAACGCGCAGAGCCGCTGCGTCGTGGTCATCGCGGCCGGCGAACACCACTGGCGGGCGTCGGCCACCGGCAACGGCGCGGTGGACGTGCTCTTCACGGCGGTCGACGAGGCCCTGGCTGAGGTCCTGGCGGGGCACCCCAGGCTGGTCTCCTATGACGTCCACGCCGTGGCGCAGGGCCCGGACGCCGAGGGCCAGGTGACCGTGGTCATCCTGCCGCCCGAGGGCCTGGCCGGCGCGCGGGGCGACGGCCGCTACACCGGGAGCGTCCGGAGCACCAACATCATCGCGGCATCCATCGAGGCGTACATCCAGGCGATCAACGCGATGCTCGCCGAGGCGCACTGGGCCGATGCCGCCGGGGCGGCCGTGCGGCGCAGGCCCGGCAAGGCGGCGTCGCACGATCACCAGACCCTGCTGGACCCGGACGCGCCCCACGACCCCACGTCCTGGTTCGGGCATTGACCCACGCGACCGGCGAGACACCGCCCCAGCCGCGCCCGATCGGCCTGGTCGCCTACTCGGGGGAGCCCGGCGCCTTCGCCGAGGACGCCGCCCTGGCCTTCGCCGGGGACGTGCCGCGCCGGCCCGTGCCGGGCTTCCTCCAGGTCTTCCAGACGGTCACCGCGGACGAGGCGGACCTCGGCGTGGTCCCGATCGAGAACCTCGTCAACGGCACCGTCCGCGAGACGTACGACCTGCTCCTGGAGCACGAGCTGATCATCGTCGGCGAGGTGGTGGTGCCGGTCCGGCTGGTCCTGGCCGCGTTGCCGGGCCAGCGACTCGACGAGATCGAGCGCGTCTACTCGCACATCCAGGCCTTGGGCCAGGCGGAGGCGTTCCTCCGGACGCGGCCATGGACCACGCTGACCACCTACAACACCGCGGGCGCCGGCAAGCTGATCGTCGATCGCCAGGAGCGTGGCTCGGCCGCGGTCCTCTCGCCGCGGGCCGCCGCGCTATTCGGGCTGGAGGTGCTGGCGGCCGACGTGCAGTCCGTGCCAGACAACCGGACGCGCTTCTTCGTCATCACCCGCCCTGGGGCCGAGGGTACCGTTCGGCCCGCGGCGTCGCACCGGGTCAGCGGGCGTCGGACCAGCCTTGCCTTCGCCGTCCGCAACGAGCCGGGAACGCTGCTCCGGGCACTCCAGGCGTTTGCGCAGCGCGGGGTCAACTTGTCCAAGCTCGAATCGCGGCCCGGCCACGCGCGGGCCTGGGAGTACGTCTTCCTCGTGGACATCGACGCGGATGCGGCCGATCCCCAGTGCGCGGCCGCGCTGCAGGATCTGCGCGCCGTCTCGACCATGGTCCGCGTGCTGGGCACCTTCGACCGGGCGGCCAGCTAGCGAGTCCGCCGGGGAATCGAACGGCCCGCCGGCGGGCCGAGATCCCCGGGGTTGACGGCGGGCCGGTGCCGGCGCGGCGGTCGGTTGCCGCCGCGACCCTCCGGCGGTCCTAGATCGAGCTGGTGCAGGCCCGGCACTTGGAGGCGTTCACGACATTCGCCTCCATGCAGAACGGGCAGGTCTTGCTGGGTGCGGGCGGCGCCGCAGGGGTCTCCTTGAGGAACAGTTTGGAGATCCGCCACACGATGAACGCGATGATCACGAACGACACCACGGCGTTGATGAACGAGCCGTAGGCGATGGCGGCCTCGGGCTTGTCGCCAATGGCGGCCTTCAGGATGATCTTCAGGTCGCTGAAGTCGACGCCGCCCAGGAGGACGCCGATCGGCGGCATGATGATGTCGTTGACCAGCGAGTTGACCACGCCGCCAAGGGCGGTGCCAATGATCACGCCGACCGCCAGGGCCAGGGCATTGGTTTTGAGCAGGAACGCCTTGAATTCGCCGATCATCTGACTACTCCTCCCGATGTTGCGATTGTCGTGGCTCGGCGTATTGTGCGCGACCGCCCCAGGAACGAGCACAGGACGACCCGATCGATCAGGGGGCGATGGCCACCGGCATCCGGTTGCTGCATCCAGCGATCCCTGCGGCCAGGGCCGCGCGCTCGGCGCTGTCCACGGCCAGGGCCCAGCGGACCTTGACCGCCAGCCACATGCTCTGGTAGGTGCACCGATACGAGACGAGCGGCGGCAGCCACTCCGCCGCGTCCTGGTCGCTCTTTGATCGGTTGACGCCGGCGGTGACGCCGACCAGCGCCCAGTCGACACCGAGGTCGTTGGCGTACAGCCGGCGGCGGTCCGTCGTCCAGGTCCCGGCTCCCGAGTCCCACGCCTCCGCGAGCGGGACCATGTGGTCGATGTCCAGCGTCGCCGGGTCGGTCGTCTCCAGCCCGTCGTACGGGCTTAGCCATCGGCCGCCGCCCAGCCTGCAGCCGGCGCCCACTGTGGGCTTGACGATCGCCTCGGCGATCAGGACTTCGTCGCGGGTGTCGCAGCCGTTCTTGTCGGCGTCGATCCAGTGCGGGAAGAGCGTCCGCTCGTACCCGGCCCTGGTCTCCGCCGAGACCACCAGCATGGCGAGCAGTTCCGCGAGGGTCCGCTCGCCGCTGGCCGTCGGGCCGCCCGAGCCGGACGGGGCACTCGAGGCTGGCGTCGAAGAGGATCCCGGGCCTCCGCTCGGCCCCGCGGAGGCGAGCGCGCCGCGCGTCGCCGGGGCGGTTGGCGCCGGCGCTCCCTGGCCCGTGCCGGGCATCCCACGCCAGCTTGCGGCCACGGCGATCAGCGTCGCCACGAGCAGCAGGATGATGATCAGGAGGACGAGGCGTCCGGGCTTGGCGGTGTCATTCATGGTCGGGCCCATGATGCCCGGCAGCGGCAGGTCGTGCCAGCCACGCACCGTTCAGACCGCCCCCGAGGGCTGGCCGGGGAGTCGCGCGCCGGAGGCCATCGGCTGGATTCGACGCGTGCCCGATCCCAGCCACAATCGAACGGCCGCCGACCTCCTCGTGGAGTGCCTCGTCGCGGAAGGCCTGGAGTACGTCTTCTCCGTACCGGGCGAGGAGACCATGGATGTGCTCGACGCGCTGTCGCGCACCCCGGAGATCCGGCACATCACGACGCGTCACGAACAGGGCGCAGCGTTCATGGCCGATGTCTAGGGCAGGCTCACCGGCCGGTCCGCGGTGGCGATGGCCACGCTGGGCCCGGGTGCCACCAACCTCGTGACAGGGATCGCGGACGCGTATCTCGACCGCGCCCCGATGGTCGCGCTGACCGGCCAGGCGTCAACGGACAAGCTCCACAAGGAAGCCCACCAGGTGGTGGACATCGTCCGGATGTTCCAGCCGGTCACCAAGTGGTCCACCAGCATCGGCCAGGTGGACCTGATCCCCGAGGTGGTCCGGAAGGCCTTCCGCGTGGCCGGGCTCGCCAAGCCGGGCCCCACCCACATCGAGCTGCCCGAGAACGTGGCGGCCACCCGGCTGGATCCCGCCCGCAACCTTCGGCCCATCGCGCCCAATCGGCCCGGCTTCCCGGAGCCCAAGGAGGAGGCGATCGAGGGGGCGGCCGCGCTCATCGCCGCCTCGCAGCGGCCGTTGGTCCTGGCCGGGAACGGCGTGATCCGGCGCCACGCGTCCGGGGCGCTCCGGGCCTTCGCGAAGGGTCTGCACGTCCCCGTCGCGGTGACGTTCATGGGCAAGGGCGTCATCGATGACCGCTCGCACCTGTCGCTGATGGCCGTAGGTCTCCAGGCCCGGGACCATGTGCTGGCCGGCTTCGACCGGGCCGACCTCGTGATCTGCGTCGGCTACGACCTGGTCGAATACGGGCCGTCGCGCTGGAACCCCGACGGGAGCAAGCCGATCGTCCACATCGATACCACCCCGGCCGAGATCGACACCTGCTACCGGCCCGAGCTGGAGCTGGTGGGCGACATCGAGGGGACGCTGGAGCGGCTCCTGGCCGCCATCCTGCCGCGGGGCATCGGCGGCCGCAACGCCTCCGAGCGCCATGCCACGCGGGAGACGCTGGTCAACGCGGACCTCCGCACGGCGCTTCTCAACGACCTCGCCGGATACGCCAGCGACGACGGGTTCCCGGTCAAGCCCGGCCGTGCGATCGCGGAGCTGCGGGCGGCGCTCGGTCCCGACGACATCGTCATCTCGGACGTGGGCGCCCACAAGATCTGGCTGGCGCGGCTGTACCAGGCCTACGAGCCAAACACCGTGATCATCTCCAACGGGTTCGCGGCCATGGGCATCGCGCTGCCCGGCGCCATCGCGGCCAAGCTGGTGCATCCCGACCGGCGGGTGGTCGCCCTGTGTGGCGACGGCGGCTTCCTGATGAACAGCCAGGAGCTGGAGACCGCCAAGCGGATCGGCGCCAACGTCACCGTCGTGGTCTGGCGCGACAACGGGTACGGCCTCATCGACTGGAAGCAGCGCAACGAGTTCGGCAAGCCGTTCGGCGTCGAGTTCGGGAACCCGGACCTGGTTGCCTACGCCCGCACGTTCGGCATCGAGGGCTTCCGGGTGGAGTCCGCGGGCGAGCTGCGCGGCACCCTGGAGCGCGCCTTCGCCGTCCCGGGACCGTCCCTCGTCGAGGTCCCGATCGACTACCGCGAGAACCTCCGCCTGACCGAGCGGCTGGGCGCCCTCACCGGCGGCGCGTAGCCGTCGCCCGGCAGACGTACCGGGTCCCCGGGCTGGCGGGCGTACTTTCGGCTACCCCGTCCGGACCACTGGAGCATGCCGTCGTCGCCCCCGGCATGGGATACAGGACCCAACTGTGTCGACCCTCAAGACCCCCAGCAGCGACCCCGCCGCCGCATTCGGCCGCGCCTCCAGCCGCCGCGCCACCACCCCCGAGGCCCGCCGCGTTCGACGCCGATTCACCCTGCTGCAGATGGCGACCACGATCTTCTCGTGGCTGGCGGGTGCGGTCGTGGCGACGATCATGGTGCTGGACGCGAACTCCAGGGTGGTCAAGGCGCTGGGCGAGGCGCCCGCGTGGTGGCTCCTCGGCTTCGCCGCGGTGTTCGCCCTCGGGTCGGTGCTGACGCTGAGCCTCGCGAACCGGCTCATGCGCCAGGTCGAAGACGTCATCCAGGCGCGCCGCCAGGAGGCCGCAGGCCTGCCACCCACGGCGTCGGTCGCGGCCATGGCCGCCGCCCTGGACCCGGCCCTGAGCGATCGCCTGACGGGCCTCGGCAATCACCGGTCATTCCACGAGACGGTGGACCGGCTGCTGGAGAATGTTCACGCGGGGATGGGGCCCCTGGCCCTCGTGGTGATCGACATCGATGACTTCAGGAGCGTCAACGACACGGGCGGCTATGCCACGGGCGACCAGCTGATCGTCGAGCTGAGCCGGCTGATCCGCAAGGTGATGCGCCGGAGCGACCTCGCTTTCCGGGTGGGTGGCGACGAGTTTGCGGTCCTCATGCCCGGCACCCGCGCCGAGGATGGCGCGATGGTCGTGCAGCGCCTGCTGGCCGCCTGCATCGAGCCCCGCGCGGGTTCAGCGGCCCCGCGCGGGTTCTCGATCTCCGCCGGTGTGTCGGACGCCCCGGGCAGGGCCGCCACCCGCAACGACCTCGTCGGCCAGGCCGAGCAGGCGCTGCTCGAATGCAAGCGGTCGGGCCGAACCAGCGTTCGCCTCTTTGATCCGGGCCAGAAACGCGCCATGGACGAGCCTTCCATGCGTCGGGCGTCGGCCTCCATCGTTGACGTGGTCCGGGCCTCGTCCCTTACCCCCGTCTATCAGCCGATCGTCGAGCTTGCGACAGGCCGCGTCGTGGGCTTCGAGGGCCTGGTCCGGCCCGTCAAGGGGAGCGGCTTCGACGACCCGAGCAGCCTCTTCGCCGTCGCCGAGGCGACTGGGCGGACGGCCGAGCTGGACCGCCTCTGCCTCGAGACGCTGATGGTCGGCGCGGGCGACCTCGCGCCGGACCAGAGCCTCAGCCTCAACCTCTCCCCGCACACGCTGGAGGCGCCCGAGTTCTCGGTCGCGCTCCTGGTCCGCATGCTGAGCGGCAGGGACATCGACCCGCGCCGGATCGTGCTGGAGCTGACGGAACGCCAGGCCATCACCGACTTCGATGCGCTTCGCAAGCACCTGTCGGCGTGTCAGCAGGCGGGCTTCAAGGTCGCGATCGACGATGTCGGCGCCGGTAATGCCGGCCTTCGCCTGCTCAGCCAGCTCCACTTCGACAAGGTCAAGATCGACATGAGCCTGGTCCAGGCCGGGGCGCGCCGGGAGTCCTCGCTGGAGGTGCTCCGCTCGATCGCCGAGCTCGCCGAGCGGTGGGGAGCGACCGCGGTCGCCGAAGGCGTGGAGACGCCCAGCCAGCTCCGGATGATCCGTGACCTTGGCCTGGCCGAGGTCCAGGGCTACCTGCTGGCCCGGCCGATGCCGCGCGCGGACCTGCGGTCCGTGGACCTGGGCCCGCTCTGGGAGGAGCCCAGCCTGCGCGCCACCCTGGGCTTCGCCTCGGTGCCCGCTTCGCCGCTGGGCTGACGCCGCCGGCCCTGCGGTCAGTCGATCGTGCCACCCGGCGCTCGCCGGCCCTGCGGTCAGTCGATCGTGCCACCCGGCGCTGGGTCGAGGACCTCGACGTCATACAGCCCGCGCGCCTCGAGCTCGCGGCGGAGCTCGTCCGGGGTGCCGGCGAGCATGGGGAACGTCCCGTAATGGATCGGGATCACCTTTCGGATGCCCAGCAGCTCGACCGCCAGTGCCGCCTCGCATGGGCCCATGGTGTAGTGGCCGCCGATGGGCAGGAGGGCGACGAACGGCCGGTGCAGTTCCCGGATCAGGCGCATGTCGCCGAAGACATTGGTGTCGCCCGCGTGATAGACGCGCCGACCGTCCTCCACCTCGATGATGAACCCGGCGGGCTCGCCCAGGTAGAGCATGGTCCCGGCCGCCTCGTCCCACGTGCCGCCCGAGTGGTCCGCACGGGTCATGCTGACCTTCAGGCCCGCCGCCGTCACCGTGCCGCCCTTGTTCATCCCGATGACGCCGTCCGCGCCGGCGGTCAGCGTATGGCCCAGCCAGAGCGCCAGCTCGTGCATGGCCGGCCAGGCGGGCCGAGTTCGGGCACCGATCTCGAGGCAGTCGCCCACGTGGTCAGTGTGGCCGTGCGTGACCAGAATCAGATCGCAGGTCTTGACGTCCCGGGCGAGCTTGGGGCTCTTGGGGTTGCCGAACCAGGGATCAACCAGGACGGTCCTGCCGCCCGGTGTCCGGATCTCCACGCATGCATGGCCGTACCACATGACGGCCAGCCCCCCACGCAGTCCCATGGCACGCTTCTTCTCTGCATTGGCACTACGGTAGCCCCGGGACAGCGCCGCGGATTGGACCGATCGGCCCCCGTTCGCCGGGCCGTCCGTCCCCCGCTACACTCGCGACGTGCCTGCCGAGCGGATTGCCCAGAACCTCGCGTTCATCAACTGGACGCTCCTGGTGGGCCTCGCGCTGGGCTCGGCGGCGGTCGTCGTGCTGGGCCGGCTCCGGACGGAGGCCACGCGCGGCTACCTGGCCTTCACGGCGTTCTGTGCGCTGGGCTTCGGGTGGCTTGCCTGGCTGTCGGACGGGGCCCTGCCGGTCTCCCTGGGTGCCTCGCCCGTGGTGGCGGACCCCACGTGGGACGCGCCCCGGCGGCTCGCGCTGGCGCTCTTCTGCGTCCTGTGTGCCGTCCTGGTCGTGGCGATGGCGCAGCGCCGACGGGCGGCGCCGCTGGGGATCGCGACGCTGGCCACGGGGATCGCCGTTCTGGTCCTCGCCGCCCTCTCGTGGGGTGGGAGTCCGCTGGGATCGCTGGCCCTCCTGGTTCAGCTGGCGGTCCTCTCGGTCGCCACGGGCGGTGTCTTCGCCGCGATGGTGCTGGGCCACTGGTACCTGGTGACGCCCAAGCTGCCCGAGGCACCGCTGGTGCTGCTCTCCCGGCTCCTGCTCTGGGTGCTGGTCGCCCAGGTGGTCCTCTTCGCCGCCTGGCTGGGCCTGGGCGCGGGACCGGGGGGCAAGCCAGGGTTCGCCGGGCTCTTCGGACCGACGGCCCTGTTCGTCTGGCTGCGCTTGATCGTGGGCCTGGTCTTCCCGCTTGTCGTCAGCTGGGCCGCGGTGCAGACCGCCCGCACGCGGTCGATGGAATCGGCGACCGGGCTCCTGTACATCAACGTCGGCACCATCGCGGCGGGCACCATCGTTGCCGCAGGGCTCTACTTCGGCAGCGGGCTGCTGGTTTGAGCGCGCAGGGCCTGTCGCGCAGGAGGGCCGCATGAAGTTCGACGAGTCCTGGTCCGTGGGACAGGTCGACCTCGACTGGATCGAGGCCTCGTCTGCGCCCGTCCACCCCATCCTGGCCGAGATCGAGGCGGTGGCCGAGCCCCGCAGGATCCCGATTGTCTCCCGGGCCGTCGGTCGGGCCCTGGCCGCCATGGCGGCCGGCCGGCCAAGGATCGTCGAAGTGGGGACGGCCTATGGCTACTCCACGCTCTGGATGGCGCTGGCGCAGCCCGCCGACGGCCGGATCGTGACGATCGACCCGGATCGCGACCGGACGGACCTCGCCCGGGACTGGTGGCGGCGAGCCGGCATCCCGGACGAGCGCATCACCGTGATCAACCAGCCAGCGCTGCCCGCCATCGCGGATGGCCATCCCGCGCTTGCCGGGCCGTTCGACCTGATCTTCCTCGATGCCCTGAAGGACGAGTACCTGGGCTACCTCGAGGGACTGCTCCCGGCCCTGGTGCCCGGCGGCGTCGTGCTCGCCGACAACGTCCTGTGGAGCGGCCGGGTCTCCGGTGCGCGGCCCATGGTCGCGGGTCGCGACGACGTCCTGGGACTCCGGGGCTTCAGCCAGGCCATGCTCAACGACACGCGCTTCGCGGCGACGCTCCTGCCCGTGGATGACGGTCTCCTGGTTGCGACGTTGCGGCCATGACGCAGCCTGCCGAGGGTCCTGTGGCCGGGCTTCCCGGGATGGTGGTTCGGGTCCGTCTCTTCGCGCGCCAGCGCGAGCTGGCAGGTACGCGCGAGGTCCGCGCGGAGCTCTCGCTCGGCGCCACCGTAGAGGACGGCTGGGCGGCCGTCGCGGGGCTCCACCCCACCATCGCCTCGGGCCGGCCCTACCTGCGGTTTGCGATCAACGGCGACTACGCGGATCCGTCCGCGCCGCTGGCCGACGGTGACGAGCTGGCCTGCATTCCCCCGGTCAGCGGCGGCTCGGATCACGATGCCGGGCCGGCGGCCCGGATCCTCGAACTGCGCGAGGCGCCGTTTGGCAACGAGCTGCTCACCGAGCTGGCTGACCGGCTGGCAGTCCACGCGGACGGCGCGGTGGTGGGCTTCCTGGGCCTCACCCGCGAGTCGCCCGGGACGCCGGCGCCTGGCCAGGAGGCAGAGGCGGCGCTGTACGCCGGCCGCCACGTGGTGGCCCTCGACTACGAGGCACACGACACCATGGCCCTCCGGATCCTGGGCCAGATCGCCGACGAGATCGAGGCCCGCTTCGGCGTCCGCCGGGTCGCCATCGTCCATCGCACCGGCGACGTCCCACTGGGTCAGCCAAGCATCGCGATCGTCACCTGTTCGCCCCATCGCGGGCCCGCCTTCGATGCCGCGCGCTATGCGATCGAGGAGGTCAAGGCCCGGGCGCCCATCTGGAAGGCGGAGCACTTCGCCGATGGCAAGGTGTGGATCGGCGCGCCGGCCCGGGAACGCGCGCGTCCGCCGGTGCCGACCGGTGCTGACCCGGGCGGAACGGGCGCCGCCGCGTCGCCGGGGGAGCCCTGATGTCCGCCCCGCAGCCGACCGGTCTCGACGCGGACCTGGCCCGGCTGCGCGAGCTGGCCGCTGGCCTGGCCGCCGCCTGGGCCCCCACCACGCGGCGACGAGTGACGGTCGGCCAGGAGCGGGCGATCCTGCGGCTGCTGGGCGTGGGGGGCGTGGACGCCGCCGGCCGACCGCTCGTGGTGGAGGTCGTCGATCGCTACCTGTCAACGGGCCACCGACGGCTGGCCACCGGGATCCTCCTGCCATTCGTGGCGGGCCTCCTGGAATACGACACCACCCCCCAGGCGCTGGCCCTCGACGTGGCCTCCGGGGCCGTCGACCTGGGCCTTGAGTCGGAGGTGCTCCGCGATCCCGCGCGGCGGCTCCTCGCCGAGTCGGAGGCCCGCCGCCTGGTCGCCGCCGGCGTCGATCGGATCGACGCCAACCGGGTCGCCCGACGCGAGCTGCAGGCCGTCCTCGGCGAGCCGGGTCGCCCGCTGGTCGGTCTGAGCCTGCGCGAGGAGGTCGCTGCGGATGCCCTCGCGGAGGCGCGGGCCGCGGTCCGCGATGGGGTGGACCTGCTCAGGGTGGAGGTGCCATCCGGGCGGGAGCTGACCGCGCGGCTGAAGGCGGCCGGCGTCACCGTTCGCCCGTGGGGGCCCAGCGCGGAGCAGATCGCCGACGCCGGCGACGGGGCGGACGTCGCGCCGTCCGGCAGCCAGCGTGGACTGGCTGCCCTCCGTTCGGCCATCGATCGCGCCGCAGCGGAGCGGCCCGGCTACGTGCGGTTGGCCATCGCCGCGCAGGCGCTGTCGGCCCCCGAGGCGGCCGTGGTGGCAGGCATGGAGCGGGTCGATCTCGTGGAATCGGACCCGATCGATGAGATCGTGGCCGTGGGGGTGGACCCGGACCGAGCCCTCGCCGACCACGCGTTCGCGCGGCGCATCCTCCGACGCGCAGGGGCGGGCATCGTCATCGGGGCAGGTCCGCTCGTGGTGGCGCCCGACCTGGCTCGCGGCGTGCCGTCGGACCCGGCCGTCCGCGCCGGCCGCGCCCTCGCCCTCCAGCTGCTGAGCGCGGCGCTGGCTGCCGCCGAGGGACTCCCGCCGGACCAGGTCGTCATCGGGGCCATCCCGGCCTGGCTGCTGGGGGAGGGAGAGCCGTTTGCCCGGGCCGCGGCGGAGATCTGCCTCCGCCGCACGCTCCTCCCCGATCACCCGCTGGTCTTCGCGGAGCCGCCGGACACGCCGGCCTCCGGGCTGGTGCGGGGCGTCCAGTCGCCCCGTGGATCCTGGCCATTTCTCGTGGGCGCCCTGCTGCCGGCCCCGCCCGCCGGCGCGATCGTCCTGCGTCGAACCGGCGAGGACGGCGTTCGGCGGATTGCCACAGAGACGCGCCGCGCGGCCGCCGTGGCCGCGGAGCTGGCGTATTCGCTGGACCAGGGTCATCTCCGCGGCGTGAGTCTCAACCATGCGCGCGCCAGCGTCGGCGCCGCCATCGCAACCCTGGAGGGCCTCTCGTCAGGCGGCTGGGGCACCGTTGTTGGCGAACGCCCGGACGGGGTAGCCGGCGGGGCTGGCTGGCTGGGTCGTGGCCCGGATTCCGTCACGGACCGGGCCGACCCGTTTAACCCCTTGGCGGAGGCGCTCACGGCGCACCCGGCGGGCTAACTCTGGTCGGCCGGAACTAGCGGCCGCCGACCACCGGCAGGCGGCCGGCGCCGGCAAGGGACCGGGGTCGGCGGGCTACTCGCGCCGCTGGTCCTTGGCGATCAGGAACGCCTCGGACCCGGTGTCCCTGATCTCGTGGCCCTCCGCGTCGTAGGCATCGTCGACATCGTCTGCGGCCACGCCAGGCTCGGCCGGCTGGTGCACCACCAAAACTGAGCTGCGGGCGTTGATCAGGACGTTGCGGGCCACGCTGCCGAGCACCGCGCGTGCGACGCCCGTGAGGCCCGCGGTGCCCACGAGGATCAGGTCCGTATCGGAGGCCCGCGCCAGGCGCACGATCTCGTGCGCGGGGTCGCCCGAGAGCACCAGGGTCTCGGCCTCGATCCCGGCGGCCTTCAGGATGCCGGCCGTCTCGACCGTCGCCGCGGCCAGCCGTTGCTCCGACTCGGCGGTGGATTCGATCATCTCGGTCATGAACGCGCCCGACACGGCGGGGCTGAACCCGAGGGCGGCGGCATTCAGCACCTCGGCGACCGCCACGACCTTGACGCCCGAGCCCGCCAGCGCCGGCAGGCGGGTGAGGAGCGCCGCCGCAGTCCGGGCGCCGACCGAGCCATCGTCTGCCAGGATCACGGACCTGACGGCGGGCCGCCGGGCGACCAGGACCGGGCAGACGGCATGGTCGACGATCTCGGCGGATACCGACCCCAGCAGCAGGCGCTTCCAGCCGCCCAGGCCCCGGCTCCCCACGACGATCAGGTCCGCGCCCAGCACGTTCGATTCCTCGGCGACCCGGGTGGCGGCTCGACCGCGCAGGACCTCGGACCGGACAACGACCCCTGAGCGGTCCAGGCGAGCCTTCAGGCCGTCCAGCGCCGCCTTGAGCTCGTCCACCATCTGCCGCTCGATGCCCTCCGCATCCGCGGGCACGTAGGACTCCCAGGCCGACCCGAACAGGTCGGGTGCTGCCGGCAGGACCGCGACCAGGAGGATCTCCGTCCCCGCCGGCAAGGCCAGGGAGGACACGGTGTCGACGGCATTGGTGGCCGATGTCGAGCCATCGGAAGCGAGGAGGATCTTCATCTCTTGGGCTCCTTGTCAGGCCGCTCCATCCGGCGGCCAGAGGTGTCGCCGGAACCTGTCCGCCGAGCTTGCCACGACGACGGACCCCGGGGCCGAACCCCACCGGGCCGCGGCCGCGCGGATCTGGCGGGCGCCTTGGACTGTTGGCATCAGTGTCGATCCGGGTCGCGCGTGCGACGAGAGCCGTTCGGCCCGAAGGCCCATCAGCCCGCGCGCCCTGTGCGCGCTCCGCGCGCTCCGCGGCGCTATCCTGTAGCCCATCCCAGCGTTGCGGCCGGGTCACCCGGCCCATCTCGCGCGATGAGAAGCACCGCCCACCACGACACGTCCGGCGTGGGCCGACGGAGGAACCATGATCGACTGGGCCGAGCTCGGGATGTCAGCCATCGCCGTGCCGGATTCGCGCCGCGACCGCGAGCGCCGCCTCGCCGAGCTGGGGCGCGATGTCGTGGGCGCCGCCTACCTGCGCGGAGACTTCGTGCTCAGCTCGGGCCAGCGCAGCAACTACTACTTTGACAAGTACCTGTTCGAGACCAAGCCCGGGATCCTGCGGGGCGTCGCACACTTCCTCGCGGAGCTGGTGCCGCCCCAGACTGACCGCATCGCCGGCACCGAGCTTGGTGCCGTGGCGCTGGCCACCGCCCTCTCCCTGGAGACGGGCCTCCCCTTCGTGATCGCCCGCAAGGGCACCAAGGCGTACAGCACCTCCCGGATGGTCGAGGGCGAGATCTATCCCGGGGACCGCGTCGTCGTCGTGGAGGACGTGATCAGCACGGGCGCCCAGGGGATCCGCGCCGCCGACCGCCTCAAGGAGGCCGGCGCCACGGTGCTGGGCATCCTCGCCGTCATCGATCGCGAGCAGGGCGGCCCCGAAGCCATCTCCGCCGCGGGCTACACGCTGACCACCCTCTTCTCGCGCAAGGACCTGGGGATCTGACCATGACCGTCACGAACGTGGCCTCCCACACCTGGGAGCTGCTGGGCCGGGGCGGCTCCGCAACCAATGAGCAGGATGCCATCCGGCCCACCAAGTACAACGGCCTGGCCGATCCCCACGGGGCCGAGGAGCTGGGCAAGGGCCTCGCGGAGGGGATCCGCGCCCTGGCTCCCGTCGCGATCGTCATCTGGGAGGACCCGGAGGACGTCGCCCTGGGCCTCATCGTTGGCCGTGAGCTGTCGCTGCCGGTCATCCGCGCCTACGACGCCGACGGCCTGGTTGGCCACAGCGCCGGCCTCCCGGCCGCTCCCCGCGTTGTCCTGGTCGCCGACGCGATCCGGGATGGCCGCGTGGTGCGCGCCGCCCAGGCGCTCGCCGAGCAGCAGGGCGGCGCGCTGATCGGCACGGCCGTCCTCATCGAGACGCCCAGCCTGCGTGAGTCCGCCGCCGCCGGGACGGTCATCGCGCTGGTCCAGTCGGCCGATGACGCCGATGGGGCCGCCTGATGGCCGGTCACAGCAACCCGGCCGCCGACGCGGCGTCCGCGGCCGCGGACAAGGCCACGGACAAGGCCTCCGCTGCCGGCCAGGCAGCCCCGGCCGCCGGCCAGGTCCACGCCGACGCTACCCGGATCGGCGCAATGCTGGCGGAGATCGCCAGGATCGGCCCCGATGCCGCCGGGGGCGGAATCTCGCGCATCTCCTTCACCAAGGACGAGCGGGCGGCCCACGACCTCGTGAGCGGCTGGCTCAAGGCCCTCGGCTTCACGATCAAGGTTGACGCCATCGGCAACACGATCGCGGAGCGCCCCGGCACGGTCCCCGGCGCCCCCGCGATCGGCGTGGGCTCGCACCTCGACAGCGTCCCGCATGGCGGCCGATTCGACGGCATCGTCGGCGTGGTGGGCGCCGTGGAGATGGCGCGCCTGTTCGTCGAGAACGGCATCGCGACCAAGCATCCGCTCCGGATCGTGATCTTCGCCGGCGAGGAGGGCGCGCGCTTCGGCGAGCCGTGCGTGGGGTCCAAGGCGGTCACCGGCAACCTCGGCAACCGCGACCTGGCACTCATGAAGGACGCGTCGGGGATCAGCCTGGCCGACGCGCTGCGCGCCATCGGGTTCGATCCCCGGACGGTCCCCACGGCGCGCTGGAAGCCAGCCGAGTGGGCGGCATTCCTGGAGCTCCACATCGAGCAGGCCCGCGTCCTCGAGATGACCGAGACGCCCATCGGCCTCGTTGACACGGTCTCCGGCAGCACCCGCCTTCGCGTGGAGCTGACGGGCCGGGCCGACCATTCCGGCGGCACGCCCATGGATGTCCGCGCCGACGCGCTGGCCGCGGCCGCCGAGGTCGTGCTGGCGGCCGAGTCGCTCGCCAAGGACTCGCGCAACCGCGGCGCCCGCCTGACGGTGGGTCGCCTCGACGTCCATCCCAACTCCATCACCACCATCCCCGGCCGCGTCCGCTTCACGATCGACGTCCGCGACGTCGATTCGGACCGGCAGCGACAGCTCGCGGTCGAGATCGTCCGCCGGACCCGTGTGCTCGCGGATCGCCGTGGCATCCGGGTAGAGACCGAGCTCATCGCCGACACCTCGCCCGTGGTCCTGCCGATCTGGATCCGTGAGCAGAGCAGCAAGGTCTGCGAGGAGCTGGGGATCAAGTACCGGGTCATGACCAGCGGCGCCGGCCACGACGCGCAGGTGGTCAACGCGATCGTCCCCGCGGGCATGGTCTTCGTGCCCAGCAAGGACGGCCTCAGCCACGTCCCCGGGGAGTGGACCAGCGCGTCGGACGTCGCCCGCGGCGTCGAGGTGCTCTATACGCTCGCCAATCGCCTGGACGGGCTCCTGGCCTCGCTCGAGGGGATGGAGGCCGGCTCGTCGAGTGCCGCCTGACGTGGCGGCCACAACTCCTGCCCGGATGGGCGCGCGGCCCCTGCCCAACGTCCGGCTGGTCAAGCTGCCCCCTGCCGGGCCGCTGGCGCCGCACGTCGCGCCGCCGCTCCTCGTGGAGGCGCCGGTCGTCGGCAACGTGCCTGTTGCGCGCGACTACCTCCGCCTGACGCTGGAGGCCCCGGGGATCGCCGCGTCGGCCGCCCCGGGTCAGTTCGTGATGCTCACCATCGCCCGCGAGGGCGAGCTCGCACCCGTCCTCCCAAGGCCCATGGCCATCTACGGCATCGACCGGGCGGCAGGCACCATCGACGTCGTCTACCGCATCGTCGGCGCCGGGACCCGCCGAATGGCCGGCTGGCTGCCGGGCGAGCGAATGACCACCGTCGGGCCGTTGGGCCGTGGCTTCACCATCCCGCGCAACGCCCGGAGCATCCTCGTCTTTGGCCGGGGCATCGGGTCATGTTCCATCACCACGCTGGTCCGGGAGGCCACCGGGCTGGGTGTGGAGGTCACGGTGGTCCTGAGCGCCCGAGATCGTGACGCGCTGATCGGCGCCGAGACCTGCTGCGAGGCGGGCGCCTCCGTGATCGAGGTCGTCGACAGCGACGGTTCCAGCGACCCGGTCCGCCTGGCGCGGCTGCTGGGCCACGCCGGCCACACGCACGACGCCTATTACGTGTGCGGCTCGCACCGGATGCTGGAGCTGGCCGCCCGCCTCGCCCACCATCCGGTTCGTGGCAGCACCGCCACGCACGCCGAGGTGCAGGTCTCGCTGGAGGCGCACATGGCGTGCGGCCTGGGATACTGCCACGGCTGCGCGGCCGGCCGGCCCGGCCTCCCCGCGGAGACGCCGCTCGTCTGCCGGGACGGTCCCGTCTTCCGTTGGGCCCGCACGGAGCGCCAGGACGCGGCGCTGGCCGACGCGCTGGCCGTCGGCTCCGACGTGGCCGCGGGGGCTGCCTCCGCCCCAGAGACCGCCCCGTGACCCGGCGCAAGGCCCCCGACCTGCGGGTCAGGATCGGCAGCCTGGAGCTGGCCAACCCGGTGATGCCCGCGTCGGGTTGCTTCGGCCCTGAGCTGGGCGCCATCGTGGACCTCAACCGCCTTGGCGCGATGGTCACCAAGACCGTCTTTGCCGGTCCGCGCTCGGGCAACCCTGCACACCGGCTGGACGAGAGCTACGGCGGGATGCTCAACTCCGTCGGCATCCCCAGCGACGGAGCCGCCGGCTTCGTCCGGCAGCTCCTGCCGCACTATCGCGAGTGGCGTCCGCCCACCATCGTCAGCCTGGGCGGGCTCTCCGAAGAGGAGTTCTTCGTCGCGGCCGAGCAGCTGGCCGGAGTGGATGGCATCGCCGCCTTCGAGGTCAATGTCTCCTGCCCCAACCTGGAGGCCGGCGGCCACGAGCTGGGGGCCGTGCCCGCCGCGGTTGAGCGGGTCATCCGCGGCGTCGTTGACCGTGTCCAGGTTCCAGTGATCGCCAAGCTGACCCCCAACGTCACCTCCATCGCGGACATCGCTCGGGCGGCGGAGGCCGGCGGCGCGTCCGCGGTCACCGCGATCAACGCAGTCCTGGGGCTGGCGGTAGACGCGCGGACACGCCAGGCCAAGATCGGGACAACCACGGGCGGCCTTACGGGCCCGGCGATCAAGCCCATCGCGCTGCGCTGCGTCTGGCAGGCGGCCCGGGCCGTGCAGATCCCGGTGATCGGCGTGGGTGGGATCGCCACGGTCGACGACGTGATCGAGTTCCTCCTGGCGGGAGCCACCGCGGTCCAGTTGGGCACCGCCACCTTTACGCACCCGGACACCATGGTCCGAATCATCGATGGGCTCGCCGCCCGCCTCGCGGCCGACGGGGTGGCCAGCGTCTCGGAGCTGACCGGCGCACTCAAGGTTGGCCCGGCTCGTCACGACCTCGGCGGCGTGCTGGACGCATCGGCTCCGGAGACTGGCAGCCCGGTCCCGCACGGGTAGCCCGCCGCTGCTGCGCGGGGGAAGGTCGGCCCGATGCGACCGTTCCCCGTTCCCCGTTCCCCGTTCCCCGTTCCCCGTGGCGATCACGGCGTGGGCCGAGCCACGCTCCTGCTGACGATCAGCGCCAACGCGGCAGGACAGGCAAGCGGCCATCTCGTCCTCGCAGCCACGACGGTCTGTCTCGACGGGCGCATGCCGCCCGGTGCCGTCTGGGCCCTGGCCGCCACCCGGTCACGGTGGCGCGGCTGACTTGCCGGCCGTCGCCCGCGGCGGTTTCCCCCAGATGACCACCCGGATGGCATTGGGCGAGGTCCCGGCCGGGAACCGGCCATCCCAGCCCCGCCCAGATGTAAAACGTAGCCTTCAGAGGCTAACTAGCGCCCGGAGCGGCCCCCAAGTGCCTGGCTGAAGCAGCCCGATCACGCCGAATGACATCGTGGCGGTCATTTGGTGTATCCCGGGGCTTGCCCCGCTGTGCCGCTTCGCGCCGCCGCCGCGCCAAGGCCCGCCACGCCGCGCCCCGCCGTGCCGCGCCCGGCGCCGCGCCCGGCGCCACGTATCCCCCCGGAATCAGAAACGGCCGGGACCCTCGCGGGTCCCGGCCGTTTCGCGTGTGCGAGGGGATCGGCTACTTGCCGAGCGGCTCCAGGTAGGTCTCCGGGACCATCTTGGCGACGACGTTGGCCGGCACCAGTGCCCGCTTGGGGAAGTAGGTCGGCGGCGCCGGCTTGGTGGCGTCGATGATCATCTTGGTGTTCATCGCGCCGTGCTTGAGGTGCGTGATGTCGTAGGCGGTCGGGTCAAGGTGCGCACCTAGCGCGTTCTTGATGATCGCCAGGTCCTCGTGCGCCTCGAACCGGGTCGCGACGGCCCAGAGGACCTCCTGCTCGTTGAAGACATCGATGTCGTCGTCGACCAGGATGATCAGCCCCAGGTTCGCCTCGGCGGCGAATGCGGCGAAGGCGGCCTGCTTGGGCTCGCCGTCGGCGCGCTTCGTCATCGAGATGTAGAGGTGCAGGCGCGCGCAGCCGGACATCGGCAGGTTGATGGCCTTGGCGTGCGGGACCGCGTCACGCACGTTCCGCCAGATGGACCCGGCCTTCGGGATCATCCCGAGGGAGTTGTGCTCCGGGTGGGCGGCGTTGATGTCCTGCCAGATGGCGTCCTTGCGCATGGTGATGCCGGTCACGGTGATGACCGGGCGATCGCCGAGGCCCGTGTAGTACCACGGGTACTCGCCGAACGGGCCCTCGTCGCGGACGTGGCCGGGCTCGATCTGGCCCTCGATGATGACCTCGGCGTCGGCCGGGACCATGATGTCCTGGGTGATGGCCTTGACGAGTCGGGTGGGCTCGCCCATGAGGCCGCCCATCATCTCGAACTCACCGCCGATGCGGGCCGTCTGCGCGGCCGCGGCAAGGAGCATGGCCGGGTGATGGCCGACGGCGATGGCCACCGGCATGGGCTTGCCCAGCTCCTCGTACCGGATCCGGACGTAGTTGCCATGGTGCGAGGGATTGACGAAGTAGCCCAGCTCCTGGTCGTTGTAGACCTGGTGGCGGTAGATGCCCAGGTTGTGCAGGCCGCTGTCCGGGTCCTTGACGATGGTCGCCGCGGAGCACACGAACTTGCCGGCGTCGTGCTCGTTGTGGTGGGTGATCGGCAGCAAGGAGAGGAGGGCGTCCTTGCCGGTCAGCACGACCTGCTGGACCGGCGCATTGGCGCGGGTCACCTCGACCGTGGCGATCGGGTGCTCTTCGTGCTCGGTAGACTGCACGATAGCTTCCCAGACCGAAGGGGCGCCGTTGGCCAGGGCGCAGCGCTCGTACGTCGCGAACAGGTTGATGAGGACCGGCAGGTCCGAGCCCGCGACCTTGTTGTACATGAGGGCCGGGAACTCGTTGCGCTTCTCGAGGGCGGCGGCCAGACCGGTGATCTCGAAGACCGGATCGACCTCCTTGTTGACCGTGCGCAGGTCATTGGGGAAGGCGACCTTCAGCTCGTCGAGGAATGTGCGCAGATCCTTGGGCATCGACTCCAACCTCCTGGGATGCTCTTGGCGAATTCGGCTTGCGAATCCGACGTGTCTCGGTACTTGATTGGCGGCCGCCGTGGCGGCAGGTCACGAAGGGGATCGCCGGCGGGCCGGCGGCGTTTCAGTCCAGCTTGGCCCGGTAGCTGGCCAGGATGGCCTTGCCTTCGAGCTTTTCGACGTGCCGGACGAACTTGAACTTGTCCTCGATCCCGTCACCGGGGCGGGCCGCGACATCGGCGATGCCGGTCTCCACCTTGGCGACGACGAACGACAGGCTGCCGCCCTCCATGGCTGCTCGCGCAGCGTCGGCGAACTCCAGCTCCGTCCGGGCGGTCAACGCCTGCGGGATGCCGCAGCCGTGGGCGACGCCCGCGAGGTCCGTCTTGCCGCGCGTGGCCGAGATGTCGTGGCGCACGCGCTCATAGCCCTGGTTGTCCATGACGAAGACGCGCAGGTTGTCCGGCGCGACGTTGCCCAGGGTGGCGAGGGACCCCAGGTTGAGGAGCAGGCTGCCGTCCGTCTCCAGCAGGATGATCCGGCGGTGCTTCATCGCCAGGGCCATGCCCAGCGCGACCGGCGTGTTGCAGCCCATCGCGACCAGGTAGAGGTTCCGGTCGCTGGGGCAGACCGCGTTCCACTCGAGGCCGGTGCCGCCGAGTGAGACGACGACGAGGTCATCGTCGGTGATGTACGGGGCGAGGATCCGGAGGATATCGATCCGCTTCACTGGCAGAGCCTCCCGCCGATGATCACGGCGACGGGTCGCTTGGAGACGTGGAGGACCTCCCACGCACCCTTGATCGTCGGGATGATGTCCTCTTCGCGCTCGACGAGCTTGTACGGGATCTTGAGGGCGTCGAGCATGGGCATCAGCGTGTCGCCGCTGGGGATGGCCCACCAGTCCTTGTCGCCGAAGTCACCCCGGTACGGCATGATCATGAACGAGGGGATGCCGTGGCCGATGCCCAGCCGGGCAAGCGTCTCGGACGCCACGCGCAGGCCGGAGTTCTCGAAGATGGCGACCGGCTTGCGCCCGCCGAGCCACGCCCCGGAGACGATGCCGACGCACTCGCCCTCGTTGGTGCCAAGGACCACCTCAAAACTGGGGTCCTCAAGGATTGCGTCGTAGACATCGTGCATCCAGCTCTCGGGCAGGTACGACACGAAGTCGATCCCCGTTTCCTTGAGCCCCTGGACGATGGCCTCGGTGACAGACCGTCGCATGCGACCTCCGGTGGCTGGCGGGAACAATTCAGCAGCGCCCGCCGCAACTTTGGAAGCCGAGATTGTACAGCCGAGGGTCGATGACGGTCCGGTCGCCCCGCGCGCCGTCATCGACCGCCGCCCGTCCGCCCCGCGCGCCGTCACCGGCTGCCGGCCGTTGGTGACGATCGGCACTTGCTCCCGGCCGGGTCGGCGCTCAGCCTTCCCCAATCGGGAAGGGCTGGTTCGCCGTGAGCGTGCGGCAGCAACGCGAGGTGCTGCGATGACTCGGGTCCTGCTCGTGAACCACGACCGTGACGTGGCCGATCTCCAGACTGATTCGCTCCGCCGGCGCGGCTACGACGTGACCGAGTGCCTGGGGCCCGTCGGCGCGTCGGCGCGTCGTGCCCCATCCTGGCCGGCCGCTCGTGCGACATGGCGGAGGGCGTGGACGTGCTGGTGTACGACGCCTTTGTGACCGGTGAGCCGGACGGTGCCCAGCGGCTGATCGAGGGCCTCCGCGACATCCATCCAAGCGTGCCCATCGTCCTGTGTGCGAACGGCCTGGAGCCGGACTGGATGCAGACGGCGGGCGTTCATGGCGTGACGCCCCTGGTGGCCGCGACCAACTGGGCGCAGCTGGCCGCCTCGATCGAGCAGGCGATCGCGACGCACGTGGCCTGAGGGGGCACGGCCCGCCTCGATCAGGCGCCCGCGGCGATCCCCCGGGCGATGAGGTCAGCCGTCGACATGATCGTCAGCATCGGGTTCACGCCGCTCGATGTCGGAAAGACGCTCCCGTCGGCCACGAACAGCCCGGGCAGGTCAAAGGCCTGGCCCGTTGGATCCACGACCGCCGTGCGCCGGCTGGCGCCCAGCGCGCAGGTGCCCATCTGGTGGAACGAGATGAGTGCCATCCGGCCGTGGCCCGGATCCCGCGTCGCGACCTCGTCGGCGAACCGGTCCACCCAGCCCGTGGTGCCGGCGGTGGCCCTGGCCGGCGGCTGGTGGAGCGAGAGGAGCTCGCGGGCGCCCGCGGCAGCCAGCACGCGCGCCGCGCCGGCCAGCGCCACCCGCACGTGCCCCCCGTCAAACTGGGACAGTTCGTAGTCCACGCGCGGCCGGCCGTCCCGGCCCAGGACCACCCGCCCCGGATCGCGGTCGCGGAGCAGGATCCCGGCGATGCTCACATGGGCAAGCTGCTCCACGTCGGCGCGGTGGCGGGCCGGGTCGTCCCAGCCGAACGCGCTTGCGGGCAGGGCCCAATGGAGCGGACCCGTCTCGAACATGGCGCCGTAGCCATCGTCGAGGTCGGCCAGCTCGCGCGAGCCGCGTGTCTGCATCTGGCCGGTCCACGGCTCGATCCGCTCGTCGAAGACGCCGCCGATCGCCGTCACGGGGTGCAGGCGCAACCCGCGGCCGATATTCGGGTTGGCCAGGCCGGATCGCAGGAGCAGGGCCGGCGTGTGGAGCGCCCCACAGGCAGCGACGACTCGCCGCGCGCGCACGGTCAGCGACGCGCGGCCGCCACCGGGCAGTGTCACCGTCGCGTCCACGCCCGCGGCCCGGCCGTCCACGCGCAGGACGCGGTTCGCCGTCGCGCCCGTCACCAGGCGCGCGCCGCCGGCGACGGCGTCGGCCAGGTACGTGGCCGTGGTGGAGCGCTTGGTTCCGTGCCGGCAGCCAAGCCCGCAGTAGCCGCACTCCAGGTCGCTCGGGCAGCTGCGGGCGTTGCGCGGGATGACGTCCACGCCCCAGCCCATGGCGCGGAGTCCCCGCTCCAGGACCTGGTCGCGCGGCGCGGGTGGGCTGCTCTCGGTGTTGACGTCGATGCGCCCGGAGACCCGCTGCACCGCGGCCTCGAACTCGGGCGTCGCGAAGTGCGTCGTCCCCGCCAGCCGGTCCCATTGCGCGCGGGTGGCCTCGGGCAGCGCGAAGCTGGACGTCCAGTTGATCACCGTGCCGCCACCGAGGCAGCTGCCCGCCAGGATCGGCAGGGAGCCGCTCCGCGTCATCAACAGGCCGCCGTCGAGGTAGGCGCGCGTGAGCATGTCGCCCTCGACCTGCGTGAAGTCTGCCGGACCCAGGTTGGGCCCCGACTCCAGGACGATCACGTCGAGGCCCGCACCGGCCAGGATGCCGGCGACCACGCCGCCGCCAGCTCCGGACCCGCACACCACGACGTCACATTCGAGGACGGTGTCGCCCGCGATCGAGACCGTTGGCAGGCGTCCATCCGCCGCCATCTGTGGCGGATACGGAACCGCCGGGGCCGCGGGCTGGGGGAGGGCCCCCGGGTAGCCGGTCGCCGACCACGTGGGGTGCCAGTCGTCCTTGACCGGCCACGTGTACCAGGCGACGTTGACCAGGCGCTTCAACGCCTGGAAGCCGGCCCTCCGGAGCTGGATCCGGCTGTCCGCCCAGCCACGCAGGACCGCGACCCGGTCGTCGAGCGACAGGCGGTCAAACGGCGCGGCCCGGCCTGCCAGGGCCAGGTTGACCGACGCGTGCCCCAGTGCCTCCAGCAGGAGGCGGAGTCGCAGGCGGTCCTCGGCGTTGGGCAGGGAGGCGAGCAACCCTGCGACCCGCGCCAGGAGTCGACCATCGTTCGCCGACGTCCCCGGCTGGAACGTGCGGCACACGGCCTCCAGCACGCGAAGCTGGCGAGCGGATAGCCAGCCCGGGTTGGCGCCGGGGCGCGGGGACCCGCCGACGACGGCCACGGGAGCCTCCTGGGGTGCGTGACCGCAGCGTACAGGTTCGCGGACGCCGGAACCCACCGGAGGCGTGCTAGCGTGCCGGGCTGCAGTCCGGCCGGAGCTTCGCCCTCTTTGCGACCGCGATCGTCGTGTTCGCGCTCGCGATGTCGTACCTGGAGTCCGCGGTCGTCGTCTACCTCGACGGCGCGCTGGGCGCTCCCGTCGGGGACATCTTCCCGCTTCGACCCGCGTTCGCCGGCCACGAGCTGGTGGCGATCGAGGTCGGGCGCGAGGCGGCCACGCTCGTGATGATCGCGCTGGTCGGCGTGATCGCGGGCCGGACCCCGCTCGAGCGGCTGGCCTGGAGCGCGGTGGTCTTCGGGGCCTGTGACATCGGGTACTACGCCTGGCTGTTCGTGGTTGCCGGGTGGCCCCCGTCGCTGCTGACCGCGGACCTGCTCTTCCTGATCCCCGTCCCGTGGGTGGGCCCCGTCTGGTCACCGCTGGTCGTGAGTCTGGCGCTGGTGGGCTTTGGGCTGGCGGCCGCGCGCACCATTCGCCAGGGCCATGTGGTGGCGCTGCGGCCGTGGCACGTCACCGCCGGAGTCGGGGGCGGCGCGCTGGTGATCCTCTCCTGGACAGTCGACTTCCGGCGAATCTCGGACGGCGGGGCGCCGGGCGACTACGCCTGGCCCGTATTCGCCGTCGGCATGGTCGCCGCGGTGGTCGCGGCCGTGGATGCGCTCAGCGCGCGGCGGCCAGGACGTCGGCCTGCGTCTTGAGGTACTGCGTGACCTTGCCCAGCACGCCCATGTAGCTGGGGACGCACAGGTCGCGGCAGTGCGTGGCCAGCTCGGCCACCTCGCGCAGCCGCTCCTCGATGACCCGCCACGCCGCATCGCGGTGGGGGAGCAGGTAGTCCACCTCGTAGAAGAGCTCGAAGCTGGGCCCGATCACCCTGTCCGGTTGCTCCGGTCCAACGGGCAGTCGCGTGATCAACCCGCCGAGCGGCTTGATGGCGCCGAACATCAGGCCCACGGTCACGTTGGACAGGACCTGGAGTTGCTCATCGGTCTCGTCCGTGTGGGCGAAGTAGCGGGCCAGGAGCTGGAGCAGCATCTCGTAGCTCGCGTTGAAGAGGTCGACGCAGCGGTTCGCGAAGGCATCCGTGATCACCGGCACGTCCGCCCCGGACTCTGGCGGCCGCACGACGGCGGGCAGGACGGGTCGGACCGGGTTGAACGCCGGGTCCGCCTTGCGGGCGCCCAGATACTCGTCGAGAATCGCGACGATCCGGCCAAAATGGGCGTCCTTCCATTCGCCGCGCGCGCCTTCGCCCTGCTCGACGATCACCTCGATGGCCGCCCGGGCTGAGGCCAGGTCGGTGACTGCGACCAGCTCCTCCCAGCCGAAATGGGCGGCGGTGGCCTGGGCGCGCGGCGGCCCGATGAACAGCCCGTCCTCGCCCAGCCGGCCGGCCAGGTGGTCCAGCCCCATCTCGATGGACCGGTACAGGTGGCCGATCGTGTCGAAGTCCTGGAGGCGCGGCGAGATCTCGTCCTCGTCCATCGGCCGCAGGCTCACCGCTTCGCCCAGCGCAGCGAGGCCCTCGGCGTCGTCGACGTCCATCCCCTCCGGGCGCTCCAGGTAGGCGAAGTGCCGGAGCGACGCCTCGCCGAACGGCAGGAGGGCCATGACGATCCCCGCCGGGTAGGCGTGGGGCGGGAGCGGGAAGTTGGGGCGCGCCAGGCGCGGCGCCCCGCCCACGGCGGTGAGCACGTTCTGGACCAGGGCCAGGTGGAGCATCTCCTGCCCGCCGATGTGGAGCAACTCCTGGCGCCAGCGCTTGACCATGGAGGCCTGGGCCGGGGTCATACCCTCGTCCTCGCGCTCCTTGAGTGAGAAGGCGGTGTACAGGTACTGGCACATGACCAGGTGCTCGAGCGCGGCGGCCTTGCCCAGGGTGTAGATGAGGGTCTCTCGATGGGCGAAGACCATGGGCGCCTCGGCCTCGGCGCGGCGGCGCCGGCTCCCGATGACGTGGGCCAATCGGCTGCCGGGAAGCGGGGCGCTGCTCATCTCGTGCGGATCCTCAGGGCCCATGAACGTGACGGTGCACGTGCTGGCGGACGTGCCGACGGGCCATGGGCCGGCTCGCCGGGCCGCCAGTCTACGCGACGACCGCCGCGCCGAGCGAGGTGCCCGCAGGCATCAGCCCAGCAGGGCTGCCACTGCCGCGGTCGCGTGGACCACGATCTCCTGGCCCTGCTCCAGCGACGCGTTGCGGGCCGTGTACGCCGAGATGATGTAGGCGTGGCCGTTGAGCTCCACGATCCCGGACGAGTTGAACACCCACAGGTCGTCCGGCCCGGGCACCCAGCCGTTCTTCATCATCACGAACGCGCCGTCGGGGGCGGTGGTGCCCACGCCGATCCGCTGGTCGGAGTCGATGCTGCTCAGCAGCTGGCGGGCCAGCGCCTGGTCGGCTGAGCTGGCCAGGACGCTCCCCCGCTCAAAGAGCGTGAGGAGCCTCACCATGGCGTCCGGCGTCAGCGTGCCCCAGCCCCAGCCCTCGACGTAGGTGCTGCCCGGGCTGAAGCCGCCCAGACCCAACTCGTCGGCAAAGGCCTGCAGGCCCTCGCGGTCACCGACCATGAGGTCGATTGCCTCAGCGGCGTCGTTGTCCGACCACTCGATCATGGCGGTCAACAGTTGCAGCTGCTCCTCGCTGGGCGACCGATCGGCCATCTCCAGCTGGCGGAGCAGGGCAAACATGAGCGCGACCTTGACCGAGCTGGCGGTGGTGAACGGCTGGTCGCCGTTGTAGCTGTACGTGATGCCGGAGGCCAGGTCCGTGACCGTCAGGCCCACCTGCGCGCCCCAGCCGGCGAGGTAGTCGGCCAGCTCCGGGCTGAGGGCCTCGATCCCCGCGGATGAGGTGGATCCGGCGGCAGGCGGCCGGTAAGTGACGGTTGCGGTTGGGACGTAGCCCTGGCGCTCGAAGCCGATCGTGCTGGGCTTGACCAGGAGCCAGCCGGGGCCCTCGACCTGGTCGGCCTCCACCGTGATGGGGAAGTCCTCGCCCAGGACGATATCCATGGTGGTGTCGCTGCCTGGGTCGAACGGGACCGCGGTGCTCGCGGTGAGCCAGGCGGCGCGGGCCACTGCGGGCGAGCGACCGGGGGCCGCGGCGGGGGGGATGGCGTCGCCCTCGCCGTCAGCCAGGGTGTCGTTGTATGGCAGGCCGGCGCCGAGGGGCGCCGGCGTGGTTGAGGCAGCCCAGGCATGACCCGCACGGGCGGCGGTCGCCCCCTGCGCCATTGAGGGTGCGCCGGCGCCCAACGAGAACGTGAAGCCCGCCGCGGCCAGTGGCGCCCACGTCATCACGACCGCCACCGCGACGAGGGCGACAGGGGCCCAGATCATCGAGCGGCGTCGTGGGGTGGGTTTCATGTCGTCACTGTGTTCAAGGAGTCTCGCGATTCCATGAAGGCCGCGTGGGACCTTGGTACTGGCCACTCCGGCTGCCCGAGTCGGCGCGCGCTGACCGGGTGGCGGCGAAGGGGACGCGTCATGGGAGTAGCCTGCGCGGCCAGCCCGGCGCCGCCCATGGCCCGGATGGACCGGTGCTCGCCCGTCATCTTGCCTACGGCCGGTGCGGCGCCGCGCCATGCCATCCCACCCGTCCCGGCCGCCTGTCGCCCAATGGCCTGCCCGCGCGATATTCTGACCAGCGGGCGCGGCGTTCGGCCGCGAGCAGGCTCGTGGGAGGTGATCGTGACCGGCGAGATGGCGGACGTGGTCTTCGCGGAGCTCACCGTCTACACCGACGCCCTCGTGATGCGCGGGCGTGCCCGTCTCCCGCGCCGTCCACTCGCCGACGGCCTCGACGCGATGCCGGGCGGCATCCTCGTGCTGTACGACGCCACCGTCGATGAGCCCGGCGCCCGCGGGCGGCCCGTGTCGGCTGCCATGGCCCACGTCCGCACCGACGCCATCCTCTTCGTCCTGGCGGACGGCGTCATCGGGGAGAGCGGCTCGGCCAGCAGCCCCTCGGTCCTCATCGCCGTCCCGCCCTTCAGCGTGGCCGGCTGCGTGTCGGTCACCTCCGGCGCGGCGGACCTGGGGGAGGCCCTGCGCCAGGTGCCGAGGACGGGGTTCGTGACCGTCACGGGCTCCACCTACTGGTCTGAATCCCTGGGCGAGGGGCGTCGCGGGTCACCCAGCGCCACCCTGAACGCGGCGAAGATCCAGCTGATCATGCCGTACCGCGACGTGGATCCCTGGGCGGGGCTGGACCAGCCGCGCGCATCCGATGGTGGCCTGGGGCTGGATGCAAACCGGGGCTTCGACCAGGGCATGACACCCGGCGACGAGGCCTAGCCGGCCTCTTCGCCCGGCGAGTCGCCCGTTCCGTCGGGCGCCGGCTCAACCTTCCCGGCCAGGGCGACGACGGGCGGCAGCGCAACGCCGTCGATGATGACGACCGCCCCGAAGGGTCCGCCCATGGTCGTCCGCCGCTGCCGCGCGGCACGGCGCCTGAGGAGCATCACGGCCACCGCGACGAGCAGCACCAGGACCAGCACGGTGGCCAGCCGGATGATGCCCTGCTGGGGCGCATCGCTCAGCACCCGGTCGATCGTCGAGGCCGCGGCCGTGGCCGCGGAGGGATCCACGGCGGCAACGGCCGCCACGCCCGTCGCGACCATCGCGGGCAGGTCGGTCCCGATCAGCCCGATGGTGCTCAGGATGTCGTTCGAGGCGTCCACCTTGTCGCTGGCCGCGACGACGGTCTCCGCGGCCGCGGCCTCGTCGGACAGCGTGGTGGTGATCGCGGCGGCCTTCACCCTGGCCGCCTCCGCGTCCGCGGCGCCGACCGCCCTGATCGCTTCAACCAGGAGCGCCGCCAGGTCCTTGCCGGTCAGGCCAAGCTTCGTGACGTTGTCGCGCGGCGCCGCCAGCTTTGCCTTGGCCGCCGCCACCAGCTCCGCGGCCGACCGCAGGTCGGCCGCCTGTACGGCCACGGCCGTCATATCGCCGGCGGTCTTCGCACCCTCGAAGCGCGCCTTGACGGGACCGGCCAGTACGTGGGCTTCGGGCAGCGCATGGTCGGCCGCGGCGACGTCGCTCCAGGGGGCCTTCGCCGTGCTGATCAGTGCCTGCGCATCGGTGAAGCGCCACTCGGCCATGGCACGCAGGAGCCCCTCTGGCAGCGCCCAGTCGGTGACGATCGGCGCCAGGTCGTGGTACGCCTTGCGCGCGTCAGCCCGCTGGAGCAGCAGCGGGAGGTCGGTGGCGGTCCCGGCGCCAAAGCGCTTGAGGAGATCCTGCGCGTAGGTGAGGCCAGCCCCACCGGCCGGCGCGATCCCCAGCTCGTCCATCGCATCCAGCCATTCGCGCCAGCCGGCCTTGGTGCTGCTGGCCTTCAGCTGGCTCCCGTTGCTCTGGTAGGCGATCAGCCCGTCGAGCAGGGCGGTGATCGCCGCCCTGGTGCCGCTGGTCCCGGCCGCCCGCGCCAGGTCCGATACGACGAAGCAGGACGCGTCGTATTGATACGTCACGGCGGCCAGCTCGGTCTTGGTGGCGCGGGGCCCGGCGAAGGACCAGCTGTTGAGGTTGGCGGTGACGCCACTCGGTGGCCCCCCGGGATCCTTGCAGGCGACCTTCGTGATCATGGACTCTGCCCATCCGGCCGATCCCTCGGACAGCCAGGGGTAACCGAACAGCGAGCCGTTGAACCACGCGTGCGCCAGCTCGTGGGCCACGACGCCGAGCTGGATGTCCTCGGCGACGTAGGCCACGCCGGCGTCCGTGTCGAAGGAGCCAGCGTAGTTGCCCAGGCTGTTGGACGTGACCTCGCGGACCGCGACCTGACCCGAGCCCGGTAGCCCACGCCCGATCAGGGCCTCGAGCGCGCCGACCGCGCCCGTCACGTCGGCCGTCACCTGGTCCTTCCAGCCGGCGTCCTCCGGCCAGGCCTGGATGCTGATCTGGCGGCCGCTTGGGCTGGCCAGCGTGCTGCTCGTGTAGCCGGCCGGGTTGGTTCCCGCGAAGCACGCCCAGAAGTTGGTGTTGTCCGTGATCGTGCCGCTGGTCCAGGTCGTCGAGCCGCCCGTCGCCACGCTCGTGAAGGTCCCCTTCACTGCGATGAACGTGAACGTGAACCCGGCCGGCGCCACGACGCGGACGGTGCCGCTGTCGACCCCGTTGGAGATCACGCAGAAGTCCGCGTAGGCGGCACCCACCCGCGTCTCCGCGTCCGAGCGAGGCGCGCCGCCGGGGACGGCGTAGGTGATGGTCAGGGATCGGCTGGATCCGTAGTAGATCACCGAGGTGAAGCTGATCTTCCACAGGTCGTAGCCCGAGCCCGACTGGGATCGGGACGCCGAGGCGGAGCCCGAGTCAGCGATTGCCCGGACGTTCGTCGCGCCGCTTTCGAGGTAGATGAACGCGGCGTTGTAGTAGTACTGGGTGCCGCCGCTGTTGGGCGGCGTGTTGCGCATCTGGACCTGGACCGTGATATCCAGCCGCCCGCCCTCGGGGTTGACCGTGAACGTCGAGGTCGCGGTCAGGTCCAGGCCGTTGGCCGCTTCGATCGCGACAGGGGCCGGTAGTTGGATGGCCAGGAGCGTCACCGCCAGGGCCGCCGCCAGGCTCATCGCCAGGCGGTGCCGGCCACGCTGCCTCCAACCGCGCGTTTGGGCTCCGGACGTGGCGCGGGTGGCCTCGGTCGGCGACGTGGGGCGAACGGACCGCTGCATCGGTGGGCTCCTGTGCGCTGGTCCCGGGTCGGCAGGGCGAGCCGATCCGGAGACACCGTGGGCGCCGGGCAGTCAGGCCGCCCCCTCGCGGGTCAACCGCCAAGCGAGCGGTGGCCCAACTATCGGGCAGCCGCCCGTCTCGCGCAAGGAGTAGACGGTGCCCGAACCGGGTTGACCCGGGCGAACCCGAGCGCACCCGAGCCGACCCGGGCGAACCCGGGTGCGCTCGGCCAGGTCGTGGATCGTCAGGTCGCGTCCGCCTTCGGCTGACGGCCCGCCATGCCGGCCGTCGCGGCGGGAGCCTGGTGCGGGCCCGTCACCACGACCTCGGTCATGGGCCCCTCGCCCGTGTCGTCGCGCAGCACGTAGGCGTGGTGGATCTCCACTCCGCCGCTCGAGAGCGTGGCGCCCACCGAGCAGTACTTGGTGGCCGACAGTTCGATCGCCCGGCGGACGGCATCAGGGTTAATCCCGATCCCCTCCACCACGTGGACCACGTCGACCCGCGTGAACGCGTTGGGGTGGTCGTCCTCCTGCTGTCCGCTTGCCCGGACCTCGTAGCGGTCCACGGGTTGTCGCTTCTTGCGCAGGATCGAGATGACGTCCATGGCGGTACAGCCGGCGAGGGCGATCGGGATCAACTCCGCCGGGCGCATCGCGCTGTCGCCGTGGCGGTCTTCCAGGACGATGGTGTGGCCGCTGCCGGACGTGGCCTCGAAGCGGAGATCGCCGCCGGTCAGGATCAAGGATGCGGTCTTGGTGGCCATTGGCTGGCTCCGATCTTGGCGTGGCGCGTGGGGAGCCCGTCGCCGGGCGAGTGGGTCAGGAGGCCGCATCCAGCGCGGCGACGGCGCGCTGCAGGCGGGCCCGTGCGTCCAACGCGATGTCGTGGACGGCGGGGTCATCGATCAGGCCCAGCACGGCGGCCGGATCCATGGCCTCGACCACGGTGGCGTCTCCGTCCGCACGAAGGACGACGTTGCACGGCAGCAGCGCGGCCACCGACGGGTTCGCCGAGACCGCGCGGTTGGCCAGCGGCGGCTTGCAGGCGCCAAGGATCACGAGGGCGGGTCGGTCGACCCCGAGCTTGGCGTGCATCGCGGCGGCGAAGTCGATTTCCGTCAGGATGCCGAAGCCCTCGGACTTGAGCGCGGCCTCGACCCGCGCGCGGTTCTCGGCCACGGTCCCCGCGAGGCGGGTGCCGAACGTGAAAGCGGACAGGGTCACCATGAGCTGCCTCCGCGCGGGAATCACGGTGTCGTGCGCCCGCGATGGGGTCGGCCGGGGACCCGGACGACGGGGTGGGGGGACGGGCGGCAATCGCCAGCCGTCGGTCTCACGTTACACGAACCTTGGGCGCTGCTTGCGTCCTTGCGCAAGTGACGGACTGGGGCCGAAGGTCACGAACTGGGACCACGCGCGGGCTCGGCGCGCGGGCTCGGCGCGCGGGCTCGGCGCGCGGGCTCGGCGCGCGGGCTCGGCGCGCGGGTTCGGCGCGCGGGTTCACCGACCTGGTTCACCGAGCGGGTTCGGTACGGGAGGCGGAATGGAGTCAGGGCCGTCCGCTGGGCCGCGGACTGCCCTGACTCCAGGGGGGGAGGCGGAGGGAGGCGGATCAGGGGACGGGTGCGAGCCCCAGGAGCGTGCTCCACAGGCCCGCGTCGCCGGCCGGGCGCCAGCCGTTGAAGACGCCGACGAACACGTCACCGGACACCGTCTTCGAGCCCGCACTGCCGACCAGGGTCACGCTGATGAGCCGACCGGAGACACCGCGGTCGTGCAGGTCGAGGCCGGTCAGGGTGCCGACGTCCGTCCGGCTGTCCTGGACGAAGATCGCGGAGAGCTCGGCGATGCTGTACGCCCGCGACTGCCACGTTGCGTGCGGTGCGGCCGCGTCAAACGAGGCGTTGCCGGCATCGCGGTCCGAGGATCCGCGCAGGTAGCTCAGCGCGCCGGCCACGATGGACCCGCCGGTGGACACGAAGACGTTCTCGTTGTTCTCGGTCCACCCGCCGTCGCTCGAGTGGAAGAGCGCGTTGGCGACGGACCCGTTGCTGACCAGGACCTGGTTGGCTGTCGAGGCGATGACGGCGTCGGTCGCGGCGGTCTCGCGGCGCACGCCCAGGTAGACCTGCGAGCGGGTGTCGTCGTAGATGTCGAAGGTGCCCGCGCCGCGGATCCGGTAGGCCGCGTAGGAGCGCGAGGCGATGGCCTGTGACGCCAGTGCCTGGGTGGCCCAGCCGGACGACATCTCGGCCGGGACGACGCCACGCAGATACTGCTCGAGCGGCAGGGCGTTGACCACGTCCAGGTCGGCGGCCGCCGGCAGGATCGTGAGGGTGCCGCGGAAGAGGTCGTAGCTGGTGGGCTTGGTCCAGAGCTGGAGCTGGGCCGTGCCATCGGCCGGTGCCACCACGATGCCGGCCGGGGCCGCGCCGTCGTAGATCGTGGCGCCCGCGGACGTGGCCGCGACCATCCGCCCGGCGGACGTGCTGCCGTTGGCGGCCGGATAGACCCTGAGGCTGGCATCCGCGGGGAGCGTCCCGGCGATGCCGGTCACGGTCCAGCCGCCGGTGCGCCCATAGACGAGCAGCGGCGTCGCCGCCGTGGGGGCAAAGTTGTCCAGGACCAGCACGCGGATCTGGGTGCCAGCCGCGACGGTCCCGATGGTGGTGCCCGCGTAGTAGTGGGCGAGGATCTCACCCGCGGACTGGCCGGCGTTGGCGCGACCGAGGGCGCCGTACTGCGAGAGGCCCACACCGTGGCCCCAGCCGCGGCCGTACAGCGTGGTGCTGCTGCCCAGCGGCGTGATGGTGCTGGGCGGGGGCGGCGGCGACGCCACAGTGGACGCAGCCAGGACGCCGGTGGCCGCGTACAGGACCCCGACGCCGTACAGGCTGCTGACAGGCGTTCCGTTGATGGCGCTCACCGTATACCAGGCGGTGCCCGACTTCGCGGTGGGGCAGCTGGTGGCCCAGGCACCACCGGCGACGCTACCGGTCACGGTCAGGGTGTTGGCGAGGCTGAGGCGCACGGCCACCCCGGCGCCGGTCGTCGCGCCGGTCCGGATGTTGACGCCATCACAGGCGGGCACGTACGGGCTGCCGGGCGCGGGGGTGGGCACCGGGACCGGGGTGGGCGTGGGGACGGGGGCCGGGGTGGGATTCGGCGTCGGCGTGGGGCTGGCGACGGGCGTCGGCGTCGGGCTCGGAGTGGGCGAGGGCGTCGGCGTGGGGGTTGGCGAAGGCGTGGGCGTGGGGCTGGCGATCGGCGCCGGGGTTGGCGTGGGGGTCGCAACCGGGGCGGGCGTGGGGGTCGGCGCGGGCGCAGGCGCCGGCGCGACGTCGACGTCGATGACCCCGGTCGCCGCGTAGAGCGCCGCGACGCCGAAGCGGGCGGCGACGCTCTGGCCGTTGACCGCCGTGATCCGGTACCAGGTGCTGCCGGACTTGGCCGTGGGGCAGACCGTGCTCCATGGGTTGCCGGCCAGAGTCGTATCGATCGTGACCTGGTCGCCCGGGACCGCCGTGGCGATGAGCCCGGCGCCGGTGGAGGTGCCGGACCGAAGGTTGATGGTCGCGCACGCCGCCGTCCCGGTCGACGTCTCCGGTGCCGGGGCGGGTGCCGGGGCGCTCTCGTTCGCCACCAGCACGCCGGTGGCGGCGTACAGGACGCCGACGCCATACAGCGAGCTGACGGTGCTGCCGTTGACCGCGCTGATCGTGTACCAGGTGGCACCCGACTTCCAGTCTGGACAGGTGGTGCCCCACGACGCCCCGGCGACCGTGCCCGTGACGGTGACCGTGGCGCTGGCCGACAGCGAGGCCTTGATGGTGGCGGAGGTCGAGGCGCTGGTGCGCAGGTTCGCCCCGTTGCAGGCGGGGGACATCGTCTGCGCGGCCTTGACCGGTGCCGCGGCGAGCGAGCCGAAGAGGACCAGCATCGTCAGCGCGGCGACCGAGCCCAGCCGGGCGGCGCGGGCGAAGGAGGACAGGGCGGCGTGCAGGTGTGAGTTCATGGGTGCAATCGTTGCCTGCCCGCACCGCCGCGACCACGACCGAATAGGCCCATCACCGGACGGCACCAAGGTCCCATGCCGGGACCCAGTACCTTCGGCCTACTGGCCAGTCCTGTTCGACGTTGTGCAGGCAAGGGTGGTCTGGTGTTGTTCGCCTGACGTGCCTGGAGCGACGGCCGGGCGCGCGCCATGGCGCGCCATCGCCTGTCCCTCTAGAGTGATCGGCATGCAGCGCGAATTCGTTGAATCCCTCGCCGCCAGGCGAGCCGGCCAGGCCCGAATCCTGCCCCTCAAGCGCGACGTGGCGTCGTTCATGGACGGGGTTCTGGGTGTCCTGTTCGCCCAGCTGTCCGACGACGCCGCGGCAGGCGCCGACGACCTGGAGGCCCGCCTGATCCTGCTTCGCCGGGATCTTCGGGCGCTCGTGGCACCGTCCGCCGGTCCCGCGGAGGCGGAGCGGGTCGTGGAGGCCTACTTCGCCGCGCTGCCCGCCGTCCATGGCCTGCTCACGATCGATGCGGATGCCATCACCGCCGGCGATCCGGCGGCCGAATCCGTGGACGAGGTGATCGCCGCCTACCCGGGCTTCCTGGCCATCGCCAGCCACCGGCTGGCCAACGTGCTGCACGGCCTGGGCGTCTCCGTCCTCCCGCGCCTGATGTCCGAAGTTGCGCACAGCCGGACCGGCGTTGACATTCACCCCGGCGCTTCCATCGCGCGCGCGTTCTGCATCGACCATGGGACTGGCGTGGTCATCGGCGAGACCGCCGTGATCGGCGACGAGGTCAAGATCTACCAGGGGGTCACCCTGGGTGCGCTGTCCGTGGTCAAGAGCCTGGCCGGCTCCAAGCGCCACCCCACCATCGGCAACCGCGTGGTCATCTACGCGGGCGCCACGGTCCTGGGCGGCGACACCGTGATCGGCGAGGACAGCGTCATCGGCGGCAACGTCTTCCTGACCAGCAGCGTGCCGGCCGGCAGCATCGTGTACCAGACCAGCCAGTTCCGGGTCCGCCGCGTCCACGACGGCTTCGAGGACGCCGACTTCGTCATCTGACGAGCCTGCCCTGCCCGCCGCCCATTCCCTTGCGCGCTTGGCGAATGGAGATGGGGTATAGTCTGCGGGATGTCAACCTCAGATCACCTCGCCCTGACCGGCGAATGTTGCTCCTGTCTCCGGCGAGTGCCGGCGCGGAGCATGGTCGTGGTCAACCGCTGACCTCCCGGCTCCCGCGGGCCTCGCGCCCCTGAACCGTCGCCGCCGCACCCGCGGCCCGCGACGATCCCGCGTAGAGCTTCCCCCGGAGGTCCCGTTCCTTGTCTCTCCTCTCCGTCCTCACGCCGCCTGCCCGCCAGATCGACCCGCGCGGCATGCGCTTTGGCGCCGGCATCTCCGCGATCATCCTGCTGGTCGCGTTCCTCACGTCCTCGCCCTGGCTGGCCGTGCTGGTCGGCATCAACCTGGGCGTCTCCGCGCAGTTCGGCACGCGGCTCTTCCTGCCGGGTCGCCTGTGGCCCACCGTCCGCAACGCGCTCCGCCTGGGCAAGCCCAAGGAGCTGGAGCACGAGTACCCGCCGCGCTTCGCCCAGGCCCTGGGCTCCATCTTCCTGATGTTCGCGGCGGTCGCCTTCGTCGTCGGCCTGACGCCGATCGGCTGGCTGCTGACCGCGGGCGTCGGCGCCCTGCAGACGCTCCTGGCGACCACCGGGATCTGCGTCGGGTGCCAGCTCTACGTCCTGCGCTGGTGGGTCCCGGTCCAGTTCGCGAAGCTCTTCCGCCGGACGGACGAGATCGTGGCTCACACCGTGACGCACCGTATCCAGTACACCGACCGCTGATCTCCAACGAGGACCCGTCCCCATGCGTGCCGACAGTATCCTTGCGACCATCGGGAACACCCCGGTCGTTCGCGCCAACCGCCTGTTTGACCCCCGCTACGAGGTCTGGATCAAGGCCGAGCGGGCCAACCCGGGCGGCAGCATCAAGGACCGCATCGCCCTCGCGATGATCGACGACGCCGAGGCACGCGGCGTGATCAAGCCCGGCTCGGTGGTCATCGAGCCCACGTCGGGCAACACCGGCATCGGACTGGCGCTGGTCTGCGCGGTCCGAGGCTACCGGCTGATCCTGACCATGCCCGAGTCGATGTCCATCGAGCGGCGCAAGCTGATGACCGGCTACGGCGCGGAGCTGGAGCTGACGCCCCGCGAGCTGGGGATGAAGGGCGCCATCGCGCGCGCCAACGAGCTGGCGGCGGAGATCCCCAACGCCTGGGTTCCCATGCAGTTCGAGAACTTGGCCAACCCGGCCATCCACCGCACCACCACCGCGCCAGAGATCGAGAAGGACTTCCCGGACGGTCTCGACTTCCTGGTGACGGGCGTCGGAACCGGCGGCCACCTCACCGGCCTGGCCGAGGCGCTCAAGCCACGCTGGCCCAACCTCAAGGTCTACGCGGTCGAGCCCACGCTGTCGCCGGTCCTGTCCGGCGGGACGCACCAGCCGCACCCCATCCAGGGAATCGGCGCCGGATTCATCCCGGGCGTGATGCGGACGGACCTGCTCGACGGCATCCTGCAGGTGGATCCGGCGGACGCCATGGCCTGGGCCCGCCGCTCGGCGCGCGAAGAAGGAATGCTGGTCGGCATCTCGTCGGGGGCGTCGCTCTCGGCCGTCGCGCAGCTCGTCGCGTCGGGTGTCGTGCCGGACGGCTCACGAATCCTCACGTTCTCGTACGATACGGGTGAGCGCTACCTCTCGATCGACGCCCTCTGGGGCTGATCGGCGGATCGCTCGGGGCGCGCCCACTCCGCGGCGCGCCTGGCATCAGCGTGCCCCTAGGACGTGTCCCCGGCTGGTAGCGCGATGATCGGCCGGTCGAATCACACGGATCAGGAGGCATGGACGCTGCCACATGGAGGCATGGACGCTGCGCGTGAACGCGCCCAGGGAGTGGTACCCGGCGCTGAGCCGCCGCTTCGACCAGGTCCCACTCCAGGTCCTGCTCGTGGCGCCGGCCGTGGCGTTCGTGGCGCTCGTCCTCCTGACGAACTCCTGGGCCCTGCACGGGTTCGCCCTGGATCTTGAGCTCTACCGAGCCTACGGCTTCCGCATCGCGGACGGGCTCCCGTCATCCACGTGGCTCCGGATGGAGTACCCGCCGCTGTCAATCGTGCCGATGCTCTTCCCGCGGATCTTCTTCGGCACCGATGAGCCCAGCGTGGCCGAATACATGTGGCGGTTCCTGGCCGTCGCGGCCGTGATCACCGTGGGCTGCGGCTGGGCGGTCTACCGCGCCGCGGGCCAGTCGCGCACGGCGCTCGCGTCGTGGAGCGCCATGATCTGCCTGTCCTGGATCTCCGCGGCGCTGCGCTTCGACATCTGGCCAGTGGCACTGACACTGGTCGCGTTCCTCGTCGCGCGGCGGCACCCCGGCCTGGCCGGCGTGCTCCTGGGACTGGGCACCATGCTGAAGCTCTATCCCATCGTCGTGATCGGCGTGCTGGCCGCCCGGCTGCTCGCGAACCGCGACGGCTGGGGGCTGGTCCGCCTGGTGGCCGGCTGCGGGATGGTGTGCGCCGTCGTCACGGCCTGGTCATGGAACATCGCCGGGCCGGACTCGCTGGGGTTCCTGTCCTACCAGGGCGATCGCGGGCTCCAGATCGAGAGTCTTGGCTCAAGCCTGGTGCTGGCTATCCACCTGCTGACCGGTGCCCATGTGGAGCCCGTCTTCGGATTTGGCTCCACGCAGATCGCCGGGCCGGGCTCTGACCTGCTGGTCGCCATCTCCACGCCGCTGCTTGGGCTGCTGGTGGTCGGCGCCGGCCTGCTTGCGCTGCGCCGGTTCGTCATCGAGCGGGCCATGACCGGCTCCATCTCCCGGGATTCGCTGGCCCTTGCCTGCGCCGCCGCCATCACGGCGGTCCTCCTGGGCAACAAGGTCCTGTCGCTCCAGTACATCCTCTGGCTGGCGCCGTTCGTGCCGTTCCTGCCCGTCCGCCTGCGCTGGCTGGTCCTGGGGATCGCCGGCCTCTCCACGTGGATCTTCGAGTTTGACTACGCGGGGCTGTGGGCCTTCCGGCCGTGGATGCTCGTCGCCCTCATCGTGCGCAACGCGCTGCTCGTCTGGCTGGGTGTCCAGCTGGCAACCGGCCTCTGGCGGGTGCGGCGCGAGACGGCCAGCCGCCCCACCGTCGAACGCTCGAGGCCGCTCCCGGCCCGCGTCCGGACAATCCACGGGCCGGCCTACCCGCACCTGCCGGCACCGGGACACGTTCCGGACGTCGCCACCATGTCCAATGTCGCGCCTGCAGCGCGCCGCGTGAACGCCTCCGGCTAGCACGCGCGGTGCGACCACGCGCGGTGCGACCACGCGCGGTGCGACCACGCGCGGTGCGACCACGCGCGGTGCGACCACGGGGACGCGGCCGTTCGCCCTGCCCCGCGATCCTGGCTAGGGCCGCCGCACCCCCAGCGGGGCATAGATGGCGTCAAGCACCTCCGGCGTCCGGAGGTAGCCCAGGAACCCGTAGTGGTGGCCGACGTCGTTGCGGACCATGGTGGAGTGGACCCGCGCCGTGGGGTGGTAGTCGGCGTGCAGCCCGTCGATGTCCGAGCCCGTGGCGACCGGATCCCCGTGCGCATGAAAGTTGCGCCAACGGGTGACGGCCGGGGGGATTGCGACCGGCCGGGCGCCGGCCCACGCGGCCAGGCGGTCCTGGAGTGGGCCGAGCCCCAGCGGAGAACCCACGGTGACAAGCGTCAGCTCCCGGCCGGCCAGCTGGGGCTCCGCCAGCACATCGAACGCGATGACCGTCCCCAGCGAGTGGGCCACCACCAGCTGCAGGTCGGGGTTCCGGGTGACGGCGGCCCGCACCCGCTCGCGCAGCACCGGGGCGATGTCGCCGTCATTCTCGAGGTAGCCCGCCACGTCACGATAGAAGTGCCAGAGCGCCTCCGCGCGGCTGCCATGCCGGTTCTCGACCGATTCGCGCTCGTCGACGGAACCCATGGCCGCCACCAGGCGGAGCAGCAGCGCGCCGCGGCCGCCGCCGCCGCCGGAGGCCAGCCCCAGCGTCTCCGCCCAAAGGGTGCGCGCGCGCTCCAGCAGTCGGTCGTCGAGGCCCGGCCGTTCGTCGTCCCCGACGTCATCACCGGGACCCATGCCCGGCCCTGCGTTCTGCCCACCGCGGTCGGCCCGGTCGGCCCGGTCGGCTTCGTTGGCCGCGTCGGTGACGTCCGCGAACCAGGCGATGTCACTGGGTGGGTCGGCCTCGCCGGGAAAGAGGATCTCGTCGATCTCGCGCCGCAGGACCCCGGCCTCGGGCTGTGGGCCCGCGCCGTGGATGTACAGCACCTTCGCGCTCGGCATGATGGCTGCCTCCCTCAGCGAATGCAGGCGTTCTCCGCGGAGCGCCAGGCGAGGTGCCGGCCGACCGGCAGGGCGCTCATGCTGCCAACCGTGCCTGATCGGGCCGAACCCGGCGCGGGAGGGCGATCACCAGCGCCGTCAGGGGTGCGATGGCCCCGCCGGCCGGGCCGTCCGCGACGGCCAGCACCGGCCCGGGGAGCCGGCTCGGGCCGTGCTTGGCCAGCCAGGCCCGGACCTCCCGGGCCACGACGTCTGCGACCACGAAGCCATCGGCAAAGCCCGGCTCGATCGCCGTGGCCTTCGCGTTGCCGTCAGGCGTGGTGATCTCCGCGCTCACCCTCCGGAACATGTCATAGGCGGCGGCTCTCGACGGGCCGGGCTTGCTCGCAAACGCCCCCACCACCCCGTCGAGGTAGCCCTCGAAGCTCACGACGACGGTGGACATGTTGCTCGAGTCGAGGTTGCGCTGCAGCAGGGTCAGCATCCAGTACGCGTCTGCCGGCGCCGCCCAGCCGGGCGATGACCGGCAAGCCGGCTCCGCCCTGGGCCGCGGCGACCAGGGCCGTCACGGCAGCCGAGAGGCCGCCAGGGTTCTCGTTGAACGGTACGCCGGCGGCCTTCAGCCAGGCGCGGGCCGCGTCGCAGGCGGGGCAATCCGCCTTCGTGAACAGCGCAACGGAGTCGTAGGCGACCTTCTGGCGCGAGAAGTACTCGTAGTAGACCTTGACGTCGCTGAGGGTGGCCGGGGCGGAGGCCAGCGTCCCCACCCGGAATGCCGCCTGCACGTTGCCGCCGCTGTCGATGGCCGTCGCGAGGTAGTTGAGTGACGGGGCAGTGGCGCCCAGGAGCCCGCCCCAGATGGCGGCGGGGACACTCCCCAGGAGGACCGGAACGCCCTTCTCCAGCACGTACACCCGCCCGCGATTGTGATCAAGGAGGTAGAGAGTCCCGTCCGGCCCGATCCTGAGCTCCTCCGACCGCTCAGTGCCCTTGGGCGCGCCGGCCTCCAGGGTGTAGGTGGTCTCCAGGACCGGCGCCGCCCCCTTGCGGGCACGTAGATGTACCCCTTCACGTCGCCGCTGCCGCCGTCCCGCGCGAGGAAGTAGTCCGCGTCCTTGTACGAGCCCTGGCAGGTGACGCCGCAGCACAATGGCGCCAGGTCGTTCGCGGTCTCGCCGCCGTCGCGGGTGTTGAGGACGGTGGTCGCCGCGGTGCGAACCTGGTTGTACGTGGCCAGGTCCAACTGGCTCATGCCGTAGCGCGAAATCGCCGAAGTCGACGTTACCGTCTTGTACGGCCCGCTTCCGGCCTCGACGAGCGATGGGCCGGTGTACGGGGCCACCAGCGACGTCATGTAGCGGCCCGGGTTGGGGCGCTGGTAGCAGAGCGGGTCGGTGTCGTCCTCGCGGCAGTAGGTGGTCCCGTTGTAGCCTCCCCCCAGGCCGTCCCAGACTTTCAGCAGCTCCTGGGGCTGGTCCCACGTGATCTTGGTGGCGTACACGGCCACACCGCCCTCGGGCCGGGGAACCATCGCCCAGATCGACCACTCCTCGATCTTCCGCTGGTGGTAGTAGGCCCGGACCCAGCGCGACTTGAGATCGCCGGGCTTGCCTGACAACCACTGGGCGTCATCGAACCGGGCGCTGGTCCACTCGCGGGAGATGAAGCTTCCGGTCCAAGACTGGATCAGGGTCCAGGTCAGCCCGTCATCTGAGGACCGCGCGACGCCAACCGTGGAAACGGTGGTGTGGTCGGACTTGAGCCACCCGTTGATGTTCTCGACCTCGGTCGGCTGGTCAAACTTGATCTCGACCACCTTCGAGTTGCTGAACGAGATGTAGTCGGCGCCGTCCTTGTCGCGCACGTAGCCCGTGATGCCGACGTCGCCGTTGGCGAACCCATTGCCTCCGAGCAGGCTGATCATGGTGTTGGGTCGAACCCAGTTGAAGGAGCCCTCGTTGCCGCCGTCGAGCGCCTCGAGTGGTGCCGGGACGTTGGTCGGGACGCCGGCCGCCACCTGGACGACATGGCTGAACGGCACGAAGCCGGCCTTGGTGATCCGGACCAGGTACACCCCGGGGGGCACTGCCACGTCGAGGGGCGTGAGGCCGGCCTCGATGCCATTCAGGGCGACGGTGGCCCCCGCCGGATCCGAACGGATGGTCAGGCTGCCCGTGTTGGCATCCGCCTGCAGGTCGCTCAGCGCCGCGGTGAGGCCCGCGGCGAAGTCCGCGTAGGACGCGGCTCCAGCGCACGCGCTCAGCAGGCCGCCCCCGGTGCTGCTGGTGAGGGCGCACGCCGCGGCGGCGCCGGCGGCCCCGCCGGCCGGGTTCGTGCTGGCCGCCGCGCTGGCACTGGCTGCCGGACCGGCCGCGACGGCGGGCGCGGGGTGGGCCAGGCTGGCCCCAAACGTGAGCTGGGCGGCGATCAGCGCCTGCAGGCACAGGAGGAGGGCGCGTCGCCTGATCACCGGGTGCCCGCCGCGACCTGGGCCTGGTAGGACGCCGCCGGGCCGATCAGGTGCACCGTGACGCCCGCTGCGTACGCGGCGGCGAGCGTCCTGGGGTCCAGGTCGGCGCTCCGATCGATGACGAAGACCACGAAGTACTGGCGCAGGCGCTCGAGGGTGGCGTCCCGGTAGGCCAGCGGCTCCACGTTGCCCAGCTGCTTGCGCATGTCGTTGAGCCAGCCCTGCCCGGTGGCGTCCAGGCCGCCCGCGTTCTCGACAAGGAGCACGGAATCGATGGTGGACGGCGTCGGCAGCACGTCCGCCAACAGCGCCTCGGCCTGCGCCGGGTTCAGGGTGGCGGCTGGGCCTGCTGAAGGCGGCGCCGACGGGGTGGGCACCAGGCCCCCGCCCCGGCCGAGGGTCGCCAGCGTCACGGCCACGACGACGAGGAGGCCCGCGCCGCCCAGGACGCCGGCGCGTGCCCGGCCGTCCAGGCGGGCCCAGGTGCGGCCGGCAACGGCACGCACCCGCGTGGCTCCGGCGGCGATGGTCGGTCGGAGGCGCGCCCAGGCCGCGGCGATGGCCGGCCTCACCCGCGTGGCCCCGGCGGCGATGGCCGGCCGGACGCGGAACCACGCGGCGGCGATGGCCGGCCGGAGTTTCGCCAGGCCGCGCCGTGCGAGAGCGACCAGCACGGTGGCGGTGGAGCGAAGGGCGGGGATCAGGGCCGTGCGTGTCCACGCGACGGCGGCCCGGAGGACGGGGCGGGCGCGCGCGTCGACGAGGCGCACGGCGCCGATGGCGGCCGCAAGGGCCCGCCTGAGCGGCGTCTGCTGCGGTCCAGGCGGGACGCCGGACACAGTAGGTACCCGCTCCACGGGATCCAAGGGCTCTCTCGCACTCTTCCGATCGCGGCGGCGGGGAAGCCCGGGGCGCGCTCGGCGGCAGCATCGTAGACCAGATGGGCGGGAAATCAAGGATCGATCCCGACCATGCGGGCATCCGACGGGGGCGTGTTTCGCCAGGCCGCCGCGGCCCGGGGGGCACGCCGCCCGCGCATCGGTCGTCGCGGGGCGGGCCGTCGGGCCCCGGAATCGGGAACGAAGGCCCCTCGCGCCGGGGGACCGTTCGGCGGAACCTCCGGTCATGGACATGGCCAACGCATCGCGGAAGGCGTTCATGGGGCTGTCGCGCCTCATGGCGCCGCTGATCCGCCGGGGGCTCGTCCCGTCCACGCGCATCGGCGGCAGCATGTGCGTCCTGCGGACCCACGGCCGCCAGACGGGCAAGGTCCGCGAGGTGGCGCTGGACTATGCGTCGGCGCCCGACGGCGGGATCTGGATCATGGCCGGCTGGGGAGCGAAGACCCGCTGGTACCTGAACCTGCTGGCGGACCCGGCGGTCGAGGTCACCGTGGGTCGGCGGACGCGGCCCGGCACGGCCCGTCCCATCATCGATCCCGGCCCGGCGCTCGTCGCGAAGCGGGCGGTGCTCCTGGCTTCGGGGTTGGCGGGGCGCTCGGGCGGCCTGGATCCGGGGAGCGCGAGCGACGAACGGCTCGCCCTCGTCTACGATGGTTCCCGTCATCCACGTCTCGTTCGATCGCACCGAGGACGCATGCCCGCCCACATCTCCATCGACCGGCTGACCAAGCACTACGTCGTCGGCCACGATCGCGTCGTGGCCCTTGACAACGTCAGCCTGTCGATTGAGCCCGGGAGCATGGTGGCGGTGATGGGCCCGTCCGGATCGGGCAAGAGCACGCTGATGAACCTGCTGGGCCTGTTGGACACGCCCACCTCGGGCAGCTACCGGATCGGTGACGCGGAGGTCGCGGGTCTCAGCGACGCCGCGCGCAGCAGGGAGCGGCGAGAGCGGATCGGCTTCATCTTCCAGAGCTTCAACCTGCTCCCGCGCAAGTCCGCGCTCGAGAACGTCGCCATCCCGCTGATGTACGCCGGCGTGGGCCGGGCCGAGCGACTGGAGCGGTCGGCCACGCTCCTGCGGCAGGTGGGCCTGGGCGACCGGATGCGCCATCGGCCCACCGAGCTGTCGGGCGGGCAGCAGCAGCGCGTGGCCATCGCGCGTGCCCTGGTCAACGAGCCCGCGCTGATCCTGGCCGACGAGCCCACCGGCAACCTCGACTCCCAGACGGGCCGCGAGGTCCTGACGATGCTCCGCCAGATGCACGCCGCCGGGCGAACCATCGTGGTGGTCACGCATGACCGCGCGGTCGCGGAGGTCGCCCAGCGGATCGTGACGCTCGTGGATGGCCGGATCGTGTCTGACGAGCTGGTCGACAACACGGCGGGCGGGCCCGCGGCGGGCCACGGGCAAGACGCCCTGGCGGCCTGGGGGAGTGCCTCTGACGAGCGCTCCAACGTCCCCGCAACCGGATCGGGCCAAGCAGGCGACGGCGGCCCCGCGCCGGACGCCGGCTCGGCGGCGGACGCCAGCCCCGCGCTGGACGCCTGATGTCCCCCATCGACTTCGGCCGCGAGGCCCTCTCCGACCTGCGCGCCAGCAAGCTCCGGAGCCTGCTCACCGCCCTGGGCGTGATCATCGGGGTGGGCTCCGTCACCCTCCTGCTCTCCCTGGGCGAGGGCGTGCGCAGCCAGATCGGCAGCACGTTCGCCGACCTGGGGACCACGCGCCTCGTGGTCGCGCCGTCGGGTGGCTCGCTGGGTGCGACGGCCAGCACCATCACGCTGGACGATGTCACCGCGATCGCCGGCGTCGCCGGCGTCCAGGACGTGGCGGCCAGCCTGACCATCCCGCTCAAGGTCCAGGGGAGCGGCGCGCTGCTCACGATGCCTGTGATCGGCACCGGGACCGCCTACTTCGTGATCGCCGGGGACGACGTTGTCGCGGGCGCGCCCTTCACGGGCGATGGCGGTGCCGTCCTCGATGAATCGGCCGTCAAGAGCCTCTTCGGCACCTCCAGCGCGGACGACGTCATCGGACGCGAGGTCAAGGTAGGAACGAAGACCGTCAAGGTCACCGGCGTGGTGGCGGATCCGGCCGTGGGCGGCGGGAGCGGGAACTTTGGCGGCGGCGCAGCCCAGAGCATCGGGATCGTCTACCTGCCGATCGAGCCGTTCATGAAGCAGACCAACCAGCAGTACGTCAGCCAGGTGAGCCTGCGCGCCACCGAGCCGGGGCGGGTGGAGCAGGTGCGCATCGCCGTCCGCGATCTCCTCGCCTCGCGCCACGGCCTCCAGGACGTCCAGGTGATCAGCCTGGCCCGGATCCTCGATCGCGTGAACGAGGCGCTCTCCGTCATCACCGGCTTCCTCGCGGCGCTGGCCGGCATCAGCCTGCTGGTGGGTGGGATCGGGATCATGAACATCATGCTGGCGGTGGTGGCCGAACGGACGCGGGAGATCGGGATCATCCGCGCCCTGGGCGCCACGCAGCAGGCCGTGATCGGCCAGTTTCTGGCAGAGGCGGTATTGATCTCCCTGCTGGGTGGGGCCATCGGCCTGGCGCTGGCACTCCTCGCCGCGGCCGTCATCGAACGTGCGATGGGCGTCCCGGCGCAGCCGAGTGCCAGCATCATCGGCCTGGCGCTGGGCGTCTCCACGCTGGTCGGCGTGGTCTTCGGGGTCCTGCCGGCCTGGCGCGCCGCACGCCTGGACCCAATTCGCGCGCTGCGCCACGACTGAGCCGGGCAGCCGGTTGACCGGGCCAGTGGATCCCTTCGACCTGGATCGGTTTGTCCGGGCCCAATCCGGCGGCATCTACGAGGGGGCACTCGCCGAGCTCCGCGCGGGCCAAAAGCGCACGCACTGGATGTGGTTCGTCTTCCCGCAGGTGGCCGGGCTCGGGCGAAGCGAGACGGCCCGCTCCTCCGCGGTGGGGTCGCTGGCCGAGGCGAGCGCCTACCTGGCCCACGCGGTGCTGGGACCCAGGCTCCGTGACTGCACAGGGGTCCTCGTGGCACTCCCAGCCGAGCGCTCGGCGCAGGACGTGCTGGGGTTCACCGACGCGTTGAAGCTTCGCTCATCGATGACGCTGTTCTGGCGAGCCGATCCGGGCGAGCCGGTCTTCGCCCGGGTGCTTGCGCGTTTCTGGCAGGGCGTCCCGGACGACGCCACCGACGACCTGCTCGGCCGCTGAGGCATCGCCGCCCGGCCGGGTGGCCGGTTGGCCCCGAAGCGTGGGGTTTGAGAGCCTAGGCCTGCTCGGCGCGGCGGAGACGCTCCCCGGGGAGCTGCTGCGGGCGCTGGCCGGACGCGTCGGAGCCGGCGTAGCGCTGGCCCTCGGGCGGCCGCGAGCCATACCCCTGGCTTGGTCCCTGGCCGCGATGGACGGTCGGGCCGGCGCCGCGATGCGGGGCGACGGGGCCGCGGGCGGGCGCCTGGCCAAACGACGTGCCGGGTCGCCCCTGGGCGGGACGACTGGAGGAGGGATGGACGCCGGGGCGCGCGGCTGCGGGATGGCCGGGTGCCGGGCGCGTGATGGGACGCGACGGGCCGGCCTCGCCGGGACGGGCCTGGCTGCGCCCGGGGAGCGAATCCCGCGAGCCCGCCTGGCGCGGCGCCGACGGCCGGCCGCCACCACGACCCGATGGGCGTCCGCCGCCGTGCCCGACCTCGCCGGAGCGAAGGCGGATGGGCTCGGGACGGGCGTTGCGGTCCGGCTCGAAGCCGGGGATGACCTCGGACGGGATGGTGCGCCGGAGGAGGCCCTGGATCTCGCGCAGGAGCTGCGCCTCGTCGACGCAGACCAGCGAGATGGCCTGTCCGTCGACGCCGGCACGACCGGTTCGCCCGATCCGGTGGACGTAGTCCTCGGGGACCATCGGCATCTCGTAGTTGATGACGTGCGGCAGGGAGTCGATGTCGATCCCGCGCGCCGCGATGTCCGTCGCGACCAGGAAGCTGACGCGGCCGGCCTTGAAGTCGTCGAGGGCGCGCACGCGCTGGGGCTGCGACTTGTTGCCGTGGATAGCGGCGGTCTTGATACCCGCATCGTCCAGCTGCTCGGCCAGCCGATTGGCGCCGTGCTTGGTCCGGGCGAACACCAGCGCCTGCTTGACGCGGCCCTGGGCGTACAGCTCTGTCAGGAGCGCGACCTTGCGGCCACGGTCCACCGGGATCACCAGCTGATCGACCAGCTCGGCCGGGGTGTTGCGCGGCGCGACATCGACCGAGGCCGGGTTGTTGAGGAGCCCTGCCGCCAGCGACCGGATCTCGTTGGAGAAGGTTGCCGAGAAGAGCAGGTTCTGACGCTGCCGCGGGAGCAGGTCGAGGATCTTGCGGATGTCACGGATGAAGCCCATGTCGAGCATGCGATCCGCCTCGTCGAGGACGAGGTGTTCGACCTTCGACAGGTCGATGGTCCCCTGCATGACGTGATCGAGCAAGCGGCCCGGCGTGGCGACGACGATGGTGGGCCCGGCGCGCAGGGCGCGGACCTGAGGGTCAAAGCCGACGCCACCGTAGATGGCGACGGACCGAATGGGCTGGTGGCGGCCGTACGTCCGGAAGCTCTCCTCCACCTGGAGCGCGAGCTCGCGGGTGGGCGCCAGGACCAGCGCGCGGATGGGCGTCAGGGCGCGGGCGGGGAGCGCCGGCGTGGGGGCCCGGAAGCCGCGAGAAGGCGGCGTGCGGAAGCCGGGCTGGACGCGGGGCGCCGGGGGCGGGGTGGGGGCCAGCGAGCCGGCCGGGGCGGTAGCGTGCAGGCGCTGGATGAGCGGCAGCACGAACGCGGCGGTCTTGCCGGTCCCGGTCTGGGCGGCGGCCAACAGGTCGCGGCCCTCCAGGACGAGCGGGATGGCCTTGAGCTGGATGGGGGTGGGCTGGGTGTAGCCCTCGTCGGCGACGGCGCGGACGAGTTCGGGCGTCAGCCCAAGGCTGTCAAAGGACATGAGGGAAGCGCTCCTGCGGGGCCCTCCCGCGCTTGGCGGGGCCCGGTCAGGGCGGGTGGTGAGTCGGGGTCTGACGGTCTGGGACCGTGGGCGCGGACCGGAGCGCCCTCTGAGCACGAACCTCGGGAGCGTACAGCATGTTGCCCGAACGTGCGTTCGGCGGCTCGGCGCCCCGGTCTGGCGACCCGGGCGGGCCAGGCGCCCGAGCGCGCCAATTTCGCCATATTCCCACCCGGTGGTCATTGGCCGACGAATTGGCCTCGAGCTAACCGTCAACGGCCGTCAAAGCCGGGATTCTCGCCCGGCACAGGCATCATGCTGCCCGTTGTGGCTGCGGCAGCCGATCAGTCGGGCCCCAGCCCAGTCGTATGCCCATGGTGTGGGAATCCGGTGAAAACCGGGGGCGCCGCGCCGCCCCGCCCTGCCGCGCCGCCGCGCCGCCCCGCCCTGCCGCGCCGCCCCGCCCTGCCGCCCCGCCCTGCCGCGCCGCCCCGCCGTGCCGCGCCTCCGAAATGTGCCGACGCGAGCGTGCGCCGGCATGAATCTCGCCGTGGCAGCCGAGCGGGCCGGCCACCGTGACGTCCCGATCATCCGTACTCCTCACCCCATGGGAATAGCGAGAAACGGCTGGCGGCGCGGATGACATTGCCGTGCACCGTGCGATCACCGCGACGATTCGGCCCTGATCCTGTCAATCGCCGGCTCTGGACGCAGTAAGCAGGCACGAGCGTTCGCCGCGGCGGTGTGCGGAGGGCGGCAGCCTGTCTGCTGAGCACGGCCGAGCGTGGACAAGCCAATCGGAGGGCGCCCGCGGTCAGGCAGCGACGTCGATTCCATGTCCAAGGCGGCCATGCGCGGCATTTGAGATGAATGTGGCGCAATCCGAGACGGGTCGGCCGCGGCGGGCCGGGCGGACCGACTCGAACGAGGCCATAACGAGGCCATTCGGCCCCGGACGGCGCCTCGCGTTGCGGGATACTACGGACACCACACCCAACCCCGACCCCGAGGGATTCCCGTGAGCGACGCCACTCCCGCCAGTCCGGCCACCCGGTCCGAGACCGACTCCATGGGCGCCATCGACGTCCCCGCCGACCATTACTGGGCCGCCCAGACGCAGCGCTCCCTGAAGTTCTTCGCGATCGGCAAGGACACCATGCCGGCCGAGGTCATCCGCTCCTTCGGCTTCCTCAAGCGCGCCGCCTGCGAGGTCAACGAGGAGCTGGGCCTCCTCCCCGCCGAGAAGCGCGAGCTGATCGTGACCGCGGCCAACGAGGTCATCGAGGGCAAGCTGGCCGGTGAGTTCCCGCTCCGGATCTGGCAGACCGGGTCGGGGACCCAGTCGAACATGAACGTCAACGAGGTGATCGCGGGCCGGGCCAACGAGATCGCTACGGGCACGCGGGGCGGCAAGAAGCCGATCCACCCCAACGACGACGTCAACCGCAGCCAGTCATCCAACGACACCTTCCCCACCGCGCTCCACGTCGCCGTGGCCACCGGGCTGACCCGCGACCTGATCCCCAGCGTCCTGGCCCTGCGCGACGCGCTGGACGCGAAGCGCGCCGAGTTCGATCACATCGTCAAGATCGGCCGGACCCACCTCCAGGACGCGGTGCCGCTCACCCTGGGCCAGGAGTTCAGCGGCTACGTGGCGCAGCTGGACGGCGACATCGGCCGCATCGAGGCCACCCTCCCGGGGCTTTACCAGCTGGCCATCGGCGGCACGGCGGTGGGCACCGGCCTCAACTCCCACCCGGAGTTCGCGGAGCGGGCCGCCGCCCGCATCGCCCAGCTGACCGGCCTCCCGTTCGTCTCCGCGCCCAACAAGTTCGCCGCCCTGGCCGGCCAGGAGGCCACGGTCTTCGCCTCGGGCGCCCTCAAGACGCTCGCCACCAGCCTGATGAAGATCGCCAACGACGTCCGCTGGCTGGGCAGCGGCCCGCGCGCCGGCCTGGGCGAGCTGCGCCTGCCGGAGAACGAGCCGGGCTCCAGCATCATGCCGGGCAAGGTGAACCCCACCCAGTCCGAGGCCATGACCATGGTCGCGGTCCAGGTGATGGCCTACGACGTGGCGGTGACGTTCGCCGGCTCGCAGGGCAACTTCGAGCTGAACGTCTTCAAGCCGATCATCGCGCACGACCTGATGCACGCCATCGAGCTGCTGACCGACGCCTGCCGCTCGTTCCGCGAGCACTGCGTCGCGGGCCTGGAGGCGGACACGGAGCGGATCGGCCACCACGTGGCCAACTCGCTGATGCTGGTCACGGCGCTGGCGCCGCGGATCGGCTACGACAAGGCCGCGCAGATCGCCAAGAAGGCGCACCACGAGGGGACCAACCTCAAGCAGTCCACGCTGGCGCTGGGCTACCTGACCGAGGAGGAGTTCGATCGCCTCCTCCGCCCGGAGCTGATGACCGGCCCGTCGGTCGACTGACGGTGACGGAAGGGGCCGAAGGCCTGGCGGCCGAAGCCCGCGTTCGCGCGGGCGAAGCGGAAGCCGAAGGCGAGCTTGATCGGATTCGGCGCATCCTCCTTCGGACGCCGATCCGCGTGTTCGTCGTCTGCCCGGCGATCGTGATCACTGCCCGGGCGATCACGCCGCCGGCCCGGCTTCGACCGGTCCGCTGGCTGTTCGCCCCGCTGCTGGCCTGGGGCTACCTCCAGCATCGGCTGGTGGGCGGCTACCGGACCGCGGGCCCGGGTGGGGCGGGTAAGGGGAATCGGCGCATGCCGGACCGTCTCGTCAGCGACGGCCCGTACGGCGTCATCCGGAACCCGATGTACCTGGGCCACCTGCTCTTCCTGGCTGGCCTGGCGCTGGTCTTCCGGTCGCGGCTGGGCGCGGTGATCTTCGCGGGCACGGCCGCCTGGTACCAGCAGCGGGTGCTGGCGGACGAGGCGAAGCTGGTGGCACGCTTCGGCGAGGAGTACGAGGCGTACCGGCGGCGTGTGCCGCGCTGGATCCCGCGAGGGATACCGGAGCCGCTGCCCGGCGAGTAGCCGCCCAGCGAGGAGCGCCGCAGCGAGCCGGTCAGTCCGGGGCCGATGGAGCCCTTCCCTACATGTCCTCGGTTGGGTCCGGGTTCTCCCAGTCCTGGCCCGTGCCGGGCTGGTAGCGCATGGAGCGCCACGCCGCCAGCGCCCAGTCCGGGTCGGGAGCGGTGGACAGGAACGCGGCCTGCACGAAGGACGCATCGCGGATCGTGTACGTGTACAGTGTCCAGTAGCCGCGCGTGCTCTCGCCCTCGCGGTGCTCCTCGAACCAGTACGCAATCCGATGCTCGTCGGCGTCCGTGCCCGCCTCGTCGTACTCCACCGCGCCCGACGGCTTGGCCGCCATCCGGATGTCCTTGGTCATCAGCGCGGCGATGCCCGGCTTGCCGCCCTCGGCTGCCTTGCGGATGTCGACCCAGATCCGGCGCGGCGGCCGGTTGACCGACACCAGGTGGAGCGCGCCGTTCGAGAGGAAACCGGTGTAGGCGCCGGGGAGGTCGATCCACCAGTCGCGGTCGAGCGCCTGGCGCTGGAGTGCCTGGGGCTGCTCGCCATCGGTCGATTCGTCGCCGTCTGTTCCGTCCGCGCCCAAGGTGCCGCCTGCCGCCCCGTCGAGCGCATCGTGGCTGCCGGGTCCCGCCGCCGCTGCTTCCGGTGCCGCGGCCGCCTGGACCTCCGCGACCGGTCGCAGAGCAGCCGTCAGCGGCCAGCGGACAAACGCCGACCCTTCGGGCTCGTCCAGGAACATCGTGATCTCGACGTCGATGTTGGCGATCAGGTTGACGTCGACCACGTCCCAGTGATCGGGGTCGTCGCCATAGCCGTCCCCTTCGGTGCCGGCCGTGAAGCGCCACCCGCTGTCGTTCGGGAACGCGGAGGCTTCGCGGGACATGTGGCCGACGGCCTGGCCATCCACGGTGACCAGGCTGGTCGCGATGCACATGCCGCGATCCTCGGCGAGCGGCTGGAGGTCGTCGGCGTTCAGCCGGAAGGTCTTGCTCATCTCTCTCCTGGGGTCGGTGCCCGGGGTCGTTGCCTGGGATGGGCGCCTGGGGTCGGCGCCTCGGCACGATGTCCTGTTGGAGAGAGGCTACCGAAGGTGGGCCGAACGCGCGCGGGCCTGGAGCGCCGCCGGCCGACGGGCCTCGTTCGACGGCCTAGCGAACCTTGCTCGCCTCGGCAAGGACGACCCCGATGAACTCGTTGGCCGCGGTGCGCGTGTTCAGCGACCAGGACGAGATGGTCCGGTCGTTGATCGTCAGCAGCGCCCGCGCCTCGTGGGCGCCGCGCAACGCATCCACCCGTGCCCGCGCGCTGACCTTGACGTCCTTCCACAGGCGGAGGTCCAGGACCAGCCCGGGGAAGCCGTCGACCGGCGGGCCGCTGATCGTCCCCTCAATCACGCCGATGTCGGTGGCGATCATCAGCCGTTCGAGCGCCCCGTCGTGCGCCTCGACGGGGAACGACGCAAGCTCGACGGCGTGGAGCTCGGCCAGGCCTTCGTGCACCGCGTCGACCAGCCAGTCGTGCTCGGACAGGTCAGGGTTGTCGAGCTTCATCGGGGGCTGCCTCTGGCTGCAGGGGTCCAGCCGAGCCTCACCGCGGCCGGCCATCGTCTGGACTGACCATAGCCGCGGTGCGCCCGCAGGGGAAGGGGGGGTTGGCCCCGAACCGGTCGGGCCTCGCCGCCGATGCCCCGCCGTCGGCGGCTCGTTCACCGGCGCGTCTGCCGGCGCGCACGACGCCGCGTTCGCCGCGTTCACCGGCGCGCAATGCTCCAGAGCGTCCACCCCCTGAGCACTATCTCGAACCTCGACCGCTCGAAGGGCAGCCCCAAGCGTGACGGTGCCGCCCGGATCAGCTCCATGTCCACCCAGTGAGCGATACGGCCCAATCCTCGGGATCGTGCTCACTTCTTGAACAATCCGGTATCGGGACGCCGATGCGGCCGGCGCTCCCGCCGCTGGCCGCCGCTGCGCCGCCGCTCGCGCCGCTCAACCCCGAGCGCGGCTCCGCGCCCGAACCCCGACCGGCGCCCGGCGACGGAACCCCGTCCGCCGACCGGCGCCCGGGCCCGGCGTGGAGGTGGCGATGGCGGCCCCGATGAACCCCGGACCCGCCACACTGCGCGGATGGAGTGGCTGGCGCTCGTCGCCGCGATCGGCGCGTACTACCTGGCGTGGCCGCGGGTGCGCACGCGCCTCCGGCAGGGCTTCGAGGTCCCCGCCTGGGTCCGGCAGCTGCCCACGGCGCTGGGCCTGCTGCTGATGGTGGTCTCCGGCGTCCGGATCATCACGGGCCAGCCGGTCTCGGGCGCCGTGCTGGCCATCACCGGACTGGTGCTGCTGGTCGCCTTCCGGCGCTGAAGTCGCACACCCGTGGGGCCGAACCCGGAGCGGCGGGAGCCTAGAGCGGCCGGGCCGGCTCCATCTGCGCGCCTGCGGGGGCCATGAACTGGCGAGCGGCGGCAGCCTTGGCGGCCTGTTGCTCCTGCTCCACCTGGAGCGGCACCAGCCCCCGGATGTAGCGAGCAAAGCGCCGATTGTGGAGCGCCTCCGACCCACGGCCAGCGCGGATCAGGCCCAGGATCTCCGTCCCGGTCAGCGCCGGGTGCAACTCTCGGAGCGAGAGCGCAATCACCAGGCCCGATCGGTCGTAGCCGTGACCGCAGTGGACGTAGACCTGCTGGCCGCTTCGGATCCGCTCGGCCACCTCGCGGCCGGCCCGATAGAGCGGCTCCATGTTGAGCGGCAGGTCCAGGTCCACGAAGGGGACCCAGCGGGTGGTCACGCTGGCCGGAAGATGCGGCCGCTCGAAGGTGGTGGTCACCACGTGCTGGATGCCCATCTCGCTGATCGCCCGCAGGACCACGCCGTCCGGGCGCGGGAAGCCACCCATCCAGAGGCCGGGGCCGATGCGGTCGAGCGTCGTGCGCCCTCGCCACCAAGCCAGCCAGCCCTTGGCGGTGGGTCGCGCGTCGATCATCGCTCGCAGGGGAAGCACATGCGGATCGTACGCGATGTGGCGGGTAAAAGAGGTGGCCCGACCGTCATGGCCCATTCGGGGGGCATCGGGGATCGCCGCGAACGTGGCGGTCAACGCCGGGGCGACGGCCAAGCGGTCGTCGCGCTCAGGCGTCAGCCAGGTTGGCCGAGAGCCAGCGCGCCGCCGTGTCGATCCCCATCCCCTTTCGGTGGGCGTAGTCCTCGAGCTGGTCCGGGCCAATCCGTCCGAGGCCGAAGTAGCTGGCCGCCGGGTGCCAGAAGTAGTAGCCGCTGACTGCCGCGGCAGGGAGCATCGAGAACGACTCGGTCAGGTGCACGCCCGCACCCGCCTCCGCGCCGAGGAGGTCGAACAGCGTGCGCTTCTCGGTGTGATCGGGGCAGGCGGGATAGCCGGGTGCCGGCCGAATTCCCTGGTACTGCTCGCGCAGGAGCGCCTCGTTGGTCAGCGCCTCGTCGGCCGCATAGCCCCACAGCTCGCGTCGGACACGCTCGTGCAGCCGCTCGGCAAACGCCTCGGCGAGACGGTCCGCGAGCGCCTTGGCGAGGATCGCCGAGTAGTCGTCGTGGGCGGCCTCGAACTGGGCCACCAGCGCGTCCAGCCCGTGCCCGGTGGTCACCACGAAGCCGCCGACGTAATCCGCGATGCCCGTCTCGCGCGGCGCCGTGAAGTCGGCGAGCGCCAGGTTGGGCCGGCCCGGCGGCTTCACCATCTGCTGCCGCAGCGTGTGGATGACGGCCTTGACATGGTTGCGCCGCTCGTCGTCGTAGACCTCGATGTCGTCATCGACCGAGTTGGCCGGCCAGAGGCCGACGACGGCCTTGGCCGTCAGCAGGTGTTCTCGCACGATCCGGTCCAGGAGGACCTGAGCATCGGCGAACAGCGAGCGGGCGGTCTCGCCGCGCTCGGGGTCCTGGAGGATGGCGGGATAGGCGCCGCGCATCTCCCAGGCGGTGAAGAACGGCGTCCAGTCGATCCGCTCCACCAGCTCCGCCAGCGGGTAGTCGTCGAAGATGCGGGTCCCCAGCAACGAGGGGCAGGGCGGCGTGACGGCGGACCAGTCGATGGGCAGCCGGTGGCGACGGGCCTCGGCGATGGGGTGGCGCAGCTCCTGCTCCCGGCGGTCGCCGCGCTCCCGACGGAGGGTCTCGTACTCCTCGCGCATTCGCAGCGCAAAGCCGTCCCGTCGCGCCGGATCCAGCAGCTCCGCGGCGACGGCAACCGCCCGCGAGGCATCCGTGACATGGATGACCGGTGCGCTGTACGCGGGCTCGATCTTGACCGCGGTATGGGCCCGCGACGTGGTGGCCCCGCCGATCAGGAGCGGGGTCCGGAAGCCCTCGCGCTCCAGCTCCGCGGCCACGAACGCCATCTCGTCGAGGGACGGGGTGATCAGGCCGGAGAGCCCGATGAGGTCCGCGTTGACGTCGCGCGCCGCCTGCAGGATTCGGGCCGCGGACACCATCACCCCCAGGTCCACGACCTCGTAGTTGTTGCAGCCCAGGACCACGCCCACGATGCTCTTGCCGATGTCGTGGACGTCGCCCTTGACGGTGGCCATGACGATCCGGCCCGCCGACCGCGAAGCGCCCGGCGACGTGCCGGCCTCCAGGTAGGGGACCAGGTGGGCCACGGCCTTCTTCATGACGCGGGCGCTCTTGACCACCTGGGGGAGGAACATCTTGCCGGCGCCAAACAGGTCGCCGACCTTGTTCATCCCGGTCATCAGGGGACCCTCGATGACGTCGATGGGCTTGTCGGCGATCAGGCGCGCCTCCTCGGTGTCCTCGACGATCCACGCGTCGATCCCCTCGACCAACGCGTGGGTGAGCCGCTCGCCCACGGGGAGGGTTCGCCAGGCCGGGCCCCGACCACCGGCACCGCCCGGTCCGGCACCGTCGGCTCCGGCACCGCCTGCGCCATCCGCGTGGCCCGCGAGCGTGCTGGCCGTCCGCTCCGCCTGGTACGTGTCCGCGTAGGCCAGGAGTCGCTCCGTGGCGTCGGGCCGGCGGTTGAGCACCACGTCCTCGGCCAGGTCGCGCAGCGCCGGGTCCAGGTCGTCGTAGATCCCCAGCTGGCCGGCGTTCACGATGCCCATGTCCATGCCGGCCCGGATCGCGTGGTAGAGGAAGACCGTGTGGATCGCCTCGCGGACCCGGTCGTTGCCACGGAACGCAAAGCTCACGTTGGAGATACCGCCACTCACCAGCGCGTGGGGCAAGGCAGCCTTGATCCGCCGCGTGGCCTCCATGTAGGCCACGGCGTAGTCGTTGTGCTCCTCCATCCCCGTGGCGATGGCGAAGATGTTGGGGTCGAGGATGATGTCTTGGGGGTCGAACCCGGCCTGGTCGATCAGCAGGCGATAGGCGCGCGAGGAGATGGCCACCTTGCGCTCCACGGTGTCCGCCTGGCCCGCCTCGTCGAAGGCCATCACGACCACGGCGGCGCCGTACCGGCGCACCAGGCGGGCCTGGTGGAGGAAGGCGGCCTCGCCCTCCTTCAGCGAGATCGAGTTGACGACGGGGCGGCCCTGCGTGGTCTTGAGGCCGGCTTCGATGACCGACCACTTGGACGAGTCGATCATCACCGGGACCCGGGCGATGTCCGGCTCGCCCGCGATCATGTTCAGGAACCGCGCCATGGCGGCGGCCGAATCCAGCAGGGCCTCGTCCATGTTGATGTCGATCAGCTGGGCGCCGGCCTCCACCTGGTCGCGGGCGATGGCCACGGCCCGGTCGTAGTCGCCGTTCACGATGACGCGCGCAAACGCCCGCGAGCCCGTGACGTTGGTCCGCTCGCCGACGTTGACGAACAGGTTGCCGGGCTGCGGGATCTCGAGCGGCTCCAGGCCGGCGAGGCGGGTCCGGGCGGGGATCTGGGGCGGCACGCGCGGCGGGATCCCGGCCACTGCGGCCGCCACGGCCCTGATGTGGGCGGGCGTGGTGCCGCAGCAGCCGCCGGCGATATTGACCAGGCCGTCGCGCGCGAAGCCGCGCAGGAGGTCCGCCGTGGTCTCGGCCTGCTCGTCGTAGCCGCCGAACTCGTTGGGCAGCCCGGCGTTGGGGTAGGCCGAGATGGGGATGTCCGCGACGCGGGCCAGGTCGGCCAGGAACGGGCGGAGCTGGCGGGCGCCCAGGGCGCAGTTGAGACCCACGGCGATGGGGTTGGCGTGGCGCACCGACTGCCAGAACGCCTCGACGGTCTGGCCCGACAGGGTGCGGCCGGACAGGTCCGTGATGGTTCCCGAGATGATCACCGGCAGGCGGAAGCCCAGCCGCTCGAAGACGCCTTCGACCGCGAAGACGGCGGCCTTGGCGTTCAGGGTGTCGAAGATGGTCTCGATGATGAGGATGTCGGCGCCGCCCTCGATCAGGCCTTCGGCCGCCTCGTCGTAGGCACGCACCAGCTCGTCATAGGTGACGTCGCGGGCGCCGGGATCCTCCACCTTGGGCGAGATGGACGCGGTCTTGTTGGTGGGACCCAGGGCCCCGGCCACGAAGCGGGGGCGACTGGGATCCGTCCGCTCGGCGTCGTCGGCTGCCAGGCGGGCGATGGCCGCGGCCCGGAGGCTCAGCTCGCGGCCCAGCTCCTGGAGCCCGTAGTCGGCCTGGCTGATGCGGTTGGCGTTGAACGTGTTGGTCTCGACGATGTCGGCACCGGCGTCCAGGTAGGCCTGGTGGATGGCGCGGATGACGTCGGGCTGGGTCAGGACCAGGAGGTCGTTGTTGCCCTTGAGGTCGCGGGGGTGGTCGGCGAAGCGCGCATGGGCGGCGGCGTCCCCGCCCTTGCCGCGGTAGCCCTCCTCGTCCAGCCGGTAGGTCTGGATCATGGTGCCCATGGCGCCGTCCAGCACCAGGATCCGCTCCTGGAGGAGGGATGGCAGGCGGGCGATGCGGGCGGCGCGCGTGGCGCCCAACTGGGAGCTCATCTGCCGGGATTATGGCCGACGGTGCGCCGGCTGGCATGGTGGGGACTGGTGCGACTCCCCAGACCCGTCGCGCGCGCCGCCTTGATGGTTGCGCTCGCCCTGGTTGCCGCACCCGGAACGGTTGTCTCTCGAGGTCCCAGCCTCGGGTCACCCATGGGCAAGGTCCTCGCCCACGAGGCCCAGTCCGGCCGTCCGGGAGTCCCGCAACGACGCAGTCCGAACCGGCTGTGGCGAACGAGTCCGAGGGCCATCTCAATGGTCCCGGGCGCTTCGCCCAGACGCGGCATGACCAGGTCGCCGACGAGGCGGCCCCGCCCCCGGCCCTGCCGCCCGAGCCGCCCGTGATCGAGCTGGCCGAGCCCGCCTGGCGCTTGTCCAGTCCCAGCTTCTATGGCCCCGGCTTCTATGGTCATGGCCTGGCCTGCCCGGGGGTCATGACTGAGGCCCTGCTGGGCGGGGCGCATCGCACGCTTCCGTGCGGGACGCTCGTGACGTTCCGAAACCCGTCCAACGGGGTGGTGGTCACGGTCCCGGTCGTGGATCGCGGGCCGTTCATTGCCGGTCGAGACTGGGATCTGACGGGCGGCGCGTGCCTGGTCCTCGACTTCTGCCATACAGGTAGCATCCAGTGGCACCTGGGATCGACGTAGCCCCTTGCCGCCGGGCGAAGGCGCCGCGTGCACGCATCGGCGGTCATGGCCCAGAATGCGCGCAACGTCCCATCTGCTCCCGAGTCTGCGAGTTTCTGCCGGGGTGGCTTTCGACCGCGCCGCACTCCACCGGAGGATCCACCACGCAATGACCAACAGCACCCGCGCGCCCGGGCTTCCCGGCGGCGAGACGTCGATGGACAGCGCCGGCAAGGGCCGCTGGCTGGGCCTCGCGATGCTCAGCGTCGGCGTGGCCATGATCATCGTGGACGCGACCATCGTGAACGTCGCCGTGCCCGCAATCATCGCCGAGCTCAAGCTCGACGGCGCGACCGCGGAGTGGGTGAATACCACGTACGCGCTGGTCTTCGCCGCGTTCCTGATCTCGCTGGGGCGGATCGGCGACCTGACGGGCCGCCGCCGCCTGTACATCCTGGGCCTGTTCGTCTTCATCGCCTCGTCCGTGCTGGCCGGCGCGGCTCCCAACGGCACGTTGCTGATCGTCGCCCGGCTGCTCCAGGGCGTCGGCGGCGCGATGATCCTGCCCGCGACCCAGTCGATCCTCAACAACAACTTCCGAGGGCGCGACCGCGCGATCGCGTTCGGGATCTGGGGCTCGGTCATCGGTGGCATGGCCGCAATCGGCCCGCTGCTGGGCGGCTGGCTGACCACCGAGCTGTCGTGGCGCTGGGCGTTCTTCATCAACGTCCCCATCGGTCTGATCGCGGTGCTGGGCACGCTCCGGTACATCCGCGAGTCCAAGGACCAGGACGCCAAGCGCGGGCTGGACCCGCTGGGCTTCATCCTCGTGACCGTGGGCCTGGCCGGTATTGTCTTCGCGCTCATCGAGGGCCGGGCGTACGGCTGGTGGGCGCCCGAGAAGGCGATCAACCTGGCCGGGCTCAGCTGGCCCCTGGACGCGCCGATCTCGGTCATCCCGGTGGCGATCGCCGTCTCGCTCGTCGCGCTCGTCCTGTTCTACATCGTGGAGACCGGCCGGAAGCGGGCGGGCGTCGCGTACCTCTTCGACTTCGACCTGTGGCGGGTCCCCACCTTCCGCTACGGCAACCTGGCGGGGACCATCGTCTCGCTGGGTGAGTTCGGGCTCCTGTTCGCGCTGCCGCTCTTCCTCCAGGCGGTGCTGGGCCTGACGGCCTTCCAGACCGGCCTGGTCTTCCTGTCGCTGGCGGTCGGCGCGTTCTTCGCGGCGCCCGCCGCGGCCGGCATCGCCCGGCGCTCCGGCCCGCGCCGGGTGGTCACCCTGGGCATGGGCCTGGAGGCGGTGGGCATCCTGTGGACCACGCTGATGATCGGCAAGGACATCAACCCGCTGGTGCTGGTGCCGCCGCTGTTCGTGTACGGGATCGGCGTCGGCTTCGCCACGGCGCAGCTCGCGAACGTGGTCCTGGGGGACGTCCCGCCACAGGAGTCGGGCCTGGCCTCGGGTGCCAACACGACGATGCGCCAGATGGGCTCGGCGCTGGGAATCGCGATCCTGGGCACGATCCTCTTCAGCACGCTGCTCTCGGAGACCAAGGCGAACCTGGCGGCAATCCCCGGGCTGCCGGCCGTGGCCCAGGCCGGGATCGCCGAGTCGATCGACAAGTCCGCGGGCCAGGCGCTCACGGGGATCAAGGCGGACCCGGCCAATGCGCTGGTGGTCGTGGCCATCGAGGACGCGTTCGTCGACGCGGCCCGGGCCGCGGGCTTCGGCGCCCTGGCGTTCGTGCTGCTCGGGCTGGGTCTCTCGTTCCTGCTGCCGGCATCCGCCGGGCGCGGACACGGGATGGGCGAGGACGCGGCCGCGACAGCGCCACCCGCCCACTGACCGCGGCCGCGGCGTTCTCCGGGTCGCGCCGCCGTGGCCGCTGCCGTGCCGCATGCCGGCCCGCCGCGCACTCACCCGCACCCTCGCTGATCACCGGCCGAGCCACGCGACTGCCACGATGGATGCTGACGACCTCGTCCTGATCAACGGCGACGTGATCACGCTGGACCCGGCGCCGGGCAAGGCCCGCGTCCAGGCCATCGCCATCCGCGGCGACCGGATCCGCGTCGCCGGCACGGACCACGATGCGCTGGCGGCCCGCGGCCCGCGCACCCGCGTCGTGGACCTCGGCGGCCGGACCGTCATCCCCGGCCTGATCGACGGCCACGCCCACCTGGACCGTGAGGGCCTGCGCGACATCTTCCCCAACCTGAAGGGCTGCCACTCCATCGCGGACATCCAGGACCGAATCCGGGCGCTGGCGGCCGCCACACCGCCCGGCGAGTGGATCGTCACGATGCCCGTGGGCACGCCCCCGTACTACTTCAGGCCCGAAGCCACGCTGGCCGAGGGCCGATTCCCCAACCGCCACGAGCTGGACGCCGCCGCGCCCAACCACCCCGTCTACATCCGCGGCATCTGGGGCTACTGGGACAAGCCGCCCATCACGTCCGTGGCCAACTCGCTGGCCCTCTCCCGCGCCGGCGTGACCCGCGACACCGCGCCCCCGGCGTCGATGGTGGCGATCGAGCACGACGCGGACGGCGAGCCCACCGGCATCTTCCGCGAGCACGCGCACGTGCCGGTCCTGGAGTTCACCACCTTCGCCGGCGTCCCGCGCTTCACCCACGAGCACCGCGTCCGCGGCCTCAGGACCGCGATGGCGCGCGCGCTCTCGGCGGGGACCACCAGCGTCTACGAGGCGCACGGCGTCGCGCCGGAGGTTCAGCGCGTCTACCGCCAGCTCCACGAGGCCGGGGAGATGACCGTCCGGGCCCACCTGGTCCTGAGCCCCACCTGGGGGACGGCGGCCGAAGGCATCGAAGCCATCGAGCGCTGGCTCCCCTTCGCCAGCGGCCGGCACGGCACCGGCGACGCCTGGCTCCGATTCGGCGGCGTCTTCCTGGGCCTGGGCCACCCGAATGACGTGACGCGGATCCTCTTCGACGGCCTCCCGTACACGGCCTGGGGCGGCTTCGTGGAAGCCGAGTTCGAGGAGCGCGACTTCCACGACCTGTGCCTGGCCGCCGCGGCCAACCGCGTCCGGATCAACACCCTGGTCAACGACGCGACGACGCTGGCCACGGTGCTGGACGTCCTGGAGGCGGTCGACCGCGTCCATCCGATCCGCGACCTGCGCCCCGTCCTGGAGCACCTCCGCGACGCGTCGCCCCAGGCCATCCGCCGGATGCGCGACCTGGGCGCTATTGCCACCACCCAGCCCAGCGCCTACATCTGGAAGTCCGGCTCGGCGTACCTGGCGGCCGGCGGGGACCCGGAGCGGCTGTGTCCCCACGTCGACTTCGACGCCGAGGGCCTCCCCTGGGCGCTGTCCACCGACAACAAGCCGTACTCGGCGCTCTGGGCGCTGGCCGCGGCGGTGGAGCGGCGGGACCGGGGCGGGCAGGTCCTGGGCGAGGGCCAGCGCGTGACGGTGGAGCGGGCGCTCCGGGCGCTCACCCTCGACGCCGCCCGCCTCACGTTCGAGGAGGACGACAAGGGCTCGATCGAGGCCGGCAAGCTGGCCGACCTCGCCGTCCTGGACCGGCCCATCTTCGAGTGCGCTCCCGACGAGGTTCGGACCCTCCCGGTGCCGCTGACAACCGTCGGCGGACGCGTGGTCCACGAAGTCGCCGGCGGGCTGGCGTAGGCTTGGCCCGAACCGTCACGAGGAACCCCCCATGGCCCGCGCACCCCGCACGCTGAGCACCGCCGGCTTCACCACGCGACCGCAACTGGCGGGCACCTTTGGCATGGTCGCGTCCACCCACTGGATCGCGTCCGCGGCGGGCATGGCGGCGCTGGAGGCGGGCGGGAACGCCTTCGATGCCGCCGCCGCCACGGGGTTCACGCTCCAGGTCGTGGAGCCGCATCTCAATGGCCCCGGCGGCGACATGCCGCTTCTCTTCGCAAAGGCCGGCGACGACCGGGCCACCGTGCTCTCTGGCCAGGGCCCCGCGCCGGCCGGCGCCACGCGCGAGCATTTCGAAGGCCTGGGACTCCAGCTGATCCCCGACAACGGGCTGCTGGCGGCCGCGATCCCCGGCACGGTGGACGCGTGGCTCACGCTGCTGCGCGACCACGGCACCCTGCCGCTGCGCGAGATCCTCAAGTATGCCATCGGGTACGCCCGCGACGGCCACCCCCTCCTGGACACCACCTGCGGCACCATCGCGGACGTCGCGCCGCTCTTCCGCGAGGCGTGGGGCCCGTCCGCCGACCTGTGGCTGGACCAGGGCCGCGTGCCCTCCCCGGGGACGCTGTTCCGGAATTCCACCCTGGCCGACACCTGGGAGCGACTGCTCCGCGAGGCCGAAGCTGGCAAGGGCCCCAGCGGCCCCAGCGGCCCGGACCGCGCAGAGGAGATGGAGCGGGCCCGGATGGCCTGGAACCGTGGCTTCGTCGCCGACGCGGTGGACCGCTTCGCGCGACAGGCGTTCCTGGATTCGTCCGGGGAGGCGCACGCCGGCGTCCTGACCGGCCAGGACATGTGGGGCTACGCGTCGCCCTACGAGCCGCCGCTGACCTACGACTTCCGCGGCTGGACCGTCTGCAAGACGCACGCCTGGGGCCAGGGCCCGGTCCTCCTCCAGCAGCTGGCACTGCTCGACGGGTTCCCGGATCGGGCGCTCCGCCACGGCACCGCGGAGATGGTCCACACCGTGGTGGAGTGCGCCAAGCTGGCGTTCGCGGATCGCGAGGCCTGGTACGGCGACGACCCGGGCGTGCCGTACGCGGACCTGCTCAGCCCGGAGTACGCCGCCGCGCGGCGGGCGCTGGTTGGGCCTACGGCCTCGATGGACCTCCGGCCCGGCTCGCCCGGCGGGCGCATGCCGGTGCTCCCGGCGATCCTGTCGGCGCCGTTCGTGGCTGCGGCCGGGGCGGGGGCGGGGGACCCCACGCTGAAGGTTCGGGCGGCAGCCGGCGGCGGTTCGGCAGCAGCCCAGGCTCCGGGCGCGGGCGAGCCCACCCTGGCCGGGCTGCGCAAGCGCTCCAAGGGCGACACCTGCCACCTCGACGTGGTGGATCGCTGGGGGAACATGGTCTCGGCCACGCCCAGCGGCGGCTGGCTCCAGTCCTCGCCCACCATCCCGGAGCTGGGCTTCTGCCTGGGCACGCGCCTGCAGATGTTCTGGCTGGAGCCGGGGCTGCCCAACTCGCTGGCGCCCGGGAAGCGGCCGCGAACCACGCTGACGCCGTCGCTGGCGTTCCGGGACGGGCGGGCGGCGCTGTCGTTCGGCACGCCGGGCGGCGACCAGCAGGACCAATGGCAGCTGATGTTCTTCCTGGCCCACGCGGTGTCGGGGATGAACCTGCAGGCGGCCATCGACGCGCCGATCTGGCACACCACGCACTTCCCGTCGTCGTTCTACCCGAGGGGCAGCGCGCCGGGGGAGATCGTCGTGGAATCCCGGCTGGGCGCGCGGACCATCGGGGCGCTCCGGGCGCGCGGCCACAAGGTCACGGTGGTGGGGCCGTGGACGCTGGCGCGGATCTCGTCGGTGGCGCGCGACGCGCGGACGGGCGTGCTGTACGGGGCCGCAAACCCGCGCGGGATGCAGGGCTACGCGGTGGGCCGGTAGGGGAGCGGGGCGACCGGCCAGGCGGGTGGCCGGTTCGGCTGGAGCCCGGGGCGCTCCGCCCCTTGGTTCATCATGCCGTCCGTTCGGCCCCGCTGCGCCGCGCCACCAGCAGCCAGACCAGGTCGGCCGGAATCAGCCACCAGCCGCCCTCCCAGCCCAGCAGGAAGAGCACCGGCAGGAAGGTCGCCGAGGCCGTGATCCGATGGCGGCGTGTGGGCAGGACGGCCGGTGCCAGCCAGGCGAACACCGCCAGCACCGCCAGCCAGCCCACCAGCATCGGCCACTCGGCGAATCCGCCCGCCACGGTGGGGATCAGCAGCCCAACCACGGCGATCAGGCCCGGCAGCCATCCAAGCCCCATGTGGCCGCCTACCCGTCCCCGCCGCGGCTCTGGACGAAGTCGAACCCGAAGCGGCCCTTGACGCACAGGTGGCCGACCGTGATCGACGAATCGGCCGGCGAGGTCACCTTCACGATCCGGTTGTCCTGGACGTGGAGCTCCAGCGAGCAGCCCACGCCGCAGTACGGGCAGATGGTCTCCGTCACGGACTGGACGGCCTCGTCCCAGGTCCCCGCGGCCCGCATCTCGTGCTCGGACCGGAACATGAGCGCCCCGGTGGGGCACACCCCGATGCAGTTGCCGCAGTAGACGCAGGCCGAATCGGGCAGGCCGACGTTGAACTCCGTGGAGATCCGGGCGTCGAACCCGCGCCCCGCCACCGCGATGGCGAACGTGTTCTGCGCGTCCGTCCCGCACGCCTCGACGCACTTGTAGCAGAGGATGCAGCGGGCGTAGTCGCGGACGTACAGGTTGTTGTCCACCTTCACGGGCTGGGCCACGGTGGCGGCCACTACGCCAGACGGTGCGTGGTGATGGCCGGGCGCGAGGGCGTCGCGCTCATCGGGGCCGGACGGGGTGGACGGGGGGCCGAACCTGGCCGGGTCGGCGTGGTACCGGTCTACCCACGCGGCGAGCGAGCCATCCGGCTGGGCGGGCCCGGCCAGACCGACGTCGACCGATGAGGCCAGCAGCTCCAGGACGCCCTTGCGGGCGGAGCGAACCCGCTCCGTCTCGGTGCCCACCTCCATGCCCGGCTCCACGACCCGCGAGCAGGCCGGGACCAGCGCGCGGTTGCCCGTCACCTCCACGACGCACAGGCGGCACACGTTGACCGGCGCCAGGTTCTCGGCGAAGCAGAGCGTGGGGATCTCGGCCCCGGCGGCGCGGCAGGCGTCCAGCACGGTGGCGCCGGCGGCGACCGTGACCGCCCGCCCGTCGATGGTCAGGTCCACGGCCCCCGGCCGGGTGACCGGGGGCGGCCCCGGGTTTCGCGAGGCCCGGGCGGGTGGCGTGGTGAAGATCGCGAAGAGGTCCGGTGGCATGACGTACGGGGCCGGGCGGGGAGCGGCGTCGTGCTCGCTCATTGCAGGTAGGGCCCGGCGCGAGAGGGGAGGCCGCGGGTCAGCATCCGGGCCAGTGTAGCCCCGGGGTGGACCCTCCCGGGGCATCGGGCCGATACTCCCGCGTATGACCGGATCCACCGCGCTCCCCGGCGGGCGGCGCCCTGACGCGCCAAGTCCTGACGGGCTGCCCGCCTCGCACCCCCGCCAGCCGGACGACCGAGCCGGCCCGGCGGTGGCCGCCGTCCTGCTGGCGGTGGTCGTGGTCGCGGTCTCGCTGGCGGCCGCCGTCTCGCCCGGCCCAGTTGTCCTGCCGCCGCCGATCGACCTTGCGGTCCGCGGGACCGACCCCGTCTTCGTGGGTGCCGGCGACATCGCCTCCGGCCCGTCCGGCGAGCGTGGCGGCGACCAGGCCACGGCCCTCTTGCTCGACGCGATCGTCGCGGCCAACCCGGGCCGCGTCACGGTCTTCGCGGCCGGCGACCTCGCGTACGAGAGCGGCACCGTCAGCGAGTTCGCCAGCAACTACGACCCCACCTGGGGCCGGCAACGGGCGATCACGCGGCCCATCCCCGGCAACCACGAGTACCACACGGCCGACGCAGCGGACTACTTCGCGTATTGGGAAGCAACGGCCGGCGATCCCGCGATGGGCTACTACGCCTACGACCTGGGCGCGTGGCGGATCTACGCGCTCAACTCCGAGATTGCCCACGGTGCCGGCTCAATGCAGGAGCAGTGGTTGCGGGCCGACCTGGCCGCCCACCCCACGCGGTGCGCCCTCGCCTACACGCATCACCCCCGGTTCTCATCCGGGACGCACGGGAGCGACCCTGGGATCAGCGCGCTCTGGCAGGCGCTGGTCGACGGTGGCGCCGAGCTCATGCTGGCCGGCCACGACCACAACTACCAGCGCTTCGAGCCCCAGACGGCGGCCGGCGTCCTGGATCCCGCGCACGGCGTCCGGCAGTGGGTGGTTGGGACGGGCGGCGTCGGACACTACGAGATCGATCGGCCCATCCCCAACACCGTGTCGCACGACGACCAGACTTACGGGGTGCTGCTGCTCACCCTCCATCCCACCAGCTACGACTTCGCCTTCGTGCCGGTGGCCGGCCGCCTCTTCCGTGATTCAGGCGAGGGCCTCGCCTGCCACTGAGGCGAGGGCGGCAGCCTAGCGGGCGCCGGGCAGGAGTCGGCGGAGCCGTCCGGGCCGCGCTGCGGCGACGTCCGGGCGAACCAGGGTCAGCGCGCGCATCGGGCAGCAATCCATCGCCCGCTGGATCTCGTGCATGCGCCCCCCGTCAAGCGGACCCTCCGGCAGAATGGGGTAGCGCCACTCGTCCAGGCCGATGATGTCGGGCACAAAGTCCCCGCACAGGCCGTAGCCGTCGCACTTGATCCAGTCGACCTTGAGGCGGGCCTCCATCAGGCCACCTCCATCCGGCGGTTGGTCGGCGCCGACGCCGAGGCCGTATTGGCCGCGGGCAGGCCTGTCGGGGTGGACATCGCCAGGCAGCGCCCCGATCGGACGTGGTGGTCCATGTCCTCCTCGAACACTCGCAGCGCCGAGGCCATGAGCGCCACCGCGCCGTCCGGGTGGTGGCACGCACCTCGCCCGGCGACGATCTGCGTCCAGCGGGCGATCCCGTCCATGTCGTCGGGCTTCGAACGTCCATCCGCGACACGACGAGTCGCGTCGGCCAGGGCACGCAGGCCGAAGACGCACGGCCCGCATTGGCCGGCGCTCTCCCGCGCCATGAACGACATGATCCGCGCGGTGGCATCCACCCCGCAGGCGTGGGCCGGCAGGAGCCCCACCATCCCGCAGCCAAAGGTGAGGCCCTTCTCGCGCATCGCTGCCGGGTCGAGCGGCAGGCTCCAGACATCGGCGGCCGGGGCCCATGTCCCGAAGTAGCCGCCCAGAAGCACGGCCGACGTGCCCGCCGGCGAGGCGCCCGCGCCCGCCGCTACCTCGCCGATCGTGGTCCCCAGCTCGATCTCGAGGAGCTCGGCTGGTCGTCCCGTCCCGCTCAGCGTGATCAGTGCCGTCCCACGTGCCGTCCCGCGTCCGGCCTCGCGGTACCAGCCGGCCCCAAACCGCGCGATGAGCGCCGCGTGCGCCAGGCTCTCGACGTTCTGGACGAGCGTGGGCCGGCCGTTGACGCCGCGTTCCGACATCCGAGGGGGCGTCGTGGTTGGCCGCGGGTCACCGGCATTGACGAAGTGGACGGCGCCGCTGGCTTCGCCTGCCACGTAGCCGATCGGCGCCTCGATCATCCGGATCCGCTGCCGGACCCCCGGACGGCGCTGTTCGATGGCCACGCCGAGGGCGGCGACCGCCGCCTCGTGCTCCCGGCCCACGTAGAAAACGATGTCGTTGGCGCCCACGGCATCGGCCGCCAGCACGGCGCCGTCGATGACCAGGTGCGGTCGTGCGGCCATCAGGACGCGATCCTTCAGGCTGGCGGGCTCGCCTTCAGCCCCGTTGGCGAGGACCACCGCGTGACCGCGCGATCGCTCCGCCATGGCGCGCCACTTGCGGCCCACGGGGAAGCCGGCTCCGCCGCGGCCCAGGAGCCCCGACGCGTCCAGCTCGCTCATCGTCCGCTGGGCATCGCGCGCGGTGGGCAGCGGGCCCAGGCGGGCGAGGTGGTGCGCCAACGGCTCCGGCCCGTCGAGCGATGGACCGGCGAGCAGGCGACGGGCGTCGGGAGTGGTGTTCAGCATGCAGGGCTCCGCCTGGCGTCCGGGTGTCGGCGGTGGGGGAGGACGGCGGCCGCGACCCATCCGGGTCGGTCGCGACTCGCGCAACGGTGTCACCCCCTCGAGGCGGCCACAACGGGAAAGGTTTCGCCGGCGTGGCGGTACGAATGGCCCACCGGTGCCGCCGCGGACCCGCCTGGACACGGCGACTTGGCGCGATCGTGTGGCCCCGGGCGATCCGCGCGTCCCCGCCCCGTGCCTACGCCTCGAGCGGGAGCCCCGCCCGGATCGCGGATTCGAGTGCGCTCGACGCCGCCTGGCCCAGCCCGCAGATCGAAGCGTCGCGCATCACCTGGCTCAGCTCGCCCAGGATTGCCAGCTCCTCGGCGCGCGCGCGACCCGGCGACCCGGCCGCCAGGCGTGCCAGCAACTCCTCCTGCCGCACCGTGCCGACCCGGCAGGGCACGCACTGGCCACACGACTCGTCCCGGAAGAACTGCGCGATGCGCCGCATCGTGCCGGGCAGGTCGGCGGTCTCGTCGAAGACCATGACCACGCCGGACCCCAGGCCGGCGCCGATGGCGCGCGTTCCTTCGAAGGTCATCGGGGTGTCCAGCCGGTCGGGCCCCACGAAGGACCCAGCCGCGCCCCCCAGGAGGATGGTCCGGATGGCTCGGCCGCCGGCCACGCCGCCGGCCAGGTCGATCAGCCCACGGAGGGTGGCGCCGAACGGGACCTCGTAGACGCCCGGACGCGCGACCGACCCAGACAGGCAGAAGAGTTTGGTGCCCGAGGAGCCGTCGGTGCCGGTCGCCGCGTAGCGCGCGCCGCCGCCGTGCGGGGTGATGTCCGTTCCGTCGCCGGCCAGCGCAAGGAGCACGTTGGCCATGGTCTCGACGTTGTTGATCGCGGTTGGCCGACCGAACAGCCCGGCCTCGACCGGGTAGGGAGGCTTGTTGCGCGGCTCGCCCCGCCTGCCCTCGATCGATTCGAAGAGGGCGGTCTCCTCGCCGCAGACGTACGCGCCGGCACCACGCCGGAGGTCGATGTCGAAGTCCAGGCCCGCAAGGAGGATGTCCTGGCCAAGGAGTCCGGCGGCCCTGGCGGCGCCAATGGCGTTGATCAGGCGCGCCTCGGCCAGCGGGTACTCGCCGCGGAGGTAGACGTAGCCGCGGCTAGCGCCGACGGCGAATGCGGCGACGGTCATGGTCTCGACGATCGCGAAGGGGTCCTCCTCCAACAGGACGCGGTCCTTGAAGGTGCCGGGCTCCGACTCATCGGCGTTGCACACGACGTAGGCCGGCCCCGGGCGGGCGGCCACGGCGGCGCGGACGGCGGCCCACTTGCGGCCGGTGGGGAACGCCGCGCCACCACGACCCACGAGCCGGGCGGTGGTGATCTCGGCGATGGTCGCCTCCGGGCCGAGGGCGACGGCGTTGGCCAGGGCTCGGTAGCCTCCGTGGGCGCGGTAGCTCACCAGCGAGGCCGGATCGGCGACCCCGACGCGGGCCAGCAGCCGCAGGGCGGGGTCGCCGGCCTGGGGAACGGAGCGGCGAAGATCGGCGAGGCGCGCCGGCGTGGGGAGGGTGGCGGCCGCGGCCGGGTTGGGGGCCGGGCCCACGGCGCGCTCCAGCCGCGCGCGGAGGCCGGCCGCATCGAGGCCGGTCTCGGACGTCCGCACGGGCTCGTCGCCCGCGACCGTGATGAGGGCGGCCGGGCCGCGCTCGCACTGGCCCAGGCACGGGCTCCGGAGCCACGTCGCCTGGCCACCCAGGCGCGCGACCGGCTCGCCTTCGGGACCCAGGGTGCGGACCAGGTCGGCGCACAGGCGTTCGGCGCCGGCAAGGCGGCACGCGATGTCGTCGCAGACATGGGCGACGACCGGTGGCCGCGGTGTGGTGGCGAGCAGCGTGTAGAACGTCGCGACGCCGTACGCCTCGGCCGGCGGCACGGTCAGGCGGCGGCAGGCCTCGTTGAGGGCCGGCGCGCTGATGTGTCCGATCCGGTCCTGGATCGAGTGGAGGACCGGGAGGAGGAGCGTCCGCCGCTCCCGGGCCGCGTGCCCGCCGCGCGCCGCCCGCCCGTCCACCGCTTCCACGCTGGTGCCGCCGGCCCAGCCGTCCGGGGCCGGGCCGAGCACCGCGTCAACGGCGGCGCGCTCGGCGGGGGTGGCGAGTGGCCCGACGACGTGGAGATCCATCGCGGGGAGTGTAGTGCCGCCGGTCCGCGACAAACCGGGTTGGCGACCCTGGATCCCGCCGCCCACCCGTGAGATGCGGCGCGGCGTCTCCCGGCGGCCGCGACTACGCCGTCGGGTCGACCGGCACCAGCTCGGGGTTCTCCGCCTGGAAGGCCCGCACCAGGATCGCGACCCTGCGCTCCAGGTTGGCCTTCTCGTTCGTGCCCTGCTGGAGCAGCAGCGAGTATTCGTGGAGGCCGGCATCCTGCTCCTCCTCCGGCCGCTCCAGCGCCTCGATGCGCTCGCGGTTGAAGGTCCGCAGGAACGTCGCGATCCGGCCCGCGAGCCGGCCGTCCGGGTAGAGCCGGGCCATGCCCGCGACGAAGAGGTAGAAGACCGGCGGGTTGGGCAGCGTGTGGAGCAGCGCGTCCTGGCGGTCGAAGATCCGCTCCATGATCGCCAGGTTCTTCTCCACGGCGGCCTTGAGCTGCTCGCGGCGCGCCGGGTCCACCTTGCGGTTGGCGCGGATGAACTCGTCGAGCGTCCGGCTCTTGAGATCCGGGATCGTCCAGTCCCCGTCCAGCCGCAGGTCCTCGATGTACAGCATCTTGGCGGCCAGGTCGAAGTGGTGGTAGCGCGAGTTGGTGAACTTCAGTCGTTCCGTGAAGAACGGCCGGACGCCGATCTCGCGGACCACGACGGCCATCTCGCCGCCCATCGCGTTGCGCTTCTCCGCCGCGTTGAGCGGCTCGCCGTTGTTGAGGCGGGAGAAGAGGTCTTCGATGTCTTCCTCGCGGGCGTTCTGGATCAGCACCACGGCCAGGAACGTGGTCTTGAGGACCTCCTGCCAGATTGGGTCCATGTCCTTGAGGTACATGCCCGGACCCGGCGTCACCGCGTCGGGCGGGAGCTCGGGGTAGTTGTTGGCCTCGATCCGGAAGTCGGACGCCAGCGGGAACTCGTTCTTGAGGAACCGCCAGATGGTGGTCAGGCGCTGCTTGCCGTCAACCACCGCGTAGACCTTCGTCTCCTCGATGCCCCGCAGGTCATGGAGGTAGATCTTGGGCACGTCGTAGCCGTTGAGCAGCGAGTCGATGAACAGCTGCTGCTTCTCCAGCGACCACACCGATGACTCGCGCTGGTAGGGCGGCTTCTCCTGGATGGCGCTTCGCCACAGGTAGGCCTTCATCACCGTGAAATCGTGGGCAGGAACGCAGCGCATCAGGTCACCGAAGCAGTGGTTGGGTGGGCACGTTGGGCGGTCCGGGCCCGACGGGCGCAAGGACCCCGCGTCCTCCGGGCAGGCCAAAAGTGTAGCCGGGCCGAGGGCTGCCGAAGGCGGCTTCGGGCGCGGCTGGAGCCGGCCGCCGCCCCAGCGGGCTGGTCGACCAATTGTGCTACCATGTGCTACATGAGCGAGAACGCGGACAGGCCGGCACGGGTGGGCGTGCGGGAGCTGCGCCAGAACCTCAGCGTCTACCTGGACCGCGTCAAGGCCGGCGAGACGCTGGTGGTCACCGAGCACGGAGAGCCTGTGGCCCGCCTTGCTCCAACGGCGCCGCTCTCTCGCTACGAGCAGCTCGTCGCGGACGGCACCATCACCCCGGCAACGGAGGATCACCGACTGCTCACCCCGCCTCCTCCGCGCGACCCCGGCGACACCGGGCCGACGCTCACTGAGATCCTGTTGCAGATGCGCGATGAGGAGGAGTTCTGACGTGGTCGCCTACGCCGACGCGTCGGCCATCGTCAAGCTCATCCTCGACGAGGCAGAATCGGCCGCGATGTATCGGTGGTACGTCGAGCTCGAGCGGGTCGCGACTAGTCGCGTCGGGGTCGTCGAGACCGTCCGTGCCGCCATGCGACGACCCCACGACGAAACACGCCGGGACCGGGTCCTCGGCGGCCTGGAGGTGATCGACCTGAGCCGGCCCATCGCACGGCGCGCGGAAACGGTGGGGCAGGCGACCCTTCGGACCCTCGATGCCATTCATCTCGCTTCGGCGCTCGCGCTTGGCCTGGACCTGGAGGCGTTCGTCACGTACGACGACCGACTCGCCGCCGCCGCGCGCCAGCTGGGGCTGCCGGTGGTTCGGCCGGCCTAGCCGCCCAGGGCGTCGCCCAGCAGCCGCTGGATCAGGAAGAGCGTGATCGGCAGCAGGAGCGCCGAGACGAAACCCCGCAGGGTCCCGGTCGACCAGTGCCACGTGGGCAGCTTCGCCAGGATCTCGCCTTCGATCTGGAGGTTGGCGAGCGTCTTGCTCCAGGCATCCGCCCGGGACAGGTCGCCGGTGTCCACCTCGTGCGCCATGTCCGCGAGGGCTACCTGGAGCCGGCCCTGCGCCGCATGTTGGAGCCGCTCCTTCTGCTCCACGAGGGCCGCGTGGACGCCGGACAACGGTACGACGAAGGCGATCGTTGCGACGACCGGGGGGACGACCAGGTAAGGGACCCAGCCGACGAGGATGGCACCAGGTCGGCCTGGATTGGAACGACCAGCACGGACGAGGTGACAAGCAGCACGAGCACGGCACTCGGCCGCGACGTGAGCGTCGCGAACGCGTGCAGCGGACCCGGCCGGAAGACGTCGATTGCGACCGACGTCGCCAGGGTCTCCCGAACGATGCCCATCTGGCGGATCAGCCGGAAGAGGAGCTGGAACAGGATGCTCACGTACACGGTCTGCCCGAGGAACGTCAGGATCATGAACGGAAAGGTCAGGCCGACGTAGTTCGGGCTTCCGCTGTAGCTCATGTCGAGTGCCGTGATGACCGCTCCGACAATCGTGATGGCCGACGCCGGTCGAGCCGGGAGGACGATGAGGGCGTGGCGAAGGCGGGCAGCCTCATCCGGGGACATGGTCAGCGCGGTGCGGAAGGCGTCAAAGGCCGAGGTTGCCAAGCGTTCCATGAATGCGGCGGACCACAGCATCGCCGGGGCGAGGACGCCCCAGTAGGCGCTGAGAGGGTCGACACTGCCGACGGGATCCCGCGCACCCACGCCTCGGCGTGCCAGTACAGCGTGGCGGCCGCCCAGATGACGGCGCAGGCGATCCACGACGGCCCGGACAGGCGCTCGATGGACGCCGTCAGTGCGTGGAGCCAGCTGGCGGCGTGCGGGCCGCTGGCCGACACGGCACGGACGTCGCCAATGTGGGGCTCCTCATGGCGGGCGATGCTACAGGCGCGGGTGCGCGAGGGGCATGGGTCGCAGGACAATGGGCACCGAACCGCGCAGAGTGCCCTACGTCGCCAGGCGCTCCACCCGGATCGCCGTCGCCTTGAACTCGGCGGTGCCGGACTTCGGGTCCCAGGCATCGTTGGTCAGCAGGTTGGTCGCCACGTCGTCGGGGAAGTGGAGGGTCATGAACATCAGGCCGGGGCGGAGCCGCTCGTCGGCGCGCGCCGACACCTCTACCTGGCCGCGCCGCGACGTCACGCGCACCCGCTCGCCCTCGGCGATCCCCAGCCGGTCCATCTCCTCGGGCGACATGTCGAGCGTCTCGCCGCGGCCGAGCGGCGAGGAGAATCCGCCGCTCTGGACGCCGGTGTTGTAGGCGTCCAGGCGCCGGCCGGTGGTCAGCCGAATCGGGAACTCCGGGGAGAGGCGGTCAATGGGCGGGCTGTGGTCGACCGGCACGAACGGCGCCCGCTGACCTGGCACTGGGTCCTCCCAGAGCCGCGAATGCAGGAAGAGCTCGCCCGGGTGCTCATCGTCCCAGCACGGCCACTGGAGCCCGCCCAACGCCTCGAGCCGCGCATACGACATCCCCGCGTGCACCGGAGAGAGCCGGCGGACCTCGTTCCAGACCGTCTCGGCGTGCGGCTCGCCCCAGTCGTGGCCCAGGCGACGTGCCAGCTCGAACAGGATCCACAGGTCGTCGCGCGCCTCGCCGGGCGGCTCGAGCGCCTTGCGCACCCGCTGGACCCGGCGCTCGGAGTTCGTGACCGTCCCGTCGGATTCGGCCCAGCCGGCGGCGGCCGGCAGGACCACGTCGGCCAGCTCCGCGGTCCTGGTCAGGAACATGTCCTGGACGACGAGGAAGTCCAGGCCCTCCAGCAGCCGGATCGTCCGCTTCTGGTCCGCCTCGGACTGGGCGGGGTTCTCGCCGATCACGTGGACCGCGTGGAGCTCACCTTGCTCCATCGCGTCGAACATCAGGGATAGGTGGAGCCCCTTGTGCGCCGGGACTGGCACGCCCCACTCGGCCTCGAACGGGGCCCGCAGCGCCTCGCTCTCCACGAACTGGAAGCCCGGGAGGCGGTCGGGGAGGGCGCCCATGTCGCCGCCGCCCTGGACGTTGTTCTGGCCGCGCAGCGGGTTCAGGCCGCTGCCGTACTTGCCGACGTGGCCGGTCAGGAGCGCCAGGGAGATCAGGGCCAGGACGTTGTCGACGGCGTTGTGGTGTTCGGTGATCCCCAGGGTCCAGCAGATCATCGCGCGCGGCGCGGTCGCGAAGGCCTGCGCGAGCTCGCGGATGAGCGAGGCGGGAACGCCGGTCTCGGCTTCGGCGGCTTCGAGGGTCCAGGGCTCCACCTTGGCGCGGTAGGCGTCGAAGCCCGTCGTCGCCCGCTCGATGAACTCCAGGTTGGCCAGGCCCGCGGCGATGATCTCCCGCCCGATCGCGTTGGCCAGCGCGATATCGCTCCCCACGTCGAGGCCCAGCCAGCCGTCCGCCCACTGCGCGCTGCCGGTCCGCCGCGGGTCGACCACGTACAGGCGCGCGCCATTGGCGGGCCGGTTGACGGCCCGCAGGACGTGGTGGAAGAAGATCGGATGCGTCTCCCGGGCGTTGCTGCCCCAGAGCACGATCAGGTCGGTCTCCTCGACCTCACGGTATGAGCTCGTTCCGCCCCCAGCGCCAAAGACGGTCGCCAGACCGGCGACAGATGGCGCGTGTCAGGTGCGGTTGCAGCTGTCGATGTTGTTACTGCCGAGCGCCACCCGAGCCAGCTTCTGGGTCGCGAAGTTGACCTCGTTGGTCGCCTTGCTGCAGCTGAAGATGCCGACGGGGGAGGGTCCGCCCGGGACCTGGCTGGCGACGGCCGCACGGAGGCCGGCGGCGGTCCGGTCGAGGGCCTCGTCCCAGGTTGCGGGGCGGAGCGGCTGCCCCTTCCCGTCCCGGACGAGCGGCTGGGTCAGTCTCACGTAGCGCTTCGGCACGGGGGGCCTCCGGTACGGCAACAACGACGCGGCGAGTGTACCTCTGGGCCGCCCGATGCCCTGCCGTCCTTCCGCTACGGTCTCGCGTGCCGGGATTGCCATGGGCGGGTGTGGTGCGCGGCCGGTACATAGGACGATCGGGCTAAGCGCGACAGGGACCAGAGCCCGATCGCCGCCCGATCCTGGGGGCGCTACGGTGGGCCGGTGGATGCCCAGACCCGGCATCACGATCGGGGGATCAGGAATGGGTGTCGTCGCGCGTCGCGCTGACCGGATGAACCGATCCATCCGGGTTGGAATCCGGGCTGCCGTCGTGGCCGCTCTGCTAGTCATGGCTGGTGGTTCGACGATCGTCCCAAGCGGTGCTGTTGTGTCCGCCGCGACATCGCGAACGGCGCCGCCGACCGCGGGTGGCCTGCGGATCGCCCGTCTCTCGTCTCCCGGCCGATCGGTCGTCAGCGACGGATCCGGCTGGGTCGCCACCTTCACGGACGGGTCGCGCACCGTGGGTCTCGCCGGTCCGGAGCGGACCTTCGCCGAGGCTTCGACACCTGATCGCGTCGTCACGAAGACGTGGGTGCGGTTGCTGCCCGCCGCATTCAGCGGCACGGTCGACACGGCATGGCTCGCGCTCGCCCGCGCCGATCAGTCGGCAGACGTGCTGGCCACCGCCTTCCAGTACATCTCGGGTGCCCAACGCTTGCGCGACGCGTTTGGCGTCCAGGTTGCCGGCGATGCCTCCTACGGACCGCTCCAGACGGATGGGTCCCGCCAGGAGGGCTCGGACTTCAGCGACTACCTCGGTGTCACCTGGGCCTACCCCGACGGTGCACTCGATCCGCCCGAGGTGGACCAGTTCCTGGCGCTCGACTGCTCCGGGTTCGTCCGGATGGTCTTTGGCTACCGGGGTGGTGCCGCGCTCAGCCTACGGCCCGTGGCGGGTGCGATTCCGCGCCGTGCCTTCGAGCAGGCAGCGTCGGCTCCGGGAATCATCGTGATCGCCGATCGTGGCGTCGCCCCAACATCGCGCACCGTCCTGGCGGCCGGTGACCTCGTCTTCTTCGACGCCTCGACCGACGACGGTAGCCAGCTTGATCACACTGGGATCTTCCTCGGCCGGGACACGGCCGGTCACGACCGATTCATCTCGTCCCGGAAGACCGCCGACGGCCCGACGATGGGCGACCTGGCTGGCCGTTCGGTCCTCGACGGGACCGGTCTCTACGCTCGATCGTTCCGGGCCGCTCGCCGGATCTGAAGCTCGGCCGCCCAAGGCGGCAGGTCGCCGCCGGTCCACGGGTCCAAGCTCGTGCTGTGGCGTTTCGTTCAGCGAAGCGACACCCCGTCGCCCGAGTCGACCCAGCCGATCCAGAACCGATCCACACCGACCGCGGCGAGAGCGGCATCGACCGCATCAACGTGTTCCGGTGCCACGGCGGCCAGAAGGCCCCCGCTGGTCTGCGGGTCGAAGGCCAGCGTGATCAGCTCGGTCGCGACACTGGTCGCCACCTCGAGCGAGCCCTCGGCGAACCGCCGGTTGTGGCCCGCGCCGCCGGTCTCCACGCCGTTCGCGGCGGCAGCCAGCGCGCCCGGGAGCGCGGGGAGGGTCGACGCGTCGAAGACGAACCGGGTCGCGCTGGCGCGGGCCATCTCCAGGCCGTGGCCCACCAGGCCGAAGCCGGTCACGTCCGTGGCGCCTCGCACGCCCGCGCCCACCAGGACCTCCGAGGCCGCCCGGTTCAGCTGTCGCATCTGGGTGATCGCCCCGTCCAGGTCCGTGGCCGTCACCTTGCCCTGCCGGCTTCCGGAGACGAGCAGCCCCGTCCCCAGCCGCTTCGTGAGCAGGAGCCGGTCGCCGACCCGCGCGCCGCCCTTGCGCAGCAGCCGGTCCGGGTGGGCGGCCCCGACCACGGCCAGGCCGTACTTGGGTTCCGGGTCGCGGATGGTGTGGCCGCCGGCGAGGACGCCGCCCGCCTCGCGGACCTTAGCCGCCGCCGCCTCGAAGACCGCGGCCAACACGTCGCGCGGCAGGTCCTCCGGGAACGCGGCGATGGACAGCGCGAACAGCACCCGCCCGCCCATCGCGAAGACGTCGGACAACGCGTTCGCCGCGGCGATCTCCCCGAACGTGGCCGGGTCGTCCACGAGCGGCGGGAAGAAGTCCAGCGTCCCGATGATCGCCAGGTCGGGGCTGACCAGGTACGCGGCGGCATCATCGGCCGGTTGGAGGCCGGCGATCAGCTCGGCGGGCTCCCGCACGGCGCCCAGGCCGCTGAGGGCGTCGGCGAGGAGATCCGCGCCCAGCTTTGCGGCACAGCCGCCGCACTCGGTCAGCTCGGTGAGGCGGACGGACGCCGGGAGGACGGCGATGGGCGTGGGAGCCGGCGGGATCGTGACCTGGACGGCGGCCGGGACGGCGGAGGACGACGACGGCTCGAACATGGCCGGATCATAGGGCGAAGTCGTCAGCGGCCCCGCCCGGCCGGCGCGCTACCATCCGTCCGGGAGTGGTGGGGTCCCGGTGGGCCCCCTGGTCTTCAAAACCAGTGGCGCGGCGCCCCGCGCGGCGCGGTGGGTTCGACTCCCACGCGCTCCCGCCAGGTGCTCACGGAGGACGCCCGTCGATGGCCTCGCCCGCAGGTTCGCCTCGCCCACCCAGCGTGGAGCGGCTGCTGGTCCTCGTGCGACGGCGGCTCGACGTCCCGCGCGAGCCCGCTGCCCTGCTGGACGCGGCGCGCGCCGTGATCGCGGACGAGCGGGCAAGGCTTGGGGCCGAGATCGGGCCCGAGGCCGCGCCCGATCCGCGCCCGATCGATGAGCTGGCGCTCGACGTCCTGGCGCGCCTGGACGCGTTCGGCCGGCTCGTCGGGCCCGAGTTGCTGAGCGTCATCAACGCAACGGGCGTGATCCTCCACACCAACCTGGGCCGCGCGCCCTGGCCCGCCGTCGCGATCGAGGCCGCCATGACCGCGGCCGCCTCCTACTCGCTCCTTGAGCTGGACGTCGCCACGGGCCGGCGCGGCCCGCGGTTCCGCCTCGCCGAGGATCACCTCGTCGCGCTGACCGGGGCGGAGGACGCGCTGATCGTCAACAACAACGCCACGGCCGTGGCACTCGCCGTCGGGCTGGCGGGCCGCAAGGGCGTCGCCGTCTCGCGCGGCGAGCTGGTGGAGATCGGCGGCGGTGTCCGGATCCCGGAGATCATCCGGCGCGCCGGTGCCCGCCTGGTCGAGGTCGGGACTACGAACCGCACCCGCGCCGACGACTTCAGCGAGCCCCTGGCCAGTGGCCGCGCCGGCTTCGTCCTGCGCGTTCACCCCTCCAACTTCCGCCAGTCCGGCTTCGTGGAATCGCCCGATGCTCGCGCGCTGGAGGCGCTCGTCCGCGCCCACGGCGCGCTCCTGGTGGAGGACCTGGGGAGCGGCGCGCTCCTGGATACCGCGGCGTTCGGCCTGCCGCACGAACCCACCCCGGCCGACGCGCTCGCCGCCGGCGCGGACCTGGTCACGTTCTCGGGCGACAAGCTGGTGGGCGGGCCGCAGGCCGGACTCATCGTCGGGCGCGCGGACCTGGTGGCCCGGCTCCGGAAGGATCCCCTGGCGCGCGCCGCCCGGCCGGACAAGGTCCTGCTGGCCGCCATCGCGGCCACGCTGGGGCTCTACCGCGCGGGACTCGCGACGACGGCGATCCCCGTCTGGCGCATGGTCTCGGCGCCGCTGGATGTCCTGCGGGCCCGGGCCCTCGCCGTGGAGACCCAGGCCGGCAACATTCTGGCCAACCTCGCAGGGCCGCACCCAGGGACGCCCGGCAGCAATTCGCCCAGCGGCGGCTCGCCCCGCGGCAACTCGCCGGGCCGCACGTTGCCCCGCGGCAACTTGCCGGGGATCAGCATCGAGGCCATTGACCTGATCGCCACCCTTGGAGGTGGCTCGCTGCCCGGCGAGGGAATCCCGTCCGCGGGCCTGGCGCTCCGGGGCCGCTCGGCTCAGCACATCCTGGCCCGCCTCCGGGCCGGTGCACCGGCCGCCGGTGCACCGGCCGCCGGAGCACCGGCCGTGATCGCACGCATCGACGATGGCGCCGTCGTGCTGGACCTCCGCACCGTAGACCCCGCCGCCGATCCGGGCCTGGCGGCGGCGATCGCGAGGGCGCTCGCCGGATGACGATCGTGGTGGGAACGGCCGGCCACATCGACCACGGCAAGACCACGCTGCTCCGGGCCCTCACCGGGATCGACGCGGACCGACTCCCCGAGGAGCGACGGCGCGGCATGACGATCGAGGTGGGATACGCCCACCTGGTGCTCCCCGGGGGGATGCCGCTGGACTTCGTGGATGTGCCGGGTCACGACGCCCTGGTGGGGAACATGCTGGTCGGGGCCGGCGAGATCGACGCCGCGCTGCTGGTGGTCGCGGCCGACGACGGGCCGCGGGCACAGACCCTGGAGCACCTGGAGCTCCTCGATGCCCTGGGGATCCACGCCGGGCTGGCGGTGGTGACCAAGGCGGACCTGGTGGACGAGGCGCGGCTCTCGGCGGTCTGTGCGGCGGTCGGAACGCTGCTTGGCGGCACGCTGCTGGCTGGCGTTCCCGTACTTGCCGTGAGCGCCGAGGCGGGGACCGGCCTGGCCGCGCTGCGGGACGAGCTGGCGGCACTCGCGGCACGGCTGGCGGCGGCACCGCCGCGGGCCGGTGGGCCGACGCGCCTGGCGATCGACCGGGTCTTCAGCATCCGCGGCCGAGGGACCATCGCGACCGGCTCGCTCCGGGGCGATGGAGTGGCCGCCGGGGACGAGCTTCGCCTGGAGCCGGGGGGCCGAACCCTCCGGGTTCGAGAGGTGCAGGTTCACGGCGCGGCGATCGATGGTTCGGCGGGGCCCGGTCGGACCGGACTCAACCTGGCGGCGGTCGAGGCAGGGGCGCTGGCCCGTGGCCAGGTGCTCACCGCCGGTCCGGGCGTGGAGGTGAGCGACCGGCTCCTCGTCTCGCTCCGGCGTCCCACCACGTTGGGCGGGACCCACGCCTCCGGCGGCAGTCACGCCTCCGCCGAGGCCCACGCCTCCGGCGGGGCAGCTTCGAAGCGGGTCTGGCCGCCGGCCGACGGCACTCCCGGGCGCCTCCACCTCGGAACCGCCCAGGTTGGTGTCCGGATCGGCCGCTCCGGGCGGGAGGCCGCGGACCTGGGCGACGGCCGGGTCACCGCGCTCCTCCGCCTCGATGCCCCCGTCGCCGTCATCGTCGGGGACCCGTTCGTGCTCCGCCGGCCGTCCCCCGGGCTCGTGCTTGCCGGCGGCCTGGTCCTGGATGCGATCCCGCCGCGCGGTCCGGCTCGTCGGCGCGTCACGGCGGAGCGGCTGGCCGACCTCGACGCCGCGGTGGCGGCGAGGGACCCGGAGCATGCCCTCGCCGCGCTGGTGGACCTGCACGGCGTGCTCCCACGCGAACGGGTCGAGGCCCTGGCCGCGATCCTGCCCGGTGCCGCCGCGCGCCGGGGAGCCACGGCACACGTCGCTCCGGACGTGACCATCGGGCTGGACGCGATGGCGCTCGCCGCGGTGGCGGCCCACCATGCGGCGGTGCCGCTGAGCGTGGGGCTCGCGGATGCCGAGCTGCGTCGGGCCCTGGCCACAGAGGTGCGGCGGCGGTCGGACGCCGAGGCCCGGGTGACCGCCGCGGTCGCCGGTGACGTGCTGGACCGCCTCGCTGCCGGGGTGCGCCTCGTCCGAGAGGGGGACCGGTGGCACGACCCTGACCGCGCTGCGGGCCTACCGCCGGACCTCCTGGCCGCGATGGACCGCCTGGAGGCCGCACTCTCGGTCCCGGCCCCTCCTGCGCTCGCCGCGGTGGCCCTTGCCGTGGGTTGCCCCCCGGATGGCCTCCGCGCGCTCGAGGCCGCCGGCCGAATCGTCCGCATCGAAGCCGACCTTGCCTGGGCCGCCCCCGCCTACCAGCGCCTGGCCGCTCTCGCCCTGTCCATGGCGCGGCAGGGCAGGCTCTCACCCGCCGCGTTCCGTGACGCCACCGGGACCAGCCGACGATTCGTCCTGGCGATTCTCGAGGACCTCGACCGGCGTGGCATCCTGCAGCGGACGCCGGATGGCCATGTCCCAGGGCCGCGCGCGCCAGTCTCGTCGTCGGCCGCCACGGAGGGCCACCCGTGACCATCTCCCAGCCCCGCCACGAACCCCCCGCGACAGTGGCCGTCGCCGGCATCGTCCTCGCGGGCGGCCGTGCCACGCGCTTCGGCCGCGACAAGCTGGCGGAGCCCCTGCGTGACATGCCGCTCCTGCACCACGCGCTCCTCTCCCTCGCCCCCGCCGTCGACGAGCTGGTGCTGGTGATCCGACCGCACGGCGCGCCGCCCCGCCTCCCCGCCGCGGACCTGCTCGCCACGCCGGTCCGTCTGGTCCGCGACCCCGAGCCGTACGGCGGTCCACTGATCGCGTTGGCGGCGGCGCTGGCCACCATCTCCCAGCGCGTGGCGCTGTTCGTCGCCGGGGACATGCCCGCGCTCCGCCCCGACGTGCTGTCGGCGATGGTGCGCGCGCTCGACGACCAGGGGGCCGACGTGGTCCTGCTCGCGGGCCCGGGTCCCGTCCAGACGATCCCGGCCGCGCTCCGTGTTGCAACGGCCGGCCCGGCCGCCGAGGCGGCGCTCGGCGACGGGTCGCGTGCCCTCCGGGCGTTGTACGACCGGCTCCGTGTCTGCGTCCTGCCCGAGGTGGAGTGGCGCGTCCTGGACCCCGAGGCGGCCACGCTGCGCGATGTCGACACGCCCGCGGACCTCGAGCGCGAGCGATAGGGCGCGGAATCGAAACGGCCCCACCTCGCGGCGGGGCCGTTTCGTGGTGATCCCGGGAGGCTAGGCGGTGCGCGACGCCTTGACGACGACCGTGTTCGCGAACTTGTCGTGGAAGCCCTGCTTGGTGGGGCTCTGGTACGTGGTGTACAGCAGGTAGATCGAGTAGGCCACGCCGGCCAGGCCGATCAGGCCGCCGATCACGGGGACCTGGCCGAGCAGCGGGCCGACATAGCCGGCGCCGAAGAGCGCCGCCCAGCGGCGGATCGCCTGGTTCTGGGTCAGCGTCTTGCCGTCCGGGAAGTTGCCGACCTGCATGCCGAGCGCCTTCATCCCGAAGGAGGCGCGCATGGTGGTCCATGCGTACACGAAGTACGCCGCGCTGATCCCGAGGTTCACGATGGCGCCGACCAGCACCCGGAAGTAGTTGATCTCGACCACCGACGCTGGGTTGCCGGACAGCAGGTTGTTGAGGAGCTTGTCCGTGTCCTGGATCTTGACCTCGGGCCCAAGGATGGAGGACAGGACCGCGCCGACGATCGCCCCCACGATCCCGATGATGATTGCGTCGATGATCAGTGCAACGATCCGGTTGGGGATGTCACCGTAGACGAACCCGGCCGGGCCGGGAGCTGGCGCCGGCGCGGGCGCCTGCCAGTTGGCGGGGGGCGGCGGGGGCTGCGACCCAGCTGCTGGTTGCGTCTCGCCCGTGGGCGGCGTCTCGCCCGTGGGCGGCGTCTCGTCGGTCATATCCCGCGCTCCTCCGTGTGCCCGGGGTCATTGTCACGAACCGCCGTCCGGCCCGGGCCCCGCTGGACGGCACGATACAGGCGCGGGTGCATTCGGGGAAGGGTCGGCGGGCCGTCCGGGCTGTTTGCGGCGGACTCGGTAGACTCAGGCTGTGCCCGGACCTGTGGCGCTGATCGGCGCCGGCGCCTTCCTGCCCTCCATGCTGGAGCTTGACCGCGAGCTGCTCGCGGCCACGGGCAGGGCGCGCCCGCGCGTAGTGGTCCTGGGTGCCGGACACCCGCGCTCGTCGGAGGCCACCGCTCGCGAGGTCGCGACCGCCCTGGCGCACTTCGCGGGCCTTGGCGCGGAAGTTGAGCCCATCGTGATCCCGGAAGGGGCAACGGACGCGGACGATGTCGCGGTCCAGGCGCTGGGCGAGGCCGACGCGATCTATCTGGCCAACGGCCGGCGAGGGCGGCTGTGCGACCTGCTGAGCGAGACCCGGCTGGGCGCGACCTTCATCGCGGCGCATCGGCGGGGTGCGGTCCTCGTTGGCTGTGCGGCCGGCGCGGAGGTCCTCGCCGCTCGCCACGCGCATCTCCGCGGCCGCTTCCTGCCATGGCCGGTTGCATGGCGGCCCGCCCTGGGCCTGCTGCCGGACGCGGTCGTGATCCCCGGGTACGACGCTGTCCCGGAGCCGCTGGTGGCCGCGCTCGCACTCCAGGCGCCCAACGGAGCGGCGGTGCTGGGGATCGACGCCGGGACCGCCCTGGTTGGCAGGGATGGCGCGTGGCAGGTCCACGGCACGGCCCGCGTCACGGTCTGGCGCGGCCGCCATCGGCGCCGCTACCGTCGCGGGGACGTCTTCAGGATCTGATCCGGATGGGGCCACCATCCCGTCCGCACACCTGCGCCCTGCCCGCCGGGCGCTCCGGGGCCGATGGGGCCGATGGGGCCGATGGGGCCAAGGCCCGAGATCAGCTGGGCTTGACCTTCCGGAAGCAGTCGGAGCAATAGACGGGCCGGTCCATGCGCGGCCGGAACGGCACCTGGGCCTGGTTGCCGCATTCCGAGCAGAGGGCCGCGAAGAACTCGCGCTGGCCACGGTCCTGCGGCCGCTCAAGGCCGCGCGGGCCGCCGATGTCGTGGCTGTCGGCCCCGCTGTCGCGGCCGGCCCGGCGGGTGGCCCGGCAGGACGTGCAGCGCTTGGGGTCCGACACGAACTGGCGCTCGGCGTAGAACTCCTGGTCGGCGGCGGAATGCACGAACGGGGCGCCGCAATCGACGCAGGTCAGGGTCCTGTCTGAGTAGGTCACGAGGCTGATCCTCCCGATCCCGGGATACGAGGACGGCTTCATGCGCGGACCCGCAGTGGTATCGGGAACGCGGAGGTGGGGCCGGGATCTGCCGGGGCCGCGCGACCCAAGGTGCCAACGTGGAGTCCCCGTCGGGGCCGCCAGTGGTGTACCTCGTCAGGATACATCTCGACCCGGATTGGGGCGCCTCGGCTCATCCCAGTGGGCGCTTCCGGGAGCATCTGGGCGAGGAATTGCGGTCCGGGGATGTCGGCTGTGAGGTTCGACCTGTCACAATGCCGGCCGAGGCTTCGGGGAGGCGAGCGGGGAGTCAAGGGGCGTCTCGCTCGCCGGGAACCATCGCTCGCGTGCGGGCAATGGGCCCACTCCGGGGCCGTGACCGTCGCAACGCCAACCCCGGAGGTCGGCTCCGCATGCTCCGACTCCTTCACACCGCAGACGTCCACCTGGGGGCCCGCTACGCGGACCTCGGGGATCGTGCCGCCACCCAGCGAGAGCGCCAGTTCGCGGCCTTCAAGGCCACCGTGGACCTGGCCCTCAAGGAGCGGGTCGACGGCGTCCTCATTGCCGGGGACCTGTTCGATTCCAACGTCCAGCCGCGTCGCTCGGTGGAGCGGGTGGCGGCCGAGTTGGCGCGCCTCGTCGGCGCGCGGATCCGGACGGTCATCATCCCCGGCACGCATGACGTGTACGACCGGGCGTCCATCTACCGCGCGCACGATGTCGCGGCGATGGCGGGATCGCGCCCCGGCGAGGACTTCGTCACCGTCCTCTCACCGGACCGCCGGGCGGTGCTCCTCGAGTCCCTCAACATCGTCGTCCACGGGCCTGTCTTCGGCACCAAGCGGGCGCCCCGGTCGCCCCTCGCGGACTTCCGCCTGGACGAGTCCGGGGCCGCCATCTGGCACATCGGGCTGATCCACGGCTCCATCGCGATCCCGGGCAAGACCGACGGGGACGAGGTGGTCGTCACCAGCGAGGAGATCGCCGCATCCGGACTGGACTACCTGGCGCTGGGGCACTGGCACTCGTACGTGCAGGGGAAGGCCGGCGGCACCATCTGGGCGTACTCGGGCGCGCCGGAGCCCGTGGCGCTGGACCAGGACCGCGCCGGCAACGTGCTGATCGTCAGCTTCAACAAGGGCCCCGCCGGCAAGCAGGTCCGGGTGGAGGAGCGGCGTGTCGGCAAGACCACCTTCGAGCGGCGAGATGTGGACCTGGGCACCATCCAGAGCCAGCCTGCCCTGATCACCATGCTCGCCCGCGCCGCGGACCCGGATCTGGTGCTGGATGTCCTGCTGGGCGGCGTCCGACCGGACGAGCTGGACCTGGTCGCCGATGAGGTGGAGGCCCAGCTCGCGCCGTCGTTCCTCAAGGTGCGGGTGCGCGATCGCGCGCTGGGGGCGCTGACCACGGGCCCCATCCCATCGGAGGAGACCATCGCCGGGGCGTTCATCCGGAACCTGGAGGCCCGCATCCACGAGCGCGAGGCCGCGGGGGATGCCGTCGGGGCCGCCGAGCTCCGCGACGCGCTGCGGTTGGGCCGGCTGCTCCTGGCCGGCCACGAGGTGACGCTGTGAGGATCAAGCGCCTCGAGCTGCGTGGCTTTCGCCGCCATGCGCATCTCGATCTCGACCTGGCGCCTGGCCTGACCGTCGTCCGCGGGCCCAACGAGGCGGGCAAGACGACGCTCCAGCGGGCCCTCGAGCTGGGGTTGACCCGGCGGGTCACGTCCGCCTCCGCAGACATGGAGCTGCTGCGGACGTGGGGCAGCTCGACGGCGGACGGGTCCGCGCCCGAGTTCGTGATGGAGTTCGAGCAGGATGACGAGGACACCCTGAAGGTCGGGTCCCTCCACAAGGCGTTCCGTGGGGCCAAGGGCACGGTCCGCCTGGACTACGACGGCGAGTCGATCACGGACCCCGCGCTCGTGGACCAGCGCCTTGCCGACCTGACGGGCATTCCCACCGAGGCCTTCTTCCGATCGACGGCGTCGGTTCGCCATCACGAGGTGGATGACCTGGCCCGTGACGAGGCGGCCCTCCGCGACCGCCTGCAGGCCTCCATCTCTGGTGGGGATCGCGGGACCTCGCGTGCCAGGAAGCTCCTGGATCGGGCGATCCGCGACCTGAACTCCCGGGGCGCCAAGAGCCCGGGCCGACTGCGCTCCGCCGAGATCGCCGTGGAGTCCACCCGAACCGATGTCGAGCAGGGCGAACGGGCGCTGGTCCAGCTGGAGCGCGACCGCGTCGTCCAGTCGGAGGCGGTCGAGCGCAGGACGGCAGCCATCCTCGAGCTCGACACCCGACGCTCGATGCTGGAGAAAGCACGCCAGGCCGAGCGCCTGGACGCGGAGCGGACGTCCGCCAGCGAGCGGTTCGAGCGCTACCGCTCGGCCGCGTCCGTCATCGCGCAGACCAAGAAACTCCAGGCGACGCATCCCACCAACATCCCGCTGGCCAACCTGCGGCTGGCCGTCGAGGGCCTGCGCCTCGTGGACGGGCGGGTCCGCGAGCTCAAGGCCCAGCTGGCCGGAGAGGTGGAGACGAACTTCGAGCCGCCGCCGCCGCCCCGCTCGTGGAAGTGGGCGATGGTGGCGTCCTCGCTGGCAATCGTCGCCGGCCTTGTGCTTGGCCTGGTCGCCGGCGTGGTCGTGGGCCAGGTGTGGGCTCGCTTCCCGGGCGCGGTCGTCGCGCTGGGTGGCGTTGCCCTGCTCGTCGTCAGCGGCGTCATGCAGCGGCGCTACAACCGCCTCCAGAAGACCCACGACCAGATCGAGTTCGACGTCGACCGGCGACTGCGTGGGCGCTCGCAGATGCAGCAGGAGCTGATCGACGAGGAGCTCGCCGAGGCGCGGCTCCTCGCGGAGCTGGAGCTGCTGGACCTCGCCGCAGCCGAGGACATCCTGAACCGCGAGACGGCCCACGTCTCCGAGATCGACCAGCGGATCGCGGAGCTCCGCGGCCTGGTCGGCGACATGCGCCCCGAAGCGGTCGCCCCGGAGCGCAACACCGCGGCCCTCGAGGTGGAGCGCAAGACGCACGCCCTCGAGGAGTTGGGACCCATCGCGCGCGAGCCCCGCGCCCGTGAGCGGCTCGAGGTCGAGGTCCGCGAGGCGGAGGCGCAGGCGGAAGCCGCGCGGGAGGGCGAAGCCCAGGCGCGCGCCCGCGTCGAAGCGAACGGCGTCGACGCCGAAGAGGTGGCGGCCCGGGCCGAGCGGCTGGTGACCTGGGAGGAGCAGCTGGCGGCTCTCAAGCGACGGGATCGCGTCTATGCCACGACGCTCGCCGCGATTGAGGAAGCGGAGCGCGCCACCATGCGGACGGCCACCCGCTACCTCGAGCACACGATGGTGGCGGACATCGACCGGATCACCGGCGGCCGGTATCGCCGGGTCCGGGTCGATGACCAGACGCTGGGAATCGAGGTCTTCGCGCCCGAGCGGAACGACTGGGTGGATGTCTCCACGCTCAGCCAGGGTACCGTGGATCTGATCTACCTCGCGGCCCGCCTCGGCCTGGTCCGGCTGGTCACGGGCGATCGCCGCCCGCCGCTCGTGTTCGACGACCCGTTTGTCACCCTCGACGACGAGCGCGCCGCGAGGGCCGTGGAGCTGCTGCGCGAGCTTGCCCACGACTTCCAGGTGATCTACCTGACCACCTCTGCCCGCTACGACCACGCCGCGGATGCGGTCCGGATCCTCGACGGCCCCACGGCCCAGGACGAGGGAGCACCCGCCGCGGAGGCGCCCGCCGTCGCGCCCGCCCCCACCCGGGCGCCTGGTGCGGCCGATCAGGTCCGCTCGGCGCGGGAGGCCCGGCCGGAGTCTGCGACGCCCGTCGACCCCGCCCCGGCCGACTAGCGCGATCCGACCCTCGGTCATGGGCGGCGAGGGAGCCACCATCCTGTTCGGGCTGGCCAGCGCCGTCGTCTGGGGCGCCGCCGACTTTGGGGGTGGCCATACCACCCGTCGTGCGCCGTTGCTGGGCGTCTCGTTCATCCTCCAGCCCGTCGGGCTGCTATGCGCCCTGCTGGTGGCCCTGCTCCGCGGGGAGGCCGCGCCCGACGCCGGCGCTGTCGTCCTGGGGCTGGCCGCCGGCGCCTTCGGGGTCGTCGGGCTGGTCAACCTCTACCACGGGCTCGCCGTGGGCCGGATGGGCGTCGTGGCCCCCGTCACCGGCCTCCTGGCGGCGACCCTGCCGGTGTTGGCCGGCATCCTGCGGGACGGGTTCCCCGGTGGGGGCGTGCTGGCCGGCATCGTCCTCGCGCTGGTCGCGGTCGTGCTGGTGTCGCGGGCACCCGGCGAGGCGGGACGGCGGAGCGGGGCGGAGTTCGCCGTCGCGGCCGGCCTGGCGATCGGGATCTTCAACGTGCTCATCAGCCAGGCCCCGGCCGCCTCGCTGTTCTCGACGCTCGCACTGGCCAAGCTGTCGGCGGCCGCATGCGTTGGGCTCGTGGTGCTCCTGGGCCGGCGCTCGTGGCGCGTGGGCGGGAGCGCGCTGCCGATCGCGGTGCTGGTGGGCGTCCTCGACTTCGCGGGCAACGGCCTGTTCGTCCTGGCGGCCCACGCGGGCCGGCTCGATATCGCGGCTACGCTCTCATCCCTCTACCCGGTGACGACCGTCATCCTGGCGGCGACGCTCCTCCACGAGCGGATCTCGCGCCTGCACTGGCTGGGGATCGCCGTGGCGATCCTGGCGATCGTGCTGATCGCCTCCGCCTCCATCGCGGGCTGACCGCCCATTCAGCCACCGCGGCCTGAGCCGCCGTGCGATCGGGTAGGGTAAGCGGGCCGAAGCGACCAAGAGAGGAACCCATGGCCACCGCCGCCACCGAAGCTGCCTGGCTTGTCGAAGCCACCTGCGCCCCCGACGCCGCCGAATCGCGCGTCCCCTTCCGTGCCGAGCACCTCGCGCGGATGCTCCGCCTCAAGGAGGAGGGCGTGGTAATCGAGGTCGGCGCCATCGCCGACGTGTCCGCATCCATCGTGCTGATCCGCGCCGCCTCCGAGGATGCCGCGCTGGATATCTGCCGCCAGGACGTCTACACCCGGAACGGCATCTGGGTGGAGTTCCGCGCCCGCCCGTTCAACCGGGTCGTTGCCGCGGACTGATGCGCGCGCACCCGTCGGGAATCAAAACGACGCCGGTGGCCCGGCGCCGTTTCTCCGTCTCCGGATCGTGGCCACCGGATCGTGGCCACCAGGCTCAGAACTTGATCTTGGCGAGGTACGGGTCCAGCGCGTTGCCTACCACCGGGAGGCCACTGGCCTGGGCGCCGAACGCCACGCGGATCTCCGGCTTGTTCAGGTAGTAGATCCAGACGAACGAGATCACGGCGGTGATGATCAGGCCGGTGATGTCGATGCCGACCAGCACCTGGCCGACCAGCGACCACGCCACCTGGACCAGGGCGAGGATGACGCCCAGTCGCCACGCCCAGACCTTGAGGGTCCAGAAGCCGAAGGCCAGCGCGATCTCCGCGACGCTCAGGACCAGGATGACCAGCCCGCTGATCACGACGAACCCGCCGACGCTCCCACCGCCCGCGGCGGCGATGATGCTCCCGCCGAAGACGAGGCCCAGGCTGCCGAGGAGCCCCAAGGCGCCACCGAACAGCGCGAGGACGGCGATGATCGTGATCCCAAGCGGACGAGCGCCAGTGGAAGGTGCCATAGACTCTCCCTGTCGGCGCGATGGTTGCTGACGTCGAACCCCTCGACGCAGGCGCCGGTGCGCGGATGCTGCGCCCTGGCGGCCCGGAACGCAACGTGGAATCGTCGCGTCCGGACCGATCGGCGATGGTCAGGTGGCCGGGACCCTGCGCACGACCAGCGCCGGATCTCGGCGGCTCACATGATCCGGATCACCACCAGGAAGCCCTCCGCCGCGAGGTGATCCCGCCCCAGCGTTCGCACCGATCAGAACGACCGGCGAAGGAGTGGGCAGGCAAACCTCGGTCTGCCCGGGATTCGCTACGCTGGCCGACATGATCCGCACCGCTGCCTCCCAGGACTGGCGCCGCCTCGTCGCCATCTTCTGGGTCACCTCGCTGGTCGAAGGGATTGGCGTCAGCCAGGTCTATGCGCTGCTGCCCGCCAGCCTGGCGCACATGGGCGTCCCGGACGGCGAGCGTCTCTCGTTCATCGGCCTGTTCGGCTCGCTCCTCTGGATCGTGGGACTGCCGCTGGTGCCCCTCTGGGGCGTCTGGGCGGACAAGTACAGTCGCAAGGCGGTCATTGCCCGGAGTGCCATCGTGGAGGCGGTCGTCTTCCTTGGGATGGCCCTCAGCAGCCAGCCGTGGCACGTTGCGGTCAGCATGCTGCTCATCGGGTTCCAGCTGGGCAACACCGGCGTCATGCTGGCGGGGATCCGCGATGTGGTGCCTCGCCATCGGCTGGGCACGACGATCGCGCTGTTCGGCGCCGCCAGCCCGATTGGCTTCGCTGCGGGTCCGGCGCTGGCTGGCCTCCTGATCGACGGCCTGGGGCAGGAGATCTCTGCGGTCTTCCTGGTCTCGGCGGCGCTCTCGGTGGGAACCGCCCTCCTCGTTGGCCTGGCTTCGCGCGAGGTTCGACCCGAGGTGATCCCCACGGGTGGCGTGTTCCGACTGGCTTTCGGCGCCATCCGGGGCGTGTTCGCGGATCACGCTGTCCGCCGGATCTTCCTCATCTACGGCACGGCATTCCTCGCCACCCAGCTGACGCGCCCGTACATTCCGGTCCTCGTGGAGCGGTTGATCGGGCTGGGGCCGGGCCTCGCGAGCGGAATTGCGTTGGTCGCCGGGACCGCCGCCCTGGCGGGCGCGCTGCTCTCACCGGTGGGCGGCGCGATCGGTGACCGCATCGGCTTTCGCCCCGTGCTGGTGGTGGCCCTGGTGGGCGGCGCCGCCTCGCTCGTTGTGATGCCCCTGGCGCCGGGGCTGGGCTGGCTTGCCGTGGGCGCGCTGGCGTTTGCTGCCTGCACGTCGGCGGTTGGGGCGATGGTCTTTGGGCTGCTGGCGACGGAGGTGCGCAGCGAGAGCCGCTCGGCGACGCTCAACCTGATCTACCTGCCGCTGTACCTGGCCGGGATCGTGGGCCCCGCGCTGGGCTCCGTGGTCGTGCGCATCGCGGACGTCCCCGGCACGTTCTGGCTGGGCTCCGCGGTGTTTCTCGCCGGCGCCGTGGCCGTCGCGATCCTCCTGCCCAGGCATCGCCGGCCGGAGCCGGCCCACGAGACAGCCGCGGTCGCGCCAGTTCCCTGAACGCCGACCTCGCCTGATGTTCGCCAGCGCGCCGGCCGCCGCACCGGCGCTGCCCCCCCGGAGTGCGCCGGTGCGCAGGCCGGCCGTCACGCTCCATGGCCCGGGCGGAAACGACCGAACCGCCGGTCTGGGGTGCCGGCGGTTCGGAGTCGTGGCGTCTGTAGCCCCGAGGGGCGTTGAGTTCCCCAGGGCGGTTGACCCCGGAAGGGCCCCGCCCCGAAGGGCGGTCAGGAGGCGGGCAGCTCGCGCTCGCCCGGGCCCGTGTAGATCGCGTCCGGCCGGATCAGCTTGTTGGCGGCCGCCTGTTCGATGATGTGAGCCGTCCAGCCGGCGGTCCGCGCGAGCGCGAAGGCTGCCGGGAAGAGATCCGGCGTGAGGCCCACGCCCATGAGCACCGGCGCCGCGTAGTACTCGACGTTGGTCTTGAGCGCGCGATCCGGGTGCTTCTCGGCCAGGACGCGCAGGGCGACGTCTTCGATGCTGATCGCCAGCTCCAGCCAGTCGGGCTTCTTGGCCATGCTCTCCGCGACCTTTCGAAGCGCGGCGGCCCGCGGGTCGTAGGCGCGATACACGCGGTGGCCAAAGCCCATCAGGCGGACGCCCTTGTCGACGGCGTCACGGACCCATGCCTCGGCGCGATCGGGCGAGCCAACCTCGTGGATCTGCTCGACAACTTCGGAGGGCGCGCCCCCATGGAGCGGACCCTTCAGGGCGCCGATGGCGCCGACGACGGCCGAGACCATGTCCGAGCGGGTCGCGACGATCACGCGGGCCGTGAACGTGGATGCGTTGAGGCCGTGCTCCGCGCCGACCACGAAGTAGGCATCGAGCGCCCGGATGGTGCCCGGGTCGGCGCGTTGACCGTTGAGCTGGTAGAGGAAGCCGTCGACCAGGTCCAGCGACGGATCCGGATCAACCGGCTCCTTGCCGGCACGGAGGCGGGCGAAGGCCGCCAGCGCCGACGGGGAGAAGGCGGTAATCGCCTTGGCCTGCTCTGGCGTGGGCGGCCACGTGATGTCCTGCGTCGCGCCCCACATGGAGACCGCCGTGCGCAGCGCGTCCATGGGCTTGGCGGTCTTGGGCAGGGTTCGGAGAACGGTCATGACCGCGGGCGGAACGGGTGTGGTCGCCAGCTTGACCGTGGGATCCCACTCACCGGTCCAGAGCAGGTTGGTGATGGCGCCATACGAGCCGCGCTCCACCAGATCACCGATCCGGTAGCCGCGGTACAGGAGGCGCCCGTTCTCGCCATCGACAAGGGCGAGCCCGGTTTCCGCGGCAATGACTCCCTCGAGGCCGGGGGAGTAGGGGCGAGTGTCCACCGGAGCCGCTTCCGGTGTCGTCCCTTGCTGGGCGTTCATGTCAGGGATGGTACCTCCGCACCTAGGCGGCGCGGGAAGGGGCGGACGGCCCGGTCCGTTTGTACACAACGGCCTACGGTGGTGCGGGCGCCGCAAGGCAGACGCTGCCCGCGCGTCGGGCCGGCCGGGGTGTGGCCGTGGTAGCCTCGCCTGCGATGCAATTCAACCAGCTTCTCGCCCTGCCCCAGCTTCAGGACCGGTTCGGCACCGTCGTCGGCCGCGAGGGGGCCATCTCCCAGACGTCGAAGGACCTGGTCGGTCCGCTCTACCGGGCGCTCCTGACGGAGACCACGGAGATCATCACCCACCAGTGGAGGAGCGGCATCCGGCGTGGCGCGATCAAGGGCTTCTTCCTGTCCGGGCCGCCCGGGATCGGGAAGACCAGCCTGGCGATGCGGGTGGCGTACGAGCTGAACATGCGTTTCCGCCCCGAATCGCCGGACGCCCCGGCCGATGGCGGGGTGGTGCTGGCGCTGATCGACGGCGGCGACATCGCTCGCTCCCGCTACGGCGAGAGCGAGGAGCGCATCCGCGAGGTGTTCACGCGCGCGCAGAAGGGCTTCACCGACCCAACGCAGCGGACGATCATCCTGTTCGACGACGTGGAATCCATCCTCATGGCGCGCGGCAGCAGCAACGCGAAGGAGTGGCACTTCTCGCAGGACAGCGTCTTCTTCCATATGGTCGATGAGCTGGACACCAGCCGAACCGCGCTCTTTCTCACCACCAACCGCCCGGACCTGGTGGACGACGCGATCCGCGACCGCTTCCTGGCCTATTCGCTGGGCTCGCCCGACGTGGACCTGCTGGTGGAGGTGGCGCGTCGCCGCGCCGCCGAGCACCAGTTCTCCGATGCGCAGCTGGATCGGCTGGGCGCGCGGATCAGGGCGGAGGCGGCCGACGGTGGCATTCACAGCGTCCGCGAGGCGGAGCGGATGGTGGTCCGCCAGTACATCGAAGACGTGCTGGGTCGGGCGTCGATGGCGGAGCTGGGCGAGGCCTGAGGCTCGCGCGGCGCTGCACGAGGCGCCGCGATCGGACGACGCCCCGGCGGCCGCTTCCCGGGAAGCGCCGCAGCCCGAAATCCCGCGGTACGTCCGCTGGGTGAAACCTCCCGCGTCGCGGCCCCCGGCCGCGGTCAGTCGCTCCTGCGGTCAGTCGCGCTCGCGGCGCCGCTCGATGGCCCCGGATTCGATCGGCCGACCCCGCTCGTCGCAGATGCGCTGCGCCGCGTAGCCCGCGGGCCAGATCCCGGTGTACCAGAAGCGGATCCCGAACTGGATCCGAAGCTGCCTGATGGGCCTGGGACTGTCGTTGCCGTGCTCGTGCCCCCACATGGCGGGCGGCACGTCCAGCACGTCAGCCGCCTCCCAGAAGGACGTCTGGCCCAGCATCGCCGTGTAGCCTTCGCCGTCGACGGCGTCGACCACGGCCTCCAGGTGCTTGTGGCGCCCGCTCTGGTGGTACGGCGGCTCCTTCCACAGGTGGGTCATCAGGACGCTGGCGTCCTTGAACCCGTTGCGTGGCACTGCCAGGTACAGGATGTCGTCGTGCTGGTTCCGGGACGAGGCGAGATGGGCCGTGGGGCTGAACGACAGGTCGTCGGGGGCGTCCTCCATGTGGATGATCGGCCGGTCGCCGTTCGTGTGGTACGCCGACTCCGAGTCCGGGATCGCCTTGAGTACCGCCGGGTCAGTCGGGCCGCGGTCCTCGAGCTGGATGAGGTTGGCCAGGCGAACGAACGTCTCGAGCGAGAAGGTCATGCCCGAGATGCAGAGAGCGGGCGCGCCGCCGGTGTTGAAGTGCTGGTGCTCGGCGCGCTACGGGATCTGGATCGTGTTCCCCGTGTGCCAGTCGAAGCGCAGGCCGTCGATGACGCTGAACCCCTCGCCGGAGAGGATGTGCATCGACTCTTCACCGTGGGCGTGCTTGCCGGTGTGCCAGCCTACCGGGATCTCGCCCTTCAGGACGTTGCTGCCCATCGTCATGAAGCCGAACTCGTTGGCCACCATCAGCTTGACCTTGGCGTCCTGGCGGGTGCGAACCCACGGGACGTCCCGGTCGCGGGCGACGAAGCCCGTCCGCCGCAGGTCCTCCTGGACGTGATCTCCCGTTGCCAGCCACTCATCGTAGAACGTGCTCACGCGTCTCCTCCGTCTCCGTCGGGCGATGTCGGGACGCAGTCGGTGCGGCGAGCAACGCGCGCGATCGCGGGTCCACGAGTCGGGGTGCCAATCGGGGAGACAGTCGAGGCCGGGTGCAACGGGAACTATCAGGCTGGTGGGCGCTCCTCCATGAGGTCGGGCCGTTTCGAGCAGAGTACGCCGATCCACCGGCCGTTCAAGAGTAGGGCGAACAATCCCTGCCCACGTTGCTCCTTGACCGGGAGCTCGAACAGTCCCTTGACGGCCATGCTTGTCGGCCTCGGAGGCAGTACAGTGCAGTCAGGCGGCCCAGCGTCCAGATGCCCATGAAGGCACGTTCCGGCCACGGAGGGTCAGGTGTCGCGCGCCCTCGGCAGCGTCCAGGTCGCACATGGAAGGGGTCTTCAGTCATGTCCTCCCCCATTCATCTGTCTCTGTCCTGCGGCGAGTACGACATCAACCGGGGCCTGCTCGATGGCACCGTCAAGCCCCAGGGGATCGACCTGACGGTGCTTGCCTACCCAACGCCACCCAGGCAATGGCGGATGGACCGGCACACGGAGTTCGATGTCTGCGAGTTCTCAATGTCGTCATGGCTGGTGGCCTGCGACCGTCAGCTCCGGAACCAGCCGCTGGCCATGGAGCCAGTTGCAGCGATCCCGGTCTTCCCGCACCGCCGCTTCCGGCATTCCTTTGTCTTCGTGAACCCGGCCGCCGGGATCAAGTCCCCGAAGGACCTCGAGGGCCGCAGGGTCGGCCTCAGGACCTGGCAGGCGACCGCCGGCCTGTGGGGGCGGGGGATCCTGCAGGACGAGTACGGCGTTGATCTCAAGAAGGTCATCTGGCTCACGTCGGATGACGAGGCAATTCCCGAGCTGGAGCCCGTGGGCTTCGACATCCACCGCGTCCCGGCGGGGTCGAGCATCACCCGGATGCTGCTCGACGGTGAGCTCGACGCGCTGATCTATCCGGAGATCCCTGCCGCCTTCGCGGCGGGCGACCCGCGAATCCAGCGGCTCTTCCCGGACTACAAGCAGCAGGAGATGGCCTACTTCAAGAGGACCGGCTTCTTCCCGATCATGCACACGGTGGTGATCCGGCAGGCGGTGCTGGACCGGGACCCGTGGGTGGCGCGGAACATCCAGCTCGCGTTCTGCGAGTCGAAGGACCTGGCCTTCCGAAAGATGCAGGATCCTCGGAGCATCAGCCTGGCCTGGGTTCGTGAGCTGATCGAGGAGCAGCAGCAGGTCCTCGGGGGCGATCCCTGGGCATACAGCTACGGCGCCAACGTCAAGATGCTGGAAACGATGATCAGGTTCTCGCACGAGCAGGGGATGGTCAGCGAGCGAATGCCGACCGAGGCGCTGTTCGAGGCGTCAACCCTGGGTGAGCTGCCCGCCTACCACTGAGGTGCCGGGTCTTCCATGACCCTGATGAACGCACCTGCGGCCGACACGCGGTCCGCGGAACGCGGGCGATGACCAAGCCCATGGGGCTCCAACCGATCGGCCCAATTGACCATGACCGTCGCTGATGCGGGCCGGCCCACGCCACAACCAGCCGGCTCCGTCGGGTCGAGGGCGCTGGTCACCGACGCTCGGGACCGGGTGACTGGTCGCGTCCCGTACGTCAGCAACGAGCGCCGGCCGGACATGCTCTACGGCGCGATCCTGCGCAGCACCATGCCGCATGCCCGGATCCTGCGGGTCGATCCGGCGGGAGCGCTTGCTCTGCCGGGCGTCGTCGCTGTCATCACGGGGCGCGATGTCTCCCGGGAACCTCTTGCGTCGAGGCGGCACGGCACCCAGGTTCGAGATGCTCCGGTCCTCGCGACCGACAGGGTCCGATATGTCGGGGAGCCGATCGCCGCCGTCGCTGCCGTCGACCTCGATACGGCCCATGCAGCCCTGCGCAGGATCACGGTTGAGCTGGAGCCGCTGGGCGCCGCACTCTCCGTCGAACAGGCGCTGGCGACTGACGGTGCCTTGATCCACCCGGATGGCAACCTGATCGGGCCCCAGACCCTGTCCGTGGGCGACGTCGAGCAAGCCCTCGCCAGCGCGGATGTGGTCGTGGCGGAGACATTCCATATCCCGGCCGTGCAGGGCGTTCCGCGCGAAACCCATGCCGTCCTGGCGGAGTGGACTCCTGATGGGATCACCGTTCATTCGTCCACCCAGACGCCATTCCATGTCCGGCGTGAGCTCGCCTACCTGTTCGACCTCCCGGTTGAACGGGTCCGGGTCGTCACCCTCATGCTCGGCGGCGGGTTCGGGGCCAAGGCATACGCTCGCATTGAGCCACTGGCCGTGCTCCTTGGGTTCCACGCGCATCGCCCGGTGAAGTTCGTCCTGTCGCGGTCCGAGGAGTTCGTCACGATCCAGCGGCAGCCGGCCGTGATCACGATGACCACCGGCGCGCGACGCGACGGCCGGATCCTGGCGCTTCGTGCCGAGTGCACGTTCCTGGCCGGCGCCTACCTGGACAACACGACGCGGATCCTTCGCCATGGCCTGTACAACCTGGTCGGGCCCTACCGAGTCGAGACGCTCGACCTGCTGGCTCGGGGCGTCTATGCGAACACGCCGCCATGCGGGCCGCTCCGGGCCCCCGGCACGGCGCAGGTGACGTGGGCGCGCGAGGCACACCTGGACGCCGTTGCGGATCGACTCGGCATCGATCCGTACGAGCTCCGCTGCCGGAACCTCCTCGGCGCAGGTGACCGATTCGTGTTGGGTGGCCCGATGGGTCCGGTGCACCTACCTGATTTGCTGGCCGCCGTCCGGCAGGAGCCACCTGCGCAGCCGGATATGCGACCCAATCGGCGGCAGGGCATCGGGTATGGCGTCACGTTCAAGACCACCCAGACGCCTTCGGAGGCCGAAGCCGTGGTCGCCGTCGATGCTTCGGGCAGGGTCACCGTCCTGATGTCCACGGTGGAGATGGGTCAGGGCGCACGGACGGCGCTCGGCCAGATCGCCGCTGACGCGATGACTGTCCCTCTCGATCGGGTGGACATGAGCATGCCCGACACCGATCGGACACCGCCCGACGCGGGGACGGTCTCCAGCCGGTCGACCTTCTCGATGGGCACCGCGATCGTGCGGGCGGCGACCCTCCTCCGGTCAAAGCTCCTCGACCTTGCGGCAGTGCGCCTGGAGATCTCGCGTGACGACCTGGCGATCGAGGAGGGCCGCGTCCGACCCGTGGACGGGTCTTCAGCTGGCCTGGACATCGGCGACCTGGTCCAGGAGTCGGGGCACGAGCGGCTTGCGGCCTCTACGGCGTTTACGAACGAGCCGATGGCTGACCCCGTATCCGGCGAGACGGGTGTCTCCACACACCATCACCAGGCCGCAGTCTCGGTGCCGGTCGAGGTGGACCTCGAGACCGGTGCCGTCCGGGTGCTCGAGGTGCGCGCTGCGACCCACGCGGGCGTCGTCATCAACCCGACCCTTGCGGAGCTGCAGACGGAAGGAAGCATCGCGTTCGGGATCGGCCAGGCGCTGATGGAGGAGATCCTGTTCGAGGAGGGGCAGGTCCAGAACCCGAGCCTTGCCGACTACCTCATCCCGTCGACCCTGGACATGCCGGTTCGGCTGATCGTGGACCTGCAGGAGGACCACACGCGAGAGATCCACGGCGTGGGGGAAACACCGCTACCGGCCGCGGTGCCCGCCCTGACAAACGCGGTGGCCCAGGCCATCGGCGCACGCCTGCATGCGATCCCCATCACCCCGGAGCGAGTGTTTCGCGCGCGACAAGCGGCCGCGGTTGCGCGTCGGGGTCAGGGCGGGCCAGCGGGCTCGGCCTAGCAAGCTCCCGCGTCGCGGCCCCCCGCCGAACCGCCGCCCGCCCGACTACCCCTCGCGCTCGCGGTGCCGCTCGATGGCCCCGGATTCGATCGGCCGACCCTGCTCGTCGTAGATCCGCTGCGACGTGTAGCCCTGCGGCCAGATCCCCGTGAACCAGAACCGGATCCCGAACTGGATCCGGATCTGCCGGACCGGCTTGGGGTTGTCGTTGTAGTGCTCGTGCTCCCACATGGAGGGCGGCACGTACAGGACGTCGCCCGCCTCCCAGTAGTGCTTCTCGCCCAGCATCTCCGAGTAGCCCTCGCCCTCCAGGGCGTAGACCACGGCCTCCAGGTGCTTGTGTCGGCCGGAGTGGTGGTAGGGCCGTTCCTCCCAGACCTGGGTGACCAGGACCGACGCGTTGCGGAACCCGTTCCCCGGGACCGCCAGGTACCAGCACGTGTCGTGCTGGTTGGTGACCGCGGCGATCTTGCCCTGGTAGTTGAGGCTGGGGTCGGTGGGCGCGTCCTCGATGTGGATCTTGGCCCGGTCCCCGTTGGGGTAGTACTCCGACTCCTCGGCCGGGATCGCGGCCAGCGCCGCCGCGTCGTTGGGGCCGCAATCCTCGTACTGGACGATGGCCGCCAGGCGGACGAACTTCTCCAGGTCAAAGATCATGGCCGACAGGTACTGGGCCGGCTCGGTACCCGTGTTGAAGTGCTGGTGCGCCGCGCGATAGGGGATCTGGACCACGGTGCCGGCGTGCCAGTTGAAGCGCTGGCCCTCCACGACGGTGAAGCCCTCGCCCGACAGGAAGTAGATGGATTCCTCGCCGTGCGCGTGCCTGCCCGTGTGCCAGCCCACCGGGATCTCGCCCTTCAGGACGTTGCTGCCCATGGTGGTGTAGCCGATCTCGTTGGAGATCATCAGCTTGCACTTGGCGTCCTGGCGGGTCTTGACCCAGGGAATGTCGCGATCGCGGGCGACGAACATCGTCCGCCGCAGCTCCTGGTCCAGCTGGTCGCCGGTCGCGAGCCAGTCGTCGTAGAACGTGCCCACGGGGTCCTCCAGAGATGTCGGTTGTCGGGTGCGCCAGAACCCATTGTTGAGGTGCGCCCGAACCCTAGCGGGGATGCCGCCCGTTCGTCAGCCCAATCAGCAGGCGGACGAGCACGGCGCCCACGAGCGCCACCAGCAGCGCGCCGAAGAAGCCGCCAGGGTCGCCCAGGTGCAGCTCACCGGCGAGGACGCCACCCACGATCGCGCCGAGGATCCCCACCAGGATGTTTGGCAGACAGCCGCGTGCCGAGGTGTTGGGCACCACCATCCCGGAGAGCGCCCCGGCGAGGAGCCCGATGACGATCCAGCCGATCCCCTCCGCCGGTCAGGTCGGCGCGGGCGTGCGCGCCTGGGCCAGGTGGCCGCCGGCCGCCTCGTCCACGATCCAGGTCGCGCCCGTACGCCGGGCGAGCTGCGCGGGGAGCCGGCGCGGGTCGCGGTCCGGGCCGAAGATCTCCCCGAGGATTGCCGCCTTGCTCGCGCCATGCGAGACGGCCATGACGTTCCGGGCGACCTGCAGGCTGCGCGGGTTCAGCGTCACGCGCTCCACCTTGGGCGCGATGTGGTCCGGCGCGGGGATATCCACGCCCGGAGCGTCCGTGTCGAACGCCGCCGATCCGGGGAAGACGGAGAGGAGGTGCCCGTCCGGGCCGATCCCGACCAGCACGATGTCGAGGACCGGCTGTCCATCCTCGAACGGCACGCCCGACTCGCGCATCATCTCGACGTAGCGGGCCGCGCACCAGGCTCCGCCCTCGCCCAGGGACATCGCCTCGTCCACCGGCCAGGCGTGGATCGTGGTCTGCTCCAGCGCCGTCCCCGGGGCCGCTCCCACCAGTTCGCGGTCGCCGATCCGTGCGTTGCACCAGTCGTCGCCGCGCGGCACAAACCGCTCGTCGCCCAGCCAGATGTTGACCCGCCCCCAGGGAACGGTGTCCCGGAGCGGTGCCTTGGACAGGTGCTTGTAGATGCCGGCCGGCGTCGAGCCGCCCGTGGTGGCCCAGTCCGCTCGCCCGCGCTCGTTCACCGCGACCGCCAGGATCCCGGCAATCCGCTCCGCCGCCGCGGCCGCGCAGGCCTCGTTGTTGGGCAGGACGATGATCTCGGGCTCGCCCCGGGACGCACGTTCAAGCCAGCCGTTGGTGTCACTCATCCTTGTTCCTCCGCAGGGTTTGGCGCCGACTTGCCGAGCAGGGCGACCGCCGTCCGGATCCCCCCGGCAGAGAGGCGGCTCTGTCCGACCGATTCGATCACTTCCGCGAGCATGTCCACCTCGGTCCGGCGCGGGGCCAGGAAGGGCCGGTGCCGGAGGAGATGACCGTCCATCCACGCCTCAACCATGATGGTGTCCGGCGCGCCCGTCACCACCACCCAGAGACGATGGCGGCCGCGCGTCGCCTCCAGTTCCACGCGCAGCGTGGTGCCGCGGCGCACGTCGACGATCTCCGGCCGGAGCGATCCGGTGACGCGGACGCGCCCGCGACGGAGCGTGGTGGTCAGGCCGTCATCCCGGTTGCCGTCGGGGTCGGGCGCGAGCGGATGTTCGATCGTCAGCCCCAGCCGGGAGGTCAGCCAGGCGAGGTGGTAGAGGGGTCGCACCAGGTTGGCGGCCCCGGGACGGCCCCCGTCGTCCCCGGTGGCGTAGGTGACGGTGATCCGTCGGATCGACCGAACGAATGGCTGGAGGTTCGGCTGGTCGAACGTGGAGGCAATCGCCTCGCGCCAGCGGGATTGCCGCATCTGGGCGAAGTCGTTGACGGCGAGGTTGGGGTTGTCGACGAGCGGGGCCAGGTCGCGGAGGCGGTCCAGACCGGAGCCTGACCACGACGAGCCGTCCACCACGATGCGATCGGACAGGTCGAGGAGCTCGCGCACCATCGGGCTGCCCAGCGGCAGGTCTCCGGGCCACCAGGTGGTGACGGGGAGGTCGTGGATGAGGAGGGGGGCCGCGATGGCCGCCAGGTGCCGCCCCGATTCACCGCCCGCGTGGATGTCGATCCGCTCCGAGCAGGTCTCGGGCGCCCCTTCGCGGGGAAGCACGCAGTAGGCCAGGATGTCCGCGTCAATCCGCGAGGGACCGTCCGGGTCGCCGGGGGCGATGATCAGGGTCCGTGAAGGATGGCGACCCGTGAGTCGACCAACCACGGCAGCGCACCGGTCGGCGGCCTCGGGCCGGGGGGCGACCACCACCAGGTTCATGACCGAGGTCCGGGCGCCCACGCGGCGCTCTTCGACCCCGTCCACCGTACTGGTCAGCCGGGTGCCGCTCCAGATCTTTGCCAGCTCGCGCTCGATGGCCGTGAGGTCGTGGGCACGCGAGCGCCAGCGCAGGCCGGGCTCGCCGGGAACGGGTGCCAGGGGAATCACCTCGGCTGGCTCCCGACTAGAGCCGCCGCCAGCGGCGGCCGTCGCGGGCCAGCAGGCGGTCCGCCTCGGGTGGCCCCCAGGTCCCGGCGTCATAGTTGGGGAAGCGGGCCGGCGGGGTGGCGATCCAGGAATCCAGGATGGGCGTCACGATCCCCCAAGCCTTCTCCACCTCGTCCGCCCGGGTGAACAGCGAGGCGTCGCCCAGGAGGGCGTCGAGGATTAGCGTCTCGTACGCATCCGGCGAGTCAACCGAGAACGCCGAGCCGTACGTGAAGTCCATGTTGACCGATCGGATGTCGAGGCCCAGGCCGGGCATCTTGGATTCGAAGCGGAGCAGGATCCCCTCGTCGGGCTGGATACGGATCGCGAGCAGGTTGGGCTCGGGGTCGATGGTCGTGTCCCGGAAGAGGCGATGCGGCACGGCCCTGAACTGGATCGCGATCTCCGTGGCGCGCCGGGGCAGACGCTTGCCGGTTCGCAGGTAGAACGGCACCCCGGACCACCGCCAGTTATCGACCTGGAGCTTTGCGGCCACGAACGTCTCGGTCTCCGAGTCCGGGTCAACTTCGGACTCCTGGCGGTAGCCCGCCACCGGGTTGGCCGCCACCCAGCCCGGGCCGTACTGGCCACGGACCACGTTGCTGGCCACCTCTTCCGGCGTCAGCGCGGCGATGGCGCTCACCACCTGGACCTTCTCATCGCGCAACGCATCCGCTCCGAACGTCGCCGGCGGCTCCATCGCGACCAGGCTGAGCAGCTGGAGCAGGTGGTTCTGGAGGACGTCACGGGACGCGCCCGTCTCCTCGTAGAAGGATCCGCGTTCCTCGATCCCCATGGACTCCGCCACCGTGATCTGGACATGGTCCACGTAGCGTCGGTTCCAGATGGGCTCAAAGATGCCGTTGGCGAACCGGAAGACGAGCAGGTTCCGGACCGTCTCCTTGCCCAGGTAGTGATCGATGCGGTAGATCTGCCGCTCGCGGAAGACGCGGCCAACTTCGCGGTTGAGGCGCACCGCCGAATCGGCGTCGTGCCCAAACGGCTTCTCGATGATGATTCGCCGCCAGCCCTCGCCGCTCGTCTCGTGGCTGAGCCCCACCCGGCCCAACTGGGCGATCACCTCGGGGAAGGCGGATGGCTGTGTCGCCAGGTAGTAGAGGCGGTTGCGGCTGGTGCCGTGCTCGCGCTCGCAGCTGTCCAGCGTCTCGCGGAGGCGATCGAAGGCGTCCGGGTCGTCGAAGTTGCCCTGCAGGTAGGAGACCTGGTCGAGGAAGGTGGCAAGGCTCTCGTCGTCGACGCCGGTGCGGCTGCGCAGGAGCAACGATGCCCGGACCTCGGCCCGGAACGTCTCCTTGGTATAGGGCCGGCGGGCGACGCCCAGGATCAGGAAGTCGCGGGGCAGCAGGTTGGTCCGCCAGAGCTGGTAGAGCGCGGGCAGGACCTTGCGATGCGCGAGGTCGCCCGTGGCCCCGAAGAGCACGATGGCGCACGGGTCCGGCACCCGCTCCAATCGGAGGCCATCGCGCAGGGGGTTGGCCTGCGCCGGCGGCGCGCTGCGCCGCCGGCCCTTGCGCGCCAGGCGCAGCGCCCGGATGGACGTGGAGGTGGGCGCCGGCCGCCCGTTGGGGCGGCCGGGAGCAGGCACCGCGCCGGTCGCGGCGGGCCTACTCGGTCTTGACGGCGTGGCCACCGAACTCGTTGCGCAGCGCGGCCAGGAGCTTGGCCCCATAGGAGTCGTCCTGGCGTGAACGGAACCGTGTCTGGAGCGCGAGCGTGATGATCGGCGCCGGGACGTCGCGGTCCATGGCCTCCTGGACCGTCCAGCGGCCCTCGCCCGAATCGGCGACCCAGCCCTTGAGGCTGGCCAGGTCCTGGTCCGGCTTCAGCGCGCTGGCCGCCAGCTCCAGCAGCCAGGAGCGAACCACGGAGCCGTGGTTCCAGAGGTCCGCAATCTGCGCGAGGTCCAGGTCATAGTCGCTGGCATGGAGGATCTCGAAGCCCTCCGCGTAGGCCTGCATCATCCCGTACTCGATCCCGTTGTGGATCATCTTCACGTAGTGGCCGGCACCCGGAGCGCCCGCGTGGAGATAGCCGTCGACGGGCGCCAGCGACTTGAAGATGGGCTCAACCGGCGCGACGACGTCACGCTCCCCGCCGACCATCATGCAGTAGCCGATCTTCAGCCCCCAGATGCCACCCGAGACGCCGGCATCGATGTAGCCGATGCCCCTGGCCTTGAGGGCCGGGTGGCGGCGCTGATCGTCGTGGAAGTTGGAGTTGCCGCCCTCCACGATCGTGTCGCCCGGCTCCAGGTGGAGCACGAGCTCGTCGATCTGGTCTTCGGTGGCCTGGCCGGCCGGAACCATGATCCACACGACGCGCGGCTTCGCGAGCTTCTCGACCAGCTCCGCGATGGAGGATGCGCCCTCCGCGCCCTCGCCGACGATCTCGCGGACCTTGTCGGGAGAGCGGTTGTAGGCGACGACCTGGTGGTTGTCGAGGAGCAGTCGTCGAACCATGTTGGCGCCCATCCGCCCGAGTCCGATGAAGCCGATGCGCATCCCGTGAGCCTCCGTGCTGGGTGACGTGTGGTTGGTGGCAGTGATGGTCCAGCGCGCGGCAGGCCTCAGCCGGCCGAGCCCAGGACGTCGGCGAGCGTCCGCTCCAGGGTCGCGAGCCCGGCCGCGATGTCGTGGCCAAGATGCACACGGATCACGGGCAGGTCGTGCGATTCCAGGGCGGCGAAGTCACCGCGGGCCTGGGCGTCGATCAGCTGGCCGAACGTGTACGTCCAGCCCGGGATCTCGCGTTCCGTTCCGTGGTCCGCGGTCAGCTGCAGGAACCAGCCCATCGGCGTGCCGCCCTTGTGGAGCTGGCCCGTGGAGTGGAGGTAGCGCGGGCCATAGCCGGCCGTCGTCGCGCAGCGGGTGGCATCCCTGAGCAACGCGCGGATCCGGGCGAGCGCCGCGTCCGTGGCCGGATCCGGGGCGAGGAAGGCCTGGATCGCCAGGTAGGCGCCCTCCCGGCGTCGGGCCAGGTGGCGGCCCAGCTCGCCGGCCAGGGTGCCGTCGCCCGAGGTGGTGGCGCTGGCGGTGTCGCCAAAGACGGTGAGGCCGTGCTCGTGGGCCAGCTCGGCCAACTCCTCGGGTGCCGCGGCGCCGCTGTCGTCGGTCCCGCCGGCCAGGAGTCGGCGCGTGAGGTCCTTGGCCTCCTCGACGTTGGGCTGATCGAACGGGTCGATCTCGAGGACGGCGCCGGCGATGGCCGTGGCCACCTCCCAGCGGACGAACTCGGCACCGAGGTCGATGGGGTCCGCGATCATGATCTCGATCACCGGGTGGCCGGCCGTGGCGAGACCCGCGAGGAGGACATCCACCGCGGCGCCGTCCGCGGAGGTGCTGTCCGCGGCGCCGGACGGCCCGCTCGATCCATCCAGCCGGATCCGCACGAAGACGCGGTCCTCGCCGTAGGCGGCCACGGCCCCCAGCGGCTCCTGGTCCACCGGCACGATGCCCTTGCCGTGCTTGCCGGTGCTCTCGGCGACCAGCTGCTCGGCCCAGGCGCCGAAGGCGGCAATCTCGTGGTCCACGATGAACGTCAGCTTGTCGCGGCCCAGCGTCGCGAGCGTCCCGATGGCCAGGCCCAGGGCCACGGCGGCGTTCCGGGTTGGCTCGGGCTCGCGGGTCTCGGCCAGCATCCTGCCGGCCGACGCCAGCAGCGCGTCGAGGTCCAGGCCGATCAGCGACGCGGGCACCAGCCCGGGGTAGCTGAGTGCCGAATAGCGGCCCCCGATGTCCACGGGGTTGAGGAAGACCTCGCGCAGGTCGTCGTGATGGGGGATTGCCTCCAGGCTGCGGCCCGGATCGGTGACCGCGATCATCAGGGCGCCCGGCGACTCGTCGGCGTGGTGCTGGCGCAGGGCCGCCTCGGTCCGGGTCCAGGTGTCCGCCTGGAAGGCCAGGGACTCGACCGTGCGGCCGGACTTGCTCGCCACGATCCAGAGCGTGCTCAGGGGGTCGCTGCTGTCCACGACCGCGGCGACCGCGGCGGGGTGCGTCGAGTCGAGGATCCGGACCGCCGGGTAGCCCTCGATGGGGCCGAACGTCCGGACGAGCACCTCGGCGGCAAGGCTGGAGCCACCCATGCCCATGACCACGGCGGTGGTGAAGCCCGCTTCGCGGATCCCGTCGCCGAAGCCCTCCAGCGCCGGCACCTGGCCGAGGAAGTGGTCAGGGGCGTCGAGCCAGCCCAGCCAGGCCGCGATCGACTCCTGGCCGCGCCGGTCGGCCGTCCAGAGGCTGGTGTCGCGATCATGCAGGCGCTCCGCCCAGCGGGCGCTCCGGGCCCGGTCGAGCGCCTCGTCGAACACATCGGCCGCAACCGCCGGCAGCTGGATCCGCTGGGCGCCATCCGGATCGCTGAAGTGTGTCATGGGGTCAGGTCCAGTCTAGACACGGGCCGCCCCGGCGTCGCCGGCCGGGGCGTCAGGACGGCGCCCCATCCTCGATCGCCCGCACCTTGTCGAGGCGGCGCCGATGGCGCACCTCGCCGCTGAAGCTGGCGCCGAGGAATGCGACAGCGCACTCGTACGCAGGTTCGGGTCCAATCACGCGCGCCCCGAGCGTCAGCACGTTGATGTCGTCGTGCTCCACGCCCTGGCGCGCCGAGTAGGTGTCGTGGCAGATGGACGCGCGGATGCCGGGGACCTTGTTGGCCGCGACCGAGGCGCCCACGCCGGAGCCACAGACCAGGATCCCGCGCTCGGCGCGGCCCTCGAGGATGGAGAGGCCCAGGGCCAGCGCGAAGTCCGGGTAGTCGTCCAGGGGATCGGACCCGTCACCGCCCAGGTCGATCAGGTCGTGCTCCGGCAGCGCCACGGCCAGGCGTCGCATCAGGTCGTCCTTGAGGGCGGCCCCGGCATGGTCGGCGGCGAAGGCGATGCGCACCTACCCGGCCCCGTGCTGGTGCCCAAGCCCCAGGCCGGCGGGCTGGTGCCCGGCATCCGGCGTGCGGACGCGTCCGCGGAGACCATCGCGGACGACCCCACGGGCGACGTCCGCCACGCGGCTCACGGTGAGCCCGAAGTGCTCGAAGATGGCCGCGGCGGGCGCCGATGCGCCGAAGTGGTCGAGTCCGATGATCGCACCCTCATCGCCGGCGTACCGGTCCCAGCCCAGGGTCACGCCTGCTTCGATCGTCACCCGGCGGCGGACGGCCGGCGGGAGCACGGATTCGCGGTAGGACCGGTCCTGGCGCTCGAACGCCTCCCAGCAGGGGAGCGAGACCACGCGCGTGGGGACCCCCTCGGCCTCCAGGGCGTCGGCCGCGCCAGCGGCCAGCTGCAGCTCGGAGCCGGTGGCCACGAGGATGAGCGCGGGCGCGCCGCCGGCTGCCTCATTGGAGGCGGGGCGGAGCACGTACCCGCCGCGCGTCACGCCATCGGCCGCGAGACGGTCCGTTCCGGGCAGCGTGGGCAGCTTCTGGCGGGTCAGCGCCAGGGCCACCGGCCCGTCGGCCCGCTCCACGGCGAGGCCCCAGGCCGCGCTGGCCTCGTTGGCGTCGCCGGGTCGGACAAACCAGAGGTTGGGGATGGCGCGCAGCGCCGCGTAGTGCTCGATGGGCTGGTGGGTTGGCCCGTCCTCGCCCAGCCCAACAGAGTCGTGGGTCCAGACGTAGATGACGTGCAGCCCCGACAGCGCGGCCAGCCGGACGGCACCGCGCATGTAGTCGCTGAACGTCATGAAGGTCGCGCAGTAGGGGATGAACCCGCCGTGCAGGGCGATGCCGTTGGCGGCCGCGCCCATGGCGTGCTCGCGCACGCCGAAGCGGAGGTTTCGCCCGGGCGCCCCGGCCCGGAAGTCGCCGCCGCCCTTGATATCGGTCAGGTTGGATTCGGACAGGTCGGCCGCCCCGCCGAAGAGCTCCGGCGCCTCGGTGGCCAGCGCGTTGATCGCATCCTGGCTGGCGTTCCGGGTGGCAACCTCGGTGCCGGTGTCGTAGTGCTTCAGCGCCCGGCGCCAACCGGGACGCAGGTCGCCCGCCAGGCGGCGGCGGAGCTCGGCAGCCTCCTCGGGGTACGACTCGCCATAGGCGGCCAGCGCGGCCGTCCAGTCGCGCACCAGCGCGTCGCCGGCCGGGACCGCCGCACGGAAGAGCGCCAGCGCGGCGTCAGGGATGTAGAACTGCTGATCCGGGTCCCAGCCGTACGCCACCTTGGTCAGCCGGACCTCGTCCGGGCCGAGCGGTGAGCCGTGCGACTTCTGGCTGTCCTGCTTGTTGGGGCTGCCGAAGCCGATGTGGGTCCGGACGGCGATCAGGCTGGGGCGCAGGTCGGCCCGCGCGGCATCGATCGCGGCGGCGATGGCGGCGACGTCGTTGCCGTCCGTCACGCGCGCGGTCTGCCAGCCGTAGGCGTCAAAGCGCTGGAGGACGTCCTCCGACCAGGCCAGCGAGGTGGGCCCGTCCAGCTGGATGCCGTTGTCGTCGTACAGGACCACAAGCTTGCGCAGCTGGAGGTGACCCGCGAGGCTGGCGGCCTCGGAGGTCACGCCCTCCTGGAGGTCACCGTCGGAGGCGAGGACGTAGGTCCAGTGGTCGACGATCTCGTGGCCGGGACGGTTGAACTCGGCGGCCAGGCGTGCTTCGGCGATGGCCATGCCGACGCCGTTCGAGAGGCCCTGGCCCAGCGGCCCGGTGGTGGCCTCGACGCCGGGGGTCAGCCCGTATTCGGGGTGGCCCGGGGTGCGGGAGCCCCACTGCCTGAACGAGCGTAGGTCGTCGAGCGACACGTCGTAGCCCGTCAGGTGGAGCATCGAGTAGAGGAGCGCCGAGGCATGTCCGGCGGACAGCAGGAACCGGTCCCGGTCCGGCCAGCGGGGCGTGGTCGGCGCGTGGCGCAGGAACTGGGTCCACAGGGTGAACGCCATCGGCGCCGCGCCCATCGGCGCTCCGGGATGCCCGGAGTTGGCCTGCTGGACGGTATCAATCGAGAGGGTTCGGATCGTGTCGATCGCGAGCCGCTGGAGGTCGGGCTTCTGGGTCATCTCGCTGCCGAAAGGGGGTTGGCGCTGTCATGTTGATCGTACACGGCCCACCGGCGGCGCAGCCCTCGCGGGCTACCATCCCGGGATGTCCAGTCACCCGGCCGGATCTGGCCGCGACACCACGCCGCCTGCGCCTCGGCCTGCCAGCCCCCGGGTCATCGTGCTGGGCGACCTGATGGTCGATATGGTGATCGCCCCCGCGCGCGAGATGGAGGCGGGCACGGACGTCCCGGGCCGGGTGGCGCTCCGGGCAGGGGGATCGGCGGCCAACGCCGCGCGCTGGCTGGGGCGGCTGGGCGCCCATGTGGTCTTTGTGGGGGCGGTGGGCCGGGACGCGGCAGGGCGGGCGCTGGAGGCGGCGGTCCGGGCGGACGGGGTGACCCCGCGCCTGGTGCGGGTGCCGGGGGCGCGGACCGGGCGGATCGGGGTGCTGGTGGCCCCGGGCGGCGAGCGCTCCTTCGTGGCCGACCGAGGTGCGGCCGACCGGCTGCGGCCGGACGACCTCCGGCCGATCTGGTTCGCCCGCGCGGATCTGCTCCACCTGCCGGCCTACTCCCTGCTGGGTGCGCCGCTGGGGCTGGCGGGGATGGCGGCGATCCGGCTGGCCCGTGCCGCCGGGGCGCTGGTGTCGGTGGACCTTGCCTCAGTCGGGCCGCTGCTGGCGGGCGGCCGCGACGCGGCGCTGGCGCTGGTGCGGGCGGCCGCGCCGGACCTGCTGTTCGCCACGGCCGCCGAGGCGGCCGCGCTGCTGGGGGCCCAACCGGGCGCCGAGCCCGACGTCCACGTCGCCGCAGCTCGGGCCGGTGGGGCCGCCGAAGACGCTGTCGAGATCGAACCGGAGGCCGCAGCCGAGGCCGAGCCCTGGCTGGGGCGCCTGGCCGCGTTGGCTCCTGTTGCGATCGTGAAGCGCGGCGCCCGCGGGGCGACGGTGCTGGCGACCCGTGCCGCCCCGGCGCCGATCCTCCGGGTGGACGTCCCCGTCAGCCGCGTCGCGGCGACCGACACCACTGCCGCGGGCGACGCCTTCGACGCCGGCTTCATCCACGGCTACCTCCGCGGCCGCGCCGGCGGCCTGGCCGGGACGTCGCTCCTCCGCCGCGCTGTCCTGGCCGGCCACGCCGCGGCCCGTCGCCAGCTGACCGCCCGGCGCCCGGAGCTGCCGCTCCTCTGAGCCCTGCCTGTCCGAGCCCCACGGCCGGGGCCCGCGGTTCCGTGGGACCGCTTCGCGGCGCGCGGCGGCGACCGCGGTCTGCCCGCGTCGTACTCTTCGCCCATGATCGATCCTGCCGAGCGCACCGGGCTCCACGCCCGCCTCGTCGTCGCCCCCGAGGTGGCCGCCGCCATCGCCGCCGGGCGGCCCGTGGTCGCCCTCGAATCCACGCTCATCACTCACGGCCTGCCATGGCCGGACAACCTGACCGTGGCGCGGGCCTCGGAGGCCGCCGTCCGCGATTCCGGCGCCGTCCCGGCGACCATCGCTGTCCGCGACGGCCGGATCCTGGTCGGCCTGGGTGACGCCGAGCTGGAGCTGCTCGCCCGTGCCGAGCATGGCACCGTTCGCAAGGTTGCCAGGCCCAGCCTCGGGGCCGCGCTGGCCGTCGGCGGCTGGGGCGCCACCACGGTCTCCGCCACCATGCTGGCGGCTCACACCGCGGGGATCGTGGTCATGGCCACGGGCGGAATCGGCGGCGTCCACCGGGGTGCCATCGGCGGCACCACCGCTCGTCCCGCCACACTCGACATCTCGACCGACCTCGAGGAGCTCGCCGCCACCCCCATGGCCGTGGTGTGCGCCGGCCCCAAGGCCATCCTGGACGTGCCGGCCACGCTGGAGTACCTGGAGACCCGCGGCGTCCCCGTCGTCGCCGTCGGCCAAACGGAGCTCCCCGGGTTCTACGCCCGGACCAGCGGCATCCGCGCGCCGCTGTCCGTGCCGGATCTCGACGCCGCGGCCATGCTCACCGCCACCCACCTCGCTCTCGGCCTCGGCAGCTCGGTGCTCCTGTGCGTGCCGATTCCCGAGGCAGACGCGCTCCCCGCCGCGGAGGCCCTCGCCGACATCGACCGCGCCATCGCCGAGGCGGAGGCCGCCGGCATCGCCGGCCCCGAGGTCACGCCGTGGCTGCTGGCCCGCATCGCTCACCTGTCGGGCGGCCGGTCAGTGGTCGCGAACCGCGCCCTGATCATCAACGACGCCCTCGTGGCCGGCCGGCTGGCCGTGCTGCTCGCGGCGAATCCCATCCCCTGACCTGGGCAGTTCGGCCCGGGCCAGCCCCGGCGAGCCGCTGGCCCACGCTGGCACAGGGACGTTCGGGATGCTTGTCGCGATCCTGGTCCCGGTCTAGACTCGGCCGCAGGTCGGATCCGACAGCACGGAGGCCGGGAGGCACATTGCGCATCTATGACGGCGGTGCCCGCCAGGATTTCGAAGAGGTCTTCCGGGCCATCGGCGCGGTGCTCGATGAGCGTGCCTATCGCGAGATCCTCGTGACGGAGGTACCCGATGGGTTCCTCGTCCAGGGCCTCCGGACTGACGGCGCCAACGCGTCCACCTGGGCGGACACCTCCGTGATGTTCGGCAAGGAGACCCTGACGTTCTCCGACGACGAGATCGCCCGGTACATGGAGGAGGCGATCGCCCGGCGCGGCAAGAACCGCCTGCAGACCGAGACTCCGGGTGCGCACTACTATGAGTGGGCGCTGCGGGTGATCGGCCGCTACCTCGACGAACAGCATCCGCGCGACGTCTTCTTCTTCGAGCAGGACGGATCGTTCGTCGTCCGCCTGCTGATGTCGGGCCAGGGCGGCTCTCGCCACGTCCTCGTGGAGTTCACGCGGGATGACGTCCTGGAGATGATCGGCCAGGGCCCGGGTCTCCGGGGCCGGTCCAGCCGTCTGAGCATGTTGCTGGGGCGCTAGCCGCCGCGGCAAGGAGGTTGCAACCATGAAGGCCCTGAAGACCGTCGCCGTCGCCCTCGGCATCACGCTGGGCGCCATGATCGTGATCCCCCTGATCGTCCTGGCCGGCCTCTTCGTCTGGCTGAAGCTGACCGAGGAGTCCGACGAGGAGGCGCTCGACCTGGACCAGGAAGGCGCCTGATCGACGCCCACCGGGCGCCCGCCACACAGGGCGCCCCGCCGGCCCGGTCGCTCGTCGCCGAGATGCCCGCCGAGAAGGCGGGCATCGTCGCGTCCGCCCGGCGTTCGCTCAGGCCCGGCACCTCCCTTGGCAGGCGACGCCTGGCCGAGGTCGCCCTCCTGCTCCTGATGCTCAGCTGGGCCGTGAACTTCATCGTGGTCAAGGGAACGGGCAGCGAGATCCCGCCGATGACCTTCGGCGCTGTCCGGTTCACCGTCGGCGGCCTGCTCCTGCTGGGCCTCCTCCGATGGCGCGAGGGCACCATCGGGCTGCCCCGGGCCGACGTGGTGCCAATCGCGATCCTCGGTGTGCTGGGCTTCGGGATCTACCAGGTCCTCTGGGCGTCGGCGATCCAGCTCATCACCGCCGGCGACTCCGCCCTGCTCATCGCGGCCACCCCCGTGCTCGCGGTGCTGATCGCGGTGATCGCTCGCTCTGACCACCTGACCCCCGCCAAGCTGGCCGGCGCGCTCATCTCGTTTGTCGGGGTGGCCGTGGTCGTCGGGCGCGGCGCATCAGGCGACCAGTTCTCCCTGCTCGGCGACCTCGTGACGCTGGCCGCCGCCGCCTGCTGGGCGGTCTACACCAGCTACATCGCCCGCTACCTCCGCCGCCACTCGGCGCTGGCGATCGCAGCGTGGGCGGCCCTGTTCGGGGCGTTGTTCCTCTGGCCGTTCGGCCTGGTGGCCGCGCTCAGCGTGGACTGGGGCCGGGTGGGACCGCTGGCGTACGGCGGCTGGCTGTACTCCGCCGTGCTCTCGGCGGGTCTCGGGAACATCATCCTGTACGACGCGATCCGCCTGCTCGGCCCGGCCCGCGCCACGGCGTTCCAGTTCCTGGTCCCGCTGTTCACCGTGATCATCGGCGCGCTCATCCTGGCCGAGCCGGTCCGCGTCGCCCAGGTCATTGGCGGGACGATCATCGTGGTGGGCGTCCTGCTCACGCGGCGCGGCGGGCTGGCTAGGGCCCCGGAGGCGGTCTCCGGCATCTCGTCGCTCCCAGCCGAATGAGCGTCCGCGCGATCGGCCCGGTCGCCGCCCCTCCGCCCCTCCGCCCCGGCGATATCCCGCTCGCGATCCTGATCGACTACGACGGCACCGTCGCCCTGACGGACGTCTCCGACGCGATCATGTTCGAACATGTTCCGAGTTCCTGGGAGGACCTCGTCGCGAAGTACGACGAGGGCGTGCTGGGGTCGCGGAACCTGATGACCTGGGAGATGAGCCTGGTCCAGGCAGACCCGGCCCGCCTGCTGGCGACCGCCGCCGCCCAGCCCCACGACGCGGGCTTCGTGCCGTTCGTTGCCCGTGCACGCGCCGCCGGCATCCCGGTGGAGGTCGTGAGCGACGGCTTTGGCTTCTTCATCCCGCAGGCGCTCGACATCCTGGGCGTTGGGTCCCTGCCGATCGCGACGGCCAACACCACCTTCCGGGATGGCCGGGCCGCCATCGAGTTCCCCAACGGCCACCCCGACTGTTTCGTGTGCGGCACGTGCAAGCGCGCTCGCGTCATCGCCCACCAGGCCGAGGGCCGCGCCGTCGTGTTCATCGGCGACGGGGAGAGCGACCGGTACGCCGCGGGCTACAGCGATGTCGTGTTCGCGAAGCGCTCGCTCATCGGCATCTGCCAGCAGAACGGCTGGCCCTTCCGGGCATGGGAGGCGTTCGACGAGATTGACGCCTGGCTCGCGGGTACCGTCGCTGCCTGGCGGCACGACCCGTCGTCGTTACCCGGCGCGGCCGCTCGGCCGTTCTTCTGTGGCCCCGAGGCCTGGGGCCCGGGCCGTCACGATCCGCCGCCGCCGGCGCCCGGGGGCTGACGTGGTCGGTGCGTCGGCTCGATCGCCGGGACCGGCCGTCCGCTGCGTGCCTGCGTCACCAGCCCCCGTCCCGTGTTGAATCGCGTTGCCTCCGGGGCGGCTTTTCGCTAGCATCATAAAAACCCCCGGAGGAGTCCTGACTGATGGCGAAGTATGTCTTTGTGACCGGAGGCGTGACCTCCTCTCTCGGCAAAGGCATCACCGCCGCCTCCATCGGCCGCCTCCTCAAGGCCCGCGGGTTCCACGTCTCCATCCTCAAGCTGGACCCGTACATCAACGTGGACCCGGGCACCATGTCGCCCTACCAGCACGGCGAGGTCTTCGTCACCGATGACGGTGCCGAGACGGACCTGGACCTGGGTCACTACGAGCGGTTCATCGACGAGAACCTCTCTCAGCTCTCCAACGTAACCACCGGCCGCATCTACCAGGCCGTGATTGCCAAGGAGCGCCGGGGCGACTACCTGGGCGGCACCGTGCAGGTCATCCCGCACATCACCAACGAGATCAAGGAGCGGATCAGTCGCCTTGCCCGCCGCGGTGACCCGGATGTGGTCATCGTCGAAGTCGGTGGCACGGTCGGCGACATCGAGAGCCTGCCGTTCCTGGAGGCCATCCGCCAGATGCGCAAGGACGTGGGTCGCGCCAACGTCCTGTACGTGCACGTGACGCTCCTTCCGGCGCTGGCCGCCACGGGCGAGCTCAAGACCAAGCCCACCCAGCACTCCGTCAAGGAGCTGCGGGGCATCGGCATCCAGCCCGACGTGATCGTCCTGCGCTCCGACCACCCGGTCTCCAGCGACATCCGGGACAAGATTGCCCTCTTCACGGACGTGCCGTCCGAGGCGGTCATCCCGTGTGAGACTGCGGACACCATCTACCGGGTGCCGCTCATGTTCGAGGCCGCCGGGCTGGGTCGCCTGGTGGTCCGCGAGCTGGGCCTTGGCGACCCCGACGTGGCCCCGGACCTCGCGTCCTGGGAAGCGCTGGTGGAGCGGATCCGGCGCCCCAAGCCGGTCCTGGAGATCGCCCTCGTGGGCAAGTACATCGAGCTGCCGGATGCCTACCTGTCGGTGACCGAGGCGGTCCGCCACGCGGCCTGGGCCCACGAGGTGGACGCGCGGATCCGCTGGGTGGACTCGGAGTCGCTCACGGCCGACAACATCGACCTGCGCCTGGCCGGCGCCGCGGGGGTCCTGGTCCCCGGCGGGTTTGGCCACCGGGGCATCGAGGGCAAGCTGCTGGCGGCACGCTTCGCCCGCGAGCGGCGCGTGCCCTACCTGGGCCTGTGCCTGGGCCTGCAGTGTGCCGTCATCGAGCTGGCGCGCCACGCCCTGGGCACCCAGGATGCCAACTCCACCGAGTTCGACATGTTCACCGAGAACCCGGTGATCGACTTCATGTCTGACCAGCGCGACCTGGAGGACAAGGGCGGCACCATGCGCCTGGGCCTCTACCCGGCCCGCCTGGAGCCCGGCTCCAAGGCGATGGCGGTGTACGGCTCGGAGGTCATCTACGAGCGCCACCGCCACCGTTTCGAGGTGAACAACCGCTACCGGGCGCTCCTCGAGGGCGCCGGCATGATCCTGTCCGGGCAGTCGCCCGACAGCCGCCTCGTCGAGATCGTCGAGTTGCGCGACCACCCGTGGTTCGTGGCCAGCCAGTTCCATCCCGAGTTCAAGTCGCGCCCGGACCGCCCGCATCCGCTGTTCGACGGCTTCATCGCCTCGGCGATCGCGGTGCGCGAGGGCCGCGAGCCGGACCTGCGGGCCCGCGGCGCCGATCGGCCGGTTGGCACACCCCGCAGCGAGCCGGCGACCGGCATCCCGGTCGCCGGGGAGTAGGTCGGGGCGCCCGCGTGCGACGACCAGGTTCCTGCCAGCGAACTCGCGCTATTCACACCCGGTGAGGACTACGCGGGTTGCCGCCCCTCACCGGACTCGCCGCGCCTCCGGAATGTGCCGACGCGAGCGTGCGTCGGCATGAATCTCGCCGTGGCAGCCGAGCGGGCCGGCCAGCGTGACGTCTCGATCATCCGTAGTCCTCACCCCATGGGAATTGCGAGAAACGGCTGGCGGCGCGGATGACATTCGCCCGCGCCGTCCGATGTCGAGGTGACGTCGCCGCGTGGGGCGCAGTTCCTACCACCTCGCCACCGGGGTGAGTTGGTGTCGAGATGCCCCCTTGGTCGGGGACCAAGGTGACCACTGACCTTGACAGATCCCGGCTTCGCTGGCGCAGACGCCCAGCTCTACGCCTGACTGGGCGCAGCCTTCGCCCGGGCGTATCTCGGCGGCCTGGGCTGGCCTGGAAGTCACAGCTGACGACCGCGCGGCGCTGGGCGGTAGAATCGCCCGACAGCACTCGAGCACGGGTGCGCCGCGGTCGGCCACGGGGCCGCCACGATCCAGTCCTGCCGTTCCGATCGGAGCTCACACGCATGAAGTTGTTTCTGGACACCGCCGACGTCGAGGAGATCCGAACCGCCGCTCGATGGGGCGTCCTCGACGGCGTGACCACCAACCCCAGCCTGTACGCCAAGGTCGGCGGCTCGTACGACGACATCGTCCGCGAGGTCTGCAAGATCACGTCCGGGCCGGTCTCCGCCGAGGTGATCGCGGACGACGTGGAGGGGATGCTCACGGAGGGCCGCCACTTCGCCACGATCGCGCCAAACATCGTGGTCAAGATCGCGATGAGCGAGAACGGCCTGGAGGCCATCAGCCGGCTGGCGGACGAGGGCATCAAGACCAACTGCACGCTGATCTTCACTGCGAACCAGGGCCTCCTGGCGGCCAAGGCGGGCGCCAGTCTGGTCAGCCCGTTCGTGGGCCGGCTGGACGACATCAACCAGGACGGGATGATCGTCATCCGCGAGCTCGGCGAGATCTTCGCGCTCCACGAGATCGACGCCGAGATCATCGCTGCGTCGATCCGACACCCTCTCCACGTCACCCAGTCGGCGCTGGCCGGGGCACACATCGCGACGGTGCCGTTCAAGGTGCTCCAGCAGATGGTCCACCACCCGCTGACCGACAAGGGCATCGTCCAGTTCAAGAAGGACTGGGCGGCCGCCAGCGCCGCCGCAGCAGCCAAGAACGCCCAGGGCTGACCAACGGGGCCGCCCTGCAGGGGCATGACCCTGCAGGGCATGACCCTGCGGGGCCGACCCCGCAGGGTCGAACGCCTCCGCGGCCGAACGCCAGCCTGTGGCCGTCCCGGGCTCCCGGGTATTTCGGCAGGAGGCGATGAGACCGGGCCGTTGACGCGGCCGGGTGGCCGCACTATGCTGCGCGCATTCCCCTCGGCCCCCGCTGCGGACTGATTCCGCGCGACACTCTGGCCGGGCCCCCCCGTCGCGCAGGTGATCCACCCGATGTCCGGCAGCGCCGATCCGCGTTCCCGCAACCGACGCCCTCGTCGCCGTGGTCCCGTCGGGCGTGCCCCGGTGAGCGAGCACGAGGAGATGCAGGAGATCGAGGCCGCTCGCGACCGAAACGATCTCGACGTCGCGGATCTGAACGAGATGACCGTCAACGAGCTCCGCCAGGTCACCCGCCAGATGGAGCTGGACGCTCCGGCGGGCGAGCGGCGGGATGCGCTCGTCGATCGGATCCTGCAGCGCCAGACGGAGCGCGCCGGCCAGGCCTACGCCACCGGCATCCTCGACATCGTGGACGAGGGCTTCGGCTTCATGCGCCGACACGGGCTGCTCCCGTCCCCGGATGATGTCTACGTGAGCTCCAGCCAGGTCCGCCGCTTTGGCCTCCGGATTGGTGACCGCGTCTCCGGCGCCGTCCGCAGCCCGCGCGAGGGCGAGAAGTACTGGGGGATGCTCCGCGTCGATGCCGTCAATGGCGTGGACACCGAGACGGCACGCCGACGCCCCATCTTCAACGACCTGACGCCCGTGCACCCCGACGTCCTGATCAACCTGGAGACGGACGCCAAGAACCTGAGCCAGCGGCTGATCAACCTGGTCAATCCAATCGGCAAGGGCCAGCGCGCCCTCATCGTCAGCCCGCCCAAGGCCGGCAAGACGATGCTCCTCAAGCAGATCGCCAACGGCATCAGCACCAACTACCCGGACGTTCTCCTGATGGTCGCCCTGATCGGCGAGCGCCCGGAGGAGGTCACGGACATGCGGCGGAGCGTCAAGGGCGAGGTCATCTCCTCCACCTTCGACGAGCCCACCGAGAACCACACCCACGTGGCTGAGATGGCCCTGGAGATCGCCAAGCGCCAGGTCGAGACCGGCCGAGACGTGGTGATCCTGATGGACTCCATCACGCGCCTCGCGCGTGCCTACAACCTGGCGCTCCCGCCCTCGGGCCGGACGCTGTCGGGCGGCATCGACCCCATCGCCCTCTATCCGCCCAAGCGCTTCTTCGGCGCCGCACGGAACATCGAGGAGGGTGGCTCCCTGACGATCATTGCCACCTGCCTGGTTGACACCGGGTCCCGGATGGACGACGTGATCTACGAGGAGTTCAAGGGCACCGGCAACTCGGAGCTCATCCTGGATCGGAAGCTCGCCGAGAAGCGGGTCTTCCCGTCCATCGACGTCCAGCGCTCCGGGACCCGCCGCGAGGAGCTGCTCCTCGAGGAGGGCACCCTCAAGATGGTCTGGATGATGCGCCGGATGCTCTCCGCGGTGGGCACCAACGAGGGCATCGAGCTCCTCATGAATCGCATGGCCAAGACCGAGAGCAATGCCCAGTTCCTGGCCACGCTGACCAAGTCAGCCGACGCCTGAACACCTGCCGGACGACCGCGCGCAACGCTCGTGGCCGGTCCCGCCCATCGCACTCCGCAGCGTCTTCGTGACATTTGGCACCCTGTCGTGGTGACATTGGGTTTGCATGCCCAAAGGGAGTCTGGTAGGGTTTGCCCGTCCCTGGGGTCCGCAACGGCGGACGCCAACCAGCCCACGTATCGAGCCCCCAGCTCGAAGACGCGAAATCGGACGGCCTCCTGCTTCCCCAGAGGAGGACCCGTCCCGGCGCCAGGAGACCGTATTGCAGAACGCCACGGTCGGCGCGCGGCAGGTCATTGACCGACTGCGCTCCGGCATCCGTGAACAGGGATCGCCGTCAGCGAGGCTTCGCCGGATGCTCTCCGGCGGGATCCTGCAGGTAACCGGCGGCCCCAACCGCCTCGCCGGGTCCAGGATCGTCGCCATGCAGGTGCAACCGGCCGCAGCGCGTGCCCGGCGCGTCTCCGCTACCCGGCCCTTGACCATCGATGGTCGGCGCATCCGCGCCGTGCTGACGCGGGCGTTCGCCTCCGAGCGGGTCCTCCCGGTCAGCATCGTCATGCTCATCCTCTTCACCTCCGTGCTGAGCTTTGCCCCGCTGGGCGCCCAGGCAGTCGGCGGCACCAACGGAGACGGCAACGCCCCGCGGATCGCCATCGGTGGCGACCCCGGTCGCGCCGGCGTCCTGGGCGACGCGGACCCCGTGCCCGCGGCCACCGGTCAGGGCGGCCAGGACCAGGACCTCCGCGCCGCGCCCGGCGGCCTCCTCGCGGACGGTACCCTGCTCAAGCCCGTCGCGGTCGATACCGCGGTCGCGGACGGCAAGGCCCTGGTCGTCACCTACACCGTGCAGTCGGGCGATACGCTCAGCGGGATCGCCAGCCGCTACAACGTGAACTTCTCGACGATCTGGTGGGCCAACAACCTGACCTCCAAGGACACCCTTTCGGTGGGCCAGGTGCTGCGGATTCCCACCGTCAACGGCATCGTCACCACCGTCACCGAGGGTGACACCATCGAGGGCCTGGCCGGCAAGTACGGGATCGACCCGGGCCAGATCATCTCGGTCAACAGCCTGCAGGATCCCAACCTGGTGATCGGCCAGACGCTGGTCCTGCCCGGCGCCCAGGGCGGCGCCCTGCCGACCAGCGCTCCCAAGCCGGTGGTCAACTCCAGCGGCATTGTCCGTACCACGGCGCCCACCACCTACTCGGGCGGGACGTTCGCCTGGCCCGTCTCGGGTGGCGGCAACTACATCAGCCAGTACTTCCGCTCCGGCCACTACGGCCTGGACATCGCAGCGGACTACGGGACCACGGTCGTCGCCGGCGGCGCCGGGAGCGTGATCTTCTCGGGCTGGCTGAGCAACGGCGGCGGGTATCAGGTCTGGATCTCGCACGGCTCCAACCTGTACACCACCTACAACCACATGTCGGCCCTCACGGTCGCGTCCGGGCAGGGTGTCGGCCGCGGCCAGCAGGTGGGTCGGGTTGGCATGACCGGCCTCGCGACGGGCCCGCACCTCCACTTCGAGGTCTGGATTGGCTCCGTCTGGAACGGCGGCTACCGGGTCAACCCGCTGGGCTATCTCTAGGCGGCTTCCGTCCACCAGCCCGGACTCCCGGCCAGCCGCGAGCCGGCCCTCCCTGCCCGGCGCGGCCTCCCGGCTGCCCGCGGCGCCCCCGCCCGGCCGGCTCACCCCTGCCCCGTGAGAAGATGAGGCCATGTTCCTCGACCGCGTGAAGATTCTCGTGCAGGCCGGCGCCGGCGGCAACGGTGCCGCCACCTTCCGCAAGGAGGCGCACGTGCCGCGCGGCGGGCCAAATGGTGGCGATGGCGGGCGTGGTGGGTCGATCATCATGCGCGTGGATGCTGGCCAGACCACCCTCCGCGACTTCCGCTTCCGCCATCATTTCAAGGCCACGTCCGGTGGTCGGGGCGAGGGCGACCGGCGCCACGGCAAGTCGGGCGACGACATGGTCCTGACGGTTCCGCCCGGCACCGCCGTCCTCGATGATGCCAGCGGCGAGCTCCTGGCGGACCTCGTGGCCGTGGGGCAGGAGGCGGTCATCGCCCGCGGCGGGAAGGGCGGCCTGGGCAACACCCACTTCGCCACGTCCACCCACCAGGCGCCCCGCCACGCCCAGATGGGCATCCCGGGCGAGGAACGCTGGCTGCGCCTGGAGCTGCGGCTCATCGCCGACATCGGGCTGGTCGGCCTGCCCAACGCCGGGAAGTCCACCCTCCTGGCGGCCGTCACCGCCGCCAAGCCCGCCATTGCCGACTATCCCTTCACCACGCTGGAGCCCAACCTCGGGGTCATGGACCTGGGCGAGGACGATGGCCGGCGACCCACCATCGCAGATGTACCCGGTCTCATCGAGGGTGCCAGCATCGGCGCGGGGCTGGGCCACGCGTTCCTGCGCCACGTCGAGCGCACCCGGATCCTCGTCCACGTGGTGGACGGGTCCGCCCGGAATCCTGAGCGTGACCACGCGATCATCCGCGACGAGCTGGCGGCGCATGACCCGGAGCTCCTCCGCAAGCCGATCCTCGTGGTGTTCAACAAGCTGGACCTGGCCGAGGCGCGCGAGTCGTGGCCCGCGTTCCGGGCGGCCCGTGAGGCCGATGGCCTGGGCGTGGTGGCCATCGCGGCTGCGACGGGGGAGGGGATCGACGCCTTCGTCGTTGCCATCACCGGCCTCCTTCCCAGCGTAGAGGAGCTGGCGCGGCCGCCCGAGCCCGCGGGGGTCGTGATCCACCGGATGGACTCGCTGATCGACGGCTTCGCGGTCGAGCTTGAGGACGACGGTGCGTACCGCGTCCGTGGCCGGCGGATCGAGCAGACGGCCGCGCAGACCAACTTCGAGGTCGAGGAGTCGGCCGAGCGCTTCCAGCGCGAGCTCCGCCGCCAGGGGATCGACACCGAGCTCCGCCGCCAGGGCATTCAGTCCGGCGATCAAGTCCGGATCGGCCCCGCGGAGCTTGAATGGGAGCCCGCCGACTGGGACGAGGAATGATCGGGGCAAACCCCGTGGTGGCCGGCTCGATCGGCGTGATGGGCGGCGCATTCGATCCTATCCACGTCGGTCACTTGGCAGTCGCCGAAGAGGCCCGCGAGGTGCTGGGCCTGGAGCGGGTGCTGTTCGTCCCCACCGGCTCGCCAGCGCATCGTGGGGTGCCCATCGCCGCCCCCGGGGACCGGCTCGCCATGGTGAGCGCGGCCATCGCCGGCAACGCGGCGTTCGAGCTCAGCCGAATGGAGATCGACCGCGCCGGGCCGTCGTACACGCTCGACACGCTCGAGGCGCTGGCCGCCGCACAGCGCGCGGCGGGGCGGGAGCCCAACCTGGTCCTGATCCTCTCCGCGGAGACCTTCCACGACCTGCCCGGCTGGCACGAGCCGCGGCGGATCCTTGGCCTGGCGCGGCTGGCCGTGGCGCCCCGAGTTGGCCACGCGACGCCCGACATCGACTGGTTCGAGGCGCGGTTCCCGGGTCTCGGCGGCCGGGTGTCGTACCTCGATGGCCCCCGGCTCGGCGTCTCGTCGTCCGCCCTGCGGGCCCGGCTCGCTGCCGGTCGCTCCATCCGCTACCTGGCCCCTTCCGCGGTCGTGGCGTACATCGACGAACATATGCTGTACAGCACCCCATCGCGCGCGGCCACCGTGCCCGCCGCGACCACACCTGGAGGATGAGCATTCCGTGACCGACGAGCCCGTGTCCAGCCCTGCCGACGCCAATGGTGCTGCCGACGAGAGCCCGGTGGCTTCGGCCCCCCGGCCCGACGGCCTGCCCCAGCGCGCCCAGCCCGCCCCGGCGGATGAGCGACCCGCGATCGACATCGCCCGGCGCATCGTCGAGCTGGCCGAGGACAAGAAGGCCGCGGACATCATCGTCCTTGAGCTGGCGCCGCTGACGACGCTCGCCGACTACTTCGTGATCTGCTCGGGTGGTTCGGAGCGACAGCTCGACGCCATCGCCGACGGCATCGTGGACGGGATGCGAGCCGAGAAGCTTCGCCCCATCGGACGCGAGGGCCTGGCCATCTCGCACTGGGTGCTGATCGACTATGGGGCCGTGGTGGTCCATATCCTGACGCCGCCGGAGCGCGACTACTACGGCATCGAGAAGCACTGGGCCGAGGCAAGGACCATCCTGCGGGTCCAGTAGGCACTGGTCGAGCCACACCCGAACGCTTCCGCCCGCTGAAGACTGCGGCACCAAGGGTTTGCCCTCGGGTCGGCAAACTTGATGAGTCTTCAGTACTGGTACGGACGGGTACCCTCGGGTCATGTCTGGTCAGCACCGTGGTACCTATCGTCGGGGACCAGGGGATGGATCAGGTTCATCCCGATAGCGCCAAGGACGACCGCCATGGCCCGGCCTCGCGAGCGTGACCGCTGTCCATCGTGTACGCGAAAGCTGCACCAGAGCCGGTTCGACACGACCTTCCGGCTGCACGACCGGTCCGAGCGCCTGTGCTTCGGGATCCCCGCCGGCCTCTGCCAGAATTGCCACCAGCTCTACATCGACCCGTCGCTGATCACGATGCTGGACCTGGCGGACGCGCGCTGCGTCTTCGCGATCGAATCGGATCTGGTCCTCCAGGAGCAGGCGCTCCTCGGGATGTAGCAGACGCCGGCCCGCCCGGCGCGTGGGCGGCGGACACGCCCGTGGATGCTCGCTGCGGGGTTGTCCGCTGCGGTCCTCGCGCCTAGGTCGGCTTCGCGACGCGCTCCGTGATCCAGCGCACGAAGGCCAGCCGGTGCTGCGCCTCGCCCGGCGAATAGCCCGGCACCCCCTTGCCCATGGCGTCGAGATCCAGGATGCCCTGGAGTGCGCTGGCCAGCTCCTCCGGCGTCCAGCGCGCGGCCTGACCCGCCAGGGTCTCGGCCCGGTACGGGTTCAACTTCATGCTGCGCGGCAGGTTCTGGGCTCGTTCCCCGGACCGGAGCCGATCCGCGATCTCCAGCAGCTCCCTGATCCGCCGGTGGAGCACGGCGACCAGGACGGGTCCGGGGGTGCTCTCGAGGATCCGGTCACTGAGCCCCATCGCCCGCTGCACGTTTCGCAGGCCGATCGCGTCCACGAAGCCCCAGATGGAGCCGGGCACCGCCTCCGGCACGAGTTCCTGGACGTCGGCAACCGAGACCGGCGTGCCGTCGATCCGGAAGAGCGCCAGTTTCCCGAGCTCCATGAAGGCCAGCTGACCCTGCCGGCGGCGGTCGATGTCGCCCTCGGCGACAAAGCCCCCGATCCGGGTCGCCAGCTCCTGGGCCGCGCCCGGCCCCAGGTTCACGCCCAGCTCCCGCGCCCGTGTCTCGATCCAGCGCGTCAACTCGCCCGTCCGCGGCGCCCGCAGCTGCGTCTCGCTGCCGCCAACGGCACGAACCGCGTCGACCAGCGGCTTGTGGGGCGCGTCCTTGCGACCCGACGCCGTCTCTTCCACGATGACCAGCCCGTTGCCGGGCGCGATCAGGCCCAGCGTCGCGATCAGGGCGTTCCGGTCCTCGCCACGACGCACCAGTGGCCCCACGCCCGCCAGAATCGCCAGCGTCCCGGAGCCGAACATCGCGCCGGTGGCGAGCCGCTCCTGCAGGGCTCCCAGCACCCGCGCCGGGGTCCCGTCGTCGCCACGCAGGCGCCAGCGCTCCGGGGCGCCGAACGGGAAGAGGTCTGCACGGGTCCGGAACGCCTCCGTGGCTGCCTCGAGCCCCCAGGTATCGTCCCCCCACAGGAACGCCACGGCGGTCGCCTGCGTCATGCGGCTGCCTCCGCCTGCCGCCGGGCGTCGCGGAAGAGGGGCGAGGCCCACGGGAGCCGGCGGACGTCGCCCGGCGGCACGCCGGCGGTCGCGCAGACCATGGCCTCCAGGCGGCTGGCATTCGCCCACGCTCGCCCGGGCTCCTCGCCCGGCCAGCCGCCCGGATAGCGGCGGTCCCACGAGGCGAAGCGCGCCGCCATGGGCTCCAGGCGCTGCCCGGCGCGCTTGTCGGCGTAGGCCACGATGCGTGCCTCCGGGGATGCCGTCGCCAGCCAGGCATCGGGCCACGTCGGGTCCGCGAGGCGCGTCACAGGATGGCCGGCGATGGCCGGGGCCAGCTCGGGGTGGCCCAGCCGGGTGACCCAGGCGGCGGAGCCGTCGCCGTGGGCAAGGCGGCGGGCGGGATCGTCGCGCGCCAGGAGCTTGTCGGCGTCGTGGAGCAGCGCGGCCGCCTCGGCGAGCCGGCGATCCACCGGCGTCCCTGCTTGGGCCGTCCGGGCGGCGAGCCAGCCGCTCACCTCCGCCACGGCGCGGGCGTGTCGCTCGAACCAGGGCGGCGGATCCAGGGAGAGCAGCAGGCGGACGGCGTCCGCTCGCGAAGGCACGGTCATCCGCTCGATGGTACCCGACCCCCGGCGACCAGCCGCCGCCCCGCGCGCTCTTCGCCGACACCCGCCCCGTCCGGAACGTCACCTCCACCTCGCCATCGAGGTCCGTCCGCAGCACGGTTGCCCCGTGGGCGCGGAGGCGACCCATCGTGGAGGGCGCCGGGTGCCCATACGTGTTCCCCGTTCCCACCGAGATGACCGCCAGCGCCGGGCGGAGCGCGGCCAGGAGCCCGTCCGTGGTTGCCGTGGCGCTCCCGTGGTGGGCGACCTTGAGCAGGTCCACCGGCGGCAGGTCCCGGGCCAGGAGCTGCCCGTCCACCGCCTGCTCGGCGTCGCCCGTCAGCAGGAAGCGGCCGCCATCGACCTCGCCGAGCAGCACCACTGACACGTTGTTGATGCCGACTCCGCTGTCGGGCGGCTGGCGTGGCACGCTGCCCGCGTCGGGCCAGAGCACGCGGAGCGCCAGGTCGTCCACCGTGATGACGTCGCCGCCGGCCAGCGTCCCGCGTGGCACGCGCCTCCCGGCGAGCGCCTTCTCGGCGGCCGCGTAGCCGGGACCCGGGCCCGACATGCCGGGCTCCAGCACCCGGCCTACGCGGTAGCGCTCCAGCAACAGGGCCAGGCCCGCGACGTGGTCCTCGTGCGGGTGGCTGATCACGACCGCATCCAGGCGGTGATCCCAGGGCGGCAGCCGCTCGTCGAGCGCGACGAGGAGGCGGTCGGGGTCGGGACCGGTGTCGACCAGGAGGCGGGCGCCGCGCGACCCCTCGACGAGGATCGCGTCACCCTGGCCGACGTCCAGGATGACCACGCGGGTTGCGCCGTCGGGCACGCGTGCGGCGACAACGCCAAGCGACAGCATCGCGCCGGCGAGCACCGCGCCTGCGAAGCGGAGCAGGCGAGATTGCCGGCCGGGGACCGAGGCCTGGCCTGGCCTGTTTGCCCCGCTCGGACCGGCGCCGGCTCGTGGCAGAGGGCTGCCGCCACCGGCAGGCCGGGAGGCACGCCCCCTCCCGAAGCATCGTCGGGCGGCTGCCGCAAGCAGCCGGAGTCGACGAAGCGCCCGGCCGGGACCGCTGGCGAAACGTCGCCACGTGCCCGTTGCCGCCAGGATAGTCAGCCCACAGAGCGCCCCCGCGACCACGGACCAGGGTGGCTCGATCGTCACGCTCGCGAACGGCAGCGCAGCGCCCGCGCGTACCAGTCCGACCATCACGCCCAGGAGCGCCCAGGCGGGCAGGCCCAGGATCACGCCCAGCACGTCCGGGAGGCCCGCCATGACCAGCCACCCGGCCACGAGGGCCAGACCGCCGACGGCCATCGCCGGGGCCACCAGCGGCACCACCGCCAGGTTGACCAGCGGCGCCACGATCGACAGGCGGCCGAACGTCGCGAGCACGATCGGCAGTGTCGCGGCCTGGGCGGCCAGTGACACGCCGAGGCTCTCGGCGAGCCAGCGACGTGGCCGCCCGGGGGATGGCCCCGCCAGGCGCGCCGTGAGTGGCGTGCTCCAGGCGATCAGCCCTGCGGTGGCGAGTGTCGAGAGCTGCAGGCCGGGATCCAGGACGAGCCGCGGGTCCAGGATCAGGAGCAATGCGGCCGCCCAGCCGAGCACCGCCGCGGCCCGCCCGGCACGGCCGGTCTCGCGGGCGAGGAGCACGACCGCGGCCATCAGCGCGGCGCGCAGGACTGAGGAGGATGCACCCGCAAACGCGACGTAGGCGGTGATGGCGGCGAGCGTGAGGGCCGATCGACGCCGCCGGGAGAGCCCGCCCGCCAGCGCCGCCACCACCGCGCCGACGATCGCGATGTTCCAGCCCGAGATCGCCACGACATGGCTGACGCCCGCCGTGGTGAAGTCCGCCGCAAGGTCCCGGTCCACCAGATCGCGCAGGCCCACGAGGATCCCGGCTGCGAGGCCGGCCTCGGGCTGCGGGATGGTCCTGGCCAGCGCCTCACCGGACGCCCGACGCAGTCGCTCCAGCAGCCAGATCGGATCCGTCGATGGTTCGAGCGCGTCCAGGGTGGATGAGCGGAGCGTGCCCACCATGCCGATCCGCGCCAGGTACGCCCCGTAGGCGTCGTCGCCCGGCGGCCGGACCGCGCCACCCACCCGTGCCCGGTCTCCGGGCTCCACGGCCGGATAGCGCGGCAGGCTGGCCGCCACCAGCGGCGTACCGGTGATTTCCAGCCGGAGCGTGGCGCGCTGCTGCCCGTCGAGCGGCGATCCCACGGCCACGACGGTCGCGCTCCATGGCCCCACACCCGTGGGAATCGCGGAGGCGGCCGGGACGCCCGGTCCCACCTGCAGGCCGATCCGGAGCGCCACGGCCAGCACGCCCGCGGCCGCGGCGACGAACCGGCCGCGCGCACCGCTGCCGCCGGCGTTTCGCTGGACCCCGAACGCCACCAGCCCCAGTGCAACGGCGGCCACGGCCAGCACGGCGGCCAGGGTCACCTCCCCCGAGAGCGCCAGCGCGGCAGCCACCCCGCCTGTCGCCAGCCAGCCGCTTCGCGGCATTCCGGCCCGCCTCCGCCTAGCGGACGATGACGAGGGCGCGCAGGCCGTCGAGCACCTTCGTGCTCACCAGCTTCCGCGAGAGCAGGTCGTCGATCGCGGCGAATGGCCGCTCGGTGCGGGCCGCCACGATCTTGCCCGCCGTGACGGGGCCGATCCCGGGCAGCGCCTCCAGCTCCGCGGCACTGGCCTGATTGAGGTCCAGCGGCCCGCCGGCCGCACCCGCGCCGGTCGCCGGACTCAGCGGGGCACCCGGCGTGGCAGCCGACCCGGCCGACGGGGGATCGTCCCGGGACGGCACCCGGACCTGCTGTCCGTCACGCAGCGGCGTCGCGAGGTTGAGCTGCAGGCTCACCTGGTCCGCGGCGACTCGCGGCCCATAGCCGCCCGCGGCCGCGATCGCATCACCGACGCGGGCTCCCTTGGGCAGGGTGTAGACGCCCGGCCGCAGCACCGCGCCCGCCACCTCGACCACGACCGGGTCCGCGGACGGACCAGGGCTGGCCGGCCGTCCCAGGGAGGAGCCGCCCGGCCGGGTCGACAACGACAGCGCGCTGACCTCGACCGTGCCGCGCGGCGTCCCCGCGGCCAGCAGGAACGCGCTGACCAGGAGCACCACGGCACCCGCCAGTGCGGCGGCAACGATGAGCACGGACGTTGCGCGGCCGGCCGGCGGCGACGCGGCTACCGTCCCGCCAGCGGGTCCGGCCGAGGTGTCCTGCGGGGTGGGCGTGACCTGGGTCGCCGGGCTGGCGCCTGGCGCATCCAGCACACGCCAGGGGGGCGTGGAAGGCAGCATGCGACCTCCGGGCTCACCCGGACGGCGCGATAGCGCAGTGGGCGAGCGGTGACCGGCGGGGGCATGAAGGCGTCCCGCTCGTTGGGGGCACTTCCGACGAGCGGGACGTCGAGTGGAACGCTACCGTCCGACGCTTATCTCCCGCTTATTCGGCCCGGCGGATGGAACTCCCCTTGGACAAGGCCGGAGACACGCCGCTCAGGGCACGGCCTGCGACATGGCGCGCTCCCGCCCTCAGTGTTCCCGGAGCAGCCGCCCAAAGCCCTCGATGGGCTCCGTGACCCCGGCCACGCGGAGCGCCTGCCAGATCACCGCCTGCGCCGACGCCATGACCGTGACCCCAAGCTCCCGTTCGACCGGCTCGATCGCGAACGCCGTCGGCCAGTGCCCGTTGGCGAAGTGGATGCAGTCGGCCTCGGGCCAGCGCGCCTTGGCCTCCCTGGCCAGCGTCAGTGCCTCGTCTTCGGAGATTCGACCGTAGGCCAGCAGCCCGTGGGCCTCCGGGGAGAGCGCGCCCACCGATTCGAACCCCAGCGCCCGCATCTGCCGGTTCGCCCGCTCGTCGTGGTCCGGGCCGGCCATGTGGACCGTCGCCACCCTCCGCGCGCCGAGGGCCGTGAGCGCGTCCCGCTGTGCCAGCGCCGAGGCGATCACCGGCGTCCCGATCTCGGCGGACAGCTCAGCGCAGATTCGCGGCAGATTGTCCATTCCCAGCGACTGGTTGACCGGGTTGCCGCCCAGGATCACGACGTCGGCGCCGGCCTCGGCCATCGCCCGCGCCGCCGCCAGCGACCGCTCCTGGCTGCCGCTGAACGCCTGACCCGTGTACTCGTTGCCTACCTCCAGGGTGGTGATGAGCAGGGTCACGCCGTCCGGCACCATCTTGTAGAACTCGTAGGCGAAGACCTCGGTCACGAAGGGCGGCGAGCAGTACCCGATCCGGGCGCGATGGCCGTACATGCGGGTCTCCTGGCTGGGTGTCAGGCGAGGAAGAGGATGAGGATCGCCGCCACGACACCCATGACCGCGACGCCTTCCAGCATCGCAGCCCGGATGATCTGCCCGCGGTAGACGGCCATCGCCGCGGTTGCGTCTGCTGCGTCCGCCAGCCGTCCGAGGGCGCTCGCGCCCGTCACGCCCATGGCGAGCACCATCGCCGCGGTCAGGAGGCCGATCCCGACGTACGGCACGTCGGGCGGTGCAGCGTGACCGCGTCCGGCCATCGTGAGTCGAACCACTGTCAGGACGATGCCCAGCATGGCGAGGCCCAGCTCGAAGCTCAACGCGATCGAAGCCACGCCGGGTTCGGCCGCCTCCCCGGCCCGGCGGGCGATGACCAGCCCCAGCACGGCCCCGGCGCCCGCTAGCAGCCCAGGGACCCATGCCGCATCCGTGGACGGCGTCCGCGGACCGTCGGTCATCGCGATGAGGGCGACCACGACCGTCATCACCGAGACCCCGGCGCAGAAGGCCATCAGGATGATCGCCATCGCGCGGCCCACGGGCCGCTGATTGATCACCGGGCCGCCGCGCGCCGCACCGCCCAGCATGCCGATCGCGATCGCCCCGGCCATCAGCGTCAGCCCGGCCATCACCTGCGGACCCATGGACCACCTCCTGCAGCGGCTGCGCCCACCCCCGGCGCACCGCACGCAGTCTGCCACCTCGCCTTCGCCGCGACGAGCCGATTCCCCCGGACGCGTGGCCGCGGCGGCGTATCCTGCGCCTCGATGAACCTGCAGGTCTGCTACGCCGACGCCTACGCCCGCCGGGTCCAGGCACGGGTGGTCAGCGTTGATTCGGCCGAACGCCCGCTGGTCGCGCTCGACACCACCGTCTTCTATCCCGGCGGGGGCGGCCAGCCGTCCGATCGGGGCCTGCTCCTGCGGGCCGTGGACGGCCGAACCTGGACCGTCCAGGCGGCGCGCAAGTCGGCCGGCGAGATCCTCCACGAGCTGGAGTCGGGCATCGAACCGCCGCGGGTGGGGGACCGCCTGACCGTGGACCTGGACTGGGCCCGCCGGTACGCGCTGATGCGAACCCACACCGCGCTCCACGCGCTGTGCGGCGTGGTCTGGCGCGACTATGGCGCGCTGGTGACCGGCGGGAACATGGAGCCGGGCGCGGGACGGATGGACTTCGAGTTCGAGCGGATGTCGGGCGACCTGGTGGACGCGATCGAGGCTTCGGTCAACGAGGAGCTGGCCCGCTCGCGCGATGTCCGGGTCAACGTCCTGCCGCGCGACGAGGCCTTCGCCATCCCGGACCTGATCCGGACCAAGGTCAACCTGCTGCCGGACGGGATCGAGGAGATCCGGACGATCGAGATCGTGGGCCTGGACCTCCAGGCGGACGGCGGCACGCACGTCAACAACACGCGCGAGGTGGGCCAGATCCGCGTCACGGGCTACGAATCGAAGGGCCGCATCAACAAGCGGATCCGCCTGGTCCTGGTCGAGCCGGAATAGGAGGCCGCCGCAGCGCGTCCCGCCCCACGGGCGAGAGCGACGTGTTTCTGGTGCTGGGGACCGGCTGACAGCCGAAGCCGGTTGTTCTGGGCCGTGCGGCGGGAGGAGGCGACGAGTTCCGGCCCCAGAAGCCCGGTGGCAGGCCGAACCTCGTCGTTCTCGCCCGCCCCACGGGAACCGCGGCGAACACGGGAACGGCGACGAACTGGAACGCGTGCGCGGACACGAAGCCGCCCGCGTCGAAGCGCGTCGAGCCCGGGCGCCTGCGCGAGCGCGAGCCCAGAGGAGCCTCACGCGCCCGGGAGCTGCTCCCAGTCCACCCAGCGCGAACCGTCCCACCAGCGGTGCCAGAGCCGGCCATTCCGGCCCGGGGCGAAGACGTCGAGACGGTCCGCGCCCCAGGATGACGTCGCCGGCGGGCCTGCCGGGTCCAGCTCGCCGCCCAGCGTCTCCCACTCGTGCCACGCGGCGCCGTCCCAGTAGCGGTCCCAGAGTTGGCCGTCCGCGAAGACCGCGAACACCTCCAGCTGCCCCTCGGCCCAGGCCGTCACGGCCGGCGGCGACGTCAGCCGGCCGCCCAGGGATTCGTCGGCCGACCAGGCCTCGCCGTCGAACCAGCGGTGCCAGAGCGCCTGCGCGCCATCCACCCAGAAGAGGTCGATTCGACTCGGACCCCAGGAGACGGCCACCAGGCCGTCGAACGACCCGGCCATCAGCGCTCCCCCGGCTCGCGGGCGTGGGTGATGGCGACCGAGCGAGCCAGCTCCGTGATCATCCGGTCGTAGGTCCGGAAGCGGGCGTGGACCAGGAGGACCAGCATCGCGATGAGGATGAACAGCAGGTACACGAGGAGGTCCGTCCCGCGACCCACGCCGACCGTGTTGGCGATCCGCGTGGAGAGATCCGGATCCCAGACCAGCAGGATCCCCGCACCCGCCACGGCCATGACCGCCCCACCCACCAGTGGCCGCGCCGTGAACAGGAGGCGGACCCCGTACAGGACTACCAGCGAGAGCGTCCCCGTGAGGATCAGGACGATGATCACCGCAGCCACCCCATGAACAGGTCGGCGAGGATGTTGAGGCTGTTGGAGATGCGCTGGCCCTTCCGGAGGGAGTATTCCGTGTAGAGGATCTCCACCGGCAGCTCCAGGGAGCGCAGCTTCCGCTCGCGAATCTGGCCCACCAGCTCCGACGCGTGGGCCATCCGGTTGTGGGTCAGCCGGATCGTCATGGCCGCATGGCGGTTCATCGCTCGGAGGCCGTTGTGGGCGTCGGTGACCGGCACGCCGGTGGTGAGCCGGGTGAAGATGGCGGCCGCCCGAAGCGCCAGCCTGCGCGAGGCCGGGATGTCGCGCGCCTCCACCCCCAGGAAGCGGCTGCCGCAGGCGATGTCCGCGCGGTCCTCGTGGACCGCCTGGGCCAGGCGGACGGCGTCCGCCAGGCGGTGCTGGCCGTCGGCGTCGAACGTGACGATCAGCGTGGCGCCCCGGCGCAGGGCCAGATCGATCCCGGTCTGGAGCGCCGCACCCTGGCCCAGGTTGACGGGATGGCGCACCACGATCGCGCCCGCGGCGAGCGCACGGTCGCCGGTGTCGTCGGTGGAGTGATCGTCCACCACGACGACCCGCGACCCGGATGCGAGCACCTCGCCGGCCACCTGGGCGATCATCGGACCCTCGTTGTAGGCCGGGATGACGAACCAGGCGTCCGCGGGGTCGAAGGTGGCGCCCTGGGGCCTCATGCGGCCGAAGCTCCGCCTGCCACGACAAGGCGGGCCTGCTCCCAGCACCAGGCGCCGCCGCACACCGCGGCGCTGTTCAGGATTTGCCGGGACGACCCGGTCATCGGCGCATGGCCATCTGGGCGGCCGGCCTAGCCGCCCTTGACGACGATGTTGACCAGGCGCCCGCCGCCGGCATGGATCACCCGGTCTGGGGTTCGACCCTCCAGCGCCGCGATCACCTTGGGCCGCGCCAGGACCAGCGTCTCCAGTCCGGCCTGGTCGATGTCCACCGGGACCTCCACCTTGTCGCGCAGCTTGCCGTTGACCTGGACGGGCACCTCGCGCGTGGCCGCCGTTGCCGCGCCCACATCCACCGTCGGCCAGGCCTGCGAGTGGATCGAGGCCCATTCGGCTCCAGCGGCCGCCAGGCGGCGCGACCAGAGCTCCTCGGTGATGTGCGGGGCGGCGGGCGCCAGCATCAGCAGCAACATGCTGACGGCCTCCTCCCATTCCGCCGAGCTGGCCACCACGCTGCCGCGGTAGCGCATGAGCAGGTTGGCCAGCTCCATCAGCTTGGCGACCATGGTGTTGAAGCGGAACGCCTCGTAGTCCTCGGAGACCGCCGCCAGGGTCCGGTGGGCCGCCGCCCGGATCGCCGACTTGGCCGCCGCCTCGTCCTCGCCGGCCGGCAGCTTCCCGGCGTCGGGATCGCCGCCTTCCAGGCCGTTGGCGTCCAGCGTGATGGTCCAGACCCGGCCCAGGAAACGGTTGATCCCGCCGATCCCGGTGGGGCTCCACAGACCGCCCTGGTCCCACGGGCCCATGAACATCAGGAAGAGGCGGACTGCGTCGGCGCCGTGGCGGTTGACCAGCTCGTCGGGGTCCTGGACGTTGCCGCGCGACTTGCTCATCCGTTCGCCGTCGGCGCCCAGGATCTGGCCCTGGTTGAACAGCCGCTTGAACGGCTCGCTCTCGGAGATCAGGCCGCAGTCGCGCATCGCCTTGGTGAAGAAGCGCGAGTAGAGCAGGTGCATGACGGCGTGCTCGGCGCCGCCCGTGTACTGGTCCACCGGGGTCCAGGTGTCGACCATCGGCCGGTCCACCGGCCCGTCCGCCTTCTTTGGCGACAGGTAGCGGAACCAGTACCAGGACGAGTCGATGAAGGTGTCCATCGTGTCCGTCTCGCGCCGAGCCGGCCCGCCGCACGAGGGGCAGGTGGTCCGCAGGAATGCCTCGTCCTTGACCAGCGGGTTGTCGCCACGGCCCTGGTAGTCAACCGTCTCGGGGAGGCGGACCGGCAGCTGGTCGTCGCGGACCGGGACGGCCCCGCATGCGTCGCAGTAGACAATCGGGATGGGCGTGCCCCAGTAGCGCTGGCGGCTGATCAGCCAGTCGCGGATCCGGTAGGTCACCTTGGCCTTCGCGCGGCCGGTCTCGGCCAGCGTCGCCACGATCCGGCGCCCACCCTCGTCAGCCGCCAGGCCCGAGTGCTCGCCGGAGTTCACCAGGATCTCGTCCATGGCGTGTGACACGTAGGCGGCCGCCAGCGGCGCGTCCTCGTCGCCCGGCGCGGCCACCACGCGGACGATGGGCAGCCCGAAGGCGGTCGCGAATTGGAAGTCGCGCTCGTCATGGCCGGGCACGGCCATGATGGCCCCGGTCCCGTAGCCGCCCAGCACGTAGTCGGCGATGAAGATGGGGATCCGGGCGCCGCTGACGGGGTTGATGGCCTCCGCGCCCAGCGCCACGCCCGTCTTGGGCCGGTCCGTGGAGAGTCGGTCGATCTCCGTCCGACGGCGGGCCTGCTCGATGTAGGCCTCCACCTCGGCCGCCTGGCCCGGGTGCGTGAGCGAGCCCACCATGGGGTGCTCGGGCGCGAGGACCATGAAGGTGGCGCCATGCAGCGTGTCGGGCCGCGTGGTGAAGACCCTCAGCTCCGCGCCGCCCGGCTGGTGCGCATCCGGTGCCGCCTGGAAGACCACCTCGGCGCCCTCGGACCGGCCGATCCAGTTGGTCTGCATGATGCGGACCGGCTCCGGCCAGTCCAGCCCGGTGAAGTCCAGCAGCTCGTCGGCGTACTTGGTGATCCGCAGGAACCACTGCTCCAGGTCGCGCTTCTCGACGCGCTCGCCGCACCGCCAGCAGCGGCGCTCCACGCCCTCCACCTGCTCGCGCGCCAGCGTCCCGTCGTTGGGGCACCAGTCCACGGGCGACATGGCGCGGTACGCCAGGCCTGCCTCCAGGAAGCGCAGGAAGATCCACTGGTTCCAGCGGTAGTAATCGGGGTGGGCGGTGACCACCTCGGCGTCCCAGTCGAACGTGGCGCCCATGCTCCGCAGCTGGCGGCGCATGTTCTCGATGTTCGACATCGTCCACGCGAACGGGTGGACGTTGCGCTTGATGGCAGCGTTCTCGGCGGGCAGGCCGAAGGCGTCGAAGCCGATGGGGAAGAAGACGTTGTCGCCGTGCATCCGCCGGAAGCGGGCCAGCGCGTCGGTTGGCGTGTTGACGTACCAGTGCCCGATGTGCAGGTCGCCCGACGGGTACGGGTACATGGTCAGCAGGTAGTAGCGCCGCCGCGACGTGTCGTTGAGATCTGTCTTGTACAGGCCAAGCTCTGCCCAGCGCGCCTGCCAGCGCGGCTCGATGGCGGTGGGCTCGTAGCGCTCGATCCGGGACCGGCCGCTCGGCTGGCTCTCGCTGGTCTGGGTCACGTGGCGTCTCGTCGTGGCTGTGGCGCGGGCTCGCCGGGTCAGGGCCGCCGGGCGAGGGGCGCGATGGTCTGCGAAGTATGACGCACGGCGTGGGCGGGGTCCCCCGGCGCGTACACCGGTACTTCCCGGGATGCGTCCTGTCAACACTTCGTGGCGTTCCAGTACCAACGGATAAGATCGGATTCGAGGGACCCAGCGCAGGATTCCTGCATCTTCACCTGGGTTGCCGGCAGCGATGGACCGGCGCTCCGCACATTCATCCCGATCATCCGGCCTTCGCAGCGAGGTACCCAACCATGCCCCACTTCACAGCACGCCTGGTGGCCCGACTGGCCGCGGCACGCGATCGCCAGGACGGTCAGGGTCTGGCCGAGTACGCGCTCATGCTGGGCCTGATCGCAGTCGTGGCGATCGCCGCCATGATGTTCCTGGGCTCGGCCATCGACGGCACGCTCGCCTTCGACTGGACGTCCATCCGCGACGGCAGGCCCTGACCCCGGCCGCCTTCGGGCTGTCGGGTCAGATTCCCGCACTCAGGTCGGCCGCGCCATCCGCTGCCGGATCCAGCCGGCTCTCCGCGGCCGACGGGGGTCCATCCGGCCGTAACGGTCGATCCGGGCGAGGCTGCTTTCAGCCAGGCACGTAACGCACGGCCCGGCTTCTCGTTACCCGATCTGAGTGCACGGCGTCCACCGACGTCGACGCGGCCGGCCGCGCGCTCCGGGCGATGCGACCGCACGCCCCGTCCAGCGTTGCGGTCGATCATTGTGGAGCCTCATGGCATTCGGCCATCTTGTCGTCCTGCCCCTCCATCCGGCGCTCGTCCACTTCCCGGTCGCCCTGCTCTCGCTGACGTGGCTGTTCGGCCTCGTGTGGCACGCAACCGGCACGGAGCGGTGGGGTTCCCTTGCGACGACGCTCGAATGGATCGCGCTCGCCTTCGTCCCGTTCACGATGGTCGCCGGCGTCGTCGACGCCGGTGGGTTCGACTTCCTCGTGGAGCCCGACTGGACCGCGCCACTGATCTGGCACTTCCTGTGCTCGGTGGCGACCGCGATCCTCTTTGCTGCGCACGCGTTCTGGCGGCGGTCCGTCAGCGCAGCTGCGGCCGCGGGCCGGGGCACGGGAACGCCTCATGTGTGGGTCGACCTGGGGCTGACGGCGACCGGTTTCTGGCTCCTGATGGTGACCGGTCTCATCGCCGCTGAGATGGTGTTCGGATGAGGCGCCGGCTCATCGTCGGAGCCGCGATCCTGGCGGCTGCGCTCGGGGCCACAGCGGGCATCGTCCTGGCCGCCGCCGTCAACGTCGGCGTCGGGAACCACTACTTCGAAGATGCCACGGTCGGGGATGGCGTGGTGACGGCCAAGGTCGGAGACCAGCTGCGCCTCACCGCGGTCGACACCGGCACCGACGGTCGCCCGCACACGGCCGACGTCGACGCACTCAACATCCACTCCGGTGGCCTGACGCCGGGCTCCGTGTACGTGAGCCCCGTGATCACCCAGCCCGGGACCTTCGTTCTCTACTGCAAGGTCCATCTCAGGAGCCAGAACCACCAGACCACGCTGGTGGTCACCGGCACCGCGGTCACGCCCACCCCCACGCCGGCGCCCAGCCGGGCTACGCCCGCACCTACGGCCGCCCGGACGCCGACCCCGGCCCCGACGGCTGCCCCGGGCGCTGCTGGGTCGAGCGTCGCGCCTGGCAGCGTCCGTCCGTCCGAGAGCGCGGGTGCGGTGGGTGCGAGCGCGGCTTCCTCCAGCGGCCTCGTGCCGTCTGGTCCCGGGACGCTCGGCGCGGGAGCCTCAACGGCCCCTGAAGCCTCGCGCGGCGGTGCAGATGGAATCCTGCCCACGGGTGTCACGGGCGGGATGGCCTCGGACTGGGCCCGGTCGGTTCGGCTGGGCTTCGTCCTGCTCCTGCCGATCCTGACCCTGGCTGTCTTTGCCGCGCGCCGGGCACGGGCCCGGGCCCTGGGTGCAGCTGTCGCCCCGTCAGATCCCCGCGCCCAGGCTCGTCGTCGCGTCTGACCCGGGGTCGCCAGGGGCCGTTGGCCGCGGATCATCTCGCCAGCCTGCAGCCAGGTTGAGCGCGACCACGAGGGCCGGCAGGCCGTAGAGGAGGAGATAGGGCTGGACGCCGCAGTCGTCATTGCGGCAGCCGGTCACGTCGATGATCAGCTGGCAGGGGATGAAGAGCGCGACCCCAAGCGCCGCCCCCGCCCGCGCTGCTGTGATGCTCCGCCGGACGCCGACCAGCCACGCGAGGGCCAGGCCCATGACGGTCCCGAACACAGTCAGGACCGCCAGGATCCCCAGGACCAGCCAGAGGAGTCCCGCCAGCCGGAACGCCACGCGCTGCATCGCTGCCGCCACCTCCCGTCGAGCCGGGACGCACGCACAAGCTGGCGCCGCCATGGTGCGCCCGGCGGCGCGCCCGGCACAAGGGGCGCGGGTAGCTCAAATGCGACAAAACCCCGGCGCGGGCGGGGTTTGGTGCTGACGCGGCGGGGTGGTTGGTGGAGCTACGGGGACTCGAACCCCGGACCTTCTGAATGCCATTCAGACGCTCTTCCAGCTGAGCTATAGCCCCAGCGCCGGAGGCGGAGTATAGCAACTCGAGAGGGATCGCTCCTCATGGGCCCGTAGCGGCGCCCGGAGTCGCCGGGGCCGCCCGTCACCGGTGCGCCATCTCGGAGGCCTGTGGCACTATCGCCGCGACGCGGGGCATGCGCCCCGGGCCCCGAGATCGGAGAGCCGGCGCCACTTGGTCTTCTCCTCCGCCAGCTTCCTCTTCTTCTTCCTCCCCGCGGTCCTGGCGCTCTACCACCTCGCCCCGCGCCGGGCGCGCAATGGGGTCCTGCTCGCCTTCAGCCTCGTCTTCTACGCGTGGGGTGCGGGCACCTTCACCCTGGTCCTGGTGGCCTCCATCGCTGCGAACTTCGTGGTTGGGCTCAAGGTGGAGCGGGCCATGGACGCCGGGCTGGCGGGCCGCGCGCGGGCCTGGCTCGCGGCGGGCGTCGCGCTCAACGTGGGACTGCTGGGCTACTTCAAGTACGCAAACCTGGCTGTCGCAACGTGGGACGCGGCGCTGGCCGCCGCCGGAATCCCGGCGGTGCCCTGGGCGCCCGTGCTGCTACCGATCGGGATCTCGTTCTACACGTTCCACGCGATCAGCTACCTGGTCGACATCTACCGCGGGACCGCCCGGCACCTCGTCCAGCCGGTGGACTTCGGGCTGTACATCCTGTTCTTCCCGCAGCTGATTGCCGGGCCCATCGTCCGCTTCCACGAGATCCGCGACCAGCTGGTCGAGCGACGCGAGACCTGGGCCGCATTCTCGGCGGGCCTCTACCGGTTCTCGCTGGGCCTGGGCAAGAAGGTCCTGATCGCCGACAGCGTGGCGCCCATCGTGAACGCCGTCTTCGGGATGCCGGCGGACCAGCTCAACCTCGCCTCGGCCCTGCTGGGGCTGGTGGCGTACACCGTGCAACTCTACTTCGACTTTAGCGGCTACTCGGACATGGCCCTTGGGCTGGGGCTGATGGTGGGGATCCGTCTGCCCGGGAACTTTGATCGCCCCTATGCGGCCCGGTCCATCACGGAGTTCTGGCGGCGCTGGCACATGTCGCTGTCGCGCTGGTTCCGGGACTACCTGTACATCCCGCTGGGGGGCAACCGCGGCTCCACCGCGCGGACCTACCGCAACCTGATCATCGTCTTCCTGGTCACCGGGCTGTGGCATGGCGCCAACCTGACGTTCGTGGTGTGGGGGGCCTACCACGGCGCGCTCCTCATCCTGGAGCGGGTGGCGGGCGTGGGCCGGTCGGCGGCGCCCCGGCGCGCCCTGCCCTGGCAGCCCATGACCATCGTGCTGGTGATGGCGGGCTGGGTGGTCTTCCGCTCCCCCACGGTGGCCTATGCCATCGAGTACTTCGGGGCCTTCGGGCGGCTCCACCGGAGCATCCCGATCGGGGTGTCCCAGGCCGCCGATCCCATCGCCCTCATTGCCCTCGTGATTGGTTGCGCGTCCGTCCTGCTGCCCGGCTGGTTCGTGGCCGGTCGCGTGATCGAGCGCGCCGACGGGATCCCCAGCCGCGTCCTCCGCCTGGTGGCCATCGGCGTCCTCCTGCCGGCGTCGATCGTGCTGATCTCGGCCAGCGGCTTCAGCCCGTTCCTCTACTTCCAGTTCTGAGATGACCGCGCCCGAGTTGACCCCGCCCGCGGTTCCCGGGGTCACGACCCATGACGGGGCCCACCTGCCACTCGCCACCAGGAGTCGCCGTTGGCGGGTGGTGGATCGCCTCGCCATCGTGGCGTTCGCGCTGGCCCTCGTGCTGCCCAGCGCCGCGATGCTGGCCGGCGCCCGGCCGCAGGCCATCGAGAACCGCCCGCTCCTGACCGCGCCGCCATTCACCCCAGGCTCCATCTGGGACCCCGCGTGGTCGGCCGCCGTGGACCGGGCCATCGCCGACAACCTCGTGCTCCGGCCCCGGGCGATCCGCATTCGGGCTGCCATCGACATCGCGCTGAGCGGCTCGCCCAGCCCCGACGTGATCCGCGGCGTCGACGACTGGCTGTTCTACCGGGATGACCTCGTCGCGCTCTGCCCCGTGGGCGCCGCGGAGCTGGTCACGCGGCTGGACGTCGCCGCGGCCGCGTTTGCCGCCGGGGGCCAGGAGTTCCGGTTCATCATCGCGCCCGACAAGCACGTCTACTACGGCGACCGGCGACGACCGGACGACGGGATCCCGGCGCCGTGCACCGACGCGGCCCGGCCCAGCGTGCGGGCGGCCCTCGCGACCCGCGGTGCCTTCGCCGTGGACGGCTGGTCGGCGGTCGACTCGGCGCGGGCCGCGCTGCCTGGTACCGAGCTCTACTTCCGGCAGGATTCGCACTGGGTGCCGGTGGCGTCGCTGATGGCGATCCGCGACCTGGTGCTGTCCCTGGACCCGGCGCTCTGGTCGGAGGCGGACGTGGTCGCGGGCGAGCCGCGGGCGTTCCAGATGGACCTGGCCCAGATCCTGGGCGTGCCACGCACGGAAGTCGCCCTGGACCCGGCGGTCCGTCCGGGCATCCAGCTGCGCACCACGGCGGTCGAACCGCCCGCGGGCATCCATCTGCCGTATCCGATCCAGCAGATCAGCGCCCAGGGCGATCGACGGCTCCTGGGGGGCCGCACCGTCGTCCTATACGACAGCTACTTTGGGCGCGCCACGGACAAGGTCGCCGCGTTCTTCGCCGACAGCACGTGGATCCACATCGACGACCTCAAGCAGAGCCCCGACCTGGTCCGCCAACTGGGGCCCTTCGATCGGGTCATCTACGAGGAGGTGGAGCGCTACGTCTACCGGGCCCACCTCGACACGCTCCTCGCGCCCCTGGTGAGGACCCCGCGCTGACCGGCCGCTGCGGCCCGGCGGGTACCGGGACGTGAGCCCCCCGGCCAGGCGGGCCATTCCCACGGTCGAAGCCCCCGGCCTGATCCAGCTGCCCAGCGGGCCGCTGGACTACCTCGTGCGCCGATCGGCGCGGGCGCGCGGCATGCGGATCACCATCGATCCGGCGCGCGGCGTGGTGGTTACGATCCCGATTTTCGCCCGGCGGGGCTGGGGGCACCCGGAGGCGCGCATCGATACGTTCCTCCTGGAGCGGGAGGCATGGCTGCGCCGGCACCTTGGCCGCCACGAGCGGCTGCGCGTCGAGGTGGCGGGACGCGGGCAGGTCCGCGATGGCGGCTCCGTGCGCTACCGCGGGGAGCTGCACCAGGTCCGGATCGGGGCCGCGCCGAAGGGCACCCGACGCTCGGCGGTGCTTCGCGAGGGCGATGCGGACGGCGACGTGCTGGTCGTCGTGCTGGCCGCTCGCGATCGACGCCCGCCCGCCCGCGTCGTCGCCGACTGGTGCCGGGAGCGTGCCCGCGAGGCGATCGAGCGCGCCCTGGCCGCGCATGGGCCGGCGCTCGGCGTGGTTCCGACCGGCGTGGCGCTCCGCGATCCGCGGACACGGTGGGGGAGCGCCTCGCGCCAGGGCCGCCTGTCGTTCTCGTGGCGCCTGGTCCTGGCCCCGCCCGAGGCGCTGGAGACGGTGGCCATCCACGAGCTGGCCCACCTCCGGGTCTTCGGGCATGGGCCGCGCTTCTGGGAGCTCGTGGCCAGCCGCCGCCCCGACCACCTGGTCTGGCGGCGCTGGCTCCGCCAGCATGCGTTCGAGCTGCACTCGGCATTGACGCCCGCATCCCCGGCGGGTCCGGGCGATCCGGAGGATGCGGCGCTCCCGGAGCATGCGGCATCCCCGGGGGATCCGGCGTCCCCGGGGGATCCGGCGGCCCAACCGGCCCCCGGCGCCGCGCGCTAGCATGGGCCGCATGGAGCCCCTCACTCGCTTCAGGGCCGCCGCCGTCCAGGCCAGCCCGGTCTGGCTGGACAAGGCCGCGACGGTCGCCAAGGCCTGTCGCCTCATCGCCGAGGCCGCCGCGGACGGCAACCGCCTCATCGTCTTCCCCGAGGCCTGGATCCCCACCTTCCCGTACTGGCCGCGCGCGCTCTCGCAGCCGGACAAGGGCCTGAGCCAGGACGCGTACGTCGCCCTCTACCGCCAGGCCGTGGACGTGCCGGGGCCGGAAACCGAGGCGCTGGGCGAGGCGGCCCGCAAGGCCAACGCCACCGTGGTCGTGGGCGTCACCGAGCGCGACGCGGGCCTGGGGGCCACGCTCTTCAACACCCTGCTCTACCTCGGCCCCGACGGGCGGCTCATCGGCCGCCACCGCAAGCTCCATCCAACCTGGGACGAGCGCGCGATCTGGGGGATGGGCGACGGCACAGACCTCACGGTCTACGACACGCCGGTCGGCCGGCTGGGTGGCCTGATCTGTGGCAACAACTCCATGACGCTGGCCAAGTACTTCCTGCTCGCCAGCGGGGAGCAGGTCCATGTCGCGGTCTGGCCCAATCGCCACAGCATCTCGGAGATGGCCGAGCTGGTCACCCGCGGGTACGCGCTGGAGGGCCAGGTCTTCGTGGTGTCCGCGTGCGGGGTCATCGACGAAGCTGACGTGCCCGCTGACTTCCCGCTCAAGGCTCGCACCGTCTGGGACATCGATGGCGGGAGTGGGATCGTCGGGCCAAACGGACGATGGCTGGCCGGGCCGGTCTACGGGCGGGAGGCGATCGTGAGCGCCGAGATCGACCTCGACCGGATCATCGCGGCGAAGGCCAACCAGGATGTCGTGGGTCACTACGGACGGCCGGATCTCTTCCGGCTGGAGGTGCGGCGCGGCGAGCCGTGGGTCAACCTGGTGACGAACGCCTCCCCCGGTTCGGCGGGCGGCGACAGGTGGGCGGGGGTCGACGCATCGCCGGCGAACGACGGGCCGACACGCGGCGCCGCGCCGGCGCACGACCGGAGAAGGGGAGCGTGATGAGGATCGACTACAAGCACCGGCCCGAGGTCTACCGCCCGATGCGCGCGCTCAAGGAGGCCGAGGACGCCGGCACGCTGGAGCCCGCGCTCCTGGAGCTGATCCGGATCCGGGCATCGCAGCTCAACGGCTGCGCCCGCTGCCTCGAGATCCACGCCAAGGACGCCCGGGCGATGGGCGAGGACCCCATGCGGGTCGACCTGGTGGCGGCCTGGCGTGAGACCCAGCTCTACTCCGAGCGCGAACGCGCGGCCCTGGCCTGGACCGAGGAGCTGACGCTGCTCACCGAGCGGACCGTTCCAGACGAGCTGTACGAGGCGACCCGCGCCGTCCTGTCGGAGGACGAGGTGGTCCAGCTGACGATGGCGGTCATCACGATCAACGCGTGGAACCGGCTCGCGATCGCCTTCCGCGCGCCGGCCGGGCTCCACGCCCCGCGGGTCAAGGCCCCCGGGGCGGCCCAGGCTCCGGACGCGGCGTCGTGAGCCTGCCGCAGCCGCCATCCACGCAGGAGCTCGCGGCGAAGGCATCGGCGCTCCTCAACCTTCACCAGGCCGCGCAGCCGCTGGTCCTGCCCAACGCCTGGGACGTGCCGTCGGCCAGGGCCGTGGCGGCGGCCGGCTTCCCGGCCGTGGCGACATCGAGCCGTGCGGTCGGCGATTCGATCGGTGAGCCGGACAACGATTCGAGCGATCCGCGTCTCATCTTCAACGACTTGGCCCGGATCGCTGCCGGCGTGGTGGTGCCGGTGACGGCGGACCTGCAGGCCGGGCTTCGGCTGGACCCCGATGACCTCGTCGGTCATGTGCTCCACGCGGGCATCGTGGGCTGCAACCTCGAGGACACCGATCATCACGGGCCGGGCGTGCTCGTGGCGGCGGAGCTCCAGGCCGCCTTTATCGCCGCGGTCCGGGCCGCTGCCGACGCGCGCGGCGTCCACCTGGTGATCAACGCGCGGATCGACGCGTTCATTCGCAAGGCCGGCACGGATGCGGAGCAGCTGGCGGAGACGCTCCGGCGCGGCCGGCTCTATCTGGCGGCCGGCGCGGATTGCGTCTACCCGATCGGACTCGCGGACCCCGAGGTGATCGCGCGGCTGGTCGCGGAGCTCCCAGGACCCATCAACATCATCGCGCGGCGTGGCGGGCTGACCGTTGCGCAGCTGGCGGCGCTGGGCGTCCGCCGGATCAGCATGGGCGCGGGGATCCACCAGCTGGTCATGGCTGACCTGGGGGCGCGCCTGGCGCGCCTCGCCGCGGGCGACAGCCTCGCCGACGCCTGGCCGGTCGGCTGAACCAGCCGATCACCGCCTGACCCGCCGTCGCCCGTGGCCGAGCAGCCCGCCGTGTCCGTCTCCCTCGACACCCAGCGCCTGGTCCTGCGCCCGCTGCCCGCGGAGGCGGCCGCGGCCCTGCCCGACGATCGGGCGTTGGCCGCCCAGATCCTGGAGGCGGGTCTGGACCCCGCGTGGCCGCTCGATGACATCGCCGGCAACCTCCGGCTGCAGGCCGACGCGCCGCGGGCCGACGAGCCGTTCGGCGCCTGGGCGGTGATCGAGCGCGAGACGGACACCGTGGTCGGCGAGGTTGGCTTCGAGGGCCATCCGGCCGCCGGCACCGTGGAGCTCTTCTTCAGCGTGGTGCCCAGCCGTCGCCGACGCGGCTACGCCACGGAAGCCGCCCGGGCACTCATCGGCTGGGCATTCGACCAGCCCGACGTTCATCACGTGGTGGCGCGCTGCCAGCCCCAGAACTTCGCCTCGATCGGGACGCTGGAGCGATCCGGCTTCCACCTGGTCGGCGAGGAGAAGGGCCTGCTCCAGTGGCAGGCCAGCGATCGGCATCACTCGGAGCACCGCCACTGGTGGCAGGCGGACCGCGGTCACCGGAATCGCTGACGCCCTCTGGCGGCCGCATCGCCCGGGCGCGGTCCCGGACCAGCCCGGTTCGGGTGCGACCTGGGGCGGACGCAGGCGCGGACATCGCGCGCCGCCGCGACCGCTGACGCGGATCAGCGCAGCTCGCCGGCCAGCAGGTCCATGAGCAGGTTGTCGTGGCGGGTGCCGTCCGGGCGGGTCTCGTAGTTGCGCATGACGCCGACGGGGCGAAAGCCCACCCTCGCGTAGACGTGGATCGCCCGCTCGTTGGCGACGGCCGGGTCGATGGTCAGGCGGACATGGCCGCGGACCTCCATCAGCCAGCGCGCCAGCGTCCGGATGGCGTCCGTGCCCAGCCCCCGGTCCTGGGCCTCCTCGCCGAGGAAGACGTCGATGCCGGCGGAGCGGTAGTTGGGGTCGGGCTCCTCGGCAAACTGGATGCTGCCCACAACGCGCCCGCCCGTTTCGATCGCGAAGACGCCGGTGTCCTCGTCGGCCTCGAGCCATTCGTCCGCCAGCGCCAGCGGCTCGCCGGGGTTCCACCAGCGGCGCACGGACGGCTGGGCGAGGATCGCCGCGACGGCGTCGCGATCGGCCACGACGGCGGGCCGAAGCCGGACCAACCCGCCCTGGAGCACGGGCACTGGGACTGGGGAGGGCAGGGTGTGGTCGGTGGGCATGGCCTGCATCCTGGGACATGGCCGGGCCCGAACGGGGCCCTGGGGAGATGGTGGAGATGAGGGGACTCGAACCCCTGACCCCCGCGATGCGAACGCGGTGCTCTTCCGGCTGAGCTACATCCCCACGGACGGGCGGGCGCGCGAGGCGCCGGACCGGGGGCAGAGTGTAGCACGGAGGCCCGGCCATGGCTCCACTCGGAGACGCGCGGATGGACCGGCGTGGCGGCCCCGGGGGACTCGATCGGTGGGCCTTCCGGAGTCGAATCCGGTTGACAATTCGAACATCCGTTCTAGTATTCGAAGTCCCATGAGCGCCCTCCCCAACGACGTCACCGCCGCCCTCGCCAGCCTCCAGGCACGCTGGGGAGCGGCCGCCCCACGGACCATCGGGGCCCTCGCCACGGCGCCACTCCGGGACGTGGATGACCGGGAGGTGCCGGCCCCGCTGCCCGCCCGGGGGAGCGTCATCTCCACTGGCTTTGCCGCCCTGGACGCCATCCTGGGGCCCGGCGGGCTGCCCAGAGCCGCCAGCGTCGCGCTCCACGGCGAGGCGTCCAGCGGCACCACAACGCTGGCGCTCCGCCTCGTCGCGGAGGCACAGGCGGCCGGCCTCATCGCGGCCTGGCTGGACCTCTCGCGCAGCTTCGATCCCGTGGAGGCGGTCGCCCGGGGCGTGGTCCCGGAGTGGCTGGTGGTCGTCACGCCGGCGGGCCTGGACGAGGGGCTGTCCATCGCCGGCGCGCTGCTCTCGGGCCGCGCCGTGGACCTGCTCGTCGTGGACCTGCCGGGCGGCGCCACGGGTGGGGCCGTGGGCGCGGTGTCAACACCCACTCCGGCACCGGGAGTCAGCTCCGCCGCCGCCCCTGCCCGGGTCGCCGTCCCGCGGCCGGGCTCCACGGGTCGCGACCCCGCCGGGCGCGACCCCGCCGGGCGCGACCCAGCCGGGCGTCGTCCCAGCGTGGCGGACCGGCTGGGCCGGCTCTCGGCCATGGCTCGTCGAGCGGGTGCGCTCTTCGTCGTCATCGAGCCGCCCGGGCTCTCGGCCGGCCTGGCCGGCGCCGTGGCGGAAGCCACCGGACTCCGGCTGGAGCTGGCTCGGCGGTCGTGGATCCACCTCGGTCGGGATGTCGTCGGCCAGCGGACGGCGGTGACCGTCGCCCGCAACCGCTTCGGTCCGCCCGGCCGGCACGCCGAGCTCCGGATCCTCTACGCGGAGGGCGGGGAGCGGGATGCGTGTCTCCAACGCGAGGGGCTCCTCCGGGAGGCCCGCCGCGACGCCACCCCCGCGGATCCAGGACGCGCGTGGCGCGCGGATCCCGTGCTCATCACCAATGCCCCCGCCCCTGCAGCCACCGGGATTCGGTCTCATGCGCCTCCTCCACCTCTATTGGCCACACCTCCTCCTAGATCTCGCCCGGCAGCGCTCCGGCTCATTCCCGCCGGGCCCGGTCGTGGTGGGCGGCAAGCCCTGGACGGCCGGGATCGTCCTGGACGCCAGCCGGGAGGCCAGGGACCTGGGCATCCGGCGCGGGATCCCGCTGGGGTCGGCACACCGGCTCGCCCCTGAGGCCACCTTCGTCGACCCGGATCCCGATGGGGACCGGTCGGCGGTCGAGGCCGCCTTCGAGGCGCTCGCGTCCTTCAGCCCTGGCCTGGCCGGGACGTCGGAACCGGCGGATCCGGCCTATGGGCTGCTGGCCGTCCAGGTGGACGGCCTCTCGGCGCTCTGGGGTCCGGAGCCGGCCCTGGTCCGGCGCCTTGGAGCGGCACTGCAGCCGCTCCTGCCCGGGTCACCCCGGGCGGGGATCGCCGGCACCTGGTTCGCCGCCACCGTCGCCGCCGGCCTCGCGCTTCCCGCGGCCCTCGAGACCGTGCCGGCCGGCGGGGAAGCGGCCTGGCTGGCGCCACTCCCCGCGTCGCTGTTGACGCCGGACCCTGCGATCCGTGCCCGCCTCGCCCGGTTCGGGCTGCGGCGAATCGGCGCCGTCGGCGAGCTGGCCCGCTCGGCGCTCGTCGCCCGCTTCGGCGAGGAGGGCGCGCGGCTCCATGCCCGGGCCAATGGGGAGGAGATTCGCCCATTCCGGCAGCGCCGCGCGCCGGAGCGGATGGCCCTGGCGCTGCCCATCGACCCGCCGGTGGAGGAGCTCGAAGCGGTGCGCTTCGTCCTGCGCCGGGTTGCCACGGCCCTGGCCGGGCAGCTTGACGGCCGGGGAGCGGCCGCCACCCGGGCCCGCCTGGTGCTGGAGCTGGACCTGGCCTTTGCGCGGACCGGCACGCCGCCCACCGTCATCGTGGAGCAGCGGTTCCCCGAGCCCACCTCGGACGTGGAGGCCATCGAGCGGCTGCTCCTTGCCGGGCTGGAGCGGACTCCGCCGCCGGCGGCCGTTGCCCGGCTGGAGCTGGAGCTGGCTGGTGTGGAGCCGGCCGCCGGTCAGCAACTCTCGCTCTTCGTTCCACAGGCGGCCCGCGACGCGCGTCTCGGCTGGCAGTTGGCCCGACTGGCGCTCACCTACGGCGAGGACCGGATCCGGCGGATCCAGCTGCTGGACCCGGAATCGCCGCTCGCCGAGCGGCGTTGGGGGTGGCAGGGGTGACGCGCTTCATGCGGGAGCACCCGTCGATCGACGTGGAGCTGGACCCGGAGGGCCGCCTGGTCGCCATCCGCTGGGCCGGACAGCGCGAGCCGGTGGAAGTCTGCAACCGCTGGCGGATCGAGGAGGCCTGGTGGCGCGGCCCCATCGCGCGGGACTACTTCAAGGTGGTGGGCCGGCGCTGGCTGGCGCTGGTCTACCTCGACCGGGTGAGTGGGACGTGGCACCTGGAGCGGCTGTACGACTGATGGCCGCTCGCCCGCCAGGCGAGACCAGCTGTCCGCGAGAAGGTGATCTCTCCGCGCCTGGACTTGCGCTGCAGCCGCGAGGGTCAGGCCGCGAGGGTCAGGCCGCGAGGGTCAGGCCGCGAGGGTCAGGCCGCGAGGGTCAGGCCGCGAGGGTGGGGGCCGTCATCCCGACGATCAGGACCACAAGGCCCACCAGGACCAGAACCAGGACGGCGGCGCCGATGATGTCGCGGGGTTTGGGTTCCATCTCGCTTGCGTCTCCGAGTCGGGCTGCTGACCGGGCATCGCGTGCCCGCGGCTGCTGACCCTAACTGTAGCGCGGCGGCAGGTGGCGAACATGACAGGGCCCCGTCGCCCCCAGATGCGACGGGGCCCTGTGCCGGTCGCCTTGCGACGACCGGTTTGGTCAACTCCCGACCCGAAGGCCGGTGCTGCCGGTGTCCGGGATGATCCGGACAACAAGGACAGTCAGGGTGTCTGGGCGGCCAGGGCCACCGGGAAGACCACCAGGATCAGGAAGAGCGCCAGCCAGAGCATACCCGCCGTCCGGGCCACCGTGAAGAAGATCTGGCGTCGATCCTGGCGCACGGCCATGAGACGACTTCACTATTCTGGATGTTGCGCGAGTCCGCCCTCCGCCAAGATCGAACATCTGTTCTATCATCGCCTGCCCATCGAACGGCCCCCAGCCCCGATGCCGCAGGAACCGCCCATGCCAGCGCTGACCTACGCAGAGCTCCACTGCCACTCCAACTTCTCGTTCCTCGACGGCGCCTCGGCCCCGGACCAGCTGGTGGAGCGAGCCGTCGAGCTGGGGCTGTCCGGCCTCGCCATCACGGATCGTGGTGGGCTCTATGGCGTCGTCCGGTTTGCTGCCGCGGCCCGGGAGGCGGGGCTCTGGCCTATCCTGGGCGTGGAGCTGGAGTTGGTGGACGCGGCCGTTGCTGACCCGGCTCGGGTTGTGGTCCCTGCCCGGCGCCCGGTTCGTCGGGGGGCGAGTGGACCCGCCGATGGCGGCCTGCCGCTCCATGCTCGTCACTCGACGTTCGGCCCGCGCACCGGCGCCTCCGCTGCCACCCTGGCCGGCGCGCGGCCGCGGCCGGAGGAGGGGCTCCCGGCACGGCCCAGGCCTGCGCGTGCCCTGCTTCCCGGCCGGCGCGAGACCGTCAAGGAGGACCTGCGCGGGGTGGGGGAGCGGCAGCGCGGGCCCCAACTGGTCCTCCTGGCCCGGGACGGAGCGGGCTACCGGAGCTTGTGCCGGCTCCTCTCCCACGCCAACCTTGCCGGGACCAAGCGCGTCCCACGCGTGACCCACGCGCTGCTCGGCCAGCACACCGAGGGGCTGGTGGCGCTCTCGGGCGGCCGCCAGGGTGAGATCGCGCGCCGGCTGCTGGTGGGGGACCGGGCGGGGGCCATGGCGGCGGCCGCGCGGCTGGCCGAGTTGTACGGGACCGGGGATGGGGCGGCTACCAGCGGCTTCTTCCTGGAGCTCACGCATCACCTCCTCCCCGACGACGACTGGCTGGTCGCGGAGACGGCCGAGCTCGCCTGCGGGATGGGCCTCCCCGTCGTTGTGACCAATGACGTCCGGTACGCCCGGCCGGAGGATCGCGAGCTGTACGACGTGGTCACGGCTATCGCGCACGGCCGGACCCTCGATGGGCTCGCCGACCTCCGCCGCCCCGACGGGGAGTCGTACCTCAAGTCCGCGCCGGAACTGGCCGCCATGCCTCCCGGCGAGGCAGGGCTTCACGCGGCCCATCCCGCCCAGCCCGCCCTGGCCCGCACCTGGCTGGAGGGGATCGCCTCTGCCGCCGAGCTGGCCGGGACCTGCTCAGTGGACCTGGGGTTTGAGCAGGTCCGCTTCCCGGGCTTCCGAGTCCCGGCCGGGGAGACGCCGTTCAGCCACCTCGTGGAGCTCTGCCAGTCAGGCGCGCGGCGCCGCTACCACCCGCTCACCCCGGCCGTGGTCCGCCAGCTGGCCCACGAGCTGGACGTCATCGAGCGGACCGGACTCGCAGAGTTCTTCCTGATCTGTTGGGATCTCATGCAGTTCGCCAAGGCGCAGCGGATTCCGGCCCAGGGGCGGGGGAGTGCCGCCGGGTCCATCGTCGCCTACGTGCTGGGGATCAGCCGGGTGGAGCCCATCCGCCACCACCTGCTCTTCGAGCGGTTCATCAACGAGGGGCGGACCACCTACCCGGACGTGGACATCGACTTCTCGTCGGAGCGTCGCGAGGAGGTGATCCAGTACATCTACCGGAAGTACGGCCCCGAGCACACCGGGATGGTCTGCAACCTGGTCACGTATCGGGCGCGGTCCGCGGTCCGCGAGGTGGGCTCCGCGCTGGGCTTTCCGCGGCCGCTGGTGGATCGGGTCGCCAAGGCGCTCGAGACGTACGACTCGGTGATGGTCCGCCGGGACCTGGAGACCGATGGCGGCTTCGCCGAGTTCTTCCGGCGGCCGGGAGAGGGGCCCCAAGCGGGGGCGGCCGCGCTGGCTGGCGCACGAGGGCTGGGTTCGGTGGCGGGTTCGGCCGTCCTCGCCGCGGCGCGCGGGCTGGTGGACCCCATGGGCCAGCTGCGCCATGGGGGCGGCAAGGCACCCATCCCGGCGCGGCTGCTGGCGGGCGCGGGCGCGGGGGCGGGGACGCCGTCGGGGTCCAAGCCCGCGGTGCGCGCGGGCGGGACGTCGGACGACGAGGGCGGGCCGGGCGACACGCCGGCGAGCGTGGCCTGGCTGGCACGGCAGGGGGCTGAAGCGGTGGCGGTCGATCCGGAATCGGGGATGCCGCTGCCGCCGGAGCGAGCCACAGACCGGCTGGGCCGCCCGGGCCGCTGGGACCCGCCGTCACCGTCGGCGGGGACGATCGGTCGCGGCGGGGGTGCAAAGGACGCGTCCAACTCCTCGGTGGCTCGGGTGGAGCCGGAGCCCCGACCCCGGCCGCGCGGCGGGAGCACCGTGGGGATGAGCGACTGGGAGCGCTGGCTGGAGATGTGCGCCCGGATCGACGGCTTCCCGCGCCACCTGTCCATCCATTCGGGAGGGATGCTGGTGACGGCGGCCCCGCTCATCGACATCGCCCCGCTGGAGCGCGCCACCATGCCCGGCCGCGTCGTGGTCCAGTTCGACAAGCGCGACGTCGAGACCCTCAAGCTGATCAAGCTGGACCTGCTGGGCCTGGGAATGCTGGCCGCCATCGACGAGACCGTCCAACTGATCGAATCGGACTGCGCCGTCTGCCTGGACCTGGATCGCATCCCCGAGGAGATCCCCGAGGTCTTCCGGATGCTCCAGGCCGCGGACACGGTCGGCGTCTTCCAGGTGGAGAGCCGGGCCCAGATGCAGACCCTCCCCAAGAGCCGACCATCCACGCTGGATGACCTGGTGGTGGAAGTGGCCATCATCCGCCCCGGCCCCATCCAGGGGAACGCCGTCCACCCGTACCTCCGGCGCCGGCAAGGCCTGGAGCCCGTCGCCTACCTGCACCCCAGCCTCGAGCCGGTCCTGAAGGACAGCCTGGGCGTGATCCTCTACCAGGAGCAGGTGATGCGGATCGCCATCGAGGTGGCCGGCTTCACGCCAGCCGAATCGGACGGCTTCCGGCGGGCGATGGGGACCTGGCGGTCGAACCGGGAGATGGAGAAGCTGCACCTCAAGTTCGTGGATGGCGCGCTCCGTCAGCCCGGCATGAGCCCGGAGATGGCCGAGGAGCTCTTCCGCCAGGTCGCGGCCTTCGCCAGCTTCGGCTTCGCCAAGTCGCACGCGGCCGCGTTTGCGCGGACCGCCTACGAGTCGTCGTTCCTGAAGCTCTTCTACCCCACCCAGTTCCTCGTTGGGCTCATCAACGCGCAGCCGATGGGCTTCTATCCCGTGGAGGTGCTGGTCAACGACGCGCGCCGCCACGGGGTGGCCGTCCTGCCCATCGACGTCAACGCCAGCGCCTGGCGGACGACCACCGAGTGGGTGGGCCGGCCGGGCTGGACCATGGCGGGTGCCATCGGCGACGACGGGAGCCACGACGGAGACCCGGGCGAGCCCATCCCCGACGGGGCGGGCATCACGGCACGGCCGCGGCCCGTGCGCTCCGGGGCGTGCGTGATCCCCTCGGCGGAGCCGCGCGACCGGTACGCGGCCGAGGGCGCCATGGGCTGGGGGGTCCGGCTGGGGCTGCGCCTCGTGAAGGGGATCGGGGAGGAGCACCGCGAGATCCTGGACGCCGAGCTGTCCCGCGGCCCGTATCGGACGCTGGCGGACGTGGTGGACCGGACCGGCCTGCCAGAGGAGACGCTGGAGCGGCTGATCCGCGCCGGGGCCCTGGACTCCCTGGGGCGGCCTCGCCGGGAGCTGCTCTGGCAGCTTCGCGAGGTGACGGGCGCGTCTCGGGGCCGGGTGGATGGACGGTCAACGGGGCGGGCCGGCGGCGGGCGCCGATCCGCGGCGGCGGGCCGGCCGCTCAGCCTGCACCTCCCCGCGACGCAGGCGCCGCTCCTCCCGGAGATCAGCGAGCCGGAGCGGATCGGCGACGCCTATGCCGTGGTGGGCCTGGACGCGCGTCGCCAGGTGGTGGAGCTCTTCCGGGAGTCCCTGGTCCGGCTGGGCGCGGTGACCAACGCCGACCTGTCGGGGCGCCGGCCGGGCCCGGTGCGGATCGGCGGGCTGGTGGTGACGCGCCAGCACCCCACAACGGCAAAGGGCACGGTCTTCCTGGCGGTCGAGGACGAGACGGGGATGGTCAACGTCACCCTCTGGCCCGACACCTGGGCACGCCTGCGCGGTGTGGTCCGGCGCCACGCGCTGTTGCTGATCGACGGGGACCTGCAGCTCGAGGGCCAGGTGGTCAACGTGATCGCCCGGGGCGTGGTGCCGCTCCCGGACGCGGTGGCCTCGGCCGGCGGTCCCGAGACCCCGCCGGGCATCCGGCAGCAGGGGTACGCGGGGATGCGCCGGCTGTGAGGCGGGCCGAAGCGAACCGAGGCGGGCGGGGGCGAACCAGGGCGGACCAGGCCGCCCCCGAGCCAGTTACGGGCGCGAGGCGGGCCGGGAGTTGCCGCGCCGGCCGTTGGCCGGCCGCGAGGCGGCACGCGTCGGCGGCCGGCGCTGGGGGCTGGTGAAGGCCAGGAACCGCTTGTACCAGGCCGCAGCAGCGCCCAGGACGATGCCGTACCCGATGCCAATCCCGAAGGCGTACACGATCAGGTCCGACACCGAGCCGGACGTCAGCGCCGCGTCGCCGGGGACGCTGCCGCTCTGGGCAGCCGTCACGTAGACGACCGACAGGACAGCGCTCACCAGCCCGATCAGGCCACCGGCAAGATAGGCGGCGGTGGGCGCGAAGAAGCCGGCGATGAACACGCCTGCCATGGCCGGCGGGAGCGTGAAGACCGTGAAGGCGAACCAGACGACCTGGTTGCCGGGTCCGGTGATGACTGCCGCGACCATCGACACGACGGCCAGGACCATCGGGATCCAGACGGCGCGATGGAGCACCAGCGCGGGCAGGCCGCGCAGGTCCTGCCGGACGTGGACGGGTCGATACGCGGCCCGCGCGGCGGCGACGATCCCCATCCTGGGGGCCATCGGCGGTGCGCCGGCACGGGTGCCAGACGGTCGGGCGGCCGGACGGGTGGTCGGCATGGTCGCACCGGCCTCCTCGCCCGTCTCGGCGTCGGTGGTCGTGGGATCGGCCGCGATGGCGGCCCGGTAGCGACGACGAGCGTCGGCCCGATCAAGATCTGTGCGCTTGGCGCGAGCCACGGTGCCTCCTGGCTGGGTCTGGGGCGAAGTCTTGGGCGCGAGGCTCGGGCGCCGGCGGAGCGAGGCGACGGCGCGCGTGAGCGAGGACGGCATCGTACGCGAACGACGGAGCAGACGGCGCTGCCGACCGCCCGGTTTGGTAGCAGGTAAGCGCGGGCTGGTAGAACTGGCCGGTCCGTTCCGCCCGGGCACCCCAGCTCCCCGCCAGGAGGTCGTCGATGGATCGCGCCCGGCGCGCCACAGTTGCTGCCATCTTCTTCGTCCTTGCCCTCGCCCTGGTGGTCGCGGGCACGTCTGCGCCGGCCGCCCGGCTGCTGCTGGCCAGACCGGCTGCGGCCGTCGCCTGGCCTGTCTCGACGCTTCTGGTCTCGGAGGTCCAGACCGGGGGTGCGTCGGCGTCCGACGAGTTCGTGGAGCTCACGAACGCCGGGTCGGTGCCAGTTGACCTCGCAGGCCTGGAGGTGGCCTACGTGACCTCCAGCGGCGCCACCATCACGCGCAAGGCCAGCTGGACATCGGCACTGCTCCTGGATCCCGGGCGGCACCTGCTGATTGCGAATGGGGCGGGTCTCCATTCGCCAGTCGCCGACGCCGTGTACAGCGGCGGCCTGGCGGCGACCGGCGGGGCGATCGTCCTGCGCCGGATCGGCGGTGCTCCCGTCGACGCCATCGGCTGGGGCGATACCGTCAGCTCGTTTGTGGAGGGTGCCGCGGCGCCCGCGCCGCCACCCGGCTCCAGCCTGGAGCGCCGCCCGGGCGCCATCGACGGCAACGGCGTGGATACCAACGACAACGCCACGGACTGGCTCGTGCAGGGAGCGCCCAGCCCGCAGCCGCTCGCCGCGCCGCCGGTGCCGGTGCCCTCCGCCTCGGCCAGCCCCAGCCCGGACCCGTGGCCCACCCCATTGCCCACGCCGGCGCCAACGCCGAGTCCCACGCCGTCGGCGTCGCCCATCCCCACCTCCAGCCCCACGCCGGGTACCACAATCGCCCCCTCGCCGGCGCCCTCCGCGGCTCCGACCACCGCGCCGGATCCCTCGCCCAGCCCCACCCCGACGCCCATCCCGACCCCGATCCCGACCCCGATCCCGACGCCGGACCCGGTGCCGAGTCCGACGCCGGCTCCCACGGTGGGGCCCACCCCAACCCCAACCCCCGCGCCGACACCCGTGCCGGACCCGACCCCTGCCCCGACGCCGAACCCGACGCCAACCCCGAGGCCGGTCCCCACCCCCACGCCAACCCCCATTCCCACGCCGACCGCGATCGCGGATGCCCGGGCGCTGCCAGCCGGCGAATCGGCCACCATCGTGGGGGTGCTCACGACGCCGCTCGGGCTGCTCGAGGATGGTCGGTCGGCCTTCGTGGAGGATGCGACCGGCGGAATCGCGCTCTACCTGGACGGGGCGCCGCCGACCCCTTGGCCGGCCGGCACGCTGATCCGCGCCGGCGGCACGATTGACGAGCGGTACGGCGCGCGGACCCTCCGGGTGGCGCTGACCGCGATCGAGGACCTGGGCCCGGGTGCCTTGCCGGCCGCGCCGGCCCTGCCCACGGGTCAGGTCGGCGAGACCGTGGAGGGCCGGCGCGTGACGGTCGTCGGGGTCACCATCGGGGCGGCGACGGCCTACGCGGACGGGACCGGGATCCTCGTGGACGACGGCAGTGGCTCGGTGCGGGTGATCGTTGCCCCCGATGCGCTCGGGTCGGCAACGATCCCGCCAGGGTCCACGATCGTTGCGGCGGGCTCGGTCGGTCAGCGCGACAGCACGGGCACGGGGGCGTCCGGCTACCGGCTCATGGTCACGCTGCCTGGCGACCTGGTCGCGACGCTGCCAACCCCCAGCCCCAGCCCAACGCCGACGCCAACCCCCAGCCCGACGCCTGCCCCAACTCCCAGCCCTGCACCAACCCCCAGCCCCACGCCAACGCCAACCCCCGACCCAACTCCCAGCCCAACGCTAGCCCCCAGCCCAATGCCAACCCCCAACCCAACGCCCACGCCCACGCCATCGCCGACGCCGTCCGACCTGATCGGCATCGGGACGGCCCGGGCGCGCTCGGTTGGGAGCGTGGTCGCCGTCGCCGGCATTGTCACCGCGGAGGCAGGGCGGCTCGGGACGCCGGACCTCCTCGCCATTGAGGACGGAACGGCCGCCGTGGTCCTCCACCTCGCCGACGGCGCGTCGGCTCCCCCGCGCGGCAGCCGGGTAGAGGTGCGTGGGACGCTCGCCGCCCCCAACGGGCAGCTCGAGGTCAAGCTGGCCGGAGACGGGCTCCGGGTCATTGCCAGCGCCGCGCTGCCCACTCCGCTGCTCACCCGGGCGTCGGCGATCGGCGAGGGGACCGAGGCCCGCCTCCTCTCGATCGAGGGGACCGTCGCTGCGACGCCGTGGCGGTCCACCAGCCACGACATCTCGTTCGACGTCATCGATGCCCAGGGCGGCCGAGTACGCGTCATGGCCGACGCCTCCAGCGGTCTCACGACCACCGCCGTGCGAGCCGGGCGCTCGTATCGCCTGGTCGGGGTCGTCGGTCAACGGGCGTCCCGCAAGGACGCGCTCGACGGCTACCGGGTCTGGCTCCGCGACATCCTCGATATCGTGGTCCTGGGCACGCCGGTCCCAACGCCGTCGGCCGCGCCAACTCAGGTGCCGGCGATCCCGATTGCGCGGGCCATCACCCAGCTGGATGCCACCGTCGTCGTGGAAGGCACCGTCACGATCCCGGCGTCGCTGCTGGACGCCACCGGCCGGCGCATCGTCGTGCAGGATGCGTCCGGCGCGGTGGAGGTCCTCCTCCCGATCGGGACCGTGGCGCCGCCGTTGGGCCAGCGCCTGCGTGTCGTCGGGACGATGACGCGCGCCTACGGTGCGCCGCGGATCCGTGCCAGCGCGGTGCAGGTCATCGCCGCGACCAGCACCCCGGAACCCGCCCCGCTCACCGGCCAACCGGGGACGGCACTCGAATGGCGGCTGGCCCGGACAGCCGGCATCGTCGCCTCGGTGAGTCGCCTGGGCAGCCGCTGGCGCGCCGAGCTGTCCGTCGGCGGGCAGCGGGTCCTGGTCGATGGGCTGCCCGGGGCCGGGATCCCATCGACCGCACTGGTCGCCGGGCGCCAGGCGACCGTCATCGGGATCGTCCGCCGGCCCTACCCGGGAGCCTCGGACCAGCGTTTCGGCCTGGTGCCGCGTGGCCCGAAGGATCTCGGGCTGGCCCTGACGAGCAGGTCGGTGCCCGCCGGTGGTGCGACCGCCATGGGCGGATCCAATGGGGCGTCAAGCCCGGGGGGCGGCAACGCGAGCGCACGGGACGGCGCCGTGCTGGCCGGCGCCGCCCAGTCCGCCCCCGATGTCGACCTGGCGGCATTGGCGGAGCACGTCGGCGAATACGTCCGCGTCGGCGGGCTGGTCGCGGAGCCGGCAGGCGATAGCTTCGGGCTGGACGACGGCACGGCGCTGGCCGCCGTCCTCCTCCGGGGCGATGCCGCAGCCTTCGCCGGTCTGCTCGAGCCCGGGGACGCCGTGAATGCCGTGGGCCTCGTCGTCGCCCGGCAGGGCCATACGGATGACTGGGCGGTCGAGGTCACGAGCCCGGACGGGCTGGTGCGGGTCGGCGACCTGGGCGAGCCGCGGGCCATCGCCGGCCCGGGCGTGGGCCCGGTCGACCCGGACCCAGTCGCAGACCCTGCCGCGGCGAACGGTGAGGCCGGACACCCCGGTCGCTGGCTGGGGCTCGGCGGCCTCCTCGGCGACGACCCGGGCGGTCTCGTCGGATTGGTCCCGTTGCTGCTCCTCTCGGCTGTCTCGGTGGCCGCCTCGGCGCTGCACCGTCGCCGCGTGCGCCGCCGTGCGAATGCCCGGCTCGCCGAGCGCCTGGCAAAGGTGGTTGGCCCGCGCGCCTCGGTCGCTTGACGCTCGTGAGAAGGCAGGGCTATCCTCGCCCGGACCTCGTGGCCGCCCAGCGTGTCGCGCAGCAGAAGGGATCACCTCTTGCCCAACGCGGACCCCCGCGTCGCCCTCCCCGCCGGTGAGCGCCAGTACCACATCGGGCTCGCCCCGGGTGAGCTGGCCGAGTACATCCTCCTCCCCGGCGATCCCGACCGCACCGGCCGCATTGCCGGGCGATTCGACAGCGTTGAGCGCGAGCACCGGCACCGTGAGTTCGCGTCGGTCACGGGCACCTACCAGGGGATGCGCGTCTCGGTCGTCTCGACGGGCATCGGCACCGACAACGTCGAGATCGTGGTCGCGGAGATCCTGGCGATCACCGAGCGCCCCACCTTCGTCCGCGTCGGGTCGTGTGGCGCGCTCCAGCCGGAAATGGAGCTGGGGGACCTCGTGATCAGCACGGGCGCCGTGCGCCTCGAGACCACCACAAGCTGGTTCGTGCACGACGGCTACCCGGCCGTGGCCGACTATGAGGTGATCCTCGCGCTCCAGGAGGCGGCCGCGCGGCGGGGTCATCGGACCCACGTGGGGCTGACTGCCACCGCCCCCGGGTTCTACGGGGCACAGGGCCGACCCATTCCGCAGCTGCCAATCCGGTATCCCGGGCTGGCCGACGATATGATGCGCCAGCGCGTGCTGAACTTCGAGATGGAGGCCTCGGCGCTCCTCGTCCTGGCGGGCCTGGCCCGCTGTCGAGCGGGCGTGCTGTGCGCCGTGTACGCCCAGCGCAATGCCGGTCAGTTCGTGACCGGCGCCCAGCAGGAAGCGGCAGAAACCGCGTGCGTGGAGACGGGGCTTGACAGCCTCCTGATCCTTGCCGAGATGGACCACCAGAAGCGCCAGGCCGGCGTGGATCGGTGGCGACCATCGCTCTGGAGTCGTCCAACTGCGGACACGGGACATGGGCTCCCGTGACGCCCCACTCACACGAGGAGAATCTCGATGGCTGAGGCTTATTGCGTCAAGGACAAGAAGAAGGTCGAGATCAAGGATCCGCAGCAGATCACGATGAAGAACGGCAAGCCGGCCGTCTCGGGTGTCTGCCCGGAGTGCGGCAACAAGGTCTTCCGCATCGGCGGCGGCTGATCGCCTGACGGCAAATCACGACGACCCCCGCCCATCCCGGCGGGGGTCGTCGTGATTCAGATGACAACCAGCGACTACTCATTCTCGTCGGCCCCGGTGCTGGCGCTCGACCTGGGCGCGAGCCGCATCCGTGCGGCCGTCGTCCTGCCCGACGGCTCGCTCGCGGCGCGTGCTGAGGGCGTGACCCGCTCCTCGGACGGCCCGCAGGCCGTAGTTGCCGACATGATCGGCCTGCTCCAGGCAGTCCGCGCCGCCGCGCCCGCCGACATCGCCGCCAGCCTGTCGGGGATCGGCGTCTGTGCCCCGGGTCCGCTCGATGCCGCGGCCGGACGGTTGATCGACACGCCCAACCTTGGCCCCGCCTTCCGCGACACACCGATCACGGGTCCCATCGCGGCGGCCCTTGGCCTGCCGGCCGCCCTTGAGCGCGACACGGTCGTGGCCCTCCTCGGCGAACTGGGCTTCGGGGCTGCCCGCGACGCCCGCGACGCGGTATACATCACGGTCTCCACGGGGGTCGGCGGCGCCGTCCTTGCCGGCGGCCGGCTCCTTGCCGGGGCCGACGGGCTGGCGGGCGAGATCGGCCACCTCACCGTGGATCTCGACGGGCCCATGTGCGGCTGTGGTGGCCGCGGCCACCTGGAGGCGATCGCGTCGGGCTCCGGCCTCGCGCGGGCCGCGGCGGACCTCGTCGCTACCGGCCGCGCTCCCGGACTCACGGCCATGGCGACCCTCGTCGGCCGGCGCCTCTCTGCCCGCGACCTGGCCGAGGCCGACGCCGCGGGCGACCCCGACGCCGCGGCACTCCTGGACCGTGCTCGACGCGCGTTTGCTGCGGCCATGGTCGGCGTCGTCGACGTGTTCAACCCCGAAGTGATCGTCGTCGGGGGAAGCCTGGCCCATGGCCAGGGCGAGCGGCTCCTTGGGCCTGCCCGGGATGCCGTGGCCCGCGAGGCCTTCCGGATCCAGGCCGCTCGGGTCCGCCTGGTGCCCGCCCGGCTGGGCGACGACGTGGGACTGGTCGGCGCGCTGGGTCTCGTGGGCAGTCGCGCGGCGGGGGATTGGGCCGGAAGCTGAGACAGAGTGGGCCCGGCTCACGCCCCTTGATCACCCGGGATGACCGAGGGTAGCCCGTCGTCGTACGATTGCATCCGGTGCGATCCACACCGCCGTGGCCGCGTGCCCGGCGCGCGCGGTCGCGATGGTACCGCCCACATGGGTTCGCCCGTCGTTCATCTCTGATCGTCCGCCCACGACCCGCGTGCGGGTCGCCCACCTGCAGGAGGCATTCCATGACGGTTCGTGTCGGGATCAACGGCTTCGGCCGGATCGGCCGCCAGTCACTCAAGGCGCTGATCGAGCGGACCCCGCAAGTCGAGGTCGTCGCCATCAACGACCTCGTCGACACCAAGATGAATGCCCTGCTCTTCAAGCACGACTCCACCTATGGCGCCTACCCGGGCGAGGTGGGTCACACCGAGGACAGCCTGCTCATCGACGGCCGCGAGATCAAGGTGCTCAAGGAGCGGGATCCGGGCGCAATCAAGTGGGGCGACCTGGGCGTCGACATCGTCGTGGAGTCGACCGGCATCTTCACCGACGCGGACAAGGCCGCCGCCCACCTCCGCGGCGGGGCGAAGAAGGTGATCATCAGCGCCCCCGCCAAGGGCGAGGACATCACCATCGTCCTGGGCGTGAACGAGGGCAGGTACGACCCCGCCGCCCACCACATCATCAGCAACGCCAGCTGCACCACCAACTGCCTGGCGCCGGCCGCCAAGGTCGTCCACGACCTGCTCGGCATCGAGCGTGGCCTGATGAACACGATCCACTCGTACACCAACGACCAGCGCGTCCTGGACATTGCGCACAGCGACCCGCGCCGAGCCCGCTCCGCCGGCCAGAACATCATCCCCACCAGCACCGGCGCGGCGAAGGCCCTGGCCCTCGTCATCCCCGACCTGAAGGGCAAGTTCGACGGCTTCAGCCTGCGCGTGCCCACGGCGACGGTCAGCGTCGTGGACTTCACAGCCGACGTCAGCCGCGCCACCTCGGTCGAGGAGCTCAACGCGGCGTTCAAGGCGGCCGAGGCCGGCCCCATGAAGGGCATCCTGGGCGTCTCCGAGGATCCCCTGGTGTCGTCCGACTTCCGCGGCGACAGCCGGTCCTCGATCATCGACAGCCAGTGCACGATGGTCCTGGGCGGCACCATGGTCAAGATCGTCAGCTGGTACGACAACGAGTGGGGCTACAGCTCGCGCGTCGCCGACCTCGTGGGCTTCGTCGCCGCCCGGCTGGGCTGAGGCCAGCATGGACAAGCTGACCGTTCGCGACTTCGACGCGTCCGGGAAGCGGGTCTTCGTCCGCGTCGACTTCAATGTCCCTCTCGAGGACGGCAAAGTCACCGACGACTCCCGGATCCGGGCCGCCATCCCGACCATCCGACACCTGGTAGGGCAGGGTGCCAGGGTCATCCTCGCCAGCCACCTGGGCCGGCCCAACGGCAAGGTCCAGGATGGCCTCCGCCTCCGGCCCGTCGCCGAGCGGCTCTCGCTGCTCCTCCGCCAGAACGTGCCCGTCACGGGTGACGCGCTGGGGATGGGCACGGAGGACGCGCTCAAGCGGCTCCGTCCCGGCGAGATCCTCCTCCTTGAGAACCTCCGCTTCCACGCGGAGGAGGAGGCCAACGACCCGGCCTTTGCGAAGGTGCTGGCCTCGTACGCGGACGTCTACGTCAACGACGCATTCGGGACTGCCCACCGCGCCCACGCCTCTACCGTCGGGATCGCGAAGCTCCTGCCGGCCTACGCGGGCCTGCTCATGGAGCTCGAGCTCGCCAGCCTGTCGAACCTCCTGGAGTCGCCCGAGCGGCCGTTCGCGGCCATCGTGGGCGGGGCCAAGGTGTCCGGCAAGATCAGCGTCCTGGAGAACCTGGTCACCAAGGTCGATGTCCTGGTAGTGGGTGGCGGCATGGCCAACACCTTCCTGCTGGCCAAGGGCCACCCGGTTGGCAAGAGCCTGGCGGAGCCCAATATGGTCGACGCGGCGAAGCGCGTCATGGCCACGGCCGAGGCCCGCGGGGCCCGGATCGTCCTGCCCGTCGACGTGATCGTCGCCAAGGAGGTCACGCGGGGCACCGAGTACAAGACCCTCAACGCCGAGAAGGTGCCCGCCTCGTGGCACATCGTCGACGTCGGGAAGGCGTCCATCGCCAACATCGAAGCAGCGCTGGCCGACGCCAGGACCGTGGTCTGGAACGGGCCGCTCGGCGTGTTCGAGATCCCGTCCTTCGCCCACGGCACGTTCGAGATCGCGAGGTTCCTGGCCGCGCGGGCCGAGGCCGGCACCACGGTGGTCGTGGGCGGCGGCGACTCGGTCGCGGCCATCCAGCAACTCGGTCTCGCGGACAAGATGTCCCACGTCTCCACCGGCGGTGGCGCCTCCCTCGAGTTCCTCGAGGGCCAGGTCCTGCCCGGCGTGGAGGTCCTCCTCGATCGGCCGGCGGGGACCGTCCCGGACGGCGCCGCGACCAGCGCACCGGAGCCCGCCAAGTGAGCACCTCCATCGACCTCGTCGAGGCCCGCGAGATCCTCGACTCCCGCGGCAACCCCACCGTCGAGGTGGACGTCGTCCTGGCGGACGGCTCCGTCGGTCGCGCGGCCGTCCCATCGGGCGCCTCCACCGGCCTCAACGAGGCGGTCGAGCTGCGCGACGGCGACAAGGCTCGCTACGGCGGCAAGGGCGTGCTGACGGCGGTCCAGAACGTGAAGGAGATCGTCGCGCCGGCCATCCTGGGCCTGGATGCTGCCGACCAGGCCGGCATCGACGCCGCGCTGATCGACCTCGACGGCAGCCCCAACAAGGGCAACCTGGGCGCCAACGCCATCCTGGGCGTCTCGCTCGCGTGTGCCCACGCCAGCGCCGCCTCGTTCGACCTCCCGCTCTACCGCTACCTGGGCGGGGTGGGCGCGCGGACGCTGCCGGTCCCAATGTTCAACATCCTCAACGGCGGCAAGCACGCCCAGCACTCCACGGACTTCCAGGAGTTCATGGTGATGCCGGTCGGCGTGGGCACGTTCTCCGACGCGCTCCGGGCCGGCGCCGAGATCTTCGCGGCGCTTCGCACCATCCTCCACGATGAGGGCCACGCCACGGGCCAGGGCGACGAGGGCGGCTTTGCGCCGTCCCTGCCGTCGAACGAGGCCGCGGTCGAAGTCATCCTGCGCGCCATCGAGAAGGCCGGCTACCGGCCGGGCGACGAGGTCGCCATCGCGCTGGACCCGGCGACCAGCTCCATCCTGGAGCCGGGCACCGGCACGGACGAGGTTCCCGGCCGCTATCGCCTGGAGCGCGAGGGCCGGACGCTCGACGTGGGCGGGATGATCGACCTCTGGGACACCTGGACCCGCAAGTACCCCATCGTCTCCATCGAGGATGGCCTGGGCGAGGAGGAGTGGGCCGGCTGGTCCGAGCTCCGGCGCCGGATCGGCGATCGCGTCCAATTGGTGGGCGACGACCTGTTCGTCACCAACCCGGCGTTCATCAGCCGGGGGATCCGCGAGTCTGCCGCCAATGCGGTGCTCATCAAGCTCAACCAGATCGGCACGCTGTCCGAGACGATCGACGCCATCACCATGGCGCGGGCCTCGGCCTGGGGCGCCATCGTGTCGCACCGCTCGGGTGAGACCGAGGACACGACCATCGCGGACCTCGTGGTCGCGATGGGGACGGGCCAGATCAAGACGGGGGCGCCATCGCGCTCCGAGCGCGTCGCCAAATACAACCGGCTGCTTCGGATCGAGGAGGAGCTGGGCGATGCGGCCCGCTATCCGGGACGCTCGGCCTTGACCGGCGGCGCGGGCAGGTGACCCGGTTCGTCGACAAGGGGGCCGTCACCGCGGCCTGGGTCGGGATGGGGGTGGCCATCACCCTCGCACTCAGCTTCCTGCTCATCATCCCCATCGAGCCCATCTACTGGCTGCTCTCGCTCCCCGCGGGGCTCCTGATCGGCTACTACGCGAACACCAAGGCAGACCGGCGCGCCGGGCCCTGGGGGCGGATCCTGCTCAACGGGGTCTACTCCGGGGTGCTCACCGGCCTGTGCATGGCGGTCTTCCTGCTGGGCATCAAGGCGATCTTCTTCTACGCCGACTCGGGCTTCCCGGACTTCAACCGGACGGACCAGGCGGGCGCGGTCATCCCGCCAGCGTGCGAATCGGGTCGCGGCTGTGCCTGGGCCCGCTACGACAAGGACCGCGGGGACGCGCTCAGGGCCGCCGGGATCGCGGACGCGGCCACGTTCGAGCGCTACTACTGGGAGCAGCAGTTCTTGGCCGGTGCCAGCCTGATCATCCTGACGACGCTGGGCGGCATTGGCGGCGCGGTGCTGTACGGGTCCGCCCGCCCCAAGGCGCCGAAGCCCGCCTGACCGGCTGGGCTGCCGAAGCCCGCCTGACCGGCTGGGCTGCCGAAGCCCGCCTGACCGGCTGGGCTGCCGCCTGGCTTCGGGCCATCGCCCAGCTTGGAACCGGGTAGTCGCCCGGCCTCGGGCATCCGGTGCGACGGCCGCCTGCGCGGCGCCGTGAATCAAAACGCCCCGGGCATTGCCCGGGGCGTTTCAGTTGGCGCGATTACTTGTCGGGCTTCTCGGCAGCCGGAGCCTTGGGGGCCTTGGCAGCAGCCGGAGCCTTGGGGGCCTTGGCAGCAGCCGGAGCCTTGGCGGGCTTCTCGGCAGCCGGAGCCTTGGCAGCAGCCGGAGCCTTGGCGGGCTTCTCGGCCGCCGGAGCCTTGGCGGCCTTGGCCGCCGCCGGAGCCTTGGCGGCCTTGGCCGCCGCCGGAGCCTTGGCGGCCTTGGCCGCCTTGGCCGCCTTGGCAGCAGAGCCCTTGTTCGGAGCCTTGGCAGCAACGGTGGCCTTGGGAGCCTCCGCCTTGGCAGCCTTGGCCGCGGCAGCGGCAGCAGCGTCCGTGCGGGCCGTCTTGCTCAGCGCGGCGCGCGCCTTGCCGGCGGCCGTCTGGGCGCCCTTTGCCTTGTCGGCCTTGCCGGCCGCGATGCGGGCCTTGGCAGCCTTGACCGCGGCAGCCTTGCCGGTTGTCTTGCTGACGTGCGCGGAGGTTTGCACCACCGACCCGCTCAGTGCGGCGTTCACCTTGAGCGTGAGGCGCGACTTGCGTCGCGCTGCGGCATTCGGGTGGATGGCGCCGACCTTGGCAGCACGATCCAGGGCGCTGAGCGCCTCGCGGAGCGCGAACTGCGGGTCAGTGCCCTCGATCGGATTGGCGGCGACCGTAATTGCCTTGGAAACCAGGGTCTTTGCGGCACTTCGCCGGGGCTGAAGGATTGCGCGCCGGGCTTCGGCCTGCCGAACGCGCTTCAGGCCCGAGGGAGTCCGCGCGCCTGTCCACGTGCGGGGCGTCTTGGCCAACGGTGCGAACCTCGTCATGCGGGTGGTTGTCGTGCGTCGGACGCGGGATATGCGCCGGACGCGAACCGCGATGGTAGCAGAGCCAGGCAGGGGAAGCCAGCCCGTTCTCCAATGCGGCATTTCACCCGACCAGGGAGCTCGCGACCGACCCGTTGACAGTACGTTAACGCGACGCCGACGGTGGGTTGACCTTTCGAAGCGAACCTTCAGATAGCGGGCCATCAGATCCACGGAGCCCATGAGCGGCGCCGACCCGCCGAACGACCAGGAGGATTGATCGCTTGACCGTCATCTCCACGAAGCGCATCGGGGTCCTTGCCCTCGCGGCGGCCGTCCTGGCGGGCGCCTGCTCGTCCGCCGCGACGCCCGCCCCCACCGCCGCCCCCAGCGCCGCGGCTTCGGGTGTCGCCAGTGGCGCCCCGGGCGCGAGCATCCCGCTTCCGCCGAGCGCCAACGTCACCCTCACGGGCACGGGTGCCACGTTCCCCGTACCGCTCTACGACGTCTGGAACGACGCGTTCAACTTCAAGTACAAGACCGTCCAGGTCGACTACAAGGGCATCGGCTCCGGCGGTGGCATCAAGGCCATCACCGAGCAGACCGTTGACTACGGCGCCTCGGACGCCGCGCTCACGGATACGGCGGTCGCAGCCCTCCCGGCCGGGAGCAAGGTCCTCCACATCCCGACCGTCCTCGGCGCCGTCGTCGTGATCTACAACGTGGCCGGTGTGGACCTCAATCTCGACGGGACCACGGTCGCCAACATCTTCCTCGGCAAGATCACCAAGTGGAACGACCCGGCCATCGTTGCCCTGAACAGCGGCGCAACGCTGCCTGATCTCGCCATCAAGGTCGTCCACCGTTCGGACGGCTCGGGCACGACCAATGCGTTTACCACGTACCTCGACACGGTCAGCCCGGACTGGAAGTCCCAGGTCGGCAAGGGGACCGAAGTCAAATGGCCCACGGGCATCGGCGCGGCCGGCAACGACGGCGTGGCCGGTGGCGTCAAGGGCGATGCCAACAAGGGCGCCATCGGGTATGTCGAGCTCAACTACGCCACCACGGCCAAGCTGACCGCCGCGAAGATGAAGAACGCCGCGGGCAAGTTCGTCGCCGGCTCCACGGCCGGTGTCACGGCGGCCGCCGAAGGCGCCGTTGCCAGCTTCCCGGCCGACTTCCGCCAGGCACCGATCATCAATGGCGCCGGCGACGCGACCTACCCGGTCGCGGCCTACACCTACCTCCTGGCCTACCAGGCGCAGAAGGACGCGAACAAGGCGCAGGCCCTGGTCGCCTACATCTACTGGGGCCTGACCGACGGCCAGACGACGACCGGCGGCCTCGGCTACGCCCGGCTGCCGGAGCCGATCCGCGTCAAGGCACTCCAGCAGCTCCACCTGATCACTGTCAACGGCAAGGCGATCTGGCCGTAACCTCCCACGGCCTGCCCGTCCATGAGCACCCCCGGGGATCCTCCCCAGGGGTGCTCTGCCGCATCCGTCCCGAGCCGGCTGGCCCTGTGCCGGCCGGCGTGTGAGGGGATAATGACCCACCGATGACGGCCTTCTCACCTTCCCGACTCGCCCGACGCCGGTCCGGCAGCCGGCTGCCGGACCGGCTCTTCCGGGGCTCCAGCCGCGCGCTGGCCTGGGCGCTCGTCGTCTCGCTCATCGGGCTGGGGGCCATGCTCCTCGTCAACGGCTGGGGGGCGTTCGCCACCTTCGGCCCCGGGTTCGTGATCGGCACGGACTGGGATCCCGTCAAGAACATCTACGGGGCGTTGCCGTTCATCGTCGGGACCCTGCTGTCGTCCGCCATCGCGCTCGTGATCGCGGCCCCGATCGGCCTCCTGACGGCGATCTTCCTTGCCGAGCTGGCACCACGCCGCATCGCCATCCCGCTCACCTTCACGATCGAGCTCCTGGCGGCGATCCCCAGCGTCGTCTTCGGCCTGTGGGGCGTCTTCGTCCTCTCGCCGTTCCTCCAGTCGACGATCGAAGCCTGGGCGGTCGATACCCTCGGCTGGATCCCGATCTTTGCTGGCCCGCCGTTTGGCGTCGGGCTCTTCGCCGCCGGCGTCATCCTGTCGATCATGATCCTGCCGACGATCGTGTCGATTGCCCGCGAGGTGATCGGGTCCATCCCCAACAGCCAGCGCGAGGCGATGTACGCCCTGGGCGCCACGCGCTGGGAGGTGGTCACCAGGGCCGTCCTCCCGGCCGCTCGGTCCGGGATCGCGGGGGCCATCATCCTCGGCTTCGGGCGTGCGCTCGGAGAGACCATGGCCGTCACGATGGTCATCGGGAACGCGCAGAGGATCCCGCAGTCGCTGTTCGACCAGGCGCAGACGATCGCCTCCCAGATCGCAACCACCTTCAACGAGGCGCAGGTCGGGATCCAGACGTCGAGCCTGATCGCGCTCGGCCTTGTCCTGCTCGTCATCACGCTTGGGCTCAACGTCGCAGCGCGGGTCCTCGTGGGCCGCACCGCCACGGGCGCTGGCGGGCGCTGATGACCACCCCCATGGACACCGGCGCGGAAGCCGCCACTCGTGCCCGCCTCACGGGACCGCGCACCGCTTCGCGGCGCGCGGTCACGGATCGGCTGATGCGCTTGCTCGCCCTCGTGGCCACCCTGCTGTGCGTCCTGCCGCTGGGGGCCGTGCTGGTCTTCGTGACGATCAATGGGATCGGCGCGCTCAACATTGACCTCTTGACCAAGGCGCCGCGCGCCCTGGGTAACGGCGGCGGTGCACTCAACGCCATTGCCGGGACGCTGCAGATGGTCCCGTTGGCGGCCCTGATCGCCGTGCCGGTCGGCGTCGCGGGGGGCATCTACGTCTCCGAGTTCGCCGGCGCCCGGGCTGGCCGCGTGGTCCGTTTCGCCGCCGACGTCCTCGTCGGCGTCCCGTCCATCCTGATCGGCCTGTTCGTCTTCACGTTCCTCGTGCTGCCGTTCAAGCAGTTCAACGCCTTCGCGGGCAGCGTCTCGCTGGCCCTGATCATGGTCCCGGTGATCCTTCGAACCACCGAGGAGATGCTCGGCCTCGTGCCACGCAGCCTTCGCGAAGGCGCCCTGGCGCTGGGGATCCCCGTCTGGCGCACCGTGCTGTCCGTGGTCATCCCCAGCGGGCTGGGTGGCATCCTGACCGGCGTGATGCTGGCCCTGGCCCGGGCCATGGGCGAGACGGCGCCCCTGCTGTTCACCGCCCTGGGCAGCCGCCTGGTGAACGTGGGCGACTTCGGCCGGCCGATGGACGCCCTCCCCCTGTTCATCTACATGAATGCCCGCCAGCCGTACGAGGCCCAGAACCAGCAGGCATGGGGCGCCGCCTTCCTGCTCATGCTCATGGTCCTCATCATCAACGTCGCCGTCCGTGCCCGGACGTGGGGCAGGCAGATCGGCGGATAGGAGACGCATGGCCATCAAGACTCCAGTCAGCCTGAACGGAGCGCTCAACGTGCCCGAGCCTGCCGCCGCCGCCGACCGCAGCGCGCCGACCCGGCCGGAGGCGTTTGATGCCGTCGCCGCCATGCCGGAGCAGCCGGCCCCCAGTCCCAAGCTCCAGATCCGCGGGCTGAACGTGTTCTACGGGACGTTCCGTGCGGTCCGGGACGTGGATCTCGCGATCCCGGGGCGGTCCGTGACGGCGATCATCGGGCCCTCGGGCTGTGGCAAGAGCACGTTCCTGCGCACCCTCAACCGGATGCACGAACTGATCCCAGGTACCCGGGTGGGGGGCTCGGTTCGCCTTGACGGTGCCGATGTCTACGCCGCGGATGTGGATCCCGTCGAGCTCCGCCGGCTCGTGGGCATGGTCTTCCAGCGTCCCAACCCGTTCCCGACCATGTCCATCTATGACAACGTCGTCGCGGGTGTCCGTCTGACGGGCCGCCGCGCAAAGTCCGAGCTGGACGGCATCGTGGAGTCGTCGCTCCGGCGCGCTGCGCTCTGGAACGAGGTCAAGGACAAGCTCAAGGAGAACGGCACCAGCCTGTCCGGCGGCCAGCAGCAGCGCCTGTGCATCGCGCGGGCGCTCGCCGTGGATCCCGAGGTGATCCTCATGGACGAGCCGGCATCGGCCCTGGACCCGATCGCCACGCTCCGGATCGAGGAGCTGATCGCCGAGCTGCGCGAGACGTACACGATCGTGATCGTCACCCACAACATGCAGCAGGCTGCGCGGGTCAGCGATCAGACGGCGTTCTTCACGATGGGGGATGACCGGGCGGGCTACCTGGTCGAGTTTGGCCCGACGAGCCGGATCTTCACCAACCCGCAGCACCAGCTCACCGAAGACTACGTCTCCGGCCGGTTTGGCTGAGAGGCGGGGAGGAACGCATGCGCGCCAATCTCGACGACCTCCAGCGCGTCCCACTCTTCCAGGGCCTGACCGATCGGGCGCTCGATGCGCTGGCGGCGCTGGCATCCGAGACGACATTCGGCCAGGGTCAGGTCATCACCGCCGAGGGTGATGAAGGCGTGGCGTTCTACCTGCTGCTAGCGGGACGGGCGTCGGTCGCCCGCCATGGCCGCCTGATCAAGACCCTTGGTCCCGGCGACTTCTTCGGCGAGATCTCGCTCGTGGATGGCCGACCGCGAACCGCGACGGTCGTCGCCGAGACGGAGGTCCGGGCCATCGAGATCCGGCGTGAGGAATTTGTCCGGCTGATGGACCGGTTCGGCGCTGTCCGGCTGGGCATCGTGATGGCACTCACCGAGCGCGTTCGCTCGGACGAGCGTGAGCTGGTCTGAAGGGAGACATGAGTCCGAATGCATGAGCAGCCTGCGGCGCAGCCGCCTCAGCGTCTCGCCCTCGACCGCGGCGAACGCGAGATCAAGGACGAGATCCTCCGCATGGGCTCCCTGGTGGAGGCCCAGATCCGGGCCGCCATCGCGGCCCTCGTCAGCCACGATGCGGACTCTGCGCTGGCGGTGATCCGCAGCGATGGCCAGGTCAACGAGGCGCAGCGGTCCGTCTCGCAGCGGATCGCGCTGACCATCGCCACCCAGGCACCTGTGGCTCGCGACCTGCGCTTCCTCATGGCCCTCGACCACGTGGCCAGCGAGCTGGAGCGGATGGGGGATCACGCGGCGTCAGTCGCCAAGCAGGCCCTCAAGCTGGGCACCGCCACTCGTCCCGGCCGCGCCAGCGATCTGCCGAGGATGGGGGAGCTTGCCGCGGAGCAACTCCACGGGATCCTGCGCGCGCTGGTGGACCTGGACCCGGAAGCCGCTCGCGTGGTCGCCCAGAGGGACGATGAGCTGGACCACCTGTATGGCCGGACGTTCACGGAGACGATCGGGAGCATGCAGGCCGACCCGGCCAACGTGGAGCCCGGCGCCTTCGTCCTGTTCGCCGCCTACTACCTGGAGCGGATCGGCGACCGGGTGACCAACATCGCGGAGGACGTCGTCTACCTGGCGATCGGCCAGGTCGAGGACCTCAACCCCTAGCGGCTCAGCCGGGTCGGCGGAAGACGTAGCCCACGCCGCGGACCGTGTGGATGAGCTGTGGTTGCGCCGGGTCGGGCTCGATGGCGGCTCGCAGCCAGTGGACGTGGACGTCCACCGTCCGCGTCTCGCCGGCGTAGTTGTAGCCCCAGACCCGCTCCAGCAGCTGGTCGCGGGTGAAGACCTGGCCGGCATTCCGGACCAGGAAGGCGAAGAGCTCGAAGGCCTTGGGCTTGAGCGGGACCGGCTCGCCGTCCCGAAGGACCCGATGCCCGGCCAGGTCCACCTGGACGGGCCCCAGGTCGACCAGCGCGGGCGGCGCGGCCGAGACCTGCTCGCCGCGCCGGAAGATGGCCCGGATTCGAGCGGACAGCTCCCGAACGCTGAATGGCTTGGTCACGTAGTCGTCGGCGCCAAGCTCCAGGCCCACCACCTTGTCCACCTCGGAGCTGCGCGCGGTCAGCATCACGATGGGGACCCCCGATTCGGCGCGGATGATCCGGCAGACCTCGATCCCTGAAAGCTCGGGGAGCATCAGGTCAAGGAGGATCAGGTCAGGCCGGTCCGCGCGGAAGCGCACGAGGGCCTCGCGGCCGTCGCCCGCACCGATCGCACGGTAGCCCTCGCCTTCGAGCGCCTCCATCAGCGTCTCGCGCAGGGTGGGTTCGTCCTCGACCACGAGGATGGTGCGTGCCATCTCGCTCAGCATACGCGCGGCTGTTAACGCAGCATTTGCGCGGCTGGCCGAGCAGACGGGCACAGGGCCCGCGGAGGGCTCGCCCGCCACCTCGGGAGGTACCACCCCCGGACCGGCTACACTCCGGCGTCGTGACCATCCCGCAGGACCGCCTCCGCAACTTCTCGATCATCGCCCATATCGACCACGGCAAGTCCACACTGGCCGACCGGTTGCTGGAGGTGACGCACACGGTCGAAGGCCGCCAGATGATGTCCCAGGTCCTGGACTCCATGGACCTGGAGCGCGAGAAGGGCATCACCATCAAGGCGCGCGCCGTCCGCCTGGAGTACCTGGCCAAGGACGGCCTGGTCTACGGCCTGAACCTCATCGACACGCCCGGCCACGTCGACTTCAGCTACGAGGTCAGTCGCAGCCTGCAGGCGTGCGAGGGCGCCATCCTCGTGGTGGACGCGGCCCAGGGCATCGAGGCGCAGACCCTGGCGAACGTCCACCTGGCCCTCAAGGAGGGCCTGACGATCGTGCCGGTCATCAACAAGATCGACCTCCCCTCCGCCCAGCCCGAGGTGGTGATGGAGGAGCTGGAGAACATCCTCGCGATCCCGCGCGAGGAGGTCATCCTGGCATCGGCCAAGGAAGGTATCGGGATCGTCGACATCCTCGAAGCCGTGGTCGCCCGCATCCCGCCGCCCAAGGGCGACCCGGAGGCGCCGCTCAAGGCCCTGATCTTCGACTCCCACTACGACGCCTACAAGGGCGTCATCAACTACGTGCGGCTGGCCGCCGGCACCCTCCACGCCCATGACCGGATCCGCCTGATGGCGTCGGGTGCCGAGAGCGAGATGCTGGAGCTGGGCGTCTTCCGGCCGCAGCTGGTGCCGGTCCAGCTGCTGGTCGCGGGCGAGGTGGGCTACGCCGCGACGGGCCTCAAGAACGTCCGCGAAGCGCAGGTGGGCGACACGCTGACCAGCGCCGTCCGGCCCGCGGCAGAGGCGCTGCCCGGCTACCAGGAGGCCAAGAGCCTGGTCTTCGCCGGCCTCTACCCGCTCTCCGGCGAGGACTACCCGCTCCTGCGCGACGCGCTGGAGAAGCTGCACCTCAACGACGCGTCGTTCACCTACGAGCCGGAGAGCTCGGTGGCCCTGGGGTTTGGCTTCCGGTGCGGCTTCCTGGGACTCCTCCACATGGAGATTGTCCAGGAGCGCCTGGAGCGCGAGTTCAGCCTGGACCTGATCGCCTCCGCGCCATCCGTCGAGTACCAGGTGCAGCTCATCCATGGGCCCGTGATCACGATCGATAACCCGTCGCTCCTGCCGTCCTCCGGGACGATCGAGGAGATCCGCGAGCCGTGGGTGCGCCTCTCGATCGTGACGCCATCGACCTACATCGGCCCGCTCATGGAGCTGGCCACCAACCGCCGCGGCGCGTTCGAGGGGATGGACTACCTGGACCCGCAGCGTGTCCTGCTGAAGTTCGAGCTGCCGCTGGCCGAGCTGATCGTCGACTTCTACGACCAGCTCAAGAGCCGGACAGCGGGCTACGCCTCGATGGACTACGAGGAGACCGACTACCGGGCCGCCAACCTGGTCAAGGTCGACATCATGGTCAACGGCGAGCCTGTCGATGCCCTGTCCCTGATCTGCCACCGGGACAAGGCACAGTCGCTGGGCCGCCAGCTGACGGAGCGCCTGAAGATCCTGATCCCGCGCCAGATGTTCGAGATCCCCATCCAGGCGGCGATCGGCAGCAACGTCATTGCCCGCGAGACCGTCCGGGCCATGCGCAAGAACGTGCTGGCCAAGTGCTACGGTGGTGACATCAGCCGCAAGCGCAAGCTGCTGGAGAAGCAGAAGGAAGGCAAGCAGCGCATGAAGCGGGTTGGATCGGTGGAGATTCCGCAGGAGGCCTTCCTGGCCATCCTGGGGATGGGGGAGGAGTAAGACTGATGATCGGGTCGATCCCGGATCCGCTCCGTGTCCTGATCGCCCTTGGTCTGACCCTGCTCCTGGTCCTCCTGCGCCTCGACGCGCAGCGCTTTGGCGCCGCCGAGTACGACGAGCCCACCGACGGTCGACCGCCCTCCAGGCTCCGGCGACTGGCCTGGTACGGGCTGGGCGCGGCGCTGGTCCTCGCCGTGATCGTGCTCCATCCCGCGCCTTCGCGCGAGCTCTACCTGGGCACCGGTGATCGCGGCGCCACGATCCTCCTCGGCCTGCTCTACGCGCTGGTCGGGGCTGCCCAGGCCGTCGGGTACTCCTGGTATCGCTACGGCAAGGTCCGGCTGCCGGACGCCCGTGCGTACCCAGGCGCGCTGGTCAACGACGTCGTCACGGCCTTCCTGGACGAGGCAATCTTCCGCGGCGCGCTGCTGGGCTTCCTCGTCATCGCGGGGGTCAACACGATGGCCGCGGTGATCATCCAGGCGCTGGTCTACGTGCTCTCGACGCGGGCCGGGGCGCCGGGGCGGGATCCGTACATGTTCGCGCTCGCCCTGGTGGCGGGGTTCCTGGGCGGCTGGGTGACCGTGGTGTCGGGTGGGTTCGCGGCCGCATTCTTCGGCCACGCCGTCATGCGCACATCGGTCTTCCTGGTCACGGGCCACGCCGGCTCGCCGCTGCCGAAGGGCCGCGAGGCCGAGGAGATCGAGCGCCGCCGGCGGCCGCCCGACGGGTGGCGGACCATTCCCACCCGAAGCCAGACCACGCGCGATCGATGACGGCGGGCCCACTGCCCGCCTCGCCCGGCGCGGGTGCGCCCCAGCCTGACCTGGGGGCGGCCAGCACGACCGGCACGACCACCGGCGGGTCCCCGGCCCAGTCCCCTGACCCGGCCCTGGCCGCCCCACGCGCCGCGCCACCCGTCGCCCTGTACGTCCACGTCCCGTTCTGCGTCTCGCTCTGCCCCTACTGCGACTTCGTCGTCTACGCGGGGGCCCTCGCGCGGGGGCCGCGCAGCCAGGTGGTGCCCTTCGTGGAGGCGCTGACCGCCGAGCTGCGCCTGCGCGCCGATGCGCTCGACGAGCGGTGGGGGAGTGCCCGCCCGGCGCTCCGGAGCGTCTACCTGGGTGGGGGCACGCCGTCGCTGCTCGCTGCCGCGGCGGTTGGCGGCCTCCTGGAGCTGATCGCGCGGCGATTCGGGATGGCGGCCGGCGCAGAGATCACGCTGGAGGCCAACCCGGGCACCGACGATCGGGGCGACCTTGCCGGGTTTGCCGCAGCTGGCGTGAACCGCGTGTCGTTCGGGGTCCAGAGCCTTGACCCCGCCGAGCTGCGCGCGCTCGGCCGTCGCCATAAGCCCGCCGACGTGGCCGCGGCCCTTGACCTGGCGAGGGGCGCCGGCATCGCGTCGATCAACCTGGACCTGCTCTACGACATTCCCGGTGGAACGCTGGAGCGCTGGGCCGCCTCGCTGGACGCCGCGATTGGGCTGGGCCCGGAGCACCTCTCCCTCTACGCGCTGACGCTCGACGACCCGGACGCGGAAGGACTCACCGGGCCCGGCGGGGACCACCTCCCCGCGACGGCCGGCGCGCGCCGCTGGCGGGAACGTGCCCGCGCCCGCCAGGACGATGACCGCGCGGCGGACCAGTACCGCCTGGCGGTGGAGCGGCTGGCGTCGGCCGGCTTCCGGGGCTACGAGATCAGCAACTGGGCACGTCCCGGGCACGAGAGCCGGCACAACTTGGCCTACTGGCAGCGCCTCCCGTACGAGGCCGTGGGCCCGGGGGCCCACGCGTTCGACGGGACCACTCGGCGCTGGAATGGCGCCAGGCTGGACGGCTATCTGGCGGCGCTGCTGGGCACGCCGGGCGCCCCGCACGAGCCGCCCGAGCCGCCGCCCGGCGGATCGGAGACCCTGGACGCGCGCACCGCGGCCGCCGAGGCCGCGATCCTCGCCCTTCGGCTCGACACGGGCCTCTCGCTCGCCGAGGCCGAGGCAGGGTCGCTGGCTCCGCACCTGGCCTGGGCGCTGGAAGGCGGCTTCGTGGCCGAGGCACCCGGCGGTCGCGTGGCCCTGACGACGACGGGCCGTCTCCTCTCGAACGAGCTGTTCGCCCGCCTGGTCTGAGGCTGGTCGTGGGGCCGTCTTGCGCTGGTGGCCAGCCGAAGCGGCCTGGTGCTGCGATTGGGGCCGGGGGTGTAGGCGAGGCCCGGCCGTGCCGCGTCGCCCCGCCGTGCCGCGTCGCCCCGCCGTGCCGCGTCGCACCGCATTCAGATTGCGGCGCGGCCCGTCCCCATGCCGGGCTGGAGCGCCGTCACCGCGACGATCTGGCTTCGGTTGAGCAGCACGAAGTCGTAGCCCGCCAGGATCCGCCGGTCCGCGAGCGAGCGGGTCCGGACGCCGGTCAGCGGGAGGAACCTCGGATAGTTCGACGCGATGAAGACCGAGAGCTCCGCCTCCGGAGCCAGGTAGACGTCCCCGGTCAGCGTGTGGCCAGGTGTCACGACGACGATCGGGCGCCGCGCACGCGGCTGGACGAACTCGCGCGGCGAGCCGGGACCCGCAGCCGCATCAAGGTCGCCGATCAGCGTGACGTCGGATGGGCTGACCCAGATGCTGCTGGCCGTGACCTTGGTCGGCACGCCGTTGCGGCGCAAGACCGTGGCGTCGCGGCACTCCAGGAGTCCGTCGTGGTTGTTCAGGAAGTCCGACAGCCGGCGATGGCCACCCAGCAGCAGCGTGGCGCGCAGGCGCAGGTGCGCGCCGATCAGCTCGATCCTGCACGAGGCGCCCACCTTGAAGTGCCCGTGCAGCTCGGGTAGTGGCGCGACGACCAGGTCCTCGAGGTGGACGGAGGCGTCGCCCTCGGCCCAATCGGGCGGAGGCAGGGTCTCGGTCTCGGCCATGGGGGCCGTGCTGCCCATGGAAGGGACGTCGGCGTCACGAGTCATTGGCTCTCCCTCTACGTTGCGTCAGTATCACCAACGCCCCCCACCGGGGTCAACGGGCCAACCGTCCTGCCGCCGCCCGCCGGATGGAGGAATGGCCCCATCCACCGCAGTCCCACGCCGCCCCCCTTCCCGCGGCGCTGCCCGCTGGTGCATCATCGGCGCGTGGACAGCGCGCCGCTCCGGGTGGTCATCGCCGAAGATTCGGCCTTGCTCCGAGAGGGGCTGGCCTCGCTGATCTCCGAATCCGGCGGCCAGGTGGTCGCCAAGGTCGCCGACGGCCCGTCGCTGGTGGCCGCCGTCGTGGAGCACCGCCCCGACGTCAGCGTCGTCGACGTCCGGATGCCGCCCACCCAGCGCGACGAGGGGCTGCGCGCCGCCATCGAGGCCCGACGCCGCGTCCCCGGGACCCCGGTGCTTGTGCTGAGCCAGTACGTCGAGCGCCAGTACGCGACGGAACTGCTCGCCGATCGCGCCGGCGGCGTGGGCTATCTCCTCAAGGACCGCGTGGCGGACGTGCGCGACTTCATGGATGCGCTCCGCCGGGTGGCCCGCGGCGGGACCGCCCTGGACCCCGAGGTTGTCGCCCAGCTCATGGTCCCTCGGCGCGCCGACGACCGGATCACCTCGCTGACCCCGCGCGAGAGGGAGGTCCTGGCGGCGATGGCCGAGGGCCGCACCAACATGGGGATCGCCGTGCTGCTGGGCATCAGCGAGGGCGCCACCGAGAAGCACATCAGCAACATCTTCGGGAAGCTGGAGTTGCCCGACACGGAGAACGATCACCGCCGGGTCCTGGCGGTCCTGACCTACCTGGGCGGATAGGGCGAAGTCGAAGCCGAGCCGGCGGACGCCCGGCGGTCGAAGCCGAGCCGGCGGACGCCCCGCGGGCGGACCTGGGTCTGGGGGGTGAGGTACGGCTGTGGGGATTCCCATCGACGGCCGCGTGTGACAACATGACGCCTCGTCCCAACCTGAAGCCAACTCCTGGGGGTCACAGCGCATGCGCCTTCCGCGACGCACCTGGTTCGCCGCCGCAATCGCCGGCGTCGCCGTGGTCGTGACGATGTCAATCCTGTCGTCGGCGCTCACCCCGGCAGCCGTGTCCGACCGTGGGGCCAACGCGCCAGTCGGGGTGTCGGTCGGTGGCGGGGACCGTGGAGCCGGTGTGGACGGCCCGTTCACGGTGGTCCAGGCTGAGCGGCACGACGTGTCGGCCCCCCTGGCCGGGATGCCCACCCAGCTCAGCTACACCCCCGTCGTGGACGACCCGTCCAATGTGAAGCCGAAGAAGATCATCGCCGGGCGCGACGGCCCGGGAGCCCCGGGCAGGGGAGCCTCCGGCAGCGCGGCGCTCGATCCCGCTCTCCAGCCCGCAGGCCCCGTCTCGGCGACATCCGTCTCCGCGCCCATCCAGAGCTTCGAGGGCATCAACAATCGCAACGGCGTGCTGCCGCCGGACACGAACGGCGACGTGGGCCCCAACCACTACGTCCAGTTCGTCAACCTGAGCCTGGCCGTCTACAGCAAGTCCGGGACCGTCCTCTACGGGCCAACCAACGGCAACACCATCTGGGCCGGCTTCGGCGGCTACTGCGAGACCCGCAACGATGGGGATCCAATCGTCCTGTACGACCCGCTCGCGGATCGCTGGATGGTCAGCCAGTTCGCGCTCCCGGGTGGAGCAGCCGGCTACCACGAGTGCATCGCAATCTCGCAGACGCCGGATCCGACCGGTGCCTGGTACCGCTACGACTTCCTGTACAGCACCACCAAGATGAACGACTACCCGCACTTCGGCGTCTGGCCGGACGGGTACTACATGTCCGTCAACCAGTTCACCAACGGCACGTCGTGGGGCGGCCAGGGCGTCGCCGTCTTCGAGCGCGACAAGATGCTCCAGGGCCAGCCCGCCCGGATGGTCAAGTTCGACATGTACACCACCAACACGAGCGATCCGCGCTACCAGCTGGGCGGCATGCTCCCGTCCGACCTGGACGGCCCCACTCCGCCAAGCGGCGCCCCAAATGCCTTCATGCAGTTCGACGACGACGCCTGGGGCTACTCGCCCGATCAGCTCCAGATCTGGAACTTCCACGTGGATTGGGCCAACACCGCCAGCTCCAGCTTCACCAAGGTGGCGCCCACCCTGCCCACGGCGGCGTTCGACTACAACCTGTGCAACGGCGCGCGGAGCTGCATCCCGCAGCAAGGCACCACCGCCAAGCTGGATACCCTGGCCGACCGGCTGATGTACCGGCTGCAGTACCGCAACTTCGGTGACCACCAGTCACTGGTCGTCAACCACACCGTGGATGTCGACAGCGCCGATCACGCGGGCATCCGCTGGTACGAGCTGCGGAACACCGGCTCGGGCTGGGTGATCTTCCAGCAGGGTACGTTCTCGCCCGACGCGAACAACCGCTGGATGGCCAGCGCGGCGATGAACGGCAGCGGCGGGATCGCGCTCGGGTACTCGGTCTCGGCAGCCACCATGTATCCGTCCATCCGGTACACCGGGCGCGTCGCCACGGACCCACTCGGGACGCTCCCCCAGGGCGAGGGCACCATCATCAACGGCACGGGCGCCCAGACGCACAGCGCGTCGCGCTGGGGCGACTACAGCATGCTGGCCGTGGATCCCACGGACAACTGCACCTTCTGGTTTACCAGCGAGTACGTCCAGACGACCGGCTCGGCGCCGTGGCGGACGCGTATCGCGTCGTTCACCCTGCCCAACTGCGTCGCCCAGCCGGACCCCGCGCCGACGCCCGTCCCCACTCCGTCCCCTTCACCGGTCCCGTCGCCGACGCCTTCCCCGTCGCCGACCCCCACGCCGACCCAGACCGCCTGGATCTTCCCGACGACCGCCGCCGCGGTGACGAGCGGTGCCGGTGACAACAACGGCTATGAGTCGAACGCCGCCAACCTGTTCGCCTTTGATGGGAACCTTGCGACGGATGCCAACAGCGGGACCGGCTCCAGCCAGTCCTGTACCAGCACCCTCCGTGACAAGGAGCTCCTGTCCGGGTACGGCTTCGGCCTGCCCGGAGCGGCCGCGGTCAAGGGGATCGAGGTCCAGCTCCGCGGTCAGGTGAACTCCTCGAGCAGCTCGCCCAAGTTCTGCGTCCAGCTCTCCTGGAACGGAGGGACCAGCTGGACCACCGGTAAGCTCACGGCGAACCTGGGCACCACCCTGACCACCTACACGTTGGGCACCACGGCGGACCTGTGGGGGCGAGCGTGGTCCGCGGCGGACTTCGGGACGAACTTCCGGGTCCGGGTCATCGACGTGGCCAGCTCGACGTCGAGGACGTTCTCACTCGATGGTGCCGCGGTCCGGCTGACCTACTAGCGGCGACGGTTGCGCCCGTCGCCGCGATTCGGGGCTGACGACGCCCGCCGTCAGCCCCGGTAGGGCCAGAAACCGGTCCGATCGCCCGAGTCCCAGCGCTCGCGCAGCCCGGGCGCGCCCAGGTCCCAGTCCGGCCGGACGCGCCGCGTGACCGCGCGCAGGTCCCGGCGCAGGTCCTCGTAGGTGGGCCGGCCCCAGAACCAGTAGCCGTTGTAGATGGAGTGGATCTCCAGGCCGGGGGCCAGCACCAGCGCGTGCGGCACCATGGGGTTGTGGTCCGGGTCCGTGTACTCGCCGACGTCCAGGTCCTGCTGGACCGTTCGCCCCGGGTCACACAGGAACGGCCACTCGGCGCTGACCCCGTCGCGCATCTCGCTGGCCTCGCGCTGCGCATCCGTGGTGATGGTCACGATCTTCGTGTAGGCCAGACGGATCTCCGGCCAGAGCCCGACCAGGTTTCGGTGCTGGATCCGATCCTTTGGACAGTGGTGGCCGCGCGACAGGACCAGGATCATGGGATCACGGCCCTGGAGCGTGGACAGCCGATGCAGGCGACCCGTGTGGTCGGGGAGCGTGTAGTCGGGGAACTGGGCGCCGGGGACGATGTCGCTGCGCATGGGCCTCAACTCCAGAGGCCGGACGTTGACCGCATGATGCGCCCGGGCGGCCGAATCCGGCGCGGCCGGATGCGTTGTCGCCGCCCCGGGCTGCCCGAGTGGCACGTGCCCGCCTAGCGAACCCAGCCGTCGCCGGTGGGGGCCGGGGGCGGCGTCGGGGCCGCGTGGGTGACGCGGCCCGCCACCGGGATCGTCGCCCGGATGAGGGTGGGGCCGCCCACCGGGCTCTCCACGGTCAGCGTCCCGTCGACGCCCTCCACCCGGTCTCGCAGGCCTGCCAGCCCCCCGCCCGGGACCAGCGTTGCGCCACCCGCCCCGTCATCCCAGACCTCCACGACCAGGTTGGGGCCATCGGGCCGGCAGCGGACCTCGCAGCGCGTGGCGGCCTGGCCGGGAGCGAGGGCTGCGTCGGCACCCGCCGCACCCGCCGCGTGCTTCGCCACGTTGGCCAGCGATTCTGCGACCACGAAGTAGGCCGCCCGCTCGATGGCGTCCGGCAGGCGGATCCCCACCGGGACAGTGCTGAGCACGGAGGTGGGCACGGGCGTCCGGCCAGCGATGGACTCCAGCGCCGGGACCAGCCCACGGTCCATCAGGATGGATGGCGCGATGCCGCGGGCCAGGTCGCGCAGCTCCGCCAGCGCCTGGCGGGCCTGCTCGCGGGCCTCCAGGACCATGGCCTTGGCGCGGGCCGGGTCGTCGTCGATCTTCTCGGCCGCCATGCCCAGGCTCATCGCCAGCATCACCAGCCGCTGCTGGGCGCCGTCGTGGAGATCCCGCTCGATCCGGCGCAGCTCGCTCGCCTCCACGTCCAGCACGGCCCGGCGGCTGCCCTCCAGCGTGGCCACCCGCCGATGCAACGCCCGCTGCTCCGATTCGCACAGCAGCCCCGCGACCACCGCGCGATGGAGCGCCAGGAGCGCCTGCGTCACCGACGAGGCGACGAAGAGGAGCACGACGCCCGCCGAAAAGGCGAGGATCACGACCCAGTCGGCCAGTGGCCCGGTCACCGGCCCGGATCCCACGCTGATCGCCGCCGCTCCGCCGACGTCGCCGATCCAGGCCGGCATCGAGAGCAGCAGCAGCGTGGCCGCCCAGAGGGTGATCGTCACCCCGAACTCGATGACCGTGAGCGGGAACGAGATCAACACGTAGGCGACGTCACGCCAGCGATTCAGGTCCAGGAAGACCGCCATCGCCAGGTCGCGGGCGCCCTGGCCCCGCGGCCGGTAGCCGTGGGCGAGGAGCGGCGCTGTCCCCGTGACGGAGACCCGGCCCCGCTCGATGCCGGCGATGACCCGTGATACCTCGACGCCGACCCCGACCAGCACCACGCCGATGCCGACCACGAGCAACGACGCCCCGGTGGAGAAGATCGAGACGACCAGGCTGAACCCGATGGTCCCGACGAAGAACCCCTGGCCGATCGCCCACGCGGACTCCCACGTGGCGGGGTCGATGGGGGAGAGGAGGAACCGGCGGACGCCGCCCGGCCAGCCGTCCGCTCTTGCCGACGCGCGGCCGACCCTGGCGCCCAGCAGGGCGCTCAGGGTCAGGAGCACGCCGAGGACGATCGCGATGCCGGAGAAGATCAGCACGGGAGCACCGCCCTCATCACGCGTGCGCCGTCAGGCCTTCGCCGCGGGGCGGCGGAGCGCCACGGCCAGGAGCGCGATGCCAAGGGCCACCAGGAACGCCGGGCCAAGGTGGGCACCGACGAGCCAGCCGGGGAAGAGCGGGCCCAGCAGGGCGATGCCGCCGAAGACCACCAGCAGGATCCCGAACACCATTGTCGCGCTGCCGCTGCCGCTGCCGCGGCCGCTGCGCGCCTCGCGGTGCGCCGGGCCGGGGGTCCAGCCGGTCGCGTTGCCGCCGTGGGTCAAGTAGGTCGGACCCGTCCAGCCAGTGGTGCCATGTGCGCCTGGTCCCGTGCCTGGTCCGGCCGCCTCGCCGCCGGTCGTTGCATCGGTCTCGGCCGCATTGATCGTCCCGTCGCCGGTGCCCGTCGCCTCGGCCGGGGTCGAGGCGCTCGTCCCGGCCGGGTTCGGACCCATCGGGCCCGCATAGCCCCGAGGCTCCAGCGGCACCACGAAGGCCATGATCACGTAGAGGAGGAGCGTGAAGCCGCCCAGGAAGACCGAGAGGATCCACAGGATCCGAACGATCGTCGGGTCGATCTCCAGGTACTCCGCCATGCCGCCGGCCACGCCGGCGAGCTGCCGGTCCTCGCGGCACCGGTACAGTCGCTTGCCGTTCACTTGCAGCCTCCCACAGGATTGATGTCCACGCTACCAACGTTTGTGTCGACGGTCACGTCCGCCTTGTAGGCAGCGGACGCGTAGTTGGGGGTTTCCCAGCCGCTGCTGGTGCCGGCGCCGTTGGTCTTGATCAGCCCGTTCAGGTGAGACGAGCCCAGGACCGTGGTGGACCGAACGCGCAGCCCAAGCTCGGGCGGAACGCAGATCGAGACCTTCGCCGCATTGATGGAGATGTCGCCGCTGAAGGAGGCAGCCCTCGGCAGGCGGATCGTCGCGCTGGAGGCGTTGACGTCCATGACCAGCCGGTCCAGCGTCGCCGTCGACAGGTCCATGTCGAGGCTGCTCGCGTTGATGTCCAGGTTGACCCGGCCCAGCCGGGCGTTGGCGAGGTCGAAGCGGGCGCGGCCCGCGTTCACGGTCGCCTGGAGGTCGATGGGGTTGGCCGTGGGCAGCGTGACCCGGAAGGCGTCGCCGCTCCAGCGGGGGTTGGCGCCGGGCCAGGTGGCCACGAAGCGCTGGCTGACGGTCGCCAGCCGGAGCCGGTGGCCGTCCGATTCGAGGATGGGCGTGGCGCCCCCGGTCTGGCCGGTCTCGACCTTCCAGTCTGTGCCGCTCGTCGTGGCGATCGTGATGTCGCCGCACGACAGGTTCAGCTCGGCGCTGGCGGAGCCCTGGAACGTCCCCTGGTGCTGCGCGTAGGTCGGCGGCTCCGCGAGCCGGCAGGCCGGCGTGGCGCTGGGGGCCGCGACGACCAGGCCGCCCAGCAGGAGGCCCGGCATGGCGGCGGCGAACGCGCCGCTCGGAGTAGCGAGCGCCGTCCGGCGCAGGAGGAGCCGAAGCCCCCACGCGATGAAGAGGATCGGCCAGAGGGCCAGGGCCTGGGCGGCCAGCCCGGGGTCCAGGATCCCGGCGTTGGCGGCCAGCATCACGCCGCCCGCCGCGAGGAGGAAGACTCCCCAGTTCAGCAACCTGCGATTGACCATCCCTTGCCTCCGTTGCCGGTCTCGCTCCTGGCGGATCGGCCCCTGTCATGTGCGGGCCGGCGCCCTGCCGGTCCCGCCCCGGCCCATTCGTGGCCGGATCTCGTGGTTCGAATGCTGGGCTCGGGAGGCGCCGCGTCCCAGCCGGGCAGCGGGCGTCTTGGGGGTGGGGCTAACCCCACCCTGTGGCGCGGGTGTGGGCTGGATCTGCGCTGCGCCCGGCGCCTCCCGGCACCTGAGGCACTGGCCGTGGTCCGTGCCGCCTCGTTGGTGGCGCCGGCGCCCGCCCGATGGGACCTCCGAGGCGGGTCGGGTCGGACCTTCGGCCGGGGGCGTCGGGCTGGCTGGCAGGGCACAGTGGCGGCATGCCTGGTTTGCCCACCTTCGCCGCCCGCCAGCGGTTTGCCGCCTCCGGCACGGTGCTGACGATCCTGGCGCTGACCTTCGCCGGGAGCGGCCCGTTCCCGGGCGTGGGGCCGGGGGACGGGAGCAGCTCGCCGGGCGACATCGCACTGTTGTTCAGCCAGGGGCCGGGATCGTCGCTATCCGGCGGGGGCTCGCCTTCGGCTTCCGGCTCGGCGGCTTCGCCATCGGGCTTCGGGTCGGGCGACCCCGGCGGCTCTGGGGGTCCGGCCGGTTCGGCTGGCCCCGGCGCCACCGGCCCGGGCTCCAGCCCGCTGGCCTCGCTCATCCCGGGCCCGGGTAGCGAGCCCACCTTCGACCCCACGGCCCCGCCCGTGGTCACCGACCCGCCGCTGCCCACGGCCCCGCCCGCGCCCACCCCCGCGCCGACGCCCACGCGCGCGCCCACTCCCGTCCCAACCCCCGCGCCCACCGTCCCGCCGCCCAGCGGCCCGGGCCCAACGATTGCCGGCTGCCCAGTCTTCCCCGCGACCAACGTCTGGAACCGGCCGGTTTCCGGTCTGGCCGTTCGGTCCGATTCGGCGACGCTGATCGGCAGCATCGGCGCGTCGAAGGGGCTCCATCCCGACTTCGGGTCCTTCGCCGGGTACGGCATCCCGTACAACGTGGTGAGCGGGATCCCGGGCGTGACCGTGGCCTTCGACTATGCCGACGAGTCCGATCCCGGCCCGTACCCCATCCCCGACAACCCCGCGATGGAGGTGCCCTCCGACCACCACATCCTGATCGTGGATTCCTCGACCTGCCGCCTGTACGAGACCTGGGACAGCCGGCTGGTCAACGGTGCCTGGGCTGCCGGCAGCGGCGCCACCTGGGACCTGCGCTCCAACGCGCTCCGCCCCGACGGCTGGACCTCCGCCGACGCCGCCGGGCTGCCGATCCTGCCCGGCCTGGTCCGCTACTCGGAGGTGGTCGCCGGCGCGATCAACCACGCGATCCGATTCACCGCCCCTACCACGCAGCGCGCGTACATCTACCCCGCGCGCCACTTCGCGTCGTCGCTGACCAGCGCCGCGCTGCCGCCGATGGGGCTGCGGGTCCGGCTGAAGGCGTCGTACAACGTGGCGACGCTGCCGGCACAGGCGCGAGTGATCGCGGTGGCCATGCAGACGTTCGGGATGCTCCTGGCCGACAACGGCTCGTCGTGGTTCTTCCAGGGCGCCAGCGACCCGCGCTTCGACGACAACCAGCTGAACGCGCTGAAGGCGATCCCGGGGTCGGCGTTCGAGGCGGTGGACACGACGGGGTTCGTGAACGGGGGATAGGTTCCCGGCGTCCCGCGAGCCATCCGGCAGAATGCGCACCACCATGACCGACACGACCTGGCGGCTTCCCGCCACCCTGCTCCCCGACGGCGAGCGCCGCGACCTGTGGATCACCCCAGGCGGTCGCCTCACGGACGAGCCGCCCGACAGCGGGGCTGGTCTCGGCGCCGCACCCGCCGAGCCCCTGCCCGGCCGCTTCGCGCTGCCCGGCTTGGTCGATTCCCACATTCACGTGACCATCCGGAGCGGCGGGCCCTTCGGGAGTTCCGAGGCCGAGGAGACCCTCCGCGCGCTCCCGCCCACGGGCGTCCTGCTGGTTCGGGACGCCGGCTCGCCCGGTTCAGTCACCCTTCGGCTGACACCGGCCCAGGATCGCCCGCGCCTCATCGCCGCCGGCCGCTTCCTGGCACCCCAGGGCCGGATGTTTGCCCCGTACCACGACCCCGTGACCCCGGAGACCATCATCCCCGCCGCCCTCGCCGAGATCGCTGCCGGCGCGCAGTGGGTCAAGGTCACCGCGGACTGGGAGCGCGACGAGCCGCCCAACTGGGAGCCGGCCGTCCTGCGCGCCCTCGTCGATGCCGTCCACGCCGCGGGTGCCCGCGTCGCCGCCCATAGCCAGTGGGCCGGCGTGACGGAGGTGGTCGCGGCGGGCATCGATTCGATTGAGCACGGCTGCATGCTGGACGCCCTCACGGTTTCCGCCATGGCCGCCCGCGGCGCCGCCTGAACCCCCACGCTGTGTGGCTTCAACAAGCCCTTCCCCGACGACCTCCCCGCCGCAACGCGCGCGTTCTGGGAGGACATCCGCGCCAACATGCGTGAGCAGCTGCCCCGCGCCGCCGCGGCCGGCGTCACCATCCTGGCCGGCACCGACAACGACGGCAGCCTCCTTGACGAGATCCGCCACCTGGTGCGCCACGGCCTGACGCCAACCCAGGCCCTGCGCGCCGCCAGCACGGACGCTCGAACCTACCTGGGCCTCCCCGGCTTCGCCACGGGTGAGCTGGCCGACGTGGTCACCTTCGATGCCGACCCTCGCGAGGACCCGGACGTGCTGGCGAACCCCGTGGCCGTGGTGATGCGCGGCGTCCGGATCAAGTAGGGTGCGCGCCGGATCGCGGCCTCGAGGCGCGGGGCTCGCGGGGGTCGTTCTCGCGGGCATGATCCTCGCCGGCCTGCTGCTCGAGGCATGCGCCGGCGCGGCCGCCAGTCCACGGGCCACGCCGGCACCGGCGTCGGCGGCCGCGACCCAGGTCCCCGCCCCTGGCCAGGTCCTCGCCACGGGTGTGCCCGTCCCCGTCCTGTCCGACGGGTGCCGGCTCCTGGGCCCGGGCGACTTCGCGGCTGCCGGCGTCGCGGGCGCGGGGATCCCCCAGCCCATTGCCGGTGCCGCGAGTGCCGCCTGCCGCTACGCGCCGACGAACGGCAGCGTTGACGCCATCGAGCTTCGCGTGCTCCATGGCACGGACGCGGCCGATGCCGCGCGGCTGTTCGTCACCCCGCTGGACGCGCCTCGCGACGAAGGCGCCGGCCGCAAGGCCCTCCCCGAGGTGGACGACGCCGTCCTGCAGCTGACCGACGACTACGGCCAGGCGTTCGCCCTGCTGGCCGTGCGCAAGGGTCGCCTCTGCTTCTCGATCGGCTTCACGCCCGGTGAGCACCCCGCCGACCAGCTGGTGTCCCTCGCACGGTTGGTGCTCGCGAGGGCCGCCACCCTCGTCGAGCTACCGGCGCCACCCGGCGGCGGCGTCCCGGGAAGCCACGCGGGGCAGCGTCGTGCCCGCCGTCAGGCCTTCGGCTGCAGGTGGGTGCCAAAGAACGCCGTGATGCGGCGCCGGGCGTCGGCCGTCTCCTCCGGCTTGTGGCCCTGGCCGAGGATCGGCGATAACAGGGTCATGACGCGCGGCACGTCCGCAGCGTCGTGTTGGTTCATGAACGTGTGGCCCGCGTCCGGGTAGACCTTGAGGTCGAACGGGACCTCGTTGGCGGCCAGGGCGGCCTGCAGTGCCGCGGGCGCGCCGGCCAGCGACCGGTCGCGGCCCCCGTAGCTGGCCACCACCGGGCAGGCATCCTCCAGCAGCCTGAGCGCGTCGCCCGGCACGCGGCCGTAGTTCACGCTGGCCGCCCCATAGTCGCCTATCGCCGCGAGCAGGAGCGCGAAGCCGCCGCCCATGCAGAACCCGATGACACCCACCTTGCCGGTGGCACCCGGCTGGGCGGCCAGCCAGGCGCGGGTGGCCTCGAGATCGTCGAGCGCGGGTCCCTTCCGGGTGACGGCCTGGCGGAACGTGCTGACCAGGCAGTGCATCTTCCCGCCCCAGTAGTAGAGGTTCGGCGCGGCGGCAAGGTAGCCCTCGCTCGCGAGCCAGTCCGCCTGGGCGCGGACATCGGCGGTCATGCCGAACGCGTCGGCGATGACGAGGACTCCGGGCCATGGGCCAGGACCGTCCGGACGCGCGATGTAGACGGGCATGGTGCCCTTGGCGCCCGCGATCTCGATCATCTCGCCCAATTCGGTGTCCTCTGCACCCGCCGTCAGGCGACCATTGTGGGCGATGGGCCCGGAGCCGGCCATCGGCCCGGTATGCCGGCTTCCACGGCAAGCTGGGTCAGGGCAGCACGAACGCCACGCTCGACGTCCGGCGGCAGACCGGCGTACTCACGCGCAGCAGTGGTCCCAAGCTGAACTGCGAACGGGCCGCTCAGTCCAGGTCCTCGAGACGCACGCTCCGTCCCGCGGCATGGTCACCCCAGGCGGCAAGCTCCCGGTCGTCGAACTCCGGCGCATTGGCGAGCACCTCGTCTTCTGCATCCGATTCGGTGAGCTGCCCAAGGACCGCTTCTCGGTACCGCTCCCACGCTGCCTGGCGCGAGATGCCGAGCACTGCGGCGACCTGGTCCCAGCTGTCGCCCGCGGCGCGCGCGTCCGCGTTCGCTTCCTCGCGCCGGGACTCCATGGCGCGAAGCTCCCGCTCGATCGCCGCGAGTGACATGAGCTGCGGCGGCGCGACCAATGGCATGGCCACCTCGCGGAGCGTCCGGCCCTGCCGGCGGTGCGCGGGCGCCTGCGGGTAGACATCCCGAGGCTTGTCCTGCCTGGTCATGGCGTCAGGAGACCCTGACGCCAGTCATTGTCAAGATATCCTGTCACGCCGGTCGCAACAAGACAGCCAGGGCAGCCGGGTAGCGCCCGCGCTCGGTTCGTGGCCGGCCTCCCGGCCCGCATGGAAGAGCTACGAGACGTGGTATGGTATTGACAGTAGCCATGGCAAGTGGCAGTATGACGCCATGGCCGACTACACCCTCTCCGATCTCGAGGCGCTCACCGGGCTGCCTGCGCGGACCATCCGCTACTACATCGCCCAGGGGCTGATCCCGTCGCCGGGTCGCGAAGGGCCCAGCAGCCGTTACCCGGAGCAGACGCTCCAGCGGCTCCGCCTGATTGCCCGTCTCCGTGACGCCCACCTGCCGCTTGCCGCGATCCGAACCCGGCTGGCGTCGCTCCACGAGGACTCCATCGCCAGCCTGTCCGAGGCGCCGGCATCGCCCCAGCAGCCGGCCGAGCCGGCCTCGGCGCTGGACTACATCCGATCCCTGCTTACGGGCCAGGCGGGTTCGGGCGTGATCTCGGCGCGGTCCGGGACGCTGCCGGCACCATCAGCCCCTCCGGCGCCGTCGGCTCCGCCGGTCCCATCGGCCCCGCTGGGAGCATCCGCTCCGCAGGTCCCGGTGGCCCCGGTGGCCCAGGCGAGGACGTCGCGGCTGATCCACGCCAGGCGGTCCATCGGCCCAACGGACCTCGGCGAACCGCCGGTCCCGCTATCCAGCCAGCGTGCCGAGGCGCCCGCGGCCTGCGACCTGCCCGTCCGATCGGCCCCCGTCCCATCGGCCCCCCCGCCGTCGGCTTCGTCGGCCCGCATCGCCACGGCCAGCCAATCCATCACCCCACCACAGCCCCCCAGCCTCGGCGAACGCTCCCAGTGGGAGCGCATCGCCATCACCACCGACATCGAATTGCACGTCCGGCGGCCGTTGACCCGCTCGGACAACCGGCTTGTCGAACGCCTCATTGCGTTCGCCCGGCAGCTCCAGGAGGACATCAAATGACCGACACGACCCCCACCCACACCGACGCCGCCACCAACCGGGCCGCCACCGGCAACACCCCCACCCTCGCCGTCCGCCCGGATCGCGGGCTGGTCCGGGCCATCCACCACTCCACCCGCTACCTGGCGGTGGAGGTCACCGCGCCCGCCGCCACGGCCACCTCCGTTCGGCCGCGCGTCAACGTGGCCTTCGTCCTGGACCGCTCGGGCTCCATGGGCGGCCGCAAGATCGAGCTGGCCCGGGATGCCGTCCGCCAGGGCATCGCGCGCCTGGCCCACGACGACCGGTTCGCCGTCGTGGTCTACGACGATCGAATCGACGTGGTCGCGGCCGGCCGTCCGGCGACCGCCGAGGGCAAGACGTCGGCGGATCGCGCGATCGCGGCCATCGAGCCCCGCGGCAACACCAATCTGGCGGGCGGCTGGCTCAGCGGCGCGGAGCAGGTCGCCGAGGCGCTGGATCCCGCGGCCGTCAACCGCGTGCTCCTCCTGACCGACGGCCTGGCCAACCAGGGGATCACCAATCCGTCCGAGCTGACGGCGCACGCTGCGGCGCTCAGGGCACGCGGCGTCTCCACCTCCACGTTCGGCGTGGGGGAGGACTTCGACGAGGCGCTGCTTGGCGCCATGGCCGACGCCGGCGGCGGGTCCTTCCGGTTCATCGGCAGCCCGGCGGACATCCCCACCCTCATCGCGGCCGAGGTCGGCGAGCTGCTGGAGGTGACCGCGCGCGGCGTCCAGCTGCGCTTCGCCACCGCAGGGCCCGCCAGCGGGATCCAGGTGGAGCCCATCGGGGCCTTCGCCTTCGAGCCGAAGACCGGTGGGGGCGTCGTTCACCTGGGCGATCTCGTTTCCGACCAGGTGGTCCGGCTGGTGGTGGCGCTCACCTTCCCGATGGGCGAGGTGGATCGCACCGTGGGCGTGGAGCTGGCCCTGGCGGATGCCGACGGGCGCGTGGCCCACAGCGAGACGCTCACCTGGCGCTACGCGGACACCCTGGCCAACGACGGCCAGCCGCGCGACCGGGAAGTGGATCGCCTGGTGGCGCGGGCCTACGCGGACCGGGCGCTCCGGGACGTGGTGGCGCTCAACCGCCGCGGCGAGCTGGAGCAGGCGCGCCACGCCCTGCGCGCCGTGGCCAAGCGGATCCGCGGCTATGCCGGTCGCGACGAGGTCCTGCGCGGGATCGTGGACGAGCTGGAGCGTGAGGCCGAGCGCTGGTCGGTCATGCAGGAGGAGGGGACCCGCAAGCTGGCGTATTCGGCCTCCGCGTACCGCATGAAGTCGCGGATGGAGATGGGGGCGCCGATGCGGCGTGACCCAAACGCCTGAGATGGCGGAGCGGACTCCCGAACCCGGTCCCGGCCGCCGCACGCCAGGCGGCCGGACCTGGACCCCGGGCGGGTGGACCCTCCGCCGGCCCGGGGACTTCGACTTCGTCACCCCGCGCGTCGCCACCGGCGGCGCGCTCTGGGACGAGGCGGACGCGCGGGCCGTGCTGGACGCCGGGATCACCCACGTCGTGACCGCGGCCCGCGAGCTGGAGGCCGATGTCCGCCGGCTCCTGGCCGGCCGGGCGGTCCACCTGGCCAACGGCACCTGGGACGACGGCACGGCCAAGCGGACGGCCTGGTTCGAGCGGTCGATCACCTTCTCGCTGCGGGCGCTGGACGCGAACCCCAACGCCCGCGTGCTGCTCCACTGCGGGGCGGGGATCAACCGCGGGCCGTCGGCCGCCTACGCGGTGCTGCGCGCGCTGGGCCACGAGCCGGAGGAGGCGTACGAGCTCATCACGGCCGCCCGCCCGTTCGCCGGGATCATCTACGCCAACGACGCGGAGGCGGCGGTCAGCGCGTTAAGGGCGAAGCACTACCGCCTCCGGTAATACATGGGGGTATGACCGGTCGGGCTGGGCCCGGATGGCGCGAGCGCGTCGGCCAGCGGAAGGCAAGGGTTACATCATCAGGAGCGCTACTGTTATCATCCCGCCCATGATCAGGACGCAGGTCTCGCTGACCGAGGAGCAGATGGAGCGCCTCCGCCGTGAGGCTCGCCGCCGTCACGTGTCGCTGGCCGCGGTCATCCGCGACGCGGTGGACCAGGTGGTGCCCACCCAGGACGCCGAGCGCGCGGCCCGGATGGAGGGGCTGCTGTCGGTGGCCGGCACCGCGGCGTCCGGAACCGGCACCGTCGCGCGCGATCACGATGAGGTCCTGAGCGGGGATCGCTGGTGACCCTGTTCGTCGACACCAGCGGCATTCTGGCGCTGGTGGACCGCGACGACCCGGCGCACGAGGGCGTCGTGGCGGCCTTCGCCGCCGGCCACACGGAGCGCCTCGTGACACACGCCTACGTCGTGGTTGAGACCCTCGCGGTGGCCCGCCGGCGCTTTGGCGCGGCGACGGCCGCCGGCATCATCGACCACGTGCTTCCTGCCCTGGAGGTCATGCCGGTGGACGCGGAGCTCCATGCCGCGGCCTTGACCGCCTTTCGAGACACGGTCGAATCCTCCGTCTCCCTGGTCGACCGGACCAGCTTCGCCTGCATGCGGCGGGAGGGCATCGATCGGGCGATCGCGCTGGACGCGGACTTCCGGACGGCGGGATTCGCGACGGTGCCGAACGCGCGGCCCGGAGGCGCCGCATAGCCCTCAGCCGCCGGGCGGCCCGATCAGAGCGCCAGGACGAACCGCAGGGCGGCGTCCAGCCGGCCCATGGCCTCGGGGTTGAGCCGACCAACCCGGGGACCCAGGAGGGAGACCGGGAGCGTGGTCAGCTGGTCGCACTTGATGAAGCCATCCCGGGGCAGGTCCGCCTCGCGGGCCGCCAGCGGCACCAGGTACGGGGGACGTTCAGGGGCGGAGCGGGGGGCGCTAGTCAGCGGTGCCACGATCACGGTGGCCGACCGGGCCAGGCGGTCCGACTGGACCACTACTGCGGGATGCGGCCCCCTGATGACACGACCATCCAGGTCCGGGAAGGCCACGAAGTGAACGTCGCCGCGCCGGGGCCCGACTGGGGGCAGCACGCGACCGATCCCTACCACTCGATTGACTCCCAGAGCCGCGCCGCGGCGGGCAGATGCGCACCCGCCCACGCCAGGTTCTCCTCCGCGTCCAGCTCCAATGCGCGGTCCAGGCGCTCCTGCTCCACCAGGGCCAGCGTCCGGCGAACGCAGGCACCGATGGTGGCGCTCATCGTCAGCCCGGTCTGCTCCGAGACCTGGCGGATCACGGCCACCAGGTCCGATGGCAGGCTGATGGACAACTTGGTGTGCGGGGCGCCCGAGCCATCCGCGCCGTACGGGGTCACCGCCTCCGCGACGCCGGTGGCGAGGTAGGAAGAAGTCTCTGACATGGTAGGACGCATGGTAGGACGTCCCACGGGCGCGGTCAAGACCAGCGGAACGTCACGGAACGGCGATCTCGATCCCGTGGCGCGCGAGCCCCAGGTCGAACGTGTACAGCGGCCGCGCTCCGGCGGCCTTGGCCATGGCCACGATGAGCGCGTCGGCGATCGGCGTCCCCGGCAGGGCCCGGGCTCGCACCAGGGCGTCGATCGCATCGTCGACGCCCAGGCCGAGGAGCCGCACGTTCCGTCGCGTCAGCAGCTCGATGAGCACGGTGGCGACGTCCGGTCGCGGGACCGCGTAGATCGTGCGGAGCACGTGCGCGGTCTCCAGCAGCACCACCACCGGGATCCCGATCTCCCCGCCACCATCCAGCAGCTCGCCGGCGCGCCGGGCGGGCTCGGGCGGCGACTGGACCAGGTACCGGACGATGACCGAGGTATCGAGCGCGATCATGCGGACCGATCGTCAACGGGTGGCAGCCGATCCGGATCGGGCGTCTCCCAGGCCGACTCGCGGATCGCCGCGAAGTCGCTTTCGTCCTCCGGCCAGCGCCGGACCTTGTCCTTCAGGACACCCAGCAGGCTTCGGTCGTGTGGTGCCGGGATGAACTCGATCACGACGCGGCCGTCCTCCACCCGCTGGACGGCCTGGTCGCCGGCGTACACGCCCAGCTGCTCCCGGATGGCCTTCTCGATGGTCACCTGGCCCCGCTCGCCAACGCGGCTGCCCATACCCAATCTCCAATATGCATACTGAGTTAAAGAGAGTATGAATTCCGACACCAGATGCGTCAATGGTGAGCCGATGACAGCCGGGCATCCGATCCCGGCGGAGCCGTGGGCGTACACCCCGCGGTTCGTGCGCGCCGTGAGCGTGGCCCTGGAGATGCACGCCGCCCAGCTGCGCAAGGGGACCACCATTCCCTACGCGTCGCACCTGCTGGGGACGTGCAGCATCGCCCTGGACTACGGGGCCAACGAGGACCAGGCCATCGCGGCCGTCCTGCACGACGCCATCGAGGACGTCCACTACGCGCCCGGCGCGCGGGAGACGGTGGCGGCCTTCGGCTCCGAAGTCCTCCGGCTGGTCCTGGCCTGCACGGATGCCCACGAGGAGTCGAAGCCGCCTTGGCCGCCGCGCAAGGAGGCCTACATCGCCCACCTGGCCCACGCGGACGCCGCGGTGCTGCTGGTCTCGGCCTCGGACAAGCTCCACAACGCCCGCAGCATCGTCGCGGACCTCCGCCGGCACGGGCCGTCGATGTTCGGGCGCTTCAACCCGGATTCGGACCCAATCTGGTAGTACCGCTCGCTGGTGACGGCGTTCCAGGCGAACCCGGCCGCGCCCACGGACCTGATCGCCGAGCTGGATCGGGTGGTGGGGGAGATGGAGCGGCTGGCGGGGGCGTGATGGCAGACCAGCAGCGGGCGCCTGACCGCGGCCGAGGGCAACTGCTAATCGAGTGCCAATTCGTGCCAACTTAGCAGTTCAGAAGCCAGGACGGCCCTCGATCGGTCGGTGCCGCGCCGTCAGCCGTACGCGGCGAGGAGCTCGCGAAGGCGCCCGCGCTCCTGGCGCCGGCCCACGAAGGGGATATCCGTCTGGGCGAAGTCGTCGCCCTTGAAGAGCAGCGGCTCGTCGAGATCCTTGGCCAGCGCGTAGGCGAAGCAATCCCCAAAGTTGAGGCCGGCGGGATGGCCGCTCCCGCGGCCGAACTCCTGGTGCGCGCCGCGAGCGATGCGGGCCTGGGCCGCCGTGACCGGCTCGATGGTGATGTCCAACGCCTCGATCAGGTCGTCCAGCAGCGTCGATGCCGTCGGATCCCGCGCCCCGTCGATGACGAGCCCCAGCTCAAGGTAGGTCCCGGCCGACATCCGTCGCGGGCTGAGGGACCGCAGCGCTTGGAGGATGGCGGGCGCGTCCGCCTCCCGACGCAGGATCGCGACCAGCGCCGACGTGTCCACGATCACCTGGGGAGCCCCGTCGTCTCGTCGTAGAGCAGGCCGTCGAAATCCTGGTCCAGGTAGCCGGCGGGCAGCCGCGACCGGATCTCGTCCACGATGGCCCAGACGTCGTCCGGCTGGGCCTGCGCGCGTACGCGACCCAGGCGCTCCCGGACCGCCGTGGTCAGGGCCTGTGTCAGCGACTCCCCGGTGGCCTGCGCGAGCTCGCGGATGAGCCGCGTGGTCTCCGGATTCTTGATGTTGAGGGTCACGGTAGAAGTCTACCCATGACTGGGTAGAAGTCAACCAATGAAGCCCGCCTGGCGCGGGCTGCCGGGCTCAGCTCGGCGACGCCGTCGGCAGGCCTCCCCGTTACCAGGTCTACCGGTCGCCACCAAAGAGCGTCTGCTGCTCGGCCGCCCGCTTGGGCGGTGCCGGGGAGACGGACGACGCCGGGAGCGCCGCGCCCGCCGGGTCGTCGCCCGCGAACGGCAGGCCGCCAGTCGCCGCCGCGTCCGACGCGAATGGGATGGCGCCACGATCCGCAAGGGCCCGGTTCCCCGACGGCGCCGAGGCGGAGACGCGGACGTAGACGGGCACCCATCGCGCGTCGAGCGCCTCCGTGGCGCCGGCCCAGGTTCCCCCTTCGCCTTCGGCCGCTGCCGCCACGATCGCCGCATCCGCGAGGCAGTAGATCAGCCGGTTGCGGCCCATGGCATTCCCAATGGAGAACGACACGTCGGCACCGTACGGTGAGACCAGGGCCAGTCGCTCCTCCGCGATGAGCGCCCGCGTCTCCACCGCCCGGATCCGCCGTTCCAGGCTCTCGGCGAGCACGCCCACCACCAAACCGCCCGCCGCCGCGGCGGCAGACATCGCGGCGACATCGATGCCTTGCGCCCCGCCGGACACGACGGAGCGGCCTGCCCCGGCGGCTGCGGCGGCGGCGGCCGACGCGAACGCCAGCGCGTCGGTGTCCGCATCCCTCGAGCCGACGATCGCGATGCCCCCGCGGCCCAGGACCTCGAGTGCGCCCGATCCATACAGGATTGGCGGCGCCAGGTCGCCGAGGCGCGCGAGCAGCCGCCCCGGGTAGGCGGAGTCGTCCACGCTCAGGAGCCAGATCCCGCGGCTGCCCAGTCGCTCCACGTCCAGGGCCAGCGTTGATGCCCGGCTGGCCAGGCGTGCCAGCTCGTCGCTGGCGGCCGGGGTTGTACCAAGGGCCGCGGCGATCTCCGCCGAGCTCCAGCCGAGCAGGTCGGCCGGCTGCGCGCCCGCAAGGGCGAGGCTTCGCGCGAGGTGCGCCCACTCCCGCGATCGAAGCGGCGCAGGGAGATCCGCCTGCCCGACCCGGGACCCCGCGCCGATCCCGGCCCGCCGCCCGGCGCCGCCTCGAGCCGTGAGGGCGAGGATGGCCAGTCCGTTGGCGCCCAGCTGATGGTGGATGGTCATCAGCCGTCATCCTGCGGCGTGGCCATCGCGAGCGCAAACGGGTGGACCGGACCCGCACCGTGCTGGCGCAGCAGCCAACCGCCGTACGTCAGCGTCCAGCGCGAGTCCACGACGTCATCGACCAGCAGGACGGGGCCCGTCGGACAGGCGCCGGCCACGGTCATGCCGGCCACGTTCCTGAGCTGCGCCCCGCTGTTCTCCATCTCCCTCTGGGGCCGGGTATTGGCGGCCGCCAGCACGTCGTGAAACGGAAGCCCAAGCGCTTCGGCCAGCCGCCGGGCGAAATCGGGGACCAGGCCTGGCCGCCGCAAGGACGCGATCGCCGTGACCCAGGCCGGCGCCGGCACCAGGCCGCGCGCCCGGATCATCTGGGCCGACGCCTCCACCAGCGCCTGGTCGAACCGCTCGTCGCGGTACTTGCCGTCGGCGACCAGCCTGCCCCAGCCCGCGTCGCCGTACAACGAGAGCGCCAGGCCCGGCTCGTTCGGCGGCGTGATCCGGCCGCTGTGCCCGGCCAGCGCCCCGGGCGGCCACTGGAGCCGCGGCTCGATGCCGCGCCATGCGCCGCGCAGGAAGCCGATGGCCCGCTGGATCATGGCCGGATTGGGCGTGACCGGGAGCAGCTGTCCGGTCTCCGGGGCGCAGCGCCCACACGGCGCCTGGCTGGGATCGTCGAGTGCCGACGTCAGATAGGCCATCAGGCAGCCGTCGTGGGTCATGTACGCGCGAAGGTGCGCCAGCTCCTCGCGTCGGCGGGCGGTGACGCGTTCCATCCGCTCGGTGTCGGGCAGCCAGGGGTTGGGCGTTCGGAAGACGCTGGATCCCTCGCGGCCAACCGCGCCGTCCAGCTCCAGGAGCTTGAGGATGTGCTGGATCCGGCTGCGCCGGATGTTGAGCCGCGACTCCAGCGCCGGCACCGTGGCTGTCTCGACGCGCTCCAGGGCCGCCAGGACCGCGCGCATGTCCGCCTCGGGCGGGAACGCGCTCTGGATGAAGTAGTCGTTGATCTCGTCGTCCTCGCGGCCGCTCAGCAGCACCCCGTACGCGGTGTCGATGGCGCGCCCGGCGCGGCCCACCTGCTGGTAGTACGCGATGACGGAACCGGGTCGCTGGTAGTGGATGACGAAGCCCAGGTCCGGCTTGTCAAAGCCCATGCCCAGGGCGGTGCTGGCGACGAGGACCTTGAGGTCGTTCCGGAGGAGGCGGCCTTCCAGCTCCACCCGCCGATCCGGCTCCACCCTGGCGTGGTAGGCCGCCGCGTCCACCCCGTTCAGTCGGAGCCACTCGGCGACCCGCTCCGTGTCCGCGATGGTGAGGCAGTACACGATGCCGCTGCCCGGCAGGCCCGGGAGGTGTTCCGCCAGCCACGCCAGCCGTTCGGCGCCGTCGCGCAGGTAGATCGCCTGGAGACGCAGCGAGGCGCGGGCGAGCGGACCCCGCAGGGTCACCACATCACCACCCAGCTGCTCGATGACGTCCGCGACCACACGGTCGTTGGCCGTCGCCGTGGTGGCGAGGAGCGGCACGTTGGGCGGCAGGTTGTTGATGATGCGCTGGATCCGCCGATAGTCGGGCCGGAAGTCGTGGCCCCAGTCGGAGATGCAGTGCGCCTCGTCGATCACGACAAGGCCGATCCCGCCCGGAATCGACGGCAGGATCTCCGTGGTGAACCGCTCATTCCCCAGCCGTTCCGGCGAGATCAGGAGGGCGTCGACACCGCCCGCCTCCAGCGCCGCCCGGGCGTCATCCCATTCGGCCCGATTGGCGGAGTTGATGGTCACCGCGCGGAGGCCAAGGGCCGTGGCCCCGTCGATCTGGTTGCGCATCAGCGACAGCAGCGGGCTGATCACCAGGGTGGGCCCCCGGCCCTGGTCGCGCAGCATCCGCGTGGCCAGCCAGTAGACCAGGCTCTTCCCCCATCCGGTCCGCTGGACGACGAGGGTGCGCGACCCATCAAGGACGGCCTGGATGGCCTCCAGCTGGCCCGGCCGAAACTCAGCCTGTGGGCCGAACATCTGCTCCAGCAGGGCCTGGAGGCGCTTGTCTGTCTCGGGCTCCACGGCTTCCATGCGCGGTAGTCTGCGGCCAGCAGGTGCCACCTCGCCTGACACGGCCAGCGGGATCAGTACGGGGTGGCCGTCCGAGAACAGGCCGGACGGCGCCGACGTGCCAGCCGGCGCCTGGTCAGATGACTGACGGGTTGGGACACTCCGGGCTTGCGCCACGGGTTACCTTCGGTGCGGTCGAAACTCAGACGAGTCGGGACGAAGAGGAGGAGCCATGACCGAGGTAGCTCGCTATGGCTGGGCGTCCCCATGGCAAGAGTTTCGGGCAACGTCGCCAGTTGTGATTCGCGGCTCGCTTGAGCAATTCATCCGTGACGCCTCGCCCGAGCAGATTCGGGCCTGGGATGACTCCATTTCTCCACTGCAGCGCGAAGTAAGCGAGGTGATGGCCAGATATGCGCCGTCCGCCGACTACTCCGCCATTCTTGAGTACGAGCTGCCGATGGAGCGACGACGGCCGGACGTGATCTTTCTTGCGTCGGGTGCCGTGCTCGTTCTGGAGGTCAAGGGCAAGGGAGCAGCAATTCTCGCCGACGTCGATCAAGCCGCCGGTTATGCGCGGGACCTGCTGGCCTATCACGCGGAGTGCCACAACCGGGCCGTGCACCCCGTGCTGGTCCTGACTCGCGCATCTGGGCGCATGGGGGAGATCGCCGGCGTTCAAGTCGTGGGCCTCGACGCCATCGATGGGCTGGTCGATGAGATCGATCGAGGCCAGCTTCCTCCGATCGATCCCGAGCGGTTCCTTGCGGCCGAGGCCTACTCTCCTCTGCCAACCATCGTCGAAGCGGCGCGTGAGCTGTTTGACAGCGGGACGTTGCGGCGTGTTCACCGCGCGGCGATGAACACCAAGCCGGCTCTGGACGAAGTCAATCGAATCATCCACGAGGCCGCGGCGACGGGGACCCGTCGCCTGATCCTCCTCACCGGAGTTCCTGGAGCCGGGAAGACGCTCGTCGGCCTCCAGGTGGCCCATGCCCGGTACCTCGACGACCTCGCCGTCGCACGGCAGGATGGCCGGAAGCTGCCACCCGGCGTATACCTGTCGGGCAACGGCCCCCTCGTGGAAGTTCTCCAATACGAGTTTCGCGGCTCTGGGGGCGGGGGTAAGGCCTTCGTCCGCGGCGTCAAGGACTACGTGGAGCGCTATACACGGAATCCATCCCTGATCCCGGGCGAGCACGTCCTGATCTACGACGAGGCACAACGGGCGTGGGACGCCGCCCAGGTCGCGGAGAAGCATGGTGGGCGCGGAGATGGCCGATCGGAACCCGAACACTTCCTTGAGTTCGCCGAGCGGGTTCCGGGTTGGTGCGTCGTCATCGGTCTCATCGGCCAGGGCCAGGAGATCCACATTGGTGAGGAGGGCGGACTCCGCCAATGGCGCGCTGCGGTCGATGGATCGGGGGGAGGTTGGACCGTCCACGGACCTTCTCAGGTCGCGGTGACATTTGACGGGTATGGCTCATTTCACAGGTCGTCCGCCTTGCACCTCGACGTGGCGATCCGCTTTCATCTGGCCACTGAGATCGATCGCTTCGTCGGGACCCTTGTCGGCGACGAGGCCGCCGAGGATCTTGGGGACCTCGCACGCCGCCTCGAAGGCCAGGGGCACCACCTCCGGGTGACGCGAGATCTCGATCAAGCGAAGGCGTATCTGCGAGGTCGATACGATGGTGATCCTGACGCCAGGTTTGGGATTGTGGCGAGTGCGCGCGACAAGGAGTTGTTCCGCTTCGGCATTCCTAACCAGAGCCAGGGTCGGTTTCAGCGCTTTGAATATGGCCCGTGGTACGTCGAGGGCGATGCCGACTACCTCGGTCGGTCATGCCGCGCACTTCGAACTTGCGTTACCGAATTCGGAGCTCAGGGCCTAGAGCTCGACGCCGCTCTCGTCGCATGGGGCGCCGACTTCATCCGTAAGGGCGGCCGCTGGGACACGAGCCGAGCGAAGCGGTACCAGCAACCGCAGCGGATCCGTGATGCTCGCCAGCTGAGAGTCAATGCCTACCGCGTGCTGCTCACCAGGGCTCGAGACGCAAACGTCGTGTTCGTCCCGCCGGCGCCACTGTGGGACGAAACCTACGAGTTCCTCGTCGCGTCGGGCTTCCGGGAGCTCGACTAGTGCCAATCGATCCGAGTGACCTAACGCTTCACCAGGCGATGGTTGGTGCGACCGAATCTCCTCCGGCCGTGAGGATTGAGTTTCGTGACCCCATTGCCAAACATGGCGCGGCAGCGATCGCCGCGCTGGAACCTTGGCTGCGAGATCCGGTCATGGCGGCGTTCGCCGTCCGAACAATCGCGCGCACCGCCGAATTCGGAGCAGGCGTCGAGGCGGTCCGTTGCCTACGAGCAGCCCTTCGATCGCCCCTATCGTCACAGGTTGAACGCGACCTGGAGGCCGTTCTGGGTCAGCTGGGGGCGCCGACCCGGCCCGACAAACGAAAGCCACGCGTTGTGGCCCATGACGGGCCGCTCGCGGATCCCGAAGGCGCGCTCGTTGTTGGTGACACATATCGGCGGACGCACCTACATGATCGGTTCGGTGGCAATCGCCAGACGGGAATCAGTTCTCCAGCCGGCGCCGCCTTCACCATGCTCTTTTCTGACCCCAATGCCGCCCACGAGCATGGATACCGAGACCGCTGGGAGGCTGGGTTGTACCGCTACTACGGCGCGTGGAGCGGTGAGGGAGACATGGTCTTGACGGCCCACAACCGAGCCGTGATTGACCGAAGTCCCCGACTGCACCTCTTCCAGAAGCTCGGCGAGGTCTACCGCTACGGTGGTCGGTTTGAGTATCTCAGGCATGAGGCTGAGCGGACTGTCAAAGACGGTCGCGAGTACAGGGCCATAGTCTTCGTCCTCAAACCAATCACAGCGGGTTAGATCCCTACTGCCCGCCCACCGGCCCTGGCCCAACCGTCTCCACGATGATCACCCCGGGCGCCGAGCCCGTGACCGCCAGCGATTGGCCAAGGTCGTCGACCAGGTCGAAGACCAGCCGCCAGGAGCCCGCGTTCACCGGCATTCGGACGGCGGCATCGATCGTCTTCGAGTCGCCGGCTTCCAGGTGGAGGGCGCCCAGGTCGAAGGACGCGGGCGGCCTTGGCAAGGCGGCGCCCGCGGGCGTCGTGGACGGATCGCGCACCCAGCTACCGGTCAGCCGCATGTTCCGACAGCCCTGGTCGACGGGTGACAGCCAGGGAACGAACGGCACTTCCGCCCATGATTCGCTGCCCGCATTGGTGACCCTGACGGGGATATACGCCAGCGACCCGGCGGCGGCCACGACGCGGTCGGGGATCTCGTAGGCGGCCGCTCGCGGGCCGGGGAAATACAGGTTGAACGGCCCGGCGGCGGCCACCAGCTGGCCCAGGACCTGATCCGCCAGCGAGACGGAGACGCTGTAGATCCCCGACGCCGCCGGCAGCGGGATCGAAGCCCTGAGCAACCCGTCGGCACTGGACATGACGGCGTCCGCCCGCAGACGGGCGGCGGCGTTCGCGGGGAGCGCCCTCACGATCCAGGCCAGCGGGTCCATGACCTCGACCGGCACGATCTGCGTGGTGAGCCTGGTGCCCTGGTCGGTCCACCCGGCGGGAGCGGCCCCGATCGGCCACGCCAGATGCACCGCGGCGGCATCGGCTGTGGCCGTTGGGGCCCCCAGCGTGACGCCCTGGAACGACGATGTCAGCGCGGGCGGCGTGATGGCCACCGAGAGGGCGCCGTTGCCGTTCCGCCAGGCAAACCGCTTGAGCGCCGAGACGGGGATCCATTCACCGCCCCAGTCGGCGGGAGCCAGCGGGTCCATGACCAGGATCCTGCCGGTCTCCCGGTCGTAGCCGTCCAGGTAGAGCGCATGGTCGTCCAGGTCGCCGGTTCGGCCCCAGAAGACGGGATCCCACCGGCCGAACTGGGCCGGCAGCAGGCCGTCGTCGCCCAGCAGGATCGCCCCGCCGCCCGCGGCAAGGCGATCCAGGAGATCGGGCCAGTCGATGGCCACGCTGTCGTACGGCGAGATCGTGAGGCGGAATCCCAGCCGCGCAAACGCGGCCCGCACCTCCCTGAGGCCCGAGCCGCCCTGACCATCGCCGGACAGGGCCCGGAGCCGCTGGCGGCTGACGATCGTCTCCCCGCTCGTCCACTTGTCCAGGAGCATCGCGGCGGACGCCCAGACGCAGTCCCGCCAGGGCCCGTCTTCGCGCTCGGTCACGAAGGCGGGCTGGTAGCCGGGGAACGGCTGCGGGGAGGCGGCGGAGGCGGCCGAGGGTGTGAGCAGGGCGAGCATCGATGCCGCCACCAGGACGACGGCGCGTGCGCGCGTGAGGCCACGGGCGCGCCTGGGCGCGAACTGGGGCAAGCGGGGACCTCGGCGTACGTTGTCTGGAGAGGCCGCCAACCGGCTGGGGCTGGGGTGACGGCCGGGAAACATCGCACCCGGACCGTCGCAGTCCGCCGCAATCCGCACCACGACCCGGAAGTACCAGCGCCCGCCCGATGCCGTTGGCGTTCGGCCCGATGCTCCGTCGCGCGCTTCGCGATCGGGCCCCCGCCGACGCGGGCCATGCGGAGCGGGTCCGTGGCACTTGCCATGCGGAGCCGGGCCACGCGGACCCCGTCCGGGCCGTCCGGCCCGACGGATGTTCCCGTGGAGGACAACCTGTCGTTGATTCCCCCACTGGCAGGCCCAAGAGGCCAGAAATCGCCGAATTGGTTCCTTGCCGGTACAGAATCACCGGAGTTGGGGGGTCGACCCGGCAAATGTCGACCCCGAAGCCCGATCGGTAGCGCGATTCTCGTCAGGTTGTATCCGGGGGGAACATCCCGATGCGCCAACCTGCCTGGCGCCTCGGGTCGGCCGGAAGATCCGCCGCCGCAAGGCGCCGCCGGCCCGATCCCGCGTGGCGCGGTCCCGTAACCCGTCCATCCGGCCCCCGCGGCATGGGTACTTGGGCACTGGCCCGTCATGGCGGGGGAAGGCGTACCGTGGGCGGACAGGAGTCCGCGGGTTGCGGGAGCTACGGCGCAGCCCGGGTCAGCGAGGTAGGTCCCCATGCCGCCGCTCACGCAGAAGCCAAAGCTCAGCGTCGACCAGGCCATCAATGACTTCCTGGCCCAGAGGCGCATCGCCATCGCCGGCGTCTCGCGCGAGGGCGTGGGGAAGCACGGCGCCAACATGATCTACGGCCGCCTCAAGGAGCGCGGCTACGAGGTCTTCGCCGTCAACCCCGTCTCCTTCAGCATCGACGGCGACGCCTGCTACCCCAACCTGTCGGCCATCCCCGATGGCGTCGACGCGGTGGTCATCGCCACGCCCAAGGCTCGGACCGCGGCGGTGGTCGCGGAGTGCTGGCACCTGGGGATCACCCGGGTCTGGATGCACGACTCGTTCGGCGAGGGCTCGCTCACGGACGAAGCCCACACGGCCTGCAAGGAGGCCGGGATGGACTGCATCGCCGGCGCCTGCCCGCTGATGTACGGCCAGACCAGTGACTTCGCGCATCGCCTGGGCAAGAAGGTGCTGGGCATCCAGGGGAAGCTACCCACGTCGATGTAGGCACGCCGGGCGCCGGGTTGCCGGAGTCTGACCTTCCTGGGCGCCCGGGGGCCCCAGCCGCCGCCTTCGCGCGGGCTTCCCCCCGCCTCCCACTCCCCGTGGTGGTAACCGAATGGAGCGGTCCTTCCCGGCGTCCGAGCCGCGCTCCTGAGCGTGGCGGCCGGGAGTTTGGCCGCCTGCCGACGCCCCGGGCGGACGTACCACCACGTCCACTGCTGAGGGACGGGAATCAGTTCCGAACCGGCGCGCAACGCCATCCCGGCTGCTACGTGGCGAACCGCACCCTGTGGCGACAGCCGCATCGGATGATCGACCGCGGCGCTGTGCGCTCCGCCGCGTCAGGCGCTCAGAGTGGACGATAGAGTTGTCGGTAGTGGCGCTAACGGATATGTTGTTTGCCATGCCGAACCAGGTTCCGCCCCTCTACCCGCGCTACCGGCGGCTGGCGTCCAACCTCGGCGAGCGCATTCGCCACGCTCGTCTTCGTCGGCGCATGTCGGCGACCGAGATGGCCGAGCGGATCGGGGTGTCTCGCCCCACCCTGCGCTCGCTTGAGCGCGGCGACATGACCGTGAGCCTGGGTGTCCTGGTCCGCGCGCTGGGGGTCCTGGGCCTGGAGGCAGACCTGGACCACCTCGCGGCCGATGACCTGCTCGGCCGGCGACTGCAGGACGCCGACGCCCGTCCAAGCCGCCGGCGGCCCAGGCTCGAGGCCGCGGACGAGATTCCCTGACGGGCCACCTCCCGGACCAGGTGTCCGTGGAGCTCGACTCAAGTCGGCCAATCGAGACTCCATGACCGATCAGCTGGCCGTTGGGTTCGCCTGTGGCGCGGGCGCGTCGTCAGCCGGGCATCGCAGCCCGCGCCAGCCACGCCGGCGTCAACCCGTCGGCACCCCTGGGTTTCGTGGCGCTGGCGATACTGCCAGGCGCTGACGGACCATCGCCTGCGACGTCTCGCTGCTGAGCGTCGTGACGACGCGGCGGACATCCTTGCTTTCACGCAGGTTGACGATCCAGACGAGCGGTGCGAACGGAACCGTGCGCCCCCCGATCACATGCCGGCCGAACCGCTCCACCTTGGCATCACGGGCCGTGATCGCCTGATTCCAGTCGGCAGCCGGGAGCTCGACCAGGCTGCGCGCGAAGGCCCACGCCTTGTTCCGGGCGATGTTGATGCTGAAGCTCACGAATGCTTCATCGACACGCCACGTCAACCGGTCGGCGTACTTGATCAAGGGCGACAGCTCGCCGATGTCCTGTTGAACCATGTCCACCATGCTGCCCAGCAGGTGGTTCAGGCGGGTGAAGTCGTCTTCCAGCGACTGGGTCAGGCCGTCGTACTCCCGGGCGATCGTGGCGGCGGCAATCCCCAGATCGAGGGCGATGTGGGCGTTCACCCCCAGGAGGAGATGCTGGAGGATGAGCATGCGCCGGTCGGGGGCATTGTCGAACGCCGCCTTCCAGGCGCCCGTGCAGCTTCCTCCGTCGTGTTCGGCGAAGAAGGCGTCGAAGTACCGGTTGGCGAACACGATGTCCAGCCGGCGCATCCGGTCGTTGTCGTCGAACAGGTCGGCGGCGTCGCAACGTTCCTTGACGACGACGGTGACTGCGCGATACAGCGAGGCGAAGTAGCCGAGCCGGTTGGGATGGAGGATCGCGGCCTCGATGATGCCATCCATGACGGCGATCACGTCCTCGATCGTCTCTGACTGTCGTCGCGCGAAGGGCATCGGTCGGGTTCCACCAGGTTGGCGTTCAGCGATGATCCGGCGGCGCTCGTGCAGGCGCGCGACGGTCGACCGCGGAGGGCCCCGACGCTGGGACACCACGTTCGGGCGCCAGCCTACCACCGAAGCCAGCCCCGCCGGGGCTGGTGCACGTGCTCTTCCATCGGCTCGGCCGTATCCTCCCGGCAAGGAGGACGAGTGGATCAGATCAGGAATTCGAACCCAGGAATGCGTGAGCGTCTAGCGCCCTTCGTCCTAGCCCTCGTCGGCCTGACCCTGGCCGCCCTGACGGGCCAGCCGGTCCTCGGCGCTACGCCCGTCCCACCAGCAGCCAGGTCCGCATGGGACCCTTGCCCTTGACCTCGATCTCGCCGCGCTGCTCGAAGCGGAACTCGTCGCGCAGCGCCGCGTGTATGGCCTCCGTCACCTGGATGCGCCCGGGGATCCCGTGCGATTCCATCCGGCTCGCCGTGTTCACGGTATCGCCCCAGACGTCGTAGGCGAACTTGCGCTCGCCGATGACGCCGGCGATCACGGGCCCGGTAGCCATCCCGACGCGGACCTGCAGGTCGAGGCCGTGCGAACGGCTGACCTCGGCCATGGCCGACTGCATCTCGAGGGCAAAGTCGGCGGCCGCCTGCGCGTGATCCGCCCGCGGCTCCGGCACCCCGGCCACCACCATGTACGCGTCGCCGATCGTCTTGATCTTCTCCAGCCCGTGGCGCTCGGCTAGGCGGTCGAAGGCGCTGAACACATCGTTGAGCACGCCGATCACCTCCGCGGCGGACGTCCGCTGGACGAACGGGGTGAACCCGGCGACGTCCGCAAACAGAACCGTCACGTCCGGGTGATCCTGGGCGATGATGCCGGTGCTCCGCTTGAGCCGGCGGGCGATGGTGGCGGGCAGGATGTTGAGCAGCAGGCTGTCTGAGCGTGCCAGCGCTGCCTCGCGGGCGCGCACGGAGTACTGGAGCAGCAGGAACGCGGTCAGCGAAACGCCGGTGACATTGAGGACGTAGAAGGCCGTCCGGAGGGCGCCCGGGATGGCGGCGGGATGGGCGGCCAGCGCGGGGTCGATGAGCCCGGAGACCACGGTGAGCCCCACGAACAGGACGAACCAGGGGACGGCCTCGGCCGCCGGCAGGAAGAACGGCGCCCCCAGCGCGCCCTCCAGCGCCCAGAGGCTCACCGCGCTGCTGGCCCCGTAGCCACCCAGGCTCCATTGCAGCGCGAACGGCAGCAGCGTGATCAGGAAGAGCTGGCTGGCGCGGAAGCGGGCCCAGCTGCGCGTTCGGGCGAACAACACCAGCCCCGTGATCGAGAGCAGCTGGTACGCGAATGGGATGGCCGCGGAGCCGGGCAGACCCAACGCCAGGTACATGCCCACCCACACGGTCGCGAGCACCACGACCAGGGTGGTGGCGATGACCAGCGTGGCCTTGCGGGCGCTCAGCTCATCGGGGTCGTCGGGGTGGGCGCCGACGAGGGCCAGGCGCTCGGCCAGGGCGAGGCGGAGGCCGGCGTTGTTGTCCGGCCCGGGGCGGGCCCGGCTCATGCCTCGGGCGCCTTCGGCGGGCGTCCCATTCGCCTGGCCGCGCGGTACTCGTCGATCCAGCGGGCGCTGCTCATCCACCGCCCGGCGCCGTCACGCTGCGCGCGCAGCGTGCCCTTTTCGGCGGCGGAACGAAGGCCCCTCACCGTCAGGCCGGGACGTTCGAGTGCCGACAGGGGTAGCAGCTTCACGGGCCCAGCCAGGTTGGGGAGGAGGAACCGGTCCAGGCTCTCCTTGACGCCGCGGGCGATCAGCTCGGCGAGCGGCCCGGGATCATCCCGGTCGGCCCTGCGCATGGCGAGCAGGTAGCGAGTCCGCCCGGCCTTGCGCACGACCGTGGGCGGGTAGCCTGCCCGAACCAGCAGCAGGTTCAGGACCAGGCGTCCGGCGCGCCCATTGCCGTCGCGGAACGGGTGGATGCGCTCGAACCCGTTGTGCATCCGCGCGAGGTGGACGAGGATGTGCTCGCCCTCACCGGGTCCCGCATCGATGGCGGCGAGCCGGTCCGAGACCCGGGCGTCCACCTCCGTCCAGGGCGGTGGGACCATGCCATCGGCGAACGCCGCGATGTCGTGGACGCGCCAGCTGCCGGCCCGCTCGCGCGGATCGAGTGGCGGGTGGTCCGGCGGACAGACGTCCCAGGAAAGGCCAACGGCCAGGCGATGGATCTCGCGGAGCTCCGTTCGGGAGATGCGCCCCCTGCCCTCCCACGCCGCGTCACCCGGTCCCAAGGCCTGCGAGTAGACCCATTCGGCCGCCCTGGCATAGCCTTGAACGTCGAGGTACTCGCAGAGCTCCTTGTTCCCGACGGACCGACCCTCGGCGAGGAGGGTTCGGACCTCCTTCAGCACGAGGGTGTTGCCTTCGATGGCCGTGCTGTGGTGAGCCTCCTCGAACCAGATGTCACGCCAGATCTGCTCGTTCTCGGTTGGGCTTGGGAGCCCTCCGGCTCGCGCGAGATCCTGCATCCCGATGTCGACCTGGGCGAGGACGTACGCCCGGCTGGGACGTCCTCTTCCCGACTTGGTGATCGTCATGGCGCGAATGCTCCGCGAGGGTCCATGAAGTGTGCCGCAGTGACCAAGGTAATTGGCCAGGCACACTTTACCGCCCCGGCGTCGTGTCGCGCAACATAGGCTCCACGTGCCGGATGGAAGGCGAGACTCAAGGTATGCATTGAAGTGTGGACGCCGTTGAGCAAGGAATACCTTGACATAGCGGCGTCCTTGAGTAATGTATACCTTCATGAAGACCATCGATCGCGCCACCCAGGCTCGGCGAGAGCTTGATCGTCGGCTGGCCGACCTCCAGGCCGCCCCGTTTGCCCGCCCCCACGCCGGATGGATTCGCGCCGTCCGTGATGCGCTGGGCATGAGTCAGGCCGCCCTCGCGGCACGCGTCGGGGTCTCGGCGGCCGCCATCTCCCAACTGGAGGCGTCCGAGACGCGCGGAGGCATCTCCCTGGCCAAGCTGGCGCAGGTCGCCGAGGCCCTCGACTGTCGGGTGGTCTATGCGTTGGTGCCGGTCACGTCCCTCCAGGACACGGTTCAGCGCCATGCGATCAAGGCCGCTGAGCAGCAGATTGGCTATGTGTCCCAGACGATGGCGCTTGAAGGCCAGGACATTCCCGGCGATCGGCGGCGCGACGTCGTCGTGCAGGTCGCCGAGGAGCTGATCGCGGAAGGCCGGGTCTGGGACAGCCCGGCGACCCCGCCGACACATCGGCAGTAGCGCGCGATGGCCAACCCACGCGAGGCCTGGCTCTGGTCCATCGGACCCCAACCCGACGGCAGCACGCCGCTCGAGCTGGAGGATGCGGAGGGGTTGGTCCCGACCTGGGTCGCGACACGCGGTGACCTGAACCAGGCGGAGTACGATTCCATCACGACGGCGCTGCCGTGGGCGCTCAAGCGAGCCCGGGCCATTGGCCCCCTCGCCGTGCTTGACGACCGCTTCCTGCTTGAGCTGCACCGCCGGATGTTCGCGGACGTCTGGCGGTGGTCCGGAGCGCTCCGGCGGCGCGAGACGAACGTGGGCGTCGCGCCGCACCGCATCGTCGCAGACACTCGGCAGGCCGTCGATGACGCCAGGTACTGGCATGCACAGGAGGTCTACCCGCCCACGGAGCTTGCCGTTCGGCTCCACTACCGTCTTGTGACCATCCACCCGTTCAGGAACGGCAACGGTCGAGCCACGCGCCTGCTGGCGGACCTCTACCTGGCGGCCCGGGCCCTCCCGGCACTGCCGTGGGGCGCGAGCGGCCAGGATCGTGAGGCAACCCGCACGGCGTATCTGGCGGCGATCCGACGCGCGGCCCTGGACGACTGCGCTTCGTTGATCGAGTTCGCCAGGTCCTGACCTTGGGGCCGCCGCCTACAGGTCGGCGGTGTTCACCAGCCCGCGTCGGATCGCGTACTTGAGCAGGTCCATCCGGTCGTGGAGGTCCAGTTTCTCCATCACCGTGGCGCGGTAGTTGTGGATCGTCTGCTCGGACAGGTGGATCGCCTCGGCGATCTCGCGGTTGGTATGCCCCACCGCGGCCAGGAGGAGCACCTCGCGCTCTCGCTCGGTGAGGGAGGCGTAGGCGTCCTCGGCGGTGGCCTGGTCGCTATGGAGGACGAAGGCGTTGACCATTCGGGTCACGACCGCGGGACTGACGTACGTCTGTCCGCGGCTCACGCTCCGGACGGCGCTGATGACGTCGTCCGGGCCGGCTTCGCGGCCCAGGAAGCCGTCGGCGCCGGCCTTGAGGACCTGCGAGAAGTGGTCGCCGGCGGTCCGGTAGTCGATGGTGATCAGCCGGGTCGTGGGGCGGACGGCCTTGATGGCCTCGATGGCCGGGAAGGACGCGCGGTCATCCCCGCGTGGGTGGCATTCGGCGATGACCACGTCGGCCCCGGTCCGGTCGAGCTCATCGACCAGCGCGGCGCCGTCGACATCGCCCACGACCCGCATGTCAGGCTCGCCGTCGATGATGGAGCGGAAGCCGGCCCGCAGCATCGGGAAGTCGGGGATTGCCAGGAGCACCCCCAGCTTCCCGCCGCCGCCGAGTCCGGACACGTTGCTCTTCACAGCACGCGCCTCCAGGGCCGGTCTGTCACTTGTCCGACATCAGCCAGCGGTCGCCGCGGCGCACGATGAACGCACAGCCGAGCGGGGCACCGGCCAACGCCAGGACCGCGAACCCGATCCCGATCAGGGTGGGGAGCGGGCCCGCGAAGGAGAAGACGGCGATCGTCGAGGCGAACCAGAAGGTGACCAGTGCCAGCTCGACGACCGCGGTGAGCACGACCCAGCCAAGAACCAGGCCGATCGCGTGGACGATGCCGGGAGGGTGAGTCTCCGGCTTGTTGGTCAGGACTCCACCGTTCATTCCATTCACCTCTGTCCTTCTGGGACGCATTCGTGCCTGTCCTGAGTCTGCCCAGCGGCCCGGCCGATCCCCAGACGCCGTGGGGTTGAAGCCGGTGGACGTGGGCGCGAAATGACCACGACGGGCGCCGGGATCGGGCGGTCAGGCGTAGCTCCGGGCGAGACGGGCGCCGGGATGACATGGTCGGGCGTGGGGACGGAGGGGTTCGTCGGCGCTCGTGGCCCGCCCGTGGTCGGCAGGGCCACGGTCCCGGCGTCGCGCGGCGCCGACGTCCGTCGTCGGCGACCCACCGGCGTCGGAATGCGGGGGCCGAAGGTCATCCCGCGGAGCGGGTCCCATGGCCGGGCAAGGCCGGCCGCTGGATCCTTCGCTATCCTCCCGGGGTGGCACGACTGCGCGACATCGCCCGATGGTTGCTGCTGGCCGGACTGGCCCTGTACATGGGCAGGATCTGGTTCGTGGATCTTCGGCGCGAGCTGGGGGCGCTTGCGGGGACCGTGGCCGGGCTTGTTCGCGGGACAGGCCCCGGGCTGACCGAGCCGCTCCATCCCGTCGGGGAGGCCGCCGTGACGCTGGCCGTCATCGGTGCCTGGACTGTCCTGGCGCTGGTCACGATCCGGCGCGGCCCCCTTGGGGTGTTGACGCTGGGCGGGCGCCTTGCCCCGGCCTGGCTGCTCCTCGCCCTCGTGGGCACCGCGGCACTAATGGCGCTGGCCGTCGCCACGCTGGCTCCCGCGCTCGCGGGTCCGCCCCTGCTGGCCGTCGCCACGGTGGTCGCGGTGATTGTTGCGGCGGGAGTCGCCTGGTGGGGAACGCGGGGCGGCGCGCAGGGCGGCGCACAGGGCCGCGCGCAGGGCCGCGCGCAGGGCGGTGAACCGGGCGACCTGGCGAGCGACGCGCCGGGTGGGGCGCCCGACGACGAGCCGGGCGGTCTCCCCGACCACGGGGACACCCGGCGCCAATCAGATCCCAACGTGCGGCCTGAACCAGGCTCGCCCGGTCGAGCCGGCCGGCTCATTCGCCTTGGCGTCGCGCTGGTGGCGGCCGCGGCGCTGGGGCTGCTCGGGTTCGCGCTCGCCCTTGATGCCGTCCACCTCGCGTTCTACCGACCCGCCGCCATCGGCGACGAGGTCAGCTTCTGGTGGAGCGCCACCGAGGTGCTCCACCAGGTCGGCTGGGACCGCTACCTGGCGACCTTCTACTCGGCCGGCTACGCGCCAGGCTACCCCCTGGTCGCCAATGTCCTGCTCGGCTGGCTGCCCGACGGCCTGTTCTTCGCCGCCGGCCGGGCGCTCCCGTTCCTGTACGGGTTCCTGGCGCTGGCGCTGCTGACGCGCGGTCTCGCCGGCCGCGGCGCGCGTGACCTGCTTGGTCCCACCGCCGCGCTGGTGTGCGTCGTCGGGTACGTGCTCCTCTTCCAGGGCGACTGGATCCACTCGATGTTCTTCGAGCTCTGGTACGGCGAGGCGTTTGCCACCGTCCTCACCATCCTGTTGTTCGTCCTGCTGGACCACGCGCGGCGGTCCGCGAGCGCCACCCGCCGGGTCCCCGCGCTGGCCCTCCTGGGCGTGGGCCTGGGGGTCCTGGCGGCGATCAGCAAGCCGCCGCTCTCGTTCCTGCTGCTGCCCGCGATCGTCCCGACGCTCCTGGTCGCCGGGGTCGTCCTGCGTCCGGCGGGCCGCAGCCTTCGGCCGTACCTCGTCGCCCTCGCCGCTGTCGCCGCCGGCGCCCTCGCCGCGAACCAGCTGTGGGGGGCCCAGCTGAAGGCCCACGAGATCGGCGCCTACTACTCGCTGGACCTCGGCTCGCTCCTGGCGTTCCACCCCGAGGGCTCATTCGGGCCGCTGGTGCGCTACTTCTTCGGCGAGTACCAGCCCACATGGGTGGGGTTCCTCCTGGTTGCCGCCCTGGCCGCGGTCCACGATCCACGCCGATACCTGCCATTCCTGCTGGTCGGGACGGGGATGGCGGTCTCCATCTTCGTGCTCTACCTGGGTGTCTGGAGCGTCGTGGAGCACGAATCGGGTGCCCGCTACATCCTGCACGGCGTCGACGGGTTCACGATCTTCGCGCTCGGCGCGCTGACGCCGGCGATCCGGACCATCCTCGACGGCTGGCTGGCCGGGATCGCGGGTCTGGTGGCGCGGCTGGCCGCGCGGCGGCGGGCACCCGAGCCGACGACGGCCCGACCGGGAGTGGGCCCCTAGTGTGCTGACGGGGAGTCGACGGGCAGCCGACCGAGACGGCCAGGCAAACAAGACGGGGGCCCCTGGCGGGACCCCCGAGTCGATGGCCCTGGCGGGGCCGCCGTGCGCTACGCGTCGTAGCGGACGGCTGGCAGGAGCGGACGGCTAGTAGGAGCGGCGGCGCGGTCGCTCGTCGTCCTTGACGGGCTTGGGCTCGCGACCGGGTCGCGGCGGATGCGGCAGGGTCCCGGGCGCCTGGTTCGGCGGCGGCGGGAGCGGACCGCGGGCTCGGGCGGCATCGACGTCGCGCGTATGCGCCTTCATCACGTCGGCGGGCAGGGCGGCGACCCACGCCGATTCCAGCTGGCGGACCTTCTCGGCCTGCTGGGCGCGCATCTCGCGCTCGTACTTCGAGTGCTTGGCCATCGGATCCTTTCGAGGTGGGCGGGCCCGATGGGCTCGCTTGCCGGCCACCGTGAACAGGCTGCCGTGCGTACAGGGTAGCCCAACGGGCCGCTTGACCTCGGGCCGCCGCGCCGACGCGCCTGGCCGGGGCGCGACGCGCCGCTTTCCAGGGGCGCGAAACGACCCGGGACCGGCGGTGCCGGACCCGGGTCGAGCGGGGTGGGTTGGGTGCCGGTGATCAGCCGGCGGGCGTCGCGGTGGTGGCTGGAGCCTGGTTGGGACCGTCGTGGTGGCCGCCGGGGCCGCCCCTGCCGGGGCCGCCCATGCCGGGCCCGCCGGGTCCGCCGGCGCCCGGGCCGAAGCCCGCGTGGTTGACCCGGTCGGTGATGCGCTGGACCACGTTGGCCAGCTGGGTGTCGGCCTGGGCCTGGGTCAGTGTGCCGGCGGTGACGTCGGCGGCGATCTCGGCCCGGGCATCGGCGACGAGGGCGTCGATCACCTTCTCGGCGTCGACATTGTTGGCCGCCGCGACGTCAGCCAGCGACTTGCGGGCCTGGAGCGCCGTGGTCAGGTCGGCCTCGGAGATGCCGAGCGCGGTCGCCACGACGGAGGCGTCGCTGACGGCTTCGGCATGCATCCCGCCGGGGCCGCCCTTGCCGGGCCCACCCATGCCCGGTCCGCCGGGTCCGCCGTGGCGGCAGGCCGGATCGGTGTCGTTGGCAACGGGCGCGGTCGCGCTGACGGCGGGTGCGGCCGTCGGTTCGGCGGCTGCGACAAGCGAGGGGAGGATGGCGGCACCGGTGCCACCGAGGAGGAGTGCGCCGGCGAGCGCCGCGCTGGCGATGGTTCGGTTCACTGGTCGTTCCTTTCGCGGTCTGGTTGGTTCGAGGTCGGGACTGACCTCTTGCCCGCAGACTGCGACCGCCCACCTTTCGGGAGCATGACGGGCCGCGACCCTGTGGAGGGCCCTGCAATCGCCGCCGCGCAGCCGCAACGTGCTGGCGGTGGTGCAGCCCAAGGGCTGAGCCGGCGGACCGGCGGGAGACGCACCCAAGCCGCTGCTATCCTCCGCGCATGACCAGCCAGCCGCACGTCGAAGCCATCTTTGTCACGGACGACGCCACGCGTCCGCTCCGCTCCGTCGAGTCGGCCGAGGCCGTCACCGGTCGTGGCCTCGCCGGCGATCGCTACGAGCTGGGGGTGGGCACGTACTCCGCCAAGCCCGGCCCGGACCGCCACGTGACGCTCATCGCGGCCGAGGAGCTCGAGGCGATCGCCGCCGAGGGCTGGCCCATGGCGCCCGGCGAGCACCGCCGTAACGTCGTGGTCCGCGGCGTGGACCTGGGCGCCCTGGAGGGCAAGGAGTTCGCGATCGGCGACGTCCAACTCCGCTCCATCCGACCGTGCCCGCCGTGTGGCCACCTGGAGCGCGTCACCGGCCGCCCCGGGCTCAGGGCGGTGCTGGAGGACCGGGCCGGGATCCGCGTGGAGATCGTGTCGGGCGGGACGATCCGCGTGGGGGACGCCGTCCTCGTCTGACGGGCCGTCGGCGCCCGGGCGGGCTGCCAGCCTCTGGGAGAGGCGGCAGGACGCGATCAGCCCGAGTGGCGGGATTCGAGGCCCACCGTCCCCGCCACGGCCCGTGAGCCATCGCACACGAGGTCGCCCAGGAGCGTCTGGCGGATTCCCTCACCCAGATCGTTGAACGACGTCTCCGGCGCGCTCGCACGCACCCGGTGGCGACGCCCGCGCGCGCTCAGCGAGTCGATCTGGATGCCGGTGCCAAGGACGCGCGAGCGCAGGATTCCCGTGACCGGCCAGACGGTCATGTCGGCCTGCGTGCCATCGGTGACCCACAGGTACCCCAGGTCGACGGGCAGCCGTCCGCGGCCCCACACGCTCGATCTCAGGACGATCGCCTCCAGGCGCATCCCGGGCGCACCTTCAAACTCGGAGGCGGAAATCCACCACCAGCGGTCGGGCAGCCGGCGGCCCCAGTAGTGGGTGATCGCCCCGGCCACGTCGTCGATCGTGAACGTCTCCTCGCCGACGGTCACGCTGCCGCGGAAGCGCGCATCCGGCCGGATCAGGATCTCGAGGTCCAGGGCGTGCAACCGACCAAGGAGCGGCGGGCTGGGGTCGACGAGCCTGCTGCCCGCATCCCACGCCAGGTCCCAGCGGATGTCGTCCACGGCGCCGTGCGAGCCGCGGCGTTCGAACACGCTCTTGCCGATGGCGATCCCGGACTCGGCGGCGGAAGCGCCGCCGTCCGTGACGCGGGCGACGCGTCCCTCGCCGCGCACCCAGACGCTGACGCGCACCTCCGCGTCACGATCCTGGCGGACGATGAAGTCGACCAGGAAGGACAGGTCACCGGGACGGAAGCGCCAGAACCAGTACTCGACTGGGGCTCTGCGTGGGCTGAAGTCGTCCATCTTGATGCCCGCAAGCTGCCGTCCCAGGACCGGGGGCCGTGAGAGCGCGGCGTGCCCGTATAGTGGCCCGGATCGCCCCACCATACGAGAACCGATGCTCTCGACGGCCCAGCCAACCTGCTGCCTGATCGCGGATGTCTCTGGGTACACCGGCTACCTCGCCGAGGTCGAGCTGGATCACGCCCAGGACATCCTTGCGGACCTGATCGGCGCCGTGGTGTCGGCCCTGCGGCCGGCGTTCCGGCTCGCCAAGCTCGAAGGCGACGCGGCCTTCACCTACGCCATCGGCGAGGCTGTCGACGGCTCGATGCTCCTCGACACGATCGAGCGCTGCTACTTCGGCTTCCGGCGCCGACGGCGTGACGTCCGGCAGGCCACGACCTGCGAGTGCCAGGCCTGCGCCCGGATTCCGGACCTCGACCTGAAGTTCGTCGTCCACCACGGCGCCGCGATCATCCAGAAAGTCGCCGGCCGCCAGGAGCTGCTTGGCTCGGACGTGATCGTCGCGCACCGGCTCCTGAAGAACGACGTGGCCGACCGGCTGGACATGCCGGCCTACGCCCTCATCACTTGGCGCTGCATCGATGCCGCGGGCCTCGATCCGGTGGCGCTGGGCATGCGCCCCCACACCGAGACGTACGACCGGATCGGCGACGTGCCGGCCTGGGCTCACGACCTGGAGCGCCGCTGGCAGGAGGAAGAGGCCCGCGGCCGCGTCCGCGTCTCGCCCGCCGACGCGATCCTGGCGATCTCGGTGCCGACCGACGTGCCGCCGCAGATCGCCTGGGAGTACCTCACCAGGCCCGGGCAGCGGATGGCGTGGCAGCCGTGGGTGACGGCCGTCTCCATCCAGGGCGCAACCGGCGGTCGGCGGGGCCCCGGGTCGTCCAACCACTGCATGCACGGCAAGGACGCCGTGGTCGAGGAGATCGTGGACTGGCGGCCGTACGACTACGTCACCGACCGGACCATCCTGGAGGCGCCCGGCGGCCCGGTGACGACGCTCCACACGATCGAGCTGGAGCCGACGGCCACCGGCACCATCATCCACATCCGGTTCGCCGCCCCGAAGACCAAGCGCGAGCAGGCCGCGATGGCGGAGATTGGGCCGGCCTACGGGGATGCGCTCCGGGCCCACATCCCGGGCCTGCTCGCCAGGTTGGACGCCAGGCTCGCGGAGTGCGCGGCAGAAGGCGGCGGCGGTCCCGAGCCCCAGCTTCCGGCGCCCAAGGCGGACGGGATCCTGGCCGGGCTGGACGCGGTCGTGGCCCGACCGGCACCCCGAACGATGAAGGCCCGATCCGATGCAGCAGGTTGAGGCGGCCGGGATGCGGGTCTCGCGTATCGGGCTGGGCACCTGGCAGTTTGGCTCCCGGGAGTGGGGGTACGGCGACGATTACCTCCGCGAGATGGCCCCGGCCCTCCTCCGGCGCGCGGTCGAGCTGGGCATCACGCTGATCGACACCGCCGAGGCGTACGGGCCAGGCCGGTCCGAGCAGGTGATCGGCGAGACCCTGGCCAGCCTGGCCCCGGAGGCCCGGTCGCGGCTGATCGTCGCGACGAAGTTCATGCCGATCGCGCCGCTGGAGGGCATCGTCGCCCGCCAGGCTGCCGGCAGCCGCCGCCGCCTCCAGGTGGACGCCCTGGACCTGTACTACGCGCATTGGCCCAACCCGTTCGTCTCCGCCCGACGCGTCATGCAGTCCCTGCGCCCGCTCGTGGAGTCCGGCCTCGTGCGGCGCGTCGGGGTCAGCAACTACTCGCTGGAGGCCTGGCAGGCCGCCGAAGCCGCGCTGGGCGCGCCCGTCGTCGCCAACCAGGTCCGGTTCAGCCTGATCGCTCCGGGGCCCGCGCGGACGTTGGTGCCGTGGGCGGTCAGCCACCACCGGCTCGTGGTCGCCTATTCGCCGGTCGGGCAGGGGATGCTCGCCGGCGATCCGGCCGGCGCCACGGTCCGTGGCTTCCGGGCGCTCAATCCAGGTCATGCCGCGCGCGTTCGGGCCCGGATCGCGCCGCTGATCGCCGTGGTTGGTGACGTTGCCCGTACGCATGGCGCCACGCCCGCGCAGGTCGCGCTGGCCTGGGTGCTGCACCACCCCAATACCGTGGCCATTCCGGGGGCCCGGACCGTGGCGCAGCTGGAGGAGAACGCGGCGGCCGCGGACCTCGCGCTGGACGATGCCGAGCTCGGACGGCTGACGCAGGCGGCGTTCGAGGCCGCCGACAGGCCCGGGACCACGTCCTGACCGCGCTCCGGGGCCGGGATGTCATCATGACCGTGTTCGGGCCCGCTTCCCGGTGGCCTGGGCGGAGCGAGGGAGCGTCGTGACAGAGCAGCAAGGGCAGGGCGAGCGGCCCAGGTCGGCCGGCGCGTCCGTGGTCGCGATCGTCGTCGCCGTCCTGGTTGGCGCGGGCGTCGCCGTGGCCGGGAGCCAGGGTGGCGCGCTGGCGGGCTCCGTGCCGGTATTCGCGCTGTGCGTGGGGCTGGCCTTCGCCGCCCAATGGGTGGCCTTCGTCCCCGCGTACCTGGGCCAGACCGAGCGGTTCTACGACCTCACGGGCAGCCTGACGTACGTCACGGTGGCGGGCCTGGCGGTGGCGCTCTCGCCGGCCCCTGACGCGCGCGCCATCCTGCTGCTGGTCCTGGTGGTGGTCTGGGCGGCCCGCCTGGGGACGTACCTGGTCCGCCGGATCCGCGCGGTGGGCAAGGATGTCCGGTTTGATGCCCTCAAGACATCGCCCGTCCGGTTCCTGGTCGCGTGGACGATCCAGGGGCTGTGGGTAGGCCTGACGCTGGCCGCCGCGCTGGCCGCGATCACCACCACGGTGCGTCAATCGCTCGGTGTCGTGGAGTACCTTGGCGTCGCCGTGTGGGTCGCCGGGTTTGCGGTCGAAGCCGTCGCCGACTGGCAGAAGGGACGCTTCCGGGCAAACCCGGCCAACAAGGGCCGGTTCATCCGCGACGGCCTCTGGGCCTGGTCGCGCCATCCCAACTACTTCGGCGAGATCGTCCTGTGGGTCGGGGTCGCGCTGATCGCCGTCCCGGTGCTCCAGGGTTGGCAGCTGGTGACGCTGATCTCGCCGGTCTTCGTCACGTTGCTGCTCACCCGCGTCAGCGGCGTGCCGCTCCTGGAGCAGAAGGCGGACAAGACCTGGGGTGGCCAGCCCGACTACGAGGCATACAAGGCCGCCACGCCCGTGCTGGTGCTGCGCCCGCCGCGCCGCTGAAAGCCCGGCGGCGAATGACAGGGCGGCGCGGCGGCTCACCGATCTCGACGAGTCGCCGGCCGAACCCGCGCGCGCGACGGCGCGCCCGTCCACTACATCGCGTTGAACGTCTCCGACACCACCACGACGGCGCCGTCCGCGAGGACCGGGCAGCCCCTGGATGCCTCGACGGCCGCGTCCATGCTGTCGGCGCTGATCACCGAGTAGCCACTCGGGAACGTGGTGGCGTCCATGACCGAGCCGTCGGGCGAGATCGCCCGCGCCTGCGATGTGGGGTTGCCGCCGTCGACGACCGCGCTGCCGAGCTTCTCGAACCAGGCGGCCCACGCCGCCATGACCTTGGCCCCCTCCTCGGGGCTGTCGGGCATCTTGCCGCCGTGGTAGGTGAGCAAGAAGTTCGCCATGTCAGATGACCTCGTGTCTCTAGCCTTCGGGGCCCACGTGGGTCGCCAGGAGGGACGTCACGACCGCGCGGAGCGCGGGCGCCGGGATCGAAGGGCGAGGCGTCCTACATCTGCATCGCCTCGTACAGCCGGGCGCTCGAGATGATCGGGCAGCCCTCGAGCAGACGCTCGGCCTCCTCGCGGCTGGCCGCGGAGATGATCGAGTAGCCGGTCGCGGCTCCCATGTCGGGGGAGAGCTCGCGCGACCCGGTCTTTGTGACCTCGAGGCAGTTGCCCAGCGGATTCCCGCTGTCCACGAAGCGATCGGCGACCTTGGCGAACCAGCCTTGCCAGGCGGCCATGACCTCGGCGGTCGGCTCCTCGTAGCCGTAGAAGAGCAGCAGGAACTTCTTCACGATCTTTCCCTCCCGGTCAATGGTTCGCTGGCCAGCAATGACTCGTAGTTGTCCAGGGTCTCCTTCTCCGTGCCCCAGTACGCGTGGAACTCCCCCAGCCAGGCCTGGAGGCTGCGCATGGCCGTCCGGTCGAACGCCAGGAACGTGGTCCTGCCGAGCTTCCGGCGCCGGACCAGGCCGGCCTCCTCCAGGATCCCGACGTGCTTGTTCATCGCCGGCAGCGACAGCCCGCGGAGGCCCGCGACCCGGCTGATCGAATACGGCTGGAGGCTGAGCAGGCGGACCATCTCCCGCCGATGGCGATTGGCCAACGCCGCGAACAGCCGATCCAGGTCATCCGGAGCCTCGACCGCGGCCGGACCTCCTTCATAGTTCACCATGTGGTGAACCGTAGGGCCGCTTCGCGGCGCTGTCAACGCCCTGTATTTGGTCCGCCGCCGTATTCCTCCGCCGCCGGGCGGTGGCCCAGCTCTTGGTTTCAGCCCGGCTCACCCGCTAGACTTCGCGAGTGCAAGAGTTCTCTCGCACGGCGACCCATGACCGCAGCCGGGATCGGCCGGCGGCACGGGCGGACGCGTCCCAGCGAGCGGGAGGTCACGTGGAGAACCCGGTCATCGTCGCGGTGGATGACGACCCGCAGGTCCTGCGGGCGGTCGAACGCGACCTCCGTGGCAGGTTCGGGTCGGCCTATCGCGTGGTCGCCGCCGACAGCGGCGCCACCGCGCTCGACGTGATCCGGCGCCTGAAGCTGCGCGGCTCGGCCGTTGCGCTGCTCGTCTCCGATCAGCGCATGCCCGGCATGACCGGCGTGGAGCTGCTGGCCGCGGCGCGCGAGATCTACCCGGACGCCAAACGCGTGCTGCTGACCGCCTACGCGGACACCGAGGTGGCCATCACCGCCATCAACACCGTCCAGCTGGATCACTACATCCTCAAGCCCTGGGACCCGCCGGAGGAGAAGCTCTTCCCCATCCTCGACGACGTGCTGAGCGACTGGCAGGCCAACTTCCGGCCGCCGTACGAGGGGGTCAGGGTCGTCAGCCATCGCTGGTCGCCCCGCGCGCACGAGATCAAGGACTACCTGGCCCGGAACCAGATCCCGTACCGCTGGCTGGACGCGGAGACGGAGGCGGAGGCCGCTCAGCTCGCCGCCAGCGCCGGCGTGGATGCCGCCCGCGACGCGCTGGTGGTCTTTGCCGACGGCACGCATCTCGTGGCGCCGTCCAACGCCGACATCGCCGAGCGCGTCGGCCTGCGCACGCGCGCCGCGCTGCCCCAGTACGACCTGCTGATCGTCGGCGGCGGGCCCACGGGCCTGGCCGCCGCCGTGTATGGCGCATCGGAGGGGCTGAAGACCCTGATGGTGGAGCGCGAGGCTCCGGGCGGACAGGCCGGGACCACGTCGCGAATCGAGAACTACCTGGGCTTCCCGGCGGGCCTGTCCGGCGCGGACCTGGCGCGCCGGGCCGTGACCCAGGCCAGCCGCCTCGGCGCCGAGGTCCTGACCCCGCAGGAGGTCATGAGCGTGACCGTGGAGCAGCCGTACAAGGTGGTCCGGCTGTCCGACGGGTCGCAGGTGAGCTGCCTCGCGCTGCTGGTCGCGACGGGCGTCGAGTACCGGAAGCTGGACCTCCCCGACGCCGACCGGCTGACCGGGTCCGGGATCTACTACGGCGGCGCCACCACGGAGGCGTCGTTCTACCGGGGTTCCAACGTGGCCGTGCTGGGAGGCGGCAACTCCGCCGGCCAGGCCGCCGTCTACCTGGCCCGCTTCGCCGAACGCGTCACCATCCTGGTCCGCGCCGGCGATCTGGGGTCGGGCATGTCGGCCTACCTCGTGGACCAGATCGGCGCGACGGCGAACATCACGGTGCGCACCAACGTCGGCGTCATCGCGGTGCACGGCGACCAGATGCTGGAGTCCGTCGACGTCGAGGAACGGGCCGATCGGTCCCGGGAGACCCTGCCGATCGCGGCGATGTTCGTCTTCATCGGGCAGCAGCCCCGCACGGACTGGCTTGGCGACCTGGTCAAGCGCGACGAGGCCGGCTTCGTCGTCACTGGCGTCGACCTGGCGCCGCCGGGCCAGCATCCCAGCGGCTGGAAGCTGGCGCGCCAGCCGTACCTGCTGGAGACCAACGTGCCGGGCATCCTGTGCGCCGGCGACGTCCGGTCCAGCTCGGTCAAGCGAATTGCCTCGGCCGTCGGCGAGGGTGCCATGGCCGTCCGGTTCGTCCACCAGGTCCTGGCCGACCAGTGATCCCGCGCCCATGACCACGTCGGACGCCGACCGCGAGCTGCTGCGCCGGGCCCCGCTCTTCGCCCAGCTGTCCGAGGAGGACCTGTCCTGGATCGCCGACGGCGGCCAGTCGGTGGAGCTTGCCGCCGGGGACCTGCTGGCCAGCGAGGGCGAGACGGGCGACGCGGCCTTCGTGATCGTGTCGGGCGAGCTGCAGGTCGTAAAGCGCTCGCGGACGGCCGAGGTCCCCATCGCGGTCCTGGGCCCGGGCGAGATCGTCGGCGAGATGGCGATCTTCGAGGCGCAGCCGCGGAACGCCTCGGTCAGGGCGGTGGGGCAGGCCAGGGTCATCCGGATCGCGCGCGACGAGATCCTGGAGCTGCTGCGCACGCGGCCCACCGCCACCCTGTCCATGCTGCGCACCGTCATGGGCCGCCTCCGTAACACGGAGTCCATGCTCCGCGAGCGGGACAAGCTGGCGGCGCTGGGGACCCTCTCGGCCGGTCTGGCCCACGAGCTGAACAACCCCGCGGCCGCGGTCCAGCGGAGCGCCGGGCTGCTCAAGGATGAGCTGAATCGCTGGGCAACCGCGACGGGGGCGCTGGGCGCCGTGGTGGAGGATCAGACCCGCGCGGAGATCGTCGAGGATCTGGGCACCGAGGTGGCCCGCCACGCCGGCACGCCGGTCACGCTGGACCCGCTGGACGCCAGCGACCTCGCCTGGGAGCTGGAGACCTTCCTGTCGAACCGCAACGTGCCAAACGCGGGCGAGCTGGCGTCGGCCCTCGTCGACGGTGGCTGGGATCGCGCCTTCCTGGAGCGCATCGAGGCGGAGTTCCCCGGCGACGGGCTGGGCCGCGTGGTCACCTGGGTGGCCTCGGGCAGCGCCGTCTACGCCCTCGTCGACGAGGTCGCCACCGGCGCCCGGCGCATCTCCGAGATCGTGAAGGCGGTCAAGGAGTACTCGTATATGGACCAGGCCCCGGTGCAGCGCCTCGACGTGCGCTCCGGGCTGGACAACACCCTCGTGATCCTGCGCTCCAAGCTCAAGGCCGGGATCACCATCGTGCGCGAGTACCAGCCGGACCTGCCGGAGATCGAGGCGCTGGGCAGCGAGCTGAACCAGGTGTGGACCAACATCCTGGACAACGCGATCGACGCGTTGGGCGGCAACGGCGAGATCCGGATCAAGGCATTCGCGCGCGACGCTGACGTCGTCGTCCAGATCTGCGACAACGGGCCCGGCATGCCGCCCGAGATCCGCGAGCGGATCTTTGAGCCCTTCTACACGACCAAGCCGCCCGGCAGCGGGACCGGGCTGGGGCTCCACATCTCGCACAACGTGGTCAACCGCCACGGCGGACGGATCAACGTGGAGTCGCGGCCCGGGCAGACCTGCTTCGAGGTCTGCCTCCCCCGCGAGCGTCGACCCAGCTAGCCCCTGCAGCGGCGACGGCGGCGACGGCGGCGCGACGGTCAGGCCCGGCGGCCGTCAGTCGGGTGCCTGGGACTCCGCCAGCGGGATCGTCTCACGGCGCCGGCGCCCGGCAGGCGCATGCTTGGCCGGCTCGTGCCCGGCAAGCTCGATCCAGCGGTCGAGGACGGCGCGCACGGCCAGGAGCTGCTCCTTGCGCGCGGCCCGCATGTGGACGAGCGCCTCCGCCGGCAGGACCGCCGCCAGCAGCGCATCGATCGCGTCGCCTAGGTGCGTGCCCGCCTGCATCCCGGGCTCCCTGGGCCGCGCCTCGACCTCGGCCAGGCGAGCCTCGACCTCGACGAGGCGCGCCATGAGCTCCGCCTCGCGCGTCGTGTCAGCCATCGCGCATCGCTCCTTTCCTGCTCGTTGCGACGCCGGCGGCGCTCGCCGGAGCCGGTGACTCGAACTCGATCCGAAGTGTGTGATCGCGGAAGCCGCCGCCGATCGTGGGCGCGTCCACCAGGATCCGCGGCAGGATGAGGTTCCGGCGCCACGATCCAACGGCCACGACCAGCTCGTCGCCGAAGCGCGACAGGTGAACGTCGTCGGCCGAGGTGAACGGGAGCTCGAGCTCCATCACGTAGCGGTCGCCCTCGCGGCGGACCGTGTATGGCCGCCCGCGATAGAAGAAGTCGGTCGGGTCCGCCGACCCGAAGACCGCGGCTCCCAGCTGGCGGAGCATCCGCTCACCCACGACCTCCTCGTTGAAGAACGGCGCCTCCCGGACCGGGACTGGTGCGAACGACTCCTCGACCATCGGCCGGTACCGGCTCTGCGCTTCTCGCCACGCCCCGAAGTACACCCCGGCGTCGTGGGGCAGGACGCGGTTGCAGACCACGAGGTCGGTGTGGTAGCCGTACAGGTGGAAGTAGGTGAACGAGCGCTGCGCCTCCTTGATGACCATCCGCTCGAGGTTGAGGACGATCCGGACAGACGTCAGGTCGGGGTCAGCCAGGAGGTCGTGCATGTGCTCGAGCCTGGCAAAGAGCTCCTCGCCGGCCGTGAAGACGGCGTTGGCCGGGGTGGGCATGCCCGTCAGCCGGCCGACGATGGGGCCCGCCAGCTGGGCGATCTTGCGCTGGATCGGGTAGACGCGGTCGAGCCACCAGCGGCCGGCTTCGGGCAGGCTGAGGAGGCGGAGGGTCTCGCCGGTGGGCGCGGCGTCCACGACGATCAGGTCGTAGCGGCCGGAGTCGTGATGCTCGGCGATCCAGAGCAGGCTGGCCAGCTCGTCCATGCCCGGCAGGACGCTCATCTCCTCGGCCATCACGTCGTCCAGGCCACGCCAGCGAATGAGGCTGGCGACGTACTCCTGGATGGTGCCCCAGTACTTGGCGATGTTGTGGAAGACCTCGGACTCCTGGCCCCACAGGTTGGGCGCGATCTCGGTCGGCTCGGGCCCAAGGGGCCGGTCGAAGGAATCGGCCAGGCTGTGGGCCGCGTCGGTGGAGAGGACGATCGTGCGGTAGCCGCGCTCGGCCGCCAGCAAGCCGGTCGCGGCGGCGACGCTCGTCTTGCCGACGCCGCCCTTGCCCGTGTAGACGATGATCCGTGTCATCCGACAACGATACGCGTTGTCGGCGCTGAGGCCCCGGACGCGCCGCGGCTCCAGCCGCGCACGAGGCCACGCGGTCACGGTGCCCTTCGCGCCGGGGCGCACGGAGGCCCTGCTCGTGGATTGGGCGACCTTCCTGAACCTGACCGGGCCCCAGATGATGGTGCTCGTCGGCGACCTGCGCGCCCTGGGCGCGAACACAGGGGGACATCGCACGGTGTCTTCACCAGGCGGCCAGGGCGTGCCCGGTGGGCGTGCCCGGTGGGCGTGCCCGGTGGGCGTGCCCGGTGGCAGCCAGGAGGGTAGTCTCAGCGGCCCGGCAGGTGCGCCACGACCGGCGCTGCCTCAACTGCGGGTCAGCTCACCCATCATGATCAGCCGGTTCCGGTCGCCGGTCCGCTCGTACCGGACGTCCTGCATGAGCGTCTTCACGAGGTGGATTCCCAGACCCCCGATGCCCCGGTCCTCGATGGGCGCGTCCGTATCCACCTCCGGCTGGCCGAGCGGGTCAAACGCCTGGCCATGGTCTTCCACGACCATCTCCAGCCGGTCCCCGTCGAGGGCCAGCGCCATGGTGACGAGGTGCGTGTCGTGACCCACGGGCGGGGCGACGCCTTCGATCCCGTGGGTCACCACGTTGATGAAGACCTCCTCGAGGCTCAGCTCGAAGCGCATCGAATCGGCGAGCGGGAGGTCATGCGCCTCCCAGAAGGCCGTGAGGAAGCCGCCGAGGCGGCCGAGCTCGGCCACCTCGGCGCGAACGACGATCGAACCGGCGGCGGAGATCGCCACGTGCGCCGATACTGCGCCGACTAGCGGGTGACGGCCCGGACGGCGTCGTCGACGGTTGATTGGATGTCGATGATCTTCGTCTTCGAGAATCCGCTGATGTCGAAGACCTGCTGGACCGCTGGCTGGAGGGCACCGACCGCGACGGCGACGCCGGCGGCCTTGGCTTCCTTGGCAATCGTGAGAAAGACACGGAGGCCCGCGCTCGAGACGTACGAGAGCGAGGCCCCGTCCAGGACGAGCGCCTTGCCGGACGCGCTACCGAGCAGCTCGCGGAGTTTCACCTGCGCCGTATCGGCGGCCTCGAAGTCGAGACGGCCGTCCAGCGATGCGATGGTTACATTGGCGCGGTTGTCGACGTTGATGTCCACTCGTTCGTGGTTCCTTTCGTCCCCGTCAGGGGTCGTCACATGATTGGGATCATCATCCCGCGCGCCCGCAGCTCGATCTCTTCGTGGATCGCATCCTCCACCCCGCGGGCAACGAGGTCGAGGCTGCCCACCTCGTCAATCCGGCGCTGCAGCCGCCCCAGCTCAGCCGAGCTGAGAAAGCCGCGGAGAAGGCCGGAGATCGAGGCGAGGCCAATGAGGACCGAGTCGTGCGGCGTGGGGATTGTTCCCCCCATGAGGACCTCCGTGATCCGGAGCTTGGCCTCCTGGAGCTCGCGCCCCTCGAGCACCGGGTAGCGGCGCGTCTTCAGGACCCACATGAAACGGGCTTCCCTGGCCTCGATCACACCGCGAGTCTGGAGCCGCTCAAGGGCCTTGCGGACAAGCTCCCCGGCTTGCGGGAAGAGCTGATGGGTCCACTCGGCGGCCGAGCGGACCGGTCCCGCGGCGACATACGCGAGCGCTGCGTCAAGCGCGGGCTCACCGGTTGGCTCCTGGGACAACGTCATGAGAATGGTCTGCGGTCCGGCATCCCCCTCACCGGGACGGACGTCGGCATCCAGCCGACCGCGGATGCACAACTCCACCAGGCAGGCACCGACCACGCCCATGCCAAAGGCAGGCTCACCGGCCGTGGAAGCGACGCTTCCGTCATCCTCGATGGCGAGGAGACAGAGCTCCTCCACCAGGCTGATTCCGGTCAACCCCGGCGTGCTCATCTCACTCACTGGCCTCTCCTCCGGGCTTCCGACGCACCCGGCCGCACGGATGACCGCCGCCGACGGGACCGTCCGGACGCATGTCCGAGGCCCTCATGACTGCAGAGTGTAGCGTTTTGGCGTCGGGCGGATGACCCCGGGCCCACGCTCAGTCAAGCTGGAGCTCCACGAGCGTGCAGTCGTCATCGAACTCCAGCCGGCCCTGGACCGCCTGGACCGCCTGGATGACGGACCGCGCGCGCTCCACCGGCCCGTTGCCTGCCGCCTGCGCGACGATCGCGACAAACTCGTCGAACTCCAGCTCGCCGCCCGACGCCTTCTGGACCTCAAACGCCCCATCGCTGATCACCACGAGCCGTGATCCCGCGGGGATCGTCGTGGACGCATTCCCGAAGTCGATCCCGTCCATGACACCAATGGGCAGGTTGGGCTGGCCCAGCTGCACGGCCTCGGCGCCGGGCGCCAGGAGGACGGCGGCCGGATGGGCGGCGCTCGAGTAGTCGAGGCGCCGGGACGGGGCGTGGTAGACGCCGTACCAGATGGTGAAGAACATGTTGTTCTGCCGCTCCATCTGGAACGTGGTGTTGAGCCCGCCGAGGACCGCGGAGGGGTCGCGGAAATCGACGCCCGGGAGGGTCCGGGCGTTGAGCACGTTGAGGGCGGAGACCGACAGGAGCGCCGCGCCAACGCCGTGGCCGCACACGTCGATCACGTACAGGGCGAAGTGCTCGTCGTCCAGCCAGTGGAAGCCGAGCGCATCTCCGCCGAGCGAGCTCGACGCCTCGAACTGCCACGCCGCGGCGAGCGGCGGCGGCGTGGGCTTGGGCAGCAGCGAGAGGACGTAGGCAGCGGCCTTGTCGAGCTCCGATCGGAGCGCCGACCAGACGATGTCCCGCTCCCGCTGGGCACGGAAGCCGGCGGCATGGTGACGGATGCGGGCGATCAGCTCGACCTTGTCGGGGAGCTTCACGAGATAGTCGTTCGCGCCCCGGGCGAATGCTTCGGCCTTCGTCGCGGGCTCTTCCTTTGATGACAGGACGATCAGCGGCACGATCGCCAGCTCCTGGGTTGCGCGCATGTCGCGCACGAGGTCCAGGCCGTCCGCATCGGGCATGACCAGGTCCTGCAGGATCACGTCCGGGCGCAGCGCGATCGCGGTCTCGATGGCCTTGGACCCTTCGCTGCACCAGGTCAGCTCCAGCGATGGATCCTCTGCCAGCATCCGTCGGACCGCCTCCGCGATGATCCGCTGGTCATCGACGATGAGGACCTTCGTCGCGCCGCCGGCACCTGGCGTCTCGGCCCTCGTCATGTGGGTCTCCCTCGCAACAGTTCCATCACCCGTGATCCCATACGGTCGATGGGGAGCATCTCCATCACCGCTCCTGCTGCCGCCGCGGCCGAGGGCATCCCGTGGATGACGCTCGTCGCCGCGTCCTGGGCTAGCGTGCGGAAGCCCTTGCGGCGGAGCGCAAGCATGCCACGCGCGCCGTCACGACCCATGCCGGTCAGGATCACCGCCACGCCGTTTGCTCCCGGGTGCGCTGCGACGCTCTCGAAGAGCACGTCCGCCGAGGGCCGGATCAAGACGTTCTCGGGCTCGAGGGAGAAGGCGAACGCCCCCAGTGGATCCAGGCGGACATGCTCCTCCCCGATCGCAACTGCGACAACGCCCGGCCGTGGCCGGTCGCCGCGGGCCGCGGCGACCACCGGCAGCGGCGAGTGCTGGCCCAGCCAGGCGAGGAAGCTGGGCGCGAACCGGGCGTCCAGGTGCTGCACGACCACGACCCCGGCCGGCAGGTCCGGGCTGAGGCCCGCCAGGAGCTTTGAGACCGCTTGCGGGCCGCCCGTGGAGGCCCCGATCAGGAGGAGGGGCAGCGTGGGCCCAGCCGGCAGCGCGGCGGCCGGCGTGGAGCCCCGGCCGACGACGGCAGCGCGCAGCACGTCGGGCGTGGCATCAGGCATGGCGGGCAAGCCCGGTGCCGCGGGTGCAGCCCGGGCCGCCGCCGGCCGCGCCGGACGGGGCGGCGCGGCGATGAGCCGGGAGACGGTCGCGAGCTTGCGCCGGAACTCGGCGGTCCCGTCATGGTCACCATCACGCTGGAAGCGGGGCGTCTGGACCGCATCGAGCGCCCCGTGCCCCAAGGCCTCGAAGACCATCTTCAGGTTTCCGGTCACCGTCGCCGTGACCACCAGGATCGCGCACGGCGACTCCCGCATAATCCGGCGGGTTGCCTCCACGCCGTCCATCACGGGCATCACCAGGTCCATGAGGATCACGTCCGCGGCGTCCGTGCGAGCCATCCGGACCGCCTCGACCCCGTCCTTCGCGATCCACGCGACCGTGCAGCCGGGGGTATCGGCCACGATGCGGCGAAGAGCCTCGGCGATCAGGGCGACGTCGTTGACGATCCCGATCCGCGTCGTCACGGCTCCGCGCCGAAAAGCAACTCGGCCACCACGCTGACCAGAGAATCGTCCGTGAAGCTGGACTTGGTCAGGTAGCGATCGGCGCCGGCCTTGAGCCCGGCGAGGCGGTCCTCCTCGCGGTCCTTGTAGGAGACGATCACGATCGGGATGCCCAGCAGGCGGGCGTCCGCTCGCACCTTGTGGGTCAGCTCGATGCCGGTCATGCGCGGCATGTCCACGTCGCTCAGCAACAGGTCGTAGTCGCCGAGCCGCAGCGCGTTCCAGCCCGCCATCCCGTCGACGGCCAGGTCCACCTGCCACCCCTGGCGCTCGAGCAGCTGCCGCTCCACCTCGCGCACGGCGAGCGAATCGTCGACGACCAGGATGCGCTTGGCTCGGGTGCGGCCGGCGACCCCTCGGCTGGTCCGCCGCAGCCCGCTGCCTTTCACGCCATCCCCGATCGAGCGGACGACGTCGTCGGGGTCCAGGATGAGCACCGGGGTGCCGTCATCGAGGAGTGCGGCGGCGAGGATGTCCGGGACCTTGCCGAATCGTCGATCGAGCGGCCGCACAACCAGGTCGCGCTCGCCGATGAACCCGTCCACCTCCAGCCCGTGGTGCTCGCTCCGGTCGTTGAGAATGACCACGGAGATCGTCCCGCGCGGCTCCTCGGCCGTGCTGAGCTCCAGGACGGAGGCCGCGGAGACGAGGCCCACGGTGTCCTCGTCCACGCGGATGCAGTGCCGACCCTCCACAGTCAGCAGGTCGTTCTCTTCCACGCGCATGAGGCGATCCACGTGGCTGAGCGGGATCGCCCACGGCTCGCCCGCGATGCGCACCAGGAGGCAGCGCAGGACCGAGCGGGTGACCGGCAGGTCGAGCGCAAAGGTGGTCCCCTCGCCCGCCCTCGTGGCGACCCGAGCAGACCCCCCGGCGGCGTGGGCCATCGCCTGGACCACGTCGAGACCGACGCCCCGACCGGAGACGCCCGTGATCTGGCTGGCGGTGGAGAAGCCGGGCAGGAAGAGGAACTCGAGGACCTCCTCCTCGTCGAGGGAGGCGGCGAGCGTCGCGTCCACCAGCCCCCGGTCGATCGCCTTGGCGCGGATCCGCTCGACGTTGATGCCCCGCCCGTCGTCACGGACCTCGACCACCAGCATGCCGCCCCGATGGGCCGCCGACACGGTCAGGCGGCACTCCTCCGGCTTGTCCGCGGCCAGCCGCTCCTCCGGCGGCTCGAGCGCGTGGTCGAGCGCGTTCCGGAGCAGATGCCCAAGCGGCGCTTCGAGCGCGACGAGGATGTCTCGGTCAACCTCGGTCTCCTTGCCGGCGATCACCAGGCGGACCTGCTTGCCGAGCTGGCGGGCGAGGTCGCGTACAAGCCGCGGCAACGAGGTCGTGATGTCGCCAAACGGCCGGAGCCGGGTCGCCAGAACGTCGTGGTGGAGGTCCTCGGCCGCCCGCTGCGATGCGGTCGACAGCTGGTCGAGCTCCTCCAGGAGCTTGGTGAAGGAACGGCGGGCCTCGTCGAGCTCCCGGAGCCCGGTGGCGACCCCTCGATCGGTCCCCGCAAGCTCCCGGATGGGCCGCAGGAGTGTCGAGGTCCGGTCGAGCGTTCGCCCGATCCCGCCCAGCCTGTCCACCTGGCGCTCGAGCTGGCGCAGCTGGACGGAGACCTCGGCGGAAAGGCTCATCAGCCGCGAGATCACCTCCGGCGAGACCTTGATGGCGCCCGAGCCGGCGGCGGAGGCGGCGCTCCGCGCTGCACCGTGGTCGTCGGAGGCCGGCTGGGTCCTATCGGGCTGGGACGATCCGGGACGCTCTTCCGCCACCTTGCCCGGCGGTTCGACGGCCAGCGTGGCGGCGGTCGGGGCGTCATCACCGGGCTGGTGGGGTCCCGCCTGGGATCGCTGCTGCCTGCCGTCTGGCGCGGGGATATCGGCCGCTGCGGCATCGGCGCCGGCGGCGGCTCCGGCCGCTGCGTGCGCGGCTCCGACCGCCTCACCCCGGCCGATCGCCCGCAGGTCATCGAGGAGCGTGGCGACGGCTGGCGCATCGGCCGGCTGTCCCTCCCCGCCGTCCATCCCGGCGAGCTGGCGGATCCGGTCGATCGCATCGAGCAGACGGTCCCACGCGCTGGGGTCCAGCCTGATCCGCCCCAGGCGAGCGGCCTCGAAGCCGTCCTCCATCGCGTGTGCGACATCGACGATCGTGTCCAGGCCAACGACGCGCGCGGCGCCTTTGAGCGAATGAGCGGCCCGCATGCAGATCGTCAGCGCCGGGGCCGGGTCGGCCGCGCTCTCGGCCTCGACGATCGCCCCGGCGAGCGCCTCCAGCTGGGTGACGGCATCCTCGCGGAAGAGCTCGATGAGCATGTCGTCCATGGTCATCCCAGCGTCCTCATCATCCGCTCGAAGAGCGCGTCCGGATCGAGGATCGTCACCTCCAGGCCTTCGATCGACTGGAGGCCGGATGTCACGGGGAGCACTTCCTGGCGGACCGTGTCAGGAGTGGCCCGGACCCCGGTCGCGGGGACCGCGACGACGCCGCGCGCCTCGGCGATCTCGATGGCAACGGCACCGTCCTTGTTCTCGACCACGGCGACGAGCCGGCGGGCAGCGTCGGTCCCGGCCGCCCCGTCGGGCTCCGGCAGCGACAGGAGCGCGGCGAGCGAGATGCACGGGACAAGCTCTCCACGGACCGCCGTCAGGCCCTGGAACGCGCGGTCCCGCCGGTGCGCCAGACGCCGGACCACGCCCAGCGGGGCGATCGTGCGCACCGATCCGGCATCGATCGCGAACCACTCCTGGGCCACCCGAAAGACCAGGAGCGTCCGGTCGGAACGCGCTTTGGAGCTGGCCTCCCCGGCGATCGTCCCAGTAAGCCAGTCGAGGTAATCGTCCGAGATCGGCCGATTGAAGAGTTCGACCGCACCGGCGGTGAAGACGGGGCAGTTGTTGCAGTGCGTGACCTTCACGAGCTCCGGGCAGGTGCGGTCGCCCTTCACTCCGATGCGCTGCCAGCAGGGGGTCTCGGTGCGGACGGTCATCGTCCCGTGCCCGCCTGCCTGCCGCGACGGGCACTGTCCAGGAGCGCCATCTGGGCCCGAGCCTCGGCATGCGTGGGGTCGAGGTAGAGCGCGCGGCGCAACGCCGCGCGTGCCGGCTCGTCGTCACCGCCGGTGGCGTGGAGGACGCCCAGGAGGGCGTGGGCGGCGACGTCCTGGGGGTTGGCTTCGAGCGAGCCCTGGAGCAGCGCGATCGCAGCGGTTCGATCGCCACGGTAAGCCAGGTCGCTGGCGGTCCCGATGGGGTCCTGTCGCAGCGACGGGACCCGCGCTGCCGCCTGCCGCGACGGGGCCGGGGCAGCCGCGGCAACGGACCGGGGAGCCCTGTGGGCGGGGGCGGGGGCGGGCTCAGGCTGGCGAGCCGTGGACCATTCCAGCGCGTGCGGCCCAAGACGGCGTGCCGGGCGCCACCCGGCGTCAAGGAGCGAGGCAACCTCCGCGTGGCCCACGAAGAGCGGTGCACCGGGTGCAAGCGCCGCCCGGAGGCCCTCCAGGACGCTCCGCCGGGCATCGGGAAGCAGGTAGACGAGCACGTTCCGGCACAGGACCACGTCGAACGGTCCGTGGGGCACCGGGTCGAGCAGGTTCCTCACGCTGAACGACACCACGGACCGCACCACCGGATCGATCACCACGCTGCCGTCTGCGCGCCGCTCGAGATAGAGCTCCGCCCACGCCGGTATGGGCCCGCGGAGCGCGGATCGGGCGCAGACCCCGGTCCTGGCCACGTCGATGGCAGGCCTCGAGACGTCGATCGCGACGATCCGGATCGCGTCCCTGGGGATTCCATGGGCGAGCATCGTGATTGCAACGGAGTAGGGCTCCTCGCCGGTGGAGCAGGCCGCGCTCAGGATCCGGACCGGGTGCTCCGCGCTCGCCCGCGCCCGGACCGACTCGGCGAGCCTGGCCAGCGCGTCGAACGGAGAGCCATCCCGGAAGAGCATCGTCTCCGGGACCAGGACCAGCTCCGCCAGACGCAGCCGCTCCTCCGGGTCGGACGCGAGGAGCTCAAGCCACGACTGGGCCGTCACCCCGGATGCGGCGATCCGGTCGCGCACGGCTCGGTCAACCGACCGCTCACCTAGAGCGACCACGTCGAGCCCCCACGTGGTGGCCAGCGCGCGGGCAACGGCGGGCCGGAGCGCGGCGTGCTGGCCCTGATCGCTCATGCGCCAGCTCGCGCGTACAGGACGTCGCCCAGCTCCGTGCTCACCAGCGCCGCCGGATCCAGCAGGCCAACGATGGTGCCGTCGATCACCGCGGTCCCCGACAGGACACGGTCCACCGCGTGCCCGGCGGTCGGCGGCCGGATCGCCGCTGGATTGGCCTCCACGGCGTCCCGCACGCGCTCACCGATGAGGGCGAGCGGGCCGGACGCGCTGACGCCGGTCCAGTCCACCAGGATCATCCGCGTCGCGAGCTCCACCCTGCTGTGCTCACCCTCGAGCCAGCGACGCAGGTCGACCACCGGGCACGGGACACCCCGCAAGAGGAAGTCGCCCGCGATGTAGTCCGGCGTGCGAGGGATCTTCCGCAAGCGACAGATCGGGAGGATCTCCCGCACCCCGGCGGCGGCGATGCCGAACGAGCGCTCACCGAGGGCGAAGCGGATGATCAGCATCTGGCTCAGCCGAGCCGGAAGCGCGCGACCTCGGCCTCCTCGACGCTCACCGTCTCGGACAGCCGCTCCGCGGCGATGTCGAGGGCCCGCAGCGATTCGGCGGTGTGCTGGGCAACCTCGGTGAGCTGCGCCATGGCGTCGTTGATCGACTGGGCGCCGAGCGCCTGGAACTGCATCCCTTCATCGACGCTCGAAAGTCGGGGCGTGAGCGACTCGATGCGCTCGAGGATCCGCTGGAAGCCTTCCTCGACGTCGTGGGCGCCGGCCACACTCCTGCGCACGCTCTCGCTGAAGCGGTCCATCTCCATGACGCCGCTCGACACGGAGGACTGCATCTCGCTCACGAGCGCCTCGATGTCCAGCGTCGCCACCGCCGTCTGGTCTGCCAGGCGGCGGATCTCGCGGGCGACGACAGCGAACCCTCGACCGGCCTCGCCGGCCTTCTCCGCCTCGATGGCGGCGTTGAGCGAGAGGAGGTTGGTCTGATCCGCGACCTTGGTGATCGTCACCACGACCGAGCCGATGTTGGACGCCTTCTCGCTGATCACCCCGAGCTTGGCGGAGATCGCGGAGGTTGCCCCGCCCAGCGAGCGCATGGATTCCTCCAGATCGACAAGGCTGACCTTGCCGGTGACCGCGAGCGACGCCGTCTCGCCAGTCGCCTCGACGACCTGCGAGACGGTGCGGGCAAGCTCCTGGGAGGTAGCCGAGATCTCGCGCGTTGCGGCGGCGACCTGGCTGGTGGAAGCGCCGAAGTCGCTGACGCTCGCTGCCTGTACCTCCGTAGCGGAGCGGATCGAGGCCACCGTGGACGCGAGGTCCGCGGACAGCAGCCGCCGGCGCTGAACTTCCTCACGCAGCCGCTCCATCATGCTCCCGATGGAGCGGAGCAGGTCACCCGTCTCGTCTCCCCCGGCGCGGCCGAGGTTGACGCTCAGGTCATTGGAGGCGATCCGGTCCGCGGCCGCGGCGGCCATGCCGACGCGGCGGGAGACGTAGCGCATGGAGAACACCACGAGCACCACGGTCGCGCCGAGGATTGTCAAGAGGCCGACGATGACGATCCGCTGGATGCTGGCCGCCTTGCCGAGGATGATCGATTCGGGCACGATCGTGACCACGTACCAGTCGGAGTCCGCAATCCGGTCGCCGGCGAAGTAGACGGAGGAGCGGTCACCGGGTCGCGCGGCGGTCATCGCGCCGCCAGCCGCCAGCTCCGCTTCGGTGTGCCCGTAGACCTGCTTGAGGATGGGCGCCCATTGGGTGGCCTCGATGCGCTGCAGGACAAGAGCGTCGTCCACCGTGGTGCTGATGATCCGGCCGCGCGCGCTGATCAGGAAGACATCGGCCTCAGGGTAGGGCCGCGCCTCGGTGACGAGGCGCTGGATCGTCTCCAGGGAGCGATCCGCGCCGGCGATGCCGACGAACTTGTCGCCGATCACGATCGGGTAGGTCTGCTCAACCATCAAGATGCCGGTGTACGCGTACGGCTCGGAGACCATGGGACGCGTGCGCAGCGCCTCCGTGGGAGCCGGCGGCACCCACAGGTCGCTCAAGCCGCCCTTCACCGTGGTCACGCCCTGCATCTCCGGTATTCGGTTGAAGCGGTTCTTCACGCCGCGGTAGTACAGGCTGTTGTCCATGTCGACCAACGGGGTGACGTCGATGACGGTGGGGTCGTCCTGGTTGCGGATCACATACGGGATGAAGCGGCCGGTCTTGGGATCGAAGCTGTCCGCCGGCTGGCCACTGCCGAGCGAGACGACGTCCTTGCCATCCGCGTTCGGCTCGTACGCAAAGTAGGCGGCGAGGAGGTCCGGGAAGGAGCGCAGCAGCTGATTGGCATAGTCGACCGATGCCGCCCGGTCAGAGAAGAGCCCAGCCTGCTGGGCGAGCGCCATCGCCTTGGGGACGGCGATGGCCGTCTGGTTGGCCACCTCGAGGTCCGCGCCCAGGCGGGCCGTCCGCTCCACAAGCTCGTGCTTGCCTTCAGCACGGAGGGCGGTGTACGTCTCATTGACGACGAAGAAGCCGACAACGACGGACAGAACGATGAGCGGGCCAAGGCCGAAGACAAGGATCTTGCTCCCCAGCCGAATCCGCCACAGCCCACCCGGTTGCCGCAACTTGGTCATGCTTCCTTACGATAGCCGACGCGGACCATGTACGCCGGGCCGATGCGCGGCGCGGCGCGGCACCCGTTGGCAGATGCTGACGCTCAGGGACCGCCGGGGAGGAGCGGGTGGAGCGGGAGACGGGGTTCGAACCCGCGACATTCAGCTTGGGAAGCTGACACTCTGCCAACTGAGTTACTCCCGCTCGGGAGGCGCGCGGCGGACCGCCGCGAACACGAATCTACCACTCCAAGGCATGGATCGACGGCCTGGGGGAGCAGGCACAGGCCTGCGTCATTGCACGACTGCGCGACGCTGGGCGGGCACCGTGTGGCCGCACCTGGCGGACCCCCGCGTCGTGACGGGCGACTGACGCCGCCCGGGCGCATGCGGACCAGGCCCTTCGCGACGGGCACGCCCTCACGGCCTGGCGGTTCTACCGCAACGCCGAGGCCGTGTACCGCGTGGGGCAGTACGGGATCACCAAGCGGCTGATTCCCTCGCAACCGCGCCACGTGGCCCCAGGCGCGTCCCGCGCGGACGACCCGGTCGCCGAGGGAGCATCCGGGTATTACAGTTGCCTCAACGCAGCGCATAATTCCCTGGGCGTCCCGCGAACACGTTGAGCCACCCGCCGGGTCCGGGCTGACGGGTCACAATCTGGCGGCGTCGCAGGCGTAGGGGAGACAACAATGCGGCGACGTGGAACATCGATCATGGCGGGCTGGGTCGCATTGGCCATGCTCGTGGGGGCGTGCAGCAGTGCAGCCACTCCGGTCCCCACCACCGGGGCCGGCGGGGCGCCAACAATCGGGCCCACCTCGTGGACCGGCCGTACGCTCAAGGTCGCCACGTTCCAGGACACCGGTGCCGGCGTCAAGGCCACCTCCGGAACGCTCTTCGAGGCGCAGACCGGGGCCAAGGTCGAGTACTCCCTGGGCAACCCGTCCGACAACGTCACCAAGCTGCTGGCCGCTCCCGCGGGCGACCCGCCGTTCGACGTCATGCAGGTCGACAGCCTGACCGAGCTGACGCTGATCCAGAAGGGCCTGATCGACAAGGTCGACCACACCAAGCTGCCCTTGGGCGACCTGTTCGCCCAGGCCGAGTTCACCAAGGACTACGGGCCCGCGTTCGCCCTCGTCCCCGTCGTCATCACCTGGCTGCCCGCCAAGTTCAAGGAGCTGGGCCTGCCGGATCCAACCAGCTTCGATGACCTCCTGAACCCGGTGCTCAAGGGCAAGATCGCCTACCCGGGCATGGCGGTGGGCTTCTCTCCGCTGATCCTCGCCGGCCTTGCCAACGCGTGGTTCGGCGACAAGAGCAAGGTCGGCGATGCCATGGACAAGCTCAAGACAGCCGCCCCGCGGATCTACGCGGCCACGCCTGAGATGACGACCTGGCTGACCAACAAGGAGGTCTACGCGGCCGTCACGCACGCCGCGGCCGTCCAGGCGCAGAAGAACCAGGGCTTCGACCTGGGGATGGTCTATCCCAAGGTCGGCACCTACAAGAGCATGGTCTACTGGAACACGATCGAGATCATCCATGGGACCCGGAACGCCGACATGGCGCTCAAGTGGCTCCAGATCAACCTTGGCTGCGAGGCGCAGCGCCTGTTTGGCCTGCGGAACGGCGTCCTGCCAACCTGCAAGTCGGTGTCTGCGGAATTCGCCACGGATCCAAAGTTCCAGACGATCTCCGTCACGGTGGACCAGATGGCATCCATGTACCAGGTCGATCCGGACTACATCAACACCAACCGCGAGGCATGGAACGCCCTCTGGAACCAGAAGATGAGCAACTAGCTGATCGTTGCTGGCCGGCCGGGCCCAGCCGGGCCGGCCAGATCCATCATCGTGGCAGGCCTCCAAGGCATGGATCGACGGCCTGGGGGAGCAGGCACAGGCCTGCGTCATTGCACGACTGGGCGACGCTGGGCGGGCACCGTGTGGCCGCACCTGGCGGGCCCCCGCGTCGTGACGGGCGACTGACGCCAACTGGGAGCGCGAACACCAGCAGGGCCTGGCCGCGTTGCGGCGACACGCGGACGACCCGCGGGTCAGGGAGTATCTCGCCCCGGCGTTGCGGAGCGAGCACCACTTGAAGCGCCGCGAAGCCGTGCGATTGATGGGCAGGCTGGAAGTCAGCGAGTGGCTGGTCGCCGCGCTCCACGAGGTAGCCCGCAGCGATCTATTTCAGGCCAGGCGGAGCACATCCTCGACGGAGTACACCGATCCGGATGTGGCCGAGCAGCACATGGAGACCTACTTCCCGTTGCGCGAGGAGGCCGAGCAGGCCCTGGCCAGGCTGGGCTGAGGGGCGGCAAGCCCGCGGACGCTCCGCGCGCCCATTGCAGCGCCCCTGACGAGGCACAATACCTACATCGGGGAGTGGTGCTGACACCGCGCTGAACATCGCGGGGCGACCGCCCGCGTCCAGCGCGAACGATCGCTTGCCAACCAGGAGCTTCTTGCCATGGACGCGCACGCCGAATCCCGAGAGCGCCCGGTCGCCCAGGTCCCGTCGCGGCTGCTCTCCGGCGGCGTGGACTTCTGCGACTACCTTCGGCTCATCGACCGGACCGAGGCCCACGACGAGGACTGGGTGACCGTCTGCGAAGACCTGGGTGACACCGCCCGGGCGAACGCGGACCAGGCCCTGCGCGACGGGCACGCCCTCACCGCCTGGCGGTTCTACCGCAACGCCGAGGCCGCCTATCGCGTGGGGCAGTACGGGATCACCGAGCTGAACGAGGAGAAGCTGCGCCTCTACCGGAAGCTGACCGAATCCTTCGCCCAGGCCGCCCGGCTGGCCGCTCCGCCGCTGGAAGAGGTTAACATCGCGTACAAGGGCATCAAGATGCACGGCTGGATCCAGCTGCCGGCCCGCATCCGACCCGAGTGTCCCATCGTGATCGTGATCCCGGGTGCGACGGGCTTCAAGGAGGAGACTGCCGCCGAGGCCCAGCTCATGGTCGACCGCGGCCTGGCGGTCCTGAACATCGACGGGCCGGGCCAGGGCGTGACCTGCTACTTCAACCACGGCTACCTCGAGATCGAGATCGAGCATGCCTACAGCGCGATGGTCGACTACCTGGAGGCCGACCCGCGCTTCGGGAAGATCGCCATCTCGGGCCGGAGCACCGGCGGCTACTACGTGGCTCGCGCCGCCGCCACCGACCCGCGGATCGCCGCGTGCGTAGTCAACGGCGGCTCGTACTACCCCGCTGAGATTCTCAATGTGAGGCCGTGGTACCTGCGCAAGTTCGCGATCCTGTTCGGCACCGACGACGACACGATGAGCGAGCTCATGCCGCGAATGACGCTGGAGGGGCTCGCCGAGAAGATTGAGTGCCCGCTGCTGATCGTGCACGGCGAGCGGGACCCGATCTTCACGGTCGAAGGGGTTCAGCGCCTCCATGACGAAGCGCGATCCACCGACAAGGCCATCAGGATCTACCCCGGCGCCGGCCATTGCGCCAACGGGAGCGAGACCGAGGCCTACGCCGGCATGGCCGACTGGCTTGCCGACCGCTTGGCCTGACTGCGGGACCGACCGCAGGGGAGCCGCACGCTACGACCTCGGATCCTGGCGGGACCGGCGGCTGATTCCCTCGCAACCGCGCCAAGTGGCCCCAGGCGCGGCCCGTGCGGTCCGCTCGGTCGCCGAGGGAGCATCCGGGTATTGCATTTGCCGCGACGCGCCGCGCATACTCGCGGGCGTCCCACGAACACCGAGTCGTCAGGTCCGACATCTGGCCGGACTGGCTCGAGCCCTGCGATCCCGCAGGCGTAGGGGGAGGCAGCGATGCAGCGACGTGGCTCATGGCGAATTGCGGGTCCAGTCGCGCTGGCCATGCTCGTCGGAGCGTGCACCAGCGGAGCGACGCCCGCACCCACGGCAGCCCCCATCACCGGTGCCAGCACGGCACCCACGGTGGCCCCGACGATCGGCCCGGCCTCGTGGACCGGCCGCACGCTGAAGGTCGCCAGCTTCGGCGGCGACTGGGGTGCCGGCGTCAAGGCCACCTCCGGAACGCTCTTCGAGGCCCAGACCGGCGCCAAGGTTGAGTACTCCCTGGGCAACCCGTCCGACAACATCACCAAGCTGCTGGCCGCCCCGGCGGGCGACCCGCCGTTCGACGTCATGCAGGTCGACAGCCTGACCGAGCTGACGCTGATCCAGAAGGGCCTGATCGACAAGGTCGACCACACGAAGCTGCCCCTGGGAGACCTGTTCACCCAGGCCGAGTTCACCAAGGACTACGGGCCCGCGTTCACCCTCGTCCCCGTCGTCATCACCTGGCTGCCCGCCAAGTTCAAGGAGCTGGGCCTGCCGGATCCGACCAGCTTTGACGACCTCCTCAGCCCGGCGCTCAAGGGCAAGATCGCCTACCCGGGGATGGCCGTCGGGTTCTCTCCGCTGATCATCGCCGGGCTGGCGAACACGTGGTTTGGAGACAAGGCCAAGGTCGGCGACGCCATGGACAAGCTCAAGACAGCCGCACCGCGGATCTACGCAGCCACGCCTGAGCTGACGACCTGGCTGAGCAACAAGGAGGTCTACGCGGCCGTCACCCACACCGCGACCGTCCAGGCGATGAAGAACCAGGGCTTTGACCTGAGCATGGTCTACCCCAAGGCCGGCACCTTCAAGAGCATGGTCTACTGGAACACGATCGAGATCATCCATGGGACCAGGAACGCCGACATGGCGCTCAAGTGGCTCCAGATCAACCTTGGCTGCGACGCCCAGCGCCTGTTCGGCCTCCGGAACGGCGTCCTGCCGACATGCAAGGCCGTCTCCGCCGAGTTCGCCCAGGACCCCAAGCTCAAGACGATCTCGGTCACGGTGGACGAGATGGCATCCATGTACCAGGTCGCTCCGGACTACATCAACTCGAACCGCGAGGCATGGAACGCCCTCTGGAACCAGAAGATGAGCAACTAGCTCGTTTCTGCTGGCCGGCCGGGCGAAGCCCGGCCGGCCAGATCCATCACCGTGGCAGGAGGGCCAGGTGGATCAGGGCACAGTCGTACTCTCGCTGCGCCAGCTGACGAAGCACTTCGGTGGCGTCGTGGCGGTGGATGGAATCGACCTGGACATCAACAAGGGTGAGTTCATCACCCTGCTGGGCCCATCCGGTTGTGGCAAGACGACGACGGTCCGGATGATCGGCGGCTACGAGGAGCCCACGGCTGGCCAGATCATCGTGGATGGTCAGGACATCACCAACGTCCCGGCCCGAGACCGCAACTTCGGGATGGTGTTCCAGGACTACGCCCTGTTTCCGCACATGACCGTCAGCGACAACATCGCCTACCCACTCCGGATGCGGAAATGGGCACGCGACCGGGTCGCTGCCAGGGTGACGGAGATGCTGGACCTGGTCCGCCTCGATGGGATGGACAAGCGTCACCCCTGGGAGCTGTCGGGCGGGCAGCGCCAGCGCGTGGCCCTGGCGCGAGCGCTCTCGTTCTCGCCGCGTCTCCTCTTGATGGACGAGGCCCTGGGCGCGCTAGATGCCAAGCTGCGCGAGTACATGCGGGTCGAGATCCGTCGGATCCAGCGCCTCCTGCAGATCACCACGATCCACGTTACCCACGACCAGGACGAAGCCCTCGGGATGTCCGACCGTGTCGTGGTCATGCGCCAGGCGAAGATCGCCCAGGTCGCGGCCCCGCGCGACCTGTACACGGACCCGACAAGCGTCTATGTCGCCGACTTCGTGGGCCGCATCAACCTGCTCTGGGGCCGTGTGGTCGAACACGCGGCGGACGTGACCATCGTGGAGCTGGACGACCCATTCCCGCCAGCAACGGCGACCCGGATTCGGGCGAGGCGGACGCCCGATCAGGCGGTTGGCAGCAGGGTCAGGGTGGGCATCCGGCCGGAGGCGGTCCGCCTGGTCGAGGGAGGCGGCGTGTTGGCCGGCGTCGTGAGCGGTGCCCGCTTCGGCGGCCCGCTCGAGTACGTGACCGTCGCGATCGGGCCCGATCGGACACTGGATCTCCTGCGCCGGCCGGGCGATGCTCCGCCACAGGGCAACGTCCTGCTCGACTGGGCGCCCGATCAGGCGCTGGTCCTCCCGGCCGACTGATGCGCAACCGGCGCTGGAACTGGCTGGTCATCCCGATGCTGGTCGGGTTCGCGACGATCTACGTGCCCGCCATCGTGTCATTCGTGCTCATCAGCTTCCACCCATCGACGGGGCCCGGCAGCGTTGGCCCCGAGTGGACGCTGGGAAACTACGCCAAGGTCCTCGGTGATGCGGTCTACCAGACGGGCCTCTGGCGTTCCGTTGCGCTCGGCGCGATCACGGTGGCCGGGTCGCTGATCCTGGGCTTCCCGTTGGCCTACTACATCTCGCGCTATTCCTCACGCTTCGCGATCGCGGTGTTCACGCTGCTGTATGTCTCGTCGCTCACCAGCATCGTGATCCGGGGCCTGGGCTGGATCACCCTCCTCGGGACCACGGGCCCGATCAACGGGATCCTGCAGATGCTGGGCTGGATCCAGGAACCCGTCATCTTCTACGGCAACCTCCTGGGCCTGAGCATCGCGATGATCCACTACACCCTCCCGTTCATGGTCCTGACCCTCCTGCCGGTGATGCACGCGATCCCGACGGGCCTGGAGGAAGCCTCGTCCGGCATGGGCGCCGGGTTCGTGGCCACCGTCCGCCGCGTGGTCGTGCCACTGGCCATGCCGGGAGTGCTGGCGGGCTCGCTGCTGGTCTTTGCGATGACGATCTCCGCCTTCGTCATCCCTCGCCTGGTGGGTGGCCTGACGCTCCGCCTCACCGCGCTGCTGATCGACCAGGAGATGCGCACGACCTACAACTACGCCATCGGCTCGACGCTGGCCAGCGTGCTCCTCCTCCTGGTCGCGGTCGTGGTCGTGATGGCCAGCGTCGTCGGCGGCCGCAGTCGAGTCGCGCGCTGATGGCCATCCCGGCATCGTCGGCATCGGCGCCAACCGCGTCGGTGGCAGGCCACGTGCCTGCGGCCCGCCGCCGGCGCCGCCTCGACATGGTTCGGCCAGTCCTGACCGGGTGGGCCCTGCTGGTCGCCGTGTTCCTGCTTGCGCCATTGATCATCGTCTTCATCGACTCGATCGGTGTTGAGCAGTACGTCGTCTTCCCACCCGGGGGCTGGAGCCTCCACTGGTACCAGGTCATCCCCAAGTACTACCTCGACGGCGCGATCCTGAGTGTCGGGCTCGCCGTCGCGGCGGTCGCCGCCGCGACGGTCTTCGCGGTGCCGGCGGGAATGGCCATCGCCCGCGGCAGCCTGCCCGGGCGAGCGGCGATCGACGCGTTGCTGCGCAGCCCTGTCCAGATTCCGCTCCTGATCTCCGGCGTCGCCTTTCTCCAGTTCTACGTCTTGATCCGGACGCTCACCGGCGTGACGGTGACGGACAGCTTCGTTGGGCTCTGGATCGCCCACACGATCGTGGTCAGCCCCTACCTGCTGACCGCGGTCGTGGCGCGCCTCGCGCGCTACCCGGCCAGCCTGGACGAGGCGGCCTACGGGTTGGGGGCCGGGCCTGTCCGGACGTTCTTCGACATCACGCTGCCGATCATCAGTCCGGCCGTCGCGTCAGGGCTCTTCTTCGCCTTCCTGGTCTCGTTCGACAATGTCCCAACCACGGTCTTCCTGATCCAGTCAGGCAAGACCACGCTGCCCCTGGCGATCTTCTACGACACCGACCAGGATCTGTCGCGCATCCAGTACGCCGTGGGCACGATCGTGACGGTGGTCTTCACCACCTTGATCCTCGTCGCCATGCGCTGGCTGCGGTTGCTCCCATCCAGCGCGTCGGCCAGGCGTGGGGGCGGGTAGCGGCTCGACGGAGGTCCTGCCCCTAGGCGCCAGTCGCCTCCCGCCCTACACTCGCCGCCAAGGTCCGCGAACCCAGCCTTGGAGGGAGGGCAGGGGCATGGCATCGATGTCCCGCGCCCACGGGGCTGACGAGACCGAGGGCGAGCGCGCCGAGCGCGAGGTCCGGAAGCGGCTGCGCGCCGCGCTGCCTCCCGAGTACCGCGTCTTCCCCAACGTCCACTGGCTGGGCCGGACCGCGGACCACCGGGGGATTCGCGACGGCGAGGCCGACGTTGTCATCGCCCACCCCGACCTGGGCTTCCTGGTCATCGAGGTCAAGGCCGGCGAGATCGCCCGCGACGAGCACGGCCGCTGGTGGGCCGGCCACCACCAGCTGGATCCCTCGCCCTTCCAGCAGGCCAGCCTGAACATGCACGCGCTGCTCCGGAAGCTGCGCGACCTCCCGGACGCGCCCGCGGCCTGGAACCCGATCACGGGGCACGCTGTGGCCTTCCCCGACGTGGACCTGGCCAGCGCCGGCAATCGCCTCCGGCTGCTGGGCCTCGACGTGAACCCCGACCTCATCTTCGACGGCGCGCGGCTGGACGAGGCCGACCCGGCCGCGACCCGGCGCGCGGTCGATCGCGCCTTCGACCTGTGGGCGGGGGAGAGTGCCCACCTTCGGCCGCCGGGCCAGCACGGCGTGGACCTCCTGGCGGCCTTCTTCGACGAACCGGTTCGGCTGCGCTCGCTGCTGCGCTCGGAGATCGAGTCGGGCGAGCGTGAGGTGGCGGACCTGACCCGGCAGCAACACCACGTGCTGCGCGACCTGCGCCGGCAGCGGCGGGCCGAGATCCGCGGCGGGGCCGGGACCGGAAAGACGATGCTGGCGCTGGAGAAGGCGCGCCGCCTGGCGGCCGAAGGCTTCCAGACGCTCCTGGTCTGCTTCAACCAGCCGCTGGCGCGGATGCTGGCCGAGGAGGTGGTCGCGGGGGCGCCCGCGCTGGGCGGCGGCGCGGCGGGGCTCGCCGGCGGCGCGGCGGCCAGGATCCACGTCTCCACCTTCCACCAGCTCTGTGAGGACCTCGCGCGCGAGGCGGGCACCCTGCCTGCTCGCCCCGAGCCGCTGCCCCAGGCGTGGTGGAACGACACCCTGTCGGCCGCGCTGCTGGAGGCCATCGGGAAGGTCGGCGGACGCTACCAGGCGATCGTGGTGGACGAGGGCCAGGACTTTGAAGCCGACTGGCTGACCGCGCTGGACCTCCTGCTGGTGGATTCCAAGGTTGACCCCTTCTACGTCTTCCACGACCCCGCCCAGTCCCTGTACCGCCCCGACGTCGTGGACCAGCTGGGCCTCAACCCGTCCGACCTGGACCTCAACTGCCGAAATGCGCAGCCCATCCACGCGCTGGTGCAGCGGTTCTCGAACGGCGAGCTGGCGGCCGACGCGCTGCGCACGGACGGGCGCGCGCCCGAGATCATCACGGCGGCACCGGGGGCCGAGACGATCGAGGCCCTCCGGGTGGTGCTCCACCGTCTGCGCCGCGATGAGGGCGTCCGGCCGTGGGAGATTGCCGTCCTGACCGGGGGCTCCCTCGAGAAGTCCGACGCCTGGCGTCACCGGCAGTTCGGCAACGAGGTGCTCTGGAACGGCCAGGTGGACGACGCCGGCCGACCCACGGGGCTCGCCGCCGACCAAGTCCCGGCCCAGCCCGACGACGCTATCCTGTGCGACTCCATCCGCCGCTTCAAGGGCCTGGAGCGGCCCGTGATCGTGCTGACCGAGCTGCGCGCCGACGACAAGTACATGGACCGGCTCCTGTACGTGGGAATCAGCCGCGCGCGCCAGCACGTGGTCCTGGTCGTGACACCAGAGGTGGCACAGCACCTCGGCAAGATTGGGTCGTGACTCCTGATCAGTACCGGGATCCGGGGGATGTGGCGGCGCCCGGCGGCGCGCGTTTGGCAGTGCGCTCGCTCGAAGCCGCCCCTCAGACGTGCGGCTGGCTGAGCAGGGCCGGCACCGAGAGGCCGTCGTCCAGGCGCTCCCACCAGAGCCCCAGGCCGCCCTCGATGATCGTGATGTCCGCCTGCTGCTCGCCGGTGGCGTCGTGGAGCCATGGGTACCACGTGGTGGGGACCCCGACGTCGCGTCCGTCGGTCAGGGTGACGCGCAGGCGGCCAGCGTCGATGTTGGCCGCCGTTGCGCGGGGGCGGGTGTCAGGCGTCGTGATCGAAGCACTCATCCCAGCGCCTCAGCATCATGTTCCGACTGCCGGTCACGATCCGTCGGATGCGCTCGATTTCGAGCGGAGTATATCCCTCGGCATCCCGCAGGCTGACCGGCGACAGGAGCCCTGTGAGTCTGCGGCTCGTGGGCCTTCAGTCGAGGCAGCGCAATGTGTCGCAGTCGGGCTGGTCGCCGGTCCAGGCGTCCATCAGTGTGACGATGCCGGCGAAGCCATCCCGGATCGGTCGGCCCTCGAAGTGATCGCATCGAGCGCGCCCAATCGGCCGCTCGCAGTGCTCGTGCACCAGGACGAGGTGGCGTCCCTGGAACCACTCCGCGGAATGAAGGTGAAATGCGCGCCGGAAGTCGCGTTCGCGATCGACGATCTCGAACTCGTAGCGGCTCCGCTCGAAGAGCCCGCTGTCCAGGGCGCGGAACTCCTCGCGCACCTCGAGCGTGGCCAGGACCGGCTGCCTCCCGTCCGGCAGTGCGCCGACGAGCTCGAAGCTGAGCGAGCCGTCAGCGGCCTCGAGTACCTCGATCGGCTCGCCGGGGGCAGGCCGCTGCAGCACGACGCCGAAGCGTTCGAGCAGCTCCGCGAGCTGGCCCACGTATGCATCGACAGCGGCGCCGCGCAGGCGCATGACTCAGCGCTCGACGGCGTCGAGGACGGGGACCTTCTCGCCGGCACCGAAGGCGACACCGGTGCGGACGCGTCGTCTCACGACGGACCTTCCCTCGAGCGGCGCCCCGCTCTCGTAGCGAGCCAGGGCTGGGGCCGGGATGCGGACGATCCGTTCGGATACGCGGACGGCCGGCAACTCGTCCCGCGCGATCATCCGGCTGATCGTGTCGTGGCTGACGCGGAGCCGCTCGGCGGCCTCCTTGATGGTGAACCAGCGCGGCTCCGTCACGGGATCACTCCTGCGTCATGTGCGTACAAACGAACGATAGTGCATTGGACGCAAGCGTCAAGCCCGAGCGACGTCCCGGTTCGAGCGGATGAGCGGCGACTGGTACTCAACTCGCCGTGCCGAGATGGTCAGCCGATGCTCTCGGCGACCCGGCGCTCCGGCACGGCCCACAGGTCGCCATACGGGTTGGGTGCACCGTCGTTGTGTCGTGCCCACATCTCGAGACGAGGGCCGGCCGACACCAGGCTGACTCGGCCATCGGCCCGGATGACATCGAACGCGAGCGTGCGCGCCGAACGACCGCGCTCGATCGTGGCGATGATGACCGGCCAAGCCTCAAGCGTCGACTCGAACCCGGCGAGCACCTTGTTCGATGGGATCAGGCGTAGCTGGTACCCGACCGCACCATCGACGAAGATCTCGGTCTTCTCGCCAGGCCTGCGAGCGCGCCGGCCGATCTCGGCCTTGCTCCAGTCGAGGTGGCTCGTGTCCGGGCGTTCGTCATCGACCTCGGACCGAACCTTGCGTTCAACGACCTTCGTATTCACGTCGTTCGCGCTTCGTGGCGCGCCATGCGGAGATGATCCGCGGCTCTGGGCCGCCTTCGGAGACTACCACGAGGAGGAGCCGCCCAAGGGAGGAAGGGCTGATGACCAGCCAACGGTCGTCGCCGCGGGAGTGGGCCTTGTCGCTGAACCACCGAGACAGGAGGCCGTCGGGCACGGTCGCTGCCTCCCCAAACGACACGCCATGGATGGCAACGTTGTTCCGCTCCTTCTCCGCCTCCCATTTGTATCGTCTCCACACCTCCGAACGGTAGCCACGGCCCCTTACCCGGGGCTTACACGGTGGTTGCCGACTTCACCCGGCCGCGGCGTTGCGATACGTTCCAGGCTGCAGCGCGGCAGGGCAGGAAATCGTCAGCGGGGGTTGTCTGATGGCCACAGTTGATGTCACCAGCCAGCGGGTCCAGCGGATCCTGGTGGGTGAGTTCGAGGTCACCCTGACCAAGGACGGCGGCTTCAGGGTGGACCTCGGGAGCACCGCGGTCTTCATCACCGTCAAGGAGTGGACCCCCGACAACGACGGGAACCCGCGGTCCATCGTGCGCGTGTCGGCGCCGCTCGGGCGCAAGGTGGCGCCAACCCCGGAGCTGTTCCGCTGGGCCGCCATCGACGGCCGGGCCCGGCTCTTCGGCGGCGTCACCGTGTTCGAGGAAGAGGGCGGGACGCTGTTCCTGGTGTACGACCACACGCTGCTCGGCGACTTCATCGATCCCGCCGAGATGATCACCGCCGTCTACACCATCGGGTCCACCGCCGACGAGTTCGACGAGATCGTGCACGACCGCTTCGGCGGCAAGCGCTACACGGACCACGACCCCGATCCCGCTTCATGAGCATCCGGGAGCAGGTCCAGGACGAAGCTATCGCCGGCGCCAAGTCGCACTCGCACGCGGAGGTGGAGCTGCGCCACGTGCTCTGGGGGCTCGTGGTCGCGCTGGACGGGCGCGTGCCGCCGGGCATCGACAAGGCCGCGGTCCGGCACCTGCTGGAGCCGGCCGGCACGGCTGCCGTCACCCCCACGGTCTCCGCGCTGGCGCAGCAAGAGCTGGACAAGCTGACGTCCACCGACGAGGCCATCGCCGTGTGCGCCGACCTGGGTCGCCGGCTGCTGGGGGCTACGGGCGGCGGTTCGGTCGCCGTCGAATCGGCCCCGGCCGCGGACCAGGCGGCGGTCGCCGAGCCCAGGATCGATCCCCACACGTCGGTCGCCGGCGAGACCACCGCTCAGGTGCTGGCCGAGCTGGACGCCCTGGTTGGGCTTGGGCCCGTCAAGGTCGCCGTGCACCGCCTGCTCGCCGTGCAGCGCATGAACGCCGAACGCCGTGCCAACGGCCTGCCGGAGGTGAGCCCAAGCCGTCACGTGGTCTTCACCGGGGAGCCCGGGACCGGCAAGACCACCGTGGCCCGGCTGATTGCGCGCCTGTACAACACCATCGGCATCGCCAGTCGGGGCCATCTCGTGGAGGCCTCCCGGGCCGACCTGGTCGCCGGCTACGTCGGCCAGACCGCGCTGAAGGTGCAGGACGTGGTGAAGCGCTCCCTCGGCGGCGTGCTGTTCATCGACGAGGCGTATTCGCTCGCCGGCTCCGACCGGGTGGACTTTGGCGGCGAGGCCATCGCCGAGCTGGTCAAGCTGATGGAGGACCACCGCCAGGACCTCACCGTCATCGTTGCCGGCTATCCAGAGCTGATGCGTGACTTCATCGACTCCAACCCGGGCCTCCGGAGCCGCTTCACCCATTACATCGACTTCCCCGACTACGACACCCCCGAGCTGGTCCAGATCTTCCTGGCACTGGCCGGGCAGGCGCAGATCCAGGTGACGCCCGACGCGACGGACCGGCTGGCCTCCCTGTTCGGCGAGGCGCGCCAGACCGCCAACTTCGGCAACGCCCGCTTCGTCCGCTCCACGTTCGAGCAGGCCTTCGCCAACATGGCGCAGCGGGCGCTGCAGGACGACCGGATCGACACCACGGAGCTCGCGGAGATGACGTTGGCGGACCTGCCCACCGTGGACCGGGAGCGCTCGGCGCTGGAGCGCCGGATCGGGTTTCGTGCTCCAAGCAGCTGAGCGGCGCGGCGGCCAGCGTGGGGGCGGGCCCGGACGCGCCTTCGGGTTGCGTGGCGGCCAGCGTTGGGCCGGGCCGCGCGCCTGCGGGCCGCGCGGCTGCGAGCCGGTCATCGGCAATGTGCCCGGCGCGGGTGGTCTCGTGAAGGTCGTATCGCACCCGGGGAGGGATTGACGTGTTCCGGTTTCTGCACACAGGCGACCTGCACCTGGACAGCCCATTTGTTGGCATCAGCACCGACGTGCCGCCAGCCATCGGCGCCATCCTCCGCGACTCAACCCTGACCGCGTGGCGGCGCGTCGTCGACCTGGCCCTGGAGGAGCGCGTGGACTTCTTCCTGGTCGCCGGCGATGCGTTCGAGAACTCCAACCGGACGCTGCAGGGCCAGGTGCACTTCCGGGACGGACTCCGGCGCCTGGCCGATGCCGGGATCCCGTCGTTCGTCGTCACCGGCAACCACGACCACGAGAGCGGTCGCATCCCGGCGGTCACCTGGCCGGAGCTCGCCCATCGCTTCAGCACCAGCCGGGTGGAGGCCATGCCGGTCGTGCGCGACGGCCAGGAGATCGCCCGCATCTACGGCATCGGCTACCGCGTCCGGGACGTCAAGGACAACCTTGCCGCCAGGTTCAGCAAGGACGCCGACGCCCCGTTCGCCGTGGGGCTGCTCCACGCCAACGTCGGCGGGGACCTCTCGGCAGGCAACTACGCCCCGTGCACGCTGGACGACCTGCGCCGGTCCGGGATGGACTACTGGGCGCTGGGCCACATCCATCGACACCAGGTCCTCTCGGCCGAGCGCCCCACCGCCGTCTACTGCGGCAACCCGCAGGGCCGCGACCCCGGCGAGACGGAGCCTCGTGGCTGCTACCTGGTGACCGTCAAGGACTCCGGCGAGATCCTGCCGGAGTTCAAGGCCGTCGACGAGGTTCGCTGGCAGCTCCTGTCCGTCGCCATCGCCGGGATCACCACCGAGGAGGGGATCGCGGACGCGGTGACCGGCGCGGTGGACCAGGCGCGTTCCACGGCCGAGCGGTCGGTGGTCGCGCGCGTCACCCTCACCGGCCGCGGGCCCATGCACCGGGAGCTGCTGCAGCCGGGGACGCTCAACGGCATCCTCCAGGTCAGCCGGGAGAACCTGGGATCGGCCTCCCCCTTTGCCTGGGTGGAGTCCCTGCGCAACGCCACGCGGCCCGAGATGGACATCGAGGCCCGGCGGCAGGCGGATGACTTCCTCGGGGGCGTGCTGCGACTGTTCGCGACCACCCGAGCGGATCTGCTCGCGAGCGACGCCGGTGGCGCCGGCGGTGGGACGGCCGACGCGGCCGAGGGGCGGGCGGGCGGGCTGGACAGGGTGCTCGACGACCTGTACGCGAATACCCGCGCGCGGTCCCCCCTCAGGGCGCACCGCCCGCACGGGGCCGACTTGGTGGCGGTGCTGGACGCCGCCGAGGCGCTTGTCGTGGACCGCCTGGCGGACGAGGGGTAGGGGCCATGCGCATCGAAGAGATCCATGTCGACGGGTTTGGCCTCATCAGCCAGAAGACGCTGGTGCCGGCACCCGGACTCACACTCGTGCGTGGGCTGAACGAGGCGGGCAAGACATCGCTGCTGGCGTTTGTTCGCGCCATGCTGTTTGGCTTCGACACCAGGCGCTACGCCGCCATGGCAGGGGGCCGGCGCGGGGGGCGCCTGACCGTCCGCATGGCCGATGGCCGGCTCATGAGAATCGAGCGCCACGGCGAGCGCGGCGGCCAGGGTGTGGTCAAGGTGCTGGGCGAGGACGGCGTCGACCGTGGTTCGGAGGAGCTTTCCCGCCTGCTGCAGGGCGTCGACTTGACGCTCTATCAGAACGTCTTCGCCTTTGGCCTGGCGGAGCTCGCGGCCTTCGGGAGCCTGACGAACGACCAGGTCTCCGCCCGGATCTACGGCGCCGGCCTGGGCCTGGGGTCGGTGTCGGCCATCGACGCGGAAAACCGCCTGGGCGCCAAGGCGGCGGAGCTGTTCAAGAGTGGCGGCAGCACCCCCGTCATCAACGGCCTCCTCCGCAAGCTGGAGGAGGTCAATGCGCGCCTGGGCCGCGATCTCCCGGAGGAGTACGCCGAGACGGTCCGGTCCCTCAAGGACGCCGAGCAGGGGCGCCAGCGGGCCATGGACGAGCAGCGGGCCAGCGCCGAGGATCTGCGCCGGCATGACCGCCACATCAAGGCCTGGCCGTCGTGGATCCAGGTGCGAGACGCCATGGCGGAGCGGGCCCAGCTGGGCACCGTGTCGATCCTGGATGCCGGCGTCGTCACGGACCTCGTCAGGGTCGAGGCCCGGAGCCAGGAAGCGCAGGATCGGCTGGTCCAGGCCACCGAGGAGCTCGCCGTTCAGCGCCGGACCATCGAGGGAATCCGCGTGGATCCCGTCGTGCTGGATCACCGTGCGACCCTGGAGGAGCTGGCCCGAGACGCCATCCGGGATCGCGAGCGGAGCAAGCAGCTCGAGACCGTCACGCGGGACGTGGAGACCCAGAAGCGGGAGCTGAGCGAGGCGCTGCGCCGGCTGGGTCCGGACTGGACCGAGGGGCGGGTCGAGTCGTTCGACGACTCCGTCGCGGTGGAGACGGCGATCACCGGCCACTTCCGCCTCCTGCTGGATCGGGCGGACAAGGCACTGGCCGGGGCGGAGGCAGCGCGCGCCGAGCTGGAACGGGCCGTCGCCACGCTGGGGCGGGACGCCGAGCGACTCGACGGCGAGATCCAGGCCATCAAGGACGAGGCGGCCGCGCTGCCGCCCATCGAGCGCCTCCAGCCTGCCCTGGAGCACCTGCGAACGGCTGTCGCGGTCCGGAGCAACGCGATCGGCGTCGCCGCCCAGGCCAGGGCGACCGCCGACGCGAAGGCGGCCACGGTTCCCGCCAGCCCGGCCGGGCGTCCGTGGCGCGAGGTTGCCAGGGATGTCCGGTCGCTCCAGGACGTCATGGCGCGCGAGGAGATGCTGGCGTCGTTGCCGGCGCCCACGGTCCTGCAACCATTGCCGGCAGCCCCCTCCTGGGTTCCGTTGGTCATCGGGCTGGGCGGCATCCTGGTTGCCGTTGTTCTGGCGGCGCTGGGGAGCCCACTGCTGGCCGCGGGTGCGCTGGTCCTGGGCCTGGCGGGTGCCGTGCTGGTCTGGCAGCGCACCAGGCCCCAGGGGGAGCCGTTGGTCGCCGGATCACCGGTGGCGATGGCCGAGCCCATCGCCCGGCTCCGCGCGCAGCGGGCCGGGTTGGCTGCGGCCGTTGGGCTGGCGCCCGACGCGGATGCCGCCGCGCTGGCCGACCTGGTTGCCCACTGCGATCGAGCGGTCCGCCTGGCCGAAGAGGCCGAGGCACTCCTCGTCGCCGCCGCAGGCCAGGACGTGGCCGCAGCCACCGCCGAGGCCGGCGTGGCGGAGGCCGCTCGAGCGGCGGGGCTCTCGGACGGTGCGACCCCGGATGGGATCGACGCGCTCGGACGCCAGCTGGCCGAGGCCCGCGCTCGGGCCGCGCGGACCCAGGGGCTCGCGGTGCAGGTCGCGGACGTCCGCACCCAGGCCGCCGCCCGGCGGCAGGCGCTGGGAGAGGCCTCGGAGCGCGTGGCGGAGATGCGCACGGCGCAGGACGCCGCGCAGGGGGAGTGGGCCCAGTGGCTTGCCGGCCATGGGCTGAACCCCGGCATCGACTGCGAGACCGCCGCGCGCGTCGTGGCGGCCGTCACCGCCGCCAAGCAGCCCATGCGCACTCGGGAGGCAAGCCGGGTCCTGGCGGACCAGCTCAGCGACGAGCACACCCGGTTCTTTGAGCTGGTGGTTGGCCAGGCCGGGGAGCTGGACGTGCCCATCGGGGGCGTCACGCCGCAGGATCAGCCCGGGCTGGAGCGCATCCTGGCCCAGCTGGCGGGCCTTCGTGACACCGCCGTGGCCGCCGCCGGCCAGCGCGACGAGGCGCTCCGGACGGCAGGACGGCTGGAGGAGGCGGGGCGCCGGGCCCAGGACGACGCCGATGCGGCCCAGGGGGCCCTCGCCGATCTGCTCCTGCAGCAGGGCGTCCCGGACAGCGTTGCGCTGCGCGATCGCATCGCCATCTCCGACCGGGCCCGGCAGCTTGACGCGGTGGTTGACGCGGGCACCACCAACCTCCAGACCCTGTCCGGTCCCGGGCAGGCGCTGGAGCGGCTTCGCGAGGAGCTGGAATCCCTGGACGACGTCGGCCGCGCAGAGGCGGCGTATGCCGAGTGCCGGATCACCAGCGAGGAGCTGGAGGCGCGACTGACCGGCCTGAACGAGCGGGTAGGGGAGCTGCGGGACGCCGTGGATCGGATGGAGAAGGACGTGGCCGCCACCACCGACCGCCAGGCCGGCGAGGACCTGCAGGCCCGGCTGGATGCCAAGGCCGTGGAGTGGGCCACCTACAGCGTGGCCCGCCACGTGCTGAGCAGCGCCCGGAGCGCCTACGAAGCGGAGCACCGGCCGGCGGTGTTCAAGACGGCCGAGGCGTACTTCCGCGAGTGGACGGCGGGCCGCTATCGCCGGATCGTGGCGCCGGTTGGCAGCCAGGTGCAGGCCGTGGAGCACGGCGACGGGACCATCGTGGCGATCGAAGACCTGTCCACCGGCACCGCCCAGCAGCTCTACCTGGCCATCCGCTTTGGCCTGCTGGAGCACTTTGCCCAGAACGCCGAGCCGCTGCCCATCGTCATGGACGACATCCTCGTGAACTTTGACAACGAACGGGCCGCGCTGGCCGCCAAGTCCATCGCGGACCTGGCCGCCCGCCACCAGGTCCTGTACTTCACCTGCCACCCCGAGGTCCCGCTGACGCCGGACCTGGAACTGCAGCTGCCTCGCCTCCGGACGGTGGCGGACGCGCTGGCGGCGGCGGGCGGGGGGTGAGGTTACGGAGGCTCCGAGTGATCCGGGGCGTTTCTGCGGCTGCAAATCGTGGTCGCTGGCTGAGCAGGGAGCGCAAGTCGTGCGGAGTTCTGACGACCTGACCGCGGAGGCTCCTGTCGAGCGGCGCTCCTGGGATGCCGCGCGACTGATGGCCGCCCACCCGCCTCGCTGGACCAACTCGAACAAGCAGGTCGTGTTCGAAATCGCCTGCCCGCCCGGCTCCACGATCGCCGGCCAGATCCAGTACTCGCGCTGGCCGGAGCTGCTGCTCCCCGAACGACTTCTCGCGCTGGCGCCGGGAGTCCTCAGCCAGGCCCCGGGCTTCTTCGACTACGCGTCGGAGCCCGCCCTGCCGGGGGCATTCGTCTGGCACCTCAACTTCGCCGCTCAGCCCTTGTTCGGCTGGTATGCCGGGGGCTCAGCAGCCCAGGATGAGCTCCAGGTTGCTGAGCATCCCGTGCTCGCATCGGTCCGCGAGGCGCTCTTGGCCGAGGGCGCGATCGCGCGGACGGTCGTCGACGAGCGCCCGGCACCCGGCCTCGTCCGCGGGGCAGAACGTCGCGTGCGCCTCGACACCCAGCCGGACGCTGCTGCCGGTCGCCCGGATGGTCTCTACAGCCGGAGCTTCCGCGCCGCGACGCCCGACGTCGTGGCCAAGGCAGCCACACGGCTCGTCCCGCCCACCATCTCGAACATCCTGGCGATCGCAGCCCAAAGCCATCGGGGTGCGCCGTACACGCGTGACCAGATCGAATGGACGCTCTCCTCGGCGTACAGCGGGTTCCGTGCGGCGGTGGTCGAGGCGAGAGTGACCGTTGGGGCCGCTGCGACCATCATCCACACCGGGCACTGGGGCGGCGGAGCCTTCCGCGGTGATCGCGTGCTCATGGCTGTCCTCCAGCTGGCCGCGGCCTCCCTCGCGGGGGTGGACCAACTCGTCTACTACGAGGGCTTCACAGAGGGCTTCGAGCCGTCCGCTGGGCCGGTCACGGAGGCCCGCCGTCTCTTTGGTGAGCTGGTGCCGGAGCCAGGAATTCGCTGCGGCGAGCTGGTCGGCGCCCTCGCCGGACTCGGATTCCGCTGGCGCGATTGAGCACCTCGGTGGCGCGAGGGCAGGGCCGTTCTAGTGACGCCGGCCCAGTTCTCAACTCCTGTCGAGCGCCTCGTCTCCGAGTAGCGTCTGATCCCCGGCGCCTCGAGGTACCTCGCGACCAGGAACGATCCCTCCGTAGTAGCGCTTCTCACAGGCTCACTCCAGGAGGCTCCGCCGTCCATCGCCGCCCAACACGTGTAGGTGGAATAGCGGCGGATCGCCCTGGCCAACCTTGTCCACCCACACGCACACCCAGGGTCCTTGGGGCTTCTGGGCTGCGCTGGGCTTCGACCCTTGTCTCCACGTGATGCGGCAGCCGCCGGTGCTGCGCGCGGACACTGCCCGCGTATAGTCGGTTAGGCGCTGCCTCGGTGCCTCCAAGACAGTGAGCGCAGCTACACGAAGCTGGTTGAACCTACCCGATGCACCTCTACCAGGGCACCAGCGACCAGTTCCTGGCCGACGCGGCACAGAACCGCATGGCCACGCTCCTGACCGACCGGTTCTTCCAGGAGTTCCGCTACAAGCCCGGGTTGTCCGAGATCCAGTCGTGGCGCAACTCGCTGTCGGCCATGGCCAACGTCCTGCAGGTCGCCGACCTCCGTGACCAGGGCGTTCTCGTCGAGCTCAAGCTTCCCCTGTCCTCCAAGCGGCTCGACGTGATGATCACGGGGTCAAACCCGCAGGTTGGCGATGCCGCGGTCATCGTTGAGCTGAAGCAGTGGACGGCCGTCCAGCACTCGAACATCACCGATTGCGTCGTCGTGAACATGGGTGGTCGCGACATCGACCACCTCCACCCCTCGCGCCAGGTCGCCCAGTACCAGCGGTATCTCCAGGACACCCACGTCGCCTTCTCCGAAGGCACGATTGCCCTCGATGCTTGCGCCTACCTCCATTTCGCCAAGCACGACCCCACGTCGCCGCTCTTCGGCGCGGGCTTCTCGCCCCTCCTCGCCACCAACCCATCCTTCACGGGCGATCAGGTGAACGCCTTGGCCACCTACCTGGATGCGCGCGTGGCCGGCCCGGATGACGGCTCAATCCTGAACCGGGTGGCGAACTCGACCTTCCGCCCGCACAAGCGTCTCTTGGACCACGTCGCGCGGGTCATCCGGAACGAGCCGGTCTTCACGCTGCTCGACGAACAGCAGGTCGCATACAACGCGATCATGGACGAGGTCAAGGCCGCCGGCCAGAACAAGCACCCGGTGGCCTTCATCGTCGCGGGGGGACCCGGCACGGGGAAGTCCGTGATGGCCGTCAACCTCATAGCGGAGCTTGCGTCGCTGGGCGTCCAGACGCTCCACGTGACGGGCTCGAAGGCCTTCACCGAGAACCTGCGCAAGCTCGTTGGCACGCGAGCCGGGGCGCTCTTCAAGTACTTCCGCGACACCGCTACTGTCACCGAGCCCCTGGACGTCGTCGTCCTGGACGAGGCACACCGCATTCGCACGATCAGCACGAGCCGCTTCACGCCGGCGAAGGCGCGAACGGGCAAGTCGCAGATCGACGACATCCTCGATTCGACCCGGGTTTCGGTCTTCTTCATCGATGACCTGCAGGTCGTGCGCCCCGGCGAGGTCGGCAGCACCGATCTCATTTGGGAGACTGCAGCCAAGCGGGGCCTCGAGGTCCGCGAGTTCGAGCTCCAGGCGCAGTTCCGCTCCAACGGCTCGGATTCGTTCATCCGGTGGGTCGACAACACCCTGGAGCTTGCCCGGACACCCCAAGTGCTCTGGCCGATGGACGACGACTTTGACTTCCGGATCGTCGATGCCGCGCCGGAGCTCGATCGGCTGATCCGGCTGCGAGCCGCGGAAGGCGCAACCGCACGCCTGGTGGCTGGCTTCTGCTGGCCCTGGTCCGATCCGGACCCGGCTGGCAACCTCGTCGGCGACGTCAAAGTTGGGGACTGGTCGATGCCCTGGAACGCCAAGGCCGAGGCGAGCCGGCTTGGGCCCGGCATCCCGAAGTCGGACTTCTGGGCGAGTGACAAGGGCGGCATCGAGCAAGTGGGCTGTGTCTACACCGCCCAGGGCTTCGAATTCGACTACGTCGGCGTCATCGTGGGCCCCGACCTTGTCTATCGACCGGCGGGCGGAGGATGGGTCGGCCAGCCTCATGAATCCCGCGACCGCATCGTGCGCCGCGGGGTCTCTGACGATGAGTTCATGGCCTTCGTCAAGAGCACGTACCGCGTCCTCCTGACGAGAGGGCTCCGCGGGTGCTACGTGTACTTCATGGACACGCCGACGCGCGACTTCTTCCTCAGCCGGACGGAGCGACCGAGGTCAGCGGTCCGCAAGGCCGCGGAGACGCCGGCCGCCTACGAGTCGACGGATGAGCCCTGAACAGCCGGCGGCGGTGCGCGGAGTCGACGACGGCTTCGTCTTCGGCGTCGATCTCGATGGCGTGTGCGCCGACTTCTTCGGATCGATCAAGGAGCTGGCCGCCGAGTGGCTGGGGAAGGCTCCAGCCGAGCTCACCGACGAGGTCAGCTTCGATCTCAGGGAGTGGGGCTTCGGAGAAGGCGACTACGATCGGCTCCACCGCTGGGCGGTGACGCAGCGCGAACTCTTCCGTGATGCAAAGCCCATCTCGGGTGCCGGCCCGTCCCTCCGTCGGCTCTCGGCCAAGGGCATCCGCATCCGGATCATCACGCACCGCCTGTACATCCCGTACTTCCACGCCGAGGCGATCTACCAGACCGCCAGCTGGCTCGACAAGCACGGCATCCCGTATTGGGATCTCTGCTTCATGCGTGACAAGCGCGCGGTCGGCGCCGACATCTATGTCGAGGACAGTCCGGCGAACGTCGGGGCGCTACGGGCGTCGGGTGCCAGGGTGATCGTCTTTTCCAACTCGACGAACCGCGACCTGGCGGGGCCAAGAGCAGGAACCTGGGACCAGGTGGAGGAACTCGTGCTGGCGGCGGCGAAGGTCGCTGGTGCTGCACGATCCGGCGCTGTCGTCAGTCCCCATCCATTCGTCGAGATCGAGTCGGACTGGGATCGATGGGCACACGATCGTGAGATGTCAGGGGGCCCCCGACCGGTGCTCTGAATACGCAAGCCCGTGCATGGCAGCAACGTCGGAAGACGACCTTCGGTTCTCGGTCCAGGCCTGGGCTATCTCCGGGTGGGCCGCTCGAGGAACCAACCCCGCGCATGCCAGGTCATCCACCACAGGAACCACTCGAGCGCGAAGGCGGCGATGCCGTCGAGTATCTCCATGAGTCCTCCGCAATCGGACTGTACTCCCCGGTGTCGACCCGGTATCCCACCTTCACGTCACCCCGCCTCCGCCGCCTCCATCTCCCGCGCCGCCCGCAGGCAGACCCGCCGCATGCCCGCGCAGTCGTGGCGGTTATGCTCCAGCAGGTCGTCCCAGCGACGCTGCTGCACGGCCGTCAGCGGGAGGCCGCGCTCCAGCCGGTCGCGCAGGATCCGGATCGTCTCGCCGACGCGGCCGGCGGCGGCCTCGTCGGGAACCGCGTAGCCGATCAGGGCCAGGTACTCCACCAGGCGCCCATCCGCGGGCTTGTCGCCCGCGTGGCACTTGTTGCGCCAGCGCTCGGCGATGCCCCGGGCGTTGCCGAAGCGGGCCTCGAACCGGGCGACGAGCGCGGGGTCGTCGTCGGCCAGCGTCCGCACGACGTCCAGCTCGTGCTCACTCCAGGCGACGATTCGACGGTCGCGGCTCTCGGCCCGGATGACGACCTTCGCGATGACCGCGTGGAGGGTCAGCGAGGACCCGGCCACGGTCGCGAAGGTCTCGTCGAGCACGTCCTGCTGCACGAACGGCCTGGCGCCCCGACCGCGCCGGTGGACGCCGAGGAGGACGGGCTCGCGGTCCTTCTCGCCTTCGAAGTCGATGTACAGCGCCCGCAGGGCCTCGGCCTCGGTCAGCCGCTTGAACGCTTTAGCCTGGTCTGCCATGGCGTCGCTCCCAACCCGGATCCGAACCCATCGGCCTGGCCCGGCGGGTGGCGCCGCGGGTCGCTTCTTTGGGTCTACCGGACGCCGTCAAGGGGGCGGCAGCGAAGCTGCCCGCGGGCCTGTGCGCGCACGTACGCGAGGGGGCACGCGGGCGAACGTGCGGTAGAGCCAGTTCGGGTTGGCGGACGACCGCGTGACGTTGAGATCGCCGCCCAGAATGACCCGGGCGCCAGTTCCGCTGTCTCGCGATCTCCCCGTACACGGCCCTGTCGCGGCCGACCTCCGTGGCGGCACGGCCTCCTGGACCAGCGCGACGTTGGCTACTCGTCGAAGAAGCCGAACCGACGGAGGGCTGTGCCCGGCTTCCCGCTCGCGAGGTGTTCAACGCTCGCGAAGTCGGCCCGGTCGTCACGTGACACGAGGAAGGCGTCCGTCGACAAGGCGGCATCGACGAGGTAGTCGTCCTCGGGGTCCGCACAGCGTCGCGGCGCGCTCGTGCCGCGATCGGTCAGGAAGATCGACGCACTTGCAGCGAGACCGGCCATCAAGACCGCCGCCTCTTCGTCGCTCACCCGGGCCGTGAAGCCCGGGTCCACGAGGACCGCCGCCGCTTCATCGAGCAGGGTCTCCGTCATGACCAGCGCCAGCTTGCCGTCGAGTGCGAGCTGGACCAGGCGTCGGCTGAAGGAGGCGGGCTCGCGGCGGGACGTGAGCCCGCCGCCAGGACCATCGCATCGAGGACGAGCCTCGGCTTACGCTCGTCGGCGGCGGGCACGGACGTGCTTCAGCGCGCCGGCGGCGCTCTCGAGGATCTCCTCCTCCGACGCTGTCGCACGGGCCGCGGTGGCCTCGAGCACTTCCCGGGCGCGATCGCGGTAGGTCTCCCAGGCCGCCTGGCGACTGACGCCGAGCACCGAGCTGATGGCCTCCCATGAGGCGCCGTGCTGCTGGGCCGCCGCGATCAGCCGGATCCTCTCGAGAGCGAGCTTCCGCATCTGGACTTCAAGGTCGCCGAGCCGGGCGAGGTCGTCGGTGGCAGTTCGACTCATGGCGTCAGGGTAGCCTGACAAACTGCCTGGGTCAAGTCCGCACACCATCTGGGCGCCGATCAGCGTCCAGGAACCCCTCGTGGGCGCGGCTCAGGTCATTGGTGAGTTGACGCCGCAGACCCGGCCGAGAGGTCGCTGGCCCAGCAACCCAGCATGCTGGTATGCTTTCCAGCATGAAGGTCACGATCGATCTGGATCCTGAGCTCTACCGGGCCGTGAAGGTGGAGGCTGCGCGCGCTGACCGAAGCGTGCGCGAGGTCGTCGACGAGGCGATCGAAGCGTGGCTGCGGGCCGCGGAGGAGCGGGAGGACCGCGCGTCGGCGGAGGCGGCCCTGGCCGAGTACCGCCGCGACGGCGGGGCGACCGCCGACGAGTTCTTCGGGCTGCTGGCCGCGGAGACCCGGGCAAGCTACGGCGCCGACCGGGAGTGAGCGAGGCTCGCTTTCGAATCGAGCTCGCGCCCGCAGCTCAACGCCAGCTCCGCCGGCTGCCGCCCGGCGACGCCGCGCGGCTGCGGGGCCCCATCCTGGCGCTGGGCATCGACCCGCGCCCGGCGGGCGTCGTCAAGGTGGCTGGTACTGACTTCTGGAGGATTCGAATGGGCGACCTCCGGGTCGTCTACCTCGTTGATGAGGCTGCCGGACTGGTCGTGGTCCTGAAGGTGGCGCGCCGGTCCGAGAGCACCTATCGCGGCCTGGATCGCTGACGCCCCGCGGCGTGCATGGAGTCGGCCATCGCCCGATGCTGGACGGTGGGCTGGCCGCCGGCGACTACGCCGTGTTGTCGGAGGCCGGGACGCAGACCCGCCCAGTGGCCTCGGTCGTAGCAGCTCGTCCGGGACGGATCCCAGGACGGCCTGGCTGCCGATGACGAGGATGTCGTGCTCGCCGACGATGGTGGAGGCGGCTCGCAGGACGTGCTCAAGCTGCCCGCGCCTCATGCGTGTGCCCGGCGATCGTGGTCGCGGAAGGTCGGAATCGTATGCTCCGGATGTGCACGGGATCACCCGGGCGGGGCCGTGGCGAACCGCAGGACGCCGGTTGACAGCGCCGATGAATCGGCCGAATGTACGGACACTATCCGTACAAGGAGTCTTCGATGGCGGTCGCACGATCGGCCTCGCGCAAGGACGACCGGCTGGAGCTTCGCGTGGAGCCTGACCGGCGGCGGCTGCTCGACCTGGCCGCGAAGGAATCCGGCATGAGCACCAGCGCCTTCGTGCTGGAACGAGCGACCGCGGCGGCGCAGGAAGTCCTCGCCAAACGCACGACATTCGTGCTGCCGCCCGAACATTGGGACGCATTCGTGAAGCTCCTCGACCGACCGGTGCAGCCTGTGGAAGGCCTCGCGGCTTTCCTCGCCGAGCCCACGATCCTGGAACCCGAGTGACGCGATACGCCCCCGTCGAAACACTCGCTGACGATCACGACCGCTCTGCCTTCGACTGCGGGTCCGCCGCGCAGACAACCTGGCTGCGTCGGTTCGCGCTCCTCGCACAGCAGGCGGAGACGGCTCGCGTCTACGTGATCAGACCCCATGGCGAGCGCCGCGTCGCTGGCTACTACGCCCTGGCTGCGGGCTCGGTCGAACCCGACCTCGGCTCCGCCCGGCTCTCGGCGGGAGTCGGCCGGCACCCCGTTCCGGTGATCATCCTGGCCCGCCTCGGCGTCGACCGTCGCGATCAAGGGCGCCATCTCGGCCTCGAGCTCGTGCGCGATGCCTTCCTGCAGACGGCGGCGGTGGCGGATCGGATCGGCGCGCGCGCCCTCCTTGTGCATGCGGAGACGCCCGAGGCGTCGGCGTTCTATCGACGCCTGGATCCGGCGTTCGAACCATCGCCTGGGGATCCGCTCCAACTGATTCTCCTGATGAAGGACCTACGCGCTGCGGTCCGACTGGCGGGATCCCAGTCCTGAGCTGGCCTTGGAGGTCCGCGCCACAGCCGCCCGGTCCACCGAGACGGCGGTCACGGGGAGGAGATCGATCCGCTCGGCGAAGAGCTGGCTGTCGATCAGCCGCTCCCGGAGCAGCGCTCGGGCGAAGGTCAGGTCTCTTGACCGGCCGGCCACAAGCTTGGACGCGACGCAATCGTGCGGCTCCAGGCAGAGGCCGCGCCCCGGTTCGGTGTCGGGCGTCTCATGGGTCACCAGCCGGTCTCGCCAGCCCGCCGGCAGGACAGTCGTAGCGACGCTGACGCCCTGGGCGTAGGAGCCGAAGGTCTCGTGGAAGGCTGACAGCTCGCCGATTGGCGCGGTCAAGGCAGGGCGGCGAAGGTGCGACGCCGCTACGACCCGATCGCGCGGAGAATCTCCGGCGCCCAGTACTTCCGCCCGTAGGTCTGCGGCCCGAACGGCTCCAGGATGCCCGCCTGGACCAGCTTGTCGATGTTCGCCCTGGCTGCCGGGTACGTCACCCCGAGCAGTGCTCGGACGCGCGGCACCGTGATGACCGGAGAGAGGAACAGGAAGTCGACAAGCCTGATCAGGAGCGCCGACGATCGAGCAGCCATGACGGCTTCGCGCCAGGCGCCCTGGAGATCCTGGAGCCGCGTGGCCCGTGCCGTGGCGTCGCGAGACTGGATCGCGACGCCGGCCAGGAAGAAGCGCAGCCATCCGGCCCAGTCGCCGTCCGAGCCGACGGCGCGGAGGCGCGCGTAGTACGCCTCGCGGTTCTCCTCGAAGTACGCACTCAGGTAGAGGAGCGGCAACGGCAACACCTGCCAGTGCACCAGCAAGAGGGTCATCAAGAGCCGCCCGATCCGCGCGTTGCCGTCCAGGAACGGGTGGATCATCTCGAACTGGGCGTGGATGAGGCCCAGCTTGACCAAGGGCGGGTACGGGTCCGACTCGTCGTGGAGGTACGTCTCCAACGACGCCATCGCGTCGCGCATCTCGGGCGGCGGCGGCGGGACATACGACGCCTCTGGCAGCAGGCACCCAGGCGCCCCGATCCAGTTCTGCGATGTGCGGTACTCGCCGGGGCTCCGCTCCTGTCCGCGGACTCCCTGCATGAGCCGCGCGTGGAGCTCCCCGATGAACCGGCCGCTCAGTGGCAGTGTCTCGGTGCGGCCCAAGCCGTAGGTCAGGGCGGCCATGTAGTTCCGGATCTCGCGGAGGTCCGGGCTCTCGGGCCGGCGTCTGGACGGTCCATCGTCAGCCTCGAAGTCGTACAGGTCCGTGATCGTCGCCTGGGTGCCTTCGATCCTGGAGGAGAGGACCGCTTCCTTTCGGGTGAACGGGTTGATCAGGAGGTCGGCGTTCGGGAGCATGCGTGCGAGGCCGCTCAGCTCTCCCAGGGCCCGGTCGGCGTCCGAGAGCAGTCGGACGACCTCCTTCGACAGGGCGAGCTCCGGGGGCAGCGGCGCAGGCACGAATGCCTCGTACGCCATCTCGCCCTGGCCAACCCGAACCCACCTCCCGGCCGGATTCGACCTCCTGGTGGGATTGAAAGACAGCATGCACTCACCGACAAGACTTAAAGACTGACCGGGTCATCCTATAAATCACGGCACCAATGTCAAGGTAGCTGTTGGCGAAGTCCTGGCTGGCTGATAGCTGCCGAGTGCATGTTGGCCGGCCCGGCGGCTTCGCTCGTCGTCGTGATCGAGCAGGTCCAGGACGGCGGCCAACCTGGGGGCGACCCGTCGGCCGGCACGGAATGGCCACGGGCCATCGACGACGCGCAGGATGACGTTGGCGTCTGCACTGGGCCTTAGTCGGTAGCGCCGCTCGAGCTGCGCCAGGTGCTGGGCTGGGACGTACGCCTCAAGAACACCGGGCGCAAGGCTGACGCTGACCGACGGGTCAGTCGTGGAGCGTGACCTGACGGACCTCCTTGTCGGGCCTGTCTTCGAGGCAAACCGGGTGAGTGCCCGACGACGGCCCCGATGAGGGCATAGGATCTCGCGGTGCCCGTTGCGGTCGCGGACCGGGCCATCGAGAATGCCGGTACAACGGCTGGTCCCTTGACCCGAGGCAGGTCCACTGATGGCTCGAACCAGTCGGAAGCTCCCGCAGCTCGCCTGGAGTGAGGCCGACATGGCGCGGCGCGCCCGGGGTTGGCTTGAACGGTTCCTGGGCCCCCTGACCATCGAGGGGGCGGACCGGATCGATGGCCGCATCAACGTGTTCAGGCTGGCCGGTCCGCTGGGGGCCGGGCTGCTCGCCGAAGAGGAATCCCGGCTGGACGGGCGGCCCGGCGCCTTGCGGAACCGGTCCGGCATCTGGGTTCGGCGCCACCAGGGACCCGCGGGCGGCGTCCACGTCCAGGTCGACCTGCACGGGTGGGACGCCGCGACCGAAGCCGCGATCACCGGCGATCGACGCTGGCTGGACACCCCGAAACGGCAGCTGTTCGCGGAGCGCGATCGGCGCACGGCGGCGCTCGCGGTTGAGCTGGATCGATGGCAGGTCAACGAGCTCGCGGCAGGTACGGTGCCGGCGTTGGACGGCGAGCTCGCCGACCCGCGGGTGCGCCGGCTGGCGGTCAAGCACCAGCCGTCACTGCTGGAGGAGCGCGCCGGCAGGGTCGACATCGCCGAGACCTCGTGGGGCCAGTTTCAGCCTCGCCTGGCCCACGCCCTGGAGCTGATGGCGCCCGAGACCTTCCTGATCCTCACGCCGGATCAGGACCGGGATCCCCGGAGCTTCTACCTCCAGTTCGCCCACGCCACGTCGGCCTTCCGGGCGGAGGCCATCGGCGCCCGCCACCTGCCGCCCCAGGAGGCCCTGGACGCGGCCCAGCTGGACGAGCTCGACAGCCTCGGCTGGCTCGCGCCCGACGCCGATCCCAAGGGCGACAGGGGCTCCAACTTCCGTCGGGAGTGGGAGCTTCCCGCCCCCTTCGCGGACGTCGCCGCCCTTGGTGTCCGAACCCTCCGGGATGTCTTCGGCGTCGTCGCGCCCGGGCACCTCCAGTTCGACCATCGCTCGTTCGAAGGCGGCGCGGTCCAACCCGACCTTGGCCTGGGACTCCAGACGCGCGTGCTGACGCACCACCACCACCGGCCCGGCGGCGAGCCGGACCAGGCCAGGCTCGCCGGCCTCATCGAAGACGCGCTGCGGCGGTGGATGGGGGTGGCCGAGATCAAGAAGGACGCGGACGGCGACTACCCGGTGCGCGTCGGCGGCGCGCTGGTGTACGTCCGGATCATCGCGGGTGCCTCGGCCCTGGTGGCGTTCTTCTCGCCGTTCCTGCGCGACGTCCCCGCCAGTCCCGCCCTGCACGCTGCCCTGAACGACCTCAACGCGCGGATCCGGTTGGGGCGGGTCTTCTGGACGGACGGCACGGTGATGGCGGCGACGGAGCTGACCGCGGTCGATGTCACGGCCGACCAGGTTGCCCTGGCCTGCATGGAGCTGGGCAGTCTCGCGGACAAGCTGGACGACGCGCTCCGCGGCCGCTTTGGCGGCCGGACGATGTTCGCCGGGGAGTCGGTCCGGCTGAACTGAGGTCGGGCAGCGCTGCCCGCGCCGGTGGCTGCCCAGGTCGTCCGGGCGTGGGCGTCCGTATGCGCGAGGGGGCGCGAGGGCGCGCGCGACGGCCTACCCGGCTCCCGAGCGCTGTTGAGTCCCGGGTGAGCGCGGTTGCGTACGGTGCCGCGATGCCAGAGATCTCCCGGTTCCTCGGAATCATCGTCCGGATGCACTTCGCCGATCACCGCCCGCCGCATGGAGTGGGCCGCGACGCACGCCCAGGAGCTCCTGATCGACTGGGAGCTTGCCGCAGGCCGGCAGCCGCTGAGGCCGATTGCCCCACTTCGGTAGACTCCGGCCATCATGCTGCGCGTTCGATCAGTCACGCCGCTCCTGGGTCGATCCGTTCGGCTGACGCTGACCGATGGATCAGTGGTAGAGCGTGACCTGACCGATCTCCTTGTCGGGCCCGTCTTCCAGGCGATCGCCATGGATGACACCATCTTTCGGGGGGTCCGTGCGGAGCAGGGGACACTGGTGTGGCCCGGCGACGTCGACATCGCGCCCGAGACGTTGATCTGGGACGGCCCGGAACCGGGGCCGGCCGAGCACCGCCGGCCCGCTCCAGCCCTTCGCCCGCACATCCCGGAGCGCCTGACTCATCGCCGCTCCAGGGCACGCGCCGGCGCTCCGGGATGTCGGAGGCTGTTCGGCCCAGGTGCCATTCCCGCTCACGTCGGTGGCAACGTGAGAGCCCTCGCGCTCGGTCTGGGGTTGTCGAACCTCCATTCCGATGGAGGGCTCTCGTGCTCCGTCGAAGCGCCAACCTGACCCCGTTTGGCCCAGGACACCTGGTCGAGCGAACCCCGGTCGAGCGCTGGCGACCAGCCGCCGCGGCCGAGACGCTCGGCGTCAGCTGGGCAACCGCGTACAAGTGGCGCTGTCGATACCGGGCCGAAGGCAGGGCCGGGCTCGAGGGCGGCTCGCCCGGCCCCGCGCCCTGTCCGGACGCGGTGCGGTCCGCCGGGTCCCCGAAGGGCGTGGCTGGGGAACCCTGGCTGGCTCCGTCGCACATTGTGCAAACACTTTACAAACACTACTCACGTGGGGTACAGTCGGCGCACGCCAGCCCCACACGGGAAGATCGGAGCCACCGTCCCATGACCGTCCTGCGCGAGCAGATCACGACCAGCCTGCCCATCGACGAGGCCTTCGGGTTCGTCGCCGACTTCGCCAACTCGATGCACTGGGATCCAGGCGTCGCCAGCTCGAAGCGGATCGACGCCGGGCCGCTGGGCGTGGGCGCCCGCTACCTGCTCGAGGTCCGCATGCGCGGCGGCGTCGCGCCGATGGAGTACGTGATCACCACGTTCGATGCGCCCCGCCGCGTGGTCCTGGCCGGGCTCGGGTCCAGCGTCTCCGCCGTGGACGACATCCGCTTCGAATCGACCGCCGGCGGGACGCGCATCGACTACGTCGCCGACATCCGGTTGCGCGGCCTGCTTCGCCTGGCCGAGCCGTTCGCCGGGAGAGCCCTTGCCAGGATCGGCCGCGCCGCCCTCGACGGGATGCAGCAGGCTCTGGCGGCGCGCGCGGCCGCCGCCGCCGCGGCCGACGTGGGAATCGCCGGATGAAGATCGCCATCATCGGGGCCGGTGTGAGCGGCCTGACCGCCGCCTACGCCATGCGGGACCGGCATCGCGTGACGGTCTTCGAGCAGGACACAGAGGCCGGCGGGCACGTCAAGACGGTGCCGGTCTTGACCGACGGCGGCGAGGTCCCGGTCGACACCGGGTTCATTGTCTACAACGAACGGACCTATCCCCGCTTTGTGCGCCTCCTGGACGAGCTGGGCGTGGCGACGCAGGCCAGCGACATGTCACTGGGGTCGGACTGCGCGGCGTGCGGGATTGCGTTCAGCTCGCGCGGCCGGGTCGGATTCCTGCCGGACGCGTCGGCCATCTCGCTCGTCCACCTGCGGATGTTCGCCGACGTCGCGCGCTTCTACCGCGATGCTCGACGGACCCTGGACGCACCCCAGCCCACCACCGCCACGCTGGGCGACTGGCTGGCCGAGCGCCGATACGGGCGCGGGTTCCGGGCGCACTTCCTGGTGCCGATCGTGGCGGCCGTCTGGTCCACGGCGCCCGACCGGGTCTTCTCGTTCCCCGCCGACTACCTGCTGCACTTCCTGGACAACCACGGCCTGATCGGCTTCCGGAACGCGGTCCGCTGGCGCGTGGTCCAGGGCGGCTCGCGGGAGTACGTGAAGCGGTTGATCGCCGCCCTGCCAGACGGGACGGTCCGGACGGCCACCGCGGTGGCGAACGTGGCTCGCGATGCCGCCGGCATCACGGTTCACACGACCGATGGCGCCCAGGCGGGCTTTGATGCCGTGGTGATGGCCACCCACGCGGACGACGCGCTCCGGCTGCTGGGCGATGCGGACGACCGGGAGCGGCGGGTCCTGGGCGGGTTCGAATACTCCACGAACCAGGTGGTCCTCCATACGGATGCCGGGATCCTCCCGGCCAATCCGCGGGCCTGGGGATCCTGGAACATCCATACCCCTGACTGTCGCCGGCCGGGCGACGCGCTGACGATGACGTACCACATGAACCGCTTGCAGTCGCTGCCCGGGCCGGTCCAGTACTGTGTCTCGGTCAACCCGGGCGACCGGGTGCGGCCGGAGCAGGTCATCGTGGAACGCGCGTTCAGCCACCCCATGTACACCTTCCAGACGCTGCAGTCGCAGGCCGGCCTGCGCGACCTCCAGGGCCATCGGGCGACGTGGTTCGCCGGCGCCCACCTGGGCTACGGGTTCCACGAGGACGGCTGCCGCTCGGGGTTCGACGTCGCGGAGATGCTCGCGACGGACGCGAGGGCGCTGGCCGCCCAGGCGGCGGGTCGGGCCGCATGAGGTCGCACGTCCTCGAGGGCAAGGTCCGCCACCGGCGTGTCCGGCCCTTCACCTACGCCTTCGAGCACGGCGTCTTCTACGCGGCGCTCGACCTGTCCGAGCTGGACGAAGTGGATCGACGGCTGCGCCTGGTCGGCCGGAACCGGCGCGCCGTCCTCGGCTTCCGCGACGACGACCACCTTCCTGTGCCAGCGACCGATCTCGCCGCCGAGCTGATGGCCCACCTCCGGGCCGAGGGAGAGCAACCGGATGGCTGGCAGGTGACGCTGATCACGAACCTGCGGGTGCTCGGCTACGTCTTCAACCCGGCCAGCTTCTTCCTCTGCCGCGATCGCGCCGGGGCGCTCCGCGTGGTGGTGGTCGAGGTCCACAACACGTACGGGGAGCGGCACCTGTACACGCTCCGCGCGACAGAGCCCGCGACGGAGCCCGCGACGGAGCCACGCGCGACGGAGACCGCGGCGCCGCCACGGGCGGCACAGCAGTCCGGCGGCCGGCTGGACGCCTCGATGGACAAGGACTTCTACGTCTCGCCGTTCATCGAGATGGAGGGCCGCTATTCCGTGCATGTCCGGGAGGAGGCAGCGGGCCTCCGGATCGCGATCAACCAACGCCAGGACGGCGAGCTGTTGCTGGCAACCAGCCTCCTCCTCCGCCGCCGGCCGCTGACCGACCGCGTGCTGCTGCGGATGCTCCTGCGCTACCCGATGGTGTCCCACAAGACCATCGGCCTCATCCACTGGCATGCGCTCCGGCTCTGGCTGCGCGGGGCACGCTTCATCCGACATGGCGCTGCGCGGCCGGCTCCCACCGGCGAGGCCAGGGCATGAGCGAGCAAACCGTCAGCAAACCGGCGCGGGCCCGCACGGCTGCCGGCTCCGTCCTGGATCGCGCTGCCATGCGGATCATGCTGGGCGCCGTCCGCCGCGTCCGCATCGGCCGGCTGACCATCGAGCTGCCGGACGGGACGTCGCAGGTCTTCGGCGATCCAGCCTCCGACGTGTCCGCCGCCGTCCGGCTCCACGATCCCGCGGCGATGCTCCGCATGGTCCTCGGCGGCGACACGGGAGCCGGCGAGGCCTACATGGATGGGACGTGGTCCAGCCCCGACCTCCCGGCCCTCCTCAAGCTCGCCTCGCTGAACCGCGAGGCACTTGGCCTGTCCGGCGGCTGGTGGCGCATCCCGCTCCGGCTCCAGAAGACGCTCCGGCACCGCGCCCGCCGGAACACGGTCCATCAGAGCAAGCGCAACATCGCCGCCCACTACGACCTGGGCAACGACTTCTACCGGCTCTTCCTGGACCAGACGCTGACCTACTCGAGCGCCGTCTTCGAGACCCCCGGGCAATCCCTGGCCGACGCCCAGCGCAACAAGTACCGCCTCCTGGCAGAGGGAGCCGGCCTGCGCGGCGGCGAGCACGTCCTCGAGATTGGCTCTGGCTGGGGCGGGTTCGCCCTGTATGCGGCCGGGGAGCTGGGCTGCCGCGTCACCACCGTCACCATCTCGGAGGCCCAGCGCCAGCTGGCCACCCAGCGCGTCCGCGAGGCCGGGCTGTCCGGCCTGGTCGAGGTCCAGCTGCGCGACTACCGCGAGATCGAGGGGACGTACGACGCCATCGTCTCGATCGAGATGCTGGAGGCCGTCGGCGCGGAGTTCCTGGAGACCTACTTCCGGGTCTGCGATCGGTCGCTCAAGCCGGGCGGCCGGGCCAGCATCCAGACGATCGCCTTCCCGGACGTGACCTATGAACCGCAGCGGCGGGGCGCCAACTGGATCCAGACGTACATCTTCCCGGGTGGCTTCCTGCCCTCGCTGGCGGCCATCGAGCATTCGCTGCACAGCACCAATCTGCTGATCCGCTCGGCCACCGACATCGGTCCGCACTACGTCCGGACCCTGGCGACCTGGCGCTCCAGCTTCTTCGCGCACATCGACGAGGTCAGGGCGATGGGCTTTGACGAGCGTTTCGTCCGGATGTGGGACTACTACCTGTCGATCAGCGAAGCCGGCTTCGCCACGGGCCGGGTGCAGGACTTCCAGCTCTCCCTCGAGAAGGCCCGCGCGCTGCGCTAGGGGTCACGCGGCCCACGCCGCCTGTCGAGGCTGTGCGGGGGAGCCCGCCCAGGGCCTCCGCGAGCCGTCGAGGACGCGCTCCAGTCGACGACTACCCGCGGGGCGCGGTCGCGGCCAGGAAGGCCAGGTAGTCCAGGATGCCGCGCTCGTGGTCGAAGGCCGGCTCGTAGCCCAGCTGGCGGCGAGCCCGGCTGATGTCGAAGATGCAGTAGTGGCCGGAGCCGGTCCCGTAGTCGGGACCGGGCCCAATCTCGATGCGGGCCCCGGGCACCTCCCGCCGGAGGATCTGGGCCGCCGCGGCCAGGGTGGACGCCTGCCCGGTGCCGATGTTGAAGACCCGGTCGGTGACGCTCTCGACGAAGGCGGCCTTGCCCAGGGCCTGCGCGATGTCCTTGGTGTAGACAAAGTCGTCCTGCTGGTCGGCGCCCCGGGCCAGGATCGTGGGCCGGCCAAACCAGGCGTTCTCGATGATCGCGCTCCGGATCGCCACGGACCCGTGCCGCACCATGCGCCCGGGGCCGTAGGTGGCGGCGAACCGCAGCGCGATGAAGTCCACGCCGTGGCGGCGCGCGTAGTCGATCCCGATCCGCTCGGCCGCGTACTTGGTGATGTCGTACATGTCGTCGGGCTCGATCGGGTGGGTCTCGTCGACCGGCCGGTACTCGGGGTGCGAGTAGGGCGGCGCAAAGCGGCGGTAGACGCCCTTGGAGCTGGCGAAGACGACCCGCCGCACGCCCATGATCCGGGCCAGCTCGCAGATGGCCGTGGTGGCGCCCACGTTGACCTCGATCGCCTGGTCGGGCTCGCGGGCGGCCTCCTCCGGGAGCAGCACGGCGAGGTGGATGATGCGGTCGACGTCGTGCCGCCGGATCACCTCTGCCACCCGGCCCCAGCTGCGCAGGTCGCCGACCTCGATATCGATCTCGCCGAGGAGGTCTGCCACCAGCTCGTTGCTGCCCTGGCGGTCGAAGATCACCGGGCGGTGCCCGGCCTCCACCAGCCAGCGAACCGCCGCCGAGCCGATGGCGCCCATGCCACCGGTGACCAGGATCCGTCCCATCTCCACCCTCCCGGCCCCGGCAGGCGGCGACCACGACCGACGGCCGCCGGCCGCCTGGCCACGTCCCGCCGACAGCCTATCGAACTTGACACGCGACCGGGCGCGGCCCGATCGTGGGCGGGCTCGCCGGCCGCAGCTCCGCTGCCGGGCACGGGCCCAGCCTCGAGGGGGATCCTGTGGACGACACCGCACGAACCGCGGCCAAGGCCCGGGCCTGGGCGGAGATCGACGCCCGGCGCGATGAGGCCGTCAGCCTCTTCGCGGACCTCGTGCGCATCCCCAGCCCCAACCCGCCGGGGGGCGGCGAGAAGGACGTCGCCGCCTACTGCAAGCGCTACCTCGATGCGCTGGGCGCCCGCGTCGACCAGCACGAGTTCCAGGAGGGCCGGGTCAACAACGTCGCGCTCCTCCCGGGGCGGACCGGGGAGCGGACGCTCATGTTCGTCTCCCACCTCGACACGACGCCCATCACCGAGGAGGGCTGGACCTACCCGCCGCTGGGCGCCACCATCGTCGACGGCTGGCTCTACGGCCGGGGTTCCAACAACATGAAGGTGGGGCTGGCCGCCGCCCTGTTCGCCCAGCGCGTCGTCCACGACCTGGGGATCCCGCTCGATGGCAACGTCGCCAGCGTCCACTCCGCCGACGAGATGAACGGCGGCTGGGTCGGCCTGGGCGAGCTCACCCAGCGGAACCTGCTCAAGGCCGACTACGCGATCTACACCGAGGCGCATCCGCGCTTCCCCGCGCTCCGGATCGAGATCGCGGTCCGCGGCACGGTCGAGATCAAGATCCGGACCGGCGGCCACGGCACGGTCTTTGGCGCGGTCCGGGTCAACGCCATCGAGAAGATGGGCGGCGTCCTCCTGCGCCTGGCGTCGATGGAGTTCTCCGACTGGAAGCCCACCGACTGGCAGCCGGACCCCATCGGCAAGGTGCCCCCCACCGTCTCGACCTCGTACATCCACGCCTGGCGGGGGCACGTCCTGGCGCCCGACCGCTGCGATGCCATCGTGGCCATCAGCTACTTCCCGCCGCAGACGCTCGAGAGCATCCTGGCCGAGGTCGGCCTGGTGATCGACGAGCTGCGGGCCGCCGATCCGGAGCTCGACATCGACTGGGAGCTGGACCGCCACTGGGAGCAGGCCTCTACGCCGCCGGACCACATCATCGCCCAGGCCGCCCAGCGCGCGGTCGAGGAGGCCACGGGGCAGCGCCTCGAGTTTGGCGCCAGCACGGCCCCCAGCGACATGCGCTGGGTGGTGGGGCCGGCCGGGATCCCGACGGCCAAGGTCTGCTTCGGTTCGGAGACGGCCGACGCCGACGAGCGCCAGAACCTCGACGACTACATCCGGACCATCAAGGTCTACGCGGGCCTGATCGTCGACCTGACCTGACCTGAGGGCGGGGCCGGGCAGCCCGAGTTCCCCGCCGCCCGCGAGGACCGCGCGTCCGCGGAGGCGGCCCTGGTCGAGTACCGCCGCGACGGCGGCGCGGCCGCCGACGAGTTCTTCGGGCTGCTGGCCGCGGAGACCCGGGCAAGCTATGGCGCCGATCGGGGGTGAGCGAGGCTCGCTATCGAATCGAGCTCGCGCCCGCGGCCCAACGCCAGCTCCGCCGGCTGCCGCCGGGAGACGCGGCGCGGCTGCGGGGCCCCATCCTGGCGCTCGGCATCGACCCTCGTCCGGCGGGCGTGGCCAGGGTGGCCGGTACTGACGTCTGGCGGATTCGAACGGGCGACCTCCGGGTCGTCTACCTCGTTGATGAGGACCCCCGCCTGGCCGTGGTCCTGAGGGTGGCGCGCCGGTCCGAGAGCACCTATCGCGGCCTGGACTGCTGAAGGCTCGCGGTGGTGCGGACCGAATTGGAGGAGGGTGGCGTGCCATGGATGGAGTGGGCCGCGGCAGCAGGCCTGTGAAGCACAGTTACTGTGATGCTGTGGTATGGTCCGCAGGATGAAGAATGTCACCGTCGCCGTCCCGGACGACGTCTACCGTGCGGCCCGGATTCGGGCGGCCGAGCGCGGAACCTCGGTGAGCGCGCTGGTCGCGGGGTACCTGCAGTCGCTGTCGGCCGGCGACGCCGAGTTCGTCCGACTGGAGGCGCAGCAGCACCGGATCCAGGACGAGGTCACTCGATTCCGGGGGAGCGATCGGCTGGGTCGCGACGAGGTGCACGATCGTGCGGTTCGTTGACACGAACGTCCTCCTGTATGCCATCTCGCGGGACCCCGGCGAGGCCGCCAAGGCGACCCAGGCCAACGAGATCCTGGCGGGCAGGGACATCGGGCTCTCGGTCCAGGTCCTTCAGGAGTTTTACGTCCAGTCGACGCGCGTGAGCCGCCCCGACCCCATCAGCCACGAGCAGGCGGCTGGGCTCATTGAGGCGTGGCGCCGGTTTCCGGTCCAGGAGACCACCGTCGAGGTGATGGTTGCGGCGTTGGCGACCAGCCGGCGGTTCGGGATCTCGTATTGGGACGCGGCGATCATCGAGGCCTGCCGCAGCCTTGGCGGTGCGGTGGTCATCTCCGAGGACCTCGACACCGGCACGGACTACGACGGGATCCGGGTGGAGAACCCGTTCATGGTGGCGACGTGACAGCCCCGGCCACGACGATCGTTCGCGCGCGACGCCTCGATGGACACGTAGATAGCGGACTCGTATCGAGCGTCCATGGTCACGAGGATCAAGCGGACCTATAACTTGAGCCCGGAGTCCGTTGAGCAGGTGCGTCGCCTGGTGGGCGAGACCGGGCTGGCCGACAGCCAGGACGGCATCGTGGAGCTGGCGATCGAGCGCCGCTATCGCGAGGTCCGGTCGGCGCTCACCCGCCACTTTGGCCTGGACGTCCGGCCTCAGGAGGACGGGGCTTAGCCGAGGCGCTCACGGCTTGACAATATTGGACAAGGCGTCCAACATAGGGCGATGGACCCCGACCGCGAACCCTTCTCGACTCGTCCCGATCCCGGAGAAGAGGATCCCGACGCCGAGTTCCTCGCCGGCTACGACCCGTCCCGCTACCCGCACCCCTCGGTCGCCGTGGACGTGGTCCTGCTCACCGTCGTCGACCGCGACCTCTGGGTGGTGCTCACCCGGCGAGCCGAGCCGCCGGCCGAGGGTCGACTCACCCTGCCCGGCGCCTTCGTCGGCCTCCACGAGACGCCCGAACAGGCGGCCCAGCGGGCCCTGCTCACCAAGACCGGCCTTCGCGACGTCTTCACCGAGCAGCTGTACACGTTCGGCGCCATCGACCGCGACCCTCGCACGCGGGTCATCTCCATCGCCTACTACGCGCTCATCGCGCGCGACCAGGTGGTGATCGACGGCGGCGCCTTCCGCGTCCGCGTCCCGTGGTCGGGCGAGACCGGTGGGGCCGTCGAGGTCCTGGACCACGAGGGGACGCCCCAGCCGTTGGCCTTCGACCATGCCGAGATCATCGGTGCGGCGGTGAAGCGCCTTCGCGGCAAGCTCTGGTACGCCCCGGTGGGCTTCGAGCTCCTGCCCCCCGAGTTCACCCTGTTCGACCTCCAGAAGGTCTACGAGGCCGTCACCGGCGCGCCGCTCGACCGGGACATGTTCCGCAAGCGGATCCTGCGCTCCGGCCTGGCGACTGCCACCGGCACCACGCGCGCCGCGGCCTACCGGGCGCCGGGGCTCTATCGGTTCACGAGAGGGGCCGGCGCATGAACGACCTGGTCGCGCTGCCTGGGCAGGTGTTCGGCGCCCTGCTCACCCCCATCCCGCTCCTCGGCGGTGTCGCCACCAGCTGGGCCGAGATCCTGGGCTTCGTGGCCGGGGCCGGCACGGTCTGGCTGGCCGCCCGGGCGTCGATCTGGAACTGGCCGATCGGCAACGTGAACTCGGCCTTCTGGTTGGTGCTCTTCCTGGGCAACGGGCTGTACGCCGACAGCGTCCTGCAGGTCGTCTACCTGGCGATGGGCTTCTACGGCTGGTGGCACTGGCTGCGCGGCGGGGTGGCGGCGACCCAACGACCGATCGAGCACGCCAGCCGGCGCGAGCTGGGCCTGACGGGGCTGGCCGTCCTGGCCGGGATCGCCGCCTGGACGGCGGTGCTGGCGACGTTCACCAACTCCACGGTGCCATTCGCGGACGCCGCGACCACGGTGCTGTCGCTGGCGGCCAACTGGCTGCTGGCCCGCAAGCTGATCGAGAGCTGGCCGGTCTGGATCGTGGGGGTCAACCTGCCGTACATCGGGCTCTACCTGTCCAAGGGCCTCGCCCTGACGGCGTCGCTGCAGCTCGTCTACATCGCCCTGTCGATCGGGGGCTGGCGGACCTGGCGTCGCATCATGGCCGCACGGGGTGCGGCTGGGCGAGTGGGTGCCACGCTCGAGGCGACCCCGCCGGCGGCGGCGACGGCGTCGGCGTCGGTAGAGACGGGGGCCGCCTGATGGGCACGACCGGCGTGGTCCTGGGCAAGTTCCTGCCCTTCCACCGTGGCCACCGGTTCCTGGTCGAGCAGGCCGCGGCCGCCTGCGACGAGCTGTTCGTGCTGGTCATGGGCAGCAGCGCCGAGGAGGCCATCATCCCCCTGGCCACGCGTGAGGCCTGGGTCCGTGAACTCGTGGGCTCGCCCCGCGTCCACGTCCGCGCCCGGATCACCGACGGCCCCATGAGCTGGACCGACCCGGCCATCATCGCCTTCTGGAACCGCGTGATCCTGGAGATGGTGGGTCGGCCGTCGGTCGACGTCCTCTTCACCAGCGAAGGGGACACCTACGGCGACGTCACCGCGGCCGGCATCGGGGCCCGGCACGTCTGCGTGGACCCGGGTCGCGCCGCCGTCCCAATCTCGGGCACGGAGATCCGGCGCGACCCGCTGGCGGCGTGGGCCCACCTGGACCCGCCGGTCCGGGCGTTCTACGCGCGGCGGGTGCGCATCATCGGCGGCGAGTCCACCGGCAAGACCACCCTGACCGACCTCCTGGCGCGCCGATTCGCGACAGCCTGGGTCCCGGAGTTCGGGCGCGCCTACTCCGATCCCAAGGACGCCCGGGGCGAGACCTGGACCACCGCCGACTTCGTCGCAATCGCCACCCGCCAGGGCGAACTGGAGGACGTCGTTGCCCGCCGGGCGGACCGGGTGCTCTTCGCCGACACCGACGCGCTGACCACCGGCATCTGGCACCGTGTCTACCTGGGGGCCCGCGACGCCGGGGTGGACGCGATCGGCGCGACGCGGCCGTACGCCCTGACCCTGGTCGCCGGCACCGACATCGCGTGGGTCCAGGACGGCGACCGTCGCTCGGCCGACGAGCGCGCGCTCCAGCAGGCGGAGCTGACCGACCGGCTCGACGAGCTTGGCGCCCCGTGGCAGGTGATCACGGGGTCACGGCGCGAGCGGGTGGCTGCCGCCAGCGCGGCGGTGGAGGCTGCGACCGGGATCGCCGCGCCGGCCGGCGGGCTCAACTGGCTGGAGCTGGGCCTGGAGGGCCGCTGGCGTCACCTGGTGCCGGGCGGCCGGTACGGGCTCCGGGTTCGGCCCGGCGGCCCCGATGCGATCGAGGTCGCGGCCAGCCTCGATCGCAGACGGACGGACTACGCGACCCTGGGTTCGGCGCTCGCCCTCGAGCCGGCGGCGGTGCGCGAAGCCGACTGGTACGCGACCCGCCACGTCGAGCTTGCCTATGCGGTGGCCCGGTCTGACGACGAGCGGGTGGCTGCCAACGCTGACCCCGGGGCCTGAGGTGTGCTGCGCGGTTCCGGGCCTGACCGCGCCGGGGTCGTGGGCGGCATCGATGACGATCACCAGCTCGAGGTCGGTGCCGCCCAACATCCGGCGTTGTCGGGTCGGTCGAATCGCCTCCACCGAAGGCGATTGATGGGCGCGCGCGCCTGCGTCCTGGCCTCCGTGATGGTCGCCGCCTTCCCCTGGCGACTCCAGCCAACGCGCAAGCGCCTGTTCAGGACCATAACCACGTCAACGCGCGTTGCCGAGCGCCTGTGACAGCCAAGGTGTCGCACCGGCCCCCGATGCTGCTCCCATGACCGTCATCGCTGATCCCGTCTCGCTCCCGGAGCCGCCGCCCGCGGCAGTCGCGGCCCTGCCGGCGCGCGAGAGCTACTCGTCCATCTCCACCTACCAGGGCTGCCCGCGCCGGTACGCCTACCGCTACGTGGAGCGGCTGCCCGGCGAGGTCCCGCTGGGCTGGTTCACGTTCGGCTCGGCCGTCCATGCCGCCTTCGAGGCGTTCGATCGGGCGCGGATCGCGGCGCGCGCCAGTGGTGCCGGCTCGCCCGACTACGAGGTGCTGGATTCGGCCTTCGGGAAGGCCATCGATCGCTCCGGCTGCGAGCCCGCCGAGATCGCCCGCCTCCGCGTCCGCGGCGAGCCGGTCCTGCGCGCCTTCCTGGAGCGCGAGGCGGCGTCAACCGCCCAGCCAATCGCCGTCGAGCTGGGCTTTGGCATCGATGTCGCCGTCGCCCCGGATGAGCCCACGGTCCGCTTCGTCGGCTACATCGACCGGATCGACCGCCGGCCAGACGGCGCCATCGACCTGGTGGACCATAAGACGGGCAAGCCCCGCGACCAGGCAGACGTGGACCGCGACCAGCAGTTGAGCGCGTACGCCTTCGCCGGCGCCCGCGGCGGTCTCCGCGACCCGGCCACCCGCGAGATCCTGCCGGTCCCGGCCCGCCTGGGGCTCCACTTCGCGGAGCCCGGGATGACGGTCTGGACCACGCGCACGCCCGACCAGCTGGATGCCTTCGGCCAGCAGTTGAGCGCCACGGTCGGCGCCATCCGCCGGCGCGAGTTCGCGGCGAACCCCGGCTGGGCGTGTCGCTGGTGTGACTACCGGGCTGCCTGCCCGGACGTGGTGGGGTAGGGAGCTTGCCCCTGGAGTCGCACCCCAGCCTCTAATTGCCCCAGGGGTCCGGGAGCATCCAGGGTCCGTTCGACCCCAGTGCCGGTTCCGGAAAGCCACCGCGGAGGGGCTCCAAACCTTCGAGCGGCCTTCGCGCGAGCCCGGTTGTTACCGACAACCTATCGCAATGTCGCCCTACGATGATCCGGACCCACCCCGGTGGCCAGTCGTCGTGACATCCAAGGTGGCAGAACGGCCTCGTACGGTGAACGCATGCCCAGCAAGATGCAGCCGCTCCACGGACTCACCCCGCTTGCCGCGCTGACCACGCGCGACGACGGCACCAGCGATGACCCGCAGCGCCCGGAGGAGTGGGATGCGTGGGTCTCCGCCGGCCGCACGCGCAACTTCCTGCGGGAGGACCCGCTCCTCGACTGGCTGGACCGGCACGGCACCGCCAACGGCTTCCAACGGGACGACGCCGGAGAGGGGTTCGATGCGCGGACCGACTTCCTCGCCTTCATCTTCGGGCAGGGCAGCCGCTTCGAGGCGGGCGTGATGGCGCTGATCGGGGACCGCTTCCCGGTGACCACCATCGCGCACGGGCCGGAAGACAGCCGGAGCCTGGCATCCGCCCGCGCCACCGTGGATGCCATGCTGGCCGGCGCGCCGGTGATCGCCCAGGCCGTCCTGCGCAACCCGGAGAACCGTACCTACGGGCTTGCCGACCTCCTGGTCCGCTCGGACCTGCTCAACCAGCTCGTGCCGGACACCCTGGATGATGCCGCGGCACGCGTCGTCGCCCCGGCCCTGGGCCCCGCCGCCGCCTGGCACTACCGCGTCGTGGACGTGAAGTTCCACACCCTGGCGCTTGACCGCGAGCGCGCCGCGCAGCCCTCCGATTCCCTGGCGGCCATGGCCCAGGTCTGGGTCTACAACGAGGCGCTCGGCCGGCTGCAGGGCTACCTCCCGCCGTCGGCCTACCTGCTGGGCCGGAGCTGGAAGGCGGGTTGGGTACGCGGGACCGGCTGCTTCGAGCGGCTGGCCCGGGTGGACCATGACGCGCTCGGGGATCCGCGCGGCGGCCGGACGCTCGCGGCCATGACCATCCAGGCACTCGACTGGGTCCGTCGCCTGCGAGCCCAGGGCGATACCTGGCGGGTGCTCCCCCAGCCGTCGGTGCCCGAGCTCTACCCCCACGCCCGCAACACCAGCGACGCGCCCTGGCACCGGGCCAAGGCCCAGATCGCCGACCAGCTGGGTGAGCTGACCAAGCTGCCAGGGATGAACCCCGGGCGTCGCCGGGCCGCCCATGCCCGGGGCCTGCGCCGCTGGGACCAGCCAGGCGTGAGCGCCGAGGCACTCGAGGTATCCGACAAGCTCGCCGTCCAGTGTGACGCGGTCCTGGCGGTCAACCGGGATTCCGGCCCGCCGGTCCTGCCCGCCCGGATCTCTGGCGTGAACGCCGCCTGGCGGACGGCCGCCCCGCTCGAGCTGTACGTGGACTTCGAGACGGTCTCCAGCCTCGCCGACGACTTCTCCAGGCTGCCCCAGGCCGGTGGCCAGGCGCTCATCTTCCAGATCGGCTGCGGCTGGTGGGAAGGCGACCAGTGGCGCTTCGCCCAGTGGACCGTGGACCGCCTGACGGAGGACGACGAGGGCGCGATCATCGGACGCTGGATCAAGCAGATGGACGCCCTGCGGGGTGCCCGCGGCCTGGCGTGGGGCGACGTCCGGATCGTCCACTGGTGGAAGGCCGAGTCGGCCTCATTCGACACCGCCTACAACTCGGCACGCACGCGCCACGGCCAGCCTGATTGGCCCAGGCTGCCCTTCTTCGACTTCCTGACCGAGGTGATGCGCGCCGTCCCCGTCACCGTGCGCGGGGCCTTTGGGTTCGGCCTCAAGCCGCTCGCCAAGTCGATGCACCAGCACGGCCTGATCCAGACCGTGTGGGGCGAGGGTCCCACCGACGGGATGGGTGCCATGGTCGGGGCCTGGTGGTGCGACGCGGAGGCTGCCCGGACCGGCGCCACGCTCCCGCAGCTGTCGCTGATGGGCGATATCGCCCGCTACAACGAGGTGGACTGCCGGGCCATGGCCGAGCTCGTGGGGTGGTTGCGGGCCAATCGGTAACGGCCGTCAGCCCGGCGACTCAGGCCACGACCCGGAACAGCTCGGCATGGATGAAGTGCCCCTTGCGGACCAGGGCGCTGCCCGCGATCTGGTGGCTCGCCAGCCGGATGTCCAGCCCCTCGCCGATCGACCGGCCCACAGCCGCCCCGTCGAGTGCCGCCGACGCCCGATCGATCATCCGCTGGATCGCCTCGGGATCCGGGTGGCGGTGCGCGCGCGATTGTGCCAGTCCCGCGGCGGCGGTCCGGGCGTGGTCGAGGTGGGCGGAGACCGCCGACTCCACCAGCCGCGGCCAGGATGCCGCCAGGGTTGCCGGGTTGTCGAACAGCTCCAGTGCCACGATCCGGCCGCTCCCGCAGGGCCCGTTCCGCGCCCTCGCCGCGACGGCCAGTGGCTGGGCTTCGCCCCGCTCCTCCTCGTACAGGTCGTGCAGGGACGCCGTGGCTGACGATCGACCGGCGCGCGTCTCGCGTTGGCCGATCTCGTTCCAGATGGCGCCCTGGTCGGCGGCAAAGGCCTCGGCGCCACCCATCGCGCCATCCATCGCGCCATCCATGGCCATGGCGCTTCGCAACTGCTGGCCGACCTGGATGTTGACCATGGACCGGAGCGCATAGTCCGCCTTGCGGCCCGCGCCGAAGCGCATCGCCTCACCCCCGTCCCAGCGTCCGGCCTCCAGGCAGGTCACGGGGATCTGGGTGGCCTTGGCGGCCGGCAGCCACATGGTGACGTTGATGAACCGGTTCTGCTTCCCGCCGACGATGGTCCGGCACCGCGCCGGGGCATGGGAGGCAGGCGGATGGCTGACGCGTCGGTGATCACGGTCGATGGCGTGGTGCGCCCGGTCTCCCCGGAGCCGCCGCGGAGCCTGCTCTCGATCCTGTGCGACGAGCTGGGCCTGACGGGCGCCAAGCTGGGTTGCGGCGAAGGCGAGTGCGGCGCGTGCACCGTTCTGGTCGACGGCCAGCCCGTCAAGTCATGCCACGTGTATGCGACCGAGGCGATTGGCCGTTCGGTGACCACCATCGAGGGGCTGGCGCCAGGCGGCGCCCACCCGGTCCAGCGCGCCTTCGTGGAGGAGGGCGCCTTCCAGTGCGGCTACCGCACGCCGGGGCTGGTCATGAGCGCGGTCGCGCTCCTGGGGCGAGTGGCGGACCCGGACGACGCGGAGATCACGGACGCGCTCTCGGGCAACCTCTGTCGCTGCGGCACGTACCCACGGATCCGGCGAGCGGTTCACCGTGCGGCGCGGCTGACGGCGCGGGAGGGCGCACCGGGCGGCACCCCGGGCACGGCTGCCGAAGCACAGGCAGCCGATTGGACGGACGGCCGGGCGGCCGATTCGGCACCCGGCAGCGAGCACCCGCGGCCCCAGCGCCCCTGGGACCTGGTCGAGCCGGAGGAGCGCGACTGGTTCGCCGTCCTGCCCGACGGCCTTGTGGTGGCCTGGGATCCCCGAACCGCTGGGCCGGCTGGGGCCGGCGGCCACGGGGCTGGAGGCGGCTGGGGCACCGGCGGCGGTGCCTGGCTCCACGCTGCCGCCGATGGGCGCGTGACAGCCTTCACGGGCAAGGTGAACCTGGGCCAGGACAACCGGACGGCCCTGTCGCTCCTGGTTGCCGACGAGTTGCGGGTCCCGCGCTCCGCGTCGGCGACGACGGGCGCCTGACGATCGACCGGATCGTGACCGCGGTCGAGTGCGGAGCGATCGTGGACCCCGACGGCCTCGCCAACCAGGTCGAGGGCGCGACGGTGATGGGCCTTGGGGCCGCCACGTTCGAGGCCATCCACTTTGGGGACGGCGTGATCCGCAACGGCACCTTCAAGGACTACCGGCTGGCGCGCCTCGGCGACGTGCCGCCGATCGAGGTGGTGCTCCTGGACTGGCCGGAGATGCCGTCGGCCGGGTGCGGTGAGACGCCGATCGTGGCGGTCGCCCCGGCGCTCGCGAATGCCATCTTCGCCGCGAGCGGGATTCGCCTCCGCTCGATGCTGCTGGCGCCGGACGGCGTCGTCGGCTGAGGGTCTCGAGAACCGGAACGGCGTTCGCGACGTAGTTGGGGGTAGCCGGCGGATGTGCCGACGGACCGAATCGAGGAACGCCCCATGGCCCGACGTCGCCCGCTCGTCGCCCTCGCCCTGGTGCTGGGCCTGGCCACCACCGGGTGTTCGTCGGCCGGCAGCACGTCGGCGCTGGGGAGCGCACCCGCCACCACGTCGGCGCTGGGGAGCGCACCCGCCAGCCAGGCCCCGGTCGTCGTGGGCACGGCCACAACGCCGAGTGCCGGCACCTTCCTGACCGCACCCAACGGCATGACCCTGTACGTCCACGCGGGCGACACGGCCACGACCTCGACATGCACCGGCACCTGCGCGACGTCGTGGCCGCCGCTCACCGTGGCGGCTGGTGCGCTGCCGGCGGCCGGCACCGGCGCGGCCGGGACGCTGGGCACGCTGACCCGGGCCGATGGCGCGCGCCAGGTCACGTACAACGGCCAGCCGCTCTACCTCTGGCAGGGCGATGCCAAGGCCGGGGATGCGACGGGCGACGGCGTCAACGGGTTTGCCCTCGCCAGGGCCACGGGGGCGCCGGCCGGCGCCGGGGCACCCGCCCGTTCAAGCGCCCCGGTGACCAGCGAGGACCCCTACTCGTACTAGCCCTCCGTCCCTCGCTCAGGACAACCGGAACGGCGGGTATGGGCCGGCCATCAGCAGGAGCCAGCCCATGGCCCGGATCGACACCCGCAGGTAGCCCCCCACGAGGTCGTAGCCGATCTGCGGGAATCGCCCGTTCAGCAGGACCGGAATCCAGGCGAAGAGCAGGATGAACCCGGCCGCGATGCTCACCACCCAGAGCAGGATCATCTGGGGGATCAGTACGATCGATCGGATCGCGATCCCCAGGAACGGGAAGCCCCACAGCTGGTTGACCCGTGACGCCCGGTCGAAGTCGACCTCGACGGGGTAGCCCGGGCCGGTGGAGAACGGCGGGTACGGCCCCACCATGCACAGCGCGTAGGCCATCACCCGGGTGGTCCAGCGGAGATAGCCGCCCACGATGTCGTACGCCCAGCCGGCGTACCGTCCCGTGAACAGGACCGGGATCCAGCTGACCATGATGGCCAACCCGGCGACGATGCCAAAGGCCCACAGCACGATGAAGTGCGGGATCAGGAGCAGGTAGCGAATGGTGATCCCCAGGATGGGGATGCCCCAGAACCGGCTGACCCGCTGGCTTCGGTCGAAGCGAACGTTGATCGGATAGTCCGACCCGGGTGTCGGCGCCCAGTTCGACTCTGACATCACGCGAAGCCTCCGTCCGTGGGTCCTGGCGAGCGGAGCGCTCACCTCGACCCGGCGCTCAAGATACCGCGGGCGCACCCGCATCCCGGGGGGTCGGCCTACCCGTCGGTCCTGCCGGACCAGCGCCCCGGCAGCGCAGGCCGGCCGCGCGGCTCCAGCGCGAAGAGCACGAAGGCCAGGAGCCCGACCGCTGTGGCCACCAGCAGCCCGTGGCGGACCCCGACCGTGACGGCCAGAAGGCCGCCGAGGCTGGGCGCGGCGATCAGCGCGATGTTCTGGATCGTCTGGTCCACGGAGCTGAACGTCACCCCGTGATCGCGCGGGATTCGCGCCACCAGCTGGTCGAAGAGGGCCAGCTGCGTCCCCGCCGCGGCGACCCCGGCGACGAAGGCCAGCGCGGCGACGGCCGGGAGCCAATCCACCACCGAGAGCATCGCGGGCACCGCCGCCGCCGCCAGCATCGAGGGGAAGAGGATCGCGCTCCCGCTCCGCCGCCGGGCGATGCGCCACGCGGAGAAGTAGCCCACGACGGCGCCGGCCGCCTGGGCCGACCCGATGATCCCGATCCACGCATCGGGCGCCTGGACCTCGCGCACGTAGAAGAGCGGCAGGAGCGGCATGACAAGGCCGATGCTGGCGGTGTAGGCGATCGAGCGCAGCTCGAACCGGATGAAGGACGGCTGCGCCCGAACCAGGTCCACGAGCGCCCGCAGCCGCGGGCTCCTCGCCGCCGCCGGCGGTGCCAGCTGGGCCTGGTCGGGGATCACGAGCTGGCGAGAGATGAGCGCGCTCCCGATGCCCGCCACGGAGAAGAGGGCGAGCAGCCCCGCGAAGTTGCCGGGGAAGGGCACGACCCGCAGGAACTGGCCGGCGAGGGCGATGGTGATCGTCATGCTCAAGCCCGCGATCATCCAGCGGCGCCCCAGCAGGTCGAATCGCCCGTTGGGCCCGGCCGCGCCGTCCATGACGATCGGGAACGCGACGACGCCGGCGGTGCTGGCAACGGATGCCGCCGCCCACGTGGCCAGCATCAGCGGGATCGCCGCCTCCGCCGGCAGCAGCGCTCCAATGAGCCCCATCGCCCCGTATGCCAGCCAGCCCGTGGCGCGCACCTTGCTGTACAGCGGCACGATGTTCCGACGCCGTTGCAGCCACCGCCCGACGGGGATGGCCAGCAGGACCGCGGTCAGGGCCGGGATCGAGGAGAGCAGCCCTACCTCGCCCCCCGACGCGCCCAGGCGAACCAGGAAGACGGGGAGGAACGGGCCGGCCGCGCTCACGACGCCGACGAAGGCGGAGTCGATGGCGACCAGCCGGTAGTTGCGCGCCCTGACGCTCTCCTGCGGCGGAGCGCCCGTGTCAGCCATCGGGCGAATCTACGCCCCCGGGCCGGGCGTCGGACGGGTGTTATCCAGGCTGACCAGCTCGCCGCACTGGTCGCACGTCGTGCGGACCGTCGCCGCCTGGCCGCATGGCTCGTGGACCAGGAGGAGCGGGGGACCGGCCTCACCCGCGGTCCAGCGGTCGCCCCAGGCGGTGATCGCGGCGATCACCGGGAACAGGTCGCGACCCTTCTGGGTGAGGACGTACTCGTCGCGCGGCGGGCGCTCGTCGTAGCGCCGCCGCTCCAGGATGCCGTGCGCGACCAGCGTCGTCAGCCGGTCCGCGAGCACGTTGCGGGCGATCCCCAGGCTGCGCTGCAGCTCGTCGAAGCGCACGTGACCCAGGAAGGCGTCCCGGATGATCAGGGGCGTCCACCACTCGCCGATGATGTCCAGCGTCCGCGCCACGGAGCAGTGCATGCCGGCCAGGCTCGTCCTCTGCATGCCCGCACTCTAGCCAGTTGCGTCATGCAACGCATGGCGCTAGAGTCCGTTGCATCAGACAACGGACTGCGTCCCACGCGGCTCCGGCACCACCCAACCCACTGGCGACGGAGTCCACATGCCCACCGGCAACGCGATCATCGATCGCTCGATCCAGGCCCATGGCGGCGAGGAGCACTTTCGCCGCGTGGCGGAGCTGGACATGACCTGGACCTTCCGGGGCCTGATGTTCAAGCTCCGACGGCGGGAGGGCCAGCTCCACGACCTGACCGCCCGGCTGCACACCGGCGAGCCCCGCGTCGAGATCGGCGACTACCCGGCGCCGGGAGCGCGGGCCACCTTCACGCCTGCCCGGGTGACGATCGAGCGGGTGGCCGGGCCGTCCTCCAGCCTCGACGAGCCCCGCCGGGCGTTCGACTCGCTGCGCACCCTCGCCTGGTGGACCGAGCTCGAGATGCTGTACTTCGCCGGCTACGTCCTGTGGAACTACACGCAGCTCCCCTTCCTGCTCCTGCAGCCCGGGATCACGCTGCGCGACGCCGGGACCACCAGGGTGGGTGGGGAGACGTGGGACAAGGTGGAGGTCACGTTCCCGGTCGGCTTCCCCACGCACTCCACCCGCCAGGTGCTGTACATCGGCCCGGACGGGCTGCTGCGCCGCCACGACTACGCGGTGGGGATCATGCGCAACGTCGCGCGCGGCGCCCGCTTCGTGGACGCGTACCAGACCGTCGACGGGTTGACGTTCCCCAGCCAGACCACGATCAAGCTGGGAATCCGCGGCGAGACCTATGCCCCGTGGCTCACCCTGGGGGTGGCCGAGATGCACGACCTGGTCCTGGTCGAGGCTCCGGCGGCCACCCCGGCGACCGGCTCGGCGGCCGTCTCGTTTGCCGCTCCGCCGGCCGCCCCGGAGGTGCTCGCCGTCAGCGAAGCCTGATCTCCGCCACGTGGCCGGCCAGGGGTGTTCCTTCGCGGTCCGCCACGGCCACCACCACCGTGTAGTCGCCGGGCGGCGCGCCGGCCGTGGGCAGATCAGCCGCCAGCTGGTGGGCCGTGGCGTCGTAGCGGGCGCAGACCAGGCTCCTGGATGAGACCACGCTGTAGCCTCCATCCGGGAGTGCCTGGCGATCGAGCGGAACCAGCCACACCAGCGCGCCGCACGCCGCGGCCACGGCCGATGCCGCGGCGTCGTTGATGGGCGACCCGTCGGCCTGGCTCAGCACGAAGCGGACCGGTATCGGCGCCCCAGGGGCGAAGACGCTGACGGGGTTCGTCGTCGTGATCGGGTCGGTGATCGGGGCCAGCAGGCCCGTGAAGCGATAGCTCACTGACACGGCGAATGACCGCTGCGCGGCCTGACCGAACGAATCGGTCGCCGTGCACGTCACGACCGTCCGGCCCGGCAGGAACGCGGCCCCGGAGGCCGGGCTGCATGTCGCCGGGATCCTGCCGCCCGCGTAGTCGATCGCGGTGACCGGACCGAACGCCACCGGCGTGCCGGCCGGTGCGCCGGCCAGGACGGCGACGTCGGCCGGGACTGCCTCGTCGAAGGCCGGCGGCCGGGCGAACCGGACGGCCAGCCGCACCGTCTGGGTTGACGTGCCGCTGCTGTTGGTCGCCGTGCAGGTGATGTTGGTCGGGCCCAGCGGGAAGACCGAGCCGGAGGCGGGGGAGCAGGCGGAGGCGACCGGGACGCCGCGCGGGCCCACGGCCCGGACCGAGTAGGTGACCTTGTCGGGCCCCAGCGCATAGGCGGTCATGTCTCTGAGGCTGGGGAAGACCGGCCGCCCGGTGTAGACCGGGAGCGTGGGAGTGGCGGCGAAGTCCAGGTCGACTACCTTGGCGATCCCCGGGACCCGGCCCGTGCTGGAGAACTGCCACAGGCTCCACTCGTCCCAGCCGTTTGGCATGGCTGGGCAGACCGCCAGCCAGTGTGCGACCCAGAGCGGCAGGTCCCCGAACTCGGCGCTCGCCACGATCCGGTTCCACGCGCCGGGCGAGGCGTAGATGAACGGCGTCACGCCCAGGGTGGCCTGGATCGTGCTCGCCATCGTCCGGACGCCGCTGGCGATCACCGCGGGCGACTGGTTGCCGGTGACCTCCACGTCGATCGCCGGCGGAAGATCGCCGATCCGGAACCCGGCCTTGGTCAGCGCCGCGACGACGGCGTTCGCCTGCGCCACGGCGTCCTGGCCGGGCTCGAAGAAGAGGTAGCTGCCCGGCGTGATGCCGTTGGCGCGCATTCCCGCGTAGTTGGTCTGGAAGGTGGCATCCGGGAAGGTGAGGCCGTCGGCGATCCGCGCCATGCCAAAGTCGATCCCGGCCGCGGCGACGGCCTTCCAATCGATCGCGCCCTGGTGGGTGGAGACGTCGACGCCCTGCGGGTAGAAGTCGTCACCACAGGCGGCCGCCGCGGCGGCATCGGCGGCCCGGATGAAGGACTGCCCGCGGGCCATCGGCAGGCCAGAGAGCGCGGCCAACGCCAGGACCACCGCCACCACCGGGATGAGGCGGCGGGCGGGGCGGCGACGCTGGAATGGACGAACGAACACGGGCGGGTCTCAGGCGATACAGGAGCCACGCGGGCACGGCGGCGGCGCGTGCGCCGCGCGGGTGGCACCCATGCCGCGGTGCGTGCCCGTGCACTGAGTCTAATCGCTCTCCCGGCCGGGGCAGAATCGGCTGGCCAGCCGCCGCACCTGCTTCCCGGTGGCGAAACCCATTCCTGTACCCTTCGGCCGAGTCGCCGGTTGCGCGACGCCCACCACGCAACGAACAAGCGAGCCGCCATGACCGCCCCCCACGGAGACCGCCGCGCACAGCTGACCGCCGATCTCGGCCGCGTCGGCGTCTGGAGCTTTGGTCTCCAGGCCAACACCGCTGCCGATGCCCGCGCCGCGGTCGTCGCGTACGAGGGGATGGGCGCGCGAGCCACCTGGTTCCCGGAGAGTGTCGGCAGCAAGGAGGCCTTCGCCCACGCGGCGATCCTGCTGGCCGCCAGCCCGCGGATGGTGATCGCCACCGGCATTGCCAACATCTACGCGCGCGACCCCATGGCCATGGCCAACGGCGCCCGTGCCCTGGCCGAGGCCTGGCCCGGCAGGTTCGTGCTGGGCATCGGGGTCAGCCACGCCCCGTCCGTGGCCGCCCGTGGTGGCACATACGGGCAGCCCGTCGCGACGATGCGTGCCTACCTCGATGCCATGGACGCGGCGTCGTACGCCGGGCCAGCCCCCGCCCAGCCCGCGCCCATCCTGCTGGCCGCCCTGGGCCCCCGGATGCTGGAGCTGGCCGCAGAACGGACGGATGGCGCCCACCCCTACTTCGTCCCCGTGAGCCACACCGTGACCGCCCGCCGGCACCTGGGCGAGGCCGCCTTCCTCGCCGTCGAGCAGGCCGCCGTCATCGACACCGACCCGGCCCGGGCCCGGGCCACGGCGCGCGCCTTCTGCAGCCGCTACCTGCAGCTCCCCAACTACGCCAACACGCTCCTGCGCCAGGGCTTCACCCCCGAGGACATCGCGAACGGGGGCTCGGACCGGCTGATCGACGCCATCGTGGCGCAGGGATCCCTGGAGGCCGTCATCGCCCGCGTCCAGGCCCACCTCGACGCGGGCGCGGATCACGTGTGTGTCCAACTCCGCAGCCCGGACGCCGCGGATCTTGCGGTCGGCGCCTACGGCGAGCTGTTCGCGGCACTGGGAGGGTTGCGCTGATGCACAAGGCGCGCCTTGAGACGTTCACCGACGGCGTCGTGGCGATCCTCATCACGATCACGGTCCTGGAGCTCCACGTGCCCGAGGGGACCGACTGGGAATCGTTCGCCCACCTGGGCCCCACGTTGTTGGCGTACGTTCTGAGCTTCATGTACCTGGGGACGTACTGGAACAAACACCATCACCTGTTCCAGGTGGCCAAGGTGGTCGACGCCCGCGTGATGTGGGCGAATCTCCACCTGCTCTTCTGGCTCTCGCTGCTGCCGTTTGCGACGGCCTGGATGGGCGAGAACGGCTTTGCCCCCGTCCCGACCGCGGTCTACGCCGTCGTCATGGTGGCGTCCGCGTCGGCCTACTTCATCCTCAGCCAGGCGCTGATCCGGGTGAAGGACCAGCCGAAGGCGCTCGAGGCGGTCCTGGGCATGGACATGAAGGGCGTGCTCTCGACGGCGGCGGCCGTCGCCGCGATCCCGATCGCCCTCGTCGCCCCGTTGGTCTCGATGGCCATCTTCATCGGGATGCTCGCCGTCTGGATCGTGCCCGACCGCCGGATGGAGCGCGCCCTCAAGGGCTGACCGTCGTGCCGGCGCAATCCGACGACCCGGCGGTCGCCGCCGCGGTCAGGCCCCGGCGACCCAGTCGCGGACGTACGCCAGCTGCTCCTCGCGCGTCAGCGTGTGCTCTCGGGCCGAATGGATCCGGTCGATCGTCGTGGTCGCGTCCAGTCCCGCCTCGCGCAGGAGGCACGCAGCCGCCATCGGCGAGCGGTCAACCCCGCCGCGGCACACGAATGCCACGTTGCGCCCGGAGCGCACCTGCCCCAGTGCCTTTCGGATCAGCGAGCGGAATGCGGCCCCGTCCGCCGGGACCCGCGGGTCCGGGATGGGGAAGCGGACCAGGTCGATGCCGGCGTCGCCCAGCGCCGCCGGGAGGTCCTGGACCATGGCGTCCTCGATCTCCTGGTCCTCGACCAGCAGCACCATCGTGTCCACGCCCGTCGCCTTGAGGGTGGCGACATCCGCGTCCATGTCGCGCCAGTGCGGGCCCGTGAACCCCACCAGCTTCTTGCCGGGCAGGAACGTGATGAAGACCGACCCTGCGGCACCTCCGCCAGCGCCCTCGGCGCCCGTGAGGTCCACGGCGTCGACCCGGAGCGGGCTGGTGGTGGACGTGCTGACCCCCACCTCTCGCGCGATCAGCCGATCGACCATCGGCGTCACGATCTCCTTGCCGCGCATCCCGCGCAGCCACTCGCGCGGGATCGATTCCCAGCCGAAGCGCGCTCCCGCCAGCCCGCCTGCCAGCGCCGCGGTGGTGTCCGTGTCGTGGCCGTACGCGATGGCTCGCCGGATCGCGTCCTCGAAGCTGGTCGCCTCGGCCACCGCGTCCCACGCCGACCAGAGCGAATCCAGCACGTAGCCGCGCCCGGAGCGCTCCTTCCAGGCCAGCAGCTCGGTGAACGCCGTCAGTTGCGGCGCGTACGCCTGGCTGGTCATGTAGATCAGCTTGAGCGTGCTCTTGTTCGCGAAGATGGCGTTGGACGGCCGGCTCCAGTTGGTGAGCCGCTGTGCCAGGAGCGTGTAGAGCGCGCAACTGACCTGGGCGCGCGGGTGTCCGTGCGTGATCTTGCTGACCTGGTGGGCGCGCGCGGCGAGGACGCCCTCGTCGGCCATGCGGCTGGCCAGGGCGATGGGGAGCACCCGCATCAGGGACCCGTTGCCGCAGTCCCGGTCGCCCGACGGGCCGGCATCGGTGGCCGGGATGCCGCGTGCCAGGTTCTCCATCGCCGCCCGCGTGGTGTTGCCGATGTCGAACAGGCCATCGCCGTTGGGCGTGTAGGCGCCGTCGCGGTACCAGGCCACGTAGCGCTGGCCCATGGCGTCCGGGTTGAGCTTGCCCGGCTGGAGCAGCGCATCCAGCGTGGCCAGCATCAGCGCCCCGTCATCGCTCCACGTGCCGGGCGGCTGGTCGTGCGTCCCGCGTGCGCCGAACTCCACCTCGCCGATCTGGTCCGGCTCCATGAACTCGTACGGGACGCCGAGCGCGTCGCCGACCAGGTGGCCCCAGATGGCGCCGGCGATGCGGGAGGCGGGTCCGGGTGCTTCGCGCTCGCCGCGCGGCTCGTTGGTAGCCAGCATGGGTGTCAAGTCTCCGATAGGGTGGTCGCTCAATGCTAGCCGGTCAACGGCCAGTTGAGCACGCCCTGCTATCGTCCACCCATGGACGCCCAGCCCGCGCCGCTTCCCGCGCAGCCTGCCCAGCCGCTCCGGGCGTGTTGGCTGGGGCGGATCGCCTACCGCGACGCCTGGGATCTCCAGAAGCGGCTGGTGGCCGCGCGGGCCGCGGGGGCCGTCCCGGACACGCTCCTCTTGCTGGAGCATGACGCGGTTCTCACGCTGGGCCGCGGCGCGGACCCGGCCCACGTCCTCGCAACGCCGCGCCAGCTGCGCGCCCGCCACATCGAGGTGATCCCGGTGGAGCGCGGCGGGGAGGTCACCTACCACGGCCCCGGCCAGCTGGTCGCCTATCCCATCCTCCGGCTGGCGGATCGCCGGCTCCTGGTCCGGCCCCTGGTCCGGGCGCTGGAGGCCGCGCTGGCCGCCACGTGCGCGGACTTCGGGGTGACGGCGGATCGGCGCGACGGACACCCCGGCAGCTGGTGCGCTGTCGGCAGCCCGGCTCCCCGCAAGATCGGGGCGCTGGGCCTCCGGATCGAGCGCGGGGTGAGCTATCACGGGATCGCGCTGAACGTGGATCCGGATCTGCATGCCTTCAACCTGATCGACCCGTGCGGCATGCCCGGCGTGGTCTCCACGTCCGTCGCGCAGGAGCTGGGCCTCTCCGCCGAGCCGCCCACCACGGCCCGGGTGGAACGGGCCGGCCAGGTGTTCGGCGCCGCCTTCGCGGCGGGGCTGGAGGCGCCGCTGGACTGGATCTCGCCCGCCATGCTCGAAGCGGGCCTGGCCGATGCCGAGCGAGCCGCCGAAGCCGGGCGGGCGGCCGATGCCGAGCGGGCGGCCGATGCGGGGCCCGCCCTGGAAGCCGCGGCCGGGGTGGCCTCGTGAGCGCCGGCCTGTTCGAGCTGCGCAAGGACCCCATCACGGGCTGGTGGGTTGCCACCGTCGTGGATCGCGCCTTCCATCGCGACCGGTTCGCGCGGCGGGCGGGCCACGTCGAGGACGACGGGAAGTGCCAGAACTGCGCCCAGCCCGGCGACGGTGTCCGTGTCAGGATCCTGAAGGACTTCGCCTTCCACGTCGTTGGCACGGAGGCGGAGGCGCGTGAGCTGCGTGGCGCCCTGGGCCAGGTGACCCTGGGCCAGGCGCGGGCCGCGGGCAGCTGGCGAACCATCATCGCGCCGCCGGGGGAGCACCGGCCGCTCCACGCCGTGGGCAACCAGGTCATCGCCGGGCTGATCATGAGCGCCCGGGATGCCGTGGCCGCCGCCGCCAAGGCCGGCCAGACGGACTACCTCCAGGTGGTCCAGAACTGGGGCATCGAGGCCGGCGCGCGCACCAACCATCTCTGCCTCGACCTGTACGACCTGCCGCAGGTCCCGCACCGCGTCGCCGAGGAGCTGGGTGGCGCCGCCCGGTTCGTCATCCGGGAGGGGGAGTGCCCGTGGTGCCGCCTCGTCCGCGACGAGGTCATGCGCCGGGAGCGACTCATCTGGGTTGACGACGCCAGCGTCGCGTTTGCGCCGTGGGCCTCGCGCTCCCCGTTCGAGGTCTGGATCGTGCCGCGCCAGCACGAGGCGGACTTTGCCAAGGCTACCGACCACGATGTCCGCCAGACCGCCGAGGCCATCCGCAACGTGCTGGCCAGCCTCTCCGCCGCGCTCGACGGCCCGCCCTACAACCTGGTCCTGCACACCGCGCCCCTGCGCGAGCGCGTCGACGCCACCTTTCACTGGCACTGGGAGATCCACCCGCGCCTCCGCGAGATCGCGGGCCTGGAGCTGGGCACGGGTCTGCCGGTCAACCCGGTCTCACCCGAAGACGCCGTCGAGGAACTGCTGGACCGCGCCAGTGAGGCATCCGGGCGGTCGCGGTGACAGGGGCTGCTGCGAGCCGACTCGCGGCCGACCCCGCGGGCTCCACGGACGGGATTCGTCACAACCGGGCCGGGCGCCCCGTCATTCGCCCGTGGACCAACTCGCCAGCAACCCCGGTCTCGATCGCGTCGTTCGGTCCGGCGCCCTGTCCGGGCCCGGGGGCGCTCTCGCCGGCACCGGCGCGCCCGGCCGTTCCTTCCCGCTGGCCCACCCCATGACCGACGCGCGTCCGGCCCGGGACCCGGCCGAAACCGCGGCGTCATTCGTCGAAGACCTCTTCGCCCGCCACCAGACCGAGATCTTCGCGTTCCTCTTCCGCATGCTGCGCGACGAGGAGCTCGCCGCGGACCTGGCCCAGGACACCTTCCTGAAGGCCTACCGGGCCTACGATCGCCTCGGCCCGCCGGACAACGCCCGCGCCTGGCTGTACCAGATCGCCCACCGGGTCGCCCTCGACGAGTTGCGGCGGCGCAAGATCATCCGGTTCCTGCCGTGGACGGGGGAATCCAACGGGGCCGCGCCGTCGGCCGAGCGCGTGGCGATGGACACCCGTCTCTCCGGCCCACTGGCCCGGGCGCTGGAGCGCATCCCCGAGCGACAGCGGGCCGCCCTCCTTCTCGCGGAGCTTCACGACCTCACTGGCCTGGAGCTGGCCGCCGCGCTCGACGTGAGCCACGTGGCCGTGCGGGCACTGCTGACGCGGGCCCGCGACAGCCTTCGCCGTGCGCTCGCCGAGGAGCAGGCCACCGAGGACGCGTTCCTGGCCGCCGGCGGCGCACTCGGCGGACCCGGGACCCGGGCGGCGCAGGCCGCTCCCCCGGCCGTGGATCGCGGCAAGGAGCGCGGCCAGTGAACACCGCCGCCCACCCGCCCGTGCCGGATCCGCAGCGAGACCTGCTTGCCCTGGGCGACGACCATGCCCGAGCCCTCGCGCTGGCGGCGCAGCGCCCCACCGAGCCGCCTGGTCCCATCGACGAGGCGTGGTTGACGGGCCACCTGGCGGCCTGCGCCGCATGCAGCGCCACCACCGCCGCCTACGAGGCCGACCGGGCACTCCTGCGCGCCCTGCGCGACCGGGCGCCCAGCCCGCCGCGGGACTTGTGGGCCCGGACGGCCGCCGCGCTGGATCGTGAGCGAGAGCGGAGTGCACGCGACCGGCGCGCGTCCCCGCCGTCCCGGCCGGCATCGCCGGCGCGACGTCACGCCTGGTCGCCGGCGATCGTGTCCGGAATGCTGGTGGTTGCGCTGATCGCCGGCTCGTCGCTCCTGGGCGGCCTCGGCCGCGCACTCTTCCCGGTGCCCAGCGGGGGAGCCTCCGGCCCCGCCGCGTCGGCGATCGCCGTGCTCGCCGACGTGCGCTGGATCCAGTCGGGAACGGACGGCTCGTTTGATGTGTACCTGACGCAGGTGGACGAGGTCTGCCCGGCGGGTGATTCGACGGCGTGTGGGCCGCTCCATGGCGTGGCCAGGACGTCCATCGCGCTGGGTGCCGCGCCGCGCAGTATCTCCCTGTCGCCCGACTCGGCCCAGCTGGTCGTGGTCGCCTCGAACGGCGGCACCGGCGGGTCCGTCTTCGTAGTGTCGGTCCCGGCGGCAAGTCGGCCGTCGGCCTCCCCGTCCCTGGCCAGCGTGGCTCCCGGGACGGTGGCCACGCCGGTCGTCGGCGCATCCTTCCTGCCGGGTGCCTCGTTCGTGCCTGGCGCGTCCGCCTCCGGCCGCCCAACCGATGCCAGCCCGGCGCCCGGGGGCACGGCCACCACCATCGCCGAAGCCGTGATCGTGGTCGGCGGGACCGCGGCCCACTCGCCGGATGGCGCCTGGTTCGCGTTCGCCGCTCGGCCGTCGGACGGCTCCACGGGTCCCGACATCTACGTCTGGCGCGTCGGGGACGCGAAGGCGCGCCCCATCACGACCGACCACCGCTCCATCTTCTCCGGTTGGCTGGGGAGTCGAATCCTGGGCAGCCGGATCGACGCGGTCCCGGCGACCGCGGGTGCGTCTCCGGCCCCGGGCGCTTCCCGCGCGCCGGGCTCGTCGCCGGCCATGGCTCAGCCGCCCGGCACCCCGGCACCGGGCGCTTCGCCGACCGCGGCCGGCACCGTGTCACCGACCGCCAGGCCCGTGCCGACGCCCAGCCCCCTCGTCACCTCGACTCCCACGGGTCTCGCCGGGCCGCCCGCCAGCCCGATCGCTTCGGCGAAGGCGTCCGGGAGCCCGGCACCATCCGCCGCGGCCTCGAGCGCGCCGTCGGTCCGGCCCGGGTTCGTCATCGCGAGGGAGGTCGGCGTGACCTCGTTCCTCCTGGATCCCGAGACCAGCCAGGCGCAGGATCTCCCGGATGGCCGCTTCCTTCGGCCGATCGTGGATCCCACCGGCGCCTGGGTGCTCTACTGGGACGGCACCGTGGTCGCGGATGCGCAGGGTGTCGACTGGATGCCCGGCACCGGTCGGCTGATCGTGGCGCCGTGGGCATCGGCCCTGCCAATCGTGACGCTGCCGGGCGCGTCGGCCTCGCCGGGCGCGTCGCCCTCGCCGGGCCCGTCGGCGGGCCCCGGGACGTCCGCTGGCCCCGTCGGCAGCGGCCGGCTGCCCGCAGCCAGCGCCGCACCGGCCAGCACCGCCCGCCCAACGGCGGCCCCGTCCCCGATCCACTCGGCGGTTGCGCTGAGTTCCGCGGCACCCACACGCCCGGCCGACGGGTTCGGCTCGGCTCCTGCAGCCAGCCTCGACCCAACAGGCTCCGCGGCGCCATCGAAGGCGCCCGCCCCGGCGGGCCCGCAGGGCCTGGTTGACGGCCCCCTTGTCGACTTCGATGCCGCCTTCGACCCCAGCGGGACGCACCTGGCGGTCTGGATCGCCAACCCGGTTGAGCCTTCGATCGGAAGCCTGACGCTCTACATGCTGGCGGATGGCGCCTGGCAGCTGGACCCGCTGCACCAGCTGGTGGGTGTCCCGGCCCTCCGCGGCTTCGCGATCGGCGCGAGCGAGCTGGTCTGGGTCACCCCGGCCGACGCCGCGGGGCAGGGGAGTCGCATCGAGGTGGTTGGCTGGACCAAGGACGGCTTTGGGAGCGTCCGGTCGGTCCCGGGCGGGCGCCTGATCGTCATTCGCTGACCCCGGTCGCGGTCGCTGGCTTGGCTCCGGCCGGGTTGATGTCGTATGGTGAACGCGTGCGACCCAGCAAGATGGTCGCGAGCGCACTGCTCAGCGCTGTGCTCGCGCTGGCGGCGCTGCCGGGCCTGGCAGGGTCTCGAACCCTGCACCCAGAACAGGCTCTCGACGCGGCGGCCTACCAGTCGGTCATCGTTGGCTCCTGGCAAGGCCGGTCCACGGCCCCCGGCGGCCCGCTTGACCCTGCCCGCAGATCCACGGGCTTCGTCGATGTCGACGGCACCTTTGAGGAGCCGGGTCAGGGTGGCACCACCCCGGCCAAGGCCGCGGTCTCGGTCCCGTCCAGCAAGTCGAGCAGTGCCTGGAAGGATCCGCTCTACTCGCTGACGGGGGACGCCACGTACTACTCGGCTGGATTCACCGCGATGCGCCTGCCGCGTGGCACGATCGTGGTGATCTGCGGCCAGGCCGCCTGCATCGAGCGGACGGTGACCGACTACGGCCCCCAGGACCCGGCGCGCGTCGTGGACCTGTACAAGCCGGACTTCTTCACGGTCTGCGGATGTGCATGGTACGTGGGCGTCGTCCCGGTGACGGTCAGGGTCTACACCTAGGGCCGGCCACCTGGCCGTGTCGTCGCGCACCGGACCCTGAAGCCGCTATGCTTGGGACACCCTTCGGCGACCGGCCCAGTGAGCCGGGATGGGCTCTGCGAAGCCGGGAAGGAGAGGCGCATGACGCGACGTCGTGCGGAACTGAAGCACAGCGAACGGGGAGTCCGCGCGTGAGCGGTCGGCAGATCATGTCCGCCGATGAGCTCCGCCGAGCCACGGTTCGGATCAGCCACGAGATCGTGGAGAAGCAGGCGGGAACCAGTGGCCTGCTGCTCGTCGGCATCCAGCGTCGGGGCGTCCCGCTCGCCCACCGGATCGCCGCGGCAATCGCCGAGCATGAGTCCGCCCAGATCCCCGTCGGCGCGCTCGACATCACCTTCTATCGCGACGACCTGTCGCTGGTCGCCCAGCAGCCCGTCGTGAAGGGCACCAGCCTGCCGTTCGACATCAACGGCATGACGGTCGTGCTCGTGGACGACGTCCTGTACACCGGCCGGACCATCCGTGCCGCGCTCGACGCGCTGATGGACTTTGGTCGCCCGTCCGTGGTGCGCCTGGCGGTCCTGGTGGACCGCGGCCATCGCGAGCTGCCCATCCGCGCGGACCACGTCGGCAAGAACGTCCCCACCTCGCGCGAGGAGACCGTCCGCGTCCACCTGGCGGAGGTTGACGGCGAGGACAGCGTCGAGATCGAACGGATGGCGGACCTGCCAGGCGGAGCGCCGGCGGCGTGAGCCCCAGCCGACCGCCCGGATCGCCGGCTTCGCCGGAGGATGAGGGGGTTGGCATTCCCGTCGTGGTGCCGTCGGTGGACGCCGCGCCACACAGCCAACCCGTGGCCTGGCGCCACCGCCACCTGCTGGACGTCGACATCCTGTCCGCGGACGAGACCGAGCTGGTCATGCGCACGACGGACGCCATGCGGGAGGTCCTGGGCCGGCCCATCGCCAAGGTCCCCGCGCTGCGCGGCACCAACGTCACCATCCTCTTCTACGAGGCCTCCACCCGGACCCGAGTCTCGTTCGAGGTCGCGGCCAAGAACCTGTCGGCGGATGTCGTGAACATCGCCACCGCCACCTCGTCCGTGGTCAAGGGCGAATCGTTTCTGGACACGCTCCGGACCATCGAGGCCCTGGGCGCCGGGATGCTGGTCCTGCGCCACTCCCACTCGGGGGCGGCCCAGCTCGCCGCGGAGCACTTCGGCGGGAGCGTCCTCAACGGCGGGGACGGCTGGCACGCGCATCCCACCCAGGCACTCCTGGACCTGTACACGATGCGTCGCCGGCTCCCCGGTGGGACGGTCGCGGGGCGCAAGGTCGTGATCCTTGGCGACGCGCTTCACTCGCGCGTGGCCCGCTCCAACATCTGGTCGCTGACGGCGGCCGGTGCGGACCTGTGGGTCTGCGGGCCGGCCACGCTGGTGCGTGGGCTGGAGGCGTGGGCAGGCTCCGGGGTTGGGCCGGCCTCGCGGCGCTTCACGGTCACATCGGACGTCAACGCCGCGCTGCGCGACGCTGACGTGGTCATGGCCCTGCGGCTCCAGCAGGAGCGGATGAGCGGCGGCCTGCTCCCGTCCTTGCGCGAGTACTCGGCACGCTTTGGCCTGACGCGGGAGCGGCTCGCGCTGGCGCGACCCGGCGCGCTGGTGATGCACCCCGGGCCCATCAACGAGGGCGTGGAGATCGCGCCGGACGTGGCCGAGGGGATCCAGTCGGTGATCACGGAACAGGTAGCGAACGGCGTGGCGGTCCGCATGGCGCTCCTCTACCTGCTGGCCGGCGTGCGGGGGCCGCGATGAACGCGGCGAGCGGGTCGGGGTCCAACGTCGGGTCGGGGCAGAACGGCGCGACGGGGCCGGGCGGCGCGCTGGCGCGGGGACGGGCGGCCGCGGCGTCCGCGGAGCTGGAGATCAGCCGGGCCTGGCTGGTGGATCCAGCGACCGGGCGTGAGGGGCCCGGCGAACTGGTGGTCCGCGACGGGGTCCTGCGCGCGGTGACCTGGCTGCGCGGGGCCGATGCCGCGGGCGTCGGGCCGGATGGCGTCATCGTCGTGCCGGGTTTCACGGACCTGCACGCCCACCTGCGCGAGCCCGGCGACGAAGCCGCCGAGACGATCGCGAGTGGCCTGGCGGCCGCCGCCCATGGTGGCTTCACCACCGTCTGCGCGATGGCCGACACGACCCCGGCCGCCGACGAGCCGGGTGTCCTGATCCGGGTCCGGGCGCTGGCGGCCGCATCCGGGTCGCCGGTCCGCGTGCTGGGCGTTGGCGCGCTGACCGCGGGACGAGCGGGAGAGCGACTGGCGGCCCTGGGCGAGCTGGCCGACGCCGGGGCGGCGGCGTTCAGCGACGACCCCGCGCCCGTTCGCTCCGCCTCGATCCTGCGGAGCGCCCTCGCCTACGCCGGGATGCTGGGCGTGCCGGTCGTGGAGCATGCCGTGGACCCGGGGCTGAGCCACGGGGCGGAGGCGAACGACGGGCTGGTCGCGACCGTGCTGGGCCTGCGGGGCTCGCCCGCGGCAGCCGAGGAGGCGGCGGTCGGCCGCGACCTGGCCATCCTTGCCGACGTCGTCCGGGACGTGCCGGGCGTGCGGCTCCACCTGGCGCATCTCTCCACGGCCGGCTCGATCGCGCTGGTGCGTCGGGCGAAGGCCGCCGGGCTGCCTGTCACCTGCGACGTGACGCCGCATCACCTGGCGCTGACCGACGGCTGGCTCGCGGGGTCGCGGCGCTGGGCCTGGGACGGGAGCGACAATCCCTGGGCCGATGGCCCGTTGGCGGCGGCCCCGTACGCCAGCTCGCTCCGGGTGGAGCCGCCGCTCCGCTCCGCCGCGGACGCGGCCGCCTGCCTGGTCGGCCTGCTGGATGGCACCGTTGACGCGGTCGCCACGGATCACGCCCCCATCGCGCGCCCCGATCGCGAGGTCGAGTTCGGCATGAGCGTCCCGGGGATCGCGGGCATCGAGACGGCGCTGGGCCTGCTGCTGGCGGCGGTGGATGCGGGCCGGCTGCCACTGGCCCGGGCGATCGCGGCGCTGACCAGCGGCCCGGCCCGTGTGCTGGGCCCACGCCCGGCTTCGACGGCACCCGGCCTGATCGTGGGCGCCCGCGCGGACCTGGTCGTCATCGACCGCTCCGCCGGTTGGACGGTGGGTCCGGCGACCATCCGATCGCTCGGCGCGCCGTCGCCGCTTGTCGGACGCGACCTGCCGGGGCTCGTCCTCCTGACGATCGCCGACGGTCGGCTGGCCTGGGAGGCCTCAGGGGCCTGAGCCAGAGTGCTCCCCTCGGCTCCGGGCGCGCTCCCCTCCATCATCACGGCCCGGCCAGTTCTCGCAGCCGGTCCAGGAGTCGATCGATGTCGGCCTCGGTCGTGCGTCGGGCTGGCGGCGGGCCGTCGTGTGCCATGGCGCCATCGCCGAACGCCGCTCGCGGTTCGGGGCGGCAGGCCCCGCCCGGCAGGACCCAGCGGGGTGGGCTACAGTCGGGTGGTGAGTGACATCGCCCCCGCCACCCCGCCCCAGGACCCGGCCATCGACGCCGAGACCGCGCCCCCGGTCCACCCCGGCGACGGCACCGTCCAGTACAAGGGCGCCCCCCTGGAGGCCGAGCGCGGTCCGGGCCTTGGCTGTTTCTACAGCCAGCTCGTGGTGCTCGCCGCGGCCGTGATCATCACCCCGCTGAGCGTGGTCTGGGGCTGGCCGGAAGGCGTGAGCGCCGCCCTGCTCATCCTCGTCCTCCTCCTCCTCCTCCTCACCGGGCAGACCGTGATCTTCCTGCTCCGCCTCGTCGCCGCCGACCGGCGCGCCACCGGCCGGCGCAGGCCGCTGGGCAGCGCGACTCGGACCGTCGGCGAGCTGGAGGACGAGCGCGCCGGAGGACCGGCCGCCCAGGCGGACGGCGTCGCCGCGGCACCCGCCGCGGACAGCGGCGAGGATCCCGCCCGCCGCGACCCGACCCGCGACGAGGATTCACGCCCGCCCGCCTGATCGTGGGATCCCCGTGCGACAATAGATGGCCGGCGGCCGCGCCCGCCGGTTGCCGCGACTCGACAATCGCCCCGGAGGAGCCTCGCTCGTGCCCGTCCTCGCGACCTATTTCATCGTCCGCCGCGGTCGCGACCCGTTTCTGAAGTTCTATATGCGGACGCTCTTCCCTCGCCAGGCAAAGGAGTACGAGCAGAAGTACGGCGTCAAGTTCCTCGGTTGGTTCAACGTGGCTCACGGGTCGGAATATGACAACGTGATCCTGCTGGACCTGCCGGACTACGCGACGCTGGATCGCCTGGAAGCGGATGAGACAGCCCGCGCCCTGGGGCATCGTGCCGGGGAATGGCTTTTTGAGCGCCACCATTCGATGTTCCTCCGGGAGCGGATGGGGCCCGATCTCGAGTATCACGGCTGACCAGCCGCCACCGCCGCAAGTAGGGGACTGACCGATGGACCTTGGCCGCAACGACGTGCTGGGTGAGCTGGCTGCCGATGCCGCACTCGAGCGCAAGGATTTCCTGGTGCAGTCCGCCCGCCAGCTGCACCGCTTCCTGGAGGCGAACGCCGATCGGATCGCCGAACTGGGCGGCATGACCCTCATCGACGAGGATCCGGACTTCCTGTCGATCGCCCCCGACCTGACGTTCCGCAGCCGCAGCCGGTTCCTCGATGAGTCGACCGGCCAGTGGACCAGCGACACAGAGGTGATCGAATCGCCGTCGGAGCTGGTCGAGCTGTACAACCCGGCCGACATCTTTGCGGCCTTCGCCGACGCGGCCCGCGCGGCGGCCGGCCTCGAGGACGAGCCCACCGGCGCGGCCGAGCTGGGTGAGATCACCGGGACCCATGCCGGCGGCGCGCTCGCAGGCGCGGGCGTGTACGCGGAGGCCGCCGACGACTGGGCGGCCGGCCAGTCCACCCCGGTCCCGCTCGCGGCGGACGACGAGGAGGGTGCGGCGCGCCAGCTGTACGACCTGGCCCTCGACTTCCAGGACCGGAGCCAGCGCTCCGAGGCACGGCTGCTCGCGCAGTTCCAGATCGCGTCCGCCAACCTGTCGGAGCGCCTGGGTGACCTCATCATCGTCGACGACGACGACGAGCGCCTGGTCCTCGAGGCGGGCGGCACGTTCCGCGGCGAAGTCCAGCCCGAGGGCGCGGACGGCGAGTGGACGACGCTCGCCTCGCCGGAGGACCTCGTCGAGTACTACGACCCCACCGACGTCTTCGGCGATCTCGCCGATGCGCTCGCCGAGGCGTTCCCGTCCGTCGCCCCCGAGGGCGATGGTGACGATGACGATGACAGCGAGGGTGAGGCCGAGGGCGACGCCGAGAAGGCCGCGGAGGACGACAACCGCTAGTCGGTCGGGGCACCGGGCGTCGCGGGGCATCCCGCCATGTCCACGGAGCCCGTTGTGGCAGAGCTGGTCGAGCGGCGGGTCATCCTCCCCGACCAGCGGATCGATGCCTTCCATGCGCCGGCGATCGCCGTCTCGGCGCGTGCCGGCCAGGTCCTGCAGGTCCTCCTCGCCGACGATGAGGGGCTGGTGGTCCGGCGCGCCTTCGCCATCAACACCGTTGACCCATCGACCGGGGTCGTCAGCGTTCATGTCGCCGGGCCGGCCCGCGCGGACGCGCTAGCCCATCTCCGGGTGGGCGACCGCGCGCCCCTCGCGGGGCCCTTCGGACGCCCGTTCGAGGTGGACCCCCGGACCACGCACATCCTGTTGATCGCCGAGGGTGCCGCGATCGGGCGGCTTCGCCTCCTGGCCGACGAGGCACTCCGCGAGGGCCGGCAGGTGACCGTGCTGCTGGGCGCCCAGAGCGCGCGGGATGTGTATCCGTCGACCCTCCTGCCCGACGAAGTCGAGTACGTCGTCGCGACCGTCGATGGGTCCCTGGGTCACCCCGGCTCGGTCGCCGACCTGGTGCCCCAGTACGAGGCCTGGGCCGACCAGACATTTGCGGCCGGCTCGCCGGCGCTCCTGGGCAAGCTGGCCGCCCTGTCCGCCAGCCGCCTGACGCGCATGGGCGTGGCCAAGCTGGGCCGTCGGCGAGCGGCGGCCAAGGTGGATCCGCCCGGGTCGCCGTCGGCGCGCCGCAAGTCCTTCCTGCAGGTGGTCGTGGAGCTCGACGTGGCCTGCGCCGCGGCGACCTGCCTGGGCTGCGTGGTCGACGGCCATGCGGGGCTGCTGCGGGCCTGCCGCGAGGGGCCGGTCTTCGCAGCGACGGAGCTCAGCCTGGAGACGGTCGCGTGAAGGCACGCCGGCGAGTCGTGACGGCGCTGGACCGGTCGGGGGGCCGTGGCCCGGCGTGGCCCGCGCCGCCGCGCAAGGCGCGCCCCGTGCCGGGCCTGCAATCGCCGGTGTCGCGGCCGCGCCTGAGCGGTTCGGGCGAGGCTGTGGCGGCCCCCGTTCCCTCCGTCCCGCTGGACCTGTCCGTGGACCTGGGGAGTGGGCTCTTCCTGCGGAACCCGATCCTGGTCGCGTCCGGTGCGCTGGGCTATGGCATCGAGGCGGAGGACGACCTTGCGCCCGAGCGGATCGGCGCGCTGGTCACTCGCGGGACCACGCTCCGCGGCCGGACTGGCAACCCGACGCCGCGCATGGCGCGGACCCCGTCCGGTCTGCTCAACGCGATTGGCCTGCACAACCCCGGCCTGGCGGCGGTGCTGGAGCGCTTTGCCGAGCAGTGGGCGCGCTGGCCGCTCCCCGTCATCCTCAACCTGGCCGCGGACAACGTCGGGGAGTTCGCCGAGATGGCCCGCCGGCTGGAGGGCGTTCCGGGAATCGCCGGCGTGGAGCTGAACCTGTCGTGTCCAAACGCCAACCGCGGTGGGACCCTCTTCGCGCTGGAGGCGGACTCGGCCGCGGCGGTGACCACGGCCGTGCGACGGGCGACCGACCTGCCGCTCCTCGTGAAGCTGAGCCCCGCGGCCCCGGACCCGCGCGCCGTGGCTCGCGCCGTCGCGGATTCCGGCGCGGACGCCATCTCCGCGGTCAACACCCTCCCCGGCCTGGTGCTGGCGGCGGACCGCAGCCGCCCCGCGCTGGGCCTCGCGTACGGCGGCCTCTCCGGCCCGGCGCTCCGGCCCATCGCGTTGCGCGTGGTCCACGAGATCGCGACCTCCGTGCGCATCCCGGTGGTGGCGATGGGCGGCGTCACGACGCTGAGCGACGTCCTGGACTTCCTCGCGGTGGGTGCGCAGGCCGTTGCCGTGGGGACGGCCGCGATCGGCGACCCGGGGCTGCCGGCACGCCTCGCTGACGAGCTGGAGGACGAATGCCAGGCGCGCGGCCTCTCCTCGCATCTCTCGCTGATCGGGACGGCCCAGGGCCACCGTCCCGGCAATCCCTCCGCGCGCGGCGCGGAGTACCGGCCCTAGTCGGGCGGGGGAGTCTTGGATCGAACCACCCGCCGGGTCTTCATCGGCGCACTTGCGGTGCTGATCGCGGTGGGCACGGGCCTGACGCTCCTGGGCGGTGGCGGCGGCAGCCCAGCCCGACCGGATGCCCCGACGGTGGACGGGGTGGTGCTCAGGGTTGATTCCACGGGGCTGGCGGCGGTGAGCGGCTTCACGCTCCGCTCCGACGATGGGCGGACGATGCTCTTCACGTTGGTGGGGCTGCGCAATGGCACGGTCTTCCCGCCCGGGCACCTGGCCGAGCACCAAGCCACATCGTCGCGGATCCGCGTCTCGTACGCGGACGCCGGGACCGGGACGCTGGACGCGCTCTGGATCGAGGACGCGCCCGCTCGCTGAGGCCCGACGCCTCGTCGCCTTCGAATGCTGGCTCGGGCTTCGCCAAGCCCGGCTTCGGTGTCGCCCGGGCTACTTGACCGCGTCGAGCGCCGACGTCAGCTCCGCTTCGCCGAAGATGAGCGCCAGCGAGGCGGTGACGATCCCGTCCTTGTTGACCACGAAGATCCACGGCTCCGACAGCAGGCCCCACTCGGTGGTTGACTTGGTGGGCGTGAGCTGGCCACCCGTGAGGACCGGCTGGAGCTGGCCGCCGCTGTCTGCCTTGAGCTCGTACGGCTCGACGTTGATGAACGTCACGGTGGGGTACGTGTCGATGTACGGCTTGACCCGTTCCAGGGTGGGGCCGCACTGGCCGCTGGTGCAGAACTTGGGGGTGGCGAAGGCGACAAGGAAGGGCTCCTTCCGCGCGATCGCCTGGTCGATCGAGGTCTTGTAGAGCCGGACATCCGGCCTGGAATCCGTCGAGATCTTCACGGGGTCGCCCGTCAGCGTCCTGGATGCCGGCGCCTTCTGGCCGGCCCGCACCACGCCAGTGGAGGCGCTCACATCGAACGAGAGCCGCACCGTCTCGGTCTTGCCGGCCAGCGTCGTGCTGAACTCGGCACCCCACGTGCCCGCCTCGGGAAACGCCGCCGTGGCGACGTAGACGCCGACGCTCCCCGTGATGGCCCATACGAAGGTGCCATCCACGCTGAGGACGGGCTTGGCCGGGTCGCGCGCCAGGTTGTACAGGGCCACGCTGGCCCTGCGGTCGGGTGAGCCGATGGGCGCGTTCCTGGTATCGAGGAAGCTGAACAGCAGTCGGTTGGCGCCGCAGGTCAGCTCGCCCGCGGGGTTGATCAGGACCGGGATGACGGCGGGCTGGGTGCTGGGCACGCCCCAGCCCTGGGGCTGCGTGGTCATGGCCGGTGCCTTGGCGCAGGCGGAGGCGCCGGAGGCGCCGGGCACGCCACTGGGCGCGGGTGAGGAGGAGGCGCCGCTGCACGCGGCGGCCGCCAGGGCCAGGGAAAGCAGGGCGGCGGCGAATCGAGCTTGCATGGGCGCAGCGTAGTCCACCGCGGCCCGTGCCCGCCGGCAGGCCGCCCAGCGGGCCGCGATTCCGCATCGCGGTAGAATTGCGCCCGGCCGTCCCACCGCCCTTCACGCGCCGCCGCCGCGTGCCCCCCAGGAGATCCGTTGACCCGTTACCAGCGCCTCGCCGCGTTGACCGTGCTGACCACCCTCGTGCTGGTCATCATCGGGGTCGTGGTCCGGGCCACCAACTCGGGGATGGCCTGTCCCACCTGGCCGGGCTGCTTCGAGGGCCAGGCGCTGCCGCGGTTGGACCAGGGCTTCGGCGTCTGGGCGGAGTGGATCCATCGCACCGTCGCGGCCCTGATCGGCGTCTTCATCGTGGGCCTCGCGGTGCTCGCCTGGCTGGATCATCGCGACCGCCGGTCGCTGGTCATCTCGTCCGTGGCGGCGGTGCTGCTGACGGGCTACCAGGCCTGGCTGGGCCGGGAGACGGTCCGCCTGGGCAACTCCGGCGAGTCTGTCCTCGCGCATCTCGCCTCCGCCATGGCGCTCCTGGGCCTCCTGGTCTTCGTGCTGGTCCGGTCGCGCTACCCGGCCCGCATCACCGGTCTGGGCGGCAACCAGCGCTTCACGCTCCTGGCCGTCTTCAGTGCCACGGCAACCTTCGCGCTCCTCCTGTTCGGTGCCAACGTGACGGCCACCGGCACCGGCCTCTGGTTCGCGGACTGGCCGCTGATGGACGGCGGGCTCTTCCCCGGCCTGGTCGGCGGGAACGTGGCGCACGTGCTCCATCGCTGGTTCGCGGCGGTGGTCGCTGCCCTGGTCATCCTCACCTGGCGGGCCGCCCGGCCGTTACACCCAGACCGTCCCGTGCTGGCGCGCATCGCACTCCTGGGCACGGTGCTCTACATGGTCCAGGTGGTGATCGGCGGCGCCCAGGTCCTGACGCGGCTGGCCGGCTGGACGCAGACGCTCCACGTGGCGTTTGGCGCGGTGACCTGGGCGGTCTTCGTCGGCCTCGCGGTCACGAGCTACTTCCTTGCGCGCGGCGCCGAGTCGGAGGGCTGGGGCGCCAGTGCCGGTTCCGGGCCTGGGATGGGGTCCGGCGCTAAGACCGGTTCCGGCTCCGGGGCCGGCGGACCGGGCGACGGCGGGGACGCCCCGACCGCCCGGACGCGCCGCGAGTCGATCCAGGCGTACGTCGCGCTGACCAAGCCACGCATCATCGAGCTGCTGCTGGTCACCACCGTCCCGGCCATGGTGCTGGCGACCCGGGACCTTCCCGGGCCCGGGATCCAGGTGGGCGACTGGGTGTGGCTGACGGTCTGGACGCTCGTGGGCGGCTCGCTGGCGGCCGGTTCGGCCAACGCGATCAACTGCTACCTGGACCGCGACATCGACAAGCTGATGGTCCGGACGCGTCGGCGCCCGCTGGCGGAGGAGGTCGTCGATCCCAACCGGGCGGTGGTCTTCGGGATCGCGCTGGGGATCATCTCGTTCGCCCTGATGGCGTACTTCGTGAACCTGCTGGCGGCGTTCCTGACCCTTCTCGCCATCGGGTTCTACGTCTTCGTCTACACGATGCTGCTCAAGCGGACAACGCCCCAGAACATCGTGATCGGCGGGGCGGCCGGGGCGCTGCCGCCGGTGATCGGCTGGGCGGCGGTCACGGGCAACGTGGGCCTGCCGGCGCTGTTCCTGTTCCTGCTCGTCTTCTACTGGACGCCGCCGCACTTCTGGGCGCTCTCGCTGCGGATCCGCAAGGACTACGCCGCGGCCGGGGTGCCCATGCTCCCGGTGGTCAAGGGCATCCCCGAGACCACGCGCCAGATCGCCCTGTACACCGTGCTACTGGTGGTGATCTCGCTGGCCTTCACGGCGGTGGGCCGGATGGGCCTGATCTACACGGCCGCGGCGGTGGTGTTGGGCGGGATCTTCCTGCTCCAGGCGTGGCGCCTCTGGCAGGTTGGCTCATCGGAGGAGCGATCCACCGCGGGCGCGATCAAGCTGTACAGGTACTCGATCAGCTACCTGACGCTGCTCTTCGCGGCGGTCGCGGTCGACGCCCTGGTGGTCATCCCGCTGGTGCGCTAGCCCGCCGGCGCCCGGGCCGCTGGCCCCACGGCCTCGGCCGGGCCGGCAATCGCGGCAACGACGCCGGCGCGGTCGGCACGCTGCCAATCGGCGGCGGCTTCCCGTGGGGCGGGCGAGAACGACGTGGTTTGGCTCGATGCGTGCCCGGCGGGCGTCGAGGCGCTCGTCCAGGCTGTGGATTCGTCGAGGGCTCCCGTGGGGCGGGAAGGAACGACGCAGTCGGCCCCCGAAGCGGCGTTCGGGGCGCCTCGCCGGCCAGAATCACGCGGAGCCTGTCGTTCTGTCCCGTGGGGCGGGAAGGGCGTCGACGGTGGCTCGGCCGGAGCGCGCACCCGCTCGGGCGTCGACGGTGGGTCGGCCGGAGCGCGCACCCGCTCGGGCGCTGAGGGGGCTATTCCTTCGGCGTGAGCAGGCTCCGGTAGAGCTCCACGGTCTTCGCCGCGATGGACGACCAGCTGAAGTGCTCCACGGCGCGACGCCGCCCGGCCGCACCCATCGCCGCTCGCCGGCCGGCGTCCGCCATCAGGGTGTTGATCGCCCGGGCCAGGCCGCGCTCGAAGGCCTCCGCGTCCGCCGGCTCGAACGAGGGTCCGCCGTCCGGTCCGGCCGCGGCCGCCTCGAAGGGGACGAGCAGGCCCGTCTCGCCGTGGACGACGACTTCCGGGATCCCGCCCACCGCGCTGGCAACCACCGGCACGCCGGCGGCCATCGCCTCCAGGTTGATGATCCCGAACGGCTCGTAGACCGACGGGCAGCAGAAGACGGCGGCGTTGGCGTACAGCTCGCGGAGCGTGGGCAGGTCAACCATGTCGCTGATCCACTGGATGCCCGGCCGGCCCGGGATGCCCGTGGCGACGTCGCCCGCTTGCGCCACGCGCACCGCAGCCGCCATCTCCGCCCCGATCGCCTCCGTGTCCGGCGCTCCGGCCGCCAGCACCACCTGGAAGCCCGGGTCGAGGTGCCGGATCGCGCGGACCAGGTGGATGATCCCCTTCTGACGCGTGACCCGGCCCACGAACAGGACGTATGGGATGGTGGGGTCGATGCCGAGCCGGCGGAGGACGCCCAGCCCGGCCTCGGTCACGCCGCCGGCGGGGCGGGGCTGGAACTGGTCGGGATCGACGCCGTTGTGGATCACGTAGATGCGCGCCGGGTCAACCGCGAAATGGGCGAGGATGTCCGTCCTGGTCCCCTCGGAGACCGCGATCACGGCGTCGGCCATCTCGAGGGCGGTGCGCTCTACCCAGACCGTGGCGTCGTAGCCACCGGCCAGCTGCTCCCGCTTCCAGGGCCGGAGGGGCTCCAGGGAGTGGACGGTGACCACCAGCGGAATGCCCAACGCCAGCTTCGCCACGATCCCGCCCAGGTGGGTGTACCAGGTGTGGCAGTGAACGACGTCGGCGTCCGTTGGGGCCGCGACGAACGCCAGGTCCCGTGAGAAGGCCGAGAGCACGGGCGTCAGCTGGGGCGGGGTGTCGGACAGGTCGTGCTCCGGCGCGAACCCACGGACGCGGAGGCGGCCGTCCGTCACGTCCTGGTTGCCGAAGGCGCGCACCTCGACGTCGATGAGGCGGGCGAGCTCGCGGCTGAGGTGGTCGACGTGGACGCCCGCACCACCGTAGACGTTGGGCGGGTACTCATTGGTGAGGAGGAGGGTACGCATCGCTGTCAGCCTAGCAGCCCGGCAGCCCGGTTCTGGCGGCGACAGGCGCGCCGGAAGGTGTCACCATGCCGCACATGGACCTCCACTTCCTTGGTGGCGCCAAGACCGTCACCGGCTCCCAGTATCTCCTGGTCACCAGGCGGGCCCGCGTCCTCATCGATTGCGGCATGTTCCAGGGCACGCCGGACGAATCCGTCCGGAACCGGATCCCGTTCGACTACGACCCCGCCTCCCTGGACGCCGTGCTGGTCACCCACGCCCACCTGGATCACTGCGGCCTCCTGCCGGTGCTGGTCCGCGAGGGGTACCGCGGCCACATCCACGCCACCGCCGGTACCGCCGAGCTGGCGGCCCTCGTCCTCCTGGACAGCGGCCGCCTCCACGAGGAATTCGCCAAGCGCGAGGCGCGCTGGGAGAAGCGCAACCCGGACAAGGTCCAGGCCGATGACCGCCGCGAACTTGCCCAGTACGCGGCGGCCCTGGAGCTGGCCCGCGAGGGCGAGCGGCGCAACGACCACGACCACCCCGGCACCGCGGCGGAGAACGGCAATACCATGACCGTTCCGCTCCCCGAGACCGGCTCCTTCGCCACGCACGAGCACGTCCCGTCCAGCATCGAGCCGGTCGGCCCGGGCCACCCTCGCCGGGGGCTCTCCGCGCTGGAGTCCGGTGACCGACCGGCCCAGCTTCGCGACCTCGACGCGCCCCTCTACACCGAGAAGGACGCCGCCGCCGTGCTCCCTCGCTTCAAGACCCTCGAGTACGAGCGCGAGCGCGAAGTGGCGCCAGGGGTCTGGGCCACCCTGTTCGACGCGGGCCACATCCTGGGCTCCGCGATCATCCGGGTCCGCGTGCAGGACGATGAGGGCGGACCCGAGCGCATCATCGTCTTCTCCGGCGACCTGGGCCGGCCCGGGGCCCCCATCCTCAGGGACCCGACGCACCAGGCGGGCGCGGACTACGTCCTGGTCGAATCCACCTATGGCGGTCGCGAGCACGAGCCGCAGGACGAGGCCGTCCGGGTCCTGGCCGAGACCGTCCGGATGGTCGCGGACGCGGGCGGCGTGCTCCTGGTCCCCAGCTTCGCGATCGGGCGCACCCAGGACGTGGTCTGGGAGCTGGACCGGCTCGTGGAGGCCGGCAAGATCCCGATGCTGCCGCTCTACCTGGATTCGCCGATGGCCTCCAAGGCGACCGAGGTCTATCGCCGCCACCAGGAGTATTACGACGCGGAAACCCGGGGCATCGCCCAGGCCGGCGGCACGCCGCTGGACTACCCGCGCCAGGTCGTGACCAACGACGTCCGCCAGTCCGAGGCGATCGCCCAGGCCAAGCGCCCCTACATGATCATCGCCTCCAACGGGATGCTGACCGGCGGCCGCGTGGTCGCCCACCTGCGCAACCTCATCGACGATCCGGGTGCCACCATCCTGTTCGTCGGCTACCAGGGGAAGGGGACGCTGGGCGCCCACCTCCAGGCCGGTGCCACGCGAGTTCGGCTCGACGGCCGCGAGGTGGACGTGCGCTGCACGATCCGCTCCATCAGCGGCTTCTCCGCCCACGCTGACGAGCCGCAGCTCCTGGATTGGCTCTCCAGCTTCGCGCGCGGCCGGACGCCCGGCACGGACGGGTTCCCGCGGCGGGTCTTCCTGGTCCACGGCGATCCGGAGGCCCAGATCGCCATCGAGCCCAAGGTCCGCTCGCTGGGCTTCGAGACGTACATCCCGCGGTGGCACGAGACCGTGACGCTGGACTGATGCCGGACCCGGGCTCCCCTGGACGCCTGACGCTCTCCGAGGACGACCGGCGGATCCTGGCGACGTGGGCGGCCGATTGCGCCGAACGCACCCTGGCGCTCTTCGAAGCCGTGGCCCCGGACGATCCTCGCCCGCGACTGGCCATCGATGGGCTGCGTGCATTTGCCCAGGGCGAGCTGAAGATCGGGCAGGTCCGGGCTGCGTCCGCGGCCGCCTACGCGGCCGCCGGGGACGTCGCCGATCCCAGCGCGGTGGCCGCGGCGCGCTCAGCGGGCCAGGCCGCCGGCACGGCCCAGATGGGTGCCCACGCCTGGGGCGCTGCGGCCTACGCCGCCTTCGCCGTGAGCCTGGTCGCCCCCGCCAACCACGAGGCCATCGCCGACGAGCGCACATGGCAGCTGGACGCGGCCTCGCCAGAGGTTCGGGACGCGCTTCGGCGGCTCCCGCCCGCGCCCGAGGGTGGTGGCCACATGGGCATGCTGATCCGCGACCTGCAGGAAGGAATCCTGGCGGAGGGCTGAGCGACGGCGCGGCCAGTTTCCGATGACGATCGCCCGTACGATGGCGTGGCTGTCGAACCCGGTCCCCTACCGGCTCCGGATGCCTCGACCAGGACGCCGAAGAGGAGGCCGCGCCGCGTGATCGAGCTGCGAAGCGCAAGGGAGATCGACGAGATGCGGGCGGCAGGGCGGTTTGTCGCCGACGTCCTGACCGAGCTGGCCACCCACGTCCGGACCGGTGTCAACCTCCTGGAGCTGGACAAGGTTGCGCACGACATGATCCGGGCCCGCGGCGCCACCTCCTGCTACATCGACTATCACCCCACCTTCGGCGCGATGCCCTTCGGCAAGGTCCTATGCACCTCCGTCAACGACGCGGTCCTGCACGGACTGCCGTACGACTACCGGGTGCGCGATGGCGACAACGTCAGCCTGGACTTTGCGGCCGAGGTGGATGGCTGGGTGGCCGATTCGGCCATCACCTGCTTTGCCGGGAAGGGGAGACCAGAAGACGTGGGCATGCTCCGAGTGGCGGAGCGGGCGCTGGCCGCCGGCATCGCGGCGGCCGTGCCCGGGAACCGGATCGGCGATATCTCCGCGGCCATCGGGGAGCTGATCAACGCGGCCGGCTATCCGGTCAACACCAGCTTCGGCGGGCACGGCGTGGGCCGGACCATGCACGAGATGCCGGACGTCCCGAACTGGGGGAAAGCCGGGCGCGGCCCCGTCCTCCGGGCCGGGATGGTGATGGCGATCGAGCCGTGGTTCCTGGCCGGCAGCGGGGAAATCGAGTTTGACCCCGACGGCTGGACGATCAGATCCGCCGACCACACCCGCGGGGTGCACGTGGAGCACACGATCGCGGTCACCGCGGACGGGCCGATCATCCTGACCGAGCGGTCGAAGCCGAAGCCGGCGGGCTGACGACGATCGGCTGGTTGTCCGGACGGTGATCGGCTGGTTGTCCGGACGGTGATCGGCTGGTTGTCCGGACGGTGATCGGCTGGTTGTCCGGACGGTGATCGGCGCCGCCCGTCACCGAACAGCGCCCGGGTCCCGGCCCGGGTCCCGGCCCGTGGGTGGGTCCTATGACTATCTCGCTACAGTTCGGTTCGGGGCAGTTGTCTACTGTTCGTCTTGCCCCGATAGGCCGGGGCAGTGCTGAGGAAAGGAGGTACCAAAGTCAATGTCGATGTTCTCTGCTCTTATCGCTTCCTTCCGTCAGGAGGAGGAGGGCCAGGGTCTCGCTGAGTACGCCCTGATCCTTGCCCTCATCGCCATCGTCGCGATCGTCGCGCTCCTGTTCCTGGGCGGCCAAGTCTCGGGAATCCTGAGGACGGTCGGGAATTCGGTCTAGCCAACATCCGATCAACTGTGAGCCATCGGTGCCGCATGGCGCCGGTGGCTGAAAGTTGATGGGCGCCGACCGTGCCGCGCGGCATTCCTTACCGACGGGCCTGTCGGCGGCTCCCGACCCTAGTTCCGCCCCGCCGCCCTTGCCGCGATGCGCGCCTCGGCCGAGGACCAGCCCGCGTCAAACGGGAGCCCCGGCTCGTCGAGGTCGATGACCAGCGGCGTGTGGTCCGAGGGCGTGGGCTTGCCCTTGCGCGTCTCGCGGTCGATCTCCGCCCAGACCAGCCGTTTGGCCACCGCCGGCGTCACGAGCAGGTGGTCGATCCGCATCCCGAAGTTCTTCTGGAAGTTGCCGGCCCGGTAGTCCCACCACGTGTACCGCGCCGGCTCGGAGCGGAGCGCGCGGTAGGCGTCCACGAGGCCGGCTTCCAGGAGCCGCCGGAACGCTGCGCGCTCCTCTGGCGAGACGTGGGTGCTGCCGTGCATCGCCCGCGGGTCCCACACGTCCGCGTCCGACGGGGCGATGTTGTAGTCACCGCCGATTACCAGGGGCGCCGCGGGGTCCGGCTGGGCCGCCAGCCAGCCCGACAGCCGCTCAAACCACGCCAGCTTGCCCGCGAAGAACGGCGAGCCCACCAGCCGTCCGTTGGGCCCGTAGATCGAGACGACCCGCACCCCCTCCACCGTGGCCGCCACAAAGCGCGCCTCGTCGAACGGGTTGAAGTCCTCATCGGCCTGCGAGAGCGTTGCGCCCGCCCCGCTGTCGCGCACGGGCCCATCGCCGAAGTTGGTCTCCACGTTCGAGACGGCCAGCCCGTTCCGCACGGCGATGGCGACGCCGTTCCAGCGTCCCTCGCCGTGGTGGACCAGCTGGTAGCCCGCCATCGCCAACGTCATCACGGGCGCATCCGCGTCCGACAGCTTGGTCTCCTGCACGAGCAGGACGTCAGGCCGTGCGCGCTCCAGCCATCCCTCGACGCGTTCGAGGCGGGCCTTCAGCGAGTTGACGTTCCAGGTCGCGATGCGCACGGTGGTGGGCCGGCCTGCTCAGTACCGCCGGCCGCGCTGCCGCGCGAGGTCAAACGTCGCCGTGTCGGCGATGGCCATCACCGCCATGGTCCCGGCCTGCACCGGGTCCGAGACCACGAGGTCCACGGCCTCCGTGATGGAGCCGGCCATGTTCAGCGCGATGATCGGGATTCCCTGGGCACGGAGCTCCCGGGCCGCGTTGGAGATGTCGCCGCCCATGATCGAGCCGCACAGGACCAGCATTCGGGCCCGCGGCAGGTCCGCCACCGCGCGAACGGCTGCGGCGATGTTCTCCTCGCCGACCAGCGCGATGGTGTCCACCGAGATCCGCTCGCCACGCAGGTTGTGGCGATCCGCCTCGCTGACGGCACCCAGGGCGACCTGTGCCACCTGGGCGCCGCCGCCGACGACGATGACGCGCTTCCCGAAGATCTTGTCCAGCGACCGGGTGACGTAGACCGACCGAACCATGGGCGCATCCGACACGGCGGCCGTCAGCCCGGCCTCGCTCAGCCCCTCAACCTCGACCTCGATCTCGACCAGCGTCTCGGTGGGCGCCGGGCTCTCCGCGGTGCCGGCCGGGAGCCGACGGGTGGTGCTCATGGTCCGCACCGTGCCGTCGGCGGCGGCGATGCGGGTGAGCAGCTCGGGGACCGACGCCGGGGCGTCCGTGACCATCAGGCGCACGGCGACGGTAGGAGGGATCGAGGGGCGTCGGGCCATGCTGGGTGTGGGGCTTGGGGGCGGGGGCGGGCGGTGGGGCTTTGGCCGGTCAGCCGGCGCCGGACAGGCCGGGATCGGCCCCGCCCACGTGCTGCTCGTAGGGGAGGCCCAGCTGGGCGAAGGCCTCGCGCGTGAGCGCCGGGTCCGACGTGGTGAGCATCAGGGCGCCATCGGTGTCCTCGGCCACGCCGATGATCCCGGTGATGTTGACGCCCTTGTCCGCCAGGGCGGCCGAGACGCGCGCGAGGGAGCCGGGCTTGTCATCCAGCTGGAGCGTGAACCAGACCGTCACTTGGGGTGCCCTCCTGTTCCCAGATGGTAGCCCGGCGAGGCCATCACCGCTACGATTCGGAACATGCCAGCCCAGCCCCCGTCGGCCCCGCAGGTCCAGGTCTTTGGCCTGGAGGATTCGCAGACCACGCGCGCGGCGCTCCGGTTCTTCAAGGAGCGTCGCATCGTCATCCATTTCGTGGATCTGAAGCGCAAGCCCATGGCCGCCGGCGAGCTCCGCCGGTTCGTGGAGCGGCTGGGCGCGGCGGCGATTGCCGATACCGAGGGCAAGCTCTGGCGTGAGCTGGGGCTGGGCTTCCTGCGGATGACGGACGCCGAGCTGGCGGAGAAGCTCCTCGCCGATCAGCGGCTGCTGCGCCTGCCCCTCGTCCGCGTCGGGAATGGGTTTGCGGCGGGCCGGGACGAGGTGGCCTGGAAGGCGCTCACCAAGCCCGTGGTCTGAGCCCGCCCTAGTCGTCCCCGCGGGCCGTGGCCACGGAGCCGGTCACCGTGCCGTCGGCCGACGACTGCAGCTGTACCTGGAGCGTGAGGCGCTGGCCGCTGGCGGTGGTGCAGGTGGCCGAGAGGCGACCGCGCTCACCGGCGCGCATGGTGCCATCGCAGCCGACGCCGTTGACGATCAGTCGGAAGCGGGCGGACTGGAGCGTCCCCGCCGCCGTCTGGGTGCCATCGAGGGACATCTGGCCGGTCACGGCCCCGCCCAGGTCGCCGATGATCGTGGCGAGCCAGGTGCCGTCCGCCTGCTGCACCTGGCTGATGCGGCCCACGAACCTGGCCTGGAACGGGTTGGCGATGGGCCCGCTGCCGACGGGGGCACCCAGGCTGGCCTGGGCGCGAGCGCCCGTGGTGGGGGCCGGCCTGGGTTGGGCGTCGTCCTCGGATTCGTTCTCGCCCCCTTCGCGCTCCCCGCTGGCCGTCGTCGGGCCGAGTGCCGCCAGGTCCTGGGCGGCCGAGTTCTGTCCCGACCCGTTGCCGTTGTTGGCGACGGTGTTCCAGCCGGGCTGGAGCGGGCCCGTCACCGCCCACACGCCGCCCAGCCAGATGCCGAGCGCCGCCAGGGCCATGACGGCCGGCTTCCGGATGCCATCGAGGGGCCAGAGCCGGATCGCGATCAATCCGACCACCAGCAGGGTGCCCGCTGCGTAGATGTCCATCGCCCATGGCGTGCGGCTATCCGCGCCCGCGCCCAGGCCGTGCAGGGTGACCAGGATCCACGCGACGAACGTCAGGTAGTGGAGCCGGCGCCACCACGGGTAGCTGCCCTTCGTGCGCAGGCGGTCGCTCAGGTAGATGGCAACGGCCAGGTCACCGGCGATGATGCCGAGCGCGACCCACAGGGGCCGGTAGTGGCTGGCCATCGGCACGATCAGCTCGCCCGGGGTGAAGGCCTGGAAGGGATCCAGCCAGAGCGTGATCCCGTGGACCACGCTGAAGACCAGCGCCATGAGCGCGACGCGGCGATGGACCTCGGTGGTCACGTAGCGCGGCCAGGCCGGGGTCCGGACCTTGAGGCTGAGCGCCAGGCCCAGGGCCACCGACGCCGTGACCAGCAGGTAGCCAAGCAGGCCGCTGGCGCGGGCTGCGACCCAGGTGAGGTTGTCAGTTGTCACGCGGCGTTCCGCGGGCTGGCGCGACCGATCATGCGGCGGCCCCTGTGGCGAGGGCCCAGCCGCCGATCGGCACGATCCGGTCGTCAGGCGCAACCAGCAGGCCGGCCAGGCCCAGGCGGTCGAGGAAGGCCCCGCCGGCCGCCTCGCCCAGGATCAACGCGCACTTGGCCGCGACCTCGGCTTCACGGCACGTGTTGGCGACGACGGTGGCGGAGAGCAGGTCGGTCGCGGCGGCTCGCCCTGTGTGCGGGTCCAGGAGGTGGTGACGGACCTCGCCGTTCACGACCCAGCGGCGCTTTGCGACGGACGACGTGGCCATGGCTCCGCGGTCCAGCTCGACATTGGTGATGGTGGACCCGGTCTCGACGGCGATGGGCCATGTCCCATCGGTCGGGGCACCATGCACGGCGAGGTCTCCGCCCGCCTCGACCACGACCGGGGTGATCCCCGAGACGCGCAGGTGCTCGACCGCCGCGTCGACCGCCATCCCCTTGGCAATCCCGCCGAAGTCGAGGCCAACGCCCGGCGGCAGCGAGATGCTCCGAAGGAGGAGGTCGACGCGCACGTCGCGCCATTGGCCACGACCTGGCACGGCGGTCGGGCCGGTCCATGACCGCGCTGCCGGGAGCAGATCAAAGGACCGGTCGTAGCCCTCGGCGACCAGGGCGTGCAGCAAGGTAGGGTCGAAGATGCCATCCGTGGCCTCTGCCGCCGCCAGCGCCGCGCGCGTCACCGCGAGGACCAGGTCCCCAACGAGGACTTCCCGCCGGGCAGTGGCGCCCCTCCTCGCCGCATTCAGCCGCGACAACTCGCTGGTGGGCTGGAAGCGGGAGAGGATGCGCTCCCACTCCGCAAAGAGGGCTTCGATGTCGCGACCAGCGATCGCCGCAGCCGCTTCGGGCGCCAGCACCGTGACCTGGGTGCCCATCGCCCGGAAGGTGTGTCGGCTCAGCCCGACCGGCGTCTCCCGGTCCGCCGCCGCGTGAGGATCAGGAGCCACCGCTGCCCACGGCGCCGCGCCGGCCGCTGCCGCTGCGCACCTGTGGCGCTGGGGCGGCCGCGCCCTCACCCTTGCTGGGTGCAAAGAACGTTGGGTTTGGCTGGCCCTGCTGCCCGGCTGCGGCGCCACCCTGCGGGCTGACTGGTCGCGAGTTGTTGGTCGGCGACTGGGCCGATGGGCCTCCGCTGGTACCCGCTGGGACGCCGCTGCCAGCCCCGGTCGACGCATCCGAGGCTATGGGGTGGCTCAGGACCAGGGCGACGGTTGCTCCAAAGGCCAGGAGACTGCCGGCCACCGCCTGGCGCTTGCGCCGGGCCGCGAGCTCTCGGGGGTTGGGGGCCTTGGCCGCGGCCGGTGCGGGAGCCTTCGCCGGGGCGTCGGGTTGTCGATCATCCATGGTTGCGCATCTTCGGGACGGTCCCTGAAGGGCCCCTGAAGACGGTTGCGCGCCTCAATGGAACTCGTTCCGTGACCAGGCGGCAGCGACCGCCAGGATGGCCGCGGATCCCAGCCACGCGAGGTGGCCGATCGCCAGGTCGGCGGCCGGCACCTCGAAGAGGCCCATCATCACGGCCGCCGCGGCGACGACCATGGCGACGGTCGCCTCGCGATGCCGGAAGAGGGCCAGGGCGACGAGGAAGGCCGGGTTGGCCACCCACGCACACATGCCGACCACCAGGGCGACCAGCTCGCCCTCCGGCAGGTGGCGCAACGGGCTGACCGGAGGCTCCAGGAACACCTCGAAGCCGAGGAGTCGGCCCGGCGCCCCGGGCAGCTCGTCGCCCGCGATCCCGGCCCGCAGCACGAATGACAGCAGGTAGATGACGAGGGCCGCCGTCGCCAGCCAATCCCACGCGAATCGCCGGTCTGGCCGCTGGAGCAGCACGGCGGCCGCCCACAGCACGGCGAACACCAGGTGGTCGTCGATGCCATAGCGGACGTGGGCGATCTGGGCCAGCGGCCACGCGGCGACCGCCAGGACGACGGTCAGCCGGCCTCGCGTGAGGCGCAGGTCACGTCGTGGCCCCGGGATCCCGTCGCGCGGGACGCTCGCCCGCACGGTGCGCGGCTCAAGCCTGCCCCGGTCGTCCCAGGTCATCGCCGCAGCCGGCGGCCCTGCACGGCCAGCCCCAGGCCCAGGAGTGCCATGACGCCCCCGAGCCACGCCCAACGGATGTCGTCGACCATGAAGCTCTGCCCCCGGATGATCCCCAGTCCCTGGCCGATCCAGACCAGGCCGACGATCAGAAGCAGGACCGCGATGATGCCGCGAACTCTCGTCACATTCACCTCCAGACTGGCATCCTACGCAAATGAGCGAGCAGGGGTCGCGGCCGCCGCACGAGGCCGCATCCAACGGCAAGCGGCGCGCCGGGCGCCTCACGATTCGTCCGCGCGCCGAGGCCACGGTGGGCAAGACCAGGACGGAGGATCAGCGCTTCCTGGCCCGGGGCCTCGAGGAAGACTTCACGCACACGGACCCGTGGCGCGTGCTGCGCATCCTCTCCGAATTCATCGAGGGCTTTGATGCGCTGGCGGGCATCGGCCCCACCATCACCGTCTTTGGATCCGCCCGGACGCCCGAGGGTCATCCCACCTACGAGCTGGCTCGCCGGATCGGCGGGCGGCTGGCGGAGGAGGGCTACGCTGTCATGACGGGCGGCGGTGGCGGGGTGATGGAGGCGGCCAACCGGGGCTGCCACGAGGCCGGCGGCCTGTCGATTGGCTGCAATATCGAGCTGCCGCACGAGCAGGCCATCAACCCGTACGTGGACCTGGGCGTGGAGTTTCGCTACTTCTTCGCTCGCAAGGTCATGTTCGTCAAGTACGCGGACGGCTTCGTGATCATGCCAGGCGGCTTTGGGACACTGGACGAGCTGAGCGAGGCGCTGACCCTGATCCAGACCGGCAAGATCCACCACTTCCCGGTGATCCTCGTCGGCACGGCCTACTGGCAGGGCCTGGTGGACTGGATGCGCGCCACGATGCTGCCCGCCAACGCCATCTCGCCGGGCGACATGGATCTGCTCAGCGTCACCGACGACCCCGACGAGGTGGTCCGCATCCTCCGCGAGTACCGTCCGCTGGTCCAGGCGGAGCACAGCGCGGCGCAGGCGGCGGCTGAGGGCGGCAACGGCCGACACGGAGCGGTGCAGGGCGCCGCCACGCACGACGGCCACCGCCACCTCTAGCACCCGACGAACCTTTGCCCGGCTACCGCCATCTTCGGCGGCCAACGCACTCGCCCTGACATCGTCGCTCAGGCCGGGACGGCCACCTCGATCGCGCCATCCACCACCCGAACCGGGAAGTAGCGGAAGCGACGGACGCGGGTGAGGCGGCGGGCCTCGAACTTGGGACCCTGGACGTCGGCCTTCACCGGCACGCCGCTGGGCGACCAGGGCGCCGACGGCGACCCGTCCGGATTGAGGCCGCCAACACTGGGCATCTGGTGCGGATCCCCGCTGGCCAGGTCGAAGGCGCCGTTGTGGAGCGGGCAGTAGACGATGCAGCCCTCCAGCCGACCCACCGAGAGCGGGACGGCCATGTGGGGGCAGCGATCCTCGACCGCGACGATCCCGCCCGTCGTGTTGGCGAGCAGGACGTCGAGGTCATCGAACGAGACGCGCCGGAGGCTCCCGAGCGGGAGGTCGGCCGCGCGGATGGTGGCCCGAAAGGCGGCGGTCGCCGCCCCGGGGGCCACGAGGTGGGCGGGGAAGGGAGCGGCGGCGACGTGCGGGTCTCGGCCGCTCATGCCACTAGCCCGCGGTTCCGGCTGGAGCACCCGACGGTGCGGCATCCGGTGTCGCACCCGGTGTCGCACCCGGCGCTCCCGTGGCAGCACCCGCAGGCCCGCCGGCGGTCGCGCCCGCAGGCGCGCGGCCCATGGTCCGCCGTAGCGGGATCTCGCGGATGAGCAGCGACAGGATCACGGCACCGGCCGTCGTCGCCACGCCGAACGCGAACACCTGCCCCATGCCCAGGCTGAAGGCCTCGAAGAACGCGTGGTCCAGCTTGTCGACGTAGGGGGCGAAGAGCTGCGTCACGCCGGCCCCGGTCCCGGCCTGCTGGGCCTCGGCCGCCTTGGCCGCCACACTTGCGATGGAGCCGCCGAAGCTCTGGTCCACACCGGTGAACTCGTTCAGGTCCAGGCTCTGGCTCCCGCTGCCGCCGAAGCTGGACAGGAACGCGGCCCACTGCTGCTGGAAGCTGGGCGGCACGCCGGCCGTCATCTGATCGAGGACCGGCTTGACCTGCGCCGGCAGCTGATCGCGGAGGGATGTGGCGAACAGGGTGCCCAGGACCGCGAGCCCCACGGAGCCGCCGATCTGACGGAAGAAGGTCAGGTTGCTGGTGGCGACGCCCAGCTGCTGGACCGGGACCGCGTTCTGGACGATGAGCGTGAACGCCGACATGGTGGGCCCGATGCCCAGGCCGGTGATGAACATCCAGAACCAGAAGACCCGGATATCGGTGTTGGCGTGGAGGCCGGAGAGCAGGAACACCCCGACGGTCATGAGGGCGATGCCACCCACGATGATCGCCTTGTACCTGCCGGTCCGCGAGATCAGCTGGCCGGTCGTGATCGAGCTGAAGATCAGGCCGCCCAGCAGCGGCAGCATCTGGTAGCCGGACTCGGTCGCGCCCATCTCGCGCACCACCTGGAACCAGCGCGGGATGAAGATGATCGCCCCGAAGAAGCCGAAGCTGATGAGGAACGTGGACAGCACCGACAGCGTGTACGTCCGGTTCCGCCACAGGCCCAGCGGGACGATGGGCTCCCTGGCCCGCGACTCGATGAAGACGAAGACGAGCAGGAGGGCGAGGCCGCCCGCCATGAGGTTGATGACCGCGGGGGTGGTCCACTCGTTCTGGGCGCGGGTCACCGGATCGACGCCGGACTTGTTGGTCATCCCGACCAGCAGGAGTCCGATGCCGGCCGCGAAGACGAGCGCGCCGAGGTAGTCCAGGCGGTGCCTGATCTCCGGCCGGCGGATGTTGGGCAGGACCCGGGCGATGACGTACAGGCTGATCAGGCCGAGCGGGATGTTGACGTAGAAGACCCAGTGCCAGCTCACTGCGTCGGTCAGGAAGCCGCCAAGCGCCGGGCCCACGAGGAAGCTGATGCCAAACACCGCTCCGAACAGGCCCTGGTACTTGCCGCGCTCGGCGGGCGAGAACAGGTCGCCGATGATCGCGAGCGCGATGGGGAAGAGCGCACCGGCGCCAATGCCCTGGATCCCGCGGAACAGGATCAGCTGCCACATCTCCTGGCTGAGGCCGGCCAGCGCCGAGCCGACCAGGAACAGCGAGATCCCGATGAGCAGCATCGGCTTCCGGCCGTACAGGTCGGACAGCTTGCCGTAGAACGGGATGGTGATGGTGCTGGTAAGCAGGTAGATCGTGACGACCCAGGTGTAGTAGTCGTTGCCCTTGAGCTCGGTCACGATCTGGGGCAGCGCCGTGCCCACGATGGTCTGGTCGAGCGCGCTCAGGAACAGGCCCAGGAGGACCGCGAAGAGGATCTCCATCTTCTCGCGATGGGAGAGGTGCACGGCCGCCGCGGCGAGAGACGCGTGGCCGCCGGGGGCTTCAGCAGGGAGTGATTCCATGGTTCCTTCCTGGTTACTGGGCGACGGGAGCGGGCCGCGCTGGGGTCGCAGCCGGGTCGGCGCTGGCGATGGTGTCGATCGGTGAGCTGCCGCCGGCGACGGCGGCGTGGACGTGGGCGTGCGAACCAATGTCCGCTTGCGGGCCGAGGTCTGCTTCGATGGCCGAGTGGAAGTCCGTGAATGCCTCGAGGACCCCGCACAGCCGCCCGGGCTCCAGGTGGGCCAGGGCCCGTTGCAGCCGGTCGTGGTGCGACTCCTCCAGCTCGTGCAGCACGCGGATGCCCTCCGGGCCAATCCGGACCAGCACGAGGCGGCGGTCGTCCGGGACGCGGAGCCGCTCCACGAGGCCGCGCTCCTCCATCCGGTCGATGAGGCCGGTCGAGTTGGAGACGGAGACGTCCAGCAGGTCGGCGAGGCGGCTCATGGGCACGTCCCCGTGATGCTCCAATAGCCACAGGACGTGCATCTGCGTCATGCTCACGCCGAGGCGGATCATCCGCTCCGTGGTCCCGCAGCGGAGCTCACGCAGGCTGCCCTTGACCTCGGCCAGGATGGCCGCGATGAGATCAGGGGAGGAGTCACGGTCGATAGTTTGCATCAGACGAACTATTCTATCGATCTGGACAATTCGTGCGTTCGGAAGGATTCGGGGCGGCCCGGGGAGGTGATGACGTGCGGTATGCGCTGATGATCGAGGCCCAGCAAGGGCTCTCCTACGAGGACCAGCTGGCGATCGCCCGGCGGGCGGAGCGGGTGGGCTTCGAGGCCTTCTTCCGGTCGGACCATTTCGCCAGCTTCCCCGGTGCCGCGGACCGGCCCACCACGGACGCGTGGACGGTCCTGGCGGGGCTGGCCCGGGAGACGGAGCGGATCGGCTTGGGGACGCTGGTCTCGCCGGTCACGTTTCGCCACCCGGGGACGTTCGCCAAGCAGGTCACCACGGTGGACCACATGAGCGGCGGACGGATCGAGGTGGGCGTGGGCGCGGGCTGGAATGCCGCCGATCACCTGCCGCTGGGCCTGGCATTCCCGCCAATTGGGGATCGGGCGAGCCTCCTGGAGGACCAGCTGGCGCTGCTCCACGGGCTCTGGACGGAGCCGGATGGCTGGTCGTACGAGGGGGCGCAGGTCCGGGTGGAGTCGGCGCGCTTCCGGCCGAAGTCGGTGCAGGTGGAGGGCCGGCCGCAGGGAGCCGACGGGACGGCGCGGCCGCGGATCATCGTGGGCGGGGGCGGCAGCGCACGCTCGATGCGGCTGGCGGCGCGCTGGGCCGACGAGTTCAACGTGACCAGCGCGGGGCCGGACGAGATCGCCGGCAAGCTGCGCGACGTGGTCGCGGCCTGCCGGGCGGCGGGGCGTGACCCCGGGACCATGACGCGGTCCGCGATGGTGTCCACCCTGGTCGGCGAGACGGCCGCGGACGTGGAGGCGCGCCAGGAGGCGCTGTTCGACGAGCTTGGGGTGGCGGACGGGCGCGCGGCCTGGTTTGAGCAGCGGCGTTACCGCTGGATCCTGGGGACCCCGGACGAGGCGCGGGCGATGGTCGCCCGGCTGGCCGCGGCCGGGGTGGAGCGGCTCTTCCTGCAGGACTTCATCCCGCGCGACCTGGACCACATCGACCTCCTGGGTCGCGAGCTGGTGGCGGCGGGCTGAGGCGCCCGGCTGAGGCGCCCGGCTGAGGCGCCCGGCTGAGGCGGCCGGCCGAAGCCCGCCGTTGGCCCGGCGGGCTTCGGCTTCGATGCCGGCGTCCGTTTCGGCGCGAGCCCGCCTTCGGCTTCGACCCCGGCTTCGGCGCCAGCCCGGCTTGGGCGTCCGCCCGCGGCCGTATGATCCGTCCGCTGTGCTGTAGGGGAGGGTGGCGTGCTGAACGGGCTGTCCATGGCCGTGGTCCGGAAGAATCTACCGGGCCTGCTCCTGGTGATCGCGTTGGCCGTGGTCGCGCGCGCCTCCACGCTGTACCTGCCCAAGATCATCAGCGAGGTCACCGTCGGCGTTGCGCTGGGCCTGGTCGTGGCCAACCTGGCGCGGCCATCAGCCAGGGTGAAGCCGGGGATCAAGTTCGCGATGGGGACCCCGCTGCGCCTCGGCATCGTGCTGCTGGGGGCGCGGCTGTCGTTCGGTGACGTGGTGGCGACGGGGCTGGGGTCGCTTGTCGTGGTGCTGGCCTGCATGGCGTTCGCGCTGGGGCTGGTGCTGCTGCTGGGCCGGCTGCTGGGGCTGCCACCCAGGCTCGCCATGCTCATCGCGGTGGGGACGGCGGTCTGCGGCAACTCCGCGATCGCGGCGACGGCGCCGGTCATCGAGGCGGAGGAGCGCGACGTCTCGTTCGCCGTGGCGACGATCACGCTCTTCGGGACGCTGGCGGTGCTGCTCTACCCGCTGATCGGGCACGCGCTGTCGTTCAGCGACAGCTTCTTTGGCCACTGGGCGGGCGTGGCGGTCAACGACACCAGCCAGGTGACGGCCACGGGCTTCGCCTACTCGCAGGCCGCAGGCGAGATCGCCACGATCGTGAAGCTGACGCGGAACACGCTGATGGGGCCGCTGGTGGTGCTCATCGGGATCCTGTACATGCGCTCCGGGATGGCGCGGGCGACGGACAAGGTGGCCGCCGCCAGCCGCTGGCGCTGGGCGCGCCTGGTGCCGATGTTCGTGGTGGGGTTCATCGTCATGGCGGCGCTCAACTCGCTCCACGTGTTCCCGGCGGCGTTGTCATCGGCGTTCTCGGAGGCATCCAAGGCGCTCATCCTGGTGGCGCTGGTGGGCGTGGGCCTGAACACGGACGTGACGCAGCTCCGCGCGGTTGGGTGGCGACCGCTCCAGGCAGGCTTCCTGGCGGCGGCGCTGCTCAGCCTGTTCGCGCTGGGGCTGGGGGCCCTGGTGCTGGGGACGGCGTAGGGGGAGTGGCGGCCGGTCGCGGCGGTGCTGGCGGCCGCCGGCGCCCGAGTGGGCCTGCCCAGGACGGCGACTTCATACCCATGCGTATGAACCTGCGCAGGTCCGGGTTCCGGGTCGGCCCCTGGTGGGTTGGGTGGCCTCGTGGAACCCGCGAATCGGTCGATCTCATACCCACGAGGACGGATTCGGCACAAACCGTCGGTTGCGGCCTCCGGAACATGCCGTTTCATACCTCGGGGTAGGAACGGGCCGGGGTAACGAACGGGACTGGTGTGGAGCTGCCCGGGGATGAACCGGGTCGTGTTGACGCCGTTCAGCGAACCCGCGGACGTCCGGGCAACAGGCCGAACCGCTCGGCGGGCCCGTAGCGGAACCAGGCCCGGCCAACCAGGTGCTCCAGCAGCACGGGGCCGTAGCGGCGCGAGTCCAGCGGCGCCCCGAAGCCGTTCGCCGCGGTGGTCGCCTCGTCGGCATCGGATAGGAGCCACGCCTCCTGGGGGCCCAGGTGGAGGTAGCCCTCCTCGAACGGCACCCAGTCGCCGGGCCGGCCGGCGACGCGCTTGATCGAGAGCGTCCCGGTCTCGGGCTCACGGAAGACCACGATGGACCCGCGGCGGGGCCAGCGGGTGACGGTGGGATCGACCAGCAGCCAATCGCCCGGATGGATCGCGGGCAGCATGGAGGCCTCCTCGACGACGATTCGCCACGGGCCGCGGATGGACTCGGAGAGCGGCGGCCGATGGACGTCGGGGGCCAGGTTCACGGCCGGGCCGGGCGCGCCGGGATCGGCTTCGCGCGGTGCGCCGCCGTCCCCGGGAATCGGCGACGCCGGGGTGGACGGATCCGGCCCCGGCGTCGTCATCGGTTCGAAGGTGAGGAAGGTCGGACGACCTTCGGCCCCGGAGGGTTCGACTACTTCTTGGTCGCCCAGAAGATGTCGGCGAACTCCTTGACCGCGGCCTCGAGCCGGGCCGCCAGGGCCGCGTCGACGTGCTGCTTGTTCTCGCCCGCGAGCTTCAGGAGGTTCCAGACCTTGGTGTGGAGGTCCGGGGTGGCCTCGAGGTGGACCGGCTTGAAGTAGTCGGACCAGATGACCTGGACCTCGTGCTTGACCAGCTCGGCGTGCTGCTCCTTGACGTTGACGCAGCGGACGAACTTGGCGCGGTCCTCAACGGACGTGGAGGCCGGGTCCAGCTGGCCGATGAGCTCGACCATGCGCGCGACGGTGCGCGCGGCGAGGACGGCCTGGGCCGGGTCGTAGATGCCGCACGGGACGTCGCAGTGGGCGCGGGCGACGGTCTTGGGGGCCAGGAGGCTGGTGAGTCGCGACATGGTGGGCTCCTTGGGACGCGGTCGGCTGTTGGTGGTTTCGGTCAGGAGAGTGTCCCGGGGCACGCGCGGGCTGTCAAACGACCCTCTCGGCGGCGCCGATCCCTCGGTGCCAGTTGCGCTCGCGACGCGCCTCGCTATCCTCGGGGCATGCTGGCAGTGGAGGGACCGCGACGGTTGGGGCGGCGTGGGCGGCTGGCTGTCGCCGCCCTCGCGCTGATCGTCGTGGTGGCCGTCGCGTGGGCCGGAATACAGGCCGTCACCGCGCCGCGTGTCGAGGTGGCTGCCACCCGCGTCCTGGGCCCGATCGGCGCCCCTGCGACCGTCACCGCCCGCGACGGCGGCGCGTCGGCGCTGATCGGCGGCCGGATCCTGTGGACCTTCGGCGATACCCTGTCCACAGCGAAGGGCGTGGACGGGAGCAGCGGCCGTTCGAACACGGCCGCGCTGGCCGATCCCGCCAAGCCCCTCGTCGTCAGCGAGCCCCTCGACACGAAGGGCGTTCCCGGTGCGCTCTTGCCGTTCGAAGCGGAGGAGCAGGCCGCCAATGCGGCGGGCGGTCCAAGGATCGCGCTCTGGCCCACCTCGGTCGTCGCCACCGGGGCTGGCGGCGGCCTGGTCTTCTACCTGAAGCTGCGGGTGCGCGGGCCGCTGACCTACGACTACGTGGGGATCGGTGTCGCGCGGATCGCGGCCGGATCCACGGTGGCCCGCCGCGAGGCCGGCCTGTTGTTCCAGGGCGCGGACCCGCTCCTGGGCTACGCGTTCGTGGACGGCGACAACATCGTGGCCTACGGCGCGCCGATTGGATCCGGCGACTACCGGGTGGGCCGGGCGCCGCTCGCCGCCGCCACGGACCGCGCCGCGTGGCGGTTCTGGACCGGGAGCCAATGGGGGACCGATCCGGCCGCCGCGGCCGGCGTCCTATCGGGCATCCCAGGGGCCGTCTCGGTCGCGTTCAACCCGTTCCTGGGCCGCTACCTGGCCGTCCACAGCGAAGCGCTCAGCGGCCGGGCGGTGCTCCGGACGGCGGATCGACCCGAAGGGCCCTGGTCCCGGACCGCCGTGGCCTTCGAAGGCGCCCCGGCGCCCAGCGGCTCGTTCGACTACGCGGCGATCCAGCACCCCGAGCTGTCATCGAATGGGGGCCGCACCATCGCGATCACTTACTACCACCCGCTGGGTGCCTTCCGCGGGGAGTTGCTCCTGGTGGAGGCGGACCTGAAGTAGGGGCTCGGCGCGAGGGGAGCCGGGCCGCGGCGCCAGGCCTCGTCAGCCCATTTGCACCACGAAGTCCGCCAGCCGCTCGCCGATCAGCATCGCCGTGAGGTTGGTGTTGGCGCGCGTGACCGACGGCATGATCGAGGCGTCGCCGATCCACAGGTTGTCCAGGCCGTGGACCCGCAGCCCCTGGTCCACCACCGTCAGCGGGTCCCAGGCCGGCCCCATCCGGCACGTGCCCACCCCGTGGTGGTAGCTGTCGTACGTCCGGCGGGCGAACTCCGCCCAGTCCTCGTCCGCCTCGGGCGTCACCAGCGGGCCGTACCATTCGTCGGTGAGCCCCGGCTGGTGGACCAGCTCGTCCACGAAACGGAGCGCCTCGACCATGGCGCGCACGTCGTCCTGGTGTTCCAGCATCCCCGAATCGATCTCCACCGGGTCCCCGGGGTCCGCCGAGGAGAGCCGCACCCGGCCCTCGCCGCGTTGCTCCAGCAGGTGCGCCGAGACCGGCAGCAGCGGCTTGAGCCCCACCACCTTGGTGGGCGCGCGCATGTTGATGTGGAAGTTGGGCGCGTCGGTCATGGGGTGATGGCGGGTGATGAGTCGGAAGCGGGGGACTACCCAGGTGGTATCGAACGACTGCTTCCCCTCGAACGTGGCGTACACCACGGCATGGTCCTGGTAGTTGCGGCCAACGCCGGGCAGCTCGTGGCGGACCGCGATCCCGTGGCGGCCCAGCTCGTCGGCGGGGCCCACCCCGGACAGCATCAGCAGCTTGGCCGTGCCGTAGACGCCGGCCGCCAGCACCACCTGGTCGCCGCTCGCCGTGTGCAGCGCGCCGTCGCGCTCGTACTCCACGCCGGTCACCCGCCGGCCCGCGGCATCGAAGCGCAGACCCAGCGCCGACGCCCGGTCCACGATGGTCAGGTTCGGCCGCTCGCGCGCCAGCGCCAGGTAGGCCACCGTGGCGGACTGCCGGCGCCCGTCGCGAATGTTGTAGGGCGAGACCGCCACGCCGTAGGGGTCCGCCACGCTCAGGTCCGGGCAGCGCGGCAGGCCCAGCGCGTAGGCGGCGTCCAGGAACGCCTGGACCGGCGGCGACATCTGGTCGTCCAGGGTGAAGCCGCGCCGGACGAACAACGGCCCGGTGGTGCCGTGGAGCGCGGGATCGGTGAACTCCTGGTCCGATTCGATCGCCCGCATGAAGGGCAGGCAGCGCTCGTACGTCCAGTCGGGGTTGCCGCGGGCCGCCCAGCCGTCCAGGTCCGCGCGCTGGGGCCGGATGACGGACATGACGTTGACCGACGAGCCGCCGCCCATGATCCGGCCGGCCAGCGAGTAGTACTCGCTCCCGTCGGCGTGGCGGCGGGTGGGGACCACGGTCAGGTAGTCGGACTCCATCAGGAGCCGGTTCTGCATCTTCGCGTTGCCCACGATCTCGGGGAGGGGCCACGGATCCGGGCCCGCCTCCAGCAGCAGGACGCGCCGGTTGGGGTCCTCCGTCAGCCGGGTGGCCGCGACGCAGCCGGCGGTCCCGCCGCCCACGATGACGACGTCGAAGGTGGGGCTGGCGCCCGAACCCGCCGGCCCGCCGGAATTGGACCCGCCTGCGTCGGCCATCCTGTGCTCCTCCGGTCGCTACGGCTTGGGCTGCCCAAACTTCTGGGCGTTGCCCATGAACGGGCGGACCTGCGACTGGGTCACGGCCAGCATCTGCGCGAGGTGCTCGCGGTCGTGATGGACCCACTCGTTGAGCAGGTCGCCGACGCTCAGCTCGCCGACGGTCGGGTGGATCCCCACGCGAGCCATGACCGCCGGGTCCAGCTCGGCCATGAAGGCCAGGTCCGTCTCCCGGGCCGACATGAACTCCTGGATCAGGTCGCTGGCGTCACGCAGGTGATCCCGCCGCTCCGCCGCGACACCGGGCTGGTCCCACTTGACGAACGCGGGCCGATCCTCGGCAATGACCGTCCGAATCCTGCTGGCGAACCCGCGCTTGTCGGCCTCGATCAGGTGGCCCAGCACCTCGTTGGCGCACCACTCGCCCTCGGCGGGACGGGCGGTTGCCTGCGGGCCAAGCGCCCAGACCTCGGCCGCCAGGGCGTTGGTGGATGCGTGCAGGAGGCGGACCAGCTCGAGCGGGGTGCGGTCGGTGTCAGTCATGGCGGGATCCTAGCGCAGCCCGGGCCGCGCGGGCGGCCCCCGGCTCACGGAGGCCACGTGGCGGGCGCGCCGCGGCGGGGCGCCACCAGGCCCCAGGGAGCCATGGACTGTCGCTGCTAGCATCGAACCATGAGCCTGCGACGCATCCTCCTGTGGCTCGGCCGGGCCGTCCTGGTGCTGCTTGCCGTGGTGCTGGCCGCCTCATACCTGGTCCCGCTGCCGGCCTCGCCGGACGACGACCCCGCCACGCTGCTGCCCGCGGGCGCGCGGTTGATCCAGGTCCCGGGTGAGGCCGGTCGGACCGCCGTCATGGAGGCCGGCGCGCCCGGAGCCCCCGCGGTGGTGCTGATCCACGGCTTCGGCGGGTCGACCTTCTCGTGGCGGCTCACCGTCCCCGCGCTGGCGGCCGCCGGGTATCGTGCCGTTGCGCTGGACCTTCTGGACTTTGGCTTGAGCGAGAAGCGCTGGGATACCGACACGTCGCATGCGGCGCAGGCGCGGCACGTGCTGGCCGTCATGGACGCGCTGGGGATCCGCCGGGCCGTGGTGGCCGGGCACTCGATGGGTGGGAGCGTGGCATTGCACCTGGCCATGACGGCGCCGGAGCGGGTGGCGGCGCTGGTCCTGGTGGACGCGGCGGCACGGGAGCCGGGCGAGGGTGGCGCCCTGGCGGGGGTCGGCCAGGCCCTGGCGTCCGGGGCGCTCCAGCTGCCGCCGGTGCAGCAGGTGGCCCGCCAGGCGATCCGCCGGCTGATCTCGCCGGACGCGCTGGTGGAGCTGCTCCGCTCCGCGTACGCGGACCCCGCCTTCGTGACGCCCGCCGTGGCCGCGGGCTACCAGGCACAGGCCAGGACGCGCGACTGGGACCTGGCGCTGCTCGCGGTCTGGCGCGACCAGGGCAGGAACGCGCTGCCCCGCGCGCTGAACACGCTGACCGTCCCGACCCAGGTCATCTGGGGCCGGGTTGACCCGTGGATCCCGCTGTCCCGGGGCGAGGCGCTGGCGGCGGCCGTCCCGGGCACACGCCTGGACGTCATCGACGGCGCCGGCCACCTGCCCTTCGAGGAGCGGGCGGACGCGTTCATGGCGGTCATCCTGCCCTTCCTCGCCCAGCATCCCGCCTGACCCTGCGTGACCCGCGTGACGAACGAACTGGAGCCCTCGTGAGCCAGACGCAGCCTGATTCGAACTCCATCGCGCGCACCCCGGCCGGCGCCCCGGGCTCCACTGCCACCTCGCGTCGCGGCAGGAGCCGCCGCCGGAAGGCCGTCTACGCCGTGCTCGCCATCGTGCTGCTGGCGATCGTCGGCGCCACGGGCTACTTCGCCATCCCGCAGCCCAACCTGCCGGAGGCGTCGGCCGCCCTGGTCTCCACGCCTGCGGTGCGGTTCGCCCGCGAGGACGGCCGGCTGGTGTTCGCGCCCGCTTCGGGCGCCCCCACCACCGGGTTCGTCTTCTACCCGGGCGGCAAGGTGGACCCGGTCGCGTACGCGCCGTCGGCGGCGGCCATCGCGGCCCGCGGCTACCTGGTGGAGATCGTGCCGATGCCGCTCAACCTGGCGGTCCTGGGGTTCGAGGGAGCCACGCCGGCGATGGCCGCGCACCCGGAGATCCGCCACTGGGCGATTGGCGGCCACTCGCTGGGCGGGGCGATGGCCGCGCAGTATCTGGCGGGGCACGCCGGGGCGGCCGAGGGGCTGGTCTTCTGGGCCGCCTACTCGGCGACGGACATCTCGACGCAGCCGATCCGCGTGCTGATCGCGTATGGGTCGCTCGACGCGGGGGTGGCCAGCTACGTGGGGCCCAAGGCGCTGGCGAACATCCCGGCAAATCCTGTGATCCTGGTCATGGACGGCGGCAACCACGAACAGATGGGCTGGTACACGGGCCAGCCCAACGACCCGCCCGCCACGATCACGCGCGCGGACCAGCAGGCGAAGTTGGTCGACGCGACCGTGGCGCTGCTGGAGTCGTTGGGGCGGTAGGGGGTTCCGCGCCGCGACGGGGCCCGGGTATCATCGATCCAATGACCGACCGCGGGCTGCCCATCGTCGACGGCGCCCCCGCCTGCCCATTCGTCGCCTTTGACGATGATCGGGAGGGCCGGGCCGGCAGTCCCGACGCACGCCATCGCTGCTTCGCGGAGGTCCGTCCGGCGCCGCGAGCCCTGGCCCACCAGGACGCGTACTGCCTGTCGAGCGCCTTCGCCCTGTGCCCCACGTTCCAGGACTGGGCCCGCCGCGAGGGCGCGAGGGTGCAGGCCGCCCCCCGGCCGCCCGCCGCGCCCCAGGACCAGGGCGCCGGGGGACGGAATCCTGCACGCGGGTGGGCCGCCCCGCCGCCCTGGCTGGGCTCGGTGGAGGATGAGCACGGCACGCGCAGGGGCGGCGGCTCTGCGACGGAGCCGCCGGACTTCGCGGGCGGTCGTCGTCGAGAGTCGGGCCTCGCCGGGAGCCTCGCGCACCGGGTTGCGATGGACGGTGCGCCGGCCGCGCCCGCGGCCGATGGGCGGGATGGCACCGGGTTGCCGCGGTTCGTTCCGCCCGAGGCATCCGGCCGTGCCCCGGCAGGATGGCGGTCTCGCGCCGATGACAATGATGATGACGAGGTCGACGACGACGTCCCGGCACGGCTCCGCGACCACGATGATGGCCGGGCGCACGGCGGGTCCGGCGGGTCCGGCGGCTCCGGCGACACCGGCGGCGGCGTCCTCGGACGGGTCGCCGGGCTGATCCCGCGTGGCCGGCCCAAGGTCGGCGACACGCGCGGGCGTCGCCGGCCCGGCGATTCGGGGCCGGCCTGGGAGCGGCCGCAGCGCTTTGAGGCCTATCCCATGCTCCGCACGCGGATGGGCGTCCCGGCCGTGCCCAGGGTGGTGCTCCTGTTCCTGGTGGTGGTGCTGGCCGCCGTCGGCCTGTTCTTCCTGCCGGGCATGCTGGGCCTGGGCGGGCCCAAGGCCACGCCGACGCCGCTGCCGGTCCCCAGTCGGAGCCCCGGCGCCACGTTCAGCTTTGCGCCTACCACCACGCCACCGCCGGCCGCGCTGACGTACCAGGTCGCGCCAGGCGACACCATGTCCAAGATCGCGGCCAAGTTCGGGGTCCCGCTCACGGACCTGATTGCCGTCAACAAGGACAAGTACCCCAACCCGGACAAGATCGTCGCGGGCGACACGCTCATCATCCCTGCCGCCATCCCCAGCGGCTTCAAGGATGCGACCTCGCCCGCCCCGTCCAAGGCACCCAGCAAGGCGCCGTAGGGTCGCGTCGTCGTCGATTGGAGCGGGGCCGGGATGGTGAGGCGCCGGTCCTGCGACGCCGATCAGCCCACGCGCGGCAGGCTCCGCCCTTGGGCGGGCGCGTCAGCGGCGAGGCGCCAGGTTGATGCTGGTGATCTTGCCGCCCTCGACCCGGAACGTGGCATCCAGGTGCTGCGACTGGGCGCCCGGCCGGACCACGACGATGTCCGCCTCGTAGGTGTTGCCGGTGTCGCGGACGTCGCCCGGGATCATCTTGAGCCCGCGGTCCGAGCGCAGGAACCAGCCGCCAACGCGCTCCACGCCGCGCAGCGTCTGCACGCTGTCGCCCACGTGCACGCGCATCTCCGTGGTCTCCGCCATCAACGCCACGGCACCCACGCGGTCACCGCCGTTGAGGAGCTCGAAGAACTGGTCCATTGTCTCGACTGCGCCCATGCCCGGAGTGTACCCGAGCCCGACGACCGGCGAGCCGTCCCCGGGCCCGCCGACCCTGGAGGCCGTCCCCGGGCCCACAGACCCTGGACCGTCCCCGGGGGCCGCCGACCCTAGAAGCCGCCCCCGCCGCCCCCGCCGCCGCCCGAGCTCCCGCCGCTGAACCCGCCGCCGCCACTGCTGGAGCCGCTGGACGCCGGCGAGTTCCCGATGGTCCCCAGGGCGCTCATCATCCCCCCGAGGTCGGGGATCGGCGAGCTGGAGAAGAGGCCACCGGTGGCCCCGCCGCCTCCCGCCGCGCCGAACGATTGGCCGGCGCTGTTGGTGTACCAGAGCGGGAAATACATGGCGGAGTTGGTGGAGCGGCCCGCCTGCACGTCCTCAAGCGAGCGGGCCAGGACCCCCTCGATCTCGGACTGGAGCCCCAGCGCCGTCCCCCAGACCACGGCCTGGTCCGGCGTCTCCAGCCAGGTGAGCCCGGCCTGGTCCACGACCTGCTGCATCGAACGCGCCTGCTCCATCGTCTTCTGGAGTGTCCGCCGGTAGGCGTGCAGCTGGGCGCGGATCATGGCGCCATCCTTGGTCACCGCCGGCATCGCCCTGGACAGGACCAGGAGCGCGATCCCGCCGAGGATTGCCGCCACGCCCACGATCGTCAGTCCGGCGCTGGGCAGGTTGAACGCGGCGATGAGGATGACGATCCCGCCGAACAGCCCCAGGGAGCCGCGACCCGCCCAGCGCATCGTGACCTTGCCGGGAGCCTCGGTCATCCAGCCGTTGGAGGCCAGCGAGGCTTCCAGCCTGGTGTCGAACGTCCCGACGTGCATCCCGAACTTGGGCACCTCGTCGGCCTCCAGGAGGCCGTTGGAGGCCAGCGAGCGGAGCTTCTCCAGCGCGAAGTGCTCCGCGTCACCCAGGGGCCGGCGCGCGTTCAGGGCGCGATGCGCCTCGGCAACCTCGTCGCCGTCCGGCGGATCCGTGTCGATGCCGACCTTGGTGCCGCCCAGGCCCAGGAGCTTCTTCTCTTCGCGGAAGGTGATCTTGCCGCGGCTGGCCAGGTCCAGCATCGCGGTGGTCAGCGCGCGGCGCGTTGCCTTGCCCTCCATCAGCGCCGAGGCCGTGGCGGCCGTCAGCTTGGGCGGGGGGCCGGCCATCAGGATGGAGTCGTCGTCGAGGTAGACGGGGTCCTTGCCGTAGCGGAGCCAGTTTCGGACTCCCCAACCCACCATCAGGATGAGCACGAGGGGGCCGCCGATCAGGCCCACCGCGGCATCCACCTGGCGTGCGGTCTGGAGCGCGCTGGCGTGCTCGGGCGTGGTGCTGGCATCGACCCGGGCAAGTGCCACCGTGATCGCCCCGTCCAGGTCGGCGGCCTTGAGGAGCCGCAGCATCTCGTTGTCGTACAGGCCCTGGAGATCCGATTCGCTCATGTACGTCGAGAGGTAGCCCGCCCCGCCGTACAGGAAGACCTGGCCGTGGATCCTGGTGGGGTCCAGGTCGAACAGGATCACCAAGCCGTCATCGAAGCCCTTCCGGCCGACGCCCCACTGGTCCATCAGCGACGCCGCGTCGGACTTGGCCTCTGACTGGGAGACGCCGTAGCCGGCGATCTGCGTATAGACGACGACCTCTGCGCCCGTGCGCGCCTCGATCTCGTCGATCGTGGCCTCGACGCTGGCGACCGTCGCGGGCTGGAAGGCGCCCGCATAGTCGTAGACGGCGCGATCGACCTGGGGAGCCGGCCAGGGCGGCCCAGGCGGCGGGCCGGGCGGCGGGCCGGCCGCAAGCGCCGGGGCGGCCGCGAGCAGCAGCATGGCGAGCGCCAGGAGGGTTTGAGTGAGGCGCCGAGGCGTCCGCGACCTGGGATCGGCTAAGGGCAGGTTCATGGCCTCATCATGCCGCCGTCCGCGGGTGGCGCGTCGGCCCTGGTATGCGCGGCTGGCGGCGCGGCGCGTTCCGGGTGACGGGCCCGGATCCGGCGGACCAGCTCGGCGGCCTGCTGGTAGCGGCCGAAGCTGGGCATGACGTAGGTCCCGGCGACCAGCGCTTCGACCTCTTCCAGCAGGGCGAGGGTGATCTCCAGGCCGACCTCGGCGCCCCGGTCACCGGCGCCGTGCATCGCCGCCCGCGTGGGCTGCGGGATGGTGATGCCCGGGACCTCGTTGTGCAGGAACTCTGCGTGACGGGCGCTCTGGAGCGGCAGGACGCCCAGCAGCACCGGGACCGGGAAGCCCCCCGGGCCGAAGCGGCGCAGGGACTCCTCGATCATCGCCTCCACTTGTGGCACGCCGTACAGGGGCTGGGTCATGATCAGGTGCGCACCCGCGGCCAGCTTCTTCTCCAGCCGATCCCATTCCCGGCTCTGGTCCGCGGCCGTGGGGTCCAGGGCGCAGGCGATGGTGAAGGCGGCCCGCTGCCCGATGGGGGAGCCGGCCTGGTCCTCGCCGCGATTCAGACGCGCGAGAATCTCCACCAGTCCGACGGAATCCACGTCCCAGACGCCGGTGCCGGTTGGGTAATCGCCCACCCGTGGCGGATCCCCGGTCAGCGCGAGGATGTTGCGAACGCCCAGGGCATGCGCCCCCAGCAACTCGGATTCGATGGCCATGAGGTTTCGATCGCGCGTGGTCAGGTGGACCACGCACTCAAGGTCCACGTCGTGCTGGATGCCGAACGCCACGGCCAGCGCGCCCATCCGGACCCGCGCCATCGCGGAGTCACTGATGTTCACCGCATCCACGCCGGCGGTCTGGAGGAGCCGGGCTGCCTCGATGGTTCGCTCGATGCGAATGGAGCGCGGCGGGTCGATCTCCACGGAGATCACGAACCGCCGCTCCGCCAGCGCCGTCGCCAGGCGACTTGGCGGCGGCGCGTCCTCGTTGGCGGCGGGGGCTGCCCGGGCGGCGCGCGGCGCGACGGCCGCGGGCTCGGGGGGCGACGAACGCTCCGCGGACGCGGCGCGGTAGCCCGCCAACACGCCCGTGGTGCGGTCCGCGTCCTCGGCGTGGGCCGGCGGCCGGTCGACGGCGGCCCGGATCGCGGCGACGTGCGCCGGCGTGGTCCCGCAGCAGCCGCCGATGATGGCCGCCCCGGCCGCGACGAAGCTGGGCACCATGCGGCCGAAGTAGTCGGCGTCCGCGGCGTACACGAACTGGCCTTCGATGCGCTGCGGGAGGCCGGCATTGGGCATGATCGAGAGGCGCGGCCCGCTCGCGCCGCCCGACGCGCTGGCCATGCCGCGCAATGCTTCGAGGCAAGCCTGCGGGCCCACGCCGCAGTTGACGCCGATCACGTCGGCGTCCGAGGCGAAGAGGGCGGCCGCGGCGGCCTCGGGGGTGGTCCCGTCGGCGAGCACCAGCTCCTCGCCGAACGTGAGCTCGGCCAGGATGGGCAGGTCCGTCGTCACGCGGCGGACCTCGTCGATGGCCAGCAGGAGGTGGCGCAGGTCGACGAACGTCTCCAGGATGAACGCGTCGACGCCGCCCTCCAGCAGGCCCTCGATCTGCTCCCGGAAGATGGAGCGAACCAGGGCGTCGTCCAGGGTCAGGAGCTCGCGCGTGGGTGCGCCGAGCGGGCCGATGGAGCCGGCCACCAGCACCTCGCGTCCGGCCACGTCGCGGGCCTCGCGCGCCACCTGGGCCGCGCGCCGGTTGAGACGGAGCGTGCTGCCCGCCTCGCCGTAGGCGGCCAGCCGGTGGCGGTTGGCGCCGAAGGTCCCCGTCTCGATGATGTCGGCGCCCGCGTCGATGTACTCGCGGTGGATGGCGCCCACCAGGTCGGGGCGGCTGCTGGGCAGCTCGTCGAGGCAGGCACGCTGCGGGATGCCGCGACTGAACAGGAGGGTGCCGAAGGCGCCATCGGCGACGAGTGGACCGCGGTCGAGGCGGGCGCGCAGCTGCTGACGGGCATTCACGGGTACAGCCTACCGCGCCGCGCGTCGATGATGGGGCTCAGGCGTCCGGCAGCGTCTCGCCCAGGAGCCGCAGCACGTTCTCGCCCATGACGGCCCGGATCTCCGGCTCGCCGAGGCCCACCTCCAGCAGCGCGTCGGTGAGGTGGACCAGCCCCGCGGCATCGAAGGGGACCCGCACCGCGCCATCCCAGTCCGAGCCCAGGGCGACGTGGTCGGCGCCGACCCGCTCCACGGCGTAGGCGATGGACCGTGCGATCCACGACGGGTCCGGCCCGCCGCACGCCGTCTCCCAGAAGCCGATGCCCACCAGGCCGCCGGTGGCCGCGATCCCGTCCAGGTGCGCGTCGGACAGGTTCCGGGCGTTGTCGAGGACGCCGCGGACGCCGGTGTGTGAGGCCACGACCGGACGCGTCGCCAGCGCAAGGGCGTCATCGATCGTCCGGGCCGAGGCGTGCGCTACGTCGAAGATCACGCCGCCCGCCTCCATCCGGCGGAGCATCTCGCGGCCGCGCTCGGTCAGGCCGCCCTGCTCCACGCCGTGGGCGCTGCCGCCGAAGGCGGTGTCGAAGAAGTGGGCGGGCGAGATCATCCGGATCCCGGCGTGGGCGACTACCTCGACGTTGGCCGGGTCGTCGTCGAGCGCGTGCGCGCCCTCGATGGACAGCAGGCCGGCGGTGATCCGGGGGTTGGCCGCGCGGTCGGCCAGGTAGGCGGCCAGCGATGCCCGCGAGTCGAGCAGCCGGAACCGCCCCTTCGAGGTGGTCTCCAGCCGGCGCGCCTGGGCGGCGAGGTAGAGGACGCGGGCCAGGAGGCTCCGCCAGGTGGCGGGTGGCCAGCGCCGGGCGATGGCGATGAGCGTGACGTCGTCGCTGGTGGGCTCGTTGCGCTCGATGTTGAGATGACGCGGCGTCTTGACCGGCATCGACAGGACCTGGAGCGCGACGTTCCCCTCGATGAGGCGAGGGACGTCCACGTGGCCCCGTGTCCCGCGCCGCCGGAGATCGCGGCCCCAGAGGAGCGAATCCGCGTGGAGGTCGGCGATCCGGAGGCTGGCATGGAGCTGCCGCGCCGCGTCGGAGGGCGGCGGGAGCGGCCCCGGCCCCACCGGGTTCATCCGCCGCTCCGTTCGTGCGAGGACGGCACCCAGCACGGGGCCGCCGACGGCCAGGGCGCCGGCGGCGATGGCCGCGCCGAGGCCCGCGCCAGCGGAGCGCTTCATGGCGTGGGCCGGGGGAGCGGCGTCGGAACGATCCGCATCGCTCCGGGCCGGCGCAGGTGTCGCGTGTCGCTAGGAGACGATCTTGCGCCCGCGGTTGACCAACCCAAGGAGCGTGGATACCACGCTGATCACAAAGGCCGCCGCGATCGCGCCGACCACGGCGTCCGCGTTCAGGGTCGGCGGGAAGGCGCCGATCTTGAAGCCAAGCTTGAACTGGTCGGAGGCCAGGGCCACCAGGAGCAGCATGGCGCCGTTGATCACGAACCCAACGAGGCCCAGGGTGAGCAGGCCCACCGGGAACGAGAGGAGCTTGACGATCGGCTTGATGAAGCTGTTGACCAGGGCCAGGATCAGGGCGACGGCCAGGAGCTTCCACCAGTCGTTGCCGACGTTGAAGGTGATGTTGGTGAACGGCAGCAGCGTGGCGACATAGACGCCGGCCGCGTTGATCAGGACGCGGATGATCCAATCGATCACGGGATGCTCCTCTGTGGGCGCTCGTCGGTCTTGCGCGGCTGGCCGGATGATGGCAGAATCGGCCACCGATGCGCCAGCCCCGGTATCGGCCGGATGTTGGCCGGATTGCGGGACGAGTGTGGGCTCAGCCCCGGGTGGCGGCTCAGCCCCGGGCGGCGGCTCAGCCCCGGGCGGCGGCTCAGCCCCGGGCGGCGAGGCCCGCGTCGAGGCGGTCGCGGACCTCTGGCCAGTCCTCCACCGTCACGCTGTACCAGGCCGAGTGGCGGATGCCCTGCGGCGTGAGCATGTGGTTCCGGAAGATCCCCTCGAACTGGGCCCCGATCCCCAGCAGCGCCGCACGGGACTTGTCATTGCGCGAGTCCGTCTTGAACTCGACGCGGTTGGCACCGAGGGTCTCGAAGGCGTGGGCGAGGAGCAGTCGCTTGGCCTCGCGGTTGGCGCCCGTCCGCTGGTGGTCGAGCCCCAGCCAGGTCCAGCCGATCTCCAGGCGCCGGTGCTCCGGCGCGATGGCCATGTAGCGCGTGCTGCCGATCGGCTCTCCCGTTGCCTGCCGAACGATTGCGAACGGGACTTCCTCGCCGCTGGTCGCCGTGGCGAGGGCCGTTCCGACCCACGCACGCAGATCGTCCACGCCGGTCGGGCGGAGCCGAGTCCAGCGGTGGATTGCGGGGTCAAGCCCGATCCGGGCCAACCCGGGCACGTGCTCCAGGGCGAGCGGCTCCAGGCGGACCAGGCGGCCGTGCAGGCTGACGGGGACGGCCCAGCCGGGCGGGGCGGGATCGACGCGTGGCTCCATGGCTGGATAGTAGCCGTCCGTCGTGATCGCACGGCGCGCCGTTACCCGAGACGCCGCGCCATGGCCCGGCCAGGTGCCGCGCTCCCGGCTACTCGGCGCGGCGCGCCCGGAGGACCTTGTTTGTGAAGGGCACCCGGAACTCGCGGAAGACCTCGATCGAGGCGAGGAAGCCCAGGAAGAGGAAGACCACGCCCAGCAGCTCGCCCAGGAAGAACGCCGAGGTGACGCCAAAGCGGTTGAGGCTGCTCGTGATAGAGGGGATCACGCCGCCCGCCGCGAGGAGCAACGTCGCGGGCACTCGGCTGTTGAGCGTCCCGCTCCGGTAGGCCCGCACCGCAGCGGGAATCGAGGCCAGGAAGTTGACCGGAACGGCCACGACCCCGAGCAGGACGTTGAAGGCCACCCGCAGCCATCCCTGCTCGCGTTCGAGGTCGTAGTTGATGATCCGGCGCTTGGGCATGAACACGTAGGCGCTGAACACGGCGCCAAAGGTCAGCGTCAGGCCGCCCGCGATGTTGAAGACCGGTGAGAGCACCCGCACGGAGCCGGGGAACAGCTCGCCAATGGGGACGCCCTGCGCGTTCAGCACGTAGCCGGGGGCCGGGAGCGGGGCCGTGAGGACGACCACGGCGGCGGCGATGCTCCCCGCCACCAGCACCACGGCCACGGCGTGCGCCCAGAGGTGGCGCTCGCGGAAGGTGAGGATGACGACCACCACGGCCAGGATGGCGGCGATCGCGAGGATCACGGTGCCGGCCTCAGCGGCGTCGGCGTACTTCGCTCGGCCCGCGAAGCTGGCCAGCCCGCCTCCCAGGAGCAGCGCGGCCAGCATGTAGCCGTAGCGCGTTCGCGCCAGCAGGAGCGCCGTGCCCATGCCCAGCCACGCGGCGACGAAGACCGCCCCGAACAGGTACCAGGCACGGTACAGGCCCTCGGACCAGCCACCCGCGGCGCCCAGGAACTCCGTTCCCGCGCTGATGGCGTACCAGAGCATCCCCAGCGCCCATGCTGCCTGGAAGGACCGACGACGGACCCGCCACTGGTCAACCAGCAGCACGAAGAAGATGAAGCTCAGCAGCGACGAGAGCAGCGGCAGCACGACGTCGGGATTCACGCGACTCCTCGGTCCGTGGACCGTCCCGCTCCGCCCACAAATCTGGACAAATCTGGGTGATATGCGGGCGGCGGTTCGGGCGCATCGTAGCGACGCCCGGAGGGCCGCGTCAAATCGGGTTCAGCGAGCCCCCGGAGACGGATTCGCGGGGCCGGCGGCGAGGCGCTCCACCCGGTAGCCGGCGGCCCGGGCGGCCTCCCGAAGACCCGTCGACAATCCCGCGATGGCGGCCAGGCCGGCGGGCGACGTGAGGGGTGGGGCATGCACGGCGAGCACGGCCGCGGCCGAATCCGCGAAGGCATCCCAGGCGTCGCCGGTAACCCACTCCACGTCGTCCCAGGTGTTGACGCCGACCGCGACGCGGGCGGCCGGGTCGCGCAGCAGGACGGCGGCGTACGGTCCCGCGGCGGGCGGGTCGCCGGGTCGAGGGAGAGCCAGCAGCGCGCGGAGGCGGAGCAACAGCCCCGTGATCGCATCGCGATCCAGCCCGGCATCCCGGAGGCCGCGGGCGAGCGGGCGATCCAGCCGGCAGGCATCGAAGCGGGCGCGGGCCGCCTCTCCCTGGCTGACATCGAGCGAGCCGGCGCCCAGGGCCAGCACGAGGACGGTCTCCAGCCGGACGACGTCGTCCGCGAGGAGGGGCGAGACGGCGGCGAGCCGTCGGGCCGCCGTGGGGCCGCCGGCGAGGCGGTCGCGGGGCGTGCGCGGGTCGGTCGCGCGGCGGGTGTCCGGGATCCCGCGCCGGGCTCCCTCCGCGCGCAGCTCGGTGTCCATGGCGGCAACGGCATCGAGGGCTGCTTCCCGGGCGCCGGGCTCGGCGATGCCGACAGCTCTGGGCCCTTCGGCAGCCAAGGATCCCGCGGCTTCGATGGCCCCGGCACTGTCTGCGCCGGCGGCTTCGATGGCCGCGGCCCTGCCTGCGTTGGTCCCGGCCGCACCCTCGGCTGCGCCCGCCGGTTCGACTCCGGGGGCGCCGGGGGCTCCCGCGGCGTCGCCGAGCCCGGCTGGCACGGCTGGCACGGTCGCGACGAGCGCCGGGGGCGCCAGCTCGGCGGCCCACCAGTGGAGGTGACCGCCGGTGAAGAGCGCGGCGACCAGGTCATGCAGCGTCGCCAGATCCAGGTCCGCCAGCGCGTCGTCCAGGGAGGGCACCCCAGCCTCACCGAGGCGCTCCGCCAGCGCCGCCCAGCCCGGGCCGGCCGGCAGGTCCCGGAACTCGTCGTAGACATGGCAGGCATAGGCGTCAAGCGACAGGCGGAGCCCCTCGGCGCGCAGCGCGCCAACGCGGCGGAGGTGTTCGAGGCCCGTGGTCCGGTCGCGGAACGCCAGGAATGCGTGGTCGTCGGCCGCCAGGCCCAGCGCCTCGGCGAGCGTCTCGCGCCGGAGTGACTTCGACCCATCCCCGGCCTTGACTGCGAACCGGGCAGTCTCGCGCAAGTGACCCGTCACCGTTGCGAACTGGTTGTGGAAGACCACGAGGGAGCGGCCGGCCCCGCGGCCGTTCGAGTACGCCAGGACGGCCTCGGCCACGCTCCCATCGTCCGTGACCAGGTCGAACAGCCGGAAGGCCGCCGCGGTCGCGAACCGGCCGCGCTCGCGCAGGAGCGGGAAGATCTCGCGCTCGTGGCGGGCCACCAGGCCGCGGTTGGGCGCTTCGTCGAGCATCGCCCGGCGGAACTCCATCCCGTACTTCTCGCCGAAGCCCTCCACCTGGCCGTGGCCAACCATCGGCAGCCCGGGGAGCGTGGCCAGCACCGTCGCCACCCCGAAGTACTTGTCGCCGGTCCCGAACTGCTCCACCGCGGTGGCCTCGTCCGGGTTGCTCATGAAGTTGACGTAGCGCTCCAGGATCTCGGGGTCAAACTCGAGGGTCTCGCGGATGACTCGCCGGTAGCCGGCGTTGTCCTCGTCCCGGAACATGTGCATGAAGGCGCTGTTGTAGACCCGGTGCATCCCCAGGGTCCGGACGAAGTAGCCCTCCAGCAGCCAGAACGCCTCGGCCAGGAGGAGCGTGTCCGGCACCTCGGCGGCCACCCGGTCCACCACCTCGCGCCAGAACTCGGCGGGCATGAGGCGGTCGAAGTCGGCCGGGGCCAGGGCGTGCGCCGCCCGCGATGGGACGCCGCCACCGGCACCCGGCGCCGGCCACCAGAGCCGGGCGACGTGCTTGCGCGCGAGGACCATGGCGGCGTCGAAGCGGATGATCGGGAACCGGCGGGCGACGTCGATGATGGCCTGGATCACCCGTTCGCGGACGCCCGCCTGCAGGAAGTCCAGCTGGGCCGTGTCGTTCCAGGGCAGGCTGGTCCCGTCGTTCCCGTGGTAGATGAAGCGCATCTCGTCCGTCGTGGTGTCCTGGTGCAGGAAGACCACGGCCGCGTCCGTTCCGTCCCAGTAGTGGTCCTCCAGCACGATCCGCGCCAGCGGGTCGGGCGAGAGATCCGGGCCGCTGAACGCGTACGACGGGTACGGCGGCTCCGGGAGGGAGAGAAACCAGCCCGGGTGCTCCACCACCCAGCGCGAGTCGATGCCCATGTGATTGGGCACCATGTCGCTGGCCAGCCGGATACCTCGGGCGCCGGCCCGCGCCCGCAGGTTGGAGAGCGCCGCCTCGCCGCCCAACTCCGCGGCGATCTCGTAGTCGTCGAGGGCATACGCGGAGGCCACGGCATCGACGTTGCCGCGCCGCCGCTTGATGGTCGCGGAGGCGGTGGATCGCTCCCACAGGCCGATCAGCCAGATGCCGGTCACGCCCCAGCGGGCGAGCGTGTCCAGCTCCTCGTCCGGGATGGCATCCAGCGTCCGGATCTCGCGCCCGTGCCGGCGCGACAACTGGTCCAGCCAGACCAGCGTGCTCTTGGCCAGCAGGACCACGCCGGGCATCCAGGCCGAATCCGCGCTGAACTGCTCGACGTCGGCATCGAGGCTGGCCAGCAGCGGCGTCTCCACCGAGGCCTCCGGCGTGCCCGGCGCACCGGCCCCGAAGCGGCGATGGACCGCGCGCTCGTCCTCTTCCAGCTCGCCCAGGGCCAGGTCCAGCTCCAGCGCCAGGCGGCCACCCAGCTCGCCCAGCACGGAGCCCCAGCGGTCGCGGATGTAGCGCAGCTGGCCGGCGAGGGATGTGGGCGCCTGGGCGGCCGGCTCGCGCAGGACCGCCAGCAGCCCATCCGCGCCCAGCCCGCGCCCCGGTCCCGCGCCGATGCTCGCCCCCAGTGCCTCGATGGCCTCGCCGTAGCGGGTCTCACGGAGCAGCACGGTGTCGTCGAACAGGTCGCGCAGGTGGTCGCCGGCCGGGTTCTCGTTGGCGACGCTGGTCAGGAGCAGCTCGGCCAGGAGGGACGACCGGGATTCGGCGCGGGCCGCCCGGCTCCCGCTGGGGAACAGGTGCGCGAAGCGCGCGAGCAGCAGATCCAGGTCCGGGCCCAGGGCGGCCCGCAGGCCGCGCAGCGCGTTGCGGAGTGGCGGCGGCGTCACGCTGGCCTGGTAGTGGTCGATCAGCAGGTGGCCGGCCTCGTGGAGGACGACGAGCGCGGCGATCTCACCCGCGAGAGCCGGCTGCTCCCCGGGCGCGCGCCGGGCGTTCATCCGCGCGGCCAGGCGCCTGATCGCGGGGCGGTCCGAGGCGCGGAGGAGGCCGCCGGGGACCACGGCCGGCGCCGCCGCGAAGCCCGGCGCGGGTGCCGCGGCCGGATCGTCGAGGCCGAACCGCTCCCGGGCGGGGCGCGCGACGCGGAACGCGCGGGCGTCCGCGTCGGAGGTGGCCATCAGCCCCCGCTTTCCGCCCGCGGTTCCCGGTCCGCGGCAGGCCGGACGCGGAAGATCCGGGCGGGGCAGACGGCCGGGTCGATGGAGACCTCCAGGCGCCGGCCCTGCCATGTCTCGACGGAGCCGTCGAGCAGGTCCTCCAGCTCGAAGGGCTGATCCACGTCGACGCCCAGGGTCGCCGGGTCCAGGTGGACGGGGGAGCGGCGGGGATAGACCGGGTCCAGGCTCACGACCACCAGGATCACGTCGGGCTCGGCGGCGGCACCGCCGGGCGCACCGGTGGCGCCCGTCTCGCCGGCGGTACCCTCCGCCCGCTTCGAGTACGCCAGCGCGAAGTCGTCCTCCATCGCGTGGAAGGCGAGGCTCCCATTCGACTGGAGCGCAGGGTGCGCCCGCCGGATGGCGTTGAGCCGGGTGATCAGCGGCGCGAGGCTGTCCGGATTGTCCAGGTCCCAGTGGCGTACCTGGTACTTCTCGGAGTCCAGGTACTCCTCCATCCCGGGCTCGCGCGGGACATGTTCCTGCAGCTCGAAGGCCGGCCCGTAGATGCCGTAGCTGGACGACAGCGTGGCGGCCAGGACCAGGCGGGCCTGGAACATCGGCCGGCCGCCGTGTTGCAGCGTCTCGTGCAGGATGTCGGGCGTGTTGGGCCAGGCGTTGGGCCCAAAGAAGTCACTGACCGGCGGGCGACTGAGCTCGGTGAAGTACTCGGCGATGTCCTGCTTGGTGGTCCGCCAGGTGAAGTACGTGTACGACTGGCTGAAGCCCAGCTTGCCCAGCCGGTACATCACCTTGGGCCGGGTGAACGCCTCGGCGAGGAAGATCACGTCCGGGTCCTCGCGGCGGATCCCCTCGATCAGCCACTCCCACAGGGCGAATGGCTTGGTATGCGGGTTGTCCACCCGGAAGACGCGGATCCCCTGGGCGATCCAGTGGCGGACGATGTCCCGGACGTGGCGCCAGAGGCCGGGCCAGTCGTCCGATCCGAAGTCGAAGGGGTAGATGTCCTGGTACTTCTTCGGCGGGTTCTCGGCGTACTGGACGGTCCCGTCGGGGCGCTGGCGGAACCAGGACGGGTGCTCCTGCACGGCGGGATGGTCCGGCGAGGCCTGGAGCGCCAGGTCCAGCGCCACGGCGATCCCCAGCCGGCCGGCCTCCTGGACCAGGGCACGCAGGTCCTCGGCGGTCCCCAGGTCCGGGTGGATGGCCAGGTGGCCGCCCGCCGCGGCGCCGATGGCCCACGGCACGCCCGGATCGCCGGGCGAGGCGGTGGTGACGTTGTTGGGCCCCTTGCGGAACGTGGTCCCGATGGGGTGGATGGGCGGGAGGTAGAGGACGTCGAAGCCCATCCCGGCGACGTATGGCAGGCGGGCGATGACGTCGCGGAAGGTGCCATGGCGGCCCGGCTCCGGCGACGCCGAGCGTGGGAAGAGCTCGTACCACGCCGAGAAGCGGGCGAGGACGGGCTCCACCTGGAGTTGCAGGACGGGGTGGACGGTGGCGTCGCGTCGGTCCGCGTGGCGCCGCATCAGCCCGTGGAGGTCGAGGTCCACGGCCAGCGCGCTGCGGGCCTCTGCCGTCCCATCGCCGCGCAGCCGCACGGACCACGTGGCGAGGGCCTCGGCATCCTGTCCCTCCGCCCGCCCCGCCGCGCCGTCTACCAGCCCGGCGCCGATCAGCAGGTCCACCGTCACGTCCTGCCCGGCCGCGACGCGCTTCTCCAGGTCGTGTCGCCAGGTCTCCCAGCGGTCCGCCCAGCCCTCGACCGTGTACTCGTGGCGTCCCAGGTGCGTCACCTGGAATGCCGCCCGCCAGCGGTCGTTGCCGAGGGGCTCCATGCGCACCTCGGACCAGTCGTGCCGCTCGGGGTCGTGCCGCTCGGGGTCGTTCGGCCCCGCGTCGTGTGGCCCGGTGCCGGGGGCGGCCTGGCCCGGAGCGCTGGGTTGGCGGTGGCGGAGGATCGCGACCACCTCGTCGTGGCCGTCCGCGAAGACGTCCGCCTCCACGAACACCGTGTCGCCGATGACCCGCTTGGCGGGGAAGCGGCCGCCGTCCACCTGGGGCGTCACGGCCTCGATGACGGCGCGGCGGCGCCCGTCCTGCGGGAGCGGCTCATCGATCACGCCATCGATGCTCGCCGGTGCGTGGCCGGGTGTCAACCGAGCGGCGCGACCGAAGGACCCGGCGGTCCCGCCCGCCCGATCGGCCGCTATCGTGCGCCCCGGACGCCGACACCCTGGAGGACGACCACGCTCCGCCCGTCGAACGTCGCGAGGTGGCCGGGCACCAGCGCCAGGCCCGTCGCCGGGAACGGGTCCGCCGACCCGGTGTCGAGGATCATCCGCCAGGCGCGCCGACCCGGCGCCTCCGGCAGGCGCACACGATGCGCGTCCTGGCAGGCATGGAAGACCAGGAGGAGCGGGTCGGCGGGGTAGATCCGGCCGGCCGCGTCCGCGAGGGTCTCGCCGCCCAGGCGGAGGAGCAGTCCGTCGACCGGGCCATGCTCCCAGCGCCCCGGTGTCATCGGCGTGCCGTCATGGGCGAACCAGTCGGCCACGTGCGGCGGCCCTTCGCCCACCCAGTGCCGGCGCCGAAGCGCGGGATGCTGCCGGCGGAGCGCGATGAGCCGACGGGTGAAGTCCATGAGCGGGAGATCCGCGGCGGCCCAGTCCAGCCACGAGACCTCGTTGTCCTGGCAGTAGGCGTTGTTGTTGCCGCGCTGCGTCCGCCCGATCTCGTCACCGGCCAGCAGCATCGGGACACCCTGGGCGAGGAAGAGGGTGGCGAGCAGGTTGCGCTGCGTTCGTCCCCGGCCGGCCAGAACGCCGGCGTCGTCGGTGGGACCTTCCGCCCCGTGGTTCCAGGCGATCTCCTGCCCGGCCCCGTCGCGGCCGGCCTCCCCGTTGGCCTCGTTGTGCTTCCGGTCGTAGGCGACCACGTCTGCGAGGGTGAAGCCGTCGTGCGACGTCACGTAGTTGATCGACGCCATCGGGAAGCGTCCGGTGGCGGCGTACCGGTCGTGGCTGGCGGTCAGCCGGTAGCCCACGTCGGCGGGGGTGGGGAGGGTGCCGCGCCAGAGGCGCCGCGCTGTGTCGCGGAAGCGGTCGTTCCACTCCGACCAGGGCGCGGGGAAGCGGCCTGCGGCGTAGCCACCCGGGCCGGCGTCCCACGGCTCCGCAATGAGCTTGACGCGGCTGACCACGGGGTCCGTGCGAATGGCCTCGAGCAACGGGCCGCGCGGGTCGAACCCGTCGTCGCCGCGGCCCAGCGCGCCGGCGAGGTCAAACCGGAAGCCGTCCACGTGGAACTCATCGACCCAGCAGCGCAGGCTGTCCACGATCAGGCGCGTGACCACGGGATGCCGGGCATCCAGGGTGTTGCCGGTGGCCGTCACGTCGTCGTGGCGGGTGGTCCGGCCGTCCCGACCCGGCACCAGCCGGTAGTAGGCGGCGTTGTCCAGGCCCTTGAACGACAGGATGGGGCCATTGCCGTCGCCCTCGCCCGTGTGGTTGTAGACCACGTCCAGGATCACCTCGAGGCCCGCCGCATGGAGCGCCCGGACCATGGCCCGGAACTCGGCCGCTGGTGCCTCCGGGCCCGCCGACCGGCTGGCCGCGGTGGCGTAGCCGGCGTATGGGGCGAAGAACCCGATCGAGTTGTAGCCCCAGTAGTTGCGCAGGCCGTCGCGGGTGAGGCGCTCGTCCTGGACGAAGTGGTGGACCGGCAGCAGCTCGACGGCCGTGACGCCCAGCGAGAGCAGGTGGGCGATGGCGGTGGGGTGGGCGAGCCCCGCGTAGGTCCCGCGCAGCTCCGGCGGGATGCCGGGGTGGAGCTGCGTGAGGCCCTTGACGTGAACCTCGTAGATCACCGTCTCGGCCAGCGTCCTGGCCGGCGGGTGGTCGTTGCCCCAGTGGAAGGCTGGGTTCACCACGATGGAGCGCGGGACGAAGGGGGCGGTGTCAGTGGCGGCCAGGCCGCGCTTCCGTCCCCGGCCAGGCGAGCGGCTGGGGAAGAGCGCGGGCTGCCAGTTGAACCCGCCCTCGATCGCCCGGGCGTACGGGTCCAGCAGGAGCCGGTTGGGATCACACAGCGCGCCGGCACTCGCGGGCCCCCATGGGCCGTGGACACGGTAGCCGTAGCGCTGCCCTGCCCGGATCCCCTCCAGGTATGTCTGCCACACGCCGCCGTCTGCCGGCCCGGTCATGGCGTGCCGGATCTCGTGCCCCTCGGCGTCGAACAGGCACAGCTCCACCCGGTCGGCGACGCTGGACCAGACCGCGAATGCGGTGCCGTGGCCGTCGTGGGTAGCGCCCAGGGGGATCGGCACGGGGCTCGTTGTCTCCTGCTGCCTGGCGGGACTGGCGTTGATCGGTGACGGCGGGTCAGTAGCGTCGCGTGCGTGGCGCCGGTGGGGGTGAGTCGCGCGTCCGGGCTCAGCTCCGCGGCGGCGCGGCTTGGGGGACGGATCCATCGGGGAGGGCGGCATCCCGGCCGGTCGTCGCACGGCTGCTGATCGACGCGCTGAACCGCTCGCCCGGACCCAGCGTCCGCACCCAGGACAGGAGCAGCGCGCTGCCCTGGTAGACGCGCTCGAAGCCGGACTCCGAGTTGGAGATCGTCTCGATCGGCGCCCACCAGGCGTCGGCCGGCGGCAGGGCCATGCTCTCGATCGCGAGGCCCACCTGGTCGTTGCCCTGTCCGATGGCCGTCACGCCGGTGGCGACCCCGGACCCATCGTGGGGCGATCGCTCGCCACCCACGGACCACCAGGCCGCGGGGTTGCCGCCGCCGCCCAGCATCATGGTGGGCAGCTCCAGCGCGATCCGTGCCCGGACCGGGGCGGCCCCGTGGTTCTCGACGACCAGCCCAAGCTCCAGCGTGGGGCTGCGGCGGTCGCCGGCCAGGCGGATCACCTTCTCGACCCGGACCGGCTGCGGGTTGCCGGCGGCATCCATCGCCCGACCCTCGCGCGCCACCGTGAGCGTGGCGGGCGCCAGGTTGATGACCGTGAATGGAGCCGTCGCGAAGTCGCCCAGGTCCGGGGCGGTCCCGGAGGCGGCGATCTCCGGCGTGATGTCGCCAGGGAAGAGCCGAACCAGCCCGAACCGCCGCTCGTGGTCGTCGTACAGGAGGTGGCGGGAGAGGTCCTTCTCCTTCGCGACGACGATGTCGTGGATGCTCGCCGGACCACCCGGGTCGCGAAGCGTGTCGGCACCGGCCGGCGCGCTGGGCAGCCCGGCGTCCTCGGCCCGCGTGGCCTCCACGGCGCTGGCCGCGGCTTCGGCGGCCACCCGGATCTCCATGTCGCGCAGGACCTGGTGGTATGACTCCGCGCGCCGGCGGAGCACGGCCAGCACGGGATGGCGGGCCGCGCGGACGTCCCACGAGGCCAGGCCGGCGCCTTCGGCGAGGTCCACGGTGACCACCTGCCCGGCGTCGGCCAGGAGCACGTCATCGTGTCCGTCGGCGTCCAGGTCGATCAGCTTGCCCACCGGCCGATGCCCGCCGGCGGCGGCCGCAAGGTCCTGCGCGGCAATCAGGTGGTGGAGCGCGGCGACCCGCAGATCGGTGAGGTACAGCCCGCCGAAGAGCCCGTGCCAGTAGCAGTCGTTGGACTGGCCGCGGTGGAGGTGGTCGGTGGCCAACTCGCGGGCCGGGCCGGCCGGCATCGCGTGTACCTGCCGGCTGGTGCGCTCCATCTGCTTGTGGAGGTCGTTGGCCTCGCGGTACTTGACCTGGAAGTTGCGCCACGACGCGCCGCGCAGCCAGCGGGCCTCCGGTCGCCCCTCGGCGAGAGCATGGTGGAGCAGCGCACCGAACGCCCGGCTCTCCTGGGCGGGCAGGGCCCACTCGCCCATCTCGGCGTACGACCCGGCCGGGACGTAGGCAAGACCGCGCGTTGGGTGTGCGTCGAGCCAGCCGGAGGGCGTCGTGGTGTGGAGCCAGTCCGCGTTGGCCTCCAGCAGGGAGAAGAACTGCTCCACCCACTGGCCCGAGCCCCAGCAGTGCTCGAACGTGGTGGGCCACGCACCGAACTTCTCGCCGTCGTCGCCCATGGTGCCCAGCCGGCTGCCGTCCGGCGTGGCGTGACGGCGGAGGTGCTCGATGACGTCATCGGCCCGCCCGAACGGGATCCGGTAGCGGAGCCCCTGCTCGGTCCCGAAGATGGTGATGCGTGAGCCCTGGTCCTCGGTCCGCCATGAACCCCAGAGTGCCTCCTCGGGGAGGGCCGCGGCGCGGAAGTGGTTGTCGTCGAGGATGGTGTACTCGTAGCCGGCGCCGGCGATCGCGCGCGGGAGGGAGGGCTCCCAGACGCGCTCGGCAAGCCACGCGCCACGCGGCCGGGCGCCGGTCAGCGCCTGCACCCGCTCCGCCATCCGGTCCAGCTGGGCCAGCCGGTCCGCGTCCGGGAGAGAGATCAGGATGGGCTCGTACAGCCCGCCACCCAGCAGCTCCACCTGGCCACGCGCGACCAGCCCCTGGAGCTGGCGGACGAACTGCGGTCGCTCCGCCTCGAGCCAGTCGAGGAGGGGGCCCGAGTAGTGGAGGCCCACGCGGACGCCCGGGTGCCGCTCCAGGGCGTCGAGCATCGGCTTGTAGGCCTGGTCGTAGACCTCCGCCAGCACCCAACCGAAGTTCCCGATGGGCTGGTGGTTGTGCAGCGTCAATGCCAGCGAGATGCTGGAGCTCATGGCTCCCCGGCCGTGGTCACCGCCGGCGCCGTGGTCACCGCCGGCGCCGCGACGCCAGCGGCCGGCAGGTAGAGCCGTTCGACGTACTCCTCGAGCATGCGCGTGGTGGAGAAGCGCCACAGCGAAGACGCCATGCTCTTGCGCATCAGGTCCACCCAGCCCGCCGGGATCCCGTGCTCGTCGCGCTCGTAGTAGAGCGGGATGACCTCGGTCTCCAGGATCCGGTAGAGGTCCTGCGCGTCGGCCCAGTCCTGGGCGCCTTCGTCGGGGTTGCTGTCGCGGCCGCCGATCGCCCAGCCGTTGTCGCCCGTCCAGCCCTCGTCCCACCAGCCGTCCAGGACGCTGAGATTGATGGCACCGTTCATGGCCGCCTTCATGCCGGAGGTGCCGGAGGCCTCCAGCGGACGCCGCGGGTTGTTCAGCCAGACATCCACACCCTGGACCAGGTACCACCCGACCCGGATGTCGTAGTCCTCCAGGATGTAGATCCGGCCCCGGAGGTTGGCCGAGCGCGAGCGTTCGAAGATCTCCTGGATGACGGCCTGGCCCGGTCGGTCGCCCGGATGGGCCTTCCCCGCGAAGACGATCTGGATGGGGCGATCCGCGCGCCAGAGCATCCGTGACAGGCGCTCCGCATCCGCGAACAGCATGGCCGCGCGCTTGTAGGTGGCGAACCGCCGGGCGAAGCCGATGGTCAGGATGTCGGGGTCCAGCGCCCCGTTGAGGGCCTCGAGCGTCGCGGGCGCCTCGCCGTGGCGGGCAAACTGCCGGCGCAGGCGGCGTCGCGCGAAGATCGCCAGCTCGCGGCGCTGGCGACGGTGCGCCTCCCAGAGCTCGCGATCCGGCACCTGGTCCAGCCGCTCCCACCACCGCCCGGCGGCCGTCGCGGCGTCCAGGTTGTCGAGGTTGGCGCCCATCCGGCGCTCCAGCAGGTTGCGGATGGCCCGGCCTGTCCACGAGGGCGGGTGCACGCCGTTGGTCACCGCGAGGATGGGCCGCGGGGCGATCTCCCGCCACGTGTCGTTGGCGGTCTGGCCGTGGAGCTGGCTGACGGCGTTGGCGCCGTTGCTCAGCCGGAGGCAGAAGGCCGTCATGTCGAACTGGCCGAAGTCGTTGTCGACGCCGCGACCCAGCTCCAGCAGCCGCTCCACCGGGACGCCGCCGGTCCCGGGACGGCCGTCACCGTCGAACAGCGGGCCCACAACCCGGCGGATCAGGTCGGCCTCGAAGCGCTCGTTGCCCGCGGCGACCGGCGTGTGGATGGTGAACACGGAGTTGCGAGACACGTCCCGAAGGGCTGCCTCCAGCTCCGCTCCGTCCTCGACCAGCTCCCGGGTCCGCTCCGCGAGGAGGAACGCCGAGTGGCCCTCGTTGACGTGCCAGGCCGCCGGGTGGATCCCCAGGGCACGCAGCGCACGCACGCCACCCACGCCCAGGATCAGCTCCTGGTGGAGCCGCATCTCGCGCCCACGCACGTACAGGATGTGGCTGATGGGCCGATCCGCCTCGCTGTTGAGCGGGGTGTCCGTGTCCAGCAGCAGGACCGGCACGCGGCCAACCTGCACGGTCCAGACCGTCGCCGTGACGTCGCGGCCAACCAGCGGCACCGACACGTTGAGCGGCTCGCCGTCGCGGCCAAGGACGCGCGAGACGGGCAGGTGCGACGGGTCGTACTGGGGGTAAGCGTGCTCCTGGTGCCCGTCCGCGTCGATCTGCTGGCGGAAGTACCCGTTCCGGTACATCAACCCCACGCCCACCAGCGGGAGCGCCAGGTCGCTGGCGGCCTTCATGTGGTCGCCGGCGAGGATCCCGAGGCCTCCGGCGTAGATCGCGAGCGACTCGTACAGCCCGTATTCGGCGCAGAAGTAGGCGACGGGGTGCTGCAGCTGACCGTCGTGATGGCGCCGGAACCACGACTCGTGGCCGTCCGCCATGTACCGCTCGAACTCCGCCAGCACGTCCTCGCACTCCGCCATGAAGACGGGGTCGTCCAGGAGCGCATCCCAGGCCACGGGCGCGGTCAGGATGGGGATGGGGTTGCGGAAGGTGGTCCAGGTATGCGCGTCGATGCGGCTGAACAGCGCCTGCGCTCGCGGGTGCCAGGTCCACCAGAAGTTGTAGGCAAGCCGACGCAGTCCCTCCAGCTGCGGGGGCAGTCGGAACGACGCAGCGTGGACCGACGGGACGACGATGGGTTGGGTCATGCGGGCGCCATCATACCGGCGGTCCGCCGTGCTCACACGCCGCATGTGAACCGGTTTGCATGGACCGGTATCGCCCGGGCTGGCGGCCCGCTAGAATCACGGTCCAGCCACCTCGGAGGGTCGCATGTCCAAGCAGTTCGTCGTCCAGCTGAAGAATGAGCCCGGCTCGCTCGCCAACCTCGCGGAGCGGCTCGCCGACGCGGGCGTCGACCTCCGGGCGATCGGGGGCGGCGGCATCGGTGACAGCGGTCACATGATCATGACCACGGCGGATGACGTCCATGCGCGGGCCGTCCTGACCGAGGACGGCTACGCCTTCATCGAGGGCGATTCCATCCTCGCGGAGGTCGACGACAAGCCGGGCGGCATGGCCCGCCTGTCGAGGGCGCTCGCGGATGCCGGCGTCAACGTGTACGGGCACCTCTTCCTGGGCCGCTGGGGCGACCGGGCGATGTTCACCTTCGTGGTCGACAAGCCCGAGATCGCGCGGCCCATCCTGGAGCGCAAGCGCTAGTACGCGGCACGGCGGGTTCCGCCCGCGGCCCCGGGCTGGTTCGGGGGCCTTTCAGGCCAGTTTCATGGCACCCTCCCACCCTCGCTGAGCGTGGCCTCAATTGCGCCACCTCGGACGCTGGACTGGGAGTGATCGCCACGTGAAGCTCAGGATCGCCGCCGTCATCGGCCTTCTCGCCGTCGGTGTGGGGGCTGTCTACTTCTCGCTCGGCGGCCCCGGGCTGTTCGCCACCTCGGCCAACACCACCTACCTCACGACCACGGCGGCCGTCGCCAACGTCGTGAAGGACGTCGTCGCCACGGGCAAGGTCGCCGCGGCCAGCACCTACGGCCTTCGCTTCGGGCAGGTCCCCCTCGCGACCACCGCCAGCGGCGCCGGCGGCGGTGGCGGCCAGAATGCGGCGGGCAACACCCAGTGGCCGGTCACCACCGTCAAGGTGACCGTCGGACAGGCCGTCAAGAAGGGTGACCTCCTGGCGTCCGCCGATCCCACGTATGCCAACGCCAGCGTGGCCGTCGCGCAGGCCAACGTCGACGCGGCCCAGACCAAGCTAGCCAGCGACACCAACGGCGCGGACGACGCGACCAAGGCCACGCTCCAGGACGCGATCAACCTGGCCAAGCAGAACCTCAGCAACAGCAAGGAGAGCCAGACAATCACCGCGTCCCAGAACGCCCTCACCCTGCAGTCGGCCATCGACGCCGTCACCGCGGCCCAGGTCAAGCTGGACACGGACTCCGGGAACGGCGCCCTGGAGGCCGTCATTGCCAAGGACCAGACGGACCTGGCCAGCGTCACGAACAAGCTGGCGAGCACCAGGCTCCAGGTCCTGCAGTCCAACCAGAACGCCACGCAGCAGGTCGCCAACTCGGAGCTGAGCGTCACGTCCGCCCAGAACAACTACACCCTCAAGACGGCCCCGGCCAGCGCGGCGACCATCTCCCAGGATCAGGCGTCCCTGCTGACGGCCCAGACCGCCCTCACCAACGCGCAGACCTCCGTGAAGTACGCCAACCTCGTCGCCCCCGAGGACGGCGTCATCGTCACGGTCTACCTGACGGCCGGCGTCGCCGCCCCCACCGGGGACGCCATCACCTTCCAGTCCTCCGCCCTCCAGGCGGTCGCGTCGGTGACGGAGTCCGACGTCTCCACGCTGACCCTGGGGATGGCCGCGACCGTGACGGCCACGTCGTCCAGCACGGCCATGACCGGCAAGCTCCTGACCATCTCACCGGTCTCGGCCGGCGGCGGCGGGCAGGCGGTGGTGACGTACCAGATCGTCGTGTCGCTCGACAGCGTGCCGGCGGGGATCCTGTCCGGGATGACCGCCCAGGTCAGCATCCGGCTGGGCCAGGCAACCAACGTGGTCGCGATCCCGTCCACGGCCCTCAACGGGACCAAGGGTGCCTACACCGTCAAGGTGATGGATGCCGCCGGCCAGGTGACCTCCAAGCCGGTGACCGTGGGCCTCCTGACCACCAGCCTTGCCGAGATCCAGGCCGGCATCACGGCCGGCGAGGTCGTGGTCACCGGCCTGGCCAGCCAGCGCACCACGACCACCACGACAACCAATGCCGGCACCAACATCCTTGGCGGCGGCGGGCAGGCCATCCCGGGTGGCGCGGGCCAGGGCCTGGGCCGATGACGGCACAGGGCCAGGGCGGGGTCCCCGGCCCCGCTGACTGGCGTCGTCCGGCTGCCGGCGCGGAGATCCAGCCCGGCGCAAGAACCAACCCTGGCGCGACGACCGCTCCGACGACCAGTGCTGGCTCCACCACGCCCGGCCCAGCCTCGGTCGCCGCACCGGCACCGGCCGCCGGCAGGGTCCCGGTGATCGAGATGCGCAAGGTGAGCCGGGTCTACGCCACGGGCCGGCTCCAGGTGACCGCGCTGCGGGCCGTGGACGTGACGGTCGGGCAGGGCGAGTTCGTGGCCATCGTCGGGCCGTCGGGGTCGGGCAAGACCACGCTGATGAACCTGATCGGGTGCCTGGATCGTCCCACGTCGGGCACGTACCGGTTGGGCGGCCAGTTGGTCGCCGGGCTGGATGACGACGCGCTCGCCGCGGTGCGGAGCCGGATGATCGGCTTCATCTTCCAGTCCTTCAACCTCCTGCCCAGGACCAGCGCGCTGGAGAACGTGGCCACGCCGCTCCTGTACCAGGGCGTCCCGCGCAAGGCGCGCCTTGCGCGTGCCCGGGCGGCCCTGGAGCGCCTCGGCCTGGGCGACCGGTTGACCCACGAGCCGTCCGAGCTGTCTGGCGGCCAGCAGCAGCGCGTGGCCATCGCCCGTGCCCTGGTCACGGAGCCCGCCCTGCTGCTCGCCGACGAGCCGACCGGCAACCTGGACAGCGCCACCGGCGCCGAGGTCATGACGGTCCTCAAGGAGCTCCACGCCACCGGCCGGACCATCGTGCTGATCACCCACGACCTCAACGTGGCGGCCAACGCCTCGCGCCAGATCCACACCCTCGACGGGCGGATCGTGGCGTGAACGCCGTCGAGCTCTTCCGTCTCGCCATCTCGCGTCTCAGCACCAACCGGGTCCGCGCCGTCCTCACGATGCTGGGCATCATCATTGGCGTGGCGTCGGTCGTGGCCCTGGTCAACTCCGTCGAAGGGGCCACCAGCGGCGTCACGGCCCGCCTGTCCAGCCTGGGCACCAACCTCCTGACGGTCAACCCGGGACGGGTCACCACGGGCTTCACCCGCGGCGGCGCCGGCTCCGCCACCACCCTGACCCTCAGCGACGCGACGGTCCTCGGCGCCATCCCGGGCGTCGCCGCCCTCGCCCCGGAGGTGCAGTCCCAGGGCCTGGTGGTGGTCGGCAACAAGAACACCACCACCACCGTCATCGGGACCACGCCCGGCTACGCCGTGGCCCGCGCCTACAGCATCTGGCAGGGCACCTTCATCAACGACGCGTCGGTGGATGGCAGCCTGCGCGTGGCCGTGCTGGGCGCCACGACCGCCGACGACCTGGGCCTGGACGGCACCAACATCGGCACCGAGATCTCCATCGCCGGGTTCCCGTTCAGGCTTGCCGGGATCCTCCAGCCCAAGGGCGGGAGCGGCGCCATCAGCGCGGACGACCTGGTGATCATCCCGATCTCCACGGCCCGCAACTACTTCGTGGCCGGCAGCTCGGTCCGGACCGTCGCCATCAGCGTGGCCAGCGCCGAGCAGATTGGCGCCGTCAAGACCGCCGTCACCGACACGCTCCGGCTTCGCCATGGGACCACGGTCGGGACGGACGACTTCACCATCCAGGACCAGGCGCAGCTGCTGACCACGGCCAGCTCGGTCAACGACCTCCTGACGGCCCTGCTGGCCGGGATCGCATCCATCTCGCTGCTCGTCGGTGGGATCGGGATCATGAACATCATGCTGGTGTCGGTGCGCGAGCGGACCCGCGAGATCGGCATCCGCAAGGCCGTCGGGGCGCGCGGCCGGGACATCCTCGCCCAGTTCCTCATCGAGGCCCTGACCATCTCCCTGGTGGGCGGGATCATCGGCCTCGTCATCGGCCTCGCGGCCACCGCCATCATCGGCCTGGTTGCCGGCTGGGGGACCCACGTCAACCCCGTCATCGTGCTGGTGGCCATCGGCTTCAGCCTGATCGTCGGCGTCATCTTCGGGGTGTGGCCTGCTCGCCAGGCCGCCCGCCTCGATCCCATCACCGCCCTTCGCTACGAATAGGAGCTGCGTCCAGATGACTGACGAGATCGAGTTCGAGCCCGCGCCGGTGGTGGCGATCACGACGGCACGGAAGCGCAACCCGCTGGACACGGTCCTGGTGGGGGCAGCGATCATCGCCCTGGCCGGCGTCGCCTTTGCCACGGGCCGGCTGACGGCCCCGGCGTCGGCGGCCGGGACCAACACCCAGGCCGGCGCCGTCACCGGCGCTAATGGCCAGGCCATTCCCGGTGCGTCCGGCGCGATTGGCGCCCAGGGTGGTCGGACCCGGGGCAGCTTTGACCCCAACGCCAGCTTCGTGCCCGGCCAGGGCTTCGGTGGCCAGGGCGCCGCGGGCGGGGCGCTCGGCGGCGGAGCTGCGGGCGTGAACATCACCGGCTCGGTCGTCTCCGTGAGCGCCACCGAGATCACGGTCCTGCTGGCGAACGGCACCACCGTGAACATCCCCATCGACTCCACGACGGCCTACCACGCGAAGGCGAGCGCCAGCAGCTCGGACGTGAAGACGGGCAGCAAGGTCGAGATCCAGGTGAGCGGCGTCGGGCGGACCCCGAACGCCTCGGGTGCCCCGGCCCCCAACGCCTCGGGCGCCCCCCGGGGTGCGAACCTCGGGACCGCCTCGTCCATCACCATCATTCCCTGACTCCGGGCCGGGTCACGTGCACCTGCTGATCGTCGAGGACGACCCGCGACTGGGCCCGCTGCTGGTTCGCATGCTCGCGGAGGACCGCCACGTCGTGGAGCTGGCGGCCACGGGGCAGGACGGCCTGGAGATGGCCGCGCTCGATGGCCTCGACGCCGTGATCCTGGACGTGGGGCTCCCCGACATCAGCGGCTTCGAGGTGGCCCGGCGGCTGCGCGCGCGGCGCAGCTCCGTCGCCATCCTGATGCTGACCGCCCGGGACTCCATCCGCGATCGCGTGGACGGTCTGGACGCGGGGGCCGATGACTACCTGGTCAAGCCGTTCGCGTTCGAGGAGCTGGCCGCGCGGCTTCGGGCCCTGGCCCGGCGCAAGGCCACCACGATCGGGCAGGAAGGGAGCATGCTCCGAAACGGGCCAATCGTGCTCGACGAGGTCCGGCGCTCGGTGACGGTGGCGGGCCGGGCCATTTCGCTCAGCCCGCGCGAGTTCTCGTTGCTGGAGTGCCTTCTTCGCCACCCCGGCGCCGTGCTGAGCCGGGATCAGCTGCTGGACGCCGCGTGGCCCTACGGCGTGGCCGTGACGCCCAACACCGTGGACGCGTACGTCCACCTCCTGCGCGAGAAGCTTGGACCCGAAGGCGCCGCCCGGATCCGGACCGAGCGCGGCATCGGCTACCGGATGCCGGACGAGTGATCGACGGCGGGGACCCGCGGAGCCGCTCCGGCCCATCGGCGGCGGCCGCCGACGGGGAGCTGATCCGGCGTACCCGCCGCCGCCTGGTGGCGTGGAGCGGCGGGCTCACGTTGGTGATCCTCCTGGCCCTGGGCGTGGCGGTGGCCTCTGCGGTCGATCGCTCGCTGGGAGCGGCCGGCGAGACGCAGCTGGCCGACCGGGCCACGCTCCTGGCGGGCGCCATCCGCGGCGTGCAGCCCAACCGGCCCGGCAACACCGAAGGCGAGCGCGGCGGTAATCCCGGGTTCGCCTTCGGGGGCCCCGGCTCCGGCAGCTTCGCGATGGTCATCAAGCCGGACGACACCCTCCTGGAGGGTTCTTCGCGCCTGGCCATCAATCTGCCCGACGTCGCTGCGGCGGCGGCCGCGCGTGCGAGTGGCAGGGACGTCCGCGAGGCCCGCGTGGATGGCGTGCCGGTTCGGATCTACAGCCTGGCCACCGATCGCGGCGGGGTCAGGTACGTGGTCCAGGTGGTCGGCGACCGCACCGCCGAGAAGCAGACGCTCCAGGTCCTCTACCTGGTCCTGGGCATCGGCGCGCTGGTGGCGCTGGCGCTGGCGCTCGTGGGCGGCCGCATCTACGCGGAGCGCGCCCTCGTGCCGATCCGCGATTCGCTGACGCGGCAGCGCGACTTCGCGGCGGATGCCAGTCACGAGCTCCGGACGCCGCTCGCGGTGGTGCGGACCAGCGTGGAGCACCTGCTGCGCAACCCCGATCGGAAGGTCGGGGAGGTGGGCACGGCTCTGACCGACATCAGCGCCGAGGTGGACCGGCTGTCCGCGATGGTCGGCGACCTGCTCACCCTGGCCCGCGCGGACTCCGGCGCCGTGGAGCTGGTGAGGACGCCCGTTGACCTGGCCGATCTGGCCACGATGGTGCTCTCGGACCTGCAGCCGATCGCCGCCGCCGCCAAGGTCCAGCTCCAGGTGGACGCCATCCCCGGTGATGTGCTGGGCGATGCGGACCGGCTTCGCCAGCTGGTGACGATCCTGGTGGACAACGCGATCAAGCACACCCCCGCCGACGGGAGCGTCACGGTCCAGGTCACGCGCGCCGGCCGGCACATGGGGCTGGCGGTCGAGGACACCGGGAATGGCCTGCGCGATGAGGACATCCCGCATCTCTTCGAGCGCTTCTGGAGGTCTCCGACGGCTCCGCAGGGCGGCTCCGGGCTGGGGTTGGCGATCGCCTCGTGGATCGTCGCTGCTCACCACGGGAAGATCAGCGCGGCCAACCGCCCCGAGGGCGGCGCCCGCTTCGAGGTGGAGCTCCCGGCCAGCGAGGGCTGATCGACCGATTGCCGCGCGGCGACTACCCAGCCGGCAGCGCGGCTCGCAGGGGCCCCAGGGCCAGGTCGATGAACACGTTTCGAATCACGAGGAGCCGGGCGCCGGCTGCACCGGCCGCGCTCGCGTGCGCCACACCTGCAGGCCGGGCCACCAGGTCTCCCGCGGACCAGTCGATCGCCAGGTCGCCGCCGTCGACGTCGAAGAGGGTGGTACGCCCCGATCCCTCCAGGACGAGGCACACCTCCTCCGCCCGGTTGCGACGGCTCGCGATCCGGGCGGATGGCCGCAAGTCGACCAGCCACGGCTCGAGCATCCGCTGGCCGGCGAGCGGGATGAGCGCCGTCGCCACGCCGTCGCCCAGGTCCGGGCGATCCTCGAGCGCGGGCGGCGGATCGCCGGCCAGCGCCTGGCCCGCCGTCGCCTGGCCGGCCAGCGCCTGGCCCGCCGTCGCCTCACCCCAGTCCGCGACCCTCACGGCCCGCCGCCACGTGTCGGAGTCGGCATAGCGATCGTCGAACCGGAATGGGTTGTCTCGGACGAAGGCCCGGCTGCCGAACAGCCGCGTCATCAGCGGCGTGGTCTTGAAGGTGAGCTGGCGGGCCGGCTCCGCCGATGTTCCTTCATGGCGATGCCAGGCGTTGGCAGGAATCGCGAACACGTCGCCGGCGGACCAGCTGATCCTCGTGGCCGGGCCGTCCTCGTCCGGCCGGACCTCCGTGAAGCCGTGCCCGCTCACAATGAAGGTCGTGGCCTCGTCGAGATGGCGGTGCCCGCGCCGCTCCGCCCCGAACTCGGTCAGCATGGTCGCCAGTGTCGTGTTGCCGCCGAGGGCGTCGAACGAGGCGCGGAGCGCGATCCCGTTGGGGCTCGGCTCGACCGCATGCGAACGCAGGTCACGCGCGACGATGTCCAATGATTCCTCCTGTTGGGTTCGGCAGGCCACCCGGCGCCGGTGACGGTCCGACGTCGTCGCCCATTGTCGACCGAGGTGGCAAGCCACCGCGGACCGCCGGCGCGTGCCCGTTACCCGGCCTTGCGGACCTTGACCTTGATGCACGCATCGAGCGCCGCGGCCACGGTGTCCATCCGCTCGAAGTTGTAGGTCATCAGGCTGTTGAAGTGGACGCCCTTGCCCTGGCCGCGGACGTTGCCCACGGC
>CANJLL010000001.1 GCA_947475545.1 Chloroflexota bacterium | reverse complement strand
TGGCTGGCGAGGAAGGATTCGAACCTTCAATCCCCTGATCCAGAATCAGGTGCTTTGCCGTTAAGCCACTCGCCAGTGGAGGACGCATTCTAGCGCAGGACCCGGCGCATCGGCATCGGGGATGCCACCGATGGCGGACTCACCGCACGGCGGGCGGGCGTCGCATCCCGTGCCTGTTGACCGTTGTCCACGGCGGCCTTCTCGACCGGGGCATCCATCTACGAGGCAAACGGGACAAACTGCTACCCTGCGCAGCGTGATCCAGCAACACCCCCGGCTCGAGGTGGCGTCTCGCCTGCCGCAGGGCCGCTTTAGTGCGCGCGCCGCCATCTGCTGCTCACGTCGTTCTGGCCGGCCGGGCCTTCGCGGGTGACAGGGAACCGTCGCGGCCGCCTCACCGTCCCGGCGGGCATGCAGGCCAAGCTCGCCGCCGGTTCCGCGCGCCTGAGCGCCGCCCTCGCCCCGGCCGCCGCGTGGCTCGACGCCAGAGCCACCCGCGTCGGCATCGCCTTCGCCCCCATCACCAATCGACTCAGCCCGGTTGCACCGGTCTTTGATGCCTTCCTGCCCGGCATGGGTCACCTGATCGCCGGCCGGCGCCGGTTTGCCGCCGTCTTCGGGATCCCCACACTGGCGCTGATCCTGCTGGTTGCCATCCTGGCGCTGACCAGCTCGCCGGCTCGCCTGGTGGCCGAGGCGTTCAACGCCCTCGGCGTCCTGCTCCTGCTGGAGTTCCTGGTCATGGCCTGGCGGCTCCTCGCCGTGGTGACCAGCCTGCTGTCCGGCCTGCGGGGCCAGGCGAGGCGCGCCTCCACGGTGCTCCCGGCGGTCCTGCTCGTTGCGTTCGTGGTGATCCCGCAGGTCTGGGTGGGCTATCTGACCAACGAGGCACGGACTGCCCTGGACCAGGTCTTCACGGCCGACTTGGCCCCGGTCGAGCCCGACAGCCTCCCGTTCAACCCTGATGCCTTCACATCGGCCGGGCCAGTGGTTCCGGGACCGTCGGTCACGCCCGCGCCGCCCGTCTTCGACGGCCGGGTCAACGTCCTGGTGGTCGGCCTCGACTCGGCGCCCGACCGGACCACCTCGCTGACCGACACGATGATCGTTGCCAGCCTGGATCCCAAGACCCACACGGTCTCGATGATCTCGATCCCGCGGGACATGGTGGATGTGCCGCTCCGTGACGGGCGCAAGTTCCACGAGAAGATCAACGCCCTGGACACGTACGCGCGCCTCTACCCGAAGTCGTTCCCGGCGGTGGACGGCGTGGGTCGCGAGGTCCTGATGAACGCGCTCGGGGACCTGGTGGGCCTCAAGATCGACTACTACGCCGCGGTGAACCTGCCCGGCTTCGTCAACGTCGTCGATGCGATCGGCGGCGTCGACGTGCGGGTAGGCAACGCGTTCTGCGACCCCAGCTACCACGAGTACGGCTTCACCAAGGGCTTCGCGATCACGGCGGGCTGGCATCACCTCAACGGCCAGGAGGCGCTGGCCTACGCCCGAGTCCGCAAGGCAAACGGGGAGAGTGACTTCACCCGCGCCGCCCGCCAGCAGGAGGTCCTCTCAGGGCTCCGTGACGGGATGGTGGCCCGCGGCCTCTGGTCCGACCCGGTGGGCCTGCTCAAGGCGCTGGGCAACACGGTCCAGACCAACGTGCCGCGCGAGATGCTGCCGTCGCTCGCCGATGCCATGGGCAAGGTGGACAGGACGCGGACCTATCGGGCCGTGATCGACTACCCGCTGGTGGACGGCGTGTTGGACCCCAGCCTGGGCTCGATCCAGGTCCCGGACATCCCGGGGATCAAAGCACTCGTGGCCAAGCTCTTCCCGCCCCAGGGGACGCTGCCCAACGCCGCCTTCGCGGTCGCCCCGTCCGGCGTGGCCGACGCCTCGGCCGGCCCGACCGGGACCGCGCGCCCGGCTGCCAGCGGGGCGAGCGGGGCCACGCCGGACGGGGCGACCGCGCCCAGCCAGATCACCACGTCCGACGGGGCATCGCTCACCGGCGGTCCACCCGCGGACCAGACGCTCACGTCCGGGGTGGGGAACTGCATCGGTGCGCCGGCGCCCAAGGTGCTGCCGACTCCCACCCCGGTCCCGTCGCCGTCACCCAGCCCGGTCCCATCGCCGACTCCGACGCCGGCCGCCACGCCCAAGCCCACGCCCACGCCGAAACCCGGCCCCACGCCCACGCCGAAGCCCACGACCACTCCGACTCCGGCACCGACGCTGGTACCGACGCCGCCAGTACCCGCGCCCACGCCGTAGCGTGCGACGTGGCGCGTCAGGCGGGTTCGCTGCCCCCGGCGGCGTCCGCCTGGCCGAGCGCCTCGCGGAGGAGCGTCGCCAGCTGCGTCCACTCCACGAGGAAGGCATCGTGGCCCTTGGTCGATCGGAGCTCGCGATAGGTCGCGTCCACCCCGGCGGCTGATGCCGCTGCGACCATCGCCCGGACCTGGGCCGGGCCGTACAGGATGTCGTCCTGGATCCCCAGGCCGGTGAGCCGAGTGCCTGCCGCCGCGAGGATCGCCATGGCTCCCGCCACGCCGCCGCGCCCACGCCCGACGTCGTGCGTGTCCATGGCGGCGACCAGTGCGCGGTACGTATCCGGGTCGAAGCGTTCCACCAGCTTGTCGCCCTGGTGCTCGAGGTAGCTGACGACCGACGGCGTCCCGTCGGACTCGATCCGCCCGCTGAAGCGGACATCGAAGTCGGATTCACTGCGGTAGGTGGTCATGGCGATCTGGCGGGCGAGCGCGAGACCAGCGACCCCGAGTCGGTCGATCAGCTCCAGCTGGACGTGGTTCCAGGCCTGGGCGAGGGGGCCGATGGACGCCGGCGAGGCGATTGGCATCACCCGGGTGACGGAGACCGGCCGTTCCACGGCGGCCTCCAGCGCCACCATGCCGCCCAGGGAGCCGCCGGTCAGCAGGACGACCCGCTGGATGCCCAGCGCATCCGCGAGCGCCCAGATGGCGCGGGCCTGGTCGCGGGTGGTCAGGCTGGGGAACGCGGCCCCGTAGGGCTGACCCGACTCCGGGTCACGGGAGGTTGGGCCGGTGGTGCCATATCGACCGCCCAGGAGGTTGGCGCACAGGACGCCCACTCGCCGAGTGTCGAGTGCGAGGTCCTCACCGATCAGCGGCGCCCACCAGTCACCGGCCGCGTCCGCCGAGCCGGTCAGGGCGTGGACGGCGATGACCTGTGGTGCCTCCGCGGGCGGTGGGCCGTCATGCCGGTACGCCACGGTGAGCGCCGGCAGGACGATCCCGGATTCGAGAGGGAACGGGCCGAGCGGCGCGAACTCGAGCCGCCCGGTTCCCAGAGGTGGCCGAGGCTGCTTGTGCTCGGGCACGGGTGGCCTCGGCTGCTTGTGCCCGAGCACCTTAGCGCGCCACCACGCACCAACCGGACCCAGCGGGTCCGGTTGGCCACGCGATCGCGGGCGTTCCCGTGATCATCCCGATCAGCTGGCCACGGCCGCCGCCAGGGCCTGGTCGAGGTCCGCAATCAGGTCGTCCACGTGCTCCAGCCCGACGGACAGGCGAATGAGCTCCGGCGTGACGCCGGTGGTGACCTGGTCCTCGGGCTCCAGCTGCGAGTGCGTCGTGGAGGCCGGGTGGATGATCAGCGACTTGGCGTCGCCGACGTTGGCGAGGAGGCTGAAGATCTGCGTGGCGTTGATCAGCTTCTCGCCGGCCGCCTGGCCGCCCTTCACGCCGAACGTGACGACGCCGCCGAAGCCGCCCGTCAGGTACTTCTGCGCAAGCTTGTGCGAGGGGTGCGACGCGAGGCCCGGGTAGCTGACCCACTCCACGCGCGAGTCCTTCTCCAGCCACTGGGCGACGGCGAGCGCGTTCTCGCTATGGCGCGCGATTCGCAGCGGGAGCGACTCCAGGCCCTGCAGGAAGAGGAACGCGTTGAACGGTGACAGTGCCGCGCCAAGGTCGCGCAGGCCCTGGACCCTGGCCTTGAGGATGAACGCGATCGGGCCGAAAGCCGCGCTGTAGCTGAGGCCGTGGTAGCTGGGATCGGGATCGACGAAGTCCTCCTTGAACCGCGGCGAGGCGGCCCAGTCGAAGTTCGCGCCGTCCACGATGACGCCGCCGATCGCGGTGCCGTGGCCGCCGATCCATTTGGTGGCCGAGTGGATGACGATGTTGGCGCCGTTCTTGAGGGGCTGCGCCAGGAGGGGGGCAAAGGTGTTGTCGACGATTACCGGCACGCCCTTGGCGTGGGCCACATCGGCGATGGCCTGCAGGTCGTGGACGTCCAGGCGCGGGTTCCCGATCAGCTCGAGGAAGACGGCCTTGGTCTTGTCGTTGATCGCATCGCCGAACGCCTGCGGGTTGGTCCCGTCGACGAAGGTGGTGGTGATCCCCAGCTTGGGCAGGGTGTAGTTGAGGAGGTTGTACGTGCCGCCGTACAGGCTGGAGGAGGCGACCAGGTTGTCGCCGGCGCGGGCGAGGTTGAGGATCGCGAGCGTCTCGGCGGCCTGGCCCGACGCGACGCCCAGGGCAGCGGCGCCACCCTCGAGCGCGGCGATGCGCTGCTCGAAGACGTCCGTGGTGGGGTTCATGATCCGGGTGTAGATGTTGCCGAACTCCTGCAGCCCGAACAGGCGTGCGGCGTGCGCGGCGTCGTTGAACACGTAGCTGGTGGTCAGGTAGATCGGCACGGCGCGGGCGTTGGTGGCGGGGTCCACCTTCTGGCCGGCGTGCAGGGCCTGGGTCTCGGGACGGAGCTTGCTGGTGTCGAGGTCGGCCATTGCGGGTGATGTCCTCCGGAGGTTGGGTGGGGCGCCAATTGCGGTTGGTGGTCGTTGGTCAGTCAGGCGGTCGAACCGCGTGCGATGTGCGGTCCCGGGCCCTGGGAGGGCTTGTGGTCACTGGCGGTCACCCGTCGCATCTGCCGGAGGAAACAAGAAAGCCGCGGCATCCTTCGTGGATCCGCGGCCCCGGGACCTAGCCTGTCGTCCCGCTGCTCCGACGTGGTGCGCGGGATCTCAGGCCCCATCCTCCGTACGGCGGGGCCGCCAGCGCATACACATGGACCAGGAGAGCGACGTGTGGTTCACAGCCCGCATATGGTGCGGGACGCGGTGGCTCCACGTCAACCGGGTTCCGATTGGGCGTAGGATCGACCCATGAGCGCCATCCCGACGACCTTCAGGGCGTATGTCGCCGAACGCCTGCCTGACAAGGTGGACGCCGGCATTCGAACGCTGGCGGAGGCCGACCTCCCGTTCGGCGAGGTGGAGATCCGCGTCCATTGGTCCGACGTCAACTACAAGGACGCGCTGGCGACCCGCTTCGACGGCAAGGTTGCGCGGACGTCGCCACTGGTGCCCGGGATCGACCTGGCCGGCGAGGTGATCTCGTCGGCCGACCCTGCGTTCCGCGTCGGCCAGGAGGTCGTCGCCCACGGCTACGACCTGGGCGTCGCGCGGCACGGGGGATACGCGGACTTCGCGCGCGTGCCCGCGCTCTGGGTGGTGCCGCTGCCGGCGGGGATGACGCTGCGCGAGGCGATGGTGCTGGGGACCGCCGGGTTTACGGCGGCACTCTCGGTCAAGCGGCTGGAGGATCGTGGGCTGCGGCCGGAGCACGGGCCGGTGCTGGTCACCGGGGCGACGGGCGGGGTGGGGAGCCACGCGGTCTCGATGCTGGCGGGGCGTGGCTACGAGGTCTGGGCCCTCACCGGCAAGGCGGATGAGCACGACTGGCTCCGGAGCCTGGGGGCGGCGGGGTTCCTGGGCCGGGACGATGCCCGTGCGGATGGGCCGCCGCTGGAGAAGGAGCGCTGGGCCGCCGTGGTGGACGCGGTGGGCGCCGCCACGCTGCCATACGGCCTGCGCTCGCTGCGCCGTGGCGGCGCGCTGGCGCTCTCGGGCAATGCCGGCGGCGCGGCGCTGGCAATCACCGTCTTCCCGTTCATCCTGCGGGGCGTCGCGCTGCTGGGGATCGACTCGGCCTACATGGAGATCGCGGAGCGCCGCGTCCTCTGGGCGCGGATGGCCGACCCGGCAGACCTCCGGCCGCGGTCGCTGGGGGAGCGGGTGACGGAGGTGACGCTCGACACGCTGGAGCCGGCGTTCGCCTCGATCCTGGCCGGCGGCGCGCGTGGCCGCTGGGTGGTCCGGGTCCGGGACGGGGACTAGCGGGGCCGCCTGCCCCGGGTCTGGGTCGCCGCCATCGCCCCGGACCGGCCCGAACGGGCGTCGTGTGGCGTCGCCGCCAGCCCGGTCAGTCGAGCGTCAGCTCGCCTCGCAGCTGCTCGAGCGTTCGCTCGAACGCGCCCTGGGCAAGGTCCGGATGCTCAGTCGCGAACGGGAGCAGCTCGATGGCGTCCTCCATCAGCATCTGCCCCGTGTTGATGGCCCGGCCCAGGCTGGCGATCAGGTCGAGCAGCGCCGCCTGGCCACGCACGAAGTCCACGCCCGCCGGCTCGCCGTGGCCCGGGACCACCGTCCAGTCGCCGCCGGCCGGCGGCGCGCGCTCCACGATCGCGAGCAGTGCCAGGAGCGTCCCCGGCCAGTCCAGCGGGAAGCCGTCGTCGAATTGCGGCGGCGCCCCGTTCTCGAGCAGGTCACCCACGAAGACAACGCCCGCATCTGGCGCGATGACGACCAGGTCGTGATCGGTGTGGCCGCGGCCAAGGTATCGGAGCTCCACCGCCCGGCCGCCCAGGTCGATCAGCGCGCTCTCGGCAACCAGGCGGTCCGGCAGGGTTGGCGCCCAGCCGGGCTCGCCGGTGCCGTGCTCCCACGCCAGCTCGTCGGCCAGGCTGGGGTGGGTCTCGCGCAGCCACTCCCACTGGTCCGGGGCGGTCCGCCGCAGGAAGGCGGGGCAGCGGGCGTGCGCCCAGATGGCGGCGGGTCGGAAGGCGGCATTGCCAAACGCATGGTCGGCGTGGCCGTGGGTGTTGACGACGTGCGCCACGGGCAGGCGGGTGACCTGGGCGATGTCGCGCAGGAGCTCCTGGGCCTGGACCATGGTCGACCGGGTGTCGACGAGCAGCGCGTCCTGCTCACCCACGATCAGCCCGACGGCCTGGTCGAGGAAGGCATAGCGCCGCACGAAGACGCGCTCACCGATCTCGATCCATCCGGGCATGGTTCGATGGTACTGGCGCAACTCGAATCGCACGCCGCCAGCGCGGGGCAGGCACCGGCCCCCCCAGCGCCGTCGGGCGGCCGACGGCCGGTGCTAAGATCCGCCGACAACCGAATATCGCCTCCGGGGAGCGCTCGTGCGCTGAGAGTGTGGAACCGTCCACAGACCCGCGGAACCTGATCCGGCTAACACCGGCGTAGGAAGCAGGCCCAGTCGACTCGGTCGTCCCCGTTGTCATGGAGGCGGATCGGTCGGGATGTTCGGAGGATTTCGTGGGATGAGTGGATCCAGCTTCGCGTCCGGCCCGTCGGCCGGCGGTGCGTCTCCCGGCTGGCGAACCCGCGACATCGTGATCACCGCGATCATCGGCGTCGCCTTCGGCGTCGTGTTCTGGGCCTGGAACGTGGTCTACGGCGCGGCCGAGCCCATCTTCGCCGCCGCCCCCTGGGCCAGGGACGCACTGTACGGCGTCTGGCTGATCCCGGCGGTCCTCGCCCCCGTCATCGTCCGCAAGCCCGGCGCTGCGCTCTTCGCCGAGCTCGTTGCCGCCGGCGTCTCGGCCTACCTCGGCAGCCAGTGGGGCGTCGATGCCCTCCTGTCCGGCGTGCTCCAGGGCCTCGGCGCCGAGGTGGTCTTTGCGGCCACCCGCTACCGCAGCTGGTCCTTCCCGACGATCGCCGGCGCGGCCGTGCTGAGCGCTGTCGCGGCCTGGGGCCATGACTGGTTCCTGTACTACTCCGACGTCTCGACCGATATCCAGGTCCTGCGCGGCATCGCCATGGCCGTCTCGGCGGTGTTCTTCGTGGCCGGCGGGTCCGTGCTCCTCGCCCGCTCGCTGGGCCAGGCGGGCGTCCTCGATGGCTTCCCCGGCGGGCCCGTCCCGCAGGGCACCAGGGCGGGCTGACCTGGCGGCCGAAGGCGCGCCCGCGGCGATTCGGGCGCGCGACCTCGCGTTCACGTACGGGGGGGCATCGCGCCCCACGCTCCGCGATGTCTCGTTTGAGCTAGGCCCGGGCGAGGCCCTGCTGATCGTCGGTGCCTCCGGATCCGGCAAGAGCACGCTGGGCCGCGCCATCGCGGGGCTGGTGCCGGGCGACTTCCCGGGCGAGTGGAGCGGCACGCTCCGGGTCGGTGACCTGGACCTGCCGACGACCGCGCGCGCCGCCCTCGCCGGGGTGGTGGGCATGGTCTTCCAGGACCCGGGCAGCCAGCTGATCATGGATCGCGTCGAGGACGACGTGGCGTTTGGGCTGGAGAACCGCGCCTGGCCGGTCGGGGCGATGCGGGCACGCGTCCCCGACGTCCTGGCCCAGGTGGGCCTGGCTGGCCTGGGGCGGCGCCGGCCCAACACACTCTCCGGCGGGCAGCAGCAGCGCCTCGCGCTGGCGGGGGTCCTGGCCGCACGACCCGGCGTGCTGGTGCTGGACGAGCCCACGGCCAACCTGGACCCGGACGGAACGCACGCCGTGTTCGGCCTGCTGCACGAGATCCGGGAGCGCCGGCTGGCGACGATCGTCCTCATCGAGCACCGCGTCGAGGCGGCCTGGCCACTGGCCGACCGCGTGCTGGCGCTGGGGCGGGACGGGTCGCCGATCGACTTCGGGACGCCGGACGACGTGGTCGCCCGGTCGGGCGAGCGGCTGCGGGCCGAGGGCATCTGGCTGCCCCGGGCGGTCGACGCGGCGCTGCCGCTGTTGCCGACGGCCCTGCCGCTGTTGCCGACGGCGCCCGGCGCCGAGGTGCGGGACTGGTCGGGCGGCGCCCTCGCCGCCGCCTCGCCTGTGGCGGCTGGCGTCCCACTCGTCCTCGCGGGGGAGGTCATCTTCGGCTACACCCCGCACGAGCCCATCGTGCGGCAGGCGACCCTTGCGGTTCGCGCCGGCGAGCGGGTGGTGCTGGTGGGCCCGAACGGGAGCGGCAAGTCCACGCTGGGCCGGCTCCTGGTGGGCCTGCTCCGGCCGTGGTATGGCTGGGTTCGCCTCGCCGGAAGGGATCCGGCCAGCCTGCCGGCCAGGGCGCTCGCACGCGACGCTGGCTACATCTTCCAGGACCCCGAGCTTGGCTTCATCGCCGAACGCGTGATCGACGAGGTTCGCGCGGGGCTGCCTGCGGCGCGAGTCGGCGACGCGGACGCGATGCTGGAGCGACTCGGGCTGCCACCGGCGGAGTTTGGGCAACGCAGCCCCTACCGGCTCTCCGGCGGAGAGGCGCGCCGGCTCTCCCTGGCCGCCACCCTCGTCCGACGGCCATCCCTGCTGGTCCTGGATGAGCCCACCTACGGGCAGGATCGACGCGGCTATGAGGCGCTCCTGGAGATCCTGCGCGAGCGGATCGACGATGGGGCGGCGGTGATCGCGGCCACGCACGACGAGCGGCTGGTCGCCGACTTCGCGAACCGTCGGATCGAGATGGCCGAGGGCTGGATCGTTGCCGATGAGCCCGTCGCCGTCGCGTCGGGGCGTGACGCCACGGCGCACCAACGCCAGGCAGTGATCGAGGGCCCGGCGGTCGCCGGCGCTCGCGCGGGCGGGCCGGACGGCTCGTGATCGTCCAGCTCGTGGTCCCGGACTCGCAGCTTGACAGCCGGCTGGGCCGCGTGAGCCCCGTCATCAAGCTGGGCATCGCATTTGCCTGGCTGGCCGGTCTGGCCCTCACCACGGACGCTCGTCCGCCCGTCTTCCTCGCCCTGATCGGCGTCGTGGCCGCTGTGACCCTGGGCGCCGTGCCGGTCTCGAGGTTCGCCCGGGGCGCCGCGCCACTCGCCATCGCCGCCGGCGGGATCGCCGTGTTCAGCGCGGTCTTCTCGACCCACAATGCCGACCCTGCGGCCGTCGTCGCGGTCGCCCTGGGTCCCCTCCGGATCACGACCCCCGCCCTGCTCACGGCCGTCGGGCTGTTCGCCCGGATCGTGGCGATTGGGACGACGGCGGTGACCTTCAGCCAGACCACGGATTCCACGCGGCTGGTCGATTCCCTCGTCCGGCACGCCGGCGTCTCACCGCGGTTCGGGTACGGAGCGCTGGCTGCCTACCAGTCGATCCCGCGGCTGGCCGACGACCTGGGCGCGCTCCGCGCCTCGCGGCGGATCCGCGGCATGCGCTGGACGTGGCATCCGCGGCTGCTCCTGGGGCTGCTGGTCCGGGCGATCCGGCAGGGGGACGCACTGGCGCTGGCGATGGACGCCCGCGCGTTCGGGTTGGGGGAGAGGACCTGGTACCGCGACCTGCGCTGGCAGGGACGGGACCTGGTGGCGGCGATCGCTGGGCTAGCACTCCTCGTCGCCGCGCTGATGCTCGCCTGCTGAGGTGAGGACCGGCGCACGATCCGCCGCCGCGGGGCCGGCGGCGGGATCCGCGGCGATTAGGCCGGCGGCGCGATCTGCCGAGGCGAGCGCGGCCCAGGGGCCGGCGATCCGGCGTGTGCCCGACGCGATGCGCGACGCCATCCTGGCCTGGTATGACGCCCAGGGCCGACACCTGGCGTTTCGCGGCACCACGGATCCCTACGCGATCCTGGTCTCGGAGGCGATGGCGCAGCAGACGCAGGCGTCCCGGGCGGCCGAGGCGTGGGGCCGGTTCCTGGTCGCCTTTCCGACCTTCGCGGCGCTCGCGGCCGCCTCCCCGGCCGATGTCCTGCGGGCGTGGCGCGGACTGGGCTACAACCGCCGCGCCCTGGCGCTCCGGGCCACCGCGATCGTGGTCGAGGAGGCACACGGCGGCGACCTCCCGCGCGACATCGCGGAGCTGGAGCACCTGCCGGGCATCGGCCCGTACACCGCCCGGGCGGTGGCCGTGCTGGCCTTTGGGCAGCCCGTGGGCGCGGTGGACACGAATGTTCGACGGGTCCTGGTGCGGTCCCTGGTGGGGGACGGGTCCGTAGGCGCGGCGGTGGGGCCGGCAGATGGGGCGGTGCATGCGGCAGACGGCCCTGGCGCCGCGGCCACGGCCGCCAGGGCGCCCTCGCCCCGCGAGATCCAGGCGATGGCCGACGCGTCGGTACCGCCAAGCCGGCCCGGCCACTGGACGCACGCGCTGATGGACATCGGGGCAGTCTTCTGCAAGCCACGCAATCCACGCTGCGCCGACTGCCCGGCCCTGCCGTGGTGCCGCGTCGGCGTGGCGCGGGCGGCATCCGGACGCGGCGACATTGGTTCGGCGACGCCGAAGACGCCGCGGCCCGCCCGGACGCGCGAGGCGGCCGTCCCCTTCGAAACCACCACCCGCTGGCTGCGCGGCCGGATCCTGGATCGCTTGCGCGACGCCGTGGACGGCGACTGGGTGGACCTGCGCGAGGCCATCGGCGGGCATCCCGCAGCGGCCGTGGCTGGTGCATTGGCGGCCCTGGAGCGCGAGGGACTGGCCCAGCGCGACCCGGCCGACCCAGCCCGAGGACGGCTCCCGCTCGCCTGAGGCGCGCAGGCATGGTCGCCCACGGGCCGTGCTCGCCTCGGCTACGCTTGCGCTCCCATGGAACCCCAAACGCCGCCGTCCGCCCCGCAGGTTGTCGCCCCCGACGGCCCGCTCCCGGCCGACGACCCCGCGATCTTCACGCTCGACCTGCGCGGGCTTCGCCGCCGCTGGTCCGGGGCAAAGGCGCGGACTCCGATCTCGGCCGAGGCCATGGCCGGCGCCGACCGACGCGCGCAGGCCTTCGGGGTTCCCGCCCAACGCCTCATGGAGCACGCCGGGACCGCGGTTGCCGCGGCCGTCCGTTCGCTCGCCGTTGACCTGGGTCGGTGGGGGAGTGGCCCCATCCTCATCCTGTGTGGCCCCGGCAACAACGGAGGCGATGGCTTCGTCGCCGCGCGCTATCTCGCCCGGCAGGGTGCCCGCGTCATCGTCGTCTTCGTCGCCAGCGAGGCGCGCCCGCGCACCACGGAATCTGCCCGGAACTGGGACCGGCTGGACGGTCAGGAGCACGTGACCAGGATGCATGCGTCCAACGCGCGCGACCTGTCGATCATCGCCCAGGGGATCGAGAAGGCCGCGGTCGTGGTCGATGCCCTGCTTGGCACCGGCAGCCTGGGGTCCCTTCGCGATCCCATCCGTGGGGCGGTCGAGATCGTCCTGCGCGCCCGCGCCGACGGGGTGCCGGTGGTCGCCGTGGACACGCCCACGGCCGTTGATCTCACCTCCGGCGAGCCGTCGGATCCGGTCGTGCAGGCGGACCTCACCGTGACGTTCCATCGACCCAAGAGCGGGCTGCTGACGCGGATCGGCGGTCGGCTGGCAGGCAAGGTGCTGGTCGCTCCGATCGGAATCCCGCCGGAAGCCGATCGGGCATGACAGCGCTGGACGGACCGACTCGCGAGCCGGCCGGCGATCTCGCCCCGCTCGTGCCGTGGCGCCGGGCGCTGCGCGAGGTTCTGATCATCGCGGCCCTGGTGGTCGTGGCCGTCCTGGGGGCCGCCATGGCGACCAGCGCCCTTCCCGATGACGTGCAGCGCGTGGTCTTCCACACGCCCCTCGCCATCATCCTGCTGGTGGTCGTGACCGCCTGGATCCTGTGGCGGATCGCCGGTCGCCGGCCCCCGGAGGCGTGACCCCCGGCTCATCCGGTCGCCTGCGCGGGATTTCATCGACAACGTGATCGAATCGGCCGACTCCTGGCCCCGAAATCGTTCCAGAATCCGGGCGAATGGGGCTATGCAATTCTGAAATTGCCGCGTAGACTCCCGCCTCGTAACGCCTAGGGAAGCGTTCCCGAGGCTTCAGATCAGGCTTCACGTCGACTCCGACTCCTCTCACGGCTGACGCGAGAAACACGGGGACTCGCGTGGTTGCCGAGAGGAGTTTTTTCGTACCGTGTACAGCGACAAGACCCTGGCCTGTGCCGACTGCGGACAGCAGTTCGTGTTCACCGCGTCGGAGCAGGATTTCTACGCGCAGCGTGGCTTCACGGAGCCGCGTCGCTGCCCCACCTGCCGAGCCAGCCGCAAGGCTTCGCGCGGCGCGACGGGCGGCGGCGGTGGTGGTGGCGGCGGCGGTAGCAGCTACGGCAGCTACGGTGCTGGCGGCGGCTACAGCGCCGGTGGCTACGGCGAGAGCAGCAGCGGCGGCGGCTACGGCAGCGGTGATCGCGGCCCCCGCGAGATGTTCACGGCGACGTGCAGCAACTGTGGCCGCGACGCCCAGGTCCCGTTCCGCCCCACCAGCGGCAAGCCCGTCTACTGCAGCGACTGCTTCCGGAGCATGCGCGGCGGCTGATCTCCTCTCGGCGCGGGCCCACTGGGGGCCCGCCGAACCAGCATAGATCCCCGACCCGGGTCGTCAGCCGACTCGGGTCGATCGATTCCCGGGCGGTGCCGCGGCCGACCGCGGGGCGTCAGTCGAACAAGGTGTCCATGTACGCAGCAGGGTCCACGGCCGCCTCGATGACGGTCGGACCGTCGGCCGGGAACGCGGCGGCCAGGGCGTCGCGCAGGCCTCCTGCTGTTCGGATGCCGAACGCCGGGATGCCGACATAGTGGCTCGGTGGCGTGCGCCGCGCCTCCACCGCCGGGTCCAGCCAGGAGCCGTACGGCGCGAGCCCCCGGCGCGCCTGCTTGACGCGGATGAGGCTGAGCCAGCGGTCGTCGATCACCACGACCGGGAGTGTGATGCCGGCCCGCCGTGCGGTGGCAAGCTCGCCACAGGTCATCTGGAAGCAGCCGTCCCCGATCAGGCAGAGCACCGGCCGGTCGGGGGCCGCCAGCTTCGCCGCGATCGCGCTCGGCAGGCCAAAGCCCATCGACGACCAGCCGTTCGTGGCCAGGAAGGTGCGCGGCTCGTGTGCGGCCCACTGGCTGGCGATCTGGTGCGTGTGGGCGCCGACGTCGAACGACCCGATGACGTGCGCCGGCAACGCCGCACGGCAGGCATCCATCACCGCGTGCGGCGTGAGGCCTGCACCCGGCGGCCGGAGCGCTGCCTGGAAGGCGGCCTTGTGCCGGACGATCTCCCCCGCCTGCCAGTCGTTGCCGGGCGCCGGGCGCCGGCTCAGCCGGGCCAGGGCGTCGTCGAGATCGCCGATCACGGTGCCCGCGAGGGCCACCGATGGCGCGAGGTCCGGCGCCTCGATGTCGATGGCGAGGAGTGGACGGTCGCCGATCCAGGCCTCGTACTCCACCTCGATCGTGTCGTAGCCCAGCCCGATGACCAGGTCGCAACCCTGGATGAACCGCCGCTGCTCCTGGCGTCGCGCCCGCTCGATGCAGCCGATGGCCAGGGGGTGGTCGTCGTCCATCAGGCCCTTCGCCATCGTTGTCGTGGCGACGGGCATGCCGTGCCGCTCGACGAAGGCCACCAGGCGCTCGGGATGCGCCATCCGCGTGGCGGAGCTGCCCAGTACCGCGATCGGCCGGCGGGCGGCGGCGATGATGGTGGCGGCGCGCTCGATCTCCGCGTCGCCGGCGAGCCTCGGGACAGCAGGGGCGGTCGTCGGGATGCGGTGATCCGACGCCGGGGCCACGGATACGTCCTCCGGAAGGTCGATGTGCACCGGTCCGCGCGGCTCCGTCATCGCGATCCGGATTGCCGCCGCCGTCACCTCGGCCACGTTGTCGAAGCGGGCGGCGAGGCTCGCCTTGGTGATCGGCGCGAAGAGCGCGTGGTGGTCGATTGCCATCTGGACCCTTCGGCCCAGCTGGCTGGTGGGCACGTTGCAGGTGATGGCGATGAGGGGCGATCGATCCAGCCAGGCGCCGCCTACGCCCGTCGTCAGGTTGGTGGCACCCGGGCCCAGGGTGGCGATGCACAGCCCGGGGACGCCGGTCATGCGCCCGGACACGTCGGCGGCGAAGGCGGCCGAGCCCTCGTGCGCGGTCAGCACGAAGTCGATGCCGCCCGTGCGCATCGCCTCGATGAGCGGCAGGACGTTCCCGCTGGGGATGCCAAAGCCGCGGGTGACGCCGGCCTCCGCCAGCATCTGCACCATGAGGTCCGCGTTGTTGACGCGCTCGCCGTCCTGTCCTCGTCAAGAGTCGTCACGCGCAGGTGCGCTGGACCGGATGCGATGACAGTACGCGGACCCGCCGCACCCCATGAAGCCGCGTGACGCGGCGACTCGCTGGGGCGCCTCGGGTCCCTATCCCGCCCCGCGGCGGCGGTTGCCCAGCATCCCCAGGTCGAACTTGCGCTCCTCGTGACGGAGCAGGCGGAGGATGTTGTCGCGATGCGCCAGCCAGACCAACGCCGGCCCGACTGTCGCCCAGGCCAGGTACGCGGGCGGCACGGCCCCGGGCGCGACTGCCCAGACCAGGAGCATGCCCGGCAGGATCGCCGCCGAGCCCAGCAGGGACCCCAGCGACACGTAGCGCGTCACCAGGATCACCCCGACGAAGACCGGTGCCACGAGCGGGATCACCAGCGGCTGGATGATCAGCAGGGTGCCGACGCCGGCGCCCACGCCGCGTCCGCCGCGGAAGCCCACGAAGATCGAGTTTGACGATCCGATCACGGCCGCCCCGGCGCACAGCACCTCGACGCCGGCGTCACCGTCGCTCACCAGGCGGGCCAGCAGCACCGGGAACGTGCCCTTGAGGATGTCGCCCGCCACCACGACCAGCGCCCACTTGCGGCCCAAAGCGCGGAGGGCGTTGGTGCCGCCCGTGCGCCCCGAGCCAACGGTCCGGGGATCCGTCCCACCGGTCAGCCTGGCCACCAGGACCCCCATGGGGATGGAACCGCCCAGGTAGGCGGCGGCCAGCAGGAGCGCGATCTGCAGCGTGTTCACGGTCACCTTCAAGCCAGCGACCCGGCCGGTCCGGGTGCCACCGGTCGCGGAGTCTAGCACCGGGCCGCACCACCACGACGGACGGCCAGCGCCCGACGGTGCTGCTCGCGGCGCCGTCCAGTCGGCCGCGGCAGGGGCCGGACGGGCTGTTGCGCCCCTCGCGAGTCGGCGCGTAGCATGGTTCCACTTCTTCCACCCGCCCCGCGGGTGTGCCGCAGCGTGGGGTTCCCCTGACAGATGGCCGCAGGTTCGTCCAACGACTTTGATCTCGTCGTGCTCGGTGCGGGCACGGGCGGCTACAGCGCCGCGTTTCGGGCCGCCCAGCTGGGCCTCCGCGTGGCCCTCGTCGATGAGGACAAGATCGGCGGGACGTGCCTCCATCGGGGCTGCATCCCCACCAAGGCGCTGCTGGAATCCGCGGCGCTGGCCGACCGGATCCGCCACGCGGCCGACCTGGGCATCACGGTGGGTGAGCCCGTCGCGGACTTCGCCAAGATCGCGGCCCGGCGCGACCAGGTCGTGAAGCGGATGTGGACCGGCCTCAAGTCGCTGGTGACCAAGAACAAGGTGACGTGGGTCCAGGGCCGCGGCCGCCTGGACGGGCCGGGCAAGGTGGTCGTCACGCTCGCGGGCGAGGACGGGACACCGGGTGCCGGCGGCGAGCGGATCCTGGAAGCCACGGACGTCATCCTGGCCGCGGGCTCACGGACCAGGAGCCTGCCGGGGCTGGTCCCGGATGGCCGCCGGATCGTCACCTCCGACGACATCCTCCGCCTGGAGGCGCTGCCGGCCTCCATCGCGATCGTGGGCGCCGGCGCCGTCGGCGTGGAGTTCGCCTCGTTCTTCCACGACGTGGGCGTCCAGGTGACGCTGATCGAATACCTGCCCGCCATCGTGCCACTCGAGGACGACGATGTCAGCGCCGCGCTCGTGCGCAGCTTCACCAAGCGCGGCATCACCGTCATGACCGATGCCCGCTTCGATGTCGCGGGGGTTCGTTCGGACGAGGACGCCGTTCGGATCACGGTCGGTCCCGAAGGCGGGGAGGCCAAGGAGCTGTCGTTCGACCTCCTCCTGGTCGCGATCGGCCGGGCGGCGAACATCGAGAACATCGGTCTCGAGACCACGCGGATCGAGACCGAGCGCGGCGTGATCAAGGTCGATCCGTACATGCGCACCAGGGAGCCGCACGTGTACGCGATCGGCGACATCGTGGGCGGGCTCTGGCTGGCGCACGTCGCGGCGCACGAAGGCCTGACGGCCGTCCACACGATCGTGGGCGATCCGGACGTCCACGGCTTCGATTACAACGCCCAGCCGCGCGCCACCTACTGCCACCCCGAGATCGCCTCCATCGGCCGGACCGAGGAGCAGTGCCGCGCCCAGTCCCTGCCCTACAAGGTGGGCAAGGTGCCGTTCCAGGCGATCGGCAAGGCGATCATCGGCGGCGAGTACGAGGGCTTCGCCAAGATCATCAGCAACCCGGAGACGGGCGACACGCTGGGGGTCCACATCATCGGCCCGCATGCGACGGACCTGATCGCCGAGGCGTCGCTCGCGTTCGCGCTGGACGCCACGGCCTGGGAGATTGGCAACACCACGCATGCCCACCCGACCCTGTCCGAGATCCTCGGCGAGGCGGCGATGGCGGTCGACGGTCGGTCGATCAACTTCTGACGGTCAGCGGAGGCGCCGAACCAGGATGGACGTCTCCGCCAACCAGCCGAACGACCTGACGGCGCCGGCGGCGTCCGCCGGGCTGACCCGGGACGACCTGGTGGGCCTCTACCGCGTGATGGCCCTGGGGCGCGCCCTCGACGAGCGCATGTGGATCCTCAACCGCTCCGGTCGCGTGGCGTTCGTGATCAGCGGCCAGGGACACGAGGGCGCCCAGGCCGGCATCACCTGGGCGCTGCGCCCGGGCGAGGACTGGCTGGCACCGTATTACCGGTCCATCACGGCCGTCCTCCGGATGGGAATGACCCCGCGCGAGATCCTGCTGGGGTCGTACGCTCGCGCCGACGATCCGTCGTCGGGTGGGCGCCAGATGCCCAATCACTACGGCCACATCGGCCGGAAGATCCTGTCGGTCAGCTCGCCGGTCGCGTCGCAGGTGCTCCACGCGGTGGGCATCGCCTTGGCCGCCAAGCTGCGGGGGACGGGGGAGGTGGTCGTCACCTCGACCGGCGAGGGCTCCTCGAACCAGGGCGATGTCCACGAGGCGCTGAACTTCGCCGCCATCCACCACCTGCCGTTCATCTACGTGGTCGAGAACAACGGCTACGCGATCAGCGTCCCCAGCGCCCGTGAGCTGCCGGTGGACGACGTCGCGTCACGCGCGGTCGCGTACGGGATCCCGGGCGTGATCGTTCGCGGGACCGACGTGCTGGGCTGCTACATCGCCGCCAAGGAGGCCGTCCGCCGCGCCCGGGCCGGCGAGGGCCCAACCCTCATCGAGGCCAAGGTGGAGCGCCTGACCGCCCACTCGTCCGACGATCAGCAGACCCGCTACCGGAGCGAGGAGGAGATCGCCGCCCATCGCGCCCTGGACCCGCTGCCGGCCTTCCGCGGGCAGCTGCGGGCCGCGGGCGTGCTCACGGACGCCGCCGAGGCGGCAATGACCGCCGAGATCGCGGCGGAGGTCGAGGACGCAACGCGCTTCGCCGAGGCGGCCGCGGACCCCGTGGTCGAGGACGTGGCTCGCTGGGTCTTTGCCGAGGACTGGCCGGGCGAGCGGCCGCCCGCCTGGGGCTTCGGGACGGGGCGCGACTAATGGCCGTCCGAACGTTCATCGAGGCGATCCGCGAGACGCTCGCGCAGGAGATGCGGCGGGACGCGTCGATCATCCTGCTCGGCGAGGACGTCGGGCTGAAGGGCGGCGTCTTCCTGGCCACGGATGGCCTCCAGATCGAGTTCGGGGAGGAGCGGGTGATCGACACGCCGCTCACCGAGTCGATGATCGTCGGCGTCAGCATCGGTGCCGCCGTGAACGGTCTCCGGCCCGTTGCCGAGATCCAGTTCGCCGACTTCATCTTCCCGGCGTTCAACCAGATCCAGTCGCAGGCCGCCCGGATGCGCTACCGGACCAACAACGCGTTGGGGCTGCCGATGACCATCCGCGCCCCGTACGGCGGCGGGGTGCACGGCGCGCTGTACCACAGCCAGTCGGTGGAGGCGTTCTTCACGCACATCCCCGGGATCAAGGTGGTGGTGCCGTCGACGCCGCTGGATGCCCGCGGGCTGCTTCGCTCGGCGATCCGGGACCCGGACCCGGTGCTCTTCCTGGAGCACAAGAAGCTCTACCGATCCGTCCGCGGCGAGGTCCCCGACACCGACTACGTGACGCCGCTGGGGAGCGCTGCGATCACGCGGGCCGGGACGCAGGTGACGGTCATCGCGTATGGGCTGATGGCTCACCACGCGCTGGAGGCGGCGGCCCGGGTGGACGAGGAGGGGATCAGCGTCGAGGTCATCGACCTCCGGACGCTCCGACCGCTCGACACCGAGACGGTCCTCAACTCGGTCCGCAAGACCGGCAAGTGCCTGATCGTCCACGAGGACAACCGGTTCGGCGGCTACGGCGCGGAGATCGCCGCGCTGGTGGCCGAGGAGGCGTTCGACTACCTGGACGCGCCGGTGACGCGCATCGCCGGCCCGGATGTGCCCGGGGTGCCCTACAACCACGTGCTGGAGGACTGGTTCATGGTCAACCCGGACAAGATTACCTCCGGCATCCGGAGGCTCGCGGCGTACTGACGGGCTCGCGGCGTACCGCCGGGCTCGCGCCGCCGCCGTCGCCCGTCGCCCGTCGCCAGCCGCCAGCCGCGGGTTCTGCCATGTACCCGCCCGGGTGGTCTTCGTCAGTCATTCCCGGCCAGTTGCCCAGCGGCGTGGTGGCTGCCGGAATCCTGCAGGCGTCGCGTGCACGGGCCGCGCCTGTTCGGCCCAGCCGGCCTGACGAACGCCACCATTGCGGGAATTCGCCGGAATCGGTCCCGGCCTGGCCGATGCCGAGGCGCTTGTTGTCCGCCACCTTCACCGCCCTTGTGGCGGGCCCAGGATGGGTGCGAGGATGGGTTCCTGAAGTCGCCCCGTACGTCTGGAGGAGCGCGTCCCGATGGCCGAAGCCGACCTGCCCGCCGTCCATGAACGCCTGAAGGCCATCCTGGCACCGCACGCCGACCGATTCGCGGTCCGTGAAGGGGACGGCGGCACCGTCCTGGAGCTGCCCGAGGCGACGGGCAAGCCGTGGGGCTTTGTTGCTGGCACGCGACTCGGCAAGCGGTACGTCAGCTTCTACCTGATGGCGGTCTACGCGCGGCCGCAACTCCTGGACGGGATGTCGCCGGCCTTGCGGGCGCACATGCAGGGCAAGTCGTGCTTCAACTTCAACGGGGTCGACGACGCGCTCCTGGCCGAGCTCTCGGCGCTCACGGATCGTGTCATCGACTGTCACCGTCAGTTCGTCGAGCCGATCATCGAGGCGCGGACCCGAAAGCGATAAGTGGTTGGCGAGCGCTGGCCGATCTCGTGCTCGCTGATCGGACGTCGCCACGTGATTGGCTGTGGTCCACGTGACGTGCTGTGGAGATGTCCGATGGCGAAGACCAACCTGACGGTTCAGCTGGACGAGGCGATCGTGCGACGCGCCAAGGTGGTGGCAGCCAAGCGAGGAAGCTCCGTCAGCGCGCTTGTGGCTCGCTCACTGGAGGCGATGGTCCAGGACGACCAACGCTACGAGGAGGCGTGGGCCCAGGCGCGCACCCTGATGGAGTCCGAGATCGACCGCGGGAGCCCTGTGTGGAGCCGTGATGACCTCCACCAGCGGTAGCCCGGCGGCTGAGGCCCAAGTCACCTTCGTCGACACGAATGTCCTCGTCTACGCTCACGATGCCGCGGACCCAGTGCGTCAACGCGTGGCCCGCGACCTCCTCGACGAGTTGTGGGAGACGCGATCCGGGCGCCTCAGCACGCAGGTGCTCCAGGAGTTCTACGCCGTTGCCACCCGCAAGTTCCGACCCTCGATGCCCCCGGCCACAGCCCGCGAGGTGGTCCATGCCTACGCGCCCTGGGTTGCCGGGTCGCCTGACGTGGCGTTGATCCTCGCGGCATCCGAGCTTGAGGAGCGCCTGCGCCTCTCGTTCTGGGACGCAATGATCCTCGAGGCGGCGCGGCGGGCTGGCGCCAAGCAGCTGGCCACGGAGGACATGGCAACTGGATCCACCCTGGCTGGCGTCCGCCCGTACAACCCGTTCGCCTGAGCTGCCACCGTCGGTCCGGGCAGGCGTCGTTCGCCCGCTGGCGAAGCGGCGGGCGATGGGCGACACTACACGGAACGAGGCGCCGGGCAAGGCCTGGCCGCCAGCAGCAGGTTCGATCCGCCCAGGAGGTCTCTTCGTGGCCAAGGTGACGATGCCGCAGCTCGGCGAGAGCGTGGCCGAGGGGACAATCGGGAAGTGGCTCAAGAAGCCCGGTGATCACGTAGCGAAGTACGAGGCGCTGCTGGAGGTCATCACCGACAAGGTCAACGCCGAGGTCCCGTCCCCGTTCGAGGGCACCCTGATCGCCATCCTGGTCCAGGAAGGCGAGACGGTCCCCAACAACGCGGAGATCGCGGAGATCGAGGAGGCCGCCGGCGCCGTGGCTCCCGCCCCAACCCCGGCGACACCAGCGCCGTTCGTGCCGATCGCAGCCGCGCTCGCCCCGGTCCCCGCCGCCCCAGCCCCCGTGGTCATGGCGAGCACCGCCGCAGCCCCGGTCGCCGCCGGCGGCGATCCCGATGCCCGCATGAGCCCCGCCGTGCGCCGCCTGCTGCGCGAGAACGGCCTGTCACCCGAGCAGATCCCCGCGACTGGTGGAGGCGGCCGCCTCACCCGCGACGACGTCGAGGCGTACCTGGCCGCCCGCGCCTCCGGTTCGCTGCCGGCCGCACCGGCCCCCGCCGCACCAGTGGCGGCCACCCCCGCTGCCGCTCCGTCTTCGTCCCGCCCGGCCTCCCAGCCAGGCGCCCCGGTGACCTTCGCCGCCGGCGAGAACGAGCAGCTGATCGCCTGGTCGCAGATGCGCAAGGGCGTCGCCACGGCGATGGCCCGGAGCAAGAGCACCGTCCCGCACGCCGGCACCATGGTCGAGGTGGACGTCACTGGCCTGGTGGCGCTCCGCGAAGCCAACAAGGCGGCCTTCCGCGCCCGCGAAGGCGCGAACCTCAGCTATGTGCCGTTTGTCATCAAGGCGGTGGTGGAGGCACTCCGCCGCCATCCCCGGATTAACGCGCACTGGACGGAGGGCGGGCTCCTGGTGAAGCGGCGAATCAACGTCGGCGTCGCCATCGCGGTCGACGACGGCCTGATCGTCCCGGTGATCCAGGATGCAGACCAGCTCTCGATCAGCGGCCTCAACCGCGCGGTGGTGGACCTCGCCGAGCGAGCCCGCTCCAACAAGCTTCGCCTGGCCGACCTGCAGGGCGGCACCATCACGGTCAACAACACCGGGTCGTTTGGCTCCGTCTTCAGCAGCAGCATCATCAACACGCCGGAGATTGCCATCGTCAACCTCGAGGCGATCGTGAAGCGGCCGGTGGTCCTGGAGACCTCGCGGGGCGACGTGATCGCGATCCGCTCGATGATGAACGTGCCGGTGGTCTTCGACCATCGCGCCACCGATGGCGCCCAGGTCGGGCGGTTCATGGGCGACGTCAAGGCGTGGCTCGAGGCCGTGGGTCCGGACACCCCCATCTACTAGGCGCCCGCAGCCGGCAGGCAGCGGCCGCCAGCGATAGCGATCCAACCAGGGGGCACCGAACCACCGATGGCACGCGACCTTCCCATCCTCCAGCCGGGCGGGCACGCCGGCGGGCACGGCCATGCGCCGTTCCAGCCCCTGAGCATCGCGATGGGCGGGGCCGGCCTCCCGGGCGGCGACGCGGTGGTCCGCCGTCACCCGGACTGGATCAAGGCCAAGCTGCCCGGTGGTGACGGCTACCGCGACATGAAGGACCTGTTGGCCGGCCTCAACCTCAACACGGTGTGTGAGGAGGCCCGCTGCCCCAACATCGGGGAGTGCTGGGACGATCGCACCGCCACCATCATGATCCTGGGCGACACCTGCACCCGGGCCTGTGGCTTCTGCGCCATCAAGACCGGCCGGCCCACCTGGTTCGACGACGACGAGCCGCGGCGGGTCGCTGAGGCGCTCCGCCACCTGGGCCTTGAGCACGTGGTGGTCACGTCCGTCGCCCGCGATGACCTTGCGGATGGGGGCGCCCATGCGTTCGCCGAGACCATCCGCCTGTCGCGGGAGGCGTGCCCCGGGATGGGCATCGAGGTCCTGATCCCGGACTTCAACGGCGAGGAGGCGCCGCTCCGCGAGGTGATGAGCGCCGGGCCGGATATCCTCAATCACAACCTGGAGACGGTGCGCCGGCTGCAGAAGCCGGTGCGCAAGCGCGCACGCTGGGACCGGACGCTGGGCGTCCTCTCCCGCGCCAAGGTCTACGCCGCCGAGCTGGGTCGCGTGGCCCATACCAAGAGCTCGCTCATGGTGGGCCTGGGCGAGACAGGCCCCGAGATGACCGAGGCATTCCTGGCCCTCCGCGAGGTCGACTGCGACATCCTGACCATCGGCCAGTACCTGCGGCCGACGCCGGCCCATCTGCCGGTGGAGCGCTACTACCACCCCGACGAGTTCGCGGAGATGAAGGTCGAGGCGCTGGCGATGGGGTTCAGGCACGTGGAGTCGGGGCCGCTGGTCCGCTCCTCGTACCACGCGCGAGGCCAGGTGCCGGGCGCGGAGCTGAAGGCGCTGCGCCGGCAGGCGACGCTCGACGCGCAGGGCCGCGTGGTCCCGGGGACCCTGGCCGGCTGACGCCCCTCGCTCATTCGAACGGGGCGGCCTGACGCCCTCGCTCATTCGAACGCGGCCGCCGCCCGGCCGGGCCGACGCAAGAGGATCTTCGAGAGGAAGGCCCGCGTCCGCTCGCTCGTTGGGTTCGAGAAGAACTCCTCGGGAGGTGCCACCTCCACGACCTGACCCTCGTCCATCATCACGATCCTCGTCGCCACCTCGCGGGCGAAGCTCATCTCGTGGCTGACCAGGATCATCGTCATCCCCTCGGCCGCCAGCTCCTTCACCACCGCCAGGACCTCACCGATCATCTCGGGGTCCAGGGCGGAGGTGGGCCCGTCAAAGAGCATCAGCGACGACTTCATGGCCAGGGCCCGGGCAATCGCCACGCGCTGCTGCTGGCCGCCCGAGAACTGCCCGGGGTAGGCGGCCTCCTTGGTCCCGAGGCCGACGCGGGCAAGGAGCGCCCGGCCCATCCGCTTCGCCTCTTCCTCCGGGATGCCCAGGACATGGACCGGCCCCTCGATGCGCCGGAATCGTGGCCTGGTGGAGCCCGGCTGGCCCGCGCCGTGTTCGGGTATGCTCGGGCCATGGTCCGCCTGCTCTCCCGCTCCATCCCACTCGCCGAGCTCCACTGCCACCTGGGCAGCGCGGTGGCCCCGGCCATCATGTGGGGCATCGCCCACGCCCAGGGGATCAAGCTCCCCACCAAGGACTACTGGGCATTCCGGGAGATGATCACGGTCTCGAAGCGCTCGCAGAGCTTCGACGGCTACCTGCAGCTCTTCCATTGGACGGAGCTGATCCAGAGCTCGCCGCTGGCGGTTGAGCGCAGCGTCTACGAGGTGGTCGGCGGCGCCTACCGCAAGAACAACGTCACCACCGTGGAGCTCCGCTTCAACCCCATGAAGCGCAACCGGAACGGCGAGCAGGACCTGGACCACATCATCGCGGCGGCCGTGCGGGGCATGGATCGGGCGATGCTGGAGTACCCGGTCAAGCCCGGCCTGATCTTCTGCCTGGATCGCTCGTTCCCGTTCCAGCTCAACGAGATCATCGTGGAGAAGGCGATCGCCTGGCGCGATCGCGGCGTGGTGGGGATTGACGTGGCGGGGCCCGAGTCCGCGATGTTCCGCGTCGCCGACTACCGGCGACTCTTCCAGCGCGCGCGCCAGCACGGCCTGGGAATCACCGTGCACACCGGCGAATCGGGCCCGATCGAGGAGGTCGCGCGCGTCATCGAGCTGCTGGAGCCCGACCGGATCGGCCACGGCGTCAAGGCGGCCTACGACCCGCGCGCGATGGCGATGCTGCGGGAGCGGGGGATCGTCCTGGAGATCTGCCCCAGCTCCAACCTTCACACCAAGGTGGTGTCCGGCTGGGACGAGTTTCGCTGGATCTTCGACACCTTTCGGCGCAACGAGGTCCGCTTCACGATCAGCACCGATGGCCCCGAGATGCTGCGGACGTACATCCGCGACGAGATGGCCACGCTGGGGCGGCTGGGGATCCTGTCGGTCGATGAGCAGGAGCAGGCCGCCTCGACCGCGATGGCCGCGTCGTTCGTCCGGAATGCCGGGGACGTGCCGTCCTTCCGCGTCCAGCCCGCCACGCGCATCAGCGTGGAGCGCGAGGAAGCCTGACCGGCCGTCGCTCGCGCGGACCCGTCAGTCGGACGTGCCCACCCGGTAGGTGCAGCAGCGGTCGCCGGCCGCGATGTGACTCTCCCGCACCACATCCCCGCCCAGGATCTCGCGAAAGAGCGCCAGCTCCGCGGCGCAGACCGCGGGCGCGCCGCTCGCCACGCTGTAGACCGCGCAGTTGCGCTCGTGCAGGCGGATGATGCCGTCCGCCCCAAGCTGGACCTCCGACAGGTAGCCCTGCTCGTCCTGGATCACCGCTAGCTCGCGAACCTTGTCCACGATGGTGGCGTTGGCCGGCAGCCGCTCGGCGAGGAGGCCCTTGACGCGGTCGCTGACGCGCCGGCGGTGGTCGGCGAGCACTCTGTCCATGAGCTGGTCGCCGCCGACTGACTGGATGGCCAGGAGCAGCCCGTTGGCCAGCCCCGAGTAGTTGGAGGGGAAGGTCTTCTGGGCGGCCGGGGTCACGTCGTAGCGATGGCGAGGCCGGCCCACGCCGTGGCGTTCCGTCACGTGGCGAACCAGGTCCGCGCTCTCGAGGGTCCGCAGCTGCTGGAGGACGCCCGTGCGGCTGGCCCCAAGGGCCGTGGCCAGCTCATCCGGAGACGCGGGTCCTCCCTGGCGGAGGCGGATCAGGATGGCCTGCCGGAGCCAGGACGCTGAGGAGCCAGCCTGACCATCGGTGTTGGCCAGCGGCGCATCCTCGACGGGACCGGCCGAGGTGGGGAGCTCGGACATGGTTGACACACTAGGGCACGTCCCCGATTCGCGCAGGAGGCCGGCCCTGGTCGTGGGCGCCTGCGTCAGCTGGCCAGCACGAGGCGGACCAGCAGGCGGAGCTCGCTGTTGGGGCCGTAGCAGGTCTGGAGCGTCATGCTGGGGACCGGCTGACTGGCAATCGCCCAGGCCGTCTGGTCGGGACGGACCAGGCGCCACGTCGTCACGCGGTAGGTCTGGACGGCGCCGTCCGCGCCCGTGAACGTGGCCAGCATCCCCACCTGGAGCTGCCCGTTGGCGTACGCGTCATGGAGCGGCGCGAAGACCGAGTAGGCGTGGCCGAGCAGGTACAGGTTGTTGCGCCCGGCACATCCCCACTGGTAGACGAAGTTGTCGGGGGGCTGCGATCGGTCGCACGGGAACTGCCGGATGGTCTGGCTGATCCCGAGGGAGGGGATCCGGAGGCGATTCGGGACGACGGCGGCCGCGCGGCCGGCTCCGGCCAGCCCACCGGCCGCCGCCGTCGTCTCGTCTCCGGCATCGGCCGGCGGAGGATCGGAGGGCGCCTCGTCCGCCACGGGGGCGGGCTCCACGAGCTGGAGCTGGGCGAGGGCCTGTTCGGCGTCGCGGGCGTCCTGGAGGGCGCTGCGTGACGCCTCGAGGGCTCTGGGTTCCTCGGCCACGAGGCGCAACCAGCGGGACGGCGGACGCGTGATGGGGGACTCGCCCGGCGCGGCGTCGACCGCGGGGTCGACCGCGGGGTCGACCGCCGGGACAACGGCCTCGGCAGCGCGGTCGATCACTGCGGATCCGGTCTCGATGCCAGTTACGAGGGCCGAGCCAAGGCTCCATGCCGGCGCGGTCGCCAGCGCGACCGCCGCCATCGTCGTGGCGAGGACCTCCAGGGACACCAGTACGGCCGCGACCACGAGGAGCGGTCGGCGTCGCGGTTGGCGAGCGGTCTTCGTCAGGGGGGAACTCATGCCGCGGAGCGTGGCAGCAGGCGCCCGGCGGGACGATCGCCCGATCGTCGCTTGGCCCCGCATCCGGTGGAGCGGTCCGGCCCGGACCCCCTGACCATCGGCACGTCAGCACCGGACGGGCCGGCCATCGCGGGCGCGGGCGGCTTCGTCGACACGGTGCGGTCCGCCCCGTTCCGGGCATGCCTGATGCCGGGAGATGGTCTTGGGGGCGGGTCCGGTGGCTGTGCCCGGCTCGGTTGGAGCGAGGGGAGGTCCCGGAGGTGGGTGCGGGCCGCGCCGGGTCCGGTCCGGGTCCTGTCCGGTACAGGCCGCGGGGTTGTGGAGAAAGCCGGACCGGTCGGGTTGGCTGCGGCAGCAACTGGTGCGTTGCAGAGCGGGGCAGCCCTCCGGTACTACCGGGTAGGCCCCCGGCGGCCGGGTTGCCGTGCCGGGTCAGGGCTGGGCGGCCGCCTCCCGAAGCGCGCGCTTCACCGTGGTCGCAAAGTTCGTCGCCCACGGGCCCTGGCCCACGAGCACGAACGGCGCCGCATCGATCACCTGCAGCTCGGCCGGGTCGGTGATGTAGGCGCGGGCGCAGGCGTCGACCGACTGGCGACGCCTGTCGTAGGCGGCCTGCGTCCCAAAGATGTAGATCCGGGCGGTCACGGGGGTGGCCTGGTCGGCGCCCGCCAGGGTGAACCGGATGGCCGTTCGGGCCAACTCGGCGTCCGCGCAACCGGCGTCCCCGGACGCGATGGCGTCCACCCTGATGCCGCGCTGTCCCAGGACGCTGGCGATCCCCGGAAAGTCACCGGGCGTGGGGGCCGGGGCGGTCTCAAGGACGCGCGCGCAACCAGCGGCGACCAGGGTCACGACGAGCAGGAGCGCGAGGCGCACGGCGGCCAGGGGCCGGCCGTGGGAGAGTCTGATCATCGGGCGGAGGCTACCACCCCTCCGGTTGGACCGCGTCGGGCGACCGGCCGGTTTCATCGGCGGGGATGCAGGCGCTCCACTGGGACGGCCGCGTCCGGCGGGCTGGGCACCGCTTCGACCTCGATGGCCCGCTCCTTGATCGTCGGGCAACGTGCGCCGGGCGGTGCCTCGACGATACCGCTGGCCGGCGAGGTCACCGCGGTGACTGGATCAGGGCCGCCTGCTGTGGCTGGCGGGCGCGGGTGCGCTCGACGCGCGAACCACGAGGTGGGTCTCCAGCCGCAGCGACCGGAGACGCCCCCCATCTCCCTCCAAGAGGCTCGCGAGGAGCATCCGGGCTGCTTGCTCGCCCTTCTCCCGGATCGGCTGGTGGATCGTGGTGAGCGGGGGATGGACCAGGGCCGCGAGGTCGATGTCATCGAAGCCCACGACACTGAGGTCCTCCGGGACGTGGAGGCCGAGGCGGCGCGCCGCCTGGATGACGCCGATCGCGATGCCATCACTCATGGCGAGCACGCCCGTGGGGCGGTGCCCGACCCCCCAGGCGGCCAGGAATGCGGCTGCGCCGCCGTGGATCGACGCCGGGCTCGTCAGCACGGCCGAATCGGGCAGGTCGAGCCCCGCCAACGCGAGCGTGGCTCGGTAGCCGCGCAGGCGACGGCTCATGACTCCGTCGGGGTCCAGGCCCGCCTGCTGGTAGGGGGGCTCGACGGCGATGGCGAGGATATCGCGGTGGCCGTGGCTCACCAGGTGGGCCGCCGCCTGGGCGGCCGCTTGCTCATCGTCGATGTCGATGAGCCCTTGGCCCTCGAAGGCCGTCGAGTCCACCAGGACCGTGGGCAGCCCGGCCTGCCGAACCTGCTCGATCTCGGGATGGTCGCAAGACAGGCCGATCGCGACGACCCCATCCACCGTCGCTCGGTTGACCGCGCGGGCCAGGGACCCCTGGACTGGGGAGATGAAGTGGAGGCCGAAGCCCTGCGCCTCAGCGACCGCGGCCACGCCCCCGCTGAAGCTTCCGAAGAAGGGATTGGCGAACATCGAGGCCAGCGGCTGGGGCGTGAGCAGGCCGATGGTGTAGGTCCGCCGCTGGGCGAGCATCCGGGCGACCGGATGTGGCTCGTAGCCCATCTGGCGGGCCACTTCCCGGATCCTCTCCACGGTCTCCGGCGCGACGCGGTCCGGGCTGTTGAACGCGAACGAGACGGTGGTCTTGGAGACCCCCGCGCCGCGCGCCACATCCGAGATCCGGGTCCGACCCGTCCGCTCTGACACCGACGACCTCGCACTCCTGGCGGCAATCGCTCACGGCCGCACAAACCGGTTTAGCAAACCGGTTTGTGCAAGGTACGGTCCGGGTAGTCCGGTGTCAACCGCGAGTGGGCGCGTCGCGCGTACGTGTTCGCTGCGTGGGTCGACCGCTCCGCCGGCTGCGGGCGGCTCGCTACGATGCGCCCGTCGAGCCGGTCTCGCGTATGGGGTCCGTCCAGCCAGCCCTCGTGGCCGGCAGATACAGGGACCCGCGCCGAGCCGGACGGCCGAGAAGGAGTGCCCGCGATGGCGACGATCAGCTTCGAGCACGTCACCAAGCTGTACGGCCAGGTCAAGGCCGTTGATGACGTCAGCCTGGAGATCCAGGACGGCGAGTTCATGGTCCTGGTCGGCCCATCGGGCTGCGGCAAGACCACCTGCCTGCGGATGATCGCCGGGCTCGAGGAGATCAGCCTCGGCACGCTGCGGATCGGCGACAAGGTCGTCAACGACGTCGCCCCCAAGGACCGCGACATCGCCATGGTCTTCCAGAGCTACGCGCTCTACCCGCACATGACCGTGCGCGAGAACCTCGCCTTCGGCCTGAAGCTGCGGCACACCGCCAAGGACCAGATCGACAAGCGCGTGGCGGATGCCGCGGCTATCCTCGACCTGGGCCCGTACCTCGACCGCAAGCCCAAGGTGCTGTCGGGTGGGCAGCGCCAGCGGGTCGCCCTGGGCCGGGCCATCGTGCGCGAGCCCGCGGTCTTCCTCATGGACGAGCCGCTCTCCAACCTCGACGCCAAGCTGCGCGTCCAGACCCGCGCGGAGATCGCCCGCCTCCACCAGCGCCTCAAGACCACCATCGTGTACGTCACCCACGACCAGGTCGAGGCGATGACGATGGGCAACCGGATCGCGGTCATGAACGCCGGCCGGCTCCAGCAGGTGGGCACGCCCCAGGACCTGTACGACTTCCCGCTCAACCGGTTCGTGGCCGGCTTCATCGGCAGCCCGTCGATGAACCTGATGGACGTCAGCCCGCGGGCGGACGGTGGCGGCCTGGAGGCCCAGGGCATCAGTATCTCGGTCCCGGACTGGGCCCGCGATGCGGTCCTCGGGCGGAGCATCGTGGCCGGCCTCCGGCCGGAGCACTTCGAGCTGGGTGAGGCCTCCCCGGGCGCGGCGGCCGGCGGGGCCACCGTCAGCGGCGTCGCCGAGGTGGTCGAGTACCTGGGCAGCCAGGAGCTGCTCCACGTCAAGGTGCACGAGCTCGACCTGGTTGCCATCGTCGATTCGTCGGCCAACGTGAAGCCGGGTCAGAACGTCACGCTCCGGGTCCCGCTCGACAAGGTCTACCTGTTCGACGCCGACTCAGGCCTCTCGCTCGCGGTGCGCCCGGCGCCGGGCGGCTGACGCGATCGGGATCGCCACGGTCGCGGTCCTGCCGGCCGGCCGGCCGGCAGGACCGGGTCTCAGCCGTGATCGCCGCCGAGGAGGCATCGCGTCCACGGCTGTCGTAGGATGGCGGGGTCCTGATTTGCCCGTCCGCGCGTGCCTGCGCGACGACCCAGCCGGGAGTATCCGTGCCGCAGATTCGCCCGTTCCGCGCGCTCCGCTATGCGCCTGATGTCGTTTCCGACCTGTCGCGGGTCATCGCGCCGCCCTACGACGTCGTGTCTGCCGAGCAGCGCCGCCGCCTCGTCGAGCGCGATCCCCGAAACGTCATCCGGGTGGAGCTGCCTATCGAGGAGCAGGGCGACCAGCCCGATGATCGCTATCGCCGCGCGGCACGCCTCCTCGGGGAGTGGCGCACCACCGGAGTGCTGCACAGGGACCCCCGGCCCGCGCTGTACGTGTACGAGCAGACATACACGGTGCCGGGAACCATCGTCGAGCGGACGTCCCGCGGGTTCTTCGCCCGGCTGCGCCTGGAGCCGTTTGGGCCCGGCTCCACGGTCCTCCCGCACGAGCGCACGCTGTCCGGCCCCAAGGAGGACCGTTACAAGCTGCTGCGGGCCACTGGCGTGAACATCAGCCCGGTCGTTGGTCTCTACTCGGACCCCGCTGGCCGCGCGGCCCAGATCGTGGCCGAGGTGACCGAGGGTGCGCCGGTCTCGGACGTCGTGGACGACGACGGGGTCCGCCATCGCCTCTGGCAGCTGGTGGACGACGGCACCCCGGCGGGCTCCGTCGCGGAGCTGGTCCGCATCCTCGGCGGGACCACCGTCACCATCGCCGACGGCCACCATCGCTACGAGACGGCGATCCGGTATCGCGATGAGCGCCGGATGCCGCGCTCGGGCGAGGAGGATCCCGCGTTCGACTTCCTCCTGATGCTCCTCCTGGAGACCACCAGCGGCTCGCTGACGGTCCTGCCAACGCACCGGGTGGTTCGGGGCCTCGGTGATGAGGGCGTGGCCCAGGTCGCGGCGGAGCTGGGCTCACTGTTCGATATGCAGACGGGCGTCCCGGCCGAGGAGCTCCGCCGGGTCTTCGGGGCGGCCGGCCTGGCCGCGGGCGGCGCGGGCCGTTTCGGGCTGTGGACCCGGACCGGCGGCGCACTGCTGACCGCTCGCCGCGAGGCGTTCGAGACCATCCTCCCGGTCGGCGGGGCGGCCCTCCGGCGTCTTGACGTCTCGCTCCTGGCCTCCGCGCTGGACAAGCTCTTCCGCATCGATGCCACGGCGCTGGCCGGCGGCGAGCGGGTCTCGTACACCAAGTCCGCCGAGGAGGCGGTCGGCTGGGTCGACGCCCGTGTCGACGGCGCCGACATGGCCTTTCTTCTGGAGCCCACCCCCGTCCCGGACATCGCCGCCGTGGCACAGGATGGCGATGTGATGCCCCAGAAGTCGACGTACTTCTATCCCAAGGCCCTCACCGGCCTGGTGGTCAACCCCCTTGAGTGGTGATGGTGTGACGGATACGACCCCCGAGCCGATGCTCAACCGGGCCCGCCCGACCGTGGGCGATGGTCGCCCGGTGCGCAAGGACGAAATCGAGATCGCCGAGCGTGGCATCTACGTGGAGTCGTGGCTGCCGGAGCGCCGGTCGCGCCGCAAGCCGCTGCTGTTCGTTCATGGGGAGCTCGGGGGATCGTGGCTCTGGGAGCGCTACCTGGGCTACTTCGCCGGCCGGGGCTGGGAGGGTCACGCGCTCAACCTGCGCAATCACTACTGGAGCCAGTCGGCCGCCGCCGCGGAACTCTCGTTTGATTCCTACCTCGAGGATGTCGTCGCTGTCATGGCCCGGGTGGGGCCGACGGTCGTCATCGTGGGCCACGGGATGGGCGGCCTGCTCGCTCTCAAGGCTGCGGAGCGCATGCCGACCGCGGGTCTGGTCCTCCTGTCCGCCGAGCCGCCGCGCGACTTGCGGACGCCTTCGCCCATGCACGAGCTGCGCGAGATTCCGGAGCTCTTCGGCAAGTCGTTGATCGGCTGGGAGACGCTCCCGGAGAAGCTGCAACGCGACCACCGGGACCTGAGCATGCCGGACGTCCTTCGGATCCAGCACCTGCTGGGCCAGAAGCCGTTCGAATCGGGTGTTGCCCGGCGCCAGGTGCTCCAGGGCATCTCCATCGACCGTCGGGTGCTGGGCTCGGTGCCCAAGCTGGTGATCGGCGCCGGCCTCGACCAGTATGTCCCGGAGCCCACATCGGCCCAGTTGGCCGCCTTGCTTGATGCCCAGTACGAGCCCTTCGCCGCCCACTCGCACTACGGGCTGGTGATGGCCGAAGCGGGCTACCAGCAGGTGGCCGAGGTCATCCGGGCCTTCCTGGAGACCCACCGGCTCTAGCCTGCCCGCGGCGCGACCCACGACCGGCGCGCTGCTCCGGCGGTTTGCCGGGCCGGGCCAGACGCTGGTATCATCCGGGGCCGATCCTCCCTCGGCCAGGGGAGAATCGAGGATCTCGCCGCATTCGTCTAGAGGCCCAGGACACCGCCCTCTCAAGGCGGAGACCACCGGTTCGAATCCGGTATGCGGTACCAATGCCACTCTCGCCAGGCGCCTCCGGGGTCATGGACCCGCGGGGGCGTTCTGCATTCCGGGGACCGATCAGGGGTCTCAACGGACCCAGCCGGGCCTCGTCACACGGCCCGCGACGGGTGTGGATAAGTTGGTGGACGAGATGGTGGAGAAACCCCTACCCCCTCTCCCAAGACCCACCTACCATGGCCCCTGTTGGTCGCCGACCCGGGAGCGGAGGGGATGCGCCGACAAGCCCAAGCACCCAGCGCCCGGCGCTCGGCCCAGCCCGCCAAGCCACCGGACCCGTTTGCCATGCCCACGATCACGAGGCAGTCAGTCGATGAATCCCGTCTGCGGCGCCCCCGAGCTCGACCCCGCGGCGGAGGCCATGGAGTTTGTCCGGTTCTGCTACCAGCGTCGTCGCATCGGCTGGCCGGAGCTGTACGACGAGATGTGCGCCGTTGCAGCGCGCGGCCTGTACAAGGGCTGGACCTCAACCGAGCTGGCGACCGTGGGGATCGGGCTGACCCTGTTCGAGATGCCCGCCCTGGCCGCCCTGGCCGGCCGCGTCGTCGCGGAGGGCGGGGCCCAGCGTCAGCCAGAGCCGGCGCGCGTCCGGGCTCGACCATCGGCGCGTCCTGCCGCCGCGGGAGCCTAGGATCGCGTCCTGCCGCTGGAGCAGAGGGCGGCGCCTTGCCGCTCGTCGCCGGCGCGGCCGTGTCGGTAGCCGCATGAGCGTTGGGCCGTGTCCTGCCGCCGGTCGCCGGCGCGGCCACGACCTGTCCACCTCACCATGTGTCCGCCTCGCCGCCTGGCGGATATCCCGGGCCATCGAGTCGGCATCGGTCGAACCGGCCGTCGCGGGCGGGGCGGTCGATCTAGAATGCGGCCATGCAGCAGATGTACGACCCGGGGGACCTGGCGGCCATGGATCCGCTGGTCCTCATGAAGAACCTCGACCATGTCCGGATGACCAGCAGGCGACTGAGCTACATCCTGCAGCAGCAGGTGCACCTCTACACGCCGGAGGCCAACCAGGTCCGGGTCGAGATCGACCGGTATGTCGAGGCCGAGCGGCAGATCGAGGGCGAGATGGCCCGGCGGAAGATCCGGGCGTAGTTCGGGGGCGCCAGCCAGCCGGTCGCCCTGATCATTGCGCCGGCGTGTCCTCGGTCACGCCCTTGGCGCGCGGCGGCCAACCAGCCGCGCCGCGGTCAACCAGGCGCCGCGGTCGATGGCGCGCCGCGGTCAATCGCGCGCCGCGGCCAACCAGGGGCCGTTCCTCTGGCATGTCCACTGGGTGAGCACGATGGCGCGTCCCCGGGAACGGCCAGCCCTTCCCGAGCGTGGCGCGTCCACCCGGTATGGCGGAATGCTCACCCCCTGCGCGTACTGGCCCAACTCCGGGGATCGTGCTCATGGCGTGGACGTACTGCAGTGCGTAGCGTTCGCCTGCCCCTGGATTGGGCTCACAAGCTGGTCGGGCCTGCGAGACGGCCGCAGCCGCATGCCCATGTCGGAGCGCGTTGAGCCGCCTCGGACGCCAGGCCCCGTCGGGTGGCAGGGAGGCCCCGTCGAGGGCGCGGCTCCTGACCGGGCCAACGTGGACCGGTCGCCACGTCCCCTACAGAGCGCGAAGCCGCCTTGGAGGCCAGGTCCAGTCCACGGGGAGCGCCGCCCCCGCCAACGCCCGGCGCCGGCCCGCCTCCGTGGCGCCCAGCACGAGGAGCCGGTCCGTCTTGGTGGCCCGGCCCGCCTCGTCGCCCCACAGGCGCGTCATCTTTCGGCCGGCGGCGATGGGGTCCAGCGCCACGCCGGCCAGGCGGTAGCCCTCGGGCTCCGCGGCCGCCTCCCAGGTCCGCTCCGCCAGGCCGACCCCGCCCGTGATGTCGCGACCGCGATCCGTCTCCACGTCGCCGATCACCAGCACGACGACGGCATCGTCCGTGAGGACCGGGCGCAGGCCCGCGAGCACCTCGCGGAGAAAGACCAGATAGGCGGCACGATGGTGGGCATCGTCCAGCGTGGCGTCGATCGCCCGGGCGTCGAAGCCCAGCAGCCACGTCCGCAGCCAGTTGTAGTAGCCGTACTTCACGACCCGCAGGTAGGGCGGCGAGGTGACCACCAGCCTCGCCCGGTCCGGCAGGCCGCGGGCCCGAAGTGCCGCCTGCGCCCGGCCGGCCACATCCCGGGCGTCACCGAGGAGCGCCACTCCGGCCGTCCTGGGCGCCGGCTGCCGGAAGAGGCGGAGCAGCTTCTGCTCGAGCAGCCGGAACACGTCGCGCTCGGGGGGCTCAAAGCCCGTCCGCTCCGCGAAGTCGCGCACGTAGCGCGGGGCCATGCTGAACGTGTTCGGCATGATGTCCGACAGGTAGCTTGGACTCTTGCCGTGGAGGATCCCCGTCAGCGACGCCGCGAGGAAGCGATCGACCGGCAGGTCCAGCCGGAGCGTGGTGCGAACCGCCAGGAGCTGGGCCAGCGTGCGTGCATGGAAGGCCACGGCCACCTCGGCGGGCACCGCCTCCACGCCGTCGGTAGGGGACGTACACGTGCCGGCGGCCGGCACCAACGCGATGCCCCCGTTCCCGGTGGAGTCCGCCGCACCTCCGGCGCGAACCCGCATGGCGAGCGCCTCCCAGGCCGGCGCGTCCGCGGCCCAGACCAGGCGTAGCGCGGTGAGGCGGGTCACGGCCTCGGCGGGGTTGGGCGCCTCCACCTTGGCGGCGGTCAGCAGATGAGCGAACGGGTTCAGGTCGTTGCCGACGCCGATCCGACCCTCGGCGCAGGCCTGCAGCGGCGTGGTGCCGCGGCCGCTGAAGGGGTCCAGGACCACGTCGCCTGGCCGGCTGTAGCGCGCGATGAAGGCATGGACCAGCGGTGCCGGGAAGCTGGCGAGGTAGGAGCACATGGGGTGAAAACTGTGGCCCCAGAGTCGCTGCTGGGCCTTCCACTCCGGCTCGATCGCCAGCGCGGGCAGCCCGGCCGGCAGGTCGAGGGCAAGCTGTCCGGCGGTGGCGGATGTGGCGCCGCGAGGTGCTCGAGCAGACATTGAGCGCGCGAGGCTCCTGTGCCGGTCAATGGGGCGCGGAGCATAGCACGGCCGAATCGTGGCCAGGGGTCACAAGACCGGGCCGGGCCGCACCCGGCGACCCGGTCGCGGAGGCCATTCCGCCCCCTGTCCAATGGGCCATCCGGCACGTGACGCCCCTAGTGACCCCCCCTCTACCGTCGAGTTGCGTCCCTAGCGCCGCCCCTCAGGATCGTCCCTCCTCCCGTGGGTATGCGCGTTCAGGCTGGCCGGCCTACCGGCTGGGACAAGAGATGGGGGGACGCACCAATGAAGCTATCCAGCGCTCGTGTCTGGCTGCTGCTCGGAGTGATCGTGGCGCTGATGTTCAGCGCCTGCTCGTCGGCGGCAACGCCGGCACCGACGGTGAAGAGCAAGACCATCTTCTTCGGCTCGGGGGCCGTGCCCGGCTCGCCCGAGGACTACCTGGTCCCGATCTTCACCACGGCCCGGGACAACCTCAAGACCGCGGGATACAGCTTCACGTACGCGTCGCTCTCAAATGATGAGGTCGTGGAGGCCGCCCTCGATCAAGGCCGGATCGACGTCGCGCTCCTGTCCATGGTCGGCCTGCAGCGGGCGGCCAAGGCCGGGCTCCACATGAAGTGGATCGTGACCAACGAGACCCAGAACACGTTCGTCCTCGTCGTCAAGAAGGACGTCTCGGACCTGAAGCAGCTCAAGGGCAAGAAGATCGGCTCGCAGGACGCCACGTCGCTGTCTACCGCAGCCATCCCCGGCATCCTGGGCTCAGTGGGCCTGGCGCCCGCTGACTACTCGGTCGTCTATCTCGCCGGCTCGGGCACCCGGGCGGCGGCGCTCCAGTCGGGCTCGATGGATGCCTCGATGATGCTGTACACCATCGCCACCGGCCTCGTGACCAAGAGCAACGGCGCCTTCAAGATCTGGGGCGGCGGTGCCGCCGCGGCTCCGGCCATGATGTGGGAGGGCCTGGTCGCCAGCGATGCCTTCCGCGCCAACAAGGACGCCGCCAATGCGTTCGTGAAGGAGGTCCTCGATGCCTACGTCAAGTTCTACGCCGGCGATGCGACCAAGATCGGCACGGACGTCATCAAGGCCGAGCTCCCCGAGCTCCAGGGCCTCGAGGAAGCGCCGTTGATCGAAGACCTCAAGCTCTACCAGACGATGAAGCTCTTCCCGGTCGACGGCGGGCTGGGCCAGCCGCTGTTCGACGGCATGATCAAGACGCTGGACGACGTGGGCCAGCTCAAGGAGGCCGACACCGTCTCCTGCGCGGACAGCCTTGACGACTCGTTCGTCAAGGCAGCCAAGTAGCTCTCGGGATCCATCCACAGTCGGTTTGAGGAAGCCCACCTGATGCCGGATCAGAGGTCGGAATGCCGCGGTTGATCCGGCGGCTGGTGCGCCCGCCGCTCGTCGCGATCGTCGTGGTCGTGGTGGGCTGGTGGGCTGGTGGGCGCTCAGCCTGGGCCAGCCTCGCTACTACCTGCCCGGCCCCGACGTTGTCGCGGCCCGCTTCTGGGATCTGACCTTCGTCAGCCGCCAGCTGTGGGGCGCCCTCAGCCTGAGTATGGCCGCCCTCGCGCTCGGGGGCGGACTGGCCTTCATCGTGGGGGTCCCGCTCGGGATCATCATGGGGTCCAACCGGAGGGTGGAGCGGATCGCCGGCCCGTGCGTCAACGCGTTCTATGTCTCGCCGGTCTCGGCACTCACCTTTCTGTTCGTCTATGCCTTTGGCATCGGCCTGGAGCCGCGGATCGCGACGGTCTTCGTCTTCTGCGTGCCGGTGATCATCCGCACCTGCCACCGGGGAGCCCGGGAGACCTCGCGGACGTTCATCGAGGTGGCCCGGGTCTTCGGGGCATCCGGATCCCAGGTCTTCTGGAAGACCATCGTCCCGCACGCCATCCCGTAGATCGTCACTGCAACCCGCCTCGGCCTTGGCCGCGCCATCAAGGGCACGGTCCTGGCCGAGCTGGTGGTCTCCATCACCGGGCTCGGGGAGCTGCTGTCCGGCTTCGCCCACTTCTTTGACACCGCCTCGATCATGGCGTCGATCCTGTTCCTGCTGATCCTCGGGCAGCTGCTGACCAGCCTGCTGGAACGTTTCGAAGTGGCTCTCACGCCGTGGCGGCAGACGGCATGATCGCCCGGCTGGCGACACTCGGCGCTCTCATCGCCGTCTGGTGGTATGCCAGCCTGGGCGCCGGACCGCTTGGCGTGCCGGGCCCCATCGAGGTCATCGGGGCGCTGGGCCGCCTCGTCGCGTCCGGCCGGCTCGCCACGGCGTTGACCGTCACGCTCGGCTCGTTTGCCGCGGGCGGTGCGCTGGCCGTCCTGGTTGGGGTCCCGCTCGGAATCCTGATGGGCGTCCGGCGGTCGATCGGCCTCGCCATCGACCCGTTCATGACCGCGCTCTACGTCATGCCGTTCTCGGCCGTCATCCCGCTCTTCGTGCTCTGGTTCGGGATCGACGAGCTGGTCCGGCTGGTGTTCACCTTCACGTTCACCCTGCCACAGGTGGTGATCGTCTGCTACCAAGGAGCGAAGAGCACGCCCACGACCCTGGTGGAGGTGGCGAAGACCTACCTGGCGTCTGAGAGGCAGATCGTGTGGAAGGTGATCATCCCGTACGAGGTGCCCTTCATCTTCACGTCAATTGGGCTCGGCGTGGGCCTTGCCATCCAGGCGATGGTGGTTGGCGAGCTGCTCATCCAGTCAGTCCGCGGACTTGGGTATCTGCTCCAGTTCGCGGTCGCCAGCTTCGACCTGGCGACCGTCCTCGGGGTGATCCTGGTGATCATGTTGCTGGGAGCGGGCGCCGTCTCAGTCATGCAGCGAATCGAGATGTCGGTGGCCCCGTGGCGCGAGGGCATGTCGGCCGGTGGCGGAGGTAGCGATGGCTGAACCAGCGGCGAAGATCGTGGTCGACGGTGTCACCAAGATCTATCGGACTCGCAAGCGCCGCGATTCGTTCCTGGGGCGGTTCCTGCCCGATCTCCGGCCGAAGATCATGGAGCTCAAGGCCGTCGACAACGTCAGCCTGGAGATTGCCTCCGGCGACTTCGTGGCGATCATCGGACCGAGCCGGTGCGGAAAGACCACCGTGCTCCGAATGATGGACGGGCTCATCTTTCCTGACAGCGGCCAAGTGCTCGTCAACGGGACCCCCGTGACCGGGCCGCGCGCGGAGTGCGGCTTCATCTTCCAGGACTTCGGTCTCTATCCCTGGCGGACCGTGATCGACAACGTGGCGTTCGGGCCGGAGCTCCATGGCGTTCCGAAGAACGTCCGCTACGAGCTGGCTCGCAAGCACATCAACCTGGTGGGCCTGAAGGGGTTCGAGTCGGCGTTCCCGCACCAACTCTCCGGCGGGATGCAGCAGCGGGTCGGGATCGCCCGGATGCTCGCGTCCGAGCCCGAGATCATGCTCATGGATGAGCCGTTCGGGGCGCTGGACGCCCTCACTCGGCGCACGATGCAGTTCGAGCTGATCCGCATCCTTGCGGCGGAGGGCTCGGCCACCTCGGTCTTTGTGACTCACGACCTGGATGAGGCGATCCTGCTGGGCGACAAAGTGGTGATCATGTCGGCTTGGCCCGGGCGCGTGAAGGAGATCGTGCCCGTGCCGTTCCCCCGCGCCGAGCGGGGTGAGGCGCTCCTGGAGTCGAAGCTCTTCGCTGAGCTCCGGCACCACCTGTGGGTTGGGGTGCACGAGGAGCAGCTGGCCTCGGAGGCCTGACGGTCCGGGAATACCGGGACCCCAGCCGGCCCTCCCTGCGGCCGCGCATCCAGGCAAGCCATCGCCACCCGGCGATTCTGATCGCCCGGTGATCGGGCGGACATCCTCCCGGATGCGTCAGACTCTGTCATGCCGCCGGCGCCTCGAGCGCACGGCCTTCTCATGGCGGCCGCCTCGCTGGAGGGATCCAATGAAGACCGACTACCAGTCCATCGGCGTCAAGCTTGCCGGCCAGGTCGCCACCATCACGATCAACCACCCCAAGCGGGCGGGTGGCCACATGCACTGGGACCTGGGCGCCGTGTTCAGCGACCTGCGCGGCGAGGATTCCATCCGCGTGATCGTGCTGACCGGGGAGAAGCCCGACATCTTCTCGGTGGGTCCCACCACCCAGGAGTACGAGGACAACGTGCCGGACCTCACGACCGGCGCCAAGACACCCATGAACGACCCGCATCGAAACTGGCGCACGTTCACGGGCCTGGTGCGCTGCCACGAGTCCATGGCCGCGATCGAGAAGCCGATCATCGCCAAGATCAACGGCGAGAACATCGCCTTTGGCTCCAGCATCATGTTCAGCTCGGACCTGATCTACGCCCGCGACGATGCCCGGATCGGCGACAACCACCTGGGCATGGGGGAGATGGAGCCGTACGGGCCCCGCTGGGGCATGGTCCCGGGCGATGGCGGGGCCGCCATGGCACCGCTCTATTTCTCCCCGGCGATCGCCAAGGAGTACCTGATGCTGGGCCGGACGTTCACCGGCAAACAGCTCGCGGAGATGCACGTGATCAACGCCGCGGTGCCGGCGGATCAGCTGGACGCGCTGGTGGACGACGTGGTTGAGCGCCTGTTGCGCCGGCCTGCCTATGCGCTGGCGTGGACCAAGCGGGTGGTCAACCGCGGGATGGTCGACCAGATGAACCGCTCGCTTGACGCGGGCGTGGGCTACGAGATGACGACGTTCCTCCAGATCGAGCGCTCCGGCTGGAAAGAGAACTTCGACCTCTAGGCGCGCTTGATTGTCTTCGTCTGGGTCGCCGCCGGGCCGGTGCCGCCGGACGAGGTGATCGTGTAGGTGTGCTGTGACTCGCCGCAGGCGAACGGCACCTCGACCGAGGAGCTGGCCGCGTAGTCCGCGTACTTGCCCGGTCCGTCGATCGCCAGGCTGACACCGCCCGCGCGGTCCACGCGCCAGGACAGCGTGATGTAGACCACCCCGCCGTCCGTGCATTTGACCGTGTCCGGGGCGGTGTACTGGATGATCGCCGGCGCAGTGGAGGGCAGCGTGGGTGCTGCGGTGATGCGGACCGTCGGGGTGGGGCTGGGCACCGGGGTGGTGATGGTCAGCACAGCCGAGGCGGAAGGGCCGCCAGAGGCGCCGGCCCCGCCCGAACCCCCGGACGCGCCCGCCGACGGGCTAGCGCCGTTGCCGCCGGCCGAAGCCGCCGGCGAGGCGCCGGACCCGCCGGGGACGAAGATGGCCCCGCTCGACGGCCCCGCCGGCTGGCACGCCGCCAACATGATGGCCACGATGGCTCCGGCGGCAACCGCGCCGACGCAGCGCAGGCCCTGGGTTTGGGGCATGGGGACGCCTCCTCCTACTTGACGGTCAGGGTCCCGGTCATCGCCGGGATCGGGTGGATCGAGCACTCGAACTTGTAGGTTCCGGCGGGCAGGCCCGTGAAGCCGTAGATCACGTCCTTGCCGCCCTCGATCGTGGGCTTGTCCTGGGTGATCTTGTCGCTGGCATCGCGGATGTCGATGTCGTGCGGGACCGTCGACGGGTCATCGTTCCGGAAGTGGATCGAGAAGCCCTTGTCGGCCTCGACCTGGATCGCGAGGCCGTCGTAGGCGATGCCCTTGGCGGTCACCGTGAAGTCCGGGCCGCTCCCGCCCGGGGCGCGCGTCGCGGCCGGTGCTGGCGTGGAGGCAGCCCCGCACGCAGCGACGATGAGGGCGGCGGGAACGAGGACGGCGACGCCCATGATGCGACGAAGCATGCGCTGAGGACTCCGGTTTCGAGTGTGTGCCGGGCGACTGATCGCCCGCCGTCGTGCTCAATCATCCTGCATTGGCGGTCGGGTCGGCGCCGCGACGGCGCCGACCTCGTGAGTGGGAGCCAGACGAGCGCAGGCGATGCCGGCAAATCCCGGAGCCGGGCCACCGGGACGTCGGGCGCCAGGGGCGGCTGAGGCCGCCCGTCAGTCTCGGGCGCGGCCCGCGTGCGGCTTGCCGGCGAAGGCCCAGGCGAGGCTGATGGCGACGATGGCCCCTGTCGCGGCCAGGACCCCCGCGGCGCCTCCCACGGCCGCCATGCTGCCGGCCGCGACCGGCAGGAGCACCTCGCCGACACTGTTGCCCATGACGCGGACCGAGAGCAGCGTCGCCCGGACGCCGGCCGGTGCGAGGGCCGCCACCCAGGCCATCGTGAGGGGCTGCCCGATGCCCAGGCCGGCCCCGGCGCCGATCATGAGGAGTGCGATCAGCGGCACCGGACCGGCGATTGGCAGCGCGAGCAGCGACGCCGCGCTGATCCCCATGCTCCAGATCAGAATCGTCCGCCGTTCGAACCGCGCGGCGAGCCAGCCAAGGACCAGCCGGGTCGCCATCGACGATCCCGCGCGGAGTGCCAGCAGCCCACCAACAAGGCTCGCCGCCCACGCGCGCTCCTCGCCGAGGGCCGGCAGGTAGATGATGACGATGTCGATCGCCGACAGGACCGTGGTGCTCACGAGGATGGCCCGGGCGACGTCGGGCATGCGCAGGATCTCCATCAGACCGAGCCGCCGCGCCGGGGTGGGGGAGGGGGTCGACCCGGCCGGGGGCGCCGGCGCCAGGGGCGCCGGAGCCACGGGTGTCGCCGGCTGGGTCGGCAGGCGGGTTGGCGCCGGCGGCCGAACAAGCGCCAGCGGGACCAGCAGGAACAGCGCGAGCAGGCTGCCCAGCGTGATCGCCCGCCCGATCTCGTCGTGCGTGCCGCCCCCGGCCACCAGGCCGCCGATCGCCGGTCCCAGCATCTGGCCGATGGACGCCGCGAACGAATAGGCGGCGAACCGTCGGTCGTAGTTGCCGTGGTGGCTGAAGCGCGCGACCAGGGGCTGGACCGAGAACGCGGCCACGAAGTGCCCGATGCCGAGGATCCCGAACAGGACGAACAGGGAGGTGGCATCGCCCATGGCGGCGAGGGCCAGCCCGCTGACGCCCATCAGCACGTTGCCGCCGACGATGAACCGCATCTCGCGGGGGCGGTCCAGCGCACGGCCGATCGGGAGCGCGATGACCAGCGGTGCGAAGTTGAAGACCGCGGACAGCAGGCCCAGGCCTGCCGGATCGACGCCAAGCTCCAATGCCCGATACGAGATCATCGGCCGGAGCATGTTGGCCGCCGCCTGGTTGAGCGCCATGGCGCTCAACAGCCAGAAGAGCCAGGGTTCGCCCGTCAGGACGCGCAGCCGGCTCACCGCCAGACCCACCCCGGGCTGGACCAATTGCGCCGAGGGCCCGCGGTGCTGGTCACGCGATCACGGTACTGCGTCGTGGGCCGTGTCACGCGGTGCCGTGGCCCGGATCGGTCCCGCTGCGCGGCACCAGGCAACGACGGCGGGGGAATGACCGGTCGCTCCCGCGGGCGGCCCTGGACGAGTGCTCGAGACGCGGCAGGCCCGGTGGCCGCAGCGCCGAAGTGGCGGGCGCTCCATGGTTGTACGGCTCGTGACTCCGAGACGGGATCGCCGGCAAGCCACTCCTGCCGACGGCCGATCGTGAGTCCGTGACCGACGCCCCGGGGTACTCCCCGTGTCGCGTCTCGGCAGATACCACCCTACCGTGGGGGGCGGTTGGTCAGCCATGGCCCATGCGTTCCGCCAGGCCCTGATCACAGGTACCGGCACCCCCCACGACCGTGGGGTCGCAGCCGGCAGCGACCCATCGCGGGTCGCGTGCATCAACCGGGAGCGGCAGGGCTCACGGGACGACGAGGTGCGCGGGGCTCCCCAGGATGTTCACCTGCCACGTCGTGATGTCGGTGGCCGTGGTCCCCGTCGCCCCCGTCATGTTGTACTGGATCTTCCACCAACCGTCCTGGGGCGCCGTGTAGTTGGCCGCGACCGGGACGGTCATCGTCACCCAGCAGCCGTTGAACTTGCTGGCACTGCTCGCGTACGTGATGAGCGACGTCGCCGACAGCGGCGTCGACTGGGTGCACGTCGAGTGCCCGGTGTTGGTGGTTCCGGCCCGCGAGGTCCACTTGAACGTGGCCGCGGCCCACCCCGACGACGACGGCACCAGGATCTGGATATTGGCGTTCTGGTTGGTGTCGCCCGGGTCGAACAAGTTGATCTCCACGATCCGGCCGGCGTGCGCGGCCGCGATCTGGGCGAGGTAGAAGGTGCTGCTCTGGCCGCCGGGCAGCGGCGTGAAGATCTCCATGGCGCCCAGGCCGTAGATCCGCCCACCGGGGACGGTGGTGTACAGGGCCCAGCCGTTCCGGGCGTTGGTGTTGCGCTGGTCGGACGCGTTGTTCGGGTTCGCGCTGTAGACATGGAGGCGGAACTTCTGGCCGTGCGCGCCGCCGGCCAGGGTGACCGGGATCTCGTACCACGCCAGGTGGTAGGCGTCGCAGCCATTGATGCCGCTGCCGTTGTTCCCGCCCAGCGACGGATCGGAGCCCGTGCTGTTCAGGAACAGGTTGTTGACAGAGGACGACCACAGGAGGTTGTCGTCCGACTCGTCGTAGGGCGTGTCGTTGGGATCCTCGAACAGGTCGAAGTAGGCATCGACCGCCTGGTAGCTGGTGGCCGCCCACGTGTCACCGACGCCCGTCGTCAGCGTGCCTTCGCAGAACCCGGGGTCGTAGATGTACAGGCGGCCCGAAACGTTGGCCGGGACGTCGTCGACGTAGTTGTAGAACTGGGGCTGGTTGTACTTCGAGTTCTGGGTCCCGTTGATCGTGTCCCACTGGGGCAGGTAGGCGTCGCCGTTGATCGTCTCCGCGCCCTGGGAGAGGGAGGCACCCCAGAACCCGCGGGTGGTCAGCGTCTGCCCCTGCGGGCCCTGCAGGTTCGGGTCCGGGACGAACGTGAGCGCGGTGTAGTCGACGCGGGCCGTGACCTGGTCGATCTTGATGGCGGTGCAGCCGGAGCCGATCACGGACGTGGCCCGGACGAGGAACGCCGCGTTGCCCAGCTCCGTCGTGGTCCAGGTGCCGCGTCCCCACTTGTCCGCGGTCCCACCGAGCGTATAGGTGGCGTCCGCCGCGGTCAGGGCCTGCGTCTTCACGCCCGTCCCAGCGACGGTGGTCCAGGAGGTGCCGTTGTTCCACGACAGGTCGACGCTGACGGAGCAGTTCGCCGGGGTGGCCCCCGTCGCGGACGCGATCAGGCCCACGGTCAGGCCGGTGATGGTCGGCGACGCCGGGAAGGTGAAGCCAAACGAGCCGAGGGTCTCGGCCCGGGCGGTGGTCGAGGTGGTGGCGTACTGCGCGTTGACCGTGTTGAGGCTGTTGACGCGGGTGGTCGTCGTGGTCGGGGTGCTGGTCCAGAGGTCGGTGGGGGTGGTGGTCGCGACCTTTGCCCCCGTGTTGGCCGGGAGGACCTGGTTGGTGCCACCAGCCGTGGTCCGGACGGGGCCGTAGACGCCGTACGCGTTCTCCGGGCTGCCCATCGGGACGGGCGTCGTGTAGTCGGCGACGCCGGTCCGCGTGATCGGCAGGGAGTTGATCCCCAGCATGTGGAGGAAGAACGTCGGGATGGTGGTGGTCACGGCGACGTCCAGTCGGTGATCCCAGTTGGGGTCGCGCACCACTGTCACGGCCACGCCCCCGGTGCCGTTGGTGTAGCCGTCCATCGTGGCGACGGCCCGGGCGGCCGTGACTGCGGCCGTGGTGCTGTCCGGGGTCAATTGGACCACGCCCGCCAGGGCGGCCGCGTCGGCGGCCCGCTGGACCTTGAGGCTGTTGACCCAGAACCAGCTCACGTCGGCCACCATGGCCACCATCAGGACGAACAGGAAGACCGCACCGGCGAAGATGACGATGACCTGTCCGCGTGCCCCCTCCATGGCGTAGGCACCGGGGTGCGCACCCGCGCCGACCGCCGACGATGTCGGCGCGGCCGGCAAGGCGAGGTTCGGCCGGCAGGCGCCGAGCCGCTTGCGGGCCACGGCGCGACGGGGGATCAGGGTCAGCCTCATGGGTTCAGCGCCATCACCGTCCGGTCGGACATCAGGATCGTTTCGGAGCCGAACACGCCGTACATCCGGTCCAGCGGGCTGGCCAGACGATAGGTGTACGCGATCGCCACGCCGAGGGCGTCGGGAGTGGCGCCGTTGACCCGGTTGCAGGCGTTCCACGCCACGGTCTGCGGGCCCGTGAACGAGAGCCGCCGCCCGTCGACCGTCGGGCCCGTGTTGGGTCCGGTGTAGGTCCAGGTGTTGGTCTTGGTCAAGTCCGGCGTGCCGTTGGCGATGGCCTTGTAGATCTTGATCGACGTGATCTGGTCCATGAGGACCAGGGACCCGCGGTCGACCAGCGTGCGTTCCACCGAGGCGATGATCTGGGCATCAACCGTCGCGCAGGCCGTGGGCCAGGTCAGCGCGTTCTGGGCGCCGGAGGCGAGGCCGGCCCCAACCCGGGCACCCGCCCGTGTCGCGTACTCCAGGCCCACGTAGTGGAGGTACATGAAGCCCAGCTCGATCGGGATGATCATGAACATGAAGAACATGGGCAGCGCGACGGACAACTCCACCAGGCTCTGCCCGCGCTGGCGGCGTCCCCGATGCCCGCGACGCCCGCGAGGCTCGCGAATGGTTCTCAGCCAACGCCGGATCACAGTGTCGGCTCCATGCGCATCTCCGCGCTCCGGGTGATCTGCCAGCCGCCGGCCGGCGGGATGTCCACGGCACCAGGCAGGAGCTGGAAGACGGCGGCATACGGGGTGTGCCAGTTGTACTGGTAGGTGATCCGGACGCCGATGGTGTCGATCGTGGCGTGCGTATCGGAGCCGACCCCATCCAGGGTGGGGCACCCGTTCACGATGCTGCACCGCTCGTCGTGCGGGTACTGGTTCGAGGTGCGCGTGTAGGGGACGCGCAGCCCATCGTCGTTGCACGCGGTGCTCCCGGTTCGCGCCCAGGTGGTGATCGCGGAGCCGTTGCCCTTGATCACGCCGTTCGCATCCGTCCACATGATCTCGACCTGGCCGATCTGCTGGGCCGAGGCCGGGGCCATCATGTCGCGCTCGATGGACATCAGGATCTGGCAGTCGGAGAACGGGAACTCGCGAAGATGGCCGCACGTGCCGTCGCCGCAGGTCTCGGTGGCGATGACGGTCGCATTGCGCGAGGCGAACGAGACGGACAGGAAGGCGTTGAACGCGAAGCTGAACTCGATGACGGCCATCAGGACCAGGAGGAACACCGGCAGGACGAGGGCGAACTCCACCATCCCCTGGCCGTTGGGGCGGGTCCGCCGCTGCGGTCGCGTCGGGCGGTTCGGCCGCGCCCGCGCGGGGGATGGCCAGGGAACGCCCATCACGATCCCGCCGTCCCGGGCACGCCCGGGGCGCTGGTGACGACCGCACCGGGCACGCCCGGCGCGCTGCTGGCGGCCGCACCGGGCGACCGGGCGGGGAGCGGCTGGAAGATGGGACCAGAGGCAGCGCCCGCGGGATAGGTCTCCGGGATCGGCAGGCCGTACTTGGCGATGATCTGGGCCGTCGTCTCCCCGAGCCCGGTGGCATCCGCGATGCGCACGTCCGCGTCGGGTCGCAGAGCCAGGCTGAAGCTGCCGCCGCTGCTCGCGAGCAACTGGTTGATCTCCTCGGCCTCGTCCACGGTCGTCCGGAAGATGTACTGGTCGCCAGTTCGGGCCAGGATCACCTTGTTCTGGTAGACGACCTTGGTCGACAGATCCGAGGTGTAGCGGCCCTCGGCGGCCAGCGTGGCCGGCACGGTCACCGCGATCGTCACGATGATGTCGACGGCCTGGCCGACCTCCAGGAAGCCCGCCGCCGCCCGGTCGGCCGGCACGGTCAGCGACAGTGCGCGGGCCGCCTTCGAGCTGGGCGAGACCGTCTCGGTCGGCCCCAGGATGGCGATGGTCGCGCCCGACGCCGTGCTGGCCAGGAGGTTGACGGTGACCAGCTGGCCCTGGAGGATCGGGACGGTCGCCACGCGGCCGATCACGAGGTCCACGCTGGCGAGGAGGCCTTGCGCCGTGTTCACGCCGATCGGGACCTGCCGGACGGCGACGTCTCCGGCCGCGATCGCGGTCCGCGCCGGGATGGGGCGCACGGCCACCACGGCGACGGTGCGCTGGACGTCGATCACGGTCCCACCACCGCTGCGACCGGCACTGCCCAGGAGCCAGACCGCGGCGAGCCCCGCCGCGACCGCCAGCACGGCACCGACCACGAGGATCAGTCGTGTTCGGCGGGGGCTGTCCTGGTACTCCATCTCCAAGGTGCTGGGACTCCTCGGTCGGGCGGGCGGGGCGTGGGGGGAGTGGCGCGCCGTCGGCTGATCCGGCCAGGCTCGACGGCGTGCACTGGAACGGGGATCGACTTGCATCATCACCGGCCGGCGTCCCGGACGGAATGCCGAGGAAGTCCGCGTCGTGCGCGGTCGTGCGTCCCGGGATGACCCGGACCGTGACTGCAAGGCAGCCCCCAAGGTCAGCGTTGCCCGATGCACGGGCGATGTCTGGATCCGTGCGGTAGCGGGGAGTGGCCTGTCACCGGACCTTGCACCGGCGTAGGCCATGCGGCCCATGACCCGCAAGGGAGCAGGACGCCGATCCGCAGCCCACGAGCCGTGCCCGGACCGCGTCTTGCCCCGAGCGGTCGCGCCCTGCCGCCAGCAGCCGCGCCCTGCCGCGAGTGGCCCGGCTCAGGCCCCCAGGTCGATGGCCGGGACGGCGGCTGCGTCGTCCGCACCGGGGCCGTCGAGGTGCACGAGGCGGTCGTCCACCGAGGCGATGATGTCGGCCAGCCGGAGCCCGTACGCCGGGGCCCTGGCCGCCAGCGCGGCCGCGAGGAGCGTCCGGGCCCCGCGGAGGTTCTTCGCCATGCCCAGCGCATTCCCGCGCTCGCGGTGGACGTGCGCGGCCGCAACCTTGATGAGGCCCTGGAGGAGGTCACGCTCCGCCGTGTCGGCCGTGCCCATCCAGGCCGGCTCCCAGAGCTCATGGGCCTCGAACCACTCGCCGGCCCGGTACGCCGCCAGCCCCGCATCGAACGCAGCCAGCCGGTCGCCGACCGCGAGCGGGCGGAAGGCCTTGCGGCGGCCACCCTGCATGACCGTCAGTGGCGCCACCCCAGGCCCCGGGTGGATGGCGGCGCTCCGATGAGTTGGCCCACTTCGGCGAGCCCACGCATCCCCCGGACCGCCCAGCATGCCGCCCAGTGCCTCGACGAGTCGCTCGATGTCCTCCGGCTCAACGTAGCGCTGCGCGCTGATCCGGAGCAGCACCCGATCGGGCGGCGAATCCGGTGTGGCGCGGGCCGCCGGCGCGGGCCAGCCCAGCACGGGGACCTCGATCGCATGGTCGTCGAAGAGCGCGGACTGGAGCGCCGCGGCAGCGTCGTCGTCGCGGGCCAGCCCCGGGAGTTCCACGGCGGCCAGCGCCCCCAACATCGATTCGGGGGCCAGGGGTGTCGTGCCCAGCGCCGCGAGCAGGCGACGTCGGCCGGCCACCGCCTTGGCCCGGTTCTCCGCCTGGAGCCCCGGCCAGCCATCCGGGTGGAGCGTGCCCATGAAGGTGATCGCCTCGGCCAGGCACAGGAAGGCGGTGGGGTCCACGGTGCCGGTCCAGTCGAAGCGCTTCCAGGCCACCGGGCGATCGGCGTCCGGATCCGCCCAGCCGTGGCTGTAGGCCAGCGGCACCAGATCGTCCCGGCGGTCCTCCCGCGCATACAGGACTGCCGCCCCCTTCGGCGCGCAGCACCACTTGTGGCCGTTGCCGGTCCAGTAGGCGGCCCCCAACTGGCCCAGATCGACCGGGAGCATGCCGGGGGCGTGGGCCGCGTCAACGAGGGTGTCCACCCCCCGCGAGTCCAGCTCCCGGACCAGTCGCTCGATGGGGAGCACCAGGCCGGTGGGGGACGTGACGTGGCTGATCAGGGCCAGCCGGGTCCGGGGCGTGACCGCGGCAAGGACGCGTTCCACCACCTGGTTGGGCCCCTCGATCGGGAGGCCAAGGTGGGCCACCACGACGTGTGCGCCCGCGCGACCCGCCACGGCGCCGAGCGCGACCAGGCTGGCGTTGTACTCGTGGTCGGTGGTCAGGAGCTCGTCGCCGGGCGCCAGGTCCAGGGAGCGCAGGACGGTCGAGACGCCGGCGGTCGCGTTACTGACGAAGACCAGGCCCTCGGGATCCGCGCCCAGGAAGGCGGCGACGGTCGCGCGCGCGCCGGCCAGCCGGTCATCAAGCTCACGGGCGAGGAAGCGGACCGGGTTGGCCTCCATCGCCTCGCGCAGGGCGGCCTGGGCGTCCAGGATGGGGACCGGGCAGGCGCCGAACGAGCCGTGGTTGAGGAAGGTCAGCCCGGGTGCCAGTCGCCAGGGCGAAGCGGGGCCGTACGGTCGCATACGGCGAGGATACGACGGCCGAGCTGGAGGCCGTCGATGCGCGCTTCGCGGCCTCGGCCGGCGCCGCCGAACGCTACAGGAGCTTGAGCTCCTGGATGGACTTGCGCGAGATCCGCGACTCCCGAACCTTGCCGGTGGGGTAGACCACGCCGATGGTCAGGAACTCGCTGTCGATGGCAAGGACGGGACCCTTGAACCGGCCAACCGCCCGCTGCACCACCTCGACCTTGTCGCCCACGGCCGGCGCCGGCGTGCCGGCAATCATGTCCTCCATCGTCTCGTCGTCTCCCTGTGGTGGGCGGGTGTCCGCCGCGCTGGAACGCAGCGTAGGGCGTGGGGCGGTGGGCCCGCACGGCCGTGGCGCAGGGCTCCGGCTAGCTCACGAGCCGCACGACGAGGCGGTACTCGCTGTTGGCGCCCCAGCACGTCTGCAGCGTCATGCTGGGCACCGGCTGGGCGGCGATGGCCCACGCCGCGTCGGTCGGCCGCACGAGGCGCCACGACGTGACGCGATAGGTCCGCGACGCCCCATCCAGGTCGACCCAGGTGGCCGTCATGCCCACGGCCAGACGGCCGGCGGCGTAGGCGTCGTGGAGGGCCTTGAAGACCGTCGCCGCGTGGCCGAGCAGGTACAGGTTGTTCTTGCCGGCACAGCCCCAGCGGTAGAGGAAGTTGTCGGGCGGTGCCGCGCGGTCGCACGGGAAGGCCTCGACGGTCCGATCGATGCCGAGCGCGGCGATGCTCAACCGCGGCTTGGCGGTGGGGATGGCTGCCGCCACGGCAGGAGCGGAGACCAGGGATGGGGCGACCATGGAGGCAGGATCCGCGACGGTCTCGGGGGCGGACGGCGGCTCGGCCAGGGCGATGGGCTCGATGGGAGTGGGGTCGTACACCGCCTCGCTGGCGAGAACGGGGCGCGTCCGCGCGGCTTGTGCGGAACCGGCAGCGGTGCCCAGGGCAGGGCCGTCGATCCGCCCGGTGTCCGGGATCGCGGGCGCGACGTTGCCAGGATCGAGGTCAGCGGACTTGGCGGCGTCCCCGGCCGCCATGGCGGCCCCAGGGCCACCCGCGTTGCTTCCTTCAGGAGGTGGCGGGGTGATCAGCGACGCGCCGGTCAGCCCCAGGACGAGGACGGCGGTGACGGCGAGGAGGAGAAAGCGGGGGTGGGTGGTCTCCCTCATGACGCGCTCGCCAGCGGCGAGACGGCACGGTTCGGGGGCGTGGGAGCAAGGGTCGGCATGGGACGGGGTCCTTTCCGCTGGGGCGGCGGCCACGGGTGGAACGCCGGCGGCAGGTCGATGGCGAGCGGGTTGCCGCCATACCGGTAGTGAGGCCACTTCGCGCTGGATGGTTTCGGCTCGCCCGCGATGTTGCGATTCCTTACCCGGCCGCCAGCACGATCGCCGGACCCTTCGGGCACCGATTCCGTGGACCGGCAACCGTGATCAGCGCCTTGACAGGGGAGTACGACAGGCGCACGGTGGCTGTACAGGCCCGAAACCGGAACGGTGTCGACGTTGCTGTCGATGCTCGGCCCTTGGCGTCCTGCGCCCCCTGCCGCGCCGCCCGGTCCGCGGAAGATCGGAGTGCGTCATGGCAGCGGTGAACCGGCGTCTTCTCGCCTTGCTGGTCGTGGTGTCGCTCGTGGGCTCGTGCAGCAGCGCTGCCGAGGCACCAACGGCATCCGGCGACCCGGCGGCCCCGGCCTCGCCGAGTCCGTCGACGCGGGCGGCCGAGACGAAGCCCGCATCCAGCGGCGCCTCGGCCCCCCTGTCGTCGCCGACGACCGAGCCGCCGTTGGAGACGGAGCCACCGCTGGAAACGGAGACGCCGCCGGAGGTGCAACCGTCCGCAACGCCGTTCCCCACGCTCGGAACGTGGTCCGCCGTAGGCACCCTGCCAACGGCCGGCCGGGTCCTTGGCGCTCCGCTGGGTGCCGCCAGCCTCCTGCTGCTCGACGAGTCCAGCAGCGCCGCCTGGACGTGGACGCTCTCGTCACACGCGTTCATCCCGGCACCGGTGATCGGGCCCGGCAGGACCCTGCCGGCCGTCACGGGGCTGCTTGGCGGGCGTGTCCTGGTCGCCGGCGGATACAACCCCGACGGCGTCGCGTACTCAAGCTCGTACGTGTTCTCCGGCGGCAACGTCGGCTCGTGGGCCAAGGTCGGGTTGCTGCACGTCGCCAGAGCCGGCGCGAGCGCGGCCGTCCTGCCCGGCGGCGGCGTGGTGATCGCCGGCGGCATCTACGCGGACGATCCCAAGGTGCCGGGCACGCCCCTGGACTCCGCCGAACTGTTCAACCCATCCACGCTGGAGTGGACGGTGACCGGAGCCATGCGCTTCCAGCGTGTCGCGCCACTTGCCGTGACGCTGGACAACAACCGGGTCCTGTTCTTCGGCAGCGATCCGTCCCGGACCATCCCGGGCAGCGACGCGCTCCTGACTGGCGAAATCTACGACCCCGCGACCGGGAGCTTCGCGGTCACCGGGCGGCTCCCGGCGACGTCGGTCGCCCTGCCGCCCCAGGCTCCATCCAGGGTTGTTCCTGGGTCGCTGGTGGGCGTGTGGCCCGGCAACGCCCTGCTGATTGGCTACACGACGGTCTACGAGGGAGCGTATTCGGGGGTCCTGGTCAGGAACTTCTTTCTGGACCACCTCACCATGCGATGGGGGGAGATCGGTTCGGCCTACGCGGACATCGTGGGACCCGGTGGGCAGAAGTTCGTCAGTTCCTCAACCCCAAACCTGTACGGGGCCATGGCATGGACCGGGCTGGGGTCCGGATCACTGGTGAGGGTCGCAGGAGGGTCGCGACCTGGCGGGGATCCGACGGACGGGTACGCCACCCGCGACATGTCCATGTACGACCCGGTGTTCTTCCAGTGGCATGACCAGGGTCCAATGCCCGAGGCGCGCCGCTTTGCCCAGGTCGTCGCCCTGCAGGATGGCTCGATACTCCTGCTAGGCGGTGACGGCCCCGGCGGCGCGCGGACGCTCCTGCGGTTCGCCCGCGACTAGTTGTCGTCGCCTGACGCGCTGTTGACGAGAGAGAGCCTCCGCGCACCGTGCGGCGTGTTCAAGCCCAAGGCGTGAGGGGGCGCTCGCCGTCTTCGCCGCCGACGGGATCACGGTCGAGCGGGTGCTGACCGACAACGGGCTCGCCTATCGCTCGAACGCCTACAGGGCGGTCCTCGGCGAGCGCCGCCACAACCGGACCCGACCCTATCGACAGCGCGCCAATGGCAAGGCCGAACGGTTGATCGGCATGCTGCTGCGGGATTGGGCGTACGCCCAAGTATGCAGCTCCAACACGGAGCGCCTGGATGCCCTGGCGCCAGATGTGGACTTCTTCAGGTCAGGTCCGCCCGCACTGCGCTCGGCGGTCTCTCACGCTCGGTCGTTGTCAAGAACGTCCGTGGTGACGACGACCGGGCCTGCCCCTGGCCGTCAGGCCATTCGGCCGATACCGGCGAGGACCGCACGCACGATCGGCCCGGTGGCGTTGCCGGCCTCCAGGGCCATGTCGTAGTGATGCAGACCAGGCGCCTCGATGAGCGTGCAGGCGTGGCCCGCCGCCTGCCACGCGGCCTCGAAGTCAGCCGTCTGGCGCCGGAACTCGGGTGTCTCGCCGTCGCCGACGGCGAGCACGAGCGGGCCGGCGTGGGTTGGGATGTGCAGGATCGGGCTGTTGAGCCGGGCCCCCGCAACGTCAAGGCCGTAGGTCCGGTTTTCCGAGGTCAGCCGGATCGGCTCCAGGTCGTAGAACCCGCTCACCAGGCACGCACCCTTGACCAGGTCCTCAGGGAGCCCGTGCATGGTCTGCCACGGCGTGGCCAGCACCATCGCGCCGAGATGCGCCCCGGCAGACACACCCGAGACGTGGATCCGCGCGGGGTCGCCGCCGTACCGGCCGATATTCCGGTACACCCACGCCACCGCGGCCCGGCTCTGGGCCACGATCACGTCCAGCGTCACGTTGGGGACGAGGTCGTACTCGATGGCGACGAAGGTCACCCCGGCAGGCACCATGGCCTCCGCGATGAAGCTGACGTCGCTCTTGGACTTGGCGCGCCAGAAGCCGCCGTGGATGTAGACCTCAACCGGAGCCCCGGGCTGGGCGGCCGGGAAGATGTCGAGGGTCTCGCGGGCTCCCGCGCCGTAGTGGACATCGAGGTCGCAGGCCAGGCTGGTCCGAGCCCGCATGGACCATAAGGCCCGGCGAGCCGTTCGCTCGGCGTGGTCGGGGACCGCCGCGCGGGCGTCGTACTGGGCGTCCAGGGTTGCCTGGTCCATGCCCCGATAGACCGGGTTCGGGCTTGGCACTCGGCGGCTCCTCGGGCGGCTCCCGGTTGCGGGCGACTGATCGCCGTTGCAGGCGACGGGCCAGATTCTATAGGGCTGCCCCGCGCGCGAGCACATGCGTAGAATGGATTGGGGTCGACAACGTCCCCGTAGCTCAGCGGACAGAGCAACCGCCTTCTAAGCGGTCGGTCGCAGGTTCGAGTCCTGCCGGGGACGCCACTTCACGCACGACGGGTTCCTCAGCGTGATCGGGTGCGGCACCCGTGACGGTCCCGTCGAGTCGTCCCAGATCTGTGGGCGGTCGATACCATGCCCGCGTGACTGCCGCCGCCCCCGAGCCCGAGCTCCGCATCGTCCCGTGGGAGGAGCTGGATGCGCTCGTCGCCCGGCTGGCCCGCTCGGTCGGCCGGGACTTCGATCTTGTGCTCGCGATCACCCGTGGCGGCCTGGTCCCCGCCGGGATGCTGGCGTATCGGCTGGACCTGCGCGAGATCCTGGTCGCGGGCGTCGTCTTCTACCGCGCCGATGGCAGCACGTTCGATGCCCCGCAGCTCGGCCAGTTCCCGGACCCGGAGCTGCTCCGTGGCCGGCGGGTCCTCGTGGTCGACGAGGTCTGGGAGACGGGCGAGACGATGGTGGCCGTGGTCGACCGGGTCCGCGCGGCCGGTGGCATCCCCACCACGGCGGTGATCCACTACAAGCCCGGACGATCCCGGGTGGGCCTGGCGCCGGATCAGTTCGCCGATCTCGCCGACGGCTGGATCGCGTACCCGTACAAGGCGGGCGGCTGATCGTCGGCGGCGACCAGCCCATCGGCCGTGGTGCCCCGCCCGCCCGCGGGCCCACCCTGCAGCCGCCGCCTGCTACCGTTCCTGCCGTGCCGCGCGTTTTCCCCCTCCCGCCCATCCTGTCCGAGTCGTCGCTCGGCCGGCGGCTGGCCATTGGGGCGCTGTTGCTCCTGGGGGTCTGGCTGCGGGTCAGCCACGCGGACGAGCACGGCTCCGATGTCCTGGCCGTGACACATGCCGCGCTCAGCTGGGTGGGGATGGGCGAGAACCCGTACGGCCACGGCTACGCGGCATCGCAGCCGCCGGGCGCCCCGTTCGCGTACGGCCCGCTTGCACTCCTCTGGTACGCCGCTACGCCGGGCAACATCGAGCTGATCGTGTCGGTGCTCCTGCTCTTCATCATGGCGCTGGCCAACCGCCTGCTGGGGCTGGCGGGCCTGGCCCTCTGGATCCCGCTGGGGATCCTGGCCAACGACGGATCCAACGACACCAGCGCGGGCCTCTTCGTCCTGGGCGCGATGCTGCTCGCGGAGCGCCGGCCGTGGTGGGGAGCAGCCGCGCTCGCCGGCGTCGTGGCCTTCAAGCCGTACGCACTGGCGTTCCTGCCGCCCCTGGTGGCCTTCGCCGGCCCCGGGGTGCTGATCCCGTTCGCCCTCGCCAGCGTGGCCGCCTGGGGGCCCGCGGTGCTGCTCTGGGGCGCCGGCAACATCGTGACCAGCCTGCGCATGGCGACCGACGTCCATGGCGCCGCCTGGTACTCGCTGGGGGAGGTGCTCAAGGTGCCGCACGGCCGCCGCGGTGCGCTGCTGGTGGTCCAACTGGCCAGCGGCGCCGCGGCCAGCATCGTCAGCCTGCTGCTGGTCACGACCGCGCGGCGCATGGCGCTGTGGGGGACGGTGATCTTTGCGGCCACCCTCTTCACCGGCTGGTGGGCCACGGTGGCCTACTGGGCGGCGGTCGTCCCGCTCCTGGCCTGGCACGTGGACGCGTGGTTCGCGGACGCCGCGGGATGGGCGGCCCGCGCAGGTTCCGGACGGCCAGGGGAACCCGTCGTCGACCTGCCGTCCGCACCGGAACCTTCGGCCCCGGCTACCGCCCAGGGTCGTGGCGCGCAGGTGGGTGCGGAGTAGCCAAGACCCCACCACACGGGCCCCAGCCGGTGCATCAACGCATAGTCCGGGGGTGGTACTGGGCACCGCTGCTGACCAAAGTACGGCTTGTTGGGGGCTTCCCTCAAAGGCGACACTCCACCCTGCAACCAGCAGCACGTCACCCTTGGGATCACCGGGGGTCCGGACTCACCGAGTGTGGGCTGCACTGTCCATGGAAAGGGCGTCGATGGCGATCAACGAAATCGGACCGATGCTCACGGCGACCGAGGTGGCCGACATGCTTCACCTGCATGTCAACACCGTCAAGCGGCTCGGCGATCGCGGAGAGATCCCCTTCTATCGCGTCTGCAAGCGCGGCGACCGACGGTTTCGCCTCGACGACGTGATGAAGTTCCTCTCGACGAACCGCTGACCGACCGCCTCGGCGCCGGAGCGCCACCGCGATCTGGCACCACGGGCCTGGGGCTCGTGGTGCCGTCGCGTCCGCGGGATGTCGCGTCCGCGGCCGTCGCCTTGGCGTCCGCGGGATGTCGCGCCGGCGGCCGTCTTGTCTGTAGCCGACCAGACGGCTAGACGGTGCGGAGCGCCTCGCCGAAGATCTCCAGCCCCTCGCTGATCTCCGCGGAGCTCACGTCGAGCGGCGGGATCCAGCGGATCACCTGGTGGGCAGGCCCGCAGCTCAGGATCAGCAGCCCAAGCTCCGCGGCGCGCTCCATGAGCCGGTCAGTGATCCCGCCGTCCGGCTCCCGCGTGGCGCGGTCCGTCACGAACTCCACGCCGATCATCAGGCCTGGCCCGCGCACGTCCCCGATCCGCTCGTCCTCGGCCGCAATCCGGTCCAGGCCGGCCCGCAGCTCGGCGCCGCGCAGGGCCGCGTTCTCGACAAGCCGCTGGCCCTGGATCGTCTGCATCACGGCGACGCCCGCCGCGCAGGAGACCGGGTTGCCGCCATACGTAGAGCCGTGGGCGCTCTTGCCCCAGCGGTCCTGCAGCTCGCGCCGCGTGGCGATGGCCGACAGGGGCAGGCCATTGGCGATCGCCTTGGCGATGCAGACCACGTCCGGGATGACCCCGGCATGCTCGAAGGCCCACATCTTCCCGGTTCGCCCGTAGCCCGACTGCACTTCGTCGGCGATCAGCAGGATCCCGTACCGGTCGCATCGCTCGCGGAGGCCCTGCAGGAACGCGGCGGGCGCCTGCTGGTAGCCACCCTCGCCCTGGACCGGCTCGATGATGATGCCCGCCACGGACGTCGGCGCGATGCTGGTCGCGAACAGGCTGTCCAGCGCGGCCAGGCACGTCTCCGTGGCCAGGGCCTCGTCGCCGCCGAAGTCGCGATAGACGGCCGGGAACGGCGCGATGTAGACCGAGGGCAGGAGGGGCTCGTAGCCGGTCCGGTAGTTGATGTTGGAGGTGGTGATTGACGTGGCGCCCAGGGTCCGGCCGTGGAAGGCCCCGCGGAACGCGATGATCCCCGGCCGCCCGGTCACCCGGCGGACCAGCTTGAGCGAGCCGTCGATCACCTCGGAGCCCGAGTTGAGGAACATGAGGGTGTCGATGGGGTCCGGTAGCGCATCCGCCAGGAGCGTCGCGAGGCGGACCACGGGCTCGGCGAAGCCCATGGCGCCCGTTGGGCCAATCAGCTTGTCGACCTGCGCGTGGATTGCCGCGCTGACGGCCGGGTGGCTGTGGCCCAGGGCGGTCACCGCGATGCCGTTCGCGAAGTCCAGGTAGGACTTGCCGGCCGTATCCACCAGGCGGTGGCCCACGCCGTGGCTCCAACTGCGGTCGAAGTACCGCCCCAGGACGGGGCTCACATGGTGGGCGAGGGCGGCGAGATCGATCGGGGTTGCAGCGTCCATCAGCGGAGTATACGGTCCTCGCACACGCGGCCCGGAGGGGGCCCCGGCCCCGGCGACCCGGGTCGTGGACCGCCCAGCCCAGCGCCGCCTTCGACGTCACCGACACAGCCAGCGAGGCAGCCCCACGTGATCGACTTCAGCCTGACCGACGAGAACCGGCTGGTGCGCCAGAGCGCTCGTTCGTTCGTGGAGGCCGAGATCCTCCCCAACATCCGCGAATGGGACGAGCAGGGCGGCGCGCACCCGGAGGTCTTCGCCAGGATGGGGGAGATGGGCTTCCTGGGCGGGCCCATCCCGGAGGCGTACGGCGGGAGCGGCCTGGACTACATCAGCTTTTCGCTCCTGTGCGAGGAGCTGGAGCGTGGCGATACGGCGTTCCGGGTGGTCCAGAGCGTCCACGTGGGGCTCAACTCGCTGACCGTCCTCCAATGGGGCACCGAGGAGCAGCGGCAGCGCTGGCTGGTGCCCCAGGCACGCGGCGAGAAGCTGGCGACATTCGCACTCACGGAGCCCGGCGTGGGCACGGACGCCGGTGCCATCCAGACCACGGCGCGGCGCGACGGGGACCACTACGTCCTCAACGGCGCCAAGCAGTGGATCAGCCTCGCCGACATCGCCGACCACTTCCTGCTCTTCGCCACCGTGGACCGGGCCAAGAAGCACAAGGGCGTCACGGCGTTCCTGCTGAAGCGCGGCATGCCCGGCCTGACCACCGGGACCATCCACGGGAAGCTGGGCATTCGGGCCGGCAACACGGGCCTGATCACGCTCGACAACGTGCGTGTGCCGGTGGAGGACCGGCTGGGCGAGGAGGGCGAGGGCTTCGTCATCGCGATGAGCGCGATCGACCAGGGACGGTTCACCGTAGCGGCTGGCGCGGTGGGGCTGGCGCAGGCGTGCCTGGACGCCTCGCTCAAGTACGCGCACGAGCGCGAGACGTTCGGCCAGCAGATCGGCCAGCACCAGCTGGTCAAGCAGATGATCGCCAACATGGCCAAGGGCACCGAGATCGGCCGGCTCCTGGTCTGGCAGGCGGGAGCCCTCAAGAACCGCGGGCTGCGCAACACCCGCGAGACGTCGCTGGCCAAGTGGCACGCCACGGAGCACTCCGTGCAGGCGGCGCTCGACGCCATCCAGGTCCACGGCGCCAACGGCTATTCCAACGAGTTCCCGGTGGAGCGCTACCTGCGCAACAGCAAGGCGGCGGTGATCTACGAGGGGACCAGCCAGCTCCATACGCTGATCCAGGGCGACTACGCGCTGGGCTATCGCCAGGACAAGCCCATCCGCTGCGAGCCGTGGCCGGCCCAGGGGTTCGAGCGGGGGTAGGCTCCATCCAGGCGGGCGGAACGGGCGGCCGAACCCGGCTTCGCCCGGGGTGCCGGGATCAGGTGGCGGCCGACGCCGGCGCTCTCCTGGGCAGTCGGACCCGGCCCTGGGCGATCGCCACGCCCAGCAGGACCACCAGGGCGCCCGCCGGCTCGTTCGCCGATACCGGCTCGGCCAGGAACAGCACGCCTGCCACCACGGCGACGAATGGCGTGACGTACGTGACCGAGCTGGCCACCGCAGCCCCCGCCTCGGCGATGACCTGCGTGTTCAGGGCATACGCGACGCCCGAGCCCAGCGCGCCCAGCGCCAGCATGCCGATGGCCGTGTCGGTGGCGATCGGGAAGCGGATGGTGCCGCCGCCCAGCAGGAGCTCGCCCGCCGCGACGGGGACCAGCAGGGCCGCACTCATCACGACCTGCCCGGTCGCGATGGCCAGCGGACCCAGGCCCGCCGGGACGACGTGCCGCCGGCTGTACGGGTACGCGATGCCGTAGCAGGCGATCGCGCCGACGCACGCGAGCACGCCCGGGAGCTCGCCACCGCCGATCCCGTTCCACGCCCCCAGCACCACCAGGATCCCGGAGAAGCCCACCAGCAGCCCGGCGATCTGGATCCGGGTGGGTCGCTCTTCGCGGAAGGCGACGAGCGTCATCGCCAGGGTGGTGAGCGGCGTCGCGGCGTTGATGATCCCGGCCAGGATGGAGCTGACGCGGGTCTCGCCGTACGCGAACAGGACGAACGGGATGCTCCCGAAGAGCAGGCCGGTCACGGCCAGGTGGCGCCAGATTGGGCCGCGCGGCAGCCTGGTGCCGGTGACGCGGCAGAGGACGAGGAGCGTGGCCGCCCCGATCGCCAGGCGGCCAAACCCCACCTGGATGGGCGTGAACGACTGCAGCCCCAGCTTCATGAACAGGAACGAGCAGCCCCAGATCCCGCCGGCGGCCAGGAGCAGGGCCTGCCACGGGATGCGGGCCAGGCCGGACCTGGCGGGTGCGGAGGCGGCGCTGGGCGTGGCTCCTTGCCCGGGCGCGGCGCCTTGCCCGGGCACGCCTGGGCCCGTCATGCCGCCGCCGAGCCTGCGGGTCGGCACGCGCGGCACGGCCGATAGCCGGCGGCTGTCGCGTCGCGGAGCCCGCGGAAGGCGACCCGGTGCGCCGCCGTGATGCGCCGGGCGTTGTGGCACGTGGGCAGGCAGACGATGTGCGTGGTGTCCGATCCCACGTAGCGAATCCCGGCGCGGGCGGCCGCCTCCAGCGCGTCGGGGTCGAGGCCTTCCACCTGGAGGATCCGGCGCTTGTTCTCGGGGCCGCCCATGGAGTAGTTGCCCAGCAGCCCGTCGCTGCGCACAACGCGGTGGCACGGGACCACCAGCGGGATGGGGTTGTGGCCGAGGGCCGTCCCCACCGCGCGGACCGCCGCCGGCCTGCCGATCTCGGCGGCGACCCAGCCATACGGCCGGATCTCGCCGTGGGGGATCTCCAGTGTCTTGCGCCAGACGGCCTGCTCGAAGTCGGTGGCGCCGCGCAGGTCAAGCGGGACGGTGGCTCGCCGGTCGCCGGCCAGCCGCCGCTCGATCAGCCGGCGGAGCGAGGGCGGAACGGCCGCGGACCGGTGGAGCGGCCGGCGATGGTCCGCCACGAAGTGTTCTTCGAACGCGGCAGGATCCACCGGCAGCGAGATCGCCGAGAGGCCCCGGCCATTCCACGCGACGAGGATCTCGCCGAGCGGCGAGGGGAGCGTGGCCCAGGCATCCGCGAGGCCCACCTCCACCAGGACGGCAGGTGCGAGGGTCGCGGGGGCCGGGCTGACGAGGCCGGCGAGCGCGGCCTCGATGGCGCTGGGGGCATCGCCGGCCGGCGGGTCAAGCGGGTTCGTGCGGCTGGCGCGACTCAGGGGGCGTTGGATGCGGCTCATGTGGTCAGCTCCGGGCGTTCGGCGCCTCGCTCGGCCTCGAGCTGGGCGCGCAGGTTGGCGAGGCCCCGGTGGACCTGCGCCTTGACGGTGCCGACGGGGCGCCCCAGCGCCTCGGCAATCTCCTCGTACGACAGGCCATCGACGTGGCGGAGGACCACGGCGGCGCGCAGCGTGGCAGGGCAGCGGCCCAGGCGCTCCGTCCACTCGCGGGCAGCGTCGGCGTGGAGGGCGGCGGCCTCGGGGGCCTGGCGCGGGCCTGCGGCGGGTTGGAGGCCGGGCTCCAGCAGCCGTTCGAGCGCCGCCGGTGGGCGGAGGTCGGCCGCGTTCCGACGCCGGTTCCGGGCCAGGTTCACGACGATGGAGGCCAGCCATGCCCGGAGGCGGACTTCCCGGATTCGCGCGGCGTCCCAGGTGGCCAAGGCCTGGTAGGCCCGCACGAAGGCGTCCTGGGCCACCTCTTCGGCGTCCCGGGCATCGCCCAGGAGGCGCACGGCGACGGAGTAGAGCCGGTCCTGGTGGGTCAGCACCAGCGCCTCGAAGGTGCCGTCCAGGTCATGGGCCAGGCGTGCGGCCAGTTCGTCATCGTCCATCGTCTCCAACAACACGGCCACGGGCGGAATGGTTGCATGTCGAGCCATCCGGGCGCGGCCCGGCGGAGCGGGGGTCTCTTGGTCGGGCCGGGGCCATTCGAGTGCGCCCCCGGCAGGTGCGACAATCGAAGGCACGTGCGCACCGACGGCAGATCCCCCGAGGAAGAGTCGCTCCCTGTCCCGGGCCTGGCGGCCGTTCGGGACCTGGACCGCGCCACGTTGCGGCTGCTGATGGGGAACGAGGCGCGGCTCCATGCCACCGGCGGCCGCGAGTTGCGCGACCTGGGCGATGCCATCCTGCTTCTGGATCGGCGTGACGCGGAGCCGTACTGGAACCGGCTGGTGGCACCCGAGTGGCCGGAGGATCGGGCTGGCTTCGCCCGCGCGGTGGACAACACGATCACGATCTTCGCGACGCTGGGCCGGCTCGCGCACATCTGGCCGTATCCCAGCCGCAACCAGCCGCACGACATCGTCGATCGCCTGGTGCAGGCCGGCTTCGACAACATGGGCAGCGACCACCTGATGGTCCTCGGCGATCCGGGCCCGGCGGTCAGGCGGGCGGTCCAGCCGCTCCCGAACGGGGTCACCGTGGAGCGCTTCCACCGGGTGACCGCCGCCAGCCTCGATGCCGCACCCAGCATCGCGCGCGTCCTCGCGGAGGCATTCGCGGTGGACGACGAGCGGCGCTCCTCCATCGAGCTGGAGACGGTTGGCTCGCTCGAAGGTTCGGTGGTCCACGTGGTCCTGGTCCGCGTGGGCGGGCAGCCGGCAGCCGTCGCCAAGCGATCCTCCATGGACGGCATCAGCTATCTCTCGTCGATCGGCACGCGGCCGCGGTTCCGGCGCCGTGGGTTGGGGGGCCTGGCGACGGCCATCGCGACCGCGGATGCCGTCGAGGCCGGCAGCACGTGGACGTACCTCAAGGTCGACATCCGGAACCTGGACGCCCAGCGCCTGTACGCCGCCCTGGGCTACGCGCAGGTCCCCGGCCAGGTTGACGATCTGCTGCTCCGCCGGTGAGCCGGCAGGGTGCCGGCCGCGACGGGCCGGCCGAGGTGCCCGGGCTGGCCGACCAGCTGGCGGGTGATGGACGCCGCATCGTCGCCGAGCTGGCGGGCCGGGAGCGGCTGGCGCTGGTGGGCGTGGGCTGGGCAACGGTCGAGCTGGCGCGGGCCGTCCGGGAGTTGACCGGGGCCCTGGGCACGGTGCTGGAGCTCCCGTTTGGGCCGGCACCGGATGACCCGGCGATGGGCGCGTATTGCGAGGTGGGCCGGCTGGTCGGCGGCCTGTGGCTGGTCCTGATGGAGCCCAACACCGAGGGCCGGCTGGCGGGCTGCCTGGTTCGTTTCGGCGAGGCGACGGTGATGGCCTACGCGGCACGGCTCCCGGGCCGACACGCGCTCGAGGGGCGCCCGCTGGCGCCGGCGGTGCCCGGACCGCTGGGCCCCGAGCGGCACATCGCCGGCGGTCGGCGTGGCCCGCACCTCCTCCTGCTGGACGAAGCGGTCGGTCGCGCTACCATCCGGCCATGAACGACCAGCATCCGGCCATCAACGACCTGCCTGGCGCCGCCCTCCGCGCGGCTGGACCCGCCGACGCCGAGCGCATCGCGGCATTGCTCACCGACGAGGGCTACCCGGCGGGGACGTCGGACATCGTGGTGCGCCTGGAGCGCTTCGCCGGCCATGATGGCGGGGTGATCGTCGCGGACGTTGACGGCGAGGTCGTCGGCTTCGTGGCGATCCACCTGATCCCGCGCTTCGAGCACGGTGACCAGGTCGTGCGGATCCTCGCGCTCGTCGTGGATCCGGGGGTCCGCGACCGGGGCATCGGGCGGCAGCTGATGGATGCCGTGGAGGGCATCGGCCGCGAGCGTGCAGCCGCGTTCCTCGAGGTCACGGCCGGCCACCATCGCCCGGACGCACGGCACTTGTTCGAAACGCTGGGCTACGACGCCGGACTGACCGCCTACCTGCGCAAGCGGCTGTAGCCTCCCCTGGTCTCGCGGTCACGGCGAGGCTGGTGCACGGGGAGGGTGGGGCACCCAACCCGGCGCCAGGCGCCGATGTCCGCCGCTACCAGCGCTCCTGGTGGACCAGCTCGTCGATGGTCTTGCGGCCGCCCGGCTTGTTGGGGCGATCCAGCGCGGAAGGATCCGCCGGGTAGCCAAACGAGATCAGGTACTCGCAATGGTGCGAGCCCGGGTAGTCAAGGAGCGTCCGGGCAAGGTCCTGTTCGTAGACGGTCGCCGGCACACTCCCAATTCCCAGCTCCCAGGCCGCCAGCATCATGTTGGCCGCCGCCAGGCCCAGGTCGAACATGATCGAGAGCGCTGCGTCGGGCGCCCGCGGGTCGGGCGTCACCAGCGCGACGGCAAGGGTGGCGCCCGCCAGGTGTCCGGCCCACGGCCCCACGGCGGCCAGCTGGGCCAGGTGCTCCGCGTCTCGGCAGACGACGAACTCCCAGCGCTGCAGGTTCTTGGCGCTTCCGGAGCGCCGGCCGGCCCAGAGGATCCTGTCCAGCGCCTCGGCGTCGATGGGCCGGGGGTCAAAGCGGCGGACGGCACGCTTGGTGGCGATCGCGGTTCGAACGTCCATGGGCTGCGGCTCCAGGGGTCAGGCGGGGCGGGGCGGGAAGATCCGGATCAGCGCGGACAAGGTGGCCACGGCGCGGGCCGCGGTGCCGAGGCGTTCGATCGCCCCCGGGTCTCCTCGCGTCGGGGATGGCCGGCATGCGGTCAGGCTTCGTCGCCTGCCGGTCGTTGGTCGGCAGGCGCGCTCCCGGTCACGATACCCGCCAGCGAACGCAGGCCGCCGGGCTCCGCCGACACGGCGCCAAAGCGATGCTCACCGTCGGGGAGCCGGACCGCCTCCACGGCGGCCGCACGGGACGCCGCCTCCCAGGGGTCGAGGGCGCCGCCGAGGTGTGTCGCGAAGAAGCGGCCGAGGGCCGCCCGATACGCGGCGTGCTCGTACAGCCAGCTGTGCTGTCCGCCCTCGATCACCAGGCGATCCACGACGCGCGCCGGGTTCGAACGGGCCGCCATGGCCAGCCGGTCCAGCTCGGCCAGCGGCACCACCCGGTCCGCGGATCCGTGGACCAGGAGCACGGGCCCGCGATAGCGCGCGATGGCCCGTGACGAGGCAATCCCCTCGGCCCGGTGGCCGCGCGGGCGCAGGTAGACCCGGGTGGTAAGCCACGCGAGCGGCCAGGCCAACGGGCCCGGGATGGGGAGCCGGGCCAGGCGAAACGTCTCGCGCGTCAGGCGATCCGGGTCACCGGGCGTGGACGTCGCGACGACCGCCGCCACGCGGCTGTCCGAGGCCGCCGCCAGGAGCCCGCCGATCGAGCCCATGGAATGACCCAGGATCCCGCCGACCGTGACCTCGGGGCGGGCGAGGAGGGCATCAAAGCCGCTCGCGGCGTCGGAGCCAAACTCGCCCGCGCTGATCGGCATGATCTCGCGCTGGTTGGCGCCGTGGCCGCGGATGTCGATCGTGAGGCAGTGGAAGCCCGCCGCGTGCAGGACTTGGACGTTGGGCAGCGTGCGGTCGCGGGCGGATTCCCAGCCGTGGACCAGCAGGACACCCGGCCCAGGGCGTCCGCCCTCCGCGGGCACGAACCAGGCCGGCAGGTCGAGCCCGTCGGCCGTTCGGACCATCAGGTCCTCGAACGCGAGGCCGAAGTCGGCCGGCGTGTAGCCGGGTGGGTGTGGCTGCGGCGTGCCGGCCCGCTCGCGGTAGACGTGGGCGAACCGCCAGGCGAGTGCCAGCGGCGCACCGACCAGCGCGGCGATCAGGCCCGTTCGGCGAAGGCGTCTCATGTGCGGAGGGGACACCAGCGCGGCGGGGCTGTCAAGCGCGCAGCGTACACTCACTCCGTGCCGAAGCGCGATCCACACGACATCCTCGGGGTCGAGCGCGGCGCCAGCCTGGCCACGGTGAAGGCGGCCTGGCGTCGCCTCGCCCGCGCCCATCATCCCGACCTCTCCGCCAGCGATCCGGTCGCGGTGCGCGCGGCCACGGCGCTGATGGCCGAGATCAACGCCGCCTACGACCAGCTCGTGGCCGACGATGCGGAGCGGCGGGCCGGGCTGCGCGATCCTCATGCCCCCGGTGGCCGTGGGTTCGGGAGCGCGCCGACGGGCGGTGCCGCGACGCCCGACGCCCCGCCTCGACGATGGCCTGGGCCGCCGCCACCGCGCCCATCGCGTCCAGTCACGGGCCGCGTCGACACCTCCGAGACGTTGCGGCCGCGCAACACCAGGACCGGACCGGGGACCCCATCCGCCGCCGGCGCGATGGATGGCGCGCCGCCCCCGCCACCGCCCCGTGCCCGGCCGCCCGATGCGCGTCCGCCCCGCGCGTCCGATCCCACCGGTCCGGTGCGCCGCGCCCAGGTCCACCAATGGACCCCGCCGCCCGAAGTGCCGTTCGAGGCGGCGCAGGCCGTCGAGCTTGGGTTCGGGAAGTTCCACGGCCACACCCTCGGCCAGGTCGCGGACTTCGAGCCCTCGTACATCGACTGGCTGTCCTCCACGCCCGGCCATGACCCCGATGTGGTGGCCGCGGCCCGGGTGATCCGCCGCCGCCTGGACGAGCTGGGAATTCGGCGCCCCGTCCGCATCTCGCGGCGGCTGATGATGGCGCCGGATTGAGGGACGGCTGGGCGCGGTCGGGATCCCGTGGGCGGCGCGCCCCGCGCGAACCCGGTAGGCTCTGGTCATGCCCAATCGCCTCTGGCCCATCGCGGCCAGCCTTCGTGTTGCCGTCCTCGCCCTGATCCTCGCGACCGCGCTGGGCGCCTGCTCGGCCGCGCCGTCATTCGATCCGACGGGCCCATGCGAGGTCAACGGGAAGCTGGTCGACGGCCGTGCCCCGGGTGCCTACACGGATCTGGAGGCCCTGGTCCCAGTCACCTACGACGGCCGCGCGCCCAACCGGCTCGACTCGGGCCGGACCTGCACACCGGCGAACCTGGGGACGATGCTGCCCCGCGGTGTCCCCACCGTGCGCTTCGCCGGCGGCCTCTGGGAGGTGGGGGAGCGGAGCGGCGTGACCCTCGCGCTGTTCACCGCCCCCACGCTGACCAGCACGATCCTGTTTGAGTTCTACGAGACAGGCGCGCGGACGGCGTCCAAGACGGACGCGATCCAGGCGAGCGACGTGACCGCGGGCGGGCTCGCCGGCCGCCGTCTCGACGTCCTCAACGACGAGTCGTACCAGACCATCATCACGTGGCCGGCCGGCAGCGGGAGCGTGCGCGTCGTGCTCGTCGGCAGCGACGTGCGCGAGACGGTCGCGCGCCAGGTGCACGAGGACCGCGTCACCGCCGCGCTGGCCGCCTGGGCGGCGCCCCGCTAACTCGAGTCGGCGCCAGCCGGCACCGGCCGGCCGTCGGCCGACGCGGCCGACCCGGCGCCTCGGGCAGGACCGTTGGAGCCCGGTGCTAGAGTCAGGCCATGCCAGACCCGACTGGGGACACCGACTGGTCCGAGCGCCTGCGTGCCTGGGAAGCCGGGCCGCTGCGCCGCTCCCTCGCGAACGGCCCCGAGCGCCGTGACCGCTTCTCAACCATCAGCGACGTCGAGATGGAGCGTCTCTACGGCCCCTGGTCATTGCAGGCGGGTGCCGATGGCGGGCCGGCGGGCGTGGCGGGTCCCTCCGGCGAACCCGTCGGCCCGGGCGGCCCCACCGCCTTCGACCACAGCGGGCGCCCGCTCGAGCCCGGTCCGTGGACTGACTTCGACCCCCTCCGCGACGTGGGCCTCCCCGGAGAGCCGCCCTTCACCCGCGGCCTCCATCCTACCGGCTACCGCAGCCGCCCCTGGACCATGCGGATGTTCGCCGGCTTCGGCGCCGCCGAGGACTCCAATGCCCGCTTCCGCGACCTGCTCGCGGCCGGGCAGACCGGCCTGTCCATCGCGTACGACATGCCCACCCTGTACGGCTACGACACCGACTCGCCCGAGGCCGAGGGCGAGTTCGGGACGTGCGGCGTGGCGGTCTCCTCCCTGGCCGACATGGAGGTCCTGCTGGCCGGGCTGCCGCTGGACCGCGTGTCGACCTCGATGACGATCAACTCGCCGGCCGCCCCGATCTGGGCGATGTACATCGTGGCCGCCGAGAAGGCGGGCGTGCCGCGGGCCGCCCTGGAGGGGACCATCCAGAACGACATCCTCAAGGAGTACATCGCCCAGAAGGAGTACCTGTTCCCGCCCGGGCCGTCGATGCGCCTGGTCACGGACACGATCGAGTTCGGCTCGCGCGAGCTCCCGCGCTGGAACACCATCAGCATCAGCGGCTACCACATCCGCGAGGCCGGCTCCACCGCGGTCCAGGAGCTGGCGTTCAGCATCGCGGACGGGATGGCGTATGTCGAGGCAGCCTTGGCGCGCGGCCTGCCCGTGGACAGTTTTGCCCCGCGCCTCAGCTTCTTCTTCAACTCGCACTCGGACTTCTTCGAGGAGATCGCCAAGTTCCGGGCCGCACGGCGGATCTGGTGGAAGCTGATGACGCGCCGGTACGGGGCCCGTGACGAACGGTCCACCTGGCTCCGTTTCCACGCCCAGACGGCGGGCGTCTCCCTGACGCCGCAGCAGCCGCTCAACAACCTGACCCGGGTGGCCCTCCAGGCGCTCGCCGCGGTGCTGGGCGGCACGCAGTCCCTGCACACCGACGCGTACGACGAGGCCCTGGCCGTCCCCACCGCGCAGGCCGCGCTCCTGGCGCTCCGCCAGCAGCAGGTGATCGCGGAGGAGACCGGCGTCGCCAGCACCGTGGACCCGTTGGGTGGCAGCTGGTTCGTGGAGTCGCTGACCAACCAGACGGAGCGAGCGGTCTGGGCGTACCTCGACGAGATCGACCGGCGCGGCGGGATGCTGGCCGCGGTGACGGACGGCTACCCCCAGCGCGAGATCGCCGACGCCGCGTACCGGTTCCAGCGCGAGGTGGACGCGGGCGAGCGGCGGATCGTGGGCTTGAACGCCTACGCGGACGCGAACGAGGTCACCGGCGTCCCCAGCCTGGCGGTTCCGCCAGGGGCCCTCGAACGCCAGCTGGCGCGCCTCCAACGGACCAGGCGCGATCGGGATCCGGAGGCGGTTGCCGCCGCGCTGGCGGGCTTGCGGGACGCGGCCGCCCGGCCCGAATCGTCCGAGACCAACCTGATGCCGCACTTCATCCGCTGCGCCGCGGCCTACGCCACCCTGGCCGAGCAGTGCGCGGTCCTCCGCGATGTCTTCGACGAGTACCGCGAGTCGGCGGCGGTCTGACCGTCCGGCGCGGTTTCGCGGCCACCCCTTCGCCGGGGTTCGACGACACCCGCGGTCCCGGCGCCCGCCCGCGGTACCATCCGGGCATGTACACCGATTCGCTGGAGTTCCTCGACGAGGAGCGGGACGTCTGGTCGCCCTTCGAGGCGCTGGATTCCCTCACCGATGAGCAGTTGGCCGTGCCGCAGGCCGGCGCCCATGGCTGGTCTGGCCGCGACCTGATGGGTCACCTCCTTGCCTGGCAGCAGATCGCCCTGGACGTGGCCAGGGAGCTGGCGGTCAACGAGACCAGCCGGACCAGGCAGTGGTCGGACGAGCAGTGGGCCGCCCGCGGCGACGAGATGAACGACACGATGGTCGCCGAGTGGCGCCTGCTCCCCATGGAGGAGGTCCGCACCCGGTTCCGCCAGGTCCCAGGCGAGCTCCGTGGGTACCTGACCGTGGTGCCGGAATCGCGCTGGCTGAAGCACCCGAGGCACCTGAAGTTCTTCCTGACCGAGACCACCAGTCACTACGAGGCCCACGCCGCCGACCTGGCCGTGATCCTCGCCGGCGCAGGCCGGTGAGCCCGATGTCGGGCCACGGCGCAGACGATGCCGGGGACGACGTCCTCGACCCCGACGACCTGGACGACACGGACGACGACGGCGACGAGGGCGACGACGCGGCCGACGGCGGCCCGATCGACGAGGTCGAAGGCGAGCTTCCCGAATCGCTGGAGGAAGCCCTGCTCGACGTTGCCCCAGAGCTGGCCGGTCTGACCGTCCGGGGCACGGGGTCGGACCTGGAGTTCCTCGTCGGCGAGCGGGTCGTTGCCACGCTTCACGGGTCGATTGCCGAGTTCCGTCTCGATCGCCCCGTGGCGGCCGCCGCGCTGCGGACGCCGGGGACGCGGCCCTCCCGGCTCGCGCCCGATCGGATCGCGTTTGAGCCGGCGGAGTTGGACCTCTACGCGCTGGACCGCGCGGTCGCCTGGCTCAGGAGTGCCGTCCGCAACGCCGGCTGACCGGCGCTGAAGGCCGGCCCCGGAATCGGAAACGACCCCGGCGAGGCCGGGGTCGCTGGATCGCCCGAAGGGGGCTCAGGCGCGGTTCATCGGGTTCAGGCGTCCGTCTTGGCGTACTCCGCCAGGCCGAACTGCTGCTCCAGCTGCTCCAGCGGGCGGAAGCCCACGACGCCCATCGGCGGGACGCCGGGCCGGAAGAATGCGATCGTGGGGATCGACATGATGTTGAACATCTGGGAGAGCTTGGGGTTGGCATCGACGTCCACCTTGACGACGTCGACCTGGCCCTCGTACTTGGCGGCCAGCTTCTCCATCTCGGGAGCGACCATCTTGCACGGCCCGCACCAGACAGCCCAGAAGTCGACGACGACCGGCTTGTCGGCCTTGAGCACCAGCTCCTCGAAGTTCGCGTCGGTTGCCACTTTGATGGCCATGGTGATGAGTCCTTTCTCCCGCTCGGGGTCGGGAAGCCGCGGCACCGCCCTTAGCGGGCGATGACCTGTATGAGCCGGTAGGCCTCGATGACCCGTAGGTCGGCGAGGCGATAAAAGATGGTGTTGCCCTCGCGTCGGGTCGCTACGAGCCCTGCGCTCCGGAGCACCGCCAGGTGCTGGCTCATGTTCGGAACCTGGCACCCCACCCGGACGGACAGGTCGCTCACGGAGAGCTCGCCCGCGGCGAGGGACTCCAGCACGCACAGTCGCTTGGGGTCGGAGAGCGCGCGGCCCACGGCCGCATAGCGCAGTCGTTCTCCGTCGCTCGACACCCTGGTTTCGATCATGGCCGGAGTGTCTCACTGATTGCGCAAACACGCAAGTATGGCCATGTCGTCATTGGCGCCTGTATCCTCCGGCCGTGAGCCTGCCCAGCGCCGCTACCAGGGCGTTTGACCTGCCTGGCGCCCGCGAGGTCGTCGGGCGCGGCTTCGAGCTGATGCTGGTCGCTACTGGCCAGATCCGACGGGTGTCGCTCTACTTCGGCGCCCTCTTCCTGGCCTTCCTGGGACCGTTGCTGGTACTGGGCGTCGCCGTGGTGCTGGTCGCCCCACCGGAGCTCCGGGACCTGGTGAAGGTCGTGCAATCCGGGGGCCCGGCGAGCGGCCTCGCACCGATCCGCGATCCCGAGTGGGCGGGCGCGTTCATGCTCCTGTTGGTCGGGCTCTACCTGGGTATCGCCGGGGCGGGCCTGGTGGCGCTGGAGGGCGGGATCGTGGGCATCGCCATCCTGGCCGGCCACCGGCTGGGCCGGCCCATCACGCTGCGCCATGCCCTGATCCGCTCGCGCCAGGTCTTCTGGCGAGTCGTGCGCGCCTCGATGCTGCTGGGCTTCCTCTCGTCGATCGTCCAGGTGCTGGCCGGTGGGATCGTTGGGGTGGCGAATCTCCCGGGCGACGCCGTGACCATCGCGACCCTCACCGTCTCGACCCTCGTGGCCGCCCCGTTCTGCTACGCCCAGGCGGGGATCGTGCTGGGCGATGTCGGGGCGCGGGAGTCCATCCGGCGGTCGGTCCGGCTCTTCCGGGCGCGGCCTCGGACGGCGCTCGTGATCGCGCTCTTCCCCGCCGTCTTTGGCGGCATGATCCAGCTCTGGGCGCTCTCCACGGGCGGCGAAGTGCTCCTCATGCTCGGCCAGGTGACCAACCTTGGCTTCGAGACGGACACGCTCCACTCCGCGGTGACGGTGGTGGTCCTCCTGGCGGCCATCACCGCCACGGGGAGTCTCTTCTTCACGCTCGGCGCGCTGTTTGCGGCGCCGCAGGTTGTCGCGTTCCTGGGGCTGACGCACTATGCCGGCGGCCTGGAACGAGCGGCCCCGCCTGCTCCTCCGGCACCGGCCGCCGTGTCGCGGGGGCTGGCCCCGCTGCCGGTCATCCGCCTATCGCCCCGGCCGCCGATGCTCCCTGTCCGCGCCGCACCGGCTCCGCCCGCGCAGGTGGCCGCCCAGCGGGACCCGGGCACGGGGTTCCAGTGGGTCACCCGGCCGATGCTGGCGGCGATCGTCGCGGGCGCGCTCCTTGGTCTCGCGGGGATCGCGCTGGCTGCCGCAAGCCTGTAGGGCCCAAGGCCCGCGGGCGGGCTTCAGTCGAAGCCCAGCTCCTCCAGCCGGTCGTCGTCGATGCCCATGTGGTGGGCCAGCTCGTGGATCACGGTGACCCTGACCTCGTCCATCAGGTCCAGGGGATCGGGGAAGTCCGCTTCGAGCGCCCGCCGGAAGAGCGTGATCCGGTTGGGGACCTGGAGGTAGTCCGCCTGGTATTCCGTGCGGGGCACGCCCTCGTACAGGCCGTACAGCTCGTCATCCGGGCCCAGCTCGTTCTCCTCCCGCTGGGAGGGGTTCAAGCAGTCGGCGATGACGATGGCCACCTCGTCGAGGACCTCGGCAAAGGGGGAGGGGATGCCGTCCAGAGCGCGCTCCACCAGCAGCTCGAACCGGCCGGGGCGGCCGGCGGGCCTGGCGCTTCGGGAGCCGCGGCGGCGCTTGGTCATGGCCCCCGTATCCTAGTCGGCGATGCCCACCCTGCCGCCGTCCGCTCGCGAGCCGCAGGGCTTCATGGTCCGCGCCGACGAATCCACGCGGGTCCACTTCCTGGACTGGGGCGCGGCCGAAGCCGCCGGGGCTGAACGCGCCGGGGTTGGCGCGCCCGAACCCGCCCGAGCGACCCAGCCCGGCGTCCTGCTGCTCCACGGCCTGGCCGGCACCGCGTGGGCGTGGGCGCCGGTGGCGCGATGCCTCGCGGCCACGCATCACGTCATCGCGCCGGACCTGCGCGGGCACGGCCTGTCCGACGCCCCGCCCGATGGCTACGACCCGGAGACGCTCGCGGCCGATGCGCTGGCGGTGGCCGAGGGCGCGGGCCTGCTGGCGGCACCGTATGGGGAGGCCGCGCCCGGCGAGCTGGCAGGCCCCGGCTTGGTCCTCGTGGGCCACGGGTTTGGGGCCATCGTCGCGGCGAGTGCGGCGGCGCGGCTGGGGGAGTGGTGCGGCGGGCTGGTCCTGGTCGATGGCGGCTGGGAGGACGCCGAATCCGCCACCGGCCTGGAGCCCGTCGAGCTGCTCCGGGGCCTGGAGGAGCCACCCGCGGTGCTTCGATCGCTCACTACCTACCTCGCCGACCGGCGCGACTTCGACCCCGCCTCGTGGGATGCCGATCAGGAGCGGGCCGCCCGCGCGGCCATCGTGGAGCTGCCGGCGGGTCGCGTGGTGTCGTCCGCGCGCGCCCACGCGCTTGCTGGCTGTGTGGACGCGATGTACGCGTACCGGCCCCATTCGACCCTGGCGGCGGTCACTGCCCCCATCGTGGTGCTGGTGGCGATGGACGACGAGGCGGGCACCCATCGCCGGCTGCTCGCCCGGGCCCAGGACGCGCTGGTTGCGGCCGGCCGCCCCGCCATGACCGTCATCGACCTCCCATCGGTCGCCCACAACCTCGCCCGCTATGCGCCGGACGTCGTCGTGGAGGCGATCGCGACGGTGGCGCGACCGTCCGCGACGTTCGCCCGCCCGCCCGCGGCGTACCATCCCGGATCATGACCGCCGACCTGCCCGCCAACGTCCGCAAGATCGTCGAGGAGATCGAGACCGAGATCGGCGAGCTGCCGGCCGGCCTCCGACCCGAGGACCTCATCGCCGGCGAGATCAGCGGAGGCTCCGCCGGGCCGCGCGGCAACGGGGCCGGCGCCGGTCGCGTGGAGGCCGCGGTCCGCGAGATCCTGGTGGAGATCGGCGAGGACCCCGATCGGCAGGGCCTGCTCAACACCCCGGATCGCGTCCACCGGATGTACACCGAGCTGACCGCCGGCTACCACGTGGACGCCGACCGGCTCATCAACAACGCCATCTTCGACGTCGACTACAGCGAGATGGTGGTGGTCAAGGACATCCCCTTCTACTCGCTTTGCGAGCACCACCTGCTGCCGTTCTTCGGGACCGCGGCCGTGGCCTACATCCCGCGCGGGCGGGTGATCGGGCTGTCGAAGATCCCGCGGATCGTGGAGATGTACGCGCGGCGGCTCCAGGTCCAGGAGCGGATGACGCAGGAGATCGCGACGTTCGTGCAGGAACGGCTCCAGCCGCAGGGCGTGGGCGTGGTGCTGGAGGCGACGCACCTGTGCGCGGTGATGCGCGGGGTCCGAAAGCCGGGCACGGTGATGACAACCTCCGCGGTCCTGGGGTTGTTCCGCACGGCCGACCGAACGCGCGCCGAGTTCTTCGCCCACCTCGAGCGCACGCCGCCGCGGCCGTAGGCAACTCGCGCCGGCGGCGATGATCCTGTACTGGCTTGGCCCGCAAGGTAAGCGCTACCGAAGGTCGGAGGGCACCGGTGAAGGTCTGGTGGAGCGATGATCGGTCCGTTGCCGTCGAGATGAGCACAGATCAGTTGCTGCTCCTGGCCGGTTCTGTTCGAGAGGCAGTCTCCAAAGTCAGCGAGGCCGATTTTCATAGTCGAGTTGGCGCCACGGTTGCCGAGGCGCGATGGGTGCTGACCGAACTCAATCGAATCTGGGCTCGCCTCCCGCGCGACCGAACGTGAGAAATCCAATCGACTCGTCCTTTTCGATTCCACACTCCCGACCGATTCTAGGGGTCCCATGAAGCGAGTCACCGGGATTGGCGGCGTCTTCTTCAAGGCCACGGACGCCGATGCACTCCGCGATTGGTACCGGCGGCACCTGGCATCGACGTCCAGGCCTGGGGCGGTGCCGCGTTCGACTGGACCGACGCCCAGGGCGGGCCGGTCGCCGGCTCCACCACCTGGCTGATCGACCCGCAGGAGAGCGATCACCTCGCCCCCAGCGGCGCGGCGTTCATGGTCAACTACCGGGTGGAGGACCTTCGCGGCCTGATCACCGTCCTGCGCGACGAGGGCTGCGACGTGGTTGATGCGATCCACAAGTCCGAGTACGGGTTGTTCGCGTGGGTCATGGATCCGGAGGGCAACAAGGTGGAGCTCTGGCAGCCGCCTGCCGGCCAATAGGCGGGGCTTCCGCCGGGCAGGCCCTAGCCAGCCGCGTTCGGGCAACTACAATCGGCGCATGACCGATCGCCCCATCAAGGTCCTGATCGCCAAGCCCGGCCTGGACGGCCACGACCGGGGTGCCAAGGTGCTGGCCCGCGGCCTCCGCGACGAAGGCTTCGAGGTGGTCTACACCGGCCTCCGCCAGACGCCCGAGATGGTGCTCAGCGCCGCGCTCCAGGAGGACGTGGACGTGGTGGGGCTGTCGATCCTGTCGGGCGCCCACATGACGCTCCTCCCCAAGATCTGCCGGCTGCTTCGCGAGGCGGGCCTGGACGACGTGCTGGTGACGGCCGGCGGGATCATCCCGGACGAGGACGTGGCGGCCCTCAAGGAGGCCGGCGTGGCGGCGGTCTTTGGCCCCGGGACCACGATCGCGTCGGTCGCCGAGTTCCTGCGGGCCAACGCGCGCTCGCGCGACTGACCCCGGCGCCGCACCCATGACCGCCGGCGCCACGGACGACCAGGAGGCGGGGCCCGCCAACCTGGAGGCTCGGGCCGCCGACCCGGAGGCGCGGGTGGCTGACCTCGAAGCTCGGGCCGCGGCCCTTGCGGACCAGACCGTGGCGGGGGATCGGCGTGCCCTGGCCCGCGTCCTGACCGCCGTGGAGAACCGGACCCCGCTGGCCGAGCCGCTCCTCCGCCGCCTCTACCCGCTGGCCGGGCGCGCCCACCTGGTGGGCATCACCGGGCCGCCCGGTTCCGGCAAGTCCACGCTGGTCGCGGCGCTCACCACGGCCGCGCGCGCCGCGGGCCGCCCCGTGGCCGTGGTCGCCGTGGACCCGTCCAGCCCCATCACCGGCGGCGCGCTGCTGGGCGATCGCGTGCGGATGCAGGCGCACAGCGCCGATCGCGACGTGTTCATCCGGTCGATGGCCTCGCGCGGGCACGCGGGCGGGCTCGCGGGGACCACCACGGCCGCGGCCGCCGTGCTGGATGCCGCCGGCTTCGACCTGGTCTTCATCGAGACGGTGGGCACCGGGCAGGGCGAGGTGGAGATCGCCGCCAGCGCCGACACCACCGTGGTCCTGGAGGCGCCCGAGATGGGCGACGAGGTCCAGGCGATCAAGGCGGGCCTGCTGGAAGTGGCGGACCTGGTCGTGGTCAACAAGGGCGACAAGCCGGGTGCCCAGCGGACCGCCGCGCAACTCCGCTCGATGCTGGTCGCGGGTCACGGGGACGCCACGGGCGGCTCTCTGGCGCCGGGCCGGCCCCGGCCGCGCCAGCCCCAGGTGCTGGTCACCACCGCGGCCACCGGGGACGGGGTGGGTGACCTGCTGGCCGCCATCGACCGGCACCGGGAGGCGGCCGCCGGGCGGGATCGCGGCGCGGCCCAGCTGGTCCGGGCCGAGGCGCAGGTCTGGGCCATCCTGGCGGAACGGCTCCGCGCGCGCCTCCACGACGACGCGCTGCGTGCCACCACCAACGAGACGCTGCGCGCCGTGGCCAGCCACCGGCTGGACCCCTACGCCGCCGCCGACCGCCTGCTGGCCGCCGTCGACGAAACGCCGGCGAGGCGCCGCCACAGCCGGGAGGGAGGCTCCGAATGACGATCGAACGGGTCTTCGTGGCGGGCGCCGGCCTCATGGGCCACGGCATTGCCCAGGTCCACGCGGTGATCGGGAAGCACGTGATCGTCTACGAGCCGGACCTGGCCCGCGCGCAGGCCGGCGTTACGCGGATCGCCGGCAACCTGGATCGCGCGGTCGCGAAGGGTCGCCTGGTCGCCGCCGACCGGGACGCGACGCTGGGCCGGCTCAGCGCCACCGCGGATCCCGCCGACGTCGCCACGGCGGACCTGGTCATCGAGGCCGTCTTCGAGGACGCCGGCGTCAAGACCGCCCTCTGGCGCGACCTCGACCGGCTGGCGAAGCCCGGTGCCATCTTCGCCTCGAACACATCCTCGATCTCCATCGACCTGCTGGCCGCCGCGGTCGGGGAGGCGCGCCGCCAGGCGTTCGTGGGGATGCACTTCTTCAGCCCGGTGCCGGTGATGCCGCTCGTGGAGCTGGTCCGCGGGACGGCCACCTCGGACACGACCGTGGCCGCCATCCGCGAGGTCGCCGCGGAGCTGGGGATGACGGTCATCGCCTCGGCGGACCGGCCGGGGTTCATCGTCAACCGCGTCCTGATGCCGCTCCTCGCGGAGGCGATGCGGGCGCTGGAGGAGGGCGTGGGGACCGCGGAGGACATTGACGCCGGCGCGCGCCTGGGCCTGCGACACCCCATGGGGCCGCTGGAGCTGGCCGACTTCATCGGCCTCGACGTCTGCGTCGGGATCCTGCGCGTCCTGTACGACGGTCTGGGCCAGGAGCACTTCCGCCCGCCCGCCATCCTGGAGCGGCTGGTGGCCGAGGGACACCTCGGTCAGAAGTCGGGCCGGGGGTTCCACGTCTATCCCCGCTGACCCGTCCCATGAGCCAAACGGCCCGTGCGGTTGGGGCCGATCATCCCTCCGACATCGCTGGCAGGGCGGATACTGTCGCCCGGAAGGGAATGTGGCCGAGCGTGCCAGGATCCCCCTGTGCCCCCCTCGAGGAGCCCCGTCGATGAATCCGGTCTCTGAGGCTGCCCAGCCCATGTCCGACCCGAATGCCGCGGACACCATCGCGCCGGCCTCTGATGCCGCCCAGGCTTCCCCAACGTCCGAGGTGACGCGCCGTCGCTTCCTCGTTGGCGCCGCGCTGACGGGTGGTGGCCTGATGGCCGCCACGCTCGCGGCGTGCGCTCCCACCGCCGCCCCGGGCGGTGGCTGGACCTTCGGTCCTGCCGCTGCCGCGAAGTCCGCCGTTCCCGCGGCCGCGATCGCCGCACCCGCCGCAGCATCCGCTGCCCCCGCCGCCAGCGGCGCCGCGTCGGCTGCCCCCGCCGCCGCCCTGCCCAAGGGCTGGACCACCCACGACATCGAGGCGCGCAACATCGTCCGGCGCTACCTCGGCAACCTGGCGCCCGCCCTCAAGGGCATCTACGGAGATGCCGCGTTCGCCAAGCTGGCGGACATCCTGGGCGCCGCGGACAACTACCCGGAGCTTGCCAAGAAGCCGTCCTTCGTGCAGGTGCCGCAGCTCTACCTCAACGACGTCCTGACGCCGCTCAAGCCCACGGTCGAGAGCGGTGTCAAGGTCTTCAACATGACGATCGACAAGATCGACCAGAAGATCGACGAGATGAAGGCGCCGGTCGCGGCCCTGGGCTTCAACAAGCAGTGGCCCGGGCCCACCATCCGCGTGACCGAGGGCGACAAGCTCAAGGTCACCTTCAAGAACAACATGGACGAGACGACCGGCATCCACTTCCACGGCGTCGAGTTCGACGACTTCTTCCAGGACGGGATCCCGTTCGTGACCCAGAAGCCGATCGCGCCCGGCGAGAGCTTCACCTACGAGTTCACGGCCAACCGCCCGGGCTCGCTGATGTACCACTCGCACCACAACGCCACGGACCAGGTGGGCCGCGGCCTGCTGGGCGCCTTCATCGTGGATCCCAAGACCCCGACCGCGGACGACAAGTACGACCGCGAATCCATCTGGATCTCGAACGACACCCTGGGCGGCTTCACGATCAACGGCCACGGCTTCCCGGCTGTCGTCCCAGTGCTGGCGGCCGTGGGCGAGACCGTCCGGATCCGCTTCATGAACGAGGGAATCATGATGCACCCGTGGCACAGCCACGGGTACAAGATGCGCGTCGTCGCGCGCGACGGCTATCCGCTGGGCGGCGCCGCGTTCGACTGCGACACCCTGGGCGTCAACCCGGGCGAACGGTTCGATGTCAACATCAAGGTGGATCGGCCGGGCGTGTGGGCCTTCCACTGCCACATCCTGCCGCACGTCGAGGGGCTGTCGGGCATGTTCGGGATGGTGAGCACGCTCATCGTGGTCCCGAAGAAAGAGCACGTCGATGCCATTGTCAAGCTCCTCCTCGCCTAGGCGGAGCTTCGCGCTCGGCTTGCTGATCCTGCTCCTCGGGCTGATCGGGGGCGGCTGCTCGGCCGCCGCCATCCCGTCGCCCGCGGGCTCGGCCGCGCCACCGTCGATCACCGGCGCCTGGGTCCGGCCCCCACAGGGGTCGGGCCTGCCGGCGGCCGGCTACATGGTCATCAAGTCCGGCGGGCAGGCCGACGCGCTGTTGTCCATCACCAGCACGGCGGCCGGCTCGGTGGAGCTCCACGAGACCACCACGATGTCCGGCATGACCGGGATGCAGCCCATCTCCAGGCTCGAGGTCCCGGCGGGCGGCAGGGTCGAGCTGAAGCCCGGGAGCTACCACCTGATGCTGATGAGCGTGAAGGCGCTCGCCGTCGGCGATTCCGTGGAGCTGGTGCTGACCTTCGAGAAGTCCGGCAAGGTGACGGTCAAGGCCGAGGTGAAGAACGGCTGACACCGGCGTCCGGCCCGTGGTCCCAGAGCCGCCGGTCGCTTCCGACTCCTTGTTCGACGGGGCCTATCGCCTCGTCATCGCGCTGGCCGTCATCCTCGCGATCCTCGTCGGGGTGCGGGTCGTTGGCGGGCCCGCTACGAGCGCGCCCGGCGCGTCGCCCTCGGCCGTGCCGCCGCAGGCCTATCTCTACCCGGACACGCGGGTCGCGCCGGCGCTGTCCGCGCTCGTGGACCAGGACGGCGCCCCGTTCCAGCAGTCCGTGCTCACCGGCGGTCCCACGCTGGTGTTCTTCGGGTACACCCACTGCCCCGACGTCTGCCCCGCCACGACCGGGATCATCAACGAGGTCCTGGCCGAATACGGCACGGCGATGCGCGCGGTCTTCGTCAGCGTGGACCCGGAGCGCGACACGGTCGCGTGGCTGAAGGACTACGTGAAGTACCTGCCCAAGGGCTTCAGCGCCCTGACCGGCAGCGCCGTCCAGGTCAAGACCACGGCCGACCTGTGGGCCGTCCGCTACGCAAGGGTGGAGACGGGGACGCCGGGTGAGTATTCGATGTCGCACACGGCGGACGTCTACCTCGTTGACGGCGTCGGCTCCCTGCGGGCGCACTTCCCGTTCGGCACCCAGGCGGATGCGATGCTCGCCACGGTCCGGCTGGTCACGGGCGCCGGCGCCCCCGCCCGTTCGGCGGCGCCCACGGCGGCGATCGCGCCCACGACCGCGCCAACGCTGGCTCCCGGCGCGACGACCGGCCCGGTGGGCGCGCTCAGCGTCGAGGTGGTGTCGTCGTCGGTGTGGGCCGGTCCCGCGACCCCCGTGATCATGCGTCTCACGGGTCCGGGCGGTCGCCTCGCCGACACCAGGCTCGCGGTGAGCATCCAGATCACCACGGACGACGGCCGGGGCGAGGTGGTCAGCCGGGCGACCGCCGTCGCGGTCAAGCCGCCCAGCGTTCCTGACGTGTCGTACGTCGCGTCGGTGAAGCTGCCGTCGCCCGGCTGGTGGCGGATGACCGTCTCCACCCAGGTGGGCGACACGCGCCTCGTCGGGGCGATCGCGCTGGCCGCGCTTGATCCGGGCACCACGTCCTCCATCGGGACCCACGCGCCCGCGGTCCACACGCCAACGCTTGACGACGTCGGCGGCGTCGCGCTCAAGATCACCACGGATCCACTCCCGGACCTGCGCCTGTCCAGGACCTCCACGACCGACGCGCTGGCGGCCCGCAAGCCCTTCGTCCTGATCGTCGACAGCGGCCGGTTCAAGGTGACTCCGGCCTGCGGGAAGGCCCTGGGGCTGGCCAAGTACCTGGTGGATCGCTGGCCCACGGTGCCGTTCATCCATCTGGAGCCGTACGCCTACGACGTCATTACGGACACAGCGGTCATCCGGGGCAGCCTGAGCGCGCCCACCATCGTGCCGGCCGCCGACGCGTGGGGTGTCGCCGGTCAGCGATGGGGCGCGGGCAGCATGCCGTGGGTGTTCATCGTGGACGGCAACGGGACGATCCGGGCCAAGTACCAGGGCGTCGTGGGCAGCGACGACATCGACATCATCGTCGCGCTGATCCAGCAGGGAAGCTGAAGCCCGGCGCCACCCGTACAATCGTTCTCCATGGAGCTCACCGACCGCCCGGCCGACGAGACGCAGGACTGGCTGGACTCGCTCGACGAGCTGGTCGCCGGCGCCGGTCGTCCGCGAGCCGCCCAGGTGCTGCGCGCCGTCCTGGACCGCGCCGCGCGCCTTGACGTGGGGCTGCCGCCGCTCCTCGGAACCCCGTACGTCAACACCATCGCCCCCGCCGATGAGCCGCCCTACCCGGGCGACGAGGCCATCGAGGCCCGGATCGAGGCGTACGTCCGCTGGAACGCTGCGGCGATGGTGGTCCGCGCGAACATGCAGTCGCCGGGGATCGGCGGCCACCTGGCCACGTACGCGTCCGCGGCTACGTTCTACGAGGTGGGGCTCAACCACGTCTTCCGCGGCCGCGACGACGGCCGCCCCGGCGACCAGGTCCTGTGGCAGCCGCATGTCGCGCCGGCCATCTACGTCCGCGCCTGGCTGGAGGGCCGGATCGACGAGGCCCGCCTGGATCGCTACCGCCGCGAGTCGGGCGGCGACGGGCTCCCGTCCTACCCGCACCCACGCTCCATGCCGGACTTCTGGGAGTTCCCCAACGCCTCGATGGGCCTGGGCCCCATCAACGCGATCTACCAGGCCCGGTTCAACCGCTACCTGCACAACCGCGGCCTGCTGGACACGTCCGGCAGCCACGTCTGGGGCTTCCCGGGCGACGGCGAGATGGACGAGCCCGAGGCCCGGAGCGGTCTCTTCGTGGCCGCCCAGGAGGAGCTGGACAACCTCACCCTGGTGATCAACTGCAACCTGCAGCGGCTGGACGGCCCGGTCCGCGGCAACGGCAAGGTGATCCAGGAGCTGGAGGCGCACTTCCGGGCCGCGGGCTGGAACGTCATCAAGGTGCTCTGGGGGAGTGACTGGGACCCCCTGTTCGCTCGCGACGTGGACGGCGTCCTGGCGGACCGGCTGGGCCGCGTGCTGGATGGCGAGCTCCAGAAGGCGGCAGTTGCCGGCGGCGGCTGGATGCGGGAGCACCTGTTCGGCCCGGACCTGCGACTCCGCGCGCTGGTGGAGGATCTGTCTGACGCGGATCTGGCCGGCCTCCGGCGCGGCGGCCACGACCATCGAAAGATGCACGCGGCCTACCGGGCGGCGCTGGCCCACAAGGGCGCCCCCACCGTCATCCTGGCCCAGACCGTGAAGGGCTACGGGCTGGGGAAGGGGATCGAGGCCCGCAACATCACGCACCAGGCCAAGAAGCTGGCCGACGCGGACCTGCGCGACTTCCGCGACCGCCTGGCCATGCCGGTGTCCGACGCGGCCCTGCACGACATGCCATACGTCCACCCCGGGCCGCGCTCGCCGGAGGTGGCCTACCTGCTGGAGCGGCGCGCGGCGCTTGGCGGCCTGGTGCCGCGCCGGCTGGTGCCCGCGGTCGCGCTGCCGTCGCCCGGCACGGCCGTCGACGCGGAGTTCGATGCCGGCAGCCCGCTGGCGGCGTCCACCTCGATGGCTTTCGCGCGACTCTTGCGGAACCTCATCCGGGACCCCGCCCTGGGCCCCCGGATCGTGCCGATCATCCCGGACGAGGCGCGCACCTTCGGCCTCGATTCGCTCTTCAACGAGGTGGGGATCTACGCGCCGACGGGCCAGCGCTACGAGCCGGTGGACGCGGACCTGGTGCTCAACTACCGCGAGGCGCGCGAGGGCCAGGTCATCCAGGAGGGGATCACGGAGGCGGGCTCCACCGCCGACTTCCAGGCCGCCGCCACCAGCTACGCCACGCACGGGTTCCCGATGATCCCGTTCTACATCTTCTACTCGATGTTTGGCTTCCAGCGGACGGGCGACCAGTTCTGGCAGCTGGGCGACGCGCGGGCGCGCGGCTTCCTGATCGGGGGGATCGCGGGCCGGACCACCCTCAACGGGGAGGGAATCCAGCACCAGGACGGGACAAGCCAGGTCGTCGCCTCCACGTACCCGGGCCTCCGCCAGTACGACCCCGCGTACGCGTACGAGCTGGCGACGATCGTCCGGGACGGGATTCAGCGGATGCACGTGCGGGGCGAGGAGGTCTTCTACTACCTGACGCTCTACAACGAGAACTACCCGCAGCCGCCGCGGCCGGCCGGGGTGGAGGAGGGGATCCTGCGCGGGCTCTACCTGGTGCGGCCCGCAGCCGCACCCCCGGCAGCCGCACCCCCGGCAGCCGCACCCCCGGCAGCCGCACCCCCGGCAGCCGAGGGACGACAGCGTCGGGTCGCCCTGGTGGCCTCGGGGCCCATCGTGGAGGAGGCCCTGCGGGCGGCCGAAGCGCTCGAGGCGCTGGCGGTGCCCGAGGCCGAAGCCGGCGACGCCCCCGGGGTCCCGCGGGTAGGCATCGGTGTCGACGTCTGGAGCGCGACCAGCTTCGGCCAGCTCCGCCGCGAGGCGATAGGGGAGGGGCGACCCGAGGGGCCGCCCGAGCGACCCTGGGTCGTCCAGCAGCTGGGCTCGCGGCCGGCGGATCTTGTCGTTGGCCTGTCCGACTTCACCCACCTGTGGCCCGAGCAGATCCGGCCGTGGGTGCCGGGCCGCTACGTCACGATCGGCGCCGAGGGGTGGGGGATGAGCGACACGCGCCAGGCGCTGCGGGTGCTGCACGGCCTGACCGGCGAGGCGATCGCGGCGCGCGTGCTGCGGGAGCTGGGAGCCTGATCGGCGGGTGTAGAGTCTGCCCGTGAGCAGCAGCCTCCCGCGACCGGCCGGTTCGAATCTGGACGTCTACATCGTCGGAATGGCCCGCACGCCGATCGGCAAGTTCGGCGGCGCGCTCGCGTCGGTCCCGGCGGTGGAGCTGGGCGCGGTCGCGATCCGGGCGGCCGTGGAGCGCGCGGGGCTGCCCGCGGGGACGGCGATCGACGAGGTCCTGATGGGCCAGGTGCTTCAGGCGGGGGCGGGCCAGGCACCCGCGCGCCAGGCGGCGCTCCGGGCGGGTCTCGCAACGAGCACCCCCGCCACCACCATCAACCGCGTCTGCGGCTCGGGCCTGAAGGCGCTGATGCTGGGCGCGGCGTCCATCCGGGCGGGTGACGCGGAGATCGTCGTCGCGGGTGGCATGGAGAGCATGAACCAGGCGCCGTACCTGCTTCCCGGAGCCCGCTTCGGGCTGCGGCTGGGCGACGGGACGCTGGTCGACAGCACCGTCCACGACGGCCTCTGGTGCGCGGTCGAGGACTGCCACATGGGCACGCACGCCGAGCGCGTCGCCATCCGCGCTGACGTGTCGCGCGAGGACCAGGACGCCTTCGCGCTCGAGAGCCACCGCCGCGCGGTGGCCGCCCAGGACGCGGGCCGGTTCGACGCCGAGATCGTCCCGGTCACGGTCCGGGACGCCAAGGGCCGCGAGACGGTCGTCACCACCGACGAGGGGCCGCGACGCGATACCTCGGCGGAGAGCCTGGCCAAGCTCCGGCCCGCCTTCACGCTCCCCGACGGCGAGGACCGCGGCGCGGCCACCGTGGGCACGGTTACGGCCGGCAACGCGCCCGGCATCACCGACGGCGCGGCGGCCACGGTGCTGGCCAGCGGCGCCGCCGTGGAGCGGCTGGGCCTGACGCCGCTCGCCCGGATCGTCGGCTACGCCCAGGCCGAGGTGGATCCCAAGTGGCTCTTCCTGGCGCCCGTGCAGGGCGTGCGCCGGCTCCTCGAACGGACCGGGCTCGCCATCGGCGACTTCGACCTGATCGAGATCAACGAGGCCTTCGCGGCCCAGGTCCTGGCCGACGGCCGCGAGCTGGGCTTCGACTGGGACCGCGTCAACGTCAACGGTGGCGCCATCGCCCTCGGCCACCCCATCGGGGCGTCCGGCGCCCGCATTGTCGTCACGCTGGTCAACGAGCTGGCGCGCCGAGGTGGCCGCCTGGGTCTCGCCACGCTCTGCCTGGGCGGCGGCGGCTCGGTGGCCATGGCCATCGAACGCGTCTGACCGCCGGCGCCCACTCGGCCTCCACTCGCACCACAACCCGCCAGCCCTTCGCAGCCCGGAGACAGCCTCGATGTCCGTTCAGCCCGTCAGCAGCGCCGACGCGCCCGCCTTCAAGCTCTTCATCGGCGGGGAGTGGGTGGCATCCCAGTCCGGCCGTACGTTCGAGAGCCTGAATCCGGCCGATCGCCGCGACGTGGTGGGGCGCTTCCAGGCCGGCACGGCGGGGGACACCGCGATGGCGATCGATGCCGCACAGGCGGCGTTCCCGGCCTGGCGAAACACCCCGGCCCCGCGCCGCGGCGAGATCCTGTATGCCTTCGGTGCCCTCATGGCGCAGCACAAGGAGCGCCTGGCCCAGGCGATGACCCGCGAGATGGGCAAGGTGCTGGCCGAGGCGCGCGGCGACGTCCAGGAGGGGATCGACATCGCCTACCTGATGGCGGGCGAGGGCCGGCGGATGTTCGGGGACACCACGCCGTCCGAGCTGCCCGACAAGTGGGCGATGAGCATCCGCCAGCCGCTGGGCGTGGCCGGGATCATCACGCCCTGGAACTTCCCGATGGCCATCCCGTGCTGGAAGATGATGCCGGCGCTCGTCACCGGCAACACGGTGGTCTTCAAGCCCGCCAGTGACACGCCGCACTGCGCGACGCTCCTCGTGGAGCTGATGGAGCAGGCGGGCTTCCCGGCCGGCACGGTCAACCTGGTCACCGGCAGCGGCGCGGAGGTGGGTGACACCATCGTCGACTCGCCGGACGTCCCGGTGATCTCGTTCACCGGCAGCTCGGTCACCGGCAAGGCGATCGCGGCGAAGGGCGGTCAGCGGCTGAAGCGCCTCTCCCTGGAGCTGGGCGGCAAGAACGCGGTGGCGGTCATGCGCGACGCGGACCTGGACCTGGCCGTGGACGGCATCCTCTGGTCCGCGTTCGGGACCACCGGTCAGCGCTGCACGGCGTGCTCGCGGGTGGTGGTGGACCGGCCGGTCGCAGACGCGCTGGTCGCCAAGCTCAAGGCGCGGGCCGAGAAGATGCGCCTGGGCTACGGGCTGGACGTGGCCACGGACGTGGGGCCGCTCATCAACCCGGCCGCGCTGGCGAAGGTGGCCGAGTACGTGACGATCGGCCGGCGCGAGGCCGACCTGGTCTGCGGCGGCTCCATCGCCCGGGACGGCGACCTGGCCAACGGCTCGTTCTTCCAGCCGACCATCTTCAGCAACGTGGCGCCCATGGCGCGGATCGCCCAGGAGGAGATCTTTGGCCCCGTGCTGTCGGTGATCCCGGTGGACGGCTACGACGAGGTGGTCAAGGCCGTCAACGGGACGCGCTACGGGCTCTCGTCATCGATCTTCACGGAGAACGTGAACACGGCCTTCCGCGCGATGCGCGACTTCGAGACGGGGATCGTGTACGTCAACGCCGGCACGATCGGCGCCGAGACGCACCTGCCCTTCGGCGGCTGGAAGGAGACGGGCAACGGCCACCGCGAGGCCGGCCACGTGGCGATCGACACGTTCACGGAGTGGAAGGCCGTGTACGTGGACTTCTCCGGCCGGCTGCAGCGAGCCCAGATCGACAACCAGCCCTCCTAGCGGGGATTGCCTCCAACCCTGGCCGCCAGTTAGGCGGGCGCCTGAATCGTTGCGCCCTGCGTGTCCGCGCCTGCGGGCGTCGCTCACGCACCACCGGGTGCGCTCGCTCCGGGCCTCGGTCGCGCCTTTCATGCGCCGCGCCGGACTGGCGGGAAGGCAATCCACCTTGGCCGCCCACCTGAGCGGCGTCTGGGGCGTTGCCTGCACCCGCGGCGTTGCCTGCACCCGCGGCGTTGCCTGCACCTGCCGTGTTACCCCCTACGTGTTCGCGCCTGCGGGCGTCGCTCACGCTGCGCCTGCCGCCGATATCCCCACATTCCCGGGGGGATGGCGTTGGCCGATGGCGCGGTCCGGCTGACTCGCGGGTCCCGTCCGTTTTGCCACCGCGCGACCAGGTGGTGGCCATCTGGTGGCGATTCGGGGTCGAGACACGGTCAGATCGGGTTCCGACGGTGGGCCGTCTTGCCCAACGGCCGAGGCACGGGAATATGGTGGCTCCTGACCTGATCGGCGCCGCCCAGGTCCGTGCGACTGGACCCCGGGACCACGCCGGCCCCCGCCGCCCCGGGCTGCCGAACCAGGGGTCAGCCCCGACAGCGCCGCCGCCTGTTTCGGGGTACGCTCGGCACGATGACTGACCGATCCGCGACCGACCGGGCGCCCCGACCCGCCCGCCGGGCGTGGACCGTGGTTGTGGCCACGTTCAGCGCCCGCCACCGCTGGCCGGTCCTCATCCTGTGGTTCGTCTTCACCGGCGGCCTGTTCGGCCTGAGCCAGGCGATGGGCGGGACCGCGGCCCAGAACGCCGTCCTCAACAACGACCGCGTCCCCTCCGAATCGCGGGTCGCGAACAGCACCTGGAACGCGGCCAACGTCCGCCCCGATGCCCCGCCCGTCCCGGCGTCGCAGACCCTGCTGGTCCTGGTCAGCTCGGACACCGCCAAGGTCACGGATCCCGCGTACCAGGCGACCGTCAAGGACGTGATCTCCAGGCTCGGCGGCGTGCGGACCACCATCGATGGCCAGGAGGTGCCCAGCGTCACCTCGATCGTCGATCCGTTCACAGCCCCACCCGCCGCGGGCCTGGTGTCAGAGGACCTCTCCACGGTCCGGATCGTCGGGACGGTGCTGGGCTCGGGCACACAGGTCGATGACCGCGTGGCCCCGCTCCCGGCGCTCTTCGCCCAGCTCCGCGTGGACCACCCCGGCTACCGGGTCCACTCCCTGAACAGCTCGCTCGCCAACGCCGAGATCAGCGAGATGGTCAGCACGGACCTGGACGGGTCCCTGCGCCTGACCATCCCCATCACCTTCGTCATCCTGGTGCTGGCCTTCGGCACGGTGGTTGCGGCCTTCGTGCCGCTGATCCTCGCGGTCGCGTCGCTCGTGGGGGCCTTCGGATTCCTGGCCATCTACAGCCAGCTGGTCTCGCCGGTGAGCCCGTACGCCAACCAGCTGATCGTGCTCATCGGCCTGGCCGTGGCGGTTGACTACTCGCTCTTCCTGCTGACCCGCTTCCGCAGCGAGCGGCGACGTGGCAAGACCCGCGACGAGGCGATCGAGATCGCCGCCTCCACCGCTGGCCGCGCGGTCTTCTTCTCCGGCCTGGCGGTGATGATCTCCATTGCCGGCCTGTTCTTCCTCGATGACTCGTTCTTCCGCTCGATGGCCCTGGGGACCATCGCGGTCGTGTTCATCTCGGTCGTCGGCTCGCTCACGTTCCTGCCGGCGGTGCTGGCGATCCTGGACATGAAGATCGACCGGCTCCGCCTTCGAATTCCCGGCCGCCACCCGCACGAGGGGCTGGGCCTCTGGGCCGTCCTCGTCCGCTTCGCGATGCGGCACGCGGTCCCCGTGGTCCTCGTCAGTGCCGTGGTGCTGCTGGCGGTCGCCTCGCCCGTGACGCGGCTTCACCTGGGCCAGACCGACCTGGAGAGCTTCCCCGACACGCTCGATGCCGTGCAGGCCCGGAACCTGCTCAGCGAGAAGTGGCCGCAGGGCACCACCCTCAACCTCACCGTCGTGGTCACGGGCGCGGACCGGGCGGAGACCCGCGACGCCGTCGCGAAGCTCCCCGCCGAGCTGGCAGCGCTCAAGGGCCTGACCGGACCGGGTACCACCCAGACCTCTGTCGACGGCAAGGTGGCCCGCGTCATCCTGACCATGAGCGGCGAGCCAAACGACCTCGCCAACCGGGCCCTCGTCCAGGATGTCCGCGGCCGGATCGTCCCCGCGGTCTTCGGCGCCCTGCCGGACGTCCACGCCTACGTCGGCGGCGACGCCGCGTTCGTGCTGGATACGGTCAAGTTCTACGAGGAGGGGCTGCCCAAGGTCGTCGCCTTCGTGCTCATCCTGTCGTTCCTGCTCCTGCTGCTGGTCTTCCACTCGATTGTGATCCCGATCAAGGCGATCCTGCTCAACCTGATCTCCACCGCGACGGCGTTCGGCGTGCTGGTCCTGGTCTTCCAGGACGGGAACCTGGCGCAGCAGCTGGACTTCAAGGCGGGGCCCATCGAGTCGTTCGTGCCCGCCTTCGTGTTCACGATCCTGTTTGGGCTGTCGATGGACTACGAGGTCTTCATCCTCAGCCGCATCCAGGAGGCGCGGTCCGCGGGCCTGGAGTCGAGCGCGGCGGTGGAGCGGGGAATCTCGATCACGGCCGGCACCATCACCAGCGCGGCGGCGATCATGGTCGCCGTGTTCGCGGTGTTCGTGACCCTCCGGCTGGTGATCATCCGCGAGCTTGGGCTGGGCTTGGCCGTGGCCGTGCTGGTGGACGCCACGATCATCCGGAGCCTGCTGCTGCCGGCGACCATGCGCCTGCTGGGCGACTGGAACTGGTGGATCCCGCGCTTCCTCGACTGGATCCCGCGGGTCAACATCGAGGGCACGCCGGAAGACCAGGAGCCGGAGCCGGAGCCGGCCTGACCCGCCCGGAGCCCGAGCCGGCCTGATCGCCCCAGGGGCCGCAGGGTCCCGCCCGGGCCCGGGACCTCTGGCCGGGTGGCCGTCGCCGCGCCCGGGGGTACGGTTCGGGCATGACTCGCTGGCTCCGGCTGCTCGCCCTCGCGTCCGTGCTCTCCATCGGCGAGAGCTGCGGCCTGAAGCCGCCCGCCATGCCCCACCTGGAGATCCGCGGGGCGCTGGCGCCGGCCGCGCAGGAAGTCCAGGCCGATCGCGAGCAGGCCGGCGTCGAATCCTCGCGGGCGATCGAATCCGCTTCGGCGGCCGTTCGGTCGGTCAGGCTCCCGCGGGGCTGACGAACCGCCGCTTCCACCCCGGGATCGCTTCGGGGTTGACGATGTTCTTCGGCAGCTCGCCGCGGAGGGCGCGCGCCATGTTGTCCACGGCCATGACCGTCCCGGTCTCGCGCATGGCCCGGTTGGCGCCGATGGCGTGGGGCGTGAGCATGACCCGGTCCGGGTCCAGGTCCAGGATGGGGTTGCCGGGCCGGAGCGGCTCCTGCTCGAACACGTCCAGCGCCGCGCCCGCGATCCACCCCTCGCGGATCGCGCGGCAGAGCGCGGCCTCGTCCAGCACCGGACCCCGGGAGCTGTTGACCAGGTAGGCGGTGGGCTTCATCGCCCGGAAGCGCGCCTCGGTCATCAGGCCGCGCGTGTCGTCGGTGAGGTTGACGTGGATGGTGATCGCGTCGGACTCGGCCAACAGCTGATCGAGCGGCACCAGCTGGGCGCCGACCGACACCGCGTGGCCGGGCTCCACGTTGGGGTCGGTCGCCAGGACGCGGACGTCCCAGGTCTGCAGGCGGCGGGCCACGTTCGCGCCGATTCGCCCCAGGCCGATGATCCCCACGGTCTTGCCCCAGAGCAGCTCGCCCAGCCGATCGTCGGCGCGCCACTTGCCCTCGCGGAGCATCCGCTCGTTGATCCGGACCCGCTTCACGAGCGCCAGGATCTGGGCGATGGCGCCCTCCGCGACGCCGACCAGGTTCTCCAGCGCCGGGCTGTTGCACACCACGATGCCGTGGTCCGTGGCGGCGTCAAGGTCGATGACCTCCACGCCGATCGTGGCCTTGGCGATGATCCGGAGGCGCGGGGAGGCCTCGATGATGGGTCGCGTCATCCTGTCGCGCGACGAGACCAGGACCGCGTCGGCGTCCCGGCACAGCTCGATCATCTCGGCCTGGGAGTAGGGCTGGCCGGGGAAGTGCTCGATGGAGCGGCCCTCGATCACCTCGTGGCCGGCCGCCGTCAGCGCCGCCGCCCAGCCCGGGCGATCCCACGGCCCCACGGCCACGATGCGCATGCGTTCCGCCATTCGCCCCGTCCCCTCTGTCCGTCTAGTCGAGGATGCTCCGGCCCTCGAAGCGGTCCCGCCACTGGTCCACGACGTCCTTGTTGAAGACGTTGTCCGGGAGCTCGCCCTTGAGCGCGGCGATCACCGACCGCGTGGCCCACATCAGGCCCGGCTTCAGGCCGCTGCCGTAGTTGGACGAGACCATGTGCGGCGAGAGGAGGACCCGGTCGTCCATGGCCCGGAGCGGCGAATCGGCCGCCAGGGGCTCGTCCTCGAAGACGTCCAGGGCGGCGCCCGCGATCCGCTTCGAGGCCAGCGCCTCGATCAGCGCCGGCTCGTCGACGCACCCGCCGCGGGCCGTGTTGACGAACACCGCCGTGGGCTTCATCGCGGCGAACTCCGCCGCCCCGATGAAGTGCCGCGTCTCGCGCGTCAGCGTCACGTGGAGCGAGACGGCGTCCGCCTCGCGCAGGAGCGATTCCAGCGACGGCATCCGCTCCACGCCCGCCCGCAGGAACTTGTCGTTGGGCACGTAGGGGTCGTAGGCGATCATGCGCATCCCCCACGGCGCCAGCAGCCTGGCGACGCGGGTCCCGATCCGGCCCAGGCCCACCAGGCCGATGACGATGCCGGGGTAGCCGTCCGTCCGGCGGCGGCCCACGAAGGTCCCCTGGTGCTCAAGGTTCCGCCAGCCGGGCGTCGTCTTCAGCCAGCGATCCCGCTCGCGCGTCTTCTTCACGAGGGCGAGGAGGTTGGTGACCGTCCCCTCCGCGACGCCGCCCCAGTTGGCCTCTGTGGGGGCGTGGGTGACGAGGATGCCGCGCTCGGTGGCCGCCTCGACGTCGATGTCGTCCGTGCCGATCGTGAACTTGGCGATGATCCGGAGGTCGGGCGCCGCGGCCATGATCCCCTGGGTGATGGGGCTGCTCCGGATCGACCCGCCCATCAGGGCGTCGCACCCGGCGGCCATCCGGGCCATCTCGGCCTCGTTGTCACCCATCGGGGTCTCCCAGCCGGCCTTGCCCAGGATCAGCTCGCAGCCGGCCTCCTCCAGCATCCGGTGGGCCTCGCCGGTCGGATCGGCCGGTGCAAACACGAACACCCGCGGCTTGCCCATTGGTCTCTCCTCTTCGCCTGTGGCTGGCCCGAAGTGTGGCAGGCACCGAACCCACTTTCACGGCATGCGCGTCCCTCGTACACTGCGCCGCATGAGCGTCCCACTCGACCTCCTCGAGGTCCTCCGTTCCGGCCTGTCCACCGATGCCGCACCTCGCCGCCACGTCGTGATCGTGGGTGCCGGCATCGCCGGCCTGACCGCCGGGCTGCTGCTCAAGGAGGCGGGCCACAGGGTCACCATCCTCGAGGCCCGCAATCGGCTGGGTGGCCGGATCCACACCTACCGCGGCTTCGCGGGTCGGATGTACGGCGAGTTCGGGGCCATGCGCTTCCCGCGCCAGCACCATCTGGGCCAGCACCTGATTCACGATCGGTTCAAGCTACCCACGCAGGCCTTCGGCATGGAGGATGCCGACACGATCATCCACCTGAACGGCCGGAGCTGGCGTCGCGCCGACTTTCGGGCCGACGACGCGGGCTACAACCTCCCTGATGGGGAGCGCGGGCGCTCGCCATCGGACCTGCTCAAGGCGGCGATGCAGCCCCTCATCGACCTGGTGGCGCAGCCGGGCGGGTGGGATCGCCTGATCAAGGAGTACGACCGGTACTCGCTCATCGCCTGGCTGCTGGAGCGGGGCGTGAGCGAGCAGGCGCTCTGGTTGATGGGGCCGGTCCTCAACCTCGAGGGCCGCTTCCATTTCTCGCTGATCGAGTGGTTCATCCACTGGCACGACGACGTGTTCGGCGACCTCGAGTTCATCGAGGCCGGGTCCGATTCGCTGCCCAACGCGTTCGCGCCAACCCTGCTCGATGACACCCGGCTGGGGGCGGAGGTGCGCTCGATCGACCAGGGCCCCGACGGCGTGATCGTCCAATGGGCCGACTCCACCGGGACGCGCTCCACCGTGACCGCCGATGAATGCATCGTCACCGTGCCGTATGTCCTGCTCCGCCACATGGAGATCGGCGGCCTGGACGCGGAGAAACGGTTCGCCATCCGGAACGTGTACTACGGACGCGCGCACAAGATCTTCATGCAGTTCAGCCGGCGCTGGTGGCAGGAGGACGACGCGATCAGCCACGGCGTCACCGTGACCGACCTGGCGATCCGGAACGTCGTCTACACCCCGGCCGGCCAGGACCCCGACACGCGCAAGGGCGTCCTGATCGCCTCCTATGCCTGGGAGCAGGACAGCATGGCCTACAGCATGCTCGACGAGGAGACGCGGATCAGCGAGGCGCTCGAGGACCTGGTCAAGATCCACCCGCAGGCCGCGTCAACGTTCGAGTTCGGGGTGTCGCATGACTGGGCGCTCGATCGGTACGCGGGGGGGATCGGCCCGCTCTTCCGGCCGCTCGAGATGACGAGCACCTTCTATGACGATGTCGTCCGGCCCGTGGGGCGCGTCTGGTTCGCCAGCGACGCCTGCGATCGGAAGGGTCGCCGCTGGATTGAAGGAGCCATCGCCGCGGCGGTCCGGAACGCGTGGGCCATCAACGCCGGGCTCCGGAACGAGCTGCCGCAGACGGCCGACCAGGGCTGATCGGGCGGGGGGTTCAGCGGCGCGGCGCGGTCCGGCGGGCGGCACCGATGCGCTCGATGTAGGCGATGGTCTCGTCCGTGGGCTGGACGTCCGCGTACTTCTGCTCCATGTCGAACAGGTTGATCGCGTGCGGCGCCTCGTGGCGGTCGAAGACGCACTCCTCGGGCATCAGGATGGGGTAGCGGTATGACTTGCCGTCCACGACCGTGGCCCGGACGCAGCCGCTGGTGGACTCGCCCGTGATGATCAACGTGTCCGCGTCCAGGCCACGCAGGTGCTGGATGAGCCACGTCTGGTGGAACGCACTGGGCGCGGTCTTGTACAGGACCGCCTCGCCGGGGAGCGGCGCCAGCTCCGGGATGATCTCGTAGCGATGTCGTCGTCGCTCGGCCATCTCCGGGTCCAGCGCTCCGAGCGGCGGCCGATCTCGCCAGCCCGGGATCGCCTCGCTCTGGGTGGTATGGATCACCGGGATCCCGTTGGCCCGCGCGGCGGCCAGGACGCGCTGGACGTGGGGGAGGGCGTCCCATGCCGCTTCGCCGCAGCTGCCGGGCCAGCGCAGGATCGCCTGTTCCAGTGGCTGGCGCCGGTCGCCGTACACCCAGCGGATGAAGTCGATCAGGATCAGGACGGGCCGCGTCCCGGGCGCGCGGTGCGCGGTGGCCTCCAGGGTCGCCCGGTCCCGCTCGGTGAGGAAGCGGTCCCAGACCCGTTCGCGCGTGGCCGGCTGCTCCGTCATGGTTTCATTCCTCCTGCGACGTACCCGCCCATTGTGTAGACTTCGGGTCGGCCGCGGAGCGATCCCCGGCACGTGGGCCCGTAGCTCAATGGCAGAGCAAGTGACTCTTAATCACTTTGTTGGAGGTTCAAGTCCTCCCGGGCTCACCAACTCCAGACACCAGCAGACCCCCGGCGGATCTCCGTCGGGGGTTCGTGATTCACGAGTAGCAGACGGCGTCAGCGTCACCCCCAGGAACTCCGGACCCCTTGACTTCGATCATGGCGGCCGGATGATGGCCACCAAGGAATGGCCCGCCTCGGCCGTCCGGGGCAGTTGCCAAGCCGAAGAGGATGTGCGGATGCGTAGGTCGATCGTCGCGCTCTCGTTGGTTCTCGCCCTGGCCGGCATCGGCGTGCTCTTCGTGCAGCCGGTCAGGGCGCAGACCAGCCTGGTCACCTCGATCCCGGCGCTGCAGGCGGCGATCAACGGCGCCGCCCCCGGCGATGTCATCCAGCTGGCCAACGGCACCTACCTGAACGCCTCGCTGAGCATCGGCGCCAGCAACATCACCATCCAGGCCCAGACGCCAGGCGGCGTCTACCTGAATGGCAGCGACGCGATCACGATCTCGGGCAGCTACAACACGTTCAGCGGCTTCCAGTTCACCTCGGGAAGCGTCCCCGGGTTCGTGATCGAGGTCACGGGCAGCCACAACACCTTGACGCAGCTGAACTTCAACGGCTACTCGGCCCAGAAGTACATCGTCATCAAGGCACCGTCCCAGTACAACTCGGTGACCTGGTCGAACTTCCAGAACAAGCCGACGAGCGCACCCCAGGGCAACCTGATCCACATCGATCCCCACGCCACCGTGCCCGGCTACCACACGATCAGCCACAACTCTTTCCAGCACATGCCGGGGTGAGGCGGGGACAACGGCAACGAGGCGATCCGGATCGGCAACGGCGCGCAATCCGCCTACAGCTCGCGGACCGTCGTCGAAGAGAACTACTTCGAGGACACCGGCCCGGGCGACAGCGAGGCGATCTCGGTCAAGTCAAGGGACAACACGTTGCGCTGGAACACGATGCGCAACAACCCCAACGCGATGTTCGTGTTCCGGAACGGGAACGACAACGTGGCCCACGGGAACTTCTTTATCCGCTCGGGCGGGATCCGGGTCAAGGAAGCCAACAACATCTGGGTCTACAACAACCACTTCGAGTACGCGGGCGTGGGCGGCACGATGAATGCCGTCACCTACGACTACGTCAGCCCGAACCTCAAGAACGTCAACTTCATCCACAACACCTTCATCGAGCCGAACGTGATCTCCCTCGGCAGCGGAGCCACCGGCAACACGTGGGCCAACAACCTGCTGACCAAGACCTCCGGGAACCTCTTCTCGGGCTCGGCCTCGGGGATCGCCTGGGCCGGGAACATCCATCGCGGGAGTCTCGGCATCGCCGTCCCCGCCGGCGGGGCGACCGCGCTGGCGGACGTCGGGCTGGCGCCGAACGCGCACGGCTTCCAGGGCCTGGTGGCGGGCAGTCCGGCCATCGACGCGGCAAGCGCCACCTATCCGGTCGTCTACGACATCCCCGGGCTCAACGACGACCCAAGCTTCACGGTCGACGTCGAGGGGCAGCCGCGGCCCTCGGACCGGACCCAGAAGGACGTCGGCGCCGACGAGCTGTCGGGCGCCGCCACCACGCACCAGCCGCTCACGCTGAACGACGTGGGGCCGTCGTACCTCCGGACAGGCACCGTCGGCGGCATCATTGGCCAGGTGACCAACGCCATGACCGGCGCCGCGATGTCCGGGGCGACCGTCTCCATCCTGGGCGGCGCGAGCACGAGCACGAATGCCTCCGGGAGCTACACCTTCTCCGGGCTGGCCCCGAACGTGTACTCCATCACCGCATCAGCCACCGGATACACGACCAGCGCCCCCGCGGGGGTAAGCGTGACCGCCGGCGTGACGACCCCACAGGACTTCACGCTGGCGCCGATCCCCATCGTCAGCACCGCCTTCCTGTTCGGCACGACGGCGACCGCGGTGTCCCGCAACGCCGGCGACAACAACGGCTACGAGACCGCCCCCGCCGACTGGTGGGCGGCGTTCGAGGGGACCGTCGCGAGCGACGCGAACAGCGGCACCTCGACGAGCACGAGCACCTCCTGTACGAGCAGCAGCCGCGACAAGGAGGATGTCTCCGGCTACAGCTTCGGGCTGTCGGGATCACCCGCAATCCGCGGCGTCGAGGTCCAGCTGCGCGGCCGGGTCAGCTCGACCAGCAGCTCACCCCGCTTCTGCGTCCTGCTCTCCTGGGACGGCGGCACCAGCTGGGCGGCCGGCAAGCTGACCGGCACGCTCAGCACGTCGCTGACGACCTACACCCTGGGCACGGCCACCGACACCTGGGGCCGGACCTGGGCGGCCATCGACTTCAGCGCGGCGAACTTCCGCCTGCGCATCGTCGACATCGCCAGCTCGACCGCGCGCACCTTCTACCTCGACGGCGTGGCGGTCCGCCTGACCTACCAGTAGACCAGCGGCCTTCCGCCGGGGGTTCGTGAATCACGGGCACAAGTCCCCCGGTGAAGGTGATGTTGCCGCGGACTGCGCCTGGGAGATGCCACACGGACAGCGATCGTGGCCCGCGTCGCGAGATCGACGGTGGGGAGTCCACCACGGCGGCGAGGTAGCCGGGATCAGGGCGCGGCCGCCGTGCGCCGGCGCCGTCCTGGCCGCGCGTCGTGACATATAGCTGTCACAGCCATGGGTTGTGATGTATCGCGACCGCTCTCGCTAGGATGGATAGCCAATGCAGCGTCTCGACGGCCAGCCGGTGTTCTCGGCGACGGATCTCGTCGGATTCCTTGCGTGCGAGCACCTGACCGCGCTCGAGCTGGCCGGGACGGAGCGGCTGGTGATCAGGCCCATCCGGCCGGATCCGGAGCTTGACCTCATCCAGCAGCGTGGGCTGCAACACGAACATCGCTTTCTTGCCGACCTCGAGGTCGCAGGCCGCCGCGTCACCAGCATCGCGGCCGACGATTCGATCGAGGACCGCGCCGAGCGTCTGCGCAGCGCGGCCGCCCAGACGGCCGAGGCCATCCGTCGCGGCGACGACGTCATCTACCAGGCCACGTTCTTCGACGGCCGCTGGCTCGGCCTGGCGGACTTCCTGCTCCGGGTTGAGGTCCCCAGCCTCCTGGGCTCCTGGAGCTACGAGGTCGCGGACACCAAGCTGGCCCGGCACACCAAGGCCAGTGCGCTTCTCCAGATCTGCTCGTACGTCGAACAGCTGACGGTCATCCAGGGTCTCCAGCCCGAGTGGATGCATGTCGCGCTCGGCGGCAGCGCCCGCGCGGTGGAGCGCCACCGGGTGGCCGACTACATGGCCTACTACCGCCAGGCCAAGCGCCTCTTCGAGCAGCACGTGGCGGCCACCACGCCGGCATACCCGCCACGGGAGACCTACCCCGACCCGGTGGAGCACTGCGATGTCTGCCGCTGGAGTGAGCTGTGCGCCGACCGCCGGAGCGCGGACGACGACCTCTCGCGGGTCGCCGGCATCTCCGGTCGCCAGCGCGATGCGCTCCGGACGCGCGGGGTGCCGACGCGCCGCGGACTGGCCGGCCTCCAACTTCCCCTGGATCCGCCACTCGAACACACCAACGCACCAAGCCTGGAGCGCGTGCACCTTCAGGCCCGCCTCCAGGTCCAGGGCGAGGACGAGGACCGGGCGCTCTACGAGCTGATCGCGCCGGCCCGCCTCCCGGACGGATCACCAGAACCCAACCGCGGCCTGTTCTCCCTGCCGGAGCCCAGCCCGGGGGACCTCTTCTTCGACATCGAGGGCGATCCGTACGCGTTCGACGATGGGGTGGAGTACCTCTTCGGCGTTCTTGAGCCCGGCGTCACGGACGCCGACGGCAATCCCACCTTCCATGCCTTCTGGGCGCGTGATGACGACGGCCAGGTCACCCTGGATGGGGAGAAGCACGCCTTCGAGAAGTTGATGGACTTCTTCATCGATCGGCTGGAGCACGATCCGGGACTCCACATCTACCACTACGCGCCGTACGAGCCCACCGCCCTCGGCCGGCTCATGGGTCGCCACGGGACGCGGGAGGCCCAGGTGGACCGGCTGCTCCGCGGCGACATCCTCGTCGACCTTTACCGGACGGTCCGCCAGGGGATCCGGGCGTCGGTCGAGAGCTACTCCATCAAGAAGTTGGAGCCCCTGTATGGCTTCAAGCGCGAGATCGCCATGAAGGACGCCGGGTCATCCATCGTGGCCTTCGAGGCCTGGCTGCAAGTGTCAGGCGATGGCGGGCACGACGAGGAGGCCCTCCACGAGATCGAGCGCTACAACCACGACGACGTCGTCTCCACCCTCCAGCTCCGGGGCTGGCTCGAGGAGCGGCGTTCGGAGCTGGCCGCCCAGCTCGGCGAGGCGGCCCCACGTCCCCAGCCCAGCAGTGGTGAGGCCCCGGCGGAGCTCGGCGAGGCGCTGGCCCGCGTGCAGGCCATCGCCGACCGGCTCGTCGGGACGGATGGGGACGGCGACGAGGAGTCCGGCGCCGACGCGTCCGGCGTCGACGCGTCCGGCGTCGACGCGCACGCCCGCTGGCTGCTGGCGCAGCTGCTCTCCTGGCACCGCCGCGAAGAGAAGAGCTTCTGGTGGAACTACTTCCGGCTGATGCAGGACCTGACCGACGAGGACCGGATCGTCGAGCGTGAGCCCATGGGCGGGCTGATGTACCTGGGGGTCGTGGGGCAGGTCAAGCGATCCAAAATCCACCGCTACCGGTTCCCACCCCAGGAGCACGGCATCCAGGTGAGCCGGGACGTGCGTGATCCTGCGACCGGCGGCTCGCCCGGGTCGGTGGTCGCCATCGACGAGGCGGCCGGGACCATCGACCTGCGCCGTGGCGTCGACAGTGCGATCGACCACCCGGTCTCGCTGGTCCCATACGACCTGGTCGGGACCACCGAGATTCGGGCGAGCTTGCTTCGGGTGGGGGAGTGGGTCGCCGAGCATGGGATCGACGCGGACGGCCCCTACCGCGCCGCCCGGGACCTCCTGCGCCGGATGCCGCCGCGGGTCGGGCAGGCCGCGGGCCAGCCCCTGGCTGTGGCGGACCAGTCGGTCTCGGCAGCGGCCGTTGAGCTTGCCCTGGCCCTCGACGAGAGCTGCCTGCCGATCCAGGGCCCGCCCGGCTCCGGCAAGACGCACACGGGCGCCGAGATGATCCTGGCGCTCGTGGCGGCGGGCAAGCAGGTGGGCGTCACCGCCAACAGCCACAAGGTCATCGGCAACCTCCTGGACAAGGTCGTCGAGCTGGCCGCGGAGGCCAATCGCCCGGTTCGGGTGGGACAGCGAACCGAGATGAGTGGGCACCCGATGTGCCCAGATGCCATGCCCTACCGCACCAACGAACAGGCCCTCACCGCCCTCCGATCGGGCGCGGTCGACGTCGTCGGCGCCACCGCCTGGACCTGGTCGCGGGAGGAGTTCGCCGAGTCGCTCGAGGTGCTCGTGATCGACGAGGCGGGTCAGCTCTCCCTCGCCAACGCGGTCGCCGTGTCGCCGGCCGCGCGGAGCCTGGTCCTCCTCGGCGACCCGCAGCAGCTCGACCAGCCGCTCAAGGGGTCCCATCCGCCCGGCGCGGATCGCTCGGCACTCGCCCACCTGCTGGACGGGGCCAGCACGATGCCGCGCGAGCAGGGTCTCTTCCTCGATCACACCTGGCGCCTCCACCCCGATCTCTGCCGGTACACCAGCGAGGTCTTCTACGAGGACCGGCTGGAACCGCGGGCCGGGACCGAGCTGCAGGCCCTGCACGGGGTCGGGCCGCTGACCGGAACCGGCGTCCGGTTCATCCCGGTGCAGCACACGGGCAATGACAACAGCTCCGCGGAGGAGGCAGACCGCATCGCCGAGCTCGTCGCTGCGCTTGTCGACAGCGGTTCCACCTGGACCAATCGGTTCGGTCGCACCGTCGACGTGACGCTCGATGGGGTCCTGATCGTCGCCGCCTACAACGCCCAGGTGGGTGAGCTCGCGCGCCGGCTGCCGAAGGCCCGAGTCGGAACCGTCGACAAGTTCCAGGGCCAGGAGGCCCCCATTTCCATCTACTCCATGGCCAGCTCCACGGCCGCCGATGCCCCGCGGGGCATGGAGTTCCTGTACAGCCTGAACCGACTGAACGTCGCCACCTCGCGGGCAAAGTGCCTGACCATCGTCGTCGCCAGCCCGGAGCTGGTGCGGGTGCGCTGCCGGACGCCCCACCAGATGCGGCTCGCCAACGCGCTCTGCCGGCTGGTCGAGATCGCGGAGGGCTGATCGCGGTCGGGCGCGCCCTGCGGGATGCCCTCAACGTGCACCACCGGCCGCTCGCCCGCGAGGGCCAGCAGCCGGTTGAGGGCGGCCGTGGTGACCAGAACGCCCAGGCCGAGGGGGAGCACCACCATCCCGGGTTGCCGTCGTACGTCAGGCGAGCCGGGGTCCGGCCGGTCGCGCGACCCGCGACATTGGCCAGCGTTCCGGCCTTAGGCGAGTCCCGGGGGCGGCGGGGCATCCGCCCCAACACCGAGGCGGTACGCGATGGCGGCCGCCGCACCCCACGAGTCCACGCCCAGCTTGCCCAGGATGTTGGAGACGTGGACGCTCGCGGTCTTCCTCGTGATGAACAGCCGGTCGCCGATCTGCTGGTTGGTCCAGCCGCCGGCCACCAGCCGGAGCACCTCCAGCTCGCGCTCGGTCAGGTGGTAAGAGGCGACCGGTTCGGCGTCGCCGAGGCGATGATCGGAACCCGGGCTGGCGGTGGACGAGCGGGAGCCCGAGATCTCGATCCGCGCGTGTCGCGCCAGGTCCTCGACCATGGTCTGGAGCGGCAGCGCGCCCAGCCTTGTGGCCGTCGCATGCGCCGAGGCGAGAGCCCGACCGGCTTCTTCGCGTGGCCCGCGATCCCGCAGCGCCGCCGCGGCTGACCGAAACTCCGCGTAGCCGGCCGGCAACGTCCGGCCGAGCGAGCCGTAGATGGCGGCGACCGACGACCAATCCTGGGCCCGGTCCCGTCCAGCGATCCGGGACCCCTCGGCGGCAATGAGCGCGCGCAGCCCGCGGAGACGGGCTCCTTCCCCCGGCAGGTAAGCGCCGGCCGTCTCGGCCGCCTGCGACACGGCCGCGATGATCTGGCCGCCGATCGCGACGGACCGGGCGAGGCCGGCGTCGTCATGCGCCGCTCGCGCGGCCTCAGCGAGGTCCGCCTCTGCCCGCAGCCCGAATACCGCGACCCACGCCAGGTCCGGCTCCGGTGGCCCGGCGTGCGGATCGATCGCGAGCGCTTCCGATACCGCGTCACGGCCATCCCGCGGGCGCCCCGACCAGGCGGCCAGCTCGACCTGCGCCGCGAGGAGCGCCACCCGGAACTCCGTCTTGCCGAGGCCGTCGTCGATCTCCCGGGCCCGACGGAGCAGCGCGCCGGCCTCCTCGAACGCGCCGCGGTATGTGTGCACGCGGCCGCTGTTCACCAGCAGGCAGACCTCCGCTGGGCCGCCCGGGTGCAGGGCCAGCCCCGTGTGGGTGGATCGCTCGGCCTCGTCGAGTCTCCCGAGTGTGATCTGAGCCCGGGCCGCGAACCCCAGCAACAGCCCGCCCTGCGAACGCGCCACACCCAGCCGCTCCACCAGGGCGTAGCCGTCGAGCGCGGCCGCGATGGCCTCTGCCGGCCGACCCACGCGATCGAGCAGGGAGACGAGGCTGCCGGCGGCCAGCGCAATCCCCTCCACCGAGCCGAGGCGCTCCGCCATCGAGGCGGCCTCGCGGAGCCGCGTGATGCCGCCGTCGACGTCCCCGAACACGGCCTCCGCCCAGCCGAGCACGCCCATCGCGAGCGCCATCTCGGCCGGCGCGCCCGCGGCCCTGGCCACCACCATGGCCTCTTCGGCATGGGCCCGCGCCGCCTCGTACGCCTGTGACCGGAGCTCGAGGCCGGCCAGCTGGCCGAGAGCCCGTGCCAGGGCGACGGTGGGCGGATCGCGGGGGATGAGGCGGAGGGACGCGTCGAGCGCCCTGGTTGCGCCGACCCGGTCGCCGGACTCCCAGAGGAACCAGCGGAGCCGCCCAAGCAGGTGGGCGGCACGAGAGGGATCCACCGCCTGGTCCACCACCTCCAGCGCGGCTCGAACCAGCTCGACGGCATGACCGTACTCGCCGGCAAGCCCGGCCGCCTCGGCGCCTCGCTCGAGGATCCCCGCGAGGTCGAGCGCCAGCCCCGTGGCGGCAGATGGAGCCCGCTCACACGCGACCCGCGCCTGGTCCCAGAGCCGCAATGCGTCCCCGAACGCGTAGACCCGCTCGGCGTCCAGGCACGCCTCGATCAGCGGCGCCAGCGCGCGATCCGGGCGGCCCGCGCGGTCCCAGTGATAAGCGAGTTCGGCGGGCGGCACGGGACGCCCCCCTGAGTGGCGCCCTTCGAGCGCCTCGGCGAACGCCAGGTGGAGCGCGACCCGCTCGGCCGGGAAGACCTCTTCGTCCACCGCCTCGCGCAGCAGCTCGTGGCGGAAGGCGGAGGTTGGCCCACTCGGGGTGTCCACCCGGACCAGGATGCCGCTGTCGAACGCCTCGCGCAGCGCCACGGCCAGCACGCGTGGCGCGATGCCGAGCGCGGTCGCCAGGAGGTCGTCATCGATCCGGCGGCCCGAGAGCGCGGCCACCCGGAGCACATCCCGGGTGGCTGGCGAAAGACCCCCGACCCGGGCGGCGAGGACGTCGCGGAGGACCGCGGGCAGCGCCCCGCCGGGGTGGCCGGGCGTCGCGAGCACCAGCTCCTCGACGAAGAACGGATTGCCGTCAGCCCGCTCCAGGATGCGGTCGACCAGGGCGCCGTCAGGCGCCTGCTGCAGCAGCGCGGCCATCTGTGCGGCAACATCGGCGCGGCCCAGCGGTCCCAGGTCGATCCGTTCGACACCCTGTCCGCGTTCGAGCTGGCTGAGGAAGGCCGTGGCCGCCGGATCGCTCCGGATCCCTTCGGTTCGAGCCGTGAGGATCACCAGCGCACGCTCCTCCCGGAGCGCACGCACCAGGTAGCCAACAAGATCGCGCGTCGATCGATCCGCCCACTGGACGTCCTCGATCACGAGGACCAGCACGCCGGCTCGGGCCAACCGCCCCAGTAGCCCGACGACCGGCTCGAAGAGGCGGACCTGCGCCATCGGGTCCAGGCCGGACGCGGGCGGGAGGTCGACGACCCTCGGGGCCAGCTCGGGGAGCAGCCGCGCGAGCTCGCCGCGCGCGGGGCCGAGCACCGCCGGCAATCGCTCCGGCGGGGTGGTCCGGACCAGCCGGCGGAGAATCTCGATGAAGGGCCCATACGGGATCTCGTTGGCCGTCACGGCGAGGCACGAGCCCTGGAGCACCATCGCGCCCGCCGCCGCGGCGTCCTCCAGGAATCGCGCGACCAGGCGGGTCTTCCCGATCCCGGCTTCGCCCGCGACGATCACCGTGGAGCCCGTGGAGTCCGTGGAGTCCGTGGGGCCGGTGGCGCCCGCCGGGGCCGTGGAGCCGCCGATCGCGGCAAGCCGCCTGTTCAGCCGTGCCAGCTCATGGGCACGTCCGACGAACGCACGACGCTCCAGGATCTCGGCCACCGTGGCGCGATCATACGCCTCGGTCCTCGCCCGATTCCGGCTTGGCGACTGCCAGCCTTGACGCCTACCGCCGGTGCCGGGACCAGGCCCATCGAGCCCAGGTCACGCGGGCCCGAATCCGGCGACCAGGAGCTGCTCGCGGACCCTGGCCCGGGCCCGGAACAGGAGGGTCCGGGTGGCCCCGGGTGTCCGTGCCACCAAGGTCGCGATCTCCTGGCCGCGATAGCCGTGCGCGGCGAGCAGCATGGCCCGGCGATCGTCGGTCGGCAGGTCGGCCAGCGCGGTGCGCAGCGCGTCGCCGACTTCCTTGTCCAGCGCCTCGTGCTCGGGGTTGGGCGACCCTGCCGGGATCGGGACCTGTCCGTCACGCCGGTTGACCACCATGAGGTGGCGCCCGCGGCTGGCGACCAGGTTCATTGCCACCCGCTGGAGCCAGGCGGGGATGTCGTCGGGGGTCCGCCCGGCGTTGACCTCGCCCAGCAGCCGGAGGAAGGCCTCCTGGGCCAGGTCCTCGGCGACGGCCGCATCGCGGGTCCGCGCGGTGAGGCGTCGCACCATCGACCCGTAGTGCAGCGAGTACGCCGTCTCGATGACCAGTCGATCTGCTTCACACATCTGACGACCCTTCCGTTCTGGGCCCCGGCGGCGCCGGGCCTGGTTCGAACGGTGGGTCTAAGTCGGGCCCGGCCGGATTGGGCTGCAGCCCAATTCTTCGGGCGGTGCGGCTCAATCTGGGCAGCGGCACCCCCCGTAACGATTCGCCAGCGGCCGCGTCATGTCGGACGCGAGGCTCGCTGAGCCGCCGACCATTCGATCGACGCTCCTCGACGCGAAGCTGCTCGGGATCATGGCCATTGGAGGAGCGCGTCATGCACCTGAGAGGTCGTCGCTACCTGGTCGTCTTCGTTGCCTCCGCCCTGCTGGTGGGTGGCACGGCCTATGCCGCGGGCGGCGGCGCAGACGTCATCCATGCGTGCGTGGACAAGCAGGGCGACGTCCGGATCATCGACCCGTCGGCCAGTTGCCAAGCGAAGGAGTCGCCGCTCGACTGGGGCGTCCAGGGCCCGGCTGGCGATCCCGGCGGCACGGGTGCCACGGGCGTCCAGGGCCCGGCCGGTGCGTCAGGCCAGCTGAGCGCCCCCGGTGCCACCGGTCCACAGGGTCCCGCCGGCGTTCCCGGGACACCCGTTGGGCCGCCAGGGCCGGCCGGCATCAGCAACGCCCAGCTGGTGGTGGTGGATGCCGCCGGCCAGCAGGTTGGCCTCTTCGAAGGGCCGAATAGCGTCATCGTGCAGGTCGGGTCGGGCCTGATCTCGCTCAACGTCCAGGCGACCGGCCTGGTGCAAACCCCCGCCGTCGGCCTTGGGTCCGGCGTCGCCGCCTTCTACGAATCGGGCAACTGCACGGGGCCGGTGCTCCTGTCCGCGTTCGAGGTCGTCCGCTCGGGATGGCTCCTCGGGTCGCGCGTCTACTACCCGGCCGACACCATCACGATCCTCACGGCCCACACGTCGCAGACCCTCTACCCGACGGCCGGGGCATGCCACGCCGTGTCGAGCATCGGCGCCTACGGGCCGCTGGCATCGGCGGATCTTCCCGTCTTCGCGGCCCCCTTCAGCGTCGTCGCCAAGCCGAAGGTGGCCCGCGGCCGCGACGCTCGGCCGTGGCTGGGAGCGCCAGCCGTGAAGCCGACTCCAGGCCCTCCCGTCTCGGCCGGGCGTCGCTGGTCCCGGCCAGCCTCGCCGGGCCGCCGAGGGATCCGGGCCGCCTTGGGACTGACTCTGGCACCGTCGTCAGCTCACCCGCGAGCCGCCTCGAGGCGGCTCGTGACAAAGGGCCCTTGCCCACGGTCCATTGGGCCGTGGGTTCGGCCGCAACGGGCTAGCATCGGCCTCTCGAGAGCATGAGATGCCGCACGCAGGAGGGAGATCGGCCATGACGCTGAGCGGGATCGGTGGATCGCTGGTCGTCGCGGGAGGCGCCCTCGTGGGCATCGCCTTCGTGGCCTACCTGGACGGTGCAGGGGTGGGCTTCGGCGAGACGAACACCCAGGGCCTCATCGTGAATGCGGCCCTCGGCGCGCTCGCCCTCGGTCTGGCCATCCTCGCGGTCGCCCCGCCGGTGCGCGGCCGGGTGGTCCACGTGGGGCTGGCCCTGCTGGCCGCCGGGCCCGCGTCGGAGCTCACCTTCTCGATCCTCGTCTCGGCTTCGCCCGATGGCTGGGTCCCCGGCTCGCCGGTCTTCCTGCTGGAGGTTGGCGGTGCGCTGGCCGCCTTCCTGGGTGCCCTGCTCCTCGGCGTCGCGCTCGCCCGGGCCGGCGGTTGGCCGCGCGCTGTCGGCGCGCTGTTGGTGATCGCGACCCTGCTGAACGCGCTCCTGACGATCCTCGGCTCCAACCGCGTGCCGTTGCCGCCGCATACCGCCCTGGCGGGCCTGGGTCTCGCGGTGCTGGCCGAGGTGAGCGTGGGTGTCCTGGCGATCGTCGGTGCCCGCGCGCATCGATCACCCGATGGGAGCCCTCGATGACAGACCAGATTACCGGCACCCCTGGACTGCGGCGCTCGACACCCGGCAAGTAGGCGACACCGTGACCCGTCGATCCGCTGGCCCGCGGGCGGCGCCACCAACACGGGGTCTTTGGGCCCGGACTTCGTGACCTCTGGCCGCTTCGGATCTGCTGCGAGCCGGTTGTACCATCGCGCAGCGGAAGGGACGTCGCGCCCGCGTGGGACGCGCTTCGGGTACCATTTCACCATGCTCCAGAACCCCGTTCGCGCACTCCGCCGTCGAGGCGCGCTGATCGTTGCCCTGCTCGGAGCGGCAGCCATCCTGCTGTCCGCCTGCTCCGCGGCCACCTCCACCCCCGCTGCTCCGCCGACCACCGACCCGGCCGCTCAGGGCGCCTCGCTGGTCAACGAGTTTTTGACCATCCTGCAGCAGCCGGACGCGGCGAAGGCGGACCGGCTCAAGACGTTCCTGTCGCCCGAGTTCCAGCTCGTCCGAGACACGGGGGATCAGCTCAACAAGGATGCCTATCTGCTCAAGAGCGCCGTCGTGGCGACATTCAAGATCGCCAACCTCGTCGGGACGCAGGGCGGCGACGTCCTCGTGGTGAGCTATCGCCTCACGACCTCGGAAACGATCAACGGCGTGGCCCAGACCACGACGGCGCCGCGCCTCTCGGTCTTCCGCTGGATGGACGGGGCCTGGCGGCTGTCGGCCCATTCCAACTTTGGGGCGCTCCCCAAGTAGGTCCGGGGGCCGGGATCGGCCGTCGGCGCGAGGCGTCGCCGGCCGATTGCACGGGAGTGGCGGGCGTCAGGCGGGCGAGCCCGCCTCGTGCCACCTCGGCTGGTCGTGGTGGTGGGTCAGGCCGCCGTCCAGCTCCGGGCCGGGGCCCGACGGATCCACGTGAATGATCGCCGTCTCCAGGCGTCGCACCCGGTGGAAGAGCTTGCCGCGGACCTTTTCGGAGATGACGTGGCCCTGTGTGACGGTCAGGCCGGCATCCACGGTGATGGCGAGGCCGGCCTCCAGGCTGTGGCCCAGCCATCGGAGCCGCACACGGTCCACCGCCTGCACGCCTTCGACCGATCGTGCGAGCTCCTCGACACGGGTGACCATCGCCGGGTCGATGGCGTCCATGAGGCGCGCCAGGACCTGGGATGTCGCCTGCTTGAGCGCGAGGATGATCGTGATCGAGATGAGCAGGCCAACGATGGGATCCGCCAGCGGGAAGTCCACGTAGACGCCGCCCGCACCGACGACGACTGCGAGCGATGTCAGCCCGTCCGTCCGGGCGTGGTAGCCGTCGGCGACCAGGGCCGCCGAGCCGATGGCCTTGCCCTCCCGGATCTGGAAGACCGCGACCAGCTCGTTGCCAAGGAAGCCGATGAACCCGGCCGCAGCGACGGCGAGCGGGTTGCTGACCGGTTCAGGGTTGACCAGCCGGATCGCGGATACGACGGCCGCGATGATCGACGAGAGGGCGATCATCAGCAGGATGAAGAGCCCGGCGAGATCCTCGGTGCGGCGGTAGCCAAACGTGTAGCGCCGGTTGGCCGCCCGTGCTCCCAGGATGAAGGCGATCCAGAGCGGGACCGCGGTCAGCGCGTCCGCGAAGTTGTGGATGGTGTCGGCTAGGAGGCCGACCGAGTCTGAGATGGCGAAGACCAGCAACTGGAGCGTGGCGGTGACAGCCAGGCCGATCAGCGAGAGCTTCAGTGCCCGGATGCCGCGCTTGTCGCTCTCGAGCGCCTCGTCGATCTGGTCGCCCGGGTCGTGGCTATGGCCCACGAACATCTCGTAGATCTTGCCCAGCGTGCTGGTGGCGTGGCTGTGGCCACCCGGGCCGTGCGAGTGGCCGTGCTCGCCGTCATCGTCGTGCGAGTGCCCATGATCGTCGGCACCATGCGAGTGCCCGTCGCTGCCGTCGTCGTGGTCGTGCGGGTGGGGATGGGGATGCGGGTGCTCGTGGCCGGCAGGGGCCGGCATTGCCGGCTCGGCCTTGGCCGGATGCGGATGCGGGTGGGGATGTGGGTGCGGGTGCGCGTGCGTGCCGGTCTCGCCAGCCGCGGGGTCAGCCAAGGTGTTCTCCCTGCATCCGCCCGGATCGCCGCCGCCTCCTCGCTTGTCGCGCCACCCGCCCGAGTGCATGATGGTGAGCAACAGCCTGGCCCGATCTGTCATCCAGATGTGCGGTCAAGAGACGTGTGATATTGCACAAAGTCAACGCAGCGGATCCGGAGTCGAGGACGCCTTGCACACCACCACCGACCGTCCCGCCGACCGTGGACCGGCCAGCGAGCGCGTCTACCGGATCCTCAAGGCGCAGATCCTGACCTGCCAGCTGGCCCCCGGCGCCAGCCTGAATGAGGGCCGCCTGGCCGAGACCCTCGAGGTCAGCAAGACGCCCATCCGGGAAGCACTCGCGATCCTTGCCTACGAGGGGTTCGTTGAGGTCCTGCCTCGCCAGGGGTACCGGGTCCGGGAGATCGCGCTGGCGGATGTCCAGGAGATCTTCCACATGCTGCTGCTCCTGGAGCCCGCCGCGGCCTCGGCGGCGGCGGAGCACGCGACCCCCGATCAGCTTCGGCTCCTGCGCGACCTGGCCGGGGACCCGGGCGGGGAGCCGCCCGAGGAGTTCGTGGCGTTTGTCACCCGAAACCGCGACTTCCACGTGGCGCTGGCGGAGGCCAGCGGCAACGCGCGGCTGGCGGCCACCCTCCGCCACACGCTGGAGGAGCTGCAGCGGCTCTACCTGGCCGGGCTGGACCTGCGGACAGCCGTCAAGGACCACCACGGCCAGCACGCCGACCTGATCGCCGCCCTGCTCAAGGGCAACCACCACCAAGCGCACGACATCGCACGCCGGCAGGTGGAATCGAGCCGTGTTCGCGTGATGGAGGCGCTCTTCGCGGCCATGGCCTCGCCCGGTTCGACCGGGCTGAAGCTGAACATCGAGCCCAGGACGGGCCGCCGCCGCTGAGTCGGCCGCCGCCGGGATTGGCGACGCCGTGATCGCGGCCGCCGCGGCTCCCGACCCGGATCAGGCGAACTCGGGCAGGACCTCTTCGCCGACCAGCCGGAGCTGCCGGAGCAGTTGGTCGTAGGTCGCGAACGCGGGCACGATCTCCATCATCGTGGCGCCTGCTGCCGCATAGCGCCGCACCAGTGCCCGGATATCCGCCGGCGTGCCGAGCGAGATGTTGGCCAGGTTGGCGTCGAAGCCGGACGTCCCCTGTGCGTGCATGTAGCCCGCCCACTTCCACATGTCGGTCTGTTCCTGCGCCACCCAGTCCACGTTGGCATGGGCCTCCGCCTCCGTGGTTCCCACGCTGATCCGGCGCTGGATCACGTAGTCAAAGCCCGCCAGGTCACGGCCCACTTCGTCCGCCGTGGCGCGGAAGTCCGTGATCATGGCGCCCACCTCGTCCGGGTTGGCGAGGAACGGGAAGAGCCAGCCGTCGGCGTGGTCCAGCGTGAAGCGCACCGCCGGGTGGTCGGCGCCCTTGGAGAGCGACCCGCAGCCGATCCAGACCGGGATGCGCCTGGCCGGCTTGGGAAAGACGATCAGGTCCTGGAAGGCCACGTACCGACCGTGGAACGTGGCCTTCTCGTGCTCCCAGATCTCGCGCATGGCGTCGATGCTCTCGGACAGCTGGAGGTACCGCTCCGCGTAGGGCAGGAACGGCTTGCCCAGGGCCTCGAACTCGGGCTTGTCGGTGACGTTGCACACGCCCACGCCCAGGAGCAGGCGGCCGCGCGACAGCGCGTCGAGGGTGGACAGCCCCTTGGCGAGGGTCACGGGGTCGCGCAGCGGCATGGCCATCACGCCCACGCCCAGCCGGATGCGGCTGGTCATCCCGCCCAGAAACGAGAGGGATGTCACGGCGTCGAAGTGGACCGGCTCCTCCGTGTTGGACGAGTCCTTGAACCAGCCTGACGCCGGGGGGCTGCTGCGGTGCTTCTCGAATGACTTGTGGACGTGGTCCGTGACCATGATGGCGTCGAAGCCCAGCGCCTCCGCCTCCTGGGTCACCTCCACCAGCCGGTCGACGCTGGCGGCCGGGCCGATGTGGGGTACTCGCACGGCGAAACGCATCTTGGTCACGAACGATCCCTCGCTGCGGCAATGTCTCGCATCGTAGCGGGTCAGCAGGCGTCTCGACGGTCGGGTGGGTGCTCGCAGCGACGACGGGGTGACGGTCTCGGCGGCAGCGCGTCATATCGGTGCCTACACTCATGGCGCCGGGGATCTCAATGTCACGACGTCGCGTTGGTCTTGCCCTCGGGCTCCTGGCCGTCACCCTGGTTGGGGGATACCTGTTTGTCGGGTCGCTGATCTACGACAAGGTCTCCCTCACCGAAGCCAACTGCGGAGGACGCTGGCCGGCCAACACCCCCTCGGACTTCACGTCCGAGGACCTGGACACCCAACCCTTCCGGATGCCGATCTACGAGGCCGTGAGGATCGCCAGTCGCGAACCCTCGATCTCCTTGCACGGCTTGTACATACCGGCCACCGCGACCCCCAATGCCGGAACGATCCTGATCGTGCATGGCCACAACGTGTGCGTACGAGAGCCGCAAGAGCTGGTGGCGGCGGGGATGGCGCATCGATTCGGGTACGCCGTGCTGCTGATCGACCTGCGGAATCACGGCGACTCGACGATCGTCAACGGGCGTCACGCGGGCGGCACCAACGAGTATCGAGACGTCCTGGGCGCCTGGGACTGGCTGGTCACGGCCAAGGGCGTCGATCCCGCGCGCATCGGGCTGCTCGGCTTCTCACTGGGCGCGGCAACGGTCATCATGGCTGCCGGCGAGGAACCCAGAGTCGCCGCAGTCTGGGAGGACAGCAGCTACGCCGACCTCCGCGTGGCGCTTCGCGCCGAGCTGACCCGCAACGGGTATCCGACCTTCTTCGAGTACGCCGCGTACCTCGCGGCTCGGGTCGAGAGCGGTGACGACCTTCTTTCTCTCAGCCCCTTTGGTGCGATGGCCAAGCTCCATGGTCGGCCCCTGTACATCGTGCACGGGACGGCGGACTCGCGGCTGAGCACCCAGTACGCCAACGACCTGGCCGTGGCCTATCGGGCGGGCGGCGGCAAGGTCGAGCCGTGGATCGTCGACGGCTCGGAGCACATCAAGTCGATCCTCGACCACCCTGGCGACTATGAGCAGCGCCTGTCCACGTTCTTCGGGACGGCGATCGGACAGCCACCCGCCGGACGTTGACGCCGGGCTAGGACGCCGGGTCGCCGCGCGTGGCCGCGATGCGGTCCGCGACACGGAGGGCGTTTGCCTGGATGGTGAGCGACGGGTTGAGCCCCGCCGACGTGACGAACACCGACGAATCCGTGACGTACAGGTTGGGGACGTCGTGGGCCCGGCACCAGCGGTCCACCACCGAGCGGGACGCGTCGTTGCCCATCCGGGTGGCGCCCATCTGGTGGTTGTGCAGCTTGCGGATCACCGGGCCGTTGTTCACGACCCGGGACGCGCCGGCCGCCTCCAGGATCTCGACGGCCCGGCCCGCGAACCAGGTGGCGAGGCGCACGTCGTTGTCATGCGCCGTGTAGGTGATCCGCGCGACCGGGAGACCGAATCGGTCCTTCACCTGGGGGTCCAGGTCCACCCCGTTGGCTTCGACCGGCAGGCTCTCGCCGGTGACGTGGCTGAACAGGTAATGCCGCCACGTCTCGCGCATCGACCGCTTGTGGGCGAGGCCCCACTTCGCCGGGTGCATCGGCCGGCCAGCCAGCTCCACCGGCTCCCCGCCGTGCGCCCGGGGGTGGATGAAGCCGCCGCGGATGAAGCCGCGACTGGTGTCTGTGGCGTAGTCGTCCATCTCCGTGCGAGTCGCCTCGGTGCCCTTGTGGCCATCCACGGCCTCCGGGAACACGGCGTACACCGTGGCGCCGGGCGAGTGGAGCATGAAATTCCTGCCAACCAGGCCCGACGAGTTGGCCAGGCCGTCAGGCGCGGCGGCGCTCGCCGAGTTGAGCAGCAGGCGGGGCGTCTCCACCCCGCCGGCTGCCAGGATCACGATGTCGCCCTCCTGGAGGTGGAGCGCCCCGCTGTCGTCGAGGTACTCCACGCCGCGGGCGCGCCCGGTCGCCGGGTCCTGGACCACGCGGGTGACGAACGAGTTGGCCCGAACCTCCAGCCGGCCGGTCGCCAGGCCCTTGGGCAGGAAGGTCTCGGTGGTGCTGGCCCGGGCCCCGTTGGGGCAGCCGTATGACGAGCAGAAGCCCTTGGCCATGCACCGCGAACGGCCGTCGTAGTCCCGGGACAGGATCCCCAGCGGGACCGGCTGCGGGTGGAGCCCCAGGGCTCGGGCGCCGCGCTCCAGGATGGCCCCGGCGCTGTTGCGCGGGACGGGCGGGAGCGGATACTCGTGCTGGCGCGGAGGCTCGAACGGACTCAGGGCCGCCGAACCCGAGACGCCGATCAGGCGTTCGGCCTGGTCGTAGTAGGGCTCCATCTCGGTGTAGTCGATGGGCCAGTCGGCGAGGCTGGCGCCCGCGACCGCGCCCTCCTCCGAGAGCACCCGGAAGTCCGACTCGCGGAAGCGCCAGGCCAGGGCCGAGTAGTGGACGGTGGACCCACCCACGACCATCGCGTTGGAGAAGAGCTGGACGGAGGTGGCCAGCCGCACGGCGGGGACCGCGTCCGTGGGCCGCCAGGTCCGCGGCTCCTCCTCCACGGTGGGCCACAGCAGGCCGCGCCGCGCCAGGATCTCGTCCTCGATGAAGTCGCGCCGGCTCATCCACGGCCCGCGCTCCAGGACCACGACGCGGAAGCCCTTCTCGGCGAGCCGCACGGCCGCCGGCATCCCCCCTGCTCCAGAGCCCACCACGACGACGTCCACGCCGGGATGGCTGCGAGGCGCGGCGGTCATGTTGGTTGGGCGCTCAGCGGGTGGGGTCTGTGGTGCCGTCCGGGCCCAGGCCCGGCAGATTGGGTTCGTTGGCGTCGTACCAGCCGAAGGGCGGCTCATAGCCGGAGCCACCCGTGGGGCCGGGGAAGCCGATGGCCTCCCAGCCCACGCCGTTCGCGTTGCCGCCATGGCGCGGGTCGCCGTAGAAGCCCTCCATCGTGGTCTCCACCAGCCAGCTCAGCTCGGGGCTGCCCTCGGTCTCCAGGGTCAGCAGGATGGTGTCCTGCTGTTCGCCGCTGAGCGCGGCGAACGAACAGCCGGGCCGGAGCGGGTCCGCGGTCACGGCGGCCGCGTCCAGGGTCAGCGCCAACTGGATGATGCTCGCCACGCGCGGTGGGGCGTCGCCCAGCTCGCCCAGGACGAAGTTGATGGTGCCCGCCTCGCGGGCGCCAGGGAGTCCGTCATCGGACGGGATGATCCGCTCGACGGCAGCGGTGATCGCCGCCACGACGCCCGGGGCCAGTGGGGACGCGGGGCTCACCCGTAGCGCTCCCGGCGCACCAGCTCCTCGAGCGGCTTGCGCGCCGTGCCCGGGGCCGCCTTGGGTGCCCGTCCGGCCTCCGTGGGGTACCCGATCGAGACCATCGAGCGCAGGACCTGGTCCTCCGGGACGCCGAGGAGCGCACCGATCTCCGCCTGGTGCTCCCGCCGCACGCGGCCGATGGCGCTGGCCAGGCCGTGGGCGGTGGCCGCGATCATGATCCGCTCCGAGAGGCGACCCTCGTCGTAGCTCTCGTTGTCCGGGTTGCCGTGCGGCACCGTGGCGATGCAGATCACGACCGGGGCGATGCCGATGTGCGGCGTATAGGTGGCAATCTCGGCCATGCGCGCCCGGGTTGCCGGCTCCGTGACGATGATGAAGGTCCACGGCTGGCGGTTGCCGCCGCTGCCCGTCCAGCGGGCGACGTCCAGGATATCGGTGAGGATGGACTCCGGGACGGCGGTCGGGAGGAAGTCCCGGACCTGGCGCGTCCGCTTGAGGACGTGCGTCACGGCGAGCGGGGCGGGCCCGGCCTCCGGCGCTGCCAGGGGATAGGGGGACGGGGTGGGGGCGGTGCGGTCCCATGCGTTCGACATGACGCTAGTCTAGCGGCGCCATCGCCCCGGAAGCACCCGGTGCGAGCGTGCTACGCTTTGATCATCCTTTCGCTGCCGGTCCCGTGAGGCTGGCGTACCGGTCCCGTGAGGCCGGGAAGGAGGCTTGTCCACCGTGTCCGGGTACATCCGCGGCGCCGCTCGCCGCCCATCGCAGCCCGTGGCCGGTGTTTCCGTTCCGATTCCGGGACGGCGCTCCCGGGGACCCGTCGCCGGCACCCCATGCCCGGGAGTCAGCGCTTGATCCTGCCGCCACCGCCGCGCTCCAGCGCCGTCGTGGACCCGCGCATCGGGGACCACGGCCCGGCGCTGCTCGCGCTGGAGGACGGGACGGTCTTCCCGGGGATCTCGTTCGGGGCACCGCTCGCCGCCGGCGGGGACCTGGTGGTGAACACCAGCCAGACCGGCTACCAGGAGGTCTGCACGGACCCCTCGTACGCCGGCCAGGTCGTGGTCATGACGTACCCCCTGATCGGCAACTACGGCCGCCTCCCGGCCGACGACCAGTCCCTTCGGCCATGGCTGCGCGGGCTGATCGTGGCCAACGCCACGGCGGCGGTCCTCGAGGATGCGCGCCAGCTGGCCACCCTCCTGCGCGGACAGGGGATCCCCGCGCTCGCCGGGGTCGACACCCGGGCCCTCGCCCGTCACCTGCGTGAGACCGGCTGCCTGCGCGGGATCCTGATGGCGCCGGGTGGCACGGATCCGGTGGAGGCCATCGCCATGGCCCGCGCCGTCGGGCGCTGGGAAGACCAGGACTTTGTCAGCCAGGTCTCGCCCTCGGAGGCCGTCGAGTACGGCAGCCCGTCCGAAGGGGGCCCGCTGGTGGCCATCGTGGACATGGGCCTCAAGGCCAACATCGTGCGCAGCCTCCGGCGCAGGAACGTCCGCGTCCGGGTGCTGCCCCACACCACGAGCCCCGCAGACCTGCTCTCCTCCGACGTCGACGGCGTGGTCCTTTCGCCCGGCCCCGGGGACCCGGCGCGGCTGGAAGGCCTGGTATCGCTCGCCCGCGCGGTGATCGCCGACCAGCGGCCCCTCCTTGGGATCTGCCTGGGCCACCAGGTGATCGGCCGGGCGGCGGGGGCGGACACGCGCCGCCTGCGCTTTGGGCACCACGGCGCCAACCACCCCGTCCAGGACGTGGAGACGGGCATCGTCCAGATCACGGCGCAGAACCACGAGGTCCAGGTGGTCGGGGACTCGCTGCCCGCCGCCAGCGGCTTCATGGTCAGCCAGATCAACCTGAACGACCGGTCGGTGGAGGGCCTGCGCCACCGCGAGCTGCCCATCGAGACCGTCCAGTACCACCCGGAGGGCGCGCCGGGCCCGCTGGATGCGCTGGCCGTCTTCGACCGGTTCGTGGCCCATGCGGCCGCCCGCGCTGGGGGTCCAGGGTGAGCGCGGCGCCGAGTCAGCAGGGGCCGGCGGCGGCGTCGGATGCGCCGAGACACGCGCGCCCGAGGTCCGTCCTGATCCTGGGCTCGGGCCCGGTCGTAATCGGCCAGGCCGCCGAGTTCGACTACGCCGGCACGCAGGCCTGCCGCGCGCTGCGCGCCGAGGGCGTCCGGACCATCCTGGTGAACTCCAACCCGGCCACGATCATGACGGACCCCACGGTGGCGGACGTGATCTACCTCGAGCCGCTGACCGTGCCGGCGGTCGAGGCGGTGATCGCCCGCGAGCGGCCGGACGGCCTGCTCGCCGGCCTGGGTGGCCAGACCGGCTTGAACCTGGCCATGGACCTGGCCAACGCCGGCGTCCTGGACCGGTACAACGTCAAGCTCCTGGGCACGCCCCTCGAGGCCATCCACATGGCCGAAGACCGCGAGGCATTCCGTGACCTCCTGGACCGGATCGGGCAGCCATATGCGCCGTCCTTCATCGTGGAGGGCGCCACGCCGGAGGCCCGCGAAGCCTCGCGCGACGAGGCGCTCCGCGAGATCGGCCTGCCGGCCATCGTCCGGCCCGCGTTCACGCTGGGCGGCACCGGCGGCGGCATCGTCGAGACGCTGGAGGCCTACCACGAGCGGATTCGCGCGGGGCTGCGCGCCAGCCCCATCGGCCAGGTCATGGTCGAGCGCTGCCTGGTGGGCTGGCAGGAGGTCGAATACGAGGTGATGCGCGACGCCGATGACACGTGCATCGCCGTCTGCTCCATGGAGAACGTGGACCCGCTGGGGGTTCACACCGGCGATTCGATCGTGGTGGCCCCGGTGCAGACGCTGACGGACGCGGTCCACCAGCGGTTGCGCTCCGCCGCGCTGGCGATCATCCGCGCCCTGGGCGTGGAGGGCGGCTGCAACGTCCAGTTCGCGCTCTCGCCCGACTCCACGGACTACGCGGTCATCGAGGTGAACCCACGGGTGAGCCGGTCGTCGGCGCTGGCGTCCAAGGCCACCGGCTACCCCATCGCCCGGGTGGCGGCGCAGATCGCCATGGGCAGGCGCCTGGCGGAGATCCCCAACGTGGTCACCGGGACCACCGTGGCCGCGTTTGAGCCCGCGCTGGACTACGTGGTGGTCAAGCTGCCGCGCTTCCCGTTCGACAAGTTCCCGCGCGCGGACCGCTCGCTGGGCAGCCAGATGAAGGCCACCGGCGAGGTCATGGCGATCGATCGCACCTTTGGCTCTGCGCTCAACAAGGCCCTCCGCGGCCTGGAGCAGGCGGGCGCTGGCCCGTTGGCCGAGGACCCGGCCTGGGGCCCCACGCTGGACTATCTCGGCGCGGTCTTCCCGGCCGAAGGCGAGGATGCCCGCGGCGACCAGGCGATCCACTGGGTGGGCGAAGACGGCAGCGCCTGTGAGTCCACGCGGTTCGCCCAGCGCTCGGCCGCGCCCATCGTCCTGAAGCAGTTCCTCACCCCGTCGGACAACCGGCTCTGGCGGATCCTGGGCCTCCTCCGGCGCGGGGTGCCGGAGGACGTGATCGTGCGGGCCACGGCGATCTCCGCGTGGTTCGTGTCGGAGCTGCGCCGGAACGTGGACCTGGAGCTGGCGGTGACGGCCATCGGGCCACGGCTGGCCGACGCCACCGACGCCGAGGCGGCGGAGCTGCTGGCCACCGTCAAGCGGGCCGGCTTCGGGGACCGGGAGCTGGCGACGCTGGCTGGGGTGGCGGAGACGGACCTCCGGGCGACACGGCTCGCGCTGGGCATCGTGCCGGGCTACGCCATGGTCGACACGTGCGCCGCGGAGTTCGCGGCGGAGACCCCGTACTTCTACTCCACCTATGCCGCCTCGGGCTCGGCGCCCGAGGCGCCGCCGGTCCAGCGGCCGGCCGCCCTCGTCATCGGCTCGGGCCCGGTCCGGATCGGGCAGGGGATCGAGTTCGACTACTGCGCCGTCCAGGCGGCCGACACGCTCCGCCGCTCGGGCTGGAGCGCGGTGATGATCAACTCCAACCCGGAGACCGTCTCCACGGACTTCGATGCCTCGACCCGGCTCTACTTCGAGGCGCTCGACGCGGAGAGTGTCCGGAGCGTCATCGACGCCGAATCGGGCGGGTCCGGGCCGGATGGGGCACCCAACGCCGACCCGGCCGCCCCCGTCGGCTACGGGCTCCTGCCCGCGGTGGTGGCCTTCGGGGGCCAGACGCCGCTGAACCTCGCGGCGCCACTCCACGACGGCGGGGTCCCGCTCCTGGGCTCCGACCTGGAGGCCATCGACCAGGCGGAGGAGCGCGTCCGCTTCGCCGCCCTGCTGGACCGACTGGGGATCCCGCAACCCGAGGGCGGGATGGCCCGCTCCGTGGACGAGGCCATCGCCATCGCCGACCGGATCGGCTACCCCGTCATCGTCCGCCCGTCGTTCGTCATCGGCGGCCTCGCCATCGACTTCTGCTACTCGCCCGAGGACCTGGTCCGGCAGCTGGCGGTCGCCACGGTCGTGGACCCCGACCGGCCCGTCCGGATCGACCGTTACCTCGAGGGCACCGAGGTGGACATCGACGCCATCTCCGACGGCCACACCGTGCTCATCCCGGGGCTCCTGGAGCACGTGGAACAGGCCGGCGTCCACTCGGGCGACTCGATGGGGATGTTCCCGCCGCAGTCGGTCTCGGAGGCGGACCAGGGCCTGATCGTCGCGTCGATGGAGCGGGTGGTCCGCGCGCTGGGTGCCCGCGGCCTCGTGAACGCGCAGTTCATCGTCCGCGAAGACGGGGTCTACCTGATCGAGGTGAATCCGCGCGCGTCGCGCACCGTGCCGTTCATGTCCAAGGTGACCGGCGTGCCGATGGTGGAGCTGGCGGTCAAGATCGCGCTGGGCGCCACGCTGCCCGAGCTGGGCTGGGGCGGCGGGCTCCTCCCGCCACCGCCGTTCGTCTCGGTCAAGGCGCCGGCGTTCTCCACGTTCAAGCTGCGTGGCGTGGATCCCTCCGTGGGGCCCGGGATGCAGTCCACCGGCGAGGTGATCGGAATCCACACGGACCCGCGCGTGGCGCTGGCCAAGGCGCTCCAGGGTGCGGCGCTCATCCCGCCACGGCCGGCGGTGGGCGGGCCCAGGCTGCTCGCCCTGGTCTCGATCGCCGACCGCGACAAGAAGCACCTGGCACGCCTGGGCCGGGCGCTGATGATGGCCGGCTACCGCGTGGCCGCGACGCCGGGGACCCGGGCCGGCCTGGCCGCGGCGGGGATCGAGGCGGCGGGGGTCGCCAGGCTGGGCGAGCAGCCGGCGGGTGACGAGGTACCGGTCCTTGACCTCATCACCAGCGGCGAGGTTCAGCTGGTCATCAACACGCCCACGCCGCGCTCCGGGGTGGAGCGCGACGCAATGGCGATCCGACTGGCGGCGACGGGGGAGGGGATCCTCTGCCTGACGGCGATCGAGACGGCGGTGGCGGCGGCCGAGGCGCTCGATCCGGCGATTGCGGCCAGGATCTCCGAGGTGCGCTCGCTCAACGAGTGGGTCCAGCCCCGACCCGAGGTCCGCGGAAGCCGCTGATCACTGCGCGGCGGCCGCGCTGATCGCGGCGCGGCCGGGCTGACCGCCCGCCTTGGGCCGCCTGGGGGCTACGGCGCCTGGACCACCAGCGACTGGCCCAGCGACCAGAGGGTCAGCGTGGTCAGGCCCACCATCACGATGGCCAGGGGAACCTCGCGGAGGCGTCGGTCCCGACCGGGGCGTGCGTCATTCGTCGTCCGCCCGGTATCCCGCGCTGCAACCACGTGCCCGCCCCAAGCGCCCAGCATGTGCCCGCCCACGACCGCCGCCAGCTGGATCGTCCAGACGAGGCCGGCCGGCAGCCAGGCGCCGCTCGGCTCGTAGAAGGCGGTCGGCAGGAGCGCCCAGCCCTGCTGGAGCGGGTCCGCAAGCGCCACCACGATCCGCTGGCCGTCCACCAGCAGGTAGGTCAGGTAGTGGGCGACCAGGTAGCCGATCGCGATGGGCAGGAGGGCGGCGCCAGTTGCCGGCACCCCAACCGCCCGGACCGCGAGGAAGGCGGCACCCACGATGACCGCGAGGAAGGCGACCAGGAGGCCTGCCTGGCCCAGCGTTGCCGGGGCGCCGAAGAGGTTGAACCAGGCCTGCGTCTGCGACAGGCCGTCGAACAGGATCGAGCCCGTGCCCAGCCCCACAAGGACGACGTCCGCGGCCAGCCAGCCCTCCTCGAGCAGGCCGGTCCCAAACCCGCGGCGCCGGAGCGAACCATCGTCATCGGTGAGGGTCAGCGGGGCCAGGCGCCCCAGCAGGCCGAACCAGACCGTGAACGTCTCGCCGCTGGCGCGCCACTCGTCGCGGCCGAACTGGGCCATCATCGCCAGCGTGAAGACGGTGTACGCAAGGACGACGGCGAAGAGCGTGAAGGCGTCACCGCCGCCCAGGATCAGCTCCAACCCCACGAACAGGGCGAAGCCGGCGACGGCCGGCCAGATCGCGAGGCGGGTGGGGAGCTCCGCCGGCGTGATGTCCGTGACGCCAAGTTGGCGCAGCGCCCAGGCCCCCAGGTCGTGGAGTGTGGCGAAGGGATCCAGCCACTCCCAGGCGGGACCCACGAAGGCGCTGACCATCGCCAGCCCCACCCAGCCGTAGATCCACAGGAAGAGGTGGCCCACCTCGGCGCTCGATGAGCCGCCCACGATGCCCTGGGCCATGATCCACGTCCACGCGACCAGGCCAAGGACGCGGAGCAGGCCGCGGAGCGCGCCCGGGACGATCACGCGCTGCGCGCTGTCCGGGGCCGGCACGGCCGCCCGCAGGTCGCGGGCCAGCACGAAGACGAACGACAGCGCCACCACCAGGCCTGCGCCGGCGACGTACACCGCCAGCGGCAGCCGGCTCGCGTAGACCGCGCTGGCCTGGTGCGCGGCGGCCGTGGCCGGCAGGGCCAGGGTGACGAGGGCGGCGCCCGCGGCTCCACCCAGCCGGACGAGGCGGGACGCCCAGGTGCGGGTTGGCATTAGGCGGCGGATCAGGCTGCGGGCTTGCGGCGGACGAGCACGGTCGTTACGACGCCGACGAGCACGACCACGGCGATGATCGGGATGAGCACGTCCATGCCGCCCGACGACGCCGCGTCCGAGCCGGCGGCCGGGGCGGCGGTCGCGGGGGCCGCCGTCGACGGGGCGATGGACGCGGCGGCCGACGGGGCCGTCGGCGCGGCGGGTGTGGCCGTGGTGGCGATGGTCGGCGCGGCGGGCGCCGGCGTGGGCTGGGCGACCGTGAGCGACAGGGTCCCGCGGGCGACGTCCTTGTCCGCGGCGACGCTCGTCCACTGGATCGAATAGGCGCCCGGCGCCAGCGGCGCCGCCAGGGTGAAGGTCATGAGGGCCGGGTTGGCCGCGTTGATGGCCGCGTCGGCCACCTTGGTCCCGCCGGCGTTCAGCAGCTCCGCGTGGCTGCCCGACCGGAGTGCTTCCGAGAAGGCCAGGGTGATGGGCCCCGGGTGCGGACCGGGGACCGTGGCCTTGTCCGCGGGGTCGCTGGCGTTGAGGGCCGCATGCCCCAGGGCCCCCATGGGTGCCACCAGGAGGACCAGGATCGCCATGGCGGCGGTGGCGAGGGCCCGGTGAAGGGACGACGGGGTGTGCATGGCGGGGATTGTAGGTTCGGCCAGCTGTCGCCGTACGTGTCGGCGGTACGATCCGCGGGACAGGAGGGGCCCGTGAAGCTCGACTATCCATCGATCGCCATGGACGTGGCCGGGCAGGTGGCCACCATCCGGATCCGTCACCCAAAGCGGCCGGGCGGCGACATCCACTGGGACCTCGGGGAGGTGTTCAGCGCCCTGCGCGGCGAGGATTCCGTCCGCGTCATCGTGATCACGGGCGAGCACGACGGGATCTTCTCGCTGGGCCCCACCACGGCCCAGTATCGAGCCTCGATGGCTACGCCGGGGACGCTCACGGACCCGCGTCGCCTCTGGCGCACGTTCACCGGCCTGGTCCGCTGCCACGAGGCGATGGCGCAGATCGAGAAGCCCATCGTGGCGCGGGTCAACGGAACCGTCATGGGGTTTGCGCCGGCATTCATGTTCGGCTGTGATCTGATCATCGCCCGCGAGGACGCGCTCGTTGGGGACACCCACCTGGCGCTCGCGGAGTTGGAACTGAACGGCGAGCCGTTTGGTGCCCCGTTCGGGATCGTGCCCGGGGACGGCGGCATGGCGCTGGCGCCACTCTTCTTCTCGCCGCCGGTGGTCAAGGAGTTCCTGATGCTCCGACGCACGTTCAGCGGTCGGGAGCTGGCCGACATGCACCTGATCAACCGCGCCGTCCCGGCCGGGGAGCTGGACGCCACGGTCGACGACTTCGTCCGACGGCTGCTCCAGCGCCCCGCCTACGCGCTGGCCTGGACGAAGCGCGTGGTCAACCGCCACGTGGTGGAGCAGCTCAACCGCACCCTGGACGCTGGAGCCGCGTTCGAGATGGTCACGTTCCTGCAGGCCGAGCGGGCCGGCTTCGCGGACCCGCGGGACTTCTAGCCCGGCATCGCCTCGGCGCATTTGCGTGTCGTCCCTCGGCGCTCGCAGCCTCGCCAACCCCGAAGACCTTCGGCCGGAGCCAACTACAATCGCTCAAACAGTGCCCCACCGGCCGCTTGGAGCCCCACCGCCCATGTCCGACGTCCACGTCCCGTTCACCGACGAGCGCCTGCCCAACGGCTTGCGCCTGATTATCGCCGAGGACCACCTGGCCCCGGTCGCCGCCGTCAACGTCTGGTACAACGTCGGCTCCAAGCACGAGCAGCCCGGCAAGACGGGCTTTGCGCATCTCTTCGAGCACGTGATGTTCCAGGGCTCCGCCAACGTGGGCAAGGCCGAGCACATCGCCCTGATCCAGGCCGCTGGCGGCTCCATGAACGGGACCACGTGGCTGGACCGGACCAACTACTTCGAGACCATGCCGTCCCACCAGCTGGAGCTGGCGCTCTGGCTGGAGGCCGACCGGATGGGTACCCTCCTGGCCGCGCTCAGCCAGGAGAACCTCGACAACCAGCGGGCTGTCGTCAAGAACGAGAAGCGCTGGTCGTACGACAACCGGCCGTACGGGTCGTGGAGCGAGAAGATCCAGGAGTACCTCTACCCGGAGGGGCACCCGTACCACCACACGACCATCGGCAGCATGGAAGACCTCGACGCCGCCTCCCTGGAGGACGTCGGCCAGTTCTTCCGCACCTGGTACGCGCCCAACAATGCGGTCCTCTCCGTGGTGGGCGACGTGGATCCCGCCGAGGTCCGTCGCTGGGTGGACCACTACTTCGGTGCCATCCCGGCCAACGCCAGCTTCCCGCAGCTGGGTGACCTCAGCCTGCCGCCCACCATCGGTGGCGAGATCCGTGAGACCGTCACGGACAACGTGCCGCTGCCGCGCATCTACTGGGGATTCCGCTCGCCGGCGTTCGGCGACCCGCGGCTCGACGCGCTCGACCTGGCCGGCCAGATCCTGTCGGGCGGGAAGGGGAGCCGGCTCCATCGCCGGCTGGTCCGCAAGGAGCGGCTGGCGCAGGACGTGTCGTTCTTCTCGATGGGCTTCGTGGGCGGCGCCTCCATCACGGCCGGCTGGGCCACGGTCCGGCCCGGCGTGGATCTTGCTGTGGTCGAGGCCGCCTACTGGGAGGAGCTGGAGCTGCTGACCCGGGAGCCGGTGACCGCGGACGAGCTCCAACGGGCCAAGGCGCTGATCGAGTCGGATGAGCTGGGCGCGCTTCAGCGGACCGAGGAGCGGGCCGATCGGCTGTCCATGTACGCCACGCTGTTCGACGACCCCGACATGATCAACCGCATGTTGGACCGCTACCTGTCGGTGACGGCGGAGCAGATCCAGGCGGTGGCCGCCGACGTGCTGCGGCCCGACAACCGCGTGGTGCTGACCTACGTGCCCAAGGTGGCGCCACCCGACGGCGACGCGCAGGACGTGCCCGGTGAGGCCGGTTCCGATGACAAGCAGGTGGTGGCATGACCGACATCGTCGTCAAGGAGCGGCCCACCCCGGGCACGCCCCGGCCCTACCAGTTCCCGCCGTTTGAGCGCCGGCAGCTGGCCAATGGGCTCAACGTGCTGGTCGTGGACCTGCCGGGACGCCCGCTCCTCTCCGCCCAGCTGGTCTTCCGCTCCGGCGCGGCGGACGAGCCCGCGGACCAGGCCGGTGCCACGGTGCTGGCGGCAAGGGCCCTGTCCGAGGGCACCAAGTTCCGCGACGCGATCGAGCTCACCGAGAATGCCGAACGGTGGGGCGCCTCGCTCCACGCCGAGGCGGGCTGGGATGCCGTGACCGCCGGCGTGGCCGTTTCGGCCGCGCGGCTCCTGCCGGCGCTGGAGCTGCTCGCCGAGATGGTCCTGGAACCCGCCTTCCCGGAGGCCGAGGTGGACCGCCTTCGCGACGAGCGGCTCAACGACCTGCTCCAGGCCAAGGCGGATCCGCGCCGCCGCGCCGAGGAGGAGTTCGCGCTCTCCATCTACCGCGGCTCGCCGTACGGCCGGCCCATGGGCGGGACCCGCGAAACGGTTGCCGGGCTCAACCGCGACCGGGTGGAGGGGGCCTGGGCCCGCTGGTTTGATCCCGCGCGAACCACGCTGGTCATCGGTGGCTCGCTCGCCGGCCTGGATGTCCACCACATTGCCAGCACGCTGTTCGGCGCGTGGGACCGCCATCCCAGGGCCGTGGTGCCCGGTGACATCTCGGCGGACTCGGCGGTGGAATCCAGGTTTGTCCGCGTGGTCCATCGCCCGGGCGCGGTCCAGACGGAGATCCGGATCGGCCACCCGGGGGCGGCGCGCCGGATCCCTGACTTCCACGCGGTCTCGGTGATGAGCGCGATCCTGGGCGGCCTGTTCAACTCGCGGATGAACATGAAGCTGCGCGAGGAGAAGGGCTACACCTATGGCGCCAGCGCCGGGTTCGACCTGCGTCGGTCCGCCGGCCCGTTCGGAACGCGCGCAGCCGTCAACACCGAGGTCACCGTCCCGGCCGTGCAAGACATGCTGGCCGAGCTGGACCGCATCCGCGACGGCCTGGTCTCCCGGGACGAGCTGAACGCCGCCCGCGACTTCCTGGTCGGCATCTTCCCGCTCCGGTTCGAGACACCGGGCGCGGTGGTCGGTGCGCTGGGTGGCCTGGTCTCGATGGGCCTTCCCGACGACGAGCTGAACCTCTACCGGCCGGCCATCGAGGCCGTGTCGGCGGAGCAGGTGCTGACCGCCGCGCGGGCCCACATCCAGCCGGAGCGCTCGGCGATCGTCCTCGTGGGCGACGCGGACGCGTTCGGGGCGGACCTCGAGGCGGCCGGCCTTGGACCCATTACGATCCAGCGGGACGACGCCGGGCGGACACAGGAGCCAGGGGCTGCCGACGCCGCCGACTGAAGGGGAGATGGCTTCGGTCGGCGGCACCTCGCCGACCGGCCCTGACACCACCCCACCCAGCGCGGAGGGATCGTCCCCGGATGGGCCCGGCGTCCAGCCGGGGGTGGACACGCCGCGTCCGATCCTGGTCTCTGGCGGCCTCGGCGGCCGCGTCATCAGGCACCTGCCGGCCCTCGCGTCGCCGGCCTATCGGAACCTCCTGTTCGGCTACACGGTGGCGACGATCGGCGGCCTGATGTACTCCACGTCCCAGGGTTGGCTGGTCCTGACGCTGACCAATTCGCCGGGGCTCCTGGCACTCACGACCGCGGCCCAGAACGCCCCAATGCTCCTGATCTCGCTCCTGGCGGGGGCGCTCGCCGACCAGGTTGACCGGCGCCGGCTGCTGGTCCTGACCTACCTGGCTGGCGCACTCCTGGCGGTGGTGCTGGCAGTGCTCACGATGACCAACGCCGTCGTCTACTGGGAGATTGTCGTCCTCGCGTTCCTCGGCGGCGCCACGCAGGCCGTCTCGTATCCGTCGCAGCAGTCAATCCTGCCGACGATGGTCCACCGGAGCGCCATCGGCAATGCCATCGCGCTCAACTCGGTCTCGTACAACATCGCACGGATCCTTGGGCCCGCGCTGGCCGGGCTGGCGATCGCCGCCGGCGGGCTCGTGGTGGGCTTCTGGGCCAACGCCGCGGGCTACCTGGTGGTCGCCGCGATCATGTGGCGGCTGCCGATTCCTCCACGCCCTGGCGCCCGGACCCAGGCCAGCCTCTGGTCGAACCTCCTCGCCGGCATCGGCTACGTGCGATCGCAGCCGATGATCGCTCTGCTGGTGCTCCTGGCAGGGGTGCCCGGCCTGTTCGTCCTGAACGTCTTCACGTTCTTCCCCGTGTATGCGCGCGACATCCTGGAGATCGGGGCGCCCGGCCTCGGGCTCCTCCTGGGCGCGGTTGGGGCGGGTGCCATCCTGGGTGCGGGCAGCTACGCGGTCGTGCTGCCCGGCGGCGGCAGCGCGCGGCTGATGATGGGCGGCCTGGGCCTGGTGGCCGTCATGCTCACGATCTTCGCGGTGTCCACGTCACTGCCCGTCTCGATTGTCGGGCTCGTCATCTATGGCGCGGCACAGGTGGGTTTCTACTCGACGATCCAGTCGCTCCTCCAGGTGCTCTCGGTGCCCAGGATGCGTGGTCGCGTGATGTCGCTGTATATGGTGATGGCGCTGGGTGTCGCACCGCTGGGGAACGTCCTGTCCGGCCTGATCGCGGAACAGCTGGGCGTCCAGGTGGCCCTGGCGGGTGGCGGGGTCATCACCCTGGCGGCCGTCGCGTGGGCCTGGTTCGGGTCGCCCGAGCTCCGGGTGCTTCACCCCTCGCGCATTCGCGCCCATGACGCCGCGACCAGCACGCCCTGACGGCCGACAACCGTTCGAGCAAAGCGGTGTTGCAAACCGGTTAGAGATTCCTGGCCGAACCTGAAACTTCCTCGCGGGAAGCTGACTCAGGTTGGCAGAGGCAGCACGACGGGCACCCGAGTCCAGGGCCCGCGAGACCACTGCCACAGGGAGCACACAGCCATGATCGGTCCCGTTCGGATCATCCGCGGCCTGGGGATCGCCGCAGCCTGCCTCGTCCTGATTGTCGGTGGCGCGCTCGGCGCGGACGCGATTGTCCGCGGGAACAGCTCGGCCTCGGCCGGCCTGGTGCACTCGCTGCTGGTCGCGGCTCCGGACGGCTCGGCCGCCCCCGGCGGCGCCGGCGCCATTGAGGCGAACCACAGCCCCGAGCCGTCGGAGCGCGCCGAGGCATCCCACTCGCCGGAACCGTCCGAGGCGGCCGAGGCCGGCGATGACAACGGCGTGGACGCGGACGACGCGGACGAGGCGAACGACGATCACGGCGCGGGCGTCGAGGCCGGCGACGACAAGGGCGGCCTTCGTCCCAGCGGGTCACCTGAGCCCGGCAAGACCCCGAAGCCCAGCGAATCCCCCCGCGCATCTACCTCGAGCGGATCCAACTCCGGCTCGGGCGGCTCGGGTGGTGGCTCCAACGACGGCTCCGGCCACCGCTGAGCCAAGCGGCCTGCGGACGCCCTCCTGAACCTGCCCCTCCAACCCAGCCGCATCCGGATCCGTGGTCGCACGATGGCCAACGTCGAATTCGCCCATGATGGCAGCCGACACGAACGTGGCGGCCGCCAGGCGGACAGCGTCGTCGACCGGGAGTGCGACCATCGAACGGAACCGGCCGCCCGAGGTGGCGACGCAATCCGCCACCATCGGGCCAGCGGCCCCCGGCACGCCGGGACCCCAGGCCGACGATCTCGCGATCGTCAGGGCTGTCCTGGGGGGTGACCGCGATGCATTCCGCACGCTGGTCGAGCGCGAATCGGCCTCGGTCATCCGCGCCTGCCAGCGCATCCTCGGGGACCTGCACGAGGCCGAGGACGTCGCCCAGGAGGCCTTTGTGATCGCCTACCGGTCCCTCGGGACGTGGCGCGGCGACGGGCCTTTCGGGGCCTGGCTCTCGCGGATCGCCGTCCGCGACGCCATTCGCCGCGCAAAGCGCCGCCGTGAGGTCACGTGGACCTCGCCCGAGCCGATGGGGGAAACCCAGTCGGGCGCCGAGGCGGTCGTAGGCTTCGGGGGCAGCCGGTCTGCCGCCGATCCGGCCATCAACCTCATCCAGACCGAGCGAACCGCCGCCATCCGCCTGGCGGTCAGTCGCCTGGACGAGCCGTATCGCGAGACCGTCGCCCTCCGCTTCTTCGCGGAACGCTCCCTCAACGAGATCGCGGCCGAGACCGGCCGCCCGCTCGCAACCGTCAAGACTCACCTTCGCCGCGGCCTGCTGCGACTTCGTGAGCGCCTCGAAAAAGGAGATCACCTGTGAGCGGCCCCGGGGGCCTTCGGCCTGGCTTCGATCCTGACGAGCTCCGCGGCGGAGACGGACCCGATCCGTCCAACGCCGAGCTGGGTCATGCCTGGGCGATGGCGCGGGAGCTGAGCTCCGCCGTTGCCAGGGACGGGAGCCCGGTCGAGGAGTTCGGACTCGCCGGTGGAGGCACGGGCGCGGCGGATCCCGACTTCGTGGCGCGCGTGATGGTCGCGATCGAGCGCGAGCCGGCGCCGCGATCGGCGGCGGTGGTTGCCGGCAAGACAGCCGGGCTGGGTATCGTTTCGGCCGGCCTCGCCGCCTTCCGCGACGCATGGTGTGTCGCCTTTGGTCCGGGCCGCTCGCTGGTCGGGCGTGCTGGGGCCCTCGCCTATGTCTTCGTCGCCCTTGCGGTGCTGGGTTCCGCGGCCAGCGTCGCCGTGGTCGGCACCGCGTCGCTCCTCTCGCCGGACGGAACCTCCACGCCGGCGCCCGTGGCCTCGCAGCCGGCGGCGGTCCCCGGGAGCACCCTGGTTCCGGGTCGGTCACTGGCCCCGGGCGAGACCCGCGCACCCGGCGCGTCCGTCGAGCCTGCGTCCTCCGCGGGACCGGGCGAGACCACGGCCCCCGATGCCAGCGGACTCCCGGCCGCGACGGACGACCGCCGCGGGCGCGGGTCGGACGATCCCAGGCTCGGCCCTGGTCAGACGGCTTCGCCCTCGCCATTGGCGTCACCCGACGGCAGCCACGTGCCCAAGCCATCACCGACGGCGACGCCGATCGGCACGCCCAGGGCCACCAGCCCGAACAGCGGCGGCGGGGGTGGTGGCGGATCGAGCGCGAACCCGACGACGAGCCCTGGGGCCACGCCCTAGCGGACTGCGGGCCTCGGGTGGTGCCCGCCCCGCCCTTGGTCGCGGGGCGGCTGGCCGTGGAAACCGCTACGCTCCAGCCCATGATTGCTGTGATCGGGCGGCTCCTCGCGGTAGCGGACCAGGAAACGATGGCAACCGGGACGGAGGGCACCCGGGTCGGCGTCGGTGGCCTGGCCGGTCGGATCGCGGTCGCCGCGGCCGCCGATGGGTCCCGCGTGGAGCTGATCGCCAAACTGGGCGATGATCCGGTCGGCGATGCGACCCTCTTCGCGCTGACGCGCGCCTCGGTTGGCCACGCCGCGATCCTCCGTGATCCATCGCGGCCCACGCCCGTGATCGCCCCCGAGCCCGTCGCGGCCCGGTCCGCCGACATGGACGATGCGGACGACGAGTGGCTCGATGCCATCGAGGCGGAGGCCGAGGCCGAGGATGGCGACGACGCCGCCCGCGCGGACCTGGAGCTGGATGCGACTGGCCTGGCGCTGGAGCCCGGCGACCTGGAGCTGGCGCTCCGCTACCTGACGGACCTTTCGGTCGTCGTGCTCGCCGATCCGGCCGCGTCGGGCCTCGTCGCCGCCGCGGCAGACGGTGCCGCATTTGCCGGGGCCGCGCTGGTGATCATCGGCGACCCGGAGGCGCTCCTCGCCGAGGGCGCGCCCCAGAATGCCACCATCCTGTCGGCCCCCACCACTGATGCGGACGGCATCTTCACCACCCTGGTCGCCGAGTACGCGGTCGCATTGGACGCCGGCAAGGCACCGGCCGAGGCCTGGGCCGCCGCCACCCGTCGCATCGGTGCCCAGCGGGCCTGAGTCAGCCCAGGAGGAGCCGCCCTTCGGCGGACGGCGGCGGGCCGGCCGCCAGCACCACCGGCTCGATCAGCTCGGGCCCGTCGAAGCGGACGTTGTTGACCTTCGACCCGACCGGGTAGATGTCGAGGTCCAGGCCCTCGAACGGCGTCAGCATGGCCTGCAGCTCCCCTGGGTCGCCAAGCGCCGGGTCAAGCCAGAGCGGCCAGGCATCCTCGTGGAGCACGATGGGCATCCGGTCGTGGATCTCGCGGACTCCGTCGATCGGCTCGCCGGTGATGATCGTGAACGTTCGAACGACCGCCTCGGTCGAGGGTTCCTTCCAGGCGGCCCAGAGCCCGGCGACGGCGAGCGGCCGCCCGTCGGTCCGGACGATGCGAAACGGCTGGCGCACCTTCCCGTCCCGCCGCCACTCGTAGAACGAATCGACCGGCACGATGCACCGGCGGCGGCGGAACGCATCGCGGAAGGCGGGGCTGATGGCCACCGTCTCGGCCCGCGCGTTGAACATCCGGTTGCCGATCTTCGCGTCCTTGGCCCAGTGGGGGATCAGCCCCCAGCGGTAGGCGGCGATGGCGCGCCGCTCATCGCGCTGCACGACCACGGCCGCCTCGTTGGTGGGCGCGATGTTGAAGTGGCCACCGGGCGCGCCGATGCGATCCTCGGCGTCGAAGATCTCGGCGAGGTCCGAGGCGGGGCGTTGCTGGGTGAACCGTCCGCACATGCCCCGAAGTCTAGTATCGTCGCCCGGAATGGACGCCAACGACCCCGTCGCCGCCCAGGCGGCTTTGACCCCGCCGTCAATTCCGGCCGCGCCCTCGGGTCCGGCATCCCAGGCCATTCCCACCGGCCCGCTGGATCGCCCCACGGCGCTCGCCCTGCTGGCGCGCGCCGACGCCCTGCTGGCGGACGGAGATTTCGGCCCCGCGGCGGCCCACTACCAGCGTGTCGTCGGCTTCGACGATCACGTCATCACCGCACAGGCCCTGCTGGGCCTCGGGGACTCGCTGTACCGCCTCGACCAGGATGCCGGCGCCATCCAGACGTGGGAGTCCATTCCCCGCCTTGCGGAATCGCCGTCCACCTACCAGGCCTGGCGGCGGCTGGCATCCGCCCGGGTGCGGGACAAGGACCTGACCGGCGCCATCGAGGCCTACCGTCAGGCGGACCGCCGGGCCCCAGCCGAGGATCGCGCGGAGATCGCGTCACGCCTGGGCTGGCTGGCCAAGGAGACCGGCGACCGCCGCGCTGCCGGCCGCTATTTCGCCCGGTCCCGGGGCGACGGGCCGGCCGTCTCCGCGGCGCGGGCGGTCATCGGGATCACGGTCGCCGTCTCGCTGATCGCCATGTACGCCCCGGGCAACGCCATTGACCAGGGCCTCCAGTTGGACAAGGTCGCGGTGGCGGCCGGGGAGTGGTGGCGGCTCCTGAGCGTCACGCTGCTCCATGCCGGCTTGCTCCACCTGGGGTTCAATATGTACGCCCTCTACCTGGTGGGCCCGGTGGTGGAGCGCCAGTACGGCTGGAAGTGGTTCCTGGTCCTCTACCTGCTGTGCGCCCTGGGCGGTTCGATCGCCAGCTACATGCTGGGGTCCGGTCGGCTCGCGGTGGGCGCATCCGGGGCCATCTTCGGGTTGTTCGGCGTGCTGATTGCGGCCAACCGCACGCATCGGCCGGTCCTGGACCGGCAGGCGCGCATGGTGGTGGCGCAACTGGGCAGCATCGTGCTGATCAACCTGGTCCTGGGCTTCATGATCCCGGGGATCGACAACCTGGCGCACCTGGGCGGGCTTGTCACGGGGGCATGGCTGGGCTTCGTGGTTCGGCCCGGCAAGGTCCCAACCCTGGCCTCCATGTGGGTGGGCGCCGGCGAGCCGGAGAGCCCGCTCCAGCGCCGGCTCGTGCCCCTGATCGGGATCGCGCTCCTGGTGATCCTGATGGTGGCCGGGATGGTGGGCGGCCAGGCCCGCTGGGCCAGCCCGGTCCGCACGCCGAATCCCGGCCAGAACGGCGGGACGGTCAGCGCCCCGATGGCGCTGGCAGAACGGGTGCGGCTCGGCGGGTAGTCCTCCCGCCCGGGGGTGGACCTGTCGGCCGCCCGCCACGGCGCCCGTCCGGCTCGCTACCATCGCTCTGGAGAACGCGGCCACCGCCCACAGGTCGAGCGCCCCGTGAGTCGCGTCCAGGAGGTGTCGATGGGCTCGCTCTGGCATCCGTTCGCCGACATGCACAGCGTGGCGAACGCCGAGCTGATCATCCGCTCCGGCAAGGGCGTCGTCATCACCGACGTGCACGGCCGCGACTACCTGGATGCCACCGCATCCCTCTGGTACTGCAACGTTGGGTACGGGCGCCAGGAGATCGCCGACCGCGTCGCAGCCCAGCTGACGCAGCTCCACGCCTACTCCAACTTCGGGGCGTTCGCCACCGAAGCCACCATCCAGCTTGCCGACCGCCTGGCGGCCCTCTCGCCGATGGAGGACACGGTCGTCTTCTTCGGCGCCGGCGGTTCCGACGCGGTGGACACGGCCGCCAAGCTGGCGCGCCGCTACTGGGACCTCCTCGGCAAGCCCGGGAAGCGGGTCATCGTCTCCCGTGAGCACGGCTACCACGGGATGCACGGCTGGGGCACGTCGCTGGCGGGCATCCCCGGCAACAAGGCGGGCTACGGCGGCGCCTTCATCGACGAGGTGATCCACGTCGGCGTCGGTGACACGGAGGGCCTGGGCGCGCTCTTCGAGCAGCGTGGCCACGAGATTGCCGCGTTCATCGGCGAACCGGTCATCGGGGCCGGCGGGGTCATCGCCCCGGAGCCGCATTACTGGGCGGAGGTGAACCGCCTCTGCCGCGAGCACGACATCCTGCTCATCGCCGACGAGGTCATCTGCGGGTTTGGCCGAATGGGTGAGTGGTTCGGCAGCATCGCGTACGGGATCCAGCCGGACATGATGACCTTCGCCAAGGGCGTCTCATCCGGGTACCTCCCGATCGGCGGGGTGCTCGTGGGCAAACGCGTTCGGGCGCCATTCTGGGACAACCCGGTGCCGGGCGGCGTCTTCAAGCACGGCTACACGTATAGCGGACACGCGGCATCTGCCGTCGCGGCGTTGGCGAACCTGGACATCGTCGAGCGCGAGGACCTGATCGGGCGGGTCCGAACCATGACGCCGATCCTGGACCGGGCGCTCCGGCGCCTGGAGGGTGCACCGCTGGTGAGCGAGATTCGCACCGTGGGCCTGACGGGCGCGGTCGCCTTGCGGCCCGACCTCCTGGCGGCCGACCCGGCGCTCGCGGACAAGGTGGCGGCGGCGTGCATCCGCCACGGGGTGGCGACGCGCAGCATCCGCGGCCACGCCATCCAGCTGTCGCCGGCGTTCGTGATCACGGAGGCGGAGCTGGACGCGATCGTGGACGGCTTCGGAAGGGCGCTCGAGGAGGTCGCGCGGGCCTGACCTCGGGTCCGCGCCGCCGCTCCCGTGTCGGCCGCGGGCCGCTGCGCCGGATCGACATCACCCACTTGCCAGCGCCCCTTCGCGGTGCCAGCATCTGCGGCACTTCTGGCCCGCTCGGTGCCGGTAAGCCGGCAACCTCCTGGCGAGCCCTCGTGGTGGTCCGCAGGTCGCCTCGCCGGCGACCGCACAGAAGGGGGGTCCGCCCGTGGCCGAACACGTGACGCTCGTGGTGAATGGCCAGCGCCGGGAGGTCGACGTCGAGCCGCGGCGGTTGCTGGTCGAGGTCCTGCGCGAAGACTTTGGCCTGACCGGCACCCACGTCGCCTGTGACACCTCACAGTGCGGCGCATGCACGGTCCACATGGACGGCCAGTCGGTGAAGTCGTGCACGGTCCTGGCCGTGCAGGCGGACGGCGCCACCGTGACGACGATCGAGGGACTGGCGGCCGGAGGCGAGCTCCATCCGATCCAGGCTGCGTTCTGGGAGAAGCATGGCCTCCAGTGCGGCTTTTGCACGCCCGGCATGATCATGTCCGCCGCAGACCTGCTGGCCCGCGTCCCGGATCCCAGCGACCAGCAGATTCGCCACGCGATTCACGGCAACCTGTGCCGCTGCACGGGCTATCACAACATCGTCGCGGCCATCCGTGAGGCCGCCGTGACCATGCACACCGGGTCGGCATCCGACTCCGGCATCGTCGGGTAGGGGGAGGCTTCGATGGCGATCGACGCACTCGGCGCTTCCATCAAGCGCCGCGAGGATCCCCGGTTCATCACCGGTGCGGGCAACTACATCGATGACATCAAGCTGCCGTCGATGGCCCACATGGCCATCCTGCGCAGCCCATATGCCCACGCCAATATCCGCTCCGTTGACGTCACGGCCGCCAGGGCCATGCCGGGCGTCATCCACGTGATTGTCGGCGCGGACGTCCCGTACAACCCCTTGCCGATGGTCTGGCCGGCGGGCGGCTCGGCCGGCCTCAGGAACAACGTGAACTCGCCGCGGATTCTGGCCACCGATGGGGTCAAGTGGACCGGCGAGGGCGTCGCCGCGGTCGTCGCGGAGACCCCGGCCCAGGCGTTCGATGCCCTGGCCGAGATCGTCGTGGATTACGAGCCGTTGCCGGCGGTCGTGGACGCGGAGAAGGCCGTCGCCGCGGGCGCGCCGCAGCTCCACGAGAACGCCCCGAACAACGTCGTCTTCGAGTGGAGCGTCGGCGACAAGGCCGGCACCGAGGCGGCCATCGATACGGCCGAGGTCGTGGTCCGCCAGCGACTCGTGAACCAGCGCCTGATCCCCAACCCGATGGAGACGCGCGGCGACATCGGCTGGTACAACCCGGGCACCGAGGAGTACACCCTCTGGATGTCCAGCCAGACGCCGCACATCCAGCGTTTGCTGGTCGGCATCTTCACGATGGGCATCCCGGAGCACAAGCTCCGCTGCATCGCGCCGGATGTCGGCGGCGCCTTTGGAACCAAGATCTTCTGCTACGCCGACTATGCCCTGGTCCTGCTGGCCTCCAAGCGGATCGGTGGGCGCCCGGTCAAGTGGATCGAGGGTCGGCGCGAGAACTACCAGTCCACGATCCACGGGCGCGATCACATTACGTACCTCGAGATCGCCGGCAAGCGTGACGGCGAGATCACCGGGCTGCGGGTCAAGACGCTGGCCAATCTCGGCGGGCGGCTGTCCACCATCGGCCCGGGCATCCCCACAACGCTATACGCCAGGGTCCTGAGCGGCTGCTACAAGATCCCCAACGTGTAGGCCGAGGTGACCGGCGTCTACACGAACACGACGTTCGTGGACGCCTACCGGGGCGCCGGCCGACCCGAGGCGACCTACGTGATCGAACGGGCGATGGACCTGTTCGCCCGCGAGATCGGCATGGACCGCGCGGAGATCCGGCGCCGCAACTTCATCGCCCCCAACGCCTTCCCCTACGACAACCCGTCGGGCCTCGGGACCGCGTCCGGCGGCGCGAAGATCTACATCGACTCCGGCAATTACGAGCCGGCGCTCGACAAGGCCCTCGCCATGGTCGGCTACGAGGACCTGGCCGCCCGGAAGGCCGATGCCCGCCTGCGCGGCAAGTACCTGGGCCTCGGCCTGAGCACCTATCTCGAGGTCTGCGGCGTCGCGCCCAGCAAGTGGATCGGTGCGGTCGGCGAAGGCTGGGGTGCCGCGATGTGGGAGTCGTCCAACATCCGCGTCCACCTGACCGGGAAGGTCGTCCTCACCATCGGGACCTCCCCGCAGGGACAGGGTCACGAGACGACCTACTCGCAGGTCATCAGCCACGAGCTGGGCGTGCCGGTGGACGACGTCATCGTCCAGCACTCGGACACCCAGGGGACGCCGTTCGGCTACGGGTCGTACGGCAGCCGGACTTCGTCGGTCGGGAGCACGGCGGCGATCAAGGCCGCGGGCAAGATCCGGGAGAAGGCGAGGCGCTACGCCGCGCACATGCTCGAGGCGGCGCCCGAGGATATCGAGATCGACGGCGCCAACTACAGCGTGCGGGGCAGCCCGGACAAGGTGAAGACCCTCCAGGAGATCGCTTTCGCGCTTGACCTTGCGTTCGATACCCCCGTGGGCATGGAGCCGTACCTCGACGAGACGGCGTACTACGACCCGACGAACTGCACGTGGCCGTTCGGGACGCACATCGCCATCGTCGAGATCGACGAGGAGACCGGGCATGTCGACCTGGTCCGCTACGTCGCCGTGGACGACGTCGGCAACAAGATCAACCCGATGATCGTGGACGGCCAGCTCCACGGCGGGATCGCCCAGGGCGTCGGCCAGGCGCTTTGGGAGGGCGCCGTCTACGACGACCAGGGCCAGCTGTTGTCCGGCTCGCTGCTGGACTACGCGCTGCCCCGGGCCGCCTGGCTGCCGTCGTTCGAGCTCGACGAGACCGTCACGCCGTCGCCGGTCAACCCCATCGGGGTCAAGGGCGTCGGTGAGGCTGGCGCCATCGCCAGCACCGCAGCGGTGGCCAATGCCGTGGTGGACGCGCTGGGCCCGCTCGGGGTCCGTCACCTCGACATGCCGTACACGCCACAGACCGTCTGGCGCGCGATCCAGACCGCGAAGGGAGGCCAGGCATGACGTCGCTCGCGTTCGACTATCGCCGGGCGGACAGCGTGGACCAGGCCCTGGCCCTCCTCGCCGAGGCGGACCCGGGCACCAAGGTGCTGGCCGGGGGCCACAGCCTGCTGCCCATCATGAAGACCAGGCTGGCCCGGCCCGACCGGCTCATCGACATCGGGCGCCTGAACGAGCTGCGCGGCGTGAACCGCCTCGGCGACGGCGGGCTCTCGATCGGCGCCCTGACAACCTACTCCGAGCTCCTGGCAAACCCGGCCATCACCGTCTACGGCCTGCTGGCGGACGTCCTGCCCACCATCGGCGATGTCCAGGTGCGCAACCGGGGGACGATCGGAGGAGCGGTCGCCCACGTGGACCCCGCCGCCGATCTCCCAGCCTGCCTCCTGGTGCTCGACGCCGAGGTGGTGGTCCGGTCGGCTCGAGGCGGTCGAACCATCGCCCTTACCAGCTTCTTTGAAGGTGCGTTCAACTCCGTGCTCCTCCCCGACGAGCTCATTACGGAGATCCGCCTGCCGGCCGCATCGGGTGACTACAGGTCTGCCTACCGCGCCCAGGAGCAGCCGGCTTCGGGGTACGCGCTCGCCGGGGCCGCCGTTGTCATCGGCCGCTCGACCGGTGGAGGCGGCCGGTTCGACCGGGCGGCCATCGGGATCACCGGGGTCGGTGAGTGCCCCTACCGGGCCTCGGCTGCGGAGCAGGAGTTCCTCAGCTCCGGCGATCCGGCCGCCGCCGCCGCCCACGCCACGGACGGCGTCCTGGTCGCCTCCGACATCCACGCCGACCGCGAGTACCGGACGGCGCTTATCCGGGTCCAGGTCCGCCGAGCGCTCGAGGCCGCGATCGAGCGCGTCGGCTGAGCGCGACCCCAACGGCATCGCGTGCGTCCGGCGCGGAGAGGCGCCGGACGCACGGTCCCAATTGCCACCGACGCTTCGCGGTGCCAGCATCCCCGCAATCACCCGCCCGCGCGGGCCGATCAACATCGACGCAAGCAATGGAGGCGCCCCGTGGCAGTCCAGCTTCCGGTGATCAATGCGGGCGGGGTCCCGGGGGTGGGTCCGGGCGCCGGTGCGGCCTCGGGTGCCGCCACGGGTCCGGGCCGGGGCGTCAAGGAAGACGTCTGGCTCACCACCGGCTGCGACATGTGCTTCAACGCCTGCACCGTCCGCGTCCACCGCGTCGATGGCGTCGCGGTGAAGATCGAGGGCGTGCCGGACGCCCCGCCCAACTACGGCCGAACGTGCGCCAAGGGCCTGTCGGCCCTCATGAACGTCTACTCCCCCAACCGGGTCAAGGCGCCCATGGTGCGGACCACCTCGCAGAAGGGGATCGGCGTCGATCCAGGCTGGAAGGAGGTCTCCTGGGACGAGGCCATGGTCCTGCTCGCGACGAAGTTGCGGGCCGCCGTGGAGAGGGACCCGCGCGGGATCCTGGGTCTCACCTTCGACATCTACAGCTACCCGCTCCTGCGCGCCTTCGCGTACGCGCTGGGGACGCCCAACGTCACCTCGGGCTCCGCCGGCATGTTCTGCGGCAACGCCTCGCACCCCGTGGCGTACACGCTGACCGCCAGCAACGACATGCACCCCGACATCAAGCACTGCAACTACCTGCTGATGGCCGGGGCGTCGCTGGGCTTTGTGGGTGGCCACAACTCCATGGGGCTCAGCCGCGAGATGGCCGACGCCCGCGCCCGCGGCATGAAGCTGGTGGTGGTGGACCCGGTCCTCACCGCGGCCGCATCCCACGCCGACGAGTGGCTCCCGATCCGTCCCGGCACCGACGCCGCGCTCGCGCTGGGGATCATGCACCAGTGGGTGCTGGTCCTGGATCAGTACGACAAGCCGTTCCTGCGCCGGTACTCCAACGCTACCTACCTGGTGGGCCAGGACGGTCGGTACGTCCGCGACCCGGAGTCCGGCAAGCCCCTGGTGGGCATCTCGGCGACCGGCGCCACCGGCCGCTTCGACCAGGTGGACCCGGACGCGGCCGCTCTGGAGGGCGAGTTCGTGGTCAACGGCGTTGCCGTCAGCCCCGCGTTCGTCCCGTTCAAGCAACACCTGGCGCCGTACACCGCGGCCCGCGTCCAGGAGATCACCACCATCCCGGCCGGGTCCATCACTCGGATCTCCAGGGAGCTGGTGGAGGCCGCCGGGATCGGCGGGACCATCGAGATCGACGGCGTCACCTACCCGCTCCGGTCGGCCGCCGTCACCTTCTACCGCGGCATCTCCGCCCACCGCCACGGGATGATGAGCGGACAGGCCATGGGCCAGCTCAACATCCTCCTGGGCGCGGTGGACGTGCCGGGCGGGACGCTCAACTCGTCGTCGTCGGGACCCACCTGGGGCCCCAAGCTGGACCCGGACGGGATGATCACCCCCGGCAACCCCCGGGGCGGCCACATGAAGTCCGCGCTGCCGCGGCGCGAGATCAAGCCGCCCGAGACGCTGGAGCTCCTGGAGCTCTTCCCCACGGCCGTCTACAGCCGCGCGATGGTGGGCCACTCGCTCCTCCACGGCGAGGAGTACGGCCTCACCTACAAGTGCGAGGTCCTGCTCCAGTGCCGCGGCAACATCATGGCCAGCGGCCCGGACCCGGAGATCATGGCCGAGGCGCTCCGGACCATCCCGTTCATCTGCTCGATGAACACCTACCCGGACGAGACCGCCCAGTTTGCGGACCTGCTGCTGCCGGACACCCATTCGCTGGAACGCCTCGTCCCCATCGTGTCCAACCCGGACGGCCTGATGGACCCGCCGCTCCCCGGACGGCCCTATAGCTGGAACATCCAGCACCCCATCGTCAAGGCCGTCCCGCTGGCCCGCCACTGGGGCGAGGTGCTCCTGGACGCGGCGGACCGCGTGGGTGTCCTCCCCGACATGTACACCGCGCTCAACGCGATGGCCGTCCTGGAGGGGTCCAACGCGCTGGCGCGCGACAAGAAGTACACGTGGGAGGAGATCTCCGACCGCTGGCTTCGATCGCAGCTGGGCGAGGAGCACGGCCTGGCGTACATGGTCGAGCACGGCTACTACTCGGGCGAGAACCGGCCGGCCAAGTACAGCTACCCAAAGATCCACAACGCCGGCCGGGTGCCGCTCTACCTGGAGCACTACATCGATGCCGGCCTTGACGTGAAGGCCTACACGGACATGCAGGGTGTCCCGTGGGACACCGGCGACTACACGCCCATGGTGGACTGGAAGCCGTGCCTGACGCCGGAGGAGGCCCCGGCCGAGTACGACCTCTGGGTGGTGAACAACAAGCTCACCTTCCTGGCCGGCACCTACAGCGCCGAGAACCCGGTCCTGATGGACATGGCGGACCGCAACAGCCGCGTGTTCACCATCGGGATCAACCGCGCCACCGCGGAGAAGAAGGGGATCCGCGACGGCGACACCATCGTCCTGGAGACGACGCATGGCCGGACGGCCCAAGGGGTGGCCCGCCTGACCGAGGGGGTCCACCCCGAGTGCCTGGCGGTGCCCTCGATCCTGGGCCGCAAGAAGCTGGGCCGCAAGGAATCGCAGGGCAAGGGCGTCCACGTGAACTCGCTGCTCAAGTACACGCCGGACCGGATGGACGCGCTCTCGGCGGCGATCGACTCGTGCGTCAAGGTCAAGGTGCGCAAGGCGAGCTAGACCACGAGGTCGCATAGGAGCCGCGAGACCCGGAACGCGATGGAGCCTGGGCCCACGGTCATTCTCCCGGTATGAAGACCGCCGTGTCCGTGCCCGACGACCTTTTTGCGCGGGCGGATCGCCTGGCCAGCCGGGAGCGCCGCTCGCGGAGCGACGTGTACAGCGCCGCCCTCCGCGAGTACCTCGCCCGGCACGCGCCCGACGAGGTGACTGCAGGCCTGGACGCCGCCCTGGCGGCGATCGATGAGCACGCTGCCGACGGCTTTGTCTCCGCTGCAGCCCGCCGGACCCTGGAGGCCGTGGACTGGTGATCGCCGGAGGGGGAGGTCTGGTGGGCCGACCTGGGCGACCCGGCCGCTTCGGCCCACGGGTTCCGTCGGCCCGTCGTCGTCCACGGCGATGCCTTCAACGCCAGCACCATTCGGACGGTGGTCTGCGTCGCCCTGACGAGCAATGGCCGATGGGCCGATGCGCCGGGCAACGTGCTCCTGTCGGGCCGGGCGACCGGGCTGGCCACGCCGTCGGCGGCCAACGTCTCGCAGCTGGTCACGCTGGATCGCGCGGCGCTGACGGAGCGAGCCGGACGCCTGTCGGCGTCGAACCTCCAGTTGGTCCTGGCCGGCATCGACGTGGTCCTGGGCCGCGGCTGAACCGCCGTCGGCTGCGGGCGGGTGCGGCATCGTGCAGACTGTCGGGCGAGATGCGGATCGTCCGATTCCAGCCCGGCCAGCCCTTCGAGCGTCCTGTGGGCGCCGTGCTGGCGCGCGACGTGCGCGTGGACGGCGAGCGCTGGGACAAGGGCCGCCGCCTGAGCGCCGCGGACCTGGACCGGCTCGTCACCCTGGGACCGGATGGGCTCCCGAGCGGCCTGCTGACCCTGGTGGTGATGGAGCCAGGCGACCTGCACGAGGACGACGCCGCGCTGCGCCTGGCGGCCGCCGTGGCCGGCGAGGGGCTCACCACCCATGGCCCCAACGAGAGCCGGGTGGACCTGCGCGCCGCCTGGCCGGGCGTGGTCCACGTCCGGACGACCCAGCTGGAGCGGCTCAACCGGATCGACCCGCTGGAGGTCTTCACGGTTCTTGACGGTTCGATCGTCAAGGCGGGCGACCTGGTGGCCAGCGCCAAGGTGGCGCCCCACGTGGTGGCCGAAGCCGTGGTCGCCCGCGGCGAGCGGATCGCGGCAGGCCCCGGTGAGGCGCGGCGCCCGCTGGTCTGGGTGGCGCCCTTCAAGCCAATGCGCGTGGGCGCCGTGGTCCTGGAGTCGCTCCACGCCTTGGCGCGCGAGCGGTTCGAAGCCAGCGTGCGGGCCAAGGTGGAGACGCTGGGCTCAACCCTGGTGGGGATCGACTACGCGGACGACGAGGCGTCGGTGGTCGAGGCGCTGCGTCGCCTGACCCGTGGACCCGGGCGAGCGGAGGTGGTCCTGACGGCCGGCGGCGGCAGCACGGACCCGGCCGACCCGTTCTACCTGGCGGTGGCGGCGCTGGGCGGCCGCGTGGTGCGCCAGGGCGTGCCGGCGCACCCGGGCTCAATGCTCTGGCTGGGCCGGGTGGGCCGCACGGCGATCCTGGGCCTGCCCACCTGCGGTGCGTTCTCGAAGGCCACCGCGGCCGACCTGGTGCTGCCGCGCCTGCTGACCGGCGAGGCTCCCACTCCGCGCTTGGTGTCCGGCATCGGCCACGGCGGGATTCTCACCCGCGATCACCGGTTCCGCTTCCCGGCCTACGCCCGCGAGCTGGACGCGCCGACGGGCTGACCAGTTGACACTGGGGCCGACGGGCGGCCCACGCCCTTGCTACGCGCGCGGCCCTTCGGGACGCGACCGCGGGTAGCGCGGGATGTACTTGCCGTAGCCCTCGCGACCCACGATCTTCCCGTTCTCCATCACCACCTCGCCGCGCACGATGGTGTGCGTCGGCCAGCCGGTCACCTCCCAGCCATCGTACAGGCCCCAGTCCGCGAAGGACTGCATGTACTCCGGGCTGACCGTCATCTTGCGATCGATGTCGACGATGGCGAAGTCCGCGTCCGAGCCCACCTGGATGGTGCCCTTCTCCGGGTAGAGGCCCCAGACGCGGGCGTTGTTGGTGGACAGGATCCAGGCGATCTTCTCCAGCGAGACGCGGCCCTTGTGGTAGCCCTCGCTGAGCATGATCGGCAGGAGCATCCCGGAGCCGGGGAAGCCCGGGACTGCTGTCCAGATGTCCTTCTGGACCTTGTCGGCCAGCGGCGTGATGGTGGAGTGGTCCGAGCCCACGCACGAGATGGCGCCGTTGCGGATCCCCTCCCAGAGCGCCTCCTGGCTCTCGAGGTCGCGGAGCGGGGGGTTGACCTTGCCCAGCCGGCCCACCTTGTCGTTGTCGTACTTGGTCAGGACCAGGTAGTGCGGGCAGGTCTCGGCGATGACGTCCACGCCCTGCGCCTGCGCCTCGCGGACCCACTGCACGCCGCGCCCGATCGTCATGTGGACGATGTACAGGCGGCTGCCGGTCTCCCTGGCGTACCAGATGGCCCGCCGGGTGGCCTCCTCCTCCGCGATGTCGGGCCGCGCGTCGGTCCACGCCTTGAGGTCGTCCCGGCCCGCGGCGATGTACTCGCCCTTGAGCTTGTGGATGATCGTCATGTTCTCGGCGTGGACCATCATCATGGCGGGGTAGCCCACCTCCTTGATGACCCGCAGGCCCTCCAGGACCTGGCCGTCGTCCATGGCGCTGATCCCGAAGACGCTCGCCTCGTCCTGGGTGTAGGCCATGTAGAACTTGTACGAGCTGATCCCCAGCCTGGCCATCTCGGGGATCTCGCGGATCTGGGCGGTGCTGCCCAGCACGGCGCTGAATGCCACGTCGATGGTGGCGTACTTGTCGACCGCCTCCTTGCACCACGGGAAGTGCTCCAGGAAGGAGAGCTGGTTGTCCTCGCGGTTGAGGAGGGTGGGGATGATGGTGGTCACGCCGCCGATCGCCGCGGACTTCGACTCGGTCTTGATGTTGATGTCGAACTTGTTCGAGAACGTCTGCAGGTGGATGTGGGGGTCGATGATCCCGGGGAAGACGTGCTTGCCCCCGGCATCGATCGTCCGGGCGGCGGACGGCATCGACTCCTGCTCGCCCACGGCGACGATCTTCCCGTCCTTGACGGCAATCGACTGCTCGCGGATGCCATGCTCGCTGACGACCTTGCCGCCCTTGATGACGAGATCGGCCTGGCTCATCGGGTGCGCTCCTCCAGGTATTGGGCGAGATCGATCCGGTCGGCGCCGATGGTGGCGGCCTCGGTGAAGCTGTTGCGCTGCTCGTCGGTCAGGTCGCTCCGGATGGTGGCGTCGATGAGCAGCTTGGAGTTGGGATACTCGCGGTGGAAGCTGGACGGGTCGTACGACGCGCCCTTGGCGGCCGGGATGACCAGGATCCGCTGATCGCGGGTGATGGGGTCCACCACCTGGAACCGGCGGGCCAGGGCGCCCAGCACGGCCTCGTCCTGGTAGATGTCGACGTCGTCGTCGACCACGATGATCAGCTTGATCTGCGGGACGGCTCCCAGCGCCGCCAGCATCACGTTCATCTGCTCGCCGCGTTCGCGTCCCTCCACCGTGGGTCGCTTCTTCATGGCGATGTAGCAGTGGAAGCCGTAGCCGCTGGCGGGGACGTGCACGCCGGTGATCCCACGGGACGCCTGGCGGGTGGCCCGCAGGATGGCGACCTCGTGGCAGACCGCGGCCATGTTGGTCGCGTCGGGGTGGCCGGAGAAGGCCAGCTGCAGGATGGGGTTGCGCCGGTGCGTGATCGCCGAGACCTCCGTCATGGGCCCCTGCTTCACCCGGCTGTACGAGCGCGACATGTCGGCGAAGGGCGCCTCCGGGTAGCGCCCGCCGGGCATGATCCGGGCCTCGATGACCACCTCGGCCTCGGCCGGGACCTCCAGGTCGAGCGTCCTGGCCCGGACCAGCTCCACGGGGCGGCCCAGGAGGCCGCCGGCCAGGGCCAGCTCGTCCGTGCCGGTTGGGGCGGAGTACGAGGCGGCCAGGGCGAGCAACGGATGGACGCCGGGGAGGATGGCGATCTCGAGGGGCACGCCTCGCTCCTCGGCCTTCTTGAACAGGTCGCTGATGTTGGCGATGGACGTGAGCGACGGGATCAACGAGCGAGGCCCGTGCTGCATGTAGCGGTAGACGCCCATGTTCCGGCGGCCGGTCTCGGGATCCTTGGCGATGGTCACGCCCAGCGAGACATACGGCGCGGCGTCCCGCTCGTGGTGAGTGACCAGCGGGATCCGGTCCAGGGTGGCGTCGTCGCCCAGCAGGACCACCTCCTGGGACGGCGCGGCGGGACCGCCGGAAACGAGGATGGGGTCAATCGGGGACTCCAGGCGCGCGGCCAGAGTCTCCGTCACCTGGTCCGGCGCGCAGCCCAGGAACGCGGCGATCTTGGACCGGGTGGCGAAGAGGTTGCCCGCGATCGCCCAGCCGGGGAAGCCCTCGACGGCATCGTACCGGACCGCGGGGAACCGCCCGTCACGCTCGAGACGGTCCAGGACAGCGGTCACCTCCCAGGCGCGATCCACCGGGCGCGCGACCGTCTCCAGGTCGCCGGCGGCGTCGAGGAGATCGAGGGCGCTGCGGAGGTCATGTGCCATGGGAAGGGGGGCTCCGTGGCGGGGTGGGGGAGGGCGAGGCGGGTTTGGTGCCCGGTTGGTCAGCCGGCCACGTCGGTCGCGGGGCTTGCCGGCAGGCCCGTGATGGAGGCCGACGGGGCCGACGCCTCGCCGCGCAGGACCCGGGCGGCATCCTGGATGCTCTCCACGATGAAGTGGTAGCCGGTGCAGCGGCACAGGTTGCCCGAGATGCCGTGCCGGATCTCGTCCTCCGTGGGATCGGGGTTGGCGTCCAGCAGCTGCTTGGCGGAGAGGATCATCCCGGGGGTGCAGTAGCCGCACTGGAGCCCCTGGTTGGCGATGAACGCCTGCTGGATGGGGTGGAGGTCGTCCGGGGAGGTGTACAGGCCCTCCACGGTGAGGACGTCGGCGCCGTCCGCGTCGGCCGCCAGGACGCAGCACGACTTCACCGTCCGGCCGTCGAGCATGACCGTGCACGCGCCACAGTTGCCGGTGCCGCAGCCGATGTGCGTGCCGGTCAGGCGGAGCTGGTCGCGGAGCATGTCCGCGAGGATCATCCGCGAGTCAACCTCGACGGTCCGCGCCCGGCCGTTGACGGTGAGCTTGATGGTGGTCTGCATCAGGGGGTCTCCTGCGCTCGTGGGGTCGCGCGGGTCAGCGGGTCAGACGGTCACGCCGGCGGCTGCGCGGCCCGCAGCCGCAAGCAGCGCGCGGCGGGCGTGGATGACGGCCATCTCGCGGCGGTAGACCGCGTCGCCGTTGAGATCCTCGAAGGGCTCGGGGCAGGCGGCGCGAACCGCATCCTCGAAGGCCGCCAGGGCGGAGCCCGTGAGGCCGGCCGAGACGGCCGTGCTGGCGTCCACCGCGACTGGCGCCCCGGCGACCCCGCCAATGGCTACCACCGAGGCGCCCGAGCCGGCCGGACGGACCAGGGCCGCGGCGTTGACGATGGCGAAGGAGCCCTCGACCCGGGTGAGGCGCCGATAGGCACCCCGCGCGGTGCCCTGCGACGGGACACGGATTTCGGCGATCAACTCGTCGGGCGCCAGGGCCGTGGCCATGACGTCGATGAAGAACTCCGCGGCTGGGATGACCCGCTCGCCGCGCGTGCTGCGGACCACCACGGACGCGTCCAGCGCGACCAGGGCCGGGAGGTAGTCCGCCGCGGGATCCGCGTGGGCCACGCTGCCGCCGATGGTGCCGCGGTTGCGGACCTGCATGTCGCCGATGTGGCGCGCCGCATCGGCGAGGAGCGGGGCATGACGCGCGACCAGGGGCGAGGCGATCACGTCGTTGTGGCGCGCCGTCCCGCCGATCCGGAGCGTGCCTGCGGCCGCGTCCTCCGCGATGACGCGGAGCTCGGTGATGTGGTTGAGGGAGATGACGATCTCGGGGCGGGCGAGGCCCAGGGTCATGGTGGGGACCAGGCTCATGCCACCACCCAGGATCTTGGCGTCGTCGCCGTGGCGGGCCAGCAGCTCCAGGGCCTCAGCGACGGACCCGGGCCGGTGGAACTGGAGCTCGGCGGTGATCATCGGATGGCCTCCACGGCGCCGGCGACGGCGGGCCGGGCAGCACCCGTGGCGGACGGTGACGGGCCGAAGCCGGACCCATCCTTTCGGGGTGCGGTCCGGAGCGACTGCCAGACCCGGTTGGGGGTGAGCGGCAGGTCAGTGATCCGCAGGTCAAGCTCGGGGAAGGCATCCTCGATCGCGCCGCACAGCGCGCCGAGCGTGGAGCCCAGGCCCGATTCGCCGGCGCCCTTCATGCCCAGCGGCGTGAACGGCGAGGGCGTCTCCTGGTGCTCGATGGAGAACATCGGCATCTCGATGGCCGTGGGGATGGTGTAGTCCATCAGCGTGGCCGTCTGGAGCTGGCCGTTCTCGTCGTACGAGATGTTCTCGTACATCGCGGAGCCGATGCCCTGGGTGATGGCTCCATGCAGGTTGGCGTCCACCAGGAGCGGGTTGATCACGGTCCCGGCGTCCTCGACCAGCGTGTACTCCAGCACCTTGACCATCCCGGTCTGGGGATCCACCTCCACCACCACGGCGCTGCTCCCAAAGGGCCAGGCCGGGTAGTTGGAGAAGCGGCCCTGGGTCTCTGGCTGGTGGTAGATGTTGCCCATCCGGAAGTAGCGGGTGGACTCCAGGCCCGGTTCCACACCTTCGGCGTGCTTGCCGAAGGTGTGTCGGTAGACTTGGTTGACGACCGCGTTGAAGGCGACCGAGCGATCCGGGCTGCCCTGCACGAAGAAGGTGCCGTCCGCGGCTTCGAGGTCCGCCGGGGCGGCCTCCAGCATGGATGCGGCCACCTCTGCCAGCTTGTTGCGGAGGTCCTGCGCCGCGAGCTGGGTGGCGGAGCCGCCGTACATGGTGCCGCGCGACGAGTAGTTGCCCAGGCCGTACGGGCACAGCTCCGTGTCGCCCTGGATCACCCGGATGGTCTCCAGCTTGCAGCCGAGGACGTCCGCCGCGATCTGGGCAAAGGCGGTCTCGTTCCCGCAGCCGGGCGAGGTGACGCCGGTCAGGATGGTGACCTCGCCGGAGGGTGCGACCCGCACCGTGGCACCGTCGTAGGCGGAGATCATCAGCGCGCCAGGCATGGCGCAGCCCTCGGGCGTCAGCTCCTGGCCCAGGCCCAGTCCGATCCGACGCCCCTCGGCCGCGGCCTGCGCCTGCAGCGCGCGGAACCCGGCGTAGTCGATCTTCTTGAGCAGCTTGTCGAGCGCGCCCTGGTAGTTGCCGGAGTCCAGGATCGCGCCAGACGGCTGGGAGTGGGGGAAGTCGTCCGGGCGGATGAAGTTGGCGTAGCGGATCGCCGTCCGGTCGAGGCCGGTCTCGCGCGCCACGTGGTCCATGATCCGGTCCATGACGAACGACTGGGCGTCCTTCCCGAACCCGCGGTAGGCGTTCCACGGGCACTTGTTGGTGACCACGACGTACAGCTGGACGTTGGTGTCGGGGATGTCGTAGCCGCCCGGCAGGCTGTAGCCGGTGACAAACGACTGGCCCCAGCCCAGGAGCGCCGTGGGCGCCCCCACATCGGCGATGACCTTGATCCGCAGCCCGTGGACCCGGCCATCGGCGTTGAAGCCCACGGTGTACTCGAAGCGGGTATCGCGCGAGTGGCCCGTGGCCATGAAGTTCTCGGCGCGCTCCTCGATCCACTTCACCGGCCGACCGGTGACCATGGCGGCGTGGGCCACGACCGGCTCCTCCTGGAAGGGCGGCTGCTTGAGCCCGAATCCGCCGCCGACGTGCGGCTGGATCACGTGGATCGAGTTCTCCGACATGTTGAGCGTCTCGGCCAGGAAGCTGCGCAGCGGGTGCGGGTTCTGGGTGGATTCCCAGAAGGTCAGCTTCCGCGCGAACGCGTCCCACTGGGCGACGCAGCCACGTCCCTCGATGGAGACACCGGTGATCCGGTTGGAGCGGACGGTCCCGGTCACGACGCGGTCCGCGCCGGCCAGGGCGGCGTCCACGTCGCCGGCGATCCAGTCGCGGGTGATCAGCAGGTTGTCGCCCCAGGCCGGTTCCACCAGGTCGGCACCCGGCTCCATCGCCTTGATGGGGTCCGTGACGACCGGCAGCTCCTCGTAGTCCACCTCGATGTCGTCCAGGGCCGCGGCGGCGGTCCAGCGGTCCTCGGCCACCACGGCCGCGACCACCTCGCCCACGTAGCGGACGCGGTCCTTGACGATGGGGTACCAGAGGACGCCCTTGGCGCCAATCTCACGGGTGTTCCAGGCCTCCGGGATGGGGCGCAGGTCGCGGTAGGCGTCCTCACCCGTGAGGACCTTGATGACGCCGGGGCGCGCCATGGCCGCGGAGATGTCAACGGACCGGATCCGGGCGTGGGCGTACGGGCTGCGCAGGAAGGCGAGGAAGGCCATGTCCGGGAGGACGACGTCGTTGACGAACGTGCCCTTGCCGGCGGCCAGCTGGGTGTTGGTCAGCCCGGTGACGCGGCGTCCGACCTGCTTCAACGTGAACCTCCCGACCGCCTCACCGGATGATCACCGACGACCCGCGGATCGGTCGCCGGCCAGGCGGTGGGGGCCGGCCTTGCCGCCGGTCCGCCCGCCGAACCTCGAGGTTGGCTCCGTTGCGCTAGACGTCCCAGCCGCCGTCCACCGTCAGGCACTGGCCCGTCACCTGCCGCGATTCGTCGCTGGCGAGGTAGAGGCAAGCGTAGGCGATGTCCACGGCCGACGTGAAGCGTTTGATGGCCTGCTCGGACAGGTAATCGTTGAAGACCTGCTCGTAGCTGATGCCCTTGGTCGCCGCCTTGCCCCGGATGATCTTGTCCATCCGGTCGCCGTAGATGGGCCCCGGCGCCACGCAGTTGCAGTTGATGTTGTGGACGCCAACCTCCAGGGCGACTGTCCGGGTGATGCCGCGGACGGCCCACTTGGAGGCGGAGTAGGAGACGCGGTTCTTGTAGCCGCGCAGGCCGGAGGTGCCGGCGATGTTCACGATCTTGCCGGACTTGGCCGCGATCATCGACGGGAGGGCGGCCTTGATGGACAGGAACGTGCCCTTGGCGTTGACGCCCAGGACGTGCTCCCACTCCTCCTCGCTGACGTTCTGGGCGGCCGTCTCGATGGGGCCGATGACCCCGGCGGTGTTGACCAGGACGTCGATTCGGCCGTAGCGGTCCAGGACGGCCTGGGCCATGGCCTGGCACGAATCGCCGTTGGTGACGTCGACCCCGACCGAGATGGACGCCAGGCCTGGCAGGTCGGCGCGGATCCGGGCCGCCTCGGCGTCGAGGTCCTCAACACTTCGGGCGGCCAGCGCGAGCGAGGCACCCTCGTGGGCGAAGAGCTCGGCGATGGTGCCGCCCATCCCCTTGGCGCCGCCCGTGATCAGGACGACCTTGCCTTCCAGCCGGCGGCTGCCGCGGTCGAGGTTGAGGCGCTCCGTGTCGGAGGCGCGGATGGCGAGTGACATGGGTCGTTCCCTCCTGTGGCCGGGGGCGCTAGACGGACAGGTTGAGCAGCTCGGCGGGATGGACCTGGGTCATCAGCGTGAGCATGTCGCGCGAGACCCCGTAGTCCAGCAGCGTGGCGATGATCATCCGCAGGCCCTCGGGGTGGGGGGCGGCGGAGTACTGGCCCAGGTCGGAGGTGAGGATCAGCTTCCGGCCGTTGTTCGCGTTGATCCAGCCGGCCAGCTCCACCGGGTCCTGCTCGTAGAACGTCGGCGAGACGCACGAGATGGCCACGTATTCCAGGTACGCGCCGTTGTCCAGCAGCTCCTGCTGGATGGTCAGGTCGTACTTGGTCAGCGCCCAGTTCACGTGGGTCACCAGGAACTTCTTGATTCCGCGCTTGTTGGCCTCGGCCTGGAGGATCCGCGTCTCGTCCAGGTGCAGGTGGGCGCTGGCGATGGTGACGTCGGCCTCGGCCACCAGGTCCAGGATGGTCAGGGCCTCCTGGGTGATCTTCCCGTCCTCGCCCAGGATGGTCACGCCGGCCCCAGGCAGCTGCTTTTTGGGCCGCCCCAGCTGCGGGTAGTCGGACATCTTGAAGTACTCGGAATGCCATTTGCTGTGGTTGGTGGGCATCCAGATGACCTTGGCGCCATGGTGGATCGCCGCCTGGACCACGTGCGGGTTGATCCCGCCAACGGACCGGTTGAGGACGATGGCCCCGTTGATGCTCATGTCCGGGAAGGCCTTGCCCACGTGGTAGGCTCGCCCCGTGGACGACGAGTCGTGATCCTTGATCACGAATCCACGCATGCCGTACTCCTGGGCCAGCTGGGCCAGGTCCGCGTCATCCAGCGGGCGCTTGAAGAGCGCCGGGTGGGTGTGGGCGTGCATGTCGATGGCGCCCTTGAGGATCTCCAGGTCCGGTCGCGGTCGGAGCACGGTCGGGCTCGTCCTTTCGTTGGCTGGTTGAGCGGTGGGTGTGGGCCATGGAGGGCGGGTGGGCCAGGCCGGTGCGCGAGATCATGGATGCGATCGAGTGCGGGCTCGAGCGAGCGCCCAGCGGCCCACTTCGGCGGCGAAAATGGAAACTGGGTTCCATAATACGGGAACGAGTTGGCCGTCGTCCAGAGAGCACCCTGGCCGACGGGCCGGTCCAACTCCCGTCGGTCAGGCACACTTGACCCCCCAAGCGCAGGAGCACACGACATGCGAGTCGAAGGCACGTTTCGCTTCCCGGCGCCGCGCGAGACGGTCTTCGCGATGCTGCTGGACCCGGAGGTCCTGGCGGGCTGCATCCCGGGCTGCGAACGGCTGGAGGCGATCGGTCCTGACCAGTACGTCGCCACCGTCAAGGTGGGCGTGGGCGCGGTGAAGGGCGTCTACAAGGGCCAGGTCCAGCTGGTGGATCGGCGGGAGCCGGAGGCGTTCCGGATGCTCGTCCACGGCAAGGGCGGCCCCGGCTTCATCAAGGGCGAGGCAGCGGTTACCATCACGCCGGCGGCCGACGCGCCCGACGAATGCGACGTTGTCGTGGTGGGCGACGGGCAGGTTGGTGGCTTGATCGCCGGGGTCGCCCAGCGGCTCCTCGGCGGGGTTGCGACAATGATGCTGAACCAGTTCTTCGAATGCCTCCGCGGCAAGGCCACCCTGCCCCGGGTTTGACCCAGGGACGGGTCTCCGGTTCGGTCCGCCGCCGAGGAGCCAGTGGTCAGGGCGAGCCCCGTCCCGGCCCGGCAGGCTAGTGGGAGACACCATGCGCCGTATCGTCGTCGGGATCTCGGGCGCCACGGGCGCCATCTATGGGATCCGGCTCCTCCAGGTCCTGCACGACCTTCCCGAGGTCGAGACCCACCTGGTCATCACGCCTGCCGGGCGGGCCACCATCCAGCTGGAGACGGATTGGACGTCCGCCCAGGTGGAGGCCCTGGCCACCGAGACGCATCGCTACGGCGACATCGCCGCGAAGCCGTCGTCGGGCTCGTTCAAGGTCGACGCGATGGTCGTCCTGCCGTGCTCCATGCGCACGCTGACGGGCATTGCCTACTCGATCAGCGACAACCTGCTGACCAGGGCCGCGGACGTGACCCTCAAGGAGCACCGGACGCTGATCCTGGCGCCGCGCGAGACGCCCCTCCACATCGGCCACCTCCGGGCCATGCTCCAGGTGGCGGAGATGGGCGCGATCATCGTCCCGCCGATGCCGGCCTTCTACCACCGGCCCAAGTCGGTGGAAGACATCATCGACCAGACGGTGCAGCGCATCTGCGACCAGCTGCGCCTGGAGCTGCCCGCCGACCTCTTCAAGCGCTGGCAGGGCGGGGCGGCGTCGCTGGCGGACAAGGTCCTGGAGCACAAGGCCGCCGCGGAGGTCGCCGCGGAGGCCGGGCTGGTCCCCGAGGACTGAGCCTGGGGTCCGGGCGGCTGGCCGCGGAGGTCGCCGCCGGTCCTCGACTGCGGGGGGGGTTGGCAGGCCACGGGACGTCGCGCCCTGGCCCCACCGCCGGGCCGCCGGGCGGTGTCGTACCGTCGCCGGCCGGCGCCCGATCACCCCGTCCTGCCGCGGAACCGCCACATGGTCCGCCCGTCTGCCTGATGGGGCCGCGCGTCGGCGTATGCTGCGCTGGGCGCCGACTCCAACACGTGGAGGCCGATTTCCAAATCCGCCCGCCCCGCCATCATCCCGACCGGCGCTCGCCCACTTGTTGGCCCGGGCCAATAGGAGGACACGAATCCTGAAAGCCCTGGAGAAGACGCTCAAGGTCCTCGACCTGTTCACGACCGGCCGTCCCGAGTGGGGGCTCCAGGAGCTGTCCGAAGTCGCCGGGCTGCCCGTCTCCACGCTCCACCGGATCGTGACCGTACTGCGCCGCCATGGCCTGCTCGCCCAGGACCCCGGCTCCAAGAAGTATCGACTGGGCTACGGCGCCATCGATCTTGGTCGGCGCGCGGCCTCCAGCCTGCCCATCCGCCAGGTCGCCGACCCCATCATGCGGCGGCTCGCGGAGGAGACCGGCGAGACCGTGGTCCTCACGGTGGTCAACGACGCGCGTGACCGCGCGGTGTGCATCGAGCGGATCGAGAGCCGCCATGACCTCCGCCTCCACCTGGAAGTGGGGGAGCAGACGCCGCTCCACGCTGGGGCATCGTCCAAGGTGCTCCTGGCCTGGTTCCGCTCGGACGAGGTCGAGGCGTTGGCCAGCCGCTCCGGGCTCCCGTCGCTGGCGCGCAACACCTTCACGGACCTGCCCCGCCTCCAGGCCGAGCTTGCCCGGATCCGCGAGGCGGGCTTCGCGTTCAGCGCCGAGGAGACCGACAGCGGCGCGTGGGGCGTTGCCGCGCCCATCCTGGACCCCGAATCGCGCGCGATCGCGGCCCTGGGGATCGCGAGTCCGCTCTCGCGGCATTCCGCCGAAGCGCAGCGGCGCTTCGTGGCGCTGACCATGGCGGCCGCCGCAGAGGTGGCCCGCGCGCTTGGCCTTGTGGCGGCCCACTGATGGCCGAGACCGACGACCGATCCGTGGCGGGCATCCCCGTCGCCGGGTCCTGGCGCCTGACCGACGACGTCCTGACGATCCGCAGCCCATATAGCGGGAAGGTGGTCGCCGAGGTCGCCGGGGCCGGCCCCCAGGACATCCGCGATGCGCTCGCCGCAGCCGCGTCGTCCTTCGACGCGACGCGACGGACATCCGGTGAGGATCGGGTGCGGGTCCTCCAGACCGTGAGCCGCCGAATCGCCCAGGAGCACGAGACGATGGCCCGGACCATCACGCTGCAGGCTGGCAAGACGATTCGCGCGGCGCGGGCCGAAGTCGACTGGTCGTCGGCCGCCTTCGCCGCCGCGGCGGCGGAGGCTCTGGCGCCGATCGCCGATCGGACCCCACTCGGCCCCGTCGTGGCTATCGCCGCACTGGGCGCCCCGCTGGCGACGGCTGCCGTCAAGTTGGCCGCCGCCATCGCCGCGGGGAGTGCCATCGTCCTGCAGCCCCCCGGTGACGCACCCACCCCCGCCCTCCAGCTGGCCTGGCTGATCCGCGACGCCGGCTGGCCGGCCGAGGCGGTCTCCGTCGTCACCGCGACCGACGAGGATGTCCTGGCCGCCCTGTCGGACGAGCGAGTCCGGGCGATCACCTTCACCGGTTCGGCGGCGGTCGGGCACCGAATTGGGCCGGCGGCTCCGAACGCCCGTGTCACCCTGGAGCCCGGCGGGACGGTCGATGTCATCGTCCACGACGACGCTGACCTGGACCTCGCCGCTGACCGCGTCGTGGTGGGCGCCTTCGAGTTCGAAGGCCAGTCGGGTCTCGCCGTCCGGCGCGTCCACGTGGCGCGCGGGGCCTGGGACCGCTTCACCGATCTGCTCATGGACCGGCTGGAGGCCCTGGAGCTGGGCGATCCCGGTCAGGAGGAGACGCACCTGGGGCCGATGATCGACCGCGAGTCGGCAGATCGTGCGGAGGCGCTGGTCCGCGAGGCAGTGGCCGCCGGAGCGACGACGCTCTTCCCGGCTGGCCGCGAGAAGAACGTCCTGGGGACCACGATGCTGGTCGACGCACGCATCGACATGGCGATCTGCCGCGTTGATGCGGTTGGGCCCACGGTCTGCCTCTGGCCGTACGACGACCTCGCAGTGGCCATCCGGGCCGTGGGCGAGGTGGCCAGTGGGCTAGGGGTCGGCGTGTTCAGCGCGAATGTTGGCCAGATTGCCGGTGCGCTGGCGGCCCTCGGCGGGGCCAGGCTGGTGGTCAACGAGGTCCCGGCGTGGTGGGTAGACCGAGGGCTGGACCACGTGACGGACGCACTGCACGCGGAGCTGGCAGCGATCACGCGGACGCCGTAGACGTTCGAGGCCGGCGAGTCGGGACCAGCCTGGCGACGATCGTCGGATTGGCCTGGAGCGGTGGATTGGCCTAGCGAGCGACGGGATCCGGTGCCCGGAGAAACGCCTCCAGCTGCGCGACGGCGGCCCGCAACGCCCCGTTTGCGGCGGCCCAAGTGCGCCACCTGGCTGCGGCGTCGTTCGACCAGCCGCCGAGCGTGCCGGGGTTCACGTCGAACGCGGCCAGGAACCCGCGCGACTCCGCATTTCGCGTCGCGACCACCTGGGCCGTGAGTCGCTTGAACTCGATGACATCCACGCTTGAGGCCTCCGGCGGCGGCGCGACCGCCTACGGCGAGGGGCGTGCGAGGTCGGCAGCTGCCGATCCGCGGGGCTCCATCTCCGCCTCGGCGTACCGTACACCCGCGGACACCGGACCGGGCTGGGCCCGCCGCGCGCACGGCAGCAGGCCAGTGCGAACGCCGGAGGCCCGCACGTCGGGCACGATCAGGCGGCGGGACGCTCGCCGCGAGCCAGCCGCTCCGGCGACGCCAGCAGGCTGGCGCCCAACATCAGCACCATACCGGCCACGATCACCCAGAGGCTGGTGGTGAAGCCGCCGGTGATGTCGCGGATGGCGCCAAGCAGCGCTGGCATGAACGCCATGACCAGGTAGCCCACGAACATCATCAGGCCCACGACGGGCGCCACCTTCGCCGGGTCGTGGCTGGTGTCCAGCGGGAGCGTCAGGCCGATCGTGAAGAGCACCGCCAGGAAGGTGCCGCCGGTCACGGCCCAGAGCCAGGCGAAGGAGGGCGCCACGATCAACCCGGTCAGCGAGACGATCACGACCAATGACGCGCCCACCAGGTAGTGGCGGCGGGTCCCGAACCGGTCCGCCAGCACCGATGCGATGAGGCTGGCCGGCAGCCCCGCGATCCCGAACACCGCGAAGAGCGCGCCGGCATCAACGGTGCTCCAGCCGCGCTCCACGTACGCCGACGGGAGCCACGCGCTGAGGCCGTAGTAGGGGAGCGCCGTGAGGGCGAACAGGGCAGCCAGCAGCCATGCGGCGGGGCTTCGGACGGCGATGGGCGCCAGGAGTCCTCGGCCCGTTCGACGCGGCGGGCGGGGCGTTCGCTCGGCAAACAGGAGCCAGGCCCCGATGGAGACCGCGGCCGCGGCGGCGTAGGCCGTCAGCGTCCCGCGCCATGAGCCCAGGGCCAGCGACAGCGGGACCGCGATGGCCGCCGAGACGGTGGCCCCCACCTGGATCGCCGTGGTGTAGACCCCGGTCGCCGTGGCGCCGCGGCCGGGGAACCACTCCTTGACCAGGACCGGGAAGGCAGCCCCGGCCGTGCCGATCCCGAGGCCCACCGGGATCGTCAGCAGGAGCAGCCACGGGCCGTTTGGCGCCAGCCCACGGAGCAACCCCGCCAGGCCGATCAGGAGCAGGCTGCCCGCCACCGTCCGTCCGGAGCCCAGCGCCGCCACGACGCTCGGCGTGGTCAGGGCGAAGATGCCCATGCACAGCAGCGGGATGGTGGTGAGGAGGCCCGCCTCCGCGTAGCTCAGGCCCAGGTCGGCCCGGATCAGGGGTGCCAGCGGGCCCACCCCGACCAGTTGCGGCCGGAGCGCGAGGGCGGCGATCGCAAGGACGGCCATGCGCGCCATGACGCCGCCTCGGTTCACCTGGCCTCCTGCGCTGCGCCGATCCGCGGCGGGGTCTCGGTGGCGCCGCACCGGGGAATCGTCGTCCCGACGTACGGTATCCTGACCCGGCTTCGGGCGGATGCCCGGGCCGTCAACGATGACGCATATGGGCCCGGCTCCTGGCCGGTGGAGGGACTGGCAGGCGCGTGTTCGGGCAGCGGATTCGCCGGGTCGAGGACCCTCGCCTCCTGCGCGGCCTCGGCGAGTACGTCGACGACATCGCGGCCCCGGGCGCACTCCACCTCGCGTTCGTCCGCAGCCCCTACGCGCACGCGCGGATCGTCGGCGTGGACACGACGGCCGCCGCGGCGCTCCCCGGGGTGGCGGGCGTGTTCACGGCCGAATCGCTGGGTGCTGCGAACGGGCCGCATCCCCATCCAACCTGGTTCCCGCCCAACGACGCCCTGCGCGCGGCGATCAACCCAACGCTCCACCCCGAGCACATCCGGCTCCTGGCCGCGGGCGACGTGCGGTTTGCCGGTGAGCCGGTCGCGGTGGTCGCGGCCTCCAACCGCTACGTCGCGGACGACGCAACACGGTTGGTGGAGCTGAACCTGCACCCGCTGCCGGTCAACACGGACCCGGAGCGCGCGCTGGACGCAGACACGCCGCTTGTCCAGCCGGACCACGGCACCAACCTGTCGCTCCACTTCACGGTCACCAAGGGCGACGCCGACGCTGCCTTTGCGGCCGCACACACCATCGTCGAGGGCACCTTCACCATGGAGCGCCAGACGGGGGTGCCGCTGGAGGCGCGCGGCGCGCTGGGCGTGCCGGACCGGCGTGGCGGCCTCACGGTCTGGTCCAGCAACCAGGCACCGCACTGGCTGCGCGATGCGATCGTCCGATGCCTGGGCATCCCGGAGGCGCGGCTCCGCGTCATCGCCCCGGACGTGGGCGGCGGCTTTGGCGTCAAGTCGATGGTCTACCCCGAGGAGCTCGTGGTGGCCGAGCTGGCTCGCCGGCTCAACCGCCCGGTGCGCTGGATGGACACGCGCCGCGAGAGCTTCCTGTCCGCCATCCACTCGCGCGGGCAGCGCCACCGGATCTCCCTCGCCCTGGACGCGGAGGGCCACATCCTGGGCATGAGGGACGACTACCTCGTGGATGCTGGCGCCAGCAACGTCGAGAACCTGATCGTCCCGTACAACACCACATCCCACCTCCAGTCGGTCTACCGGATCCCGGCACTGGCGATCGAGTGCACGGTGGTCCTGACCAACAAGGCGCCGCTGTCCGCCTACCGCGGCGCGGGCCGCCCAGAGGCCATCTTCGCGATGGACCGGATCGTGGACCGCGCCGCCCGGGCGCTGGGCATGGACCCGGCCGAGCTGCGCCGCCGGAACATGGTCACGGCTCAGGAGATGCCCTACGACGCCGGCATCCTCTACCGGGACGGGAAGCAGCTGGTGCTGGACGGCGGCGACTTCCACGGCGCGTTGGACGGGGTCCTCGCCGCCCTCCGCTACGACGAGCTGCGGGCTGAGCAGGCTGCCGGGCGCGCAGAGGGGCGGCACATCGGGATCGGATTCGGGACGTACATCGAGGGGACGGGCGTGGGCCCCTTCGAGACCGCCCGCGTCCGTCTGACCGGGGGCGGCGAGGCCATCGTCACCACGGCGCTCCCGTCCCAGGGGCAGGGCCACGAGACAGTGCTGGCCCAACTGGTGGGCGACGCGCTGGGCATCCCCATGGACCGGGTCCGCGTCATCAGCGGTGACACCCTCACGCACCCGTGGGGCGGCGGCACCATCGCCAGCCGGACCGCCGTGGTCGTGGGCAACGCGGTCCACGCCGCGGCACACGACGTCCGCGACCAGGTCGCCCGCCTGGCCTCGGAGCGCCTGGAGGTCGCGGTCGCCGACCTGATCTTCGAGAACGGCCGGGTCTTCGTGGCCGGGTCGCCCGACCGCGGGTTCGGCACCGGCCAGCTGGCGTCCGCCTCGGCCCCAGGGATCGGCCGGCAGGCCTCCGCCGACTCCACCGGGCTGCAGGCCGAATCCGCCTTCGCGCCCGACACGGTCACCTTCGCCAGCGGCGTCCACGCGGCGGTGGTGGAGCTGGATCCGCTGACCGGCGCGGTCAGCATCCTCCGCTACGTGGTGGTCCACGATTGCGGCCGGATCATCAACCCGCTCATCGTGGAGGGGCAGATCCAGGGCGGCATTGCGCAGGGACTCGGCGGGGCGCTGTTCGAGCGCCTGGTCTACGACGAGGATGGGCAATTGGTGAACGGGACACTGATGGACTACGGCCTCCCGCGCGCCAGTGACGTGCCCGACGTGGAGATGCACCACATGGAGACGCCCAGCACGCGGAACCCGCTCGGGGTCAAGGGGGTAGGCGAGGCCGGGACGATCGCCGTGCCGGCCGCGATCATCGGGGCGGTGGAGGACGCGCTCTCGCCGTTCGGGGCGGAGCTGGATCGCTGCCCGGTGCTCCCGGAGTCGATCGCGGCGGCGTTCAAGGGCGCCGCGGCACCCTCGGGGTCGAAGGCGTGAGCAGGGCTGGTGGTTCGGCCGCCCCGGGCGGCCCCATCGCCAAGGTCGACCTGGGAACCACCCTGGGCCTGTTCGCGCTGTTCATGGGCGGCCTCGCGACGCGGCCACAGATGATGGCGGTGGGACCGCTCATCCCCATGATCCAGACGGACCTCGTCGTCTCCCACGCTGTGGCAGGCCTCCTCTCGACCATCCCGCTGGTCTGCATGGGCATCTTCGCGCTGGCGGGGCCCACCTCGGCGCAGCTCTTCGGCACGCGCTGGGGGATGACCCTGTCGCTGCTGGTGATCGCGATCTTCGGCTTCGGGCGCGCGATCGCGCCGAACGCGTTCCTGGTGATGGCGGCCACCGTGCCGATCGGGATCGGGATCGGGATCGGTGGGGCGCTGCTGCCCATCGCGGTCAAGGAGCGGTTCAGCAAGCGGCCCGCGTTCGCGACCGGGATGTACACGAACGGGTATCAGGCCGGGGCGGCCCTGTCGTCGGCGATCGCGGCGCCGCTGGCCCTCCTGTTTGGCGGCTGGCGTGAGGCGCTGATCGCGGTCTCCGTCGTGTCGCTGGTGATGGCGCTGGTCTGGCACCTCTCAACGGGCAACAACCCGACGGAGGCGAAGCGGACGGCGGCGTCCAGGCCGCACTGGCCGCTGCGCGACCGGGTGGCGTGGATGCTGGTGGCGTCGTTCGCCCTGCGGGCCGGCATCTTCCAGGCGCTGCTCTCGTGGCTGCCGGCGGTCTACCAGGAGCGCGGCTGGGACGCGACGTCGGCGGGGCTGCTCCCCACGGCGATGACGCTGGGCGGGATCCCGGCGACCTGGATGGTGACCCGGGTGGCGGACGTGCGCGGCTCGCGCCGGCTGTACATGGGCCTCGCCACCTCGCTGCTGATCGTGGCCTGCCTGCTGCTGGTGGTGGTGCCCGACATCGGCTACCTGGGGGCGTTCTTCTGCGGGGCCTGTCTCGGGACGCTCTTCCCCATCGCGCTGACGCTGCCGCTGGACCTGGCGGAGCGGCCGCAGGACGTCGGGGCGCTGGCGTCGATGATGCTGGCGGGCGGCTTCGGGGTGAGTGCGGCTGCGCCGTTCCTGCTTGGCGCGGCCCGCGACTTCACGGGCAACTTCCAGGGGTCGCTGCTGCTCCTGGCGTTCTTCTCGGTGCTGCTGCTGATCACCACGCTGGTGATGAGCCCGGAGCGGCTGGCTGCCCGCCGCGCCGCGGCGGCAAGGGTGACGGGGTAGGGGAGCCGGCGGCCGCGTAAGCAAAGGGAACGGACGGGACCGAGCGGCGTCACGGCGGATACGGACCTGTTGGGCGGGCATCTGTCGGCTGCATGGACGTTCCTGCGCATAGGCAGCCGCAAGTCCTGCGGGCGTCGGCCGCATGGACGCGATGTCGGCTGCATCGACATCTGGCGGATAAGGGGGCTCGTCGACGGCTGGACCGCGTGATGGGCGGCGATGCGAACCCTCAGCCGCGGCCCGCGATGTCCGCCCCGAGGCGCTCCTCCACGTCGAAGAGCGTGCCGCAGCCGGGGCAGATGGCCTCGTCCAGCACGAAGTTGGGGCTGTAGCCGCCGAAACGCTGCGCGATCCACGGGCCGGCGTGGGCGAGGGGCTCGGTCCGGCGGATTGCGCCGCCGCGGGGATCCCGGCCTTCGACCGAGAGGACGGTGCCGCAGCGGCGGCAGCGGATGACGCCCGGCGAGGCGTGGGTGGCGGGAGACGTTTCGGGCGTCGCGGCGGGACCGACGACCTCCAGGTACTCCCCGATGAGATGCCGGTGCACCAGGGCTTCGCCGCCGCCCGGGTCGCCGCCCGCGCCGACTTCGCCGGCGACCACACTTTCGGCCGCCAGGCCCACCGCCCGGTCGCCCAGCCGCGCCTCGCGCAGGTGCGCGCGCAGCAGGTCCGTGGCCGCCGCGTCCACCGCCCCGTCCGCGATCACCACCCCGTAGAACCGCCGCGCGCCATCGGCCGTGACCGCCCCGTTGAGCACGTCGGTCAGCACCCGCCCCGGCGCGCGATCCAGCGGGTCCCCGTACCCACCCCCGCCCGGCGGGTAGAACGCGAACACGTCCGCGGCGCCCAGCTTCCCCTCGGACTTGGACGGGAGGTGCTCCACCGCGCCGCCCAGATCATCCAGCGACAGCCCCACGGACCCCTCGGCGTACTGCTCCCAGATCCGCGAGTCGCGCACCACCGAGCACTGCGACCCGGCCCCCGGGTAGCCGCCGTGGATCCCCGATGCGTTGGACTGGTCCGAGCCCGCCGTGTTGGTGGACTTCCAGATGGCGTCGGACCCCTTGTGGATCACCACCGCCGCCATCGCCGTCATGCCGCCGCGGTGCATCCCCGGACCGCCGCTGTCCGGCAGCGCGCGCCGGAAGGCGTACAGCAGCGGCAGCTTCCACTCCTGCGCCTCCACGTTGGAGAGGAAGCCCAGGTGTGACGTGGCCTTGCCGGAGAAGTCGAAGCCGTCCGCGAACGAACGACCCCCGGCCCCGCCGCCGCGATGGTCGGAGAGCAGCGCCCCCACCAGCTTGCCCGTCCGGTCCCGGCCGAAGATGTTGTTGCCGTTGCACGCGACGTTCCAGGAGGGGACCACCCGGTCGCGGAACTCCTCGGATTCAGAGAGCATCATCGCGACCACCTTCATCGCGGCGGCCGTGGCCAGCCACGTGAAGCCCACGGAGCAGATGCTGACCGCGGCCGGGAACTCCGCGTTCATCACGGAGCCCAGCGGCGCTACCACGTCCACCAGGTGCTTGGCCGCCGCGTTCCAGTCGATCTCGCCGCCGCACAGCAGCGTATAGACGGGGACGATGGTGCCCGCGTAGCAGGCGGAGTACGGCGCGTTGACCGCGCCCTGCGACTGGCGGTCCGTCCCCTCGTAGTCGAAGGTGAGCCGATCGCCCGACTTGGTCAGCCGGAGGCGGACGCGGATGATCCGCTCGGAGCCCACCCGGTCGCCGTCCATGAAGACCTCGGTCACCCACGAGCCGTCGGGCAGCCCGGCGATCCGCCGCCGCAGCCGCCGCTCGGACAGGTTCACGGTCCGGGTCATGACCTCCTCGACGGTGGCCAGCCCGACGTCCGCGACCAACTCCGTCAGCCGCTCGCGGACCACGGAGAGGGCGCCCAGCTGGGCCCGCAGGTCGATGGCGACCATCTCGCCCAGGCGCGAGTTGGATGTGAAGGTCCGCTCCACCTCGTGGTTGAGCCGCCCGGCCGACACGATCTTCAGGAAGTAGCGCGGCGCCTCCTGGAAGACGTTGGTGGCGTTGACGCAGAACGAGCCTTCGTCGATGCCGCCCAGGTCCGCGTGGTGGAGGACGTTGCCGGCCCACATCGCGAGCCGGCCGTCGAGGTAGATGGGCGACAGGAACGCCACATCGTTCTGGTGGAGCGCGCCCATGTACGGGTCGTTGACCAGGAAGACATCGCCGTCGGTGATGTCGGCCGGGTCGGTCTCGGCCAGGATGGTCTTGATGATGTAGTCCATGGTCGTGACGTGGGTCAGCACGTACGGCCCGGCCACGGCGATGTCCCCGCGGGCCGTGAACAGGCCCACGTTGAAGTCGTTGCCCTCCACCACGATGGGCGAGGACGAGAGCGTCTTGATGGTGATGCCCTGCTCGTCGTTGATCTGGAGCAGGCGGTGCTTGATGACCTCGAAGGTGATGGGATCCACCGTCGACGGACGAACGCCCCCGTCGGGCGCGTCCACCCCCTGGGCGCTGCTCACGAGATCGACCTCCGCACGTCGATGTGGACGTTCCCGAACGCGTCCACCTCGGCGCGGTGGCCGCTGGGGATGAAGATCGTGGTGTCGGAGCGGGAGATCAGCGATGGGCCGGCCACGCGGTCCCCGGCCAGCAGCCCGGCGCCGTCGAAGATGCCCGCCTCTGCCTCGCCGTACTGGCGGGTGAAGATGCGCCGCGTGGTCCGCGGGACCAGGGCGCCCGCCCCAGAACCGGTGCGGGTCGCAATCGTGGCGGCCGGCGGGCGGGCCGCCGGGACCAGGGCCTCCAGCCGGAACGTGATCAGCTCGATACGTCCCTTCTTCGGGATGGTCATGGCCCCGAAGCGGATGGCGTACTCGGCCTCGAAGGCGCGCCGGACCTGTCCGGCCAGGTCCTCGTCCGAATCGCTCAGCTCGATCGTGACCTCGCTCATCTGGCCGGCGTACCGGACGTCGAGGCGACGACGGAGCGTGAGGCCGGCACCGTCCGCCGCAGCGTGGCCGCTGGCCGCCATGTCCGTGACGGCCCGGCGCTGCAGGTCGGCGAAGATCGCGTCGGAGGTGGCATCGGCGCCGGCGGCCTCCAGGCGGAGCGGCGACGAGCGCGCGTACGTGTATCGGATGTCTGACAGCGCGCAGCCCAGCGCCGAGAAGACCGACGAGGTGGGCGGCACGATCACGTCCCGAACGCGGAGCGGCTCCGAATAGGCCGCGGCGTGGAGCGGCGCGGCGCCGCCGTACGCCAGCAGCGTGAACTCGCGCGGGTCCAGGCCCTCCGACACCGTGGTCTGGCGGACCAGGTCGCTCATCCGGGCGGTGACGATCTCGTAGATGCCCGCGGCGGCGGTTCGGACGTCCAGCCCCAGCGGCTCCGCCAGCCGCGTACGGATGGCGTCCTCCGCCAGGTCCACCCGGAGCTGCGTTCGCCCGCCGAAGAAGGCCGCCGGGTCCAGGAGCCCCAGCACCACGAGCGCGTCGGTGACCGTGGGCTCGCTGCCGCCGTGGCCGTAGCAGGCCGGACCCGGCCGCGACGAGGCGCTGTTTGGCCCGACCAGGAGCCGCTCGCCGTCCGTCCAGGCGATGGACCCGCCGCCGGCGCCGATGGCGACCACCTTGGCCGCCTCCAGCTGGACTGGCGCGCCCTGCGAGACGAAGGTGGACGCCTCGGTCCGAATGACGCCGCGGTGGATCAGCCCCACGTCGAAACTGGTGCCGCCCATGTCCGTGGTGATGACGTTCTCGAAGCCCAGCGTGACGCCCAGCTCGCGCGCCGCCACCAGGCCGCCCACCGGCCCGCCGTTGATTAGCGAGACCGCGCGCCTCGCCACGTCGCCGGGGAAGATGGTGCCGCCCGCGCAGGTCATCAGCTGGACCGGGTAGCGCAGGCCGTCGGCCGCCAGCCCTTCGGCGAGCTGCGTGATGTAGCGGGTCATGACCGGTGCCAGGTAGGCGTTGACGACGGTGGTCATGGTCCGCTCGTACTCGCCGGAGACCGGTGAGACTTCGGACGAGAGGCTGATCTGCAGCCCGGGGACGGCCGCCTGGAGCAGCTCGCGGACGCGCTCCTCGTGGGCGGGGTTGCGGAACGACCAGAGCAGCGAGACGGCCACGGAGTCCGCGCCGGCTGCCCTCAGCGCCTCGGCGGCTGCCAGGACGTCCTCCTCGCGGAGCGGCGCCACCACCTCGCCGTCCAGGTCCACCCGCTCGCCCACACCAAAGGTGAGCCGCCGTTGCACGTAGGGGGCGGGCTTCTCGTTGCGGACGAAGTCCAGTGCCTGCGCCAGCGGGATTCCCGTATTCCGACCCATGGGCCCGCGGGCGATGATCATCGTGTCCTCGAACCCGCGGGTGGTCACGAGGCCCACCGTGGTCCCGGTCCGCTGGATCAGCGCATTGGTACCCACGGTGGTGCCGTGCGCGAATCGGACGCAGGCGGCCAGGATCTCCCGGTCGCTGACACCGATCCGCGCCGCCACGTTGCGCAGGGCGTCGCGCGCGCCCACGGATGGGTCGTGCGGGGTGGAGAACGCCTTGTCGATGTGGACAACGCCCGCGGCGTCGATGACAACGCAGTCCGTGAAGGTGCCGCCGGTGTCGATGCCGACGACGTAGCCGCCGGCCCGACCGGACGTGGGCGCGCCGGACGGGGCATGGCCGGACGCGCTCACCGGCCCCGAAGCCGAATCCGTGCCTGCCAAGGTCGGCTTCGGGTGCGCGGCGGGCGTGTGGTCCGGTCTTCGGTCGCCCTGGCTACCAGCCCTTGATGCAGTCCAGGACCATCTGGCGGAGGTCCTCAGCCGTGCTGGTGCGCGGGTTGTCCTTGGCCATGATCCGGCCGTTGACGTCGTTGACGATGGTGTCCACGTCCTCGGGCGGGCAGCTGTCCCAGGGCAGGCGTCGCGGGGCGCCCAGGCCGGCCAGCCAGTCCTTGATCAGGTCCACGCTCCGTGCCGCGGCCTCGGCATCCGGCACGTCGGCCGGGACGCCCATCAGGCGCGCCAGCACGGCGAACCGCTCCGGGGTGGCCTGGATGTTGAACGCGTTGACGAACGGCATGATCACGCTGTGCAGGTCGCCGTACGACAGGGTGGCGTAGCGGCCGGTATGGAACAGGTACGTGATGCCCTTGTTGATGCCGTGGATCAGGCCCAGGCCGGCGTTGCCGCAGGCCAGGTTGGCCATGCTGGAGGCGAGGAGCAGGCGGTCGTAGACCTCGACCGTGGGGTTGGCGATCGCCTTGGGCAGGTCGTGGTACATGATCTCGAAGGCGGGCAGGGCCAGTGCGTCGGTGAGGGGCGAGTGGCGGTTGGAGACGTACGCCTCCAGCGCGTGCACCAGCGCGTCAACGCCGGACGCCACGGCCTGGTGCCTGGGCGCCGAGACGCACAGCTCTGCGTCCAGGATGGCAAGGCGTGCCGCGACGGCCCAGCCCTGGATGCCGCTCTTGTGGCCGTGATCGTCGGTGATGGTGGCCTGCCGGCTCACCTCGCCGCCGGAGCCCGCCGTGGTGGGCACGCAGATGGAGAGCAGCGGGTCGTTGGTCGACTTGTCCACGCCGGCGATCAGGCTGCTGGGGCCCTCGTGGGTGGCCGCGACCGCGGATGACCGGCCGGCCGCCAGGACGGAGCCGGAGCCCACGGAGACCACGGTGTCCGAGCCGTTTGCCTTGATGACAGCAACCAGGCGGTCGACGTCGGCGAAGGTGGGGTCGAGCGGGACGTTGTAGTCGGTGGTGAAGGCGACGCCCGCCTCCGTCAGCGAGGCCTCGGCCCTGGCCACCAGGCCCACCTTGGCCAGACCCGCGTCGCTCACCAGGAGCACCTTGGTGCCACCCAGGCGCTTCACCTCGGCGCCCAGTCGCTTGATGCTGCCCGGTCCGTAGACGAGCTCGGTGGGGGCGGCATAGCGGGAGAGGGCGCCCGGGGCGGCAGTCATCAGCGGTCACCTTTCGATCGATGCGAGGGGCGGGAACGGGGCCGGAGGCGCTCGCCCTGGGGGTCGCGAGCGGCGCGCGGTCGGCGGGATCGCAGGTGTACCGTAGGCGCCGGATTGGGGCGGTGTCAAACCGGAGGCGGTGCGTGGGACAGTTGGACGGGAAGGTTGCGATCGTCACGGGGGCGGGCCAGAACATCGGTCGGGCCATCGCCCTGCGGTTCGCTGCGGAAGGTGCCGCGGTTGCCGTGGTGGACCGTGACCAGGGCCGGGCGGAGGCTGTCGCGGCTGAGATCGAGGCGGCCGGTGGCCGCGCCATCGCGGTCGTCGCCGACGTCAGCGACGAGGACGAGGTCGGCCGCGGAGTGGACCAAGTCGTCCGACAGCTGGGCGGCGTCCACCTTCTGGTCAACAACGCGGCCGCAACCATCAACAAGACGCTGCTGGAGACCTCGCTTGACGAGTGGGAATACGTGATCGGCGTCACGCTCCGCTCGCAGTTCCTGCTCATCCGGAAGGTCGCGGCGGTGATGATCGCCGCGGGCCACGGCGGCGCCATCGTCAACATGGCGTCCACCAGCGGCCACCGCGGGAACATCGGCAAGGGCGCCTATCCGGTCGCCAAGGGCGGCGTGCTCAACCTCACCCGGGTCGCCGCCGTGGAGCTTGCCCAGCACGGGATCCGCGTGAACTCGGTGACGCCCACGCAGAGCGGCCAGCCGCTGGGCTACGGCTACCAGGCGGATGTCTTCGAGCGATCCGGCCCCGCGCGGAGCATCCCGCTGGGCCGCTGGGGCCGCCCCGAGGACCAGGCCAGCGCCGTGCTCTTCCTCGCCTCGGACCAGGCTGCGTTCATCACCGGGGTGGACCTGCCGTGCGACGGCGGGCTGCTCGCGGTCTTCCCCAAGGCGCTCTAGGGCGCCAAATTCCATCGGCGCCGCGGGCGCCGCCAGCGGAGGACTTCCCCATGCCCGGCTTCGGCACCACCGGCGACTACGACGAGCGAGCCGCCACCTGGGATGACGAGCCCGATCGTCGCGCACGCTCCCAGACGGTCGCGCGCCGCATCAACGAGCTGGTCGGACCCACGCCCGCCACCCGGGTGCTGGAGTACGGCGCCGGGACGGGCCTGCTGGGCTTTGCCCTGAAGCCGTTCGTTGGCCACATGACGCTGGCCGACATCAGCGAGGGGATGCTGGCCCAGGTCCAGAAGAAGATCGCCGCCAGCGAGATGACGGACGTCGAGTGGCGGCGCCTGGACCTGACCACCGACCCGCTCCCGGCCGAGCGCTACGACCTCATCGGCCTCCAGCTGATCCTCCACCACATCATGGATACGGATCAGATCCTCGGGGCACTCCGCGCCTGCCTGGCCCCGGACGGCGTGCTGGTGGTGGCCGACATGGACCTGGAGGATGGCTCGTTCCATCGCGAGGCGTACGAGGGCTACTTCGGCTTCGAGCGAGAGCCGCTCGGCGAGAAGGTGCTGGCGGCGGGCTTCGCGTCGGTCGAGTTCGACGACGTCCTCACGGTCCACAAGGTCCGCGGCGGGGTGGAGCGCGAGTACCCGATGTTCCTGATGATCGCCCGGACGTAGGCGGCGCTGGTGGCGGCCTGGGTGGCGGCGGCCCGGCGCGGCGGGGCACGTCGCGCCGAGCGTGCGCGGAGGTGCCGGCGGTGAGCGACGAGCACCCGCAGATGGGCCCCGGACGGGGGCGGCTGACGGGGAAGGTGGTGATCGTCACCGGGGCGGATTCGGGGATCGGGCGCGCCACGGCTCGCCTGTTCGCGCGCGAGGGAGCCGCGGTGGTCTGCGCGGACATCAGGCCCGCCGAGCTGGCACGCCCCGGGGACGCGCCGCGGATCGACGAGCTGATCGCCCGGGACGGGGCGGCGGGGCAGGGGAGTGGCCGGGCGGTCTACGTCGAGGCTGACGCCGGCGTGGCGGCCGAATGGTCGCGCGTGATCGACGTGACCGAAGGCGAATTCGGCCGGGCCGACATCCTCGTCAACAACGCCGGGTTCGGGATCCGCGCGCGCCTCCACGAGCTCACTGAGGATGACTGGCACGCGGTCCTCCGGACGAACCTGGACTCCGTCTTCCACGGCGTGCGCGCGGTGCTGCCGATGTTCGATCGCCAGGGCGGCGGGGTCATCGTCAACAACGCCTCGTCGTTCGGCCTCCTCGCGACGGACGCCTACCCGGCCTACTGCGCGTCGAAGGCCGCGGTGGTCAACCTGACCCGCCAGCTGGCCATCGACTACGGCCCGGCGATCCGGGTCAACTGCGTCTGCCCAGGCGCCACGGTGACGCCGCGCCTGGAGGAGCGGATCGCCGCTTCGGCGGACCCGGCCGCCACCCGCGCGCGGATGGACAACCTGGCCCGCTCACTCCGGCGGATGGCGGCGCCGGAGGAGATCGCCTACGCGATCCTGTTCCTGGCGAGCGACGAGGCCTCCTTCGTCACTGGCCACGCGCTGGCGGTGGACGGCGGCCAGACGATCGACGCCTGAGGGATTCCCCGGGCGCGGCGCCCCGGCGCCCCCGCGCCGGATCGGATCGGCCTACCGCCAGCCCAGGGCGGGCGCCACGTACTTGAGGATGCTCTCGATGGCGTGCGCGTTGTACTCCACGCCCAGCTGGTTGGGGACCGTGAGGAGCAGCGTGTCCGCCGCCTGGATGGCCGTGTCGTTCGCCAGCTCCCGGACCAGCACGTCGGGTTCTGCCGCGTAGGACCGCCCGAAGATCGCCCGGGTCTGCGCGTCGATCATCCCCACCTGGTCATTCGCCTGGTTCCCGCGCCCGAAGTAGGCCCGGTCCCGGTCGTCGACCAGCGCAAAGATGCTGCGGCTCACCGACACCCGGGGCTCCCGGGAATGCCCCGCCGCCGTCCACGCGTCGCGGAAGCGCTGGATCTGCTCCGCCTGGAGCACGTGGAACGGGACGCCCGCGTCCTCGGTGAGCAGCGTCGACGACATCAGGTGCATGCCCTGCTGGGCCGTCCATTCGGCCGTCGCACGCGAGCCGGCGCCCCACCAGATCCGGTCGCGCAGGCCGGGCGAGTGCGGCTCGGGGCGGAGGAGGCCCGGCGGGTTGGGGAACATCGGCGTGGGATTGGGCCGGGCGAACCGCTCGCCCGAGAGGGCCTGGAGGAAGACGTCGGTGTGCTGGCGGGCCATGTCGGCGTCGGTCTCGCCCTCCGGCGGCGCATAGCCGAAGTACCGGAACCCGTCGATCACCTGCTCCGGCGAGCCGCGGCTGATCCCCAGCTGGAGTCGGCCGCCGGCGATCAGGTCCGCGGCGCCCGCGTCCTCGACCATGTACAGCGGGTTCTCGTAGCGCATGTCGATCACGGCGGTGCCGATCTCGATGCGCTTGGTCCGCGCGCCCACCGCGGCGAGGAGCGGGAACGGGGATGCCAGCTGCTGGGCGAAGTGATGGACTCGGTAGTAGGCGCCGTCGCCGCCGAGGTCCTCGACCGCCTCGGCGAGTTCGATGGACTGGATCAGCGCGTCGGACGCGGAGCGCACCTGGGAGTGGGGCGAGTCCGACCAGTGCCCGAACGAGAGGAAGCCGATCTTCTTCATCCGCGGAGTCTAGGTCGGACCGCGGCTAGCCCTCCAGGAAGGGCTTCACCTCGGCGATGAACCCCGACGGGTTCTCCACGTGAACTGCGTGTCCCGTGTCGGGAACGGTCACCCAGCGGCCGTTCGGCAGCGCATCCGCCATCCGCTGCGCGACGTCATCGGGGACGGTGGGGGAGCCCGCGCCCTTCACGATCAGCGTGGGCTGGGCCAGCCGGGCCAGCGTGCCCCAGTGGTCCTCGGTCCGGAAGTCCCAGCGGCGCAGGAACGTCGGGTCCAGCTTCTTGACGAAGCCGCCGCCTTCGGCCGGGCGGTAGGTCCGGTCCGCAAGGTTGGCGATGGCCGCGTCTGACCCACGCGGGCTCCGCTTGCGCTCCGCCTCGAGCGCGGCCTCCCAAGTGTCGAACTGGACCTGCCGCGGCGTGACCTCCTCGGGCTTCTGTGCAGACGAGGGCGGGATGTCCACCACGACGAGCCGCCTCGCCTGCGCGCCCAGCCGGTCGGCCAGCGACATGGCGATCAGCCCGCCCCAGCTGTGGCCGATCACGTCGACCTCGCCAAGGTCCAGCTTCGCGATCACCCCCGCGATGTCCGCCGCCGCGTCTGCCGAGCCATATGTCCCGTCCGGGGACCATTGGCTGTCGCCGTGGCCGCGCAGGTCCGTGGCCACCACCCGGCGCCCAAGGGCACCGCGAAGCTCGCGCCAGACCATCCCGGCCGACGCGATCCCGTGGATCGCCACGACCGGGCGGCCCTCGCCACGGAAGTCGATGTAGTGGATCCGCAGCCCGTTGACCGTGAGGAAGCCGTCCTTCGGCATGGAACCCTCCCTGTGCGCTGAGTGGAGCCCGCTCTTGTCAGCCCCCGAAGATGCTGATGACCACGATCCCGGCAAAGACGGTCACGACCCCGATGACCACGCGCCGCGTCAGCGTCTCGAGGTGGCCCAGGAAGAGTCGCGACCCAAGGATGACGAAGATCGGCGACGACGTGTAAATGGGGACCACGACGGCGACGCTGCCCGAGTTGAGCGCCGTGATGATGGCGTAGTAGGCAAAGCCCTGGAAGGCCCCGGTCAGCAGGAACCACCGGAACGCTCGCAGGTTGGGGACCCGGGAGCGCGTGACCAGGAAGGCCACGATGGCGAAGATCGTCATGGCGACGCCGGCGACCGCCCCGCCGATCATGGGGTGCGCAACCTCGTGCACCCCAAGCTTGCGGACGACGTTGTCGACGGCAAAGAAGAGCATGGCCGCAATCGGGAAGGCCATCGCCGGCCGCCAGAACGCCGCCCTGCCCCTGGCGCCGGCCTTGCCGGAGAGCAGCAGCACGCCGCCCACGACCATTGCCGTCCCGATGACCTCGGCTGGACCGGGGAACTCGCCCAGGAACGGGATCGCGAGGAGGATTGCCGGGACGGGGGAGGCGTTCTTGACTGCCGAGGCGGTTGACGGCCCCACCTTGAGGCCGCTGACCAGCATCAGCCCGGCCGCGCAGGCGTACAGGATCCCGTCGGCGGCAAAGAGACCGGTGGCCCTGGCCGTCAGCTGGAACGGCTGCGGTGCCACGATCATCGCCTGGATGATGATCAGCAGGGCGCTGGTCGAGAAGACCACCAGCCACGACTGGGGCACCGTGCCGTACTGCAGCCCGATGCGGCCGCAGACCTGGTTCGCGGCGAGGAGGACGGCGGCGATCAGCGCGACCACGACTGTCGTCAGATGACTGTCCACCAACCCTCCCCGGGGACGTCTGCCTGGGCACGGCGGAGTGTGCCACAGCCCCGGAGCCATGATCGCGCGGACTATCATGGCCGCCAACCGCGGCGTGGCCGCCGGCCCCTGAGCGCGAGAGGTGTCCGATGCCTGCCCTGACACTGGCCGAGAAGATCGACCCGGCCAGCACCGTGCTGCTCGTGATCGACATGCAGAACGACTACATCCACCCCAAGGGAAACCTGGCCAGCAAGGGCGTCGACACCAGCTCCGTCATCGAGATGGTCCCCACGCTGCAGGCCCTGCTCGCGACCGCGCGTGAGGCCGGCGTCCACGTGATCCACACCCGGAATTGGCATCGTCCCGCGACGGACAGCGCCGCGTGGGTGGATCGCCTGGTCCGGATGGGCGGCTCGCAGGAGCACCGGGCCGCCATTGCCGGCTCGTGGGGCGCGGAGTGGTACGAGGTGGAGCCCCTCCCCGGCGAAGAGGTGATCAACAAGTTCCGCTACGACGCCTTCCTGGGCACCAACCTGGAGTTCCTGCTCCGGGCCCGCGGGATCCGGACGGTCGTGATCTGTGGGACGGCGACCAACGTGTGCGTCGAGAGCACGGCGCGAGCCGCGCATATGCGCGACTTCCACCTGGTCATGGTCGGCGACGCGTGCGGCACCGCGAGCGCCGCGGCCCAGGACGCGACGCTGGCGAACATCGCGTCGAACTTCGGCGAGGTGGCCAGCACGGCGCGGGTGCGCGGGATCTGGGGTGCCACGGATTAAGGCCTGGCGGCGCCTGCCTCGGGGCCGCCACCCGTCGCGCAGCATCGCCAGCCTCGGGCCCGCGACCCGGCCCGGGTGGTATCGTTCCCGCAGATTCGGGAACCCGTTGCCAACATGCGGAAACGCGGGCCTGAAACGCGAGCCTGAAACGCGAGACGCGGATGATCAGCGAAGAACGTAGCGGAGCGTGCCTGGGATGCCGAAGGATCTGCGCAGCTTTCTGAAGCGCCTCGAGGAGAACGCCCCGGACGAGTTCGTCCGCGTCGAGCGCGAGGTGGACCCCGTCTACGAGATCCCGGCGGTCGTCCGCCGGCTTCAGGCGGACCGCCGCGACCCCGCCGTCCTCTTCGAGCACGTCAAGGGGAGCCGGATTCGCGCCATCACCAACGTCCTGGGGAGCACCCGCCTCCTGGCCGAGGCGCTGGAGACCACCCCGGACAAGCTGACCCAGACCTACATCGACCGCGAGGACAAGCGCCACCCGGTGCAGATCCTGGGCCAGGGGCCGGTGCAGGAGATCACGATCACCGGCGACGATATCAACCTGTACGACCTGCCGATCGTCACCAACTGCGAGAAGGACTCGGGCGCGTTCATCTCCGGCGGCGTCAGCACGGTCAGGGATCCGGAGACCGGGATCCACAACTCCGGCATCTACCGGATGATGGTCCACGACAAGAAGACCCTGGGCATGAGCTACGAGAAGCACACCCACATCGGGCGCGTGCATCGCCACGCCGAGGCGCGCGGCGAGGCCCTGGAGTGCGTCGTCTGGGTGGGTCACCATCCGGCCACCCTGCTCGGCTCGCAGTCCAAGATCCCCTTCGGCGAGGACGAGTACGAGGTGATGGGCGGCCTCCTGGAGGAGCCCCTGGCCGTGGTCAAGGGCAAGACCGTGGACATCCTGATCCCGGCCTACGCGGAGGTGGCCATCGAGGGCCGCATCCTCCCCGGCGCCCGCCTCCCCGAGGGCCCGTACGGCGAGTTCACCTGGTACTACGGGCTGGAGCGCTCGTCGCCGATCATGGAAGTGACCGCGATCACCTTCCGCGCCGACGCCATCTACCACCACCTGTTCGCCGCCCACCCGGAACACAACCTGACCGGCCGCCTGGGCCGGGAGTCCGTGCTCTACAAGCGGGTCAAGCAGTCCGTGCCGTCCGTCCAGGCGGTCCGGATGCCCATGTCGGGCATCTGCCGCTTCACGGCCTACGTCCAGATCAAGAAGGAGTTCGACGGGGAGGGCAAGCTGGCCGCGCTGGCCGCCCTGGCCGCCGACCCGTTCGTCAAGCTGGCGGTGATCGTGGACGACGACATCGACATCGACAACGACTCGGACGTCCTCTGGGCGATCGCGACTCGCATCCAGCCCGACAAGGCGACCTTCTTCGTCCAGGACTCCGCCGTGAGCCGCCTGGACCCCGCCAGCTACTCCATCTGGAGCCGCTGGGAGAAGGACACCATGAACACCAAGTGGGCGATCGACGCGACCATGCCAATCGAGGCTCCCTTCGAGGAGCGGGCCGACGTGCCGCGCGAGATCTGGGAGAAGATCGACCTCTCCCAGTACATCGTCCCTACCAAGCGCTGAGCGCCGACCGAAGCAGACGAGGGATCAACCGGTGAACGACGCTGAGCAGATCAAGAAGAACACACTGTGGACCGCGGTGGTCAACATCGACCTCCAGCTCTACAAGGCCAGCGTGTACAAGCTCCGCTGGGGCACGCCCGCGGCCGGCATCGACATGGCCCTGCCGTGCTACGACGAGGCCCTCCAGGTGCTGGCGGAGAACGACTGGCCCGGCAAGATGGCCGAGCAGGCAAGCACGCTGGCCGCCCGCATCGAGAAGTTCAAGGTGACGCTCAACGCGCGCGACGTGACGACCGCATCGTCCGACCTCACGCGCCTGGTGTACGCGTTCGAAGACCTCCGGGCCTCCGTCCGCCACTTCCCGGCCGAGGCGCCTGCAAGCGCGACCGGGATGCGGACCGCGATGGGGCTGCCCACGGAGCGCCTCTCCGGGATGTAGGTTTGGGGTCCACGCGGCCGGGGGCGTCCCGGCCGCGCCGATCCCCAGGAGTCGCCGCGTGCCCTACCGCGACCTGCGCGAGTTCCTTGCTCGGCTGGAGGCCGAAGGCCAGCTGGCGCGCGTCCGCCGCCCGGTCAAGACCAAGTTCGAGATCGCGGCCGGCATCCGGAAGATGTCGGACACGAAGGGCCCCGCGCTCTGGTTCGAATCCGTCGTGGGCTCGACGATGCCCGTCGTGGGCTCGCTCTTCGCCGACCGGGCCAAGGCGCTGCTGGCCCTGGACGTCGCCACGCCGGCCGAAGGGAACGAGAAGTTCCTTCGGGGCCTCCATTCGCCCATCCCGCCGCGCGAAGTGGCGACGGGGGAGTGCCAGGACGTGGTCCTGACCGGCGAGGACGTCGACCTGTTCGCGTTGCCGCTGCCGGTCTATTCCGGCAAGGACGGCGGCGCGTACGTGACCGTCGCGTTGGAGATCAGCCGCGATCCCGAGGACGGGCTGGCCAACGCGTCGGTCTACCGCGTGATGCGCCTGGACCGCAATCACATCGCGGTCATGTCCCACGCGTTCCAGGGCCTGGGGACGCACATGGCCAAGGCGGAGCGGATGGGCGTCCCGCTGGACCTGGCGATCGTCAACGGCTGCGACCCGGTCCTGCTCTACGCGGCGCAGGCCAAGGTGCCGGCCGGGTTCGACGAGCTGGGGATCGCGGGCGGGATCAACGGCGCGCCGGTGGACGTGGTCCGCGGCAAGACCGTCGACCTGCTGGTGCCGGCCACCGCCGAGATCATCATCGAGGGGCGGATCCTGCCCGGCGTGCGCGCGAAGGAAGGACCGTTCGGCGAGTTCACCGGCTACTACGGCCCGGCCGAGGAGAACCAGGTGATGGAGGTGACCGCGATCACCCATCGCCGGGACCCCATCTTCCTGGCCGGCCTGACCGGCGTCCCCACCACGGACAACCACGTCCTCAAGTCCTTCGCGTACGAGAGCACGCTGTACGAGGACCTGCGCAAGACGTTCCCCGAGGTGACGGCGGTCTCGTTCCCGGACTGGGGCGGGACGCAGTACGTGGCGGTGGTGGCGCTCCGCCAGCGCTACAAGGGCCAGGCGCGCCACCTGATCCTCAACGCGTTGGGGCACGCCGCGCGGCCCAAGTGGGTCATCGTCGTGGACGACGACATCGACGTCCACGACACCGAGCGGGTCATGTGGGCGATGGTCACCCGCGGCCAGCCGGCCGAGGACATCATCACGGTGGGCGCGGTGGCGGGTGGGCCGCTGGATCCCTCCGCCCCCGAGAAGGAAGTGATCAGCGTGATGGGCTTCGACGCGACGCGCCCCTTCGGGAAGGCGTTCCCCGAGGTGGTTGAGGTGCCCGGGGCGGCGGAGTTCACGATCGACTGAGATCGCGTGACGTCGCCGCGTCCGATCACGGCGGAATGCCAGCGACTGCCTGGAGATCCTGGGCTAACTCCGGACTGGCGAGTGCTACGCGGCCGCGGGCGCCGATCGGGTCGATCCTGCGGCACATTTCATCCCATGCCGTGCGCGGCTGGGGATGACTTCGGGCGTCGAGCCCCCGCCGACGGCCTCCGGAGCCGCGTAACGCCAGCTGGGCGAGAGTTACCCAGGTTGCTGGCCGTGCTGTTGCGGCTTGGCGCTGTCGGGGAGCCAGACCCTGGCAGCCAGCGTGAGCCCAGGACCGGGCCGGGCGGGGCGAGGATAGGGCTCGGATCCCAGCGCGCTCTGCCATGCCAATGAGATATCCAGCGCTGCGGCGGCGGTCCGTCCGAGGGTAGGCTTCCCTCAGGGGGACGTGGCCACCCCGTTCGATACCGGCACATGCGAGGGTCAGTTCCATGACGATCCGAGAAGAGCTCGACACGATCAACGCGGGACCCGGACGCGCGTACGTCGAGCAGGACGCCGAGAGCCTCGCCGCCTACTACACGGATGACGCTCGCCTGCTCTTCCACGGCGCCCCGATCATCCGCGGCCGAGCGGCGATCGATGGAACCATGCGCGACTCGGTTGCGGGAGGCCCGCAGGTCCTCAGGTTCGAGACCGGCGAGGTGATTGTCGACGGCTCGCTGGTCATCGACATCGGGGCGATCGTGGGGCCGTCGAGTCGCAGCAAGTACGTCGCGGTCTATCAGCGCCAGGCGGACGGCAGCCTCAAGATCGTCGTCGATGCGGCTACGAGCGACGGGATGCCACCCGCCAAATGATCGAGGAACCACCTTGCCTCCGGTGACGACGCTGTTCCACCTGTGACGGTGATGTGATGCTCCAACGGGGGCCAGGCTCGCATGACGCGGTGATCGTGGGCGGTGGCCACAACGGGCTGGTGGCCGCCGCGTACCTGGCGCGGGCCGGGAAATCCGTGCTGGTGCTGGAGCGGCTGGACCACACCGGCGGCGCGGCGATCTCCACGCGGCCGTTCGCCGGGATGGACGTCCGGCTGTCGCGGTACGCGTACCTCGTCAGCCTCCTACCCCAGAAGATCGTCCGCGACCTGGGGCTGGACTTCCGCGTCCATCGGCGCGAGTTCGCGTCGTACACGCCCACCGTTCGCGGCGGCGCGCCGACCGGCCTCCTCGTGGGGGGCGGCGGCGGCGACGACCGAACGAAAGCCTCCTTCGCCCGCCTGACCGGCACCGACCGCGAGTTCGACGCCTGGCGGCGCTTCTACGCCATGACCACGCGCGTCGCCCAGCGCGTCTTCCCCACGCTGACGGAGCCGCTGCCCACCCGCGACGAGCTGCGCCGGCGGGTGGACGACGACGAGGCCTGGCGGGCGCTGTTCGAGGCGCCTATCGGCGAGGCCATCGAAGCCAGCTTCGCCGACGACCTGGTCCGAGGCGTGGTCCTGACCGACGCGCTGATCGGCACCCACGCCGGCGCCCACGACCCCAGCCTGCGCCAGAACCGCTGCTTCCTCTACCACGTCATCGGCGGCGGGACCGGCGCGTGGGACGTGCCGGTCGGCGGGATGGGCGCGCTCACCGACGCGCTGGCCGCCGCGGCCCGCAAGGCCGGCGCCGAGATCGCGACGGGCTACCGGGTCACCAGAATCGCGACGGACGGACGGACGGCCGACGTTACCTGGCGCACCGCCGACGCCGAAGGCACGGTCGCCACCCGCCACGTCCTGGTCAACGCCTCGCCCGTGGAGCTCGCCGCGCTCACCGGCGACGCGCCGCCCGCCCCGGCCGAGGGCGCTCAGCTGAAGATCAACATGCTCCTCAAGCGCCTGCCTCGGCTTCGCGACCCGGAGGTGGATCCCGGCGAGGCCTTCGCCGGGACCTTCCACGTCGACGAGGGCTTCGGCCAGCTGGAGGCCGCCCACGCGGAGGCGTCGGCCGGGAGCTTGCCTTCGGCCCCGCCGTCCGAGCTCTACTGCCACTCGCTGTCGGACCCCACCATCCTGGGCCCCGACGTGCGCGAGCGCGGCTACCAGACGCTGACCCTGTTTGGCCTTCACACGCCAGCCCGCCTCTTTGCGGGGGACAACGACGCGGCGCGCGACGCGCTGACGGCCGCCACCCTGGCGGGGCTGAACCGGCACCTGGCGGAGCCGATCGAAGCCTGCCTGGCGACCGATGTGGACGGCCGACCCTGCATCGAAGCGAAGACGCCGCTGGACCTGGAGCGCGACCTGGGCCTCCCCGGCGGGCACATCTTCCACCGGGATCTCTCGTGGCCATGGGCGCAGGAGGGCACGGGTCGCTGGGGCGTGGAGACGCGCCACGCCAATGTCCTGCTCTGCGGCGCGGGCGCGGTCCGCGGCGGCGGCGTCAGTGGCATCCCGGGCCACAACGCGGCGATGGCCGTGCTGGAGGCCGACGGCCGCCACAGCGGTCATTGACGCTCGACCCACCCGGACCTATGCTGTGCGCACGTTGTTAGTACGCAGGTAGGGACAGCATGCTGCAGAACGTGCCTCGCCGCGCGCGCGGTCGCAGCCGGACTGACGGTGTCGAGGCCCAGGCGGGCAAGACCGAGCGGATCTCCGTGCGCGTGTCGCCGGCCCAGCGGGAGTTGCTCGACGAGGCCAGCCGCGTCTCGGCCGTGACGTTGACGGACTTCATTCTCCATGCCGCGACCATCCGCGCCGAGGACGTGCTCGCCGATCGAGGGTCCTTCCCGGTGTCAGACGAGGCCTATCGCGCCTTTCTCGCGCTGCTTGACCGCCCCGTTCAGGCCAAGCCGCGCCTCCAGGAGTTGCTGACCAAGCCCTCCGTCCTCGAGTAAGTCGTGGGGTCCTTCACGCCGCCCGAACTGCTGACCGCGCAGCACGATCGCAGCGGGTTCGACTGCGGTTCGTTCGCGCAGACGGCGTGGCTCCGGGAGCGCGGGCTCTTCGCGATGGGCCAGGATACGGCACGGGTGTACGTGACCTGCCCGACAGGGGAGGTCCGAGTCGTCGGGTACTACGCGCTCACGGTGGGCTCGGTCGATCCGCAGACAGCCCCCGGCCGAATGACGAAGGGCGCCGGCCGATACCCACTCCCGGTCATCATCCTGGCCCGACTCGGCGTGGACGTCACTGTCCAGGGCCGAGGCGTCGGCCGTTCCCTGGTTGCCGATGCGCTTCGTCGCGTGAGCCAGGCGGCCCACGTCGTCGGGGTTCGCGCCCTCCTGATTTACGCTCAGAACGCCGAGGCGCGAGCCTTCTACGAAGCACTGGCCGAATTCGAACCCGCGCCGTCCGACCCGCTGCACCTATTCCTCTCGCTGAAGGACATCCGCCGGGCGCTGGACGCGGCCTCCCGCGGCGCATGAGGCGGGTTGCCCGGCCGGGCAGCTAAGCCGAGATCATGCGGTTGCCCTCCACCGGAACATCGCCCCAATGGGCGGCGGTGCCCCAGCGAGATCTACCGGTTGCGCTCCGCCCGGACGAAGATCCAGGTGCCCAGCCCGCCGAAGATGACCAGCAGCGCCCCGACCGCGACCAGGTTGAAGCCCGCATCGGCCACCGCGATCGGGGTCGAGCCGGGCTGGAACGCCGAGTAGGTGTTGCGCAGGAGGTCCACCGCGTAGCGCAAGGGCGCGATCCGGGACAGCACGTCCAGGTAGCCGGGGAGGCCCTGGAGCGGGTTGAACACCCCGGCTAGGAAGAACTGCGGCAGCATGATGAACGTGAAGACTTGGTTGGCGGCCCGCTGGCTGGACAGGTTCGACAGCACCAAGACGCCGAACGCCCCACCAAAGAGCGCGATCAGCAGGATCACCGGCAGGAGCGCCAGGACTCCGGCGAGCGTCATGGGCACGCCCAGGACCCAGCCCAGCGCTAGGATCGCCAGCGCCTGGGGGAGCGCCACCACCGATTCGCCCAGGATCTTGCCGGCGATGATCGAGTATCGGCTGATCGGCGAGACGAAGATCTCCTGGCTGAAGTCCTCCTCGCGATCGGCGATCAGCGAGATCACCCCGATCGCCGCGGATTGCCAGACGGTCTGCGCCAGGACGCCGGTGAAGACGTAGGCCTGCAGGTCCAGCCCGCCGGGTGACCCGAACCCGGCCTTGAGCGCGGGCCCAAGGAACGCGACGAGGATCAGCGGGAAGGCCAGGTCGCCCAGGATCCGGGCGCGGTCGCGCAGGAGCTTGGTCAGGTCGCGGTGCGCGATGGCCAGGATGGCGCTCAGCTCACGCACGGACCGAATCCTCCGGGGTCGAACTTGCGCCGTCCGAATGTCCGGCGGCGCCCTCGCTCGCTTCGCCTCCCGCGCCTTCCTCCTCGCCGTCGGCCGCGGACCGCCCGACGATCTGCAGGTACGCGTCTTCAAGCGTGGGCGCGCTGGTCCGGACCAGGGTCAGCGGCGTCGAGATGGAGCGGAGGACCGCGTGTGTTCGGTCGCCGCCCACCGGCAGCGTGAAGGGTCCGTCGCCGTCGGCCGCCAGGCCCAGGCCCGCAAGCTCGGCCCGGAGCGCCGCTCGGTCCGCGGCCGCCGCGTCCACGATCAGCGTCTCATGCGTCAGCTCCGCCTTGAGCTGCGCCGGGCTGCCAGCGGCCACCACGCGCCCGTGGTCGATGACGCACACGTGGTCGGCGCCCTCCGCCTCCTCCAGGTAGTGCGTCGTCAGGAAGACCGTGGTGCCGCTCTCGCGCCGGACCCGTGCCAGGTAGTCCCAGAGCGTGCGTCGGGTCGGCGCGTCCAGGCCCGCGGTGGGCTCGTCCAGGAAGAGGACCCGCGGTCGATGGAGCAGGCTGCGGACGATCTCCAGCTTGCGGCGCATCCCGCCCGAGTAGGTTCGGACGGGGGCGAAGATCTCCTCGCCCACGCCCAGGAGGCCCGCGAGCTCCTCGACCTGGGTCCGGTAGGCGGCCGGCATCAGCCGCCACGACGGCGCCCACGGGTAGAGCCCGTACAGGACCGCGTGGAAACGGACGTTCTCCTCGCCGGTCAGGTTCTGGTCCAGGCTGGGCTTCTGGAAGATGATCCCCACCTCGCGCCGGACCGCGCTGGCCTCCGCCACGATGTCGCGGCCGCCGATCAGCGCCCGGCCGCCGGTGGGGGAGAGGGTGGTGGTGAGGATCGAGATGGTGGTGGTCTTGCCCGCGCCGTTGGGGCCCAGGAGGACGAAGAAGGCGCCGGTGCCCACCTCGAACGAGATGCCGTCGACGGCGTTGCGCGTGGCCTTCCGGTAGCGCTTGACCAGGCCCTGGACGGAGATGGCGGGAGCGCTGGGGGGAGCGCCGGCGGGCGCCGGGTCCGAAGGGCCGGGGACGGGCCCGAGGGTCATCGGCGTGGCCTCATCGTGCGCTCACGGGCGTGCCGTCGATCGGCGCGCCGTCGTGAAGCAGGTGCGCGGCGGACAGGTCGGAGACGCGCGCCGCGCCGACCGCCCAAGTGGCGATCCGGAGCTGGCGGACCAGGAGTTGCGCGGTTTCCGTGGCGCGATCCTCGAACGCGGCGAGGAGCATCGGCCGCGCGAAGCCCGCCAGGCGCGCGCCCAGCGCCAGCGCGATGGCGGCGTCCACGCCGTCCCGGATCCCGCCACTGGCGAAGATGGGGACGCCCGCCGGGTCGGCCAGCCGGACCGCCTCGCGCAGCGACGTGACCGTGGGCCAGCCCCAGTCGGCGAAGGCGCGCGCCACCTCGCCGGCCGCGGGGTCCCGCTGCCCCTCGATCAGTGCCCAGTTGGTGCCCCCGGCGCCGGAGACGTCGATCGCGGCCACGCCCGCCGACAACAGCTCGGCCACGTCCTCAGGCGAGAGCCCAAAGCCAACCTCCTTGACCACCACGGGCCGCGGCCGGAGCCGCTTCACCACCGCGGCAATCAGCTCCGTGAGGCCGCCGAACTCCGTGTCGCCCTCGGGCTGGACGGCCTCCTGGATGGGGTTGAGGTGGAGGAAGAGTGCGTCGGCCTGCATGAGGTCCACCAGGCGCTCCGCGTCGGCGGGCCCCAGCCCCCGGCGCAGCTGCACCGCGCCCAGGTTGGCGAACAGGAGCGGGGGCCGGACCGGCAGCAGGAAGGTGGGCGTCAGCTCCGGGTGCTCCAGCGCGGCGCGGCCGGAGCCCAGGCCCATCGCCAGGCCCGCGGCCTCGGCCGCGATGGCCAGCTTGGCATTCACCTCGCGGGCGCGCTCGGTGCCACCGGTCATCGAGGCAATCAGCAGCGGCGCGGCCAGCCGCTTGCCCAGGACCTCCACCGACAGGTCCACCTCCGCCAGGTCGCGCCCGGGTAGCGCGCGATGGCGCAGCCGGTAGCGCTCGAAGCCGCCCCGGTGGACATGCTCGATGTCATCGCGCGCGGCCACGGTCAGGTGGTCGTCCTTGCGGCGGCCAATCTGGGTGGGCGGTGCGGCGTCGGTCTGGTCGGGCACTGGATCCTTTCGGGCGGTCAGCCGGCCACGGCGGGCTGCGCCCGGACCAAGTCGATGGTTCGCTGCCAGCGGTCCAGCACCTTGTCGGGCTCCGGGAGCTCGAAGCTGATGCCGCTGGTGATCTTGGCGTAGGTGACCTTGTCGACGAGGACGTCGTCGATGGCGCACTCGAAGTAGGCGCGCTTGAGGCCCTCCTCTCCGATGTCCGGCCCACGCCGGGCCGCCAGGCGGACGTACCAGACCGAGTCGCCGCCCACCAGCATCATGGTGGCCTTGCCGGCGGCCGTGAGGGCGGCAGTGGTGCCCGAGCCGGGCCAGAGCGCGAGGCGGACCGTTGAGGCGTCTGTTGCCAGCACCTCGCCCACGCTCAGGAGGGCGACGGTGGGGAAGCCGTCGTCGCCCTGGACGACCAGCGTGAATGTGGCGCCCAGGCCGGCCGGCAGGTTCGTGCCGTCGAGCATGGCCATGGCATCTGCCGGGAGCTGGTTGCCGAGGGACTTGGACATCGGGGCGGTTTCCTCAGGTGAATGGCGTCGGGGCGCCCCGCGTTCCCACGCGGCGCGTTGCCACGCGGGGCTGATGGTGTTTGTAGTATTCCACCGTCCCCGTTCGAGCGGGGCCGACGGGAGGAGCATGTACCCAGCGGCCTTCGAGTACGTCGCGGTTGGCTCCTTCGCGGAGGCCAGCGAGCAGCTGGCGCGCGCCGCCGGCGAGGGCAAGCTGCTGTCCGGCGGGTGCAGCCTGATTCCGCTCATGAAGCTGCGCCTGGCCGAGCCGCGCCTGCTGATCGACCTGAACCGCGTCCCGGGCGCGGCCGGCATCATCGCGCAGGCGGGCGAGATCCGGATCGGGGCGCTGGCCCGCGAGGCGGACGTGGAGGCCTCGGCGCTGCTTGCGGCCAGCTGGCCCATCCTGGTCGACACCAGCGCGGTGATCGCCGATCCGCTGGTCCGCAACATGGGCACCATCGGCGGCAACATCGCGCACGCGGATCCCGCCAACGACCACCCGGCCACCATGCTGGCCCTGGGCGCGCGCTTCGTGCTCAGCGGCGCGGCCGGCACCCGGGAGGTGGCCGCGGCCGACTTCTTCCAGGACCTGTTCGGAACGGCGCTTGGCGAGGACGAGGTCCTCACCGAGATCCGGATCGCGGCGCCGGGGCCGGGAACGGGCTCTGCCTACGTGAAGTACGAGCGCCAGGTGGGCGACTTCGCCGTGGCTGCGGTGGCGGCGGTGGTCGTCGTCGCGGACAGCCGAATCCGCTCCGCCCGGCTGGCCCTGACCAACGCGGGCCCCGTCCCGCTGCGCGCCGAGGCGGCCGAAGCCGCGCTGGTCGGGGTCCGCGTGGACGACGGGGCCGCGCTCGACGAGGCCGCGGCCCTGGCGGGCGACGGGATCCAGCCCTGGGCCGACCTCCGTGGCGGGAGTGCCTACAAGGTGGACCTGGCGCGCGGGCTGGCGGGTCGCGCGGTCCAGTGCGCGGTGCAACGGGCCCTGGCCTATGGCGCCGTGGCCGGCGCCGCACCGGGAGGCCGGCGATGACCGCGACGCCGGCGATGACCGCGACGCCCGCCCGGGAGCACCGGATCACCGTCACCGTCAACGGCCAGGCCCACGAGGCGGTCGTCGAATCCCGCCTGCTCCTCGTCCACCTGCTTCGAGAGCAGCTGGGCCTCACGGGGACCCACGTGGGTTGCGATACCACGAGCTGCGGGGCGTGCACGGTGACCGTGGACGCTCGGCCGATCAAGTCCTGCACCATGTTCGCCGTCCAGGCCGACGGCCGCGAGATCACCACCATCGAGGGACTGGCGGACCCGGATGGGACGCTCCACCCGCTGCAGCAGGCCTTCTGGGATGAGCACGGCCTCCAGTGTGGCTACTGCACGCCCGGCATGGTGATGGCCGCGCTGCCGCTGCTCGATCTCGACGAGCCCCCCACCGACGCCCAGATCCGGACGCAGATCAGCGGCAACCTGTGCCGGTGCACCGGCTATGCCAACATCGTCCGGGCGATCGCCAGCGCGACCCAGCGGGCCCACGCGGAGCGTGCGCCGGACGGGTGAGGCAGCCTCCAGGTCATTGACGGACACCACTTTCCGCTAGCGGGTATCTTCCCCACATGCTTGACACGATCGAAGAGGTTCAGGCCTCCCTCGCCAGCCAGAACTACCTGTGCGACCGGTCGCTGGCAACGGTCGTCTTCCTTGCGCTCCGGCTGGGCCGGCCGCTGCTGCTGGAGGGCGAGGCCGGCGTCGGCAAGACCGAGTTGGCAAAGGCCCTCGCGTCCTCGCTGGGTGCCCGGCTGATCCGGCTCCAGTGCTACGAGGGCCTGGATGTCAACACGGCCGTCTACGAGTGGAACTACCCCGCGCAGATGCTCAACATCCGCCTCCAGGAGGCGCGCGGCGTCGCGGACAAGATGCAGGCCCACGACATCTTTGGTCCCGAGTTCCTGGTCCGCCGTCCGCTCCTGGAGGCCCTGGAGCCCAGCCCCAATGGGATCCCGCCTGTCCTCCTGATCGACGAGATCGACCGCGCGGACGAAGAGTTTGAGGCGTACCTGCTGGAGATCCTGTCGGACTTCCAGATCACCGTGCCAGAGCTTGGGACCATCAAGGCAGAGCATCCGCCGCGCGTCGTGCTCACCTCCAACCGGACCCGCGAGGTCCACGACGCCCTGAAGCGCCGCTGCCTCTACCACTGGATCGACTATCCCACCCCGCAGCGGGAGTTCGAGATCGTGCTGGCGCGTGTGCCCAGCGCGTCGGAGCCGCTCGCCCGCCAGGTGGTGGCCTTTGTCCAGCGCCTCCGCCAGGCCGACCTCACCAAGGTCCCCGGCGTGGCCGAGACACTCGACTGGGCCGCCGCTCTCCTGTCGCTCGGCGCGAAGGAGCTGACGGCCGAGGTGGTCGACGAGACGCTGGGCGTCGTCCTCAAGTACGAGGAGGACGTCCGACACGTGAAGGGCGCTATCACCCGCCAGTACCTGGCCGATACCACCCCGCGCGCCTAGCGCCCCGGGCGCCGACGTCCCGTGTACGACCAGCCTGAGCTCACGACCGAGGCGCTGCCTGACGTCCTGGTCGACGGCCGCCGTCTGCTGCGCTCGGCCACCGGCTTCGGCCGCGCGCTGCGACGGGCCGGCCTGTCGATCGACATCGGGTCGCAGCTGGACTACCCGCGCGCGCTCGCACTGATCCACATGGGCGACCGCGAGGAGTTCCGGGCCGCCGGCGCCGCGATCTTCGTCCGCAACCGCGACGACATTGAGGTCTACAACGTCGTCTTCGACCGCTACTGGAGGCGCCGGATCGCCGCCCGCCCCGACGAGAACGTGGTCACCTCCGTGTCCGAGGAGGAGAACCCAGACGACGGCCCCGATCAGGGTGAGGAGGAGACGGAGGGCGAGAACGGCACCGACGAGCCGGGCATCGCGTCCGAGTCGATCGGCCAGACCGTGCCCGCCGACGAGGGCGATGGCGAGGAGGAGGCCGAAGGGCTGACCATCTCGCCCGAGGCCTGGTCGGCGTCCGAGATCATCCGGCACAAGGACTTCGACCGGATGACGCCCCAGGAGCTGCGCGAGGCGGAGCGCCTGGTCGACCTGCTCGTCCCGCGCCTGGAGCAACGCCGAACGCGTCGCTACGAGCTGCATCGCCACGGCCGCCTGCTGGCGCCGCGCGCGATCATGCGCGCCAACCTGGGGTCCGGCGGCGAGCTGCTGGAGTGGGTCTGGCGACGCCCCACCCGGCGGCCGCGCCCGCTCGTGGTGCTGTGCGACATCTCCGGCTCCATGGAGCGCCACTCGCGGCTCCTGCTCCGATTTATCCAGGCCCTCTCGGCGGCCAGCTCGGTCAAGACCGAGTCGTACGTCTTTGGTACCCGCCTCACCCGCGTCACGCGCCTCATGCGGGACAAGGACCGCGACCGCGCCCTCTCGCGCGTGGCGGAGAGCGTCAACGACTGGGCCGGCGGCACTCGGATCGGGGAGTCCTTCCGGGAGTTCAACCAGAAGTGGGCGCGCCGCTCTCTCCGGTCCAGTGGCGTGGTGGTCGTGGTCTCGGACGGCTGGGACCGGGGGGATCCGGCCATCGTCGCGACCGAGACAGCGCGGCTGCGGCGCAACTGCCACCGCCTGGTCTGGCTCAACCCGTTGGCTGGCACGCCGGGCTACCAGCCGCTGGCGGCCGGGATGCGCGCCGCGTACCCGTACATCGACGACTTCCTGCCCGCCGGCACCGTGGCCAGCCTGGAGCGCCTCGGCGAGATTCTCGCCGGCGTCCGGGGGCGCGACACGGTCAGTCGCAGCGAGGCCGCTGCCCACGCGCCACGGCCGGCCGTCGGGGCGCCGCCCGCGCCAGTCGGCCTGCGGACCGGCGGCGATGTCACAAGGGCCCGCCCCCTCGTCGGTCGCTGATCGGTTGTACGCTCCCGCCCTGGAGGATCTGCCATGAAGGAGCTGCTCAAGACCCTCGCCGGCTGGGGCGAGGACGCGCCGCTGGGTCGGGCCGTGGTCGTTCGGACGTTTGGGTCCGCGCCGCGCCCGGAGGGCGCCGTGCTGCTGGTGACCGACGACGGGCGGATCGCCGGGTCGGTGAGCGGTGGCTGCGTGGAGGGCGCGGCCGCGGAGGAGATCGCCAAGGCACGGATTGACGGCCACATCCGCGTGATCCGCTACGGGATCAGCGACGAGGAGGCCTGGGACGTGGGCCTGGCCTGCGGCGGCACCATCGACGTGATGATCCAGCCGGACTTGCCGGCCGACGTCCTGGCCGCGGTCAAGGGCTCCGAGGGCCCGTCTGGCCGCGGCACGGCCGTGGTCACGCTCCTCCCGGCCGATGCCCCGCCCCCGCAGTTCGCCCGCCACGAGCCGGGCCCCGGCGAGCTGCCGACGCCGCACGTCCTGGTCCACGACGACGGGACCATGGAGGGGACGCTGGGCGCCCGAGCGCTGGACCAGGAGCTGAAGGCCGGCGCGCTGGAGGCGCTTCGGCGCGGCGCATCGACCGCCGCGGAGCTGGGCGGCCGGTCCTACTTCATCGAGGTCTACCCGGTCAAGCCGCGGCTGGTCATGGTGGGCGCCGTGGAGGTTGCCCGCTCGCTGACGCGGCTCGCGAAGGAGCTGGGCTATACGACGGTGGTGGTCGATGGTCGGACGGCCTTCGCGACGCCGGAGCGGTTCCCCGACGTGGACCAGCTGGTGATCGGCTGGCCCGACGAGGTGGCGGACGACATCGGGCTGGGCCCCAACGACGCCGTCGCGGTGCTGAGCCACGATGTGAAGTTTGACGAGCCGGCCATCGTCGAGGCGCTCCGCCGCGGCTGCCGGTACGTGGGTGCCGTGGGCTCCCGCAAGACGCAGGTGGATCGGCGCGACCGGCTACGCGAGGCGGGCCTCACCGATGCGCAGCTGGCGCGCCTGCATGGGCCCATCGGACTGGATCTCGGCGGCCGGGCCCCGGCGGAGACCGCCCTCTCGATCATGGCCGAGATCGTCGCCGCGCGGTACGGCGGGAGCGGCGTGCCCATGATCCAGCGTGCCCCGGGGATCCAGGTCATGCGCGAGTCGTCGCCGGTCGTCGGCGGCTGACGGCTGGATCCGGCCCCCTGTCCAGGATCACCAGGCCAGATCCGCCATGACCATCGCCGGCCTCGTCCTGGCTGCGGGCTCCGCCACCCGGTTCGGGTCGCCCAAGGTCCTCGCTCGACTCGAGGGGCGGCCCCTGCTGGAGCACGTCCTGCTCACGGCTCGGTCCGCGGGCCTGGGGCCCATCGTCGTGGTGGTGGGCGAGGCCGCGGAGGCGACCGAGGCGGCCGTGCCGTGGGCCGGCGAGGTGCGTGTCCGCAACCCGGACCCCGGCCGCGGGCTGGCGTCATCGCTCCGGCTGGGGCTGGAGGCGGTGGCCGCGCTGGAGCCGCCCGTGGAGGCGCTGATCCTCATGCTGGGTGACCAGCCACTCACGCGGCGGAATGTCGTCGCGGCGCTCCTGGCGCTCCCCGAGGACCCGGCGCGGCCGATCGTCATGCCTCGCTACGCGGGCGGGGGTGGGCCGCATCCGGTGCTGATCCGTCGGGCTGCGTTCGGGTTGGTCGGCGAGGCGAGCGGGGACCGGGGCCTGGCGCCGCTCCTGGCGCGGCGGCCGGACCTGGTGGGGGAGCTGCCCGTGGACGGCGTGAACCCCGACGTGGATACGCCGGCGGACCTGGCCATGCTCATCGAGGCGGCGTGGACCCGGCGGGTGATCGACAACCGCGCGCAGGTGGATCGCTTCCGCGAACGGCCCGACGGCCCCGACTTCTACGGCCCGGTCAGCGCGCTGTTCCGGGTGGACCCCGACCGGACGGATGACCCGCACCTGGACGCACTGCGCGCGCTGGTACGCCCGGGCGAGACCGTCCTGGACATCGGGTGCGGGGCGGGCCGCTTCGCGCTGCCGCTGGCGCGTGTCGCCGGCCAGGTGATCGGCGTGGATCCGTCCGAATCCATGCTGGGTGCGCTCCACGAGGACGCGGCGGCCCACGGGATCGCGAACATCCGCGCCGTGGCGGGGCGCTGGCCGGCCGCGCTGGCGGGACTGGCCCCGGATGGTGCTCCGGTGGCGGACGTCTCGTTCATCGCCCATGTCGGCTATGACGCAGAGCCCATCGGCCCGTTCGTCGCCGCGATGGAAGGTGCCACCGGGCGCCTGTGCGCGGCGCTCCTGGCCCAGCCTGCGCCGGCGTCGCTCGCCGACCCGTTCTGGCCGGCCGTCCACCGGGAGGCTCGCGCGGCGCTCCCCGCGGCGGATCTGCTCCTCGAGTTCCTCAGCGCGCGCGGCCGCTCCCCGCAGGTTCACTGGCTGGAGCGTCCGCCGCGCGGCTACGCGGGCCGGGACGAGCTGGTGCGCTTCCTCCGCCATCAGCTGTGGGTGGAGCCGGGCGGCGCCAAGGACCGGCGCCTGGACGCCGCGATCGACGAGCTGGCCGTGGAGCGGGACGGCCGCTGGTACATCCGCGCCGACGCGGCCGGCCGGGTCGCGCTGATCAACTGGGCACCTCGCCCGGCGTGATCCCCACGGCCCAGCGCGATGCTTCGTGCGGGATCCGTCGAGCTTCGTCGCCGCGTCGATATCATCAACGATGCCGACCGCCGATTGACCGCCGGGCGGCCAACCAGGCCGGCCACGCCACGCCGGCCGGCCACGCCGCCGGCGCGCAGGAGGAACCATGGAGTTCTCGGGCAACGTCGTGATCCGCGCGCCGCGCGCCGCCGTCTGGGCCTTTGTCACGGACCCCAACCAGGTGGGCTCGTGCGGGCCGGGCGTGGAGTCGATCGAGGTGATCGACGCCACCCACTTCCGGGCGCGGGCCAAGGTCGGCGTGGGCTTCATCACATCGAAGTTCGCGGTGGACCTGGAGATGGCCGAGCAGATTGCTCCGGACAAGGCGGTGATCAAGGCCCGCGGCCAGGCGCCGGGAAGCGCGGTTGACGGGTCGGGCCAGATGCTCCTGTCGGGGCCGCCGGAGGGCCCGACCGTGATGGACTGGTCGGCCTCGGTGCAGATCTCGGGCACCCTGGCGACCGTGGGCGCACGCCTGATCGAGGGCACCGCCAACAAGCTGATCGGCCAGTCCTTCGACTGCATCCGCGCCAAGCTTGAGGCCTGACGCCGGGCCAGCAAAGCTGGCCCGGCCAGCGAACCGGGCTGGGTCGGCTGCGCCGTCGGGACCGGCAGCGCCCGTCACGACATCCATGTTCGGCTTCCGGGTGCCCATGGTGGATGCCCGTGAGCGCGTCACCGGCACGATCGAATTCGTGCAGAACCTGGTTCTGCCCGGGATGCTGCACGCTCGGGTGCTTCGGTCGCCGCACGCCCACGCACGGATCTTGGGCGTGGACGCGTCCCGGGCCGCGGCGGCCGCGGGAGTCATGGCGGTACTGACTGGCGCCGACCTCGACGACCCGGCGCTCGACCCGGCGTTCGGCCTGTTCCTGCGCGACCAGCCGCCGCTGGCGCGGGACGTGGCTCGCTACGCCGGGGAGCCGGTGGTCGCGGTGGCGGCCGAGACCGAGGCGGAGGCGGAGGCCGCCCTGGCAATGATCGAGGTGGACTACGAGCCACTCCCCGCCGTCCTGGACGTGGACGCGGCGCTCGCGCCCGGCGCGCCCGTCCTCCACCCGGGACCGCGACGCCTGGCCTTCAACCGCCGGGACCTGGTGGCGCACCAGCCCGGCCTGACCGGCACCAACGCCATCCACCGATTCCGGCTCCGCCGGGGGGATGCGGAGGCCGGCTTCGCCGGCGCCGACCTCATCGTGGAGGGCGAGTACCGGACGCCGGCCGTCGCCCACGTGGCGTTCGAGACCCACGTCTGCGTCGCGTGGTTCCGTGCGGGCGGGCTGACGGTCTGGTCCTCCTCCCAGGCGCCGTCCACGCTCGCGGAGACCCTGGCAGGCGTGATCGGGCTGCCGGTCGCCCGCGTTCGGGTGATCGTTCCCACGCTGGGCGGCGGCTACGGCTCCAAGATCGACCCCAGCATCGAGCCGCTGGTCACGCTCCTCGCCCGGAAGGCGCGCCGGCCGGTGCGCCTCTCGCTGAGTCGGGCCGAGGAGTTCGTGACGGGGATGAAGCACCCGTCGGTCGTGCGGCTGCGGACCGGCGTCCGCCTCGACGGCACGCTGGTGGCCCACGAGGCCCACTGCCTCTACAACGGCGGCGCGTACGCCACCGACACCCCCGAGAAGATCACCCGTGGCTACGCCAGCATGGGTCCGTACCGCGTGCCCGACATCCGGGTGGATTCGGCCGGGGTGTACACCAACGTGACGCCGGCCTGCGCCTTCCGGGGGTTCGGGATGCCGCAGATGGCCTGGGCGCACGAGACGCAGATGGACCGCGTGGCGGACGCCCTGGGGATGGACCCGCTGGCGCTGCGGCTCCACAACATCCTCCTCCCCGGCGACGCGTTCTCCACGGGCGAGACGCTCCTGGAGGACCCGCACTACCCGGAGCTGCTCCGCGACGCGGCGGCGCGGATCGGCTGGGCGTGGCCCATCGAGCCGGAGCGCGCGGGCTCGCGGGTCCGGGCGAAGGGCCTCGCCGCGATCATCAAGGGGATGGGCGCCTTCTCGGCGACCGCCGCCGTGAAGCTCAATGCCGACGGGACCCTCAACGTGCTGACCAGCTCGGTCGAGATGGGCCAGGGCGCGCTGACGGTGCTGGCGCAGATCGCGGCGCATGAGCTGGGGGTGCCGCTGGCGGATGTCCGGGTCTCGACGCCCGACACCGAGGTCACGCCGTTCGACGCGATGACCGCGGCCAGTCGTGCCACCAGCTTCATGGGCCGGGCCATCCGCGCCGCCGTGGGCGATGTCCGGGCGAAGCTCCTGGCCCTGGCCGCAGACCAGCTGGAGGCCGCGCCGGCCGACCTCTCGGTGGAGGATGGCCGGATCGTCGTCGCGGGGGCGCCGGCGACCTCGCGCTCCATCGCTTCGGTCGTGGCCGCCGCCAAGGTGGGCAGCCTGTCGGGCGAGGGCTGGTACCGCCCCTCGATCGGGCTGGACCCGCAGACCGGGCAGGGCATCGCCTCGCCCCAGTGGCACCCGGCGGTCTGCGCGGCCGAGGTGGAGGTCGACGAGGAGACCGGCCGGGTCCAGATCCTCCAGCTCCACGTTGGCCTGTACGTGGGGCGCATGGTCAACCCCACGGGCTGCGAGCTCCAGGTCTTCGGCGCATCGCTGTTCGGGGTGGGTCAGGCCCTGTTCGAGGAGCTCCGCTGGGACGAGGCGGGGACGCTCACCAACCCCAACCTGTCCGACTACATGATCCCCTCCTTCCTGGACCTTCCCCAGCGGTTCGGCCAGACCGTGCTGGAGACGCCTGGCACCATCGATATCCATGGGATCGGGGAGACGCCGCTCCCCGCCATCGCGCCGGCGGTCGCGAACGCGGTCAGCCGGGCGATCGGCGCGCGAGTCATGGAGCTGCCGATGACGCCGGAGCGGATCCTGCGCCTGGTCCGCGAGCGCGACGCTGTGCCCCGCGGGGCCGAGCCCGGCGGGGCCGCGGCCCGCGGGGCCAGGGCATCGGCGACGCCCGCCGGATAGGAAGAAGCCCCCGGGGCCGCGGCCTTCGGAAAAGGCGTGGGTGGTGGCGGGCGGCGCGTTGGCGCTGGCCGCGGCTACAGGAACGACTGGGCCCGCTCCATCAGCTCGTCGAGCCCGGCTTCCCTGGGATCGCGCGGCTTCCCGGGGTGGATGATCGCCACCTGGCAGCTCTCCGCGGCGTTCACCAGGTCCCGGTAGGTGCCCGCCGTGATGTCCTTGATGTAGGCCTGCCGGTTCTCGTTGTAGGCGAACATCCGGGCATTCACGCCAGTGCACTCGTTGCAGGTGGTGCACCGCCAGGTCTCGATGTACGGCTCGTCCGGATTCCGCTCGGGCTCGGCAGCGGGCGTGGCGGCAACTCCCTCGACGGCGGGCGCGGCCGCAACCGGCGCAGCCGCCGCAGCGGCGGCGGGGGCCGCTCCAGGCGAAGCCTCGGCACCCGCGGTCATCGACGGCGCCGACGGCGCCGACGCCGGCGGCACCTCGACGAACCGGATCTTCTCGTGCTTCATGTCGTCGAGCTGGCGCAGCCGGTTCCAGGCCTCCGCGACGCGGTGTGCCTCGCGCACCAGCGTGTCGTCCACGGCCAGGCGCATCAGCCGGGCGTTTGCGTCCACCGCGGGCACGAACGGCGCGGCGCCGTCCGCCTTCTGCTCATCCAGCCACGCGTCGGCCGGGACGAGGCCCGTCCAATGCGCGATCGGCGTCCGCGCGAAGTGCTGGGCACGCCGTGGATCGCACAGCGCCAGGTCAAGGGGCGTGACAGCGACCGCCTCGTCGACGCGCCCCAGCTTGGCATCGGCATAGGAGAGCTGGTGGACCGGCCAGGTCACGTCCGGCTGCGGGTTCTCGAGGAGGTCGAAGCGCTGGGCCCAGTCGGTGCCCGCAGACGGGTCGTAGACAAACGCGGGAAAGACCCGCGACTCCAGCGCCACCGACGAGACCAGGTACGGCGAGAGGGCCGGCCCGCCGCCGAACGCGCCGTTGAAGACGGAGATCAGGCTGGGCCCGCCGAACTCGAAGGCGGCCCGGATCTCGTCTCGGACGACATACAGGTGGGCGCTGGGGGCCTGCAGCACGTAGACGCCGCCCAGGCCCATGGCGGTGGTCGCCAGCTGCCCGCCGAGCCCGAACGGATCGGAGGTCTCCAGCAGGATCTTGACCGGTGCATCACCGGCCAGCGCCTCCAGCACCTGCGCCCGGCCCGCCGGATCGGTGGAGCCCGCACCCAGCGTCACGAGGTAGTCCGGGAAGAGGACCTTCTCCTCGTCGCCGACGGACGTGCCGTCAAAGCCGGCAAAGTACTCGTCGTGGCGGGCCTCGCTGTACCGGCCGCCCACCTCCAGCTCCGCGATCGCGATCGCGCGGACCAGTCGCGCCAGCTCGGGCTGTCGCTCGCGCCAGGCCGCCAGGGCCAGGTCCACCCGGTCGAACCGGAATGGGTAGGAACCGGGGCCGAAGAAGTGCTGCCCACGCAGGACCTGGATGGTCTCGTCAATCCGGGCGCGCCGCGCCGGCGGCAGGGCGCTGGCGCCCGACGGGGCGGCCAGCAGCTTTGCCATCACGCCGAAGTCGAACATGGCGCGGTCGGCGCCGCCGACCCCGGCGGACAGCGTGCTTGCGCCGCGTCCCGCCTCGGACCGCATGAAGTCGGCGGTAACCAGGTTCTTGAGCGTGATCAGGAGCGTGGAGATCTTCTGGCGCATCGCGTCGGCCTTGCGGGCCTCGACCCACGACCAGGCATGGGCCACGACGTGGGCCGGGAGGCCGGCGTCGCAGTCGGCGACGTGTCCGTCGAACATGTTGCGCGTCTGGAGCGCCTGCTTGGCGCGCGCCAGCTCGACCGCGGCCGGCTCGCCGCCGGCGATGGTCAGGCGCTCGTGCGCGCGGCTCCAGAGGTCATCGAGCGTGGGCAGTGGGGCGCCCGCCAGGGCCTCGCCCGCGGCTGCCCGACGGCTCGAGTCATCGCGCATCAGGAGCCGGATCTCGCGCTCCATCCGGAGTACGGTGCGGCGGAACCGCTCGCCGGCCGGCCCGGACGGGGCGACCTCGGCCAGCGTGACGTCCAGGATCGATGACAGCGGCTCGACCCAGCTGGGGTCGCCGTGACGGCTGGCCAGCACGACCGGGAAGTCGTAGCGGAGCGCCGTCAGGTCGCTCAGCTGGGCAAAGAGCGCCGGCCGCAGGGCCGCCTCCGCCACCGGGCGAAGGGCGGTGCTGGTGCGCCGGCCGGTTCGGTAGAAGAAGCGCTCCTCGTCGAGCGTCACGGCTCAGGCCTCCACCAGCGCCGGCTCGGCGTCGGGCCAGATCGTGAACTTGTCGAGCTCGCTGTCGAGGCCCTTCTGCACGGTCTCGGCCGTCCGGACCCGGCCCGCGCCCCGGATGACCTCCAGGCGTGGGACGTCCGGGTTCTGGTACAGGATCCCCACCGGGATGGGATCGGAGCTGCTCGCGATCTCGCGCGCCCGGTCCAGGTTCGACGGGTCGTGGACCAGCTGGTTGCGGTAGACCTTGTTCATGTTGGCGCTGGGCGTCAGCGCGTTGGGATGGGTCAGGATCTGGACGCGCTCCGGATCGTTCATGTACGGGTCGAAGAAGCCGGGCATGAACTCGGGACAGCGCTGGATGATCCGGACGAAGCTGAAGCCGCGGTGGCGGTAGGCCGCCTGGAGGATGTCATAGAGCATCTCGGGGACCCAGTCCACCATCTGGGCGATGAACGACACGCCCTCGATGCCCAGCGCCGCCTGGAGCGGGTTGAACGCCTCCAGGTACGACCCCTTGGGCGTCGTGTTGCTCTTGGTTCCCATCGGCGAGGTGGGGGAGGCCTGCTTCTTGGTCAACCCGTAGATCGCGTTGTCGTGGAGCAGGACCGTCATGTCCATGTTGTAGCGAATGGCGTGCATCCAGTGACCCGCGCCAATCGACAGGCAGTCGCCGTCGCCGGTGGACACGAAGACCGGGAGGTCCGGCCGGGACATCTTGATGCCCTCGGCGATGGGCAGCGCCCGGCCGTGCAGCCCATGGAAGCCGTACGTCTTCATGTAGTGGGGCAACCGGCTGGAGCAGCCGATGCCGGACACGAAGACCGTCCGCTCCGGCGAGAGGTCGTAGTCGCGGCAGAGCCGCTGCATGGCGGCCAGGATGCCGTTGTCGCCGCAGCCGTTGCACCAGCGCGGGATGCCCGTCTGGTATTCGTCCAGCTCGTGGTGCTCATCGGTGGGGCCCAGGAGGCACTGGGCGAAGGATGGCGTGGGATCGAACGAGATGGTCACGACACCTTCTCCAGGGCAGCGGACAGGGCCGCACGGACGACGCCTGGCTTGATGGGCCGGCTGCGGACCTCCGTCCAGCAGTCGACATCCACGAGGTACTTGGCGCGGAGGAGCATGGCCAGCGCGCTGTAGCGCCGGTTCTCCTCGTCGATCAGATCCTCGTCCAGGGAGTCGGACCAGTTCGACTCCACGGTCATGACCTTCTTGAACCGCTTCATGATGTCGCCGATGCCCGACGGCATGGGGTTCAGGAAGCGGAGATGGAGCGACGAGATCCGCTTGCCGTCGGCGCGCAGGCCGTCGACCGCCTCCTCGATGGCGCCCCGGGTGGAGCCCCAGCCGACGACCAGCAGATCGCCGTCCGGGTCGCCGTGGACGTCGGGGCAGCGGAGGGTCTTCTGGAGCGCGGCCAGCTTCAGGCTGCGGTTGCGCAGGCCGGCCTCGTTGCTGGCCGGGTCGTAGGCCACCTTGCTGGCCCGGTCGTGGGCCAGGCCGGTGAGCGTGTGCATGCCGCCGGGCTGGCCGGGGATGAACCGCTTCATCAGGCCGGTGGTGCCGTCCCAGTCGTACGCCTTGGCGCCGACCGGCACCGGGCTCTGGTCGATGGGCGGGGCCAGCCAGTCCTCGCTGAAGCTGGGCCGCGGGAACGGCTGCTGGGCGGTCGCCAGGCTGCCGTCGGTGAGCACGACCACCACGCAGTTGAAGGTCTCGGCGATCTTCCGTGCGGTGATGATGGAGTAGAAGCAGTCCTCGATGGTGCTGGCCGCCATCACGACCTTGGGCGCGTCGCCGTGTGAGCCGAAGATCGAGGTCATCAGGTCGCCCTGCTCGGGCTTGGTGGGCTGGCCGGTGCTGGGACCGCCGCGCTGGACGTTCACCACGACCAGCGGGATCTCGGCCATGACCGCGAGGCCCAGGGCCTCCTGCTTGAGCGAGTAGCCGGGCCCCGAGGTGATGGTGACCGCGCACTTGCCGGCGTACGAGGCGCCGATGGCGAACGTGGCCGCCGCGATCTCGTCCTCGGCCTGGTGGACGATGCCACCCGTCTTCTCGAAGATCTCGGACAGGTAATGGCTGGCCGAGGTGGCTGGCGTGATGGGGTACATCGCGCAGATCTCCATCCCGGAGGCCAGCACGCCCAGGGCGATCGCGATGTTGCCGTTGAAGACCACCTGCGGTTCGGTGAGGCGCATGGTGGGGATCTCGAACTGGAAGTCCAGGTTGGCCTCCGCCCACGACCAGCCGGCCTCCAGCAGGAGGACGTTCGTGTCGATGACCTTCTGATCCTTCTTGCCGAACGTCAGGGCGACCTGCTCGCGGGCCAGCGCCAGGTCCAGCGTGTAGACGTTGCACAGGATCCCGAGGACGAACATGTTCTTGCCGCGCCGCGGGTCGGAGACCAGCTTGCGGCACTCGGCCTCCATCGGGACCTCGATGACGTTGTAGCCCTTGGCCACCAGCTCGTCGTAGGTCAGCAGGTACTCCCGGGCGGTGATCGGGTTCCGGTCGGTCCGCCACATGCTCTCGAGGAGAATCCGGCAGCCCGGCTTCAGCTCGCCCTCGCGCTCCCTTCCCAGCAGGACCTGCTCGTTGAAGGCCACGGCCAGGTCGGCCTCGTCGCCGCCATTGCTGATCGGGTGAGAGCCCATCCGGACCCGATTGCCCGAGCCGCCCGCGATGCTGCGGGCCGGGGGCTGGATCTCGGCCGGGATGATCTCCACGGTCCAGATGCCGCGGCCGGACCGCGCCGCGAGGGCCGCCAGGGCCTGGCCGCAGCGCTGGGCGCCCTCGCCCGAGTCGCTGACGATCTCGATGATCTGCTCGTCGACGATGGTGACGCGCTTGCTCGCCCGGTCGCCCGTCAGGGGCTCCAGGTCCAGCCCGCCGTCGACGGCCGCCCCGGCCGTCCCGTTGACCAACAGCTCGCTCATGCCACCTGCACCCGGACGAAGTTGCGCTGCTCGGGCGCGAGCCCGAACAGGCTGGACGCGCGCTCGGCGGGGGCATACGGCAGCGTGCTGTCGCGGAGCCCCAGGTAGCGCTTCATGGCAGCGGCGGCCGTGCGGCCGGCACCCATGGCCTCGATGACGGTGGCCGCCCCGGTCACGATGTCGCCGCCGGCGAAGACGCCGTCGATCGAGGTCGCGAGGGAGTCGTTGGCCACGATGTAGCCGCGGTCCGTGAGCGCCAGGCTGGAGGTCTGGCCCAGGATCGGGTTGGCGTTGGTGCCGATCGCGTAGACGACCGTGTCGCACTCAAGCTCGAAGTCGCTGCCCTCCACGGGGACCGGCCGGCGCCGCCCCGACTTGTCGGGCTCGCCCAGCTCCATCCGCTGGCAGAGCATGCCCCGGACGTTGCCGTTGCCGTCATCGAGGATGGCGAGCGGGTTGGTCAGCCAGTGGAACTCGATGCCCTCCTGCTCGGCGTGGTGGAGCTCCTCCGCGCGGGCAGGGGCCTCCTCGTGGCCGCGCCGGTAGACGCACATCACCTTGTCGGCGCCCAGGCGGAGCGAGACGCGCAGCGCGTCCATCGCCGTGTTGCCGGCACCGATGACCGCGACCTTCTTGCCGAGCCCCAGGGGCGTGTCGTGGGCGGGGAAGTCGCGCGCCTGCATCAGGTTGATGCGGGTCAGCAGCTCGTTGGCCGAGACCACGCCGCTGAGCGACTCGCCGGCGATGTCCATGAAGACGGGGGTGCCGGCGCCCGTGCCCACGAAGACGGCGTCGAAGCCCATGTCGGTGAGCATCTGCTCGATCGTGAACAGGCGGCCGACCAGGGCGTTCATCCGGAACGTGACGCCCAGTCGGGCGACCTTGGCGATCTCGGCGTCCACCACCTCGTTGGGGAGGCGGAACTCCGGGATCCCGTAGCGGAGCACGCCGCCGGGCTGCTGGAAGGCCTCGAAGACGGTCACCTTGCAGCCGGCCTTGGCCATGTCTGCGGCGCACGCCATGCCCGACGGCCCGGAGCCGATGATGCCGACCCGGAGCTCGTTGGGCTCGATGTACGGGACGGCGGACCAGCCCTCGGCGATCGCCATGTCGCCCACGAAGCGCTCGAGGCGGCCGATGGCCACCGACTCCAGGCTCTCGCCGACGGTGCACACGCCCTCGCATTGCGTCTCCTGCGGGCAGACGCGGCCGCAGATGGCCGGGAGGAGCGTGGTGTCCGTCAGGACGTCGTACGCGCCGTGGAAGTCCTTCTCGCCGATCTTGGCGATGAAGCCGGGGATGTTGATGCCGACCGGGCAGCCGCGGATGCACGGCTCGTCGGGGCACATGAGGCAACGCTCGGACTCGCGAACGGCCGCGGCCAGCTCGTAGCCGAGGGACACCTCCGCGAAGTTGCGGGCGCGGATCTCCGGCACCTGCTCCTGCATCGGCGTCCGGTCCTGGGGGATGGTCCGGATCGTCTTCTTCTTCGCCATCGCGGGACCCTATGCGCCGGGCGTCGACATGGTGGGGGCTTCCGGGATCCGGCAACCCTGCTCCCAGCGATCCAGAACCTGCTTCTCCTGCTCGCGGAACCGCTTGAGGCGAGCCATGAGGTCGTCGAAGTCCACCTTGTGGGCGTCGAAGTCGGGGCCGTCCACGCACGCGAACCTGGTCCGGCCGTCCACCTTGACCCGGCAGCCGCCGCACATCCCGGTCCCATCGACCATGATCGGGTTGAGGCTGACGACGGTGTGGACGCCGTACGGCTGCGTGAACTGCGAGCAGGCCCGCATCATGATCGGCGGGCCGATGGCGATGACCTCGTCCACGTCGTCGTGCTTCTCGAGGGCGATCTTGATGCCCTCGGTGACGAGGCCCTTGATGCCCACGGAGCCGTCGTCCGAGCAGATGATGAACTCGTCGCAGACGGACTCGAACTTGTCCTCCCAGAAGACAAGGTCCTTGTTCCGGAAGCCGATGACGCCGATCACGTAGGCGCCGGCCTCCTTGAACGCGCGGGCCTGCGGGTAGACCGGGGCCACGCCCAGGCCGCCGCCCACGCAGATGACCTTCTTCACGCCCTCGATGTGGGAGGGGATGCCCATGGGGCCCACCATCGCGTAAAGGTGCGCGCCCTGGATCAGGTCGCGCTGCATCTCGCGGGTGGTCTTGCCGATGGCCTGCACCACCAGGGTGATGGTGCCCCTCTCCCGGTCGAAGTCCGCGATGGTCAGCGGGATCCGCTCACCTTCGGCGTGGGACATGACCATGACGAACTGGCCTGGATGGGCGGCCTTCGCCATGTCGGGCTCGAGGACTTCCAGCAGGTACGTGACGTCCGAGAAATCGGTTCTCGTGACGATCTCGTATGGGACGGCGTTGGGGACGACTTCAGCAACCATCGAGGAGAAGGGTCGCCGTCGACGCTTGTATACACATAGGGCCGTCCGGCCCCAATCACGCGGGCCGTTCGGTCGGCGGCCGGTTGGGCCTTCGTGAGACGATCAGCGCATGGCCGAAAACGCCGGATTCGTGGGGGCCAAACGGCCCCTTCTCCTGCTGCTCCTCGCCGGCGTCCTCGCGCCGGTCCTGGCGTGGGGCCTGACGGTGCCCGTGATGCTCACGTGGCCCGGGTACGACCCCATCCGGCAATCCATCAGCCTGCTCGCCAACGCCCCCAACGGGTGGCTCCAGGCGCTGGCCTTCCTGATCAGCGGCGGGCTGGGGCTGGCCTGGGCGGCTGGGATGGGGCGGGTGGTCGGGGCCACCGCGCGCGACCGGCGGCTGGTCTGGCGGCTCCTGGCATTCCAGGGCGTGGTGACGATTCTCTTTGCCGTGTTTCCCACGGACGCGGGGGCTCGTGGGACCTCGCTGATTGGCGTGCTCCACTTGGTCAATTTCGCCGCCTACTCGATCAGCCTGCCGGTGACGCTCCTGGTGGTAGCGCGGGTCATGGGCCGCGATCCCCGGTGGCAGGGGTGGGCCGGGCCCACGCGCGCGACGGGCTGGCTGGTCGTCGTGGGCATGGTGCTGGTCCCCGTGACGCTGTACGGGCCGCTCCTGCCCTGGCTGGGCCTCCTGGAGCGGGTGTACGTGGCCGTGCCGTCGGCCTGGGAGCTGCTGGTGTCGGTGGCGGCGGTGCGGCGCGTGGGGCGCCAGCCTGCGTCGCGCTGACCACCACGGGGCGGGCGAGCAAGTTGGGGCGCGGCCCCAGGCGATGGGCGGCGCCGCAGCCCCAGTCCGCAGCGGCGCCTCAGCCCCGGCCCCAAGCGGCGCCTCAGCCCCGCCCAGCAGCGCTGTGCCGGACGCGGCCCAGGACGGGGGTGGCACCCGGCCGGACGCAGGCGGATCCTCCCGGACGTCAGCCACCATGACCAATGACGGACCCGGAGCTACCGGCCCTCGGGCCATCGTGCTCACCATCGACCGAGGGTCATCCCGATTGCCAGCGGCGCCGACAGTCGGCTGGGATGGCCCACCGGATGCCACCCCGGGTGACAATCGGGAGGGTCTTGCCGGACGGCCGGCGCCATGGTGGAGGACCACGGGCCCCATGGGCCGTGGCGGCGCGACCACGGCGCGGCCATGCCCGGCGGTGCGTCCGGCGACCGCACGCCTCCCGACCCTCCCGGCTGCGAGCCGACCCGATTGGACGTTCGGCCAGCGCCCGCGGCCGACCTGCCACAATCGGCCGATGGAACGGATCTCCCGGGTGGTCGGCCCCCTCTCCACCAACGTCCACATCCTCGCTGACCCGCGCTCGCGCGAGGCCATCGCCATCGACACGGCGATTCCGTCCCTCGCCTGGATCCGCGACGAGCTGGCGGCCCGCCAGTGGACGCTGAAGCTGATCATCAACACCCATGGCCACTGGGATCACATGGGCGACAACGCGGCCGTTGCGGAGCACACCGGCGCGCCCATCGCCATCCACCCGCTGGATCGCTACCGCCTGGAGGCCCCCAGCTCCAGGGTCGCGCCATTTGCCATCCCGCCCAGCGTCGCTGCGGTTGATCTGGCCGAAGGGGGCGAGATCCGCTTCGGCGAGATCCGGCTCCGGACGCTGCATACCCCCGGTCACACCGAGGGCTCCGTCTCGCTGTGGGCGGCCGACGAGGGCCTCCTGTTCAGCGGCGACACGCTCTTCGCCGGCGGTTGGGGCCGCGTGGACCTGCCGGGCGGCAATGCCGAGCAGATGGTCGAATCCCTGGGCCGGCTGGCCGGCTTCGAAGACTCGCTGGCCGTCTTCCCGGGCCACGGCCCTGGAACCACGATCGGGCGCGAGCGAGCCTGGCTTGAGCTGGTCCAGCGCCAGGGCCGGCTCCTCTTCTGAGATGTCGACCGACCAACGGGATCCCGGACCAAAGGTGCCCCCGGGCCGCGTGCCGGCGAAGCCGCCGACGGATCGCGTCCGGCTCCGTCGCCTGGCGGAGCGCGGCCACTACGACCGGGCCACCATCGACGCCATCCTCGACGCGACGATCGTCGGCCATGTCGGGTGGGTGCTTGACGGACAGCCCTTCGTGACGCCGACGTCGATCTGGCGGCAGGGCGACCGGCTCTAATGGCACGGCTCGGCCGGCAGCCGGATGGTTCGAGAGACGAAGCGGGGCGCACGGGTCTGCATCACGGCCACGCTGCTCGACGGGTTGGTGTTGGCCCGCTCGGGGACCAACCACTCGATGAACTACCGGTCCGTCATGGTCCTGGGCGGCGCCGTGCTCGTCGAGGACGAAGCGGAGACGCTGGCGGCCATGGAGGCGTTCATGGAGCGGCTGTTCCCCGGGCGCTGGGCCCAGCTGCGTCCGGCAACCAGTAAGGAGATCCGCCAGACCTCCGTGCTCTGGACGCCGCTCGACGAGGCATCCGCCAAGGTCCGCACCGGGCCCTCGCAGGACGAGCCGGGCGACGAGTCGTGGCCGGTCTGGGCGGGCGTGATCCCGCTGTCGACGGCTGTTGGCGCACCGGAACCCGACCCGCACCTGCCGCCCGGTCTCGCGATGCCACCGTATGCGACGCGGCCCGGTGGCATCGGTGGGGGCGGGGGCGGCCGAACGGGCTGACGGCCCGGCTGGCCCGAGCCCCTCGCCGCAAGCGCCCCGCGCCAAGACCAATCGCGCGCCACGCGCGTCCAGCGCCGTAGGTCTGAACCACCCGAGCCACCCGAACGTTGCCAGAGTCCCACGCCGATGGCGTTGGGCGACGGAGTCGGCGGCCGGGTGTCGCCGCGGGCTTCGGGCGACGGACGTCAGCGTCGATTCTTCGCCAAATGCCCACGGAGTGGTCGTCTGGTGGTGTTCAGGGCGCGGCGGGCGGGGGCGCGGCGGGCGGGGGCGCGGCGGGCGGGGGCGCGGCGGGCCGGGCCGTCCCGGGTTCACCGAATGCCATCCCGATGGGAATCTGGCAACGCGGCCTCCGGCTCAACGCCGCCACGACCCTGCGGGCGCCGTCGATTCTCGCCGACCGGCTAGGATGCGAGGCCATGACCAACCCACGAGGCGACTCCCCTCAGGCTGATCCGGGCGACCCTTCTGTCACCGGGCTCCTTGCCCTGCGCGTGCTGGACGGCCCGCTCGCGGCCCTCGCCTGGCTCCTTGCCGAGGCCCGCGTGCCCGTCATCGTCGTGTCCGCCGCCGCCGACCATGACCAGCGCGTGGCGGTTCGCGAGGCCCTCACAGACCTCGCTGCCCCCGGCCTGCGCCGCGTCCGGATCGACGCCCAGGGGCGCGGCCTGGAGGGCCTCACTGCGGCCGACACGGCCGCGACCCTGCTGGTGGGCCCCGACCTGGCCGCCGCCCCCGCCCCGGCCCTGCAGGTCCCGTTCAAGGCGCTGTCGCGCGGCGCAGGCCTCGTCGCCTCCATGGAGGCCAGCACGCTTGAGGACGTCTACGCGCGCCTCCGCCGGCTCGACATCCGGCTGTCCGACGACGAGCTCACCTTCATCGGCCTGGTCCTGGTGGTGCGGCGGGTCGCCGTGGCCGGCCCGCCCGGCTCGCCCGGCCCGCCCGGCCCGCCCGGCTCGCCCGTCACCCGCGTCGTGGCCGCGCACTACGTCCGGCCCCTCGCCCGCGACCCCGGCGGGCACGTCCAGCGGATGGGTCCTGCGGTCCTTGCAACGTGGGACGAGGCGACCGACACCTTCGAGGACTACTCGTGGGGGATCGCCGCGGAGCTGGCCGGGCGCATCGGGATCCGCCCGGGCGACCTGGATCATGAGGTGGAGCGCCGCGCGGCCTACCTTGCCGGCCTCGTCGCCGGCGGTGTCCGGAGCGTGCCCGAGGTCCGGACCGCGCTGGATGGCTTTCGGCTCGGGCAGCCCAGCGCGCGCGCGTCCGGCGCCCCGGGCACGCACTGAGGCCGTTTGACGGTCCCGGAGCCCGGGCGTAGGCTCGCGGCTCCGAGCCACCACCAGCATCAGTCAGTCGTCCCCCGGAGGCTGCCGTGGTCGAATCTCCCAGGGCTCCCGTGCAGCCCGCCGCGCGAACGGTCGGCGAGCTGCGTGCCTCCGGCTGGCAGAGCCGGACGGTCAAGGAGGAGATCCGCTCGAACCTGCTCGCCAGGCTGGCATCGGGCGCCGCCCTCCTGCCGGGCATCGTCGGCTACGACGACACCGTGCTGCCCGCGCTCGAGAACGCGCTCCTCGCCGGCCAGGACCTTGTCTTCCTTGGCGAGCGCGGCCAGGCCAAGACACGGATGGCGCGGGCGCTCATCGGCCTGCTGGACCCGTGGCTGCCGGCGATCAGGGGCGGGGAGCTGAACGACGACCCGTACGCCCCCATCAGCGCGGCCGCCCGTGCACTCATCGCCGAGGCGGGCGACGAGACCCCCATCGAGTGGATCCCCGCCGACCGCCGCTATGCCGAGAAGCTGGCCACCCCCGACATCACCATCGCCGACCTGATCGGCGAGGTGGACCCCATTCGGGTGGCCGAGGGCCGCTACCTGTCCGACGAGCTGACCCTCCACTACGGCCTGGTGCCGCGCGCCAATCGCGGGATCTTCGCGATCAACGAGCTGCCGGACCTGGCCGAGCGGATCCAGGTGGGCCTGCTCAACATCCTCGAGGAGCGCGACGTCCAGATCCGCGGGTTCCAGGTTCGCCTGCCGCTGGACCTCCTCGTGGTCGCCTCGGCCAACCCCGAGGACTACACCTCGCGCGGCCGGATCATCACCCCGCTCAAGGACCGCCTGGGCTCCCAGATCCGGACCCATTACCCCAAGACGCTGGCGCAGGAAGTGGCGATCGTCCGGCAGGAGCAGCTCCGCTTCCCGCCCTCCGAGGGCGTGCCCACGGTCGTGATCCCTCCGTTCATGGAGGAGCTGGTCGCCGAGCTGTCGCATCTCGCGCGCCGCTCCCCGGAGATCAGCCAGCGCTCCGGTGTCAGCGTCCGAGTCTCCGTGGCCAACGTCGAGGTCCTGGAGGCCGCCGCCCTCAAGCGGGCCGTCCGGCTGGGGGAGCGGACCGCCGCGCCGCGCATCTCCGACCTGGGCGCCGTGATGGCGTCGACGGTCGGCAAGATCGAGCTGGAGACGGCCGGCGACGACGTCCCCGAGGAGCGGATCGTCGAGCGGCTGATCACCAAGGCCACGTTCGCCACGTTTGGGCGTCACGTGGGCGTGGATGTGCTGGCCGATCTCGTGACCGCGTTCGAGGACGGGCTGGTCATGGAGACCGGCGATCGCGTGCCGTCGGTGGACTACGTGCGGCGCCTGCCAGAGCTCCCCGGCATGGCCGTAGCCATCCGGCGTCTGGGCGTGACCGGGAAGGCGGACGACGCGGTGATCGCCTCGGCCATCGAGCTGGTGCTGGAAGGCCTGCACCTCTCGCGGCGGATCAACAAGGACCGCGCTGCCGACGGGACCACGTACCGGCGATGAGCCGGCGGGTCGGGCGCTGACGTGGCATGGACGCCGGATCCGGGCGACCTGGAGGGCGGCTCCCGGCCGACCGATGCCGTGACCGCGGCCCTGGCACGGGCTGCCCGCTACTCGCGCTGGGACGGCCGCCAGGCGGTCCCGGACGTGGCCGCCGACGAGCTGCTGGACGCCTTGTCCGAGGATCTGCTCGAGGAGGGTGACCTTGGCGACGCGCTCCGTCGGCTGATGGAGCGCGGGATCCAGCACGACGACCCAACGCGTCCTGACATGGCCGGTCTCCGCGACCTTCTGGACCGGCTCGCGAAGCGCCGGGAGGAGCTGCTCGCCCGGTACAAGCTGGGCGACGTGCTGTCCGACACCCGCGCGGAGCTGGCGGGGATCATCGACGCCGAACGAGCAGGGGTCGAACGCCGCCTGGCCGAGGCCTCGTGGGCGAAAGGCTCGGATGCGTCACCGGGTGACCCATCACCGACTGACCCGTCGCGGAGTGACCCGTCGCCGGAGGACGTCGCACCGGCGGAAGGATCCCCTGGCGATGCCTCGCCGGAGGCGTCGAACGACCGGCCGGGCTCCCCTTCGGCGCCGGACCCAGCCCTCGCGAAGATGGCCCGCGATCTTGCCGCGCGGCGACGCGAGCAGCTCGATGCCCTGCCGACCGATGTGGGCGGGCAGATCCGGGGGCTTCGCGAGTACGACTTCCTGGAGCCGGAGGCCCGCCGCCGCTTCGACGGGCTGGTCGAGAGGCTCCAGCGACAGGTGCTGGACCAGTACGTGCAGGGCCTCTCGGACGCGATCAAGGGCGTCACCCCGGAGGACCTCGCGGCCAACCGTGACATGGTCCGCGACCTGAACGCGCTCCTGGAGGGGCGCCTCAACGGCCGTGACCCGGAGGTCTCCGAGTTCCTGGCCCGGCACGGCCGGTTCTTCCCCGGCGCCCGGACCCTCGACGACATCATCGCGCAGCTGGCCGAGCGGATGTCCGCGATGCAATCGCTGCTCCGATCCATGTCGCCCGGGCAGCGCCGTGAGCTCCAGTCGACGATGGACGAGCTCCTGCGTGACGACCGACTGCGCTGGGACCTCGCCCAGCTGGGCGCCAAGCTGGACCAGCTGCTCCCAGGGGGCCTCGGGGAGCGCTTCTCGTTCGGCGGGGATGAGGCCCTGGGAATCGACGGCGCGATCGAGCAGATTGCCCGGCTCCAGGCGATGGATGCGCTTGAGGGGGCACTGGTCGATGCCGAGGGCGCTGCAGGCCTTGCCGCCATCGACCGCGCCCAGGTGCGCGACCTTCTCGGCGAGGAGTCCGCGCGGCAGCTTGATGCGCTGGGGGGGCTCGCGCAGCGACTGGAGGAGGCGGGCTACCTGCAGCGTCGCGGTGACCGCCTCGAGCTGACGCCACGCGGCAGCCGGCGGATCGGCCAGAAGGTGCTGGAGGACCTCTTCGCGGGGCTGCGGCGCGATGCGTTCGGCGGGCATCGCCTGCAGCGCTCCGGGCGCGGTGGGGACCGCGACGAGGCCACCAAGCCGTACGAGTTCGGTGACCCGTTCGCCCTGGACCTCCGGGAGACGCTGTTCAACGCCCTGGGCCGACCCGGCAACGTGGAGTCGGCGCGAGCCGGCGGCGGGGTGCGCCTGACCCCCGGCGACTTCGAGGTTTACCGCCAGGAGCAGATGACCAACAGCGCGACCGTCCTGCTGCTGGACATGAGCCGCTCCATGCTCCTGCGCGGATGCTTCCTCGCCGCCAAGAAGGTGGCGATCGCCCTGGAGACTTTGATCCGGACGCAGTTCCCGCGTGACTATCTCGGCGTCGTGGGCTTCGCCTACTACGCCCGCGAGATCAGGCCCGAGATCCTGCCAGAGCTGACGTGGCAGGGCTACGAGTACGGCACCAACCTGCAGCACGGCCTGCTGCTGGCCCGCCGGATGCTGGCCCGCCGCCATGCGGCCAACAAGGAGATCCTGGTCATCACCGACGGCGAGCCCACAGCACACTTCGAGGACGGACGCGTGGAGTTCAGCTACCCGCCCACGCGGCGGACCATCCAGGAGACGCTCCGCGAGGTGGGCCGCTGCACGAAGGAGGGGATCACGATCAACACCTTCATGCTGGAGCAGAGCCGGGCCCTGGGCGAGTTCGTCGCGCTGATGACGCGGCTGAACCGGGGCCGCGCCTTCTACTCCTCCCCGGACCGCCTGGGCGAATACGTGCTGGTGGACTTCGTGAAGCGGCGGACGACGAAGAAGGCGGGCTGACCCGATGCGCGCCGCCGGTCGGGCCACGTAGCCGACGCATTCCCCCGGCCGGCCGGCTTCGCTATCCTGAGCCCGGCTCAGCCGTACCCCTGCGTCCGGGCGTGCCTTGAGCGCGATGGAGGATCCGTATGCCGAACCTGGTTCCCTGGCTCCTGCTGATCCACGTCCTGGGAGCCGTCGTCGCCTTCGGGCCCGTGTACGTCTACCCGCTCATTGGTGCGATGGGCGCCAAGGAGCCGATGCACGCCAACTTCGGCACGCGCGTCAGCGCGGCGATCAGCGACCGGTTCACGATCCCTCTCGCCGTGCTCCAGGCGGTGACGGGCGTGCTCCTGATCGCCCTGGCGCCGTGGAATCTCACCGAGCCCCGTGGCCGCTGGCTCATCAGCGGGATCATCCTGTACGTGATCACGTTCGGCTACGCCACGGCCATCCAGCGCAAGAAGGTCCACGCGATCATCGAGCTGACGTCCAAGCCGCGCCCCGCGGACGCGCCCCCAGGCCCGCCGCCCGGCGCCGCCGAGCTCATCAAGTCGATCCGGCGGGGTGGCATGCTGATCACCGTGCTGATCACGCTGATCATCGCCCTGATGGTGCTCAAGCCCACCTTCTAGGTCGCTCATCGGCCCGCTCAACGGGCCGGGCCGCGCGCCTGCCCGCGGGCGTTGCGAGCCCGGCCCACCGATTCCCGCCGGGATCCGGGCCGTTCGGCTGTCGCCGGCGGCCCCGCCTTCGGTACCATCTGGGCAGGAACCGCCGCGGGTCGTCGCGAGCGGCCGCAAAACCGTGAGACCACGCCGCCGAAGGAGCCCGCCATGCCGCACGTCGCCGAATCCGCCGCCGATCTCCTGGCCCAGCTGCGCGGCATCATCCGCGTGGCGGCGGGTGGTCTGGTCATCGAGGACGAGGCACGGCTGCGTAGCGACGGCATCCGGGACCTCGCCTGGACGGCGGCCTTCACCAAGGATGACGGCGCGGCCGAGGCCGCCCGCTGGATCGTCTGGGAGGCCAGCCAGCTACTGGGCTCCCAATCGGCCAGCATCCAGGACCTGTACGTCGCCCGCTCCCGCGGCGAGGTGTCGGGCTTCACGGTCCCGGCGATCAACATCCGCGCCCAGACGTTCGACATGGCCCGGATCATCTTTGAGGCCGCCAACGAGGCGGACTGCGCGGCCGTGATCCTGGAGCTGGCCCGCTCCGAGCAGACCTACACCTACCAGCGCCCCATGGACTACGCGACGTCGGTGCTGGCGGGGGCCATCGCGGCCGGGTGGCGCGGCCCCGTCTTCATCCAGGGCGACCACTACCAGTTCAACGCCAAGAAGTACGCCACGGACCCCGAGGGCATGACCGAGGAGATCCGCAAGGCGTGCCGGACGGCGATCGACGCGGGCTACCGGAACATCGACATCGATTCGTCCACGCTGGTCGACCTCTCCTTTGCGACGGTCGACGAGCAGCAGCACCACAACTACCTGCGTGCGGCGGAGCTCACCGCGCTGATCCGGGGCCTGGAGACCGATGGCGTCACGATCAGCGTGGGCGGCGAGATCGGCGAGGTGGGCAAGGAGAACTCCAACGAGGCGGAGCTGCGGGCCTACCTGGACGGCTACCGGCGCGAGCTGGACAAGCTGGCCCCAGGTGCGCTGGGCGTCAGCAAGGTGAGCGTCCAGACCGGCACGTCCCACGGCGGCATCCCGCTGCCGGACGGCGGCGTGGCCAAGGTCAAGCTGGACTTCGAGGTGCTCCGCCGCCTGGGCGAGGTTGGCCGGGCCGAATACGGGATCGCCGGCGCGGTCCAGCACGGCGCCTCCACGCTGCCCGACGAGCTATTCGGCCACTTCACGGGCGTGGAGACCGCGGAGATCCACCTGGCCACGGGCTTCCAGAACGCCCTCTACGACCACCCGTCCTTCCCGGCCGAACTGGGCAAGGAGGTCTGGGCCTGGTGCTTCGCCAACTGCGCCGACGAGCGCGGCAAGGACCAGACCGACGAGCAGTTCGTGTACACGTCGCGCAAGAAGGCCATCGGCCCGTTCAAGCGGCAGCTCTGGGACCTAGCCACGAGGGACGAGATACTGGCGGCCCAGAAGGCCAAGATCGCGTACCTGCTGGACGCCCTCAAGGTCGTCGGCAGCCGCGCGATGGTGAAGCAGTACGTGAAGCCCGTCGAGCTGCACCGGGCGGTCCCGGCGGTCGTGGCGCAGGCCGCGAAGTGAGCCGGGGCGATCGCGCGTGATCGCGGCCCCCAGGTGACAGACGGCGAGCCGGGGTCGAAGGCGGCTTCGGCCCCGTTCGGGCCCGACTGGTCGGCCTCGCTCCGGAAGGGGTCCGAGGCCGAGCTGCGCTCGTGGGTCGATTTGGCGATGGCGGCCTGCGACGTGGCCGACGCGGTCGCGTTGCGCGGCTTCCGCCAGGACATGGTGGTCACGCGCAAGCCCGACCGCTCGTTCGTGACGGAGGTCGACAAGGAGATCGAGCGGCTGCTGCGCGACCGGATCCTGGCCGCGTTCCCCGGCCACGGGCTGGTGGGCGAGGAGTACGGCGAGGAGGCCGGCGCCGCCGACGTGCGCTGGTACCTGGATCCCATCGACGGCACCCACAACTTCCTGCGCGGCGTCCCCGTCTTCGCGACGCTGGTCGCGGTGGAGCGCGAGGGCGAGCTCCAGGCGGCGGTGATCTCGGCGCCGGCACTGGGCGGCCGCTGGTTCGGGCTGCGGGGTGGGGGAGCGTGGGCGCTGGGGATGGGATCGCGCCGGCCGCGGCCGCTCCACGTGTCGCAGGTGGCGGCCATCCCGGACGCGCAGCTGCTGTACGGCGACGGGCCGGCGATCGAGGCGTCCGGCGTGGCGCCGGGGTTCCGGGACCTGCTGGCCACGGCGTGGCGGACGCGCGGCTTCGGCGACTTCTGGGGCTACACGCTTGTCGCCGAAGGCGCCGCGGAGGCGATGATCGAGGAAGGCCTCTCTGCCTGGGACATCGCGGCGCCCCTGCTGCTGGTTGAAGAGGCGGGCGGCCGCGTCACGGACCTGGCCGGCACGCGCTCCCTCACCACGAAGAACTACGTGGCGTCCAACGGCCTGCTCCACGAGGAGCTCCGCACCTCGCTGCTGACGCCGCCCACGCAGGGGTAGGGCAGCCCTCGCCGGCGCACCCGCGGGCTGGGTTGCCCGTCGGCTCCACCTGTCATCGCTGGCGAACTACGGAGCCAGGGCGAGAACCTCGACCGTTAGCCGAAGCTCCGGCCAGCCTGCATCCGTCGTGATCACGAGGTCCGCGCGCAGCGTCACGGCCGTCGCCACGACCAGGGCATCCGGCAGGCGGAGCCGGCCCGCGTGGCGGGCGCGCAGCTCGGCGGCCGTGCTGGCGATGGCACGGGACGCCGGCTCGATTCGTGCAGGCAGGGCATCAACGAACGCGTCGACGACCGCGACCGCTTCGGGCCCGCGGCGGTACGGCGACACGAGGCACTCGGCATAGGCGGAGGCGGGGAGGACCAGCAGGTCGCCGCGTTGTCGGGCGGCGGCAACCGCGTGGGCGGCCGCGTCGCGATGGGCGTCCGAGGGGTCGAGGATCGCGATGATGACCCCCGCGTCGAGGACGGTCAGTCCCACTCGCGTCGGAGCTCGTCGAACTCGCCAGCCGGGTAGACGTCGGGCAGCGCACCGCTGAACTGTTCGACCGGATCCACATCGCGGATGAGGATGACCTCGCCTGGGCCGCGAACTTCCGTCCGCAACCGGTCACCTGTCTGGATGCCGGCCTGTCGGAGGGCGTCCACCGGCAGTGTCACCTGGTGCTTGGCGCTGACGCGCGTGTACCCGCGACGACGCACAGCCTTTACTTGCGGCTTCATGAGTAAAGGTTACCGCTCGACGTGGCCGCAGGCAAGCGCATTCCCGACCCCCCGGCTAGGATATCGACGCACCTTCTGACAGATTTCAGCGAAGGGACTGGCCCCGCCCAATGACCACGATCACCGAAGCCGCGATCCTCGAGGCCCTCAGCCGCGTCCCCGAGCCGGAGCTGGGCGGCAACCTCGTCTCGCGCAACATGATCAAGGAGATCACGATCGACGGGGCCAAGGTTGGCTTCACGATCGAGCTGACCACCCCGGCCTGTCCCCTCAAGGACCAGCTGGAGGCCAACGCCAAGGCGGAGCTGGCCACGATCGGCGTCGAGGCCGTCAACATCGCCTGGTCGTCGATGGTCCGCCGCGCGGCGCCGTCGCAGCCGCAGCAACTGGTGCCCGGCGTCAAGAACATCATCGCCGTGGCCTCCGGCAAGGGCGGGGTGGGGAAGAGCTCCGTCTCCGTGAACCTGGCCGTGGCGCTCGCGCAGTCCGGGGCGTCGGTCGGCCTTCTGGACGCCGACATCACCGGCCCCAACATCCCGATGATGATGGGCGTCGAAGGCCAGCCCACGGCCTCCGCCAACAACAAGATCAACCCGCTCACGCGCTGGGGCGTGAAGGTGATCTCCATCCAGTTCTTCGTCCCCGAGGGCCAGCCGATCATCTGGCGCGGCCCGCTCATCGGTGGCGCCATCCAGCAGTTCCTGCGCGACGTGGACTGGGGCGACCTGGACTACCTCGTCATCGACATGCCGCCCGGCACGTCGGACGCGCAGCTGACGCTGGCGCAGGCCGTGCCGGTCTCCGGCGCCGTGCTGGTCACGACGCCCCAGGAGGTCGCGCTCGCGGATGTCGGCAAGGCGCTGGAGATGTTCAAGCGGCTCAACGTGCCGATCGTGGGCATCGTCGAGAACATGAACGGCTTCGTGTGCGGGCACTGCGGCGAGGTCACGGAGATCTTCGGCCGAGGCGGCGGGGAGAAGTTTGCGGCACAGCACAAGATCGACTTCCTGGGCGGGGTCCCGCTCGACGTGCGGGTCCGCCAGGGCGGCGATGCGGGTGTCCCCGCGGTTGCCCAGCGCGAGCCCGGTCCCGCGGCGAAGGCGCTCACGGCGATCGCCAGCCAGGTGGCGGCCCGGATGTCGATCCGCGCGGCGGCCGGCGACAGCCAGCCGGTGCTGACGATCAGCTAGGGGTTCGGGTCGGGCGGAGCCGCGCGACCGGTCATCGTTCGCCTTGCCCCGGTTCCTGCGTCGCGGGACAGAACCGCGCGGTTGTCCTTCCCGTGGGGCCATGGGACCGCTTAGGGCGTCGACTCGTGTCGGTGTCTCCCGTGCGGCGGGAGCGATCGACCGAGTTGGTCTCCCGGACGGCCTTCTGCATCGTTCTCTCCCGTGGGACGGGAGGCCCAGCGCGCCCCCAGAGTCCCACCAGGATGGCGTTGCGTGAACGGACGAGGGTCGACCAGGCAGCACCTGTCGTCGGGGCGGCCGATTCCTTGCTACGTGACCACCTGGTGGTCATCTGGCGACCAATCCGGCTTCGGCGGTCGCGCATCCTCGGCCAACGCCATGGGGGTGAGAATTCGGTGATTCGCCCGCCGGGCCGCGCCCGATAATGGCCCCAGTCCCGGCGTGGCGCGGCGCGCGAGCGGCGCGGGCACCAAACGGGCGAGGGAGGGCCGGACGTGAGCGGGACGCCGAACGAACTGAAGCCAGCGCAGGGCGCGTCTGAGCCGGCGAACGCAACATTCGCCGCCGCCCCGGAACCCGGCAAGGCCACCGTCGCCGCGGCCACCCAGGCCAACTACCGCGGCGGCACCGCGCTCCGCCAGCGGTTCCCCACGATCCGCTACCTCCGTCGCGGCGCGCGCCGACGCCTCCCCGGGTTCGCCTTCGAATACGCCGACGGCGGCGCCGGGGCCGACCTGAACATCGAGCACAACTGGGCCGCCCTGGACGCCATCGACCTGGTCCCGCGCTACGGCGTGATGCCGTCACTCCCGCCGATCGACGTGGAGCTCTTCGGCCGAAGCTACAAGGGCCCGTTCGGCGTCAGCCCCATGGGCGGCCCCGGGATCGTCTGGCCCGGCGCCGACCGGATGATGGCGCAGGCCTGCCAGGCCGCCCGCGTCCCATGGGTCCTGTCCACCACCGGCGGCGTGACCATCGAGGAGGCTGGACGCCTGGCCCCCGATGTCTACTGGCAGCAGCTGTACCGCCTGCCGCACAACGACCATGCCATCGGCCTGGACCTGGCCCGCCGGGCGGCCGAGGCCGGCGCCCACGCGCTGGTCCTGACGATGGACGTCCCCGTCCGGACGGTCCGCCCACGCGAGGTGGCCGTCGGTCTCGGCAGCCCGGGGTTCATGCGCCGCCCCCAGGCCATCGCGCAGGTCCTCACCTCGCCGGGTTGGCTTCGGGCGCTCATGCAGAACGGCCAGCCGCGCTTCGGGAACCTCAAGCCGTACCACGAGAAGGACGGCGCGGGGATGGACCTGGTGAAGTTCGCGCGGCGCGAGATTGGCGGCGCCTACACCTGGGACGAGGTGGCGCGGTTCCGCGACGCGTACCGCGGCCCGCTGGTGCTCAAGGGGATCCTCCACCCGGGGGATGCCGCGCGCGCCGTCCAGTTGGGCGTCGACGGGATCTGGGTCAGCAACCACGGCGGCCGGCAGCTGGAGGGGCTCCCCGCCGCGATCGACGCGCTGCCGGGGGTCGTCGGGGCGGTCCAGGCGGCCGGCGGGGCCGAACGGACGACGGTCCTGATGGATTCGGGCGTGCGGAGCGGCACCGACGTGGTCCGGGCCCTGGCGCTGGGCGCCAGGGCCGCCTTCGCGGGCAAGGCGTTCCTGTGGGGCCTCGGTGCCATCGGCGAGGACGGTCCGCGGCACGTGATCGACCTGCTGACGGACGAGACGCGCGCCTCGCTGGGCCAGCTTGGCGCGCACGCGCCGGCCGAAGCCGCCGGGATCGACCGCCGCCACCCGGGCGCGCTCACCCTGGGCTGAACCAGGCCTGCGCTGAGCCGGGCCGGGCTGATCAGCCGGGCTGATCAGCCCGGCTGATCAGCCGCCCGAGCGCCACCCCCCGACGACCGGGTCGCGGCCCGTGGCCAGCAGCAGGGCCGCGAGAAGCGTGGTCCGCGGCACGATCGAGTCCACCAGCAGGTACTCGTCCGGCGCGTGATCGTGGCCGCCCACCGGGCCCAGCCCGTCGATCGTGGGCACGCCAAGGCCCGCCGTGGTGTTTGCATCGGAGGCGCCGCCCGTGGTCGCTGCGGCGGTGGCGAACCCCAGCCGGCCCGCCAGCGCGATCGTGTGGTCGATCAGGCGGCCGGATCGCTCCAGCCGTTCCATCGACGCTTTGCTCGCCATGACCTCCATATCAACCGTCACGTCCGGGACCGCCGGCGTGGCCGCGATCTCCTCGATGGCCGCCCGGGCAGCCGCCAGCGTTTCGGGCGTGACAGCCCGGACGTCCACCTCCAGCGCGGCGATGTCGGGGACGATGTTCGGGCGGGTGCCGCCATGCATCACCCCGACGTTGGCCGTCACCCCCGGCCAGCGGCCGTTGAGCGCCTGGATCCGGGTCACCAGGTCAGCCGCCGCCACGATGGCGTTCCGGCCCTTCTCCGGCTCCACCCCCGCGTGCGCTGCTCGGCCCCGGACGGTCAGCCGCAGGTCCAGCATCCCGTTGCGGCTGTCCACGACGTCGCCGTTGGCCCGGGCGCACTCCAGGACGAAGCAGGCGTCGGAGTCCGCCGCGATCTCCTCGATGGTGGCGACCGAGAACGGCGAGCCGATCTCCTCGTCGGGGTTGGCAATGAAGATCACGCGTTCGAACGGCAGGCCCGCCCAGCCGGCGTCGCCCGCCAGGGCTCGGAGCGCCGCAAGGGCGTGGAGCCCGGCCAGCAGCCCGGCCTTCATGTCGGTCACGCCCGGCCCGTACGCCACCCCGTTCTGCACCAGGAACGGCCGCTGGGCCGCCGTGCCCGCCTCGAAGACCGTGTCCATGTGGCCGATCAGCAGCAGGCGCGGGCCCGCGCCGGGCCGACCCTGGATCGTCGCGACCACCACATCGCCCAGCCGGCCCGGTGGATCCGGCCGTCGTTCCACGGTGGCGCCCAGGGCCGCGAACGCGCCGGCTACCCAGTCGGCGACCTCGTTGACGCCATGGGGCGTGTACGTGCCGCAGTCGATGTTGACGAGTCGTTCGAGGTCCGCCAGCAGGACGGGCAGGGAGGCCTGGATCGTCGCGCCCAGCGCGGCGAGCTCGTCCGCGGAGACGCCGGCCCCCGGCGCAGGCGAGCCGGGCAGGCTAGCGACCCAGCTCGATCGCCATGAACGGCAGCGCGGGCGTGATATCCAGCCCGCTCTCCGCGCAGAGCCGCGTGATGATCTCGCGGCGAGCGGTCCGGTAGTGGACCAGGAGCGTCTTCTTCGCGCCCGACCGGCGGGCCATGTCGATGGCCTCCTCGGTGGTCAGGTGGCCTCGCCGCGGGTCGTCGCCCACGGACGTCTCCAGCGTGGCCTCCAGGATCAACAGGTCGGCGCCGCGCGCCAGCTCCACGGTGGCCTCCGTGGGGCCCATGTCGCCGCCGTACACGATCCGCTCGCCCCCGGGGCCGGTGATGTCCATGGTCCAGGCGGGCACATAGTGCTGGACGGGCACCGGCCGAACCGTGATGGGACCCACCGAAAACGCCTCTTCCGAGACGTACTCGCGGACGTCGTAGGTATCGACGAAGAACGACGGCCGCTCCGAGATGGCGAACGCCAGTGGCGTCAGCCGCTCCGAGCCGCCGGGCGGCAGATAGACGGGGAGCCGGGGGGTGGCGCGCTCGCCCCACGCGAAGCGGTAGCGCATGGGGGCCAGGTCGATCCAGTGGTCCGCGTGCTGGTGGCCAATCACGACCGCGCTCAGCCGCTCGGCACCCAGGGCCTGCTGGAGGCGGGGCGCCACGCCGGCACCGCAGTCGAACAGGATCGCGGTATCGCCGGCTTGCAGCAGGAGCCCCGATGCCGCGGTGTCGGGCTCGGGGGCGGCCGTCCCGGTGCCGAGGGCCGTGAGGCGGAAGATGGGGCGATCGCTCATGGAATCGTCACGCGCCCGACGCAGGCGCTGCCCCACCCGGAGTCGCCGCACCCGCATTCACCGCACCCGTCCTCGCCGCAGCCGGCGGCTTGGGTGTCCGTGGCAGGGTGGCGAAGAGCAGCGAGGCTGCCGTGATGGCGGCGCGGTGCCGGCCGGTGGTGCCGCGCAGGAATGCCAGCTTGTGTTCGTGCCGGATGCCCTTCGGCGTGACGATGGCCACCTCGACGGTCGAGTCCTGGCCCTTGGCCCGCATCCGCACCGCCACGGCGACGGTGGAGGCGGCGCGGTCACGGACCGAGGTGGCGAGGAGCGGCAGGGCGTCATCGATGGGGGCGCCGGGGGTGGACGCGGACACCGCGGGGTCGTACTGGATGGCCTCGGTGGGTGCCCCCGGCTCGTCCGGGGCCACGTGCGACTCCGTGATGAGCAGCCGGTCCATCTCCGCCAGCAGCGAACCGAGCGCGCCGCGGGTACCGACCTCGGCGGTCGCCAGGGTCCAGCCCAGCGCGGCCAGGCGCTCGTCGAGGGCCTGTGCCCAGGTGGTCTCGCCGCGTGCCCAGACGTGCTTGTCAACGAGGTCAAGCACGAGCGATTCGACCGAGTCCGCGATCTGGGCGGCGGTCCGGGCGGGCCCGTTATCCGGAATGGAGCCGGTGGCGGAGATTCGAATGTCCACCGCCTCCTGGCGGGCATAGGTGGCCACGATGGGGTTGGTAGCGCGCAGGAGCGGCTCGCCCAGCAGCTCGGCCAGCTGAGACTCGCCGATCCCGGTCGTCCGGAGCGTGCGGACCTCCATCCCGGCGCCGATGCCGCGCTCGCGCAGGCGGGGCAGGATCCAGTCGTCCCACATCGGCCGCATCTCGCGCGGCGGCCCCGGGAGCGCCACGATCACCCGCCCGCCCTTGGCGTCGACCCACCATCCCGGAGCCGTCCCGTTGGGGTTGGGGATGGGGGTGGCGGAGGGGATGAGCCAGGCCTGCTTGAGGTTGATCGCGGCAAAGGGCATGTTCCGGCGCGCCCACAGGTCGCGCAGCCAGACTTCCTGCTCCGCATCGACCGCGACGTCCTCGCCCATGGCCGCGGCGATGGCCTCGCGCGTCAGGTCGTCCGGTGTGGGCCCAAGGCCGCCGGTCGAGATCACCAGGTCGGCGCGCGCCAGGGCCGTCGTAAACGCGTCGCGGACCGCGGCGAGGAGATCGGGGAGCGCGCTGATCCGCGCGACGGTCACACCGTACTGGGTCAGCTCGCGTGCGAGATCGCCGGAGTTGGTGTCGCGGGTCTCGCCGACGGTCAGCTCGGAACCAACGGCGAGGAGCTCGGCGATCCGCAGGGTCCGGGCTGGGGACGTGGTCATGGTTGCGCAGCGTAGCGCACGACGACGCGCAGGGCAGCCCCCGACGCTGCCGGGCTTGCCCGCGCCGCCGACCCGCAGCGCGGTCAGCTCCCGACCCGCTGGTATGATCGAGGTCGATCTCGCCCGGCAACCCCTCCAATCGCGCTCGGCAACCCCTCTACTGGAGCCCATCACGGACGATCCGCAGGCCAATCGAACCGCGGCTCCCGACCCCACGGCTTCCGCACCCGCGGCTGCCAGCCAGCCGCCAGAGTCGGGTGCCAAGGCTGCTGCCGAGGAGCCGCCGGGCCTCCGGGCCCAGCTGCGCGCAACTCGCGATGCCGCCGTCCGGCTCCTGCGCGCACATCGCGACCTCGCCAGGGCGGAGCTGGAGCAGATCGCCGGTCAGGTCGCACGCGCCGCCGCGCTGGGTGGGATCGCGCTCGGCGCCCTCCTGTTTGTCGGTGTCCTCCTCCCGGTGGGGCTGACCCTCTTCCTGGGGGAGTGGTTGTTCGGCTCCATCGGCTGGGGCGTTCTCCTGGGGTCGCTGCTGCTCATCGCCATCGCGGTTGCCGCGGTGCTCGCCGCCCTCGGCACACCGGGCGCCACGCTCGCCCGAAGCCTGGTCCTGGCCCTGGGGCTGGGCGTCGTCATCGGGATCCTGCTGGCATTCCAGCTCCCCAACCAGGCCTGGGCCTCGCTGGGAGACACCCTTGGCCTGGGCGTGGACCCCGCCGTCCGACCGCTCGTCGTGGGCATGACGCTCCTCGCGATCGTGTTCGGCGTCGTCGGCCTGGTGCTGGGAGGCGCCGGCGGGTCGGCCCTGGCCGGCCTGATCGGCGGCGTCCTCCTCGGGGCCCTGCTCGGGGCGTTCAGCGCCATCTCGTTCGGCGTGCAGCCCGGCGCGGCCTTCGGGGTGCTCGTCACCCTGGCTGGGTGGCCGGTCCTGGCCGGCACGGCCGTCGCGAAGGACCGGATCGATCTCGAAGCCCTCAAGGCGACGTTCTGGCCGCAGGTCACCATCGACACCACCAAGGAGACCATCGAGTGGGTTCGAGCCCAGACACCGCTCGGCCCGACGTCGTAGCGGCCCGCGCCGAGGTCCTGGCGGCCCGCTCCGATCTCGCTGAGCAGGTCACCCGCCTCGAGGGGTCCGCGCGCGCCGCGGTCGACATCCCCGCCAAGATCCGGCGCGCCCCCGCGAAGACGGCCGGCGCCGCCGCAGGAGCCGCGTTCCTGCTCCTGGGCGGTCCGGGTCGGCTGCTCCGTGGCGCGCGCCGAGTCGTGATGGGCCCAGGGGCCGACCTGCCCAAGTCGATGCTCCCCGACGAGGTGGAGAAGGAGCTCCGCAAGCTGGGCGGCGACGGCAAGCGGGTGCGCGCCATTCTGGAACGGGAATTCGCCAGCTACCTCGATGAGAAGGCCGCCGTCCGGCGCGAGCGCGACGTCGCGGGCACCTTCGCGTCGCTGGCCGGCAACCTCCTGCGGCCGGCCTCGATGCAGGTCGGGAAGCGGCTCGCCGAGCAGCTCTTCAATCCGGATTCGGCCACGTTCCAGGCCGGCCTGCGCAAGGCGCGGGCACGCATGGCCAAGCCTGACGGGGGCGAGAAGCCCGCGGGCTGACGCCCGCCGTTCGTCGGCCCGGCGGGCGGTCCTCACCCGGCTACACTCAGCGCCTGCCCCGGGCGAGTGGCGAAATGGCAGACGCGCCGGCCTTAGGAGCCGGTGCCCCGTGAGGGGCGTGTCGGTTCGACCCCGACCTCGCCTACCACGACCCGGCCTGGATTGGCCGGGTTTCGGCCTGGATTGGCCGGGTTTCGGCCTGGATTGGCCGGGTTTCGGCCTGGATTGGCTGCGTGTCGGCCGCGGCGGCCTGATCGGGCCACGGTGACCGCGATGGGCCTGTCAGGCCCGAGAACGGCCGTCGGCGGCCTCCCCTATACTCCGCGGGCGATGAATGTGACCACCAGCCCCGCTCCCAAGTCGTCCATCCTCCTCGAGATCGAGCTGCCGGCCGAGCGCCTCAGCCGGGCCATCGACGAGGCCGTGCGCGCCCTCTCGCGCCGCAACCGAGTGCCGGGCTTCCGGCCGGGGAAGGCGCCGCGGTCCATCCTTGAGCGCTTCCTGGGCCCCAGCGCGGTCCTGGACGAGGCGATCGAGAAGCTGGTCGAGACCGGCTATCGGGCGGCCCTGATCGAGGGCGATATCCGTCCGCTGTCCAACGCGGACGTCGAGATGGTCCAGGCGGAGGAGGGCAAGCCCCTCATCTTCAAGGCGACCGTCCAGGTCCGACCCGAGGTCAAGCTCGGCGACTACAGGAACTTCTCCTTCGGCCCGGAGGTTGCTCCCGTCGACGACGAGAAGGTTGACAAGGTCATCGCGGAGCTGGTCGACCAGAACGCGACGCTCTCCCCGGTGGAGGATCGCGGCGCCCAGAAGGGTGACTACGCGGTCATCAAGTTCGCCGGCACGCGCGACGGCGAGGCATTCGAGGGCGGCACATCGGATCGGATGGCCGTGGTCATCGGCGAGGACCGGCTCATCCCGGGCTTCGAGGAACACCTCGTTGGGCTCAAGGTGGGCGAGACCACGGAGTTCGACATCACCTTCCCCGAGGACTACGTGGAGGCCAGTCTGGCCGGCAACGTGGCCCATTTCAGCTCCACCATCAAGGAGCTGCGCGAGAAGGTCCGCCCGCCGATCGACGATGACTTCGCCCAGAGCATGGGCAGCTACGCCGACCTGGCCGCGCTCCGCGACAACGTCCGCATCCGCCTCCAGGGCAACGCACTGGACGGTGCTCGGCATGGCTTTGCCGACAAGATCATCGAGTACGCGGCTGACAACGCCGAGCTTGAGCTTCCGGACATCCTGATCGACCAGGAGGTCGAGGTGATGCACGACGAGCTCCGCGGCACCCTGGCTCGCCAGGGGATCCCCGAGGACGCGTACATGCAGATCACGGGCAAGAACCACGACGACCTGCATGCCGACTTCCGGCCTGGCGCCGAGAAGCGTGTCAAGGTCCTCCTGGTGCTCTCCAAGATCGCCGAGGCCGAGGGGATCGTGGTCCCCGAGGAGGACATCGCGGCGGAGATCGACAGCGCCCACCGGCGCTACGGTGCGGACAAGAAGCTCATCGCCTACTTCGAGTCCGACCGCGGCCGCAGCTACATCAAGAACTCGCTCCGTCGGACGCGGCTGGTCGAGGGGATGATCGACGAGTGGCTCGCCGCACACCCCGAGTTCGGCCCGCTGCCGCACCTCGAGGAGACCGGTGCCGGCGCCTCGGTGGCCGGTGGGACCGCCCAGGCCAGCGCATCCCTTGGCGCCACGGACCCGGGGTCCCTCATGGACTCCGATGACGAGGTGGCCGAGGCGGTCGCCCAGGTCGCGGACTAGCTCACCAGAATCTCGCAGCGCACCCGTACAGGGAGATCCACATGCTCGTGCCGATGGTCATTGAGACCTCCAGCCGCGGAGAGCGCGCGTATGACATCTATTCGCGCCTGCTGCGCGACCGGATCATCTTCCTGGGCGACGCGATCGAGGATCACACGGCCAACCTGATCATCGCCCAGCTCCTCTTCCTCGAATCCGAGGACCCGGAGAAGGACATCTTCCTGTACATCAACTCGCCCGGCGGCGTGGTCAACTCCGGCCTGGCGATCTACGACACCATGCAGTACCTGCGCGCCCCGGTCAGCACCATCTGCATCGGGATGGCGGCCAGCATGGCGGCCGTCCTCCTCGCCGCCGGCGCCAAGGGCAAGCGCTACGCGCTGCCGCACAGCCGGATCATGATCCACCAGGGCTCCGGCGGCTTCCGCGGCAATGCCCCCGATGCGATGATCCAGATGCGCGAGTGGGAGCGCCTGGTGCGCATGAACAACGAGATCCTCGCCCACCACACCGGCCAGCCGGTCGATCGGATCATCGCCGACACGGATCGCGACAACTTCATGTCACCCGATGAAGCCAAGGACTATGGCATCATCGATGCCGTCTACAGCATGTCGGGCGACTCCCTGATCGCCCAGCGGCGCGACGCCGAGGTGGTCTCGGATGGTACGACCAGCAACGAGCCCGGGACCGGGAGCTCGAAGGGCTGAACACCGTGGCGGCCCCGCGTGGGGCGGCTTCGTGGCCTCGACGGTGACGGCAACCGGTTCGGCAAGGATGCCGGCATCCATTGACCAAACGCCCGGTGTTCACCGGGCGATCGCCGTATGCGGCGGGAGGGCGGCTCCGGAATGACATCCACGGGTACTGGCAGCAAGGGACCCAAGGTTCCGTATCGCTGCTCGTTCTGCGGCAAGAGCCAGGAGCAGGTCCGCAAGCTCATTGCCGGTCAGGGCGTCTACATCTGCGACGAATGCATCAATCTCTGCCAGGAGATCATCGAGGAGGAGCTCCTCGATCAGCCCAAGGTGCGCCCCCAGGCCTCCAAGCTGCCCAATCCGCGGCAGATCAACTTCTCCCTTGACCAGTACGTGATCAGCCAGGACAAGGCCAAGAAGGTCCTGGCGGTTGCCGTCTACAACCACTACAAGCGGGTCAACGCCGGCAACGCCATCGATGACGTCGAGCTCCAGAAGAGCAACGTCCTCCTCGTCGGCCCCACCGGCTCCGGGAAGACCCTGCTGGCGCAGACGCTCGCGCGGGTCCTGGACGTTCCCTTCTGCATCGCTGACGCCACCTCGCTCACCGAGGCGGGCTACGTCGGTGAGGATGTCGAGAACATCCTCCTGCGCCTGATCCAGGCGGCGGACTTCGACGTTGCGCGCGCGCAGCGCGGCATCATCTACATCGACGAGATCGACAAGATCGCGCGCAAGGCCGACAACCCCAGCATCACCCGGGACGTCTCGGGCGAGGGCGTGCAGCAGGCGCTCCTGAAGATCCTCGAGGGGACGGTCGCCAACGTTCCGCCGCAGGGCGGCCGCAAGCACCCCCACCAGGACTTCATCCAGATCGACACCACCAACGTGCTGTTCATCTGCGGTGGCGCGTTCGACGGTCTGGAGCGGATCATCGAGGAGCGAGTTGGCAAGCGCTCCATCGGCTTCGGGTCGGATGGGGCCATCACGAAGGCGGATCGCGGCCGGATCCTCGAGAAGCTGATGCCGGAGGACCTGCTCAAGTTTGGGCTGATCCCCGAGTTCATCGGCCGACTCCCGGTGATCGTCACCCTGACGGCGCTGACGGCCGAGGACCTGGTCCGGGTGCTGACCGAGCCAAAGAATGCGGTCACCCGCCAGTTCCAGAAGTTCCTCTCGCTGGACAAGGTCGACCTGGCGTTCACGGCCGGCGCGCTGACGGCGGCGGCGGAAGTGGCATTGGAGCGCAAGACGGGCGCCCGCGCCCTGCGGTCCATCGTCGAGGAGGCGCTCCTCGAGGTCATGTACGACATCCCGGAGAGGACCGACGTCCGCAAGTGCATCATCACGGAGGAGACGATCCGCGAGGGTCGCCCGCCGCTGCTGCTGACCAAGTCGGACGTCGACCGGGGCGTTGACGAGACCAACTACCAGTCGCGGCTCTCGGAGCGAGCCGAGAGCGCATAGGTTTGGCGCCGATCGCGGGACCCGCCCCTCCCGCGACGGGTCCGGCCGACCCGGCCACGTGGCGGAGGCGCCCGGAGCCCGTGCTACACTCCGGCCCTCACGGCGGAGACCGGGAAGAGTAGGCCGGGGACGGCCGCAAGCGAGCGCGGGATGGTGGGAGCCGCGCGGGAACGCCCCGTCCGAAGGTCGCTCGCGAGCCGTGCGCCTGGCGCCCGATAGCGCGCCGCGAGGAGCATCGGATCGGTCCGTGATGAGCGGCCAGCCGGCCGGCGTTCAAACCAGCAGGTGGCACCACGACCCTGTTCGTCCGCTGGACGAGCGGGGTTTTCGTTTGTGAAGAGGGGAGCGGCATGACGGACGCGGCGACGGGCGGACAGGAATTGGCCAAGGCCTATCGGCCGGCCGACTTCGAGGGCCGAACCTACGAGCGCTGGCTGGCCGCCGACGTCTTTGCCCCAGACGGCGCCGGCTCCCGGGCGGACGCCACCAAGGAGCCGTTCACGATCATCCAGCCGCCGCCCAATGTGACCGGCTCGCTCCATCTCGGCCACGCCCAGCGCACCGCGGTGGAGGACCTGTTGGTTCGTCACGCCCGGATGCAGCGCCGGCCCACGCTGTTCCTGCCCGGCCTGGACCACGCCAGTATCGCCGCCCAGTTCGTGCTCGACCGGATCATCGCCGCGGAGGGTGAGAGCCGCGAGAGCCTGGGCCGCGACCGCTACCTGGAGCGGATGCGGGTCTTCGTCGAGGAGACGCGGGCCACGATCCTTGGCCAGCAGCGGCGCGTGGGTGCCTCGGCTGACTGGTCGCGCATCCGCTTCACCATGGACGAGATGAGCGCGGCGGCGGTTCGGACCGCCTTCACCCAGCTCTACCGCAAGGGGCTGGCCTACCGTACCCAGGCCCTCGTGAACTGGTGCCCGGGCTGCCGAACCAGCGTGTCGGACCTGGAAGTGGTCGCTACCCCCGAGACTGGCCGCCTCTGGCGGATCCGCTACCACCTGCTGGATGAGGCGACGGGCCAGCCGCTCCCGGACCAGACCATCACGGTGGCCACCACGCGCCCCGAGACCATCCTGGGCGACACCGCCGTGGCCGTCCATCCCGACGACCCGCGCTACCGGGCCCTGGTGGGCCGGAGCGTCCGCATCCCCTTCGTGGAGCGCGATGTCCCGATCATCGCCGACTCGGTGGTGGATCGGGCGTTTGGCACTGGCGCGGTCAAGATCACGCCCGCCCACGACCACGACGATCACCAGACAGGCCTCCGCCACGGCCTGGCCGCCATCGCGATCCTGGACGACACGGCGAAGGTGACCCCGGCCGGTGCCCCGTACCAGGGCCTGGACCGCTTTGATGCTCGGGCCCGGATCGTCGCCGATCTCGACGCCCGCGGTGACCTGGAAGGGATCGCTCCGCACGAGATGGCCCTGGGTCGCTGCCAGCGCTCCAACGACATCCTGGAGCCGCTTCTCAAGACCCAGTGGTTCGTCAAGACGACGCCGCTCGCGGAACAGGCCCTGGCGGCCACCCGCTCCGGCCGGACCCGGATCCTCCCCGAGCGCTTCGAGAAGACGTGGGAGCACTGGCTGACCAACATCCGCGACTGGAACGTCAGCCGCCAGCTGTGGTGGGGTCATCGGATTCCGGCGTGGTACTGCCCTGACGGACACGTGACTGTCTCGGACGAGATCGCCGGCCCGGCGGCATGCGAGACGTGCGCCCGCCCCGCGGCGGAGCTGCGCCAGGATCCGGACATCTTCGACACCTGGTTCAGCTCGGGCCTGTGGCCCTTCTCGACCCTGGGCTGGCCCGAGGCCACGGGCGACCTCCAAACGTTCTACCCGGGTTCGGTCATGGAGACCGGGTACGACATCATCTTCTTCTGGGTCGCCCGGATGATGATGCTGGGCATCGAGCTGGCCGGCGACGCGCCGTTCCACACCGTCTACCTCTCCGGCCTGATCCGCGACCCGGAGGGCCAGAAGATGTCGAAGACGAAGGGCAACGTCGTCGACCCGCTGGGCGTGATCAACGAGACCGGCGCCGACGCCCTGCGCTTCGCCCTCATCCACGGCGCGACGCCCGGCCTGGACCAGCGGTTTGGCCAGGCCAAGCTGGACAATGCGCGGAACTTCGCCAACAAGCTGTGGAACGCCGCGCGCTTCGTGCTGGGGGCACGTCCGGATGGCATCGCGCCGGACGCTGGCCGCCAGGAGCCGGATTTCGCCAACCTGGGTCCGGCCGAGCGCTGGATCCTGTCGCGCGCCGCGGCCACGGTGGCCGGCGTGGACCGTGCGCTGGCCGACCTCAACCTTGGCGAGGTGACACGCCTCCTGTACGACGGCATCTGGAACGAGCTGTGCGACTGGGGACTGGAGCTGGCCAAGGTGCGCCTTGGCGACCCGTCACTCCCCGCGGCCCAGCGCGAGGCGACCTGGTGGACGCTGGTGACGGCGCTCGATACCTACCTTCGCCTGCTCCACCCGGTGATGCCGTTCCTCACCGAGGAGCTGTGGGCTGCGTTGCCCCGTGCCGCGGAGGATCCGGGCCTCCTGATCGTCGCGGACTGGCCGGTGCCGGGCGAGCGTGACGAGGCCCTGGAGAGCCGCGTGGAGGCGCTCTTCGCCCTGGTGCGTGGGATCCGCAACGCGCGGAGCGAGGCCCGTGTCGAGCCGGCAACCTGGCTGTCCGTCCACGTCGCGGTGGGGTCGGAGCTGGCCTCGGATTTCGACGAGCTCCGGCCGGCCCTCGAGCGGCTGGCGCGCGCGCGGCCGATGTTCCGCGTCGATGGACGCGATGGCCTTGCCGCGCACGCGGGGGAGGGGACACTCGCGGTGATCGCCGGCGATGCCGAGGCGATCATCGGGGCGAAGGCATTCGCGGCCGGTTCGGGCGCGAGTGCGGGCATCGCCGGCGCCGGGGCCGGATCCGACGATGCCGATCGCGCCCGCCTCGAGAAGGAGCTCGCGGACGCGGACCGGCTCCTCGCCGCGGCGCGCGGCAGGCTTGCCAACGGGGCCTTCATCACGAAGGCGCCAGCCGTCGTTGTCGAGGGTGTCCGGGCCAGCGAGGCCGACCTGGCCGCCACGGTCGCGCGCCTTCGCCAGAGGCTGGGACGATAGCGTCCGCACGGTGCGGGGCGCAGCCAGTGCAGGGTTGCGGGTCAGGCGCAGCCGCGCACCCGACCGTGTTGCCAGCTCGGCTGGGCCGCCGAACGACGACTGCACCTCCGGGGGCTGCGCTGGCACGCTGCTACGATAGTGTCCGGTCGATCTCGCAACCCTTCTGACGCGGAGACACGCGTGCCGCTTGACTTTCTGAAGCGCCGGGGCAGCGACCAGGGCACCCCGCCCCCGGTTGTCGCAGCCCCACCTCCGCCCTCCGGCATGCCCGAGGAGGCGGTGGCCCAGGAGTTCGTCCTCAAGCTGTCGTTTGCGGCCAAGACCAGCGAGGGCGTGCGAATGAAGCAGGGCCCCAAGGTCCTGGCCGACCTCCCGTCGCTCCTTGCCGGGATGGCCAAGAGCGAGATCGAGGTCATCGAGCCCCTGGAGGTCGAGCTGACGTCGGCCGCGCCAACCATCATCCGGCCGGTCGAGGCGGCCCACTGGCTGGAGGCCCATCACGATCGGTCGCCGGTGGCGCGCCACGCGCTCATGGTGCTGGAGTCGGTCGATGCCATCGACCTGGCATTCGACACGTTTGTGTGCAGCCTGCTGGAGGGCGAGACCGACACCGCCGGCTATCCCGACTACGGTGCGATCGTCGGGGGGTTAGCCTCGCACTGGGACGAGGCTACGGGTGACATCATCGTCCGGGCCGTGGTTGGCTGGGGTGGCCGGGGCGCGCGGGGCGACAGCGACCGCGTCGGCACCCGGCTGGTGACCGAGCTGCTCCGCACGATCCTGGCCAGCCGCTACTCCCTGGGAACCACCCAGGTGGAGCGACCGGTGCCAGCAGCCGGCAGGGGCGGTCTCGTGTGTGCCCACTGCGGCTTCTCGTCAGGCCACGATCGAGCGTTCTACTGCCCCAAGTGCGGCATGCGCATGCTGCGCGGCTGAGGATCAGGAGGAAGGGTGCCACTCTACGACTATGTCTGCGGCGACTGCGGGGTTCGGACCGAGGTGATGCACGGCGTGCACGCTTCGGGGCCGGAGACCTGCCCCAGCTGCAGCGGCGGGCCGATGAAGAAGGCCCTCACAGCGCCGGCCGTTCACTTCAAGGGGACGGGCTGGGCAAAGAAGGAGCGCGCCTCGTCGAGCGGGACCAAGGCAGCCTCTCGACCGAACGAGTCATCGAACGGTGGCGATTCGGCCGGGGAGGGGAGTGGCGGCTCAACGCCGGAGGCGGCGCCGGCGTCCAGCTCAAGCGGCGACGGTGCACCCGTGGCCGCGTCGAGCGGATCGGGTTCGAGCGGATCGGGTTCGGCCGGATCGCCATCGGGCGGATCGCCATCGGGCCGATCGCCATCGGCCGGATCGCCATCGGGCGGATCGCCATCGGCCGGATCGCCATCGGCCGGATCGCCATCGGGCGGATCGACATCGGGCCGATCGGGGGCCGGGGAGGACTGACATGGCGGGCGCGGCTGGGGACTGGATCACGCTGGCCGAGGCCGCCGATCTCCTGGCGGCCGCGAATGTGCGGTTCCTACGGTCGACCATCGGGCGCTGGGCTCGCAACGGCACGCTCCAGAGCATCAAGCTTGGTGGCCGCAGGTTCGTCCGCCGCGGCGAGGTCCGTGCCCTCGTGGCCCCGCCGCGCCGGGGACGCTCCAACGACAACCAACCGGTCCTCTTCGACGACCTGAAGGGGTGATCGGGGAGGGCAACGCGGCTCGTCCACCCCGCGTCCTGGAGCGAGTGGTCGCCGGTGCCCTGGGCATCCGCGGCGTGCGCGCCCTGCGCGCCATCGTCGAGGGCTATGGAGCAGCGGGCGGTAGCCTCCTGGCGTCTGGCCTCGCCTACCGGGCGCTGTTCGCACTGGTGCCTGGGATCCTGCTCATCCTGGGCATCTCCGGCACGGTGCTCGGCGACAGCCGGCTGCACGACCGGTTCGTCGACGTCGTGGTTGGCGTGATCCCGCCACTTCGGGACCTGCTGAAGCCAGCGGTCGATGAGCTGACCGCCCTGGCGGGCTCCGTCACCCTCCTGGGCCTTCTCGGTCTGGCCTGGGGAGCCAGCCAGTTCTACACGGCGTTCGAGGACGCCCTGAGCCGAGTGTTTGGCGGTCTCTCGCGACGGGGGATCGTTCGGCGCACCATCCTGGGGGTCATGTCCGTCGGCGTGCTTGGCCTGGTCTTCATGATGGTCACCGTCGTGGCGGGCGTCCGTGCCTTCGTCACCGCGGCCGAGGCGACAGGCGGCCGGCCGCTCTCTGTCCTGGTGGCGCTGCTGTTCGACCTGACCGGCCCTATCGCGACCGCTGCAGCGCTCAGCACCGTCTATCGGCTGGTCCCGCCCAGGCGCGCCGGGTGGCGCGCCATCGTGACGCCCGCGATCGTCGTGACGGCGGTGCTTGTCGTTGTCGCCCGGCTCTTCGTCTTCGTGGCGCCGCGCCTCATCGGCGCCGCCGCCGTCCTTGGCACGGTCGCGACAGCGTTTGCGGCACTCGCATGGCTGAGCATCACGTTCCAGGCCGTGCTGCTGGGCGCGGCGTGGATCGATGTTCGGGATCGCGCGGCCGGCGAGGCCCGGACAGCAGCAACCTAGCAACTCGGGTACTGCCGGGCGACTGGGGCGGCCGCAGCCCGATGGGGCCGCCCGGCACTGGTCGGTCAGGCGGACCGCCGCGATCCTCTACTGAACGGTCCGGTTGGCATCCGGGCCCGCGTCCCGCGGTCATTGGCCTGCTCGTCAGGCCTCCCGGGAGGCCCGCGCCGTGGTACCACTTGCGCTCACCCCGACCGAACGGCGGCTGGCTGCGATCGCGGCCGTTGCTGCCTGCCTTGCCGGCCTCGTGGCCGCTGCCTACGTGCTGGACTGGTGCCTCGCAGCCACGGATGAGGCGCTGCTCGGCGCCACGATCGTCGGCCTCGCACTCTTCACGCCGACATGGATCTCGGTCGCCGCGGGTGTGCGCCTTGCCACACGCGTTCATGAGCCGTGGATGGACACCCGATCGCTCCCGCGTCCTACGCTGGCCATGATCCTGGCGGCGCCCCTGGTGATCGCGACGACCACGTATGGCCAGCTTGGCCCTGCAGACGGCCGGCGCTGGGCGTCCCTCCTGCCGGCCGTGGCCGCGGCGCTGGCGTTGACGGCGTTGCTGAGCACGCTCTGGCGACGGCTCCGACGCCGGGACGCGACACGCTGGACGCCGCTCCGGGTTCGCTAGCGGCGGCCGGCGTCAAGGGTTGCGCCCGCCGAGTGGTCAGCCCTGGCTGGTTCCGCACCGGCGGCAGAAGCGGGCAGTGGTCGAGAGGGACAGCCCGCAGTTGACGCAGGCCTGGCCGCCGGCCGTCGTGGCAACGCGCGGCGCCGTGGCGACGGGTCCGCTGGCCGGCGTGGAAACGCCCACCGCCTTCGCGGCCGACCGAACGGCCTCGGCGGGCGTGGGGCCGGCGACCGGTCGAGGAGCCTCGGGGGCGTGGATGCTCCAGGCAGCGAAGCGCGGATCCTCCGCGAAGCCGGACGCTTCCGATCGGCGCACGTCGGCGTCCGCCTGCAGGTGCGCTGCCGCTCGGAGTGGCTCCACGGGTGGTTGAGGCCGAGGCGAAGGCGCCGTCACGAACGGAAGCAGATCCGCAGTCGACGGGTGTCTCGGGGGCGTGGCCACCATGGGCTCCGGCTCGGCCGCCGCGACTTCGGGCTCCAACTCGGGCTCCGGCTCCACCATGGGCTCCGGCTCGGCCGCCGCGACTTCGGGCTCCGGTACCGGCTCCACCATGGGATCCGGCTCGGCCGCCGCGACTTCGGGCTCCAACTCGGGCTCCGGCTCCACCATGGGCTCCGGCTCGGCCGCCGCGACCACCGGCGTGATCACCAGTTGCGCCTCACTGCGGAGCGCCGCCTCGTACGCGGCGATCGCGGCATCCAGGCTGGTCCCCGGATGGAGCCAGTCGGCCGCACTCGCTGGCACGTGCACGCCGGGTCCTGCTGCGGCGGTGACCAGGGGCCCAGCCACCATCGGCTCGTCCACGGCGGGCTGGACAACGATCGGTCGTCCTTCGACCTTCGCCCGGGGCGCCATGTGTGATGCGATGGGTGCGTCGTCGTCGAACTGGGCCGGGGGAGCATCTGTGGCTCGCCCTGTCGCGAGCTTGGTGAGCGGCTCGGCCGGCCGTGCCGCCATCTCGATGGGCCCGATCGATGCCGCCTCCGCGGCGGCCGGGTTTGGTGCTGCGACGGCCTCCGGTGCCGACGGTGCTGCCGCTACCGCTCCCGAGATCGGCCGGCCCCACTCGTCAACCTGCCGCGGGATCGCAATCTGGTCGTGGGCGGGGCGACTCGCCGCCTCTTGTTCCGGGCGGGCCTGTTCGGAGGTCATCGCGGTGCGGGGTGCCTCGATGTCCTCCGCGGTATCGGACTCAGTCGCTGGTGCGCACGCCAGGCACACGCCGGCGGCCGGGTTCCAGCAGGTGACGCAGGTGTACTGCCGGCAGGACAGGCAGAAGTGGAAGGTGCCGTGAAACTCCTCCAGTGCCCGGCTGTTGGCCGCTCGCTCGTCGTCGTGACGGGCGGTCTCGAGCGCCTCGTCCAGGCTGGATGCCCGCGTCAGGGCCAGCTTTCGCAGCCCCTTGCCGAGCACGCGTACGCCTGCCAGGGCCCCCGACTTCGCCCGATGGCTCTCGAGCTGGTACCTGGTGCCGCAGCGTTCGCAGAACGATTCCGAGAGGGCCTGTGTCATTCGGTTCCCGGCTGGCGAAATCCGGTGGCGTCCGCACAAGGCGCCACCCACCCGAGGATAGGCCCACCAACCTCGTCATCCAACCTCCCTGATCAGGCCATGACCATCGGGCCACCCCGGGACGGCTGCTAGACTCTCGAGCAGTGTCCATTCCACCCGAACCCGCCGGCCGTCCCGTCATCGAGCGCCTCGGCCTCGCCGCCATCGCGCTGATCCTGGCGGTCATGTTCGGGGGCGTTGGGGTCGCCGCGTGGCTGGGCGGTGAGCCGTTCCTCGCGCTGATGGGCATCGTCGGCTGCCTGATGACCGCCTGGGCGGGTGTCAACACCCTCATCCGCGGCTGAGATGGTGCTCCCCTGTCGTCGTCTGGTCCAACCGGTCCGGGGATGATCCGTCCCATGGATTCCGTCGTACTGACCCACGTGGGGCAAAGCCGGCGAGTCGGCGCGCATCACGCCAACAGCCCTTCCTTCGTCCTCGTCGTACCATCCCCCGCAACACGTCCGGGCCGCCCGGCCCTGTTCACCCCGTAGTCCCAGGGGGCGCCATGAGCAAGATCCAGGAGACCGGCGACAAGGTTCTCGCGAATGTCGAGCGTGTGATCGTGGGCAAGCACCACGAGGTGCGACTCGCGTTGGTCGCGCTCCTGTGCCGCGGGCACCTGCTCATCGAGGATGTCCCGGGGACCGGCAAGACGGTGCTGGCCAAGGCCATTGCCAAGAGCCTCGGCTGCACCTTCCGGCGCATCCAGTTCACCCCGGACCTCCTCCCGTCCGACGTGACCGGCCTCTCGATCTACAACCAGAAGTCCCAGGAGTTCGAGTTCCGGGCCGGGCCGATCATGAGCCAGGTGGTCCTCGCGGACGAGATCAACCGGGCAACGCCCAAGACGCAGTCCGCGCTCCTCGAGTGCATGGAGGAGCGCCAGGCCACCGTGGATGGCGTCACCTACATGATGCCGGACCCCTTCCTCGTCATCGCCACCCAGAACCCGATCGAGTACGAAGGGACCTTCGCGCTCCCGGAGGCACAGCTCGACCGGTTCATGCTTCGCATCAGGCTGGGCTACCCGCAGCCCGTCGAGGAGATCCTCATCCTGGATGAGCAGAAGCGGCGCCACCCGGTCGATGAGATCGCCGTCGTGTGCTCCACCGAGGAGCTCCGTGCCATGCAGGCGGCCGTCCGCGAGGTCTACGTGGATCCGGCCATCTCGGAGTACATCGTCCGGCTGGTAGGCGCGTCGCGGCAGCACCCGGATGTGTACCTGGGCGCCTCGCCGCGCGGGTCCATCGCCCTCTACCGGGCCGGGCAGGCGCTGGCCGGCCTGCTGGGCCGCGACTACGTCATCCCGGACGACATCAAGGCGCTCGTGGAGCCGGCCCTGGCTCATCGGCTGATCATCAAGACCAGCTCGTCCATCCACGACGTGGGTCCGGTCCAGGTCGTCGGCGAGCTGCTCGATCAGACGCCGGTCGAAGCTGGCGGTCGGGCAGCCGCCGGTGTCCGGCCTCCGGAGCTGGGCCAGCCAGCGCGCGGGCGCTGAGCGGGCCGCGGATCCAGCGGGCCAGCGCGTCGTGCTCCGGCGTCTGCAGCTCACGATCCTCGGGCTGGTCCTGCTGGGGACCGCGTTCGGGACCGGCGAGGCGTTCCTCTTCTACCTGGTCTACCTGAGCTTGCTCGTCGTCGGCGGGTCCTACATCGTGACTCGCCTGGGACTCGCCGACCTGGAGGCCGGGTATGCGGTGGGGGCGCTCAGCGGCCACGTCGGCGACAAACTGACGGTCACCTACACGGTCCGGAATACCAGCCGGATTCCCAAGCCGTGGCTCGAGGTCCACAACCCGTCCTCGCTCCCCGGCGGATTGCCCGGGCGGGCGATCGCCGTCGGCGGCCGAACCGAGCGCAGCTGGCTGGTCCGGACGCCACTCGATCGCCGGGGACACTTCCGGATCGAACCGCTGGTGATCCGCACCGGGGACCCGTTCGGGCTGTTCGAATCGTCGGCCGCCGTCGGCAACGGCGTGACGGTTGTGGTCTACCCCCGCGTCGAGGCGCTGCCGCTCTGGCGCCTCCCGGCGGCGACCGTCGAGGGTGCGCGCTCTGCTCCCGAGCGTTCCTTCCACGCGACGCCCCTGGTGACCACGGTTCGCCCGTATGCACCCGGTGACGCGATGAACCGGATCCACTGGCCGTCAACGGCTCGCCAGGGCGAGATCCAGGTCAAGGAGTTCGAGCTGGAGCAGACCGCGGACCTGTGGATCGTCCTGGACCTGGATCGCGACTGCCAGGTAGGCCGCGGCGACCAGTCGTCGGTGGAAGTGGCCGTCCGCGCCGCGGCCTCCATCGCCGACCGCGCCCTGCGCGAGAACCGGGCCGTGGGCATCACCGTGAACGCCCGCCAGCTGGGCCAGGTGCCGGCTGACCGCGGAGCGCGGCAACGGCTCAAGATCATGCAACTCCTGGCGGCCGTCTCCGGGGACGGGGCGGCACCGCTGGTGGAGGCGCTGATCCGGACCGCTCCCCGCATCCGCCACGGGATGACGACGGTGGTGATCACGGGCTCGCAGGACCCGGTCTGGGTGCGCCCCCTGGCCACCCTCCGTCGCAAGGGCATCAACGCGGTCGTCGTCACGCTCGATCAGCTGGCCTTTCGCCAGGCCGCCGACGCCACAGGCGTCCATCGCAGCCTTGCGCCCGCCCTGCCGGCGACGCCCGAGCTGGCGGCGACGCTCGCCCAGCGGTCGCGTGCCTTCAAGCACAGGCTCTCGGAGTTCCGGATCGCGTCGTACACGGTGGTGCCAGGTCGCGACCTCGGGGAGCAGCTGGTCTCGTGACAGCCGCCGCGTCCGTCCGTCCACTCGATCGCGCCGCCCGGCCGCTGCCGCTCGCCCCGGCCGAGGGCTGGCTCACGGTGATCCTGGTCGCGCTGATGGCCGCCGCGGTGTGCTGGTCGATCGACGATGGCGCCTGGATCCTGGGGCGCGGCAACCTCACCGACTTCATGGTCCCCGTCACCATCGCCGGCGTGCTGGTCGGGTTTGCGGGCGGGAAGCTGCGCTGGTCGCGCTGGCGTACGCACGTCGCCGGCGCACTGCTCGCGGCCGTCGTGCTGCCGCTGATTGGCGCCTGGCTGCTCAAGCCCACCCAGACCGATCCGGTCTCGCTCTTCCGCCTCATGGCGCAGGTCGTCGGGACGGTCTGGGTCGATTTTGTGGTCCAGCACCGGACCACCACCCGCGAGTTCGGGCACTACATGCTCTTCTTCGGGGTCCTGGCCTGGGGGACCGGCCAGTACGCGGGTTACGCCGTCTTCGGCCACCGGCGCCCGTTCGATGCGGCCCTCGTCCTTGGCCTCACCCTGCTGCTGTCGATGGCGCTGAACGAGCATGACCAGCTGTTCCTGCTGGTCGCCTTCACGGTGGCGGCGCTGCTGCTGATGAACCGTTCGCATGCGCTGGACGAGCGGACCAAGTGGCTGCGCAGCCGGATCGGCGATCCCGCGGCGGTCCGCGGCGCCTACCAGCGCGGCGGTGCCATCTTCGTGACACTCGCGGTTGCGGGGGCGGTCGTCCTGACGGCGACCGCCCGTTCGGCGCCGCTTCAGTCGGCCCTGGCCGACCTGCCGCAGCGGCTGGTGGAGATCAGCCAGTCGCTCCAGCGCTTCTTGCCCACCGGCGGCTCCAACCGAACGGTCAGCGCACTCGCCTTTGGGGCCAAGCTCCCCATCGCAAACCGGTGGGGGAGCCAGGACGGGACGGCCTTCACGGCGGTCCTCCCGGCCGGCGAGACGCAGCGGCTCTACTGGCGGGCGGTCACCTACGCCAAGTTCGACCTGAACTCGTGGACCTTCGGGAGCACCCATGCGACCAGCCGAGTCGCCGGGGCGCCACTGCTCAAGGGCCTCGCAGACGATCCACAGCAGTTGCAGGGCCGGCGGGCCGTGACCATCACGATCCGGCCGGAGGCCTACCGCGGCGACGTCGTCATGGCGCCCCAGACCATCCTCAACATCGACCGTGCGGCATCGATCAACGTGACCGGTTCCGCCGGCTATTTCACGAGCGCGAACAGCTCCGGGACCGGCCCCTACGTCGTGACCGCCCTCGTGCCCACGCTCGGCGACGACCAGCCGGGCGCCCTGACGCAGAACCGGCTCAGGGCCGCCGGCACGGACTACCCCACGGAGATCCGGGCGCTCTACCTCGACGTCCCGGCCGGCGCCATCGGCCCGCAGGCCGACGCCCTCCTGGGCCGCATCCGGTCGCAGGTCGGGACCACCACCCCGTTCGACACGGCGGCCGGGATGGTCAACTACTTCCGTAACCCGTCGAACTTCACGTACGACACCGACCTGCGTGAGGCGGCCTGCGACGGCCTGAGCACGGTCGAGTGCTTCGCCAAGGTTCGCCGCGGGTTCTGCCAGTACTACGCCTCCACGATGACGATCTTGCTCCGCGAGATGGGCATCGCGGCGCGCTACGTCGAGGGATTCCTCCCCGGCACTCGGTCGGGTGGCATCGAGACCATCGCCTATGCCTCCGCACACGCCTGGGTCGAGGTCTACTTCCCGGGCTTCGGCTGGGTGGAGTTCGATCCCACCGGGGGAGGCGTCTCCCGTGATGTCGCGCTGCCGTCGGGCCAGCCAGTGGCGCAGGCGACGTTCGACCCAGACGCCAGCGTGGTACCGGTGGACAACCCGGGTGACGAGACCGGCCTGGATGGCGCCGGGAACGACACGTTCGACCCTGGCGCCTTCGGCGGGGACTCGACCATCTCCTTCATCCTCGTGGGGCTGCTCCTGGCCCTTGGGGTGATGGTTGTCGCCATCCGCGTCACGATCCGGGGCCCGCGCGGACAGATTGGCCCCGATCAGGCCTGGGTCGGGCTCGTGGGCCTGGCGCGCCGGTTCGGTCTCGGACCCCGTCCCGCCCAGACGGTGTACGAATACGCCGGGATGCTGGGCGAAGCGATGCCCACGGTACGGCCCGAGCTCGCCACGGTGGCCAACGCCAAGGTCGAGGTGACCTACGGGCGCCGCGCGCTGGGGGACGAGCGGCTCCGCGCCATGCGCGATGCCTCCGTCCGACTTCGAATGCAGCTGCTCCGGCTGGCCGTGCGCGGCCGTCTCCGGCGCCCCCGAAGCGCCGGCCTGGACCCCAGGCTGCGGCGCCGCTCCGACTAGAGGGCCCGGAGCCCGGCCTCGGCTTCCGCCGGGTCGTCCCCCGCGTCCGCCGGCATCGCGTCACGGCCGGCGCCCATGAGGTGTTCCACGAGATTGTGGGCCCGCAGGCTGGCTCGTCCATCGTCGAGGTCGATCACGGTCACGGCGGCCAGGGCGAACGGGAGGACCCAGAAGCGGTCGAGCGGCAGGTCCAGGAGGGCGAAGGACACCAGTCGCAGGATGCCGCCGTGGGCAACAACTATCGACCAGGGACGGCCACCTGGCCCTTCGGCTCGTGCCTCGAGGCGGCCGAGGAGGCCCGGAAGGGCGGCGCGGACCCGGTCGTTGGCCGCCCTGAGTGGCTCGCCACCTGGCGGCGTGGTGCCCTGGGCATCGGCTCTCCAGGCCGCGTGCTCGGCCGGCCAGCGGGCGTCGACTTCGGCGATCGTGAGCCCCTCCCAGGCGCCCATGCCCACCTCTGCCAGCCCCGCGTCGGCCCGCCGGAGCGGGATCGAAGGTCGTCCGGTGGACGTGCGGACGGCAGCCGCGATGATCTCCGCGGTCCGGGCTGCGCGCAGCAGCGGGGAATGTACGATCTCGTGCGGCGGGGTGGGGAGGCCCAGGCCGGGCGGGCCGCCTGGGGCAGCCAGCCACGCACCGGTGCGGCGCGCCTGCGCCAGCCCGAGCCGGGAGAGCGGCGGGTCGAGGCGACCCTGGAAGCGACCCTCCGCAACCCACGTCGACTGGCCGTGGCGGACCAGGACGAGCGCGCCGCGCCGCCCGGACGCGTGGAGCGGCGCCCGGGAGGGCGCCGCTCCCGTCACCGCTCGGCGACCAGCCGGACCGTCCACAGGTCCAGGACCGCGTCGTGACCGCGGATCGCGCCGGCGACGTCGGCCGGGAGGTCGTCGTCGAGCGCGAGGATCATCAAGGCGTCCTGGCGCGGCTCGGAGCGGGCAAGGTGCATGGCGCTGATATTCACATCGGCCTCGCCGAGCATCAGGCCGATCCGTCCCATGGTGCCCGGGCGGTCGAGGTGCCGCGTGATGAGCATGACGTCAGTGGCGGCCATGTCGATCCCGTAGTCGTCGAGCCGGGTGAGGCGTGGCTCGCCGTTGGCGATGGTGCCGGCAACCCTGGTGACGACGCCATTGGCCTCGCCCGAGAGCGTCAGCTGCGCGGCGTACGTGCCGGCGCTGGGGACCTTCTTCTCGACGACGGTGATACCGCGGGCCTTGGCCAGGGCGCCCGCGTTGATGAGGTTGACCCGCTCGGTCGTGGTGGTCTCCAGGAGGCCGCGCAGGACCGCTGCGGTCAGCGGCGAGGCGTCGTGAGCGGCGGGCTCGCCGGCGATCTCCAGCGTCAGCGTGGTGACGCCGGTCCGGCAGAACTGCGCGAAGAAGCGGCCAAGCATCTCGGCCAGCGGGAGGTACGGGGCGATCGCCTTGGCGGTCTCCGGGGTCAGCAGCGGGGCATTGACCGCGTAGCGGGCACTGCGACCGGCCAGGACATCGAGGATCTGCTCCGCGACCTCCTCGGCGACCAGGATCTGCGCCTCGGCCGTCGAGGCGCCCAGGTGGGGCGTGAGGACGGTGTTGGGCGCCTCGAGGAGCGGTGAATCCTTTGGTGGCTCGTGATCGAAGACGTCGATCCCGGCGCCGCCCAGCCGGCCCGCCTTGAGCGCATCGGCGACGTCACGCTCGTCGATCACGCCGCCGCGGGCGACGTTGAGCAGGATCGCCGTCTTCTTCATCTTGGCGATGGCGGCCGTGTTGATCATCCCCTTGGTCGAGCGGGTGAGCGGCACGTGGATCGTGACGACGTCCGACCGGGCCAGGAGCGCATCCAGGTCCACCAGTTCGATGCCGTGGAGGGCGGCCTGCTCGGTGCTGACGTACGGGTCAACGCCCACGACCGTCATCTCGAAGGCGCGCGCCCGCTGGGCGATGGCCTGGCCGATCTTGCCGAGGCCGATGATCCCGAGGGTCCGCCCGCGGAGCTCGAGTCCGGTGAACTGCGCCCGCTTCCACTCGCCGCGCCGGAGCGATGCGTCCGCGGCCGCGACCTTGCGCGCGACGGCCAGCATCAGCGCCAGGGTCTGCTCGGTCGCCGCGATGGTGTTGCCGGTGGGTGCGTTGACCACGGTGATTCCGGCCCGGGTGGCCGAGTCCAGGTCCACGTTGTCCACGCCGACGCCGGCCCGGCCGATGACCGTCAGGCGCTTGCCCGCGGCGATCAGCTTCGCGTCGACGTCCACCTGGCTGCGGACGACCAGCGCGTCGTACTCGCCCATGATCTCGGCGAGCTGGTCGGGATTGAGCCCGATCCGGACGTCGACGTCATGCTGCTCACGGAGCTGGGCGATGCCCTCCTCCGCGATGGGCTCGGCGACCAGGATCCGCATCACTTCTCCTCCGCGACCGGGGCCGCTGCACTTGCCAGGGCGGCGCGCTGCGCCGCTGCGACGGCCGCGCCCGGGGTCACCGGCCGGCCCAGCTCGATCAGTGCGCCTTCGAAGGCGGCGGCGACGCCGAGGATCTCCTCGACCGTGGCCGAGCCCAGGTGGCCCACCCGGAAGATCTTCCCGGTCAACTTGCCCTGGCCGCCGGCCAGGACAATGCCGCGACGCGTGACGGCGGCGTTGAACGCCTTCCAGTCGAGGCCATCCGGGATCAGCACTGCCGTGACGGTCTTCGACGCATGGGCGGGAGCGGCCAGCATCGGGAAGCCCAGCTCGGCGATGGCCGCCCGGGTGGCGGCCGCGCAGGCCAGGTGCCGGGCGAACACGCCGGCGGTGGTCTCCTGCTCCAGGAGGCGCAGCCCCTCGTCGACCTGGAAGAATGCGGCGACCGCCGGCGTCCAGGGCGTCTCGCCCGTGGCATGCGCCTTGCGATGCGCCCGAAGGTCGAAGTAGAAGCGCGGGCCCGTCGTGGTCTCCATGGCGTGCCAGGCCCGCCGCGAGGCAGCAACCATGGCCAGCCCCGGGGCCGACATCCACGCCTTCTGGGACGCGGTCACGGCCACGTCAACGCCCCACGCGTCCATCTCGAACGGGACCGCGCCGATGCTCGAGATCCCGTCGACCAGGATCAGGGCCTCCGGCTGCACCTCACGGCAGACGGCGGCCAGCTCGGCGAGCGGGTTGATGACCCCGGTCGAGGTCTCGTTGTGCGTGATCAGGACGGCACGGTAGCCGGGGTTAGCGGCCAGGTGCGCGCGCACGACCGCCGGATCAGCGGCGGTGCCCCACTCGAAATCGAGCTTCGTGACGTTCGCCCCGAAGGCCGTCGCCACCTCCGCAAATCGATCGCCGAAGGAGCCGATGCTGAGCACGAGGACGCGGTCGCCCGGGGAGATCGTGTTGACCACGACCGCCTCCATCCCGCCCGAGCCTGAGCACGACAGGATGGCGATGTCGTTGTCGGTCCCGAAGAACGGCCGCATCCGGTCGAGGACGCGGACGAGCATCGCCGCGAACTCCGGGCTGCGGTGGTTGATCATCTGGCGCCCGCCCGCAGCGCGGACGGAGGGCGGCAGGCCCACCGGGCCAGGGATCCGGAGGTTGGGCTCGAAGCGGGTCACTGGCGGCCTCCTGGCGGGGTTGGGTGCGGGCGATGGCGGACGCGGATCGGGCGGCGGTACGGGCGGGGCACCGCGAACGGTTCGACGTGACGGCGGGATCGTGCCACGGCTTGACAGGATCGCGCCAGTAGCGCATATATGCGGTCATATGACAACCAAGCGGACGACGGTTCTCCTCGAGGGTGACCTGCTGGAACGACTGGATCGAGTGGCGCATCTCCAGCGCACCACCAAGACCGCCATCATCGGAGAGGCGCTCGAGACCTGGCTGGCCGCGAACGAAGCGGCGCCGGACCTGGCCTTCATCGGCGTCGGCCGAAGCAGTCATGGGCGGCTATCGCTGGATGGCCGTGTCATCGCGCGGCGCGAGGCCGGCCGATCGGCCCGGCGGGTCTGACCATGGCCATCCTGCTCGACACCAGCGCGGTCCTCGCGGCGGCCGATCGGGCGGATCTCAACCATGATGCCGCCGTGGCCTGGTTTCGCCGCGCAGACGAGCCGCTCCTCCTGTCCGCCCTGACCCTCGGCGAGCTGGACGTGCTGCTGCAGCGCGAGCTGGGTCAGCGCGCCTCACTGGCCGTGGTGGATTCGCTGGTTGGCGGCGAGATCCGGCTGGTGGCGCCCACGACGGCTGACCTGTCTCGTGCGGCCGGGCTGTTGGGGGAGGCCGCGGAGCATCGGCCGCGGTTGGCGGACGCCGTGCTGGTGGCCCTTGCGGAGCGCCTCGGGGTGCGGCGGGTGGCCACGTTCGACCGTCGCCCGATCGCCGTGTTCCGGCCCCGCCACGTGCGTGCGCTGGATCTCGAGCCATGAAGCCGGAACGCGGCGCCCTCGTCTCGGCACTGGCGTTGGTCGCGGCGATCGCCGGCGTGGTGACGGCCGGCGTGGGGCTGCCCAGAGCCAGCGCCGGCCCCGGTCCCGCGGCCACCCTGGTGGCGATCGCCCCCATGTCGCCCGCGGGCCAATCCCCGACATCGCCCCCCACATTGCCCCCAACAGTTCCGCCGACGCTGGCGCCCAGCGCGCCGCGCCCGCCCGCGACCGCTTCGCCGGCGATACCAACCCCGACGCCGTTGCCGGTGCGGGTCGCGGTCGACGTGCGCCTCGTCGCGGACCCGGTCGCCAGCTTCGCCTCGGAGGCCCAGAAGGACTGGTGCTCACCCGCCACGGTGCAGATGGTCCTCGCGATGCGCCAGCGCGCCGACACGTCGGTCGCGTTCCAGACAGCGGTCGCAGGGCGGGTCGGCGAGTGGTCCACCGTGGCCGACAGCCGCAATGGCGGCTGGGGGCCCACGGCGATCGCGTCGGCGATCACGGCGTACGGGGTAGGGGGCTACACCGTCACCGTCTACCAGACCCGGGCCGGCGCCCTCCGCGGCGCCGCGGCGGCACTATCGCGGACGGGATCGCCGGTGATCCTGCTGGTCTGGCGCGGGGCCCACGCCTGGGTCATGAACGGCTACCGGGCCGACGCCGATCCCACGGTCTTCGCCGATGCCACCGTGGGCGGCGTGTACATCATGGATCCTTGGTACCCACGGGTCTCCATGATCTGGGGCCGCTCCGACGGCCCCGGCGTCTTCCAGGATTCGGCGGAGATGGTCCGCAACTTCCTCCCGTGGGCGCGACCGGAGGGTCCCTACCCGGAGCGCGACGGCCGGTACATCATCGTTGCCCCGACGCTGCCCGGCCCGTCGTCCGTGCCCGGGTAGCGGCCGCGCCGTCATGCCTCACGAGCCTGCGGCTGCCCCCGGGGGACGCGATCAGGACGCGATCAGGCCGCGGCGGATGGCGTACAGCGTCAGGTCGGCGTTGGTCTCCAGCCCGAGCTTCTCGAGGACTCGCCCACGATAGGTGCTGATCGTCTTTGGTGACAGCCCGAGCGTTTCGGCGATCGCCCCCGTCGACTCACCACGGGCCAGGCGGGTGAACACGTCCATCTCGCGGTTCGACAGCAGAGTGTGTGGTCGCGCGATGGCCTCCTGGCCGCCGGAGATCATCAGGTCCAGCAACTGCTCGGAGACGTGCTGGCTGACGTAGCGCCGGCCACTCGCCAGCTGCGTCAGCGCGTTCATGAGGTCGGCGACGTCGGCGGACTTCGAGACGTAGCCGTTGGCCCCCGCGCTCAGGCAGCGCACGGCCCAGTCATGCCCATCGTTCATCGAGTACACCAGGATTCGCAGTGTGGGGCGGAGCGCGCGGAGCGATTCGATGAGCGGGATCCCGCCGCCGGGCATCCCGAGATCCATGATGACGAAGTCGGCACGGAGATCGGGATCCAGCACCGACTGGACCAGGTCGTCGCCACTGCCGACAGTCGCGACCACAGTCGCGACTCGACTCGACTCGAGGACCCGCGTCAGGCCGGTCCGGACCACCACGTGGTCATCGGCGATCACGGCGCGGAGGACGCCCGGGGACGACGGCGTCTGGCGCTCGGTGGTCACCGGGGCCCCGCCACAGAGCGTCCGCCGAGGCGCGCGGGACCTGGGTGCCACGGCGGCGGCGCCACGGCGGGTCGCCCACTGCCCGTCTGCGCGACTACGGCCACGGCAACCACGGTCTGCACTCCCGTCCTGACGGAACTCACCGGCGCGCCCTCCGGTCGGGAGCGCGAAGGTAGATCGTCATGATCGCACCTCCGCCGGGTTGGTTGGCCGCGTGGATGGCGCCGCCGGCCGCCTGCAGGGTGGCAAATGCGGTCGCGAGGCCCAGTCCCGTCCCGCTACCCCCCGGCTTGGTCGTGAAGTAGGGCTCGAAGATCCGCTCCAGGTTCTCGGGCGGGATCCCGCTGCCGTGATCGGCAACGCGGATTACGACGTAGTGTCCTGTCGCCAGGCCGATCCTGGTCGCGTCGCTGGCGCGCAGCGTCTGGGCGATGGCCTCGATGACGATCCGTCCGGCCCCGGGCGTGGCATCACGCGCGTTGAGGACGAGATCGAGGAAGACCTGCTGGAGATGCACATCATCGATCTGGGCTGGAAGTGTTCCGGCGGGCAGTCGAAGGTCGAGGCTGATCTGATGACCGGCAAGGCGCTCCAGGACCGGCCTGAGTTCCCGGATGGACTGACCGACGTCGGTGACGGAGGTCGGGGGTCGCGGCCGGGCGAAGTCGAGCAACTGTCGGGAGAGGGCGGTCCCCATGGCGACCGCCTTGCGGACAGAGTCGATGTCCGAGACCAACTCATCCCGGGGTTCGTCAGGACCCATCAGGCCAAGATGGAGCTCGATACCGAACAGCAGGTTCTTGAAGTCGTGGGCGACTCGGGCCGCAAGCTGGCCGAGGGCGGCCATCCGGGCCAGCTGCTCGTTCGTCGCGCGGGCTCGCAGGGATTCAGTCACGTCCAGGGCGAGGAGGCCACACAGGTCCTCCCCAAACCCAAAGCTGGTGACCTGGTACGTCCGTCCGTTGGCCGGGAGCACGATATCTCGCGTGACGGGTCTGCCGCCGCCGGCCATGTCCAGTGATGCGGCAAGGGCAATCTCCACGGCCGCGCCGTACAGCTCGCTCACCCTCCTGCCGACGATCTGATTGGCCGACGTCCCAAGCAGCTCGATCGCCGACTGATTGAGTGCCTGGAACTCCCAGTCCACGACCTGCCCTGCCTCATCGCGCTCCTGCCGCACGACCATGCTGTACAGCGGCGCGTTCTCGAAGAGGGCCCGAAACGCTTCACGGGAGGCTGCGGCGTCGCCCTCATGCCGCCGCCGTCCGGTCACGTCGGTCGCGACGCCGTACCAGCGCACGGCCAGGCCGTCGTCACCGACGACGGCGCGCATCCGCTCATTCAGCCAGACGATCTCGTCGTCCGACCGGAGGATCCGGTACTCCAGCTCGTAGCGCAGGAGCTCCGGTTCGAGGATGCGGCGCTCCTGCGCCCTGTCCCAGGTGGCAATGACCGGCGCCCGGTCCTCCGGCACAACCAGGCTGCGCCAGAAGCCCGGGCTGGCCAGCTGTTCCGCGCTGTAGCCGAAGAGCAACTCGGTCTGCCCCGAGACGAACCCGCTGTCGTTTGCGACATCCTGAACGGTGACGACGGCATCCAGCTCGGCGACCAGCGATCGATAGCGCTCCTCCGACGCGATCAGCTCGCGCTCCCGCCGGAGACGGTCCGTGATGTCGCGCAGGGTGGCGACGAAGCCATCGGGGCTCTGCCCGATGGTGGCGTCGTACAGTCGCTCGCCCAGCCCCAGTGTGGTGCTGGCCAGCTGCCCCGTGTCTGTGGCCTGGCCGGCCAGCGGCACGAGCGCGCCAAGGCCCGGCGTCGATGCCGTGATCGTGGCCCCCGACGGCGACGCAGACCCAGCCCAAACCTGCTCCCGCCATGCCCGGTTGACCCAGCGCACGTCGAGGCCCGGCGTGCGGTTGTCGGGTGCGTCGCCCGGTCCGAGGATCGCCATCGGATCCCGAACGGCCTCAAAGGCCGCCCGGAATCGCGCCTCGCTTGCGCGCAGCTCCTCGACAGCCTCGTGTTGCTCCGTGACCGCGAGAGCGAGCACGAAGATCCCCTCGTGGACGGGCTCCACGTTGATGTCGAACCAGCCGACGGTTCCATCCTCGAACGCGTACCCGGCCTCAAACCTGCACGGCCGCCGTTCGGCCATGCAGCTCGCCAGGCGGCGGTGGATCTCGGAGCCCGCAAAGCCGCCCACCACGTTGAGCACGCTCTGGTTCAGGAGGTCGGCCACCGGTCGCCCGACGAGCCGTGCCGCCGACGGATTGAGGTAGCGGAAACGCCAGTCGTCATCGACGATCGCCGCTCCCGCTTGCATCTCGTTGAGCATGGCGAGGGCGCCCTGATCGTCGATGGCAGAGGACCCGGCAGCTGCCGACGGCCCGAGGGCGGGGACCCGGGCGCCGGGACCCTGGATCGGGCGTCTCTCCTCGGCCTCCGCGTCTGGCGCCAGGGCGGTCAACGGCCGGATAGGGCGGTCGATGCTGGGCTCCGGCGATCTGTGTGGATTCGGCTCGGCGGATCGACGTCACGCTGGTCGATCCGTCCGCCGTGGTCGGAGCCACAGTATCACGCCAGCCAGGGCCCGGAATCGACGCCGACGGAGGCGATTGTCACGTCACGCCGCTGGGCCAGGAGGCTCGCGCTCGTCCACGGGCCGGGCGGCCGGAGGGGGCCCATGCCGGGTCCGGATCCAGCATGCTTATCTACTGGATTGGGTCCGGACCCGACGATCAGGGCGTAGTGCCGGGACCCAGAGTGCGGTGGGCCCCGGTACAAGCCACACACTATTGAATTGGCCTGCGTGCGCCAGTCGGCGGGGGCGCCGACGAGTTTGCCGAAAGGCTTCGCCGCGGTATCAGACAGCGGACATTGCTGGTGTAGGCGGCTGGCCCGTGGCTGTCAGACGGTGCTGACGGCCTTGCCGACGGGTCGGCGACGGGTTGGCCTCAGCGCCCACGCTTGCGCTTGATCAGCCCTTCGGATCGACGGGTTGTCCGGGCCTCCATCCGCGCCTTCAGGGCGGCTTCCTGCCCCTCGTCGGTGGGCAGGTAGTAGCGGCGACCCGCGAGGGCATCGGGGAGGTAGGCCTGCGTCACGTCCTCACCCTCGAAATCGTGTGGGTTGCGGTAGCCCACGCCGATCCCGTGGTGCTGCATCCGGCGGTCCGCGGCGTTGCGCAGGTGCAACGGAACTGGCAGCGAGCCCTGCTGTTTCACGTCGTCCAGGGCGGCGAAGTAGGCGCGCCCCGTCGAATCGGACTTGGGCAGCACGGCCAGCAGGATCGTGGCCTGCGCCAGGGCGTATTGCGCCTCCGGGAGGCCGACGAACTCCAACGCCTGGGCTGCCGCCACCGCGACCTGGAGGCCCCTGGGGTCCGCGTTCCCGACATCCTCGGAGGCGGAGATGACCAGCCGGCGGGCGATGAACTTGGGGTCCTCGCCGGCCTCGATCATGGTGGCCAGCCAGTACAGCGCCGCATCGGGGTCGTTGCCGCGGATACTCTTGATGAGCGCGGAGGCAGTATCGAAATGCCCGTCGCCCGCCCGGTCGTAGCCCAGGACGCGCTGCTGGGCCGCCGCCTCGACGTCCTCGATGCGCGGCGACACCCGGCCCTCCTCATCGCGTGCTCCTTCTCCGTCGGCCATCGCGACCGCCGCCTCCAGGATATTCAGCGCGGAGCGTGCGTCACCCCCGGCCACGGAGACCAGGTGGTCGAACGGCCCGGACTCCAGGGCGACACCGCCCACGGGGCCCAGGGGTCCAGCCAGGCCGCGCTCGGCGTCGTCGAGTGCGCGCCGGAGGACCGTCGTGATGTCGCCGTCGGTCAGCGGCTCCAGGCGCCAGACGCGCATCCGGGAGAGGAGTGCCGAGTTCACTTCGAAGTAGGGGTTCTCGGTGGTGGCGCCCACCAGGATCACGGTGCCGTCCTCAACGTGGGGCAGGAGAGCATCCTGCTGCGCCTTGTTGAACCGATGGATCTCGTCGAGGAACAGGACCGTCCTGGCGCGGTGGAGCGCCGAGCGCTCCTGGGCCTCGGCGATCAGCGCCCGGACGTCGGCAACGCCGGACATGACGGCCGAGAGCGTGGCGAACTCGGCCCCGACCGCAAGCGCGAGCACGCGCGCCAGGCTGGTCTTCCCGGTGCCCGGCGGGCCCCATAGCAGGAGCGACGAGAGGTGGCCGCGCGAGACGGAGCGCCGCAGTGGCCCGCGCTGGCCGAGGAGGTGCTCCTGGCCGACGAGCTCGTCGAGGGTGCGCGGCCGCATTCGGGCGGCAAGGGGTTGCCGTTCGGGGGGCGGGCGGAAGAGCGCGTCGGGACGGGCGCCGGTGGGGCGTCTGGCGGGCATGGGCGCAGTCTACGCGCGGCGCAGGCGCACGCTCCGCGCGTGGCCCGGAGCGGCGATCAGAGCTTGATCACGCCGCCGACGTTGATGGCGAGCGCGATAGCCAGGAGGATCGCGAGCATCAGGCCTGCCGTGAGGCCGATGCGGCGGACGTCACGCGCCACGTAGGCATACTCGTGAGCGGCGCGCACGCTGAGTGGCTGGTTGAGCAGCTCGGGATCCATCTCCCTGCCGCCTCCGGCGCGGCGGGCGCGGGCGGCCAGCGCGGCGGCGCGGGCGCGGGCGGCGGCCTTCTCCTGGGCGACGAGCGCGGCCTCAAGCTCCGCGGCGCGCTGCGCCTCTTCTTCCGTGAGAGAGGCGGCGGGTGCCTTGGACGCGGCGGCGGAGGGCTTGCCGGCGGTGCCGGACGCGGCCCCGAGCGGCCGGTCGGGTCGGGGCCGGCTGGTCGGTCGACCGGAGACGCGTGCGCGCTTCGCCATGAAGATGTGGGCCTCCGCTGGGTGCGGCCGTTGGACCGGCCGGGCCAGAGAATAGCATCGGGAAGGAGCGTCCTGCCGCCGGCGGGTCGCGCGGCGCGCTGGGTCCACCTGGGCGCCCCTGCGCTACACTCCCGCCAGCCAGCCGGAGGAGCCACACCATCAACCTTGATCTCGCGACGAGCCCGATTCTCGCGCCACTCATGGCCGCCCTGATCGTCCTGGTCGTTGGCCTTGCGGTGGCCGTCGTGGTGCAGGCGCGACGGATCGGCCGGCTTGCGCGGCGAGTCAACGGCATGACGCGGGGGTCGGACGGCGGGAGCCTCGAGGCGATGCTGACCGGGAGCCTGGAGCGGGTGGACCGGATCGGCCGCGATGTGGATCAGCTTGCCGCGCGATCGGCCATCGTCGAGGGCGACCTCAGGGGCGCGCTGCAGCGGGTCGCGCTCGTCCGTTTCAACCCGTTCGAGGAGACGGGCGGGAACCAGAGCTTCGCCCTCGCGCTGATGGACGCGGCCGCCAATGGGCTGGTGATCAGCAGCCTGCACGCGCGCGCCGGGACGCGGATCTACGGCAAGGCACTGGTGGCCGGACGCGCCGAGACCGCTCTGTCGGCCGAAGAGACCGAGGCGGTCCGCGTGGCGCTGGCGTCACCGCGGCGCGCCGGCTGACAGCCTAGCTGTCACGGGGCCCGGCGATGCTCCGCGCATGGCTCCCTCGCGTCTCTCCAGCAGCGCCCCCATCCCCACCGCCCCCGACGGCACCATGACCAGGGTGCGGGTTGGCGAGCCCCTGCCGCTGGATCAACTGCCAGTGTGGGAGGGATTCCACGCCCAGCCCGTCGTGGCCGTCCCGGAGACACCCAGCCTTGATGCGCTGCTCGGTGGTCTGAACCCGGAGCAGCTGCGCGCGGTGACCCATGACGCGGGTCCGCTGCTCGTGGTCGCGGGGGCGGGCACGGGAAAGACGCAGGTCATCACGCGGCGGATCGCGTGGCTCGTGGCCACCCGGCGCGCCCGTCCTCGAGAGATCCTCGCCCTGACCTTCACGGACAAGGCTGCGGAGGAGATGCAGGTCCGGGTGGACCAGCTGGTGCCCTACGGCTACGCGGATACCGCGATCGGCACGTTCCACGCGTTCGGGGACCGGCTGATCCGGGAGTTCGCCTTCGAACTGGGTCTGCCCTCGGATCTCCGCGTCCTCAGCCGCGCCGAGGCGGTGATCTTCCTGCGGGAGCACCTGTTCCAGCTGGACCTGGAGCGCTTCCGTCCGCTGGGTGATCCCACCCGGTTCCTCGCGGCCCTGGTCGGGTTCTTCTCGCGCTGCAAGGACGAGGACGTCTCGCCGGAGGCATACCGCGGTCACGCGGCGGCGCTGGCGCTGTCGGCGGCAGCGGCGTTGGCGGCCCAGCCGGCCACGGCGGCGGAGCAGGATGCAGTCGCGGCCCAGGTCGAAGAAGCGGCCCGCCAGGTGGAACTGGCCGGGGCGTACGCCCGCTACCAGGAGCTCCTCGGGGCCAACGGCCTGATCGACTTCGGCGACCAGGTCGCGCTGGCCCTCCGCCTGCTGCGCGGCTCGCCGGCCGTCCGCCAGGAGGTCGCCGGGCGCTTCAAGTACATCCTCGTGGATGAGTTCCAGGACACCAACCGCGCGCAGTCGGAGCTGGTCGCGCTGCTGGCTGACCGCCACCAGAACGTGACCGTCGTGGGCGACGACGACCAGTCGATCTACAAGTTCCGGGGCGCCGCGATCAGCAACATCCTGGAGTTCCGTGACCGCTATCCGGGCGCCAGGACCGTGGTCCTGCATCGGAATTACCGGTCGCTCGCGCCCATCCTGGAGGCGTCCCACAGACTGGTGCGCTTCAACGACCCGGATCGCCTCGAGGTCCGGGCCGGCATCAGCAAGGAGCTCAAGCCGGAGCGGACAGCGACGTCAGCGGCGCCCGTCCGGCGCGAGGTCTTTGCCACGGGCTCGCAGGAGGCGGACTGGGTGGCCGCCGAGATTGCGCGCCGAGTGACGGCCGGCGCTCGCCCGGGGGACCACGCCGTCCTGGTCAGGGCCAACGCGGACGCCGACCCCATCCTGCGCGGCCTGACGATGGCCGGCGTCCCGTGGCGCTTCTCGGGGACGTCGGGCCTGTACGCGCGTCCCGAGGTGCGCCTGCTCCTCTCGTTCCTGCGCGTGATGGCGGACCCGGGCTCCAGCGTGGACCTGTACGCGCTCGCCGCGTCCGAGATCTACGGGTTCGCCGCGGACGACCTCGCGCTGATCGCAGCCAACGCGCGTCGCCGCAGCCGGACCATCCGGGAGATGCTCGTGGACGTGGTGGAGCAGCCCGGCGCGCTGCGAATCTCGGCGGCTGGCCGCGCGGCGGCGGAGCGGCTTCTGGAGGAGCTGGCTCGGCTGGAGGAGCTGGCCCGTAGCCGGCCCGCGGGGGAGCTGCTGCTGACGTTCCTCCGGACCTCCGGCTTGCTCACCCGGCTGGTTGGCACGGAGACCGCCGCAGCGGAGGAAGCGTTGAGCAACATCGCCCGCTTCTTCGAGATCGTGCGGTCCCAGTCGTCCCTCCTCGTGGACGATCGGGCCGTGTTCCTCGCGCCGCACCTGGCCACGCTGGTGGAGGCTGGCGATGACCCCGCCACCGCGGATCTCGATCCGGATGCGGATGCCGTCGCGGTGCTCACGGTCCACAAGGCCAAGGGGCTCGAGTTCCCCGTGGTCTTCCTGCCGGGCCTGGTGGCCGGCCGATTCCCGATCACCGCGCGCCGCGAATCGCTGTCCGTCCCGCTGGCGCTCGTCAGCGAGGTGCTGCCGGAGGGGGACTTCCATGTCCAGGAGGAGCGCCGGCTGTTCTACGTGGCCATGACCCGGGCCCGAGACGAGCTGATCCTGTCGAACGCCATCGACTACGGCGGCGCAAGGAGCCGGCGGGTCTCGCCCTTCGTCCTGGAGGCGATGGACCTGCCGCTCGCCGGCGACAAGCCGGCCACAACGCCCGGCCGGGCGTCGGCGATCGAACGGCTCGGCGGGGTGGAGGCCCTTCCGGTGCCAGTGGTGCCGGCCAGGGCACCCGGCAATCGCCCCCTCCTCCTCTCGTTCTCGGCGATCGATGCGTACCTCACCTGCCCCATGCGCTACAAGCTGAGCTATGTGATCGGGGTCCCTGTCGCGCCGCACCATTCGATGACCTACGGCTCGGCCCTGCACCAGGGAGTCCAGGAGTTCCATCGCCGTCATGGCCGCGGGGAGGTGATGGAGGAGGCCGACCTGCTGGCGGTCTTCGACGCCGCGTGGTCCAACGAGGGCTTCCTCTCCCGCGAGCACGAAGCCGCCCGGCTGGAGGCAGGGCACGACGCCCTGCGTCGCTTCAGGGCGGCACAACTCATGCCGGGCGCCGTGGTCCCGGCGTACGTGGAGCGCGAGTTCGACTTCACGCTCGGCGGCGACCGGATCCGGGGCCGCTGGGATCGCGTGGACATCCAGGCCGCGGGCCCCACCGACGCGGCAGACGTCCCGCCGCTGGCGGCCGGAAGCGCACGAGCTGACGTCATCTCGCCAATGCTGGATCTCCTGGGTCGGGAGCGGGTGACCATCACTGACTACAAGTCCGGGGACGTGCGGGACCCGGCAGTGGCCCGCAAGCGGGCCCGCGAGTCCCTCCAGCTGCAGATCTACGCCATCGCCTACGAGGCGATGACCGGTCGCCTGCCGGATGCCGTCCAGCTTCACTTCCTCGATTCAGGCCTGGTCGGGCGCGCCGAGGTGGACCCCAAGCGGCTCGAGAAGGCGCGCGGTCGGATCACAGACGCCGCGGCGGGGATTCGCGCCGGGGCATTCGCCGCTACGCCAGCGCCGCTTGCCTGCACCTGGTGCCCATTCCGCCAGATCTGTCCGTCCAGCGCGGCCTCATGAGCCTGGGGCCGGTCGCCAACGGGTCGGCCGCGCTGCTCGCCATCTCGTTTGACTTTGCAAACACGCTGGTGCCGGTGCGCGGGTCGTCGTTTGCGGCCAGCCCCAGGACTGGCCTCGGCAGCCGGTGGATCCCGGATTGGTGGTCGAGGCCAACCTGACCATCGATCGTCTGGAGGATCTGGAAGCCGCCCTCGAAGCGGCCAATTTGGGGCGGTCCCCCCGGCTAGTGCTTGGTGTGTCCGACGCTTGCCCGGCTCGGCCCGCCCCGGCGCGTGAGGCCGTAGACTCGCGGGGCGATGGAGGCGCGAGACCGGATGACCAACCTGGGCTTCTTCGCGGCCGCCGCGTTCGCCTGGATGCTGGTCGTCGCGGTCTTGACCACGCGCGATCCGGTTCTCGACCCGGGCATCGCCCCGATCGGGGGTGTCCTGCTGGGGGCCGCGTTCGGGCTGACGGCCGTGCCGCTGTTCTGGCTGGGCGTCTTTGGTCGTCACCGTCGGATTGCCTATCACGGAGACTGGACCCGTGCCATCCGGCGAGGCACATGGGTCTCGTTCCTGGTGATCCTGTACGTCGCACTCCGGTTCCAGGGCATCTTCCAGCCGCCCATCATGCTGTTCGTCGGGGCAATGATCCTGCTCGCCGAGACCACCCTCTCGTCCGAGCGCTGATCCCGCCACAGCGCCCAACGACCTGGCTCACCGCCCTCACGAGGACCCCATGGACCTGCTGAGCACCACCACCCCGGCCGAGCCGAACGGCGAGCTCAAGCGGCGCATCGCGGCGGCCGTCGCTGGGGCCAGCGCCGAGATCCTCGGCCTGTCCCACCTGATCCACGCCAACCCCGAGCCCGCGTTCGAGGAGGAACGGGCTGCCGCCTGGGTCGCCGAGGCGCTGGCTCGCCACGGCTTTGCGGTGGAGCGGCCCGCGGGCAGCCTCTCCACCGCGGTTCGCGCCACGCTGCCCGGCGGACGGGGGGGCAAGGGCCCCCGGATCGGGATCATCGGGGAGTACGACGCACTGCCGGGCCTGGGTCACGGCTGCGGGCACAACACCATGGCCGCGGCCGGGGTTGGTGCCGCCATCGCGCTTGCCGCCGTGGCCGCCGACCTCCCGGGTGAGATCGTCTTCCTCGGCACGCCGGCCGAGGAGCGTGGCTCCGGCAAGCAGGTGATGATCGACGAGGGGCTGTTCGACGGCCTGGACGCGGCGCTCCTTTTCCACCCGTGCGACCGCGACCACGTCGAGCTCTACCCACTCGCCTCGGAGGACGTGGAGGTGGTCTTCACCGGCCTGCAGGCGCACGCCGCGCTGGCGCCCTGGGACGGGAAGAACGCACTCGACGCGCTCGTGCTGCTGTTCAGCTCCATCGGCCTCTGGCGCCAGCAGCTCAAGCCCGATACGCGGGTCCACGGCGTGATCCGGGAGGGCGGTACCGCGGCCAACATCATCCCGGACCGGACCTCGGCCTGGTTCATCATCCGGACCGCGACGCAGGCTGACTACCCGGCCCTGCGGAGCCGATTCGAGGACCTCTGCCGCGCTGCCGCGCTCGCGACCGACACCCAGGTTAGCGTGGAGTTCTCGGCGTACACCAGCACCATGCGCAACAACAGCGTCCTCGCAGATCGGTTCCGCGCCAACATGGCTGCCTACAGCCGACCGGACCAGGGCCCGGACGACTTCTCGGGCAGCACCGACATGGCAAACGTGAGCTGGGTCTGCCCCTCGATCCAGCCGGAGCTGGCGATTGCCCCCGCGGGCACGCCCAAGCACTCCGTGCTCTTCCGCGACGCCGCGGCGCTCCCGCCCGCCGACCAGACCACCCTCATCGCCGCCACGCTCCTCGCCCAGACGGCAGCCGACCTGTATGCCGATCCAGCGCTGGTCGCAGCGGCCTGGGAGGAGTTCCACGCCGACCGCTAGGGCGAAACGCCGGTGCTACCCTCAGGCTCACACCCCCCCGGAGGTCATCTTGTCCAACCAGGCGGCCGACGCCCACCGGGCCGACGAGCCGGCCCAGATCGACTTCGCCGCCCGGAATGGGTGGGACGCCGAGATCGACGTCCTCGATCCGTCCCTGTTGCCAACCTATGTCGGGCCGCTGTCATTCATGAAGCTTCCCTGGGTGACCGACCCGGCGGAGATCCGGGCGCGTCGAGCCGACGTCGCGATCATCGGCGCCCCGTACGACGACGGCGTCTCCCACCGGTCGGGCGCGCGCTTCGGGCCACGTGCCATCCGCGAGGCGCAGTACACCTCGGGCTCCATCAACGCGTTCGAATCCGGCGTCCGCCCGTTTGAGGTGCTCAATGTCCTGGACGCCGGCGACGCCGCCATCGTCCCCGGGAGCTCAGCCCGGTCCCACGCGATCATCTACCGCAAAGTCCGGGAGGTCGCCGGGACCGGGGCCGTCCCGATCGTGCTGGGCGGCGACCACTCGATCGCCTGGCCCTCGGCAACCGCCGTCGCGCAGCTCCGCCGGCCGGGACAGATCGGGATCGTTCATTTCGACGCTCACGCCGACACCGCCGACACGGAGCGCGGGCAGCTCGCGGGCCACGGGACGCCGATGCGTCGCCTGATCGAGTCGGGCGCAGTCGCGGGGCGCAACTTCGTCCAGGTTGGCCTGCGCGGCTACTGGCCAGGCACGGAGGTGTTCGCCTGGATGGCCGAGCAGGGGATGCGCTGGCACACCATGCGCGAGATCGAAGAGCGAGGGACCGAGGCCGTGGTGGCCGATGCCATCGCCGAGGCCCTCGACGGGCCAGACGCGATCTACCTGTCCGTGGACGTGGACGTGCTCGACCCGGGATTTGCCCCGGGGACTGGCACGCCCGAGCCGGGTGGCCTGCTGCCGCGCGAGCTGCTTCGGGCCATCCGTCAGGTCGTGGAGGCGGTCGATCTCGCCGGGATGGACATCGTCGAGGTGTCGCCGCCGTACGACCAGGCCGAGATCACCGCCACGGCGGCCAATCGCTGTGCGCTCACGGCGATCACCGCGCTCGCCGTCCGCCGGCAGGCTGGCCACCCGGTCCGCTGGGGTCAGGGGCTGTTCCGGGAGGTCGACGCCTGATGGAAATGCTCGGCACGACGCCGGCGGCCGCCGCCGCGCTGGCGCGCCTGTACGACCTGGACCTGAGCGACGACCCGGGGGACCTGGACCTCTACCTCGCCTTGGCCGACCGGACCGGTGGGCCCGTGTTGGAGCTGGCGGCCGGTAGCGGGCGCATCGCCGTTCCCATGGCCCAGGCCGGCTGCGACGTCACGGGCGTGGACCTGGACCCCGCGATGCTGGCGCGCGCTCGCGCGGCCGCGGGCCCACTGCTCGGCGCCCAGGCCGGCGCGCCGGCCCGCGGCCGTCGACGCCGGGGCCGCCTCGACCTGGTGGAGGCCGACCTGCTGGGCCTCGAACTCCCGTCGGCGGGATCGTTCCGCCTGGCGTTCATCGCGCTCAACTCCCTGCTGCTGCTGGCCTCACGCACAGCCCAGCGCGAGGCCCTCCGGACGCTGGCCCGCCACCTCGCTCCGGGCGGACTGGCCGTCATCGACGTCTGGCAGCCGGCAGCCGACGACCTCGCTCGGTACGACGGTCGAATCCTCCTGGAGCACGCCCGGCTCGACCAGGAGACGGGGCGGATCGTGACCAAGGCCAGCTCTGCCCAGCACGACCCGTCGAGCCAGGTGGTGACGCTGACCACGATCTACGAGGAGGCCGCCCAGGGCGAGGCGCCGGTCCGCTGGATCCGAAGCGACCGGCTCCGCCTGGTCTCTGCCGACGAGCTGGTCGGCTTCGCCGAGGATGCTGGCCTGGAGATCGAGCAGCTGGCCGGCGGCTACGACCTGGAGCCCGTCGGTCCCGGGACGGATCGGGCCATCCTGATCGCGGCACGACCCTGATCCCCAGCGACGCGGTCCCGGCCGGTCGGCGCGCCCCGCGGCTCGCCGCCCGGCTTCCCGCGGGTCGGCCGTGGCACGCCCGCACCGCCCGGGCCCGCCGGGTCCGCCGCGCCGAGTCGCGCGCCCGTGGCGCATTGGTATAGTCGGGGCATGGCATCCAGCGACCAGATCCGCTTGCTCGTCATCGAGGACGTCCCCCAGGTCGCGCAGTACATCCGTAACCTGCTCAACACGCAGGCCTTGGTGAAGCTGCTCGACATCGTGTCGGATGGCAGCCATATCGCCGCCGACATCGCCGAGCTGCGACCCGACATCGTGGTCATCGACGCCCTGCTCCAGGGCAAGACCAGGGCGCCCGCCGTGCTCGAGATGGTCCGCCAGTCCGGGCACTCGTTGCCGGTGATTCTCCTCACGGTGCCCCAGACGCCCATCAAGCCGGATGTCAATCGCGGCATCCACGCCGTCCTGACGATGCCCTTTTCCGGCTACGACCTGCTCACGGCGATCAACCAGGTCAAGGCCGACTTCGATGCGGGCTCCAGCGAAGCCACCTCGCAGCTCATCGCGGTCTTCGGACCCAAGGGCGGCGTCGGCCGGACCACGCTCGCCTTCAACCTCGCGGTCTCGCTGGGTCAGCTCGGCCGCAAGACGGTGCTCATCGACGGCAGCATCCAGTACGGCGACCTGCGTGGCCTGCTCAAGGTGCCGCCGGACGCGCCGTCGATCCTGGACTTGCCGACCGACCGCGTCGCCCAGTCCGACCTCCAGGACACCCTCTGGCGGGACCCGTCGGGGATCGACATCCTGATGGCACCGCCACGGATCGAGCAGGCGGAGATGCTCACCGTCCGGGACGTCGAGAAGGTGCTCTCCATCCTGCGCCGGGTCTACCCCATGATCGTCATCGACATGAGCTCGGCGATCAACGACATCAACCTGTGCTTCCTGGACAACGCCACCACCATCCTGCAGATCGCCACCTACGAGTCCACGGCGGTGCGCAACGTGGCGGCCGTCACCGAGACGTTCCGGGCCATCGGCTACCCGGAATCCAAGCTCCGGTTCGTCGTCAACCGCGCCGACTCAGCCGGCGGCATGTCACCGGACCTGCTCGCCCGCGCCATCGGGCGACAGCCGGATCACCTCGTCCAGTCCGACGGTCGCCTGGTCGTGGCCTCGAACAACGAGGGCGTCCCGTTCGTCCTCGCCCAGCCGGATGCGCCCATCAGCCGCGACGTCCGGGCCATCGCCATCCAATTGGCCGACCTGCCCAGGGTCCCGGCCGCGTCCGTCCGGCGCTAGGAGTCGTCCATGTCGGACCCACGCCCCATCGGCGTCTTCGATTCGGGGGTCGGCGGGCTTACCGTGCTGCGCGAGATCCTCCGCCGCTGCCCCAGCGAGTCCACGATCTACCTGGGCGATAACGCCCGCGCCCCGTATGGGACCAGGTCGGACGACGAGGTTCGTCGTTTCTCGATCGAGGCGCTCGACGCGCTCACGGCCCGCGACGTCAAGGCGATCGTGGTGGCCTGCAACACGTCGACGGCCGTGGCGCTGGGCGACCTGCGCCGGCGCTACAACGTCCCCATCCTGGGCGTCATCCGGCCCGGCGCCGTGACCGCGGCCCTGACCACCCGCGATCGACGCGTCGGGGTCATCGCCACGCCGGCCACCATCCGATCGCACGCCTACTTCGCGGCAATCAAGGACGAGAACCCGGCGGTCGAGGTCTACGAGCACGCGACGCCGGCCCTGGTGCCGATGGTGGAGGCGGGCCTCCTGTCCGGACCCGAGGTAGAGGCGGCGGTCCGCGAGTCGCTCGCGCCGTTCCTCGGGGAGCGGGATTCGTCTGGCGACTTCATCTTCCCGCTGCCGCCCTCCGCGCGGATCGACACGCTGCTCCTGGGTTGTACCCACTACCCGTTGCTCCGCCCGGTCATCGCGGAGATCGTCGGGACCCGGATCGCGATCGTGGATTCCGCCACCGCCACCGCGTCGGCACTCTCGGAGCTGCTGGGCATCAACGGGCTTGAGGCGTCGGGGACGACGCGCGGCACGGCCGCCGACGCGGGCCACCTGGGCCATGACCGACCCACCGAGCAGGCCACCAGGCCGACGCACCTGCAGCTGACCACGGGCGACCTGGAGGCCTTCCGGTCAATCGCGCGCCGCCTGTTCGGCGACGCCTTCCCGGAGATCCAGGGCATCGACCTGGGCAGCGCCGGACCTGCGGCATGACGACACGGGGTGGGGGAGCGGGCGCTGGCCCGGCCCAGCGACGCGTGCTGGGCATCCCCTCGGACCGCCTCTGGCAAGCCGGCTTCCTGGTTGGCTCGGCCCTGGGCGCCGCCGCCACGATCGCTGGCCGACGGATGGAACGGTCCGCTCGCCGCGGGCTCGTCAACTGGCCTGATGTGGAGAAGTGGGCGCTGGCGTCGCTTCGGCGCGCGCCCGGAACGCTCACCGCGGCCGAGCTGCGAGCGGCCGAGGCGGACTATGCCGAGGCGATGGCCCGGATCGTGCCGGCGTTGGCCGAAGCGCTGGGTTCAGAGCTGCCGGGGGTCGTCGAGCGGGCCGCCGTGGTAGACCGGGCCGGCTGGGTCCAGGCCAATGTCGCCACGTTCGCGGAGCTGATCGGACGGATCGAGGGCGGCCTGCTCGACCAGGTGGTGCCCCTGGGCGGCGGGCCGGCCGCCGCCGCGATGGCGCTGGCAAACCGGTACGTGACCACGCGACAGCTGGGGTTCCTGCTGGGCTTCATGGGTGCGCGTGTCCTGGGGCAGTACGACCAGGCGCTGCTCGCGGTGGAGGCGCGCGACGGCCGCCTCCTCTTCGTGGAGGAGAACATTCGCCAGACCGCAGCGACGCTCGGCCTGCCGCTGGGCCCTTTCCGGACGTGGATCGCGCTCCACGAGACCACCCACGCCTTCGAGTTTGAAGCGCATCCGTGGCTGCGACCGTGGCTGGCCGAGCGCCTGGAGCGCCAGCTGGCTGGCTTCAGCACCAACGCCTCGAGCCTGGGCGGGGATGCCCTGAAGGGCCTTGGCCGGGCGCTCCGCGGGAATAGCCCGGGCGAGCACTGGATGGAGCGGCTGATGGGCGCCGAGCAGCTGGAGTTGTTCCGCGACACCCAGGCGGTCATGAGCCTCCTCGAAGGGTTCAGCGACTACGTCATGGACGAGGTGGGCAAGGACCTGGTCCCGGACGTCGAGCGGATCAGCGCGCGCTTCCACGAGCGACGCGTGTCGCGCTCCCGGATGGAGCGGGCCATCCTCCGGATCACGGGGATGGACCTGAAGATGGAGCAGTACCGCAAGGGCGAGCTGTTCGTCCGTGCCATCGCGGACGCCCGGGGCCGCCAGGCGCTCGACCGCCTCTGGGCGGGTCCGGAGAGCCTTCCGCGTCACGGTGAGATCGACCAGCCCGCGCGCTGGATCGCCCGCGTGCTCGACGGTGCGCCGGCCACGTGAGCGACCCACGCCTGCCGCTCCGTGCCGGACCGGGCCAGGGCCCCGGGGGCGTCCCGCGCGCCATCGCGATCAGCCCCATCCTCTCGGCCCGCTACCGGGCGGATGACCTGGAGCGCATCCGGGCCGCCGCACCCGGGGCGCGGATCGTCACGCTCTCGGTCGAGGGTCTGGCCGACGGCCCGATCGATGACGTCGAGGTCCTGCTCCGGGGCTGGCTCAGCCGGGACGCGTTTGCGCGGCTCCTGGTCCGCGCCCCCGGGCTGGAGTGGGTCCACTCCGCTACGGCCGGCGTGGAAGACTCGATCTCGCCGATGCTGCGCGGCCCGCGGCTGGTGGTGACCAACGCCCGCGGCGTCTTCAGCCGCCCCATCGCCGAGTACGTCATGACGATGATCCTCGCCATCAGCCGCCGCCTTCCCGAACTGATGGAGCTGCAGCGCGAGCACACCTGGCAGCCGCTCGAGGCGCGTGAGCTGCGTGACGTCACGCTGGGGATCGTGGGCTTCGGCTCCCTGGGTCGCGCGGTTGCGTCGCTGGCCGGGGCATTCGGCTGCCGGGTGGTGGCCACGCGCCGAACGGGTGCCGGCGGGTCGGCTGCCATGCCGGAGTCGGCCGTGTCCGGCACCGCGGCCGACGAGTTCCGACTCCCGTTCCCTCCGCGTCTCGACAGACTCCTTGGCCCGGAGGGTCTCCCCGAGCTGCTCGCCGAATCCGACTTTGTCGTGCTCGCGGCGCCCCTCACGCCCGAGACGGAGAACCTCATCAACGACGCGGCGATCGCCGCGATGCGCCCCGGCGCGTGGCTGATCAACGTGGCGCGCGGCGGCCTGGTCGATGAGCGGGCACTCCTGCGTTGCCTGCGCGACGGCCGGATCGGCGGGGCGGTCCTCGATACATTCCGCCAGGAGCCACAGCTGCCCGAGTCGCCCTTCTACGACATGCCCAACGTGATCGTCACGCCCCAGACGTCGTGGTCAAGCGGGCGGGTCCTCGATCGCTCGATCGAGCTGTTCTGCGACAATCTCCGCCGGTTCGCCGACGGGCGGCCGCTCCGCAACATCGTCGACCCGGACGCCGGGTACTAGGGCGCCCACCGAATCACCCCCGCTGGTCGGTCCCATTCCCTCGGGACGCCGTGCTCGGCTCCACCACCCCGCTGTTCGTCGATCGCCCAGGTTCGAGCCCGCCGCTCGGCCGCCAACCGAGGACTCACGCCCACATGCAGATCGCCATCGTCGGCCTCGCCGGTTCCGGCAAGACGACCGTCTTCAACACCCTGACCCGTGGCCATGCCGAGACCGGCGGCTTCGGCGCGCTGACGCTGAACATTGGCGTGGTCAAGGTGCCCGACGAGCGGTTGGGCCGGCTGGCGGCGATCTTCAAGCCAAAGAAGATCGTCCAGGCGGTCGTCACCTACGTCGATCTGCCCGCCCCGCCGGCCTCGTCGGAGGGTCGAGTCGGGACGGAGGAGCTGCCGGCAGAGCACCTCGCCCGGCTGCGTGACGCGGACGCGCTGCTCCACGTCGTTCGGGCGTTCGAGAGCTCGGCCGTGCCGCATGCCTCCGGCAGCGTTGACGCGCGCCGCGACCTGGAACAGTTGGACCTCGAGTTCGCGCTGGCAGACCTGGCGATGTGCGACAGGCGCCTGCAGCGTCTCCAGACCAGTGGCCGCCACGGCACGCAGGTGGAGCGCGAGGCCAACGAGCGCGAAGAGGGGATTCTGGTCCGCCTCAAGGCCGCGCTCGAGGCCGGCCAGGCCATCCGCGATGTTGCCCTGGAGACCGACGAAGAGAAGGCGATCCGCGGCTTCCGCTTCCTCACCCAGAAGCCCGCTCTCGTCCTGCTCAACATCAGCGAGGACGCCATCGCGGGCGGCCCTGCGCTGATCGCGAAGGTGAGCGACGGGTACGCCCATGCGCACACGATGATCGAGACGCTCTCGGCCAAGATCGAGATGGAGCTGGGCCAGCTGGAGCCGGATGAGGCCGCGGTCTTCATGGAGGAGCTCGGGATCGAGGAATCGGGCCTGGACCGGGTGATCCACCTGTCCTACCGGCTATTGGGCCTGATCTCGTTCCTCACGGCGGGCCCGGACGAGGTTCGCGCATGGCCCATCCCGGATACCTCGACTGCCGTCGACGCCGCGGGTGCCATCCACTCCGACCTGGCCAAGGGCTTCATCCGAGCGGAGACCGTCGCCTACGAGGACCTCCTGACGCTGGGCTCCATCCCTGAGTCCCGCAAGGCGGGCAGGCTTCGCTCCGAGGGTCGAACCTACAAGGTCCGGGACGGGGATGTGTTGGAGATCCTCTTCAGCCGCTGATCCGGTCGCCGGCCGACGCTGTCAGCCGAAGCCGTCCGCCGAGACCGTCAGTCGCCGATCTGGCCGCCAGCCCGTCCTGTGGACCTGACGTGTCAGGCCTCTTCCTCGGGACGGAATGCCGCGTATAGCGTCCGGAATCCACCGTCATCGTCGATCTCGTCGTCGTCCTCGTCGTCGATCTCGGCGAGGAAGTTGTCCTTGGCGACGCGCGACACGTTGACGGCCGCGGTGAGCCGGGTGTCATTGATCGCCTCGAAGCCGTGGTCGCGCTCCAGCTCCGCGGCGATCGCCTCCACGAGCGTGTCCTGGCGAAACGAGTCGATGACGCGCTCCCGGATCTCCTGGACGATCGAGAAGAACTCCTCCGGCTCGATCAACGAGTCGTGCGCCAGGAGAATGTCGTGGAAGAGGTCGCCGTCGCCCTCGTGGAGCTCGTAGAAGTACACAGTCTCTCCGGGATGGCTGGCGCCGCACCGAGCGGCCCGTCCCCGCGAGTATAGGACCGGACAGCGTCCCGTTCGCCCAGGGGGGATGTCCAGGGGAGGGCCCGAATGGCAGCACTCGACGCGCTGGAAGTGGTGACTGCGCCGGATCGTGCGACCTGGCGCGCCTGGCTTGCCGCGAACCACGCGACATCGCCGGGGGCGCTGCTGCAGCTGGCCCGGCGACGTGGGTCCGCCGCCACCCGCGTGTCCTACGACGAGGCGGTCGAGGAGGCCCTGTGCTTCGGCTGGATTGACGGCAGGCAACTGCCGGGGGACGAGTCGCTGGTCCGCCAGCACTTCGCGCCGCGCCGGCCGGGCGGTACGTGGGCGCGGACCAACAAGGAGCGGGTGGAGCGGCTGGAGCGCGAGGGTCGAATGACGGAGGTCGGCCGCCGCGTCATCGCCGCGGCCATGGCGGATGGGTCGTGGGCGGCGCTCGACGAGGTCGACGCCCAGGTGGTGCCGGATGACCTCGCCGTCGCGCTCGCGGCCAATGCCGAGGGCGGTGCCCAGTTCGCGGCATTCAGCCCCTCCGTCCGGCGCGGCTTCCTGTGGTGGATCAAGAGCGCAAAGCGGCCGGCAACGCGGCAGCAGCGGGTCGAGGACACCGTCTGGCTTGCGGCGCAGGGGATCAGGGAGCCGCGGCGGCGCCCCTGACGGGCGTCCCCGTCTCTGACCCGGCGCCCGGGCGTCCGCGGCCAATCCCGGCGGTTGGGGCCGTCACACGCGCGGCGATGCGGCGGCGGAGCCGGGCCGTCCGCGTGGCGAGGTCGCGGTCGAGGAGCGCGAGGGCCCGGCCCGGGGCCAGCAGCCGCGCCAGCAGCCGCGCCAGCAGCCGGGAGCCCTCCTGTGACGCCTCCAGGGCGCCGGCGGGGTCCCCGAGGCGGTGCTCGAGCAGCTTGGCCACCTCGATCCACGCCTGGACGCCCGACTTCCCGCCCATCTGGGCGACCGATCGCCAGGCCACCTCCGCGTCGGCGTTCCGGCCCAGCCGACGAAGCGTCCGTGCCCGGTCCACGGCGATGCGCTCGTCGGTCCACGGCTCGCCAGCGACCACGGACGCGAGCGCTGGCCAGGGCGTGGCGCCGCGGCGAAGGGGCGTGCCCCCGAAGTCCGGCCGGCGCCGCGGGGAGAGCCAACCGAGGTCGTTGGCCTCGTCCTCCGCCACGCGTGGGAGCGGGGAGCGCCCGAACGGATCCCTGACCGGCTCGGGATCCGGGTAGGCGACGGGCCCGCTGGATCCAGGCCCGGCAGGGCTCGCAGTGGCTGCCGCCGCGGCATTGAGGCAGTCCAGCGCCTCGTGCAGGCGACGATCCCGGGCGAATGCGCGGGCCAGCCCGGCCAGGTCACCGGCGGGTGCCGAGGCCCGTGCGTCCGGATCCGCCAGGTGCTGCTCCAGGTGGGCGACAATCAGCGCCAGGGAGCGCACGTCGTCGTCGTTGTGGCGGATCACGTCGCGGAGCGGGGATGCGGGTCCCCCGCGCAGGAAGTCGAAATAGCGCCCCGGGATCTCCCAGCCGTCGATGTCCTCCGACCGGTGGATCCCGAGGATTCGTCGCTCAACGGTCTTCAGGCGCGCGTCGGGCAGGCGGTGGCGGAAGACGCGCCGAACGAACGGGAGCAGGTCCAGGTGGCCGCCGTGGATTGGGGCGTCCCGCCGCGCCATCCGGTAGCGGGTCACCAGGAGCGGCCAGTCGAACGTACGGCCGTTGTAGGTGACCAGCCACGCACCCGCCGGGATGTGGTCTCGCAGCTCGTCCAGCAGGGCCGGCTCAAAGGCGTGATCCGGGAGGAGGAGCTGGATCTGCCGAAAGTGGGCGCCCTGCCACCAGCCAAGGCCGACGAGGAACGCGAGCGTCCCGGCGGCCGTGGCGAGGCCCGTGGTCTCGGTGTCGAGGCAGACCAGCGGTACGTCGGGCGGCGGCTGGCCGGGGAGCCGTGCGAGCCGTTCGCGGTCGACCGCGATGACATCCCCGCGCCCCTCCAGGCGGACGAACGAGCCTGCGGGTGTCGTCACCAGCTCTCCATCCACCTCAGCGGCCAGCCGCTCGGCCGCGGCCGAGCTGGCGCGGGCGAGTCGCGCTGGCTCCGGCGGCGGGAGGCCGGCGCGAGCGGACTGGAAGCTGGCGAGGCGTCGCTCGAACGTGACGGCCATCTCAGGCCACGCGCTCGGCGGCAGGGCCGGTCCCGCCCTGGACGACCGGCAGGCGCGCCGCGGCCCGGGCTCCCAGCGCGGCGAGGAGGCGGAGCGCCAGGGACTTCGCGTCAACCTGGGGATCCAGCCGGGGTCCCGTGCAGGCCGGGCATCCGCTCCCGCAATCGCACGCCCGCACCAGGTCCGCCGCCCCGTCGACCAGCTCCGCGTGTCGCGCCCAGAGCCGCTCCGAGAGCCCGATGCCGCCCGGAACCGACTCGTACAGGTAGATCGTGGGTGCGTCCTGGTGTGGCGAGCGGACCTGGGCAACCAGGCCCAGGTCGCGAGGATCCACCATGAGCAGGACCGCCGCCACCGCCTGGAGGGCCCGCCCGGCCCCGATGAGCGCGACGTCCAGGTCATCGCGTCGCCAGCCCGCGGCGGCCGTCTCGGCTGTCAGCCAGTAGGCCGTCGTCTGGAGCTCCAGCTCCGGGAGATCGATGGGCCCCCAGCCGACGTTCTCATCCGTCCCGAACTTCAGCTTCTTGAAAAGGGTCACCAGGCTGGCCACCATCACCTCGCCATGAACTCGGTGGCCGCCTGTGACCGCCGCATCCGCAAAGACGTCCAATGGCTTCAGCGTCACCGCCCGGTTGGCGTAGGTGTAGTGGTCGACGTCCACCTTGTGGACGTACGCCTTCCGCTCGTGCCACTCCAGGCGGTCCACGTAGTACTGGACCGATTCGTGGATATAGATGGCCCGTTCGTGGACGAGCACCTGGGCCGAGAAGAGGTCCACTTCGCCCAGGACGCGTGGCCGGTCCGGCGTGGAGTCGATGATCACGACATTCTCCGGTGCCGCGGTCCGCAGGCTGATCTCTGACGCCGGGAAGTTCTCCGAGCTCCAGTACCAGCGTCCGTCACCGGACTGACGGACGTGTCCCTCCTCCGCGAGGAAGGCCAGCAGGTCGTCCGCTGGAGCGGGCCCAAAGACCTCCCCGGGGTCAAACGGTCGCTCGAAGGTGGCGCACCGGAGATGGGCGAACAGCACGTGGAGGTTGTCCGGGTCCACCCGGGCCTCCTCCGGCGATCGGTCCAGGAACTCGGGGTGGTGGATGACGTACTGGTCGACCGGGGACGACGAGGCGACGAGGATGCCGACCGACGTGTCCAGGCGCCGCCCGGCCCGGCCCAGCTGCTGCCAGGTCCCCGCTACAGATCCTGGGTAGCCGGCGAGCACCGCCACGTCCAGCGTCCCAATATCCACGCCCAGCTCCAGGGCGTTGGTGGAGACGACCCCAAGGATCTCCCCGTTCCGGAGCCCCCGCTCGATCGCGCGCCGCTCCGTGGGCAGGTAGCCGCCCCGATACCCGCGGATCCGGGAGCGTGGCCCGCGGCTCTCGCGGAGCGATTCCCGGAGGCCCGTCAGCAGGATCTCCACAGCCACGCGGGCCCTGCCGAAGACGATGGTCTGGCGGCCTGCCTGCAGGAAGGGGAGCGCCCAGCGCTGAGCGTGGGTCAGCGCCGAGGCGCGCGCTCCGGTGGACGGATCCATGATGGGCGGGTTGACCAGCAGGACGTGCCGCTCGCCGCGCGGCGCACCGTTCCGGTCGATCAGGAGCGGCGTCCGCCCTGTCAGCTGGGCGGCCAGCTCCGCCGGGTTCCCGATGGTGGCCGAGCAGCACACGATCACTGGGTTGGATCCGTAGTGCGCGCACAGCCGGAGCAGCCGCCGGAGGACGTTGGCGACGTGGCTCCCGAACACGCCCCGGTAGGTGTGGAGCTCGTCGATGACGATCACCCGGAGCTGCTCGAACAGCTGGAACCACTTGGTGTGGTGCGGGAGGATGGCCGAATGGAGCATGTCGGGGTTGGTCACCACGACCTGGCCGGCCCCGCGGATGGCCGAGCGGATGGGAGCCGGCGTGTCACCGTCATACGTGGCCGCGGCGAGATCGATCTCGGCGGCGCGTGCCAGCTCCGAGAGCTCGGCGACCTGGTCCTGGCCGAGCGCCTTGGTGGGGAAGAGGAAGAGCGCGCGTGCCGCGGGGTCCTCCCGCAGGGCCTGCAGGACGGGTAGCGCATAGCACAGCGTCTTGCCCGACGCCGTGGGCGTGACCACCACGACGTCCTGGCCCGCGTGCACTGCCTCCAGCGCCTCCGCCTGGTGGGCATACAGCTGGCTGATGCCGCGACGGGCCAGCCCGGCCCGGAGGCGGGGATCCAGCCAGCTCGGGAACGGGGCGTACAGGGCCTCCCGGGGTGGGATGACCTGGTGGTGGACGACGCCGCGGGCGAGCGACGGCTCCTCGAGCAGGCGCTCCAGCACGGACTCCACGGACGCGGGGGCGTAGGTTCGCACGTTGGCCTCCAAACAGAACGACCGTTCGCTTTCGCGTCAGTCTAGCGGAGGTTGGCCCGTGCTCGTGACAGGTTCGCTGTCACGGGTTTCGCGTTTGACACGTCAGCTACCGGCAGCTACGCTGCGGCGACGATGTCCCGCCGGCCCGACGCTGCACCGCTCAACCCCGCCCCTAACGGCGAGGGGTTGGCCTCGAGGGCCGGATCCCGGCTCCGGCCGGGCCCGGATGGACCCGAACGGGTGCCCACTGCCGACCTCCGGACCCTGTCGGTGGCCGGGTTCACTCGCCATCGGGTACTGGTCCTGGCCGTCGTCCTCGCGGTCACCTGGCTGGCGTTCGCATTCGTCCGCCAGGTGGGCGACGTCACGGCCGCCTCGGGCCGGGCTGGCGCGCTCGCCGCCGCAAACCGCCAACTCGTCTCGGACATCGCGGCACTTGATGGGGAGCTTCGGCTGATCCAGCGCCAGGAGTTCATCGTCCAGCAGGCGCGCGCCTATCGGCTGGGCGCTGCGCGCGAGGTGCCGTTCTCGCTCCAGAAGCCCGTGCCCAGCCTGGCACCCGACGCGCCTGGAACCGCCGGCGTGCGAATTGGTGCGGTGTCGGAACGCCGCTCACCACTGGATTCGTGGCTGACACTCCTGTTCGGTCCAGCGACCTGACCCGCGCCCGAGGCTGAATCTGGCCGCCGGCCCCGGAAGATAGATGACCTGTGGCCCATAGCCCACCACTGCCGGCCGCGGGTGGGCTGCTGGGACGGCGTCCCGTCGTGCGAACGCACGAGATTGGCGGCCGCCATCGAGATTACGCGGAGCGGGCTGGATCGGGGAAGGCACGCCTGGGGCGGGCTGGTCCGCCGGGCGTTGCCCGCCACCCGTCGGCGTAGCCGCCGGCTCCTGGCCGTGCTTGGTGGCACCGTGGGCTACTTCGCGTGGCTCGTGCTCAGCCTCGTCACCGACGCCCCGCGTCTGAGCATCGTGGCGGGAACGGCCCTCGCCTCCATCAACCTGGGCTTCGGGGCCCTGTGGTCGGTGGTGGCCACGGCCCGCGACCGGCGCGTGCCGGTTCCCACCCGGACGGGCTGGGCGCTCCTGAGCCTGGGGGTCGCCGCGAACTGGCTGGGTGACGTGGCGTGGTCGCTGGCCGCCGTCGTCGGCGGAGGTGTTGCGTCCCCGTCGATCGCGGATGTGGCCTACCTCGCCGCCTATCCACTGCTGTTCGCCGGCCTGGTTGCCGTGTCGCACGTCTGGCTGCGCCCCATCGAGCGCGCCCGCCTCGACGTCGACGCGTTGATCGTCCTGGTGGTGGCGCTGATTGCGCTCGTGGTCGGCCTCGTGGGCCCCGGGCTGCGGTTGCCGGATGGCCCGAACTTGACGGTGCGACTGTTGGAGGTGGTCTATCCGGCGGGCAGTGCGATGTTGCTCGTCGGCGTGGCGCTGGCCTGGCTGCGGCGGGGCGCACTGGCCGACGGAGCGTGGCTCACCCTGCTGGTCGGTGCGTTCGGATCATTCTTCGTGGCGGACATCCTGTGGGCGTGGCTGGAACACAACGAGAGCTACGACCTGGGAGGAATGCCCGACGTCTTCTACCTCCCGTCCATCGCGCTCACCACGGCTGCCGCCGAGGGGGTCCCGCGACACACCGACGCCGCATCGCCGGCGAGCGCGCGTGCCATCGGCATCAGTCTCCTGCCGTACGCGGCTGCCGGTTTCGGCTACGTCCTCCTGCTCTCATTCGGATCGCAGGCCGGCCCGTTGGCCCCGGTTGGAGGCGCTGTCCCGACCTTGCTCGTCTTCGTTCGCCAGGTTCTCGCGTCCCGAGTCCACGCCGAGATGAGCGCGGCGTTGGCGACGCGGATGTCCGAGGCGCGCTTCCGCTCGCTGGTTCAACGCTCGTCCGACCGGATCCTGGTCGTGGATGCAGAGGGCCGCATGGTCTCGAGCACACCCTCCGCAGAGGCCGTCCTGCGCAGCGACGGGGAGCTGGCGGGCGTGATGCTGCGCGAGCTCATCGCGCCCGAATCATGGGCCGCCTTCACCCGCTTGCTCCTCGACAGCCAGGGCAAACCGTTTGCCGAGGGCGAGGTCGAGCTGCTGACGAGCGACGGCGGGCGCGCATGGATGGAGCTCAAGGCCACGGACCTCCTCGACGACCCGAATGTCGCCGGGATCGTCCTGAAGGGCCGGGACGTCACCGCCCGGAGGGCCCTCGAGGGCCGCCTCGCAGAGCAGGCCCTCCATGACCCGTTGATCGGCCTGGCCAATCGAACCCTGTTCGAGGACCGATTTGTCCAGCACCTCCTCCGTCGCGGTCGCCGCGGCCAGATGGTCGTCCTGTTCATCGATCTCGACGATTTCAAGTCCGTCAATGACACACTCGGACACCTCGTCGGGGACCAGGTGCTCCGCGTCGTCGCGCTCCGGCTCCGCGAGAGCGCCCGGGACGGTGACACGGTCGCCCGGCTGGGCGGCGACGAGTTCGCGATCCTCATCGAGGACGACGAGCCCGAGTCCACCGCCCGCGGGATAGCGGACCGCCTGCTGCGCGCCCTGGACCCGCCCGTCATGGTGGTGGGGCATGAGGCGACCGTGCGCGTCAGCGTCGGCATCGCCGTCGATCCCGGGGGCCAGCACCGTCTCGGACCTCCTGCGCGACGCGGACCTCGCCATGTACTCGGTGAAGATGCAAGGCAAGGGACGCGTGGAGATGTTCACCCGTGTGCTGTCGGACACGGTGGCGGACAACATCGACATGCAGCGAGACCTCGCGGTGGCGTTGGCCGGGGACCAATTCTTCCTGGCCTATCAACCCATCATCCGGCTGCGGTCGGGCGTGGCCCAGGGACTCGAGGCGCTGCTGCGCTGGCGCCATCCCTTGCGCGGGTTCGTCTCACCGCGTCGCTTCATCCCCGTGGCCGAGTCCGGTGGGCTGATCGTCCCGATCGGTCGCTGGGCGCTGGAGCGGGCTTGCCGCGAGTGCCGCGACCTGCTCGACGGCGACGCCCTGCCGATGCCGATCTCCGTCAACGTCTCGGAGCGCCAGGTACGGGAGGGTGGCTTCGTCGCCGAGATTCCGGCCGTCCTGGCCGCGACCGGCATGGAGCCCGGGCGGCTCACCCTGGAGTTCCCGGAGCGCCTCGTGGTCCAGGGTGGCCCCTCGATGGTGGGCCAGCTGGAGCGCATCCGCGCCCTGGGCGTCCGCCTGGCGGTCGACGACTTCGGGACGGGCTACTCGTCGCTCAGCTACCTGCACGCGCTGCCTGTGGATGTCCTCAAGGTCGACGGTTCCCTGGTCGCTCGCCTTGGCCCAGGAGGTGAATCCACCTCGATGGTCCGGGCCATCGTGGCGCTGGGCGATGCCCTGGGCCTGAGTGCCGTGGCGGAGGGTATCGAGACGGAGATGCAACTCCAGGTGCTCGTGGACCTGGGCTGCCTGTACGGCCAGGGGCACCTGCTGGCGCGCCCTGCCGCGCCAGACTCGTACCGGTGCTCCTCGTTGGTGGGCCCAGCCAAGCCGGGACTGCCGCCGTGGGAACGACCTGGCGCGGTGTCGGCGGGACTGGCCGCGGCTCGGCCGGGCGGGGATGGCGGTCACACCGGTGTGGCTGCGCTAGAATGAGCGGAGCCGCCCGGGCCCGGCATGCTGCCGGCAGACTCGGCGCACCTCGTGGCAGGGTAGCTCAGCGGCAGAGCAAGCGGCTCATAATCGCTAGGTCACAGGTTCGAATCCTGTCCCTGCTACCACCCCTCTCACCGGGCGAGCGCGCATGGCGCGTGCCGCGACCCATGGCGGGCGCACGGCCTCCGGGTGCCTCGGGGGCGCTTCACCAGCCCAACGCTATACTCCGTCCATACCGTCGCTTGGTCGGCGGTCAGCCGTTCCACTCGGAGGCTTCGCTTGAACTCGAAGTTCATGCGCAACGGGCTGGTGATGCTCATCCTCGTCATCGGCACCTCATTGCTCTTGCTTACGTGGATCAATCAGGGCACCACCGCTGAACGCGTGGGCTACGGCACATTCCTGGCGAATGTCCAAGCCCAGCAGGTGCAGGAAGTTATCCAGAAGGACACCACGCTCGCCGTCAAGCCGAAGAACGGGGCCCAGTACACCGTCGTCGTGCCCACCGTGCTCACGGATGTCCTCAAGGACATGAGGGAGGCGGCCACGGCCGGTGGCCAGACGTTCGATACCAAAATCTACAAGGCGGAGCTGCCCCCGGACACCGGCTGGCTGGGGATCCTGATCACCGCGGTCCTGCCGCTCCTCGTGATCGGCGGCTTCATCTTCTTCATGATGCGCCAGGCGCAGGGCACCAATAATCAGGCCCTCTCGTTCGGCAAGAGCCGCGCGCGCATGTTCCTGGGGAACAAGAGCGTCGTCACGTTCAACGACGTTGCAGGCGTGGACGAGGCCAAGATGGAGCTCCAGGAAGTCGTCGAGTTCCTGAAGTACCCGGAGAAGTTCAACACGCTCGGCGCGCGGATCCCGCGCGGCGTGCTGCTGGTGGGCCCGCCAGGCACGGGCAAGACCCTTATGGCACGGGCCGTCGCCGGCGAGGCCGGGGTGCCGTTCTTCAGCATCTCGGGCTCGGAGTTCGTCGAGATGTTCGTGGGCGTTGGCGCCAGCCGCGTCCGCGACCTGTTCGACCAGGCCAAGCGCAACTCACCGTGCATCGTCTTCGTGGATGAGATCGACGCAGTCGGGCGCCAGCGCGGCGCCGGCCTGGGCGGCTCCCACGACGAACGCGAGCAGACCCTCAACCAGATCCTCGTCGAGATGGACGGCTTCGACACCAACACCAACGTGATCGTTGTCGCGGCCACCAACCGGCCGGACGTCCTTGACCCGGCGCTCCTGCGCCCCGGCCGGTTCGACCGGCAGGTCATCCTGGATCGACCCGATATGCGCGGCCGCGTCGCGATCCTCAAGGTCCATGTCAAGGGCAAGCCCCTCGACAAGTCCGTGGATCTGGATGGCGTCGCCCGTCAGTCGCCCGGCTTCTCGGGCGCGGACCTCGCCAACCTCATGAACGAGGCGGCTATCCTCGCGGCACGCCGCAACAAGAAGTCGATTGGCACCCCGGAGTTCCAGGAGGCACTGGACCGGATCATCGCCGGCCCGGAGCGCAAGTCCAGGATCATCTCGGACCCCGAGAAGCTGATCATTGCCTACCACGAGGGCGGTCACGCCGTGGTGCAGCGGATCCTTCCCAAGTGCGACCCGGTCAGCAAGGTCACGATCATCAGCCGCGGCATGGCGCTCGGCTACACGATGGCCCTGCCGTCGGAGGATCGCTACCTGCAGAGCAAGACCGAGTTCGAGGACAAGATCGCCGGGTTGCTCGGCGGGACTGCCTCGGAGCGGCTGGTCTTCGGCGATACCACCACTGGCGCCAGCAACGACATCGAGAAGGCGACGGCCCTGGCTCGTCGCATGGTCACCGAGTTCGGGATGAGCGACAAGCTCGGCCCGCTCTCGTTCGGGAAGCGCGACGAGCTCGTCTTCCTGGGCCGAGAGATCGGCGAGCAGCGCAACTACTCCGACGAGGTCGCCAAGACCATCGACGACGAGGTGCGCGCCATCATCGACCGCGCCTACGAGCGGGCGATGGATGTGCTCGAGACCCACCGCGACAAGCTCGACGCGCTCGCCGCCAAGCTGATCGCCGAGGAGACCGTGGACTCCGAGGGCTTCGAATCCCTCTTCACGGACCTGCCGCCCAAGCAGGACGTGCACGGTAGCCCGCCCAAGTTGATCAACCTGCCCAAGGGGCTTCCGGCGGTGGGCCTCAACCCCGCCTGAACGCCGCGCGGCACGGCCGGGTACATCGCAAGACGCTGGAGCGGGCCGTGAGGCCCGCTCTTCGTTTGGGCGGACTACCATCGCTCCAACCGCTGGCCGAGGCTGCCTCCCGGGCCGCCCCCGCGCCCCGTCTACCCTCGACGCGAAAGGGGTGCTTCGTGACCGACCAGTCGTCAGCCATCGAGACCTGGCTCCAGGAGAATGCCGAGCGACGCCTGGAGTCGCTCAAGGCCTTCCTGCGCATCCCCAGCATCTCCGCGCTGCCCGAGCACGCCGCCGACTGCCGGGCCGCCGCCGCGTGGGTCGCCGCCGACCTGCGGTCGAGCGGGATCGAGCACGTCGAGGTCAGCGAGACTGGCGGGCACCCCGTCGTGTATGGCGACTGGCTGCACGCCGACGGCGCTCCGACCGTGCTGATCTACTGCCACTACGACGTCCAGCCCGTGGACCCGCTGGACATGTGGGAGTCCGCTCCCTTCGATCCCATCATCCGCGACGGCCGCATCCTCGCCCGTGGCGCGGCGGACGACAAGGGTCAGCTCCACCTGCACCTTCGAGCCATCGAGGCGCTGATGGCGACGCGCGGGCGTCTGCCGGTCAATCTCCGGATTGTCTTCGAGGGCGAAGAGGAGTTTGGCTCCCAGAACCTGGACGCGTGGCTCGTGGCGAACCGCGATCGGCTGCGTGCCGATGTCGCGGTGATCAGCGATACCGCGTTCTTCCAGGGCAACGTGCCCGCCATCACGATCAGCCTGCGCGGGCTCATGTACTGCCAGGTGGACGTCACGGGCCCAACGGTCGACGTCCACTCGGGCGGGTTCGGCGGCGTGGTGGAGAACCCGGCCAACGCCCTGGCCCGGATCATCACGGGACTCAAGGGGCCAGACGGGAAGGTCCTGGTGCCGGGCTTCTACGACGACGTCGTCCCCCTCACGGAGGCGGACCGGGCGGCGCTCGCGGCGCTGCCCCTCGATGAGGAGGCGTATCGCCTCGAGATCGGCGTCCCGGCACTGGTCGGTGAGGCGGGCTACACGGTCCTCGAGCGCCGGGGCGCACGGCCCACACTCGACGTCAACGGCATCTGGGGCGGCTTCCAGGGGGAGGGGAGCAAGACCATCATCCCTGCCCACGCCCACGCCAAGGTGAGCTGCCGTCTCGTCGCCAAGCAGGACCCGCACAGGATCTTTGCGCTGGTCCGCGACCATGTCCTGGCGCTGGCCCCGGTCGGCGTCCGGGTCGAGGTCCAGAACCTCCATGGCGGCCGGCCCAGCCTGACTCCCATCGACCACCCCGCGACGCGCGCGGCGGCCAGGGCACTCGAGGCCACCTTCGGGCGCGCGCCGGTCTACCTGCGCGAGGGCGGCTCCATCCCCGTCACCGCCAGCTTCGAATCCATCCTTGGGCTGTCGACCGTGCTCCTGGGCTTCTCCAACCCGGACGACAACGCGCACGCGCCAAACGAGTCGCTGGTGTTGGCGAATCACGAGACGGGGATCCGGACGGTCATCCGCATGTTCGACGAGCTGGCGTCGACCGGCCTGGGCTAGGGTGGGGAGGCCCGCAGGCAGGACCTTTGGGTCATCCGGTGGGTCACTCTCGGCGGGGCTGTGCAATCAGGTGCCGATGCTAGGATGCCTGATAGGTCCCACCCTGGAGGTACGCACCGTTGAGCGCAGTTGAAGCCGAGATGTCGATGGGTGACGGGCTGCGCTGGCGGCTTGACACCGCCAATGGCAGCATGTCGCCGCGCTCCGCCCTGGACGTCCTGGTCGACCTCAACGACAAGATCGCCAGCGGCAACGTCACGGAATACCAGCCGGTGCCGCTGGGCTTCACCCCGCTCGACAAGACGATCGGCGGCGGGCTGCGCCCCGGCGAGCTGCTCCTGATCGGCGGCGCGCAGGGGACAGGCAAGACGACGCTCGCCCTCCAGATGGCGCGCAATGTCGCGCTGGGTGGCCAGGCCAACGTCCTCTATATCTGCTTCGAGCACGACGAGCTCTACCTGCTCAACCGGCTGCTGGCACTGGAGTCGGCGCTGGCGCACCTCCCCAACCGCAACGGCGCCATCCGCATCCAGGACGTCCGGAGCGAGATCGTGCGCACCTGGATGGAGGACGGCGGCGCCAAGCTCAACCTCGCCGACAATCCGCGCCTGCGGCCGTCGGTCGAGCGGATCGCGCGCTACGGCCAGAACCTCTTCCTGCTCCGCGGCTCGCAGACGGCCAGCACCATCGACAACATCCGCAAGTTGGTCCAGCAGCACCGGACGCTGTCGAGGGACCGGCAGCTCATGGTGGTCATCGACTACTTGCAGAAGGTGCCGCAGATCCCGGAGCCAACGACCGAGACGGAGAAGGTCACGTTCATCGTCAACGGGCTCAAGGACATCGCGTTGTCCGAGGACGTGCCGATGGTCGCGATCGTGGCCGCGGACAAGGAAGGCCTCAAGGCGTCGCGCCTGCGCAACTTCCACCTGCGCGGCTCGTCGGCGATTAACTACGAGGCCGACATCATCCTCATCCTGAACGAGAAGTACCACATCGTCGCCAAGGTCAACATCGAGTTCAACCCGTACCAGGCACAGCGCTTCCGCGACTGGGTGGTGGTCTCGGTGGAGAAGAACCGCGGCGGCCAGGACAACGTGGACGTCGAGTTCGAGAAGCACTTCGAGTACTCCTGCTTCGACCCCAACGGTCGGACCGTGCAGGAGAAGCTCATCGAGGAACGCCTCTACAACGACTGAGCCGCGGCAGGAACGACTGAGCCGCGGCCGGGGGCGTCGGGGGCCAGCGTGCTTGTCGACGCACGTCCGACCGCGGTCGCGCGGGAGCGTGCCGGCAAGGGCACTCGGCCGATGATCGCGTTGGCGCCTCGCACGCCCTCGTCGGAGAGCAGCAGTTTCGCCGGATTCCCAGGGTGATGGCGTTGGGTGCGTCTCCGCGGTCGGCGGCCCCCCCCGGCGGGTCGTCGCGACGTGGTCGGACCCAGATTCCAAGGTGGTGGACATCCGGTGGCGATTCGCCGCCCGACGGGGTCCCGGGCGGCCTGCCAAACCGTCGCCTGTCGTCGAACGCCATCCGGGTGGGAGTCCGGTGACGGGCGGCCGGTGGCGGGTGGGCATCCTGGCGTCTCGGCGTCTGTGCGGCCCGCCCATCGATACTGACCCGCCGAAGGCCGGACCCAGCTATCCACTTGTCGTCCACAGCCGGCCGAAGTTGGTGGAGAACCCAACCTCGTCCGGCGCGAATCTCGTGGACAAGTCCGTTGTGCCGCCCGCCGCCCGCGCATACATTTCGTCTTGCCCGAAGGGGCCGTTGGATCGGTCAGGCGAGGTTGGGAGTGATCCCGGCAGCGCCGCCGTTGACCAGGACTGAGCTTCACCGCTCTGGCCGGGTTGGCGCCGGACCGGACGAGGCAGGCAGCGATCACATCAAGGCCCGCCGCGCTCCGCTCCGAGCTCCGCTCCCAGCAGTTCCTTCGGGCGTTTTCGTGTGCGCGGCAGCGGGTTTGATTGTCTGCGTCGCCCGCGGGACGGCGCAACGCCGCCCTCGCGCGACCAGTCGGGACGGCGCGAGCCGGTCGGGGGTAAGGTTTGCGCATGACCAGGCACGCGGAGCACTTTCCCGACATCATCGAGGTCGTCGTCGAGATTCCTCGGGGCAGCCGCAACAAGTACGAGTACGACGAAGAGGCCGGCGTCTTCCGGCTGGACCGGGTCCTTGCCTCGGCCGTCCACTACAACTTTGACTACGGCTTCATCGAGGGCACCCGAGCGGACGACGGCGATCACACGGATGCCCTCCTGCTGATCGACGAACCCACCTTCCCTGGCTGTCACGTCTGGGCGCGCCCCATCGGCGTGCTGGAGATGAGCGACGAGAAGGGTGCCGACTTCAAGATCCTGTGCGTGGCCGTCGACGATCTCCACCAGGCGCACGTCGAGCGGCTCGACCAGGTTCGACCACACCGGCTGGTCGAGATCGAGCACTTCTTCGACACCTACAAGGCGCTGGAAGACAAGACCGTCGACATCCTGGGCTGGAAGGGTCAGCCCCGCGCCCTGGAGGTCCTGAGCGCCGACCGCAAGGTCTGGGAGCTGGAGGTCAAGGGACGGTCGGCAAGCGCCGCTCCCACCACCGGCTCGGAGAACCGAGCGACCGCGGCCCCCGTGGCCAAGCGAACCCACGCAGAGTGACCGAGTCCGGCACAGGCACACCCCGGCCCTTCTTGCGCCGAGGCCGTGATGGGCGACCCGACCTGGAGCCCGGCCGGCGCCTGTTCATCGCCGTCCCGGTTGCGGCGACCGTCAGCGAGATGGTGGAGGATCTCGTCGGACGCATCCGCGTCGCGGAGGGCGAGGGAGGTCCCGGCGACGGGTCTCCGGGTCCGGGCCGCCAGCCCCACCGTGTCCGGTGGGTGAACCTGCACGACCTCCATCTCACCATCCGCTTCCTGGGTCCCACCCTGGACGACCGCATCGAGGCCCTCCACGACGTCGTGGAGGGCGCGGCCGCGGGCATCCCCGCGTTCTCGCTCGGCGTCGGCGGCGCCGGGGCATTCCCGAACCTGGACCGGCCGCGCGCGCTCTGGATGGGCGTCGCAGACCCGGGTGGTCAGCTGCATGCGCTGGCCGCGGCAACCAATCGCGAGCTTGAGGCTGCCGGCTGGAGTGGCGATGACCGCCCCTATAACCCCCACCTGACGCTCGCCCGGAGCGATGGCGTCAGATCGGCACCCCGGGTTGGGCGCCGGCTGGTGGAGGCTGCCAGCGCGATCGAGGTCTGGTTCGAGGTTGACCGCCTGGTCCTCTTCGAGAGCCACACGGGTGGCGGCCCGGCTCGCTATGTGCCGCTGCACGAGGCCCGCCTCCGCGGCTGACCGCCCGCGTGGAAGCCCTGCACAGTCCTCGCCCGCCCGGTCGGCTGACTCCTCACCCGGCCCTGCCGGGCGGCGTCCACCTGCACTTCGGCCCCTCTCCACCCCGGGACGCACCAGCCAATCGGCCCGGCCGACCTCGCGCCGCTCTTCCCGATGGCCCTGATCATGCAGGAGCTTTCCGCCGAGCGGAACATCGAGATCCCTGAGCGGGTCCGCGACGCGTACACGCTCTTCCGGCCCAGCCCGCTGTACAGGGCGCACCGCCTGGAGCAGGCGCTGGGCACGCCGGCCCACATCTACTACAAGTACGAGGGTGGCAGCCCGGCCGGCAGTCACAAGCCCAACACGGCCATCCCGCAGGCCTATTACAACCAGCAGGAGGGCGTGACGAGGCTCGCCACGGAGACCGGGGCGGGCCAGTGGGGGAGCAGTCTGGCCTTTGCCGGCGCCCTCTTCGGGCTCGAGGTCAAGGTCTACATGGTGCGGGCCAGCTACGACCAGAAGCCGTACCGGCGACTGCTCATGGAGACCTACGGCGCGTCCATCGTTGCCAGCCCGTCGCCCACCACCAACTACGGCCGCAAGGTGCTGTCCGAGACCCCGGACAGCCCGGGCTCGCTGGGCATGGCGATCAGCGAGGCGGTCGAGGACGCGGCGACGCGCGATGACACCAAGTACGCGCTGGGTTCCGTCCTGAACCACGTGCTCCTGCACCAGGCGATCATTGGCCAGGAGGCCATCGAGCAGATGGGGATGGCCGGCGAGTCGCCGGACGTCGTCATCGCGTGCGCGGGCGGTGGGTCCAACTTCGCCGGGATCGCGTTCCCGCTCGTGGGGCGTAACCTGACCCAGGGCGCCAAGCACCGGATCGTGGCGGTTGAGCCGGAGGCGGCGCCCAGCCTGACCCGCGGCGTGTACGCCTACGACTTTGGCGACACCGGCATGATGACCCCGCTGGTGAAGATGCATACCCTGGGCAGCGGCTTCATCCCGGAGCCCATCCACGCGGGCGGGCTGCGCTACCACGGCATGGCGCCACAGGTCAGCCTCCTCAAGGAGAACGGCTACATCGAGGCGCGGAGCGTCCACCAGACCGCCGCGTTGGAGGCCGGCATCCAGTTCGCCCGGACCGAGGGCATCCTCCCGGCGCCGGAATCGACCCACGCGATCCGCGCGGCGATCGACGAGGCGCTGGAGGCCAAGGAGGCCGGCGAGGCGCGCGTCATCCTGTTCAGCCTGTCCGGGCACGGGCACTTCGATCTGGCCGCCTACGGCAGCTATCTCGAAGGCAAGATGCAGGACTTTGCCTTCCCTGCCGAGAAGGTCAAGGAAGCCCTGGCGGCGCTGCCGAAGATCTAGCGTCGCGGGAGCCACGGGCGCGTCGGACCAACGGCGCGCCCGATCGACCTGCGCCGGCCTGACCGGCACATCCGCGTTGACCGGGGCTGCCGCGAGCCGGGTCTCCATGGGGATGGCGCCACTTGCACTGCGCCCCGATAATCGGGCGATGCGGATCGCCTTCCTTGGCTTTGGCCTGATCTCCGGCTCGGTTGCGCGCGCCCTGCGTGCCTCCGCGGACCCGGCGTGGTCGCGCGCCCGGCTGGTGGCGTGGTCACCCAGCGGACGGGGGCCGGCGCGGGCATCCGTGGACGGGGTGATCGACCACGCGGCGGGCACCGCGCGCGAGGCGCTGGCGGGCGCAGAACTCGTGGTGCTGGGCGCGCCGCCGCACCTGGTCCCGGCCCAGATCGAGGAGTTGGCCGGCCCCCTCCGGGACGCCCTCCACCCCGCGGCCGTGGTCACCGACGTGGCCAGCACCAAGTCGCTGATCGTGGCCGTGGCCGAGCGGGCCGGACTCCGGTTCGTGGGCGGCCACCCGATGGCGGGCCGAGAGCAGGCGGGTTACCCGGCGGCGACCGCGGACCTGTTCGTTGACCGGCCCTGGATCGTGGTGCCCGCCCACGGGACTGAAGCCTCGGATCTCGCCCGCGTGGAGGCGCTGGCCTGGGCCTGCCGGGCGCGGCCGATGCGCCTCGGCGCCGCCCAGCATGACGTCGCGACAGCCGGGATCAGCCACCTGCCGCTCATCGCCTCGGCGGCGCTGGTCGAGGCCGTCGCGGGGACGCCGCACGGGGAGGTGCCCGGCTGGGACCTGGCAGTCGAGCTGGCGGCGGGTGGCTGGACGAGCATGACGCGCCTGGCCCGCGGGGACGCGGCGATGGGTGCCGGGATCGTGGCGACGAATGGGGCCGCGCTGGTCACGCGACTGCGCGCCTACCGCGACGCCCTGGACGATTGGCTCGCCGAGCTGGAGCGTGAGGGTGGGCCCGATGCTGCCCGCCTCGAGGCACGCTTCACGGCCGCAAAGGCCCGCCTGGAGGCGCCGGTCGGCGACGGCCCGGACGGACGGGGCGGGTGAGCGACGACGAGCTGGTGCTGGTGGTCCCGCGGGCGGCTGTCGTCGGGGACGCCGGTTGGCGGGGGATCCGGCCTGGCAAACTGGAGTCGTTCCTGGCCGCCGTGGCCGCCCAGGGGTCCCATCGCCGGCGAGGCGACATGGAGCGCGATCCCGACTTCAAGCAGGTGATCCCGTACCTGGTCCTGCACGATGGCGAGCGGTACTTCCTCATGCGCCGCACCCGCGCGGGCGGCGACCGCCGCCTCCATGACAGCTACTCCATCGGCATCGGTGGCCACCTCAACCCGGAGGACGGCGGTCCGCTGGAGGGCCTGGCTCGCGAGTGGGCGGAGGAGATCGACGCCGACTTTGTCCCGGACTTGCGCTTCGTCGGCCTCCTCAACGACGACGAGACCGATGTGGGCCGAGTCCATGTCGGCATGGTCTTCTCTGGAGATGCTGCGGGACGCGCCGCTGCCATCCGGGAGATCGACAAGCTCGAGGGCCGGTTTGTTGCGCCCTCCGATGTGGCCGCGGTTGCCGACCGGCTGGAATCGTGGAGCCGCCTGGTGTTCGAGCACCTCTCGAGCGGGGCCGGCCGCTAGACGTCGCTTGCCGGACCGCTGGCGTGCGGTGCGATACTGACCTCGAGACGCATGACCACACTCCATCGCACCGTGTCGCGGACTCGCCTGGCGCTCGCCGTCGTGGCCGTCGCCTGGCTTCTCGCCGTCGCCGGCGTGGCTGCCGGGGGGCGCCATGTCGTGCTGCTGCCCACCACGGGCGTGGTCGACGACGTGATGGCTGGCTACCTGCAGGGCGGCATCGCCTCCGGCGCCGCTGACGGCGCCTCCGCGGTGATCATCAAGCTGGACACGCCTGGCGGGAGCCTCGACGCGACCCAGCGGATCGTGGGCGCCATCCTCGATGCGCCCATCCCGGTCATCGTCTGGGTGGCGCCCGCCGGCGGGCGGGCGGCCAGTGCGGGCACGTTCATCACGCTCGCGGCCAACGTCGCGTTCATGGCGCCGGGGACCAGCATCGGCGCCGCCTCGCCGGTCGGCAGCGGGGGGGAGGACATCGGCGGCACCCTCGGCGCGAAGGTGAAGAACGACGCGATCGCCAAGATCACCTCGATCGCCGAGACGCGCGGCCGCAACGTGGAATGGGCCGTCCAGGCCGTCCGCGATGCCCGGTCGTCGTCGGCCGCGGAGGCCGTAGGCCTCAAGGTCGTGGATGGGCTCGCGAGCACCCTCGAGGAGGTGCTCGCCAAGGCAGCCGGACGCACGGTCACCGTCGCCGGGGCCCCGGTCACCCTGGACCTTGCCGGCGCCGACGTCCGCGAGGCCGGGATGAATCCATTCGTCGGCCTGCTGCACCTGCTGTCGGACCCGGATATCGCCTTCATCCTGTTGCTGCTGGGGGCCTACGGGCTCCTGTTCGAGTTCCACACCGCCAACTTCGTGACCGGGGTCCTTGGGGGGATCGCCCTGATCCTCGCCTTCACCGGGTTCGGCAGCCTGCCCCTCAACATCGCCGGCCTGGCCCTGATCGGCGTCGCGTTGTTGCTCTTCGTGCTGGAGGCCGCGATCACCAGCCACGGCCTGCTCGCCATCGGTGGCGCGATCTGCTTCGCCCTGGGCACCTCCGCGCTGTACACGGGTCCCGTCGATCCGTTCGAGCCCGTGGCCCGCGTCGCGCCTGCGCTGCTGCTGGTGACGACCGCGACGACCGTCGCGTTCATGGTCCTGATCGTCGTGGCGGCGGCGCGCTCACGCCGCGCCTACCCGGGCGGGCCCGGCATCGTGGGCAGCCCGCTCGCCGCCGGGAGCACCGGCATCGTTCGCCGCCCGCTCGCGCCCGTGGGCTCAGTCCATGTCGGCGGCGAGGAATGGACCGCCCGCTCCAGTGACGGCCGCCCGGTCGAGCGCGGTGCCGCCGTGCGCGTCGTTGGCACCGAGGGGCTTACCCTGATCGTCACACCAGTCGATCCGGCGTCCTGACGCCGGCCATCCCGCCAGCCTTCGGAGGATTCATGGATACCCTGGTCATCCTGCCGATCGTCGCCTTCCTCGTGGTGGTCGTGCTCACCATCCTGTACATGTCCGTGCGGGTGGTCCGGCAGGGCTACGTCATGGTGGTCTACCGGCTGGGACAGGCCCGCGAGGAATGGGTCCGTGGCCCAGGCCTGCAGTTCCTGGTCCCGGTAATCTGGTCCGGCAAGATCGTCGACATCCGCGAGCAGTTCATCGAGGTTCCCAGCCAGACCACGATCACGAGAGACAACGCCCCGATCAACGTCGACTTCCTGATCTACTGGCGAATCAGCGACCCGCTCCGGAGCGTGATCAATGTCACGAACTTCGCGGGCGCCCTGCAGGGCGTGGCCACCACCACGCTGCGCGCCGTCATCGGCGACATCCTGCTCGACGAGGTCCTGTCCAAGCGCGAGCAGATCAACGAGGTCCTGCGCGTCAAGCTCGACGAGGTGACGGAGCGCTGGGGCGGCAAGGTCACCACCGTCGAGATCCGCGAGATCACGCCGCCGCGCGACGTCCAGGACGCCATGAACCGGCAGCTATCGGCGGAGCGGACCCGACGTGCCGTGATCACGGAGTCCGAGGGCACCCGCCAGGCCGCCATCAACGTCGCGGAGGGCCAGAAGCAGTCGGAGATCCTCAAGGCCGAGGGTGATCGCCAGGCGGCCATCCTGCGGGCCGAAGGCTTCAGCGAGGCGCTCACCCGCATCTACGGCGCGGCCAGCGGCATCGACGCCAAGACGATGGCGCTCCAGTACCTGGAGGCCCTCAAGGCGCTCGGCTCGAGCCCGTCGACCAAGTTCGTCATCCCCACCGAGTTCACCCGGCTGCTCGAGCCGTTCAACGGGTTCCTCGAGCGTGGCATGGCCGCGGATCGTGGCTCCGACGTGGGCAAGCGTTGAGGGCCCGGCGCCGGCCCGGCCCCGTCCGCGTCGCGGCCGCTGTCGCCGCGACGGTCCTGCCGTTCGCCTCGTTTGGGTTCCTGGTCCGCCGCGGGGCGAACCGGCTGATGTCCCCGCCCCGCCGGCTGGCCGAAGAGGCAGGGCTCGTGTCCGCACTGGACGCCCTGGGCGGGGAGGTTGTCCGACTCCGCTCGCGGGACGGCACCCGGCTGGCCGCCCGCTGGCTGTCCGCAGCCCCGGATGACGGGGTCGCATGGCCGATTGATGCACACGAGGCCATCCTGCTCCTGCACGGCTGGAACGGGTCCATCACCCCAGACATGGTCGAGTACGCCCCGTTCCTGCGCCGCAGCGCGGCCATCCTGGGCCTCGATTTCGGTGGGCATGGCGACTCCGACGATGCACCGACCACGTTCGGATGGCGCGAGGTCGAGGATGTGGCCGGCGCGCTCACATGGCTGGGCGAGCGCGGGATCCGCCGGGTCGTGCTCATGGGTTCGTCGATGGGCGGGATCACGGCAATCGCCGCGGTAGCCGTGCTGGGCGATGGCGCCCTGGCGGCCGCAGATATCGACCCGGATGCCCCGGTGCCCAGCGCGTTGGCGGCGCGTCCAAGGATCGTCGCGGTCGTTGCCGATTCTGTGGCTCCGGACCTGGTCACGGCCGTGGCCAATCGGATCCACGCCCCCTGGCCGCGGCTGGTTGCGGCGCGACTCTTTGCCGGTATGGCGTCGCGCCTGGGCGCTGACCCCCGCGCGACGGAGCCGATCCGCGTGGTGGGGCTGGTGGAGCCCGTGCCCCTGCTGCTGATCGCTGGCACCGACGATCAGACGGTGCCGCTGGCGGCCGCCGACCGCCTCGCTGCCGCCGCCGGGCCGTCGCACCGCCGCCTCGTGGTGCCCGGCGCGGATCACGGCCTGGCGCACCGCACGGATCCCGTCGGCTACGAGAGCGCCGTCACGGAGTTCGTCCGGATGGCGCTGGCCGAGTCGCGGGATGCTGCGGGTATACTCCGCGAACAGCCGCGCCCGGCGGCCGATGGACCCTCGGGCGAGCCGCACCAGGAGCCTACCTAGCCGATGTCAGCCAGCATCCTCGTCGTCGAGGGCGATCCGGTCGCGCAGCGCCTGCTTCGTGAGATCCTCGAGCAGGCCGGCTACCGGGTGGTGACCGCTGCGGATGGCCTGGACGGCCTTCGTCTCCTGGCCATGGAGTCGCCGGCGCTCGTCCTTGTCGACGTGCTGTTGCCAACCGCAGATGGCTACCAGATCGTGGCGCGCATCCGGTCCGAGGAGGGGCGCACGCGCCACGTCCCCGTGATCATGCTGACAGCCGAACGTGACGTCGAGCAGAAGATCCGTGCGCTCCGCGCCGGTGCGGACGACTACCTGGTCAAGCCCACGGACCCAAGCTTCCACCCGGCCGAGCTTCTCGCCCGGGCCAGGAGCCTGCTGGCAAGCTACTCGCCACCCGCCACCGCCGTGGCCCGCGCCTCCATGGGCCGTGTGCTCGCCTTCTACGGCTCCAAGGGTGGCGTCGGGGCCACGACCATCGCGATCAACTCGGCCATCGGACTCCAGCGCGAGGGGCGGTCGGTCTGCCTGGTCGACGCCAACCTCCAGTTTGGTGATCACCGGGTCTTCCTGGACCTGGGCCAGGACCTCAAGAGCGTCGCAGAGATCGCCAGCGCCCCCACGGTGGACGCGGAGATCGTCAGGCGCGTCCTGGTGAAGCACGAGACCGGTGTCGAGCTGCTGCTCGCTCCGCCGTCGCCCGAGTCGGCGGACCTGGTCCGGCCCGAGAAGATGGCGGCGATCGTCGGGCAGCTCCGGACGATGTACGACTATGTCGTCGTGGACGTGAACCAGCGCCTTGATGACATGACACTCGGCCTCATGGAGGTCGCGGACTCCGTCTTCGTGGTCATCACTGCGGACCTCTCGTGTCTGAAGAACGTTCGCCTGGTCCTTCAGACCCTGGGGCACCTCGGCGTCGACGGCAACAAGGTCAAGCTCGTCCTCAACCGATCGACCGCGGTGACCGGCATCAACGTGAAGAGCGTCGAAGGTGCGCTGAAGCGCCCGGTCGACTATCGGATCGTGAATGACTTCCGGACGGCCATGAGCGCGCTCAACTCCGGCGCGCCATTCCAGGTCTCCAAATCGGACTCCGCCCTGGGCCGGTCGATCCACGAATTCATCAAGGAGTTCCAGCAGGCACAGCCGGGCCCGGCAATCGCCGCCCCCGAGCGATCTGCGGTATCACGACCGGCCTTCCTGCGCCGCTGAACCGGCAGCCAGCCGGCGCCCTGCGGGCCGTCGAGGTGCCCAGGTAAGTCCCCGGTGATCGCTCGCCGGTAGGGTCTGCGGCATGCTAGCAACGCTGCTCTCCGCCACCGTCAACGGGCTCGATGGCCGGGTGATCCGGGTCGAGGTGGACGTGGCCCCGGGTCTGCCGGGCTTCACCATCGTCGGCCTCGCGGACACGGCGCTGCTCGAGGCACGTGAGCGAGTCCGCGGAGCGCTCCGGAACGCCGGGTTTGTGCATCCGCCCCGGCGCATCACGGTGAACCTGGCGCCGGCGGACATGCGCAAGGCCGGGGCGTCCCTGGACCTGGCGATTGCCGTGGGGATCCTGCTCGGCTCGGAGCAGCTCCGGCCGGGCCCGCTCCGGCCGGCCCTGGTCGGGGAGCTCTCGCTCGGCGGGGAGGTCAGGCACGTGCCCGGCCTGCTTCCCATGGCGCGGGCGCTGGCGCGGCGGGGCGTGCGCCAGCTTGTCGTGGCGGCCGAGGGGGCCGCCGAGGCGTCCCTGGTCGCTGGGCTACAGGTGTACGGCGTGGAGACGCTGGCAGAGGCCGTGGGACTCGTTCGGGCCAGGCCCCGGCGCGGATTCGCGGCCGTACTGCCTCGCATTCAACTCCCGGCATCGCCCCTCGGTCAGGATCTCGGCACGGGTCCGTCGGCCGCCGATCGGGTGGACCTCGCAGAAGTGCGCGGCCAGCTGGAGGCGCGTCGCGCGCTGGAGGTGGCCCTCGCTGGCGGCCACGCGCTGCTCATGATCGGGCCGCCTGGCTCCGGCAAGACCCTGCTGGCTCGGACCATCCCCGGCCTCCTGCCGCCCCTCGGCGACGAGGAGGCGCTGGAAGCAACCATCGTGGCGTCGGTGGCGGGCGGCGGGCCGGTGACCAGGCTGGTCCGGAGTGCGCCATTTCGGGCTCCGCACCACACCGCGTCCTATGCGGCCATGGTCGGCGGGGGGCCACGGCTTTCGCCTGGGGAAGTGACGCTGGCCAACGACGGCTGCCTCTTCCTCGACGAGCTGCCGGAGTTCTCGCGCGACGTGCTGGAGGCGCTTCGCCAGCCGATCGAGGAGGGGCGGGTCGAGGTGGCCCGGGTTGGCCGCGCAACCGTCTTCCCGGCCCGGTTCCAGCTGGTCGCCGCGATGAACCCATGCCCGTGTGGCCAGGCCGGGACCGGCAGCGGGCTGTGTGCCTGTCGGCCGGGCGTCCCGGAACGGTACCTGGGCCGGATCTCGGGGCCGCTGCGAGACCGGATCGATATCTGGGTCCAGATGCCCAGGGTGCCCGCGGCGGCGTTGGTGGCCGCCGGCGAGCCGGAGGGATCTGCCGTGGTGGCTGCCCGGATTGCCGCGGCGCGTGAGCGGCAGCTCGGGCGCCCACCCGGTCGGCTCAATGCTCGAGTCAGCGGCCGAGCGCTGCGCGCCGCATGCAGGCTCACGCCCGCGGCGGAGGCGCGGCTGGTCGCGCTGGCCGATCGGGAACGCCTGTCGGGGCGCGGGACGGAGCGGCTGCTGCGCGTGGCCCGGACCATCGCAGACCTCGCCGGCGCGGAGGCCGTGGAGTCGGCCCACCTGGACGAGGCCGCCCGGTTCCGCTCGCCGATCGGATCGGCACACGCAGCGCTGGCGGTCTGACCATGCTCGGAATCGGACGATTCGGGCCGCTGGGCCGCGACGTGGATGGGCCCGGTCGGCCGGAGATGGCGGTGGGTCCCGGCCCGGGCCCGGCGTCGTCCTGGGACGGGATCGCGGTCGACCGCGGGATCAATCGCGATGGCGGCGGAGGCGCGTCGGCCGGCGCAGCGGCGGTGGCGGCCGACGGGGCCGAGCGGGACGCGCTCGCGATCCTCGTGAGCGTCGATGGCCTCGGCCCGGCGACGCTTGGCCGCCTGCTCGATGCGCTCGGCGGCGCTGCGGCGACGCTCAGGGTGGCGGCAGGTCCGCGCGCGGAGCAACTCCTCGCCCAGGCGGGGCGGGATCCCGAGCGGGGCGGGGGCCTGTCGGCCGGGGTGGCGGGCCGCGTCGTCGAGGCCGCCGGTGCCGCCGACCGTATCCTGGACCGGATCCGTCGGGCCGAGCTGTCGGTGGTCACGCTGGCGGATGCCGCCTACCCGGCCCGGCTCCGCCAGATCGCCCTCCCGCCCCACGCGCTGTTCGTCAAGGGGGACCCGGCCGCGATGGACATGCTTCGTGCCGTGGCCGTCGTCGGGACTCGGCGGCCCACGGACAGCGGCAGGCGGCTTGCCGCCCAGATTGGGGCGGCCATCGCCCGGGAGGGTGCCTGTGTCATCTCCGGGCTTGCCATCGGGGTGGACGGTGCCGCCCACGCGGCGGTGGTGGCAGAGGGCGGCCGGACGGTCGCCGTGCTCGGCGGTGGCCACGGATCGCTCTACCCCAGGGCCCACGCCCGACTGGCCGATGAGATTGCCCGGAGCGGCGGGGCCGTCGTCTCCGAGTTCGCCCCGGATGTCCATCCCATGGCCGGGACGTTCCCACGTCGCAACCGTGTGATCAGTGGCCTCGCTGAGGCTACGGTCGTGATCGAGGCGGCCGAGCGGAGCGGGGCCCTGACCACCGCCGCCTGGGCCCTGGAGCAGGGCCGAGGCTGCTTCCTGGTTCCCGGACCCATCGACGCGCCGATGTCCGCGGGCTGCCTCGCGTTCCTGCGCGAGTGTTCCGGCGAGGCCCGGATCGTCGCGGGGATCCCGCAACTCCTCGAGGACCTGGACCTGCTCGAGACCGAGGTCGCACCCCAGGCCCGACGCGGTGAGGCGCGCGTCCGCGTCCGGGCTCGACCGCGGCCTCCGGCTTCCAGCGCGATGGTGGCTGCCCTCGGAGCCGTGGAGCGTCAGGTGGCAAACGGGCTCATGCGCGGCTTGGCGACGGTTGACCAGCTGGTCGGCGACCTCGGGCTGCCGGTGGCGACGGTGCTCGGCACGCTGACCCTGCTCGAGGGCCGGGGGCTCGTGACTGGTGCGTACGGCCGATTTCGCCCGGCCGGGGTCCTGTCCGGGGCGCCCTCGCCGCTCTCGATCGCTTCGGCCGGACCGCCGGCCGGACCGCGCAACCCGGACGGATAGGCCAGTGGAGATCGCTCGGTTGCCAGCCTGAACGGGCCGGTGCTACCGTGACGTTCCGACGTCCGGGCGCCCACCGGTCGCAGAGATCCATCCCTGCCGATTCCAGGGCGCGCCAACCCGGAGACCTTGCTTGCGAAAGATCGCCACCGCGCTGCTCGCGCTCCCGGTCGTGGTCTTCGTCTACCTCGCGGTCGGGCTCCGCCGGTCGGTCGGATTCCGCGTCGCGGTGGTCGCGCTGGCTGCGCTGGTCGGGGTTGCCGGTGCCGCGCTGCTCCAGGCGTCGGCGCGGGACGACGGCACGGCCCGGGGATCGTCGCCAGCCGAGACCACCCAGGCTTCCACTCCGCGCCTGGACCCGGTGCGGGCCACGACCGTGGAGACGGGGGACTCGCCCGTGTCGCCGATCACCCTGCACTTCGGTGCTCCCATGGACCCGCGCAGCGTCGCGGCGCTCCTTTTCGTCGAGCCGCCCACCCCGGTCGACCTCACCTGGGCGCCGGACGGCACGGAGCTGGTCGTCCGTCCGCGCGAGGCGTGGGCGCCTGGCACACAGACCACGGTCACCATCGAGGCTGGCGCCCTGCTGGCATCCGGCCGCCCCACCGCGGATCCCATCTGGGCCACCTTCCAGACCAGGCCCGCGACGCGTGCCACGCTCTCGGCCGGGACCCTGCTCGGGAAGAAGGTGGCACCGGGCACCGACATCCTGGTCCAGTTCGACCGCCCGGTCGACGATCGGACAGTCCACATGACCAGTGACCCGCCGGTGAGTGGCAGCCTCCGACGCGAGGACGGCGCGGACGGCCAGGTGCATTACCGGTTCACCCCGGACGACCCGCTCGTCCCCAACACGTCGTATACGTTCGACCTGGGCCCGGGCGCGCGGGATGCCGACAACGGGGCCGTCTCCCTGGAGGCGCCACTCGTCGTGCAGACGGCCGACCGGCCGGGCGTCGTCCGCTTCCGTCCCCAGACGGGCACGAAGGACGTCGCGCTCGTCCAGGCGCTCTCGGTCCGGTTCACCGAGGCGATGGACCAGGCGTCGACCGCGGCCGGCTGGCTGGTGACCGCGGGTGATGCGCCAGTGTCGGGCAAGGTCAGCTTTGCCGAAGGCGACACCGTGCTGGTCTTCCAGCCCGCCAGCGCCTTCGGCTACGGCCAGGCCGTGGTGATGACCGTGGGGCCCGACGCCGCGTCGAAGGCCGGCGTGGCGCTGGGCTCGGCGGTCTCTGGCACGTTCACGACCATCGCCAACCCGGCCACGAAGGCGCCGACGCCGCCTCCGGGGACGGGCGGCGGCGCGGTCGGGGCGGGAGCCTGGGCCGCGGTCGAGGCGTATTACCTCACGCTGATGAACTGCACGCGGACCGGCGGCTGGGTCCAGGGCGACGGGAGTTGTGCCGGCGGCGGCAGCAACGCCACGGCGCCGCTCTGGATCGACGGCGGGATCTCGTCGACCGTGAGCCGGCCATACGCCAGGTACCTGTCGGACAACGACCTGTGCAGCCACTTCATCAACGGCAACCCCGGCAACCGGCTGGCCGCAGCGGGCTACACGAGCTATGTCTGGGCCGAGAACCTGGGCTGCCAGAACGGCGTCGACCCGTACTGGTCGATGCTCAACACGCACCTGTTCTTCCAGAGCGAGCGGTCGACCGGCGGCGGCCACTACGTCAACATGATGAATCCCAAGTACGACCGGGTGGGCCTGGCCGTCTGGGTCACGGCCGGCCGTGTCAGGCTGGTCATCGACTTCTACCATCCGCTCTGAGCCATGCTGGCCCATCGACCCAAGACCGCTGAGGCGCCCTGCCCGTGATCCGCGACGCCGTCCTGCACATCGTCAACGAGCAGCCCTTGCTGGCCGACATCCTTGATCGTCCGACGCCGGGGGATTCGATCCTGGTCTGTACCAACCTGCGGCAGCTGAATGGCAAGCGGCCCATCTGGATTGACGACGCGGAATCCATCTTCTACTTCCCGTACACGCTGATTCGGTTCATCGAGGTCCACCGGGATTCGGAAGGCGCCGCGGCGCTCTCAGCCGGGCGCCAGGAGAAGCCCGCGGCGCGTGGGGGCGGTCGCAAGGCCGCGCCACGGCAGCCCGAGCCCGAGCCCGAGGCGGAGCTGGAGATCAACGAGGAGCTGCTCCGCCGCGTCCGGGACGTCTGAGCGGGCGGCGCCGGCCGGCCGATCGCCGTTCCCCCGCGCCTGGGCGCGGGTGCGCGCGAGGGCGCCGCCGCCGGGCGGACTCCACGTCCGGATAAGGGCGGACGAAGGAGGCGGTGCTACACTCCGGCCCGAAATGCCGAAGCACCTGGTGATCGTCGAGTCGCCGGCCAAGGCGCGGACGATCGAGCGCTACCTCGGCGACGACTACCGTGTCCTGGCCTCATATGGCCACGTCCGTGACCTGCCCGAGAACCCCGGCAAGGGGAAGTTCGGCGTGGACGTGGACAACGACTTCGCGCCCGACTACGTCGTCTCGGACGACCGACGCAAGCAGGTCGACGCCATCTCCAAGGCTGCGCGCAGCGCCGATATCGTCATCCTCGCGACAGACCTTGACCGTGAAGGCGAGGCCATCGCCTGGCACGTCGCCGAGGCGGCCAACGTGCCGGCGGCCAAGACGCAGCGGGTCACCTTCAGCGAGATCACGGCCGGCGCCATCCGCGAGGCCTTCGCCCACCCACGCCAGATCGACATGAACCTGGTGGACGCCCAGCAGGCGCGGCGGATCGTAGACCGGCTCGTCGGCTACACCCTCAGCCCGCTCCTGTCGCGCAAGGTCCGAAGCGGCCTCTCCGCGGGGCGGGTCCAGTCCGTCGCCGTGCGCCTCGTGGTGGAGCGCGAGCGCGAGGTGGATGCGTTCACGGCCCGCGAGTACTGGAGCCTCGCCGCGCGCCTCGCCACGGCGGCCGGCGACCAGTTCGACGCTGAGGTCGTGCGAATCGACGGCGCCGCCGTCGACGTGTCCGACGGTGAGACGGCCGCTGTGCACGCCGAGGCCCTCGCCGGCATCCGTCCGGTCGTGGCCTCCATCGGCACGCGGACCAGCAAGCGGAACCCGGCGGCGCCCTTCACCACGTCCACCCTGCAGCAGGAGGCCAGTCGCAAGCTGGGCTTCAGCCCCAAGCGGACCATGTCCGTCGCGCAGCGGCTGTACGAGGGCGTCGAGACGCCGGACGGCCAGGTCGGCCTGATCACCTACATGCGAACGGACTCCACCGCGATGGCCGCGGTGGCCATGGGGGAAGCCCGTGACGTCATCGCGCGGCGCTACGGCGCTCCCTACACGATGCCCAAGGGGCGGGTCTTCAAGACCAAGGCCAAGGGCGCCCAGGAGGCCCACGAATCGGTCCGGCCCACCAGCTTCGAACGGGACCCGGATTCGCTGGTCGGCGCCCTCAAGACTGATGAGTTGCGCCTGTATCGCCTGATCTGGCAGCGCGCCATCGCGTCGCAGATGGCCCCCAAGGAGCTGGAGACCAACACCGCGGAGCTGGACGCGGGCCGCTATCTCCTGCGAGCCACCGCCTCCAAGACGCTGTTCGACGGCTTCAGCCGCGTCTACACGGAAGGGCGCGACGACGAGGCGGCCGAGGACGAGGAGGGTCGCCTGCCGGCGCTGGTCGCGGGCGATGCCACCGATGTCCTGGCGGTCACGCCCACCCAGCACTTCACCGAGCCGCCGCCGCGCTACACGGAGGCGACGCTGATCAAGGCGCTCGAGGAGCGCGGGATCGGCCGGCCATCCACGTATGCCGCCACCATCTCCACGATCCTCGATCGCGGCTACGTCCGGGTCGAGGAGCGCCGCCTCCGGCCGGAGGAGATCGGCGTCATCGTCACGGGCTGGCTGGTCGAGCACTTCGGCGAGTACGTCGACCTGGCCTTCACGGCCCGGATGGAGGAGGAGCTCGACGAGGTCGCGGGCGGCGAGCGCCCCTGGGTGCCATTCCTCCGCGCCTTCTACGATCCGCTCGCGGAGCGTGTCGCCGAGAAGAAGAAGTCAACCCATCGATCGACCGAGGAGACGGACGAGGTCTGCTCGGAGGGCCACCCCATGGTCATCCGGCTGGGCCGGAACGGCCGCTTCCTCGCCTGCTCGCTCTTCCCCGAGCACAAGGAGTCGCGTCCGCTGCCGGGCGAGGAGCAGCCCGCGTTGCCCGGGACCGGCGAGGCGTGCCCCGAGTGCGGCGAGGGCGTGCTGACGTCCAAGCGAGGCCGGTTCGGCCCGTTCGTTGGCTGCTCGCGCTACCCGGAGTGCAAGTTCATCAAGAAGGATGGCCCCCCGCCGCCGCCCCAGCTCCCGTTCGTCGTGTCCTGCCCGAGGAACGGTGACGGCCACCTGGTCGCGCGTCGCGCCCGGCGGACCGGCAATGTCTTCTGGGGATGCTCGGCGTATCCCAAGTGCGACTACACCTCCAACTTCGAGCCGCTCGGCGCAGTCCACGACGTGGACGACGGCCTCGTGGCGCGCAAGGGCGAGGATCCCATCTGCCTGAAGTGCGGCGCCGCGATCACGCCGCCGCCTGACGACGAGTGGGTTGGCACGCGGCTGCCCGGCGGCGAGCCCAACCCATCAATCCTGGCCGCGCCGCGGGCCGCGCGGCGCGCCGGCACGGCGGCTGCCGGCGCAGCCCGAGCCACGCGCCCGCGGACCACGGCAACCCGGAGCGCGGCGCGGCCGGCGGCCCGGCGCACGTCACCCAAAGAGAGCGCTCCGGAGGCGTGAGCCCGGCGTCGGACGCCAACGCCGCGCTCGCGCGGTTCCTTGAGATTCTCGCCGCGCGCGACACGTCGCCTCACACGCAGCGGGCCTATGCGACCGCCGTCAGGGCCTATCTCGCCTGGCTGAACGAGCGCGGCCTGGACTGGCGCCGTCCCCCTCGCGTGGACCTGCGGGACTACCTGGCCCACCTGGGCGAGACGGGCGCGCGCACCACCGTCGCCCAGCGGCTCGCCGCCGTTCGATCCTTCTACCGCTTCGCCGGCCGGGCCGGACTCGCCGAGGCCAACCCGTGGAGCGCCATCGCGACGCCTCGTCTCCCGGCCCGCCTGCCGCGCGTCCTGGAGGTCGAACAGGTCGAGCGGCTCCTGGCCGCCGTGGAGGATGACCTGGCGGCTGCCGCCATCGTGGACCCGGCTCGCCCTGGCCGTCGTCCCGAGCGCCTCAGGGCGATCGCGCTGCGGGACCGGGCGCTGGTCGAAGTGGCATACGCCGCGGGCCTGCGCATCAGCGAGCTGGCGGCGGCCCAGCTGGGTTGGCTGGACCTGCGTCGCGGCGAGCTGCGGGTGGTGGGCAAGGGCCGGAAGGAGCGGATCGGGCTGTTGGGCCGGCCAGCCCGGCGCGCCCTCCGCGAGTACCTCGACGACGGTCGTCCCGTCCTGCTGGCATTGGCCGGGGGGGCCACGGCTGAGCCAACGGAGGTCTTCCTGAACCACCTCGGCGCCCCGCTCGGTGTCCGGGGGCTCCGCTTCCGACTGGACCGCCTGTGCCGCCTTGCGGGCCTGCCGGAGGGCGTCTCGCCGCACACGCTGCGCCACTCTTTCGCCACGCACCTCCTCGACGGTGGCGCGGACCTGCGGGTGGTCCAGGAGCTGCTGGGCCACGAGAATCTCGCCACGACGCAGATCTACACCCACGTCTCGCCGGCGCGCCTGCAGGATGCCTATCGCGCCGCTCACCCGCGGGCCCGCACGGCTGCGCTGGGCCGAGGCCCGGCCCCGGACGCCACGGCGGGCCGATCGTGACCCGCAGCCGAACGCTTGCCCGGGCGGGCCTGATCGTCACCGCCGCCTTCCTGTTGTCACGGGCGCTGGGCTGGCTCCGGCTGGTTGTCATCGGCGGCACGTTCGGCGCGGCGGGCGAGCTGGATACCTTCTTCGCCGCCTTCCGGATCCCGGACCTCATCTTCCAGCTGGTGGCCGCCGGCGCGCTCGGCTCCGCGCTGATCCCCATCGTCGCCGGCCTGCTGGCCTCCGGGGAGCGTGATCGGGCCTGGCGCGTGGTGAGCACCGTCACCAACCTGATGCTGGTCGCCTTCGCGGTCCTGGCGGCCATCCTCGCGGTCCTGGCGCCCCAGTTGATCGACGCGATGACGCCCGGGTTCAGCCGCGCGCAGGTCGAGCAGACGGTGGGTCTGACGCGGCTCATGCTGGCCAGCCCCATTCTCCTGGCGCTGGGTGCGGTGGCCACCAGCGTGCTCAACGCCGAGGGCAGGTTCGCAGCCGCAGCGTTGGCGCCGGTCCTGTACAACCTCGCGATCATCGGCGGCGCGGTCATCCTGGCCCCGGCCATGGGGGTGACCGGCCTGGCGGCCGGTGTCGTCGCCGGATCTGCGCTCAACCTGCTGATCCAGCTCCCGCCGATCGCACGGCTGGGGTTCCGCTACCGCCCGGCGCTGGACGCGGCCGACCCAGCCGCGCGTCGGGCAATGGCCCTGATGGTGCCGCGGGCGATCGGAATGGGTGCCAGCCAGATCACGTTCGTTGTGGCCACGACGCTGGCCTCCGGGCTGGGGGCGGGAGCCATCTCCGCGTTCAACTTCGCCTTCACGCTCCTGCAGATCCCGATCGGCGTCATCGGCGTCCCGCTGGGAACGGTCGTGTTCCCGTCGATGGCGCGCGACCTCGCGACCGGCGCAGTGGGGGACTTCCTGGAGCTCCTGACGCGGTCGCTCCGGGTGCTCCTCTTCGTGATGCTGCCGATCACGGGGATCGGCATGGTCCTGCGCACGGAGCTGGTCACGCTCCTCTTCGACTACGGCCGGTTCGACGACCGGGCCATCGCGCTGACCTCGGATGCGCTGCTCTGTTTCCTGGTGGGCCTCGCCGCTCACTCGGCGATCGCCCTGCTGGCCCGGGCGTTCTACGCCGGCCAGGACACCCGGACGCCGGTCGCGGCGGCGATCCTGGCGGTGGCCATCAACTCCAGCCTGGCCGTGGTGCTGGTCGGGCCCCTGGGCCTGGCGGGACTGGCGCTCGCGATTGCGATCGCGGCATGGATCGAGGCGATCGTGCTGTTCGTGATCCTGGACCGGCGTCACGCCGAACTGGACCTGCTCCCGGTCCTCCGCATGACGGTCGCGGCGAGCCTCGCCAGCGTCATGGCGGCCGCCGTCAGCTGGGCGGCGAACGGCGGGCTGGCAGGCGTCGTTGGCCCAGATCCTGCCCGGCCGGTGCTCCTGCTCCAGGCCGGCCTGGCCGGGGCTGCGGGCGGCGCGGCCTACCTCGCCCTGGCGGCCGCATTGCGCATCCGCGAGCTGCCAACTATCGTCGCGGTCATGACCGACCTCCTCCGGCGCCGCGCGCGGTCGTGATGCCAGCCGCCGAGGCGTCGGCCTCCACGATCGCCGCCGATCCCGAGCGGTGGGACGACTTCGTCGCGTCCACCGAGCTGGGTTCGTACCTCCAGTTCGCCGGCTGGGCGACCGTCAAGGCGGTGAACGGCTGGCGGTCGGCCCGCATCCTGGCCGATGTCCCTGGTGGCCGGATGGGCATGCAGGTCCTGGTCACGCGGCCGAGGCCCCTGCCGTGGGGCTTTGCCTATGCCCCCCGCGGCCCCGTCGCCAGCTCCTGGGATCCGGCCGGCGTTGCCGCCTTCACGGCCGCCGTTCGCGCCCAGCTCCCGCGCATCGCGGGCCCCATCTCGCACCTTCGGATCGACCCGGAGATCGAGGCGGACGGTCCGCACGACGCCGACGGCGCCTTCCGGGCGGCGCTGCGCGACGCGGGCTGGCGCCCGGCGCCCGCGATTCAGCCTCGCTCGACCAGGCTGGTGGACCTGCGACCCGATGAGGCCGCGCTGTGGGCCGACCTGCGCAAGAAGTGGCGCCAGTATGTCAACAAGGCGCGGGCGTCCGGCCTGGCGATGGTCGACGCGGGCGCGGAGCGGCTCCCGGAGTTCTATGCCATCTACCAGGAGACGGCCCTGCGGGCCGGCTTCCAGATCCGCGCGCTGTCGGCGTACCGCGACATCTGGGAGGCCTTCGCGCCGGCGGGGAATGCCCGCCTGCTCTTCGCGCAGACCCCGGACGGCCGCGGCCAGGCCACCCTCTTCCTCGTCCGCTGCGGCCCGCGGGTCGTGGAGCCGTACGGCGGGATGACGGCGGCCGGCGCCGAATCGCGCGCCAACTACCTGCTCAAGTGGGAGGCCATCCGCACGTCCCGCGAGGCCGGCGGCACCAGCTACGACATGTGGGGCGAGGTGACCGAGGGGATCGCCCACTTCAAGACGGGCTTCGGCGGCCGAGATGTCGAGTACATCGGGGCCTGGGACCTGGTGCTCAACCCGTTCGGCCGACGGGTCTACGCGCTAGGCCAGGACGCCAGGGTCCGGCTCAGCCGGCGACGCATGGACCGGGAGCGGCGGGCGGCCGGCGCCGTCGCGGCCGAAGGAGGCCCCGGCGCGGCTGGCGCCGTGGGCGTTACCCGGGGCGATGCCGGCGCGGGGGGCCCCGCGGGCGTGGCCCCGGACGATGCCGGCGGAGTGGCCGCGGGCCCCGGGGGGCGCGCCGGCGACCTGGCATGACCGCCGTGCGCGAGGCGACCGCCGCCGACCTGGCGGCGTGGGACAAGCTGACGGTGGATGTCCCCGGCGGCCAGATCTTCCAGTCGCGCGCCTGGGCACGACACCGCGCCGCCACGGGCTGGCGCGCCCGCCACCTGGTCTGCGCCGACGGGCGGGCCGTCCTCGTGCTCACCCGGCCATGGCCTTTGCTCGGAGGCGGGCAGGCGTACCTGTCGCGCGGTCCCGTGACGGCGGGGGACACGCCCGAACACGTTGCCGCACGCCTCGCGGCGGTCACGGACTGGCTGGCGAGTCGCGGGCTGGACGTCGTCACGACGGACGCAGAGCTCCCGGCCTCGTCCGACTACGCGGACCGGCTGGCGCGCCTGGGCTTCCGTCCCGCCGAGGAGGTCCAGCCCAACCGGCACCGGATGTCGCTCGCCATCGACGGGGCGGACGAAGCGGCGCTCCTGGCGGGTGTCTCGAAGCAGACGCGGCAGCGGATCCGGCAGGCCGAGGCCGAGGGGATCGTGGTCCGCCGGTTCGACACAGCGGTCGAGGACGGGTCCAGCCCGGGACCCGGCTTCGAGCCCGGCCTACGCGGCGACCTCGAGGCGGCCCTCGCCGAATTCCACGGCCTGGTGGCCGCCACGGGGGAGCGGCGGGGCTTTGGGTTGGGCCCCGTCGGGCCATTCCTCGCGTGGCTGCGCGCGGCGCATGCCGACGGCCTGGCGCTCTACCTGGAGGCGCGGGCTCCCGGGGGCGTGACCCCGATCGCGGGTCTCCTGCTCTATCGCCAGGGTGATCGCCTCTCGACGGCGATCTCCGGCGACGATGCGGCCGCGCGCGCCGACCATCCCGGGGTCCTCCACCTGCTCCGCTGGCGCGCGATCCAGCTGGCCGCCCGCGAGGGGCGCGCGGAGATGGACCTGGGTGGCGTGGATGTCGCCGGCGCGCGCCACGAGCCGCGGCCCGGGGACCCGATGTTCGGCCTCTACCAGCACAAGCTGTCGTTTGGGGCGCGGTTCGTCGAGCAGGTAGGGGCGCACGAGCGGGTGCTTCGCCCGCGCCACCTGTCGCTGGTGCGGGTGGCGGCCAGGGTCGCGGGACCAGGGCGATGAGCCGAGCGATCGAGGAGCTGCTGGCCGCCGTGGAGCCCGGGTCGCCGCGCCCGTTGCTCGACCTGGTGGAGCGCCTTCGTGCCGGGGACCAGGTGGCGGCGGCGGGCGGCGGACACGTGGCCGGTGCGGCCTCGAGCGGGTCCCGTCTCGGCATCGCGATCGCCGGGTTGGCGTTCGATTCGCGCGCGGTCAGGCCGGGCCACCTGTTCATTGCCGTCCCCGGCGAACACGCCGACGGCCACGACTACGTGGCCAGGGCCGCCGCGGCGGGCGCTGCTGCCGCCCTGGTGGAGCGGGTGGTGCTGGGCGTGAGCCTGCCGCAGGTCCTGGTCCGGAGCACCCGTCGCGCCCTGGCGACGGCAGCGGCGTGGTGGTATGGCGATCCCTCGCGGAGCCTGGGCGTTGTAGGGATCACCGGCACCGACGGCAAGACCACGACGTCGTTCCTCGCGGTCGCGGCGCTCGAGGCCGCCGGCATCGCAACCGGCCTGATCGGCACCGTGGACACGCAGATTGGCCGGGTTCGGGCCGCCAACGACGTCCACGCGACCACCCCCGAGGCGCCCACCGTCCAGGCGATGTTGCGGGCCATGGTCGACGCCGGTGACGCGGCAGCGGTGGTCGAGACCACCTCCCACGGCCTGGCCCAGGAGCGCGTCGCCGAGGTCGCCTACGACGTGGCGATCCTGACCAACCTGACGCATGAACACCTCGAGTTCCACCGGACCTTCGACGCCTACCTCGCGGCCAAGCGGTCCCTCTTCGAGCGCCTGGCCGTGGGCTCGGCGAGCCCCGCCAAACCGACGCCCGGCTGGCCCCGATCAGGCATCGTGAACCTCGACGACCCATCGGCCCCCGCGTTCATCGGGGCGGCCCGCCTGGCTGGCGCCCGCGTCCTCACGTACGGCACCGATGTCGCCGCCGATGTGCGGGCGATCGCGATCGAGGAGGACCGGCGCCGCCTGCGCGTGCGCTTCGAGGCCCCCGGCGGCGCTGGCACGCTGGACCTCCGCCTGGCCGGCCGATTCAATGCCCACAACGCCCTCGCCGTGGTCGCGCTGGGCGAGGCCCTCTCGCTGGACCCCGCGGCGATCCGGGCCGGCCTGGAGTCGGTCGAAGCCGTTCCGGGGCGGATGCAGCGCGTCGAGGCAGGCCAGCCGTTCGGCGTGATCGTCGACTACGCGCACACCCCGGCTGCGTTGACGGCCGCGCTGGACCTGCTCGGCCCGCTGGCTGCCGCGAGCGGTGGCGGCGTCATCGCCGTCTTCGGGTCGGCGGGGGAGCGCGACACGGCCAAGCGGCCGATGATGGGCCGCGTCGCTGGCGAGCGCTGCCGGCTGGTCGTGGTCACCGACGAGGATCCCCGCACCGAGGACCGTGAGGCCATCCTCGACCAGATCGCGGCGGGCGCGGAGCGGGTGGGACGACGCCGCGGGACCGATCTCCTGCTCATCGCGGATCGCGGTGAGGCGATCCAGGCGGCCATGGAGCGGGCGCGTCCGGGCGACGTGCTGCTGCTCGCCGGGAAGGGTCACGAGACCTCGATCATCGGCCCGACGGGCGCCCGGCCGTGGGACGAGGTCGCGGAAGCCAGGCGGGCGCTCGCATTGCTGGGCTACGGCGACGGCCGGTGATCCGGGCGGAGCGCCCGTTGGCCGCTGGTAGACTGCGGAAACCATGACCGTCGAGCCACTCAAGCCCGAGACGACGGCCGCGCCCCGACCGCGTGGCAATCGGCCCATGGCGCCCGTCACGGCCTTTGGCGCGCCGGGTGTCGGCACGCTGGCAGACCTGCCATTGCTGCGTCGAGACCTCCTCGCGCTGATCGCGGACCACTACCCGCAGGCGGACCTCGGCCCCATCGAGCGGGCATTCGACCTGGCGGTGGTCGCCCACGACGGTCAGCGCCGCGCCTCCGGCGAGCCGTACGTGCTGCACCCGATCGCGACGTCCTGGATCCTCGCGGAGCTGGGGATTGACCCAATCGCCATCCAGGCCGCGCTGCTCCACGACGTCCCGGAGGACACCGAAGTCTCGCTGGCGGAGGTCGAGGAACGCTTTGGCGCGGAGGTGGCCCACCTCGTCGACGGCGTCACCAAGCTGTCCAAGTTCAGCACGCACAGCCACGAGCAGCGGCAGGCCGAGAACATCCGGAAGATGCTCCTGGCGATGGCCGACGACATCCGCGTCGTGCTCGTCAAGCTCGCCGACCGGCTCCACAACATGCGGACGCTGACCGCCCTCCCGCTGGAGAAGCAGCAGCGCATCGCCCGCCAGACAATCGAGATCTACGCCCCGCTTGCCGAGCGGCTTGGGATCTGGCAGATCAAGTGGGAGCTGGAAGACCTCTCGTTCAAGACGCTGGAGCCCGAGCACTTCCGCGAGCTCGCCCGCCTCCTCGACACCCGGCGCAAGAACCGGGAGGGCTTCATCGACCGTGCCATCGAGGAGCTCCGGCCCAGGCTGGAGGCTGCCGGCGTCAAGGCGGACCTTGGCGGGCGACCCAAGCACATCTACAGCATCTACAAGAAGATGCAGCGGAAGCAGGCCGACTTCGAGGACATCTACGACGTCTACGCGATCCGCGTGCTGGTCGACGACGTGCGCGACTGCTACGCCACCCTGGGCATCGTCCACGCGCTCTGGCGGCCCATCCCCGGCCAGTTCGACGACTACATCGCCGTCCCCAAGAACAACCTCTACCAGTCGCTCCACACGGCGGTGATCGCGTACGAGGGCAAGCCGCTGGAGATCCAGATCCGCACCCAGCAGATGCACCAGGTCAGCGAGGTGGGCATCGCCGCGCACTGGCGCTACAAGGACGGCACCAAGGCCGATCGGGCGTACGACGCGAAACTTGCCTGGCTCCGCCAGCTGATGGACTGGCAGCGCGATGCGACGGATGCCACGGACTTTGTCGAGGGGATCAAGCTCGACATCTTCCAGGACCAGGTGTTCGTCTTCACGCCCAAGGGCGACATCAAGGACCTGCCGGCCGGCGCGACCCCGCTGGACTTCGCCTACCGGGTCCACACCGACGTCGGCCACCGGACCATCGGGGCCAAGGTCAACAACCGGCTCGTCCCGCTGGACTACCGGCTCAAGAACGGCGACATCGTCGAGATCGTGACCACCAAGGGCGAGCATGGCCCATCGCGCGACTGGATGACGCTGGTCCGGACGTCCCATGCCCGGGAGAAGATCCGGCAGTGGTTCAAGCGCAAGGACCGCGACGAGAACATCGTCCACGGGCGGGAGGCGCTGGAACGCGAGCTCCGCCGCCTCGCGCGGACGTCGGCCGCGGCTGTTGGGCCGGAGCGTCTGGCCGAGGTGGCCAAGCAGTTCAGCTTCGAGACCATGGACGACTTCTACGCCGCCGTCGGGTACGGCGCGCCCAGCGCCCAGCAGGTGGTGATGAAGCTGGGGGTCGTGGACGACGCGCAGTTCGTCCTGCCCACCATCGCCCCGCCGACACCGCCGCGGACGGGCGGGGTCCGGGTCAAGGGGGTAGGGGATCTCCTGACCCGCTTCGCCAAGTGCTGCCACCCCATCCCGGGCGACCCCATCATCGGCTTCATCACCCGCGGCAAGGGGGTCACCGTGCATCAGCAGAGCTGCGCGACGGTGGTCAACGAGCGCGAGGTGGGCCGCCTGATCGACGTGGAGTGGGAGGGAGCGCCCACCGATTCGTATCCGATCGCGATCCGCGTCGAGGCCTACGACCGAACTGGCCTGCTGTCCGACATCAGCCAGATCGTCGCGGAGGCCAAGGTCAACATCGTCGCCGCGAGCGTCACGGTCAACCCCGACCGGGTCGCGGTGGTCCGCGCCACCATCCAGGTGGCCTCCGTCAGCCAGCTGGCCCGCGTCTTCCGGCGCATCGAGCAGCTGCGCGACGTGCGCTCGGTCTCGCGCGACCTGGGGTAGGGCGGCTCAGGCGCCGGCCTGCGGCGGGGGCGGCGCAGTCTCCGGGCGGCCCGCCGCCGGCCTTGTCTCGTAGACTTGGGCCATGCCCACCTACCGAGCCCCGCGGGGCACCCGCGACCTGCTGCCGGCCGAACGCCCAACCTGGGCCCGCCTCGAAGCCCTCGCCCGCGACCTCGCGGCCCGCTACGGCTACCGGGAGATCACGACGCCCCTGTTCGAGCTGGCGGACGTGTTCGAGCGCGGGATCGGCGAGGTCACCGACGTGGTCCAGAAGGAGCTGTTCCGGCTGGCGCCACGGACCGAGGAATCGGAGCGCTGGGCGCTCCGCCCCGAGCCCACCGCCGGGATCATGCGGGCCTACGTCCAGCACGGGATGCAGACGTGGCCGCAGCCGGTGAAGCTGACCCAGACGGGGCCCATGTTCCGGTACGACCGCCCGCAGGCCGGCCGCTATCGCCAGTTCGTCCAGTTCGACGTGGAGGCGATCGGTGATCCCGGGCCGGCGATCGACGCGGAGATCATCGAGCTGGGCTTCCGCTTCTACCGCGAGGCGGGGCTGGACGGCGTGGAGGTGCTCCTTAACTCCATCGGCGACGGGGCGTGCCGGCCGTCGTTCATCGCCGCGCTCACGGACTACTACCGGGGGCACGTTGATGCCCTGCCGCCGCTGGAGCGCGAGCGCCTCGACCGGAACGTGCTGCGCCTGCCGGATTCCAAGGACCCGGCGATGACCGCCCTGAACGCCGCCGCGCCGCGGATCACCGAGTTCCTGTGTGACGCGTGCGCCGCGCACCTGGCGGGCGTCCGCGCGCACCTGGATGCCCTGGGCGTGGCCTACCGGCTGGAGCCATCGCTGGTCCGCGGCCTGGACTACTACACCCGGACGGCGTTCGAGTTCTACAAGACGGGCCGCGAGGGCCAGCAGCAGGCGCTGGGCGGCGGCGGCCGGTATGACGGGCTGATCGAGCTGCTGGGCGGACGGCCCACGCCCGGGATCGGCTTCGGAATCGGGCTGGACCGGCTGGTCCTGGCGCTCGCGGAGACGGGCGGGGCGTCCGACGCGGAGCCGGCGCCGGTGGCCGTGGTGGTGGGCGCTGACCCGGACGACACGGTGGGCCGGCTGCGGGTCGCCACGGACCTGCGGGGGGCGGGGATTGCGGCGCGGGCCGAGCTGGGCCGACGCAAGCTGGGCAAGCAGTTGGAGGCCGCCGTCCGCGACGGGGCACACTTCGCGGTGATCCTGGGCGACGAGCTGGCCGACGGCAACGTCACGCTGCGCGACCTGCGCGCCGCCACGCAGACGCTGGTGCCGGTGGGTGAGCTGGCGGACACCATCGCCCGAGCCGAGGCGTCGCACACGCACGGCTAGGGGAGGACGCCGTGGCGGTCATCCGTCGGGTCACTGCTCTCGTCCTGATGCTCCTCCTGGTGGCGGGCTGTACCTCCGCCGCGCCCGTGACCACGCCGATCGGCCCCTCAGCGCCGAAGGCCTGCGGCGGGTTTCACGTTGTGATCGAGAACGCCACAGGTTTCGCGCTCCGGATCTCGATCAACGGAGAGCCGGTGGTTGACGTGGATCAGGGTGCCACACCGAATGTGGCCCAGTTCGGGAACTACCGGGTTCCTGCGATGCCGTGGCGCGTCGAGGTGTCGCGGATCCCGGATCAGGTCCCCATCTACGCCAATACGTTTCAGGCTGATGGGACCGACGGCGTCAGGGTCCGGCTGGAGGTGAGCCCGGCCGTCCCGGCGTCCCCGTCGCCGTTCAGCTGCTGATCCGTCGCCCACTTCGTCGCGATACTCCAGCTTGGGGGCCGCACGTGTGGTGCGACCCGTGACGACGTGCCCCGCCCGCCCGCCCGCCACCGCGGCCCCAGCCGGTACGATTAGCCGACCATGACCGACCCCACCACGCCCGCCGCCCCCAGCCTGGCTACCCCGTACCGGACCCACACCGCAGGCCAGCTGCGCGCGTCGGATGCGGGCAGCACCGCCCGTCTCGCCGGCTGGGTCCATCGCCGGCGCGACCACGGCCAGCTGATCTTCCTGGACGTCCGCGACCGCCACGGCATCACCCAGGTCGTGATCGACAAGACCGAGTCGCCGGCCGCCCACGAGCAGGCCAGCCGTGTCCGAAACGAGTTCGTGATCATGGCGACGGGCCTGGTCGCCGCTCGCCTGCCCGGGACGGAGAACGCCAAGCTGCCCACCGGCGCCATCGAGCTGCGCGCCGCGGAGCTCCGCATCCTCTCGGAATCCAACACCCCGCCGTTCTACATCAACGAGCCCGACGCCACCGTCGACGAGAGCCTGCGGCTCAAGTACCGGTACCTCGACATCCGGCGCGAGCCCATGGCGCGGCGCCTCATGCTCCGCAGCCGGATGGTCCAGGCCATCCGCGAGGTCCACCACGCGAACGGCTTCGTCGAGGTGGAGACGCCCACGCTGATCAAGAGCACCCCCGAGGGCGCGCGCGACTTCATCGTCCCCAGCCGCCTCCAGCCGGGGAGCGTCTACGCGCTGCCGCAGAGCCCGCAGCAGCTGAAGCAGCTCCTCATGGTGGCCGGGATCGACCGCTACTTCCAGATCGCCCGCTGCTACAGGGACGAGGACCTGCGGGGCGACCGCCAGCCCGAGTTCACGCAGCTGGACATCGAGATGAGCTTCGTCGACGAGGCGACCGTCATGGCCTTCGTGGAGGGGATGGCCAAGCAGGTCTCCAATGCCACCGCACCCGAGCGGACCATCCTCCACGATCCCTTCCCGGTGCTGACGTTCGAGGAGGCCCTGGAGCGCTTTGGGTCGGACAAGCCGGACATCCGGTTCGGCATGGAGCTCATCGACCTTGCGCCGGCCCTGCGCGGGCCCGATGGCCAGCCCAATTCGGGCTTCGCCGTCTTCGATGGCGCGCTGGCCGCCGGCGGCAGAGTGAAGGCCATCATGGCGCCCGGGATGGGCGGCATCACCCGCCGCGAGATCGACGAGCTGACCGAGCGCGCCCGCCGGTTCGGCGCCAAGGGCCTGGCCTACCTGGCCCTGGGTCCGGGCGACGAGATCCGCAGCCCCATCGCCAAGTTCCTGTCGGAGGAGACGCGCCGCGCCCTGATCGCGCTGACCGGCGCGGCCGAAGGGGACCTGATCCTGATCGTGGCCGACAAGCACGAGCTCACGGCGGATGTCCTCAGCCGCCTGCGCGTCGAGCTGGGCGACCGGCTAGGCCTGGCCGACCCGGACGTCCTGGCCTACGTCTGGGTCCACCGCTTCCCGATGTACCAGTGGGACGCGGAGGGTGGCCGCTGGGACGCCACCCACAACCCCTTCAGCGGCGTGCTGCCGGAGGACGAGGCGCTGCTGGTCACGAACTCCGGCGACCCGGCGAAGCCCTCCCCGGACGATCCCGCCGGCCGCGCCCACGCGCTCCAGTACGACCTGGCGCTCAACGGCTGGGAGCTGGGCGGCGGCTCCATCCGGATCCACCGCCACGACCTGCTCCAGCGCAGCTTCCTGCTCCAGGGCCAGACGCTCGAGGGCATGCAGGACAAGTTTGGGGCCGTGCTGGAGGCGTTCGAGTTCGGCGCCCCGCCGCACGGCGGGATCGCCCTGGGGATCGACCGCTGGGCGGCCTTGCTGGCCAAGCAGACGAACATCCGCGAGGTGATGGCGTTCCCCAAGACGCAGTCGGGCGGGGACCTGATGCTCGACGCGCCGTCGGCGCCCGAGCCGACGCAGTACGCCGAGCTGGGCCTTCGCTTCGTGGGGATCGAGGACAAGAAGAAGCCGGCGACCGGCCCCGCGCAGTGATCGTCGGGACCCGGCGGGGCGGCTGCTCGCTGGTGGGGGCCCACCGGGGCGCCGGGTGACCCGGTCCGACACCGGCATCGTGTTCATCGACTGGATCGCGGCGCGGCCCCGGTTCTCGGCGCTGGCCGGCGCCCTGGCGATCTCGTTCTCGGGGGTCTTCTACCGCTACGCCGCGGTCGCGCCCGAGACCGGCGCGTTCTTCCGCGGGGTGTACGGGCTGCCGTTCCTGGCGCTCGTGGCCTGGCTGGAGTACCGGCGCCACGGCCCGATGCCGGCCTCCGCGGTCCGGATGGTCGGGATCGCGGGGCTCTTCTTCGCCGCCGACCTCGTCTTCTGGCACCACAGCATCGAGTGGGTTGGCGCGGGTCTCGCCACCGTCATCGGCAACCTCCAGGTGGTCCTGGTCGCGCTGCTGGCCTGGGGCCTGCTGGGCGAGCGGCCCGCGGCCCGAACGCTGCTCGCGATCCCGATCGTCCTGGCCGGGACGTCGCTGATATCGGGGGTGTTTGGCTCAGGGGCCTACGGGCGCGATCCGGTGCTGGGTGTGGCCTTCGGCCTCCTGACGGCCTGCTGCTACGCGGGCTACCTGCTGACGCTGCGGCGGGGTGGACGCGACCTCCGTCGCCCGGCCACGCCGGTTGCCATCGCGACGATCGCCACGGTCATCGGTGTCGGGGTGATCGGGACGGCCGACGGCGGTCTCGACGTGATCCCGGCGTTCCCGGCGCACCTCTGGCTCATCGCGCTGGGCGTGGTCTGCCAGTCGATCGGATCGTTGTTCATCGGCGTCTCGCTGCCGCGCCTGCCCGCCGCGCTGACCTCGATCATCCTGCTGGTCCAGCCCGTGGCATCGGTGATCATCGCGCGGATCCTGCTGGCGGAGACGCCGTCGCCGACGCAGTACGCAGGGGTGCTGCTGGTGATTGCGGGGATCGCCATGGCGACGGTCCCGTTCGAGCGCTACCTGTGCCGAACCCCGGGGGCGACGACGGCCTGAGGCCGGCTGCTCGACAGGCGACACCCTCTGGGTCGCGTCTCCACCCTGCTCCGCGGAGCTTCTTGCTCGGCGAGTCCGAGGTCGCTCGATCCCGACCTCCACCGCGGCCGGCGACGTGCTCCGCTCGGGTGAGTACCGCGTCACGGTCGGCGGCGTGGCGGGCTCGCAAACCTTCCCGCCTGCGGTGGCCAACGGCCGCAGGAACCAGACGCACGTGGTCCCCATCCAGGTGGCCAAGACAATGACGGCGACCTTCGAGCACACGTCGGACCTCGTGGACGGCGGCAAGCGCGCCGTGCACTACTGCCGCTGATTCGCGGCCGGAGCGCCGGCACAGCAGGTCTGGAGAAGCGTCGCCCCCAAGCGCGGCTACGATGTTCGTAACGACCCCAGATTGGCACCGAGGAGGGGACTGACCATGGCCGGCACCACCAAGGGCGCGCGCAAGACGGCTGGCGGCGAGACCTGGACCGACCAGGAGCGGGCGGCGATGCGGGAGGCGGCCCGAGAACGGAAGCGCAGCACCAAGCTGAGCCCCGAGGAAGAGCGCGCGGCCGGCAAGGCCGAGGTCCAGGCCAAGATCGCCGAGATGCCCGGTCCCGAGCGCGACATGGCCCAGCGTCTCCACGCGATGGTGGCCGTGACGGGACCCAACCTGGTCCCGCGGACCTACTACGGGATGCCGGCCTGGGCGAGGGACGGCAAGGTGATCTGCTTCTTCCAGCCGGCGTCCAAGTTCAAGGTTCGCTACTCCACCTTCGGCTTCCTGCCGGACGCGCGGCTCGACGACGGAACGATGTGGCCGGCGGCATTCGCGCTGCTCGGCCTGAGTGACGCCGACGAGGCGACACTCGCCGACTTGGTGCGGCGCGCCGCTGGCTGAGACTTGCACGGCGTCCACCGGCGCGGCGCGGCGACGAGGCCCCGATGTTCCCGTGGAGGACAACCGCGCGAGCTCCGGCGCCGCCGTGGCGCCTTCGACTCCGATGGCGGCGGTCGGCAGCGGAGCAGAGGCCCCAACAGGGCCACGAGTGCCGGATTTGTAGCCTGGGGGATACCGGATCGCGACTTCCAGGCTCCGCCGAGGGCTTGCGCAGCCGTCGTGCGGCCTCGCCTCTCGCGGTTGTCCTCCCACAGAACATGGGACGGATGTCGAACCCGAACTCGAACCCGAACCCTCGGGGGAAGGCCGGGTTCGACCGTCAGTCGCCGGCCGCGGCCTCATCCTCGGCCTGGCCGTACGGGGCGAGCGCAGGGCCCGCCAGCGGCTCATCCACTGGTTCATCGGCCACGCGTGCGCCCCACTCGTGCGCCAGGCCGCCCACCGGGGCCGAGGGCCCCTCGTAGGGCGGCAGCTCGTCGCGGGCCACGGAGGCGTCCATCACGGTGCCAGGGTCGCCCAGGTCCAGCGCCAGGTTCGGCAGGCCCGCGGCCAGCAGCTCGCCCAGCGCCTCGTCCGGCGACCGGTCGGGACCGATCCGCCGCAGCATCTCCAGAGCGGAGGCGGGTACGAGCACCGGCCACCCACGATTGCCCTGGTAGGTCGGCGTGATCACGGCATCGCCCCGCAGCCCGTGCGCCTCGATCAGCGAGGTGACGGTCTCGGGCCCCACCCAGACCAGCCGGGCCGGCCAGAGAATGGCCGCCTCCGTCCCGTGGATCTCGCCCGCGGCAACCTCCATGCCCCGGGCCATCTGGCCGGCGGGCCCCAGCCGCGCGGGCGCCGGCTCGGCGAGGGTGACGGGGGCACCGGAGAGTGCCGCGGCGACGGCTCCATCGGGGTCCGGTGCCACAACGACGATGGGTAGCGCCCCACCGGACCAGGCCAGATCGACCAGGCGGCGGACCCGGGGAAGGCCCTCCACGTCGGCCAGGGCGGATTCGGCGGAGGCGGCGAGGATCACAGCGGCGACAGTCATGGCCACATTGTGGGACACTCACACTCCCCATGACCACACCGACCCAAACCAGCCTGCCCGCCGATGGCACCGTCGAACAGACGGGTATCCGCAATCTTGCCATCGTCGCCCACGTCGACCATGGCAAGACCACGCTCGTGGACGCCATCCTGCGGCAGACCGGCACGTTCCGGTCCAACCAGGTCGTCGTGGACCGGGTGATGGACTCCGGGGACCTGGAGCGCGAAAAGGGCATCACCATCCTGGCCAAGCAGACCACGGTCGACTACGCCGGGATCCGTCTGAACATCGTCGATACCCCTGGCCATGCCGACTTCGGTGGCGAGGTAGAGCGCTCCCTGCTGATGGTCGACGCGGTGCTCCTGCTGGTTGACGCGGCCGAAGGCCCGCTCCCGCAGACGCGGTACGTGCTCAAGAAGGCGATGGCTCGCCACCTGCCGGTCGTCGTGGCCCTCAACAAGATCGACCGGAGCGACGCCCGCCCGGCCGAGGTCCTGGACGACGTCTACGAGCTGTTCATGGACCTGGGCGCCACGGAGCACCAGATCGAGTTCCCGGTGGTCTACACCAACGCCCGAGCCGGCACCGCGACCCGGGACCTGGCCGCCCCAGGCACGGACCTCAAGCCGCTGCTGGACCTCCTTGTCTCGGTGACGCCGCCGCCGCGCTACCTGCCGGATCACCCGCTCCAGCTCCTGGTCACCAACCTGTCTGCCAACGAGTACGTGGGCCGGATGGCGGTCGGCCGGATCTGGAATGGCACCATCAAGATGGGCCAGCGCGTCGTGGTGGTCCGCGAGGAGCTGGACGACACGTCGGGCGCCGTGGAGCCCGGCCGCACGGTCACGCTGACCGGCACGGTCACCAGCCTCCAGACCGCACACGGCATCGACCGCGTGGACATCGACTCCGCCGGGCCGGGCGACATCGTCTCGGTCGCTGGCCTCCCCGAGGTCACCATCGGCGACACGCTCACCGAGCCGGGCAATCCGCGCCCCCTTCCCCGCCTGGACGTGGACGCCCCAACCCTGCGCATGACGTTCGGGGTGAACACGTCTCCGCTGGCCGGCAAGGAAGGCAAGTACGTCACCTCCCGCCAGATCCGGGCGCGCCTCGAGAAGGAAGTCCTGGGCAACGTCTCGATCGAGTTCTACTCCACCGAATCGGGCGAGACATTCGAGGTCCGTGGCCGCGGCGAGCTCCAGCTGGCGGTCCTGATCGAGCAGATGCGGCGCGAGGGCTTCGAGCTCACGGCGTCACGCCCCGAGGTCATCCTGCGCGAGGTCGATGGCCACGTCCAGGAGCCGTACGAGCGGATCACGATCGACATGCCGCCCGACTACATCGGCGAGATCCAGCAGGCGATGGCGGGCCGCAAGGGCCGCCTGGACCAGATGAGCACCGACGCCGACGGGCGTGTCCGGATGGAATACGTCCTGCCGGTCCGCGGCCTGATCGGGTACCGCGGGCAGCTGCTCACGGACACCCGCGGCACGGCGCTGCTTCACCAGATCGGCGAGGGCTACGGGCCGTGGGCCGGCGATGTGACCCATCGAACCTCCGGGGTCCTGGTCTCCGACCGGGCGGGCACGTCCAACGCGTACGGGCTCTTCAACCTCGAGGAGCGGGCGGAGCTGTTCATCGGCGCCGGCATCGACGTCTACGAGGGCATGATCGTCGGCGAGAACTCCCGGCAGGGCGACATGGACGTCAACCCCACCAAGGAGAAGAAGCTCACCAACATCCGGACCCACTCGCACGACGAGTCGCTCCGGCTGACGCCGCCGCGGCCACTGACCCTGGAGTCCTCGCTCGAGTTCATCGCGGCGGACGAGCTGGTCGAAGTGACCCCCAAGTCAATCCGCCTTCGCAAGCGGAAGCTGGGTCAGCACGAGCGGCGCCGGGAGCGCGGCCGCGAGGATGATCTGCGGCGGTCGTCCGAGCGCGACTGACCTTCGGCCCGCCCGGGCGGGCCGGCCGGGCGTTCAGCGGGACGCCGCATCCGGCGCCGGGATCGAGCGACGATTCCTCTGGTATTCCCGGTTTGGTGCGGCTACCTTGGGCTCGGCTCCGCTCGGCTGCCCAGGCCAAGCCTGCCCCGCGTCCGGGTGAGATATGCGCCGCTCCAGGATTCTTCGGGGGCTGCCCATTGCCGGGCTCCTGTGGCTCATGCTCCTGCCCGGGGCCGCCACGGCGTTCCCCCTCACCGGCGTCTGCAGCATGCAGGCCACGTCGGTCGATGCCAAGGGCGAGTCGCTCGACACGGCTGCGAGCGGCAACGGCTCAGCCTCCGAGGCCGCGCCGTTCAAGGTTGACTCCGAGGGTGCCATCAAGTGGACTGGTGCGGTGACCACCGCCTTGCCGAATGCCACCTGGCACGTTGACATCTTCGGCATCCCGGTCCAGAGCGGCTCCGGCGGAGGCACCAGCCTCACCGGGAGCGGTACGGTCAGCCTCAAGGACCTGGTGCCCTTCCCGGTCACCGGCAAGTACCACGTCACCGGGGCGATCACGAGCGCGGCGGGGACCTGCGAGGGCGACGGCTGGTTCGAGATCGTCGGGAACCCGGTCGGCACCCCGCTCTTCTTCCTTGACCTGGGCCTCCTGGTGACGGCCCTGATCCTGCTCGTGCTGGGCGCGGGCGCCGTGTGGATCGTGGCGCTGCTGGGCGGCCTCACCCTGGGTGCGGCCCTTGCCCTAGGATCGGTTCTGTTCGGGATCACCCCCCTGGGTAGCGCGACGCCCGAGGCCGCGATCGTCCTCGGCGTGCTCATCGGCGCGGCCGAGCTGGTCGTCGGCAAGGGCCTGCTCCACTGGGGGACCGACGCGCCTCCGGCCGCCTGACCCGCGGAGTTGCCCCTAACCATCGCATCGCACCCGGCGGACGCTTCGGCGTCCGCCGGCTCCGTTTCTGGGCCACGGGCCGAACGGACGGGGCCGCTAGGCCCTAGCCGCCCGATGTACCTTGGACAAAGGCCCGGCTGCTCCGGGCCGGAGCGTCGGAGGAACGGTTGCGCGCCTTAGCCCTCGCCCGGATCGTGGCCATCGCGGCCCTGGCCTGGCTCCTGGTCCTGCCTGCGACCGTGGTCGCCCTCCCAGCCAAGGGCCCGTGCACGCTTGAGCTGGCCTCCAACGACGCCAAGGGCAACGTGCTCGACTCCGCGAAGAGCGGTGATGACAGCGCCTCGCCGGAAGACCCCCTCCTGATCGACTGGGATGGCACGGTCAGCTGGACCGGGATCACCACGGTGCCGCTCAAGGACAACCACTACCACGTGGCCATGTTCGGGATGGCGACGCCGTTCCAGGGTGGATCCCTCAACGGCGGCGACGCCCGGACCACTGTGGGCACGTTCGGGTTCACGACCGGCTCGCCCTTCCGCTTCACCGGGCTGTACTACCTGACCGTCGGGATCATCGGGTCGGGCGGTGAGTGCACCGGCTCCCTCGTGGTCAAGCTGGTCGGCGAGCCCATTGGCACGCTGCCGTTCTTCGTCGGACTGGCGCTCCTGGCGATTGGCCTCCTGCTCCTGGTCTGGGGGTTCTCCGGGCACCTGGGCGCCGCGATCGCAGGCGGCCTGTTCTTGGGACTGGCGGTCACGCTGGAGGCGGTGATGTTCTCGTTCCTGCCGCTTCGGGGCCTGACGCCGATCGCGCTGTTGGCGACGGGGCTGTTCCTCGCAGTGGTCAGCGTCGTGTCGGGAGGTCGCCGCCTGCGGCAGCTGAACCGGCAGCTTGCTGCCGAGGGTGCGGCTGCGGCGTCGGCCGGTGAGGGGTCCGCCCCGGTCTACGCGCCGTCGGAGGCCGCCAGCAAACCAGCACCCGAGCCCGAACCTGAGCCCGAACTGACACCCGCGCCTGAGCCGGCAACCGGGACCGAGCCCGGACCTGAGCCGGCACCTGAACCCGAAGCCGCGCCCGAAGCCGATCCCGAGTCCGCGCCCGCGCCCGCGCCCGCGCCCGCACCCGCACCCGCACCCGAGCCTACCCGTCCGCCCGACGACCCGTGCCCGGTCTCGGACCTTCCGGCAGACGCCGAGCGGTCCTGACCCAGCGGGCCCGGGCCGCGGCCCCCCGACATCGCGATCGCCGCGCGTCGGGCCACCCCACGGCCCCCAATCGGGCCCCGGCGTAGAATCGCCGCCCATGGCGACACCCTCCTCCGCCCTTCCCATCTATCTCGATCACGCCGCGACCACGCCGCTGCGCCGCGAAGCGTTCGAGGCGATGCTTCCGTACCTGACCGAGGTGTTCGGTAACCCCAGCTCGCCGCATGCCCATGGGCGGTTGGCGCGGGCCGGCCTCGACGAGGCGCGCGAACGGATTGGCGCCACGCTGAAGGCCCACCCGCGGGAGATCGTCATCACGTCCGGCGGGACCGAGGCGCTCAACCTGGCGCTCAAGGGGATCGCGTGGGCCGGGAAGGCCCGCGGGCACCGGATCGTTACCACCGCCGTGGAGCATCACGCCGTCGGCCACGCGCTGCTCCACCTGGAGAAGTTCGGCTTCGAGATCATCAGCCTCGGGGTCGACCGCTACGGTCGCGTGGATCCCGACCAGGTGGAGGCCGCGATCAACGACCGGACCACGCTGGTCGCCGTGCAGCTCGCCAACAACGAGGTGGGCACCATCCAGCCCATCGCGGAGATCGCCGCTCGCGTCCATGCCCACAGGGGCGTCCTGCTGGCGGTCGACGCCGTGGCCGCGGCGCCGTATCTCCCGATCGATGTCGAGGCGCTCGGCGTGGACCTCCTGGCGATCGCTTCGCACAAGCTGGAAGGGCCCCGGGGTGCGGGCGCGCTCTACCTCCGCCAGGGGACGCACCTCCTGGCTCAACAGCACGGCGGCACCCAGGAGCGCTATCGGCGCGCCGGCACCGAGGACGTCGCGGCGGCGATGGGCATGGCCGTCGCGTTGGGACTTGCGGCCGAGGAGCATGCCAGCACGGCGGAGCGGCTGCGTGGGCTCCGGTCACGACTCGCCGGCGCCCTGCTCGCCGACGGCCGAGTGGAGGCAACAGGGCATCCCGCCAGTCGCCTGCCGGGCCTCCTGAGCGTGGTCGCCCGCGGGGTCGATGGGGCCGCGGCAGTCATGGCCCTGGACCTGGCCGGCCTGGCGGTGTCTGTCGGCTCGGCGTGCACCACCGGATCGCTGGAGCCGTCGCACGTGCTCACGGCCATGGGCTACCCGGCCGACGAGGCCCGCGGCGCCCTGCGCATCTCGCTGGGCCGGACGACAACCGAGGCGGAGATCGACGCGGCCGCGGCCATCATCCCCGTGATCCTCGAAACGCAGCGTGCGGCAGCTGCAGCTATTGCGGCGGATCCGTTGGGCCAGGGTGTCCGCGCATGACGCGGGTGCTCGTGGCGATGTCCGGTGGCGTGGACTCATCGCTGGCGGCCGCGCTGCTGGCTCAGCAGGGCCACGAGGTGGTCGGCGTCTGGATGCGCCTCCACGACGGGGCGGACGTCTACTCGGAGTCCAGCCGGAGCTGCTGCTCCCTGGACGCGGCGGACGACGCCCGCCGGGTGGCGAGCCAGCTGGGCATCCCGTTCTACGTCATGAACCTTGAGCGCGAGTTCGAGGCGGGCGTCCTGCGGCCGTTCCTGGATGCCTACCTCGAGGGCCGGACGCCCAGCCCCTGCGTGGACTGCAACAGCTACGTCAAGTTCGGAGCACTGCTGGGTCGAGCGCGGTTCCAATACGACTGCGAGGCGGTGGCAACCGGCCATTACGCCCGCCGCGAGGAAGGCCCGGATGGCTCGGTCCGGCTCCTGCGCGCGCGGGACGGGGACAAGGACCAGACGTACTTCCTGTACGGGCTCCGCCGCGACCAGCTCGCCGCGGCGCGCTTCCCGCTGGGCGAGCTCACCAAGCCGGAGGTCCGGGCGATGGCCCGCTCCCTGGGCCTCGCCACCGCCGACAAGCCGGAGAGCCAGGAGATCTGCTTTGTCCCCGGCGGCGACTACCGCGTCACCTTGCGGGAGCGGACTGGCTGGGAAGCCCGGCCCGGACCACTGGTGGACGCCGACGGTCGCACGGTCGGCCAGCATGGCGGGATCGCGGCCTACACGGTCGGGCAGCGCCAGGGGCTGGGGGTGGCGCTTGGCGAGCCCCGCTTCGTCTCACGCCTGGATCCCTTGACCAACACAATCCAGATCGGCCGGCGCGAGGACCTGGAGACGCGCCGATTCGAGTTGGAGGACGCGACGTTCGTCAGCGGCGGCCCCCCCCGGTCGTCGAGCGATGACGGTTCCTTTCGTGCCGAAGTCCGGATTCGTCACCGGGCGCCACTGGTGCCGGCGACCGTGCGCCCGGTCACGGCCGAGCAGCCTGACCGCGCTGGCCGCTGGATGGTCGAGACGGACACGCCGGTATGGGCGGCCGCGCCGGGCCAGGCCGCGGTGCTGTACGACGGCGAGGTCACCCTGGGCGGCGGCCGGATCTCGCGCATGGCCCAGCCGGCGACAGGGGACCGTCTTGTGCCGGAAGTGGCGGGGGCCTGAGATGAGCCCTGCCATCCTGCTCGCGGTCCTGGTCGGCATCTTCCACACCGCCCTGTACGTCCTGCTCCGGGGCTCCACCGATGGCCGGCTGCCGCTCCTGGCCGCGGGCGCGTGCCTGGGCGCATGGGCTGGTGACGCGATCGGCGGCAGACTCGGCCTGGAGACGCTCCGGTTCGGGGACTTCAGCCTCCTCGGTGCGTCGATCCTGGCCTGGGTTGGGATCCTCGTGGTGACGGTCATCGCCGTCCTCGGCCCATCCCGGACGAAGCCGGGCTGATGGCGCGCACGAAGGGCACTGCCCCGGTCGGATCGACGCGCGTTGACACGTTCGTTCGCGGGATCCTGTGGGGCGCGATCGTCGGGGCGGTCGTTGCCGGCTCGGCCATCCGTGAGCGCCGCCGAGGCCACCCGTTCCAGGTGGTCCCGGCTGCCCCAGGATCCGGCCAGGCACCAGGACGCTCCGCGGGCCATGCCAGCCCGACAGAAGCCACCCCCGACTGACGCGCCGTCGCCCCGACGCGGCCCGCCACCGCCGGGTCTGTCTGTCCTCCGGCCGCCCGCCCCCTGCCGTCCGCTACCATTGCCGGCGATGTCAACACCCGCCTTCCGCCCCGACCCCCGCATCAAGCCCATGCCCGCCGACGAGATCCGGCGGCGCTTCGTCGACTTCTTCGCGGAGCGCGGCCACGACGTGGTGCCCAGCGCCAGCCTGGTCCCCGGCGGCGACCAGACGCTGCTCTTCACCAACTCGGGCATGGTCCAGTTCAAGGAGCTGCTCGCCGGCACGGAGAAGCGCTCGTACAGCCGCGCGGTGGACTACCAGCGCTGCCTGCGGGTCGCGGGCAAGCACAACGACTTCGAAGAAGTCGGCCGCACGCCGCGCCACCACACCCTCTTCGAGATGCTTGGGAACTGGAGCTTTGGCGACTACTTCAAGCGCGAGGCCATCCACTGGGCGTGGGAGTTCCTGACCGGGGAGATGGGGATCCCTGCCGATCGCCTGGCCGCCACCGTCTACGCGACGGACGACTTCAGCTACGGCGTCTGGAGCACCGAGATCGGCCTGCCGCCGGAGCGGATCGCCCGGTGGGGCGACTGGGAGCATGGCGACGAGAAGAACTTCTGGCGGATGGCCGACACGGGTCCCGCCGGCCCCTGCTCCGAGATCCACTTCGACCGGGGGATCGAGTTCAGCGAGGGCCCCGAGTGCGTCCCGGACCACTCCGAGCTCTGTCCGCGCTGGCTCGAGATCTGGAACCTGGTCTTCATGGAGTTCAATCTCGCCGTCGATCGATCGCTGACGCCGCTGCCGATCCAGAGCGTCGACACGGGGATGGGCCTGGAGCGGCTGGCCAGCGTCCTGCAGGGGGTCGGCACCAACTACGACACCGACCTGTTCGCACCCATCCACGCCCGGATGCGCGAGCTCCTGGGCCACGATCCGGAGTCGTTCGAGGCCGAGCGGTTCAGCTACCAGGTCATCGCCGACCACAGCCGGGCCGCCACGTTCCTCATCGCCGACGGGGTGCTCCCGTCGAACGAGGGACGCGGCTATGTGCTGCGTCGGATCCTGCGACGTGCGGTTCGCCACGGCCGGCTCCTCGGCCGCCGCGAGCCGTTCATGGCCGAGACTGCCAGGGTCGTCATCGAGAGCATGGGCGATGCCTATCCGCTCCTCCGCGAGCGCAGCACCGAGATCGTCGGCGCGATCCTGCGCGAGGAGTCTCAGTTTGCGCGGACGCTGGATGCCGGCACCGTCCACCTGGAGGAGGCGCTGATCCCGCTCACGGACGCGGAGCGTGTCGTGGGTCGTCGCCCCGAGGACCTGCCGGCGGGCGCCTCCGTGCTCGACGGGGAGGTCGCGTTCCGCCTGCACGACACGTACGGCTTCCCGGTGGACCTGACCGTCGAACTGACGGCGGAGTACGGCGTCGCCGTCGACCGGCCCGGCTTCGACCGGGCGCTGGCCATCCAGAAGGATCGCTCGCGCTCCGGCAAGAAGGCGGACCTCCTGCGTCAGGCGACCGCCGGGGCCGTCTACGAGTCGCTGGTCCGGCGGACCGGCCCCACGACGTTCCTGGGCTACGAGACGCTGGCCGCCGAGGGCCGTGTCCTCGCCATCCTGCGCGACGGCGTGGAGTACGAGTCACTCACCGCGGTGGGCGACGAGGAGCTGCGCTTGCCCGCCGGCGCCACCGCCGAGCTGATCCTGGACCGGACCCCGTTCTACGGCGAGGGCGGCGGACAGGTGGGCGACCGCGGCGTCTACCGCAACGCCACCGGCGAGGTGATCTTCGAGGTCGAGGACTGCCAGAAGCCGGTCGGCGGCATGTTCGTCCTGCGCGGGACGCTGCGTGGCAGCGTCGCCCTGGGAGAGACGCTCACCGGCCAGGTTGACGCCCAGCGGCGGGCCGCCACCATGCGCAACCACACGGGCACCCACCTGCTCCACCGGGCCCTCCGCAACGTGGTGGGGGAGCGCGCGCGCCAGGCCGGCTCGCTGGTCACGCCGGACTACCTGCGCTTTGACTACCCGTTTGACCGGGCGCTGACCCCCGACGAGGTCCGGGCGATCGAGGACGAGGTCCGCGCGATCATCCGCGAGGATCGGCCGGTCTCCATCGCGTCCATGACGATGCCCGAAGCGGTCGAGGGCGGGGCGGACGCCTTCTTCGACGAGAAGTACGGCGAAACCGTCCGGACCGTCAAGGTCGCTGACTACTCGTTCGAGTTGTGCGGCGGGACCCATTGCCGTGCCAGCGGCCAGATCGGCGCCTTCGTCATCACCAGCGATCGCAGCATCGGCTCCAACTCGCGCCGGATCGAGGCGCTGACGGGCGCCGGCGCGGACGCCTGGTTCCGGGCTCGCCAGGACCTGGTCGTCGAGGCGGCGGCGGCGCTGGGCGCCCAGACGCCGGAGGGGATCCGCGATCGGATCGCCGCGCTCCAGGAGGAGCTCAGGGAGGCGCGTCGCCGCCTCAAGGCCGGCGCCAGCACGGCGCTGCCCGGCCCCCGGGACCTCGCCGACCGCGCCGAGGCCGTCGCCGGGACCCCGGTCCTCCTGTTTGCCGGCGCGTGGGATTCCATCGACACCGTCAAGGCCATCGCCAAGGACCTGCGGGGCCTGATGCCCAGTGGGGTCATCGCCCTCGCCCTGGAAGCCGACGAGCCACAGCTGTTCGTGACCGTCTCCGACGAGCTGATCGCGCGTGGGCTCGGCGCCGGAGACCTGGTCCGCGCGGCCGTCCCGGCCATCGACGGCAAGGGCGGCGGCCGGCCCGGGATGGCGCAGGGCCGCGGGACCAACCGCGCCGGCCTCGCCGCGTCCCTCGACGCCATCCGCGCCGCGGTCCGCAGCGCGCTGGACCGCCCGGACTGATGTCCTTCTGGCGCCGGATCTGGCAGCGGGATGACGTGCCGGCGCCGTCGGCCTGCACGGCGCTCGACGTGGGGACCGAGTTCGCCAAGGCGCTGGTCTTCGAGGTGGACGAGCGGGGCCACGGCACGGTCCGCGGTGTTGGCCGGCGCCGGCAGGGTCTGTCGCACATGCAGTCGGGCACCGTTGCGGACATCGGGGCCGTGGTGGACAACTGCGCGGTCGCCCTCCAGGAGGCCGAGGAGATGGCCGGCTTCCGCCCCACGCAGGTCGTCATCGGGATCGCCGGCGAGCTGGTCAAGGGGTTCACCACCAGCCACTCCCAGGAGCGCGCCAAGCCGGACGCACCCATCACCGCGGCCGAGCTCCAGAAGTTGATCGACGGCGTCCAGCGCGAGGCGCTCCGCGAGGCGCAGCGGTCGATCACCTGGGAGACCGGCCTCCCGAACGTCGACGTGCGCCTCGTCCACGCGGCCGTAACCGGTGCGTCGGTGGATGGCTACCCGCTCACGAACCCAATCGGCTTCCGCGGGCGGCATGTGCGGATCGGGATCTTCAATGCCTTCGCGCCGCTGGTCCACCTGGGCGCGCTCCAGAGCGTCGCCCAGCAGTTGGACCTGGAGCTGCTCGACGTGGTCGCCGAGCCGTACGCGGTGGCGCGGGTGCTGGGCGGCAGCCAGGTCCAGCAGGCCGGCGCGCTGTTCATCGACGTGGGCGGCGGCACCACGGACGTCGCGCTGGTGCGCCAGGGCGGCATCGAGGGAACCCGGATGTTCGCGCTGGGTGGGCGTGCGTTCACCAAGTCGCTGGCCGACCGGCTGGACCTGCCCTTTCCGCGCGCCGAGGGCCTCAAGGTGGATTACGCCCGCGGCCTCCCCAACGAACGCAATGCCGACGTGGCTCGGATCGTGGCTGAGGATGTCGAGGTCTGGGCCACGGGGGTGGAGCTGGTCCTGGAAGAGCTGGCGGCGGGGGAGCCGCTGCCCGGCCGGATTCACCTGTGCGGCGGCGGGTCCCGGCTTCCGGAGATCAGGGCGGCCCTCGCGGCGGAGTCGTTCTGGCGCCGGCTGCCATTCGCTCGCCCGCCCGAGGTCACGCTGATGGCCCCTGACCAGGTCGAGGCGATCAGCGACGCCACGGGGCTGCTGGTGGATCAGCAGGATGTGACACCCCTGGGCCTGGCGTTCCAGGCCATCGAGCTCCAGCGCGGCGAGGACCCGCTGGAGGCGGCGCTGCGACGCGTGGTCCGGGCCATGAAGGTCTGATGGCAGCGCAGGTCATCTACCTCGACGTCGACGACGAGATCACGTCGGCCGTCACGCGCATCCGGCAGGCGCCGGCGGGCGGCGTGGTGATCGTGGTGCCGTACGGGTCGCGACTGGCCAGCTCGCGAATCAACTTCCGGCTCCTTGCCCGCGAGGCGGCCGTGCTGCAGCGCGACCTGACGATCGTGACGCCGGATGCCGGGACACGGGCCCTGGCCGGATCGGCGGGCCTCGTGACCCATGCGACGGTCCTGGAGTGGGAGCAGCTCACCGCCGCAGGCAGCGTGCCAGAGCCGCGCCCCGGCCCGGGGACGCCCGGCCCAGGCGCCGCACCGCCGATGGATGCCGCCGCCACGGCGCCGGGATTGCGCCCGCGCGGCGTGCGTTCCGGGGACCCGGCCCGCGGCCCGTCGCAGGTGCCGCCCCAGGACGGCGCGCCGCCGCCGATGCCCCCGGCCCGTCCCACACCACCCGAGACGAGCCGGATCGCCTTCAGCGCGGCCTCCGTCCCGGTCGTCGGGCCGCCCCGCCGGCTGGCGTTCAATCGCACTCGAGCGATCGTGGCCGTGGTGGTGCTGGCGCTGATCGCGGCCGTCGCCGGATACGCCGCCACTGCCATCCTGCCCTCGGCCGAGATCACGATCGCTCCCAGCGCCGAGGCCGTCGGCCCACTGAGCCTGACCGTCACGGCGGATCCGTCGATCACGATCGCGGATCCGGCCCGGTCGGCGGTGCCGGCGGTGCGCCTGTCCTTGCCCATCTCGGTCTCGGCGACGTTCCAGGCGACCGGCAAGCTGGTGACGGATGTCAAGGCGACGGGGTCCGTTCGAATTGACAGCTACAACACCGGATCGGCCACGACGATTCCGGCCGGGACGCTGGTCAAGACCTCTGATGGCATCGACTTCCTCACGAACGCCGCCGTGACCGTGGACAAGGCCACCATCGTGAACCCAACCAAGACGGTGGTGCCGGCGAGCGCGAGTGTTGGCGTGACGGCCTCGGCCTCCGGGGCGCAGGCGAACGTGGCCATCGCGGCGATCAGGATCCTTCCCGCCAAGTACGACAGCCAGATCTACAACGTCACCAACCCGGCCCCAACCGCGGGTGGCGTGCACACCGAGAGCCCGCAGGTCCAGAAGTCCGATGTCGATGCAGCGCTCGCCACGCTTCGTACCCGGCTCACCGAGGCCTATGCCGCCAAGCTGGCCGATCCGGCCAGCATCTCGGCCGGGACCAAGCTGGTCGCCCAGACCCAGAAGCTTGGCGAGGCAACCCCCACCACGGACCCCAACACCGTCGTCAACCAGACCGTGGCGACCTTCGACCTGGGCCTCGGCGCCACGGCCACGGCCATCGCGGTCAACCCTGGCCCGGTGACTGGTCTCGCGGAGTCCCGGCTCGCCGCCAGCCTCCCGGCCGGGTATGACCTCGTGGCCACATCGACTAGGATCACCGTGGACCCGCCGGCCGCAATCGGTGAGGCCGTCACGTTCGCCGTCCGCGCCCGAGGTGAGCGGGTCCGGGAGATCGATGTCGAGGCGCTGCGTCGGCAGGTGCTGGGCAAGTCCATCGCGGCTGCCCGGACGGTGCTGGAGCCATTCGGCGATGTCCGGATCACGGTGTGGCCCGACTGGGTGACGTCGATCCCGGGCTCGCTTGCCAAGGTCCGGCTCACGGTCACCCAGCCAGCCTCGGCGTCGCCGGCTCCCGGTGGGGGCTCGCCGGCTCCCTCCGGCAGTATCCCGGTCGCCTCGCTCGCCATCCAGCCCTCGCGCAGTCCCTCCGTGGCTCCCGTGCCGAGCGGGTCGCAGAAGTGACGCGCCTGCTGGGGATTGACCTCGGTGAGCGGCGGATCGGCCTGGCCATTGCCGACCCGGACGGCCGCGCCATGCCGCTCGTGACGCTGGACAGGGCGAGGACGCTCGACGAGGACGCCACCCGGCTGGGCCAGGTGATCGCGCAGCAGCACGTGGCCGAGTTGATCGTTGGGCTCCCGCTCCAGGCGTCCGGGGCCAACGGCCCGCAGGCCGATCTCACGCGCGCATGGGCCGACGCCATGGTGGAGCGCCTGGGGCTGCCGCTGACCATGCGCGACGAACGCCTCACCAGCCACCTCGCGGAGCAACGGATCGGGCCAATGAAGCGCGGCCGGAGCGGTGGACCGCCGACGCGAAGCCAGCGCAACGCCTATCGTGCCCGTGTGGACCGCGAAGCCGCCGCCATCATCCTCCAGGACGAGTTGGACGCCCGCGCCTTCGGGGCCCAGCCATGAGCGTCCGCGACGGCCGGCGCGTCCGCCAGGGCGACGACCGCCCCCGCCCCGTGGACACGGAGTCGTACGCCGACGCCGGCCTCGAGGAGCGGGACGCCCGACGCGGCGTCTACCTGCCGGACCCCACCCGCGTCCGCCGGACGTCGGGCGGCGGGACCACCGTGGGCCTGCTGCGCATGATCAAGTTTCTCGTCTTCACGGTCGGGCTGGCCTCGATCCTGCTCGTCACCCTGCTGACTGTGCTGCGCCCGGTGGCGCGCGTCGCCGTCATGGGATGGGCCTACGACAACGCCAGCGCCCAGAAGATCCCGTTTGTCGCGGACCTGGTCCGGGAGGACCTGGGTGCCGCGCTCACGACCCCGTCCGGCGCGGACCCCACCACGATCGAGTTCGACATCGTGTCCGGCGACACGCCGATCACGCTCGCCGCGCGGCTGAAGGCCGCCCACCTGATCGCCGATGAGCGGGCGTTCATCTTCCTGTCAATCCAGCGGAACCTGGCCGGCAGCCTGAAGGACGGCACGTTCCTCCTGCGCAAGACCATGACGCCGGACCAGGTCGTGACCGGCCTGGTGGACAACCGGCTCGTGATCAAGACGATCAACGTGACCTTCCGCGAGGGCCTTCGCCTGGAGCAGATGACGGCCAAGCTGCAGACGATCGTCTCCGGCGTGGTCTCCAGGGAGTTCTACGACCTGGTCATGAGCCCGCCCGCAGACCTTGTCGCGGCGTATCCCTGGCTGCAGCTGCCAGCGGGCCGCTCGCTCGAAGGCTTCCTGTACCCGGCCACGTACACGTTCATCACCGACGGCGGGACGCGACGCCCCATCACCACCGCGCGCGACCTCGTCAAGATGATGCTGGACAAGTTCCAGGCCGTGGTGGGTGGCCTGGTCAACATCCCGGCCGAACGCAAACTGACCCTCTACCAGATCGTCGTGCTCGCCTCGATCGTCGAGCAGGAGGCCGTCCTCGACGAGGAGCGACCCATCATCGCGGGCGTGTACCAGAACCGACTGACGCCCAAGGTCTTCCCGCTGGGCCTGCTGCAGTCGGACCCCACAAAGATCTACGCGTCCGACAAGCTCAAGCTGAAGTCGCTGGCGTTCGATGCGTGGCAGACGTTCAAGTTCTGGACGCTCCCCCCGGCCGGCACCTTCGACAGCCCGCCGGCCGAGGTCGCCGGTTGGGACACGTACGTCACCAAGGGGCTGCCCATCGGGCCGATCTGCTCGCCGCAGCTGGTGTCCATCCTCGCCGCGCTCACGCCCAAGACCGATACCGGCTACCTGTTCTTCATCGCCAGGGGCGACGGCACCGGGACCACGGCGTTCGCAAAGACGTATGCCGAGCACCTGGTCAACGTGAAGAAGTACCTCAAGTAGCGGTGGGCCTGTAGTGGTGGGCCTGCCCCGGCCGGCCGACTTCGCAGGTCCACCAACCCCGGCCGATCACATCCGCTGGGCCGATGCCGATCGGGCCGCCCGCCCCGCCCGCCTGGTGCGCCTCCGCGCCCGGTTCTCCGCGGCCGGCGTCGATGCCTACTTCGGCCTCCGACCCGAGCACGCCCGGTACCTCACCGGCCTGGCCCTGGGCAACGGCGAGGAGAAGGTCGCCGGGGATTCCGGGCGCTTCCTGGTGACGGGTGACGCGGTCTTCCTCCTGGCTGACAGCCGGTACACGGTCCAGGCTCGCCGCGAGGCCCCGGCCGTCACGCTGGTCGAGGCGTACAACGACCTGGCTGAGCGTTGGCCGGCGCTGGCCCGGATGGCTGGCGTCCGCCGCGTCGCGGTTGAGGCCGGGGTCATCAGCCACGCGCTCTGGACGCGGCTGGCCGACGCCGCCCCCGACGTGGACCTCGTGCCGGTCGACGGCTGGCTCGAGGCGGATCGGGCCACCAAGGAGCCGGCCGAGCTGGAGCGGATCGCGGCCGCCTGCGCCGTCGCCGACCGGGCGCTGGCGGCGCTCCTCCCGCGCATCCGCCCTGGCGTGACCGAGCGGGCCCTGGCGCTGGACCTCGAGTGGGGGATGCGCACTGGCGGCGCCGAGGCGCTCGCGTTCGATGTCGCGTGCCTGGCCGGCCCGGAGGCCGCGCTGCCCCACGGCAGCCCCGGCGACCGGCCCGTGCTTGACCGCGCGGTGCTCCTCTTCGACTTCGGGGCCCAGGTCGGTGGCTACCGGAGCGACATGACCAGGACGCTCTTCGTGGGCGACCCGCAGGCCCGCGACCTGGCGATCTACGACCTCGTGGCGCGGGCCCAGGGGGCGGCCATCGCGGCCCTGGAAGCCGCCGCGGCCGCGGCCCGGGCCGGTGCATCGTTGCCGTCGGGGCGGGGGATTGACGCGGTCGCCCGCGGGGTGATCGAAGCGGCGGGCGAGGGCGACCGGTTTGGGCACGGCCTGGGCCACGGCATTGGCCTGGCGACCCACGAGGCACCCTCGCTGGGCAGGCGCGCGTCCGAATCGCCCCTCCCCAGCCCGACCGTGTTCTCCGTCGAGCCGGGCGTCTATCTTCCGGGCGAGACCGGCGTCCGGATCGAGGACCTCGTGGCGCTGGATGGCGGGGAGGGCACGCTGCGGCGCCTGACGTTGTTCCCGAGGGATGTGCTGGTCGTAGGTCGTTGAGCGCGCCGGATCGACCGGCAGGGGAGGGGGCACGGTGCCGAGCCTTGGGGAGTCCTTCGTGAACCTGGGCATCCTGATCACCATCGGCACGCTGGGCGTCGTGCTGGTCATGACGCTGCTGATCGTGGGCGTCGTGGTCTGGGCCATCCGGCGGGCGACGCCCCGGGCCGAGGACCCGGTGGTCGCCCAGTTGTGCCGGCGCCTCGCGGACGGCGAGATCACCCCGGTCGAGTACGAGGTCCGTCTGCGCGCGCTCCGGGAGGGCGACTGAGGCCTGACCCGGCTCGGCTACAATCGGGCGACCATCCCGAAGTTGACGGCGCGTGCCTGCGTGCCCGGACCGTTCCGAGGAGCAACCCCACCCAATGATCAGCACCGGTGAACTGCGCAAGGGTGTCACGATCGAGCTGGACGGCGACCTCTGGCAGATCCTCGACTACCACCACATCAAGATGGGCCGGGGCTCGGCACAGGTCCGCATCACCCTCCGCAACATCAAGCGCGGCGGGACGGTCGAACGCAGCTTCCAGGCCGGCACCAAGTGGCCGCGCGCCCAGATGGACCGTCGCCCGGTGCAGTTCCTCTACCGCGACGACGCGGACTTCCACTTCATGGACACCGACACGTACGACCAGTTCGCCCTGTCCGCCGCGCAGTTGGGCGAGACCGTCAACTACCTCAAGGACGGCATGACGCTGGACCGGACCAGCTACCAGGGCGAGACGATCGGCGTGGAGCTCCCGGTGACGGTCGACCTGAAGGTCGTGGCAACCGATCCCGGCTACGCGGGCGACACCGCCCAGGGCGCGCGCAAGCCCGCCACGCTGGAGTCCGGCCTGGTCGTCACCGTCCCGCTCTTCGTCAGCGAGGGCGACACGGTCCGCGTCGATACCCGAACGGGCGAGTACCAGACCCGGGTCTGATCGCCCGGTCGGCCGCTCCCGCGAGTCGAGCGCGCCGGAGGCCTCCGCCATGGATCCACGCCAGCCGCGCGCCCCGGGGACGTTGGGGCTGCGCATCCTCGGGGTCGGCGACGTCGTCCGGATCGTCCGCGGCGCCGTCACGTCCGACGAGCGCCTGCACGACCTGTGGATCGAGGGCGAGGTGGGCCGCGTCACCATCTCCACGGCCGGGCATGCCTACTTCGTCCTGAAGGACGAGCGCGCCCAGCTCCAGTGCATCTGGTTCCGGGATGACCGCATCCGCTCCGCCTTCCAGCCGCAGGTGGGCCTCCGGATCGTGGCGCACGGGCGGATGGACCTGTACGAGCCCCAGGGCTCACTCCAGCTGTACGTCGAGTCGATCCAGCCGGCCGGCCAGGGTGATCTCGCGCTCCGGTTCGAAGCGCTCAAGGCCAGGCTTGCTGCCGAAGGCCTGTTCGACGCGGCGCGCAAGCGGCCACTCCCAACGCGCCCGGCGGTCATCGCCGTGGTCACCAGCCCGACCGGCGCCGTCTGGCATGACATCTGCCATGTCCTCTCGCGGCGCTGGCCGCTGGCCCAGGTGCTCCTGGTCGCCTGCCAGGTGCAGGGCGACGCCGCGCCCGCGAGCATCGTCAACGCGCTGCAACGCCTGGAGCGCTACACCGCGCTGTGCCGCGCCGACGGCCGGCCCGGCGACGCTCCCGAGGTCATCATCCTTGCCCGCGGCGGCGGCTCGCTGGAGGACCTGTGGGCCTTCAACGACGAGCGCGTCGTGCGTGCCGTCGTGGCCCACTCCATCCCGGTGGTCGCAGGCATCGGGCACGAGATCGACGTGACGCTGGCGGACTTCGCCGCCGATGTCCGGGCGCCCACCCCATCCGCGGCGGCCGAGATCGTGGTGCCGGATCGGACCGAGTACGGGGCGGCACTCCGTCGGGCCGCGGACCGGCTCCGAGCGGCGGTGACCAGCCAGTTGGACCAGGCGGGCCGGAACCTCGCCGCCGAGCGCCGGGTCCTCGACGGCCTGGGTCCCACGGCGCGCCTGGCGGCGGCCCGCGAGCGAGCCGGGGTCCTGCTTGATCGGGCGACGGCCATCCTGCACGCGCGCCTGGCGGGGGAGCGGGGACGGGTGGACCAGGCGGGTCGGCTGCTTCCGGTGGTCGCCGCGGCACGCGTGGCGAAGGGCCGTGCCGCATTGGAGACAGCCGGGGCGGCATTGGTGGTGCTGGGTCCGCAGGCCACCCTCGATCGCGGCTATGCGATCGTGCGCCGGTCGGCCGACGGCACGGTGCTCCGGCACCCCGCGGAGGCCCCGGCCGGGGAACGGCTGGCGATCCGCCTCGCCGCGGGCGACCTCTCCGCGACGGTGGACCCCGTTCCGGGCGACGGATCGCCGGCGGCAGCGCGCGGCGGCGGCGCGCGTGGCTGAGCTGGGGTTGGTGGCCGCCCTGCTCGCGGGCTCGCTGGTCGTGACGGTGATCGCGGTCCGCTTCGGTATCCTGATCGGACGACGGCTCGACCGGGCCGTCCAGCGCGACCACGAGGAGCCCGAGTGACGCAGCCAGCCGACGCGGCAAGCGCAGGCATCGAGACCCTGGCGTTTGACGACGCCCTGGCGGAGCTCCAGCGGGTCGTCGCGGAGCTGGAGGCCGGCGGGCTCGCCCTGGAGCGGTCCATCGCCCTGTACGAGCGTGGCGTTGCCCTCCACGAGCGCTGCGCCAAGCTGCTCGGCGAGGCGGAGCTCCGTGTCAAGCAGTTGGTGGCCCGCGCGGGCGGCGCGCTCGAGGCCATCGACGTCCGCCCGGACGAGGCCGAAGACCAGGCGGACTAGGCCGGCCCCGGCCTGGCGCGTGCGGCGCTCGCAATCTGCGCCCGTCCTGGCCCGCTCCGCCGCCTCCGCCTCGGGCTCCAATGGGCTTGCGAAACATGCGCGATGGTGGTATCACATTTCCGACACGCGTCCCCGTCACGCGTCGTCGTCCCTCCGCGTCAGACCCGAGCAGGCGGACGGGGTAGACTCCCGGGACGCTAGTCGCGCTGTACAGGAGTCCTCTTCACGTGTCCATCCTTGCCGGCCTGACCGGTCCCGCCGACCTCCGTGGCCTCGACGAGGCCCAGCTGGCGGCCCTTGCCAGTGAGATCCGAGAGGCCATCATCACCACGGTCAGCCGGACCGGTGGCCACCTTGGCAGCTCGCTGGGTGTCGTGGAGCTCTCCATCGCGCTCCATCGGCTCCTGGAGTCACCGCGCGACCGGATCGTCTGGGACACGGGCCACCAGGCCTACCCGCACAAGCTCCTGACGGGACGACTCGCCAGCTTTGGCACCCTGCGCCAGCTGGGCGGGATGGGCGGCTTCCCGCGCCGCGTCGAGTCCCGGCACGACGTCATGGATGGCGGGCACGCCGGGACGGGCCTGTCCATCGCGGAGGGCTTGGCCTCCGCCCGGGATATCCGCCATGGGCTGGAGCGGGTCGCGGTCGTCGTGGGCGATGCGGCGCTCATGAGTGGCCTGTCGCTCGAGGCGCTCAACGACATCGGGCATCGCCGATCGCAGATGCTGATCGTCCTCAACGACAACGAGATGTCGATCAGCCCCACGGTTGGAGCGTTCTCGCGCTACCTGAGCCAGATCAAGTTGTCCACCGCCTGGCGCCAGGGCAGGGAGACGTATGACTCGCTGATCGGTGGCATCCCGGTCGTTGGCCCCACGGCGCTGGAGCTCAGCCAGCGGATCCGCAAGTCCGTGGTCAGCTTCGCCCAGCCCGGCCAGCTGTTCGAGGACCTTGGGATCACCTACATCGGGGTGGTCCCGGGCCACGACCTCCATGCGCTGCTGGAGACGCTGGGCCGTGCGCTGGAGCTGAAGGGCCCCGTGATCGTCCACGTCCGGACGCAGAAGGGGCGGGGCTTCAGGCCGGCCGAGGCGGACCAGATCAGCTTCCACGGGGCCGCCCTGCCGCCGATGGACCTCGCCAAGCACGGGAAGCCCCAGGCGAAGGGCGAGACGGTTGCCGATGACGCCACGCCGCCCGATGCCACGACGAGCGCGCCTGCCAAGAACCCCAACTACACGGCGCTCTTCGCGGCCGAGATCATCGAGGCCGCCCGGGTGGACCGGCGAATCGTCGCGATCACGGCCGGGATGCCCACGGGCACCGGCCTCTCGCGCTTCGAGGCCGAGTTCCCGGAGCGCTTCATCGATGTCGGGATCGCCGAGCAGCACGCCATCACCATGGCCGCCGGCCTGGCGATCGGTGGGATGCGCCCGGTCGCGGCCATCTACTCGACCTTCCTGCAGCGGGCGTTCGATCAGACCGTGCACGACGTCTGCCAGAACGACCTGCCGGTGCTGATCGGCGTGGACCGCGCGGGCCTCGTGGGCGAGGACGGGACCAGCCACCAGGGCATGTTCACCATCCCGACGCAACGCCAGATTCCCAATCTCATCGTGGCCAGTCCAAAGGACGAGCAGGAGCTCCGCTCGCTCGTCCGGACGGCACTGACGCAGGACCACCCGTTCGCGCTCCACTACCCGCGCGACGCGGGCTTCGGGCTGCCCGCGGTCGAACCCCGGCCCATCCCGGTCGGGCAGGGCGAGGTGCTGCGCGAGGGGCGCGACGTGCTGTTCGTGGGCTTCGGTCCCATCGTGGCCCGTGCCATGGAGGCGGCGGACCGCCTGACCGCGGAGGGCTGGTCGGTCGGAGTGATCAACGCGCGCTACGCCAAGCCGCTCGATCGCCAGCTGATCCTGGAGCAGGCGCGCGGCAAGCGCCTGCTCGTGACGTTCGAGGAGAGCGTCGTGACGGGTGGCTTCGGCTCGGGCGTACTCGAGGCGGTCGAGGAGGCGCGCATCGCCGACCCTGCCTATCGCGAGCTGGTGGTGCGGATCGTGGGCATCCCCGCCGATCGCTTCGTCGATCATGGCTCCGTCGGCGAGCTTCGCCGGATGCTCCGTCTCGACGCCGACGGCCTGGCGGCCCAGGTCCGGGACACGCTCGCCGCGCTCCACGCACAGCCGGGGCTGCAGTCCAGTCAACCCGCCTGACGCCCGCAGGCCCAGTGCTCTCCCGCCCGTGACCGTGGCGGGCCTGCTGGTGATCCGCGGTAAAGCGGGCTGTGCCACGATAGGCGCGTGAGCCCAGCCGCCGCCGCACGCCAGTCCGGGACGCGAGTCCGCCTCGACCAGCTCCTGGTGGACCGCGGCCTCGTCGCGTCCCGGAGCCGCGCCCAGGCGTTCCTCCTGGCGGGCCGGGTCCGGGTGGGTGACGGGGATGCCGCGCGGCGGGACCGCAAGCCTGGCGATCTCGTGGACCCCGGAATCGCGCTGGACGTCGAAGCGCAGGACCCGTACGTCAGCCGGGGCGGCCACAAGCTGGTCGCGGCGCTGGAGGCGTTCGGGCTGTCGCCCTCGGGCCTGGTCTGTCTGGACGCCGGCGCCTCCACCGGCGGCTTCACCGACGTGCTGTTGCAGCGCGGGGCGACCCGCGTCTACGCTGTCGACGTGGGTCGAGGACAGCTTGCCGAATCACTCCGGGCGGATGCCCGGGTCATCTCGATGGAGCGGACCAACGCCCGCTCGCTGACCGCGGCCTCGCTCCCGGAGCCGGTCGCGTTTGCCACGGCGGACGTGTCGTTCATCTCCCTGGGGCTGGTGCTGGGCCCCATGGCAGCCATTTTCGGCGAGGCCGGCGGGCCTATTGTCGCCCTGGTCAAGCCGCAGTTCGAGGCCGGCCGTGGGCAGGTTCCCGGTGGCGTGGTCCGGGATCCGGCGGTCCACCTCGCGGTGCTGGAGCGCGTCAGCGGGATGGCGGCGGACCTGGGCCTCCAACCGGTGGACGTCGTGCCATCGCCCATCCTCGGGCCGGAGGGGAACCGGGAGTTCCTGCTGCACCTGCGTGTGCCGGCGGGCTGGCGCGCCGCGGGGTCACCCCGGCCGGCGGTCCCGCCCGCCGGGTTCGCAGAACGATTGGTGCTCGTCGCCGGGGTGGAGGCATGACGCCCGTCCGGCGCGTGGGCCTGGCCTACAACCCAACCAACCCCGCCGCGGTCCAGCTGCGCGCCCAGGCGTCGGGCTGGGCACAGGCGCTGGGGATCGCCGACTGGTCGGCCACCTCCGCGGACCTCGAGACCCTGCTGGTAGAGCTGCCCACCACGGACGTGCTCATCGTCCTGGGCGGCGACGGGACGTTTCTGCTCGCCGCTCGGGGTGTCTGCCAGGTGGACGTGCCCATCCTGGGCGTCAACCTCGGCAAGGTCGGCTTCCTCTCCCGCGTGGAGTCTGGTGAGCTGGAGGGCATCCTGGGCCAGCTGCGCGACGGCGAGTACGACCTGGAGGACCGGATGGTCCTGGAGGGGCGGATCCTGCGGGCCGGTCAGGCGACCACCGAGGAGCGCTACGTGGCGCTCAACGACGTCGTCGTCGCCCGCGGCGCGCTGGCCCGGGTGGTTCGCCTGGACGTGGACATCGACGCCACGCACCTCGCCACGTTCATCGCGGATGGCCTGGTGGTCGCCAGCCCCACCGGCTCGACCGGCTACTCGTTCTCGTCCGGCGGGCCGATCGTGGACCCGCATAGCCGGCTCATGGTGGTCTCACCCATCGCCGGCTATCTCTCGGCTATCCGCTCCGTGGTGGTGGGCCCGGACCAGGTGGTGCGTTGCAAGGTGGTCTCCGCGCTCCAGGCCCTCGTGAGCATCGACGGCCACGATGACGTCCCGGTGGGGGAGGGTGATGTCGTCGAGGTCCGAGCGATTGACCGGCCCATCCGCCTGGTGGTGCCCGGCGGCTCGCAGCCGTTCTGGGACCTGCTCCGGCGCAAAATCGCGATCCTGCCGTCGTGAAGCCACGCATGACCCCGCGGCCATGATCGACTCCCCGCGTTCCCGGGTCGGTCGCCTGCTGGAGCTGGCGGTCACGGACCTTGCCCTCATCGACCGCCTGCGACTCACCCTGGAGCCGGGCCTGAACGTGATCACGGGCGAGACCGGCGCGGGCAAGAGCCTGCTGATCGACGCGCTGGGACTCGCCGCGGGCGCCCGCGCGGACACGTCCCTGGTGCGTCACGGCGCGGCTGCCGCGCGGGTGGAGGCGCTCTTCGACCGTCTGCCGGAGCCGCTGATCGCCGTGCGCGAGGTGAGCGCGACTGGCCGGTCTGTTGCGCGGCTGGACGACGAGACGGTGACGGCGGCCCGGCTGGCCGAGGCGGTCGGGCCCCTCGTCGAGGTCCACGGGCAGCATGACCAGCAGCGGCTGCTCGAGCCGGCCTGGCAGCGCGACCTGCTCGATGCGTTCGGCGGGCACGCCTCGCTCCGGGCATCCATGGCCGCGGCGGTCGATGCCTGGCGCGCCAACCGGGCGGCCCTCACGGAGCTGGCGATCGAACCGCGGGAGCTGGCGCGCCGACTCGACCTGCTGGGGCACGAGGCGGACGAGATCGCCGCGGCACACCTCCGCCCCGGAGAGGCGGGCGAGATCCGGGCGCGCCTGGAGGCCGCCCAACACGCGGGTGCTATCGCGCGCGGCGCCGAGGCCGCCCGGGATGCGCTCCTGGCCGACGGCACCGGCGCGCGCGAGACGGTTGCGCTGGCCCTCCGCGAGGCGCGCGCCATCGCGCGGCTGGACCCGCGCTTCGAGCCCCTGGTTGGCCGGTTGGCGGGCCTGGACGCCGAGCTGGACGACGTGGCGTCTGAGCTGCGCGATCTGGCATCCGGCGTGGATCACGACCCCGTTGAGCTGGCACGGATGGAGGAGCGGCTGTCGGTCATGTTCGGACTGGAGCGCCGCTACGGGGACGACGAGGCGGCAGTCATCGCTCACGGCGAGGCCGCCCTGGCCGAGGTGGAGCGCCTTCGCAACCTTGACGTCGAGCGCGCTCGCCGCGCAGAGGCCGATGCGCGCCTGCTGCGCGAGGTGGCCGCCGCCGCGGGCGCACTCTCGGCGGCACGCTCGGTGACGGCCGCGCTGATGGGCCTGGCGGTGGGCGCCATCCTCGCGGACCTCGGCTTCCCGCCAGACGTCTTCGACGTGGCCCTGGGGCGGCGCCCGGCGGGGCCCCAGGAGCCGGCCGTGGAACTTGACGGGGACGCCGTCGCGTTCGACACCACCGGGGTGGACCAGGTCGTCTTCCGGATTGCGCCCAACCCCGGGGAGCCGGCGCGCCCCCTCGCAAGGATCGCCTCCGGAGGCGAGCTGTCGCGAGTGGCGCTCGCCATCAAGGAGGTCCTCGCGGAGGCGGACCAGACGCCCACCCTTGTCTTCGACGAGATCGACACAGGCATCGGCGGCCGCGGTGCGGACCCGCTGGGCCGTGGCCTGTGGCAGCTGGCCCGCCGCCACCAGGTGCTGTGCGTCACCCACCTCCCGGGGATCGCGGCACACGCCGACGCCCACTTCCGCATCGCCAAGCGCGAGCGAGACGGCCGAACGGTGACAGAGGTGGTCCGACTGGACGCCCGGGAACGGGTCGTGGAGCTGGCGCACATGCTGGCTGGGGCTGCTGGCGGGGTTCCGGGCAGCGGCGCGCTCGCTTCCGCGCGAGAGCTCCTGGATGGCGCCCAGGTGTGGCGCATGTCGCTCGCGCCGGCCGCCGGCACGCCGGTCGGCTGATCGCGTGGACCGGGCCGCGCACCCCGCGGGCTCGTCGCGCTCCAACGGCGCCGCCCGCCCGCCCGCCCTCGGTGCGCCCGGCCGTCGAACCGCACTCGATGACGCCATCCATGCCTACCTGACGCACCTCCGTGTCGAGCGGGGCCTGGCGCCGGCGACCCTGAGCGCCTATGCGGCGGACCTCGCCGACTTCTCGGACGCGCGGGGCAGCGCCAGGGACTGGGCGACCACTCCCGAGGCCGCGACCCGCTACCTGGCGGCCCGGGCGCGGCGCGGGCGACCAACTGACCCCGGGCTGGCGCCCACCAGCCTCCGCCGGCGTGCGGCGGCCATCCGCGGCTTCTACCGCTTCGCCTTCGGCGAGGACCTGATTGCGGTGGACATCGCCGCGCACCTGGACCTGCCCAGGCAGCCGCGCCTGCTCCCCGAGCCGCTCAGCGTCGGGGAGACGGTCGCCCTGCTCGAGGCCGCGGGCGGCGACGACCCGGGCGAGGCCAATCACCCGCGTCGCCTGCGCGAGCGAACCCTGCTGGAGGTGCTCTACGCGGCGGGGCTCCGGATCTCGGAGGCGCTCGGGCTGGACCGGGAGGACCTCTCCACGGAGGGCGGCTGGGTCCGGGTGATCGGCAAGGGCGACAAGGAGCGCCTCGTCCCCCTGGGCGACGTAGCATTGCGCTGGCTGGACGCTTGGCTGACCGGCCCGTGGCCCGCCATCGTGGGCCTCGCGCCGCCGCCGCACCCGCGGGGTGGGCCAATCTTCGTCGGCGACCGGGGAGGGCGACTCTCGCGCCAGCAGGCGTGGTCCGCGGTCAAGTCCGCCGCGCGAACGTGCGGGCTCAACGAGCGCGTCAGCCCGCACTCACTCCGTCACTCCTTCGCCACCCACCTCCTGCAGGGGGGCGCCGACCTGCGCATCGTGCAGGAGCTGCTGGGGCATGCCAGCATCACGACCACGCAGCTTTACACTCACCTGACCGGGGAGCGGATTCGCGAGGTCTACGCCCGGTCCCATCCGCGGGCGTAGGTAGGAGAGCGTCAATGAGCTACGCAGACCGGCAGCTGACGAGCGGCGAGGCAGTCGCCTACCGGGCACGCCAGCACTGGCTGGCCCTTGTCGTCAACGGGCGGCGCGCCTGGCTGGTGCTGATCGTGGGGATCGCGTTGCTGGTCATCAGCACGCAGGTCAAGGACCCGGCGGTCGTGCAGACCGCGTTCCTGTACGTCAGCCTCGCAGTGACGGTCGTGGCCGCGCTCTGGATCGGGATCATGACCTGGGACTGGCGGAACGAGGAGTACCTGGTCACCAGCAGGCGAGTGATCAAGGTCGAAGGCATCCTGAACAAGCGCCTCGGTGACAGCTCGCTGGAGAAGATCAACGACGCGGTCGTGGATCAGAACATCGTGGGCCGCATCTTCGGCTTCGCCGACCTGGACATCCTCACCGCCAACGATCAGGCGTTTGACCGGTTCCGGATGCTGGCCCGGGCTGCGGACTTCCACAAGGCGATCCTGGAGGCCAAGCACGCCCTGGAGATCGACGTGGCCCGGGGGCCCGGGTACGCGGCGGGCCCGGCACGGATGACCTCGGACGACGTAACCCAGGCGATCGACCAGCTGGCCGGGCTGCGCGACCGGGGGGCTATCAGCGCCGAGGACTTCGAGGCCAAGAAGGCGGAGCTGCTCGGGCGACTCTGATCCACGCTGTCCCACGGGAGGCGCGGACGCGCGTCCCGTGGCCATCGATGAGGCCGGCGGCCGTGGGGCGCTACCATGGCCGGACCCCTGTTCACGTTCGAGGTGCCCGTTGAGTTCCGACACGATCGCGAAGCTGATCGTCCTGGCGATCATGCTGCTCGTGGCCTTCCCGGTCCACGAGTTCAGCCACGCGCTCGCGGCGTACCGCCTGGGTGATGGGACCGCGAAGCTGTTCGGGCGCCTGACGCTCAACCCAATTGCCCATTTTGACCCGCTGGGCGGGACGCTCCTGGCAGTCTCCATGCTCTTCTCGGGGTTCGGGTTCGGCTGGGCCAAGCCAACGCCAGTCAATCCGATGAACCTCCGTGGCGGCCGGCAGGGAGAGGCTCTCGTCGCCGTTGCGGGCCCGCTGTCCAACTTCATCATGGCCTGCGCGGGTGCCCTGGTGTTCCGGCTCCTCGGGTTGTTCGACGTCGCGGTCCCCGGCCTGTTCGTCGACGTCATCTACTACTTCGTCCTGATCAACCTGAGCCTGATGCTCTTCAACCTGGTGCCTGTCCCGCCGCTCGACGGGTCCAAGGTCCTGTTCGGCCTCCTGCCACCGCGGGTGGCCTGGAGGTGGCGGCCCGTCCTGGAGCAGTACGGCGGCGTGATCCTGATGATTGCCATCTTCCTGCCGGTCGTTCCCGGCGGCGGGACGCTCTTCGGGTGGGTCTTCCGGCTGCTGCTGGGCCCCCTCCTCAGCCTCCTGCTGGGCCTGTGACCCTGCGGGCCGGAGCAATCCTGCGGGCTGGCAGCTCGGGTTGGTGGGCGGCCAAGGCGCGGCGCGTCCGCGTCTTCCTGGTGGGTCGCGTCACAGACGCGGAGATCCGCGCTGTGGAGGGCCTGATGACTCCCGCACAGCTCGCGCTCTTCCGCTCCATGCACCGCTCGGATCAACGCCACTCGCTCGACGTGGTCGCGTGGCTCCGGGCCGGAGGGTCGACCGAGCCTGACCTGCTGCTGGCGGGCCTGCTCCACGATGCTGGCAAGGGCGATACGGGGCTGCTGCCGCGCATCATCTACTCGCTCACGCAGGCCTACGGCGGGTGGGTTGCCGCGCCGCTCCGACTGATCCCCGGCCTGGGCGAGGCAATCGCCCGCCTGGAGCGGCACCCGGACAGCTCGGCGCGGCTGGCGTCCACGGTCGGCTGCAACGCCCGGACTGTCGAGCTGATCCGCCACCACGTCGAGCCGCGCGACAATGATCTCGGCCGGCTCCTGCGGCTCGCGGACGAGGCGAACTAGCATGATCGAAACCGCCGCGCCCGGCCTCGCCAGGTCCCTCGGGCCCTCGGTCCGATTTGCCGACGCGCGCCGGCCCGAGGCTGGGACGCACGTCCATATCGAGACCTTCGACGGCCCGCTCGCCCTGCTCCTGGCGCTCATTGAGGCCCGCCGGTTCGACGTGCTCACGGTCCCACTCGGGGCGCTCGCCGACGCCTACCTGGACGCGCTCGCCACGCTGGAAGTGGACCGGATCGGCCACGTGAGCTCGTTCATCGCGGTGGCCAGCCAGCTGATCCTGATCAAGAGCCGGGCGCTGCTCCCGCGCCGGGTGGAGCCGGCGGCCATCCCGCTCGACGACGAGGGGCTGGATCCGGAGGCGGAGCTGCGAGCCAGGCTCATCGCGTACCGGGCGTACCGGGATGGGGGCCATCGCCTGGCCGGCGAGGCGCTGGTCCGGATCGGGCTCTTCCGGCGCGAGCCGGCGGTGGCCCGCAGCGCCGCGGTGGGCGCGGCCCGTCCGGATGCCCCGCCCATGGATCCACAGCTCCTTGCCGAGGCGCTCGCCGGGCTGGTCAAGGTGGTCCCGCCGCCGCCCCTGCCGCCCGAGATGCTGCCCCGGTCCATCACCCTGGCCGAGCGGGCGGTGATCATCCGCGAGGCATTGCGCGGCGCGGGCCCCATCGTCCTGCAGGAGCTGCTCAACGGCGTCCAGGACCGAGTGGTCGTGGCGGTGACATTCCTCGCGATGCTGGAGCTGGTCAAGCGGCGCGAGGTCGCCGTGGAGCAGGCGACGCCGTGGGGACCCATCGTCGTCCGCCAGACGACGGCCGAGGAGCGCGGCGGGACATCCTCGGAGGCGCTTGCCGCCGCGCCCATGGATGAGAGCATGGAGTCCTTCGCGTGACCGACGACGAGCTGCTCCCGTCCGGCGCACCGTCCGAAGCGGCGCAGGCTGCCGCGGAAGCGACCGCCGTGGAAGCGACCGCCGAGGCACGGGCTGACGAGGCACGGGCAGACGAGATCGCGGACCTGGTCGAGGAGGTCACGACAGAGGCGGCAGCGACGCCCCTCGGCCTCGACGAGGTGACGCTGGAGGCCCTCCTGTTCGTGGCGGAGAAGCCACTCTCCCGCAAGGAGATCGCGACGCTGGCCGGCGTGGACCGCGATGAGGTGGATTCACGTCTCGGCGACCTCGAGGTCGCGCTGCGCGACCGCGGGCTGCGGCTGATCTACTCGGCTGATCGCGTGGAGCTGGCGACGGCCCCGGAGGCGGGCCGACTGATCGCCCGCTACCTCGGGGTTGATGCAGTCCGGCTCTCTCCGGCGGCGCTCGAGACGCTGGCCATCGTCGCGTACCGGCAGCCGGTCACCAAGTCCGCTGTCGAGCGGATCCGTGGCGTGGACTCCGACTACAGCATCCGGACGCTCCTGCATCGCCGGCTGGTGGTGGAGCTGGGCCGCAGCGAGGCCGCCGGTCGACCCATCCTGTACGGGACCGGGTTCGAGTTCCTGGAGCGCTTCGGCCTGACCAGCCTCGAGGAGCTCCCCATCCTGGATTCGCTCGTCGCCGACCGGCTCACAGACGAGGCCAACGCGGGTTCGCCACCTGTCGACGCCGCCGCGCTCGCCACCCTGGCCGCGGCCGCGTCACCTTCCAACGCAGAGGCTTACGGGGATTCGCCGCCCCGACATCTGGCCGGCCAATCGGCCGGCCCGGCGATCGCGCCGGACCCCAATGGGAGCGCCGGCTGATGCCCGCCGATCGATTGCAGAAGATCATCGCCACGGCCGGGGTGGCATCTCGCCGCGCCAGCGAGGCGCTCATCGTTGCCGGACGCGTGACCGTGAACGGTCGTCCTGCCAGGGTGGGGGACCAGGTGGACCCGGCGGCGGTCCGGATCGAGGTGGATGGCATTCCCCTCGGCGCGCCTGCCGCGCCGATCCACCTTGCGCTCCACAAGCCCGCCGGGGTCACCTCCACGGTGGCCGATCGCCACGCCGACCTGACGGTCCTCCAGCTGCTGCCAACGGCAATGACCTCCGATGCTCGTCTGTACCCGGTCGGCCGGCTGGACCGCGACAGCGAGGGCCTGCTGCTCGTGACCAACGACGGCGAGTGGGCCGAGCGGGTACTGCATCCACGCTTCGGCGTCGAGCGGGAGTACTCGGTGGGCCTGACGGCCTGGCTCTCGAACGAGCAGCGCGCCGCGCTTGACGAGGGGATGGACATGGAGGAAGGCCGCGCGACGTTCGCCCACCCCGTTCGTCCCGCCAGCCCCGTGGAGACAACCCGCCTGCAGGCACTCCTGGGTCCGCCGACCACGGAAGGCCTGGCCTGGTACCGCGTGGTGCTCCGCCAGGGCTGGAAGCGACAGGTCCGCCGCATGTTCGCGGCCGTCGGCGCGCCGATCACCCGGCTCGTCCGGGTGCGGATCGGGGCCGTGCGCCTGGATGACATCGGCGTGGGCCGCTACCGCCGCTTGCGGGGTTCCGAGATCAAGGCCCTTGGCGCCGGCAAGGCCGAGCGCAGGTCGTCGAAGGCGGCTGTCGAACCGGAGGCCGCCCCACCACCTCCCGCGTCCGGGGCCGGGACGCGCTCTCGCCGACGCACGGGGCCGGCGGGCTCGGCATCGGGCCGCCCGCTGACCGGCCGACCCGCGGGGCCGCGGACGCCCAAGCCAAAGCCTGACGCCGCGACGCCGCGCCAGCGCCCCGCCGGCGATGCCCGGCCCGAGCGACCAACTCGACCCGAGCGTCCGGCACGCCCCGCCGGCGATGCCCGACCCGAGGGCCCAACGCGACCCGAGCGTCCGGTGCGGCCCGACCGTCCGGCACGCCCGGACCGGCCCCAGCACCCGCGCTGAGCGCGGTCCGAGCCGCCGTCCGGCTATCCTCCCAGCCATGGACACCATCCCCACCCCGCCAGTGACCACCGACCGTCTCGTCGTGGCGATCGATGGTCCCGGCTCATCGGGCAAGTCGACCGTGGGCGCGGCCGCCGCGCAGGCCCTGGGCTATCGCTTCTTCGATACCGGGCTGCTGTACCGCGCCGTCACCTGGCTGGCGGAGCAGCGCGGCATCCCGGATGACGACGTCCCGAGGCTGGTTGCCCTGGTCGGCGAGATTGACTTGCGGGAGGATGCCGAGGGACGGGCCTCGCGCCTGCTCGTGGCGGGCCGGGAGATCGGCGACGAGCTGCACGGCCCGTCCGTGGATGCGCGCGTGTCCGCCATCGCGGGCGTCCCGGAGGTGCGGGACTCCCTTGTGGACCGACAGCGTTCCATCGCGGCCCCGGGCGCGATCGTGATGGCCGGGCGCGACATCGGCACGGTCATCATGCCCGGGGCCGACGTGAAGATCTACCTCGACGCATCGGTCGAGGAGCGGGCCCGCCGCCGGGCGGAGGAGCGCGGCCTGGACGTGGCCTCGGACGAGCACGCGGCCCTCCTGGAGTCCCTCCGGTCACGCGATGCCCAGGACGCAAGCCGTCCGGTCGCGCCGCTCCGCCGGGCGGACGATGCGGTGGTCCTCCATACCGACGGCAACTCGCTGGAGCAGACAGTGGCGGCGGTCGTGGAGGCCATCCGTGCGACGCCGGCCCGCGCGTCCGCCCCCGGCGTCCCCGGCGATGCACCCCGTCCGATGGCCGCCCAGGACCGTGGGCCCGCCCCCGCACCCAGGACGCCGCTCCCGCCCACGCCCATCGTCGACCACTTCTCGCTGCTGCTCCACGCCTGCACGCTGCTCGCCCGCGTCGTGACGGCCTGCGTGACGCGGGTCCGGATCGAGGGCGACCTGTCGCTGATCCCCAAATCGGGACCCATGATCCTCATCGCCAACCACACCTCCAGCGCCGATCCGGTGGTGGTCGGCGGCCTGATCGCACCCCGGATCGGTCGCCCGCTCAACTGGCTGGCCAAGAAGGAGGTCCTCGACATCCCGATCGTCGGGTACCTCGGCCTGCGCGGCGGGCTGCACGCGATCGAGCGATCCGCCGTGGACGTGGAGGCGTTCCGCATCGCCCAGCGGATCCTGGACGCCGGCTGCGTCCTGGCCGTCTTCCCCGAGGGCACCCGCAGCCGCACCGGCGCACTCCAGGAGGTCAAGGACGGGATGGCGTTGCTGGCGCAGCGGAGTGGCGCCCCGGTCGTGCCTATCGCGATCGTCGGCGCCGACAAGGTCTGGCCCAAGGGGCAGAAGTACCCCAGGATCGGCGGGCAGATCATCATCCGCGTCGGCACGCCTTTCACGCTCACGACCGAGGCTGGGGCCTCCCGCCAGGTCACGGCCCGGCGCGAGGCCAAGGGCGCCGCCACCCGCCGGATGATGGGCGCCATCGCGGCGATGCTGCCGCCCCGCCAGCGTGGTGTGTACGCCGATGCGGTCCCCGGCGCGGGATCCACCGTCGCACCCGCCGCCGCACCCGCCGCCGAGCCGTCCTCACCGGCCGCGCCGCCGTCCCCGCAGGCGCCCGCCTGAGGTCAGTCGCGAGCATCGGGGGCCGACCGTGGCCCCCGTGCGATACTGGTACCCACATGGGCAGCGTTACTGAGGTCCGCATCGCGAACCGGACCGGCTTCTGCTACGGCGTTCGCGAGGCCATCGATCGTGCCAAGGAGGCCGCGGCGGCCGGAAAGTCCACCCACACCCTCGGACAGACCGTCCACAACGAGGGTGTCGTTCGCGACCTCAACACGCTCGGCATCAGGAACATCGACAGCCTCGACGACGTGGGTGCTGGTGCCGCGGTCGTGATCCGCGCCCATGGCGTCCGCCCCGAGGTGATGGCCAGGGCGCAGGCCCGCGGCCTGGAGATCATCGATGGCACGTGCACCTGGGTGTCCCAGGAGCAGCGCGAGCTGAGCCGCCTGGTCGAGGAGGGCTACACCATCGTCCTCCTCGGCACGCCGGGTCATCCGGAGGTCACCGGCCTCCTGGGTTTTGCCCCGGACGTCATCCTCGTGGACGAGGAGCCGGAGTGGGATCTGATCCCGCGCCGCAAGCGGATGGCGCTCATCAGCCAGAGCACCCAGCCGCCCTGGAAGTTTGCCAAGCTGGCTGCCCTGCTCACCACGCGCAGCCACGAGCTCAAGATCGTCAACACCGTCTGCCCCGTCACCATCCGCCGCCAGGAGGACACCGTGGAGCTGGCCCGCACCGTCGACCGCATGGTCGTCGTGGGCGGTCGCTCCTCGGCCAACACCAGGGAGCTGACTCGGCTGTGCGAGATGGCCGGGACCCCCACCGTCCAGGTCGAGGGCGCGGCGGCACTCACGGACGCCGGGGCCTTCGCGGGCGCCAGCGTCGTCGGTATCAGCGGCGGCACATCCACCCCCATCGAGGACCTCCACACCGTGGCCATGCGCATCCTTGAGCTGGCGGGCACCCCCGCGGCCGCCACCCACGCCCGCGAGCTGGCTGACGCGGCGCTGTCCGGCGCCGCGAACACTGCCCGGAGCACGTCGCACCCCGAGCTGACGGCCGCCAACCTGACGCACGCCAGCAGCGTGTCCTGACCGTGGCCCACGTGCCGGCCGGTCTCCCGGTCGTAGCCATCGTCGGCCGCCCCAACGTGGGGAAGAGCACGCTCTTCAACCGCGTGGTGGGGGATGCGCGCGCCGCCATCGTTGAGGACCGCGCCCGCACCACCCGAGATCGCCTGTACGGCAAGGCCGAGTGGAACGATCGCCGCTTCATCCTGATCGACACCGGCGGGCTCGAGGTGGATCCCGACGATCCCATCGAGGCCAAGGTCCAGGAGCAGGCCCGGCTGGCCATCTCCCAGGCCGATGTGATCGTCCTGGTCGTGGACGCCATCACCGGCATGACCGCCTCCGACCAGGAGGCCGCCGAGCTGCTCCGCAGCGCCCCCGCCCCGATCGTGGTGGTCGTCAACAAGGCCGACAACGCCAAGCGCGAGCTGGACGCCAACGAGTTCTTCGAGCTGGGCTGGGACGCCTACCCCATCTCCGCGGCCCACGGCCGCGGGGTCGCCGACTTCCTCGACGAGCTGGTCAAGGTTCTGCCGCCCGAGAGCGCCCAGGAGCTGGCCCGCAAGGCGCGTGAGCTCGAGGTCGAGCAATGGGAGCGGGAGGTCGCCGAGGGTCGGCTCGAGCCGTTCATCGTCGGCGATGATGACGACGACGCCGGGACGGACGGGGACGAGGACGGCAGCGCCGTCGCCGAGGCCGATGCGCAGGCCGCCCGCTGGGATGCGGAGATGGCCCTGGCGTCCACGGACGAGCCGCCCGCGATCGCGTTCGTGGGCCGGCCCAACGTCGGCAAGTCCAGCCTCCTCAATGCCATCGTGGGGGAGGAGCGGACCATCGTCTCCGACATCCCGGGCACCACTCGCGACTCCATCGACACCGCCATCCCGTGGGGCCGAAGCGAGATCGTCCTGATCGACACGGCCGGCATCCGGCGGCGCGGCAAAGTGGCGTCCGGCCCGGCGGCCGACAAGTACGCGACCCTCCGCTCCATGCGGGCGATCGAGCGCGCCGACGTCGCGGTGCTCGTGATCGATGCGGTTGAGGGGCTGACGGCCCAGGACGCCCACGTGGCCGGCTACATCGTCGAAGAGGGCCGCGGCCTCGTCGTGGCCGTCAACAAGTGGGACCTCGTCGCCGAGAAGACCGACAAGACGTTCGACCAGTACGTGACGTGGATTCGCGCGGAGGTCCCGTTCCTGGACTTCGCCCCCATCCTGTCCATCAGCGCCAAGACCGGCCAGCGCGTGGACCGGGTCCTGGAGATGGCGGTCGACATCTGGGGGGAGCGCCGCCGGCGCATCTCCACCGGGGCGCTCAACCGGCTGCTCCAGGAAGCCACGGAGCGAGCCGCCCCGCCGCCCGTCCGTGGTCGCCGGCCCAAGATCTTCTACGCCACCCAGGCCGGCATCGCGCCGCCCACGTTCGTCTTCTTTGCCAACGACGCGTCGTCGGTGCACTTCTCGTACCGGCGCTACCTCGAGAACCGGATCCGCGAGCAGTTTGGCTTCGATGGCACGCCCATCCGACTGGTCTTCCGCGACCGCACGGCCGTGAAGCTCCCGCGCAAGCCTTCGCGGGCTGCCACGGCCGCGGCCGGCGGCGCGCGGGCCAAGGCCGGCGCGCAGCGCCGCTCGGCCGGTGCGGGCCCCATTCCGGGGTCGCCGGGCGCGCGTGCCGCGGGCGGTCCGCGCAAGCCCGGTCCCGGCAAGTCCGGGGGGACCGGCGGGAGCGGCGGGTCGGGCCGGACCCGCAAGGGGAGCTGATGTCGCGGGCGCGGGTCGCGGTGATCGGCGCCGGCGCCTGGGGGTCCACCCTGGCCGCGCTCGTCGCGAAGGTGGAGCCGGTCACGCTGGTCTGCCATGACGCTGCCGTCGCCGGCGAGATCAACGAGACGCACCGCAATGAGCGACGGCTCCCGGGGGTCGAGCTGCCGCCGCGCGTCCGCGCCACCGACGACATCGCCTTGATCGCGGGCGCCGCGGAGCTGGTGATCTTCGCCGTCCCGTCCCGCCACCTGCGCGAGACGGCGCTCGCCGCGGCGCCGCACATCGCACCCGGGGCTGACGTGCTGTCGGTCGTCAAGGGCCTGGAGAACGGCACCTACCTGCGGATGACACAAGTGATCACCGCCGCGGCGGGGATCACTGCCGAACGGCTCGCCGCGCTCTCCGGCCCCAACCTGGCCATGGAGGTCGCCCGCGGGCTCCCGGCGTCGGCCGTCGTGGCGGCCCTGGACCCGGACCTTGCGCAGCGCGTCTCCCGGCGACTGAGCCGGCGGGAGTTCCGCCTGTATGTCAATCGCGACGTGCTGGGCGTCGAACTGTGCGGCGCCCTCAAGAACATCGTCGCGATCGCTGCCGGGGCGGCGGATGCCCTGGGGTTTGGCGACAACGGCAAGGCCGGGCTGATCACGCGGGGCCTTGCCGAGATGATGCGGGTAGGGATCGCCGCAGGGGCCAACCCGCTGACCTTCGCCGGCCTCGCGGGGCTGGGCGACCTGGTCGCCACCTGTGGCTCCGGCCTGTCGCGCAACCATCGCCTGGGCGAGGAGCTGGCGAAGGGCCGACGCTGGGCGGACATTGAGGCCACGCTGCCCGGCACGGCGGAGGGCGCCTACACCGTGGACGCGGCCATTGGCTATGCCGCCAGCCTGGGCGTCGAGATGCCCATTGCGCGCGAGGTCCACAACGCGCTGTTCGGTGGCAAGAGCGTCCTGCGTTGCCTGATGGACCTGCTCTCGCGGGAGTCAAAGGACGAGCTGGCCGATTTCGACCGCTGGGCGGAGCAGTTGGTGGCCAGTCGCGTGGCGACGGCCGGGGTGTAGCGGGGGGTCGTCGTCCGGCATCGAGGCCGGGCGTCGGCCAGTTCGGGACGCAGGGCAGTGGCCCCTGCTAGACTTCGCAACCTGTCGGGGCGTGGCGCAGCCTGGTAGCGCACCTGAATGGGGTTCAGGAGGTCGAGCGTTCGAATCGCTCCGCCCCGACCAGATCTCTCGCACGAATGAGGCCCCTGGAGCAATCCGGTGGCCTCGTGAGTCCCGGCCCGGGACACGGACGATGTCGGCCTCCGCTGCGACCGCCCGTCGGCATGCGCGTTTGGCCGTCGGCCCGCGTCCTGACGGAGGCCAAGCCGTTCGCCCATTGACACCCCCCGCCGGGGCTACCACCCTCGATCGCGGAGGGACGCACCGTGGAAGACCAGCCGAAACCCGAGGAAGACGAGGCCGCCTCGGCGGTCGAGGCTGGCGAGTTGGCGCGGCCGAGGCGCGGCGTGGCGCTGCCCTCGTCGGCGGCGATCCGCCGCGGCATTGCGCTCCTGCTGGCCACGCTGCTCGCGGCCTGCGGGTCGACTGCGATGCCGACCGTCTCGCCCTCGGCCGCGCCGTCATGGGCGGCGACCGCGTCATTCACGGCGATCGCCGCGGTGCTTCCGGGGGCCGCGAGCCCGGCCTCGTCTGCGCCCGCCTCGGCCGAAACCGCGGGCGACCAGGACGACGACGCCACGCCGGGTGGCCCGCCGGTCCCAAGCCCCGCCGCCACGACCGATCCGACGGCGACCGCCGCGCGCCAGCTTCCCGGTGAGCCCGACCCCGACCTCACCCCCGGCGCCATCAACCCGGCGGTCACCCAGGCGACGATCGGGGCGACCATCTGCGTGTCGGGCTGGACGGCGACGATCCGACCATCCACGTCGTACACCACGCCGCTCAAGATCCGCCAGATCAGCGAGTACGGCTACGCCGACACCAGTACCGCCTCGTACGAGGAGGACCACCTCATCCCGCTCGAGCTGGGTGGCGCGCCGAGCGATCCCGCCAACCTCTGGCCCGAGCCGTATACGGCGACGACGGCCGACGGACGGGATGTCGGCGCGCGCGTCAAGGACTCGCTGGAGAACTCGCTCAAGAAGGCGGTCTGCGCCGGGACGCTCTCCCTGTCCGACGCGCAAGCCAGGATCGGGATCCATTGGGTGCACGTGTTCTACGGCATCCCGTTGACGGCGGATCTGACACCACCCGTCGCGCCGCCCGTGCCGCCAGCCGGCACCGCCGCGCCACCCGTGCTGCCTCCGGCGTCCTTCGGCGTCGCCTTCGTGAGCCTTCCCAACCCGGCGATCCACGGGTCCACGGCAAACATGGCCGCCCGAACGACAGCCGGCGCCGTCTGTTCAGCGAAGGTGACTTGGCCGTCCGGCGCTGTATCCACCGCGGCCGGCCTCCAGACGACACCGACGGCGGGCCCGGATGGGCTGGTGTCGTGGACGTGGAACGTGGGCTCCACGACGAAGCCGGGAACGGCAAAAGCCGCCGTCACCTGCACCCTGGGCAGCGTGGCCACGGCGTCCGACACGTTCGTCGTGCAGTAGGAAGGAGCGCGCGGTATGACCGGCTGGCGCTTCCCGGGAGTCCGGGGCCGCACCCTCCTGGGCCGCGAGGTCGCCCTGCCCCGCGACTTGCCGGCCGATCGGACGCTGGTCGTCCTTGCATTCCAGCGCTGGCACCAGGCCCGCGTCGATGGCTGGATCGCCCGTGCGGTGGCGGCGGGCGTTCCCCCGACCACCCGCGGCCAGACCGGGCCTGTCCCGGTCGCCCTCGTCGAAGTGCCCGTCCTGTCGACTCGCTGGGGACCGGTGCGCCGCTTCATCGACGGCGGGATGACGGCCGGGATCGGGGACCCCGACGTCCTGGCGCGCACCATCACGATCTACACCGACGTGGCCGCCTTCCAGCGGTCGCTGGGGATCCCGGACGGCGACGACGTCCACGCCCTCGTCGTCACCCGTGACGGCACCATCCTCGCACGCACCAGCGGCGAGTCGGATGCGGCCTCCTGGGCGGCGATCGGGTCCGCGCTGATCGACGGCGTGGGAAGCGCCACCTGATCAGGGAGGGCGGTGCCTGGCTCGCGCGAATCCGCCGAGGCCACCGAGACGGCCCCTGCCGTGCCCTTCCATCGGGCGCTATCCTCGATGGGGCGGTCACCCCGGTCCACCGGGGGTCAGCGCCGGCCGTGGGCGCGTCAGCCGATTCATGGAGCGGATCGATGGACAAGCGTGATTGGCCCAGCGACATCCACCCGGAGTCTGGCAGCCGTCTGCCCCCTCTGGGGCGCGACGCGCTCGACGACGTCGGCAAGCGGGTCTTCGACCACGCTGCGGATCCGAACGGCACCTCATATGCCGGTTTGGCCGGTCCCGCCGGTATCCGGCTGCACAGCCCCCGTCTGGCCGAGGCCCTGCAGCCGGTCAACCGCTACCTGCGCCGGGAGTCCGGCATCCCGCCCGCGGTGCGCGAGCTGGCGATCCTGGTCACGGCCCGCGAGGCCGACAGCCAGTTCGAGTGGGCGGCGCACCAGCCGGTGGCACTGAAAGCCGGCGTCTCCCCCGAGACCATCGAGACCGTGCGACAGCGAACCCCCATCGTCGGCCTGCCCGAGCGCGACGAGGTCGTCATCCGGCTGGGTCGGGAGATGTTCGGCGCGCGCCGGGTGTCGTCGGAGACCTTCGCCCGCGCGACCGAGGTGTTTGGCACCACGATGCTGGTTGACCTGGTCGGCCTGATGGGCAACTACGCATCGACGGCCGCGCTGCTGTGCGTGTTCGACGTCCAACTCCACGACGGCTGGGAGCCGCTCCTCCCCGTGACGCCACCGAGCGCATGAGCCGGCCGCCGATCCGCATCTCCGTCGGGCTGCCCATCCGGGTCTCGGGCGTTTCCAGCGACTTCATCCTCGACTGGGCGCGCCGGGCCGATGAGGCCGGGTTCGCCAGCCTGGTGGGGCTGGATCGGGTCGTCAGCCGGGCGATGGAGCCGCTCGTCGTCCTGGCCGCGGCGGCCGGGGTGACCCGCCGCATCACGCTGATGACCAGCATCCTGTTGGCACCCACCCGCGAGACCACGCTTCTTGCCCGCCAGGTCGCCGCGCTGGATGCGCTCTCCGCCGGTCGACTCTCGCTGGGGATCGGGATCGGCGTGCGCGAATCGGACTACGTCGCCACGGGCTTCGACTTCCACCGGCGCGGCCGGCGCGAGGAGGAGCAGCTGGAGACGCTGCGCCGGCTCTGGCGCGGGGAGCCGCTGGGGGAGGGGATCGGGCCCATCGGCCCGGCACCGGCGCGCCCCGGCGGCCCCGAGGTGCTGCTCGGCGGCTATGTGCCCGCCATCGCGCGGAGGATCGCCCGCTGGGGCGACGGCTTCATGGCGCCGGGCGGCGGGGAGCCGGTGGCGATGTCGGCGCTCTGGGCACAGATCCTGGAGGCCTGGGCGCAGGAGGGCCGGGCCGGCCGGCCGCGCTGGGTGGGGGCGACCTACTACGCGCTGGGGCCCAACGCCGCCAATGCCGCGGCCGGCTACATCAACGCGAACTACGCCTTCGACCCCGCGCTGTCGGCGCGCCGCCTCGCCACGCTCCCTAAGGGTCGCGACGAGGTGCTCCGGGCGATCGAGGCGCAGGCCGCGCAGGGCGTGGACGAGCTGATCCTGCGCCCGGTCACGGCGGACTGGGCGATGCTCGACGAGCTGGCGGAGATCGCGGCCGGTCTGGGATAGCGGCGGACAGCCAAGGCGCCTGGCGGGTACGGTCGCGCTCGTGTCGGGGAGCGGTCGGCGGAGCGGGCGGCGACCAGGGGTGCTGCTACCGCAGGTGGCGCACCATCTCGACCGCGTCGGTGGGTGCGCCGTCCACCACGACCGTGAGCCGCCGGACCTCTTCGAAGCCGCACCGGACGCAGAATCCGACCGCCTCCGGAACCGCCATCAGTGCAAGGCGGCCGTAGCCCTCGGCACGCGCCGCCGCCGCGCACTCGTCGAGGACCCCCGCTGCCAGGCCCTTGCCGGAGAAGTCGCCACGGATCGCCAGGCTGAGGATCCGGGCCGCGTCCGTCCCCGGCACCAGCTGGCGGGCGCCACCCGTCTCCGTGCCCGCGGCGGGATCCCGGTCGCGTCGGCTCCAGGCGCCGAAGGCGAGGGGCAGGTCGCCCATGGACACGATGAAGCCCGTCCCATCCGACACGAGCATCCGGTCGAGGCTGGCCAGGTGGCGGATGGGCAGGGGAGCGGCCAGCGGGCCCACGAAGCCGGGCAGGACGTAACGGCTCGCGCCGGCCAGCAGGCCGTCGAGCAGCTCGCCGTCGCCCAGGTTGGCGGGACGGATCTCGGGGATTCGGAACTGAAGGGGGCCCACGGGGGGAGTGTAGACGGCCGGCCCGTGTTCTCGCGCACTCCGGCACTGGCCCCGGAGCGGTCGCCGGTCCACCATGGAGGCACGAAAGGGGGTCGCGCATGCCACGCATTGCTCGACTGTTCACGTTTGCCGGCCTGGCCGGCGGGTCGGCCTGGCTCATTGACGCCCGACGGCGGGCCACCGAGCTGGACCAGCCAATGAGCGAGGTCATGGGCCGGGACTTCCGCGGCTTTGTCACCCATCGCTTCAACCCGGCGGTGATGGCGCTGGGCCTCGTGGGTGGCCGGCGGTCGGCCTGGGGCCTCCTGGAGCACGTCGGTCGGGCGTCGGGCTCGACGCATCACACGCCGGTCCTGCCGATCGAGCACGACGACCACGTCTACGTCCGCCTCACCTACGGCGAGGACGTGCACTGGGTGCGCAACGTCCGGGCGACCGGCCACTGCCGGCTCCAGCACCACGAGGCCATCTACGACCTGGACGAGCCGATGGTGGTCCGTGGCAACGGGGCGGCATTCCTGCCCCGCTGGGCGAGCCCGATGCTGGCCAAGCAGCAGTACCTGCGCCTGCACGTCCTGGACATGGCCCCGGGCACCTTCGCCCACCCCAGGGCGACCGTGGAGTGGACCGCTCGCGTTGGCGAGCCCCTTGCCCTGGTCCACCCGGCAACACCCACGCCTGAGGACTCGATCACCCCGTCCTAGCTCCTGGGCAGGCTCCTGGAGCCGGCCGGGCTCGAATGGTGATGGCCGCTCGGTCATGACCAGGGACCGGGCCGGCCGGCGTCCTGGGGCAGTCGCCGGCAGGCGCGGATCCTCGCCGCGTCGCGATACGAGGGCAGCAAGCACCGTCAGGCAGCCGGTCGAGGGCGCCGGCACCGAAGGGCGGGACACCAGAGGATCCCAATGGCCGGTTTCACGCCGTTCAGCAGCAACTACAACGAGTTGTCGGACGAGAACGGCTAGCAGTTCGAGTTCCGCTGCGACATCTGCGGGAGCGGCCACCGGAGCTAGCGCCAGCGCTCGGCCATGGGCAGCGCGGGCTCGCTCCTGAGCGGCGCCGGCAACCTGCTCGGCGGCTTCCTCGGCGGGGACGCCGGGGCCGCCCGCAACGCCAAGGACTTCATGGACCGGGGCGCGCGCGATGAGGCGCTCAAGAAGGCCTCGGCGGAGATCATGCCGCTCTTCACGCGCTGGCCCAAGAGCAACTACTGGGTCGACCAGACGTGCTGGAACGAGGCGCGCGGGCTGTGCGTGAACTGCGCGCCCAAACTGGCTACCGAGATGGAGGCCACCCGCGCGCAGGTCGAGATCCAGCAGATGCAGGAGGCCATGCAGACGCAGCAGGTCTTCTCGGGCGACCTGGGCGCGAGGAACACGGTCTGCCCCAACTGCGGCAAGCCGGTCGGGTCGGAGAAGTTCTGCTCCAACGGCGGGGCTCCAACTGGCCAGAACAAGTGCTCGGGCTGCGGCAACGACATCGCGGCCGGGGCGCGCTTCTGCGGGAACTGCGGCAAGCCGACCTGAGCCGCGGGCCCGACCACTGGCCCGCTGTCGGCACCTCGCGGGAGGGATGCGCGGCGGGTTGATCCTGGGATGAGATCCGAGCGAGGCGGCGGCGACGCCGCCTCCCGGCGTGTCAGCCGGCGATGGTGCCGCACACGGTGCAGAACCGGGCGCCCGCGACCAGCGAGCCGCCGCAACCGGTGCAGAACCGGCCGGCCGGCGCCGCGGGCGGGGCAACCGCGGCGGGAGTCGCCGCGGCGGGTTGCGGAGTGGACTCCTGGGCCGGCCTCGCGGTCTGCGCGGCTGTCGGTGCGCCCATGGCGGCCGCCGATGTGCCCGGCTTCGGCACGGGGGTGCCGCAGCGCTGGCAGGCGGCCCAGCGCGGATCCTCGATGATCGCGCTGCAGCGGCGCAGCGCATCGGCGCGAATGGGTCCTTGGCATGACAGAAGGGGCAGACCGCGGCGTCTCGCATGATGACGTTGGCGCACCGCGGACTGGCGACCTTATAGGCTGGCATTGGTCGCCTGCTGGTCGCCGTCACCGGCGTCTTCGCTCTGGTCTGCTCCGGCGGCCGTGGCGGCCGCCTCCTCCGCGGCGCGCCCGGGCCACTCGGCCGCCTCGTCACGCGCCGTCGCGTGTCAGGCGACAGGTCATCAAGTGCCTTGGCCCAACGGGTCGGATCGTCATGAACCAGTCGGGCGACGAAGCGCCGACGGGCGGCAGCCAGGCTGGGCAGGGCCGCCAGGGCCAGGCGGTAGCGGAGGTACCTGGCGCTGGCCAGCTGGGCCATGGGCAGCGCCATGGGCTCCCGGAGGAAGCGGGCGTCGATCAGGGCGGCAGAGATGTCGCGGGCGGCCGCCACGTGCTGCTCGGCGATCGCGGCCGGCCCCTCGCCCGTGTAGGTCGAGCGCGGCGCAGACCGGAAGAGGTACGTGGCGTGGGCGGCTTCGCTGACCAGCTCCAGGGCGATCAGGTTGCCCGGCAGCGCGACCAGGTACCACGCCTTGCGGGTGTCCGAGCCGGGCCGATCTGGCGCCAGGGCGAACCAGCGCACGTCGCCGCCGCCCCGGGCCAGCAGGTCCCGGAAGCTTGCCGCGAAGGTGAGCTCCGTGAGCACGGAGCCGTCGATGCGGGCCAGCTCGGCACCCAGGTCGGCAACCGAGGCGGGTCGACCATCAACGAGCAGTCGGCCCAGCAGGTTCCGCGAGCCAAAGGGAGCGTCGGGGACGCGGCCGCCGACGAGCCTCGCCGCGTCCCTGAGGGCGCCGTCGCGGAGCTCGCCCAGGCGCTGGCCCCAGGCGGTGGCCGCCGCGCCCAGCCCTGGCAACTCCACCGTGGTCGCCGGGAGCGTCAGGCGGACCAGGCCGCCCGCACGATCGGCCTCCACGCTGCCGATCTGGACGCGCCGGATGCGCGTGGCCCGGACTGCGTCGTCGAGCGGGACCAGCTCCGCCACCCAGGCGTGCAGCACCAGCAGGGCCACCCCGTGCTGGTCGCCGAGGCGGTACTCGAGGAGCGGCAGGGGATCGTCACCGAGCTGGGCGAACGCGTCGCCGAGTCGCTGCCGCGTCCGACGTTCGCGCAACTGGGCCACGAGCGTCCCGAGGCGCTGGCCCAGCTGCTCCAGGACGACCCGGAGGGAGCCGTCACCCTCGCCCAGGACCAGGACCAGGACCAGGACCAGCGTGCCCTGGCCGACCAGGAGGGTGGTGATGTCGCGATGATCGGCGGCTGCCCGTTGATGGCGACCTCGAACCGACCCGCATCCAGGCGGACCGAGGCGCTGGATGGCGACGAACCGGGGCGCCCGAGGCGGCCTTGGCCGGCGAAGACGGGGGCATCGGTGGAGGCCGGACGCTGGCCCGCACCGCGGGCGGGATCCATCGCGAGAGCGTACCTACTGCCGCGTTGCGACGCGCTACTGGGTGGGTGGCTGCCGGGCGTCGGCCAGGTGCGCGCCGGGCGGCAGGGCGGCACGTGCCGCCGCGAGGGCCGTGTCCGGGTCGACCCCGGGCTCCGTCCGCAACACGAGGGGTCGCTCGGCCCAGGACGGTGCCGTCGTCGCCGGGTCGGCCCCGGAGGGCAGGTCGACTGAGATGCCGGCTGCGACGGTGGTGGTCGCGTGGGCCCGCGCCCGGACGTCATCACGAACCAGGAGCCCGTGATACAGGGCAACGCCAACAGCCACCACGAAGATGCCGAACGCCCTCGCGAGGTCCGAGGCGACGCCGGGACCGCCGACCACGCCCATGGCGCTCCCAAAGAGCCGGTAGAGGATGAAGGCACCCGATCCGACCGATGCCGCAAGGCCGGCGCCAAGGGCCGTGAGCAGCATGGCTCGCCGGATCCCCGACGACGCCTCGGCCTCGGGCGAAGCGACCCGGCCCGCCGTCACGCGGGCCCAGGTGACCGCCCAGAGTGCGAAGCCCAGGACGGCGTTGGGCAGGAGCGAGGCCAGGTCGAACGCACGGGTGCGGGGATCCAGCGCGTAGCGATCGCTGCCCGCGACCACGTCCAGCGCGATCCCCACCAGCCAGGCCATGGCCAGTGCGCCGAATCCCAGGCCCACGAGCGACCGGACGAAGCGATCCAACCGGGTTCCGGCCGCGGCCCGTCCCGGCTCCGGGGACCGGCCCGCCTCGCCCAGGAGCTGGTAGCGGGCATGGAGCGCCGCACCCAGCCATGGCGCCAGGACAACCAGCGGAACAATGACAGCCCGCGCCAGGCCGCCGGGCGGCAGGGAGCTGCCCGCCGGGTCCAGGAGCAGGAGGAGCAGCGCCTGCATCGCCTGGCCCAGGTTGCTGATGGTCGCCGACAGCCCGGCGCCGATGAGGATCACCAGGTAGCCCACGCGCATGTGCGACGCCCGCTCGCTGTCGCCCCGCCAACCCGGCTGGGCGACCAGGCGCAGGGCATGGACGGCGTGGGCCAGGAAGATCGCACCGGTCACGGCCATCGTGGCCAGCGAGCTCGAGATGTCATTGCCCGCGTAGTCGTCGGCGCTCAGCTTCCCGCCGGCGGCGATCCGGTCGGCGAGGGCGTTGGCGAGGCCCGACACGGTGCTGGTCATCGCCACGAGGGTGATCAACTGGGCGGCATAGCGGTAGAGGCGAGGCCACCGGATGGCCCCGTCGCGCAACGGTCCGGCGGCCAGATCATCCCGACGGACCCACGCGTGGGAGGACCAGGCGGCACCGGCGACCAGGATCGTCGCGATCGAGCCGGCGGGGTCTCCGGCGGAGCCGTACATCGCACGCAGGTCGAGCAGGCCTTGCGCCAGGGAGCGCACCAGGTCGATCGCGGCGGCCGCCACGAAGGCCAGCGTCACCGCGAGCACGAAGGACAGGTAGGCCGCCCGAATGGGGGAGGCCCGCTCCGCTTCGGCATCGGCGTCCCCCCCGAGCATCACGCGACGGACCAGCCACCAGTGGATCGCCCAGACGGGCAGGCCGACGCCCACGAGGGCGCCCGCCAGGCTCAGTGTCTCCCGGGTGGAGCCGCCGCCCAGCGCCGGATCGCCGTCCAGGCCCAACGCATCCAGCAGCGCCGTCAGAAGCAGCCGGAGCCCGCTGGCGAGCACGGCCAGCATGACCCCGGACATCGCATAGAGGTACAGGCGTCGGATGGTGAGCATCACCGGACTCTCTCCCGCGTCGGCGGCGTCACTTGCCGACGAACCAGGTGTCGGTCCCCATCAGGAGCTGGTCGACCTTCCAGGCCCCGTCGGCCCGCACCATGGGGATCGTGGTGGTCTGCCGGAAGCGGTCCACGTTCATCCCGCGGACGGCGGTCGTCTCAATGGTGACCGACACGACGGCGCGCTCCCCGCTCACCTTGGCGCTGTTGATGAAGACCCGCCGCGACCCGTCCGGCGCGAAGCCCTTGACCCGGAGCGTCTGTGCCTGCTCCGTATAGGAATCGAGGGGGGTCTCCGCCTGGACCTGCGCGCTGAACGCCGCCCACGCCGTGCGATCGTCGCCAGCGTCCCATGCCACCAGGTAGGCCTGCACGGCGGCCTCCGGCGAGTCCGGCCCGAACGAAGCGGCCGGCTGCTCGCCCTGGACCAGCACCACGCCCACCGTCAGGATCAGCAGGGCGACGATCCCGGCCACGACCGCGAGGAAGCCTCGTTGTCCTCCCATGACGGCACCGTACACCCGCGCGCAAGGGCAACCCGGCGGACCGCGACACGGCGCCCCGACCCGGCAGCCGCCGGCGTGGCATCATCGCTCTACTGTCGACGTCCCTGGAGGAGCAGCCAACTGTGCCGCCGATCACCGAGCTGACCCGGATCGAACCCGTCCACCTGGCCCGACTCGAGCACCAGGGCATCTTCACCACGGGCCTGCTCCTGGAGGTCAGCGAGACGCGGACCCGGCGCCAGACCCTGGCGGACCAGGTCAAGGCCACCGTCAACGACGTCGCCATCTGGCGGGACGAGGCGCTCATGCTCAACCTCGCCGGCTTCGGGCCGGTCGAGCACCAGCTCCTGGCCCAGTCGGGCATCGCCGGCCTGGACGACCTCCTTCACCTCTCCCTGGACGCCTTTCAGGCGCGTGTCCGGAAGGGTGCGGTCGAGCTCAAGACCGACGCCCCCGGCGACCTCACGATGGAGGGCTGGTGGGACCAGGCGCGGACGCTCGAGGAGGAGTGATCCTCGGCGCACGACGGGCCGCGACCGCCGCGGCCGTCCTCGTCGCTACCATGGCAGCGTGACAGCCGCAGCCGGCCCGCGCGCCGCCTCGATCGCCGTGGGCATCGCCACGGCCCTTGTCATCCTCGCGGTGGCCATCCTGCCGTTCATCACGCCCGCCTGGATCGGCCTGGCGCAGGATCGCGCCGACGCGGCCGCCTGGACCGGGTACCAGCCGCAGGACCTGCGGACGGCGACCAGCGCCCTGCTTCATGACCTGGTTCTTGGCCCGCCCAGCTTCGATGTCGTCGTCGCCGGATCGCCGGTCCTGACGGAGCGGGAACGCGCCCATCTCCGGGACGTTCGCGACGTCTTCGCCGGCCTTGCCGCGCTCGTCGCGGTGGCGCTCGTGGTCCTCGTCGTCCTCATGGCCCGCGCGCGTCGCTCGGCGTGGGCCTGGCGCGCGGTTCGGCGCGGGGCGCTGGGCCTGGTCGGGGTCACTGTCCTCCTGGCGGCCGTGGCGTCCGTTGCGTTCGACGCCGCCTTCGAGGTCTTTCACCGCCTGTTCTTCGCCGGCGGGACCTACACCTTCGATCCCGCCACGGACCGACTCGTCCAGCTGTTCCCCGACCAGCTCTGGTTTGAGACCACCATCGCGGTGGGCGCGGTCATGCTGGCCGTGGCCCTGGCGACTGCCGCCGGGGCGGGGCGCCTCGCCGGGCGTCTCTCCGGCCCGGCCCCCGAGGATGCACGTCGATGAATGGCTGGCCCGTCGCCCGATTGTTCGGCGTGGAGATCCGCATCCACTGGTCGTGGGTGCTCATCCTCGCGCTCGTCGCGGTCTTTACCGCGGCCGAGGTGGAGGCCGCCTCGCCTGGACTGGACGCGGCCGTCCAGTGGCTGATCGGCGGGCTGGTCGCGGCGGGCTTCCTGGCCAGCGCGACCATCCACGACCTGGCCCATGCCGTGATGTCCCGGCGGCGGGGCGTCCCGGTGGAGGCCCTCGCCGTCTCGTTCTTCGGCGGGAGCTCGCCGTTTGACGCCCGGTCCATGGATCCCGGCGACGAAGTGGTCATCGCGGCGGCTGGCCCGCTCGTCAGTCTGATCGCGGGGTCGCTGCTCGTGGCGGCCTCGCTCCTGGTCTCGCTGGTCGGCGGCGCCACGGTCGAGGCCGTCGGACTCTTCGGCGTCCTGCTGGGGCTCCTGAACATCCTCCTGGGTGCCGTGAACTTCCTGCCGGCCTACCCGCTCGACGGCGGGCGCCTCTTTCGGGCCCTCATCTGGCGACGGACGGGGGACGAGCGGCGCGGCACGCGGTTCGTCGGCCGAAGCGGGAATCTTCTCGGGCTCGCGGTGCTGGCCGGCGGCCTGGCCGTCTCGATCGGCGACATCGGCAACGGCATGATGATCATGCTGTGTGGCTGGTTCCTGCGGCTGACCGCCCGGGGAGCCCTGGGCCAGGCGGACCTGGAGCAGGCCGCCGATGGTCTCCGCGCCGGCGATGTCATGGAGCCCCTTGGCATCACCATCTCGCCCAGCCTGACCATCGACACCTTCGCGGGCCAGGTCCTCGACGGGGACCCGCCTCGCAGCTCCGTCCTGGTCGCCAGGGGTGGGGACTTGGTGGGGATCATCGGCGCCGCCCAGATCCGCCGCCTGCCGCGCGGCAAGTGGCCCACCACCCGGGTGGAGGACGTCATGGTGGCCTGGTCCAAGCTCGCCCCAATCGATGCCGACGCGCCGGTCTGGCCCGTCTTCCTGCGGCTGCGCGACGAGGGGCTCGATGGGCTCCCGGTGGCCGGCGACGCGGGTCCGGCCGGGATCCTCACGGCGCGGGCGATCGCGGCCGCCATCCGTGCACGCCAGGGCGTCGCCGGCCCACGATCCCGGCGCCCACGACGATGAGCGGCAGCGACGCGGGCGACGGTCGCCCGCTCCTGACGGTCGAGCAGGCGCGCGACCAGGTGCTCGCGGCAATTCCTGGACCCACGCCCGCCGAGACCATCCCGCTGCGCGACGCGCTCTGGTGTGTGGCCGCGGCGCCGGCCACGGCGCGCGTGACGCTGCCGCCCTGGGACAACTCGGCGATGGACGGCTACGCGCTCCGGTCGGCCGACGTGGCCCTCGCCGGGGAGGGGAGCCCGGTCCGGCTGGTCGTGGTGGGCGAGGCGGCCGCGGGCCGGGACGCGACGGCATCCGTGGCGCCGGGGACGGCCGTGCGGATCGCGACCGGGGCGCCGCTGCCTCCTGGCGCCGACGCGGTGGTCCCCGTGGAGTTGACGACGCCCATCGACGCGGCCGGGGGCCTTGGGCCGCGCGGCCGGGATGCCACGGGCCCGCTGCCGGCGGCCTGCCTGGTCCATGAGCCGGTGCCGGTGGGTGGCTCCATCCGCCTGGCGGGCAGCGACCTGCGCGCCGGCATGGTGATCCTGGAGGCCGGCACCGTGGTGTCGCCGGCGGTCATCTCGCTGCTGGCTGGCGCGGGTCATGATCGAGTGGTCGTCCATCGCCGCCCCCGGATCGCGGTCCTCGCGACCGGCGACGAGGTCCGCGCGCCCGGCGAGGACCTGGGCTCGTCCGGGATCCCCGACGCCAATGGGCCGGGCCTGGCCGCCGCCGTGCGCGCCGCCGGGGCCGAGGCGATCGAGCTGGGGATCGCCGTGGACCTGCTGCCGGTCGTGCTGGAGCGGTTGCGCGCGGGCCTTGCCGCTGGCGTCGATGCCCTGCTGGTGGCCGGAGGCGTGTCGGTGGGACCCTACGACGTGGTCAAGGCGGCCTTCGACACCATCGGCTCGGTAGACCTCTGGAAGGTCTCGGTGCAGCCCGGGAAGCCGTTTGCCTTCGGCCTGGTCAAGGCGCACGAGGCGGCGGTCGCTGGGCTGGCGGCCAGCGCCGCGGCCCACGAGACGTCCCAGGGCCCACGGCCGCTCCTGTTCGGCCTCCCCGGCAACCCCGTCTCCAGCGCGGTGACCTTCGAGCTGTTCGTCCGCCCGGCGATCCGGCGCCTCGCCGGACGGCGCGACCTGGTGCGGCCAACGGACCACGCCGTCCTCGCGGAGCCCGTCACCAAGAGCGCAGGACGCCGCGGGTTCCTGCGGGTGGTGGTGGACCGCGACCCGACCGGCCTGCCGGCCAGGGACGCCGATGGCCGCCTGACGGTCCGCCTTGCTGGTGGGCAGGGGAGCCATGTCCTGACGGCCCTGGCCGCGGCCGACGCGCTGGCCATCATCCCGGAGGCCACCGACCGCCTGCCGGCGGGCGCGGCGGTCGATGTCTGGTGGCTCGATCAGGCATGATCGACGCATGACAGATGCACGCGGCGATCGGGCCGCCTCGAACAGGCCCGGAGGCTTCATGGACCGCACCCCGCCCACCCGCACCGAGCGCCGAAAGCTCACCCACGTTGACCGCAGCGGCCGGCCGCGGATGGTTGACGTCGGGGACAAGGCCAACACCCAGCGGCGCGCCGTCGCCGAGGGCTTCGTGGCCGTCTCGGCCGAGACCCTCAGCCTCGTGATCGACGGTCGCAACACGAAGGGCGACGTCCTCACCGTGGCCGAGATCGCAGGCGTCATGGGCGCCAAGAAGACCAGCGAGTTGATCCCGCTCTGCCATCCGCTGGCGCTGACGGACCTGGTGGTCTCGGTAACGCCGGATCGGGTCGCCGGCGGGCTCCGAATCCGTGCGGAAGCCGCCACCACCGGGCCCACCGGCGTGGAGATGGAGGCCCTGACCGCGGTCACGGTCGCCGCGCTGACCGTGTACGACATGGTCAAGGGCGTCGAGAAGGGCGTCGAGATCCAGGCGATCCACCTGGTCTCCAAGGTTGGCGGCAAGAGCGGCGAGTGGTTCCGGACCCCGGATGCCGCGCCGGCCAAGGCAGTCCGCAAGCCTGCGGCACGGGCCGCCGGCCGGGTTGGCGGGGGTCCTGCCCGCAAGCCCTGACAGGAATCGCCGGGGGAAGGGCCAGAACGAGGTGACCGGGGACCGATGAGCGCGGAGAAACCACCCCGACGGGTGTTTGGCCAGGACTTCGATCTCAGCGCGCTGGTCGTGACGGCCAGCGACGGGAGCGCGGCCGGGCGCCGCGACGACGTGTCCGGCGAGCGGGTCGCGGCGCGGCTCGCCGGCCTTGGGTTCCAGGTCGAGCGCCTCGTGGTCCCCGATGATCAGCCCCGGCTGGAGGCGGTGATCCGCGATGGTGCCGCCCGCCATCGCCTGGTGATCACCACCGGCGGCACGGGCCTGACGCCCCGCGACGTCACCCCTCAGGCCACCCTGGCCGTCATCGACTACCAGGTCCCGGGGCTGGCCGAGGCCATGCGGGCCGCCGGGAGGGCCATCACGCCGCTGGCGGATCTCTCGCGGGCCGTCGTCGGCGTCCTGGCCGGGTCGCTGGTCATCAACGTCCCGGGCAGTCCCAAGGCGGCGATGGAGTCCCTGGAGGCCGTCATCGGCGTCATCCCGCACGCGCTGGAGACGCTGGCCGGCCCGTTCGACCATGCGGTCCGGTCCGTCGCCCGGCTGGCCGCCACAGATCCTGCGGATGGGGGAGCGCACTGATGTTCGAGACCTTCAGTCACGTGCCGGCCTACCCCCTGGCCCTGCCCGTCTTCTGGGGCGCCTTCGCGCTCTTCGCGCTGGTCGTCGCCCGCCGCCTGAAGGTCTTCACGGCCGCCGGCGCCGTCGGCCCGGCCGGATCGACCCAGGTCCCTCGGCGCATCGGCGGGCTGGTTCGCTATGCCTTCCTCCAGACCCGGATGTTCCGCGAGGTCCGGGTTGGGGTCATGCACTACGTCGTCTTCCTGGGCTCCACGATCCTGCTGATCGGCAACATCAACATCGTGACCGGCGGTCTGGTCCAGGCGGTGGTGGGCTGGCCGTTCGCCGGCATCCTCTGGACGCTCGCCGTGGCGATCCAGAACCTGATCGCCGCCGCGGTCCTGGGCCTGGGCGTGCCCTACTTCCTGTTCCGGCGCCTCGTCGGCCGGCCGTCGCGCCTGGAGCTGGGCCGGACGGGGCTCCAGGTGCTGGGCATGATCACGCTGGTCGTGGGGACGGAGTTCTTCGCCATGGCGTTCGAGGCGGCCGTCCACGGGGACGTCGCCGGAGCGCTGGTCACGAACCTGCTGGCGATCCCGCTCCACGCGCTGGATTCGGGCGCGGCCGAGGTGGGCTTCGTTGCCCTCTGGTGGGGCCACATGGCGGTCCTCGCCGTCTTCCTGCTGTTCATCCCCACCAACAAGCACTTCCACGTCTACACGAGCTTCGTCAACGTCTACCTGCGCAAGCTGGCCCCGCGCGGGCAGCTGCCCAGGCTGGACATCGAGGACGAGAACGCGACGTTCGGGCTGCGGACCCTCCAGGACCTGGGCTGGAAGGACCTCCTGGACGGGTTCACGTGCACCGAGTGCGGCCGGTGCGAGGCCGCCTGCCCCGCCCATGCCACCGGCAAGGTCCTGGACCCCAAGCGCTTCATCATGGGCATCCGGGACATGGCCGAGGCGGCCGAGATCACCATGGACCTGATCCCCAACAGCCCGATCGTGCGCCAGACCTACGGCCTGGACGGGACCACGCCGGCGACCGCCGCCATGACCGCCCGGATCGTGGACACGGCGATCCCGTACGAGGCGGTCTGGGATTGCGTGACCTGTGGGGCGTGCGTGGAGGCCTGCCCCGTGCTCATCGAGCACGTCGACAAGATCGTTGGCCTGCGGCGGAACCTGGTCCTGGAGGACAGCCGCTTCCCGCAGGAGCTCAACAGCGCTTTCCGGAACATGGAGGGCGTCGGCAACCCGTGGGGTCAGCCGCCGGCCGGCCGGACGGACTGGACCAAGGGGCTCCCGTTCGAGGTGCCCACCCTGGCGCAGCTCGCCGCGTCCGGGCGGCTGGGCGACCTGGAGGTCCTCTACTGGGTGGGCTGCGCGGCGGCCTTCGACGAGCGCAACCGGAAGGTGGCGCGGGCCTTCGCGACCTGCCTGCATGCCGCCGGCGTGAACTTCGCGATCCTGGGCCAGGAGGAGACCTGCACCGGCGATCCGGCCCGCCGCATGGGCAACGACTACGTCTACCAGATGCTGGCCAGCGCCAACATCGAGACGCTGGATCGCTACGGGATGCGCCAGCACACCATCGTCACGGCCTGCCCGCACTGCTTCAACACCATCGGCAACGAGTACGGCCAGCTGGGGGGCGACTTCCGGATCGTCCACCACTCGGCGTACCTGCGCGAGCTGATCGGCAACGGCCGGCTCCAGCTGGACGCCGGCGGCGGGGTGGCCACCCGCGCCGTGACGCTCCATGACTCGTGCTATCTCGCCCGCTACAACGGGGTGATCGCCGAGCCGCGCGAGGTGCTGGGTGCCGTGCCGGGCCTCGAGCTACGTGAGATGGAACGGAACGGCCGGCAGTCGTTCTGCTGCGGCGCGGGTGGCGGCCGGATGTGGATGGAGGAGACGTCCGGGACGCGGATCAACGCCGCGCGCACGACGCAGGCGCTGGCCACGGGGGCCACCGTGGTGGCGACCGAGTGCCCGTTCTGCATGACGATGCTCAAGGACGGGCTGGCGGCGGACGCATCCAACGCGGCCGGCGGGGTCACCGCGCTGGACATCAGCGAGCTGCTGGCGGAGTCCCTGGCCGCGCCGCGCGGCGGCCGCCAACTTCCGGTCATCCACTAGCGTTGCCGCCAACCGGCCGGTCTCGGGTCGGGTGCTACGATCGCCGGACTGACATGACCGGCTCGACCGACTTCCGACTGGGTGAGGAGCAGCGGCTCCTGGCGGAGACCGTGTACGCCCTGGCCATGGACCGGATCGCCCCGCGCGCGGCCGAGATCGATCGGACCGCCCAGTTCCCCTGGGACGTCCGCGACCTCCTGGCCCAGCACGACATCTTTGGCCTGGGCTTCCCCGCGGAGTACGGCGGCCTGGGCGCCGGCCTGCTCTCACTGTGCCTGGCCATCGAGCAGATCAGCCGCGTCTGCGCCAGCTCTGGGCTGATGCTGGCGGTGCAGAGCCTGGGGGCGTTGCCGCTCATGCTCGCGGGTAGCCCGGAGCAGCGGGCGCGCTGGCTGCCCGGCATGGCCGCGGGCCGCACGCTTGTGGCGTTCGCCCTGACCGAGGCCGACGCGGGCAGCGACCCGTCGGCCATCCGGACCCGCGCCGTGCGCGACGGCGACGAGTACGTCATCTCCGGCGGCAAGCGCTTCATCAGCCACGGGAGCGTCGCGGACCTGATCGCGGTCTTCGCCGTGACGGACCCCGAGGGCCCGCGTCACCGTCGCCTCTCCTGCCTGCTGGTCCCGACGAACGCCCCCGGCTTCTCGGTGAGCCGCCTGGAGCACAAGATGGGCATCCGCGGCAGCCCCACCGCCGAGCTGGTGTTCGACGGCGTGCGGGTCCCGGCGGACCACCTGGTGGGGGCCGAAGGTGGCGGCTTCGACATCGCCATGCGGACGTTCGACCGAAGCCGGCCGGGCATCGCGGCGCAGGCGGTGGGGATCGCGCAGGGCGCCATGGACGTGGCTGCCAAGTACGCCACGGAGCGCGTCCAGTTCGGCAAGGCCATCGGCGAGTTCCAGATGGTGAGCGCGATGCTGGCCGACATGGACGCCGCCACCGAGTCCGCCCGGGCGGTCCTGTACCGCGCCTGCGCGGAGATCGACGCCGGCTCGGCGGCCGCCAGCCGGTGGGCCTCGCTGTGTAAACTGGTCGCCGGGGACGCCGCGATGCGGGTCACCACGGATGCCGTCCAGGTGCTGGGCGGGTACGGGTATATCAGCGAGTACCCCGTCGAGCGGATGATGCGCGACGCGAAGATCACCCAGCTCTACGAGGGGACCCAGCAGATCCAGCGGCTCGTGGTCGCGCGCCACCTCCTGGGCCGGTCCTGAACCGCCCGGGCACGGACGCCGGCCCGCCAGTGCAGAGGTAGGACAAGCGTGCGAATCGTGGTCCTGATGAAGCCGGTGCCCGACCCGGTCGCCGCCTCCGAGCGCCTCCGGCCCGACGGCCGGCTGGACCGGGCCAACGCGCCCGCGGTGGTCAACCCCAATGACGAGTACGCGCTGGAGGCGGCGCTCAAGCTGGTCGAGGCGCACGGCGGCGAGGTGACCCTCCTGACCATGGCCCCGGCCGCCGCCCCGGAGACCATCCGCAAGGCCCTGGCGATGGGCGCGCACCGCGGCGTCCTGGTGACCGACACGGCGCTGGAGGGCTCGTGCGTCCACTCCACGGCCACGGTCCTGGCCGCCGCGCTCGCGCAGCTGGAGTTCGACCTGGTCCTGTTTGGTGTCGATAGCACCGATGGCGGGGCCGGGACCGTGCCCGCGGCGGTCGCGGCCAAGCGGGCGCTGCCGTATCTGTCCGCCGCCGGGAAGATCGAGCCCGATCCCGCGGCCGGCACCGTCCGCGTCCGGCGGATGACGCCCACCGGCTACGACCTCCTGGAGGCGCCCATGCCGGCCCTGGTCGTGTGCACCCAGGCGCTGGGCGAGCCGCGCTACCCGTCCCTGAAGGGGATCATGAGCGCCCGCTCCAAGGAGGTCCGGACCTTCTCCCTCGCGGACCTCGGGCTGGACGACGGGAGCGTCGGCGGCGCGGCCGCCACCACGCGGCTGACGGGCACCAGCACGCCACCGGCCCGTGGCGCCGCCCGGATCATCAAGGACGCGCCGGCCGAGGCCGCGCGCCAGGTCGTGGACTACCTCGTCGAGAAGTGGATCATCCAGTGAGCAGCACGTGGGTTGTCGGCGAGACCAACGCCGACGGGAGCCTTGCCAAGATCACCACGGAGCTTGCCACGCTGGCCCGCAACCTCGCCGACGCGGGTAGCCCGGCGCCCGTGGGCATCGTGGTCGGCGCGGATCCGGTCCGCGCGGCCACCGAGCTAGCCGCCTACCTGCCGCGCGTCATCGCGGTCACGGAGCCCAGCGCCGCGGACCACGCCTGGGCGGCCGTCGCGGGTGACCGCGTCGCCGCGCTGGTCGACGCGGAGGGCGCGGGCTACGTCCTGGTCAGCGCCTCGCCCGACGGCCGCGACCTGGGCGGCACCGTGGCGGGCCTCCTGGGCTGGGGCTTGCTGGGCAACGCGATCGCGGTCACCTGGGCCGACGACGGCCCGTCCGTGGAGATGAGCGTCTTTGGCGGCCGCCTGCTGACCACCAGCGCCCTCAACGGCGGGCGTGGCGTGATCACGGTGCGGCCCAACGCGGCCGCGGCCGCACCCGCCGCGGCCCCCGGGGTCGTGGAGACGGCGGTGCTGCCGACGGGCACGCTGCCCGCGGTCCGGATCGTGGAACGCGTCGCCGAGGCCGAGGCCATCGCGCCGATCGACGAGGCGCGCGTGGTCATCTCGGGTGGCCGCGGTGTCGGCGGGCCCGAAGGGTTCGGGATGGTCGAGGAGCTGGCCACAGCCCTGGGTGGTGTCGTCGGGGCCTCCCGGGCGGCCGTGGACGCGGGCTGGATCAGCTACGCGCACCAGGTGGGCCAGACCGGGAAGATCGTCAAGCCACAGTTGTACGTGGCCCTGGGCATCAGCGGTGCCATCCAGCACAAGGTGGGGATGCAGACCGCCGAGACGATCATCGCGGTCAACCGCGACCCCGAGGCGCCCATCGTGGAGTTTGCCGACGTCGTCGTGGTCGGCGACCTGTTTGAGTTCGTGCCCGCCCTCCTCGACGCGCTCAAGGCGCGGCGAGGCGGCTAGGCAGCCGGCCGGACAGGGCGGGAGGGCGAGGCCGGGGTGCCGGGTATCACGCAGCTGATCGTGCTGGCCGTGCTGGCCCTCCTGCTGGCGGCCATGGTGACGCTGGCCTGGCGGGTGGTGCGCTGGTCGGTCCGGACGCGCTCCGTCGTGGGGTTCCGTTCGGCGGTCGCAGACCTCAGCACCCGGTCCGAGGCCGCGCTCGCCGGGGCCTCGGAGGTCATCGACGCCGTTCGGCGCGGGGTCGTGCCCGCCGTCGACATTGCCGCCGACCTGGGCCAGGCGCTGACCGCCACGGAGCAGCTGGCCGGGGAAGCCCGCGCCCTCCGCAGCTCATCGGGCGGGGAGGCCATCAGGAGCGCGCTCATCGATGAGCTGGAGCGGGCCGGCCGGGCGCTGGAGATGGTGCAGCACGGGTGTGGCCTGCTGATCACCGCGCGTGGCCGTGAGCACGACCCGGAGGCCCTGACCGCGATCAAGCGTGGCTACCTCAACCTGGTGCATGTCCGCGAGGGGATCGCCCGGCAGGCCGCGGCGGCCGCGGCGATCCCGGTGACCATCCCGCGCTTCCTCACGCGTCGACCAGCGGAGTAGGCCATCGCGCACGCCCCGGACCGCCGCAAGGAGACGGCCGGCGGCGCTCATGACAGGTCCCGTGGCGGCCGGGACCACCGGATCTGGTGGTATCCTCGGCCGACACCACCACCGCTGGTGGTGGCACCATCCCCGGGTGGTGGCACCACCCCTGGTGGCGACAGACAGGAGCGACATGCGCTGCCCCCAGTGCGGTGAGCGTGAGACCCGGGTCATCGACTCGCGGGACCTCGACGACTCGGCCATCATCCGTCGTCGGCGCGAGTGCTCGTCGTGCGGCACGCGCTTCACCACGTACGAGCGGATCGAGGCTGCCCGGCTCATCGTGATCAAGAGCAACGGCGCGCGCCAGGAGTTCGACCACGAGAAGCTCGCGGCCGGCCTCCAGAAGGCGCTGACGCGGCGACCCGTCCCGGCGGGGGCGGCCGAAGCTGCCGCGGACCGGATCGAGATGGAGCTGCGTGCCGGCGGCCTCACCGAGATTCCGTCCTCGAGAATCGGTGCGGCCGCCATGGATGCCCTGCGCTCCATCGATCAGATCGCCTACATTCGCTTTGCCAGCGTCTACCAGAGCTTCGAGGATCTCGAAGACCTCAAGCGAGAGGTGGACACGCTGTATGCCCAGCGAGGCAACGCCGGCGCGGCCCCGGAGTAGGGGACCGCGTCGGGTCGCCAGGGCGCGGGCCGGACCACGTGCAAGTCACCATCGAGCAGCGACCGTTGAGCAGGGGAGAACCATGAGCGTCCTGTCCGACCGCGACATCCGCCGCGTGCTGGAGTCCGGGCGCGTCGTCATCCGGCCCTACGCGCCGGCCGACCTCCAGCCGTCATCGGTGGACCTCCACCTCGATGCCAGCTTCCGCGTCTTCCGCAACAACCGCTACCCGTTCATCGATGTCCGCGCGCTCCAGCCCGACTTGACGGAGCTGATCCGGATCGAGGGCGACGAGCCGTTCATCCTGCATCCCGGCGAGTTCGTCCTGGGCCAGACGCTGGAGTGGGTGGAGCTGCCGGACGACCTGGTGGCTCGCCTGGAGGGCAAGTCGTCCCTGGGCCGCCTTGGCCTGCTCATCCACTCCACCGCGGGCTACGTGGATCCGGGGTGGAAGGGGACCCTGACCCTGGAGCTATCCAACGTCGCCAACCTGCCCATCGCCCTGTACGCAGGGATGCGGATCGGGCAGATCAGCTTCTTCGAGATGAGCAGCCCGGTGGAGCGCCCCTACGGCAGCCCGTCGCTGGGGTCCAAATACCAGGGCCAGTCGGAGCCCACCGCGTCTGCCTTCCACCGCGACTTCCAGTCCGGCCGGAAGACCGACGAGGGCTGAGGGTCCAGGCCAGCCGCGCCAGGGAGTCCGACCAATGTCCATCAACGACGCCGTCCACTGGTCCGCCGATCTCGGCGGCGGGACCCGGGTCGCGCTGGTCCAGGCCGGGACGTTCCGGTCCGACGCCGGTGCCCTGCTGGGTCCGGTGCCGCGCCTTCTCTGGAACCACTTGGTGGCCGAGGAGATCGACCACGAGCATCGCCTCATCCAGGCACTCAATTGCCTACTCGTCGAGACCCCCGCGGGCCGGGTTCTCGTGGAGACCGGGATTGGCGAGCGACTGAGCGTCAAGAACCGGGCGATGCGCGGCTACGAGGGCACGCCCATCGAGCCCAGGCTGCGCGAGGCCGGCTTTGATCCGGGCTCCATCGATATCGTCGCGATGAGCCACCTGCACTTCGACCACGCGGGCGGGCTGCTGTTGGCGGACGGCTCGCGGGCCTTCCCGCGGGCGGGAATCGTGGCCCAGCGGGCCGAATGGGAGATCGCGTTGAGCGACAACTCGCGGGCGGCGGCCAGCTACGACCAGCCGGAGCTGCGCCTGGTCCGCGACTGGGGCGCGGAGGCGTGGGCGGACGGCGAGTGCGAGCTGCTGCCCGGGGTCTCCGTGATTCCCACCGGGGGCCACTCCGCCGGGCACCAGGGCGTGGTGGTCCGGGGGACGGGGGAGGGGGCCAGGACGCTCGCCTTCTTCGGCGACCTGTGCATGCGTCCGTGGAGCGCCAATCCGCGCTGGGTGACCGGCTTCGACGACTTCCCCCTCACGTCGGTGGAAGTCAAGGGCCGGCTCTTCCGGCGGGCGGCCGAGGAGGGCTGGATCGTCGCGCTCTCCCACGAGGTCAGGCGGCCGGTGGGCCGGCTCCTTCCTGATCGCGACCGGTTCGTCTACCAGCCCGTCTAGCGGCTCGGCGACGCGCTGGGGGCCGACATCGGCAGGATCTGGGCCACCAGGCTGTCGGCCGCGCCCTGGGTGACGGGTCCATTCACCACCTGGCGGATCACCCCGTCGCCGTCGATCAGGAATTGCGTCGGCAGGGCGAACACCCTGTACAGGTGGAAGATGTCGCCCGAGACGTCCTCGCCGATGGTGTACGGCAGGCCGTAGCGATCCTTGTACCGTCGGCCGTCGTCGGCCGTCTCCTGGACGTCCACGCCGATCACCACCAGCCCACGGTCCCGGTAATTGGCCGCCGTGTCGCGCAGCACCGGCGTCTCGGCCTGGCAGGGCGGGCACCAGCTGGCCCAGAAGTTGAGCCAGACGGCCTTGCCGCGCAGGTCGGCGAGGCGCACGGCCTTCCCGTCCAGGTCCGCCAGCTGGAACGTGCTGCCGTTGGCCCGCGCCACGCTGAGCTCCGGGGCCAGCGATCCCGGCCGGAGCCCGGTGCCCGGTGAGCCGATCAGGTAGGCCGTGGCGCGCGGGTCGCGCAGCGTGCCCGCGTCGGTGGTGCCGAGTGGCTTGGTGGCGATGGACAGGACCAGCGCCGCGACCAGGACGCTGCCCAGGGCGAGGAGCAGCTGCCGGAGGCTAAACGGCCCCACCACCTTGCGGCCCACGGTCAGATCGCCGTGTTGAACTGGAAGTAGCGCGGCATGAGCGCCAGCAGGTCGAAGATCATGGCCAGCCCAATGGCCACGACCAGGAGCCCGCCGATGAGCGAGACCAGCCGGCCGTGGCGGACCAGCGGGCCCAGCAGGCGTGGCGCGCGGTCGTAGATCGCGGCGATGACGATGAAGGGCAGCCCCAGGCCGATCGTGTAGGCGACCAGCAGCGTCACCCCGGCCGCGGCCGTCTCGGAGGTGGCCGCGAGGCCCAGGATTCCGCCGAGGATCACGCCGATGCACGGCGTCCAGCCCACGGCGAAGATGGCGCCCAGCCCGAACGACGCCACCCAGCCGCCGCGGGTGCTCACCAGCCGGCCGCCCAGGCGCTCGGCAAACGACGGGCCGGCGGGGGCCCCCGCCGCGCCCGTGCCCCCGCGGTTCGGCGCCGCCAGCGCGATGGATCCAGTGACCTGCGAGAGCGATCCCGCCGCGCCGCTCTCCAGCGGCCGCCACGTGCGCTCCAGGGTGGGGATCCGCAGGATGCCCGCGAGGTTGAGGCCCAGCAGGATCAGGACCACGCCGCCCACCTGGCGGACCACGGGCAGGACGTCGACGAGCGGCCCGGCCAGGTAGGTGGCCGTGATGCCCAGGACCGTGAAGACGCCCCCGAAGCCGGCCACGAACGCGAGCGCATGGCGCATGGCCAGCCAGCGTGACGGGCGTCCGGCCCTGGCACGGCCGACCACCGCCATCGCCGTGAGCTGGCCGAGGTAGGCGGGGACCAGCGGGAGGACGCACGGGGAGAGGAAGCTCAGGAGGCCGGCCGCGAGGGCGACCGCAATGGTCAGTTGTGAGCCGTCCAGGTCAGCCTCCCAGCGGGGACGCTTCGACCGGCGGGATGCCGCCATCCGTGTCCAGGACGTCGCCCAGCAGCCGTCGGAGCTTGGCGGGCCTGGTGACCAGCTCCAGGTGGCGGTCACCAAAGTCGACGACCGGGATCTTGTCGAACCAGGCGCGCTCCCAGGCGGGGTCGCTGGTGATGTCGCGCTCCTCGACCTGGGGGACCGGAAGGGCCAGTGCGCGCCGGCCCTCGATGATGAGCTCCAGGGCCTCCAGCGCCTCGCGGCACAGGCCGCAGCCGGGCTTGGTGTAGATGATCAGGCGGGGGACGTCGTTCATGGGTCGGACGAATTCTACGTCGGCGAGGCCGTAGGCCAACCTGAGCACCGTCGGCGCATCACCGGGCGGCCCGGCTCGCCCGCCTCCGGGCCCGTCGGGCGGTACGATGGGGGCCTGCGCCCCCGTAGCTCAGTGGATAGAGCGATGCCGTCCTAAGGCATGCGTCGGCGGTTCGAATCCGTCCGGGGGCGCCACCTACCTCTGGCTCCAGGGCCAGAGCTGCTCGGGACGGGTGCCGAAGGAGCCGTCGCGGAGGAGCAGTTCGAGGGCCGCCTGCTCGTCGTCGCCCGCGATGTCGTCGTCGCATTGGACGCACCGGAACCAGTCGAAATCGTCGTCTTCGCCGCCGGGCGGGTCCTCCTCGTCGAGGACGTGGCGCGAGATGTCGGTGATGACGAGGTGCCCCTCCGCCTGTCGCTCGCGTCGCCACTCGTGGCGGCCGCAATCCGGGCAGGCGGGTGTGGCGGGGGTGTCGGTGCCCATGGCGAGTACCTCCTGTTTCGCTGGTGGCTGCTGCTGCAGACCGCGAGCATCGGGATGACCTTCTCCCTGTCAAGGCAGGCGAGCACCGCACGCGCGATCAGGTGGTTCGACTCCGGACGGCTGGCACGCGGAGCCCGAAGGCACCTCAGAGCCTCCACGAACCCCAGGGTGCTTCAGTTGCCCTAGCCTTGATCGATGGCGCCAGCGGGAACCAACCTCCTGCCAGTGGTCCGGAGGAAGGGACCAGCTGCGCGGGCCTCGGCCACGGGCGCGGTTGCCCGGTGACAACCCAGCCGCGTGCGGTCGAGGCGCCGCGACGCCCGTTACGGCGCGGTAACGCGCAGCGCCCGAGTTGTCACGCGACGGTGATGCCGGCCCTTGAACCTTCGTTCATGTCCTCGGCCCGCTTCCTCGGTAGGGGACCGGCGCAGGACGACGGACCGGAGTGCACGCCACATGGCCCGCACTCGAATCGCCACCGCCCTCATCTTCGGCGCCGCGCTGGCGTCCTCCCTGGTGGGTCAGGTTGATGCCGCAGATCTCGCCGGCAGGCTGGGCGCCACGATCAACGCCCGTGATCTCACCTTCGCCTCCGCCGCAGAGGAGCGGGTTGTCGGCTACGTTGGCGCGGCCGCTGACATCACCCGAATGCCGGACGACGCGAGCCTGGTGGCCCTGGCCCTCGGGTTCACGCTGGCTCTTGTGCTGCCGATCCTGGTCCTGCTGCTCACCCGGTGCGGCCGGGGCCGCGAGCAGGCACGGCTCGCGGCCAGGATGGTGGAGCGCGCCGAGGAGCATGCCCCGACCGCTGACCTACTACGCCGGCCCGGGAACGGCTGTGGCCTGGAGCGGGCTGGTCGTCGGGCCCTTGACCCGTGCCTCCTGTAGGCGTCACCGGTACCCCGCTGCGCGTCCGATCGCGACCCTCCGCGGCCCGCGGCGCAGACTCCGGCAGGGGGGATCCTACGCCTCCGTTGAGGCCCTGATCCAGGCGTTCGGGGTGGCGCCGGTCGAGTCCCACACGGCGCCGGGGGGAGCCCGCCGCCGTGCCGCCGCCGCCCTCCTTCGTCGACGTGCGCGGGATCCCAGGGCGCACCGTGGGATGCGCATCACCGGTCCAGCGCCCGATCGCGGCCGAGCCACGACGGGCGCCCCGCTGCGCGCTGCGCTAGCATCCTGTCCGTGCGAACAGGCCATCTGCTGCAGCCGTACCAGATTGTCATGGAGGAGCGGCCCGACCTGACGGCGGCCGACCTGGGTCCGGACGGGATCCTGGTTCGCTCCGAGATCGGGAGCATCTGCGGATCCGACCTCTCGTTCTACGAGGGGACGGACGTCGCTGCCAGCTACCCCTTTGAGCCAGGCTGCAACCTGCACGAGTCCATCGGCCGGGTGGTCGCCTCGCGGAGCACGCGGTTTGCCCCGGGGGACCGGGTGCTGGCGCTCCCGCGCAATCGAACCGGCCTTGCCGACCTGTACACGACGCAGGCGGACCTGGCCATCCCGGTCCCGGAGGGCGTGCCGGCGGGCAGGCTGGTCCTGGCGCAGCCGCTGGGCACGGTGCTCTGGGGGACGCGCCACGCGGAGTCGATGCGGGACCGTGATGTCGTGATCATCGGCGCCGGTGCGATCGGCCTCCTCTGGACGTGCGTCGCGCGGCTCCATGGGGCGAGGCGGATCGTGGTCGGCGATCCAATCGCGCATCGCCTGGCGGTCGCTCGGGAGCTCGGCGCGACGGAGACATGGCAGACCGGCGAGGACGATGCGCTGGACGTGGTCCGGTCGGCGACGGACGGACGACTGGCGGACATCGTCGTGGAGGCCGTTGGCCACGGCCAACTGGGGACCACGCTGGACCTGGCGTTCCGGCTGGTCCGGCGGCTGGGGACCATCGTCTCGTTCGGCGTCCCGGACGAGCCGCGCCTGACGCTGGACTATGGCCTCTTCTGGCGCAAGAACATCTCGCTGGTGCCCCGCAACGAGCCGGAGGTTCAGCGTGACTTCCCCGCGGCCCTCCAGCTGATCCTGGATGGGCACGTCCCGGCCGATCGGTTCGCGACCCACCGGTTCCCGATCGAGGATGCCCCGGCCGCCTACGATCTCGCCTCGCGGCGCGCCGATGGCGTGTTGCAGGTGCAGATCACGTTCGACTGAGGCGCCGGGCGGCGCCGCCCCTCAGGGTCACTCGGCGACGGTGACCAGGCTTCCGTCGGCGTGGTACTGCAGGACCCGGATGCTCGTCGAGCGCGGCCCGGACTCGATCGCCACGAACGTGCCCGTGGGGCCCATCGTGTTCTGGTCGATCCACGTCCCACTGTTCGCGTCGGCCGTGCGCCGGCCCGACCGCACAAGGCGCGTCACGAGCGGCACGTGGCTGTGGCCGAAGACGACGAGGTCGACGGTAGGGTCCACGTCCAGGTACTTGGTGAACGGCGCGCGATCCAGGATCGTGTGGTCAAAGGCCGTCTCCACGGCCGTGGCGTACGGGATCTTCACCGCCACGCGGTTGGCGGCCTGAACCGCGGTCCAGCGCCGCTGGACATCGGCGTAGAGCGGGCCGGCGAGCCGGCCATCGGCCTGGACGAAAGGAAGGAGGTCGCGGACCGATATGGCACGGTCGTAGCCGTCGGGGGTCGCGAAGACGCGGGCATCGGGGCCCGCGCTGATCGGGTACGTCGTGATCGTCTCGGCCCACAGTTTGTAACAGGCGTACGCACCAAGCGCGTCGTCTGTCCCGTCCGTCGGACCGGCAACCACCGGCACAGTCACCTTCGGGTCCGTCTTGCCCTCCGCGATCGCCGTGGCGAGCCGCCGCGTGAAGAAGTAGCCGAACGGCAGGGTCGACGGGTAGCTGCCCGTGATGGTCTTGTTGGACAGCGGGTCGGGACAGGCGCCGGCGTCGTACCGGTGGCCGTGCTCGATCACGATCTCGGACCGGGTGCCGGTCTGGCGCGTCCCGAGGCCGGGGGCATCCCGGGCTTGTCGGATCCCCGGCAGCAGGTCGGCCAGCGTCTCGGCGTCCAGCAGGAGGTCGTGATTCCCGGGGACGTAGGTCAGCGTGATGCCGCGATCGATGATCCGCCCCAGGGCCGCGAAGACGGCCGCGTTGTTGGCCCTGACCTTCCGGTAGAACGCCATCGAGTCGATGGACGCCGGGTAGGTCGCAGGCAGGTACCACTCGTCGAGGATGTCGCCGGCCAGCACGATCTCGTCGACCGGCCCGACGGCCAGGCGGTCGAGGAAGTTGACCAGCATGGCCCGGTTCTGCACCGTCTGGGAGAAGGCATCATCGACCCCCAGGTGGATGTCGCTCAGGACGACGATCCGCTGGGGGCCGGCGTCCGCCGCGGCCGACCAGACCGGCAACGGCGAGGCCTGGGGCGTGGCCGGGTGGACGGATCCGCCGCAGGCGGCCAGGCCTGCCGCCAGGAGCAACGCGGCCAGGGCCATCCCGCGTCGGCCCATCGGTCGCCCAGCACGCATGGACTACCTCAAGTTCGTGTCATCGCCACAAGGGTGGTCGTCCCACGGCTGGCGGCGAGGGCCGCAGGTCCCGAACACCGGCCGTTAGGCGCATCCAGCCGGGGCGGGGGATCGCCGGGTGGGTGTCATGCGTGGTGGTTCGCGCTGGGGACGGCCAGCGGTGCGGCTGCCTCAGCGCGCGCGCTTCGCTTGTCGCCGGCGGGCTGCTCGGTTGGGCGGCGCGGCCGGCCTGCGAGCGGGTCGGAACTCGCCCGCCGCTGCGCCAAGTGGGCCAGGGTTGGGGCCGGCAGCGGCCGGCAACGCCGGCGAACCTTGGTCACGGGACGCCCCACCCGACTCGGGCCGTCGGACGCCCCTGGTCGCCGCCGCCTGGCAGGGATCGCAGCGCGAGAACCACGGCGCCGTCTCGGCACCGCAGGAGATGCAGCGTCCCGCCGCCGCCCCCTCGATCTCGCCGGGGACCAGCTCGATGACACGCGCCGCCGCGGCCGCCTCCAGCGCGTCGGCCTGGGCACTGGTGATCGCACCGGCACCCGGGTGGCGCCTCGTGAACCAGCGGAGGGCCGCGGCCTGCCCGCTCCGCGCCTCGGCCTCGCCGATCGTCGCCCCAGCGAGGTCTCGTTGGTCCACCAGGTCGGCCAGGGAATGGGTGGTGAGCAGCGCATCGGCCAGGCGGGAGAGCAGGTCGCCGCGGCCGTCCGCGTCGACCGGCGCCACCGCCAGCGACCACGCATCGTCGGCCGACAGGCGCCGGAGCCGCTGCGGCCCAACGACGAGCAGCCGATCGCGCATGGGAGCGATGGTCGCGGTCCGCAGCCAGCCGGCGTCCTTGACGGCCGCCTGGGCGGCGCGGGCCCAGGAGTCCAGCGCGTCGGCCCAGCGGTGCGGCGGGACCTCCGCGAAGTCGGCCCGCGCGGGCCCCAGCTGCGCCTGGGTCAGCCGCCGGTAGGCGGGGATGTCGCGGTTGGGACCGACGGACGAGCCTGGCACCAGCCCGCGTTCCACGACCCGGCCATCTGGCCGCAGCCAGGAGAGTCCGCGCAGCCAACCGACGGCGCCGTCTTCGTGGAGGCCGAAGCGCCCCGCGCGCCCCGCGATCTGGGCGACCTCCCACGGGAGCAGGTCGCGCCGTTCCACGCCGTCGAACTTTGAGGTCTCGGCGAAGATCACCGCGCGGCACGGGAGGTTGACGCCGTGGCCCAGGACATCGGTGGAGACCAGGACCTCGATCTCGCCCGCGACGAACCGCTCGATCTGGTGGCGACGGGCAGCCACCGGCATCGCCCCGTACAGGACGCCGACCCGGCCGCCGCGCTCGCGGTGGATCCGCGCGGCGAGGGCGATCACGGCGGCGCGGGAGAACGCGACGACGACTGACGCGGGCGCCAATGCGCGAAGGTCCACAGGACCGACGAGGGTGAGTGGACCGGTGAGGCGCTCCGTCCAGACGACCTCGAGGGCGTCGCCGAACGCGGCCGAGAGGAGCGGCTCGGCGTCCGACGCCCCGGCGACGTACAGCTCGTCGGCGCCGCAATGCCACAGGATTCGGGTCCACGCGGAGCCACGTTCAGGGTCCGACGCCCAGTGGACCTCGTCGAGCACCACGATCCCGCGGCGCGTCGGCGAGAGCATCTCCACGGTGCAGGCCACGACGGACGCGTGCTCGTTGATCCGCTCCTCGCCCGTGATGAGGCCCACCTGGCCCTCGGGGAGGCGCTCCGCCAGCCGCTCGTAGGCCTCGCGCGCCAGCATCCGGAGCGGGGCCGCGTAGGCGCCGGCGCCGGCCTGGATCAGCGCCTCAAGCCCCGCGTGGGTCTTGCCGGAGTTGGCGGGCCCGAGGTGGGCGACCACCCGGCCGGGCGTCCGGCGCTCCGGCAGGACGACCGCATCGAGGGCCTGTCCGCGACCTTTAACCTGGCCCCGCACCTGGCGATGGTCGGACGGCCACCATGGACGGCCGCCGGGACCAAGAGCGGTTGGCCCGGACCGGCCGTTGGGGTTGCGCACCCCCCAAGCATTCCATGCCTGCCCGGAACGCGTCAGATGGTCGAGCCCAGGGCTACGGGGATCGTCGGAGCGCCCTACAGTCCGCGCATGCTGATCATCGTCCCGTCGTCCGAGACCAAGCGCCCGCCGCCGGCTCACGGCCGGCCGGTCGTGCTCGAGGCGCTATCGTTCCCGGGCCTCACGGCGATGCGGACCCGTGTGCTGGACGCGCTGATCGCCACCAGCACCGGCCCCGACGCACTCGGACGCCTCCTTGTCGGGCCATCGATCGCGGGCGACGTGGAGCGCAACGTCCGCCTCCGCGACCTGCCAGCCAGCCCGGTCCTGGAGGTGTACGCCGGAACGCTCCATGATGGCCTCGATGCCGCGACCCTGTCGCCGGCGGCCAGGGAGCGCGCCGCCCGAGACGTCATCGTGGTCTCCGCGCTGTGGGGCGCGCTCCGCACCACGGATTGCATCCCGCCCTACCGGCTCAACGTCTGCGCGCGCCTCGTCGGCGTGGACCGGCTGGAGCCGGGCTGGCGGACCGTCCTGCCGGACGTGCTGGCCGAGGCCGCCGAGGCCGCCGGATCCAGCGGCGCCATCCTCGACCTGCGGGCGTCCAGTTACCAGGCGCTGGGAATGCCGCCTGGTCTCGGGGATCGGACGGCGACCATCCGGCTGGCGCCGGACGGGCCGGACGGCCGCCGGGTTGGCAACGTCATCGTCAAGCGTGTCCGCGGGCAGGCGGCACGCCACCTGCTCGAGTCGGGCGCAGATCCGGCGAGCCCAGCGGAACTTGCCGAGGTGCTAGCGGACCGCTGGCCCGTGCGCCTGGAGCCGCCGGCGCGTGCGGGCCGGCCCTGGACCATCACCGTGTCCGCCACCGCCTGATGGTCGATCGCGAAACCCGCGGTCTGCCCACGCCTCACCCGATCTGGTAGCGCTCGCTGCCCAGCCACTCGCGGGGGATCTCGTGGGCGGTCCCGGCGGCCTTGACCTTCCGATAGAGGATGGCGCCGGCGGCGGCGAACTGCATCGCGAGGCCCGTGTTGCTCTTGTAGTAGACGATGTTGTCGGGCCGCGACCGGACCGTCGCCCGCCCCGCCACGATGTCGCCCAGCTCGTGCACGTGCTCCCGGGCCACCCGGCCGTCCTGGATCGCGTCGAGCAGCTCCACCTGGTTGTCCGCGACGACGCTCGCCCAGTGGTTGACCACGATGTCCGATGCCCGGGCGAAGACCTCCTCGTCCACCTCGGTCTTGAGGCCGGCGGCGTCTGTGTTGCCGATGGTGATCACCATCTGGCCGGGCGCCAGCCACTCGCCGAGGACGACGGGTCGCAGCGAGTTGGTGTTGGAGCAGACGATGTCCGCACCATCGATCGCGGTGCGGGCGTCCGCCACCGGCACGATCTCGAGGTCCGGCCGAGCGAACCCGCGGGTTCGCTCGACGAAGTCGGCCAGGTGCTCCGGATTGGGGCTGAAGACCTGCACGCGCCGGATGGGCCGCACAAGGGAGATGGCCTCCAGATGGGCCCGCGCCTGGCGTCCCGTGCCCAGCAGGCCCAGGACGGCGGCGTCATCGCGCGCGACGGCCGCCACCGCCACCCCCGAGGTGGCCCCGACGCGCATCCCCGACAGCTGGGATTCGTGCAGGAACGCCAGCGGTTCGGCCGTGTTGATGTCGTACAGGATGATGACGGTCCAGTTGAACGGCTCGGGGTTCACCTTGGAGCGGCGGCCTCGCTCGAATGACGAGTTGTCCAGCATGTGGCTGCCGGCCCGGACGCAGGCCACGCCCAGGCTGGGCACCGCGCCGACGTGCACGTTGGCGAAGTAGCTCCGGTCCGGCACGCCGGCCTGGACCTTGTAGCGCAGGCGTGGCAGGCTCACGGCCTTGTCTTCGGCGAGGTCCCGGAAGGCGACGTGCATCGCGTCGATGCACTCGCGCATGGAGAGGTGCTGGCGGACATGCTCGTCCGTGATGATGATGGGCATCTGGTCCTCGCCTCCCGGCTCGCTATCGCCCGAGGGTCGCGCCGGCCATCCGCTCGGCGACCGCGGAGCGCCGCACCTTGCGCGTGTGCGTCCGCGGGAAGTCCGCATCCGGGTAGGGCGCCCGGCCGGAGACCCGCTGGTGGTCCGAGAGGCGCCGGTTGGCCGCGCGGACGGCGACCGCCAGGGCGGCTGCCTCATCGTCCGGCTGGACGGCGAAGGCCGCGCCGGGGCGGTAGGTGAAGGCGATCTTGCCGGCCGGCGCCTCGTAGACGACGGGGTCCACCAGGCCTTCCGCGATCAGCGCCGCCTCCACGTCCTCGGGATGCACGTTCATGCCGTTGGGCAGGGCGATGAGGGACCGCGTCCGGCCGGCCAGGCGGAGCGCGCCCTTCTCGTCGAGATCGCCGATATCCCCGGTGCGGTACCAGCCGTCCGGTGTGAACGCCGCCGCGGTCGCCACCGGGTCGTGCCAGTAGCCTTCGAACACGGAGGGGCCACGCACCACGATCTCGCCATCTGGCTCGATCCGGAGCGCCAGCGGTGCGCTCGTCCAGCCGACGCGGTTGGACGGCGTCCGGCCCCGGTAGTTGGTGGCGACGAGGCCGGCCTCGGTGGAGCCATAGCCCTGGACCACCTCGACGCCCAGCGCCTCCCAAATCCGTTGCAGCGCGGGCGAGAGGTGCGCGGCCGACGAGAGCACCAATCGGAGCTCACCACCCAGCGCGGCGTGGACCTTCCGGAAGAGCCGCCGGCGGAGGGCGATGGGGAGGTACGGGGCGATCCGCAGGGCGCGGCGGAACGTGGGCCCGCTGCCGCTCTTGTCGGCTTCGCGCCGGATCGCCGCGAAGAGCAGCTCCAGCACCTGCGGCACCACCACCAGGGCGGTCGCCCGGTGACCCTTGATGGCGGCCGCGATGAGGTCGGGGCGCAGCGTGGCGATGTACTCGGTCTCGGCGCCGGCCGCCACCGTGTAGATGAGGCCCGCGACCTGCTCCATGATGTGGCTGAGGGGCAGGATGGAGACCATCCGGTTGGGGCCGGCGGGGATGGTCTCGAGGCAGCGCCACGTGGACGCCAGCAGCATCGCCTGGGTCACGGTGACGCCCTTGGGCTGGCCGGTCGAGCCGGAGGTGCACAGGATCTCGACCGGATCGTCGGTACCGGCGGGCTCGCGCGCGGCCAGGGCCGCCACGGCGTCGGCATCGGCGGGGTCCGTGATGTCGTCGAGGTCGAGGACCGGGAGTGGCGCGAGCCGGGCGCTGGTCGCCGGCTCCAGCGTGGCCCCGGAGCCCAGCAGGATCGCCGACGGCTCCGTGAGCATGGCGATGCGCTCCACCGTGTCGGGCGTCATGCGCGCGTCGAGCGGGACCAGGACCACGTGGGCGCGGGGCGCGGCGAACAGGGCGGCCGCGAACCCGGGGCCGGGGGCGCCCTGGATGAGGACGCGGTCGCCGGGCGCAAGCGCCGCGGCGAGCCGTGCGGCCGCGTTCGCCACGGCTGCGCCGAACCCGGCATACGTCAGCGAGTCCTCGCGCGTCGTCGAGGTGCGCACGCCGAGGAGGGGCTCTGGCCCGTGAAGGGCGATGGCGCGCGCGAGGAGATCGGGCAGAGTCGTCGGAAGGTTGGGACCGCGAGCTTCCGTGCTTCCCGGAGCGGAGAGGGGTACGGCCACGGGTGGTGCCTCGGGGTGACCGCCGGGCAAGTTCCGGCTGGTTACCGGTGAGCATAGCCGCCGGCAGAACCGCTTGCCGCACGCGCCATCCTCGGCCCACACCGCGCATCAGCCGTCGCGCCGCCCTGGGCCGGGGGGCCGCCAGCCCCGGCCACTGATGGAACAGGCGAGGCCTGGAGGCACCCGAGCCTCCTGTCGGGCGGCGCCATCGGAGAGGGCATCGACATCCGGGCGGCACTCCGGTAGCCTCAAGGTGGACGAGGGACGACGTCGGGTGGTGCGCAAGGTTCGCCCGCGCACCAGCCCCCCAGCCGAGCCCGATCCCATGCTTCCGGACCGTTTCCGGCCACCGCACGAATCACCTGGGGATGAGATGGACAAGAAGGCGAAGACTCCCAAGAAGCCCAAGACGCCGAAGGGCAAGGAGACGGGGGCCACGACCAAGGCGTGATCACCCCCTGACTGGGGGGCTTGGGTCGATGACCGATCTCCGGCGGGCTGCCGTCGCGGTCGAGACCAACCTCGCCATGCGGGCGCCCGACGGCGTCCAGCTCCGGGCCGATATCTATCGCCCGCGCCGGGCTTCGGCCGCGCCGGTGCTCCTGCACCGCACGCCCTACGGCCGGCACCAGGCCAACTACCGCGAGATGGCCGAGGCCATCGCCAGCCGCGGCTACGTGGTCGTGGTCCAGGACCTGCGCGGCCGGTTTGACTCCGAGGGCGAGTTCGTCCCCATGTGGATCGAGGGACGGCTCGACGGATCGGATGGCGCCCGCGCGGTCGCATGGGCGCAGGGGCTGGCCGGCACCCTCCCGGCGGTCGGGATGTACGGCGTCTCGTACGACGCGTCGGTCCAGTGGGAGACGGCGGCGTTGCGACCGGCGGGCCTGCGGTCCATCCTCCCCGGCGGCATGATGCCCAGCTCGCTCAGCACCTGGCCGGGGGTCTTCCGCGTCGGCCGGCAGCTCAAGTGGGCGTTGATGCTGGCCGCCGATACCCGCCGGCGGCTGGGCATGCCGCCGCCCCACACCCGCGCGGAATCCGAGCAGCTCTGGCACTCGGAGGCGGGCCGCTGGATGTGGAACGTCCCGCTGGCGGCCATCCCCGAGGAGCGACTCGGCGGCATGGCACCGTACTGGCAGGCCTGGTTCGACCGACACCGCGACGACTTCTACCACTACGGCGGCATCCCGGCACTGATTCCAGACGTCGCGATCGGCCTGGTCACAGGCTGGCACGACCGCTGCCTGGACACGGTTGACTTCTTCACCGCCGCCCAGGCGACGCCCCGCACTGCCGCCACAGAGCTGACCGTGGGCCCGTGGAGCCATGGCTACGCGCGGCCCAGGGTCGTCGGCGACGTCGATTTCGGGCCCGGGGCCGAGCATGCCTACGCCGACGAGGCCGTGGACTGGTTCGACCGCACGCTTCGCCCCATCGTGACGCCCGGAGCCCGGCCTGGTCCGGTGCCGGCTCCACGCGTCCGCATCTTCGTGATGGGCGCCAACAGCTGGCGCGAGCTGGACCGTTGGCCGCCGACCACCACGCCTGACCTGGCGCTCCACCTTGGTCCGGGCACGCTGTCGGCCGCGCCCCCCGCCGGGCAGGGTGTGCTGGAGTTCAGCTACGACCCGCGCGACCCGGTGCCCTCGACCTACTCGGCCGACTACCAGGACGCGCCGATGGACCAGCGCATCCTGGACGGGCGGCGCGACATCGTCCGCTTCGAGACACCCCCGCTGGACGCGCCGGTCGAGACCATCGGGAAGGCCCGGCTGATCCTCCACGCATCCAGCGACGCGCCCGACACGGACTGGCATGTGAAGCTCCTCGACGTGGAGCCGGACGGCCGGGCCGTGAACGTCGCCACCGGCATGGTCCGGGCTCGCTGGCGCGACGGGTTCGATGCCCCCCGGCCCCTGATCCCGGGCGAGGTGGTCGCCTACGAGATCCGGCTCCGCGCCACGGCCAACCGCTTTGCCGCCGGGCACCGAATCCGGCTGGACGTGACCAGCAGCGACTTCCCGAACTTCGACCGCAACCACAACACCGGCGGCGACGATCCGCGCTCGGCCGTCTTCGCGGTGGCCCGCCAGGCACTGTGGTACGGCGGGCGGCATCCGTCCCGGCTGGAGCTGCCGGTCGTCGCCTCCTGAGGTCCCGGCCGACGATCAGCCGCCGGCTGCCACCGCGCGGGCTGCCGCCTCGACCTCGTCCAGGAGCACGTCGAGGTCCTGCTCTCGGGTCCTGAAGTTGACGATGCAGGCGCGCAGGGCGACGACGCCGCGGATCACCGTCGTGGTGATGAAAACCCGGCCATCGGCCTGGAGGCGGGCCGAGACGGCACGGTTCACGGCATCCGCCGTCGCGGGGGAGTCCGTTGGGGTGCGAACCCGGAAGCAGACGATCGATAGTGGCCCGTCCGCCACCAGCTCCAGCGCGGGACGCGCCTCCACGCGGTCCCGGAGCATCGCCGCCAGGGCCACCTGGCGCGTGATCTCGGTGCGGTAGCCGTCGGCGCCAACCGCCTGCAGGGTCATCCACAGCTTGAGGGCGCGGAAGCCACGGGTCTGCTGGATCCCGAACTCGCTGAACCAGGGCAGCTCGGTGTCGTCACGGAGGTAGGCGGGCACCAGGCTGAAGGTCTCCCGCATGGCGGCCCTGTCGCGCACGATGGCGCAGCCACACTCGATGGGAATCGAGAGCCACTTGTGGGGATCAACCGCCACCGAGTCGGCGCGCTCCAGGCCGGCATACAGGCCGTCCAGGCCGCCGGTCTGCTCGGCGAGGAGCCCGAAGCCGCCGTATGCGCCGTCGACGTGGAACCAGAGCCCCTCCGCCGCGCACAGGTCGGCGATGTCGGCAAGGGGGTCGATGGCCCCTGAGTTGACCGTCCCGGCGCTGGCGGCCACGCAGGCGGGCCGGAGACCGGCGGCCCGGTCGGCAGCGATCGCTGTCCGCAACGCCGTCATGTCCATCCGGAGGTCGTTATCGACCGCGACCTTGCGCAGGTAGTCGTGCCCGATGCCCAGGATCTCGACCGCCTTCTCGATGCACGAGTGCCCCTGGGTGGAGGTGTAGATCACGAGGGGCGGCGCAGCCCGCAGGCCGCTCGCGCGCACGCCTGGTGCCAGCCGGTTGCGCATCACGGCCAGGCCGACCAGGTTGGCGACGCTGCCGCCTGACGTGAGGATTGCCCCGGCGGCGGGGTCGAGGCCCAGCAGGGCAACGATCCAGCGCAGCGCGGCGTGCTCCACGTAGGTGCCGGCGTGGTCGCCGCCGGCGACGCTGGGGTTCATCGCCGCTGCGAGGAGGTCGCCGATCACGCCGATCGGCGACGGCGGCGAGTTGACCCAGGCGAAGAAGCGCGGGCTGCCGTTGCCCATCGGGTAGGGGAGGATGTCGGCGACGAAGGCATCCAGGATGGCGTCGGCGTCGAGGGGGCCGACCGGGAGCGGCGCCTGCATGATCCGGTCGCGAAGCCCGGCCGAGGTGGGCCGCCGCGCGGGCTTCTGGGGGTCCACCTGGGTGCCTGCCAGGTCGTCGGCCACGATGTCCACGGCGCGGTGCGCCAGGCGTCGGAACTCCTCCGCGTCCATCTCCAGCAAGAGTGGGGCCCTCCTTCTGGCGCGAGGATAGCGGCCAGCGGGCGCCGGCGCGTGGCCGTCGGCGCGTGGGCGCCAGCTCAGGATCGCGAAGGCCCGATGGCCACGCTAGGCCCGCCCGCGGCCCGGATCCGGCACCCAGCCCATCGGGGCCCGTCGGCGTGACGCCTGCTCGCCGGGGGTTCGCCCGGGGCGCTACGATCTGGCGATGGACGTTCCCCTGGACCTGCTGATCACTGGCGGCACCGTGCTGGATCCCGCTGCCGGGATCCGCGGCCCGGTCGACGTTGGCATCATCGGCAGTCAAATCGTGGCGGTCGGGCCGGCACTGGCCCGCGATGGCGCACGGCGCGTCATCGACGCCACGGGCTGCGTGGTCACCCCCGGGCTGATCGACCTGCACCTGCACAGCTACTGGGGCGTCAACCCGTTCGGCATGGACGCCGATCCCATCTGCCTCGCCACCGGGGTCACGACTGGCGTCGACGCCGGCTCGGCCGGCCCGGTCAACTTCGGCGGGTTCCGGGCCCTGGTGCACGAGCGGACGGTCACCCGCATGCTGGCCTTCGTGGCGCTTGCCCAGCACGGGGTCTGGAAGGACCCGGGGGAGCTGGAGGATCTCCGCTTCGCGGACGCGGCGGCGGCGGCCAGGACCGTGTCGGGGAACCGGGATGTCGCGGTGGGGATCAAGGTCCGCCTGCACCTGCCGTCGGTGGGGGAGCATGGGCGCGCCGCGCTCCGCCTGGCGATCGAAGCCGGCGAGGCGTCGGGCAGCCCGGTCATGGTCCATGTCGGCAACACCGGAATCTCGATGGAAGAGATCGTCGACACGCTGCGCCCGGGCGACATCGTCACGCACTGCTACACGCCCCAGCGGCCGTCGGTCGTCGACCCGGACGGTCGCGTGCTCCCCGCCGCCCTGCGGGCCCATGAGCGCGGCGTCATCTTCGACGTGGGGCACGCCAACAACCACTTCGACTTCGAGCTGGTCCGGCGCGCGCTGGACCAGGGTCTGGTCCCCGACGTCATCAGCACGGATCTCCACGGCCGCCTGGCGCCGGGCAACCCTGTCGTGGACCTGCCCACCACCATGAGCAAGTTGCTGGCCCTCGGCCTGACGCTGGAGCAGGTCGTGGCACGCTGTACATCCACCCCCGCCAGGGTCATCGGCTGGGCCGACCGAATCGGGGCCCTGGCGGTGGGTCGGGTAGCGGATGTAGCGGTCCTGGCGGTCGTCGAGGAGCCGACGACCCTGCGCGACAGCGTGGGGGGCACGTTGCTGGCGGACCGCCGCATCGAGGCGCGCTGGACGATCCGGGCGGGGGCCGTCGTGGGTGGGTCCGGCCAGCCGTAGGCCGGTCTCCGGGCGGAACCGGGGCAGGAGGCTGGTGCGGTCGCGGAATCCCGTTGACTCGAAGCGGCGCGCGGGGTAGCGTCCGGCCACCGCGTCGAATCGGGGGAAGGGTGGCAATGGGGCCACCGGGATCGACGCACGGCCCCGGAGCAGGGAGGTGCCAGCCGGCAAGCCCAGCGTTCCCGCACTAGGTTTGCGTCACCCCGGCGAAGGGGCGCCGCCCGACAGGCGCCGCCGCCCGGTAAACCCTCGCGCGAAGGAGTTCCCAGACCTGATGTCCGCTGCAGCAGCCAGTCGACCGTATCGACTGCCCTTTGTCATCCTGGCGAGTGCGGCCGGGACCGTCATCGAGTGGTACGACTTCTACCTGTACGGCGTCCTCGCCGCCTTCTTCAGCACGCAGTTCTTCCCGTCCGGCAACGACGTCGCGGCGCTCCTGGCGTCGCTCGCAACCTTTGGGGCCGGGTTCGCCGTCCGACCGTTCGGCGCCGCGTTCTTCGGCCGCCTCGGCGACCTGACCGGCCGCAAGTTCACGTTCATGCTGACGATCCTGATCATGGGCACGTCTACGGCGCTGGTCGGCATCCTCCCGACCTACAGCCAGATCGGCATCCTTGCGCCGATCGCCCTCGTCTTGCTGCGTCTGGCCCAAGGGCTGGCGCTCGGCGGCGAGTACGGTGGCGCCGCCATCTACGTGGCCGAGCACAGCACGGACGCCAAGCGCGGCCAGAACACCAGCTGGATCCAGACCACGGCGACCATGGGCCTGCTCCTGGCGCTCGTGATCATCGGCATCACCCGGCTCAACATGCCGGCCGCCGACTTCGCCAGCTTCGGCTGGCGGATCCCGTTCCTGCTGTCCGTGATCCTGGTCATCGTGGCCCTGATCATCCGGGTCCGGCTCCAGGAGACGCCGCTCTTCACCAAGCTCAAGGCGTCGGGCAAGGCGTCCACTTCGCCGTGGCGTGACAGCTTCGGCAACCACGAGAACCGGCGCCTGATCCTCATCGCGCTCTTCGGCGCGACGGCCGGCCAGGCGGTGGTCTGGTACCAGGGCCAGTTCCAGGCGCTCTTCTTCCTGGGGACCGTGCTGGGGGTGAAGTTCCAGGACGCGTACCTGATCGTGGGCACGGCGCTCCTGCTGGGCACGCCGTTCTTCGTGGTGTTTGGCCGGCTCTCGGACCGGATCGGGCGCAAGCCGGTGATCATCGGCGGCTTCGCGCTGGCCGCGGTCACCTACTACCCCATCTACCAGCTGATGACCACCTTCGCTCATCCGGGCGGGGCGTTCGACGGCGCCCTCGGCAAATGGGCGGAGGCCGGCAAGGCCACGGTGGCCGCGCCGGAGATCCTGCCGCTGATCCTCCTGGTCTGGGTCCAGGTGGTGTATGTCACGATGGTCTACGGGCCCATCGCGGCGTTCCTCGTAGAGTTCTTCCCCGCCCGGATCCGGTACACGTCGCTGTCCATCCCGTACCACCTGGGCAACGGCTGGTTCGGCGGCTTCCTGCCGCTGATCTCCGCCTCGCTGCTGGCCACGCTGGGCAACGCCTACGCGGGCCTGATCTATCCGATCGTGGTGGCGGTGATCTCGATCGTCATCGGGTCGATGTTCATCAAGGAGAGCCGCAACGTCCGGATCTGGGATGAGGTGGGCGGTCACGACGACGACCTTGCGTCGGCGGCCACTGCTCCGTAGTCCAGGGCCCGGGGGGCGGCCCGCCCCATCACCGCCATCGCACCGAACGCGCCGGGCCCCACCGGGCGCGTTTCGCGTCTTGAGCGGGTTTCGGGCCATCTGGCCTGTTCCCATCGTCCGCCGTCCGCCCGGATACTTCCATGCGAGCGGCTATTCGCTCGCACGCATGACGGTTGCCGCGTCCCCGGTCGCCGAGCTGGCACTCGGTGCCGCCCGCCACCCACTGTCCAGGACGCAGGAGGCAACCCGAGCCGTGATGACGCACAGGCCCCGAGGATTCGCGCAGACCCTCTTCGTGGCCCTGGTGGCTGCCGTGCTCGTCTTCCCGATTGTTGCGCCCTCTCCGCTACGGGCGGGTGCGGCGCTGGCGACGGTGGCGAACGGGCTGACCACGACGGACCTCAACGCGATCGGCATGACGGCAGACATGCTGGCGACCGACCTGGCCGGGACCGGCGTATCGGTCTCCAACGTCACCTTCAAGGGTGCCTACGCCCAGGCCGGCCGGATCCACCTCGCGGACCCCGCGGTCGTCTCCTTCAACGACGGCGTGATCCTGTCGTCGGGCAACATCGCCGACATCGCGGGTCCCAACAAGTCCGATGGCATCACGGGGGACATGGCGGGCCAGCTGGGCGTGAACGCGGGCGCGGCCGACACGGACCTCACGGCGCTGATTGCCGGCTCCCAGACCGTCAACCCGATGACCTACGACGCCACGGTGCTCGAGTTCGACTTCGTGCCAAGCGCGAGCAAGGTCTACTTCACGTACACGTTCGGCTCGGACGAGTACCTGGAGTGGGTGAACCTCTTCAACGACGTCTTCGCGTTCTACGTGAATGGGGTCAACTGCGCCACCGTCCCGGGTGGCCCGGTCAGCATTGACTCCATCAATGACACGATCAATCCCACCCTGTTCCGCGACAACTCGTTCTCGAACCCGCCGCCCAACCCCATCAACATCGAGTCCGACGGCCTGAGCGTCGAGCTGATCTGCCAGGCGGACGTGAACCCCGGCGTCACGAACCACATGAAGCTGGCGATCGCCGACACCAGCGACCAGATCCTGGACTCGATCGTGGTGATCAAGGCAAACAGCCTGTCCACGATTCCGCCGGAGTCGTGCAACGACGGCGTGGACAACGACGCCGACACGCTGGTCGACATGAACGACGACTTCTGCACATCGACCACGACGCCGCCCCCGACGGGCGGTGGGGGCGTGGGCAGCGGCGGCTCCGCGCCGGCCTTCACCGGCAATGAGGGAACGCCGATCCTGCTCGATGCCGCCGTCCTCGGCTGGACGACTGAGGGCGCCGCCGTGGGCACCTCGTGGCAGGTGACCGGCATCAACGGAACGCCGGGCAGTTGCACGATCTCGCCCGTGGGCGTACAGCCGATCGTCGCCGGGCTGATCGCCCAGGCCTGGGCCACCTGTCCCAACGAGGGCGAGTATGTCGCCCGGGTCGATGGGTGGGATGCCCTGGTGGGGGGCGGCAGCGAGTTTGACAAGGACGTCGACTTCTTCGTCCACAACGCACCGCCATCGGTCGATATCGGCACGCCCACATCGGGTGACACGCCCGCACCAGGCGACACCGTCGACCTGATTGCAGCAGTCGCCGATCCGGGCGTCGATGACGCGATCACGTGCGACATCGACTGGGGCGACGGGACGTCCGAGGCCGGCACGTACAACTCCGGCGCGGGCGAATGCACGGGGAGCCACGTGTACGCCGCGACGGGCGGTCTGCTGGTGAGCGTGACGGCGACGGACGATGCCGGCGACAGCGCCGCCGACGCAGCCGTGATCACCGTCACGGGTGTCGATCCCACGCCGACACCTACGCCGACACCTGATCCGACACCGACGCCGAGCCCGACGCCTGATCCGACACCGACGCCGAGCCCGACGCCTGATCCCACGCCGACGCCGTCGCCGACACCTGATCCCACGCCGACGCCGTCGCCGACACCTGATCCCACGCCGACGCCGTCGCCGACACCTGATCCCACGCCGACGCCGAGCCCGACGCCGGATCCCACGCCGACGCCGAGCCCGACGCCGGATCCCACGCCGACGCCGTCGCCGACACCGGATCCCACGCCGACGCCGAGCCCGACGCCGGATCCCACGCCGACGCCGAGCCCGACTCCGTCGCCGTCGCCGACACCCACGCCGACGCCGACACCGACACCCAGCCCGACACCGACACCGCCCGGCCAGATGATGCTGACCGTGTCGAAGGGCGGCACCGGTGATGGGACCGTCGGCTCCAGTCCCGGCGGCATCCGCTGCGGGTCCGACTGCACCGAGCTCTACGTGAGCGGCCGCCTGGTCACCCTGACGGCCACCCCGGCGGCGGGATCGCGCTTCGCCGGCTGGACAGGCGCCTGCTCAGGCATCGCATCCAGGTGCACCGTGACCATGAGCCAGGCCAGATCGGCGGCGGCCATGTTCAGGCTCATGCCACTCCTGGCGTACACGGGACCGGACGCGGCCATCACCGGGGGCACCGTCGGCCTCGCGGCGACCCTGGAGACGCCCGGTGGCGTCCCGATCGCAGGCAAGTCCGTCACCTTCAGGATTGGCTCCGGACCCCTCATGTCTGCCACGACCGACGGCACCGGCACCGCCTCGATCTCCACGACCGCGCCGTCCCTCCACGGGGACTACCAGCTGCGCGTGGCGTTCGCGGGCGACGCGGACTACGCCGCATCCACGTCATTGTCGGCAACGCTCCTGGTGCGTGACGCAACCACCCTGACCGTGACGGATGCTCAGTGCAGCGCACGCCATTCGTGTGTGATCACGGTTCGCCTGATGGCAGGAGGCAGCCCAGCCAGCTGGGTGAGCGGCATCCGCGTGGTCGTGGCGGGGCACTCCTATCGAGCCTCCACCACGAATGGCGCCGGGGTTGCCACGGTGAGGATCACGGCGCCGTCGCACGCCGGCAGCTACCCGATCGTGGCGAGCTGGTCCGGTGATGGCTCCCGGGCACCTGCCCTGGGGGCCGGGACGCTGTCGGTCAACTGAGACACCTGACCAGACGTCATTGAGCTCCTCCCAGTCGCCGGGGCCTGGCCTCGGCATGCCCTCAATCGCTCGCGGGCGAGCCCGTCGGGCAGCGCTCATCCTGGTCGTGGCCGTCGTCGCGGGCGTGGTCGTGGCGGGAGGCCTGGGCGCGACACTGTCCAAGGCGCAGCGTGTCATCCCGTTGGTGCGGGGTGTCACCCTGTCTGCGTCGCAGGCTGGTCCCGGATCTCCGGTCTTCGTGTCGGCCAACGCGACCGACCCGCAGGGGATCGCCTCCGTGGAGTTCCGCGTCGATGAGGCGGCCTGGGCCCCCATGGCGTCGCTGGCCAGCCTGGGAGGTCAAAGCATCCAGGCCGCCGCGCTCGTCAACGCGCCGGTGCGCGAGATCGGGATCGGCGCCGCGCATGTCTGCGCGCTGCTGGCCGGCGGGACGGTGCGCTGCGTGGGTGCCGGATGGGCCGGTCAGCTGGGCAATGACGCCACGCTCGACAGCTCCATGCCGGTGTCCGTCTTCGGGATCTCCACGGCCACGTCGATCGCCGTAGGCCGCGCTCACGCCTGTGCCCTGCTCGCGGGCGGGTCGGTCGTATGTTGGGGGTCCGGCACCAGCGGTGAGCTGGGCGATGGCCGGAAGCGGTCCAGCGCCTCGCCGGTGGCCGCCGCCCGGCTCTCCGGCGTGAGCGCGATCGCGGCTGGCGCAGGGCGAACGTGTGCACTGCTCGCGGCGGGCACGGTGGCATGCTGGGGTGACAATGCCAACGGAGCCGCAGGCCAGCCCGGCACCGGCGTGGCCGAGCCCACCCGCGTGCCAGGCATCGAGGGCGCGACTGGCATCTCCGTCGGCGCTCAGCACGCCTGCGCTGTCCTGGGATCCGGCGCCGTCGCGTGCTGGGGCGGCAACAGGTTTGGCCAGCTGGGGACGCCAACCGTTGAGGCCGGGGCCCATCCATCGCCATCCGTCGTCGCGGGGCTCCCGCCGGCGATCGGGGTCGTGGCGGGCGACTCCTTCACCTGTGCGCTGCTGCGTGACGGCACGGCGCGCTGCTGGGGTGCCAACTCGAGCGGCGAGCTGGGCGGTGGCGACACCGACGGCCTCCCGCACGGCGTGCCCTCGCCGGTCGCCGATGCCCGCGGGCCCCTCGCCGGCCTGACGGCCCTCGCCGCGGGCGGGCGGCATGCCTGCGCGCTTGCGGCTGACGGACTGGTTCGTTGCTGGGGTGCCGACGATACGGGCCAGCTGGGGGAGGGGAGTCCCGGGCCGCCACGCATGCCGGCGACAGCGGTCCCCGGCGTGGCAGGAGCCACGGCCCTGGCGGCCGGCGGTGATCATGCCTGCGCGGTCCTGGCGGATGGCTGGCTCCGCTGTTGGGGCGACGCCGGACCGGCGTGGCTGCCCGCACCGGATATCGATGCCGGTCCCGGGTCCATCGCGCCGACCCCGCTGGCCGGACACGGCGGGCTGCTGAGCACGGGCCGCCACGAGCTGTGCGTCCGGGCGACGGATCTCGCGGGGAATGTCGCGGAGCCAGTCTGCGTCTCTCTGTCGATCGGCACATCCGGCGGCGTCATCATCGGCGGTGGCCCAACCGTGGCCGGCGGCCCGTCGGCGGCAGCATCCGCCTCGCCGCCGCCATCGCCCTCCCTCGCGCCGCGTCCGACCGCGTCTCCGGGTCCGTCGCCCGTGCCTTCAGCTTCGGTGGCGGCGTCGCCCAGCGGACGGCCCGACAGCAGGTCCGTCGTCGCGCTCACCCAGAGCTTCCTGGTGAATGGCTCGCCGACGAGCGGGGCCGTGGTGTCGGTCAAGTCCGGGACGTCGGTGACATCGGTCGTGCGGGCCACACCGTCGCTCGCAGGGCTGGCACTGGAGCCTTGGCGGCAGTCACCTGGAGAGGCGGCCGTGAAGGTCGCAGCGGTCTCGCTGGACGCCGCCGGCAGCGCGCGGTTCGGGTGGCAGGTGGCTCGGGCGGACGCCACCTACACGTGGCGCTTCGCGGGCACCACGACGGTGGGCCCGGCCACGAGCGATGCAGTCCGTGTCGTCGTGGGGGCCGGAGCATCGTCGCTCCCCGTGGGCTAGCTCCGCCCCGGCTGTCGGGACAGCCGCTACCCTTGTCGGATGCCTGCTGAATTCATCTACACCACCTACCGGCTGGGCCGGCACTATCCGCCCGACAAGACCGTCCTCGAGGACATCTCGATCTCGTTCTACCCTGGCGCCAAGATCGGCGTCATCGGGTCGAACGGTGCCGGCAAGTCCAGCCTGCTGCGGATCATGGCCGGGCTGGATGACGGCTACGTGGGCGAGGCTCGCCTCACGCCGGGCTTCTCGGTGGGCTACCTGAGCCAGGAGCCGTCGCTGGATCCCGCCAAGGACGTCAAGGGCAACGTCATGGACGGCGTGCGCGAGGTGGCGGGGCTCCTGGACAAGTACAACGCCGTCATGGCCAAGTGGTCCGAGCCGGACGCCGACTACGACGCGATCGGCGCCGAGCAGGCGTCCCTCGAGGACAAGATCAACGCCGCCGACGCGTGGAACGTGGAGCGGAACGTGGAGATCGCGATGGACGCGCTCCGCTGCCCGCCGGACGACGGCGACGTCACTCTGCTGTCGGGCGGAGAGAAGCGACGCGTGGCCCTGGCCCGGCTCCTCCTCCAGCACCCGGACCTGTTGCTGCTCGACGAGCCCACCAACCACCTGGATGCCGAGTCGGTGGAGTGGCTGGAGCGCTTCCTCCAGGAGTACTCGGGCACCGTGGTGGCCATCACCCACGACCGCTACTTCCTGGATAACGTCGCCCAGTGGATCCTGGAGCTGGATCGCGGCCGCGGCATCCCGTTCTCGGGCAACTACTCCGGCTGGCTGGAGCAGAAGCTGGACCGGATGGCCAAGGAGTCCAAGTCGGTCGATGCCAAGCAGCGGACGCTGGCCCGCGAGCTCGAATGGGTCCGCATGTCGCCCAAGGCCCGTCAGTCCAAGGGCAAGGCGCGCCTGACGGCGTACGAGCAGCTCCTCGCCCAGGCCAACGACGAGAAGGTCATCACGCGGGAGCTGGAGATCGCCATCCCGCCCGGGCCGCGGCTGGGCGACAGGGTCATCGACGTCAAGGGTCTCCGGAAGGGCTATGGCGACCGGCTGCTGGTCGAGGACCTGACGTTCTCGCTGCCGCGCTCCGGCATCGTCGGGATCATCGGGCCCAACGGCGCCGGCAAGACCACGCTCTTCCGGATGCTGGTTGGGCAGGAGGCGCCGGACGCCGGTTCGGTCACCGTGGGTGACACCGTCAAGCTCAGCTACGTGGACCAGGGGCGCGACGAGCTCCGCCCGGACAAGACGATCTTCGAGGAGATCACCGACGGCGTGGAGGCCGTCAAGGTGGGCAACCGCGAGATCCCGGCGCGGGCCTACGTCTCCAGCTTCAACTTCCGTGGCACGGACCAGCAGAAGCTGGTGGGCCAGGCGTCGGGCGGCGAGCGCAACCGCGTCCACCTCGCCAAGCTGCTCCAGTCGGGCGGCAATGTCCTCCTGCTGGACGAGCCCACCAACGACCTGGACGTGGACACGCTGCGGGCGCTGGAGGCCGGCCTGGAATCATTCCCGGGCTGTGCGGTCGTCATCAGCCACGATCGCTGGTTCCTGGACCGGATCGCGACCCACATCCTGGCCTTCGAGGGTGACAGCCAGGTCCGCTTCTTCGAGGGCAACGTCAGCGACTACGAGGCGTTCCGGCACAAGGAGCTGGGATCGGCGGCCGACCAGCCGCACCGCATCCGCTTCAAGCGCCTGGCGGGCTGATCACCCGCGGCACGCCCATGTGACGGTCCCGCCCGGCACCGGGGGGAGCGTGCCGATGGGGCGGTCCGCGCCAACCGCGTGCATCCCGACGAACGGTTGAGCGGCTGGTTGCCCGCCCGGTGCCGGGGCCGTGCACCTCCGCGAGGAGGTCGGACTCTCGTACGCTACGGGCGAAACGGGCCGTTCTGCGCCCGCACCAACCAGGAGCCAAGATGCGCCGACCCGTGCTCGGCATCGCGATGGCCGTCGCACTTGCGGCGTGCGGCGGGGCCGCAACGTCGCCGATCCCGACGGCGGTGCCCGCTCCCTCCCGCGCTGCCACGGCGGCGGCGACCGCCACGGCCTCGACGCCCGCTCCAGCGGCGTCGCTGGCTGTCGGCTCCATCAAGTACCGCGTCGTCAACCTGACCTCGTCAGCGGTGGACGTGTATGTCCGGAGCCAGGGCCTGATGGTCGCCGCGCCGGCCGCCGTGGGTGTCGCAGCCGGGAGCGTGAGCGCCACCCTGGCGCCGCCGGAGCCCGGGACGGTCGTCGTCCTCAAGGCAGGTGGCACCAACCCCACCTGCGTCAGCGCGTGTGGCTTCCTGGCCGAGTCCAGCACCAACGCCGGTGAGGGTACGCAGCGGACCCTGGTCGTCCGCTCCGACGGCGCGACCGAGTACTGGGAGATCCCCAAGGCCGCCTCGGTGGGCACCGTGGGGAACGCCCTCCGTCCGGCCGACCCGACCCGACCCCTGCTGCTCGTCATTGCCCAGGCCGTGACGGACGCCCAGTTTGGCCTCCAGCTGGCCTATCCGGGCACCGCGGGCTGCCAGAAGAACGTCGACGCCAGCAACCTGCTGATCGGTGGCACCAACGTGGCCGTCTTCGTGCCCAAGGCCGGCGGGACGTCGGTCACGCTCCACGCATCGACGGACAAGGATTGCTCGGGCACGCCGGTCGGCGGGCCGTACGCCGCCACGGTGGCCGCCGGCGCGCGCGCCTACCTGTTCCTGTCGGGTTCGAGCGGATCGATGAAGGGACTCGTGGTCCAGGTCCCCTGATCAACGTCGCGGACAGGGGGCCTGGCCGCAGGGGAGTCAGCAATCCACGGCCCGACTGGGCGCCGGCCGCCGGACCGGTGGCGACTCAGGGCGTCCCTGCGCCGCGGGCCAGGAGGGACAGGATCCAGTCACCGACGGCCGTGTCCCGGGCGAGGAGGTCGTGCGGCAGGTCGAAATGGTCGCGCTGCGACACCTCAATCTGGGTGACGCTGACCCCATCGCGGCGCAGGTGTGCGACCAGTTCCTGCGACTGGCGCTTGAACTCGGACGTCTCGTGGCCACCGGTCGCCACGAGCACCGGCGGCAGGGGCCCAAAGGTGTCGAAGGCCGGGCTGAGCCGCTCCGCGTCGGCCGCGCTCAGCCCGAGGGGCCTGTTGACGCTGGTCCGCGTGAGCGGTCGAAGGTCGTAGATCCCGCTCAGCAGGGCAGCCCCGTCAACGGCCTCCGCGAGACCCGATCTCCGCAGGCAGCAGGCCACCAGGTGGGCGCCGGCGCTGCTGCCTGCCAGGACGACCGATGGCGGGGAGAGCGATGCGATGGCCTCCGCAAGCCCCGCCGCGCACTCCTCGATCATGGCGTCGATGGTCGCGATGGGCGCCAGCGTGTAGTCGAGGGCCACCAGGGAGACTCCCTCGCGCCTGGCATCCGTCGCGGCGAAGAGCGATTCCGCGGCGCTCAGCTCCTGCCAGTAGCCGCCGTGGACGTAGACGAGGAGCGGCTGGCCGGGAACGGCGAGCTCGGGCGGGTCGCCGGCCTCGGCGCTGGCTCGCGCGTAGGCGGCGAGATGCGCCTCGATGGGCTGGAGGGCCACACGCGATGGCGAGTACTGGGCCTCCACCTCGTCCGGGCTGGCCACTCGCCAGTCGAAGGCCCGAGGGCTGTTCGCCGACTGGCCCCATGTCATCTTTCGCGGCCAACGGCAGCGGCAGCCCAGGGTCGGCGGCGGCGCATCGGCTACGAACGCCCGGTCGTCTCGTCGGCCGACCCGTCGTCTCCCGGCTTTCGACCCAGGGTGTCCGAGAGTGTCCGGGCCAGGTCCTGGATCGAGAATGGCTTCTCGATCAGGGTCACTGGGCGCAAGGCATCGTCGGGCGGGACCTCGCCCAGGTTGCCGCTCATGACGACCACCTTGAGCAGGGGCTGCAGCTGACGGGCCTGTCTGATGAGGGGCCAGCCATGCATCCCGGACAGGTGGAGGTCCGTGAGCAGGAGATCAATGGCGGGACCCTCCGCCACGATCACCTTGAGCGCCTCGTCACCAGACTCCGCCGTCAGCGCCCGGTAGCCGAGCGTGGTGAGCGAGCGCGCGAGGCCCCGCCGGATGAGGTCCTCGTCTTCGACGATCAGGACCGTCGCCGAACGGACCGCGGCAGCCGCGGGCTGGTGCACCGGGAGATCCGCCGGGCCGTCCACGACCGGGAGGTCAACGGTGATCGTGGTGCCCTTGTTGAGTTTGCTCGCCACGTGAACCCGGCCGCCGGACTGCTCGATGATCCCGTAGACGGTGGCCAGCCCGAGGCCGGTGCCCGATTCCTTCGTCGAGAAGAAGGGTTCGAATGCCCGCGCCAAGGTGGGTGCGTCCATGCCAACGCCGGTATCTGTGACGGTCAGCCGCACCACGGGGCAGCCGAGTGGATCGTGGTCCACCGGGTGCTCGTCAGGGGCCGCGACGTTCGTCAGCGAGATCGTCAGCCGCCCACCGTTGGGCATGGCATCGCGGGCGTTGACCGCGAGATTCAGGATCACGCGGTCAAGCTGGCCCGGGTCCACGCGAATGCACCAGGTTCCGGCAGGTACGACCAGCTCGACCTCGATGGCCGCGCCCAGGAGCCAGGCGAGGAAGGGCACCATCTGCTGGATGGCCTCCGCCGGGTCCAGGGTCTGCGGATCGAGGACCTGGCGGCGGGCGAAGGCGAGCAGCTGCCGGGTGATCGTCGTCGCGCGCTCGGTCACGCTCAGGATGGCCAGCGCGTCGGCGTGGAGGTCCGGCCGGTCCGCGAGCGCGTCGCGCATCAGCTCGGCGTTGACGGTGATCGCCGCGAGGATGTTGTTGAAGTCATGGGCGACGCCGCCGGCCATCTGCCCCAGCGCATCCAGCCGCTGGCCGCGCCGAAGCTCGGCCTCCATCGCCCGTGACGCGGTGAGGTCCGAGAACGATGAGACGATGCCATCGAGGGCGCCGGACGCGTCGCGGAGCGGAGCACTGGAGACGTGAAGCCAGACCGATGTCCCGTCCGGCCGGTCGAGGCGGATGGTCATCTCGCAGGCTTGCCCCGTGGCCAGCGTCATGTTCGGCGGGTATTCGGCGATGGGGATGTGGCTGCCGTCCTCGCGGAATCCGCGCCAATCGCCGGGAGCCAGGTTGACCCCGATGATCCGCTCGGGCGAGGTGCCGAGGATCCTGGAGGCACTCGGATTGGCCGCCGTGATCGTCCCGTGCAGGTCCTGGACGATGACCCCTTCCCCCAGGGCCTCGATGACCGCGTGCAGCCGGGCCGCGGCCGCCAGGCGCGTCTGCTGCGCCTCCCTGGAGCCGGTGACATCGCTGACGATCCCACGGAGGGCGACCAACCCGCCATCGGCCCCAAAGACCGGCGCACCCCGCACGGCCAGCCAGCCGGGGCTGCCCCCGCTTCGCAGGAAGGGGGCCTCCACGTCGAACGGTTCGCGACGCTCGATGCTCTGGTTGAGCGCGTCCCGGACCTGTTGGAGGGTCTCGGGCGTGATGATCCGACCAAGCGCGGTGCGGACCCCCTCCTCGGCACTCCCGCCGAACAGGACGAGGGCTCCATCCGAGATGGTTGCCGCCCTGGTTGCCGGGTCGAACGACCAGCTGCCGGTTCGCCCGGCGAGTTGCGCCTCGCGCAGCTCCTGCTCCTTGGCTGCCAGTTGCTCGATGGCGGCGCGCTCGGTCGCGATGTCGCGCCAGCCCCCGGCGCGCCCCACGACGCGGCCCGCGGCGTCGAAGATGGGCTTGCCGCGAAGCGACAACCACCGGTAGTCGCCGCTCCGAGTGCGAAAGCGAGCGGCGGACGTGACCGGGGCACCGCCCACCAGCTCGGCCGTGTCCGCCCTCATGGCGACCTGGTCGTCCGGGTGGATGTAGTCCAGCAGCCGACGGCCGAGGATCTCCGCCGGATCCCACCCGGTCACGGCGGTGATGGAATCGGTGATCCATTCGATCCGTCCGTCGGCGTTGCTCCGCGCGACGACGTCGGCGGCGTTCTCGGCGAGCAGCCGGTAGAGCGCCTCGCTCTGCGCGAGACGAGCGAGGCTTGCCTGGGCCTCGGTGACGTCACGCGCGACCGTGATCACGCCATCGCCGTACTTCGCGATGTGAACGTCCATCCAGCGCGTGCCATCGGCCGTGCGGGTCAGGATGCGATCGGTCTCGCCGGTCGCGATGACTCGCTCATGGTCCGCGAGCCGATCCTCGGAGCCGGGCCGGACGCCCAGGATCGTGCTGCCCGTGGGGTCCCCGGCGCCAGCGCCGGCAACGGCGACGACCCATGGCTCATTGGCGAAGACGATGCGCTCGTCGATCAGCCTTCCGTCGGCGTCCCGGATCGCGTCGAGGACGACGACAGGGTCGGGGAGCTTGGCGAACGACTGCCGGTAGCGTGCATCGACGACATGCTCGAGCACGTCGCGCAGGCACGCGACGTGGACGCCGGGAAGGACGTTGGCGCTTGCCGTGTAGCCCAGCTGGAGGACCGTCCCATCTGGCAGCTCGGTGGCCAGGGTCCCTGTCTGGGAGCCCTCGGCAATGAAGCGTCGCCATGCCGCCTCGACCCGTGCGCGTGCCTCGGCCGGCGCGAGGTCGTCCAGCCGCAGCAGGCGGAGATCGTCGATGCCGCGGCCCAGGAGCCCCAGGGCGGCCGGGTTGGCATCGAGGATTCTGCGCTCGTCGTCGGTGATCAAGACCGCCTCGGGCGTCGCGTGGAGGACCGCGCTGGCGAGGTTCCCGTCGGCTAGCGAGTGACGGGATGGTTCCGGCATACAAGGTCCCCGCTAGGTCTGTACACGAGCACGTGGTCGTGCGCGCCGGCCTGGGGACACCAGGGTTCGCGCGTCGGGTCGTCTCGCATCGTATCGCCTGTCGGCAGCCCGCGCGCGAACGTCGAGCAGGAGCGCCGATCCCATCGGGCGGCGTCCACGGGCGTTCGGATGGTGGCGGCCGCACCGCCGGCAGGTGCCGGGTGACTAGGTGTCCAGCACCGATGCGTGGAACAGCCGCTCCGGCGCCATCGGGGCGGAGATCAGGCCCTGCTCGTGCGAGTAGCGCATGAACCGCTCGATGTTGACCCGGTTGGCCGCGAAGCCGTGCTTCCACGGGTCGCCCAACAGACGCTGCTCCGCTTCGCGGTACTGCGGCCCCCAGACCAGCTGGCTCCAGTTGGGATCCGCCCAGTAGTGGGTGAGCCGCTCCTTGGCCTGGAGGTAGGCGTCGAAGATGGCCTTCGGGAGCCACGGGTACCGGTCGGCGACGTCGTTGCGCAGGACGATGAAGTGCATGATCGGCCAGTAGCCGGTCTGCCGGTAGTAGGCCTCCTCTGCGGCCCGCGGGTTCGGGAAGAGGCGCTTGATCTTTGGCTCGCCCGTCGTGAGCACCTTGGGCGGATGCGGCATCACCAGCGCGTCGATGGTGCCGTCCAGGAGGTGCTGCCCAATCCGGGGGCCATCCTTGGGCAGCCACTCGATGCGGACGTCCTTCGGCGGCTCGAACGGGATGATCTCGGGCAGGTTGACCACCCAGGTGATCTCTTTCCAGGGCACGCCGTGGACGTGCTGGAGGTCGCCCTTGGCCAGGACCGAGAGGGTGGTCTGGTAGGTGTTGAGGCCGACGCGCTTGCCGATGAGTGATTCGGGCCCGGAGAGCGGCGAGTCAAGCCGGGTGTAGAACAGCGACTGGGAGAAGAGGCGGCGCGGGATCACGGGGATGGCCGTGAACGGGGCGCCCCGGTCCAGCGCCATGATGTAGTTGGAGAAGCTCACCTCGGCGGCGTCGAACTCGCCCCGATCCAGCATCCGCCGGTGGCGATCCTGGCCGTGGCGGCCCTCGGCCGACTGACCCACCTCCAGCGCCGTGAGATCAACTCCCTCGACACCCTGCGTGCCCTCGAGGAAGGGGACGTGGCGGTCGTAGTGGGAGAGGGCGAGGGTGATCGGGACCTTGCTCACGCGCTGTCTCCTCCGGCCTAGGTGTCGAGGACCGACTCGTGGAAGAGTCGCTCCGGGGCATACGGGGCGCCGATCAGCCCCTGCTCATGGGAGTACTGCATGAACCGCTCGATGTTCCGGCGGTTGGCGGTCAGCCCATGCTTCCACGGGTCGCCGAAGATGGCGGCCTCTTCCTCGCGGTACTGGGGCGCCCAGGCCAGCGACGACCAGTTGGGGTCGGCGTAATAGGTGGCCAGGTGCTCCTTGGCGACCAGGTAGGCGTCGTACATGGAGCGGGGGAGCCAGGGGTGGCGTTCCACGACGTCGTTGCGGAAGATGACGAAGTGCATGATCGGCCAGTCGCCCACCTGTCGGAAGTAGTCGATCTCGGCGGCCCGCGCGTCGGGGAAGAGGCGCCGGATCCTTGGCTCGCCGGTGGTCAGGTGCTTGGGCGGATGGGGGAGCAGCAGGGCGTCGATCTCCCCGGACAGCAGCAACTCGTAGACCTTGCGTCCGCCACTCGCGTCGGCCCGCTCGATCCGGACCCCGGCCGGCGGCTCGAACGGGATGATCTCGTCGTGGTTGATGACCCACGTGATCGACTTCCATGGCACGCCGTGGGCGTGCTCCAGGTCGCCCTTGGCCAGCACGGACAGCGTGGTCTGGTAGGTGTTCACGCCGACCCGCTTGCCGACCAGGTCCGCCGGGCCGGTCAGCGGCGAATCGATCCGGGTGTAGATGAGCGACTGGCTGAAGAGCCGCCGCGGCACGATGGGGATGCCGATGAACGGCAGGCCGCGCTCGACGGCCATCAGGTAGCTGGAGAAGGAGATCTCGCAGGCCTCAAACTCGCCGTCGCGGAGCATCCGCCGGTGGCGACCCGTGCCGTGCCGGCCGGGCGAGGTCTGGCCGACCTCGATCGTCCGGAGGTCGACGCCCTCGGGAGCCACGCTCCCCTCGAGGAACGGCACGTGCCGGTCGTAGTGGGCGACGGCCAGCGTGATCGGAACGTTGCCCAATGCGTCCTCCTTCGAATCAGCCCGCGATGGTCCCGAACAGGGTAGCCCCAACCCAGGCGCCGGCGAGCGCCGTGCCGGCCACCAGGGCCGGGACCGGGCCGATGAGCCGTCGGCCGGCGCCCGGCGGCAGCGTGCGAAGGACCACGAGGAGCGGGCCACCACCCATGGCGATGAAGGCCACGGCGCAGATCAGCCAGCCCCAGGCGAGGCCCCCGCCGCCCGGCGGGTTCAGCCCGAACTCGAGGAAGTTCCAGCCCAGGCTCAGGAACAGGGCCGGCCAGCCCAGCAGGGGGAGCCCGCCGAGCCCGCCGCCGATCCTGGCGCCGAACAGCGCAACCACCCCGCCGCCGGCAAACAGCCCGAAGATGCCACCCACCATCGCGAGCGGCACGCCGTCCGGGCAGGATTGGGCGGAGACGTACGGGCCGCCGTCCGCGCACGCTCCGCCGATCGCCATGACAGCCCGCATCCCCAGGTACAGGAGCGTGAGCGATGCCGCGCCGAGGGCGACACCACCCAGGAGGCCGGCCCAGGTGCGGGGACCCGGACCGGGCCGGGCGCCGAGTGTCTGCACGCCGATGGCTTGAGCTAGAAGGCCAGCGTCTGCCGGAGCTCGGCAAGGGCTCGCCGGGCCGAGGGCAGGTCGATCGGCTGGAAGCGCAGCGTGCCCCCGGGGCGCGCCTGCCCGACGATGTCCAGATCTGCGGAGATCACGACGGCGATGACAGGGTAGCCGCCGGTGGTGCCCGCGTCGGCGAGGAGCACCAGAGGGGTGCCGTCCGGCGTGAGCTGGATGGTGCCGGGGATGACGCCATTGCTGCCGCCATCGGACGGAGCGGCGGGCGCGATGGGCGGACCGACCAGCCTGAGCCCGCGGCGATCCGACACGGGCGAGACGCCCCACGTGGCGTCGCACAGCGCCGCGAGGGCCGCCGCGCTCGCGCCGACGCCCGACAGCGCCGGTGCCGGCAGCACGCGGACAGGGGCATCGGGGTGGGGGAGGAGCAGCCTCGTGCCGCTCGCCGGAGCATCGCCCCCGGGCGCGGCAGGCCCGGTCGGCCCGGCGGCGAGGCGATCGCCGGTTCGAAGCGCCCGGCCGTCAAGGCCGCCAAATCCTCCGACCAGCGAGGTGGATCGCGAGCCCAGGACCAGCGGGACCGCAAAGCCCCCGGCCACCGCGAGGTAGGCACGGCACCCCCGGGACTCGCCGGAGCCGGGCATCGACAGGCGCTCGCCGGCGGCCAGGTGGTGGGCCTGGCCCGGGCCAAGGCGCCGGCCCGATGGCTGGGCCGTGGCGCCCAGGTCCGCCCCCGCCAGGGCGATCGTCACGTCCGTGAGCGCCAGGATCTCGGGGCCAAGGAGCGTGCATTCCAGGACCGGTGCGCCCGGCGGGTTGCCGGCGAGGCGATTGGCCACCGCCATGCTCACCGGATCACAGGCGCCCGAGAGCGGCACGCCCTCGTCGCGGTGACCGATCCGGCCGGCGTCCTGGATGGTCGTGAGCAGGCCGGGAGCCAGGACCTCGAACACCTCGCGGGAATCCATCGGCTGGCTCATCGGGACGTGAACTTGACGCGCAGGCCGGCGCGGATGACCGCCGGTGGCGTCCGGAGCGGGTCCCAGATGGGCACGTGCGTCCGCCCGATCAGCCACCACCCGCCGGGCGAGTCCACGGGGTAGACGGCGGTCTGCGGACCCGCGATCGCCACCGAGCCGGCGGGCACGCGGGGGCGCGGCGTATCGCGCCGGGGCAGGACCAGCCGGGGCGGCAGCGGGCCCAGGTAGGCGAAACCGGGGATGAACCCGCTGAACGCAACGGTGTAGATGGTCCCGGTGTGGAGCTCGATCACCTCGGCAGGGGTGAGCCCGATGCCGCGCGCAACCTCGGCGAGGTCGGGGCCCTCCTGGCCGCCGTAGCGCACCGGGATCTCGACGATGGGGCCCGACTCGTGGACGGGGTCGTCCTCCCCGGGCCGCGTCCAGCCGTCCAGCCAGCGGGTGACCTCCACGATCGCCGCCTCGACGCCGGGCTCGATGGGATCGATCGGGATGAGGAGCGTGGTGGCGCCAGGGACCGGCCGCTCCCAGCCGGCCCGCCCGACGAGGCGAACGGACAGCTCGCGGTTGAGGGCGTTGACGGTCTGGGTCGCGCTGTAGCCCGCGTGGGCGGCAACCTCGATGATGATCGCGGCGTCCCCGAATCGAAGAATCCTCGAGGTAGGCAGCGTGATCACGGCCGGCTCCTCGCTTGTCACTGGTCGCGGGCCGGGCTGAGCGCGCGGACGCCGATGCCGGCTGCCGCGAGGGCCGTGCGAGTCGCCCGGGCGCGACGCGCCGCGCCGGGCGCGTCGCCGTGGATGCACAGCGTGGCGGCGTGGATGGCAACGTGACTGCCGTCCGCGGCAGACACGGCTCCCTCGCGAACCATCGCGACGGCCCTGGCGCCCACCGCTGCCTCGTCGCCCAGCAGCGCATCGGCGTGGTGCCGGGCCCGCAGGGTCCCGTCCGGCTCGTAGGCGCGATCCGGGAACCCTTCGCCGGCGGTGGTCAGGCCGGCATCCGCGCCCGCGTCGAGCAGCGCCGACCCGGCCAGGCCCACGAGGATGAGCGAGGAGGAGAATCGTCGGACCGCCCGGGCAATGGCCTCGGCCGTCTCCCGGTCCAGCGCGGCCTGGTTGTACAGCGCGCCGTGCGGCTTCACGTGGCGGAGCTCCGTGCCCGCGGCCCGCGCGAACGCGGCCACGGCGCCGACCTGGTAGAGGATCGCGGCCTCCAGGTCCTCTGGCGACATGCTCATGGCCCGCCGGCCGAAGCCGGCGGGGTCCGGGTAGCCCGGATGGGCCCCTACCGCCGCCCCGGCGGCAACGGCCAGCGCCACCGTGCGCTGGATCGTCCGGGGGTCGCCGGCATGGAACCCGCACGCGACGTTCACCGAGGAGACCAGCGGGATCAGCGATTCGTCCTCGCCCAGCGACCAGGTGCCAAAGCTCTCACCCACGTCAGCGTTGAGGTCGATCTGCATGGCGCGGATGGTACGACCTGTGGCCGCTGGAGTGGCTCAGGCGCCGACGGTCGCCGGGGCCGCCGCGGGGCGCTCGCGTCCGATGACCGCCGCGACCGCCATGCCCACCAGCGAGACGCCGACGAACAGGTAGAACGGCAGGCGCGGATCAACGCCCCACAGCACGCCGGCGGCCAGCGACGAGACGATGGTGCCCGTGGTGCCGGCCGCCCCGAAGATGCCCTGCGCGGTGGAGGTTCGCCCGGGTGGTGTCCCGCGGGCCAGGAGCCAGAAGAGCGCGGGGCCCACGAACGCGAACCCGGACGCCTCGAGGAGGCCGACCAGCGCCGGCATGACGGGCTCGGTGGCGGTCGTGTAGATCACCCCCGCGGCGGCCACGGCCACGCCGCCCAGGATGGCGAAGCGCAGGCCTCCGTAGCGGTCCACCAGGCGCCCGGCGAACGGGGAGAGCAGCATTACGGGGAGCGCGAAGAGCGTGAACGTGAAGCCGATCCACGCCACCGACGCACCCAGGCTGGACATGAACAGGCTCCAGATGACTTCGTAAACCCCGGTCGAGAACGAGAAGGTCAGTTGCATGACCACCGCGGCAAGGAGCATCCGGTTGAGCAGCCGACCCCGGTCGCCCGCGGCCACGCGCGCCACGGTGCCCCGTGGGCGGGCCGCGGCGTTCAGCGCCGCCTCCAGGACGGCCTCGCCGACGAGGCCGGTGGCCATCTCCTCGCCGCCGGGCCCCAGGTGCGAGGGCGGGCTGGGCTGGTGGCCCGAGCGAGCGGCTCCTCTGTCATCGCGTGTCAGGTCGCGTGTGTCCCGCAGCCGCGCGCCCAGGAAGAGCGCCGCCACCAGGACAAGGGCCGCGGTGAGCACGAACGGGAAGGCGTAGCCGCCGACGACAGCGGTCGCCGCCGAGCCGATGACCGGTCCGAGGATCAGCCCGCCCATCTGGAAGGAGCCGTACAGCCCAAACGCCTCACCGCGCCGGTCCTCGTCGGTGGCGTCAACGATGATCCCGCGAGCCGCCGGGTCGTACATCCCGGTCGCCAGGCCACCGATGAGGCGGCTGACAAAGAAGGCCGGTGCGCTGGTCAGCCAGAGGGGCATGGCGATCGAGACGGCCAGGATCACCAGCGCGACCAGCATGATGGGCTTGCGCGCGCGTCGGTCGGCCAGGTAGCCAAGGATGGGCTCGGAGATCAGCTTGGCCAGCGGCCAGGCCGCGATGATCACCCCCAGCAGGGCATTGTCGATCCCGTGGCCTACGAGGTAGAGCGGCAGGATGGGCAGGATGGCGCCAAAGCCCACGAGCATCGCGAACTCGGCGACCAGGACCGGCAGCAGGGGCGACCAGCGCGCCAGCCATGCGCTGGTTCGCGCGGCGATGGGTGATGGCGCGTGACTGGACACGCCCGGACGATACCCGGACCGGGCGTGGAGCGCGAGCGGCGGATCAGCCGGCGAGGAGGCCGGGCAGCGGGAGGGAGATGGCGGCAAAGGCCGCCGTGTAGACCAGCAACGGCCGCCGGAAGACGGACACGCGCCGGGACCGCGACCAGCCCTGGAATGCCGCCGATGCGAGGTAGCCGCTCAGCGCGGCGCCGGTGAGCGCCAGGTGCCAGGGAGCCGGCGAGCTCGCCACCACGCTAACCAGGATCGGGAGGATCAGCATGGCCCAGGCGCCGTGCTGGCGGGGGAGCCAGGCGCGCCGGGCAGCGGCGGTCGCGGCAGCGGCGGTCGCGGCAGCGGTAGCGGGACGAGCAGTCATGGCGGACACCGTAGCGCACCGAAAGCGGCTTGCGCAGGGGCGCGGGCAGTACCAGGTGCACCACCACCCAGGTCGGATGGCCCACGCGGGACATGGCTGGGCTCATGGCCCCCGATCGGGGGGCCGGTCTCAGTCGGCCGGCCCGTGCGGTCGCCGTTGTCCCCGCAGCCCGCACCGGCGGCGGCCGGCCGTGTACTGTCGGCGCACAGCCAGCACGCACAGCCTGCACGCACAGCCTGCACGCACGATCCAGGAGGTGGCGATGAAGATCGGGATGCGCCTGCCGACACGCGAGGCGTTCATCGACGGAGCGTTCATCACGGCCTGGGCCCGGCGGGCCGACCAGGCCGGCTTCTCCAGCCTCGCGGTCACCGACCGCGTCGTCCACCACGCCAAGGAGCCGCTCATCGCCCTGGCGGTGGCGGCCGGCGTCACCCAACGGATCCGGCTGATGGCCTCGGCGATCGTGGTTCCGTCACGCGAGACCACGCTGCTCGCCCGCCAGGCGGCTTCGCTGGATGCGCTGTCCAATGGCCGCTTCACGTTGGGCGTGGGGATCGGTGTCCGGACGGACGACTACCTCGCGACGGGGACGGACTTCCACACCCGTGGCCGGCGCCTGGAAGCGCAACTGGAGCAACTCCGGCGTATCTGGGCGGGCGAGCCCGCCGCAGACGGGATCGGAGCCATTGGTCCGGCCCCGGTTCGGCCGGGTGGGCCGGAGGTGCTGCTGGGCGGCTATGTGGAAGCGGTCGCCGGCCGGATCGCCCGTTGGGGAGACGGCTACCTGGCACCGGTCGGGGGCGACCCGGCGGCGGTGCTGGGTCTCTGGCAGAAGATCAAGGACGCCTGGGCTGCCGAGGGCCGGTCCGGCGCGCCGCGCTGGATCACCGGCGCGTACTACGCGCTGGGCCCCGACGCGGACGACGTCGCGGATCGCTACATCCAGGAGAACTACGGCTTCAAGCCGGACCTGGCGCGCCGGATCCGATCCAACGTGCCAACCTCGCCGCAACAGATCTACGACGCCATCCGGCGTCTCGAGGACCTTGGGTCCGACGAATACGTCCTTCGGCCGTGCACGACGGACCTGCCGACGCTGGACGCCATCGCCGACGTGATCGCCGCGCGCCCGGCCTGAGCCGCAGCGCACGATCCACACGATCGGTCGCCCGGAGGCGACCAGGGAGGAGACTGTCATGCGTATCGCGATCGGGCTGCCCACCCGCGGCCGGGGTGTCACGGCGGCATCGCTCGTGGAGTGGGCCATCCGTGCCGACCAGGGTCCCTTCTCCACGCTGGGCGTCTCGGACCGGGTGGTCACCAATGCCCAGGAGCCGCTGATCGCCCTGGCGGTAGCCGCCGGCGCCACCCGGCGGATCGGCCTCATGACGGCCGTGATGCTGACGCCCACGCATGAGACCACGCTGCTGGCACGCCAGGCGGCCTCGCTGGATGCGCTTTCCGGCGGCCGGTTCTCCATGGGCGTCGGCGTGGGTGTCCGGACGGACGACTACGACGTCACCGGCTTCGATTTCCATCGGCGCGGGGCGCTGCTCGAGGAGCAGCTGGCAACGCTCCGCCGGATCTGGGCGGGTGAGCCCGTGGCCGAGGGCATCGGCCCCATCGGTCCGGCGCCGGCGCGACCCGGAGGCCCCGAGGTCCTGATCGGTGGCTACCTGCCGGTGGTGGCGCGTCGGGTTGCCGCCTGGGGCGACGGGTTCATGTCCCCGGGCGGAGGGGATCCCGAGAAGATGGCCGCCCTGTGGCGGCAGATCGAGGCGGCCTGGGATGCGGCGGGCCGCGCCGGGCGCCCCCGCTGGGTCACCGGGAGCTACTACTCGCTGGGCCCGCGCGCGGAGGAGAACGCCGACGCCTACATCCAGGCCAGCTACGGGTTCAGCCCGGACCTGGTGAAGCGGAACCGCGGCAACATCCCCACCACGCCGCAGTCCCTCCGTGACCAGATCCGTCGGCGCGAGGACATGGGCGCCACGGAGTACCTGCTCCGTCCCGTCGTTGAGGACCTGACGGCCCTCGATGAGTTGGCGGACGCGGTCGCGTCGATCGCGGATGCCTGATCGCCCGTGACCCAGCCCGCGTCCCGCCGCCCATGACCACGGCACGCCGCCCCGGCTCCTTCGTCCGCCTGCCCGGCGGCCTCGCGCCTCTGGGCTATCGCAACTTTGCGCTCTACTGGCTGGGCTTCGCCTCGACCAACGCGGGGAAGTGGATCGAGAACACGGGTGCCGTCTGGGTGGCTTACGAGCTGACCGGGAACCCCTTCCTGCTGGGCCTGATGGGGGTGATCCGGGCGCTGCCCACCATCCTCGTCACACCCTTTGCCGGCGTGCTGGTGGACCGGGTGGACCAGCGGCGGCTGATCATGGTGACGCAGGCGATCATGCTGGTGACCTCGCTGCTCACTGGCCTCCTGATCCTCGAGGGGCGCATCGAGCTGTGGCAGCTGTACCTCGAGGTCTTCATCCAGTCCGCGGTCCTGTCCGTGGACTACATCGCCCGCCAGGCGCTCTTCCCACGCCTCGTGCCGCGCGACCACATGGTCGAATCCGTCACGCTGACGTCGACGGCGGCGCGGATCTCCGGCCTGGTCGGGCCCGCCGTCGGCGGGTTCGCCATTGCGGGGTTTGGTGACGCGGCCCCATTCCTGCTCAACGCGGCCACCTTCCTGGTGCTGATGGGCGCCCTGGCCGGGATCAAGGGCGTGGCATGGTCCGTTGGCGTGGCCGTGCGGACCACGTGGCGCGCGGAGCTGATCGAGGGGTGGCGCTATCTCCTGGCGACACCGGTCCTGCTTGGCCTGCTCCAGCTGGAGGTCGTGTACGGCGTCTTCCAGATGAATCCGGTGCTGATCACCATCGTGGGCCGCGAGACGCTGGGCGTCGGCCCCGAGGGTCTCGGGGGGCTCCTGTCGGCGACCTCGGTGGGGGCCATCGTCGGGACCGGGCTGCTGCTCGCCTTTGGCACCACGGCGCGCCCCGGGCGGTTCGTGACGCTGGCCGCCATCGCCTGCGCCGCCGCGCTGATCGGGTTCGCCTTCACGCGCGACTACGTGACCGCCTTCGCCGTCCTCATGGTCGCCGGCGTGTTCGATGCGATGGTCAGCGTGACGCGGAGCACCATCGCCCAGCTGGCGGCGCCCGGCCACATGCGCGGCCGCATCATGGCCAACCAGGGCGTGGTGGTGCGGGGCTTCGGCCCGTTGGCGCAGACCCAGAGCGGGGTGACCGCCGGCCTGTTCGGGGGGCCGATGGCGGTGCTCGTCTCATCGCTGGCCCTGGGCCTCAGCGCGGCACTGGTGGCGCGCCGCAATCGCCCCTTCTGGCACATGGCCCGTGACGACGACCCGGATGGCGACGGGAGCGCCGCACCGGCCAGCGGATGACGAGCGCCCGCGACATCCCGCCGTTCGCCCGCCTGCCCGGCGGCCTGGCACCGCTTGGCTATCGCAACTTCCTGCTCTACTGGGTTGGCTTCGTCGCGTCCAACTCCGGCAAGTGGATCGAGCAGACGGGCGCCGTCTGGATCACCTACGAGCTGACCGGCAATCCCTTCCTGCTGGGCCTCCTGGGGATCGTCCGGGCCGTGCCCACCCTGCTGCTGACCCCCCTTGCTGGCGTCATCGCCGACCGGGTTGACCAGCGTCGCCTCCTGTTTGCCACGCAGAGCCTCTCGATGGTGGCCTCGCTGGCCCTGGGCGTCCTCGTCGTCACCAACACAGTCCAGCTCTGGGAGGTCTACCTCCAGGTCGGGATCCAGGCCGCGATCACGGCCGTCGACTCCGTCGCGCGCCAATCGCTCTTCCCACGGCTCATCCCGCGCGAGCGACTGGTGGAGGCGGTCACGCTCCAGTCCATGGCCGGGCGGGCCTCCAACCTCATCGGGCCGGCGATCGGCGGGTTTGCCATCGCCGGGCTGGGGGAGGCCGCGCCGTTCTTCCTGAACGGCGTCTCGTACCTCTGCCTGATGGGAGCGCTCGCACTGGTGACCGGGATCTCAGCCCGGGTCGGCGGGGTCCGCGAATCCTTTCGCACCGAGCTCACCCAGGGCTGGGTCTACATCCTGCAGACGCCGGTCCTGCGCAGCCTGATCCTGCTCGAGGTGTTCTACGGGCTCTTCGCCATGAACCAGGTGATGATCACGATCGTGGCCCGCGAGCAGCTGAACGTGGGGCCCGAAGGGCTGGGCGGCCTGCTCTCTGCGGATGCCGTGGGCGCGCTCGCGGGGATCGGGATCCTCCTGGTCGTCGGTGCCACGAGCCGTCCGGGCCGGTTCGCCATCCTGTGCACCGCCGGCTACGCGGCATCGATCGTCGCCTTCGGGCTGACCTCGACGTACGTCTTCGCCTTTGCGGCCCTCGTCATGACCGGGCTGTTTGATTCGCTGGTCTCGGTCACCCGCAACAGCCTGATGCAGCTCGCGGCACCCAGCGGGATGCGGGGCCGGGTGATGGCCAACCAGGGAATGATCGTGCGCGGCATGGCGCCGCTCTCGCAGACACAGAGCGGGTTTTTCTCCGGCCTGGTGGGCGGTCCCGCGGCCATCCTGCTCGCCGGCGGAGTCATGGCGGTCGGTGCCGTGGCCGTGTTGCGTGGGAATCGGGCGCTGTGGACCATCCAACGAGACGATGTCGTCCGACGACCCGGTCGGCCGCTATAGTCGGGCCATGGCACATCCCCGCGTCGAGCAGCTCCGTTTCGCCCGCAGCGAGTTCCTCCGTGGCCTGGACGGCCTGAGCGGGGAGCACGCGGCCCAGCAGCCCGGGCCCATGAACTCCATCGCCTGGATGGTGGGCCACCTGGCCTGGCACGAGCAGCTCTCCTGGCTGACGCGGGCGCAGGGTGTCACGCCCCGCCCGGAGCTCAACGAGTTGACCGCCAACGGCAAGCCCAGGTCAAACCCGCCGCTCGCCGAGATGCTGGCAGCCTGGCGGGAGGTCACCGCGGCGTCGGACGGGTGGCTGGACGCGCTGGAGCCGGCGAACCTGGCGACCCCGATGGGCCGCTCCCGCATCCCGCAGTCCGTTGGGACCGCGCTGCTGCGTATGACCTACCACTACTTCGTCCATTGCGGGGAGGCCTCGGCCGTTCGCCAGCTGATCGAGGGCGGCCAGCTGCCCGAGTTCGTGGGCGCGATCCAGGTGGAGGCGCCATGGCGCTCGGAGCCGGCCTGGGAGGCCGGTGCAGCCGGTGAGGCCGGTGACGCGGAGCCCGGCACGGAGGTGGTCGCATGACGCGGCCGCACGTCCCGCAGGAGGTCCTGGACGCCGCGCATGCCCGCAAGGCGGCACGCCTGTCGCACAACTTCGACGCGGCCGACCGCCTGAAGGGTGAGATCGAGGCCCTGGGCTGGCACATCGTGGACCGCGGTGTCGACTTTGCCCTTGCGCCCCTGCACCCGGCCGATGTGGTCGAGGAGGGCCGGACGCTCTACGGCTGGTCGGGCGGCGTGCCCAGCCGGCTCGACGAGCCCGCGGTTGCGCCGGCCACGGTCATCGTCCGGGCCGGAGACGACGCGGCGACCGCCGAGCTATCCGTGGGCACCATCCTCGGGGCGGCACCCGCCGGCACGCAGGTGGTCATCGTCGCGGACGGCGCCGCGCCCGACGTGGCGGAGGCTGTCGTGCGCGTTGCAGCCGGGCGGCCCGAGGCGGTCGAGGTGGTCTGGGTTGTCGCGCGGCAGGGTACGGCGGCGGCGATCAACGCCGGCTTGCGGCGGGCCGCCGGTGCGGTGGTCATCGTGCTGGGTGCCGGCGCGCGGGTGGGCGGCGACGTCGTGACGCCGCTGCTGGCCGCCCTGGCCGATCCCACCGTGGCGGTCGCGGGTGCCCAGGGGCAGGAGGGCGCGGATATCCAGTCTCTCGCGCCGGCGCCCCTCACCGGCGATGTCGCCGCGCTGGACGACACGTGCCTGGCCATGCGCCGGGACGATGCCGCTGCCCGCGGGCCGCTGGACGAGCGGTTCCGCAGCCCGCGGCTGCTCGCGGCCTGGTGGAGCCTGGTGCTGCGCGACGAGGAGGATGGCCCCGCGAGGCGCGCGCTGGTCGTGCCCGGCCTGCCCGTTAGCCGCGACGTCCGGGCCGAGGCGATGGATGCCGCGCCGGCCGCCAACGCCGGCGAACGCGACCGCCTCGCGCGCCGGGACCGGTACCGCCTGCTGGACGCCTTCCGCGACCGGGATGACATGCTCGTTGGCGACGCTCCCGGCTGATCCGGGCGGGTCTGACGAACGGGCGCTGCGGGCCGTCGCCCGTATACTCGGCAGCATGCGCCAACGGCTCTGCGTGATGGTCCTCGTGTTCGGGTTTGCCGGGCGTCGCTGCGTCCGCGCGGGTGCGGCACCCTGCCCCATCCCCATCGAGCGACCGCTCCGGGTCGCCCTGGGTGGGCGCCTGCAACGGACTTCGGCCTGGTGGCAGGCGGCCTGACCCCGGACGCCCCGGATCTCGCGCCGGTCCAGGTCGTTCGCCCCTTCCCCCGCCGCCGACTGCTGGGCGCGCTCGCGTTGGTCGCCCTCGTGCTGGCCGGGGCGATGGCCGGCTCGCGCGGCGCCACGTCCGGAGCGGGTGGCATCCCCCTCGGCGCCGGCGCCGCCAATCCCGGTGAGGTCCGCATCCTGTCCGGTGTTCCGGCCAGCCTTGACCCGGCCGCCGGGGGCGACATCGGCAGTGCGTCCGTCACGGCACAGCTGTACGAGGGGCTCACCGCGTTCGATCCGGGTCTCGTCCTGCGGCCGGCGCTGGCGCGCTCGTGGGACAGCAGCGACGGCGGGCGACGCGTGGTCTTCCACCTCCGTCCCGGACTCACGTTCTCGGATGGCACGCCGCTGACGGGCGCCGACGTGGTGCGCAGCTGGCTCCGGCTCATCGACCCCGCCGCACCGTCGCCCCTCGCCTCGCTGATGTCGGACGTGGTCGGGGCGGACGACTACCGCGCCGGGCGGAGTAGGGACACCCGCGCGGTCGGCCTCGCCGCCGACGGCACGGACGTGACCGTGCGCCTCATCAACCCAGCCAGCGACCTCCCGTCGATCATCGCCGCCGCGCCCTTCGCCGTGGTCCCTGCGGGCGTGGCCGACGGCTCCGCGCTGACACCGGGACGATTCGTCGGCAGCGGCGGCTACGTCCTGGCCGCGCTGACGGACACGGAGCTGACCCTGACGGCTAACGCGCACTACTGGGCGGGATTGCCGGCCATCAACACGGTCCACCTGGTGGTCAGCCTTGGCGGCCGCAGCCCCGTCACGGCGTTCCAGGACGGCGACCTCGACTACACCGAGATTGGGACCTACGACGCCAGCTGGATCCGCTCCGACCCGTCGCTGGGGCCGGCGCTGCGCTCGGTGCCCAGCCTCTCGCTCGAGTACCTGGGCTTTGACACCAGCCGCGCCCCGTTTGACCAGGTGCTGGTTCGCCAGGCCGTTGGTGCCGCCATCGACTGGCGCCGACTCGTGGCCCTGGCCAGCCCGGGGAATGACACGCCGGCGACGGCGATGGTCCCGCCCGGCATGCCCGGCCGGGACCCCGGGATCTTCCTGCCCGCCTACCAGCCGGATCGCGCCAGGGCGCTGCTCGCGCAGGCGGGCTACCCGGGCGGCAAGGGCTTCCCGGCGGTGGCCTTCGTGACCGGCGGCAGCTCGTACGGCGAGGCCATCCGAGCCGGGCTGCAGTCTGCGCTCGGCATCTCGCTGGGCTACGAGACGATGGTCAGCGATGATTACTTCACGCGATTGCGGGACGACCCGCCGGCCATCTGGACGCTGGGCTGGATCGCCGACTACCCGGGCCCCAACGACTTCCTGGGCGTCCTGCTCCGGTCGGACAGCACGAACAACTCCGGGCGCTGGCGCAGCCCGGAGTTCGACCAGGCCATCGCCGACGCCGGGGCAGCCAGCGATGGGGCGGCGATCGCGGCCGCCTTCGCCCGCGCACAGGGCGTCGTGCAGCGAGACGTGCCCGTGATCCCGCTGGCCAACGGCGACGGCTGGGCGCTGTCGCGCACCGGCCTCCTGGGGGCCAGCCAGAATGGCCTTGGCATCCTCCGGATCGCGGGGCTCGCATGGGCGCGCTAGGCCGGCTGCCCGCGGCCGTGGCACTGCTCGCGGCACTCGCGACAGCGCCCGGTGCGGCGGCCGCGGGCAGCTCGTTCGGGACGCCCACGGCCACGGCAACCTATGGAACGGGCATCGACTTCCGTCAGCCCGTGACGCTGGCCGCCCCGATGCTCCGCGCGGAGCTCCTGCTGGAGTTCCCGAAGGAGCCCGGGCCCGAGGTGCGGGTCGTGGCTGCCCCGGCGGGTGGCTCCAGCACGCTCCGCTTCACGCTGGAAACGAGTACCGGCGGGCTGCTGCCCAACACCACGGTGACCGCCCGCTGGAGGCTGGTGGCCCCGGATGGGGGCTCCTCGGTGGGCCCCTCGGTCACGGTCCGCTATGACGACACCCGGTTCACCTGGCACACGCGTCAGGGGAGCCTGGTCCGCGTCCACTGGTACCAGGGCACGGCCGCCTTCGGTGATCGGGCGCTCCAGATCGGCGAGGACGCGATAGCGCGCACCAGCCGGCTGCTCGGCGTGACGGAGACGCAGCCCATCGACTTCTTCATCTATGCCGATCAGCAGGCGTTCTACGACGCGCTGGGCCCGGGCACCCGCGAGAATGTCGGCGGCGAGGCAATCGCGGGGATCCGGACGCTCTTTGCCCTGATCACGCCGGCCGACATCAACGCCTCGTGGGTCGGGATCGTCATCCCGCACGAGCTGACCCACCTGGTGTTCGATACCGCGGTCAGGAACCCGTACCACTTCCCGCCGCGCTGGTTGAACGAAGGGCTGGCGGTCTATCTCGCCCAGGGCTACGGCGGCAGCGACACGACGACCGTCAGGTCGGCGGTCTCCGCCGGCACGCTGATGCCGCTGGCGTCGCTGACCGGCCAGTTCCCGACGACCCGGGACCGGTTTGGGCTGGCCTATGCGGAGAGCGTGGCCGCCGTCGACTTCCTGGTTCGCCAGAAGGGCGAGGCGGCGCTGGTCGGCCTGATCCGGTCATACGCCAACGGTGTGACCGATGACGAGGCCTTCACGGCCGCGCTCGGGCTCGACGTGGCGGCGTTCGATGCGGCCTGGCGGTCCAGCCTCGGCGCTCGTGACCCGGTTGCCTACGGGCCCGTCCCCGCACCCAGCGGGCCGTTGCCCGGCGACTGGACTGGGAGTTCTTCTGCGGCGGGCTCCACCGGTGGCGCGACCAGCAGCGCGGGCGCCGTGGGCACCGCTGCGCCAACGTCGAGCGCCACCAGCGCCACCAGCGCCACCCCGGGCCAGGTCCCACCGCAGGGCGCCGGGTCGCCGGCGGTCCCGCTCCTCCTCGCCGGTCTGCTCCTGGTGGCGGCCGTCCTGCTCGTGCGGTCCAGATCCCGGCGACGACGCGACGTCGGTCCCACCCCGCCGCCGAGGGCCGCCCGGTGACCTGGTTCCGCGCTCGACTCCGCGCCATCCAGACGTGGCAGATCACGCTGGGGCTGGCCCTGCTGGTGCTCGGCTTCCTGATCGCCGCGCAGCTGGCCAGCGAACGCCCCCGGGTCCGGTACACCACCCAGGAGCGTTCCCCGCTGGTGGATGCCGTGCGTGAGCTGCAGGCGCAACAGGAGGACCTGAAGTCCGCGATCCTGGGCCTCCGCCAGGAGATCCAGGACGCGGAGGGCCAGGGTGAGGGGTCGGCGCTGCTGGTCCGCCAGCTCAACGACCAAGTGCACCAGGCCCGCCTGGCGGCCGGCCTGGTGGCGCTGACCGGGCCGGGCGTCGTCTTCCGCCTCGAGGACGGCACCTCGGGCAGCCTGGGTAGTCGCGGTGAAAGCATCGTCACGGCCAGGGACGTCCGCACCCTGGTGGAGGAGCTCTGGCTGGCCGGCGCCGAGGCCATCGCCGTCAACAACGAACGCGTGCTTGCCGGCACGGCCTTCCTCGACATCGGGGGCTCCGTCCTGGTCAACTCGGCCTACCTCGCGCCGCCGTACACCGTGACCGCGATCGGCCCCGCCAATCTCTACGCCCGGGTCTCGGCGTCGCGCGGCTTCATGGAGCTCTACCGCGTCCGTACACAGAAGGGTGGGATCGTGCTCACGTACGCGGAGCGCGATGGCCTGCGCGTGCCGGCATTCGCCGGGATGGTGAACCTGTCCGCCGGCCAGCCCGTGCCCAGCGTCACGCCCAGCGCTCCTGCCAGCAACGCACCAGCGGGGACGCCGTGACCGCGCGCGTGACCGGCAACCGCTGGCGCGACCAGGCCGCCATCGCCGCGGTCGCGGCCATCCTCGGCGTGCTCGTCGTCATCCAGCTTCGCACACAGCAGGCCGATCCGGGGCTGTCCGCACTCTCGGCCCAGGACCTGACCGTGCTGATCGCCAACCTGAATAACCGGAACGGACAGCTGCGCGAGGAGGTGTCCACCCTCTCGCGTGAGCTGTCGACGCTCTCCGCCAGCCAGGCGCGCGGCCAGTCGTCGGTGGACCAGATTCGGCGGGACCTCGCCAAGATCCGGGCGTGGTCGGGCCTCGACCCGGTGTCCGGGCCGGGGGTCCGCATCCTGGTGAGTGGACCCATCGATGGTCCCGGCGTGGAACAGTTGCTCAACGAGCTGCGGAACGCCGGAGCGGAGGCCATCTCGGTCGGTGGTGTGCGCCTCGTGGCGGGCACGGTCGTCGCCGGCTCCGCCGGCTCGATCGGCGTGGAGACCACCCTCCTGGCCAATCCATTCGATGTCGTGGCCATCGGGTCGCCAGACGTCCTGACAGGCTCCCTCACCCGCGCCGGCGGGATCATCTCCCTGCTGGCGGCCACCTATCCGCGGGTTCATGTCGTCGTCACTCCCGCCGACGGCCTCAAGGTCCCGGCCACCATCCGTTCGCTGGCGCCCGTCCATGGCGCGCCGCGCCTCTGATACTCTGCCCGCCCATATGACCGACCCGCCCGTTCTCGAGCTGCTCCTCGGCGACATCGTCCGACTCCGCCGCCCGCACCCCTGCGGCGGGACGGACTGGCAGGTGGATCGCCTCGGCGCGGACATCGGCCTCACGTGCGCCACCTGTGGTCGCCACGCGATGATCGAACGACGCCCACTGGAGCGCCGGATCGAAGGATTCGTCCGGCGGGGCGACCGGTCGATCCCTACGGCAACGGCCCCGCTGGCCCAGCCAGACGGCCCAGGTGCAGACCACGCGGTGCCCGGGCGCACCACGCGCGGTCGTTCCGCGACCACCCCAGGGACCAGGCCGTGAGCTCCGCGGCGCCGGTCCCCGCTAGTCGGAGCCACAGCGGGCTGAGCGTCCTCCGCAACCGACCCTTCCTGCTCCTCTGGCTCTCCCAGGTGGCGACCCAGATTGGCGGGAACATGGTCCTGTACGGGCTGACCGTCCTGGTGCTCCAGTCGACGGGGTCCAACTCGGCCATCAGCGCCCTCTTCCTGACCTTCCTGGTGCCCGCGGTGCTGCTGTCGGCCGTGGCCGGGGTGTACGTGGACCGGATGGATCGACGGACCATCCTGATCCTGACCAACCTCCTCCGCGCCGTGGCCATCGGCGGGATCTTCCTGGTCGGGAACAACATCGCCGGGATCCTGCTGCTGAACGTCTTCGTGTCGGTCATCACCGTCTTCTTCGCACCGGCCGAGGCGGCGATGATCCCGGTCCTCGTCTCGCGCGCGCAGCTCGTGTCGGCCAACGGCCTGTTCACCCTGACGCTCAACGGCGCGTTTGCGCTGGGGTACGCGCTCCTGGGCCCGCTGATCGTGACCCTGCTCGGGCCGGAGCGGCTGATCCTGGTCGTCGCCGTCCTGTACCTGGTCGCCGCGCTGTTCTGCTTCACCCTTCCGGCGTCGCGCCCGGCTCGTGGGCTGCGACGGGGCCTCGACTCCGTCGGCGAGGCGGAGACGGCCGTGGTCCGGAATGTCGGCGCGCTGCGAGAAGGGATCGACTACATCCGCCAGAACCCGGCGATCAGCTGGTCGCTGGTCTACCTGGGCATTGCCGCCTCGCTCGTCGGCGTGATTGGCGTGCTGGGCCCGTCATTCGCCCAGGTCACGCTGGGCCTGGACGCCAAGGACCTGATCGTGGTGATCCTGCCGCTGGGCCTGGGCATCGTGTTCGGGATTCTCCTGCTCAACGCCTACGGCAAGTACGTGGTCCGGCGGCGCGCGATCGAGGGCGGCCTGATCCTGTTGGGGGTCCTCCTCGTGCTCCTGACGGCAGCCGGGCCCATCAGCCGGGCAGTCAACGCCGTGGACCGGTCCAACCAGATCTCCAACCTGTCGGGGATGACCTCCCTGGTCTCCGCCGTCGTGGTCATGGCCTTCTTCGCCGGGATTGCGTATGGGATCGTCGCCATCTCCAGCCAGACAGCGCTGCAGGAGGACCTGCCCGAGGCGGTCCGCGGCCGCGTCTTCGGTGTCCTCAACATGCTGGTCTCGGTCGCCAGCTTCATGCCCATCATCCTGGTCGGGCCCATCGCCGACCTGGTCGGGACCACCAACGTCATCCTGTCCGTGGCGGGCGTCGTCCTGGTCGCCGGGATCGTCTCGGTGGTGGCACGCGGGCCGGTGGCTCCCGAGGATGCCCGGCGCACTGCGGGCACCATGGTGTCAGGCACCCCGATGGACTCCATCGGGGTCACCGTTCGGGCACGTGACGACCTGGGCGCCTCCGCGACCGCGCATGAGGCGGAGTCCACCGTCGCGGACGTCAGCTCATGACGGCGCCCAACCGCCCCGTGACGCCCGACGCCTGGCGCGCGATCGCCCTCGGCGTGCTCCTCGGGGGACTCGCCGGCGGCATGCGCGCCGCCTCGGGCCGCCGGGCATCCACGCCACTCGCCCTCGCCGCCGCGGTCGTTGCCGGGTCCGTGATCCCCATCGCGCGGGCCAGTCGCCGGCCACCGGTGCCCCAGGCCGCCCCGCCGCTGGATCCCGCTGCGACGCCCGTGACCTTCTCGGTGGTGGTCGCCGGCCGTGATGAGGCCAACGTCCTGCCGGCCCTCGTGCGCGACGTGGCTGGCCAGGACTGGCGTGACGAAGATGGCCAGCCGCGCTTCGAGCTGGTCGTCATCGACGATCGATCGGTCGATGGGACCGGAGTGGCCGTCCTCGACGCTGCGGCCGGGGCCGGGATCGGCGCGGTCACGCGGGTGATCCGGCGCGAGGGAGAGAACCTGCCCGACGGGAAGGGCGCCGCGCTGACCGCCGCCCAGCCGGACGCCTGTCGCGGGGACTACATCGTCGTCCTCGACGCCGACGCCCGGATCGGGAGCGGCTTCCTCCGGGTCCTGGCGGGCTATGCGGCGGCCGGCGTGGACGCCATGACCCCGCGTCGCCGCATCCTCGACGCGGAGAGCTCCGTGCTCGCCCAGCTCCAGGCCGACGAGCAGACGCTGGACGGCGAGCTCCAGCGGGGCCGCTGGGCCATGGACGGCTGCTCGGAGTTCAGGGGCAACGGGATCACCATCCGTCGCTCCCTCCTGGCGGCGCTCGGCGGCTGGCATGCGGAGGCGCTCACCGAGGACATCGACCTGTCGAGCCGCCTGGCCGCGGAGACGGGGATCGTGGTCGCGTGGATCCTTGATGCCGAGGTCTGGGAAGAGCCGGTGCGGAGCTGGTCGTCCCTGCTCCGCCAACGGGAGCGCTGGTCCGAGGGCGCGGCCCGGCGGGCATTCGAACACGGCCCCGCGATCATGGCCAGCCGCCGGCTCTCGCCACGCCAGAAGGCCGACTTTGCCCTCTACGTGGCGCAGCTCCTGGCTCCGCCGCTGATCATCGGGGCGGCGCTCGGGGCGGCCCGCCGGCGACCCGGCTCGGCGGCGATGCTCCTGGGGACCTACATGGTGATCAGCGGCGGCATCACCTGGGACGCGCTGCGCTGGGAGCGGGATGCCTCCGGGCTGCCACCGGCGCCCGGGCCGCGACTCGGCCGGGCCGTCGGGGCCGGGGTCTTCACGTTCGTCTGGCTGGCCGCGGTGCCGCGGGCGCTGTGGCGACTTGCGACCCGGACGGGCCATGTCCGGTACGACAAGATGGCCCACCACGGGTCGTCGGCCGGCACGGCCCTGGGTGCATCGGACGACCACGCCGCCGACGAGCCGGAGCGCACCACCAGCTAAGCCGCGAGGCGGCCACCCGCCCGGGCGAGGCTGGCCGGCTCTCCAGCCGGCATCGTCACCGGGTGCGTCGCGGGGCGGGGGAGGGGAGTCCCCGCTGGCGCCGTGCCTCGTAGAGCAGGACCGCGCTCGCCGCGGAGACGTTGAGGGAATCCGCGACACCCAGCATCGGCAGGCGGACCCCGGGAATGTCGTGGGCCGCCCAGCGCTCGGTCAGCCCCTCCGCCTCCGCCCCCACGGCGATCGCGAGGGCGCCGGTCAGGTCCGTGTCGGTCACCAGCGCTGAGCCGTCCACGCGGGCAGCGACAATCCGGATTCCGCGGTTGCGCAGCCATGCCAGCACCACGTCGGCGGGCGCGGCCGCCAGCGGCACCGCGAAGATGGTGCCCAGGCTGGCGCGGATGGCGTTGGGGTTGAACAGGTCGGTCCTGGGTGACGCGGCGATGACCGCGTCCGCCCCGGCCCCGTCGGCAGAGCGGAGGATCGCACCCAGGTTCCCGGGCTTCTCCACGTCCTCTGCCACGACGATCAATGGATCCGGCGCGAGGTGGAGGGACTCCAGCGAGGTGCCGGGGATGGCGATGACGGCCAGCACGCCCTCGGCCCGGTCGCCGAATGAGACCTTGGCGAAGACCTCCGGCGTCACCGTCCAGGTGGGTGCGATGGCCCGCAGGCGGGAGGCCGCCTCGTGCCCGTCGGCGCTGTGCAGGAGGTCGTCGCACACGAAGCCCTCGTGCACCGTGACGCCGGCGGCCAGTCCCCGAAGCAGCTCGCGGGCCCCGTCCACCAGGGTCAGTCCGGCCTGCTCACGTGCCCGCCGGTCGCGGAGCCGCACGACGGCCTTGACCCGCGGATTGGCCAGGCTGGTGATGATTCCGGCTGGCTCGGGCGTCGTGGTCACGTGCGCATCCTCGCTGGGGCGGCCGTCAGGAGGCCACGCACGCGACCGCGCCCAGGGCCAGCCGAGCGCCCGACGCCGCGTCCAGCGACATGTCGCGGGCATCCACATCCTGCCAGCCGCGGCCCAGCGCCGTGGCGAGGAGGTCGGCGAGGCGCTCTGGCGATTGGCCCCTGGTGTGGGCCGTGAGGAGGCAGAACCCGTCGCCGCCGCCCAGCAGCGTCGAGCAGGCGGCGAGGAGGTCGGGGAGCTGGTCCTCCAGCTGCCATGGTCGCCCTCCGGCACCGTGGCCGTAGCTGGGTGGGTCCAGCACGATGCCGTCGTAGCGCCGTCCCCGGCGCACCTCGCGGGCCACAAACGTCTCGACCTCGTCAACGATCCAGCGGACCGGCGCCTCCGCCAGCCCCGAGAGCTCGGCGTTGCGGCGCGCCCACGCCACCGTGGGCCGCGACGAGTCAACGTGCACCACGGCGGCGCCGGCGCGCGCCAGCGCGAGCGTGGCCAGGCCGGTGTAGGCAAACAGGTTCAGGACGAGTGGGCGGCCGTCGGGCCCGGCGCCGGCACCCAGCAGCGTGCCCGCCTGGGTCGCCAGCCAGCCGAGGTTGCCCGTGTGCTCCGGGAAGAGGCCCACCTGGCCCGTGGGGGTGGGTCGTAGCTCCAGCGTCAGCCCGGCCACCGCGGCGGACCAGGGCGCCAGCCCCGCGGGTCCGGACCAGCCATCCGGCCGGACGAACCGGAGGTCCGCACGCGGCCAGGCCTCGTCGTCGCGGCGCGGGCCGAGGGCCGCCGGGGCCGGCCGGTCCACGATGCGCTCGCCAAAGCGTTCCAGGCGGCGCTCGTCGCCGGCATCCAGCAGCTCGTAGTCGATCAGGTCATGCACGACCCCATGGTAGGGGCAGTGCCGTGCCGGTTTGCGTGCCCCGGCGCGTGCCGATCCGGTGGAGCGGACCAGGGGGCATCAGCCCTTCGTTGGCGATGGCCCCCGCGGTCGCTGGAGCCGGGCGTAGACGAAGTTGCTGCCCAGGAGCAGGGTCCCCAGCGCCAGCAGGACGGCGACCCTGCCCTCGATCGGCATGCCGACGAGGTCGATCAGGAAGACCTTCACGACCGCCAACCCAAGGAGAGCCAGGCCGAAGAGTCGAAGCCGGGGGCGGGCCCACACGACCCCGCCGGCGAAGCCCATGCCGCCGAGGACGGCCCACAGCACGCTCAGGCCGACCTGGGCATCCCACTGCAGGTCGGACAGCGCGCGGACCCCCAGGGGAATCTGGGCCTGGAACCAGTCGACGACGCTGATCGAGGCGAGATAGGCGCCCGCGATGCCGGCCGCCCAGCGTGCCCGGCGGGCCAGTGGATGGCCTGCATGGAGCCGGACAACCAGCGCCAGTGCGATCGCCAGCGCGCCGACACCCACCGTGGCGTCCGTCAGGTAGGTCCAGCCAAGCACGGTCGTATTGGCATCGACCACCAACCGATCGGGTGGGGCGACAAAGGCGAGATCCACGACGGCGGCGAAGATGCCCACGACAACGGCGACCCCGCCCAGGAGCCTCCGCTCGGGCGCGCCGACCCTGACCAGCCAGGCGGCGGCGATGACGAGGGCGAGCCAGCCCGCCGCCGCGTAGCCGGGCCGCATCTCGAACGGCAGCAGCCAGGCGACGACCACGGCCGCCGCCACGCCGCCCCGGAGGAGGAAGGACGGGATACCCCAGGTTGCGCCCAGCGCGACGAAGGTGGCCGCCAGGAGCCCCAGGACATACGAGCGCTCGTCCACGAACGGCACGCCGGTCAGCGCCGCCTCGCCGACGACTTGTCTCGCGAAGGCGATGGGCTCGGCGCGAGTCAGCGCCTGGGACACCATGAACGTCACTGCGAGGGCGGTCGCCGCGAACGGGCCGCGGTCGCCCAACCAGCCCATGGTCGTCTCGCGCGCCTCCGACAGCAGGTCAACCCGGACCAGGCGACGGACGATGGCGACCGAGCCAACGCCGAGGACGCCCCAGGCGACCATGACGTGGGGGCGTGGGACCTCGAAGCCGGCGGCGTAGACCACGAGGGTGAGGCCGATCCCGGCCATGCCCAGCCGGATCCAGCGCTGGCCCATGACCCATCCGCTCACCGCCAGGGCCGCCAGGACCGCCAGCAGCGAGAGGCTTTCTTGCCCTGCCAGCGGCGTTGGCGCCAGGCCTTCGCGGGCCAGCCGGTCAAGCGGGAACTCGAACGCGATGATGTGGAAGGCCATGGCGCTGCCGGCCAGGGCGCCCAGCGCGCGGACCGCGGGCCGGACGAGGCGGGTCAGCGCCGGCACCGTGCTTAGGTCGGAGAACTCGGGACCGGCCCAAGGTTCGATCACCAGAGCCTCGAGCGCGAAGGCCGCGATCGCGAGGACGGACCACGCCCACACCAGCGACGAGCTGGTCAGCTCGAAGGGGAAGACCCACAGCGCCAGCAGCCCGGCCGCGGCGGCCATGCCTACGCGGACCCAGGCAACCCGGACCAGGGCAGCGACGACGCCCAGTGACGCCAGGACCAGGACGAAGGCGAGGCCCTGGTTGCTGGCGAACGGCGCCGTCCGGTCCGCGGCGGCCACGCCCGCGGCGGGGTACTCGAACGCGAGGAGATGACTGATGGCGAGGAGGCCGGCAACCAGCGCGGCTGCCAGGAAGGCCGGCTGCATGAACGGGCCGGGCCAGGCCGCGGTGGTTGCGCCGTCACGAGCGGGTTCGTCGCCCCCGGTGGCGGCTGGCGAGACGTGCAGTGACGACAGGCGGGGCTCGACCAGGCGGTGATCGAGGACCAGGCCGAGCGTCGCCAGGCCAGCCCAGGCAGCCACCAGCGGGGTGTCGGACAGCTCGAACGGGAACACGTAGATCGCGAGCGCGCCGGCCGCCGCCGCAAGGCCTGCCCGGACCCAGCCGATGGGCAGCAGGACGCCAGTGACCGCCATGGCCGCCAGCACGACGCCGAAGGAGAGCGCTTGCTCCCCGTCGAACGGGCTCCTGCCCAGGCCCGCGCCGAGCCGGAAGAGCGGGTACTCGAAGGTCACGAGATGGAGTACGGTGCCGGCCCCGGCCAGGAGCGCCGTCGCCAGGAATGCCCGTCGGGCCTGGCCGCTCAGCCAGCCTGCGTAGTCATCGACGATCCACTCCGCGGTGGCCGGGAGGTGGAGGGACGCAATCCCGCGCTCCCGGAAGCCCGGGGCGATGTTCGGCGCGACGACCCGGTGAAACAGCACCAGTCCGGTGGTGGCCAGCAACGCCCACGCGGCGACCAGCCCGGCGCCCGATAGCTCGAACGTGAAGACGTAGATCGCCACGAGCCCGCCGACCACCGCGAGGATGGCGCGAACCCACGCGAGGCGGACGATGAGGCCGGTCAGCAGCAGCGCGCCGATGATGAACCAGAAGACCACCCCGTCGCCGCCGGCACCCGCAAACGGGGTGGCGGGCGTCGCTGCCTGGCCGAATCTGATGGGCGCGTACTCGAAGATGACCAGGTGGGCGATCGACAGCGCGCCGAGCAGGATGCCGACGGCCGCGCTGTACGGGTGGCGGCGCATGACGGCGACCCAGGCCAGGGCGACGGCTTCGGCCGCCCAGGCAATCGGCACCGGCGCGCCATCGAAGCGGATGGGCACGGACATGGCCACGGCGGCGACGCCCGACGCAGCCACGATCAGGCCGAATGGATGGCGGTCTCCGTAGCGGACGAGGAACCCCAGCCCGACCAGCAGGTGGGCCGCGCCCAGCACCAGCGTGAAGGTGCCGCGGAACGATTCGAAGGGGCCCGTGAGGACCGCGAAACCGGCCCACAGGGTGAAGGCCGCATCGGCGAGCAGAAGGGTGACGGTCGTCGCTCGGAGCACGTCTGTGCGGTGACGGGTCTCCTCGCCGCCCGCGGCGACCAGGTTGACCAGCCAGAACGCGGCCACGGCGATCAGGCCCTGCGTCACCTCCGGCCCACCGGACACAAACGACGCGACCTGCGGGGCGGCGAGCACGAAGGCCAGCGGCGGCAGCCAGATCCAGGTCCGGAAGAGCGCGATGGCCGTCGTGCCCACCAGGGTGGCAGCGACGAACAGGAGGGTGATCATCGTGGGGCTGGCACCCAGCATCGGCGGGGCCGCGAGGACCGCGATCAGCCCGTAGGCCGCCACCAGTTGAGAGTCATGGCGGACGGCGATGACGGCGGCCGCGACCGCCGCGAGGAACGCCCCCATGAGGCCCACCTCGACCGGGAACAACCCGAACAGCCGGGTGCCCGCGAGGAACGCGACCTCGAGGATGGCGAGGCCCACCGCCACGAGGACATGGGCCAGGATCCCGCGCAGCCGACTGAATGCCAGCTCGCCCAGGATCATCAGGGCCGCGCCGGCGATCAGGCCGATGCCGACGCGCATCTCCACGGTGATCCAGCCCCGGCTGAAGGCCAGGCTGAGAAAGAAGACACCACCCAGGAAGACGGCGATGCCGCCGACAACGGCCAGGAGGCGACCTTCCACCCAATCCTGGAGGAGGGCAAGCGTGATGCCCTGCCCGACGCCCTGCTCGGCCAGTCCCAGCTTGGCTAGCAGGCGATGTCCGAGGCCCGGGCCCGTCGACGCTTCGGCGGCCTCGCGCTTCCTGTCCCACCACGTCTCGCTCGCTGCCGCCGAGACCGGGCTTGCGCTGGCTGCGGCGGCCGTGGCGCGCCGGCCTGTGGCGTCCAGGTCGGCCCATGCCGCCGGGGCCACGTCGGGCTCCAGCCACACCGCCGCTGCCACGTCGGGCTCCAGCCACGCCGCCGCTGCCAGGTCGGGCTCCAGCCACGCCGTGACCGGGATCGAGACCGGATCGGCCTTCCGCTCGATGAGCGGCGGGATCGTGGGCGTCGCTGGATGCTCCAGCACCGGATCCGGGACGGGCGGGACCACGCGCCCGGTCGTCGTGGAGGCCGGTCGGGCGGCCGCGACGGTCGTCGGCGCAGGACGGTCCGCGTCCCGCCGCTGCAGCACCGCCACCCGCGCCTTGAGAATCTGCACCTCGCTCTCGAGGTGCTTGAGCCGCGGCTCCCGGGAATCATCCCCGTCCGCAAGCTGGCGTTCGAGCGCGTCCAGTCGGACGGACAGGTCCGATCGGCGCACCCAGATGATGATCGCTCCAAAGACGCAGAGCGCGGCCACGATCTCCATCAAACCCTCCGCGGCCAGCCCCGGCTCGGTGGTGCCCGAGGTGCGGGGATTGACCCTGCCACCATCGATGACGCGCCGACGATAGGCTTGTCACAGCGCCGATACAAGGGGCTGATGGCGGGATTGCCGGGACGCGGGCGCCGGTGCGTTGCGTGGGGTGGAGCACCGGCCGCGTCCTGCGCTATCATTCGCCTGCAGCGCGACGGAACCGCGCTGCACGGGCGGCTAGCTCAGCTGGTTAGAGCACTTGCTTGACATGCAAGAGGTCACTGGTTCGAGTCCAGTGTCGCCCACCACATCCACTTCCCCCCACGCCGTCCGGCGTCGCGGGCGTGTGGTAGGGTCCCGCCGCTCCGCGCCCGGGCTTCCCTGAGCGACATTCGGGACGCGACACGGGAGGGCTGGCACCCATGGCGGATTCAGTCGACCAGGACGACGAGCTGTTCGTCCCCGCCGAGCGCGGCTCCGTGGACGAGCTGCTGGACCACGGCGCCCACAGCGAGTTGGACGCGATGCGCCACTCCACGGCCCACGTCATGGCCGAAGCGGTGCTGGACCTCTTCCCCGGGACGCGCCTGGGCATTGGTCCGGCAATCCAGGACGGCTTCTACTACGACTTCCAGGTGGACCGGCCGCTGACCCCGGACGACCTCGCGGCCATCGAGCGGCGGATGGCGGAGAGCATCAAGGCCAATCACACCTTCGTGCGTGCCGAGATGGCGCCCGATGACGGGCGCGCCTTCTTCGAGCTCCGCGGCCAGCCCTTCAAGGTCGAGATCCTCGACGACCTGGCCGCCCGGTCAACGGCCACCGGCACGCCCATGCCCGAGACCACCACCTACGAGCACGGCCCGTTCATCGACCTGTGCAAGGGCCCGCACGTGGCCTCCACCGGCAAGATCGGCCCCTTCAAGCTCCTCGCCGTCGCCGGCGCCTACTGGCGCGGCGACGAGAAGCGCCCCATGCTCCAGCGGGTCTATGGCACCGTCTGGAACACGCAGGCGGAGCTGGACCAGTACCTGTGGCGCCGGGCCGAGGCCAAGAAGCGCGACCACCGCAAGCTGGGGGTCCAGCTCGACCTGTTCAGCTTCCATGACATCAGTCCCGGCTCGGCCTTCTGGCATCCCAAGGGCCAGCGGATCTGGCGGACGCTGGAGACCGCGATGCGCGAGCTCCAGGAGCGGCGCGGGTACCAGGAGATCAGCACGCCCATCATCGTCTCGGAGCGGCTGTGGCGGCAGTCCGGCCACTGGGACCACTACGCCGAGAACATGTTCATCGTGGAGTCCGAGGGTCAGAAGTTCAGCCTCAAGCCCATGAACTGCCCCGAATCCACGTTCATCTACCGAAGCAAGCTGCGCTCGTACCGCGACCTGCCGCTCCGGCTGAACGAGTACGGTCGTCTCCATCGCAACGAGCGGTCCGGCACGCTGTCGGGCTTGACCCGGGTTCGCCACTTCATCCAGGACGATGCCCACATCTACGTCCGGCCGGACCAGCTGGGCGAGGAGATCGAGGCGCTCCTGGGCGAGGTCCGCGAGGCCTACTCGTGGTTTGGCCTCCAGCCGCGCCTGGCGTTTGCCACCAAGCCGGACAAGGCGGTCGGGGACCCCGCGCTCTGGGAACAGGCGGAGTCGTACATCCGCCAGGCCCTCGACCGGACCGGCCTGCCGTACGTCGTCAAGCCCAAGGACGGCACCTTCTACGCGCCCAAGATCGACATCTACGTGGACGACGCCCTGGGCCGCGAGTGGCAGTGCGCGACCATCCAGGCGGACCTCACGATGCTCCCGGAGCGCTTCGACCTCACGTACATCGACGAGGAGGGCAAGGAGCGCCGGCCCATTGCCATCCATCGCGCCATCTACGGCTCGCTGGAGCGTTTCATCGGCATCCTGATCGAGCACTTCGCCGGCGCCTTCCCGCTCTGGATCGCGCCGGTCCAGGCGGTCGTGGTCCCCATCGCGGACCGGCACATCCCCGCTGCCCAGGAACTGGCGGGGATCCTGCGCAGCCGCGGCCTTCGGGTGGACGTGGACGGGTCCGACAACCGGATGCAGAACAAGATCCGGCTGGCGCAGGAGCAGAAGGTCCCGTACATGGTGGTGCTGGGCGATCGCGAGATCGAAGCCCGCACGGCCTCGCCACGGACTCGCGCCGGCGAGCAGCAGCTGGCCCAGGCGTGGGAAGCGTTCGCCGATCGGCTGGCGGCCGAGGCAGCCGCCCGCGGCGTCGGCTGACCGCGAGGTGCGCCACGCCCGCGGGGACGTCCGCGCAATTGCCGATGGCAAAAGCCCTGTGCTATAGTCCCGCGACAACCGCGCCCGTGCTGCGGCGTGCCCGCAGCCGATGGCGGCTGCTGACTATCATGCGGTCAACGTCTCAGGGGGTACACCATCAGCCGAGATCTGCGCATCAACCAGATGATCCGGATCCCACAGGTCCGGGTGGTCGATGAAGAGGGCAATCAGCTTGGCGTCATGGCCACGCCAGCGGCTCTCCAGATGGCGCAGGAGCGCGGACTCGATCTGGTCGAGGTCGCGCCCATGGCGGTCCCCCCCGTGGTCAAGTTCCTCGACTTCGGTCACTACAAGTACGAGCTGACCAAGCGGGAGAAAGAGGCCAAGCGCCGCCAGCGCTCGGTGACGTTCAAGGAAGTCCGCCTCACGCCCAAGATCGGCATCGGCGACTTCGAGACCAAGCTGCATCGTGCGATCGAGTTCCTCGAGGAGGGCGATCGGATCAAGGTGACCGTCCGCTTCCGCGGCCGGGAGCTCACGCACCCGGAGTTGGGACGCAACCTGCTGACCAAGTTCGGCGAGCAGATCAAGGACCATGGGGTGGTCGAGCGGACACCGATCTTCGAGGGGAAGTCGATGTACGTGACCGTCGCCTCCACGCACAAGCCCAAGGTGCATGAGGCACCGGCCAAGGCCCACGCCGAAGAGGAAGCCTCCGAAGCGGTGGATCAGCCGGCCGCCATGGCGCCCGAGACAGTCGCGATCGATCCGATCGTGGCTGAGCCGGTCGCCGCAGAGGAGCCTGGTGCAGCGTCCCCGGAGCCGGTCGCGGCGCCGGAGCCGGTCGCTGCAGCGGAGCCCGCTGCAGCGTCGGAGCCCCAGGCATCGTCGACGGTCGCCCAGGAAGCCCAGGACGCCGCTCCCGTGATGGAGCGGCCCGCTGCACCGGTCAAGGCCCCGCGGGCCCCCCGGGCGGTCAAGACGCCGGCCACGCCGCCGGCCACGACAGGAGAGTGAGATCACCGTGCCCAAGATGAAGAGCCACAAGGCCGCCCAGAAGCGACTGGGCGTGTCCGGCAGCGGCAAGGTGATCCGCGTCCGCTCCTGTCGCGGCCACCACCTCGAGCTCAAGTCGTCCCGCCGGACCCGCCGCTACGCCGGCAAGTCCCTGGTCGGCGGCACCCACGCCAGCGCCGTTCGCCGGCTGCTGCCCTACCTCTAGGAGCTGACCGGACATGGCTCGAGTCAAGCGGGGCGTAACGTCCCACAAGCGCCACAAGCGCCTTCTCCACGACGCAGAGGGCCGACGCGGCACTCGCTCGCGACTGATCAAGCCGGCACGCGAGGCACTGCTCCACGCGATGGCGTATGCCACGCGTGACCGCAAGCAGCGCAAGCGCCAGATGCGTGGTCTCTGGATCGTTCGCATCAATGCGGCCGCCCGCCTCAACGGCGTCACCTACGGCCGCTTCATTGCCGGCCTGAAGCTCGCCAACGTCGCGATCGACCGCAAGATCCTTGCCGATATCGCCATTCGCGACGCCGGCACGTTCAAGCAGATTGCCGAGATCGCCAAGGGCGCCTGATCCCGCCGGCTTCCCCGCGGAACCCGGAGCATCGAGCCCTCGACGTCGCGGACGATCGAGGGCTCATGATTCCCGGGCCGGCCAGCCGCCTCCCCTCGCCACTACCAGGAAGGACGCCGTGGATCTCGCCGGCCTGACCCGCGATCTCGAGGCGCTGCGCGACGAGGTCGTGGCTGCCATCGCGGACACCCAGGAGGTGGCGGCTCTCGCCGCCCTTGAAGTGGACGTCCTGGGCAAGAAGGGCCGTCTCGGCGTGGTCCTGCGTGGCATCGGCGGGCTGCCCACGGATGACCGGCCGCGCGTGGGCGCGGTCGCCAACGCCGTCCGGGTGGCCGTTGAGGACGTCTTCCAGGCCCGTGGCGTGGAGTTGCGCGCCCAGGAGCTCGAGGCCCGCTTCCGGGCCGAGACCGTGGATGTCACCACGCCGGGTCGCCCCATTCGCCGAGGCTCCCTCCACCCCATCGTGGAGACCGCCGGACGAATCGCCGAGATCTTCAGCCAGTTTGGCTTCGTGGTCCACGAAGGTCCGGAGGTCGAGGACGACCTCACCAACTTCCAGATGCTGAACATCCCGCCGGACCACCCGGCACGGGACCTGTGGGACACCCTGTACGTCGACATCGACGGCAAGCTGCTGCGGACCCACACGTCGCCCGGCCAGATCCGGGTGATGCATGCCAGCACGCCGCCCATCCGGGCGCTCCTGCCCGGACGCTGCTTCCGGTACGAGGCCATCGACGCGTCACACGCCTCGGAGTTCTTCCAGGTCGAGGGACTGATGATCGACGAGGGCACCACGCTGGGCGACCTGCGTGGCCTGCTCGACCAGTTCGCCCAGGCCATGTTCGGCCAGGGCAAGCGGACGCGCTTCCGGCCCGGCTACTACCCGTTCACGGAGCCGTCGGTCGCCTTCGACGTGGAGTGCGTCGTGTGCGGCGGGTCGGGCTGCCCGGCGTGTTCGCGGAGCGGCTGGATGACGATCCTGGGGGCTGGCATGGTCCACCCGGTCGTGCTGCAGTACGGCGGTCTGGACCCGGAGCGCTACCAGGGCTTTGCGTTTGGGATGGGCGTGGAGCGGATCGCCAACCTCCGCCATTCCGTGGGCGATCTGCGCCTGTACATGGAGAACGACCTGCGCTTCCTGGAGCAGTTCCGATGAGGGTGCCGCTGTCCTGGCTCCGGGAGTACGTCGACATCCAGCTCACCCCCGAGCAGCTGGCCGAGCGCCTGACCCTCCTGGGCATGGAGGTCAAGGGCGTCGAGCGCTGGGGCGCCGAGTGGCAAAACGTCGTGGTGGGCGAGTTGCTGACCGTCGATCCGCACCCGCGCGCCGACCGGCTCCACCTGACCACCGTCTCCATCGGCTCCGGCGAGCCGCTCCAGATCGTGTGCGGCGCCCACAACATCGCCCCGGGCCAGCGCGTGCCGGTGGCACTGCCGGGCGCCGTCCTCCCGGGCGATCGGCGGATCGAGCGCACCGAGAAGATGGGGATCGCCAGCGCGGGGATGCTGTGCTCCGGCGACGAGCTCCGGATCACGTCGGACGGGGAGGGGATCCTGATCCTGCCGGCAGACATGCCGCTGGGTGTGGCCCTCGTGGATCTCCTGGGCGACGTGGTGCTCGACGTGGACGTCAAGCCCAACCGCGGCGATGCTCTGAGCATCCTGGGCCTGGCTCGCGAAGTGGCCGCCGTGACGGGCGCCCCGGTGCGCTGGCCCGAGATTCACGTCGTCGAATCGGGTCGGCCGGTGGGCGAGCGCCTCACAGTGACCGTCCAGGACCCCGACCTGTGCGCGAGGTTCGTGGGCCGCTGGGTGAGCGGCGTCCGGATCGGGCCGTCGCCGGACCAGGTCCAGATGCGCCTCCTCGCGGCCGGCATGCGGCCGGTCAGCAACGTCGTCGACGCCAGCAACTACGTGATGCTGGAGATGGGGAAGCCCATCCACACCTTTGATGCCGCCGCCATCCATGATGGCCGGATCGTGGTGCGCCGGGCCGTGGCCGGTGAGCGCATCGAGACGCTTGACCACGTTGACCGCCACCTGGCTGACGACACGCTCCTGATCGCGGATCCGCGTGGGCCGCTGGCCATCGCCGGGATCATGGGCGGGGCCGGCTCGGAGATCGGGGACGCCACCACCGAGGTCATCGTCGAGTCGGCCGTCTTCGACCCAATCTCCATCCGGCGGACCGGGCAGCGCTATGCGCTCCGCTCGGAGGCCAGCCTTCGCTTCGAGAAGGGCCAGGAGCTACGCCTGGCCCGCATCGGCGCCGACCGAACCGCGCAGCTGGTCGCGGCGTGGGCCGGCGGCGAGGTGGCGCCGGGCCGCGTCGACACCAATCCGGAGGAGCCGCGCGAGGAGCGTGTCGCGTTCCGTCCATCGCGGGTCAACCGCCTGCTGGGCACGGCACTGTCCACCGCGGAGCAGCGCGACCTGCTGCGCCGCGTGGGCGTCGCCACGGAGGAGGCAGTCCCGGCCTCCGCCACGATCGTGATCGCTGCGGGCACCCGGCCGCTCTCCGTCCCGGCCGGAACCACCGAGACACTCCTTGCCGTGGTGCCGACGTGGCGGCGGGACATCCTCATCGAGGCCGACATCGCCGAGGAAGTCTCGCGCGTCCGCGGCTACGAGCTGGTCCCCGCCATGCTCCCCCGCACGCCCATGCCGGCCTGGCGACCCGACCCGCTGGAGCTGCGCGACGCCGTCCGCGCGACCCTGGCCGGTGCCGGCCTGACCGAGGTGGTCACGCTCGCCCTCGTCTCGCCGCGTCACGGCGAGGTCTTCGGGTGGTCCAGCGCCGACATCGCCGCCCAGGGCGAGACCGCGGCCGAGGGGTCACCCATCACGGTCACCAACCCGCTCTCGAGTGAGCACGCGATCCTCCGCCAGGGCCTGGTTGGCAGCCTCGCCGATGTCGTCTCGGCAAACCTGCGCCATGGCCGCCAGGACATGGCCATCTTCGAGATCGGCAAGGGATACGGGCGCTCCGGTGAGCACGCCATCGAATGGTGGCGAGCCGGCCTGGCCCTGACCGGCGCGGGCGATCCGGCCGCCTGGAATCGTCCGGCGCGGCCGGTGGACCTCGACGACGCCAAGGGCCTCGCGGAGATGCTCTGCCGCAGCCTCCGCCTGGAGCCGTCGTGGGCACCACTGACCAACGAGGGTGTGTTGCACCCGGGTCGCGCGGCACGCCTGTCGGGCCGTGACGCTTCGGGCCGGCTGTGCCTGGGCGGCCGCGTCGGGGAGCTGCATCCGCGGCTGCTCGAGGCCTGGGAGCTCCGGACGGATCGCCTGGTGGTCGCCGAGCTGTCGGTCGCCGGCCTCTCGGGTGGGGCACGGCCGGACGTCCGCTCCACGCCGCCACCGCGCTTCCAGGCGTCCGAACGGGACCTCGCCATCGTGGTTGCCCGGGAGATTCCAGCAGCCGCCGTCGAGGCCGCCATCCGGTCCGCGGGGGGCGAGTTGCTCAAGACCGTGACGTTGTTTGACATCTACCAGGGCGCCCCGCTGTCGGCGGGTGAGCGGAGCCTTGCCTACCGTCTCGTGTTCTCCTCCGGGGACCGGACCACGACGGAGCAGGAGATCGAGGCAGCCGTGACCGAGGTGACCGCATCCGTCGCAGCCCTGGTCGGGGGCCGCATCCGATCCTGAGTCCGGCTTCGGCCCCGCTTGTCCACTCGACGGCAGGACTTCCGTGGGCGACGGCGGGCGCCAACGGTCGGGTTGCCTGCACCAAATGCCCGCTGGTACGCTTGGGCCGGCGGTCGCGTCCAGCCTCCTCCGGTCTTCGTCCCACCACTGCCAGGGAGCTCCGTTGCGCATGACGGACTTCATCGACTCGATCCAGGTCTTCGACCTGCTGTTCGTCGCCTTCCTGCTCGGCATGTTCGTGCTGGGCTACGTCCAGGGTGTCATCCGCCGCCTGCTGGGTGTCATCACCGTGACGTTCTCGTTCGTCCTGGCCGCCAACCTCCGGCAGCCCGTCGGGGACTTCCTCGTCCACAACTGGACCCAGTTTCCGGCCGACTACAGCCGGATGATCGGCTTCGGCGTGATCTTCGCCGCGCTGGCCATCACGTTTGCGCTGGCAACCCAGGTCTACTACAAGCCGGTCTCGCTGTGGCCCCGGACGCCGCTGCTCGAGGACGTCACCGCCGGTCTCCTGGGCGTCGTGCAGGGCATGGTCATCATGCTGGCGATCGTGGCGATCATCGACCCGTTCTTCCATGGCTACGCCGTTCCTGCCAGCAACGAGCTGCCGGTCCTGCGCGGCTTCCACGACAGCCTCGATGGCTCCGCGGCCGACAATCTCTTTCGTGATGTGCTGATTCCCGGGTTCGACAAGGTCTTCGACGTCTTCATGCCCGACCAGATCAAGAACGCGTTCCCGGGCCCGGGGCAGCCCTCCTGACCTCGATTGATCGGTCTCTCCTGGCCGGTCCGACGCTTCCGGCCGCCCGCGCCGTGCTCGGTGCCCGCCTCATCCGCGAGGCCTCCGGCACGGTCACTTCGTCGGAGCCCAGGTGTGTTGGACGGATTGTGGATGTCGAGGCGTACATCGGAGAGGGCGACAGCGCGTCGCATGCGCGGTTCGGGCTGACCCCACGGACGGCGCCCATGTTCGGGCGGCCCGGCATCGCATACGTGTACCTTGTCTACGGGATGCACGTCTGCCTCAATGTCGTTACCGAGCCTGTCGGGTCACCGGCCGCCGTCCTCATCCGAGCCGTGGAGCCGATGGAGGGCATCCCCGGGATGCGTGCAGCCAGGCTGGACGCATCAACCCGACGGCGCGCTGATAGCGCCGCGCCCGCGGCGGACGATGAGCGCGTCGAGCTCGTCCACGGACGGCTCGCCGCCACGCCGGCGCATTGGCTCGCGTCCGGCCCCGGCCTGGTTGGTGCCGCGTTCGGTCTGAACACCGCGTGCAGCGGGCTGGACCTGCTCGACCAGCGCAACGCGCTGCGCATCGAGGCCGCCCCTGCCGACGAACCGGCCCCCACGGTCGTCGCTGGTCCGCGGATCGGGATCGCGTACGCGGGACCAGACTGGGTGGCTCGCCCGTGGCGGCTCTGGATCGCCGGCCACCCGTCGCTGTCCCGGCCGGGGACGCGTGCCGGAGCCGGCGGACTGCCGGCCGGTCTCGGCTGAGCGGCGCTTCACTGATGGACGCCCGCTCCCTCGCTCTCCTCGAGTTCCCGGCGATCCGGGCACGGCTCGCCGCCCACGCCCAGTTCGATCCCAGCCGGCGGCTCGCCGCGGCACTGGAGCCAAGCGCCGATCCCGTGCTGGTGGCCCGCTGGCTCGATGAGACCGACCAGGCGCGCTCGTTCCTCGCCGATCGCCCCGGGGCGGGGATCGGGGCGGCCCACGACATCGGCCCGGCCGTCGAGCGCGCGGCGCGCGGCGGGCGCCTGGAGCCGGCGCAGTTCCTCGAACTGGCAGAGACGCTCGACGCCGCGGCGCGGCTCGGCACGGTGCTCGCCGACGAGCGTCGGCCGCTGCTGCGTGCCCTGGGCCGTGGCATCCACCCACTGCCGGCATTGCGCTCGACGCTGGCACGCTCGTTCGACCCGATCGGCGAACTGCTGGATACAGCATCGCCCCGCCTGGGCGGGATCCGGATGGCGGTCCGCTTCGCCTACGACCGGCTCCGACGTCGGCTGGACAGCCTCGTGGGCTCCGAGCTGGGCAGCGCGCTCCAGGAGCCCATCGTCACGCTCCGCAACGGGCGCTACGTGGTGCCGGTCCGGGCGGATGCGCGCGGGCGTGTCAAGGGCATCGTCCACGATGCCTCCGGGAGCGGGCAGACGCTCTTTGTCGAGCCGCTGGTGGTCGTGGAGCTGGGCAACGCGTGGCGCGAGGCGCAGGCGGCCCAGCAGGCCGAGGTGGACCGGATCCTCGACGAACTGTCGGCCTACGTCGCGGCCCACGCGCCGCAGTTGCGTGAGACCCTGGAGTCGCTGGCGCGTTTTGACTTCTGGGCGTCCAAGGCGATCCTGGCGGGAGAGCTGGACGGGGTGCGCGCCGCCACAACGGTGCGGCCGGAGGTGATCCTGCTGTCGGCACGCCACCCGGGCCTGTCCGGGCGGGTCATCCCGATCGACATTCGGCTGGGTGATGGCTACAGCGCACTCGTGGTCACGGGGCCCAACACCGGCGGCAAGACCGTCACCCTGCGGACGCTTGGGCTCCTCTCCGCCATGCACCAGGCGGGGCTCCACGTGCCGGCCGCGGATGGGAGCCGCCTGCCAGTCTTCCGCGACATCTTCGCCGACATCGGCGACGAGCAGTCGATCGCGCAATCGCTGTCGACGTTCTCGGGCCATCTCAGGTCGATCATCCGGATCATCTCGGCGGCGGGGCCCGGGACGCTGGTCCTGCTCGACGAGCTGGGAGCCGGGACGGATCCCACCGAGGGCTCGGCGCTGGCCCAGGCGCTCCTCGATTACTTCATCCGGGCCGGGGCCCTGGTCGCGGCGACCACCCACTACGCCGAGCTGAAGGCCTACGCTCAGACTGCCTCCGGCGCCCGGAACGCGTCCGTCGAGTTCGACCTGGAGACACTCTCACCTACCTACCGGCTCACCATCGGGCTGCCCGGCAGCTCGCAGGCCTTCGCCATCGCGGATCGCCTGGGCTTGGCCTCCGCGATCGTTGCCGACGCGCGGTCGCGTCTCTCCGATGCCCAGCGGGCGTTCGAGGCGACGCTCGCTGCGATCCGCACGACGCAGGGGGAGACCGGCGAGGCGCTGGAGCGCGCGAGGATCGCGGAGGCGCGCGCGACGACGGCCCGGGCCGAGGCCGAGGAGGAGCGGAGGCGCGCACGGCGCGAGCGGGACGAGATCGTCAGTGCGGCGCGCGGGGAGGCCGAACGGCTGGTCGCGTCCCTCCGCGACGAGGTCAGCGAATCGCGCCAACGCCTGGCCCGCGAGGTCGTCACGGAGCCCGCCCTCGACGCCGCGCTGGCGCGCGCGGAGGAGCACCTGGGTCGCGTGGCGATCCCGGGCCCCGACGCGGCCGAGGAGGCAGCCCGCCAGGTCGTGCCACACGAGCGTCGATCCTGGCGACCCGGCGAGCGCGCCCGCAGCCGGAGCGGCGGGTGGGAGGGCCGGGTGGCGGCGATCGACAAGGGCGGGCGCCGCGCCACCCTGGAGTCAGGCGGGATGCGGATCAGCGTCGATGTCGATGACCTGGAGCTGTCGCTGGGCTCCGGCGCCGGCGCCACCGGCACGGGCCCGGGTCCGGACGGCTCCGGCCGCCGCCCCGCGCCGTCGCCGCGAGTAACCACCACGAACGTCGAGGTGATCCGGCTCAGCCGCGCTCGATCCGTCGCCTCCTCGCTGGATCTCCGCGGCGCGCGCGTCGAAGAGGCGCTGGAGGCGCTGGACCGCTATCTGGAGGACGCCTCGCTGGGTGGCTTGCCGCGGGTCACGATCATCCACGGGATGGGCACCGGGGCGCTCCGCGACGCCGTCCGATCAACGTCCGCCGCGCACCCGCTGGTCACGGGGGTGCGTGCGGGCGAGCGCGGCGAAGGCGGCGACGGGGCCACGATCGTCAGCCTGGCCTGAGGCCGCGGCGCCCGGACTACGGGGTTGGGGCGGGCGAGGGCGTCGGCGTCGGTGTCGGCGTCGGCGTACCGCCGGGGCGTGGGGTCGGCGTGGGAGTGGGTGATGGTGCCCGGGTGGGGGCCGGCGTGAAGCACGCCTGGGTCGGGGTCGGCACCGGGACCGGGAACGGCGTCGCGATGGGTGACGGGACCGGGGTCGGCGTGGGTGTCCCGCCCGGTCGCGGCGTTGGCCCGGCCGTGGGGCAGGGCACCGGGATGGGGGTGCACGTCTCCGTGGGAGCGAACACGCCGCCCCACGAGGCGCCGAACGGGAAGAACTTGCCGCCGTAGAAGTAGCTGGTGAGGGTGGTGCGTTCCTGCGGCTTCGCGTTGCCGATGAGGGTCGCCGTTGGGTCGGGCGGGATCTTGAGCGCCGTACCGGGCCCTTGGGCCGCGCGAGCCGCCCAGTCCATGGTGAACGGCTGGAACTGCGGGAGCCCGGGCTCCGCCTTGGTGAAATCGAGGTAGCCACGGGTCTCCATGGGGCCCGCGCAGCCCGGCTGCCAGAGCAGGCCGGTCGCCGTATCGACGTCGACCTGGGCGTGCAGGTCATCGACGCGGGTGGGCACCGTGCCCGGGATGAACAACTCCTTGACCGTCGTGGTGGTGAACGGTCCGGGCAGCAGGCCCGAGAAGGCATCGATCTCGGCCGTGACCAGGCCGGGTGGCTGGGTGAAGTCACTCACCGGCAGGGACTTGCTGACCTCGTTGAGGATCGCCGACCAGAGCGGCGCAGACGAATCCAGCGACAGGCTGCCCTTGTTGGGCTCGTTGTTGCTGTTGCCCATCCACACGCCGGCCGCCAAGGCCGGGGCCTTGGGGTCGGCCGGCGGCGCCAGGAAGCCGTAGGCGTGGACATCCCGGTTGTCCGACGTGGTGCCCGTCTTGTAGCCCGCCGGGCGACGCTTTCCGTTGGGGTCGGTGATCCACCAGTCCGACCAGTACGGGTTGACGTCCTTCTGGGTGTTGCCGCTAAGGATGTCGGCGGTGATGAAGGCGGCCTGGGCACTGAGGACCTGGCGGCCCGTGGCCTTGCCATCGCCCAGCGGCCAGACGGGCTTGCCGTCGGCATCCGTCACCGAAAGGATGGTCTCGCGCGGCATCAGGACCCCGCCATTGGCGATGGCACCGTAGGCGCCCAGGATCTCGATCGGGTGCGTCTCTAGGGTGCCAAGGCTCTGGGAGACCACCGCGACCGTCGTGGGCTCGTATTGCAGCCCAAGGTCCTTGGTCCGTTGCAGCTGGTGGGGGAGGCCGTTGAGCAGTCCGGCCTTGATCGCCGGGACGTTGAGCGAGAACTGGAGCGCGGAGCGGAGCCGGACCGGACCCCGCTCCAGGAAGTCCGCCTGGGTGGGGTAGTAGCCCTTGCCAAAGTCGGTGGCCACGTCCATGAACATGGTTGCGGCGGTGAGCGTGTGGTCGTCGATCCCGATGGCGTAGTCGATGGGCTTGATTGACGACCCCGGCTGGCGCCAGCCGTCGGTGAGGACGTCGTACTGGGGCTGGAACTGGTCAGTGCCCTCGGCGTTGTAGCTGGCACTTCCGACGTAGGCGAGGATCTGGCCGGTCCGGTAGTCGATGATCGCGCTGGCCGCGTTCTGGATGTTGCGCTTGCGCAGGTTGAGAATCCACGAGTTGGCCGACTTGGGGATCCCGAGGTTGGCAAGGAAGGTCACGGGATCCGCCTGCTGTGGTCCTCGCGCCGCCGCGTAGGTCCATTTCTCGGCGACCTGCTGCATGCCCCAGTCGAGGGTGGTCACGACCCGGTAGCCGCCGGTGTCGACCTTCTCGCAGGTGGTCGTCTCGTCGCCGCACAGGATGCGCGCCAGCTCGTTGCGGACTTGCCAGACGAAGTGCGCCGCGTTCCACGGCTTCACGGCCTGGGGGACCAGGATGATCGGCGCGGCCTTGGCCGCCTCGTATTCATCGATGGTGTGGGCCGTGCCGGAGAGGACGCTCCGGCCGGGAATCTTCATGAGATCAAGGATCCGGTCCCGACGCTGTGCGATCTCCGTGGTGGCCGGCACGATCAGCTGGCTGCTACCCGCGGGGCAGGATCCGCCCTCCGGGACCTCGACCGCGCACACCTTGACGGCGTTGCGGACCAGATCGAAGGCGGTTGGGGACTGTGGGATGCCGGCCAGCACGGCCATCTGGGCCAGGCTGAGGTCCTTGAGCTCCTTGCCAAAGTAGCCGAGGGCGGCAGCCCGCACGCCGTAACTCTGGTTCCCATAGAAGTTCTGGTTGAGGTAGGCGGTGATGATCTCCTTCTTTCCGACTGCGCCCGGGTACTCCTGCGTGAGTCGGATGGACTGGATGATCTCGCGTGCCTTGCGGTCGTAGACGGTGCCCGTGAAGGCCTCGGGCGGAAGCAGGCGGTTGCGCACCAGCTGCTGGGTGATCGTGGAGGCACCACGGCCGGATCCGGAGATGGTGTCCAGGCCCGCGGAGATGATGGCCAGCGGGTCGAACCCGGCGTTGGTCCAGTAGGTCTTGTCCTCGATGGCCGTGGTCGCGTCGATCAGCTCGGACGGGATCTGGTCGAACGTGACCAGCTCGCGCTTGCGCTCACCCAGTCGCGCCAACTCGACGGTGCCCGAGCGATCGAGGATGACCGTCTGCTGGTCGAAGGCGATGTTGTCGAGGAGGGCACGGGGATCCGGCAGGTTCCGGCTGTAGTACGAGTAGGCGCTGACCGTGCCGACGAATCCAATCAGCCCCGTGAACAACATCCCTGCGAACAGGAGGACGGGGATGGCGACGAGCACGCCCCGACCGGCTCCGGCACCGCGGGGTCGCTGGGCGGCGCCGAGGCGGCGCCGGCGCTGGCGTCTGGCGAGGCTCTTCTGCATACGGTTGGGCACGATACCATGGGGGCGTGATGCATCGGTTCGCCCAGTCCCGGCCCTTCCAGACGTCCCGCGGCCTGGACCTGTGACGGCGGGGCTCCTCGCCGAGCTCCGCTGGCGGGGCATGTTCCACGATGCGACGCCGGGCCTGGACGAGCGACTGCGCTCCGGGCCGCCCATCATGGGCTACAACGGGTTCGATCCCACGGGCCCATCGCTCCACATCGGCCACCTGGTTCCCATCTTCGGCCTGATCCGACTCCAGCGGAGCGGTGGCCGGCCCATCGCGCTGGTGGGTGGTGGGACCGGGATGATCGGCGATCCGTCCGGGCGCTCCTCGGAACGGAACCTGCTCGACCGGGAGACGCTCGCGTTCAACGTCGCCTCCATCCACGCCCAGTTGTCGCGGTTCCTGGACTTCTCGCCCGGGATCTGCCAGGCGCGCATGGCCAACAACGCGGACTGGCTGGAGGGCCTGGGCCTGATCGACTTCCTGCGTGACGTGGGGAAGCACTTCAGCATCCCGTACATGCTGGCCAAGGACTCGGTCCAGAACCGGCTGGAGCGCGGCCTGTCGTTCACCGAGTTCAGCTACATGCTCCTGCAGGCCGCGGACTTTGCGCACCTGCACCGGACCTGGGGCTGCGAGATGCAGATGGGTGGCGCGGACCAGTGGGGGAACATCACCGCCGGCCTGGAGCTGATCCGACGGACCGGTGCCGGCGAGGGCGAAGGCCACGGACGCGCCTTCGGGCTCAGCTACCCGCTGCTGCTCTCGCCGTCGGGCGCCAAGTTCGGGAAGACCGAAGGCGGCGATTCGGTCTGGCTGGATCCGGCCCGGACCACCCCGTACGCGTTCTACCAGCACTGGCTCAACGTCGATGACCGCGACGTGGGGGTCTACCTGCGCTGGTTCACCCTCCTGCCCGAAGCCGAGATCCTGACGCTCGAGGCCCAGGGCGCGGAACGGCCGGAGGCGCGCGTCCCGCAGCGGGCGCTGGCCTTCGACATCACCGGCCGCGTCCATGGCGAAGAGACCGCACGGCACCTGGTCCGCGTCTCCGAGGCGGCCTTCTCGCGGGAGCCCATCCGCGACGGCGCGGTCCTGGCCACGCTGCACGAGGCCGTGGGCGGGTTCACGTTTGATGGGGTCGACCTGGCCGGCGACGTCCTGGCGATGACCGTCCGGTCCGGCATCTTCCCGTCCAATGGCGAGGCTCGACGCACCATCACCCAGGGCGGTGTCACGATCAACGACCTGCGCATGGCGCGCTTCGATGAACCGGTCCCGACGCCCATCGACGGCGAGTGGCTGGTTGTCCGGGTGGGGAAGAAGCGGCTGATTATTGGGCGGCGCTCCGCCGGCTGACGATCCGTGCCGGTCGGTGCGGGCGGCCCATGCCCGTCGGTACCGGCGCCGCGCTAGACCTTGTGGCGCCTGCGCAGCGCCTCCAGCACGTCCGCGGGGGAGAGCCCGCGCTCTGCCAGCAGGACCAGCGCGTGGTAGATCAGGTCGCCGGCTTCGCCCGCCAGGGCGTCGCGGCCGGGCCCGCGGTCGGCGCCGGTCGCCTGGGCCACGGCGTCGTCCTTGGCGGCCAGCAGGACCTCCGTGGCCTCCTCGGTGACCTTGCGCGCGACGGCATCCACGCCGCCGGCCAACAGATTGGCGGTGTAGGAGCCGGCCGGCCGCGTTGCGACGCGGTCGGCGATCGTGGCCCACAGCCCCTCGAGCCACGCGAAGCCCTGGGTGGTCGCCTGCGCCGGCGCCCCATCGGCGTCGAAGCAGCTCCGGGTGTTGCGGTGACAGGTGGGTCCAACCGGGACCACGGTCGCCAGCAGGGCATCGCCGTCGCAGTCGGCCGCCAGCGCAACCAGTCGGAGGACGTGGCCGCTCTCCTCGCCCTTGCGCCAGAGCCGGCCCCGTGATCGCGAGTGGAAGTGGACTTCGCCGGTGGCCAGCGTCGCGGCCAGTGCCTCGGCGTCGGCATACGCCACCATCAGGACGCGGCCGTCGAAGCTGTCCTGGACGACCACCGGAACGAGGCCGTCGGCACCGAAGCGGACGGCCCCCGGGTCCAGCGGCCCGGATCCGGGCGAAGCCGGGACGGCAGCGGCGTCGCCGATCATGGCGGCGTCGTCCTCGGGCTTCCCGATCGGCTTGCTCATGCGGCGCCCTCCGTGCTGAGGCGGACGGGGATGCCCGCGGCCGCCATCGCGGCCTTGATGTCGGCGATGGCATGGATGCGGCGATGGAAGATGGACGCCGCCAGGACCGCGTCCGCCCCGCCGTCCAGGACGGCCGCGATGAAGTCGTCCGGCCCCGCGGCGCCGCCGGAGGCGATGACGGGCACTTCCACGCGGTCGGCGATGGCCCGCAGGAGCGCCGTGTCGTAGCCGGATTGCGTGCCGTCGCGATCGATCGAGGTGACGAGCAGCTCGCCCGCGCCGAGGGACGTCACTCGCGCGGCCCAGGCGACGGCGTCGAGGCCAACCGGGTCCCGTCCGCCGCGGACGAGGACCTCCCAGCGCGGGGACCCGTCGGGCGCCGGCTCGGTCATCCGCCGCGCGTCGATGGCCACCACCACGGCCTGCCGCCCGAACCGCCGGGCACAGCGGGTGATGAGCGTCGGATCGGCGACGGCCGCGGTGTTGAGCGAGACCTTGTCGGCCCCGGCGCGCAGCACGCGGCGCATGTCGGTCACGGACCGGACGCCGCCGCCCACGGTGAGCGGGATGAAGGCCCGTCGGGCGGTCCGCTCCACGATGTCGAGGAGGGTGCCGCGCCGCTCGGGGGCCGCCGTGATGTCCAGGAAGACCAGCTCGTCGGCACCTTCCAGTGCGTACCGCTCCGCCAGCTCGGGCGGGTCTCCCTCGTCAACCAGGTCAACGAACCTGGTGCCCTTGACCACGCGGCCGTTGGCCACGTCGAGACACGGGATGATCCGGCGGCGCAGCATCAGCGGCCTCCCGCCCAGCGGACGAAGTTGGTGAGCAGCCGGAGCCCGTCGGCACCGCTCCGCTCGGGATGAAACTGGACGCCCAGGGTGTTGCCGTTCGCGACGGCGGACACGAACGTCGCCCCATGGGTGGTCTCGGCGAGGATGGCGTCAGCCGCGCCGGGGCCGCCGGGGACGCCCGCGAAGGAGTGGACGAAGTACAGGTCGGCGCCGTCCGGGATGCCGTCGAAGAGCGGGTGCTCACGCCGGCGGGAGACCTGGTTCCAGCCAATGTGCGGCAGCGTCGGCGCGTCCTGCAGGCGCTCCACGCGGCCCGGCAGGACGCCGAACATCGCGGCGCCGTCCTCGTCGCTGACCTCGAACAGGAGCTGCAGCCCAAGGCAGATGCCCAGGAAGGGACGATCCTCGCGGACCCAGCGCGCAATGGGCGCCAGCAACTGCTGGCGCGCCAGTCGGCGCATCGCGGGCGCGGCGGCGCCGACGCCGGGCACGACCAGCGCCTGCGCCTCTTCGAGGACGGCCGGGTGTCGGGCCACGCGGACGTCGGCCCCAACGGCGGTCAGCGCCTGCTCGATGCTGACGAGGTTGCCGGCGCCGTAGTCCACGACGGCGATGCGCAGACGATCGGGATCCGAGCCCCACGCGGTCTTTGCCCGCCGGCGGGTCCTCGGCATCGTCGGGCTGGCGGCGCTCACCCCAGCGAGCCCTTGGTCGACGGGATCCCGGTCCGGCGCGGATCGGGCTCGCAGGCGACCCGGAGCGCGCGGCCCAGCGCCTTGTAGGCGGCTTCGCACAGGTGGTGGTCGTTGCGGCCTGTGCCGCGCAGGTGGAGCGTGGTGCCCGACGTTCGGGCGAAGGCCTCCAGGGCGTGGTCCACCAGCTGCAGCGGGAGTCCGCCCGCGCGTGCTCCACGGAATGGCAGGTCCACGACGCAGTACGGGCGGCCGCCGACATCGACGACCGCCGCCGCCACGGACTCGTCCATCGCCACGGCGGCGTCGCCGTAGCGGCGGATCCCCGCGCGGTCGCCCAGTGCCTCGTTGAAGGCAGCACCCATGACCAGCGCCACGTCCTCGACGGTGTGGTGCTCGTCCACCTCCAGGTCGCCCTTCGCCCGGATGGTGAGGTCGAACAGCCCGTGGTGGCCGAAGGCGGTGAGCATGTGGTCGTAGAAGCCGATGCCCGTCTGGATGTCCGTGCGGCCGCTGCCGTCGAGGTCCAGGGAGACGGTGATCCGGGTCTCCTTCGTCTCGCGGGTGACCGTCAGGCTGCGCGTGCCGCGCTCGCTGATCACCAGCTGGCCGAGCGGGGTGGTCATGGGGCTGCCTCTCCTTCGGGGTCGGCGGCCGGGGCCGCCGCGCTGATGATCTCGGTGATGGCGGTGATCAGGCGGTTGTTCTCCGCGCGACCGCGAACGGTGAGCCGGAGGTAGGCGGCCAGCGGGTGGCCCTGGCCGAAGGTGCGCGGGACCAGGCCCCGGCGCATGAGGCCATCAGCGACCTGGCCTGCCCATTCCGCCGAGCCCAGTCCGACCAGGACGAAGTTGGTCACCGACTCGTGGGCCGCCAGGCCGGCCGCCCTGAGTGCGGTGACCAGCCGCGGTCGCTCCGCGACCACCCTGGCGATGTTGTCGCGGGCCACCCCGTCGCTGCCGAGCACCTCGGTTGCGACCGTGACGGAGACGGTGGAGACCGAGCCCGGCGGCCGGTACGGCGCCATCCGGGCGATGATCGCGGGGTGGGCCACGGCAAACCCGACGCGGATCCCGGCCAGCCCGTAGGCCTTGCTCATGGTGCGCACGACGATCAGGTCGGGGTAGGCGGACCGCAGGCCCAGCGCGGACCAGTCCACGAACTCGGCATACGCCTCGTCGATCACGACGATGGGCCGCCACCGGCCGTCGCCATCGGCGTCGGCCGCGATGTCGGCCAGGAGCGACGCCAGGACGCCGGCGGGCTCCGCGAGCCCGGTGGGGTTGTTGGGGCTGCACAGCCAGACGACGGCCGCCGAGCGGGCGGCCTGGCGCACGGCGTCGGTGTCGAGGATCCATCCATCGCTGGCAGGTCGGCGGGCGACGTCGATCACGGTCGCCCCGCGCTGCTCCGTGATCACCCGATACATCGAGTAGGTGGGCGGCAGGACGACCGCGGCCTGGCCCGGTGCCAGGAACGTCTTGCCCACCAGGTCAAGGATCTCGTCGGCGCCCGCGCCAACCAGCAGCTCGTCGGTGGCCACGCCGTAGCGGGCGGCCGCCGCGGCGACCAGGCGCGCGTAGTCGGACGGCGGGTACTCCGAGAGCGGCGTCTCGAACGTCCCTGCGGCCAGGATCCGCCCGACCATCTCGGGCGGGAGCGGCGAGGTGTTGAGGTCAAACCGGACGATCTCGTCCACGCGCAGGCCGTAGCGCCGGGCGACCTCCTCGTTGGTGGCCTCCCAGGCGTAGGTGGATGGTGCCGTCGGCGAGGCGAACGTCACCGGAGTTGGGCTCATCGGTCGGCCTCCTGACTGGGCGTGGCCGCGCCGGCGGCAGAGTGGACCGGGTCCGCCCGGAAGCGGACCTCGATGGCAGCCCGGTGTGCCTCCAGGCCCTCGGCGGTCGCCAGCACCCCAACCGTCCGACGGATGGAGGCCAGACCGTCCCGGGTGATGCGCTGGACCTGGCTGTACTTGCCGAAGGCCTCAACGGCGAGCGGCCCGCACGACCGGGCGAGGCCGCCGGTGGGCAGGACGTGGTTGGCGCCAGTCGCGTAGTCACCCGCCGATTCCGGCGCCCATGGGCCGACGAAGATGGAGCCGGCGTTGCGCAGGAGCGCGACGGTCTCCTCGAGCCGGCCGACCTCCACCGACAGGTGCTCCGGGCCGTACGCGTTGACGAAATCGATCCCGGCCTGGAGGGTGGGAACCAGCACGATCCGGCCATGGGTCGCCAGCGCCTGGTCCAGGATGGCGCGGCGAAGTGCGCCTGCCAGCTGGCGGTTGATCTCGGCCTCCACGGCATCGGCCAGGGCGGCGTCGTTGGTGACCAGGAGGGCAGGGGAGTCTGGGCCGTGTTCCGCCTGGGTGATCAGGTCGGCCGCCACCTGGACGGGGTCGGCGCCCGCGTCTGCCAGGACCATGCCCTCCGACGGGCCGGCCGGAAGGTCGATGCCCACCTCGCCCACCAGCTCGATCTTGGCCGCGGTCACCCAGGCATTGCCGGGGCCCACGATGCGATCGACAGGCAGGAGCCCGGCACCCGGGAGGCCGTAGGCCAGCGCGCCGATGCCCTGGGCCCCGCCGGCAACCACGAACGCGTCGACGCCCAGCAGCCCGGCCGCGCCGAGCAGCACGGGGTTGACGGACCCGTCCTTGCCGGCCGGGGAGGCGACAGTCACGTGTGCGACGCCGGCGACCCGCGCGGGCACGACGCCCATGACGAGCGACGACGGGTACGGCGCCGTCCCACCCGGGACGTAGACCCCCACGCGATCCAGCGGCAGCCAGCGGCGCTCGATCTGGATGCCGGGCATGACCTCCGTCACGGTGGTGGCGGGCCGCTGCGTCTCGGCGAACCGGCGGACGTTGGCGATGGACTGCTCCAGGGCGGCGCGGATCTCCGGGGAGAGGGCGTCCCGGGCGGCGGCCATCTCGGCGGGACCGAGCACCAGTCGTCCGTCGGCGAGGCCGCCGCCGAAGCGGGCGCTCGCCGCGGCGACCGCGCTGTCCGGGTTGGAGCGAATGTCAGCCAGGATGGCGCGCACGGCATCGCGGACGCGGGCGTCCGGGACAGCGCCCCGGCGGAGGAGCGCGTCACGCTCGGCGGCGACCGCTGGATCGTGCTCGGCCGCGGCCAGGTCGAGACGCCGCAGGCGCATGGGCATCGCCGTGACCGGATCGGATCGGGGGGCGTTGCTGCCGGCCACGTTCACGGCACGATCTTCTCGATGGGCAGCACGAGAATGCCGCTGGCGCCGGCCGCCTTCAGCCGCGGCAGCAGCCCCCACACCTCGTCGGCGCCCACCACGGAGTGGATCGCGATCATCCCGTCGTGGGCGAGCGGGATCACCGTGGGTGATTCGAGGGAGGGCAGCAGATCCTCGATGGCCTGTGCCTTGGCGATCGGAGCATTGAGCATCAGGTACTTCTTGCCACGGGCGGCCTGGGCGGCGCCGATCATCGTATCGATCGTGGCAATCTCGGCGGCCCGGTTCATGAGCGCCGCCGGGTTCGCGACCATGACGGCCTGGGATGCCAGGACGTCGCCGATGGGACGCAGCCCGTTCATCACCAGGGTGGAGCCGGTCGAGACCAGGTCGACGATCGCCTCGGCCAGGCCAAGGCGGGGCGCCACCTCGACGGCGCCCGAGAGCGCCACCACGGAGACCGCGATCCCGCGCTCGGCGAAGAAGCGTCGCGTGGTGTTGGGGTGCGAGGTCGCGATGCGCGTGCCGCCGAGGTCGTCGATGGAGGTGTACGTGGCGTCGTTGGGCACGGCGGCAGCGAGGCGGCAGCGGCCATAGCCCAGCTCGCGGACGATGGGCAGCTGCGCACCCGCCTCGGCCAGGAGATCGCCGCCCGTGATGCCAACATCCGCCACGCCGTCGCCGACGAACTCCGCGATGTCGTTGGTCCGCACGAAGAGGATGTCCAGGTCCACGTTCTGGACCCGGGAGACCAGGCTCCGGTCGTGCGCGTCGAACACCAACCCGGCGTCGCGCAGCAGCGCGAGGGTGGGTTCGACGAGGCGCCCCTTGTTGGGAACAGCCAGGCGCATGCGTTCGGTCATGAGGGGTCTCCGGCGAAGTCGGTGGTCGTGGGTCGGGGGGACCGTTCCAGCATCAGGCGGTAGCCGCCCTGGCCGTGGTGGAGCCAGGACGCGATCCTGGTGATGGTGGCCGTGCTGGCGCCCGTGCGATGCGAGATCTCGGCGTAGTGGAGCCCCTGGTCCAGCATCCGGACCACGGCCCAGCGCTGGGCCATGTCGCGCAGCTCGCCCAGGGTGCACAGGTCGCGCAGGAAGGCTTCGGCCTCGACCGGGTCCTGAAGGCGCAGGATTGCCCCGAACAGCTCCATGATCTCGTCGGTCCGCCAAGTCTCGTCCGTGGCCATCATCATGTCCTCGCTGGGCCGGGCGGTTGCCACCGGCCCGTCGCCGGGGGTGCGGCACCCGCCGTGTCACCATGCTATCGTAGTAGCGTGTTAAAACGATACCACAGTTGGGACGCATGACAAGCTTCGATCTGCTGCCGGCCATCGATCTGCGTGGCGGCCGCGTGGTGCGGCTCCGCCAGGGTGACTTCGGTCGCGAGACCGTGTATGACCGTGACCCGGTCGAGGTGGCGGAGGAGTTCGCCGCCGCGGGTGCCCGCTGGATCCACATCGTGGATTTGGACGGTGCCCGGGAGGGGGAGCCGGTCCAGACCGACGTGGTCGCCCGGATCGTCGGCGCGCTGGGTGGTCGGGTGCGCTGTGAGGTCGCCGGCGGCCTGCGGACGGAGCGTGCGGTGCAACGGGCACTGCTGGCGGGCGCGGGCCGCGTCGTGGTCGGGACGGCCGCGCTGCGCGATCCGGCGTTCGTGGCCGCCCTCATCGAGACGCACGGCGTGGATGCCATCGTGGTCGCCCTGGACGTGCGGGACGGCCTCGCGCTGGGGGAGGGATGGCGGCCCGGTGCGGCAGGCGTCCGCGCCGAGGACGCGCTCCTGGGCCTGTCGGTCGCGGGCGCACGCTGGTTCGCGGCGACTGCCATCGACCGTGACGGTCTTCTGGCCGGCCCGGACTTCGACCTGCTGGGCCGCCTGCTGCGCCTTGATGCCGGCGCGGTCATCGCGTCGGGCGGTGTGACGACACTGGACGACCTGCGCCAGGCGAAGGCGATCGGATGCGCCGGCGCGATCGTCGGCCGTGCGCTATACGAGGGCCACCTCGACGTGGCGGCCGCGCTGGCGGCGGTCGACAGCGCAGGCTGACCGCCCGCCCGACAGCCGGTCGCCGGACAGACCGTGTCCGGAAGGAGATCCCGTTTGACCCGCCGGCCAATCCGTAGAAGATTGGGCCATGCCCGATGACCTCTGCTACCTCGTCCGTGCCGGTGTCGGCCCGTCGTCCCTGTTCGCCGGGCGTGGCGCGGCCATCGCCGCGTTCTGGACCGCCGTCCGTGCGACGAGCGAGACGCGCGCCGAGATCGTGGCTGCTCTGGGCGACGCTGTCGGGGACTCGAGTCTCCCGGAGAGCGCTGCCGTCGCCCGGCTGACGGCCTCCCCCGACTTCGAGCTCCAGCTGATCGGCGGCCGGATCGTCTTCGAGACGCTCAGATTTGCCGACGGCACCGCGCATTTGACCGCCCCGGTCATGACGACGAGCTCAGCGGCGCCCGCTCATGGCGAGGACGATGCCTGGCCGACGGATGAGGACCCCTGGGACGACGAGGGCGTGCCCGAGCATCACGCCGGCATGGACCGCGTCGCGCTCGACCCGGCCCGGATCGAGCGGATCCTCGACGGGCTCAACGACGAGCAGCGGGCGGCCGTGATGGCGGTCCGCGGTCCCGTGTGCGTGATCGCGGGCGCGGGCACCGGCAAGACCCGGGTGATCACGCGGCGAGTGGCCTACGCGATCGCGACGGGGGCGGTCGCGGTGGACTCGGTGCTGGTGCTGACGTTCACGGACAAGGCGGCCGCCGAGATGCGGGAGCGGATCGTGGCGCTTGGCCTGCCGCGGGTCCGGGCCGCGACCTTCCACTCGACGGCGCTGCGGATCCTCCGCGAGCTCTGGCCGCGCTTCCGAGCGGAGCCGTTCCCCGAGATCGTGGGGTCCAAGGCCGACATCATCGGCGATCTGGCGCGCGGGCTGCCGGGTGGCTACCGGTTCCTTCCGGTGCGTGACCTCGCGGCCGAGATCGAGTGGGCGAAGGTCCGCCGCCTCACCCCGGCGACGTATGCCGCCGGCTGCCAGGCGGCCGACCATCGTGGGCCGCTGCCGCCCGACCTGCTCCGCCGGCTCTGGTCGAACTACGAGCGGCGCAAGGGTGGCGCCATCGATTTCGAGGATATGATCACGGCCACGATCGACCTCCTCGAGACGGAGCCCGCGGCAGCAGCGAGCGTGCTCGCCGCGTCGTCCTGGTTCTGCGTCGACGAGTACCAGGACACCAACCCGATCACCGAGGCGCTGCTCGCGGCGCTCGTCGGCCGCCGGGACGACCTGTGTGTGGTGGGCGACGAGGACCAGACGATCTACGCGTTCGCCGGGGCCGACGCCAACTACCTCGTCTCGTTTGCCGCTCGGTACCCGGCCGCCCGGGTGATCACCATCGACCGCAACTACCGATCGTCGCCGCAGATCCTCGCGGTGGCCAACCGCGTGTTGGCGGCGGGCCCGCGGCCGCGCGACCTGCAGGCCACCGAGCCCGATGGGCCGCAGCCGTCATTCGTCACGGCGCCCGACCCGGCGACCGAGCGGCGCTGGCTCGTCGCCGAGATCCGTCGCCTGGTGGCGGCCGGCGTGCCCGACGGCGAGATCGCGATCCTCGTGCGCACGAACGCCCAGGTCCCCCCGATCGAGGCCGCCCTCCACGCGGCCGGGATCCGGTTCGCGGTTCGCGGCGAGCGCTTCTTCGAACGGTTCGAGATTCGGCGGGCGCTCACCGCCCTTCGCCGACTGCAGGATGGCGAGGGTGATGGCGACCTCGTCTCCACGATCGATGCGGCGTGGTCGGCCGCCTTCGGCTTCGCGCTCGACGCCAAGACCACCGGTGACACGTCGGCCGAGCGCCAGGCCGCACTGATCGCGCTGCGCGACATCGCCCGCGAGCTGGTCATCGCCGACCCGGCGGCGCCCATGTCGGCGTTCCTCGCGTCGGCCGACGACCAGGCGGCCACCGAGCGCGACGCCGGCGGGGCGACGGTCGAGCTGCTCACCATGCACCGGGCCAAGGGACTGGAATGGCAGGCGGTCCTGCTGCCCTCGATGGAGGAAGGCATCCTGCCCCTCCGGTACGCGACGAGCCCGGCCGAGATCGAGGATGAGCGTCGGCTCGGCTACGTCGCGATCACCCGGGCGCGCCGGCACCTGTGGATCTCCTACGCCACACAGCGCGAGTCCACCACGGGACGCCTGGGGGCTCGACGCCCGTCGCGCTTCCTGGCGCTGATGGCCCCTCCGCGCGCTCGGCCGCCGACGTCGGGTCACATGGCCGCGCCGCGGCAGGCCGGCCCCGGCGCCGCCGATGCGCTGGCCGGTGATCCGGCGATTCTCGGCCGGTTGCGATCATGGCGAACCGCCCGCGCCCGGCATGACGGCGTCCCGTCCTACGTCGTCCTCACGAACGCGACCATCGAGGCACTGGCCCGGGATCAGCCGGCAGACCGCGACGAGCTTGCGGCCACCGCGGGGATTGGTCCGGCCAAGCTTGCCCGCTACGGTGACGAGATCCTCGCCGTGCTCGCCGGCAGCGACGCCGAGACCCCCGGGCTACCTGGCGACGCCGGAACAGCTTGACCGTGCGGTTGCGCCGCGTCGCCTGGCCACCTCGTCGGGGTCGCCCCGATGGGAGTTGCGCTGCGCGCAGGTGCGCCCAGCGGAGGGTGGGGTATCGGCGAGCCTTCAGCCCGTGCATCGGTTCGTTGCTGAAGTCGGCGCCAGGCAAGCCCGGCGCCGACTTCAGCATGCGCGGGTCAGTGACCCGACTGGGGGTGTTCGAGAGCCTTCTTGTGCGCCTCGATCACCTTCTCGGCGATGGGCCCGGGGACGTCGTCGTAGTGATCCAGCACGGATGAGAACGTGCCCCGCCCGGCCGTGAGCGACCGCAACTCCGTGGCGTACGTGAACAGCTCGGCCTGCGGGACCAGCGCCGTGATGACCTGGTAGCCGTCCTGGCTGTCCATGCCAAGCACCCGTCCGCGCCGGCCGTTGAGGTCGCGGTTGACCTCGCCGAGGGAGGACTCCGGGACCCGGATGGACACGGTCATGATCGGCTCGAGGAGCGCGGGCCTGGCCTGGGGCACGCCGTCCTTGAGCGCCATGCTGGCCGCGATCTTGAACGAGAGCTCGTTCGAATCCACCGGGTGGAACGAGCCGTCGTACAGCGTCGCCTTGAAATCGCTCAGCGGATAGCCGGCAATCACGCCTTCGACCGCGGCCTCGCGGATGCCCTTCTCGACGCCCGGGAAGAAGTTCTTGGGCACGGAGCCGCCCACGACGCGCTCGGCAAAGACGACGCCGCCCTCGGGGTTGGCCTCCAGCTCCAGCCAGACGTCGCCAAACATCCCGTGGCCGCCGGTCTGCTTCTTGTAGCGGCCGTGGACCTGCGCCTTGCCGCGGATGGTCTCCTTGTACGGCACCCTGGGGGTGTGGGTCACCACCGCTGAGCCAAACTTGCGCTTGAGCCGCTCGAGGATCACCGCGGTGTGGGCCTCGCCCATGGTCCGGATGATCTGCTCGCCGGTGGCGCTGCGCTCCAGGCGGACGGTGGGCTCCTCCTCCAGCATCCGCTGGAGGGCGGGACCCATCTTGTCCAGGTCCTGCTTGGTCTGTGGCTCGATGCCCTGGACCAGCATGGGCTCCGGGAAGGCCAGCGGCGGCAGCTGGAGCGGCTTCTCCTTGCTGGAGAGTGCATCGCCGGTCTCGGTGGAGGTCAGCTTGGCGATGGCGCCGATCTCGCCGGCCTCCAGCTGGCCGATGGGCTCCTGCTCCTTGCCGTGGAGGAGGAGGAGCTGGCCGATCCGCTCGTCCTCACAGCGGGCGGCATTCCAGACGTGGCTCTGCGACCGGAGCGTGCCGCCCAGCACGCGCAGGTAGGTGAGCCGACCAACGAACGGATCGGCAGAGGTCTTGAAGACGCGGACCAGGAGTGGCCCGTTGGGATCCGGCGCGACCACCACGGAGGCACCCTTGGCATCCTGCGCGGTGACGGGCTTCTCCTCGTTGGGGGAGGGGAGGTAGCGCGTGATGGCGTCCAGGAGGCCGCGCATCCCGATGCCCTTGACGGCGCTGGTGACCAGGACCGGTGCGAGCACGGATTCCCGGACGCCCTTGTGGAGGCAGGCGTCAAGCTCGGCGTCCGAGATGTCGGCGCCGTCGAGGTATTTGGCCAGCACGTCGTCGTCCGCCTCGGAGGCCGCCTCCAGGAGCTGATCGCGGCGAGTCGCCACCTCGTCAGCCATCTCGGCCGGGATGGGGATCTCGATCTCCTTGGCGCCGTCGATCTTCCAGGCCTTGCGATGGACCAGGTCGACGTAGCCGGAGAACGACTCGCCCGCGCCGATGGCGATCTGGAGCGGCGCGATCTTGTTGCCGAAGACGGACCGAAGGGCGTCCAGCGTCGCCGTGGGATTGGCGTTCTCGCGATCGCACCGGTTGATGACAAAGCAGGCCGCCGTGCCCGTCCCGCGGCCCAGGCTCACGGCCTTCTCGAGGCCGGCCTCCACGGAGCCGGCGGCATCGACCACGAAGAGCGCACCATCGGCGGCCTCGAAGCCCGACACCATCTCGGCCACGAAGTCGAGGTAGCCGGGGGTATCGACCAGCGTGATGCGGTAGCCGTCCGACTCGAATGTCCCGACGGCGAGGCTCAGGGACTCGCGCCGCTTTTGCTCCTCGGGCTCGAAGTCCAGGTGGGCGGTCCCGTCGTCCACCCTGCCCAGCCGGGCCACGGCACCTGCTCGAAAGAGCAGCTGTTCCGCGAGGGTCGTCTTGCCCGAACCCGCGTGTCCGGCAAGGACGACGCTGCGAAGGTGGGCAAGGTCAATGCTCTTCATCGTCATCGACTGCGGTCCTTTCACCTGCGGGGGACGACCACCCGGGGGCCTGGTGCCAGCCTTGGAGCGATTACTGGCGGGCCGCCCGGCTGCCCGGACCCGCCGTACGGCCATGATAGTCCGCTATACTCCGGCCCGATGTCAGGACATTCGAAGTGGTCCACGATCAAACGCCAGAAGGGCGTGAACGACGCCAAGCGCGGCGCCGTCTTCACCAAGGTCGCCCGGGAGATCATGATCGCGGCACGCCAGGGCGGCGGAGACCCGGACGCCAACTACCGGCTCCGGCTCGCGATGGAGAAGGCCCGCGCCGTTAACATGCCCCAGGACAACATCAAGCGCGCCATCGACAAGGCCACGGGCGCGGGTGATGGGGCGGTCTTCGAGGAGCTCACGTACGAGGGCTACGGCCCTGGCGGCATCGCCGTCCTCGTCGAGACGCAGACCGACAACAAGAACCGCACCGCGGCCGACGTGCGCTCCTACTTCACCAAGCTGGGCGGACAGCTGGCCGGTGCGGGCGCCGTGGCCTGGCAGTTCGAGGCGCGCGGCCTCATCACCGTCGCCGGCGCCAAGGATGCGGACGAGCTGACCCTCGCCGCGATCGACGCCGGCGCGGATGACGTCGACGCGTCGGATCCGGACCGGATCGAGGTCTACACCAGCCCCGGCGACCTGCGCGCGGTGCGGGAGGCGCTGGAGGCCGCCGGCTACCCGGTGGAATCGGCCGAGAGCGCCATGATCGCCAAGAACACCGTCGAGCTGGACTCGCACAAGGCTCGCCAGGCCCTCCGGCTCGTCGAGATGCTCGAGGACCACGACGACGTCCAGCGGGTGACCGCCAACTTCGATATTCCCGAGGACGTGCTCGCCGAACTCGCCGGATGATCATCCTGGGGATCGACCCGGGAACCGCAGCCCTCGGCTACGGTGTGATCGAGCGAACCGGGGGACGGCTCCGCGCCGTGGACTACGGGTGCCTCCAGACCAGCCCCGACGACGGCCTCCCCGTTCGCCTCAACCTGATCCATCAGCTCGTCGCGGAGCTGGTCGCGCTGCACCAGCCCGTGATCATGGGCGTGGAGCGACTCTTCTTCTCGCGCAATGCGCAGACGGCCTTCGCGGTGGGCCAGGCGCGTGGCGTCGTGCTGCTGGCCGCGGCGCAGGCGGGGATCGACGTGGTCGAGGCCACGCCCAGCGCGGTGAAGCTCGCGGTCGCGGGGTACGGTGCGGCCGACAAGGAGCAGGTGGGCCGCATGGTCGCCACTATCCTGGGGCTCGATGCCATCCCGCGGCCCGACGACGCGTCCGATGCCCTTGCCGTCGCCATCTGGAGCGCCAACACCGCTCGGCCGTCGGATGCCGGCGCCCGGGCCGGCGTTCTGGATCGCGCCGCCATCGCACCCATCGCCCGCGGACAGACGCCCTACGAGCGCGCCGTCGCGGAGGCCCTGCGTGCCGCCGGGGGCGCGGCTCGGCGCTCGCCGGTCCGGCGCGACTAGGCAGAGCGGAGACCGGCACGTGATCGCATCGGTGGACGGCATCGTCGGGGCCATCGCCCCCGACGCCATCGTCGTCGAGGTCAGCGGGATCGGCTACCGCGTCTTCGTGTCGCCGTCCGTGATCGCGGCGGCCGGCACCGGCACGCGCCTCAAGCTGTTCACCTTCCACGTGGTCCGCGAGGACCTGCAGGCGCTCTACGGCTTCCGGTCGGTGGAGGAGCTGGGGTTCTTCAACCTGCTGTTGACGGTGACCGGCGTGGGCCCCCGGGTGGCCATGGCGATCGTGGGCAGCCGTCCGACGCCGGACCTGCAGCTCGCGATCATGCAGCAGGACCAGGCGGTCCTCGTCTCCATCCCGGGCATCGGCCGCAAGCTGGCTGAGCGGGTGATCTTCGAGCTCAAGGAGAAGGTTGCCGCCGCCGGCGTGGCGGCGTCCGCCGGCTCCATCGGGATCCCGGGCGAAGGTGAAGTGGTCGCCGCGCTGCAGGCCCTGGGCTACTCGCTGGGCGAGGCACGCGCCGCGTCGCGGGTGGCGCTGGCCGAGACGGCGGTCGGGGCCACGCTGGAGGACCGCGTCAAGGTGGCACTGCGGAGCCTCCTCCGCGCCTGACGGCGGCTCGTCGGACGGTGGGTCGGTATCGCTGCCGGCCGGTCGCTCAGCCTTCGCCGGGCATGGCGCCCAGCTGGGTTCGCAGGTCAGCTTCGTCCATGGCCTCCCAGTCCTGCGCGATGCGGCCATCCTCGATGCGCAGCAGCGTCTGGCCGTGCAGGACGATGGTCTTGCCAGAGGGAGGCTCGCCGTACCCGGAGCCCAGGTGCGTCCCACGCAGGACCCAACGGACCGCCACGCGATCGCGCTCGGCGACGACGTCGACGTCGACGTCGACGACCTCGAGGATCCGGTCGGGCAGGACCTCGCTGATCCACGCCGCGCCGCGTTTGAACTGGTCCAGGTTCAGGGTCGCCGTGTTGTTATGTTGTCGGTACTCTGGCGCCACCAGGCTCGACAGCTGATTCATGTCGCCGACGCTGTAGCGATCGAAGTAGGTATGGACCAGGGCCGTGGTGGCAGCGGACATGGGGGTCTCCTGCGTTGGGACCTGCGGGCGCGATGCGCGAATTGTCCCTCGAGGTGGGCCCGCCGGCGCGCCCGGCGACCCGTTGGCCGGAGTCGCACGTCTCGAACATCCGTTCGTATCGACACACGGCGGCGTGCTATAGTCCGCGACGATGACGGACGACCTTTCGCGAGTCTTGGCACCCGATCCGGTTGAGCCTGCGGACGCGGTTGAGGGCAGCCTCCGGCCGCGGACACTCGCCGAGTACATCGGCCAGCGCGAGGTCAAGGCCAACCTCTCCGTCCTGCTGGAGGCGGCCCGCGGGCGCCATGAGCCGGCGGATCACGTGCTGCTCTACGGACCGCCCGGCCTGGGCAAGACCACACTGGCCACCATCATTGCCCGGGAGTTGGGCGTGAGCGTCCGGTACACCTCCGGGCCCGCGGTGGAGCGGCCAGGGGACCTTGCTGCCATCCTGACCGCCCTGGACGAGGGCGATGTGCTGTTCATCGACGAGATCCATCGCCTCAACCGGGCAGTGGAGGAGATCCTCTATCCCGCGATGGAGGACTTTGCGCTCGACGTGATGATCGGCAAGGGTCCATCGGCGCGGTCGCTGCGGCTGAGCCTCAAGCCCTTTACGGTCGTGGGCGCGACGACGCGCGCGGGCCGGATCAGCTCGCCGCTGCGGGATCGGTTCGGTGCCACCTACCGCCTGGACTTCTACACGGATCTCGAGCTGACGGAGATCGTCGTCCGGTCGGCGGGGATCATCGGGGTGGAGATCGACATGGCGGCGGCGGAGGCCATCGCACGGCGGGGCCGGGGCACGCCACGGATCGTGAATCGGCTCCTCAAGCGGGTCCGGGACCACGCCCAGGTCCACGGGGACGGGCGGGTGCATCTGCCGGCCGTCATGGACGCCATGCGGATGCTGGAGATCGATGACGAGGGCCTGGACTCCACGGACCGCAAGCTGCTCGCGGCGATCATCCAGAAGTTCGCATCCGGCCCGGTCGGTGTCGCGGCCCTGGCCGCCGTGCTCGCGGAGGAGGTCGAGACCATCGAGGACGTGTACGAGCCCTTCCTGCTCAGGCTGGGCTTCATCGACCGGACCCCACAGGGACGGATTGCCACGGATCTCGCGCGCGCCCACCTGGCGCGCCGGGGGTACGAGATCCCGGCCCCGCGGCGGGCCGAGCCGGACATGCCCGGCCTGTGGGAAGACTCCACCAGTGGCGGCACGCCAGCGTGACCGCCGCACCAACGGACGGGCCCGCCCGCTTCAGCGTCCTCACCCCGCCGCCCGCGGACGGCTCCACGTGGGCCCGGCGCGGCCGACTGGAGTTGCCGCACGGGGTCGTCGAGACGCCCCAGTTCATGCCCGTCGGCACCAATGCCTCCGTGAAGGCCCTCTCGCCCCAGGACGTCCGGGACGCCGGCGCCTCAATCATCCTGGCCAACACCTACCACCTGTACCTGCGGCCCGGCCACGAGCGGATCGAACGCCTGGGCGGCCTCCACCGGTTCATGGACTGGGACCGCCCAATCCTGACGGATTCCGGTGGGTTCCAGGTGGTCTCGCTCTCGCACCTCGGCGTCGTCAACGACGAGGGCGTGACGTTCCGCAGCCATCTCGACGGGTCGCTCCATCGGTTCACGCCGGAGCACGCGATGCGGGTCCAGGAGGCGCTGGGTCCGGATATCGCCGTGGCATTCGACCAGCCCGTGACCCCAAGCTCCGCGCGCGCGGTGGTGGCCGAGGCGACCGAGCGGACGCACCGCTGGGCGGAGCGCTCGCTGCGCGCACACACGCGGCCGGACCAGGCGCTCTTCGGCGTCATCCAGGGAGGCCTGGAGCCGGATCTGCGCGCCGAGTCAACCCGGTTCATCGCCGGACTGCCGTTCGACGGCATCAACATCGGCGGACTCGCCGGCGATGAGACGCCGGAGCAGCGCGCGGATGCTCTGCGCGTCGTGGTCCCGCTCCTGGAGGGCGACCCCCGACCTCGCTACCTGATGGGTCTCGGGTCACCTGCCGACCTGCTGGATGCCGTCAACCTGGGCGTTGACCTGTTCGACTCCGTGCTCCCGGCGCGGGTGGCTCGCAATGGGCAGCTATGGATCCCGGGCGGCCGGATCAACCTCAAGAACAGCGCGATGCAGGACGATCCGCGGCCGATCCAGGAGGACTGTCCGTGCATCGCCTGCCAGCACTTCTCGCGCGCCTATCTCGCCCACCTGTTCCGGGCGCGTGAGCTTCTCGTGTACCGCCTCGCAACTTGTCACAACCTGACCTTCACCCTAGACTTCATGGACAGGATTCGGCGGGCAGTCGAGGCCGGATCATTCCCGGAAGCGATGCCGCAGTTGCGCCTGCGCGCCGGCCGGGTAAGCGGCGATGAAGCCGCCGGTATGCCAGCGTGAAGAGCATCAACGTATCGTCTGGGTTGACGCGGAGGATCAGGGATGGGCACACGAGATCGCCCGCAGCGGGAGATCAAGAAGAAGCCAAAGGAAAAGGGCACCGGGCCCAGCCTGCAGCCCCTGTCGGAGGGACCGCAGAGCGTGGAGTTGATCCGGAAGGCACGCAAGCCCCGGAGCGCAGACGACCAGGACAAGGGCTGAGGCTCGGCTCGGAGGTCAGCAGGACCGTCCGCGTCGGCGCAAGCCGATCGATGAGGAGGGCGGACAGGTGGCAGTAGCTGACGAGCGCAGCGCGGCACGGAGCCAGGCGGAGCGAGCAAAGGCCGTGGATGCGGCCATCCTGGCGATTGAGAAGCAGTTCGGTCGTGGGTCGATCATGAAGCTCGGCTCGGCTGAGCGTCAGGCCGTGGACTTCATCTCCACTGGGTCAATCGCACTGGACCTGGCACTTGGAGTCGGCGGCATTCCGCGCGGCCGGATCACCGAGATCTTCGGTCCGGAGTCCTCGGGCAAGACCACGGTCTGCCAGCACGTGATCGCGGAGGCCCAGCGCAAGGGCGGCGTCGCCGCGTTCATCGATGTGGAGCATGCGCTCGACCCGGGCTACGCCCGCTCGTGTGGCGTCAACGTCGACGAGCTGCTGGTCAGTCAGCCGGACACGGGTGAGCAGGCCCTGGAGATCACCGAGACGCTGATCCGCTCCGGCGGGATCGATGTCGTGGTGGTCGACTCCGTGGCGGCGCTCGTGCCGCGGGCGGAGATCGAGGGCGAGATGGGCGACTCGTTCGTCGGCATCCAGGCCCGGCTGATGAGCCAGGCCCTGCGGAAGCTGACGGGCGCCGTTTCACGCTCCAACACCGCGCTGGTGTTCACGAACCAGCTGCGCGAGAAGATCGGCGTGATGTTCGGCAACCCGGAGACCACGCCGGGCGGCCGCGCCCTCAAGTTCTACGCCAGCATCCGGCTGGATATTCGACGGATCGAGACGATCAAGTCCGGGACGGAAGCCGTCGGCAACCGGGCCAGGGTGAAGGTCGTCAAGAACAAGGTCGCCCCGCCGTTCCGGGTCGCGGAGTTCGACATCATGTACGGGGAGGGCATCTCCAAGGAAGGCGGCCTCCTTGACGTGGGCGTCGCGACGGACGTGGTCACCAAGACCGGGGCGTGGTTCACATTCGTTGACACGCGCCTCGGCCAGGGCCGGGAGGCCTCCAAGGACTTCCTCAGGAACAACCCGCCCATCGCGGCGGAGATCGATCGGCTGATCCGTGCCCGGATGACGGAAGCGGTGATCCCGGTCGAAGGGATCGCCGAGGCCGAGTGACGGACGTGGGCGCATGAGCGGATCACACCGGTCGCTGGGCGGTCAGTCGGGACCCCAGCAGCGACGGCGTCGGCCGCCGATGGCCGAAGTCCTCCAGCAGCGCGCCGCCGTCGAAGACCCCGCCGTCGTCCTCGCGGCCGGCGCCCGGTTTCTGGAAGCTCGCGGACGGAGCGTCAACGAGGTACGTCGCCGCCTGACGCAGGCGGGCTACCGGCCGGAGCTGGTTGAAGGTGCGATTGTGCGTCTGGGCGAGCTCGGGCTGCTCGACGACGAGTCCTTCGCCAGGTCATGGGTCGAGTCCCGGGATCGCGCGCGCCCCCGTGGTTCACGCGCGCTCCGTGCCGAGCTGGGCCGGAAGGGCGTCGATTCGGCCACGGTCGACGAGATCATGGCGGAGCGAGATCAGCCACAGGCGGAGCCGGTCGCCTTCGGCGCCCGGCGGCTGCTTCGCGAGGAGGGCCAATCGGCCGACGAGGCGGCCGCGCGCGCTGTCCTCGCGCGAAACGCGGCCGCATTGGCGCGGGTCGCGGATCCGCGGAAGCGTCGGCAGCGCGCCTATGCGCTCCTCGCAAGGAACGGGTTTGACCCGGGGCTGATCGGAGAGCTGGTCAGGGACCTCGATCGCGGCGTGGCCGTCGACGACGGATCGGACGCGGAAGGTGACACGGAACCCACGGCCCGCCGCGGTGCGTTTGACCGGCCCGACGGGGCGCCGTAGGCTACGCACACCTTGCGGCGGCCCAGGCATGGGCGGCCGCAGCCCTTCCGGTGCCGGCGCGCCCAGGTGGCCAGAGGATGCGTCCTCCCCATCACCGTCCGGTCCCGACCGACGACTTGTGATCGTCCGGCCTGCCCCGGCCGGATGGGAGGAATAGGATGGAATCTGTCGCCGTCGCCATCGTGGCGCTGGCCGCGGGCATCGCCGTTGGGTTCGTTGCCCGCGCGGTGCTCGCCAGCCAGAGTCTCAAGGGCGCCCAGGAGAAGTCGGCCCGGATCATCGCCGAGGCGCGGACGCAGCAGAAGGACCTCATCCTCGAGGCCAAGGAACACAACATCCGTCTCCTGCGCGAAGCGGAGGAGGAAGCCCGGATCAAGCGCGCCGAGCTCGGCACGCTCGAGCGCCGGCTCCTGCAGCGCGACGAGCAGCTTGACCAGCGTGGCGACATGCTCGAGCAGCGTGACCGCAAGCTGATCGACCGTGAGCGGGAGCTCGATCGCCAGCGCGAGGATCTCTCGCGCCTCAGCCAGGAGCGTGTCGCGGCGCTTGAGCAGGTCGCACACCTGTCGGCGGACGACGCCAAGACCCTGCTCCTCGACGCGGTGCGCGACGAGGCTACGCATGATGCCGTCAAGCTGGCCCGGGCCATCGAGCGAGCCGCCCGCGAGGAGGCCGCCGACAAGGCGCGCGAGGTCGTGGTGACGGCCATCCAGCGCGTCGCTGCGGATCACACCGCGGAGCACACCGTGACGGCCATTCACCTCCCGTCGGACGAGATGAAGGGCCGGATCATTGGCCGCGAGGGCCGGAACATCCGTGCTCTTGAGCAGGCCACGGGCGTTGACCTGATCATCGACGACACGCCGGAGACCGTCATTATCTCGGGCTTCGATCCGGTCCGCCGCGAGATCGCGCGGATCGCCCTGACCAAGCTGATGGGCGACGGGCGCATCCATCCCGGGCGCATCGAGGAGGTCGTCGCCAAGGCCCGTGCCGAGGTGGACCTGGTCATGCGCCAGGCTGGCGAGGCCGCGGCCTACGACGTTGGCGTTCCCGGGCTTCCGCCCGAGATCATCAAGCTCCTGGGCCGCCTCAAGTTCCGGACCAGCTACGGGCAGAACGTCCTCAACCACAGCATCGAGACGGGCCGGCTGGCTGCCGTCATTGCCGCCGAGGTCGGCGCGGACGTCGCGCTGGCCAAGATGGGTGGCCTGCTGCACGACATCGGCAAGGCCGTGGACCACGAGGTCGAGGGCCCACACGCCGCGATCGGCGCATCCGTCGCCCAGAAGCACAACCTGCCGTTCAAGGTCATCAACGCGATTGCGGCCCACCACCAGGAAGTCGAGTACGCCTGCGTCGAGGCGCCCATCGTCCAGATTGCCGACGCGATCAGCGCGTCCCGGCCGGGCGCCCGCGGCGAGTCCATGGACACCTACGTGAAGCGCCTCGAGGACCTCCAGGCCATCGCGGAGAGCTTCGAAGGCGTCGAGCGCTCGTTCGCCGTCCAGGCGGGCCGCGAGGTCCGCATCCTGGTTCGGCCGGAGGAGATCGACGACCTCGCCTCCATGCGCCTCGCTCGGGATATCGTTCGCAAGATCGAGGAGCAGCTCACGTACCCGGGCCAGATCAAGGTCACGGTCATCCGCGAGACGCGCGCCGTGGAGTACGCAAAGTAGATACCTCCGGCAGCCCCAACGTCGGGCGGACCCGTCTCGGAAACCCCACCAATGGCAACCTGCCCCGGCCCAGGGGCGCCTGCCGCATCCTCATGATCGGGGATGTGATCGGCAAACCCGGCCGACAGGCCGTCGAGCAGATCCTGCCGGACCTCCGGCTGGAGCGTGATATCGACTTCGTCACGGCCAACGGCGAAAACCTCGCCGGCGGGATGGGCCTGACCAAGTCGACGGCCGAGGCGCTGTTCGCCCATGGCGTGGACGTGATCACGTCCGGCAACCATATCTGGGACAAGCGCGAGATCTACCCGTTCCTTGACGAGACGGACCGGATCCTGCGCCCGCTCAACTACGGCACAGACGGCGTGCCCGGCCGGGGTTGGTCCGTCTACCAGGCCCTCGACGGGTCCGACATCGCAGTGATCAACCTCCAGGGCCGCACCTTCATGCAGCCCATCGACAACCCGTTCACGGATGCCGACCGGCTCCTCGACGAGTCGTCCGAGCCATTGCCGCCCATGCGCCTCGTCGACTTCCACTGTGAGATCACGTCCGAGAAGAACGCCCTGGGGCTCTACCTCGACGGTCGGGTCTCGGTGGTCGTCGGCACGCACACCCATGTGGTCACGGGTGACGAGCGGATCCTGCCCAAGGGCACCGCGTACCAGACGGACCTGGGCATGACCGGGCCGTTCTGGAGCGTCATCGGGTTTGATCCTGCGTCGGTCCTGCCGCGCTTCATCAACGCGCTGCCCACGCGCTTCGAGGTGGGCTCGGGTCCGGTGATCTTCCAGGCCACCCAGGTTGACCTGGATCCCGCCACCGGTCGCGCGCTGGCGATCGAGCGCATCCAGCAGCTCATCGAGGTCTAGGTGGGCGCTCCCGGCAGCGGCAGTCCCCGTGGGGCTGGCCCGGGACCTCGTCCCCGCCACGTCCACATCCCCGGGCTCGGTGCCGGGGAGGTGCCTTCGGCCATGGACCTGCACGCCCACACCCGCCGGTCCGATGGCCTGCTGGAGCCTGCCGCACTGGTCGCGGCGGCGCACGCTGCCGGCGTCCGGCTGTTCGCCATCACCGACCACGACACGCTGGCCGGGTACCGCGAGGTGGTCAGGTCGGGCGCCGTCCCACCTGGGATGGACCTGTTGGCCGGCGTCGAGATCAACGCGATCGTCGGGGGTCGCGGCCGGATGTGGGAGAACGAGCTGCACGTGCTTGGCCTCGGGATCGACCCTGACAGCGATGAGCTCGAGAGCGTGCTGGCCACGCAGCGGACCTCCCGCCGGGTCCGCTTCGAGGGGATGCTGGCGCGCCTCCGCGAGCTGGACCTCTCGGTGGACGACGTGATCGAGACCGATGGCCTGATCCACCCCGACGATATCGACAGCCTCGGCCGGCCCACCATCGCCCGCGCGCTGATGGCCAAGGGCCACGCCAGCAGCGTGGAGGACGCCTTCTCCCGCCTCCTGTCGCGCGGCAAACCCGCCCATATCGCGCGCGACGGCCTTGATCCGGTCGAAGCGATCACGGTCATCCGGCGCGCCGGGGGGCTCGCATCGCTTGCCCACTTCGCAGAGGCTCCAGAGCGCCTCGACACGGTCCGCGAGCTGATCGCGGCCGGCCTTGGCGGGCTGGAGGTCTACTACCGGACGTTCGACCGGCCCACGGTGGCAGGTGTCGCCGACGTCGCAGCACAGCTGGGTCTCGTGGCGACGGGTGGGACGGACTACCACGGCGACCTCGGCACCTACGCCGACGCCCATGCCGGTCTCTTCTTCCCGGCCGCCGCCGAGGCGCCCCTGCGAGCGGCTCTCGGCCTCACTGGCACGGCGGTGCAGCCATGACGGGTTCGGGCACCCCGCGTCGGGCACTGCCCGTCCTGGACCTCGTGGCGCCATCCGGGCCGCCCCGCGACGCGGTCAGCGCGGATGACCCTCGCCTCGATGAGTACCGCCCGGACTCCCAGGCACTCCCGGCCTTTCACCTGTGGACCCTGGGCTGCCAGATGAACCAGAGCGACTCCGAGGAGATGGCGGGCCGCCTGCTGGCCGCGGGCTGCTCCGAGGCTGCGTCGCTGGAGGTCGCCGACCTCGTGGTGATCAACACGTGCGCCATTCGCGAGGGCGCGGAGCAGAAGGTGATCGGCCGGCAGGGGCACCTGGCGCGGCTGAAGGCGGCCAACCCCGGGTTGCGCGTGGTCCTGACCGGCTGCTCGGTGCGCGAGGCGGAGCGCGACGGCCTTGCCCGCCGGTACCCGGCGGTGGACCTGTTCCTGCGACCGGACGAGGAGCCGGAGCTGGTCGAGCGCCTGGGTCTCGCGTCGGCCCAGGGCCCCATCGGGGCGCGGAGTGGGCTGGCGACCGGCCCGGTGGGCGCCACGACGATGCTGGGCCGGCGCGTGGTAGGCGCCGCGGACAACCTGGCCGGCACGCGCGCCGCCGCGGTGGACGGCGGGCTGCTCGCACGCACGTCGGCAATCAGTGCGTGGCTGCCCATCATCTACGGCTGCGACAAGACGTGCACCTACTGCATCGTGCCGTTCAGCCGGGGCCCGGAGCGGAGCCGTCCGTTCGACGAGATCGTGGAGGAGGCCCGCGGGTTGGCCGCGGCCGGCTACCGCGAAGTCACCCTCCTGGGCCAGAACGTCAACTCGTACGGGCACGACCTGGCGCCCGAGGCGCGCTTTGGCCACATCACCACGGAGCGTTGGGCGGGCCGTCGGATCGACCAGGGCTCACGTCCTGACCTGGCTGAGCTGATCAGGGCCATCGACGGCCTGCGGACCTCCGACGGCGTCCCGGCCATCCCGCGCCTGCGCTTCGTGACCTCGCACCCCTGGGACCTGTCGGACCGACTCATCGACGCGATGGCCGACAGCCCGTCGGTGTGCGAGCACCTCCACCTGCCCGTCCAGTCCGGCGACGACGAGGTGCTCCGCCGCATGGGCCGCCAGTACGGGATCCAGCACTACATGGAGCGACTGGAGCGCATCCGCCGGCGAGTGCCGGGAATCGCCATCTCCACGGACATCATCGTCGGCTTCTGCGGGGAGACGCGCGAGCAGTTCGACTCCACCCTGCGCCTGCTTGCGGCCGTCCGCTACGACCAGGTCTTCGCGGCGGCGTACTCGCCTCGACCCGGCACCCCTGCAACGCACCTGGCGGACGACGTTCCCCCCGGCGAGAAGCGGGCCCGTCTCAACGAGTTGCTGGCCCTCCAGGAGGCCATCGGCCTGGAGCGCAACCGCGAGTGGCTGGGGCGAGAGGTCTCGGTCCTGGTGGAGCGCATCGTCCCGGCCCGGAGCCACGAGCATGGCACGGCCGACGACGACGCCGAGATCCCGGTGACCGGCGCGGCGGCGGGCGGCGATGGGGCCGCGGACCCGGTGGCGGCAGGGGAGGGGAGGGGCGTCAATCCGGGGCCCGGCCAGGTACGCCTCACCGGCCGGACCCGCCAGCACAAGCTGGTGCATCTCGCCGGCGCGCCGGAGCTGGTCGGCCAGTTCGTGACCGTTCGCGTGCAGCACGCGGGCGCCTACGCGCTACGGGGAACGCTGGCCCAGCCGTGAGCGACGCTGGCCCATCCGTGACCGAAGCCCGGGTCGCCGCGGCCCCGCCGCTCCTGGTCATCGCGGGCGCCACCGCGACCGGCAAGACCGGCCTGTCGCTCGCCGTCGCCGACGCGCTGCTGGCCGAAGGGATCCCGGCCGAGATCATCTCCGCCGATTCGCGCCAGGTCTTCCGGGGCCTCGACATCGGCACCGCCAAGGTCGGTGCGGACGATCGGGCGCGCATCCGGCACCACGGCCTGGACCTCGCCGACCCGGATCAGGCCTTCTCGGTGGCCGACTACCTCGCCTGTGTCGCCGAGGCATTGGCCCGAATCGCCGCCCTGGGTGGCGTGGCCATCCTGGTCGGCGGCACGGGGTTCTACCTGCGGGCGGTCGCGCGCGGCCTCGACACGGCGGCGCTTCCCGTGGACGCGGCCAGCCGGGCACGGATCGAGGCCGAGATCGACGAGGGCGGCGTCTACCGCGCGGCGGATCGACTGCTGGGCCTGGCCCCAAATCTCGCCGCGCGGACGGACCTCGCCAACCGGCGAAGGGTGGCCCGGGCCCTGGAGATCGCCGAGATCCAGGGCGATGCGCCGCTGCCCGAGCCGCTCGGCTACCCAGGCCCCGTGACGTGGCTGGGCCTCCGTCCGGACCCGTTGCGCCACCACCAGCTCATCGCCGACCGCGCCCGGGCCCAGTTCGATTCCGGGCTGGTGGACGAGGCGGCCGCGCTGCGCGCGCGCTTCGACCCTGGCCTGCCGGCCTTCTCGGCCATCGGCTACCGGGAGTCGTGGGCGTACCTGGACGGTCAGCTCAGTCGTGACGCCGCGATCGCGCTGGATGCCACGCGCAGCATCCAGTTCGCCAAGCGGCAGGCCACGTGGTTTCGCTCCGAGCGTGTCGTCGAGTGGCTCAACCCCGCCGAGGAGGGCTTCCTCGCGGCCGTGCTGGATCGCGCGCGGGCGCTGGCCGGCGCACCCCGGCACGCGCGCCGCGGGGAAGAGCCGGGTACGCTTGCCCCATGAGCCGAACCGACCGATGAGCCGCAGCGACGTGATCGAGCTGGACCACCCCGCCGAGAAGGTCTTCCTGGTTGCCGTGGACACCGGCGAGGACCCGGGCTGGAGCGCCGAGGAGTCGCTCGTCGAACTGAGCAACCTGGCCACCACCGCCGGCGCCGTCGTCGTCGGCGCGGAGTGGCAGAACCGCCGCCACATCGACCCCAACTGGTACGTGGGCAAGGGCAAGGCCGAGGAGCTGATCGCCGCCAAGAACGAGACCGGCTTCGACGTACTGGTCGCCGACGACGAGCTGTCGCCTGCCCAGCAGCGCGCACTGGAGGAGCTCCTCAAGGTCAAGGTCATCGACCGGAGCCGGCTGATCCTTGACATCTTCGCCCAGCATGCCCAGACCCACGAGGGGCGTCTCCAGGTAGAGCTGGCCCAGCTGGAGTACCAGCTGCCGCGGCTGACCAAGCTCTGGACGCACCTGTCGCGCACGGGCGGCGGGATCGGCACACGGGGCCCGGGCGAGAGCCAGCTGGAGACGGACCGGCGGCTCATTCGCGACCGGATCAAGAAGATGAAGGAGCGCGTGGAGCAGGTCCGCCAGCAGCGATCCACGGCGGCGCGTGGTCGGGATCGTCGGCTGATGCCGACCGTCGCCATCGTGGGCTACACCAACTCCGGCAAGTCCACCTTGCTCAACTCGCTTGTCGGCTCGGAGGTGGCGCTGGCCGAGGACAAGCTCTTCGCGACGCTGGATCCCACGTCGCGCCAGGTGCGACTGGGCGACGGCCAGACGGCCATCGTCACGGACACCGTGGGGTTCATCCACAAGCTGCCCCACCAGCTGATCGATGCGTTCCGGGCCACCCTCGAGGAGGTCAACCGCGCCGACGTGCTGATCGAGGTGGTGGATGCCTCCGACGGCCACTTCAACGAGCACCGCACGACGGTCCAGGCCGTCCTCGACGAGCTGGGCGCCGGCGACAAGCCGCGGCTGGTCGTCTTCAACAAGGCGGACCTGATCGATTCGGCGGCTCGCGATCCCGAGATGCCCGGCCCGGTGATCGCGCAGACGGTGTTCGTCTCGGCGCTCACGGGCTATGGGCTGGACACACTCCGGGCCGCGGTCGCCGCGCTGCTCGCGGAGCTCTGGGTCGACGTTGACGCGGCCGTGCCGTACGCCGCGGGGGAGTTGTTGGCCCGTGTCCGCGAGCGTGGGACCGTGGAGCTGGAGTACGGCGAGCGGGATGTCCGGATCGTCGGGCGCGTGACGCCGGCGCTCGCGGGAGAGCTTGAGGCCGCGGCCGCGCGATGGGCGGCGGCAGCGCGGGACCTCTAGCGCGGCAGGAAGCGCACGACTGCCGGCCGACCCGACCGGTCCGCCGGCGACAGCGGGCGGCGGGCGCCGGGCTATGGTTGCCCTGCTCGAAGGGGCCTGGGAGCGACAGCGGTCCCGTTGGTGTTTACATCGGCGGGGTCGACTACGGACCGACGGTTCCTTCGGGCGCCTTGATTCTGCGGGGTCTGAGGCGGTCGGGGCGAGGGGTCGCGGGCTCGGCCGGACCGGACAGGCTGTGGCAACCCGACGCGCGGTCGGTGGCCCGACTGGCCGTCAGTCGTCCAGGAGCCACACCGGATCGCCCAGCTTGATGGTGCCGCCCTCCAGGATCTCGACCCGGATCCCCGCGCGGTGCACCAGCGGGTAGATGATCTCGCGGCCAAGCAACTGCTCCAGGTACGTGCACGGCTCCGCGCGACGCGCGGCAAGGCAGACCACCGGGCCAATCCGGAAGCGACGTCCCAGCAGCGTGTCCAGCCGGACGCCGCGCGTCGTCAGGTTTCGGCGGCTCTCGCCCGGCCCCAGCGGGAGGCCCCACTCGGCAGCCAGGCGGTCGATCTCTTCCTGCTCGATCAGTGTCAGCCAGTCCCCCCGGCGCTTGATGGGGGACCAGTGCCCAATCTCCATGTCGTACCGGTCCCCGGCGAGACCGCCACCCGCCCGCGCCGCAACGTGCTCCAGCGACTCCATCGGTGCGCCAGCAGCCAGCGCGACGTGGATACGGACGATGTGGCCGGGCAGGGGAGGGGAGGGGTCGGGCGCGCTCACCGGCCCATTGTCGCAACTTGGGCTCGGAGATGGGCGTGCGCACGGCAGGCTTCAGCGCGGTCAGAGCGTGCCTGCGACCGTGCGCGTCGTGACGAAGGCAGACCGCGCACCGATGCTGACGCCATGGGGCATCAGGGGCACGAACTGACCCCTCCACTGCCGTGGGCAGGGGAGGGGCCGAGGGCAACAGGTCGAGATGCGACGCGGTCAGTCCCGCGCCCGGGTCAGATGCCGTGGACACCAAAGAACTGGCTGACACCGTAGGTGATCACCATGGCGGCCAGGCCACCGACGACGTTGCGAAGGATGGGCTTGGTCTTGCCCGAACCGGAGATCACGGCGCTGATCCAGCCCGTCAGGAGGAGCCCGACGGCCCCCACGCAGACGGTCAGCGGGACGCGCATCTCGCCGCCGAGGTACATCGCCGCCAGCGGGAAGATGAAGCCCGTCGTGAAGGACACCGCCGACGCGACCGCCGCATGCCAGGGCTCGGTGAGCTCTTCCTCGTGGACGCCGTGCTTGGCCCGGAGGAGGGCCGCCAGCGGGTTGTGGCTCATCAGCTCGTCGACGACGATCTGGGTGGTCGCGTCCGAGAGGCCCTGGTTCCGGTAGGACTGCAGCAGCTCATCGCGGGCGGCCTGCGGGTTCTCCTGCAGGACCTTGCGCTCCACGACGATCAGCGCTTCCTCGGTGTCGCGCTGGCTGAACACCGAGACGTACTCGCCCATTGCCATCGCGCACGCACCGGCCAGGAGGCCTGCCACGCCGGCGACCATGATCGCCGAGATGTTCGAATGGTCCGCGGCCGCGACGCCCAGCAGAATGCCCGAACCGGAGACGACGCCATCGTTGGCGCCCAGGACCGCTGCCCGGAGCCAGTTCAGCTTGGCCCCGAGGCCGCCGAATCCAATGGTCTCGCCGTCCGGGTGTGTCGTCGTGGTGCTATGGGCCATGTGAGGGACTCCGGGATGCACGTGGATGGTGGACGCCTGAGCCCGAGTCTAGGCATGCAACAGGGCTGCCGAAGGCCATCCGTGAACAGGTATCCCTGAGGGTTCGCCACAGGCGACCCTACGGTCGCGTGCCGCGGATGCCCGGCTGGACCGCTTTCCGCGGTTCACCGGATGGGCGATCGAGAGCAAACGCGCACTGGGCGAAATGGGGATCCCGGACGACTACCTCGAGGCGGTGGCCCCGAGCGGCTTCAGCGTCCTTCCGATCCTGGCTGCCGACGCCGTCCGCGCCGGCTGTCTGCCCCGGCACCACGGCGACCCGTTCGACCGGATGCTCGTCGCCCAGGCCCTGCGCCTGGACGCCGTGCTCGTGACGCGGGACCCGGCCGTCGGCGCGTACCGGATCCCGCTCCTGGCGGCCTGAGCCTCGCCAATTCCGCTGAGGAACGCCGACGGGTGCGCCGGCGGTCGGCTCAGGCCGGGGGGTTGACCCAGCGGAGGCCGGGGAATCGGCCGTCGCTGAGGACGGTGACGTCCGGGACCTTTACCCGTTGAGCTCCAGCTTGCGGACGATCGCGGGGTCTTCGAACTCTCCGGCGAGGCAGTGGGCGTGGGTGAGGGCGATCCCCGTTCGGACCATCAGCGACACCACCTGCTCCCGATACGTGCCGTCTTGCCCCGGGCGGTATGTCGCGATCCCAGCCCGAATCACCGCATTGAATGTTTCCGTGTGGGTCGCGCCGCGCTCGCTCGCCGGCCGGCGGAGTGTGGCGGCCATATCAGGATCGAGGGTGATTGTCGTGCGGCCCATGGCGGGCAACATAGCCTCAGCTTGGTTTGACGGCCTGATGCGCCCCGCGCCTCAGTGAGCCCGAAGGGGGCCCGCGCGGTAGAACCGGAACGACAGCCAGGTCTGGCGCACCCAGTCGAGGTCATCTGCGGCGATCGTCACCAGCAGGGCGTGCCCGTCGGCCACGAGGACGCCTGACAGCGCGATGCCGGCCACGGTCGACCCGGGAGCCGGCGCGGTGACAGCCCAGCCCAGGAGGCCCGGTGGGAACTCGGGGAACGGCTGGGCGCCGGCGATCCCGGCGGTCATCGCCCTGAGTTGGCCGTGGATCAGCGGTGCCGGCACCGGGCCATCGGGCCCGATGACCAGGAGGGTATTCGTCGAGATCCACCGATGATCGTCCTCGCCGTGCCAGAACGCCTGTACGTCGTTTCGCGTCTCCGAGAGCGTCTCCGGGATGACGATCGACCATGAGTCGGACACGCGCCGCTCGATGATGGGCTCGGTTTCTTGCTGTGTCTTCATGCGACACAGGTTACGGACGGCCGCTCAACCCGGACTTATGCGGCCCATCACTCCGAATCGCCACTGCCGATAACAGAAGTTATGTACGTTGTGCTGGCTCAGCCCGAGTCGATTCCGGCATACTGTGGAGTACCTGATCGCCACGGGTAGATGACCCGGATTGGATCGGGGCGCGCGAATGGTCCACCAGGTGGGCTCGAACCAGAAGTGGCGGCTCACGGGCGGTTCGATCGTGATGGTCCCGGTCCAAGCGGGCGACTAGCTTTCCCACCAGAGGGTCGCGCAGCTCCCTGGGTCGGAGGGCCGCTGAGGGCTGACTCGGCCCGGGCGAGTGGGGTGGCGGCCCCGGCTGGAAGTCTCTCTCCAGTTCGGAATGAAGCCGCTATCCCCTGGACAGCGTGCCAACGCTAGTCAGGTCACGAAACGGGTTCTCCACCCGGATGGCTCCGTACGTCGCCCCGTCCGACAGATCCTCCGTCAGGAGTACGCCACAGCCCGCCGACGAGGCGGCCGCAACGATGAGGGCGTCCCAGTAGGAGATGCCCCATCGGCTGACTCCTTCGATCGCCGCCTCCACGAGCGGCAGATCGATGGCCACCACGGACAGGCCCTTCATCAGGTTGATCAGCGCCTGGGCCTGGGCAAGACTGACCGCCTGCCGCAGCTTGCCGGTGACGGTCGTGTAGAACTCGCCGAGGACCTGGGTCGACACGACGTAGTCCTTCTGGGGCGCGGGCTTGAGCACGTCCAGGGCCCGGGCCCGCTTCACCTGCTCCCCCGCGTCCACCGCGTACACCCAAACGTTGGTGTCGACGAAGACGCGGCCGGTCATCGATCGCGAAGGTAGCCCGGGCGGTCGTAGAGGTCGTGACGCCGCCACGTCCGGCCCTCGGGACCACTGCTGGCCTCGGAGGCTGCGGCGAGCTCCACGAAGCCGCCGAGCGCCTCCTGTGCCGCCGTCCCGCCGGCCCACGCCTCGAGGTATTCGCTGACCACGCGATTCACCGACGTGCCCTGCTCGATGGCCTTGATCCGCGCACGCTTGAGCAGTCGCTCGTCCACCGTCACGGTCAGGTTTGCCATTCCACCACCTCGTGTAGCACGGGTTGAGTGTAGCACGGGCCAGACGGGACGCCCCTGGTCCGCCGTCATGGACTCGCGCAGCTGGATGGGCTTGGGCTCCCCTGCCGCCATCACGACCCCCGGCTCATCCGCCGAATGAACCCGGTGACCGCCGCGTTGAACGCCTCCGGCTGCTCCCGGAAGCAGAAGTGGCCGGCGCGCGTGAGGATGTGCATCTCCGACTGCGGGACCGAGGGCAGGATCAGGTTCATGCACGGGATCCCGCAGCGCTCCATCGTGGCCGAGGGGTCGTGGTACGACCAGACTACGAGCGTGGGGCAGGTGATCTTGCCGGCGCGGATCCAGGCGTGGGTCTCGGCCTGGCGCGCGACGATGTCGGCCGCGAAGCTCGGGTAGAGGCGGGCCCAGGCGGCCCGGGCTTCGGCCGTCTTGGGTAGCGCCTGGACTGCCAGGATCTGGTCCAGGAAGCCGTCGGTGATGTGGTCGCCGGCGAACGAGTTGACCCGGAGCGCGTAGCGGTGCTGCTCGCGCGGGTCCGGCAGCGCCAGCGCCTCCTGTTCCCGTGCCCGGTTGTCCGGGTTGGGCGGGGTCATCAGGCTGGAGCTGTCGATGATGACCAGGGTCCGAACCGCCTCGGGGTGCTCCAGGGTCAGCCGGGTTACGGTGTAGCCGCCGCGGGAGTGGCCGGCCAGGTGGACGGGCCCCAGGCCCAGGGCGCGGATGAAGCCGACGACGTGATCGACGGACGAGCCGATGACGTAGTCCTCGTCGCGCGGTGGGTTGTCGGTGTACCCGCAGCCGATCTTGTCGAGTGCAAACACGCGGAAGCCGGCGGCGGCGAGGCCGGCCATGTTCGGCTCCCAGTCCTCCGCGCCGCCGCGACTGCCGGGGTTGTCGCCGTGGACGAGGACCAGGGGCTCACCCGATCCCCGCTCGAAGTAGCGGGTCCGGATGCCGTCAACGTCGGTGAACTTGGTGCCGTCCACTCCCCTGCCCTCCCGGTCAGCTGGCGCCGTGGCGCCGGATGAAGTCCGTGACCGCCGCGTTGAACGCCACTGGCTGCTCGCGGAAGGAGCAGTGGCCGGCCCGGTTGACGATGTGCATCTCCGACTGCGGGACCGAGGGCAGGATCAGGTTCATGCACGGGATCCCGCAGCGCTCCATGGTCGCGGAGGGATCGCTGAAGGCCCAGACGACCAGCGTGGGCGCCTTGATCCCGCCGTTGCGGATCCAGTCCTGGGTCTCGTGCTGGCGCTCGATCAGGTCGGCCCCGAAGCGCTCGTAGACGCGCGCCCAGGCGGCCTTGGCTTCGGCCGTCTTGGGCAGCGCCTGGTAGCGGAGGATCCCGTCCAGGTGCTCCTCGGTGATGTGGTCCGGGGCGTACGAGTTGACCGTCATGAGGTAGCGGTACTGCTCGCGCGGGTCCGGGAGCTCCCGCGACTCCTTCTCCCACTGGCGGTTGCCGGGATTGGGCGGGGTCATGAGGCTCGAGCTGTCGACGATGACGAGGGTCCGGACGTCCTCGGGGTGTTCCAGGGCGAGCCGGGTGACCGCGTAGCCGCCGCGGGAATGGCCGGCGATGTGAACGGGGCCCAGGCCCAGGGCGCGGACGAAGCCGTGGAGGTGTGTCACGGCACTGCCGATGAGGTAGTCCTCGTCGCGCGTCGGGTTGTCCGTGTATCCGCAGCCGATCTTGTCCACGGCGATGGCACGGAATCCGGCCTTGGCCAGGCCGTCCAGGTTGGGCGCCCAGTCCTCCGCGCTCCAGTAGCTGCCGGGGTTGCCCCCGTGGACCAGGACGAGGGGCTCCCCTGCTCCGCGCTCGAAGTAGCGGGTCCGGATGCCATCGACGTCGACGAACCTGGCGTCGTCCACTTGCGGTCTCCTAGCGGGGTTGGGGCCTCCGGAAGCGTATCCGCTTCGTGTCGCCTGCACCGACACGGCGTCGCCCGCAGCGACAGGCAACTCGTTTGGCGGACCTTGTCGGCCGGTGTGTCGGCTGCATCGACGTCCTGGTAGTTTGGGCGTTGGGCGCGTTGAGCCCGTTGGGCACCCGCATGTGCGGGCCGGCCCGCCAGCCGGTCGACTGGAGCCCCGGCAGACAGGTCAGGGGGCGATGAGCGTCAGGCGCGGGAAGTAGGTCCGGTAGCGGGTGGCATCGCGGGTGAGGAGGCGGTAGCCGGCGACCGCCGCGTGGGCGCCAACGTAGAAGTCCGGGAGCGGCGAGCGCCTGGCTCCCCCGTCGCGCCGGTAGCGGGCGAAGCACTTGCCGGCGAGGAAGGCGGCCTCGTACGGAAGGTCCTCGCGCCGGTACAGGTCGCCGGGCAGCGCGGCGTCGAGCGCCTCGATGCTGGAGAAGCCGACCGAGACCTCGGCGAAGATCAGCGGATTGATGACCAGCGCGGCGTCAGCACCCGCCTCCTGGAGCGCCGCCGCGGACCACGACTCCCACTGTGGATCGGCCGTGAGGATGTCCAGGAGCACATTGCTGTCGACCAGGACCGCGGCCATCAGTCCCCCCGGGTGAGGGCCAGGATCTGATCGGTGGTCATCGTGATCGCGCCGCCGTGCTCGCGGAGGAGCCGAACGGCGCGGGTGCCTGGGTCGTCGACGGCGGGCCTTGTCTCATCGCCCTTCGAGCCCACATCGTCCATCGCGGAGTCGGGCCCGCGGTCCAGGCGGTCCAGGCGCTCGAGGTCCTCGATCGGGACGATGGCCGCGACCACCCGTCCGTGGCGGACCACGCGAACACGTTCGCCCCCGAAGGCGGCCCGGTTCACCAGCTGGGCGAAGTCCGCGCGGGCCTCGCTGATGCTGACGTGCCCGGGTCCGTGGTCATCGGCGTCGTGGTACATTCTGTACGGAACGTACAAGCTGGCCGCGGAATCGTCAAGAGGATCCCGGTTCGCCGGTCAGGCCTCGAACCCGTGGCATCCCCCCGGGGGATCTCTGGCCGATGGACGTAGCCTGAGGCCCTGCATCCGTTGACGGGTGCACCGATCTCGGGTCGGGGCCGTGGCGCCGGATCAGGCCGCCGTTGATCCCGTGGCCCGCCACCCCGGCCACGTTCCCGATGGCCGTTGGGCCGGTGTCAATGGTCCAGTACTCCACCTCTCCGAACCGCGTGAACGTCCAGCCCAGGAGCTCCGGGTAGAAGTCGATAAGCTGCTGCGGGTTGGACCCGTGGAGCTCGAAATGCATGACCAGATTGCCCATGATCGCCTCCGGGACGCTGTCCAAGTCTCGCTGCCTGACCGATGCGGCCGGCATACGATGGGCTCGTGCGCCGCCTCCTCGTCGTCGACTTCGCCAACATCGCCCACCGCGCGTACTTCGCGGGGCGTGGCAGCCCCGTGTTCGCGCCCGATGGGCGGCCGGTCTTCCTGGTTCGGACCTTCCTTCGGCTGCTCCTGGCTCGGATCCGGACGGAGGAGGCCACCCACGTAGCGTTGGCATTCGAGAGCACGACGGGCTCCCGGCGCCGCGACCTCTACCCCGGCTACAAGCCGCGAGGCGCGCAGGAGCCGGATGACCTCCTGCCGCAGTTGCGCGACGCCAACATCGCCGCGGGCAGGCTGGGCTGGGCTCGCTATCGCGCCGAAGGATGGGAAGCCGATGACGCGATGGCCGGGATCGCGGTGGCGGCCGTGGCGGCCGGGTTCGACCATGTGCTGCTCTTCACCGCCGACCATGACCTGCTGGGCATGGCCGATGAGCGGGTGGCGGTCCTGCGGCCCAAGGTCGGTGGCGGCGTGGAACGCTACGGCCCGGCCGAGGTGGAGACCAGCTCTCCCTACCGCGTGCCGCCCGCGCTGGTGGCGGATGTCAAGGCGCTGATCGGCGACGCCACGGACGGATACGCCGGTGTCCGCGGCATTGGCCCGGCGGCGGGCCCGGAGCTGATTCGCCGGTTCGGTTCCCTTGCCGCCCTGTACGATCGATTGGACGAGGTAGAGGCCGCCGGGGTCCGGAACCGGCTGCTCGCAGGCCGCGAGGATGCGTTCCGCTGCCTGGACCTGGCGACGTTGCGCCGCGACGCGCCACTCACGCCGGCCTTCGACCCTGATGCAGGGCGAGTGGGCGTCCACGACCGCGATCGCCTGGCCGGCTGGCTGGGAACGCTGGGACTCGGCGACCTGGTCCGGGCCGTGGAACGGTAAGGATCGTCCCTCAGCCAGCGCCGGCACGGATTGCGCGGAGCACCCGTTCCGCCGAGAGCGGCAGGTCCCGGACCCGGGCCCCGCAGGCGTCGGCGATCGCGTTGGACACGGCGCCGGCCACCGCGGTGTTCGTCAGCTCGCCGGCCATCTTCGCCCCGAAGGCGCCCGGCCCGATGGCCGTCGGCAGCTGGAGCACCCGCAGCGGGGGGGCGTCGCGCATGGACGGCAGCTTCAGGTCGTCGAGGTTGCGCGTGGTGACGGCGCCGCCCTCCACCCGCACCTCCTCCATCAACGCCCCGCCCAGCCCGTAGACGAAGCCGCCCTCCAGCTGTCCCAGGTGAGCCACGGGATTGAACACAGTGCCCACGTCTACGGCCAGCACCGCGTCGCGGATGGTGACGAGGCCGGTCTCGGCGTCCACGCTGGCCTCTACGGCGCAGGCGACGAAGCTGGCCGGCTCGGGATCGTCCGGACCGGGCTCCGCCGCCCAGCTGGTGGCGAGCTCGACGGGTTGGGCAGGATCCACCAGGGCGGCCACGACCGTCTCGAAGCCCACCCCCTCCCCTGCCCCGCCGTCGACGAACCGGTCGTCCATGAGGTCGGCGCCAGGGCCGGCCCCGGGGATGGCACGCGGCAGGCGCTCCAGCAACCACTCGTGCAGCAGCGCGCCCAGCTTGACGCCCACGTTGGATGCCACATGGGTCATCCGGCTGCCCCCGACCCCGGGATCGAACCCGGCCTGGTCGGTGGCCCGGTGCGAGATCCGGACCCGATCCTCCGCGATGTGGGCGCCGGCCGCCACGGCGCGTCGGATGACCTGCCAGGTGCCCACACCCGGCTCGGAGACGCCCGTGATCACCTCGACGGTGCCATCGCCGTGGAGCCGGAGCCGGAGCGCCATCTTCCCGGCCGCGGGACGGCGCGAGTTCACAGCGATCCCCACGCCAGTGCCGGCTGGCCGCGGCCGGTCCCAGCCGATGGCCTCGGCCGCCGCCTCGAGGACCTCGCCGGCCCGGGTCTCGACGTACCGCTGGCCTGTGGCGGCCAGCTCGCCCGCGCGGACGGCGTTCCGGAGCCGGAACCGCAGCCGGTCCTCCCCGAGCACCGCAGCCAGCTCGTCAAGCTGGGATTCGCCCGCGAACCCCGCCTGCACGTCGCCCGGCGCGCGCATCGCTCCGCCGGGGACCGTGTTGGTGTAGACGGCGAGCGATTCGATGTCCACGTTGGGGCAGCGATAGCCGGCCAGCGTCCGCACCGATCCCGGCATGTTGAGGTGCGGCAGGGGCTTGGCGGCCGCGTACGCGCCGCCGTCCAGGACGATCCGCGCCTGGTGGGCCAGCAGGATCCCGTCGGCGTCCACGGCGGTCCGGAGGCGCAGGACGGCCGCGTGGCGCACGTTGATGTCGGCGAGCTCCTGGGCAGGCTCCGTCACCGCGCGGACGGGTCGGCCCGTCAGGCGTGCGAGGATGGCGCACGGGACCTCGTCGATGGAGTAGGCCTTGCCGCCGAAGTCACCGCCGATGATCCCGCCCTGGACGACGATCGTGTCCTCGGCGACGCCCAGCGCGCGAGACATCTGGGTGCGGAGCGGGAACGGTGCCTTGTTGGTGGTCTGGACCCGGAGCCGGCCGTCGTCGTCCAGCCAGACCAGGCAGGCGTGCGGCTCCATTGGGGCGGCGTGCTGTCGGGGCGTGGTCCAGGTGCCCTCGACGACGAGATGGGCACGGGCGAACACGGCCTCGATGTCCGGCTCGCCCATGCGCACCACCAGGCGGCCCTGAACGTTGGGATGGGGCACGGGCTTGCGGGTCCCACCCAGGAATTCGTAGCCGGCCGCGTCCGGGTGGAGGATGGGTGCCCCCGAAGCCAGCGCGGCCGCCGGGTCCAGGATGGTCGGCAGGTCCTCGTATTCGACGCGGATCGCCGCGACGGCGGCTGCGGCGGTCTCCGCGGTCTCGGCGGCCACGGCCGCCACACGGTCGCCAACGAACAGGACCCTGTCCCAGGCCAGCAGCGGCCGGTCCAGGAGCCGATGGCCGGTCATGGTCCCCCGGACGTCGGCGCCCGTGATGATTGCCCGGACCCCCGGGATGGCGGCCGCGGCACTGGTGTCGATCGCCACGATCCGCGCGTGGGGCCGCGGGCTGCCGAGAAACGCTGCGTGGAGCATCCCGGGCTGCGTCATGTCGGGCACGTAGGCCGCGGCGCCGGTGACCTTGGCAACGCCGTCCACGCGCAGCTCGGGCGCAAGCAGTGTCCTGGGCGTCCCGATGTCCATGGGTCCCTCCCCCTGGTTCGCTGGCCGACTCGGCGATGGTTCTCCGCATCCTATCCGCTGGCGTCGGGCGCAGGAGCCACGCCAGGACAGGCACCGTCAGCATGCGCGAGCGGTTCCGCTGCGGATTGGCCGGCGCGCCGGGCCGGGCGCTCATCGCCGGATGTGGGGTGCCTTGCGCCGTGTGGCATCCTTCGCCCATGTTCACCCCCCGCGGCCGGCGTTCCGACGGTCTCCCCGCGCGTCTGGCCTGATCGCTGTCGCCGCGATCCTGGCCGCGTGCACTGGCGCGGCAAGCCCCTCGCCAACCCGTGACGTTGCGGCTCCCGGCGGTGCGGCGCCCGGCGGCGCGGCAACCGGGAGCGGCGTGACTACCGACGGCGCGGCAACCGGGGGCATCGTGGTGTCCGGTGGCGCGGCAAGCACCCAGCCAACCGGCGGTGTCGTGGAGCCCGGTGGCGCGGCTGGATCCACCGGGACCGCTGTCGGCCAGCGCTCGCCGGCTCGGTTCGCCCGGGTGGCCTTCCGCGACCCAGCGGCCGGGAACGTCGAGGCGATCGTCGTCCTGGTGCCCGATGACTGGCAGGCCGGCGGCGCCGTGCAGTGGTTGCCCGACTGGAGCCGGCTGGCCTTTCTCCAGACGCGCATCGCCGACCCCGCCACAGGGCTCGCGGTCGAGTGGCTGCCGATCCAGGACTTCATCTGGTTCCAGGCGCCGGCGGGCTTCCAGGCCCCGATCGGCGGCAACTACCAGGGCAAGGCCTACTTCCCTCCCATCACGGATCCGCTCCAGTTTGTGGCACAGCACTGGATGCCCGTGGTCCTGGTACACCTCCAGGCGGCCCAGGTGATGAGCGTGGCCCAGGTGCCCGCGATCGCGGACGAGTTCAAGCGCGGGTTTGGCGGGCCTGCGCAGGCCTTCGCGTACCGGATCAGGTACGCCTATGTCTCCGGCGGGCAGGCGCGGGAGGAAGACGTCTCGTTTGCCCTTCTGTACTCCGAATCGCTCTCGATCACCTCGTGGTACGTCAACTTCGCGTATGCCGTTCGGGCTCCGGCGGGCCAGCTCGATCGCAACGGAGGCGTGATCTCAACCGTGGTGGCCAGCCGCACCTCCACGCCCGAGTGGGAGGCGCCCTTCCGGCTGGTCCACCAGCTGTTCCGGCAAGGCCTCCAGCAGCAGATGGCGGACACCGCGGCCTTCGGTCGGATGCTGACCCAGTAACGGGCGGAATCCGCGGCGCTCCAGGCGCAGGTGACTCAGGAGCGCCAGGCGTCCCAGGATCGGATTGCGAGCCTGCAGCGCGAGGTGCTCGGCGGCGTCCAGACCTACGTTGATCCCGTCAACCGGACACTCGTCCAGCTCCCGGTGGGTTGGAATGAGTACTGGGTCAATCAGCGCGGCGAATACCTGGCCTCGGACCAGCCTGGCTTCAACCCCAACACCCTCAACGACGGCAGCTGGTTTCGCCTGGCCACGCGACCGCGGTAGCACGCGTCGCCGTGGCAGCCGGTAAGGCGCACGCCACGCACGACCCCCTCCCATCCCCTGCCTCCGCCGTCGTTCACGAGGCTGGCGCGGCCCCGCTCCCGGTTCGGCTGCTGCTCTTCGTCGGCGCCTGCGGGTCCGTCTGCCCACTGCTGGCCTGGGGCTATGGGCTGGGCAGCTTCCAGACCTTCGCCCTGGTCATCGGCCTCCCGTGCGTTGCGGCGCTGGTGGTGGCCGCGATCTGGATGGATCGGACGGGCCGATGGCCGGTCGCGCGGTCGGCGATCCTGGCGGGGGCCATCGGCGGTCTGCTGGGCACGCTGGCCTACGACCTCTTCCGTGTCCCGTTCGTCTATGGGCTGGGGCTGCAGCTGCTGGCGCCCATCGACTCGTACGGCGTGCTGCTGCTCCGCGCCGACACGTCGTCGCCGCTGACCGCCTTCTCCGGCTGGGCGTACCACTTCACGAATGGCATCGGGTTCGGCATTGCGTACGCGGTGGTCGCGACCGGCCGAAGCTGGCGTTGGGGCCTGGCCTGGGGCCTCCTGCTGGAGACCGTGGTGGTCCTCAGTCCCTTCGCCGGCCGGTCCGGGCTGGTCTCGGACGGGCAGGTGGCCTGGCTCTCGATTCGCCTGGCGTACCTGGCGCACGGGCCGTACGGGACCATCGTTGGGCTCTTTGGCCAGCATACCCTGGGGCGTGCCGCCGATGCCAGGTCGCTGCTCCGGTCACCGGTGCTGGTGCTGGTGTGGCTGCTTGTAGCAGGCCTGGTGGGGTGGCACCAGCCGTGGCGCTCGGCGACGGAGGGCCAGTCGCCCCACGTGGCCTCTGAGGCTCCGGCGGCGGTCGTCATGGATGGACGGTTTGTGCCGCTCTGGCTGCGGGTGCCGGTGGGTGGTTGCGCGCTGGTGGTGAACGGGGATCAGAAGACGATCCGGCTCTCGGCGGGGGCGACCGTGGAACCCGGGGCTTCGGTCGAGGTCTGCAGCTCGAAGCCTGGCACGCAGCGGGTTCGCGTGGACGACGGGCCCTTCAGCGGCGGGTGGCTGCTGGTCGATCCAGCGGAATAGCGCCCGGGCGTCGCCCGGGCGGGTGCTCATCGTCCTGTCGGGGATCGCGACCGGCTACTTCACGCAGTCCGGGGGGGTACGCCGGCGGCGGTGGCGGAACGTCCGCGTTGTAGTCCGGCGGGTACGCGGGCGGCGGTGGCGGAACACTGGAGCCGGCCGCGCTGCCCGCCGCCGCACCCAACGCGGCGGCGAGGGCGCCCAGCAGGCTGCGGCCCAGGACACTGCTGCTGCCGTCACAGGCCGTCAGCCAGATCACGAGGTCTGGGTTGTCGCATTCGCGGAAGCCGCCGTCGTCCGCGAGGACCGGCAGGATGTGCCCGAAGAGCGCCGCAACGGTGGCCGCAAGGGCGAGCACGCCCAGCGTGGCGGCGGGTCCGGCCTTGCCCCGATCCAGCACGAACGCCAATACCCCGGCGAGCAGCGCCAGCATGAGGGCCGCGCCCCCGCCGTCGTCGGGGACCCCCCAGCCCACGCCGAAGCCGACGGCTGCGCCAAGCAGCCCAACCAGGATGGCCGGCGTGACAGGCGGAGCCGCCCGGGTTGGCATGAAGCGGCCAACGATCTTCCGCCAGCCAAGCACCACGAGGCCCACGCTGATCGGCCATATCGCAGGCGTCATCGCGGCGAGAACGATCCCGAACAGGACGGCCGCCACAGCGGGGCCGAGCAGGAACGTGACCGCCAAGGCGGCACTGGCGCCGGCCAGCACGTGAACACGGGCCCGGGCCCGGTTGTGGGCGATGGCGGCTCGAGCGGCGCCGAGGACCGAGGCGCCCTCAAGGGCGAAGGCTGCCGGGCCGGCCTTGACACGGAACGAGATGAGGCTGGAGATCAGCAGGGCGCCCAGGAGGTAGAAGAGGGTGCCGGACACCTCGTTGCCGCCGCCACTGGCGGGCGTTCCGCCGGGCGTATCCGAGCCGTTGTACACGGCGGCCATGAGCCAGACGTTGACCGCGTATGAGACGGCGAACCAGACGCCGGCGAACAGGAGCGTGGTGCGGAGGTTGCCCCGGGCGCTGGCGCCGGCGGCGGTCCGCCAGGCGCGGAGCTGAGCGCGGGCACCGGCCTCGCGAGGATCCAGACCGACCGTCAGCGGGCCGGGCCGAGCAGGAGCGATGCCTGGACCGGGTAGTGATCCGAGGCGGCGGAGTCGATCACCACGGCTGACTTGACCGCGATCCCGGGGCTGACGAAGACATAGTCGATCTTCTCGGAACCGCCCGGGCCGAACATGGTCCCGGTGGAGCGGAAGGTTGCCTGGGTACCGTTCCCGGCCTTGGCCAGGGCGTCGATGAGCCCGCCCGCGGCGGTCCGCTGGATGGCGGCGTCGTCCGGCTCGGCGTTGTAGTCGCCGGCGAAGACGGCCATCGGCTTGCCGCGCGCGGACCAGAAGTCCAGCAGAATCTGGGCCTGCTGGTCACGCTCCTGTGCTTCTTCGCCCCGGTTGTAGGGGGTCATGTGCATCGTGATCACCAGCAGCGGGCCTGCCTGGGTGTCCACGACGGCCCACACGAACCCACGCTGGTCCTTGCTTGGCCCAAACGGGAACCATTCAAACCCGGAGCTCAGCACGGGATGCCGGCTGAAGATGGCATTGCCAAACCGGACCTTGCTGGTCGGCCCGTAGATGGCGTGGTACTCGGGCAGCTGCCCTGCCAGCCAGGAGAACGAATCCACCCCGCCGGAGAGGTCCCAGACACGGTTGACCTCCTGGAGCGTGACCAGCTCGGCGTTGGCGGCCCGGATGGTGGCCACGGTGGCGCGTAGTCCCGGCACGCCATTGCGGCCAAAGCCCTGGTGGATGTTGTAGTCGAAGATCGCCAGCTGCACCGGGGCCGCGGCGGCCACCGGCGAGCCCGTGCCGCCGGGCGGCGCGCCCAGGGCGGTGCCCACGACGAGGGCCAGGACGAGCGCGATGGGCGCGCGAAGGTCGAGGCGGGCCGGCGATGCGGCCGGCCTGGGGCGACCGAACAGGCGGGGCAGGGCAACAAGCACGACCGCCGCGGGCCAGATGCGCGCACCCAGCCCGTCCAGCGCGTCCGAGTAGAGCGCGAAGAGGAAGACGAAGAAGAGCAGGCCGCCCAGGCCGCCGGCCAGGTGGGCGTGGGAGCGCGCGGGCGTGGAGCCCTCCCCCGGTGTCGCGGCGTCGCCTTCGATCGCGCCCGCGAGGAGGAGCGCCAGGCCGGCCTGGGCGGGGATCAGCAGCAGCGTGACCATGCCGCCACCCGCGGCGAGGATCACCAGCCCACCGGTCGCCACCAGGATCAACAGGCGGACCGGACGCGCCAGGGCCCTCCCCCACCCGGCGACCAGCGCGGCGAGGAGGAGGCCCGCGCCGGCGACCAGGCCGGCGACGGGCACGTCCCACCCGCCCAGCGATTCCAGCCGACCGATGTTGGCGAGGAGGCTCAGTTGCAGGAAGAGCCATGGGAGAAGCGCCAGCGGACCCCAACGGCTGACGCCACCGCCGGACGGGCCTGCCAGGACGCCCCCGGTAGCGCGCACCACCCAGGCGAAGGCGGCGCCCAGGCCCAGGAGGGCCAGGGCCGTGGGGATGCCGGGCAGCGCGTGGAGGTCAAGCCCATCCAGTGCCACCTGCCCGGCGACCTGGGCCGCGGTGCCAAGGAGCAGGGCCGGAACGATCAGCCGTGCCGCGCCCAGGCGACCCGTGAGGTCCAGGAAGGCGGGGAGCCACCAGAGCCAGGCGATGACCGCCCCGATGGTCAGGACGGCGGTCCAGGTCTCATCGACGACCGCCGCGCGTGCGATCGAGAGGATGGCCGCAGCCGCCGCAAAGACGAACGCGGCATTGGAGCGCCCCACCAGTCGAGCCGGAATCCAGCCCGCCAGGCCGACCAGCCAGATGGCGGCCCCCACCATCCCGAGCTGGGTCGAGGGCTGATCCTCGGCCACGTTCCACACGATGATGGCGAAGAAGGCGCGGACCGCCTCGACACCCAACCACCACCCGATGGCGCCGGCAAGCAGGATCTTCAGGGTTCGCATCGGCGGATGGTAGCGGACTGCCGGGTGTCGGCGCCGGTGGGGGCGGCGGGGCCGCCACCGCGATTGCAGCCAAGTCAGTCGGCCGGCTCCGCGGATCGCTTTCCGCACGCTTACGCCGTCGACGCGTCGGGCGTCACTCGCTCGCGCAGGACCTGGTACAGGACGATGGCGGCCAGTGTTGCCGTGCCGATCCCACCCAGCGCAAAGTCGCCGATCTTCACCGTGAAGTTGCCGGCCCCCATGGTGAGCGCGGTGGCCACGGTGATCAGGTTGCGGTTCTGCGTGAAGTCCACCTTGTTCTGGCCCCAGATGCGCGCCCCGGTGGTGGCGATCAGGCCGAAGAGGACGATCGCGAGGCCGCCCAGGACGGCCCACGGGATGGTCCCGATCAGGGCGCCGAACTTGGGCGAGAAACCAAGCAGGATCGCGACCAAGGCCGCCACGACGAAGATCAGCGTCGAGTAGATCTTGGTCACCGCCATCACGCCGATGTTCTCGGCATAGGTCGTGACGCCGGTGCCGCCGCCGAAGCCCGAGACGACCGTGGCGATGGCGTCACCCACGAAGGCACGGCCCACGTAGGCATCGAGGTTCCGGCCGGTCATGGCGCCGACCGCTTTGACGTGCCCCAGGTTCTCGGCCACCAGGACGATGGCAACGGGGGCGATGAGCCACATGGCACTGGCCTGGAACGTGGGCGCCACCAGCGTGGGCAAGCCCAGCCAGGCGGCCTTGTCGAGGGCGGTGAAGTCGATCGCCGGACCCATGTTGAGCCCGTTCGCGAGCACGAGGTAGATGACATAGCCGATGACCCCGCCGACCAGGATCGGCAGCCGGCGGAGGATGCCGGGCGCGTAGATCGCCACGAGGCCTACCGACACCAGCGTCATCAGGCCCACACCCTGGTTGAACGAGGTGATCGCCTCGGTCTTGCCGGTGAGGTCGCTGATCGCGACCGGCGCGAGGTTGAGCCCGATCACGGCCACCACCGCGCCGGTGACGACCGGCGGCATCAGGGTCTCGATCCAGCGCGTGCCCACCACCATGACGACCACGCCAACGAGGGCATACAGGACGCCTGCGGCGATGATCCCGCCGAGGGCCACCGGGATGTTCGCGTTTGGGCCGGCGCCCGAGTAGCCCGTAGCGGCGATCACCACGGCGATGAACGCGAAGCTGGAGCCCAGGTAGCTGGGCACACGCCCGCCCACGACCACGAAGAAGATCAGGGTCCCGATGCCGGAGAAGAAGATGGCGGTGTTGGGGTCAAACCCCATCAGGATGGGCGCGAGCACGGTGGCGCCGAACATGGCGAAGATGTGCTGGACCCCGACGGCGATGGTCTGCCCCCAGGGGAGTCGCTCGTCGGGCGCGATGATCCCCTCGCGCTTCTCGGTCCACTTGAACGAGGGCATCAGCCCACCCACCGCCATCGGTACCGCCTCCGCATGGAGGCGCGCCCGGGAGCACGTCCCTCGACGGGCTCTCCGCGCGGCCTCTGATTGCGCGGTACGGTAGGGCCCGGCCCCAAGCGGCACAAGGGCCGAAGCTCCCCGCGCGCCGGGCATCCGCCGAATCCGGGGCCGACTCCTTCCCCGATTGCGGGGCCGTGCCATGCGCCTGCTGCCCTCACTCCGTGAGGATCGAGCGAGAAGCCCGGTGGGGCGGCACCGCGGGGACGGGCGACGTCAGACGCACGAGACAGGGACACGCTCGCCCGGCCCATTCCAACAGCCAGGCCTAGGTCTCGCTGGGGCCTCGACCCGCCGCGGAGCGCCCCACACCAGCCCGCGGGCAACCTGTCAGCCAGGGTACGTCCGGGATGCCGGGCGGCATGGCGTGCAGGCTGGCGTCGCACTGGTAGGCCCGGAAGAGCGTGAAGATGAAGCCCATCCGCTCCGTGAAGTCCTCCCAATCCGGGGCATCGCTGCGGGAGGCATCGTCGAGATGCTGCCCGAACCGGAGCGCGAGGGCCGTCGCATCGGGATCGTCAAAGCGGCGAAGCGGCGCCGGGAACATCTCGCCGGCCAAGTAGGCGGGGGCCGGTACGTCCCGGTCGAGCGGCAGCTCTCCGTCGGGCAGGAGGAGCCGCATCTGGCTGGTCGCCACGATCGCGGCCAGCTACCTGCCGGGGATTGCCGCGCGGATGAATGGGTCCGCCAGCGCCTGCTCGTGCGCCGCCACGGCGACGTTGCCGAAGAAGACTCGCTCCGCCAGGCGCCGCGGGTCGGGGTTGCCGGCAGCCAGGAGGTCCACGGCATCCGCGTAGGCGCTGAAGGCGAGCCGCAAGTCGTCAGTTCGCGAGATTGAAGGGTGGGCCAGCAGCGCCGCGCGACGGTCCGCCCGTTCCTGGCTGCCGAGGGGCCGGTCCCGTCCGTCGCGGTAGGCGTTGACGAAGACGATGAGGGGCGGTGCAATGTCGCCAAAGATGGCCGCGTTGCCCTGGGCGACCGCCTGGGACACCTGGTGCGCCATCATGTGGCGCAGGGGCAGCGGCACGGTCTGGCCGGCAATCGACGCGCGGGCCTCCGCGCTGGCCCATTTCCCGAACGTCAGCCAGTTCGCATGATCACGGCCGAGGATGGCGGCCACCGCCTCCGAGAGATCGTGGTAGCCGTGCGTGATCGCCGCGTTCCGCTCCAGGCCATCGGCGATGGACACCGCACGTGCGACGTGGGCGGGATCCATGTAGGGGGTGGCGAAAGCGGGGACGTCAGCCATGCCGGGCAGCATACGCACCGCGGGTTCCGGGCGCGCGGGCTCCGTCGGGCGGGCTTGCCTCATCCAGCCGGGGCCAGCCGGTCAGCTCCCGGTGATCTGGCGCTGGAGATTCTTCGCCGACTGCTCCAGCGCGGCCTCGACGGCCTTCGCGTCGGCGCCTTGTGGCAGGTGCAGCCGGATCGTCACGGTGGACATGGAGGCCATCAGGGTCCCCACGGTCGCCGACCCGGCGTACTCGCCACCGGGGAGCCCCCACTCCACCGTCCGCGCGTCGCGATTGGGGAAGAAGCGGGCCTCGGGTGCGTCGGTGTGGGCCTCACCCTCGTCCTGGAGCGCGGGGTCGCCCTCGACGGCGACGGCATCCTCCAGGCGCATGCCGATCACCCAGACCGGGAGCCGGCCCGGATCGGCGATGAAGTTGAAGGCGGTTTCGGCGTCAACCGCGACGGTGACGCGCTTCTCGAAGTCGGGCATGCGCGCAGGGTACCCGTCCGGCTGCCGGCGTGCCCGGGACGTGCCCGGGCGCCGGTCAGGAGGAGAGGACTAGCCGACCACCTGCTGGCCGTTGCGCCCGCCGCCCAGCTCGCCGCGGACGGACGCGGCGCCGTGCGCCTCGGACCAGGCGAACACGGCCGCCGCCAGCGCCTTGGAGGAAGGACGGACGCCGAGCTTGCCGTCGGGGGCGCGCATGCCCACGCCCAGTTCGCCGACCAGGCCGCGGTACACGGGCTTGTCGCCCGCAGGGCGGTCCGCGGACGGGTAGACGTCGAAGTAGCCGTCGCTGCAGACAACGATGTGCGCGTCGCGCGCGGTAAAGGCGGTGCGGGCCATGGGGTCGTCTTTCTTCGTCGAGCACAGCGGACCGACGAAGGGAAGCCCGGCGCGAGACAGACCACTTACGGTGGGGCCTGCGCTCCGAAACGTCAAACGCGTGCCAGCACGGCCTGTCTGGCTCTTGTCTGTCAGGCCGGGGCGGTTGACTTCACGATGGCCAGGATCTCGTCCCCGTAGCGCTCGATCTTGGTGGGCCCCAGGCCCGGGATCCTGCGCAGGTCCGCCGGCGTGGATGGCCGTCGCTGGGAGAGGGCCTCCAGCAGGCTGTCGTGGGCGATGATGGACGGTGCCACCGCCTCTTCAATGGAACGCTCCAGGCGCCACGCCTGCAGCGCCTCAAAGACCGCGGCCTCGCGGCCCGCCCGCTTGGCGACCGGGGCGCCGGGCAACTCCGTGGTGAGACCATCCGGTCCGGTGCCGGTCCGCAGCGAGCGACCCGTGCGCACGGGCGCCCCGGGACGCGGTGGCTCAAGGTCCTTGAGGAAGCGGCTGGGCTTCTTGCGACTCTCACGGTCGCCCGGACCGATCCTCCGCTCGGCCCACGAGAGGACCACGTGGCGGCGGGCGCGCGTCAACCCGACATACAGGAGGCGCCGCTCTTCCGCCAGCTCGGCATCCGAGTCCGCCTGGCGGATGGGGAGGCTCCCCTCCTCCAGTGCCGGCAGGAAGACCGCGTCCCATTCGAGCCCCTTGGCCCGGTGGAGGGTCAGGAGATTGACGCCGTCTGCGGCGCCGCTCCCCTCTTCGGCGGCACGCACGTCGAGGTGATCGGCGATCCCGGCGGGATCGATGTCCGCGCTCTCGGCGATGACCCCGGACACAAGATCGAGCAGGAGTGTCAGCGACGCATCACGCTCACGGGCCTCGGCGCCCTGGCCGGCCTCCGCGGAGCCGAAGCCAAGCGTGGCGCGCAGTCGGGCCCGGAGCGCGTCGCGAAGCTGGTCACCGCGGAGCGAACGCGGAAGCTTGCGCAGGAGGCGGACGGATTCCTTCACCTCGGTGCGCGCGAAGAACGCCTCGCCCCGGAGCTGGAACGGGATGCGCGCCCGGGTCAGGGCCGCCTCGATGGGCGGGATCTGGGCGTTCATCCGGACGAGCACGGCGATCTCGCTCCCGGCCACGCCCTCGCTCAGGAGGGCCCTGGTCCTGGTCGTGATCAGCTCCAGCTCGTCGGCACCGTCATAGCAGTGCTTGATGAGCGGCGCGGGCCCCGACTTGCGGATGGCGACGAGCCGCTTGGCGCGCCCATCGGCCGCCAGCAGACGATTGGCCAGGGCGAGCACCTCGGGGGTGCTTCGATAGTTCCTGCTGAGGGTGAACTCCGCGGCGCCTGGGTAGCGGTCCGCGAAGCCCGTGAGGTAGTCCGACGACGTCCCGGTGAAGCTGTGGATGGTCTGGTCTTGGTCCCCGACGACACAGATCTCCTTGCGGTCCCCCAGCCAGAGGTCGAGGAGGCGCTGCTGGAGCGGGTTCGTGTCCTGGTACTCGTCCACGCTGAACCAGCCATACCGTTCGCGCACCACCTGGGCGGCCGCCTCGTCAGTCTCGAGCAGCTCGACCGTCTGCAGGAGCATGTCGTCGACATCGATCCGGCCGGCCGCGTCCTTGGCCCGCTCGTAGTCCTTCCAGGCGCGGACGAACAGCTCCAGGGGGAGCGGGGGCACCCGATTCTGGGCGGCGTCCGCGTACGTCTGCGGCGTCAGCCGCCGGCTCTTGGCCCACTCGATCTCGTCCGCGAGATCCTTGCTGGGCGTGAACCGATATCCCCCGGGGAGCTCCCGGATGATGCGGACCAGGAGCTGCGGCTTGGAGGCGAGCACGTCCGGCGCGGGGGCACCATCATGGCGGTCGGGCCAGAGGAATCGGAGCTGGGCCAGTGCCGCGGAGTGGAAGGTTCGGACGGCTACGCCGGTCAGGCGGAGCTTGGTCAGCCGCTGCACCATGTCGGCGGCGGCCTTGTCCGTGAAGGTGACCACGAGGACATGGCGTTTGTCCGTCGCTTCGGTCGCCACGGCGTACGCCACGCGATGGCTGATGACGCGGGTCTTGCCCGAGCCGGCGCCCGCATGGATGACGACGGGGCCGCGCGTGGCCTTGACGGCCTCCAGCTGCTCGGGGTCCAGGCCCACGAGCAGATGATCGGCGGTCGACGACGGTGCTGACGTTGTGATGGTTGGGCTCCGTGGCGGGAGATCGGTTGCGGATGCCCCTCAGTCTGGCAGGTACGCGATCATTCGGCCGCACCATGCCGCGTTCGTTGAGGGAGCAACCGATTTCGGGTACCGTCTGCCGGACACTCGGCCAGCAGCCGTGGTGCAGCGCAGCGACCAGGAGCAGGGATGCAGTTCGGCGTCTTCACGGTTGGTGACGTGACCGCGGACCCCACGACGGGTCGCACCGTCAGCGAGCACGAGCGCATCCAGTCGATGGTGGCAATCGCGCTCAAGGCGGAAGAGGTAGGCCTGGACGTCTTCGCCACCGGCGAACATCACAACCCACCCTTTGTGCCCTCCTCGCCCACCACCATGCTCGGATACATCGCGGCACGCACCCAGCGGATCATCCTGTCCACCGCCACGACGCTGATCACCACCAACGACCCAGTGAAGCTGACGGAGGACTACGCCATGCTCCAGCACCTGGCCGGCGGACGCGTGGACCTCATGCTGGGCCGCGGCAACCAGGGTCCGGTCTACCCGTGGTTCGGGCAGGACATTCGGACGGCGGTCCCGCTCACGGTGGAGCACTACTCGCTCCTCCACCGCCTGTGGCGGGAAGAGGTCGTGGATCACCAGGGCCGCTTTCGGCCGCCGCTCGCCGGCTTCACGGCGACGCCGCGGCCGCTCGACGGCGTCCCGCCGTTCGTCTGGCACGGCTCGATCCGGACGCCCGAGGTGGCGGAACTGGCCGCGTACTACGGCGACGGCTTCTTTCACAACAACATCTTCTGGCCCAGCAGCCACGTCCGGCGGATCGTGGATCTCTACCGCCGACGCTTTGAGCACTACGGTCACGGGGCCGCAGACCAGGCGATCGTCGGCCTGGGTGGCCACGTCTTCATGCGGCGCGACAGCCAGGCGGCTGTTCGGGAGTTTCGGCCCTACTTTGACCACGCTCCGGTCTACGGCTTCGGCCCCTCGCTCGAGGACTACATGGCGCAGACCCCGCTCACCGTGGGGAGCCCCCAGCAGGTGATCGACCGGACGCTGGGGTTCCGCGAGTTCGTGGGCGACTACCAGCGCCAGCTCTTCCTGGTGGACCATGCCGGACTGCCACTCAAGACCGTCCTGGAGCAGATGGACTTCCTGGGCGAGATCCTGCCCGTGCTTCGTCGCGAGTTCGCGGCACGGCGGGGGCCAGGGATCCCGGGCGGGCCGACGCACGCCAGCCTGAAGTCCACACGCGATGCGTCGCAGGCCGCCGGGGACCGTGCGCTGGAGGCGCCGGCCGAGGGGGCGGCGCATGGCAGCGGCGCGGCGCATGGCAGCGGCGCGGCGCATGGCAGCGGCGCGGCGCATGGCAGCGGCGCGGCGCAAGGCGGCGGCGCGGCGCAAGGCGGCGGCGCAACGGGCGCCCGACCGTGACCCACGACATGCCCGTCAGACGGCTCGTGGCCGTGAGCGCGGGGCTCAGCCAGCCGTCATCCACGCGCTTGCTGGTGGACCGCCTGGCTGCCGCCGCTGAAACCGGCCTGCGCGAGGCCGGGCTGGAGCCACGAGTCCGTGTCATCTCCGTGCGTGATCACGCGCAGGACCTGGTCAACAACATCCTGACGGGGTTCCCCAGCGAATCCCTGCGCGAAGCGATCGACGCGGTGCAGGGCGCGGACGGGCTCATCGTTGCCACGCCAATCTTCACCGGCTCCTACTCGGGCCTCTTCAAGCTCTTCTTCGACGTGCTGGACCGCGGCACGCTGGCCGGTATGCCCGTCCTCGTTGCCGCGACGGGCGGAACGGCGCGCCACTCCCTGGCACTCGACCACGAACTCCGTCCGTTGTTTGCCTACCTGGGCGCGCTGGTCACGCCCACCGGGGTCTACGCCGCCTCCCAGGACTGGGGACGGGGAGCGACAGCTGCCGCTCCGGCACTGGCTGTTCGGATTGGCCGTGCGGCGCGTGAGCTGGCCGCGGAGATCGCCGCCAGGCCGGCGCGAGTGGCCATCGACCCCTTCGACCACCCCGTCCCGCTGGACGACCTCCTGGGCGGCCTCCCCGGTCGCTAGGCCCGGCAGGCCTGCGGGCCCCGGCGTATCGCCGCGGGCGTCGCGCGCGGGGCAACAAGCGCGGGGGGCGTCGCGCGAGCGGGGCCCGACCGGCGCCGCGCAGCACGATCGTGGGTGCGCCGCTCCGGGCCAGCCGCCGACACACTCAACCGCAGGCGGCATCCTCCAGGCGCAACGGCCGGGAGTTGTCAGGGGAGCCGTATTGCGCCTTGACCTGGGCGCTCTCAACCCAGTAGCGCAGCTCCTCCGACGAGGCCGGATAGCCCCGGAACTGGGCATAGCCTGCATCGACGTTGTCGGCGAACCGCTCCGGGACGACGGCGGGCGCCGCGCCTGGCACGCTCGGTAGCCGGATCCCGAGCAGGCCCGTCCGGAGGCCCCCGGGATCGCCCCGGGCAGCGGGCGGGTGGAGTTGGTCGTCCTCCAGCGCGGCCGCGATCTCCCAGTCCACGTAGCGGCTGGCCCAGGTGCACGTGCCCGTCAGGACGATGGTCAGGCGCGCATCCCAGATGTACTTCTCGCGGATGGCATGGAGCAGCCCAGCCCGGTCCGATTCGGCTCCGGCGACCAGGCCGTCCTCGTCGTTGATGGCGCGGGTGCGCGGGACGAAGACGTCCTTGAACCGGGCCACGAAGGCGTCGGCCAGATCGCGGTCTGCCGGGTGGTAGACGATGAAGCAGTCGTGGCGAAGGGCCATGCCGGTTGCACCTCTGTAGGCCCCGATGATAGCCAGCGGCGGGGCCCGGCCAACCGCCGCCGGACCCCGCCGCCGGACCGCGCCGGAGAACCGGGTCAGCCCGCCGACCAGCCCCCGTCGTCGGCCACGGTCGCGCCGTTGACGTTCCGCGCCTCGCCGCTGGCCAGCCAGCTGATCAGCGTTGCGATGTCATCGGGCTGCGCCATGCCATTGATGGCGCCGTGGATCGGCGCGAAGACGGCCATGTTCGCGGGGTCCCTTGGCGCCGAGGAGGCCCCGATGTTGGTCTGGACGCCGCCCGGGCAGACCGCGTTGCAGCGGATCCCCTGCTTGGTATGCACCCACGCCGTGTTCCGGGTCAGCCCGATCACCGCGTGCTTGGAGGTGGTGTACGCGACGCCGGCGGTGCCGCCCTTGAAGCCGCCCACGGAGGCCACGTTCACGATCGCGCCACCTTTGCGCTCCAGCATGCCCGGCAGGGCGGCCCGGATCATCCGCATCGGGCCGGTCACGTTGACATCCATGACCCGGTTCCAGGTGGCATCGTCCACGTCGGCCGCCACGACGAAGTGGTCCATGATTCCGGCGACGTTCGCCAGCACGTCGACCCTGCCATGCGTGGCGATGACATCGGCGAACGGGCGGTCCACGTCCGGCTGGCTGGTGATGTCCGCCTTGCGGAGGTCCACCTTGACGCCGGCGGAATCAAACTCGACCCTGGCCAGCGCGAGGCCCTCGTCGCTGACATCGATCCCGATGACCGTGGCGCCCTCGCGGGCGAAGCGGAGGGCCGTTCCGCGGCCGATCCCGTAGCCGGCACCCGTGACGATCACGATGCGGTCAGCGTGGCAAGTGGTGTCCATGACAACTCCCTGTGCCGCCACCCCGCACTGATCGTCGAGGCGGGCATCCGGCTCCATCGTCAGGAATCTGCCGCCATTGGGCCAGCGCCAGACGACCGACTTGCGGGGGTCCTCCGGCCCTAGAAGCCGACCAGGTTCTGGACGCGCTCAACGAGGCGGCCCGCGCGCGTCCGCGACAACCGTCGCCCGCGCTCCCACTCGGCGCGCCAGCGCGCCTCGACGGCGGTGTGCGCGGCCCACTCGGCGTCGTCGGGGATGGGCTCCAGGGCGGGATCCTGGCCGGTTCGGCCCAGGGCACAGGCGATCAGGTAGTCCCCCAGGTGGGGGTTCCGGGGCAGCAGCGGCCCGTGGAGGTAGGTCCCGATCCGGACACCCGCAACGTCACCCTCGCCGGGGTACGCGAGGAGACCCTCGCCGCCGTCGTCGCCGTTGTTGCCCCAGCCGACGAGCGCCTGGCCCAGTGGTCGCGCGCCTGCGCCGAGGCGGGTGAGCCCACTATGGTTCTCGAAGCCGACCAGCCGTGTCTCGGCGCCCGCGTGGCCGGCCCGCTCGGCCGAGGCGCGTCCGCTGGCGGCGATCGGGGAACCCTCCTCCAGCTGGATCACGATGCCGCCGACCCGCCGTGGCGCCCCTCGGGGGGCCTCCGTCTCCGCATCCAGGAGGCCCGGGCCCGGCAGGTCACCGACCAGCTCGCTCCGGTAGGCGTGGCCAAGGTTCTGGTAGCCACCGCACACGGCGAGGAGCGCCGTCCCGCCCCGCACGGCATCCACCAGGGCCGGGCCAAGCGCCTGGAGCCCCTGCGCGACGGCAACCTGCTCGGCGTCCTGGCCACCCCCGATGAAGGCGATGTCAACGTCCGCCAGCGCGTCGCCGTCGTCCTGTCCGATGGGGCGGATCTCGACGGTGATCCCACGCCACTGCGCCCGCCGGGAGAGCGTGGCGATGTTCCCGCGATCGCCGTAGAGGTTGAGGAGGTCGGCAAAGAGGTGGCCGATCACGAGCCGCCGGCCGATACCGGGCGTCGCCGTAGCCCCGCTCACGTGGGCATCGCCGGGACGAGGCCCCGCTTGACCAGCGCCGCGCGCACGCCCAGGAGTGCGGTGTAGGTCGAGACCACCAGCACGGAGCCGCCCTCGGGGACGGCGTGTACGAGGGCGTCGAGGCCGTCGATGGGGCGATCGAACAGGCCGATGAGTCCCTCGATCCCGTCCTCCGGTCGCTGGACCAGCTGGTACCGGAGCCGGAGCAGGAGGTCGGGACCGCGTGTGCCGGAGATGGCGATCCGCCGGCCCGGGACCAGCGCTGTCGGATCCACGTCCCAGTACCAGGAGACATCGCGGCCGTCGGCGTGCTGATCGTTCATGCAGAAGAGGACGCCATCCACGTGCGCCACAGAGCCGGACCGAGTGACCTCGTCCAGGCTCGCCGGGTTCTTGACCAGGCTCAGGACGACGCGTCGGCCCGCCATGTCCAGGCGCTCCCAGCGCGCGAAGGCGGGCACGGCATCCGAGAGGGCGTGCACCGCAGCCTGTGCGTCCACGCCCAGCGCCAGCGTCACCGCGAGCGCGCCGGCCGCGTTGTACGCGTTGGCCGTGCCGATCAGGCTGACGGGCGTTTCCAGCGTGCGCCCGCCCGGCAGCCCGAAGACCAGGGTCTGGCCGGCCAGGCCGCGGTCCTGTGCCACCTCCACGCTCACCTCCGGTGTCGGTCGGGCAAAGTCGCAGACGGAGCACCGGTAGGCCCCGAGGTGGCCGACGCTGACCCATGCCGTCACGAGGGGGGCGGCGCATACCGGGCAGGTCGTGACGTCGGTGGTGACCGCGCTCCCGCTGGTGCCCGATGCCGGCCGGTCAGCAAACCCGTAGCCGTGGGCGTTTGGCCGACCCCGGACCAGGGCCGCGACCCGCGGATCGTCCGCGCAGAAGACGATGGGCACGTCCGGGTGACGATCCAGCATCGCGCGCCACAGCCGCACGATCCGGTCTGTCTCCCCAAACCGGTCCAGCTGGTCGCGAAAGAGGTTCGTCAGGAGCAGGACGGCCACGGGCAGTTGGTCCATGAGCGACGGCAGCGCCGCCTCATCGACCTCAAGCACCGCGTGGTCTCGGGCGACTCCGCGACCCAGCCGCAGGCCGGCCCGGGCGACGATGGTCGTGGCGATGGCCTGGCCAAGATTGGCACCCGATGGATTCGAGACGACGACGCGGCCCGTGGCCGTGAGGATGCCCGAGATGGTGAGCGCGGTGGTGGTCTTCCCGTTGGTCCCGGAGACCAGCGTGACGGGGCCGAGCGTCCTGGCCAACCGCCCCACGATGCCGGGGCTGAGCCGTCCGGCAACGAGCCCGGGGAGCGAGGTGCCCGCGCGCCCGGTCGCCCGCGTCAGGCGCCCCGCCGCTCGGGCCGCAATGACGGCGGCGCGATCACGGGCTCCGATCCTGACCATCGCCGAACTGTAGCAGCGGGAGCGACGCGCCCGGGAGCGGGCGGAGGATGCTGGGGCGCTCGCCTATGATCGGCGGGATTGGTCGCCGCTGGGGGTGGGTGCACATGGACGTTCGGCTCGATGGCAAGGTCGCGCTGGTCACCGGCGGTGGCGGCGGGTTCGGCCGGGCGTACTCCTCGGCGCTGGCCGCGTCGGGGGCGACCGTGGCGGTGGCTGACCTGAGCCTGGAGGCCGCAGAGTCGGTGGCCGGGGAGATCGCCGCGTCCGGTGGTCGAAGCCGTGCCTATCGGGTGGACCTTCGCCAGTCGTCCGAGGTCGCCGCCCTCGTCGAGGCCGTGGTGGCCGAATTCGGTGGGCTCGACATCCTCCTGAATGTCGGCGGCCGCTCGGGGAAGGTCCTGGTCAGGGACCTGCCCGAGGACGAGTGGGACGCGGTCATCGACGCCAACCTCAAGGGCATGTTCCTCGCCTGCAAGGCGGCCATCCCGCACCTGATCGCCCGCGGCGGCGGCCGGATCATCAACATGGGATCCAACCGCGGCATCGATGGCCAGCCCAACGGCGCGCACTACGCAGCGTCCAAGGGCGGCGTCCTCGCCCTCTCCCGGTCCCTGGCCCGTGAGCTGAAGGAGCATCGGATCAGCGTCAATGCGCTGGGTCCCGGCGCCACGGACACCGCGATGTGGCGGCGCGGCCTGTCTGCCGAGGAGGCGGATCGCCGGATCGCGGCGGGGATCATCGGCAAGCCGGAGGACTTCGCGCCGCTGGTCGTGCTCCTGGCGTCGGACCTGGGCTACCAGCTCACGGGCATGACGCTCATCCGCGACGTGTACGTCCCCCGCTAGCCAATGGAAGCCGCGGACCACCTGCGCGATACTGCACTGATGCCCCCCGCCGAGGCTCCCACCCCGCTCCCCGATGACCTCCTGCTGTCGGAGGCTGCCGAGACGGGCCGGGCATCCCAGGCGCTTGCCCGCCTCGGGCCCGCCATCGACGCGTTCCACGCGGCGCACGCCAGTGGCCCGTTCGTCGCCTACGAGCGGCCGGTCGACGCGGTCACCGCTGGACCCGTGCCCGAGGCCGGCATTGGCCTGGACGCGATGGTGGACGAGCTGGGCGCGCTGGTGGCGGAGGGATCCCGGATCGGTGCCCCTGGGTTTGTCGGCTTCATCACCACGGGCGCCTCAACCGGCGGCGCGATCGGCGAGACCGCGATGGCGTTCGCCGGCGGCCAGCGCTACACGATCCACGCGTTCAATCGCCTGGAGCACGACAGCCTCCGCTGGCTGGCCCAGCTGTGCGGGCTACCGGACGGCGTGACGGGGGTCTACTCGAGCGGCGGTTCGACCGCCAACCTGGTCGGCCTGGGGAGTGCGCGCCAGTCCGCCTTCGAACGGCTCGGCTTCAACGTGGCGGAGGACGGCGCGCCCGCGGGCCTGCGTGGCCGCGTCTACGCATCGGAGCTGGCCCATCGCACCGTGCACCGTGCCGCCGCAGTCCTCGGGCTGGGTCGCCAGGCGGTCCGCGCCATCCCCGTGGATGGCGATGGCCGGATCCGGCTGGACCAGCTGGAGGCCGCACTGGCAGCCGACGCGCGCGAGGGCATCGTGCCCATCGCGACGGTCGCCATCGCGGGGACCACCGATACCGGCTCCGTCGATGACATCGCCGGTGTCGCGGCGATCGCCACACGGTTCGGGAGCTGGCTCCACGTCGACGGCGCCTACGGCCTGATCGGCAATGCGTCGCCGCGCCTGGCGCCGCTGTATGCCGGACTGGAACTGGCCGACTCCTGGATCGTGGATCCGCACAAGTGGCTGGCCACCGGCGTCGGCGTGGCGGCGACCTTCGTCCGCGACGAGGGCGTGCTGACCCGCGCGTTCGCGGAGGGTGACGCCGCGTACCTCGAAGGGACGTTCACGCCCCACGACGCCCCGGCCGTCTCCCAGTTTGACCGGATGAACGGGCGCTGGGCCGACCAGAGCCTGGAGCTGTCCGCGCCACCCCGCGGGGTCATGGTCTGGGCGGTCCTGCGCGAGATCGGGCGGGCGGGCGTGATCGCCCGGGTGGACCGCCACGTGGCCTACGCTCGGCGCGTCGCCGACCGCGCCATGGCAAACCCGCGCCTCGAGCTCCTCATGGAGCCCCAGCTCTCGGTCGTGTGCCTCCGGTACCGGGCACCGGCGGGCACGGATGGCGACAGCCTCAACTCCCGCATCCTGGAGAGGCTGCGGCGCGAGACCGGCCAGGTGCCCTCGAGCACGGTGGTGGCCGGCCGCTTCGCCATCCGGCCCTGCTACATCAACCCGCGGACCACCCTCGCGGACGTCGATGCGCTCGTGGATGCCGTGATCCGGTTCGGGGACGAGCTGACCGGTGTTGGTGCGGGTGGGCCGGGTTGACCCGTCGCGGGCTGGTGCTGTTCGGCCTGATGTCGCTCCTGTGGGGCATCCCCTACCTCTTCATCCGCATCGCGGTTGCGGAGATCTCGCCGGCGTTCCTCGTGTTCGTGCGAACCGCGGTGGGTGCGGCCATCCTGCTGCCGGCGGCGATCGTGACGACAGACCTCGGTCCCGTCCTCCGGCGGTGGCGCTGGGTGGTCGCCTTCGCGGTGATCGAGATCTCCATCCCCTGGGTGACGCTGGGCACGGCGGAGCAGCAGGTCTCCAGCTCGCTCGCCGGGCTGCTCATCGCCGGCGTGCCCCTGGTGGGTGCGCTGATCGCGCTGCTCACGGGCAGTGTGCACAGGCTGAGCGGTGCGGCGCTCCTCGGTCTGCTCGTGGGGCTGGCCGGAGTGACCGCCATCGCCGGCGGCGGTTTCGCGGTCTCGGGGATCACGCCGCTCGTGCTCATCGGAATCACGGTGGTCGGCTACGCGGTGGGGCCGGTGTTGCTCACCCGCCCGCTTGCGGGCACGTCGTCGGTGGGCATCATGGGCCTGTCGCTGACGTTCAACACCGTCCTGTACGGCGTCCTGTCGTGGCTCAGCGGATGGCCCACGCAGTTGCCGAGCACGCCGGTGGTCCTGAGCGTCGTCATCCTCGGCGTCTTCTCTACCGCGATCGCGTTCCTGGTGTTCGCCGAACTGATCAAGGAGATTGGCCCGGTTCGGGCTACGATCATCACCTACATCAATCCTGCTGTGGCCGCCATCCTCGGAGTGGTGGTGCTGCAGGAGACGTTCACGCTGGCGATGATCGTGGGGTTCGCGCTGGTGATCGTTGGCTCGGTCCTGTCGACGCGCCGATCGGGCGCCGCGTCGCGCGAGCGCGGGCCGCTCCCGATGGAGCCCTCGTAGCTGCACCCAGCAGGGGTGTCGCTCGCCGGGCGGCCAGCCTGCCCGGACCCGGCCGGCCCGGGCTTCGGGGTCGCAGGGGTTCTCGCTGCTACTCTACCCGTCATTGGCGGGCATCCGGGCCCCCTGGGTGCCACTCCCGTCGCTCGAGGCCACCCGTCCATGCCCCGCCGCCCACGCATCGTCCCATCCCTGCTGACCCTCGTGGCCTGCCTGGCCCTCGTGGCCGGATGCGCCTCGGCCGGGGCCGGGTCATCCGCGTCCGGCGGCTCACCGATCCCGACCGCCCCTGTCGCCCCGGCCGCTACGGGATCGCCCCTCGCTTCGGCCGCTCCGACGCCGTCCGGGCCGGCGAGCACCGCCCTCGCCACCGTGTCTGCGACTCCTTCGCCCGCGACGACCCCTGGGGCCGCCGCCGCGGCCCTGGCGGGCCGGGCGTGGGCGACCGCCACCCTGACCGACGCCAGCACCGGCACGCCGTTCACCATCGCGTCGCTGGCGGGGCGGACGGTCTTCGTGGAGGCGATGGCGATCTGGTGCACCAACTGCCGCGCTCAGCAGGGACGGTTCACGGAGGCGCTGACCCGGCTGGATCCGTCGAGCGTCGCCTATGTGGTGCTGACGGTGGACCCGTCCGAGGGCGCCGCGGCCCTGGCCAAGTACAAGGCCGACCGCGGCTTCAGCGGGACCTACGCCGTGACCGGCAAGGCGGTCTCAACGGCGCTGGCGGCCGACTTCGGCGCCAACGTCCTGAACCCGCCATCGGTCCCGCTGATCCTGATCACGCCGTCCGGCGAGATCCGTTTCACGACCGGCGGCGAGAGCGTGGACCAGATCATCAAGCTCGCCAGGGGATGACGTGGGCGAGCTCATCGCGGTGTTCGGCGCCGGGCTGGCCAGTGCCGCCAGCCCGTGCCTCCTGCCCCTCTACCCCGGCTTCATCGCCTACCTGACGGCCAACGCCGGAACGCTCCACGCCCGGCGTGCCAGCGGGCTCCTTGGCCTCCTGGTCCTGGCGGGCCTGCTGACCACGATGGTGGCGCTGGCGCTGGCGCTGTTCCTCGTCGCGATCCCGGTGGGCCTTGTCGCCAGCCTGCTGGCGCCGGTCATCGACGCCGTCCTCCTGCTGTTGGGGCTCCTGCTGCTGGCCGGCCGGAATCCGTTCAACCGGCTCCCCGGCGTGCAGGTTCCCGTCGTGGCAAACCCCTATGGCCAGGCGTTCACGTACGGCCTGCTGCTGGGCCCCATCGCCCTGCCGTGCGCCGGCCCCTTCCTGGCGGCGCTGCTCGCGGTCTCGGTGGGGCTGGGCGATACCGTCCTCCGCATCGGGACGTTCCTGGTGTTTGGGCTGGGCTTCGGCCTGCCGCTCGTGGCGCTGTCATTGCTGGCCGGGGCCCGTCAGCGGGCCATCGTGCGATTCATCACGAGCCATCACCGCGCGATCGAGGTGGTCTCGGGCGTGCTCCTGGTCCTGGTCGCGGTGTACGACGTCGTCCTGGGCTGGGACGGGATCCTGTTCACGCTCGGCCTGTAGGTTCGTCTGGCGGCCGGTGCAGGGCGGGTGACCACCGCGGCACTCAGGCGCAGAAGGCCCCCAGCGCCGCGTCCCAATGGCCGAGGAAGCAGACTGGCGCGTGGACGTCCGGGTCCGGGACGGCGAGCTTGGACACGGCCACCAGCTCGCGGTCGTCCTCACCGGTGCACTGGACCAGCCTGAGGCCCGCCTTGGCATGGCCCGCCGCTGCCACGGAGATGCTCGTCCAGGCCGCGATGTCGGCGAAGGGCGCAGGGCTGACGCCGCCGAGGCCAGGCTGCCGAGGAAGCCCTTCCCCACGTCGCCCAGCTCGGCGACTGTCGACGGCCCGCCCGCGAGCGCCGCACGGGCTGGCGGTCCAGCAGGGCGCGGTTGAGGTGACGCTGGGTGATGATCCGGGCGCTCAGCGGCGCGTCGCCTTTGCATCAACCTCGAAGGGCCAGGCTTCCGCCTGGGCATTCGGGACCGCGATGGACGGCTTGCGTCGGTCGATACGATAGGCCGCGATTGGCGTGGGCTTGGGAGGGACGCGTGACGGACACACCGATCGTGACGCTGGCTGGCGCACGGGACGGCGGCGATCGAACCTACCCGCCCAGCTGGGTGAACGTGCTGACCGTCTGGATGGAACGTCTGCCGGGCCCGACCTGGCTGGCGTACATCGTGGGCGCGATGCTCGGCCTGGGGCTCAGTGCGGTCGTTGGGGCGGAGGAGCCGACGCTCCAGCGGGCTGGCGCCGGCCCCGCTGCCTACTACGCGCTCCTCCCGTTCGCCGTGATCGGCATGGTCCACCTCCTCGACCGGTCGGCCAGTCGCGCGATCTCCTCCCTTCGGCCGCGCCTCTCCCTGGACGACGCCCAGGTCGCGCAGGTCCGCTACGAGCTGACCGTTGTCCCCGCCCGACCGGCCCTGGTGATCGCCGGCCTCGCCCTGGTCGTGGGTCCGCCGGCGTATGCCGCCGACCCGGACGGCAGCGGGATCGTGGGGCTGTCACTGACGGCCCTCGCGTTCCGATGGCTCTGGGAAGCTCTCGTCTCGGCCGTCTTCCTCATCCTGATCTATCACACCTTCCGCCAGCTCCGGTGGATCGAGCGCATCCACGAGGCGATTGCGGGAGTCGACATCTTCGACCAGGCTCCCCTGTACGCGATGTCCAGGGTCACGTCCGGGACGGCGACCGGGCTTCTGGTCCTGCTGGCCCCCAGTGCCTTCCTGGTCCCGTCCGGCGCCAACAGCACCACCCTGGCCATCACCGGTGCCTGGTACCTGTTCGCGGTGGGCGTCGCGGGGGCCTTCTTCATTCTGCCCTTGCGCGGCATGCACGGGGTCCTGGCCGCCGAGAAGCGCCGCCGGCAGGGAGAGATCGGCCGGCGATTGACGGCGAACATGGAGGCCTTGCACGCATCGGTAGACGCCGCCGACGGGGTCGCCATCGAGGTTCGTACCAAGGCGCTGGCGGCGTTGCTGGCCGAGCGCGACGTGGTGAATCGTGTGCCCACCTGGCCGTGGAGCACCGGGGCCCTGACGGGCTTTCTCTCCGCCGTCCTCCTCTCGATCGGCCTCTGGCTGGCCACGCGCGTCCTGGAACGGTTTGTGTAGCTCAGCGCTAGGGAGGCCCTGATGGCCAAGCGCGTCTCGCTCCTGATCGGCACGCCCAAGGGCGCCTTCATCCTCGACGGGGACCCATCTCGCAGCGTGTGGAGCGCCCGCGGGCCCCTGTGCGAGGGCTGGCCGGTGTACGACATCGCCGTGGTCCCGGGCAGCAACGCGCTCATCGCGGGTGCTGCCAGCGCGTGGTACGGCCCCGCGGTCTGGCGGAGCGACGACGTGGGGCAGACGTGGGCGCACTCCAGCGAGGGGCTCACCTACGGCGACGACGGGCCCAAGCTGACACAGGTCTGGAACGTGGCCGCGGATCGATTCGGGACCGTCTACGCGGGCGTCGAACCGGCCGGCCTCTTCCGGAGCCGCGCTGGTGGCGTGACCTGGGAGCACGTCGAGGGCCTCACCAACCATCCAACACGGGCGGAGTGGCAGCCGGGCAACGGTGGTCTCTGCCTCCACACCATCGTCCCCCACCCCACCGACCGCGACCGCGTCTGGGTGGGCATCTCGGCGGTTGGCGTCTTCGAGACGCGGGACGGCGGGGCCAGCTGGGAGCTTCGGAACAAGGGTACCCGCCAGGAGTACGGGCCGGAGCGCTACCCGGAGTTCGGGCAGTGCGTCCACAAGCTGGTCCTGGCCGCCGACGGCGGCGAGCGGCTCTACCAGCAGAACCACTGCGGCGTCTACCGATCGGAGAATGGCGGGCGCGACTGGGACGAGATCACCGAGGGCCTCCCGTCCGAGTTCGGCTTCCCCATGGTCGCCCATCCGCGGGACCCGGAGACGGCCTGGACGATCCCGCTGGAGGGCTACGGACGGATGATGCCCAAGGCCGTGGCCTCGGTCTGGCGGACCAACGACGCCGGGAAGACGTGGCTCCAGTCTGGGGACGGACTCCCCCTGGAAGGCGCGTACCTGGGGGTGTTGCGCGAGGCGATGGCGGTCGACCGGATGGATTCGGTCGGCGTCTACTTCGGGACCAGCACCGGGCAGGTGTATGGCAGCCTCGACGAGGGGAAGACGTGGGGGCTGGTGGCCGAGAACCTGCCCCGGGTCTACTCGGTCGAGGCGATCACGCTGGAGTGACGGTGCAGCCGCCCCGAGTCACGGTCCGGCTGCCGCGGTCCCTGGTGGCGCTCTTGGCCGACTGCCCACGTGAACTGCAGGTTCACGGCGACACGTTGCTCCGCGCGATCGAGGACCTGGACCGGCGCGTGCCCGGAATCCGGCCGCGCCTGCTCGACGCCGGACCCAGCATCCGCGAGCACCTGAACCTGTTCGTCGACGGCGAGCTCGCCGCGCTGGACACGCCGCTTACCGATGGGGCCGTCGTGCTGGTGGTGCCCGCGGTCTCCGGCGGGTAGGTGTCGCAGACCGCGGTCTCTGGCGCTGGTGAATCTGGCCAGGTCGATACGACGTCTTTGACGGATCAAGCCGCCGCAGCTCTTCGACGCGACGGCAGCCAGATCGGCGGGCAGCCTGGGCGCGAGTCTCCTGCCATTCCAGGCGTGGTGGACTGGTAGGTCGGCTGCCCCGACTGCTCGACGCCCATCACCTGGGTTCGCGTCCACCATTCGCCCTGACTCACGCTCGGGGCGAGCCCCCATGCTCATCCCGAGCCCCGGGGTGGCCGCCAGTCGGTGCCCCTAGTAGCCAGCGGCCGCGAGTTTGGCAATCTAGTCGTGTGCGCACGGCGCGCGGTTTGGCCGCACCGGCTGAGCTCGCACGACGCACGGCAATGTCAGCCGCACCGCCAGCCGTTCCGGCAATTCCCATGGGGTGAGGATTACGGATGATCGGGACGTCACGCTGGCCGGCCAGTTCCGCTGCCACGGCGAGATTCATGCCGGAGAACGCTCGCTTCGGCACATTTCGGAGGCGCGGCGAGTCCGGTGAGGGGCGGGGACCCGCGTAGTCCTCACCGGGTGTGAATAGCGCGAGTTCGCTCGCAGGAGCCAACTCTTCGCACGGCGTTCGGGAATGTCACCCGCCGCGGATCCAGACTTCCACGATCCAGGTCGCCCGGGCCCGGCCCCGGGCTCACGCCTGCCGCGCTGCCGGCGCCTGCCGCGATGCCTGCGCCGCGCCAATCCGCGACATCGCCGCCGGCAACCTGGGATAACTCTTGCCCACTTGGCGGTACGCGGCGCCAGAAGCCGTGTCCAGGGGCTCGACGGGGTCCCGTCGCTCGGATTCATCCCCGGCCGTGCACGGCACGGGATGAATTGCGCCGCCGGCGTGACCCCCGTGCCGCCCGCCGCTGCGTAGCGCTCGCCTGGCTGAAGTTAGCCCAGGACCTCCGGGTCGTCGCCCTCCATTGGACCGGCCGCCAGCCGCGTACTGGAAACGGTCTCGACGATCGCTCGCCGCCTCGAGGGTGGAGCGTTCCCCGTGAGCCAGTTGGCATCGCTCCTTGATCGCACCGGCGTGGTCTGACTCGCTCCTAGAGGGCCGCGAGGAACCCGAACACCGGCATCGCGGAGGCGTAGGCGTAGGTCAGGATGTCCGGCAGATCGCGCGAGAAGGCCTCCTCGTCCGACAGGTGCCGGATGAAGACCATGTCCTTCCAGCGCAGCCGATCCGCCATGGGGTGGTCCGGCGGGAAGCCCGGCGGGACACGCTTGAGCGAATCCAGCGCGTACGCGGCCCCGTACTCGCTGACGAAGCCTGGATCGTCCAGACCCGCCCGGACCCGATCCGGGTCCTCGAGGATGAGGGATCGGAACCGCGCTAGCCGCTCCTTGCCGGGGTCATACATCCCGCCGCCCACGACCATCTCACCCGGCCCAAAGCTGAAGTAGCCGCCATTGCCGCGCAGGCCGTCAGCCGGCGGGAGATCCGGGTCCGGTGCCGCGCCAGCGGGTGGTTGGCTCGCCATGCCCAGGTACGGGAAGCTGGCCCCAACGTGGGTCTTGTACGGGGACTTGTCCTTCGAGAAGCGGGTGTCCCGGTAGAAGCGGAAGGGCGAGCGCTTCTGGTCGGACCGGAACGGGAGCCCCCGGGCCTCGAATCGCGCGGCGAGGGCGTCGCACAGCGCCTCGAGCGGCAGCTTCAGGAGCCGCTCGTACTCGCCTTTCCGAGGTGCTAACCAGGCCCGCGCGTTATTGGAGCCCAGGCTGACCAGGAACTGCACGGCCTCGGGCGTGAAGCCCTCGAACTCGGACGGTGCCACGGTCACGACTGCCCTCCCGACCCAGGCCGCGCCATCGCGCAGACCGGGCCTCCTGCTACGCCTTCTGGCCCACCTGGTAGAGCTCCACCTTGGTGCCGTCCGGGTCCGCGACGTAGATCGTCAGCCCGTACGGCCCATCGTGCAGTTCGTTGAAGAAGCTGACGCCGGCGGCGTGGAGCCGGTCGCTCAGGAGTCGCACGTCGTCGACCTCCCATGCGATGTGGTCGATCTGCTTGTGGCCATCGGCGCGTCCGTCCGTGAGCGCAATGCCCTGGGTGAAGGCCAGGAACGCCCGACCCGAAGAGGCCGGCGTGTACTGGCGGACCGTGAAGCCGCAGAGGTCCACGTAGAAGGGCTTGGAGACCTCGATATTTTGGACCATGATCAGGCAGTGGCCGTAGGTCTGGACGTGCCCGGGGGCGCGCTCGTCGCTCACTTCTTCGCCGCGTCGATGGAGATCTCCCCGTTCCGGCCCCAGTTCTCCTTCTTGATCTCGTGGATCACGACGTGGAGGTGGTCCGGGGTGCAGGCGGCGTGCTCCACCATCGCATCGGTGAGCGCCTTGATCAGGTTGCGCTTCTGGTCGACCGTCCGGCCTTCCCACATCTCGACGATCACGATGGGCATGGGACTGTCCTCCTTGGGGTGCGGCTGTGCTGACGCCAGCCTAGCGTGCCGGGTCGCCGGCGCGTGCGGCCATGATGGCCTCGATGCGGGCACGGATGCCGCCCCACTGGGAGCGGCCGACCGTGATCGGGGCCCGGTTGCCGAGGGCGCGGCCCCAAACGGCGTTCAGGCCAAGCTCCTTCGCCGCGTCCCAGTCCACGCCGCCTGGCGGCGACGACAGGTCGATCACCAGGGCCCGTGGGTTGACGCGGTCGAGGAGGGGCCGGACCAGCAGGCGGGCAGGGATCGTGGACAGGACGATGTCGGCGGTGGGCAGCAGGTCGGGCAGCGCCTCGAGCGGGCTGGCCGAGGCGCCCGCCGCGATGGCCGCAGCCCGTTGCTCGCCGCTCCGCGCGACGACATGCACGCGGGCCCCCAGGGCGATCAGGGTCCGGGTGGCCAGCGCCCCGATCGCTCCCTGGCCGATCTGCACGACCTGTGCGCGGTGGATCGTGACGTCGGTGCGCTCGATCATCAGACGGAGCATGCCCTCGATGATGGCCGGGGCGCGGAGCAGCATCAGCTCACGGTCCCACTCGTACTCATGGCGCTGGATCGCCAGCGCGTCGCAGTGCCCGTTCAGGTTGGCATCGGCCCAGCCCAGGATGATGTGGGCCGGCGCGCGCATGCCGGCAAGGGCCTCGCGGGTGGGGATGACCCGCTCCGGGGCCACGGCTGGCGCGTGGAGCCCGCCATCGGGTGCAATGCCCGGGATGGGAAAGAGCGCGATATCCGCACTCGACAGCGCCTCGGCGAGCGAGCCTGCCCGGACCAGCCCGGCAATCCCCTCGTCGGGGAATGGGATCCCGTAGGCCCGAACCGTCGCCCCGGTTGCGACCGCCTGGCGGGCGATCTCCTGCTCGCGCCGGTCGCCACCGACCAGGGCGATCGTCAGCGATGGCCAGTCGATCTCGGTCGCCGGGAGCGACCCCTGGGCTTCGCCGCTCATCCGCGCACCTTCCGCTCCAACTGGTCCCGTGTCAACCCGTCGATCCCCATCGCCGCCGCCGTCCGCCCGCGGGCCCGCAGGTCTCCGCCCAACAGGCGTTCCGCGATGGTGAACAGGCTGTCCGCCACCGGCACCGCGACCCCCGCAATTGCCGCGATCTCGGTGAACGCGAGGACGCAGTGGCCGAAGTCCTCGCGGTAGTAGCGGTGCTCGAAGGAGCCGGGCGCCTTGATGAAGCGGTTCGCCTCGGCGGCGGCGATGGCCTGGGCGAAGGGCGTGTCCGAGGGAGTCTCAGGCTCCACGGTCCCAATCGCGCGCATCTCCTCGAGCAAGTTGGGCAGCCGATGGCCAAATGCCGCGGCCACTGCCAGGCGCTCTGCATCGAGCGCCTCCAGGACGCGGCCGACCCCGGGCGTCATCCCCTGGACGTAGAACGTGAAGTCACCGCCGGTTCCCTCGACCCACGCGGCGGCCATGATCGCGCCGGGCGGGTGGAGCACCAGATTGACGTTGGACAGCCCGGAGGCGATCACGTCCGGCACCGGTGATGCGGATGGAAAGAGCGCCTGGGCCGCGGACACGGCGGCCCAGGAGCCCGGCAGGCCAGCGACGCGCACGGTTCGGGCGTGGCCGCTGATCGTCACGCTGCCGGGAGCCAGCTTGCGTGCCACGTACGTGAGCGTGGAGAGCTCGGCCACGGGGGGAAGACCCGCGGGTCCCCAGGCGTGGCAGAACTCCAGCGCGCCACCGGTGTGGCCGGGGTTCAACACGATCGGCTTGCTGGCCGGCCAACCGGCGGCCGCCAAGGCGCGCGCGATGGGGCCGTGCGAGAACGTGGGCAGCGCGACCACCGCCACGTCCGCCTCCCGCATGGCCTCGGCCATGTCCGACGTCATCAGCGTGGGTACGGCGAGCCCGGCCCCGAGGAGGCCCTCGTGGCGGACGCCGCCCATGACCCGGAATGGGTCCAGGGTCTCGTCCCGGCGGGCCCACCAGGCCACCTCGTGGCCGGCCTGGGTCAGCTCGGCGACGGCCGAGGCGCCCCCGGCGCCGGCGCCCAGGAGCGCCACTCGCATCGTCGCCTCCTCAGTCGTACAGCGTGGTCTTGATGGGCACGCCCTCGTCCGCCAGGCCGGCGCGGCGAACGGCCGCCGCAGCACGCAGCCGGGACTCGGCCCGGAGCAACCGCTCGTCCACGCCCTGAACGGCACCGTCGCGGTAGAGCGCGACCCCGTTGACCCACGTCTCTGCGATGGACGCGGACGACGCGGAGAAGACCAGCGCCTGGAGCGGGTCGTGGAAGGGCGTCCACTCGATGTGGTCGAGGTCGAAGAGCACGAAGTCCGCCTTCTTGCCAACTTCCAGCGACCCGATCTCCTGGTCCCAGAGGAGGGCCGCCGCCCCGTCGATCGTGGCGGCCCGGAGGGCTTCGCGGGCGGTGAAGGCCTCCGGATCGATCCGGGCGTCCTTGAACATCCCCGCCATGACGTACATCTGGCGCATCAGGTTCATGTTGCCCGACGCCGAGACCCCGTCCGTGCCAAGTCCCACGGTCACGCCCGCGCGGACCATCTCCGGGTACTTGCCGATGTTGGCCGCCCCTTTGGCCAGCTTGAGCGCCGAGCCGGGGCAGAACGCCACCTTGGTCCCGTGACTCCGGAGCGTCTCCACCTCGTGATCGGCCACGGCCACGCAGTGCGCGATCACCAGGTTGGGGCCCAGCCCACCGGCCGCCTCGATCCGGCTGATGGGCCACATTCCGTGCTTGCGCTCCGAGACCCGGGCCTCCTCGATGGAGGTGGTCAGGTGGTACGTGGTCCCCACGCCCAGCTCCTCGGCCAGCGCCCGCGCGCCGACGTGGAGCTCCAGCGAGCAGGGTTCTTTGCCTTCGATATTGACCCAGACGCGCGCGAGCCCGCCGTTGGGCGCCGTCCCGTGCCGCTCCACGGTGGCCCGCAACTCGCGCAGCGCCGTCGCCGCGTCCGGGAAAAAGTGGTGGTCCGCCATCTCCTCGGTCCAGCCGCGTGGCAGCTCCGTGGGCCGGACATCGGCGGCATGCCGGCCGGTGACGCCGCGCATCCCCAGCTCGGCCATGGCCTTGAGGACCACGCCGGGGTCGTTCTGCGCGCCCATGTCCAGGAACGAGGTCGTGCCAGCCCGCAGCATCTCGGTGATGCACAGCTTGGCGCTGACGTACTCGTCCTCGTCGTCCACGGCCGCGTAGAACGGCTTGGCCCAGTGGAAGACCCAGGCCCGCGTGTTGACAAGGTCCGGGAAGACGGCCCTCGACAGCATCTCCGAGAGGTGGACGTGGGTGTCCACGAACCCGGGGGTGATGCCGAGCATCCGACCGTCGATCACCCGGTCGTAGACCTCCCCGGCGCGCCGGATGGCCACGGCCGCGGCGGGGCCGATGTCGGCGATGCGGTCCCCCTGCACGACGAGTGACGCGTCTCGCAACGCCGTGTCGTGGGCGTCCACGGTCAGCGCGAAGTCGAGATGCTCGATCAGCGTCTTCGTCGGTGCAGTCATCGCTGGGGTCCCTCTCGTCGGCCAATCGGGCCTCCCTGGCGGCCCTGGACCACCAGGAGCCGGTCAGTGTCGGCATAGTCGCTGAGCAGCTCGCTGCCGTCCGCCGTCACCAGCAGCATGTCCTTGTTCTGCATCCCAAACCCGTAGCCCGTCTCGTAGCAGAGCGGCTCGAAGCCCAGGACCATCCCCTCCTCCAGCACCGCGTCCTCGCCGGGCTTGCCCAGGATGGGCGTCCGGCCCAGGTACGGGCCCTCGTGGAGATGGAGCCCGATGCCGTGGCCCACGAACGAGATGGGCGGCAGGCTCTTCTTCGCCAGGTGGGCGATGAAGGCATCGTAGATCGCCAGGCAGGACGCGCCGGGCTTGACCATCGTCATGATCTGGTACTTGGCCTCCACGAGATGGGCCCAGATCTCGTCGGCCATGGGCGGTGCCTCCTCGACCACCGCGGTCCGGCAGACGCCCGCCTGGTATCCGCCGATGACCGAGAAGATCTCCACCCGGCAGACATCCCTGGGCTCCAGCCGCCGCTCGGACGGTCCGACATTGGGCAGCCGGCTGCGGTCGCCCGTGGCGATGATCAGGAGCTTGAAGTGCTCGGCGCCCAGCGAATAGACGTTGCGGGTGAGGTGCCCGGCGATGTCCAGCTCGCTGTCGCCGGTGCGGACGGCCGCCAGCGCGTCCGTGATGGCCTGATCGGCGATCCGGGAGAGCCGGCGCAGGAGCGCGATCTCGTCGGGCGTCTTGATCTGGCGGAGCCTGGCCAGGATGCCCTCGCCGGCCTCGAAGCTAGCGTTGGGCAGGAGCCAGGTGAGGCGGGCGAAGTCACCGGCCGGCAGGTAGTCCAGCTCGATCCCGATCCGCGAGCCGGCCAGCCCCAGCACGGTCAGGCGCGTCGCCAGGATGCGCATGGGGTCGTCGGAGAACTCCTTCCAGATCGTCGCGGGAACACCCGGCGCCTGGCGCGCGATCGTGGACGCCTCCATGTCCACCCCAAACAGGCTCACGTCGCCGTCCGCCGTCACGATGGCCATCGCATGGCGGTGCCGGATCAGTGGCTGGGACGGCACCACGAAGCCCGTGGCGTAGGCGAAGTTCTCGGGCGAGCAGGAGATGAGGGCATCGAGGCCGTGGGCACGGATGGCGGCGGCCTGCCGGGCGATGATCTCGGGTCGCATGGGGTCTCCGGGTACGGTGGTTGCGGGGCCGGCGCGGGCGGCGTGACCGACTGGCTACTCGACCAGTCGATAGTGGTCGATCTTGGCCTCGTCCACGTCGATCCCGAAGCCCGGGCCATCGGGGACGGCCACATACCCGTCCTCGAAGTGGAACGCCTCGCGGAGCAGGTCGTCGGTGTAGTAGATGCCGCCGATCCGGTCGTCGGCGAACTGGGCGGGTCGGGAGACCGGGATGACGCAGCCCAGCTCGGCCACCTCGGCCACGGCCGCCAGTGCGACGTTGGCGAGGTTGCCCACGCCCGTCTCGATGCTCCCATTGACGTTGCACACGATCCCGGCCGCCCTGCACACCGCGGCGACCTGCAGCGCGCGGTAGAGGCCACCCGGCTTGGTGGTGTAGATCGACACGATCTGGGCGGCCTGCTTCTCGATGATCTGGAGGACGTCGTGGGCGTTCCACGCGGATTCGTCGGCCATGACCGGCTCGTCGATCGCGCGGGCCACCTGGGCCAGCCGATCGATCCCCATGACCGGCTGCTCGACATACTTCAGCCGGACGTCGGCCAGCGCCCGGACCACGCGGATAGCCTCGCCCGGCGTCCGCCAGCCCTCGTTGGCGTCGATGCAGATCTCCACCTTCTCGCCGGCGGCGCGCCGCACGGCCTTCACGACGGCGATGTCGCGCTCCGGGTCCACCCCAACTTTCACCTTGATGGCGCGCACGCCCTCCGCCGCCAGCAGCTCGGCCTCGGCGGCCGCCTCCTCCAGGGACATCAGGCCGATAGAGTGCGTGATGGCGATACGGTCGCGGACACGCCCGCCCAGCAGTTGGGTGACCGACAGGCCGGCAGCCCGACCGGCAAGATCCCAGGCCGCGATGTCGAGCGCCGCCTTGGCGTACGGATGGCCCTTGATCATCAAGTCCATGCGCCGGTGCAGATCGCCCAGGTTGCCCACCTCGACGCCCACCACGGCCGTGGCCAGGTACGAGCTGATCACCTCGGCGACGGTCGACGGGCTCTCGCCAAAGTAGCGGCCGAACTCCCCGCCCCAGTCCTTGGAGGCCGGCGCCTCGCCCCAGCCCACGTTGCCTGCGTCGTCCGTCAGGCGGACCAGCAACGGTCGCCCGATGGGCTCGGTCAGCCCGGTCCACTTGTGAACACGCCGGGTTGGGAGGGCGACGCGGAGGGTCTCGACGCCGGTGATGACGGGCATGGGGCCTCGCTGCTGCGGTCGGCCGGTCCGGGGCGCCCGTACGGCCGGTGGTGTCGGGGTGCCCGAAGCATACCGGGGCTGGAGCGGCCGGGGAGGCGTGCGCAACCCTCCCGCCATGCCCACCATCGAGTCGATCGTCCGCTCCATCCAGCGCGAGCTCTCGCCGGCCTTCGAGGAGCGGCTCCGCGCCGCGCTCGCGACCCAGGACCGCGAGTGGCTCATCGACCAGATCGTGCGGCTGACGCTGGACGCCCACAGCCTGGTGGAGTTCGACCGCGCCGTGGAGCTGGCCGCCAAGGACGCGGTGCGGGCGGACCGGCTGGCCCGCGTCCGGGCGCTGGCGGTCACGCCGCAGGTCGTCGCGGCCTTCCGCACGGCCTGGGCCGGGCGATCGCGGGACGACCTGGTGGCGCGCGGCCTGCTCCACGACGGTGCGCCCGACAAGGGCGGGCCCGCGCTCGGCGCTCCTGACCGGACCCCGGCAGGCGAGGACCTCCTGGAGGAGGCCAAGGACCTGCTCTTCGCCCTGCTCTTCGGCGACGGCGGGACCGGGACCGCGCTGGTCAGGACCGCCGCCGAGCTGCTCACCCTCGCCGTGCCGCGGGGCAAGGCCGGCGCCCTGGACTTCCTCCGCGCCTCCACCGAGACGGTGGCCGCCGGCACCTGGCAGGACCTGACGGGCGCCGCCAGCGATGACCGGGCGGACAACCTGCTGATCGACGTCCAGTACGGCGAGACGGCCGACGAGGTGGTGGGGCCGGGCATCATCGCGACGCTCGCGATCATCAACCACCTCGAGATCAACGAGCAGGCCCTCTACGCCCGGATGATCAACATCGAGGACTCCACCCTCATCTCCTGAGGACGCCGGCGGTGGCCCTAGGAGCCTGTGTTCGTAATCGTGGCGGCAGAACGCCGGTGACGGTTGCTCGGCGCACCTGGCCAACCGCGCCGGTTGCGCCGGGTCAACGACGACCCGGAGCGGCACGTCCAGCCGCCTCGAGGCCTCATGCGAACGCTCCCCCGAGCACCAGCCGACCCTCGATCGCTGGTCCCCGGAGCACCCGGCCTGCCCGACCGCTGGTGAACAGCTTGCCAAGGTTGTGGACAGCGGCGACGAGGAGCCATTCGGCCTGCACCTGTTCAAGCCCCCGCAGGCTGAAGCGCCGAAAGCCGCGGGCTTCCTTGATCTGGCCGAAGACCGGCTCGACGATCGCCTTGCGGCGCGCGTAGTGGGCCCGGCCCTGCTTCGTCCGGAGCTTGCGGCCCATCCGCTCGCGGCGCGAGAGCGAGGCGGGGATCCGGCCCCGCGGTGGTGGCGGTGGCGTGGCTCCGTGACGGTCGCGCCCGAGCGCGATGTAGGCATCGATGCCGCGGTCCTGGAGCGCGGCGAAGTTGTCGTCGGACGCGTAGCCGGCGTCGGCGAGGACTCTCCTGGGCGGGCGGCCGGTGTTGGCCGTGACCTGGTCGATGAGCGCCGGGAGGCTGCGGGTGTCGGTCGTCTCGGCCGTCACGGCGGTGGCCGCGATGACCTGGGCGGTGTCATCGACCACGGCCCCGACGGTGTACCCCTGGACCCAGCCATCGGGCTTGCTCACCATGATCTTGCTCGCCGGATCGGTGAAGTTGCGTTGGGCCTTGGGGTCGGGCACGGCGTCGGCGTTGCCGGTCCGCTCGCGGGCCGCCTGCTCGAGCGCCGCCTTGGCTTCGCGGATCTTCGCCAGCCGGCCCTCCCGGGTGCGCAGCTCGGGCGGCAGCTCGTCGCCCCGGGCGTCGCCGAACTCGGCATCCTCGGCCGCGTCGACCGCTTCGGCTTCCGCGAGGATGGCCGCCACCTGGGCGGCGAGCTGGGCCTCGCGCTCGGTCATCCGGGCGTAGCTCATCGCCTTGTGCTTGCTGGCATTGGCCTTGAGCTTCGTCCCGTCGATCGCCACCCGGCCGAGCTTGACGAGGCCCGCCTGCTGGCTCAGCCGCAGGACCTGCAGGAAGAGCGCGCCGAACGCGGCGAGGTGGCGCCGGCGGAAGCTCGAGATCGTCATGTGGTCGGGGATCGCCTGGCCGGCGAGGAACATGAAGCCGACATCGCTCGCCAGTCGACCTTCGAGCTTGGGCGAGCTCGTGACCCCCGTGGCGTAGCCGTACAGGAGGACCTTCAACATCAACGCGGGGTGGTAGGGCGGCATCCCCCGGGGTTCGTCATGGGCGGCCAGGAAGGGTGCCAGATCGAGCTCGTTGACGAGGTCGTTGATGAACGCTGCCAGGCTGTCGGCCGGGACCCAGTCACGGACCGACGGCGGCATCAGCAGGAGGGTGTCCTGATCGTACGGGCGGAAGGTCTTGCTGCGAGTACGAGATTCTCGCACCCGCCCGGGTGGCCTCGCTGGCCATTAGCGACACAGGCTCCTAGCGGTCGACAATCGTGATGTTGATCCCGGTCGGGGCGTTCCCGTCCTTGATGACCACGGGGCTAGGCTTGCCATCCACGGTCGATCCGAAGACGCCCTGCGGCTCGCTGGGAAGGGCCGTCCCCAGGTCGTCGCCGAGATCGATGAAGGCCAGCACGGCGTAGATGCCGTCGGCCACGCCGGTCAGGCTGTACTTCCCGGGTCTCGTCACCGCCGCGGTATAGGCGGTCCCCTGGGCCCCGACCAGGCTGGCCGTGATCACGATCTTGTGGGCGCCGAGGCGGGTCCCCGCGTAGGCGACCTCACCGTTGATGGTGCGCGCAAACGGCGGCGGGTCGGTGGTTGGCGTGGGGTTGGTGACTGCACCTGGTGTCCCCCTGCCCGTCGCGTTGGCGCTCGGCGCCGCGCCCGTGGGCGCAGACGTGCTGGAGCCGCCGCACGCAGCCAAGGCGACCACAACCGAAAGCGTCAGGCAGCCGATCGCCCACGACCTTCGCGGCATCCGTCGCATCCACGACCTCCGTTCTCTGGGCATCTGGTCCCGACAGGCGGGGCCGGGCTATGGTCGCGCCGATGTCGGATTCCTGCAAATGGCCGAGACGGCGACGCTCCCGCGGCCGCGTTCGGTCCTCGCCTGCCCCAACGCGGAGCGCCGCGTAGACTCCGCTCCGGCCTCGCGGCCGGCGAGGTCCAGGACATCGGTTGGAGGGTTCGAAACGCGGCATGATCTCGTCCGACGACGCTGGCCGCCCCGGGTCGACTGCGCCATCCGTCCCGAGCCCGGCCGACGGTGCTCGAAACCGCCTCGAGGCGCTCCTGGCGCCGCTCCCCGTCTCGTGCGAGCTCTTCCCCTGCGATCCGGCCCTCGCCGACACGGCCCAGTTCTGCGCGGCCTACGGGTTCTCGGCCGAGGACTCCGCCAACACGATCGTCGTGGTCGGGAAGGCGAACCCGCGGGTCTACGCCGCCTGCGTGGTCCTGGCGGTGGCCCGGCTGGACGTGAACCGGGTGGTGGCGGGCCTGTTGGGCACCCGCAAGGCATCATTCGCCGGCGCCGAGGAGACACGGGAGCTCACCGGCATGGAGATCGGCGGGGTGACGCCGTTCGGGCTGCCCGCCGGCCTCCGGATCCTGGTGGACGGGGCGGTGATGGAACGGGAGCGGATCGTGCTTGGCGGCGGGAGCCGAAGCTGGAAGGTCGTCGCCCCGCCCGCGCTCCTCGCGGCAGTGCCGGGGGTGGAGGTCGTCGAGGGGCTGGCCCGGCGGATTGACGCGGCGGAGACACCCGGCGCCGAGCCCGCCTGACGGACGGCGCCTGAGCGGCCTCCAGGCCGCTCAGGCCGCCCTCCAGCGCCTCACGTCGCGCGCCTCGTAGACTGGGCCGATGACGAGCCCTGAAGACGAGCCGCTCCCGCACGTTCGCCCGGCCGCTCCGGGTGAGTCGGCCAGCGTCGAGGCCATGCACGCCGCCAACCGCCAGGCCTGGGACGAGGCCGCGGAGCGGTACGAGGGCTGGTTCGCCGAGGCGGTGGCGCTGATCTCGTCGGGCGGCTCCAACCTCTTCCCGGTGGAGGAACAGCTGATCGGCGACCTGCACGGGCGCTGCCGGCGGGCGATCCATCTCCAGTGTGCCGGAGGCCGGGACACCCTCTCGCTCTGGAACCTGGGAGCGGACGAGGTGATTGGCCTGGACTTCAGCCCGCGCATGCTGGACCTGGCCCGGCGACTGACGGCGGCGGTCGGTGCGCCGGCGACCTGGATCGAGGCGGACGTGCTCGAAACCCCGCACGCGCTCGACGGAACGGCCGACCTCCTGTACACGGGCCGCGGCAGCCTCATGTGGGTCCAGGACATTGACCGCTGGGCGGCGGTGATCGCCAGGCTCCTCTCCCCCACCGGGCGATTCGTGCTCTTCGAGGGGCATCCGGCCGAGTGGCTCTTCGACGTCGCCGAGGACGGCCGCTGGATCGCGACCGACTACGACTATTTCGCTGGTCCAGAGGCCTCCAAGGGCTGGGAGCCCGGATATATCGACCACCTGTCGCTCGCGGACGACGACCAGAGTACGAAGTTTGCGCGGGCGTGGACGCTTGGCGAGGTGGTCACCGCCCTCCTCCAGGCCGGCGTGCGGCTGGAGCGGTTGACGGAGCACAACGTCGACTGGTGGAGCGGGCACGGCGACGCGCTGCCCGAGGAGCGCGGCCGGATCCCGCTCTCGTTCTCCATCGTGGGTCGCGCTCCCGGGCGCCCGGCCGACTGAGCGGCGGACGGACTGGGCCTCCGCCTCGCGCCTGGGCCGCCATCGCTCCCCTACTCGAAGCGGACGAACGCCCCCTCGGCATCGCGCGGGAAGGGCCGGACGGCCAGGATCGCCTCGCGGGCAATTGGCCCATAGATGTGCGGGAACGGCTTGCCCGGATCATCAAATCTCCACGGGCTCCCCGTGCGGTCCAGGTCTACCGTCATGACCACGAACTCGCCCGGGTCATCACGGTAGAAGCGGTTGGCCGTCGCGACCATGTTGTCGGCGCCATCCGTGCAGTGGATGAACCCCTCCTGGTGGAGTGAGGGGGACTCGTACGCCGCCCCGGGCGGCCAGCCCTCCCAGCGGGCCCGCGGCGCCAGGTGAAACGTCGTGCGCGGATCAGACATCGGCTGGACCCGTGGCCGCCAGGTCGACGGAGTTCCAGCGACGATCCACGACGAGATGGATCAGGGTCGGCCCGTCTTGGGAGAGGGCCTGGCGGAGGGCGGGCTCGAACGCGGCGTCGGTCTCGACGCGGATCCCGCGCGCGCCCTCGGCCCGAGCCACGGCAGCAAAGTCGATTGGCCCGAGATCGGTCGCGATCGCGGCCGCGCCGGGGCGGGCGTCCTGGTAGCGGCGGATCATGGCGTACTGCTGGTTGTCGAAGACCAGGGCGATCAGCTTCGCGCCCTCGCGCACCGCCGTCTCCAGCTCGGCCAGCGTCATGCCCATCCCACCGTCACCCGTCAGGGCGACGACCGGCCGGTCCCGGTGGACCAGCGCCGCCGCGATCGCCGCGGGCAGGCCGTAGCCCATGGCCCCGGAGGTGGGCCCCAGGAAGGTTCCCGGCCGGCGGAACCGATAGCCGCGCGCCGCCCAGCCGGCAAAGCTTCCGGCGTCGGTGGTCAGGATGGCGGTCTCCGGCAACACGCGACCCAGCGCGGCGATCACCCGGCCCGGGTGGACGCCGGGTCCATCCCACGGTGCCTGGTCCACCACCGTGGCGGCCTCCCAGGCGGCGCGGTCGCGATCGTTGTGCTCGTCCCGGGCTGTCACGAGGTCGGCCAGCAGGACGGACTTTTCCAGCCGCGACACCGCGGCGCGCAGGAAGACCTTGGCGTCCGCCTCCACGGTGATGTCCGCGGGCGCCAGTACCGGCGACGGCCGGGCCGGGGCGATGTCCACGTGGGCCCAGCGCGTGCCTGCGGCCGGAATGGACCACTGGTGAGAGGCAATCTCGTTCAGCCGACAACCGATGACCAGCATCGCGTCCGCCCCGGCCAGGCGCTCCCGGACCACGGCCGGTGACCCGTAGCCGGTCATGCCGAGATAGAGCGGGTTGTCGTTGGGCACCACGTCGCCGCGCCGCCAGGCGGCGACCACCGGGACATGCAGCAGCTCGGCAAGACGGAGGAGGTCGTTGGAGCACCGCGCGCGCAGGACACCGCCACCGGCGAGGATCACCGGTCGCTCCGCGGATGCCAGCAGCTGCAGCACAGCGCGGACCTGGTCGTCGGAAACGCCCGCACGGCGCGACGGTCGGGTGATGGCGACGGTCTCGCCAGGGACGATCTCGTCGAGGAGATCTTCCGGCATGGAGATCAGGACCGGGCCCGGGCGCCCGCCGAGGGCCTGGGCGACCGCGATCTCCATCGACGCAGCGACGTCTTCGACCGCGTCCAGCTCCACCGCCCACTTGGCGAGGGCACCAAAGGTCGCGACCTGGTCGACCTCCTGGAAGGCTTCCCGGCCCCGGAACGGACGGTCGACGCCGCCGACCAGGACGAACATGGGCGTGGAGTCTGCGAATGCCGTGTGGATGCCGATGCTCATGTTTGCCGCACCCACCGCCCGCGTGCCGATCACGGCCGCGGGGCGCCCGGTCAGCTGGCCATGCGCCTCGGCCATGAACGCGGCGGCGCCCTCGTGGCGGGCGGCAATGACCCGGATCCCCGCGGCCGCCAGGCCCTCGAGCAGGCCCAGGAAGCTCTCCCCCGGCACCGTGAAGGCGTAGCGGACCCCCGCCGCGCGCAGTGCCTCGGCGACCACGCGCCCGACCGTCCGGGGCCCTTCAACCCTGGCGGGATCGAGATCCGGGGGCGAAGGATCGTCGGCGGGGATCGGGAGCTCTTCGGTGGTCATGCCACTCCTAGCGCGGGCCGACGAGGGCGGTGCCCAGGCGGACTCTACCGGTAGTTCTGGAACTGCAGCGGGACCTCCAGGTCCAGCTCCTTGAGGCGGGTGATGACGTTCTGCAGCTCATCGCGGGACTTGCCCGAAACTCGGACGGCATCGCCCTGGATCTGCGCCTTGACCTTGGGAAACTCATCGCGGAGCATCTTGGTGATCTTCTTGGCGGTCTCGTCCGCAAGACCCTCGCGCAGCTTGATCTCCTGGCGAACCTTGTTGCCGCCGGCCGGCTCCACCTTCCCCCAGTCGAAGATCTTCAGCGACAGGCTGCGGCGCACGGCCTTTGATTCGATCAGGTCCCGGATCGCCGTTGCCCGGAACTCGTCGTCCGTGAGGAGCGTGATGCGCTCCTTCTCCTGGACCAGGTCCACCGTTACGCCCTTGAAGTCGAATCGCTGCGTGCACTCGCGTCTGACCTGGTCGAGGGCGTTGCGCAGCTCCTGGGCGTCGAACTCGCTGACGACGTCAAAGGAGATCTCCCCGGCCATCAAACCTCCTGTGTGCGGACATGACCCGGACAGCCCGGGTGGATGGCGGCGGCCCGCTGCCGGTCGCAAGTATGCCCCGCCCGGGCGGGAAACGGTGTCAGCGCGCGCCCAGCCGCTTGAGGAGGCGTGGCCCGATGAGGTAGCTGTGACCGCCCCCCATCACGAGGACTGCGTCTCCGGCACGAACCTGGCCGGCCAGCCAGTCGGCCGTGGCCTCGACGCTGCCCGGGGCCGCCACCGGAATCCCCGCGTTCCGGTGCGCCACCGCCCCGGCCAGCCCGGCCGCCGAGGCGACCGTCGTGTCCGGGTCACGGCCGGCCCAGATGTCCGCCACGACCACGGCGTCGGCCTCCGCCAGCACCTCGGCGAACGGCTCCAGCAGCGCCGCCGTGCGGTGGAAGGTGAGCGGCTCATAGACGGCCCACACCCGACGGCCGGGCTCGCGCTGCCGCAGCGCCGCCATCGTCGCCCGAATGGCCGCCGGGTGGTGCCCGTAGTCGTCGTAGACCACCACGCCCGCCGCCTCCCCCACTCGCTCCAGCCGGCGGCCGACGCCGGTGAAGGTCGCGAGACCGTCCACGATGGCCGCCGCCTCCACGCCCAGCGCCAGCGCCGCGCCCGCTACGCCGAGCGCGTTCTGGGCGTTGTGGCGCCCCGCGGTGGCGAGCCTCGCCAGCCTCGTCCTCCCGTCAATCCCCAGGCCCACCAACTGCAGGCTGGTCGTCCCCGCGTCCACGGCGGCGATCCGCCCGACCAGGGCGCTCGTGGGTCCGCCAGCGGTCCCGTAGGCCCCGGCCACACGGGCAGCGGCTCCCGCCAGCGATCCGTCGGGCACGTCCAGCAGCGCCGTGGCGATCAGCCGGCCGGACCAGTCCGCCAGGCGCGCGAGGAGGCGGAGCACGCCCGGATCGGCCACGTTGGCAATCAGGGTGGGAGGCTCGTCGCCGCGCGGTGCGGCCCGGATCCAGCGCTCGAACGCGGCGACAACCGCATCGAGGTCGGCAAAGACGTCGGGGTGGTCCCAGTCCACGTTGGTGACAACCAGGATCTCGGGGCGGTATGCCTCAAAGTTGCCGGCGTACTCGTCAGCCTCCACGACAAACGCCGGCCCGCGGCCAATCCGTGCCGTCGCCGGGAGGCCGCCGGTGAGTGCCGACGGGAGCAGGGCCCCGACGAACGCGGATGGATCGGCGCCAGCCGCGACCAGCAGGTGGACCAGCCAGCCGGCGGAGGTGCTCTTGCCGTGGGTGCCCGCGATGCCCACCAGTCGCCGACCGACGGCCGAGTCTGCGACCATCTGCTGCCACGGCTCCACCGGGACCCCTGCCGCCCGGGCGGCCAGCAGCTCGGGGTGGTCCGGATCCGTCGCGGTCAGGGCCTTGGTCACCGCCAACCGAGCGGGCCGCGGCTCCCGTGTGACGTGATCAGGTGCGTGGGCCCAGTCCAGCCTGACACCGACCGCCTCCAGGGCCGGCGTGTACGGGGATGGCCCACCGGCATCGCAGCCGCTCACCATGGCCCCGGAAGCCACGCCAAGAAGCGCCGCAGCCGAGGCGCCGGCGCCACCGGCCCCGACGACGTGGATCCGCTCCCCCGGCACGATGGCGCGTGCCTCGCGTACCGCGAGCAACCCTTGCCCGACGGCTGCCGCGGTGCGGGTCACCCGCCGACCCGTTCGATCAGCCAGGTGATTGCGGCGGCCACGCTCGCCTGTCGGTTGGCGGCACGGTCGCCAGCCCAGGTCACCTGCCGGACCTCCGTGCCGGCCTCCCCGGCGAGGCCGATGAAGGTCAGGCCCACAGGCTTCGCATCGGTGCCGCCACTAGGGCCCGCGATCCCGGTCACGGACACGGCCAGCGAGGCACCGAACCGCGCGCGCGCGCCCGTTGCCATGGCGGCCGCCACTTCGGCGCTCACGGCACCGTGTGACCGCACCAACGCGGGTGCGACGCCAAGGAGCCCTGTCTTGGCGACGTCCGAATACGAGACGATGCCACCCAGGACGTAGCCCGAAGAGCCGGGCAGGTCGGTGAGGGTCGCGGCGATGAGCCCACCGGTACAGGACTCGGCGGTCGCGACGGTGAGGCCCCCGGCCAGGCACGCCAGCTGGAGGCGTCCCGCAAGCTCGACGAGGGCCGGGTTCGGCATGGCCGCTACTGCCGCGTGGTCTTGACGGGAGCGTCCGGTGGCTGGAAGAGCCATGTCTCCGGGATCCCCGCCTTGCCAAGCACCCCGATGCTCGTGCCGTTCACGGTGAATGCGGTGTTGCCCGACGAGCCGGTGCGGATCTCGACGGACTTGGCACCCTGGAACGTCAGGACCGTGCCCGTGCTGAAGGTCTTGCCGGCCGCCGTCGTATCGGGGGAGACGACGCCATCCACCCATGCCTTGATCCAGGTAGCGGCGCCGCGGATGGTCACGCCCACGGTCGCGCCCTTGTAGGCCACGGTGATGGCCCGCGTGAGCGATGCGGACTTGCCCTGCGCTGACGTCGCCGTGATCGTGATCGACCAGCGGCCAGCCGTCAGCTCGACCGGGCTGGAGAACGTACCGTCGTCCTTGACGCCAACCGGAGCGGGCGCCACCACGAGCGGTGTCGCGCCGGGCGCCGGCGCGACCTGGCCCGTTGATCCGAGTGGGCCCAGCCAGGCGGCCACCACCTGGACCGCGGCAGCATTGGACGCGGTGCCCTCGACCGGGATGGCGCCGTTCTCGTAGACCGTCCCCTCGACTGGCTGCGCGACGGTCAGCGCGGGTGCCTGGACGATGAGGAACGGGACATTGATCTGGATCACCTTCACCTGCTCGGCCTCGCGACCCGTCTCCGGGTCGAGGGCGGAGACCTCGAACTTGTTCTGGCCGCGGCGCAGGTCCACCTGAATGGCCCAGCTGCCGTCGGCGGTGGCAAGGGTCCGATACGGCTGATCTCGACCCGGCGAGGTGATCGTGATCGACGCGCCTGCCACGGATCGACCCAGGATGGTGTACGTGGTGTCGGTGTCGCCGGCCTCGACCAGTGCCGTGCTGGGACGGCTCACCTCGAGGATCGGTGGCTTGGCGAAGCGCAGCAGCTGGACGGCGAGATAGACGCCGAGCGCCACCACCACCAGGACCATGAGGGCCCCAACGACCACGCTCGGGGAGACCGACAGGGTCCGGGCAGGCATGGGGAGCGACCGGCGCGGGACGATCAGCGCATCGGGTCGGACCAGGTCGCCGCATTCGCGCCGCCACATTCCCAGCGTCTCTTCGGGATCCAGGCCCAGGTAGACGGCGTAGTTGCGCAGGAAGCCCGTGGCATAGACCTGGCCGGGCAGTTCGCGGTAGTCACCGCGCTCCAGGGCCGCGAGGTATCGGGCACGGATCTTGGTGTCGCGCTCGGCGCGGTAGAGATCCACGCCCTTGCGCTCGCGCGCAGCATGGAGGACCTCCGGCAGGCTCGGGGCGCCCATGCCGCCGGGACCATGGCCGGGCCCGCTCGAGCCGGATTCTCCTCGTGCCCGGGCGCGACCCGAACGGAGGCGCGACCCGGTCGGGTCCCCGCCGCCGGTGGCTGGCGAATTCGTGGAACCCCCTGTGCGTTCGGCAGGCGGCCCGCCAGCCTGCCTGCGCGACCCTCCCCGACCGAACATCAGTCCTCGTCCAGGTTCGCGCCGCCTCCGCCGCCGGCGTCGCGGCGCAGGACGGGGCGGGCGTTGGACCCATCGAAGGCGCCGATGTATCCCCGGGCCTCCAGCTGGTCGATGATCCGCGCCGCTCGGGCGTAGCCGATCTTGAGCCGACGCTGCAGCAAGGAGGCGGACGCGCGGTCGTACTCGCGGATCACCTCGACGGCGTCCAGGAGCAGCCGGTCCGCATCGGGGTCCACGATCTGCTCCGGCGTGTCGCTGGCCTCGTCACCCGTCTCGATGATGGCCAGATCGTAGTGTGGGTCGTCGATCTGGTCCTTCCAGTGCTGGACCACGCGCGCGATCTCCGGGTCGGACACGAAGACGCCCTGGAGCCGCATGGGCCGCGGCAGGTCCGACGGCTGGTAGAGCATGTCGCCCCGCCCGATCAGGTCCTCCGCGCCGGGGGTGTCCAGGATGGTCCGCGAATCGATCTGCGAGGCCATGGCGAACGCGATGCGGGACGGAAAGTTGGCCTTGATCAGCCCGGTCACCACGTTGACCGATGGGCGCTGTGTGGCCAGAACCAGGTGGATGCCCGTGGCGCGTGCCTTCTGGGCCAGCCGGACGATGTTGTCCTCGACGTTCTTGCCCTCGCGCATCATCAGGTCGGCCAGCTCGTCGATGATCACGATGATGTACGGCATCCGGTCTGTTGGATCCGCGCGCGACTCGTTGTAGGCCTTGATGTTGCGCGACGTGGCGCCAGCGAAGCGCCGATAGCGCGCCTCCATCTCGTTGACGGTCCACTTGAGGGCCGCCCGGGCGCGCTCCGGCTCCGTGATGACCGGGACCAGGAGATGCGGCAGCCCGTTGTAGGCAGCAAGCTCGACCCGCTTGAGGTCCATCAGGATCATGCGGACCTCGTCCGGCGTGGCGTTGCACAGCAGGCTGGTGATCAGCGCGTTGACCATGACGCTCTTGCCGGAGCCGGTGGCCCCCGCGATGAGCAGGTGCGGCATCTTGGCCAGGTCCACGGCCTGGGCGCGGCCCGCGACGTCCCTGCCGAGGGCGAACGTGAGGCGGGTCCCGGATGCCGCGAAGTCCAGTGACTCCAGGATCCCGCGCAACGTGACGACGTTGAAGTCCTTGTTGGGAATCTCGATCCCCACGGCGCTCTTCCCAGGGATGGGCGCCTCGATCCGGAGGGAGCGGGCCGCCAGCGCCATCGCCAGGTCGTCGGCGAGTCCCTCGATCCGGCTCACCTTGACGTGGGCCGCCGGCTGGACCTCGTACTGGGTCACCACGGGGCCTGCGTTGCGGCCGACGATCTGGGCCGGGATGTCGAAGCTTCCCAGCTTCTTGACGATGATCTCCTCGTTCCGACGGTGGATCGCATCGTCCGCAACCGGGGACGCGGGCTCGATCATCTTGTCGAGGAGCTCATGGGGCGGCAGGACGTATTCGCGCCGCTCGCGCGTGGGCGGCGAGTCGGACCCGTCCGTGATGTCGTCGGGGTCGCGCAGCGGAGGCAGCGCGGGCGCGGGGCGCGCTGGCTGGCCCGCGCCTGTGGCGACGCTCCCTTCGGTCCGGGCGGGAGCAAACGTCGAGGATGTCAGCGCCTGCGTCTGGTTGGCCACGGGAATAGCCGCATCGGAGCTCTCGCCCCATATCCCCGTCTGGCCCGCGACGGCGGCCACGGATCCGGGAACGGTGCGCCCGCGCGGGCGGACGCCCGAGCGGGCGTCGAGGACGCCCGGATCCGCTGCGGCGCTGGCTGCCACGTCGGCACGGGGCCGCTCACGGGCCGCCGGCGGCGCATCCAGGCGCTGGACCGAGGCCGCGGTCGTGGCGCCCAGCCACCGCGCCAAGGCCACCACGGGCCTGGTCAGGTCACGCGGACGAAGGTTGAACCCGACGAGGAGCCCGAGCGCGGCCAGGGCCAGCAGCACGATGAACGCACCCGGGCCGGAAAGCAGTGGGACGAAGCGGGCCGCCATGAAGCGGCCAAGTCCGCCGCCGCTGATGGGCCGGGCAAACAGGTGCAGGCTGAGGACCTCGACCATGCCCAGGAAGGCCACGAAGGTCAGGGCGATGCCCACCAGGGTGGCACCCCACCCTGAGCCAGGCCGCTGTCCCCCGCCCCACTCCAGGTACCAGCCTCCGCCAATCAGCAGGAACGGCAGCATCCAGCGGAGGCTCCCAAACCATGGACCCACCGCGCCGTTCCACCAGTTGGTGAGCGTTCCCTGCCCAGGCAGGATCAGCGCGATGAGCGTGACCGCCCCGAGGACCAGGAGCGCCAGGCCCAGCAGCGAGCGAGCCAGATCCGGGCTGATCGCGGGCAGCGCGAAGCTGGGCAGCGACGGCCCGGACCGGCGACGCGTTCGAGGCTTCCGCGCGGCCGTCCGGCGGCGTGTGGCCACGCGCTAGACCTCGACGACCACCGGGAAGACCATCGGCCGTCGCTTGGTCTGCTCGTACAGGTAGCGCGAGACGCCGTCCTTGATCTGGACCTTGAGCAGGGCGATCTCGCTGATGTGGTCGCCCGGGTTCTCGATACTGGCCATCACGCGGTCGATGGCCTCCACCATGATCGGGTCCTTCTCGTTGAGGTGAACAAACCCGCGGGTGATGACCTCCGGGCGGCCGATGATGTTGCCGGTCTGCTTGTCCACGGTCACGACGACCATGAAGATGCCGTCGTTGGCGAGGGCACGCCGGTCACGCAGCACAACGTCCCCGACCTCACCGACGGACAAGCCGTCCACGTAGACGTAGCCGGCCGTGACCGGGGTGCCGCGGCGGGCGGAGCCATCGGGCAGGATCTCGATCGGCTGGCCGTTCTCGATGATGAACACGTTCTCCGGCAGCACGCCCGTCTCGATGGCCAGGCGGCCATGCTGGACCTGCATCCGGAACTCGCCGTGCATCGGGATGAAGTAGCGCGGCCGGGTGAGGCCAAGCATCAGCTTGAGCTCCTCCTGGCTGCCGTGCCCGGAGACGTGCGCCCGCTTGATCGTGTGGTAAAGGACGTTCGCGCCGGCCTTGAACAGGTTGTCGATCGTGCGCGAGACGGACTCCTCGTTGCCGGGGATGGGGCTCGCGCTGACGATGACGGTGTCGCCGGGCTGGATCTCGACGTTGCGGTGATCCCGGTTGGCCATCCGGGCCAGGCCCGCCATGGGCTCGCCCTGGGCGCCGGTCGTGGCGATCACCAGCTTGCCATCCGGTACCTCGCGGATCTTGTCCTTGGAGATCATGCGGCCCGGGTCGTACTTGAGGTAGCCGAGGTCGGTCGCGATCCTGAAGTTCTGCTCCATCGACCGGCCGATGACGGCAACCTTGCGGTCAAACTGGGCGGCAGCGTCGAGAACCTGCTGGATGCGCGCGATGTTGCTCGCGAAGGTGGCGACGATGACGCGCCCGGTGAGCGGCTCCATGATCTCGCGGAACGCCTCGCCCACGGTCCGCTCCGAGGGCGTGTAGCCGGGGTTCTCGGCCCGCGTGGAGTCGGACAGCAGGGCGATCACGCCCTCCTCACCGAGCTTGGCCAGGATGTGGAAGTCGGACAGCTTCCCGTCAACGGGCGTGTGGTCGAACTTGAAGTCGCCGGTGTGGACCACGGTGCCCACCGGGGTCCGCAAGGCGATGCCCATGGCGTCCGGGATCGAGTGACCCACGCGGAACGGGAGTGCCGTGAAGGGGCCAAGCTCGAGGACGTCGCCCGGGTCCAGCGCGCGCAGCGGATTGTTGTGGAGACGGTGCTCCTTGATCTTGTTGCCAAGCAGGCCGCGCGCCAGGGTGGAGGCATAGACCGGCACGCCCGGGAACTCCGGGAGGACGTACGGGAGCGCGCCGACGTGGTCCTCGTGGGCGTGCGTGATCAGGAACGCGCGTACGTTGGCGCGCCGCTCCTTGAGATAGGTGATGTCGGGGATGACGATGTCAATCCCGAACATCTCCTCGTCCGGGAACATCAGTCCGCAGTCGATGACGACAATGTCGTCGCCGTACTCGAACACGTACATGTTCTTGCCGATCTCGCCCACCCCGCCGAGCGGGATGATGCGGAGCGGCTTGCTCGGATCAGGCATGGTGTGGCCCCGCTGTGATGATGGGTTTCAGAAGAGGGTGAGCTGGTCGCCCGGCTCGGGAGCCTGCGACGCCGGCGATGGCAGGCGGTCGATGCCTCCGGTCGACGCCAGCGGCGTGACGGAAGCGATGGACGCCGGAGGTGTGACGGGCGTCCCGGCGAGGTCGCCCCGCGGGACGGATCCTGCGAGCGTCGCAGGCGCGGGATCCCCCGGACTGCGACGAGCCCGGGCCGCAACGAGCGCGCCCGGGAGGCCGGTCATGTCTTCGAACAACGTCTTGCGGTTGGAGCCCTGGTAGAGGGCAAAGGCCGGGTGGTACATCGAGAAGACGAGCGCGTTGCCAGCTCCGGTCGCAGGATCGGCGGGCGTGGTGGTCCCGTGGACCCGTCCAATCCGCTCGCCGGGCCGGAATGCGTTGAGGGAGTGCTTGCCGACCGTCACCACTACCGATGGGTCCAGGGCTTCAAGCTGCCGGCGGAGGTACGGAGAGCAGGCGGCGATCTCGTCGGGTTCCGGGTCGCGGTTGCCGGGGGGCCGACACTTCACGACGTTGGTGATGAAGACATCCGGTCGACCCCAGCCCAGCGATCCGATCAGGTCGCCAAGCAACCGTCCCGAGGCGCCCACGAAGGGCCGCCCCTGCCGGTCCTCCTGCTCTCCCGGACCCTCGCCCACGAAGACGACCTCCGAGGATGCGCTCCCCTCGCCGGGGACGGCACGCGTCCGACCGGCGTGCAGCCGGCAGCCGGTGCAGGCAGCCACCTCGCCGGCGATGGCCTCGAGCGCCGCCTGGCGCTCGGTTTCGGTCATGCGGGAGCCCCGACCGCCTTCGGCCGGCGCGAGCGCGCCGCGATCCAGTCGCGCTCCACGAGGGCCTCGGCAACCTCGACCGCGTTGGAAGCGGCGCCCTTGCGCAGGTTGTCGGAGACCACCCAGAAGACGATGCCGCGATTGTCGGGAAGCGAGGCATCCTGACGGACACGCCCCACGAAGACCTCGTCCTTGCCCGCGGCGTCGGTCGCGAGCGGGTAGACGTGGTTCTGGGGGTCGTCCTGGACGACGACGCCGGGCACCTTGGCGAAGGCGGTCCGGGCCTCCTCGGGAGTGATGGGCGCGATCGTCTCGACATGGACCGCTTCAGAGTGGCTGATGAAGACCGGAACGCGGACCGCCGTGCAGCTCAGCGCCAGCTCCGGGAGGTGGAGGATCTTGCGACTCTCGCTGACAACCTTCCACTCCTCCTTGGTGTACCCGTTGTCGAGGAACACGTCGATCTCGGGCAGCGCATTGAAGGCGATGGGGTGCGGGTAGACCTGCGCCACCTTGGGCTCGCCGGCGGCATGGGCCCGGATCTGGGCCTCCAGCTCGGCGATGGCGTCGCCTCCGGTACCGGAGACGGACTGGTAGGTGTCCACCACGACACGCTTGAGGCCCGCCGTGTCGCGCAGCGCCATCAGCACCGGCACCAGCTGCATGGTTGAGCAATTGGGGTTGGCGATGATCCCCTCGTGCCACTCCAGGTCGTCCGGATTGACCTGGCTGACCACCAGTGGCTTGCCGGGATCCATCCGCCAGGCAGACGAGTTGTCGATGACGGTGCAGCCTCGTGCGGCGGCCTCTGGCGCGAGCTCGAGGCTGACGTCGCTACCCGCGGAGAAGAGCGCGATATCGACGCCCTCGAAGGCCTCCGGGGTCGCCTCCCCCACCTCATAGGTCTTGCCATCGACGGTCACGGAGCGCCCGGCGGACCGGCCGGAGGCCAGCAGCCTGAGCTCGGTGAACGGGAATCGCTTCTCGACGAGGACCTGGATCATCGTCCGGCCGACGACGCCGGTGGCGCCGACGACCGCGACCGTAAGGGCGCGCTGGTTCATCGGGGGTGATGGCTCCGCTGTCAGGGGGCGCTCGGAAATCGGGCCGAGTATAGCAGCGAGCCGCCGGTTGCCCGGCGGCTCGGAGTCCCCGCTCACGGGGGCGGCCATCGCGTCGTTGCCGGCTGCGGGACCTCGCTCACGCACCACCGGGTGCGCCCGTTCCGGTCCTCGCGGGCGCCTTGCGCTGGCTCACCCGCGTGGGCGGGCAAGCCAGCTGGGCTGAAGGTCAGTCGTTGGTCTTGGCCAGGTGCCGCTGCATGGCCGCCTTGCGGGACAGGTTGATCCGGCCCTGGCGGTCGATCTCGGTGACCACGACCATGACTTCGTCGCCCACCGCGACCACGTCCTCGACGGTCGGGACGTGGTAATCGGCCAGCTCGCCGATCCGGATGAGCCCTTCCTTGCCGGGGATGATCTCGACAAAGCAGCCGAAGCCCATGATCCGCGTGACCTTGCCCAGGTAGAGCGCACCCACCTCGACTTCCCGGGTGAGGCTCTCGATCCAGGCGATGGCCTTGCGAGCATTCTCGCCCGACACGGCCGCGACCTCTACCGAGCCGTCGTCCTCGACGTTGATCTCGGTACCGGTCTCCTCCTGGATCTTGCGGATCATGGATCCGCCCTTGCCGATGATCTCGCGGATCTTCTCCGGGTTGATCTTGATGGTGGTGATGCGCGGCGCGAAGTCGCTCATCACGGTGCGGGCCTCAGGCAGGACGCCGACCATCTTGTCCAGGATCTCGAGGCGGGCGGCGAGCGCCTGCTTGAGCCCGGTCCGGATGATCGCCTCGTTGATGCCCTGGACCTTGATGTCCATCTGCAGGGCAGTGATGCCGTCCCGCGTGCCGGTCACCTTGAAGTCCATGTCACCGACGGAGTCTTCCTTGCCGAGGATGTCGGTCAGGACTACGAACCGGCCGTCCGGCTCGCTGATCAGGCCCATCGCCGCGCCGGCAACCGGGGCCTTGATCGGCACGCCCGCGTCCATCAGGGCGAGGGTACTGCCGCAGGTGGAAGCCATCGACGTGGAGCCGTTGGACGACATGCACTCGCTGACGAGGCGGATCACATACGGGAACTCGTCATGCGACGGGAGCACGGGGATGAGCGCTCGCTCCGCCAGGTTGCCGTGCCCGATGTCGCGCCGGCTGGGGCCGCGCATCGGCCGGTTCTCGCCGGTGCTGTAGGGCGGGAAGTTGTAGTGGTGAATGTACGACTTCTCGGTCTTGGGGCTGATGGTGTCGATCCGCTGGACGTCCGAGGAGGCACCCAGGGTCGCGATGGTCAGGACCTGCGTCTCGCCGCGGGTGAAGAGGCCGGAGCCGTGGGCGCGCGGCAGGACACCGACATCCACGGAGATCTTGCGCAGCTCCGTCGTTGCGCGGCCGTCCATCCGGACGCCCTCATCGAGGGCCATCTTCCGGGCGGTCTTCTTCTGGATCAGGCTGAAGAGGTTCTTGGAGACGCGGGCCTCGCGGCGCGCGGCGTCCTGGATCCCCTTGCCGTCGCCGCCGTCACGATTGGCCCGGAAGGAGGCCGAGAGGCCCTCCTTGAGCGCCGAGATGCGGCCGGGCAGGTCGTTGGCGAACCAGATGAGCAGGTTGGCCGTGGCCTCGGCGTCCGGACCGGCACGATGCGCCTGGGTCAGCTCCACGCCGAAGAACTTGGCCAGCGTCTCGAGCTTGTAGTTCTCGAGATCCGGGTAGCCCTCGCGGGCGATGGTCAGGGTATCGAGGAAGCTGCCCGCTTCGAAGTGGGTCCCGTCGGCCGCAGCGGCCTCCAGGAACGCGAGGTCGAAGCCGACTGAGTGACCCACAACCTTGGCGCTGCCGATGAACTTGAGCGCCTGCTTGGCGGCCTCGGCCGGGGACGGCGACTTCTTGACGTCCGCGTCCTTGATGCCGTGCATCTGGTTGCCGACGATCGCGCGGCCCGGGTTCACGAGCGTCGCGAACCGGTCGACGATCTTGCCACCCTTGACCCTGACGGCAGCGATCTCGACGAGATCAGCCATCTTGGCATCTGTGCCGGTGGTCTCGACGTCGATGACGACGAGCTCCTCGCCGGACTTGATCGCGTCCGCGAAGGCGAGGACGGAGCCGGGGCCGGGCTCAAGGAAGGGCTTGATCTTGGCCTTGCCGACCGCCTTCTGCAGCTCCAGCTGGATGTCGATGAGCGGCTGCAGCGCCCGGTGCCCGAACAGGATGGCCTCGGCCATCACGTCTTCGGGGAGGAGCTTGGCGCCGGCCTCGACCATCATGATCGCGTCACGGGTCCCGGAGACGATCAGGTCGAGCTCCGAGTCCTTGAGCTCTGTGAAGGTTGGGTTCACGACGAACTCGCCGTTGATCCGGCCGACGCGCACAGCGCCGACAGGGCCCGCGAACGGGATCTCGCTGATGGTCAGCGCCGCAGAGGCCGCGACCGTGCCCAGGACGTCAGGCTCGTTCTCCTGGTCCGTGGACAGGACTGTGATGACGAGCTGGATGTCGTCCTTGTATCCGTCGGGGAAGAGCGGGCGGAGGGGGCGATCCGTGAGACGTGCCGCCAGGGTGGCCGCCTCAGAGGCGCGACCCTCGCGCTTGATGAAGCCGCCGGGAATCTTGCCGGCGGCGTACATCCGCTCCTCGAACTCGACGGTGAGCGGGAAGAAGTCGAGGCCCGGGCGCGGGTCCGACCGGTTGGCGGTGCCCAGCACCATGGTGTCGCCGTAGCGGATCGTGACCGCTCCGCCAGCGAGGCGCGCGAGGCGCCCGGTCTCGATGGTCAGCGTCTTGCCGCCAAGGGTGGTCTCGAAGATATGAGACACGGAAATCTATTCCTCCTGCATCGTGCGGAGGACGCGAGCCTGCGGCTCGGTGGCCAGACCAACCGGCCAGGACCAGAATGCAAGAGACCCGCGCAACTGCGCGGGTCTGAAGCGGACGGCCTAGCGGCGAAGTCCCAGCCGTGCGATCACGGCGCGGTAGCGCGCATTGTCCTTCTTGATCAGGTACGCAAGAAGGCGGCGGCGCTGGCCGACGAGCTTGAGGAGGCCGCGGCGCGAATGGTTGTCCTTGGGGAAGCTTCGGAGATGATCCGTCAGTTCCTTGACGCGCTCCGTCAGGAGGGCGACCTGAACTTCGGGTGAGCCGGTATCGCCCTCGACTGTGGCGAACCCGGTGATGATCTCCTGCTTCTGTTCCCGCGCGAGCGGCACTCGGTCCTCCGAAACGAACTGTTGCTACTTTTGCACTTCTATGACTCGCGGATGGTAGCAGGCCTATGCGAGTTGGGCAACCTGACCCGCAGGCGGGCCGTCGGATGGTCCCCCACCGCGGGCTCCAGGCGTGCCTGGGCTCCCTCGATGATCAACCGGCGGCGGAGTGGATAGTCCTCCCCGGCCACCTCGACCAGCACGCGATAGGCCCCGTCGGGCGGCATGGCCATCGGCAAGTCAAAGCGGAGGGCGGTGGCCTTCGCATCGTTGCCCTCGGCTGCCCGGCCCACCAGGGCAACATCACGACCCAGGAGCTCGGCGGCGCGATCGATCTCCCCAGCTGAGATCGCGGCACGGATCTCGGAGCTGCGGATGGGGCCGGCGTCACCGCCCAGGACGGCTACCACGTCGACGTGGAAGCCCATCTCCCGGCCCAGGTCCGCCAGGGCCGACGGGGTCCCTGCGCGTCGGTGTCCGAAGGCCGCGTCGGGGGTCATCAGGAAGCCAGCGAGCTCCACCCGATCGGCAATCCGACGAACGAAGTCCCCGTACGTCGTGTTGCGAAGAGCCTCGTCGAAGGTCTGGACGACGGTGACCGCCACGCCGGCCGTCTCCAGGCGAACGAGCCGCTCCGCCGGGTCAACGAGGAGCGGGGGCGCCGAGCCGACGAGGATCTCGTCCGGGTGGGCATCAAAGGTGATCACGCCGGCGCGGGCCCCGTGGACCGCCGCCGCGCGCAGGAGATGTTCCAGGAGGTACAGGTGGCCCCGATGCAGCCCGTCGAAGACGCCGACCGCGAAGAAGACCCGGCCGAGATCCGGCCGGAGCGCGTCGATGCCGGCCACAACGTCCATCGTTCGCGCGGTCATTCGTCGTCAGGCGGAGTCGGGCCTTTGGGCCGCGCACCGGGCTCCGGCGCGCCGGGGACATCGACCAGGACCTTGGTCGGTGCGAGCCGCCCGGCGGTGCGCAGGCCAATGGCGACCAGCCGCCCCGCGCCGTCCAGGATGCGGACCGGCTTCGCCGGGTCTCCCGCGGGAAGGCCAGCGGTCGGGCGCACGAACCGTCCGGAGGTGACATCGGCCACCTCGGCGTCATTGAGCTGCACTGTGGGCAGGTCGTCCAGCCCCGCGTCCATCGGGAGGAGCCGTGTCGCCAGCAACGCGGGCGTCGCCGCCAACGCGCGGAGCTCGTCCAGCCCGATGGCGCCGTCCAGCCGGAACGGGCCACTCGCCATGCGGGAGAGCGCGCCAAGGTAGGCGCCACCGCCCAGCGCCACGCCAAGGTCGCGGGCAATCGCCCGGACGTAGGTCCCCGGCGAGCAGTCCACGTCGACCACGGCGATGGGACGGTCCGGATCGGCCTGGTCCCAGTCGACCAGCTCCAGGCGGTCCAGCGTGACCGAGCGCGGCAGCAGCGTCACCGTCTCACCGGCCCGGGCCATGGCGTAGGCCCGGCGTCCGCCGATCTTCAGGGCGCTGTAGGCCGGCGGCATCTGTGAGATGGGGCCCACCATCGTGGCCAGCGCGGCTTCAACCATCTCGCGCGTGGGCCGTGGGCCCTCTACCGGCGTGAGCTCGCCCTCTGGATCGTCCGTGGTTGACGTCGCCCCAAAGCAGATGGTGGCCCGGTACTGCTTGCGATCCGTCGCGTGGTACTCCACGAGACGCGTCGCGCGACCAAGGAACACCGGCAGGACGCCAGCCGCGAACGGATCCAGCGTCCCACCATGACCCACTCTGCGGGTCCCCGAGAGCCGTCTGATCAGGGCCACGACATCGTGCGAGGTGGGTCCGGGCGGCTTGGCGACGACGAGGATGCCGTCCAGGTCAGCGAGGCCGCGACGTGTGCCCATCTCAGCGGCCAAGAGCGGCAATCAGCCGCTCCGCCTCGGCCAGGACCACGGCACGCGCGGCATGGAGCGGGCCGTCGACCGTGGCGCCTGCGGCGCGTGCATGGCCACCTCCGCCGAAGGTACCCGTGAGCACGGTGCCGTCGACGCCGCCCGGTCGTGTGCGGACGCTGATCCGGGTGGTGGCCCCGGCCTCCTTGAACAGGATCGCGATGTCCGCCTCCTCCGCCTGCGACAGCAGGTCGATCAATCCTTCGGACTGGGCGGCCGTGGTGCCCGTGGCCACCAGGTCGCGCTCCAGCAGCGTGCTGTAGACGATCCGGCCGCCACCGGCGGTCGCAATCCGGTCGAGAATCCGGCCAAACAGGTGAAGCTGGGCCGTCGGCTTGGTCCGATACAGGCGGCGAGAGATCTCCGAGAGTGGCGCGCCGGCCTCCACGAGGGCGGCCGCGACGGCCAGGGTCCGCGGGGTGGCGTTGGGGTGGGCGAAGGTCGCCGTGTCCATGACGACGCCAGCCATGAGAGCCGCCGCCAGGGCACCATCCGCCGCGGTCAGGGGCACACCCAGGCGCACGGCCAGGATCGTGATCAGCTCGCACGTGGCGGCCGCATGGGCATCCACCCAGTCGGCGTCCGCGACGTCACGGGTCGAGGCATGGTGGTCGAGGATCACCCGCGGCAGCGACTCGATGAGGGCGCTGTTGCGAACGGCCACGGCTCCGGTGCGCTCCAGGCCGCCGCAATCGGAGATCACGACCAGGTCGTAGGTCATGCCCGGCTCGGGGTCCGTCCGGAAGGTGCCAACACCCGGGATGAACGCGTACAGCGGCGGGATGGGATCCGTGCAGACGACGGATGCCCGCCCGCCCTGGGCCTCGATCAGGTGAGCCACCGCCAACGCGGCCCCGATGGTGTCAGCGTCCGGGTTCTCGTGGGTCAAGGCCAGGACGCTTCGGGCCGTGCGGATCCGCTCCAGCGTGACCGGCGGGACATCCGCCAGCCAGGGCCCCAGGTCGATCATGCGGGACGAGCGCCCCGGCCACCCCGCTCCGAACCCTTCGGACCCGACTTGCGCTGACCGTCGGACGAGCCACCCTTGGCGCCGGCTCGTGGACCCTGGGGGCGCCCGGTGCCGGCCGCTCCCGCGGCACGGGGACCGGTTGGTCGGCGTCGGGCGCTGACGACCGGAGTGGGCACGTGTTCCGGCTCACCGTCCTGTGGCAGGCGGGCGATGGGGGTGGGCAGGGTCTCGCCCGGGAGGGGGCCGTCATCGGGGATCCGACCCTCCCCCAGCTCATGGAGGATCTGCAGGACGCGGGTCCCGCGCTCGGCCGTGTCGTCCAGCTCCACGTGGAGGTCCGGAACGCGACGAAGCCGAACCCGATCGCCCAGCTGGTGCCGGATGTAGGGCATGGCCCCACGCAGAGCATGGAGGCTGGCCGAGCGCTCCCCGCTCTGTCCGATGATGCTGACCCACACCTTGGCATGGGACAGATCCTGCGCCGTGACGACCCGGGTGACCGTCACGAAGCCGATCCTCGGATCGGAGACCGATCGACTCAGCAGCTCGGTGATCTCCTGGCGCAGGAGCTCATCGATCCGCTCGGTGCGCTGGCTCATGGACGTCCCTCCCCCCGGGGCCGTGCGATCACCGCGCGCCCCGGGGGGCCCGCGGTGATCCGGTTTGGGCGCATCGTCAGGCGAGCGCCGACCGACTGACCGTCTGCGAGCTGAACGCCTCGATGATGTCGCCCTCAACGAAGTCGTTGAAGTTTGCGAGGCCGATGCCGCACTCGAAGTCCTTCTGGACCTCTCGCACGTCATCGCGGAACCGCCGCAGGGACTCGATCCGATCGGTGGCGATGATCTTGCCGCCACGCCAGACGCGGGCGTTCGACCGAACGAGCCGACCATCGGTGACGTACGAGCCGGCGATGGCATTCCGCCCGATGCGGATGATCTTGCGAACCTCGGCGCGACCCTCGACCACTTCGATGATCTCCGGCTCAAGGAGGCCGCTGAGTGCCTTCTCGATATCGTCGGTCAGCTTGTAGATGATGTCGTACAGGCGGACGTCAACGCCCTCGCTGACGGCCGCTCGGCGCGCGGTCTCGGTGATCCTCGTGCTGAAGCCCACCACGATCGCGTTGGATGCCGACGCCAGCAGGATGTCGTTGTCGGTGATGTCGCCCGCGCCCTGGTGCAGCACGTTGATCCGGACCTGGACCTGGTCGAGCTGGTCCAGTGCGTGCGTGATGGCCCCGAGGGAGCCGGACACATCCGTCTTGAGGATGATCCGGAGCTCCTTGGCCTGGCCCGCCTGGATCTGCCGATAGAGGTCCTCGAGCGTCGCCCGCCCTGGGCCCTCGCCCGCCTTTGAGGTGGCGATGTTCTTTCGGGCGTCCACCATGGCGCGCGCGGCCTTCTCGTCCTTGACCACGCGCAGGATATCGCCCGCGGCGGGCACCTCCGAGAGGCCGAGGAGGACCACGGCCGTTGCCGGCCCGGCCTTCGTCACGCGCTTGCCGAGGTCGTTCTCCATGGCCCGGACGCGGCCGGACGTGTCGCCGACCACGATGGTGTCACCGACGCGCAGCGTGCCGGTCTGGACGAGCACCGTGGCAACAGCGCCTCGGCCCTTGTCCAGCTCCGCCTCGATGATCGTGCCGATGGCGTCGCGCTTGGGATTGGCCTTGAGCTCCTGGAGCTCGGCAACCAACAGGATCATGTCGAGCAACGCGTCCAGGCCAACCCGGGTGCGCGCCGAGACGGGCACCATGGGCGTGTCGCCGCCGTACTCCTCGACGATGACGCCCGCTTCGGACAGCTCGTTCTTGACGCGGTCCGGGTTGGCGTCCGGCTTGTCGATCTTGTTGAGGGCGATGATGATCGGCACCTTGGCCGCGCGGGCGTGGCTGATGGCCTCCAGCGTCTGCGGCATGACGCCGTCATCCGCCGCGACCACGACCACCGCGATATCGGTGACCTTGGCACCGCGCGCGCGCATCGCCGTGAACGCCTCGTGACCCGGGGTGTCGAGGAACACGACGCGCCGGCCGTCCTTGACGACCTCGCTGGCACCGATGTGCTGGGTGATGCCACCCCGCTCGCCGGCCGCAACCGTCGTGCTGCGCATCGCATCGAGCAAGCTGGTCTTGCCGTGGTCCACGTGACCCATGACCGTGACGATGGGCGCGCGCGGGAGCAGGAGGGACGCCTCGTCCTCCTCGAACAGCTCTTCCTTGGTGGCCGCCGCGGGGGCGCCATCCGACCCGGAAGCCTCGGCCGACCCGGGGGCAGCAGGGACGGCCGCTTCCGCGACCTCGTAGCCGAGCTCGCCGGCGACCAGCGACGCCGTGTCGCGGTCGATCAGCTGGTTGATGGTGGCAAAGATTCCGCTCTTAATCAGCTCGCGGATGATGTCCGCGGGGTTGACCTTGAGCGCCTCGGCGAGCTCCTTGACCGTGATAGTCGTCGGCAGCTCGATCGCATTTCGCTCACGCGAATCACCCGACTGGACCTGGCCGCCCGCGAATGCGCCGTCGCGCCGGACCGGCTTGCGGGGTCCGCGCCGGCCGCGCGTGCCGCTCCTACTCCTCGCCACGTTCGCCTCCTTGGTGTGTTGCAGTCTGGGGGACGGTCAGGAGCGCGGCGCGCACCTCCGCCGGGATGGTCGTCTCGAGTGCCCGGGCCAGCTGGCCACGGGTGAGGGCGAGGCTCAGGCAGCCGCCCCCCTGGCAGACATAGGCGCCGCGACCGGGCAGGCGGCCCGTCGCATCCGGCCGGATCTCGCCCGTTGGTGTCCGGACGATGCGCAGCAACTCCTGCTTCGCCCGCGGGGTGCGGCACGCAACGCAGGAACGAGTGGGGGCGCGCCGAACCCGTCCGGCGGCCACCGGCGCGGCTACGACGCTACCTCCCCGGAATCCACGGCCGGGTTGGCGTCCACAGCGACAGGCGCTTCCTCGGCCGGTTTGGCATCAACGCCTGGAGGCGCAGCCTCGTCCGGGTTGGCCTCCACGGCGAGAGGCGCTCCCTCGGCGGAGACAGCTGCCGGTGCGGCATCCGCGGCGGCGCGGGCCTCGGCGGCCGAGACGTCGCTCCGGATGTCGATCCGCCAGCCTGTCAGGCGCGCGGCGAGCCGGGCGTTCTGGCCTTCGCGCCCAATGGCCAGCGAGAGCATCCGCTCGGGGACGATCACATTGGCGATCCGGTGCTCCTCGTCGATGTCGACGGACAGGACCTGTGCGGGGGAGAGCGCGTTGGCCACGAAGACCGCCGGGTCGTCGTTCCAGGGGACGACGTCGATCTTCTCGCCGCCGAGCTCGGCCACGACCGCCTGGACACGCGCTCCGCGCTGCCCGACGGTGGCGCCGACCGGATCAAGACCCTCCTGGCGGGAGCCGACCGCGACCTTCGAGCGGCTGCCGGCCTCCCGGGCGATGGCCTTGACCTCGACGGTCCCGTTGTGAATCTCGGGGACTTCCAGCTCGAAGAGTCGCTTGAGGAAGCCCTTGTGGGTGCGCGAGATGAAGATCTGCGGGCCCCGGACAGACCGGCGAACCTCGAGGACGTACGCCTTGACGTTCTGCCCGATCCGGTAATGCTCGACCGGGGACTGCTCGCTGGTGGCCAGGATCGCCTCGACGCTCTTCCCGACGTCCAGGATCAGCGCCCGCTGCTCGACCCGATTGACCGTGCCTGTGATCAGCTCGCCTTCGTTCCGTGCGAACTGGTCGAAGACGACGTCGCGCTCGGCCTCGCGGAGCCGCTGCAGGACGACCTGCTTGGCCGTCTGCGCGCCAATGCGGCCAAAGACATCGCCGTCCAGCTGCTCCGTCTCCACCATGTCGCCCACCTGGGCATCGGCCTGATGCTTGCGGGCATCCTCGAGGGTCACCTGGGTGGCAGCATCGTCGATCTCATCCACCACGCTGCGTGCGCGGAAGACGCGGATCTTCCCCGAGTCAGCGTCGATCCGGACATGGATGTCCTCGTCTCCGGCGACGCGACGATAGGCTGACTGGATCGCCTCCTCGACAGTCCGGATCAGCTGCTCGCGGGGCACCTGCTTCTCGGCGTTGAGCTGCAGGAGGGCACCGACGAAATCTCGACTCATGTCGCCCCCTTCGCCCTGACGGTGTGACAATCGATGGACGGCGGCTCCGCAAAAAAGACGTGGGGGTCACCCACGTCGCGGAGCGGCCAAACTGTTGCCCGGAGTATACACGCGCCCTTCAGGACCCTCAACAGCCCCCCTGCCGGGCGTCTCGGGTCCAGGCTGCGGTCACGGCCAGCCGGATGCCGCCGGGACTAGTCGGAGATTGCCGCGGCCGGCCCGTAGCGGCGCTCGACATAGTCGTCGAGGAGGCGCAGGAACTCATCGGCAAGGCCGTCGCCCCGGAGCGTAGGTCCCTTCTGGCCGTCGATGAACACGGGCGCCACCGGCTCCTCGAACGTGCCGGGAAGGCTGATGCCGATGTCGGCATGCTTGGACTCGCCCGGGCCGTTGACGACGCAGCCCATCACGGCCACGCGCATCTCCTCGACCCCGGGGTACTGCCCCGCCCAGACCGGCATTCGGGCGCCGAGGTGGAGGCTGACCTTCTGGGCCAGCTCCTGGAAGAAGGTGGACGTTGTTCGGCCGCAGCCGGGGCAGGCCGTGACTTGCGGGGTGAACGAGCGGATGCCCAGGCTCTGGAGGACCTGCTGCGCGACGCGCACCTCCTCCTCGCGGTCCTGGCCCGGCATCGGCGTGAGCGAGACGCGGATGGTGTCCCCGATCCCCTCGTTGAGCACGATGGCCAGACCTGCCGTGGTGGCAACCACGCCCTTCATCCCCTGTCCCGCCTCCGTCAGCCCCAGGTGGAGCGGGTAGTCCGATCTCGCAGCGAGCATCCGGTAGACGTCCACGAGGTCGCGCACGCCCGAGACCTTGGCAGAGAGGATGATCCGGTCGTGACCGAGTCCCGTCAGCTCGGCCAGCTCGGCAGACCGCATGGCCGACTCGACCATGGCCTCGAGCATCACCAGCCGCGCGTCCCGTGGCCTGGCTGCCACCGCATTGGCGTCCATCAGCTCCGTCAGGACGTCCTGGTCGAGCGAACCCCAATTGACGCCGATTCGGACGGGCTTGTCGTTCTCCATCGCCACGCGGACGATCGCCTGGAAGTGCTCGTCGTGTCGCTTGGTGCCCACGTTGCCGGGGTTGATCCGGTACTTGGCCAGCGACCGGGCCATCTCCGGGTACTCGACCAGGAGCTGGTGGCCGTTGTAGTGGAAGTCCCCGATGACAGGCACGCCGACGCCAAGGTCGCGCAGCCGGCTGACCATCTCGGGGACGGCCGCCGCCGCCGCGTCGTTGTTGACGGTCACCCTGACCAGCTCGCTCCCGGCCTGCGCCAGGCGACCGACCTGGATCGCGGTAGCGTGCGGGTCGGCCGTGTCCGTGTTCGTCATGGACTGGACCACGATCGGGTGACGGCTGCCGACGGGCACACCGGCCACATCCACGGTCACCGTCTCGCGGCGCACCGGGCGGAGATCGTCCGTGATGGAGCTCATTTCGGGCCGCTCAGCTGCCGGATGATATCGAAGCCGGTCACCCAGATCAGGAAGGCGAACAGGAAGACGAAGCCGACAAGGTAGGTCAGGCGCTCGATCCGGAGGCTGACGCGCGCGCCGAACAGCGACTTGAGCAGCATCATCAGCATCCGGCCGCCGTCGAGCGGCGGGATGGGGAGGATATTGAAGACCGCGAGGTTGGCGGACAGGATCCCGGCCAGGTAGAGCGTGACGATGGGGCCCATGGTCCAGAAGACATCGCCGATCTGGACGGCGATTCCCACGGGCCCTGATGCCGGCGGCGCCTCGGTGGGCTTGGTGATGATGGCCGTGGCCAGCTGGCCCAGCCCGTCCAGGACCATGCGCGTCGCCCCGACGGTGCGCTCCGCACCCAGCCCGATGGCCTGTGCCGGCGGATAGCTGACGCTGGAGACCGCGATCTTTGCCGCCAGCTGCTCGATCCCGAGAGCACCGCGCCCGGCGCTGACCGCCGCCGCATCGCGCAGCGTGACGGTCAACTCCTCACGGACCCCGCCCGCCCGCTCCACGCCCACGTGGATCGTGTTGCCCGCCTGTGACCGGAGGTCATCGAGCAGGCTGTCCGGGCCGAAGGCCGAGTAGCGCCGGCCGTTGATGCTGACGACAAGATCACCGTCCCGGAGGCCACCGGCCTGCGCCGGAGAGTCCGCCTGGACGTGGCCGGCCACGATTCCCATCGCGGGATCTCCGATGAGCGCGATACCCGTGAAGATCACGAAGGCAAGGAGCAGGTTCATCACGACGCCCGCGGCGAGGATGATCAGCCGGACAATCAGGGGCTGGGAGCTGAACGAGCGCGGGTCGGTATCCTGGTCGCCGTCCTCCCCCTCCAGCTTCACGAAGCCGCCGATCGGGAGCCAGTTGAGCGTGTAGATGGTCTCGCCACCGCTGTGCAGCACCTTGGCGCGGGGCGGGAAGCCGACCCCGAACTCCAGGACCCGGACTCGCGCGAGTCGTGCGACGACGAAGTGCCCCAGCTCGTGGATCAGCACCAGCGATCCGAGGATGAAGAAGAAGAGCAGCACGGTGCCCAGCGTCTGGAGCACGATCAGCCGGCCACGGTTCCGGCGACGACGGTCGTCTGGCAGGCGGCCCGTACCTCGGCGTCAAGGGCCACCAGGTCATCGTAGGAGGGTGCCTGGTCGCCGCTGGCGCCGAAGCGCTCAACGGCCTGATCCAGCAGGCCGGCGATACCCGGGAACGACAGGGTGCCGGCCAGGAACCGCGCCACCGCCACCTCGTCGGCCGCGATCAGGGTCGCCGTGGCCCGTGAGCCCAGCGTGGCTGCCTCGCGGGCAATACGGAGCGCCGGGAAGCGGCTGACATCCGGGGCCGCAAAATCCAGGCGCCCGATGGCGAGCAGATCCGGACCCGCCACGCGCGAGGCGTGCCGTGCCGGGTAGGTGAGCGCGTACTGGATGGGAAGACGCATGTCAGGTGTGCCCAACTGAGCCTTGAGGGAGCCGTCACGAAACAGGACGGCGGAGTGGACGACCGACTGTGGATGGACCACCACGTCGATCCGATCCGTGCTGACATCGTACAGCCAGCGGGCCTCGATGACCTCCAGGCCCTTGTTGGCGAGGGTGGCTGAGTCGATGGTGATCTTGGCTCCCATGGTCCACGTGGGATGGCGCAGGGCCATGGCCGGGGTCACGTCGCCCAGATCTGCCGGGCCCTCGCGGAACGGGCCACCGGAGGCCGTGAGGATCAGCCGGTCCACCGCACCGAGGTCCTCGCCGGCGAGGCACTGCCAGATCGCCGAGTGCTCGGAGTCGATCGGCCGCAGCCATCCCAGGGCGGTCCCCAGCGGCCCGCCAGGCCCGTGCTCCGCCCGGTACGCGTCGGCCAACCTGTGGGCCAGCGGCATGACCAGGTGCCCGCCGGCGACAAGCGTCTCCTTGTTCGCGGTGGCCACGACCTTCCCGGCGGCCAGCGCGGCAAGCACCGGGCGGAGCGACACGATGCCCCCGGTCCCGATCACCACGATGTCGACATCGTCGCGCACCGCCAGCTCGACGAGCGCCGACTCCCCCACCCCGACCTCGGTCCCGGCGGGAAGCCCGTCGAGGGCTGCTCGGGTGGCGTCGTCCGCGACCACGACCGTGACCGGCCGCAGCAGGCGGGCCTGGTCCACCAGGAGGGCGGCGTTCCGGCCCGCGGCGAGCGCCACGACCGTCAGGCCGGGGTCGCCGGCAATCACATCGATGGCCTGACGTCCGATCGACCCAGTGGAACCAAGCAGTGCCACCCGCCGGGGCGCGGCGTCCGTCATTGGGCCCCGCTCAGCGGACGTACGCGACGACAAAGAGCGTCACCACCGGGGCCGCGAAGAGGAACGAATCGATACGATCCAGGACCCCGCCGTGGCCCGGGATCAGCGTCCCGGAGTCCTTGGCACCGGCGGCGCGCTTGAGCATCGATTCAACCAGGTCGCCGGCCTGCGCCGAGGCGGCAACCAGCGGGCCCAGGACGATCGCTCCGACGATCGGCTGGCCAAGCAGCCAGAGCAGGACCGCGCACACGAGCACCGTGGCGACGGTCCCGCCGGCGAAGCCTTCCACCGTCTTGGACGGCGAGATGTGCTGCATGAACTTGCGTCGCCCGAACTGGCGCCCGACGAGGTAGGCACCGGTGTCGAATGCCCAGACGCCGAGCACCAGCAGGCCGATCCACCCTCGCTCCGCACCCAGCCAAGCGACGGGCGCCTCGGGTGGAAGCGGGGGGACGGCGGCGCCGAGACGCACGACAAACACCAGCAGGCTCACGTAGAAGGCGCCGAACACCGTCGCGGACCATGTCGCAAGACCATCCCGCGGGTCGGCCTTCTGGAGCGCGCCGGCGCCGATGAGGATGAGCCCGATCGCCGCGAGCAAGAGGCCGCTCCCGGCCAGGAGCGTCGGTGCGGCTGCGTCGGCGACGACCGCCAGGGCGAACACGGTGCCCAGCCCGGGGAAGGTCGCGTAGCCGGCGGCACGAAGCAGCCGGAACACCTCCCAGGCCGCCAGGACCGTGACCAGCGCGATCCCCAGCGCGATCCACGGCTCGCCCAGGGCGACCATGAGGACGAGCGGAGGAACGAAGAGCGCCGAGCTGGTCACCCGCTGTCGGAACATCGCCCGTCAGCGCCCGAAGCGCCGGGATCGTCGGGCGTACTCGAGCAGCGCGGCGTCGAAAGCGTCGGCGCCGAAGTCCGGCCAGAGCACGTCCGAGGAGTAGAACTCGGCGTAGGCCGACTGCCAGATGAGGAAGTTGGAGAGCCGTTGCTCGCCGCCCGTCCGGATCACGAGGTCGGGGTCCGGCAGCCCGGCCGTATAGAGGGCGCCGGCGATGGCGTCCTCATCGATGGCCTCGGGGCTGATCCCGGTGCGCGCCAGCCGGCGCAACGCGTCGACCAGCTCGGTTCGGCCGCCGTAGTTGAACGCGACGTTCAGCACCAGCCGGTCCCCGCCTGCGGTGTCGCGCAGCGCGGCCTGGATCGACGCGCGCGTCTCATCGGGAAGCTCGTCGAGCCGGCCAAGGAGCGCCACCCGGACACCCTGGCGGCGCAGCTCGGGTGTCTCGTCGCAGATGGCGGCGGAGAGGAGGCCGAACAGGCCGGCCACCTCCGTGTCGGAGCGTGCCCAGTTCTCGCGGCTGAATGCGTAGATCGTCAGGAACGGGATCCCTCGCCGGACCGCGTGCTTGAGGATCTCGCGAACCGACTCGACCCCTGCCGCGTGGCCCTCGATCTCGGACAGGCCCCGATTCCGCGCCCAGCGCCGGTTCCCATCCATGATGATCGCGACGTGCCGGGGCTGCTCGCCATCCACCACCAGCGACTCGACAGCCGGCTGGATGCTTCCGGCAACGACATCGGGTGCCGCCGAGTGGGCCGTCGGCGGCACGTCGGCGGGACGGGCCAGCGGAGCACCGGCCACTAGACCTCCATGACCTCCCGCTCCTTGACGGCGCCCAGGCGATCCACGTCCACGATGTGGCGGTCGGTGATCTTCTGGAGCGTCTCCATGAGGCGGTGAGCGTCGTCCGTGCTGACGTGTCCGTCCTTCTCGGCCTTCTTGAGGCCATCGCCGCCCTCGCGCCTGAGGTTGCGGATCTCGACCTTGGCCTCTTCCATGCGCTTGTGGACGCCCTTGACGAGGTCCTTCCGACGCTCCTCCGTGAGGGCTGGGATGTTCAGGCGAACAACGGTCCCGTCGACGTTGGGCATGAGCCCGATATCGCTCTTCTGGATGGCCTTCTCGATGGCCCCCAGCACACCGCGATCCCACGGCTGGATCACGATCTGGTGTGCCTCCGGGACGCTGATCGAGGCCAGTTGATTGAGCGGCGTCGGGGTGCCGTAGTAGTCGACGTGGATGCGCTCGACCAGGGAGGTGGACGCCCTGCCCGTCCGGATCGCCTGGAAGTCGCGCTCCATGACCTCGACCGCGCGGGCCATCTTGTGGTCCACCGCGCTGATGATCTCGGCGGTCATGCCCTTTGTCCTCCGGCCGGGGTACCGCTGATCAGCGTGCCGACGTGCTCGCCAAACGCGACCCGGGTGATGTTGTCGGGGTGATTCAGGTCGAAGACAATGATGGGGAGATCATTCTCCATGCACAGCGAGACCGCCGCAGCATCAAGGACCTTCAGCTGGTCGCGCAGGAGGTCAGCGTACTCGAGCCGGTCGTAGCGGACTGCCGTCGGGACCTTCACGGGATCCGCATCGTAGACGCCGTCCACCTTGGTCGCCTTCAGGAGCACCTCGGCGCCGATCTCGACGGCGCGCAGTGCGGCCGCGGTGTCGGTCGTGAAGTACGGGTTGCCGGTGCCGGCCACGAAGATGACGACCCGGCCCTTCTCCAGGTGGCGCACGGCGCGCCGCCGAATGTAGGGCTCGGCGACCTCGTTCATGGAGATGGCGGTCATCACGCGGGTGGGCACGTTGGCCCGCTCCAGCGCGTCCTGCATGGCCAGCCCGTTCATCACGGTCGCGAGCATGCCGATGTAGTCGCCCGTGGCGCGGTCCATGCCCCGGGCCGCCGCGGCCATGCCCCGGAAGATGTTGCCACCGCCGACGACGATCCCCACCTCGACGCCCTGGGCCTGGACCTGGGCGACCTGCTCCGCGATGAAGGCGCAGAACGCCGGGTCAACGCCGTACTGGCGATCACCCAGCAGCGCTTCGCCGGACAGCTTCAGCAGGATCCGCCGATAGCGGAGACCGCCACGTGACGCCGGAGGGACTCCGGCGTCGTCGCTCACAGCTCCTCGCCGAGCGCGTAGCGGGTGAAGCGGCGGACCCGGATCTGCTCACCGATCGTCGCGATCCGATCGATGATCAGGTCGCGGACCGAACGGTCCTCGTCCCGGAACGGCTGCTCGTACAGGCAGACCTGCGTGTACCACTTCTTGAGCTGACCCTCGACGATCTGGGCGCGGATAGCCTCGGGCTTCTTCAGCACGGACTCGTCCTCGGCCAGCTCCGCCTTCTTGGCGGCAAGCACGTCGGCAGGAATGCGATCTGCCTCGACGTACAGCGGCGCGAGTCCGGCGACCTGGATCGCCAGGTCACGGAGGAGCTTCTGGAACTCGTCGGTGCGCGCGACGAAGTCGGTCTCGCAGTTGACCTCGATCAGGACGCCGACGCGTCCACCCGTGTGGATGTAGCTCCCGATCACGCCCTCGCGGGCGTCACGATCGGCCCGTTTGGCCGCCGCCGACAGGCCGCGCTCGCGGAGCAGCGCCACCGCCTGCTCGACGTTGCCGTCCGACTCCACCAGGGCGCGCTTGCAGTCCATCATGCCCGCGCCCGTCCGCTCGCGCAGGTCCTTGACCGCGCCCGCCGTGATCTCTGCCATCGTGGTTGGTGTCTCCCTGTCTGGGTGGGCGGACCTCGTCCGCCGGTGTCATCTCGAGGTGCGGCGGCGGCCGAGGCCGGCCCTGAGAGCCAGGCGCGCGGCCGCCACCCGTGCTAGCTGCTGACGGCCGCGCCGCTTTCGGGCTCAGCCGGCTTGACCGCAATCGGCCGGGTGCTGGGGAGGAGGTCCTCCTCGTCCGGGGCGAAGCTGAGGGCACCACCTGCGGCGAGGGCGGCGACGATGTCGTCAGTGACCTTGGTGTCCTCGAAGACGACCTCGTCCACCTGTACCGGGCGCTCGGGCTCGGCGACGGATCGAGCGGAGCGCTCGCGGGCACCCTCGATCGCGGCATCCGCAATCAGCGAACAGAGCAGTCGGATCGAGCGGATGGCGTCGTCGTTGGCCGGAATGATGAAGTCCAGCTCATCCGGGTTGACGTTGGTGTCGCCCGTTCCAATCAGCGGGATCTCGAGCTTGTTGGCCTCCGTCACCGCGATGCGCTCGCGATGCGGGTCCACGATGAAGATGGCGCCCGGGAGACGCTTCATCTTGCGGATGCCGCCCAGCGTGTCGTTGAGCTTGTTGAGCTCTTCGGTCAGCTTGGCCGCTTCCTTCTTGGTGAGGCGCTCGAAGTCACCGTTGTCGCGGCGGGCCTCAAGCTGCTCCATGAGCGCGATCCGCTTACGGATGGTCGTGAAGTTGGTCATCATGCCGCCGAGCCAGCGCTTGGTGACGTACGGCATCCCGGCCCGGGTCGCCTCGGCGATGATGGGCTCCTGGGCCTGCTTCTTGGTCCCGACGAAGAGGACGACCTCGCCCCGCGCGACCGTGTCACGGACGGCATCCAGCGCAAGGTCCAGCCGCTTGACGGTCTGGGCCAGGTCGATGATGTGGATCCCGTTGCGCTCCGCGAAGATGAACGGGCGCATCTTGGGGTTCCAGCGGCGGGTCTGGTGTCCGAAGTGAACACCGGCCTCGAGCAGCTGGCGCATGGAGATGGACGGCACGACGAGCGACCTCCTGTCGGGTTGTATCCTCCGCGAACCCCGGCGCCGGGGACCGGCCGGAGCAAGCTCCGGATCGGCACCGCCCCGGTCGGAACGGTCCACGTGTGAGCTCCGTGCCCTGGAGGGCGCGGGCGATTGGGCGCCACGGCTTGGCCGCAGCGGGCGGAGTGTAGCACAGGGTCCTGACCGGTCCGGCGGGGCGCGGCTGCCGCGAGTGCATTGCCCCTGGGCACGCACCTAGCCCTCCACGACATAGCGATGGTGGCGCACCTGCCGGACGCTGGAGCCCGATGTTGGGGGCTCAACCACGACGAGGTCGAACCGCAACGGCAGGCGCGGCAGCGCCCGCCCGTCCAGGACGGAGAGATCGAGCAAGGCCGCCCCGCCACGACGCAGCTGACGGCGCTTTCGCCAGTCGAGCGTCTCCTCCGGGAGTCCATGGCTGCGGTCCGCCCGCCAGCGGACCTCGACGACCACCAGGGCCGGTGGTGGTCCCGGATCCACCGCGACGATGTCCAGCTCGCCGCGGCCGACGCGCAGATTGCGCGCCAGCACGGTCCAGCCCAGTCCGGTGAGCCGGGCCGCGACCAGGTCCTCCGCTGCGTCGCCAAGGTGCTGCTGTTCGGTTCGCACCGGACGATGGTGGCCCGGCTTCCTTATCGGCGACATATCAGGTCTGTCGCCACTCGCAGCGTAGAGCGCCTGGACCCTAGGCCCGAACGCGTCCTTCGCCGTCCGCCTCGAGCGCCCGACCCGGCGGATCCTCCGCGTGCGTGAGGAGGCCGAGCGACGTCTGCTCCCCGGCGAGCGTTCGCTGCAGGGCGAGAAAGCTGCGCCGGTGATACGGCGTCAGCCCACGCGCCCGGATGGCATCGCGATGCTCACGCGTGGCATACCCCTGGTTGCGCTCCCAGCCGTACCCGGGATAGCGAAGCGCGAGCCGGGCCATCATCCGGTCCCGGACCACCTTGGCCACGACCGACGCGCACGAGATGGAGTAGCACAGCGCATCGCCGTGGACGATGGCCGTGTACCCGCCCACCGCCTCCTCGAACCCCGCGATCCGACGCCCGTCGACGAGGACATGGTCGTGGCCGCCCAGGCGAGCGATGGCGCGCCGCATCGCCAGGTGCGTGGCGTGATAGATGTTGAGCCGGTCGATCTCGGCAACCGAAGCGGCACCCACGCCGATGGCCACCGCACGCTGGCGGATCAGCGGAGCAAGACGCTCACGCTGCGACGCCGACAGCGTCTTGGAATCACGAACGCCCGGGATCTTCCGGGCGTTCGGCCTGAGAATCACGGCGGCGGCGACGACGGCGCCGCACGTTGGCGCTACGCCCACCTCATCGACACCGGCGATCCGGGCCAGCCCCTCGCGCCATAGCGTTCGTTCAAACCTGAGCGTGGGCTGGATCGGCACGGAGCCTCCGTCCCTGCGCAGGACTGGAGGGATGCCGCCGCGGGGTTAGCGCTTGGGGCGCCGCTCGCGCAGGGTAGCCGCCTTGCCAACCCGGTCGCGCAGGAAGTACAGCTGCGCACGACGGACCTGGCCGTGGCGAACGACCTCGATCTTGTCGATGCGCGGGCTGTTGATCTTGAAGGTGCGCTCCACGCCGACGCCGCTGGCGATGCGCCGAACCGTGATGGACCGGGTGATGCCACCGCCGCGCAGGCGCATCACCGTGCCCTCGAACATCTGGATCCGCTCCCGGTTCCCCTCGACGACACGGGCGGCGACCCGCACGGTATCGCCGGACGCGAGATGCGGGAGGTCCGTGCGGAGCTGATCGGCGACGATCTCATCGAGGACGTTCACGGGGCGATTCCTGACCTGCTGCTGGCAGCGCGGAGCTGCGTCGTGGACGGTGGAAGGCGTCGCCCATGGCGACCGACGTCGGAGTATAGCATCCGCCGCCGGGCCGCTGGGTCAGCCCGGTGTGACATCGTCGCCGCTCGCGGCTGCCTCATCCAACCGAACTGCGGCGGTCTCCTCCAGCCGTACCTCGGCGACGAGGCGCGCCTCATCGCGACTCATGGGGCGGTCGGCAATCAGGTCGGGGCGCAACCTGAGCGTCCGGCGGAGCGATTCCTTTAGCCGCCAGCGACGAACCGCCCCGTGGTCGCCGGAGACGAGGATCGGCGGAACCGCGTGGCCCTCGAAGGTGGCGGGGCGCGTGTACTGGGGATACTCGAGCAGCCCGGCAGCGAACGACTCTTCGGCCGTGGATTCGGCGTCGATCGCGCCCGGCAGGAGCCGGATGACGGCGTCGATGACCACGAGCGCTGGCAGTTCGCCGCCGGTCAGGACGTAGTCGCCGATCGAGACCTCCAGGTCGACCATCGAGCGGATCCGCTCATCCACGCCCTCGTAGCGCGGACAGATGAAGACGAGATGCGACCGCCCCGCCAGATCGTGGGCGCGAGCCTGACCGAACCGCTCTCCGCCCGGGTCCAGGAGGATGACGGTGGAGTCGGACCGGCGGACGTGCGCCAGGGCCGCGGCCACCGGCTCTGGCCGCAGGACCATGCCGGCACCGCCGCCGTAGGTGTAGTCATCGACGCTCAGGTGGCGGCCGAGGCCCCACTCCCGCAGGTCGTGGACGCGGACCTCCACGAGGCCGCGCTCCTGGATCCGCGCGGGGATGCTCTCCCCGAGCGGCGCCCGGATCATGGCCGGGAAGAGGGTGATGACGTCGATCTCGAGCGCCATCGGCGACTAGGCCTCCGGCGTGCCGGAAGGGTCGGCCTCGGTCACCTCGGTGGCCGCGACGGCCTCCGGGGGGGTCGATTCCGCACCCGTGGCCGGAGCCTTTGGCTTCCGGGTCAGGCGACGCGGAGCCTTGGGCCGGGGGGCATCATCGTCACGCGGCGCCGGGGGTGCACCCAGGTCCAGCGCCGCTCCATCGACCACGATCTCCCCGCGCCGGGGCGCGAAGACGCGGACCAGCGACCTGATGATCGGCACGTCGAACTCGCCGTGCGGACCGCCCCGGATGACCATGACCTCGGTCTGCGCGACACGGTAGAGGTCGTGAACCGCCCCCAGGTCGGTGCCATCGGTATCACGCACGGTGCAGCCGATGACCTCGTGCCAGAAGTACTCGCCACGACCCAGCCCACCCGCCGGATCAAGGGTGGCCTCCAGGTAGGCCCCCCGAAGCGCCTCGGCGGCGGTCCGATCGGGGACCTCACGGAAGGTCAGGCGCCAACCCGGTCCGTCGGCAACAGGCGCCGCCGTCGCGATGGTCAGTGGCGCCCCGGAGCCCTCGGCGCGCAGGACGATCCCCGGCCGGAATCGGTCCTCCGGCCGGTCAGTCAGGACCTCGACGCGGACGACACCGCGCAACCCGTGGACGCCCCTGACCAGGGCAACGACCAGGCGCTCCTCGGCGTCCAGGTCAGAGAATCTCGAGGCTGACCGGCTCGCCGTCGCGCGCCGACGTGACCTTGAGCAGGGTCCGCAACGCCTTGGCGACGCTGCCGTTCCGCCCGATCACCTTGCCCATGTCGTCTTCGGCCACGTGGAGCTCGATGACCGTCCCATCGGGATCGCGGAGCACCTCGACCTTGACGGCGTCGGGATCGTCCACCAACGACTTGGCCACGTACTCGACAAGATCCTTGGCTGCCATGCCGCGGGTCCTACTTGCCGGCCGGAAGGACGCCGGCGCCGCGCAGGAGGCGGGCCACGGTGTCCGACGGCTGTGCGCCCTTGGCGATCCACGCCTTGACCTTGTCGCCATCGACCACGAACTCGACCGGAGTGCTCCGGGGGTTGTAGTGGCCGAGAATCTCGATCGAACGGCTATCGCGGGCCGAGGCACTGTTGGCCACCACGACGCGGTAGGTGGGCTGCTTGGTGGCGCCCACACGGGTGAGCCGGATACGGACGGACATGGATGCGTTTCCTCCTGTTGAGCTGGGCCCGATGGTTGGTTGATGACCTACGGAAGAGTGATGACGAGTCGGCCACGAAGCAGGCCGTCGCCGCTGGTGAGACTCCCGGCAAGCGCGCCGAACGCCTCGAGGTAGGGTCGGGCCGTCGCCATCCGGCTGGCCTCCGCCGCGGGGAGGTCCAGGGGCGCGAGGCTGCCGAGGGCAGCCAGGTTGGCATAGACACCGGCGAGATTGGGAGACCCGGCGGCGCTGATCGCCGCCTTGTAGCCCGGCTGCTCGGCAAGCCCGCCTCCGGCAGGTGTGTCGAGCACGGCCTTGACGAACGCCTCGTCGAGCGCCACCACCAAGAAGGAGCCGCGGATCGCCACCGAGAGGCGGGCATCCGCGGGGAGCGACGGCAGGCCAATCGACGGACGGCTTGAGGCACCCGGTCCTGCCGAAGCCGACGGCCGGGGCGAGGCGGCGCCACCCAGGATCCCCCCCATGCCTGGGAACATGCCGGGACCGGTGCCTCCGCCGGCGCCGCGAGCGCTGCTCGCCGCCAGCAATGGTCCGACCGGCACCGTGGTGATCCGCGTGCCGTGGAAGTCCTGGTCCGTGATCTGCGCCCCGCCAAGGAGACCCGCGAGGGCCGCGAGGCTGCGGAACTGGTCAATCCGCTTCGATGCAGCATCGGCGTTCGCGACCTGGAGCACTAGCCCGGCCGTCACGCTCGTCCCGCTTGGCAGCAGGGCAAGTGCGGCCTGGTCCACCTCGCCGAGGATCGCGTCCAGGCTGCCCAGCAGGGCGAGCGACGGACCGAGCGCAGCCTGGGCCGACGCCGCCGGGCCGCCCGTGGTGCCGGCCACCACCTGCCGTGACTGGAGCGCCGAAAGGAGCGCCCCGGTCTGGTGCGCCTCCATGAGCGCGAGCGTTGACGCCGGAAGGGCAGGCGCGATGGCGCTGACCGCATTGGCAGCGGGCGTATGGCCAGGCGCGGTCGAGGATCCCGCCAGGATCGTGGCCCGAGGGTCGGGCATGGCCGTCTCGATGACGGGCCCGCGATCGGTGAGTCGCAGCTGCATCGCGAGCCACTCCGGGCCGTCGGCGGGCAACGCCGGCCGGGTCATCCCCGAGGGCATCGGTGCGGCGCTGGCAACGCCGGCCATCGCCCGGGTGTTCATGTAGACCCAGGCGGCATGGTCGCCGGTCATGGCGCGGAAGGCGGCGGTGTACGCAGCGTCGCCCATGACGCTGCGGCCCTGGGCTCGGGCGTCGAGCGCCAGGTGGACGGAGTCAGGGTCGCCGATCACAACGAAGCGACCGACCACGGCGCAGGCGGCAGTCACCATCGTCTGGCTGCCCGACGATCGGGTGACGGCAACCTGCGTGCTGCGAATATCTGTCGATCGATACTGTTCCACTGTGGCGGCCCGGCCAACCTCGAGCGGCGCGCACCCGGGCGAGCCCTCGGTGGTCAGGATGGCCAGTCCGTGGGCTGTGGCGGAGGCACCGGACGCGCCGGACGTGCTGACCTGCGCGGCAGGGACGGCGAGGATGGCCGCGCCAGCGGCATACGGCCGGAGGTCACCGGTGTACGTGTGCTTTCCGTCGGAGGCCTTCGCGACGACCGCATCGAGCGCCGCGCCGACCCGGTCGTTGAGCGACCCAAGGTCGGTGAACCCGGGGAGACCCGCCAGCAGCGTCCCCAGCGCCTGGCGCTGGTTGCCCGGCAGGTCCGGCCGAAGCTCCACCACCATCGCGCTCCCGGCGGGCACCAAGCCGATGGCTTCGGGCGGCATGGGCGTCGAGACGAGCGTGCCGATTGCGCCGAGCGCGCCGACCGCCACGGCGGCGAGCAGCAGCCCGACGCCCCAGCGCGTCCCGCCCCGCCTGGCCGAACCCGCCGTGATCGCCGCGCCGTGGACGTGGCCCGACTGCTCGGTCACCGGCGGCCCCGCATTCCGACTGGCATGCCGCGTCGGCCACCGCCCCCGCGACCTGAGAGCTGCTTCATGAGCTTCTGCATCTCCGCAAACTGCTTGACCAGCTTGTTGACGTCTGGAAGGTTGGTCCCGGATCCTGTCGCGATCCGGCGCCGGCGCGAGGCGTTCAGGACATCGGGGTTGCGGCGCTCGCGCGGCGTCATCGCCCGGATGATCGCCTCGGTTCGCCTGAGGTCGCCCCGCTCCACGGCCTTCTCGGCCTCCTTGGCCATGTCGCCCATCCCGGGGATCATCTTCATGATCTGGCCGATGGGACCCATCTTCTGGACCTGCTGGAGCTGGTCGAGGAAGTCCTCCAGCGTGAACTCGGCCTTGCGCAGTTTCTCCTGCATCTTGAGGGCCTGTTTCTCGTCGACGACCTCCTGGGCGCGCTCGACGAGGGTGAGAATGTCGCCCATCCCCAGGATCCGGCCGGCAAGGCGATCCGGGTGGAAGATCTCCAGGGCGTCGGTCTTCTCGCCCGTGCCGATGAACTTGACGGGGAGACCGGTAACCGCGCTGATGGACAACGCCGCGCCGCCGCGCGCATCGCCGTCGATCTTGGTCAGGACGAGGCCCGTGACGGGCAGGGCGGCAGCGAAGGCCTGGGCGACCGCCACCGCTTCCTGGCCGGTCATCGCGTCCACGACCAGCAGCGTCTCGATCGGGCGAACGGCGGAGCTGACGGCCGCGATCTCCGCCATGAGCGCCTCGTCGATGGTCAGGCGGCCCGCGGTATCCAGGATCACGGTGTCGCGGACCAGGCGTCGCGCAGCCTCGATGCCACCGCGGGCAATGTCCACCACGGCGGTGCCCACGGGCGCGCGGTAGACCGGGATGTCGATTGACTCGCCCAGCGTCTCGAGCTGATCGGCCGCGGCGGGCCGGTACGGGTCCGCGGCAACCAGCAGTGGCCGGCGTCCCAGCTTGACGATCTGGCGTGCCAGCTTGGCCGCCGATGTGGTCTTGCCGGAGCCCTGCAGCCCCACGAGCAGCACGACCGCGGGGCTGCCACTCAGGTGGAAGGTGCGGTCGCCCGCGGAGAGGAGCGCGACCAGCTCCTCGTTGACGATCTTCACGACCTGCTGGCCGGCCGTGAGGCTCCCGATGATGTCCGCGCCCACGGCACGCTCACGGAGCCGGGCCACGAAGTCCTTGACGACACGGAAGTTGACGTCGGCTTCGAGGAGCGAGAGGCGGATCTCGCGCAGCACGGCATCGACATCGGCCTCGCTGACCCGACCGCGACCGGTCAGGTTGCCGAGGGCGCCGCGCAGTCGCTCGCTGAGAGTGTCGAACACGGGTAGGCCGAGCTCCGAAGGTGGGTCAGGCCGCCGGGCGGTCGATCGCCCGGCGGGTGGCACACGGGTTCTGGCGTGCCAAGGTGCAGGGAGTGTAGCGGATCACGCTCACGGTGAGCTTCGGGGCCCAGGTGACGGAGCGCCGAGGCGGGCGGAGACCTCGGTCGAAGAGCGCACGCACGACGACGTCAGTCGAAGAGCGCACGCACGACGACGTCAGTCGAAGAGCGCACGCACGAACTGGTCGGAATCGAAGGGGAGCAGGTCAGCGATGCCCTCCCCCACCCCGACAAACCGGACCGGGACCCGGAGCTGGCCTTCGATCGCGAAGACGATGCCGCCCTTGGCGGTCGAATCGAGCTTGGTGAGCACGATCCCCGTGAGGCCGACCGCCTCGTGGAACGCGACAGCCTGGGCCAGGCCGTTCTGCCCCGTTGTCGCGTCCAGCACGAACAGGATCTCGGGACGGGATCCGGGCAGGCGCTTGTCGATGATCCGTCGGACCTTGGTGAGCTCGTCCATCAGGTTCGACTTGGTGTGCAGCCGGCCGGCCGTGTCGGCGATGACGATGTCCGCGCCACGAGCGACCGCCGCGTCGAGAGCGTCGAAGACCACGGCACCGGGATCCGCGCCCGGGGCGTGCGCCACCATCTGGACGCCAGCGCGATCCGCCCAGATCCGCAGCTGGTCGATGGCCGCGGCGCGAAAGGTGTCGGCGGCAGCCAGGAGGACGCGCTGGCCCTCGCCGGCGTACCGCGCGGCCAGCTTCCCGATCGTGGTCGTCTTGCCGGTTCCGTTGACGCCCACCACGAGGATGATGGCCGGGGCGCCCGGGACCCGGGCCGGGGTCCACGGGCCGCTCCGCGGCGCCAGCAGCGCTGTCAACTCGGCTCGGACTGCCGCCTCGGGACCCTCGCTGTCCTTGCGCCGCCGCGCACGCTCGACGACCTCGCTGGCGAGCGACGGACCGACGTCGCCGCCGATCAACGTCTCCTCGACCTCCTCCCAATCCGGGCCCTGGTCGCCGCCGCCGAGCAGGTCCCGCAGACGGGACATGAAGCCGCCACGGGTCTTGCGCAGGCCCTCGTTCAGGTCGCCAGTCGCCCGTTCCGCATTCGAGGGCGGCGCGACCACAGCCTCCGGCACCGCGGAGAGCGCCTCGGCGGCCAGCTCGTCGTCCAGGAGGTCGAGGGGCGGCTCTTCATCCTCGCCGAGCTCGATGGACGTCTCAACGTCCGGCTCGCCGGGCTGGGGTTGGCGGAAGCGGCGCCAGAAGGCCATCTCGGAACCTCAGCTCGCTGTGCTGTCGGTGGGCTGGGTGGCGGTCGCCGACTGGCGCTCCGCCAGCGTGCGAGCCTCGTCGAGCCGAAGGCTGATGACCCGGCTGACCGAATCGTCACCCACCGTCACGCCGTACAGCGCGTCCGCAGCCCTGATCGTGCCGCGGTTATGGGTGATCACGATGAACTGCGTGGTGCTTGTCAGCTCGCGAAGCGCGTCGGTGAAGCGGCCCACGTTGGCCTCGTCCAGCGCGGCATCCACCTCGTCGAGGACGCAGAAGGGAACGGGCCGGACCTGGAGCATGGCCAGCAACAGCGCCACGGCGGTCAGCGACCGCTCTCCGCCCGAGAGCATCCCGAGGGGCTGCTTCTTCTTGCCGGGCGGCCGCGCCGTGATCTCGATCCCGGTGCTCCCAAGGTCCGAGGGGTCCGTCAACTCCAGCTTGGCGAACCCGCCCCCGAAGAGCTGCTGGAACTTCTGGTCGAATGCCGTCTCGAGCGCGCGGAACGTGGTCCGGAACTGGTCGGCGATGAGCGTGCTCAGCTCCTCGATCAGCTGGCGTGTCCGAGCAATGGCGGTCCCGAGATCGGCTCGCTGCGCGTCGAGATCATCGAGTCGGGCCTTCAGTGCCTGGTACTCCTCGACCGCGTATGGGTTCCCCGCCCCGAGGTCGCTGAAGCGCCGACGCAGCGCCGAGAGGCGCGCCGCGCTCGGGGCATCTTCCGGGGCGGGTTCGGCGGCCCAGCGCTGGGCCGCCGCCAGGAGGCCGCGCTCGAGTCGAGCCCGTTCGTCATCCGGCGTCGCGCCATCGTCGGAGACTGACTCGCCGACGGCGGGGACGCGGACCACCACCTCGGCGCTGGGGACGGGGAAGCCGCCGCCGGTGAGGCCCTCCTGGTCCACCAGCGTGCCCGGCGCCGGTCCGGGTGGGACCGCGGGCAACCGCCGCAGGGCGACCTCGCCGATGGCCGCCAGATCCGCCAGCAGCTGCTCGCGAAGGGCGTCGAGGCCAAGATCGGCCTCCAGGCCGGCTCGTTCGGCGGCCCGTGCCTGCTCCTCCATCGCACGGAGGCGATCCCTGATCGCCGCGACGCCACGCTCCGCAGCGGCCAGCTGCTCGCGGCCGAGATGGTCAGTCGCAAGCCCCTGATCCAGGGCTGCGCGCGCAGCGGCCTCGCGGGCGACAGCCTGGGCCGTCTCGCGCCCCAGGGTATCCCGGAGCCCGTCCAGGTCACGCTCGCGTTCGCCAAGCCGGATCAGCTCGGCATCGAGCGCGGCCAATCGTTCCTCGCGAACCGTGATCGTCGCCTCAGCACGAGTCCGCCGCGCCTCGGCCTCGCGCCGGGTCAGATCGACGGCGGCCGATTGCTGGGCCAGCCGGTCGCGCCTGGCGCGGATGTCCGTGGCCCGCTGCTCCCACGTGGAGACCGCCGAGGGATCCGCACCGGTTGCCGTGGGCTGGGCCGGCCCATCGTCGGGGCGCGGGGCTTCCAGCAGCGCGAGTGCAACGCGCAATCGCTCGACCTCGCCACCCAGGCGCTCTGCCTGCGACCGGTGCCAGCCCAGCTCGCGCGCCACCACCTCGAGATCTCGGGCGGCCGCGCGGTCGGCCTCGTCGCACCGCCGGCGGGCACCTGTGGCCGCTGACTCCGCCGCGCGGGCGACCTCAAGCGCATGCCGGGCGGCGGCGGCGGACCCGCTCGCAGCCGATGCGGCGTCCCTGGCGCTGGCCTCCTCGCCCTCGAGCCGGCCAACCTCGGCCGCGAGCGCCTCGACCTCTGCCCGCCGCTCCAGCGTTCCATCGGCGGCGCCCAGCAGGATCACGAGGTCCGAGACCACCGCCCCCCCGTCGCGGGGAACGGCGACCCAACCCGGCAGCAGGTCGCCCTGAATCTCCACGCAGTCGGCCAGCGACGGCAGCCAAGCCGCGCGCGCGAGCAGGCGTGTGGCACCACCGACGGCGTCGCGCCGGATCGCCTGGTCGAGGATCCCCCCGCCGCGGGCGGCGACCGCCTCGCGCAGGCGAACCTCGGCGCCCTGGACGGACTTCGCGACGGCCGCGAGCCCGGTGTCGCCGACCATCAGCATCCCGCGCTCGCTGCCCAGCTCGCCGAGCGCCGCGCGCGGCACCAGGTAGGCCCGAGCACTGTCGGAGAGCGCGGCCTGGACCGCCTGGCGGAGCGACGGCTCCACGACGAGGTCCTCGTCGAGGCGTCGCCCGCCACGCCGCTTGGCGGCCTTGGCGATCCCCCGAGTCTCCTCCTCCTGGAGCCGACCCCGGAGCGCCTCCAGGCGTCCTCGGCGGGCGGCGAGGGCCCCCGACCGCGTCTGCGCGGCATCCAGCGCGGCGGTCCGGCCAGCCTCGGCGCTCTCGGCGGCCCCCCTGGCCGACTCGCGGGCCTCGGCCGCACGCCGCTCATCCGCGGCGGCGGTCGACAGCGATTCGCGGGCCGCGGCAACGCGCGACTCCAGCTGGGGCACACGGTCCGCGGCCGCCGCTTCCCCCGCCGCTTCGGCGCTGGCGCGGGCCGCTGCGTCGGTCAGCCGTCGGCGAGCCGTCTCGATCTCTGCGGTCCGTGCGGCCTCGGCCCGGCGCAGCGCATGCAGCTCCTCGCCGCGCGCACGATCCGCGGCACGGAGCGTCGCCAGCTCCCCGACGGCCTCCGCGAGGAACCGCTCGGCCTCCGTGAGCGCCGCTTCCAGGTCCAGGTCCCGGGCCGGCACCGGTGACGCAAGCGCGCGACGCTGGGCTTCGAGATCCACCACGACGACGCCGCGCTCATCAGCGAGCCGCACACGATCGCGAGCCAACGCCTCAGCCTCCGCGGCCAGGCGCTCCTGCCGGACCGTGAGCGCGGTCCGAGCGACACCGGCCGCTTCGACGGTCCCTCGTCGCTCGCGTTCCTCGGTGGCGCGCACGGAGAGCTGTGCCGTCATCGCAGCGACGCGGTCTTCGGCCACCGCGAGATCGGCCATGGCCCTGTCGGCCTCGAGGCGCGTGCGGGTCCTGAGGGTCGAGGCCACGGACGCCCGTGCGGCGACGTCAAACCAGCGGGCATGGGCGCTGCGCAGCAATCCCTCCGCAAGCTCCTCCCCGGCACTGAGCCGCGATGCCTGCTGCTCGGCCTGTGCGGCGAGCCGCCTGGCCTGCGGTCGAAGCTCGGCGAGGATGTCTTCAAGCCGCGCGAGGTTGGCAAGCGACTCAGTCAGCTGGTCCTCGGACCGTCGCTTCCGCCGCTCGTGCCGCCGGACGCCGGCGACCTCCTCGAACAGCGGCCGGCGCTCTTCGGGGCGAAGGGCCAGCGCCTGGTCGACCATGCCCTGCCCGATGAACAGGAACGCGTTGTCGGCGAGGTGGGCGGCATCCAGCAGGTCGACGAGGTCCTTGAGCCGCACGCGCTGGCGATTGAGCAGGTAGTCGTTCTCGCCCGAGCGGTAGAGGCGGCGGCCCAGCTCCACGACGCCGAAGTCAACCGGCAGCAGGCCGTCGGCGTTGTCCAGGAGGAGGCTCACATCGGCCATGCCCTGGGCGCCACGTCGCTCGGAGCCGGCCCAGATCACGTCCTCGGCCTTGCGGGTCCGGAGCGAACGACCCTGCTCGCCGAGCGTCCAGCGCAGGGCATCGGCCAGGTTGCTCTTGCCGGAGCCGTTGGGGCCGACGACTGCGCTGATGCCGGGGCCAAACTCCACCGTGGTCCGCTCGGCAAATGACTTGAAGCCGTGGAGGCGGAGCGCCAGCAGGCGAGCCGGCGCCGTCACGAACCCACCCCGCTGGCGTCGCTGTCATCGATGGCCCGTGCGGCAGCGGCGGTCTCGGCGGCCTGTCGCGAGGCGCCCTCGCCCTGGCCTCGGACCTGGCCGTCAACGCTGACGGTGACGACGAACTGGCGCCGATGGTCCGGCCCGCTGGCCTCGACCACGTCGTAGACGGGCCGGCCGTGGCCGGAGCGCTGCGTCAACTCCTGAAGGCGGCTCTTGGGGCTCTTGAGCGCACTCGGCGCCTGGTCCTCGGCGATCTCCGGGTTCGCCAGGCCGATGATCCAGTCGCGGACGACATCCCAGCCGAGATCCAGGTACACGGCACCCGCGACGGCCTCGAAACCACTGGCGAGCAGGAGGGGCCGAACACGGCCGCCGCTGCGCTCTTCGCCCTGGCCGAGGCGCAGGTACGACCCCAGGTCGATCCGGGCGGCCAGCCGGGCCAGCGCGGGGGCACTCACGATGGCGGCGCGGCGCGCTGAGAGCACCCCCTCGTCATCGAGGGGGTGGCGGTCATGGAGCGCGGTGGCAATCGCGAGGTTCACCACGGCGTCGCCGAGAAACTCAAGCCGCTCGTTGTGCCCGGGCGAGCCGGCGGCCTGCGAGCCGGCGGCTTGCGAGCCGGCTGGGTGCTCGTGCACCCAGCTCGAATGCGTGAGCGCCTGCTCCAGGAGCCCAGCATCCCGGACCGGCAGGCCAAGCCGTGCGGCGAAGACCGCTGCCTCGCCCACGGCTTGCTGCGGCGAGAGTGAGCTAGGAGGAATGCTCCTCGATGTAGTCGGAGGCATCCTGAACGGTACGGATCTTCTCCGCGTCCTCGTCCGAGATCTCGGTCCCGAACTCCTCTTCGAGGCTCATGATCAGCTCGACGAGGTCGAGCGAGTCGGCGTTGAGGTCGTCGACGAACGACGCCTCCGGCCGGACCTCATCCTCTTCGACGCCGAGCTGCTCGCAGATGAGCTTCTTGAGGCGCTCGTAGGTCGTGGCCACTGGCTCCCTCCTCGGGGTTGCTGGACGGCGCGGGAGCGCCGGATGATGACTCTGCTGAGATTCGTCCGAGGACGCCGTTCATGAGGCGCCGCATCGGCTCTCCGCTGTAGACCCGTGCGAGCTCGACCCATTCGGCAATCGCCACCCGGGCCGGCGTCGGGGAGTGTAGCACCTCGCCAATCGCCGAACGGAGGAGCGCACGGTCCATGCGGGCCAGCTGGACGACGGGATACTGGGGCGCCGCGACGCCGATTCGCGCATCGATCGTGTCACGGTGGAGGACCACGGCCGCCACCAGGCTCCGGGCCAGTTGAGCGACCTGTGGATCCGTCTCCGTCTCGATCAGGTGCCGCTCGAGGATCGCCTCTGCGGTGCGCTGTCCGAACTCCGCCTCAAACACCGCCGCCAGCGCGTACCGGCGGCCCGTGCGCCTGGCGCGACTGGGCTCAGCCTCCGACGGCATCGACGACCACAGTGACGGAGCCCAACTCCAGGCCCAGCAGGCGCTCCATGGTGGCGGCAACCGCCCCCCTGACCCCCGAGGCGACCGCGATGAGCGACTGGGCGGGCCGTGCCACGACGTGGACACGGACCTGGACCCGGCCATCGCGGACCCTGACGCCCACCGCCGGGCCCGCCAGGAACGTGCGCCAGGCCGGGCCGCGCCGAGCCACCCGCACGACGCCGGGGACCTCGTAGGCGGCCATCCTGGTCATCTCGACGATCACGTCGCGCGAGACGGTGAGGTGCAGACCCGTCATGCCGGTCTCCCATCCTCGACGACGGCCAGGGCGCGCAGGGATTCGGCGATCAAGCCCGGCACGTCCGCGCGTGCCGTGCGCGCGGCCACGTCCAGGGCGTAGACGATCATCCGCCGGCGCGCACGGCCGTGGGTGATGATCACCGTCCGCTTGACCCCGAGGAGCGGCGAACCGCCGGCCGTCTCGTAGTCGAAGACCTTGCGGATCCGGTTCACGCCCGGCTTGAGCAGCAGGTAGGCCAGCTTGCCCCGGATCCCCCCTCGAAACTCGGCGCGGAGCAGGTCGAAGATGAAGCTGGACAGGCCCTCGAAGAACTTGATGACGATGTTCCCGGCCACGGCGTCCGTCACGACGACATCGGCGAGGTCGTTGGTCAGGTCCTTGCCCTCGACGTTGCCGACGAAGTTGAGGCCGGACTGGTCGAGCAGCTCGGTCGCTCGCTGGATCCGCTTGTCGCCCTTGCCCTTCTCCTCGCCGATGGACAGGAGCGCGACCCGCGGGTTGGTGATCCCGAGGACCCGCTCCGCGAAGATCGAGCCCATCCGGCCGTACGTGGCGAGGTGCTCGGGCGTGGAGTCCGGGTTGGCGCCGATGTCGATGAGCACGAACGGGCTGCCCTTGCGCACCATCTGCACGGCCAGGCCGGGACGGTCGACACCGGGCAGCAGCCCAAGGAAGAGGGTCCCGGCCGCCATGCCGGCGCCGGTGTGTCCGGCCGTCACCACGGCGTCGGCCTTGCCGTCGCGCACGAGGTGCGTCGCGACGACGATCGAACTATCCGGCTTGCGCACCAGGGTGCGTGCCGGATGCTCGTCCATCTCCACCACCTGCATCGCGGACACGACGCTGACGTTGGTCGGCAGGGTGGGTGCAACGGCGAGAATCGCGTCAGGACGGCCCACCAGGATGACCTGGTCGGCCGGATGCTGACGCGCGTAGTCCAGCGCGCCGGGGACGATCTCGCCCGGCCCGTGGTCGCCGCCCATCGCATCGACGGCAATCCGGATCCCTGCGGTACCCGTCGCGCTGTCGGCGAGGCGGTCGCTCATCGGCTTACGAGCCGGACTCGTCCTTGTTGCCCTTGACGTCGATCGCCGGGCGGCCGTTGTAGTAGCCGCAGTTCGGGCACGCGTGATGCGGCCGCTTGGGCTGGTGGCAGTGCGAACACGCCTCCAGATGCGGTGCGCTGATGGCCAGGTGGGCACGGCGCTCGCCCTGACGGGCATGCGACACGCGACGCTTGGGAACGCCCACGGTTGCTGTTGCTCCTTTCGCGGTCGGCGGCTCCGCGGAGCCGCCGGGCGGATGGTCCTGTGTATTCGGCGTCGGTCGCCGGACGAGCCGGGGCGCCGTGTCGCGTTATGGGGACGGGCGGGAGTCTACTCGGTCTGGGGCTCCACGTCGAACCGGAACGACTGGAGGGCCGCCAGGCGGGGATCGATGGACTCCTGGGGGTGGTCGTGTTGCCCCTCGTCCAGGCGCTCACCGCACGTCGGGCAGAGCCCCAGGCAGTCTGCCCGGCAGACCGGTGCGATCGGCTCGGCGAGATCGATCGCCTCCCGGACGAGGATCTCCAGCTCCAGTTCGTGGTGATCCGTCAGGCGAGCGCTGTCGGGGTCGGCGTCGGCATTGACGGGCTGACCGCTCTCCAGGTCGATGGAGGGCAGGACCTCTTCGTCGATGCGAAGAGCGAGCCGGACCTCGATCGGTCGAAGACAGCGGCTGCATTCGGCGCCAAGGGCGGTCGCGAGAATCGCACGGACGAAGATGCCGCGGCCGGTGCGCACGAAGCGAACTGTCCCCTCGATGGGGTCCGTCAGCCGCCGGTCATCCTCGAGGGGGATGGTCACCCCCGCGAGCGCGTAGTCGCGTGTCGAGCCGGGTGGCTCGCTCAGGAGGGCGGCGACGTTCCAGGTCAACGGCTGGACGGGCACGGGGCCGCTCACCAGCGACCCGTGCCAGGCGCGTCCGGAGCCGCATCCTCGTCGAGCAGGTCCTCGTCACCGGGGCCGTCCGATGAGCCCACGGCCGCGGCCGCCAGCCGCCGCTCATCCAGCGTGGCGATGCCCTTCTTGATGCTCTGCAGGGTGCGGATCATGTCGCCCTCCAGGCCGATCAGCACCGTGGCCGCGTACTCGTCTGCGCCGCGCCGGATCTCGGCAGCCTCGGCGCGGGCGGCGGCGATGATGTCCTGGCTCTGTCGCTCGGCGGCCTGCGTGAGGCCGCGCTCCTCGATCAGGAAGGCGGCCTGCTCCTGGGCGCGACCAACGGTCCGATCCGCCTCCTCGCGCGCCTTCTCCACGATCCGCGCCCCCTCGGCGCTGATGCGCTTGGCGGCGCTGACCTCCTCGGGGATCGCGGCGCGCAGCTCGTCGATGAACCCGAGCGCCAGCTCGCGATCGATGATGACCATGTTCGTGGTGGGCAGCCGGCGACCGGTCCCGACGAGCTCCTCGAGCCGTCCCACGAGAAAGGTGATGTCGATGCGGAAGCCCTCCTGCGAACGCGGTCCTCCGCGCTCCCGGCGATTATCACACGCCCGGTGGCGCGCTAGCGACCCAGGGCGGCCCGGAGTGCGTCCACGGCCGACGCCGGGATCATGGTGCTGACGTCGCCGCCGAAGCTGGCGATCTCGCGGACCATCGTCGAGGACACAAACCCGTGCTCCACGCCGGTCATGAAGAAGACCGTGTCGACATCGGGCGCCAGGCGGCGGTTGTTATGCGCCAGCTGCATCTCGGACTCGAAGTCGCTGATGGCCCGCAGGCCACGGACAATGAAGTCCGCCCCGACCGCATGGCAGAAGTCGACCGTGAGGCCTTCGAATGCCTGGACGTTCACCCGTTCGCGGTCGATGCCGGCGCTCACAAACACCGCACGCAGGACGTCGAGCCGAACATCGAGATCGAGGAGGGACGACTTCCTGGGGTTGCGCAGCACCGCGACGATCAACTGGTCGAACATTCCGGATGCGCGGCGGATGACGTCCAGGTGACCGTTGGTCACCGGATCGAACGAGCCCGGATAGACCGCGACGCGCATCATCCCTCCCCGTCCGTGGGCTGCTGACGATAGAAGGTGAGGGCGGTCTCGCCGAACCGCCGCACCCGATCGGATGCTAGCAGCCCGCTCCGGTCCGGCGGCGGCGTCCGCCAGAAGTGTTTCGCGACCACGATGCTGCCCTCCCGCAGCAGGGCGGCCGCCGGGTCGCCGAGGCGTCGGAGGACCGCCTCGAGCAGCTCGGGCTGTGCGTATGGCGGATCGACCAGGACCACGTCGAAGGGAGCCGCATCCCGCCCGACCCGCGACAGCCAGTCGGTCGCATCCGCGCGGATGACGTGGACCGACGCGCCACCGAGACCCGTTCGCTCCAGGTTTTCGGCGATCACGCGGCAGGCGCCGGCATCCTTCTCCACGAACCAGGCGGCAGCGGCACCGCGCGAGAGGGCCTCCACGCCGCCCGAACCGCTGCCTGCGAAGAGGTCAACCACGGTGGCGCCCCGGAGTGCGGGCTCCAGGATCGCGAAGAGCGTCTGCTTCACGCGGTCCCCCATTGGCCGCGTCCCTTCGCCTGGTGCGCGCAGCCGCATCCCCTTCGCCCTGCCCGCGATCACGCGACCCGCGTCCGCCACCATCAGGCCGCCCCCGTCGGCTCGCCCGACGCCACCGCCGCCAGCCAGCCGTGGCGGAGCTCGTCGTCCAGCTCCAGGTGGCCAGGAGTCAGGTTGCCGGCCGAATCCAGGAGCGACTCGGCGTAGCGGCGCGCCGCTGTGGCGAGGGCTCGATGCTCCTCGCGCTGGAGCGAGGCCACGCGGAGGCGCGGCAGGCCACTCTGGACCAGGCCCAGCACGTTCCCTTCGCGACGCAGCTCGAAGTCACGCTCGGCCAGGGCGAAGCCGTCGTGGAGCTCCACCACCGCCTTCAACCGAGCCTGGGCGACCTCATCATCCGAGTCGGAGACGAGCACGCAATACGAGGCCGCCGTTCCGCGCCCCACCCGCCCACGCAGCTGGTGGAGCTGGGCCAGCCCGAACCGGTCCGCCCCCTCGATGATCATCATCGTCGCCTCGCGCACATCCACCCCGACCTCGACAACGGTAGTGCCCACCAGGACATCCAGCTCGCCGTCCCGGAACCGACTCATCTCCGCGTCCCGGTCGGCGGCCTTGAGCCGTCCATGGACCAGGCCCACGCGAAGCGGTGCGAGCAACTCACGGAGCCGTGCTGCCTCGGTCTCGGCGGCGACGATCGGCTCGGCCAGATCATCGGTCGCGTCCGCGGCGGGATCGTCCGATGGCGTGATCAGGGGGACCACCACGAAGGTCCGGTGTCCCTCCGCCGCCTCGTGGCGGACCCAGTCCCAGGTGCTGGCCAGGTCACGCGAGGCCTTGATCCCCGTCTTGACCCTGATCCGCCCCGCGGGCGGCGTCTTGAGCGTGGAGACGTCCAGGTCCGCGTAGAGCACCTGGCCAAGGGTCCTCGGGATGGGCGTGGCCGTCATCAGCAGGATGTGGGGGGTCTGGCCGGCCGCTTTCGCCTCCAGCTGGCCACGCTGCTCCACGCCGAAGCGGTGTTGCTCGTCGATCACGGCCAGCGCGAGGTTCGCGAACCGGACGCGATCCTGGATCAGCGCGTGGGTCCCGACGATCACCTGCGCCTGGCCGCCGGCGATGGCCTCCAGGGCATGCCTGGCGCCTGCCGCGGAGAGTGATCCGGTCAACAGCGTCACCGGCAGGCCGACCGGCTCCAGGAGGCGGGCCAGCGTGGCCGCATGCTGACGCGCGAGGAGATCCGTCGGCGCCAGCAGCACACCCTGGGCACCGGCGGCGGCGGCGATCCCCAGCGCGTAGGCGGCCACCGCGGTCTTGCCGGAACCCACGTCACCCTGCAGGAGCCGCAGCATGGGGGCGCTCCCGGCGAGCTCCGCCCGGACCTGGGTCACGGCCTCTGCCTGGTCAGGCGTCAGGTCAACGGGTCGCCCAACGGACGCCGACAAGGAAGCCGCGAGGCCATCCCGCAGCGCGCTCGCCGCCGCGTCATCGACCATGAGCCGCCGTGCGGGCTCCTGGGTCCGCTGGCGCCGCCGCGCCACCATGCCCAGCTGGAGGGCGAGGAGCTCATCGAAGGCCAGCCGGCGCAACGCCGCGTCACGGCCCTCGAACGTGGATGGGTAGTGGGCATCCTCGAGTGCCGTCCCGATCGGTGGCAGGTCCTCGGCGGCACGCAGAGAGTCAGGCAGGTAGTCCGGGTACTGGCGGCCCGCCCGATCGAGCGCCTCGCGCATCGCGGAACGGAGGCGGGCCGCGGTCAGCCCGGCCGTGAGCGGATAGACCGGCACGATCCGGCCCGCGTGCAGCAGAGCGGTGCCGTCGTCCAGCTGAAACTCGGGATTGTCGAAGGTGATCCGCCGCCCGAACCGGCGGAGCTTGCCACTGACCACCACGGAATCGCCCGGATGGAGCCGGCGTTCGATGAAGCGACGCCCGAACCAGGTGGCCTCGGCGCTGCCCGTCTCGTCCTCCAGCGTGGCCAGCGTCCGCTGCACTCGCCGCCGGAAGGTGGGTTCCACGCGAAGGACGGAGACCCGCACTCTGGCGGAGACGACCGTGCCATCAGCTACCCAGCCAAGGTCGCCCAGCCGGTACAGCTCGCGCAGGTCGTCGTAGCGCCTCGGCAGGTGGAAGAGGAGGTCGCGCATGGTCCGCAGCCCCAGGCGCCGGCCGGCGCGCCGCAACACGGCCGCCGCCGCGAGCCCGGATGCGCCGAGCTCGGTGCGGAGCAGCTCCGCGGGGTCTGTCGGCGGCGGAGCCGCAGGGATCGTGGCAGGACGAGGGCGGGTGGCCCGCGGCGAGCCCGCGGCGCTCCGGGGGCGGCCGCCCGGTGGGATCACGCCTATTCGGCCGCGACCAGGTATCGGTAGTACGGCTGGCCGCCGTGGACGACCTGGACCTCCACGCGGCCGTCGCCGCCGAGGGCGTGCGCGAGCTCCTCCGCATCCGCCAGGCCCGCGCCGTCGCCGTAGTAGATGGTCAGCAGCTCGTAGCCGGGATTGAGGGTGGCAACGGCCGCCGTCACGCAGCGATGCGCATCGTTGTCGACGGCGACCAGTCCGTCGTCTGGATCCAGGGCAATGACCTGACCCTTCTTCACCCTGCGCCCGCCGATGCTCGAATCACGGACCGCCTCGGTCACGGCCAGCGTCTGGATGGCCCGCGCCTTGTCGGTCATCTGCGCAGCGTTGTCGGCGGCACCACGCGTGGGATCGAGCGCCAGCAGCGCGGCAAAGCCCTCCGCGGCGTTCCGGGTGGGGACGATCTCCACCGGGCGGTCTGCCATCGCGGCCACCTGGCGGGCGGCCAGGATCACGTTGGGGTTGTTGGGCAGGAGCAGGACCTCGCGGGCATTGGTGGCCTCGATCGCCTTGAGGAGCTCGCCGGTGCTGGGGTTGGCCGTCTGGCCACCACGTACGATCCGCGTGACGCCGAAGTCGCGGAAGATCGCCTCGAGGCCGTCGCCCGCAACGACGGCAACCACGGCCAGATGCAGGGGTGCGCTGCTGCTCCCCGGCACGGCATCCGTGGCCACCGACCGGCCGCCGGGCTCGAGGTCTGGCCCGGCCATCGCGCCGCCGGGACTGTCCGTCATCCCCCCGGAGACGAGCACCGCGACGGGGGCCTCATCGGCAGCTTCGGCCCGTGTGAACTCGCCGGCCCGCCGTTCACGAACGTCGTGGACCTGGCCGTCGAGGTTCTCGACGCTGATCCGGCTGAGGGCACCCAGCGCAAGGCCGTAGGCGATGACCAGGTCGGGTCGCTCGTTGTGAACATGGACCTTGATCGCCCGCGGATCACCGGCAACCAGGACCGACTCCCCGATCCCCTCCAGGTGCGTCCGGATCGCATCGAGATCGAGGCTGGCTCCGGGACGGGCCTGGAGCAGGAACATGGTCTCGTAGCCAAAGCCCTCGTCAGCGTGCGCGACGAGCGTCGACGCCTGGCGGGCCGGCGCTGCCGGCGTTCCGCCCCGTCGGGGCGCCGCCGCCGACTTCCTGGCTGTGCCACTCCCCTCCTGCAGGAAGCGCTGGGCTCCCTGCAGGAGTCGGAAGAGCCCCTGGCCGCCCGAATCGACGACGCCGGCCTCGCGCAGAATGGCCAGGAGCGTCGGCGTCTTGGCGACCGCCTTCTCCGCCGCGTCGACCGCCGCCCCCAGCACGGCCTCCAGGTCGCCGTCACCATCCGCACACGCCACCGCAGCGGCGGAGGCCTCGCGGATGACGGTCAGGATGGTGCCTTCCACGGGCCGGGCCACGGCCCGGTAGGCCGCCTCCGAGCCCTTCGCCAGGGCGTGCGCGAGATCCGGGCCGGTGAACCGGGTCTTGGTGGCGAGGCCCTCCGCCATCCCGCGCAGGATCTGGCTGGTGATGACCCCCGAGTTGCCACGGGCGCCCATCAGCGCCCCAAAGCTGATCGCCGACGCCACGCGCTCCACCGGCGCAGATGGACCCGCCGCGTCTCCCTCCGCCAGGGCCGCTCGGACGGTCGCCGCCATGTTGGAGCCGGTGTCGCCGTCCGGGACCGGGTAGACGTTCAGGGCGTTGATCTCGTCAACGCTGGCCTCAAGGTTGGCCACCGCTGCGCGGAAGGCGGCGAGGAACCCGGCCCCGTCGCAGGCCTTGCGCGCCATCAGGCGACGTCCGTGCCGCTGCCGGCGAGGTCACCCGCGAGCGGCGTCCCGTCCGTCATCCGGGCGGGTGCTGCGGGCGCTCCGGCCGTCTCAAACCGGAGCCGGTTGACATGGACGGCAACCTCGCCCACCTCGCGACCAAGGGCTCGGCGAACGGAATAGCGAACCGCGGAATCCACCTGGCGTGCCACCTCGGACACGGGCAGGCCGTGACCGACCTCCAGGAAGAGGTCGACGTGCAGCACGCCAGCCCGCGTCGTGAGACGCAGGCCCGGCGAGCCCAGGCCGAGGCGGCCCAGCGCGCGCTCGGGGAAGCCGGCCGCGAAGCCCGCTACACCGTACGATCCGAGGGTCGCGTTGCGGACGATGTCGGCAATGGCGCGGCGCGAGACGAGCAACCGTCCGGCTGGCTGTTCGGTGGGCACGCGGGCGGCGTCCTCAGGGCGTTTGGCTGGCGAAGTCCGGGTTGTGGCCCGGGCTCGCGTGGTACTATACGCCCCCGCTCGGCCCCGGCATGGGTCCGTGCATTGTGCCTGCACCAAACCTGAGGACCCAATGGCCCGTTCCTGCGCGATCTGCGGCAAGGTCTCGATGGGCGGCTTCAACCCGCAGTCGTCGGGCATGAACCGCGTCAGAACACATCGACGCTGCCAGCCCAACCTCCAGCCCGGCGTCATCGTCGAGAAGGGCGTCTCCGTCAAGGCGCTGATCTGCACGCGCTGCCAGCGCACGCGGAGCAAGTCCGCCAGGTAGCCCGGCCCGGGACATCCATCCCGGCCCAGATCCCAGAGGCGCCGCGTCTGCGGCGCCTTTTCGATTCACCGGACCTCGCTGTCGAGCCAGATGGTGAAGGGTCCGTCGTTGACCAGCTCCACCTCCATCGCGTGGCCGAACCGGCCGGTGGCCACGCTGATCCCCAGTCCGCGGATCGACTCCACCAGCCGCCCGTAGAGCCGCTCCGCGAGGTCCGGCGCCGCGGCATCGCCGAAGCCCGGCCGGCGACCGCGCCGCGTGTCGGCGTACAGCGTGAACTGGCTGACGACGAGGGCGCTCCCCCCTGTCTCGACGATCGACCGGTTCGTCTTGCCCTGCTCGTCGTTGAAGATCCGGAGATCGGCCATGCGCTGCGCCATGACGTCTGCCAGCGCCGCGTCATCGGACGGGCCGATCCCCACCAGGATGAGGAGACCGGGTCCCGACGCGCCCACCACCTCGCCCGCGATGCGCACCTCGGCCCGCGAGATGCGCTGGAGCAGGAGCCGCATCAGGCCCGGGGGATCGCCGGAGCGGCTGGGCGAGTCAGCCCCAACCGCGACACCAGCCACGCGGCCGCCGACGCATAGGCCACCCCGCCGATCACGTCCACGACGTAGTGGTCAGCGAGATACACGATGGACAGCCAGACCGCCAGCGCGTACACCAGCGCGAGCCAGGCGCGTCGCCCGAAGCTGCGCCGCAGGAGCAGAAACGCGAGCATCGGGTAGCCCGCGTGGAGCGATGGGAAGGCGCCGACCAGGTTGGGGTTGACGTCGTGGATGGCAAACCGGAAGGCACCCGAGCCGTCGAGCCCAACAAGCGAGGCGAGATCGCTGACACCCTGGGCCTTCAGGTACTCCAACGCCGGCCCGGCGGCGGTCGGCGGCAGCGCGCCGACTTCGGCCGCATACCAGGGCGGGGCGACGGGCAGGAACAGGTAGGTCGCGAAGCCCGCGATCGACAGGATCGTCAGGGCCGCGATGAAGTCGTGGAAGGCCGTTCGCCGCCGCGCCCACAGGAGCACGCCCACGGCGAACGGCAGGCCGAAGTGGAGGACGTAGAAGATGGTGGCCGCCATGGCCAGTGGATCACGGCCGGTGGGCTGGTGGAAGAGGTGCTGGAGCACCTGCGTCGGCAGGTTGCCGAGGAACAGGGCGCGCTCGACGGCGATGACGTCGGTGATATGGACGTCGCCGACGCCCGCCGACGTGTAGCCGCGCATGAGCTCATAGGCCAGGAAGAGCACCGCCAGCGGCAGCAGCTCCCGCGCCAGCTCCGGGAGCCGGCCCGACAGCGCCGGGACGAGGCGCACCGCGAGAACGAGGACGAGGCCGACGGCCACCGCCGCGACATCCGCGGTGAGGGCGACCCCATGGGCGGCCATCAACCCAGCCAGCAGGAGGGCGTAGGCGCCCACGGCGAGCACCAGGAGCCGGTCCACGGGCTGGAGGGAGGCGCGGAGGCGCGAAGGAGCGATCACCGTCGTCAGGTGGCGGTGCTGCGGCGGCGGACCGGCCGGGGGCGCGGTCGTGGGGCCGGCGGTGGCGGACCCACCAGCGGGCGACCAGAGGCGTTCCAGGCGTCACCCTCGGCCAGCAACTCGGCTCGGCGCGCGGCATGGCGCTCCTCCGCGATGCGCTCGACCGTGGCGGGGATCAACAGCTCGTCGTCCGGGACGATGGACGGGTCCTCGGCCAGGCCGGCGCGGAAGCGGAGCACCGGGATCCCCCCGGACCGGATCTCTCCCTCAAGGACCTGGGCGAGGTGGTGGGGCAGGTGCGCGAAGGCGACCATCTTGTCGCGCGGGATGGGTGGGACGCCGCCGTTGAGCGTGAACTGGTAGCCCTCGTCTGCGAGCGCGCGGATCAGGCGGATCTCGCGGGCCATGTCGCGGCCCTTCAGCCACAGGGCTGAGCCCACCACCAGGATGTCGGCGCCCATGCCACCGACGATCTCCGCCGTCTCCCGGTTGATGCCGCCGTCGACATGGACCTCACCGCCATGCACCTTGTGGCGCAGGATCTGGCGGGCGGCCAGGACCTTCATCTCGGCCGTCGACCGCTGGAACGACTGGCCACCGAACCCGGGCTCCACCGTCATCACCAGCACGATGTCGAGCAGCTCGCGGAACGGCTCGAGAACCGCGAGCGGCGTCCCCGGCCGGACCGCCAGCCCGGCGGCTCGGCCGGCGGCCTTGATGGCCCGCAGGGTCGGCTCGATTGGCTCATCGATCTCGACGTGGAACGTGATGGAGTCGCAGCCGGCGTCGATGAACTGGTCGATGTAGCGACCCGGCTCGCTGATCATCAGGTGGGCGTCGAAGGGGACTCGCGTCCGGCGCCGGAGCGCCTTGATGGTCCTGGCGCCGAACGTCAGGTTGGGAACGAAGTGGCCGTCCATGACATCGAGATGGATCCGGTCGACGCCTTCGCGTTCAGCACGGCCCACGGCATAGGCGAGATTGCCAAGATCGGCGTCGAGGATTGACGCCGCGACCCGTGCCCGGGCCGTCTCGACGCCCATCAGCGCGCTCACCGATCGGCCCCGGGTAACGCCGCCGACGGAACCGCCAGGAGCCCATCGTCGGGCGCTCGGTCGCCGCGCAGCGCGGCCACGCTCTGGCGGACCAGCAGCTCGCGCCGACGCGACACGGCGGCCGGCGAGGGCGCCCCGGCACGATCCGCGGCCAGCTGGCCGCAGGCGGCACCGATCTCCTGGCCGCGGTTGCGTCGGACCGTCGTCTGGATCCCGGCGCCGCGAAGCCGCTCCGCGAAGCGCTCGATCACCGGCATGGGACTGGCGGTCCACGGCGTATGCGCCACGGGGTTCATCGGGATCAGGTTGACATGGGCGAGGTCGCCGCGCAGCAGCTCGACGATGGCGTCCGCGTCGGCATCGGTGTCATTGATCCCCGCGATCAGGGTGACTTCGTAGCTGATCCGTCGGCGCGTCTTCGCCGCGTGTTCCCGCGCCGCTGCGATCACCTCGCGAACCGGCCAGCGCCGGTTGAGGGGCACCAGCACGTCCCGGAGAGCATCCCGGCCGGCGTGCAGGCTGATGGCCAGCGTGAACTGCGGGCCAAGGGCGGTCAAACGCCGGATTCCCGGCACCACGCCCGACGTGGAGACGGTGATGTGGCGCGCCCCGAGGCCGAACCGGTCGGGGTCGTTCAAGCCGTCCACGGCCTCGAGCACCCGGTCCAGGTTGAGGAGCGGCTCGCCCATGCCCATGAACACGATGTTGGTGAGGCGCCGGCCGCGTGCCGCCAGTCGACCGGCCGCTTCCCGGACCTGGTCGAGAATCTCCGCCGTGGAGAGATCACGCCCGAATCCCAGCTCGCCCGTCGCACAGAAGGGGCAACCCACCGCGCACCCGGCCTGGCTCGAGATGCACACCGTGTTCCGCTCGCGCTGGCCGGCCTTGGCCGGGTAATGCATCAGGACCGACTCGATCACGGCGCCGTCCGACAGGCGATGGACGGCCTTCTCGGTGCGACTCCCGTCGCTCACCACCAGCTCAGTGGACGCGATGGTGTCGAACCGGAACGCTTCGTCGAGCGCGCCACGGAGGCCTGCCGGGAGGACGTGCACGTCGGCGGCGGACCGCGCGCCGGCCCACACGCCCGTCATCACCTGGCGGGCACGGTAGGCCGGATCGCCGCGCGCGACCAGCCAGGCCTCCAGCGCTTCCTGGGTGAGCCCCGACAGGCCGGGGCGCAGGTCAGAATCAGTCATGGGCCCAGATTGTCGCATTCCGGCGCCCCATCACCTGAAGGGGGTGCCAACCAGCCGCGGTCGCCCCCGCCGCAAGTCGGCTCCGGCCATGCGGCGGCCGCCGGGGAGCTGCGCCTCCAGGATGACCAGCCGGCCGTCGGCCGCGACGAGCGCCAGGCCGGACCCATGCGCCACCAGGTGTCCGGGGATGTCGCCGGGCTCCAGCGGCGCCAGCGCCGCGGCATGGACGACAAGCCGCCCCTCATCCGCATCCAGGTACGTCCCGGGCCAGGGCTGCAACGCGCGAACACGCCGCTCCAGCTGGGCCACTGTGCCTGCCGGATCCAGGCGGCCGTCTTCGCGGCGAAGCATGTGCGTGAGCGTCGCCCCCTGGTCCGGCTGCGGCGTGGCGGGCAGCTGCCCGTCCAGCCACGGGGCCAGTGTCCGCATGAGCAGGTCCGCAGCCTTGATGGCCAGCTGCGCTTCCAGCATCGGGGCCGTCTCCGTGCCGGTGAGCGGGCAGCGCTCCACCGCGACGATGGGTCCGGTATCGATGCCATCGTCCATCCGGATGATGGTCACCCCGGTCTCGGTGTCGCCAGCCAGGATGGTGGAGGGGATGGGAGTAGCTCCGCGGTGGCGCGGCAGCAACGATGGGTGCAGGTTCAGGGCCCCCAGCGGGACCGCGAGGAGCGCGGGCGGGACGATTCGTCCGTCGTCGGCCAGGACGATGAGGTCTGGCCGCAGGGCGAGCACCGCGGCCATCGATTCGGCTGGACGGAGGCGCGCCAGCGCGACGATGGGCGCGATGGCCAGGGCGTGTGCCTCCGCCTCGATGGGCGACGGCAGGACCTCCCCGCGTCGGCCCGCGGGGCGACCGGGGGTGGTGACGACGCCGACCAGCCCGATGCGGCCGGCCGGTGCGCGCGTCGCGAGCGCGCGCAGCGCCGCAACGCCGAACGGCCCCGTGCCGATGAAGACCGTCCGTGCCCGCCGGTCAGGCAGCGCGGCCGTCACGGCCGGACGCGGCCCCGCCGCTCATTGGCCCGGGCATCGCCGGACTCGTCGTCATCCTGGTCGTCCTCGTCGTCCGCCAGTCCGCCGGGCGGGATGAGGGCGTCCATCGACGGGAGCAGATCGATATACAGCTTGCCGTTGAGGTGATCGAGCTCGTGCTGGATGGCCCGGGCGAGCAGGTCCCGGCCCTCCAGGCGGATCTTCTTGCCGAAGCGGTTCTGCGCCTCCGCGATCACGTGGTTGCGCCGGGTCACCGGTGCGTAGTAGCCGGCCAGGGAGAGGCAGCCCTCGAGGTCCGTCTGATCGCCCGAGGCCCGCAGGATGCGAGGGTTGATCAGCTCGTGGAGCTGGCCCTCCACCTCGATGACGCAAACCTGCAGGGTCTCGCCGATCTGCTGGGCGGCAAGCCCCACGCCGGGTGCCTTGCGCATCACCTCGGTCATCTCGTCGAGGAGTGCATGAAGCGGCCGGCCGAAGCTGGTGATGGGCGTGCCGACGACGCGGAGCCGCGGGTCGCCGAGCTGGATGATGGGTCGGATGGGCATGTCGGGAGTATAGATTTCAGCCCGGCTGGGCGTGGCCGGGCTGAAGGGCGGGCGGCGGGGCTACGCCTCCGGCAGGGATCCGTCCGTGGCCGGGGTGGAATCCGGCCCCGGCGCAGGCTTGGGCTCGGCGGCGACCGGCTCACCGGCGGGAGCGCCCTGGCCCTCGAGGTCCTTGCGGAGCTCCGTCGCCAGGCTTCGCGAACGCTCGGCGAAGCGTGTGCCGGCATCGGCGGTCACCTCGGCGGCGCGAGCCGCCAGCGGGCCGGCCTTCTCCGCGGCGATGGCGGCCAGCTCGGCGGCCTTCGCGCCAATCTCGCGCGCCACGGGCGCCGCCTGGGTGGCGAGGTTCTCGATCATCGACTGGAGCTGGGCGAGCCACTCCCGGGCTGGCGCACCGCGCTCGGCATCGGCCGGATGAACGCCGGGCCCGGCGTTGGTGTCGGTGGTGGATCCGGACGTCGGCTCAGGCTGGGGCTGGTCAGTCATGGCGGCGAACCTCCAACGCGGGGCGGCAAGGTGCCGTGGTGCAGTGACGGCATCGTCCCACGATTCGCCGGCGATGGCGCAGGGCCCCGCCGGCACCACTGGCGTTGGACCACAGGCCGATCCGCTAGAGGAGCGACTCAGGGTCCACGTCAACCGACCACGGCGCGTCGAGGCCGCCGTCGAGGAGCGCCACCGGGTCCGGGCCGCGCACGATGACGTGGAACCGCCAGCGCTCCGCCCGCCGGGCGATGTAGGCCGGGGCAGGGCCCAACACGACGACGGCGCTCCCCCGCTCGACCGCGCGCGCGCGGAGCCTGGCTGCCATGGCCTCCCCTTCCCGTTCGGCCGCCTCGCGGTCCGGGAGCGCCACGATCAGCTTGACCAGCCGGCCGTACGGCGGCGACCCAAACCGGCGGCGCAGATCCAGCTCGGTCGCGTAGAAGGAGGCGGCGTCGCCTCGACGGACCGCGTCGATGACCGGGTGATCCGGCAGGTAGGTCTGGATCACCGCCATCCCCGGCCGGCCGCCACGCCCGGATCGGCCGATCGCCTGGGTCAGGAGCTGGAAGGTGCGCTCGGCAGCCCGCTCGTCCGGCAGGTTCAGGGCGATGTCGGCGGAGACGATGCCGACCAGGATCACGCCCGGGAGGTCCAGGCCCTTGGACACCAGGCTGGTCCCGACCAGGACATCCAGACGCCCGTCGGCGAAGGCATCGATCACCCGCTCGGCGGCGCCCTTCCGCTCCGTGACGTCGCGATCAAGCCGACCGACGCGGAGGTCCGGGAACGATTCGCGGACCTCGCGCTCCAGCCGCTCTGTCCCGCCGCCGAGGTACCGGATGCGGGCGGACTTGCAGGCGGGACACCGGGTGGCCAGCGGCGTCGCGCGGCCGCAGTGATGGCAGCGGAGGGTCATCCCGGCCTGGTGATAGACGAGTGGCCGTTCGCAATCGGGGCAGGCCTGCACATGGCCGCAATCGCGACAGAGCACCGCCGACGCCGTCCCGCGTCGGTTGATCATGAGGATGGCCTGGTCGCCCTGCTCCGGATCCAGCGACGCCAGGGCCGCGAACAGGCGCCCGGAGAGGAGTCCCCGGTTGCCGGTGTGCAGCTCCTCGCGCAGGTCGACCACCTCGACGTACGGCTCCGTCCCCGCAGGCCGGGACGGGAGGCTGACCCGCCGGTACGTCCCGGCGATGGCCCGGCCGATGCTCTCGACCGACGGGGTCGCCGAGCCCAGGACGACGGCGGCGCCGGCGAGGCGGCCCAGCTCCAGGGCGCCGTCCCGGGCCTGCAGGCGTGGCGTTCGATCGCTCTTGTAGGCGGCGTCATGCTCCTCGTCGACCACGATCAGGCCAATGTCCGCGAGCGGCGAGCTGAGCGCCAGGCGCGTCCCCACTACCACGTCCACGTCGCCCGCCCTGATGCGTCGCCACTCGTCGGTCCGTTCACCGTCCGAGAGGCCGGAGTGGACCATCGCGACGGTCGCATCCAGGTCGGCGCGAAGTCGGTCAACGAGGGGCAGGGCGAGGGTGATCTCGGGGACCAGCACCAGCGCCGGACGGCCCGCCGCGAGGCACTCGGCGATAGCCTCCGCGTAGACGGCCGTCTTGCCGCCCCCGGTCACGCCATCCAGGAGGATCGGCGTGGCGTCGCGCTCCGCGATCGCCGATGCGATCAGGGCAGTTGCGAGTGCCTGGGGTTGGGTCAGGGCCGCGGCGACAGGGCGCGAACCACGCCGCCCCGCCGCACGGTCGGCCAGTGGCCGGCGTGGGCGCTCCCGCAGCTCCACATCCACCAGCCCGCGGCGCATGAGTCCCGCCAGGGTCGCGTCGCCGTGGCGGCCCGCCAGGACAGGCGCGGCGATTCCGGTCACGCCGGACGCCTCCAGATCCGTCAGCGCAGCCTGCTGGCGCGGCCCCAGTGGACGCGGGCGGCGTCCCCCTTCCGTGCGACCAGCCGTCGCGTCGACCGATCCCCCAAGGGTCACCCAGCGCTCGCGTCTCGGGCCGGGCCCGGCGGCATCCAGCGTCCAGTCGAGGTCCACAACGCCGGCGGCGGCGAGGGCTCGCAAGCGCCGGAGAAGCCCGGCACGGCCCTCCCCCGCCCCGAGGTCCCGGACTCGGCGCGGACCGGACGCGAGCGCGGCGAGCAGCTCGGCATCGGCACTGTCGGGGACGGCGTCACCGGCTGGTGGATCCGCGTGCAGGCCCGGCGGGCCCTCGAGTCCAGCCTGCACGCCATCGAACGCGGTCTGCGCGCCCTCCGGCGGCGGACGCAGCTCCGCGACGAGCTCGAAGCGCTCCAGCATCCCGGGCGGCAGCATCGACCGGAGCGTCAGGGCCGGCGGCGCGAGGTAGGTGGCCGCGATCCAGGCTGCGAGGGAGAGCGTCAGCGCCGGGAGGAGGGGCCCGTCGGCACGGACCCGCTCGAGGATGGGCCGGGTCTCCACGGCCGGGGCCTCGTCCGTGTCGCCCAGGACAATCCCCAGGACCTGGCGGCGCCCGAAGCCGACAATGACCGCCTCGCCGTGCGCCAGGCCTTCGAGGCGCGCCGGGACGTGATATGTATACGCTCGAGCCCCACCCGCCCCCGCCGCATCGATCGCGACGCGGACCAGCCGGAACCCGGCGCCGGATCCGGTGGGTTGGGGGTCAAACATGCGCCCATTGTCGCGGATGACGCGCCGGCCGCCGCCGGCCGCCTGTCGCGGCCCGTTGCGGAGGAGGATTGGATGGCTCGGGTCCTGATCACCGGCGCCGGCATGGTCGGCTGCCACACCGCCCGCGCCCTCATGGACGCCGGCCATGCGCCAACCTTCTTCGATGCGGCGCCCCGCCGCGACTACATCCGGAGGATCACCGGCCAGGACATCGAGGTCCTCGGCGGCGACCTGCGCGACCTCACGACCATCGTGGACGCGGTGAACCGGACCAGGCCAGACGCCGTCGTCCACACCGCGGCCCTGATCGGCGAGGCCGCCCAGGTCAATCCCCATCGGGGATTCGAGGTCAATGTCATCGGGTCGATCAACGTCGCCGAGGCGGTTCGCCTGGCGGGAGTCCCACGGCTGGTCCACGCCAGCACGATCGGCACCAACGACCTGTCGCAGCCACAGCACGCCCCCCTGACCGAGGACTTCCCCATCGGGAGCGGCGGGCGGATCTACGGCGCCAGCAAGGTCGCCTGCGAGCAGCTGCTGTGGGCGTACTCGCGCGCCTATGGGTTCGAACTGGCGCTGCTCCGCTTCGCCGGCATCTATGGCCTGGGTCACTTCGCCGGCGGAAGCGGCATCGGCCCGGAGATCCTTGGCCTGGTCCGGGCGGCGCTCGACGGCGTCCCGGCCCGGCTGGGCAACGGGATGCCAGCCTCGTACGAGATCGTCCACGTCAAGGACGTCGCCCGTGGCGTCGCACAGGCGGCGACCGTGGAAGCACTCCCCCACCACATCTACAACATCGGCCAGGGCGTGCTGGTCGAGCCGCCGGACGTCCTCGCGGCAGCCGCCCGTGCCTTCCCCGGCTTCACTGGCGAGGCTGCCAAGCCGCGGCCTGATCCATTCCCGCGCCACTACCCGCTGGACCTGGCGCGGTCCTGGGCCGAGCTGGGCTATGCGCCTTCCTTCACGCTGGAGGCCGGGCTCCTCGACCTCGCCGAGGACCTGCGAATCGGTCTCTAGCCGATACCACCGGCCAGTGCGCCCCGATCGCGGCGAACGAGGCGCTCCAGCATCCGCGGCGTCCGGCCGGGCGACCAGGGCCGGGAGGCTAGACCCGGACGCGCCGCCCCGGGTGGCGGCGGCGCTCCTCGTCGATGATCTGGTCGATGCGCGCAGCCACGGCCTCCACCTCGTCGGTCTCGTTGACCACGACGTAGTCGTAGTCGTCCTGGCGCGCCAACTCGATCGCGGCGTTCTGCTGGCGGACGTCAAGCTCGTCGGCCGTCTCCGTCGCGCGACTGCGCAGGCGGACGAACAGGTCCTCCAGCGACGGCGGGACCAGGAAGATCAGGAGCGCGTCCTGGACCTCCTCCTTGACCACCTGGGCACCCTGCACGTCGATCTTGAGGATCACGTCCCGGCCCGTGGCGAGCGCATCGCGCACCTGCGCCCGCGGTGTGCCGTACCAGTTGGCGTGGACGAAGTTGGCTTCCAGGAACTCCCCGGCCTGCTCGAGACGCTCGAACTCGGCTCGATCCAGGAACTGGTAGTGGACGCCGTCGGCCTCGTAGACGCGCGGCGGCCGGGTCGTGCAGGTCACCACGTAGTGGTACTCGGGACGATGCTGGCGCTTGCGAAGCGCATCGATGACCGTGTCCTTGCCCACCCCGGACGGCCCCGAGATGATCACCAGCATCGCGCCTGGGGCGCCGTCCCGGCGATCGGTCATGCGTGGCCTACCCGAGCCGTCGTGTCGCGGATGCGCAGGTCGGCCAGGACGGCCTCCAGCACGTCTGGCAGTGGCGCTTCGGCGCGGATCAAGTGCGCGTCCGTTGGGCTGGCCAGCTCGAGACGCCAGGCGTGGAGAAAGAGGCGCTCCAGGCCGTCGGGACCGCGCCGCGACGTCCCCGTCCCGTACAGAGGATCACCCGCGACCGGATGGCCGATGGCCTCCAGGTGGACGCGGATCTGGTGCGTGCGGCCCGTGATCAGGTCGAGCTCCAGGAGCGTCCAGCCGGCGAATCGCTCTCGGATGCGGTAGCCCGTGACGGACGGCCGGCCGGTGGCAATGACCGCCATCCGGGTCCGGCGCGCCGGGTCACGGGCGATGGGCGCCTCGATCCGACCATTCGCCGCCGTCACGCTGCCCTGCACCAGGGCGAGGTAGGTCTTCTTGACGCGGCGGGCCTTGAGTTGCGCCATCAACGAGGCCTGCGCGGCATCGTGGCGAGCCACCATGAGCAGACCGCTCGTGTCCCGGTCGAGTCGGTGGACGATCCCCGGCCGGCGAACCCCGGCGATCCCGCCGTATTCCTCCGCATCCGCACGCCCCAGCAGCGCGTTCACGAGCGTGCCGTCCCAATGCCCGGCGGCGGGGTGGACGACCAGCCCGGATGGCTTGTTCACGATCAGCAGGTCATCGTCTTCGTAGATCACGTCGACCGGGATCTCCGGCTGCGGCGCCGGCTCGGCGGCGGCCGGCGGCGGGATCACCAGCCGGAGCACCGTCCCGGCCGTCACGGGCTCGTTGGCCCGCACCGCAGCGCCATCCACCGTGAGCAGGCCCTGGGTGATCAGCTTCTGGAGATAGCTGCGGGAGAGCCCCGTCAGGTCCGCCACCACGCGGTCGACACGGGCCGTGATCGATCCGATGGGGACCGTCACAACCCGGATCTCGTCCTCGGTGGGCACCGCGGGGCTCACGCCTGACCCTCCGCCGCATCCCGGCCAACTGCCTGGTCGCGACCCGCCGGCGACGAGCGCAGCGACAGGCCGAGCAGGAGGAGCACGCTGGCCGTGACCGCCATGTCGGCGACGTTGAAGGTGTAGAAGCGCCACTCGCCCAGGCCAATGTCCACCCAGTCGATGACGTGACCCAGCTGGATCCGGTCGATGAAGTTCCCGATCGCGCCGCCCAGCAGCAGGCCCAGGGTCAGCGTCAGGTATCGGCTCCGCCCGGATCGTCCGTGAACCACGACGATCAGGCCCATCACGCCGAGCGAGAAGAGGGCGAAGACCGCCGACTGCTGCTGGAAGAGGCCGAAGAGACCCCCAGTGTTGTACGTGATGATCAGGCGCAGGTTGTCCCCGATCAGTCGCAGGGCCTCGCCCGACGCCACGGCACCGACGACCCAGGCCTTGGTCGCCTGGTCGGCCAGGACGACCAGGGCGGCCAGGACGGCAAACAGGAGCCAATGGCGCGACCGCCGGGCGGTCACGCGCGCTTCGCCCGGAGGGCGATCTCGACGGTGCCGCCGATCAGCTGCACCGAGCCGACGGCGAAGCCGCCATCGGCGGGGGTGCCCTCGGATGGCGGGTCCGCCAGGACCTCCTCGGCCACGTCCACCAGGTGCGGGCCAACAGCCTCGGGCACGCCCGCCAGCCAGAGCTCGATCCGGTCATCCAGCGCCAGGCCGGCCTCTCGCCGCAGCTCCTGGACGGCGCGCTGCAGCTCGCGTGCGTCGCCCTCCGCGCGAAGTGCGTCGGTCAGCTCGGTGTCGATCACCACGACGAGGCCCTCGTCGTGCGCGACCTGGGTTCCCGGCCGGGGGCTCGCCTGGATCTCCACCTCGTCCGGTGCCAGCGTGACGCCGGCCAGCGTGACCGAGCCATCCTCGTTGATGACCACGTCCCCGGCCCGGGCCGCCGCCATGACCGCTGGGATCGCGGCGCCCAGCCGCTTCCCGATCCGCGGCAGCAACGGCTTGACCCGGCGTTCGACCAGGCCAGATTCGTCGCCGATCAGCTCGATCGCCTTGACGTTGACCTCGTCGCGGACCAGGGCCAGCAGGGCGTCGCGTTCGGCCAGGTCGGCACCGGGCAGCGCCAGCCACATCCGGGCCAGCGGCTGGCGGCCCTTGAGGCCACCGGCCGAGCGGAGCGTCCGCACCAGCTCCACCGAGCGACGGGCCGTGCCCATGGCGCCCTCGAGTCGCTCGTCACGCAGGTCGCCCAGCTCGTCCGAGGGCCAGCGGGTCAGGTGGACGGAATCCGGCGCATCGCCATCCATGTCCGTCAGGTTCAGGTACATGGAATCGGAGAGGAAGGGCAGGATGGGGGCCATCACCCGGGCCACGCCCAGCAGCGCCGCGTGGAGCGTGGCGAACGCCGAGGCGCGGTCCACCGGGTCCTGGTTGCGCGAGAAGCGCTTGCGTGACAGACGGAGGTACCAGGTGGAGAGGTCGTCGATGTAGCCCTCGATGGCCCTGGTGGCCCCCAGGGCGTCGTAGTCCGAGAGACAGGCGCCCGCCGTCGACGCCAGCCCGGCAGTCCGGGAGAGGATCCAGCGATCCATCGCCGGGCGTTCCGCCGGGGGCGGGGCGCCACCCGGGCTCCAGCCGGTCAGCCGCGCGTAGGTCACGAAGAACGAGTAGACGTTCCAGAGGACCAGCAGCTCCCGGCGAGCCTCGTCGGCCACGTGCCAGCCAAACAGGATGTTGTCATCCGGGCGCGCTCGCATGTACAGCCAGCGCATCACGTCGACACCCATCCGGTCCGCGGCCTCGTCGAACTCGATGGCGTTGCCCGAGCTCTTGTGCATCGGGCGGCCATCCTCGGCGAACAGCGTCGCATAGCCGAAGATCGTCTTGAACGGCTCCTCGCGGCGAAGCACCGTGGACATGGCCAGCATCGAGTAGAACCAGTTCCGGAACTGACCAGGGAAGCTCTCCGTGACAAAGTCAACCGGGAACCAGCGCGCCCACTCGTCCGGGTCCTCGCGAAAGTGGAGCGTGGAATACGGGACGATCCCGGCGTCCAGCCAGACGTTGCCGACGTCCGGGATCCGGCGCACGGGCCCGCCGCAGCCACTGCACCCGATGACGACCTCGTCGACCCATGGGCGGTGCGGCGTGTGGCCGTCAAACCGGGCCCAGCCGTCGATCGCCCGCGCGTGCAGGTCGTCGCGCCCGGAGACCACCGTCACCGTCCCGCACGACGCGCACTCGTAGATCGGCAGCGCCAGGCCCCAGTAGCGCTTCTTGCTGATCATCCAGTCGTGCATGTTGTGGAGCCAGTCCAGCTCCCGCTCGTAGCCAAAGTCCGGGATCCACCGGATCCGGTCCACGACCTCCATGATCTGGTAGCGCAGGCTGCGATCGACCTGCTCCGTCGTCAGCGTCTCGCGGGGCTGGTCGTAGACCTCGCCCATGTTGATGAACCACTCGTCCACGACGCGGAACAGGAGCGGCGTGCCGCACCGCCAGCAATGCGGGTAGCGGTGCGTGATGGTCTCGAGGCGGTAGAACCGCCCGGTGTCCCGGAGGTGGGCGATCACCTGGTCCGCGACCGCAGCCGCGGACTGCCCGGAGAGGGAGCCAAACCCGGCCAGGTACAGGCCCGACTCGTCGATGGGACCGATGACCGGGAGACCCAGCTTCTTGCCAAGCTGGAAGTCTTCGGCACCGCACCCGGGCGCGATGTGGACGATCCCGGTCCCTTCCTCCTCGCCCACTTCCTCCCAGGCGATGACGACGTGCTCGTATGGGACGCCGGACGGCCCGCCGGCCGCAAACGCGGCCTGCACCGACGGGAGCGCGTCGTACGGGCCTTCGTACCGCCAGCCGACCAGCTCGGCGCCTGTCTTCTCCTCGACGATCTCGAACGGGCCGACGAGCGCGGACTTCAACGTGCCGCGGCCCAGCCACAGCAGATCGTTCCCCTGGCGGACCTTGACGTAGCGCAGGCGCGGCTCCACCGCTGCCGCGACGTTGGAGGTGAGCGTCCAGGGCGTGGTGGTCCAGACGAGGAGGGACTCGCCCGGCCGATCGACCAGAGGGAGGCGGATGGTGAGCCCGGGATCCTCGCGGTCCCGGTAGCCCTCCGTCATCTCGTGCTGGCTCATGCCGGTGCCGCAGCGGGCGCACCACGGCATGGAATCGTGGCCCTTGTACAGCCAGCCGCGCCGGTGGCACTCGGCCAGGAAGCCCCAGATCAGGTCGTTGTTCTCGTTGCTGAAGGTGAAGTACGAACCACCGATGTCGCCCATCCCCAGGCGGCCGATGAGCATCTCCACCGTGTCCGTGACGGGGCCGTCGACGCCCTGGATCGTCGTCACCTGGGTGGCGTCCTCGGCCAGCATGTCGCGCAGGCGGCGCAGCTCGTCCGGGTCGTTCCAGTCCATCCAGTAGCCCAGCCGGATCGACTGCTCCGTCTGACGGGCGGCGTAGGTCAGGACACGCTGCTTGCACAGGTTGACAAAGGCCGCGATCCCGAACGCCTCGATGTCGCGCTTGTTCTGGAGGCCCAGATCCTTCTCGACGTTGACCTCGACCCAGAGTCCCTGGCAGTCAAAGCCGTTCTGCCAGCGCTGGTGCTCGCCGAGCATCGCGTGGTAGCGGCAGAAGAGGTCCTTGTACGTCCGGCCCCAGCCGTGGTGGACGCCCATCGGGTTGTTGGCCGTGATGGGGCCGTCCAGGAAGCTCCAGCGCGGACCAGAGGCGTTCTGGGCCCGGAGCCGGGCAAAGGTCCGCCGCTCGCGCCAGCGCTCCAGGAGCTCGTATTCCTGCGCGACGAAGTCCGGGTGCGGGCTGACGGAACGGAACATCTGGCCTCTCGGTGCGCCGGCGAGCCGGGTCCTGGAATCGTGGTGCGGCCGTCCGGGGCCGGGGTGCCGGCATGTCGGTCGGCGGGTTCCGAGTATCCTACCCGCGATGCCGTCCGTGCAGGAGACGCGTCCGCGGAGCCGTTCGTCGTTCGCCGCGGCCGTCCTTTCGCTCTTGTTCCCTGGTCTCGGGCACGCCTATGCGGGTGCCGGTGTGCGCGCGCTCGCCTTCGGCGCAGGTCCCCTCCTGCTGGTCGCCCTGACGGCCGGGATCGTGACCCGGGTTGACAAGCTGGCCCTTGCCGGGCTCGCCGTGCAGGCCTGGTTCCTGACCCTGGTGTTCGTCCTCAACCTCGTCGCGCTGGCCTATCGCGCGGCCGCGATCGTGGACTCCTGGCGCGTGGCGCAGTTCCTGAATGCCCATGACCGTTCGGCCGCGGCGGCAACGCCAGCCGGTGGTCCAGCCCGAGGATCGCTCCGGCCCTCGGCCCTCTCGGTTGCGGGCTTGCTGGCCGTCCTGGTGGTCATGAGCGGCGCCCATCTCGCGGTCGCGCGCTACGACATGCTGGCCTCGAGCCTCGTGAGCTGCGTGTTCAGCGCGGGCGGGACGGCGCTCTGCCCGGAGCCGACGCCGGCCCCCGTCACCGCCGCCAGCGTGGACCCGGCGGCGACCAGACGGGCGGCGGAAGGCTCGGCGATCCCCAATGCCACCATCCCGCCGTGGAACGGCAAGGACCGGCTCAACATCCTCCTGATCGGCTCGGATGCGCGCCCCAACGAGGGCTCCAACAACACGGACACGCTCATCGTCGCGTCGATCGATCCCGCGTCCAGGCGGGTCGTCCTGTTCAGCCTCCCGCGCGACGTGGTGGACGTCCCAATCCCCGCCGGCCCGGCCCGAAACGTGTTCGGGTCCCTCTACCGGGGCAAGATCAACAGCTTCTACGCCGCGGTCGCCGGGCGTTCGGACCTCTTCCCGGGCACCGCCGCCACGCGCGGCTACAACGGCGTGAAGGCCATCCTGGGCGAGCTCTACGGCCTCACCATCCAGTACTTCGCCGAGGTGAACTTCGACGGGTTCGTCCGCATTGTCGACGCGCTCGGCGGCGTGAACGTGAACGTCCAGGTCCCCGTCGTCGACGACAGTTACCCGACCGGCGGCGCCGACCTGATGCGGGTCTACATCCCGGCCGGCATGCGCCACATGACGGGTGCCGAGGCCCTGATCTACGCCCGCTCACGGCACGGTTCAAGTGACTTCGATCGCGCCCAGCGCCAGCAGCGGATCCTGGTCTCCCTCCGCGACCAGGTGGACGTCGGATCACTCCTGCCCAGGATCGACGAGCTGGCCGTCGCCCTGGGCGGCGCCATCCGGACCGACATCCCGCGCGACATCGTCCCCCAGCTGCTGGGGCTCGCCGGCTCCATCGACGCTCGTGCTATCCGGTCGTACGTCTTTGCCCCGCCCCTGTATGGGACCGAGGTCGGCGACAGCCCTCGCGGCTACATCGTGGAGCCCAAGGTCGCGCAGATCCGGACGGCCGTGAAGAATGCCTTCACCGAGGATCCGGGGCAGCAGGCGGCGCGGGAGGGCCTCGCCGCGGAGGGTGCGCGGATCTGGGTGCTGCCCGGCGCCTCGCGTGCGCCATCGGCCAGCAACATCGCCGACTACCTCCAGTACCTGGGGATGAACGCGTCAGCGCCAGGCCAGAAGGCGGCCACGACCAGCGCGACCAAGACGGTCGTCTCCGTCTACAACGGCGCGGAGGTTCGCTTGCCACAGACGGTCCAGGCGCTGGAGGCGCTGTTCGGGGTTGTCTCCGTGACAGCCGCCGACACGACCGGCCAGGTTGACATCGTGATCACCACCGGATCAGAGACCCCGGCCCTCACGCCGCCACCGGCCCCCTGATCACGGCTGGCGAACAGGCCAGGCCGGCGCGCACAGACAGGATCCCCCGGCGCACGGCCCCCCGGCTCCGGCCAGGCCCTATCACCCGCCCCGGCTAGGCCTTGGGCGTGACCTTGTACTCCAGGTAGCGACCGGTCATCAGGCGCGTCTGCGCGTCGAGCGCCGGCAGGTTGGAGAAGATCAGGCCCACCACCGGGAGCAGGAGCCACTGGAGCCGCGAGACGACGTTTCGGGCAACCCCCCAGCTGGCCGGCCTCGGCGGCGCCAGGCGCTCCTCGACGTGCATCAGGATCGCCAGGCAGCAGAACGCGCCGGTCAGCAGCCACGACGCGTAGACGGGCAGGTTCTGGCCCAGCGTGGTCTCCGCGAAGGCCGGGTTGAGGAGCAGCGGCAGGTTGGACCCAAAGATGATCACGAACGGGGCGATGGCCCAGTTGATGTGATCCAGCCAGAGGTCCACCAGCCGGCGGATCCGTGTCAACCGCGGGATCTCGGAGTGCGCGAATGCGTTGTGGATGTAGTACGGGATGTCCGTGACGCCCCACGCCCAGCGGCGGATCTGGAGGTACTGCTCCACCAGCGTCCGCGGATATGACCGGGCGCGCACCGCGTCGCCGTAGATCGGGATGAACAGTGGCATCGCCTGGAACTCGCCGCTGTATCGGAAGAACGCCTTCCAGTAGAACCGGCTGTCCTCCGGGATCGCGTCGGTCGCCCAGTAGTCCACCTCGTGGAGCGTCTGCAGGCTCACGGAGTACGACGAGAAGCTGATCAGCTTCTCGGGGGTCAGCGAGCGCCACATCTGGACGTGGGTGGCGCCGATCGCGACGAGGCGTACGGCCATCGGCGTGTCCCACAGGTTGTTGTGGAACATCGGGACAGGCTGGAAGAGCCGTCGGTAGCGATCAGGATCCGTGCAAAACGTCCACGTCAGGTAGCCGAAGTAGGACGGGTGGACGCGGTAGTCCGAATCGAGATCGGTGACGACCACCTCCGCCGGATCGAAGCCCAGCTCGACGAGCCGGCGGTAGAGCCAGCGCCCGCCGTACGCCATGGCGCTGGACTTGCCGACGACGATCCCGGGAAGCAGCGGATCGAGGATGTGCAGGAAGTGCAGGAACTGGCCGCCAAACTGCGTCCGGAGACGGGCCACGTTCTCCCGGCCGGTCAGGTCCGTCTCACGCGTGATGATGGCGACCATCTTCCGCTCACGGGGCCAGTCCGCCTCTGCCAGGGCGCGGACCGTCGCCTCGAGCTTCTCGTACGGCTCCGTGTAGGTCGGGATGAGCGCCACGTGCCAGACACGATCAGGATTCGGGATGGCGCCCGAGCGGCGTGCCTGCAGCCGCTCAACGGACGTGCGCTCCATCTGGAGCCGCGCGAGCTCGCGCCGGCCTCCCGCGGCGGCGAGGTGATTGCCATCCGCCGCCAGTCGAGCCACGCGCTCCTCGACCAGGGGGATCCTCCTGGCCAGGTCGGCGCTCCGGGCCGGGAGGTCGGAGAGCGCCATGGTCCGGACACGCCAGTCCACGGCGAGCGTCGCCCGGACCTTCAGGGAGGCCACGAAGACGCTGCTGGTGAGCATCACGGCCTTGTACAGCCAGTAGACATCGAAGGTCAACACCGCCCACGCGACGACCTGCGGCCAGAGGATTGACAGGGCGATGGGCGACAGGATCAGCCCGTAGGTGATGATCCCCGGGATGACCTCCAGCAGCCGCTGGAGCAGGTGATGGCGGAGTTGCGCCTGGGCATCAGCGGCCGTACTGGCCGGGAGAGCGGCCGAGGAGTCGGCATCCGCCGCGCCGAGCGCCAGCGGACGAAGGTCAGGCACCCTCGGTGATGCGGGTGAGCCAGTGGGCGTACTGCGGCAGCCGGCCGCGAACGGCGTCGAAGTAGCGCCCCCGGATCTGCCGGGTCAGCGGGCCGACGGCGCCGCCGCCGATCTGGCGGTGGTCCAACTCGTAGACCGGCGAGATCTGGACACCCGTGCCGCACAGGAAGACCTCGTCGGCGAGGTACAGCTCCGAGCGGTCAATGGATCGGATCTCATGCGGGATGCCGAGGTCGCGCGCAAGCTCCAGCATGGCACCGCGTGTGACGCCCTCGAGGATGTCGTCGGTCACCGGCGGGGTGATCAGGACGCCGTCGCGAACCATGAAGAGGTTGGCGGCGGATGCCTCCGAGGCGTGGCCATCCGAGGTCAGGACGAGCGCCTCGTCGTAGCCGTTGAGCTCCGCCTCGGACTTCTGGAAGGCCATGTTCACGTAGCCGCCCACGATCTTGCCGCGAGCCGGGAGCGCCACGTCGGAGTTGCGCCGCCAGGACGACGTCATCAGGCGGCAGCCCTTGTCGGTGTCAACGTAGTTCCCGAACGGGATCGCCACGATGTACAGCTCGTGCTCGAGATGATGCAGCTTCACGCCGATGGCCCGGGTCGACTTGTAGAACGACGGCCGGACGTAGGCATCCTCGTGGAAGTCGTTGCGGCGGATCGTCTGGACGACCATCTCCACAAGCTGGTCCACCGACGGCAGATCGTCCATGAGGAGCATGGTTGCGTTCTTTCGGATCCGGGCCATGTGCTCACGGATCTTCAGGCCATAGAGCACGCCCTGCTCCACGTTCCAGTAGGCCCGGATGCCCTCGAAGACGGCAGTTCCGTACATGAAGGCGTGCGTCATGATGCTGACCTTGGCGTCACGCATCGGGACGTACTGTCCCTCGAAGTAGCAGATCAGGTCGTCGGCATCGCGCTTGGCGGGGGCCGTCGGGGTGGGCTTCTCAGTCAGCATCTGGGAGAGACTCCATGCGCGGGCGGCCGGGCCGCCCGGTCCTCGTGTGGGGAGGCCGAGTATAGCAGCGGCACCCGGGCGTTCTGGCTGCGGAGCTGGGTCACGCACGAGTTCCGGCCCGGCCCGGACGGGGCCTAGCCGGCCAGCGTGCTGATGGCGACCGCCAGGTAACCGACGTAGAAGACGCCTCCCACGAGGAGACCCCGCCCGCGGAGGCGGCCGTTGCGGATCATGGGCAGGAACACGAAGGCGCTCGACGCCAGCCCGATCCCCGCCGACAGGAACGCGATGGACGCGCCGCCCGTCACCGACCACGCCGCGGGCGCGAACACGAGCGCCACCGCCGTCGGAATCGCGGACTGGAAGACCATGGCGCCCGTGATGTTCCCCATCGCGAGCGCATCCTTCCCCTGCCGGACCCAGATGATGGAGTTGAACTTCTCGGGCAGCTCGGTGGCGATCGGGGCGATCACGAGAGCCAGCAGCACCGCGTCAAGGCCCAGTCCGTCCCCGATGTGCTCCACCGCGCCGACGAAGGTCGTCGCCCCGATAACGATCAGCGACAACGCGCCGAGGACCTGCAGGTTGACGATGCGCAGGCGCGGGATGTGCGGCTCGGCCCGGCGGGCCTGGCGGTCGAGGCGATGGAACCGGAGCGGGGCCAGGTCCTCGAGGTCCACCGACGGATCGGCCTCGAAGTGACCCTTGACGTACCACCCGTAGATGACCAGCAGGACCACGGCGATGACCCACTTGGGCCAGGTGGCCTCGGCCGGCAGGAACGCGGCGCCGATTGCGATGGCATACGTCACGGCAAAGGTCCGCATGTCCAGGGCGAGGCTCCGGGGATCCACCCGCATCACGTCGCCGTCCGGCCGGCGGCGCGCCATCACCAGCACGGCGGTCCCGGTGACGAACATGGCCAGGGTAGCCAACATGAACGGCGCACCCAGGACGGCACCCACACCGATCCCGTCCGAATGCTCACCCGTCGAGAACAGGATCGCGATGATCGGGATCATCGTCTCCGGAAGCGCGGTGCCCACGGCAGCGAGGACGGAACCGACCGCGCCCTCGGCCAGCTCCAGCTTCCGCCCGAACCATTCGATTCCGTTCGTAAACAGCTCCGCGCCGGCAAGGATCAGCACGAAGCTCAAGACCAGGATGACGGCGTCCACGGTTGACTAGGCCTCCGTGAGACGAGCGAGAACCACGCTCAGGGTGATCACGCCAAGGATCCCGGCCGACACGGCGACCATCTCCCACTCCCTGGCCCGGACAAAGCCCACCAACGCGAGCAGGACCCGCCCCATCGGCGTGGCAATGACCGCCAGGAGCCCCAACCAGAGGAACCCGGCCGCGCGACCCGCCAGCAGCTCGGAGACAAGCGTGCCGGGGTCCAGCGCAGGCGAAGGCGCGAACGGCGAGATGCCGCCCAGGAGCATCCCGGCGAAGCCGACGGCGAGCAGCGCGACCGAGACGTACGTCCCGATGGACAGCAGGCGGGCGATCGTGTCCTCGAGCGGGCCTTCCAACGCGCGCGGCGGATGCGGCTGGCCGACCATCTAGCTCACCGCCAGGGCCCGCAGGACCATCTGCAGGGCCACGTACAGCTGGACGACGACGAAGAGCATTCGAAGGAGCCGGACGTCGACCCGGCCCACGACCCGGGCGCCGATCGAGGCACCGACGAAGACGCCGATGGCCGTCGGCGCCGCAACGTACGCGTCGATTCCGCCGCGCATCAGGTAGATGATCGCACTAGCCGTCGCCGTCACGCCGATCATCAGGTTGCTGGTGGCCGTGGCAACGCGGAGCGGCACCCCCATCACCAGGTTCATGACGGGCACCATGATGATCCCGCCGCCGATGCCCAGGAGCGCCGAGACGATCCCTGCTCCGATCCCACCCAGCGACCCTGGCACGAGGCGCCGCACCGTGTAGCCAGGGCCGGACAGCCGGTCAATCGGCGTTCGCCGGCCTGGTGGGTTGACGGCCGCGTCCATGCCGCCCGTGTCGAGGGGCCGAGGCTGAGCGACCGGTAGCCCGGACCGGCGCGCGGCGCGCAGCATTGTGGTTGCCACGTAGACGAGCAGGATGGCGAAGAACAGCGCGAGGACCCGGTCGGACAGCAGGAACGCGATCAGGCCCCCGACCAGGGCACCGGCCGCGGTCGAGAGCTCGAGCAGCATCCCCAGCCGGAGATTGGCCGCTCGCCGGCGCAGGAAGACGCTGGCCGCCGCACCGCTGTTCACGATCACGCACACCAGCGAGACTCCCACCGCCTCGCGGATGGAAAGACCCGCGCCGAGCGTGAGCAACGGCACGATGAGGACGCCGCCGCCCAGGCCCAGGAGCGACCCGAAGATACCGGCCCCGGCGCCGCCGATCAGGAGGAAGGCGATCTCCATCTCAGGCGAGGCCAGGCCGGTAACCCGGTCGGATCACGAGGCTAGGGGCGGAGGTGCTGGGGCGCGTACGGCAGGAGCGCGACGATACGGGCCCGCTTGAGCGCCACCGACAGCTCGCGCTGGTGGCCAGCGCATGTGCCGGTCTTGCGTCGCGGCTCGATCTTCGCCCGCTCCGACAGGTAGCGGCGGAGCCGGTTCACTTCCTTGTAGTCGATGTGGGTGGACTTGTCCGCGCAGAACGCGCACACCTTCCGGCGGCGGCGGTCGCGGTACATGTCATCACGCTTCTTGGGTCGAGCGACAGGCATCGGTCAGGTCTCCTGGTGCGCCGCCGGGCTGTCCCGGTCGGCGATGGCGGGCAAGCCCGCGGCAGATGGTCAGAAGGGAAGGTCGTCCAGCTCGTCGTCACCGCCGCCACGGGGGCCGCCGAAGCCGCCACCGCCGCCACCGGCCGGTCGGGCACTGGGGGTGAAGCCCCCCTCGCCCTCGCCGTCGCGGGCACGCTTCTCGAGGCTCACGACGTTGTCGGCCGTGATCTCCAGCGAGGTCCGGGTCTTGCCGTCGCGGCCCTCGAACTCGCGGGTCTTGAATCGGCCGTCAACGAAGACACGGTTGCCCTTGCGAAGCGTCTCGGCGGCCCGCTCACCGCGGTCCCCCCAGATGCTGACGCGAAACCAGTCCGTGGCTTCGATCCACTCGTTGGTCTGCTGGTTCTTGGTGCTCTGGCTCACCGCGACGTTGAACTGCGTCACGGCTTTGCCGCTGGGCGTGTACCGCATCTCGGGATCCGCCCCGAGGTTGCCGATGATCATCACCTTGCAGAACGACATGGGAGGGTCTCCCTAGTCGGTCGCGGCGGGAGCCGCTTCGCTCTCGGACTCGTCGATGATCTCGCCGTCCGGCACGTCATCGTCGTCATCCGCGGGCGGCAGGTCCGTGTCGTCATCGGCGTCGGTCCGGGCCGTCTTGACCGGCCGCTCGACCTTGGTCACGAGGTGGCGAAGGACCTCTTCCGTGATGAGCAGGCCGCGCTCCAACTCCGCGATGGCCGGGGCCGGGGCCTCGAACAGCACGATGTGGTACGAGCCCTCGCGGAAGCGATCGATGGGATACGCGAGCCGACGGCGCCCCCAGGGGGCAACCTTCACGATCTGGCCGCCGTCGGCCACGATCTGGCGAGTGGTCCGATCGATCAGCGCCTGGCTGCGATCGTCCGGCACGTCTGGCCGGATAATGAGCATGAGTTCATAGCGGCGCATGGGCCGACAGACTCCTTCCTGTGGGGAACGCCCCGCTAGCCTCAGTGGCGCGGAGCCGAAAGGAAACAGGAAGCAGTCTACCATGACCCGCCGGCGGCCCATGGACAGCCGGCGGCCACGAACCGTGGGCGGTTCAGAACCATCGTACTGGTCAGTCGATCCGGACCACCATGTATGCTCGCTGTATCCTCAGCCTGCCATCATCTGTCCCCTCCGCCACCCGCCCAGCGTGGGTGCGCCAATCACGTACGGCCCCGGTACCCGCCGGGCCACAGCTACGGGAGCACCTGTGCCCGCAAGCATTCTCCTGATCTCGTCCGATCCGGCCCTCCATGCGGCCGTCAGCGAAGTTCTGCGCTCGCCGTCGTACATGGTGAGCATGGCGCTGACCCCTGACGAGTCAGTCGCGCGCGCCTACCAAAGCGATCTGCTCCTCCTGGATACGACCGGCAACGGAGCCGCCACCCTCGATCTCTGCCGCCGACTCCGCGGCGACCCGTCCATGACGTCGGTTCCGCTGCTCGTGGTCGCTCAGTCGGACGATGTCGAGGAGCGGATCCGGTTCCTCGAGGTCGGGTCAGATGACGTCATCGGCCGGCCCTTCGATGGGCGCGAGCTGGAGGCCCGGGTCGAGGCGCTGCTTGCCCGGTTCGGCCGAACGCAGGCCCTGGCAGCTGCCCCGTCCATCGCGCGGACTGCCACCAGGCAGGAGCGTCGCTCGATCGCAGTGTTCTCGCCCAAGGGCGGCGTGGGGACGACCACCATCGCCACCAACGTCGCTGTCGTGGCCGGCTCGCGGCAGCCGCACGGCGTCGTGCTGATCGACCTCGACCTGCAGTTCGGCGGGATCGCGGTGCACCTGGACCTGGCGCCCCGCCAGACCATCGTGGACCTGGTCCACGATCAGCAGGGCCTGCTCGACCCGGAGCTCCTGCGCGGCTATACCGCCCGATACGACACCGGCCTGCACGTCCTTGCCGGCACGGCCCGCCCGGAACAGACGGAGCTCCTCGGCGGCGATCACCTGGAGCAACTGCTCCAGACCGCCAGCCGGGCCTACAGCACGGTGATCGTGGACGCTGGCTCCAGCCTCGACGAGCGCACGCTGCAAATCCTCGACTGGGCCGACACGATCATCCTGCCGTTCCACCCCGAGATCCCGGCCCTCAAGGCCGTTCACTCGCTGCTTGATTATCTGAACGCGACGGGCGACATCGTCGGGAAGTGCCTCTTCGTGCTCAACAACGCGTTCGCCCGCCAGGCGCTGCGCATGCGCGACATCGAGCAGGCACTGGGCACACGGGTCGCCATCGAGCTCCCATACGATCCCCTCGCCTACCTCAACGCGGCCAACGAGGGCATCCCGGTCGTCATCGGGGCGCCACGCTCCGGCGCGGCCATCCACCTGACCAAGTTGGCTGACACCGTCCTGGGAGACTGGGCCGCGGCGCCGGCATCGGTCGAGCAGCAGCCCAAGACGCGCTTTGGCGGACTCTTCGGCCGCACCTAGACGCCAGTTTCGCCGTCCTGACCCACAACGGCTTGCGGGCCAGGACGCAGACCAGCATCCCCGGGCACCGCGAGATAGCCCGGACCCGCGCTACCCACGCACACCGGCAGACTGATGCTCGTCGTGTCCGTGTGCACGATCAGCCGGTACCACCCCGGCGCCCAGGCGCTCCCCTCTCCGGCGGCCACGAGCGTCAGGCCCGGCAGGACCGTCAGCGCCGTCGCTGGTCTCGCCAGGGTCACGCTGCCGTCCAGGTAGACCCGTTGGACCTCCACTGCACCCGGCCGGATTCCCGCCGGGTGGCCGACGCCCAGGATCGGCTGCGTGCTGTCGACGAGGTTGACCTCGAGGCAACGGTGCGTGTAGTCCGCTCCGCCGCCCAGGATCGTCTCGGGGCCTGTCGCCGCGTACCGGATTGCGAGCCGCCCAGGGGCATCCAGCGGGTCCAGGAGACCAGCGGCGATCCCCCAGCGCCCCGCGAACCGTGCCCAGGCGCGTGTCGCGGCCAACGGCGCGGACGTGTGCCGTGCGGATCCGGGCAGGAGCGTGAACATGTAGGCGACCCCGTCGTGGCTGGCACCGACGGTGCCCTCCACCACGATCGCGTAGCTACCCGGCTCCCAGGCCGCCCCGTCGGGCTCATCGAACCGCACTGACTGCCGCAGCGGCTGTCGGCTGAGCGTGGTGACCACGGGCGAGGCGCGGCCCACACCGCCGTCCGAGGCGGTCGACGGGCCGGGGTGCAGGCGGACAAGGCGGGCATCCTCGATCGACATGCCATCCGGGCCTACGACCCCCAGCGAGACCGCGCCGGGGAGATAGGCCGTCACGCCATAGGCCGCCACTGTCGACCCCTGGCCCGCCACCGTGTCGAGCCACGCCGCGCCATAGCCCAGGCCGGCCGTCGCGCGTCCACCCAGCGGGAGGACCGATGACGCGCTGGTCGGCACAGCCGAGGTTGCAGCTGGCGATGCGACGTCGGCCGCGGCGACCACCCCGACCCACAGGCCGGCCTGCGCGGCGCTCAAGCCCCGTGGGGCACCCCCGGCCGTCGAGCCGGCCCAGACCCGCCCGTCGCCCGATGGCAAGGTCAGCGTGCCACCGGGGCCGGTGAGCTGCACGCCGAGCAGTCCGATCCCGGCCGCCGTGAGAATCTCGAAGCGGTAGGTGCCCGCAGGCCACGCCGCCAGCCAGCCCGACGCGACCCGCGGTGGCCAGACAAGAATCTCGGAGCCTGGGTTGCCGCCGTCAACCGGCTCGACGTCCAGCCAGTGCTCGCGGCCGTCGACGAGGGCGCGGACGCGAACATCCACGATCAGCACGCCCGCCGGCGCACTGACACCCAGCGCGCGGATCGCCGCCGAACCCGTGGAAACGGCGACGTACTGATCCAGCCCGCCGCTCTGCCACCGCTCGACGAGCAGTGGGCTGCCCACAATCCCCTGCGATGCACGTTCCTCGACGACCGCCCTGATGCCCCAGTCATCACGCGACCGGACCGCCGCCCGGACCGCTGCAGCCGCCACCACGGGCGTCGGCCCGACCACGTACGGCGTCGCGACCCACGGGGCTACGTCCCCGATTAGCGGAGCAATCTCGGCGGCCGGCCCGTCAGACGGCGGGCCGCTGGATGGCCGCTCGGACAACCCGCTCGCCGAGGGCGCGGGCCCAACCCACGGCTTGGCAAGCGCGAGTCCGATGAAGCCGACGATCACGCTGGCCACGACCAACGCTCGGAGGCCGGAACCCCGCGCGCTGCCCACGCGTTCGAGGCGGAGCTCGGAGACCTCCGCCGGCCGGTCATCGGGGACGCGCTGCCCGGGCATGCGACGGGAGTGTAGTCCCCCGCGCCTTCGGGCCGGCACGACGCCTCCCCGGCAGGGGCGGGACGACGACCGGACCGCCACAGCGCCTGCCCGGCAGGTGCCGGGCGACCACAGCACCGGCGTCCGGTGCCTGGTGCCGAAGGCGAGGTTCGAACTCGCACGCCCTTGCGGGCAGCGGAGTTTAAGTCCGCCGCGTCTGCCTGTTCCGCCACTCCGGCCCGGGGACAGGGTAGCCCACCGCCGGGCCGTGGCGACGGATGCGGAACCCGGGCCGCAATTCCGGCTACCGGGTCGCCAGGCAGGGCACGAAGTAGCCCGTCACGTCGAAGATCGGCTCGGCGGTCTTGCCAGGGGCTGCACCGAAGAAGCCCGAAAGGCTGCCGGTCCCGTTCAAGGCCGCGATGACCCCGTTGGCGCGGTCATCGCCGAGCGGGAAGTCGATGGTGCCGCTGGTGGCTGACGCATTCGCGGCGAGGTACGCGGCACGCATTCGCGGCGAGGTACGCGGCACGCATTCGCGGCGAGGTACCGCTCCCGAGGGTCTCAGCCAGCTGCGCCATGCCGCGATCCGGGTGACCGCCGACCCGTTCTGGCATCGCCTGTCGGAGCCATTTCGGGCCCCAGTGGGCCAGTTGACGGAGGCGATCGGGTGATGGCCTCGCCCGCGTTCGAGCGTCTTGTGGTTGTCCTGGCGCCCAATGATGCCAGGCGGGGCCACTCGTTCAGGAAAGGTGGAGGCGACGAGCGGATTCGAACCGCTGAGTAGAGGTTTTGCAGACCTCCGTGTTGAACCACTTCACCACGTCGCCGAGAAGACCCGTTGGCCGCGAGACCGTTCCAGCATCACCCTGCGCGATGCGGTGATCAGGCGCCTGGTGGCTGCCCCTCGAGGATTCGAACCTCGCCCAACGGATCCAAAGTCCGCTGTCCTACCACTAGACCAAGGGGCAGCGGCGAGACCCCCGATCGGGTCCCGGTCTGGTCCGGGAGGAAATTGGAGCGGAAGACGGGACTCGAACCCGCGACCCTCACCTTGGCAAGGTGATGCTCTACCAACTGAGCCACTTCCGCTCGATCTACGACCCACCCGAATGGGTGGTGCCGAGAGCCAGATTCGAACTGGCGACACCGCGATTTTCAGTCGCGTGCTCTACCAACTGAGCTATCTCGGCCCGATGGCCTCTGGCCTCGGTTGCCCGTCGGCGTTCCGGAGGATAGCACGCGCCAGCGTTCGCCTCAAGGCGCCCCGGCATGGGAGCGCCGCGGGTGCGCCTGCGCATCACTGCAGGCCCGCCATGGCCTGGGCATCGTCGGCCGCCAGAGGCTGCTCGCCAGTCAGCTCCCGCAGCCGGTTGATCCGCTCCACGATGGGCGGATGGGTTGACATGAAGTCCTTGGAGCGCGATTCCCAGCGCTTCACCGGGTTGGTGAAGTAGAGGTGAGCCGTCGCCCGGTTGGCCACCTCCAGGACCTCGCGGTCCGCCGAGATCTTGGCCAGGGCACGTTCCAGGCCGTGGGGGTTCCGGGTCAGCTCGACGGAGGATGTGTCGGCGAGGTACTCCCGTTGGCGGCTGACCGCCAGCTGGATCAGGCGGGCAAGGATGGGCGCAATCACGGCGAGGACGATGGCCAGGAGCATGAACAGCGCCTGGAGCCCGCCACCGCCGTCGCGGTCGCGATCGCGTCCGCGGCCTCCCCCACCCCACCACAGCGAGCGCAGGAAGAAGTCGGCCAGGAGGGCGATCGACCCCACCATGACGCCGACGATCAGCGAGAACCGGATGTCGAGGTTCCGGACATGCGACAGCTCGTGCCCGATGACGCCCTGGAGCTCCTCGCGGTCCAGTTTCTCCAACAGGCCCGTGGTGATGGCGACGGACGCGTGTTGCGGGTCCCGGCCGGTCGCGAAGGCATTGGGCGCCGAGTCGTCGATGATGAAGACACGCGGCACGGGGATGCCCGCGGCCAGGCTCAGCTCCCGGACCACGTTGAGCAGCTGGGGCGCCGTCTTGTCATCGACCTGGCGGGCGCCGGAGACGCCGAGGACCAGCGAGTCGCCGGCAAAGTACGTGGCCAGCGACATCACCACGCCCAGGCCCACCGCGATCGCGGTGGCCGCGATCCCGCCCTCGGGATAGCCCGTCAGCGCGTAGCCGATCGAGAAGCCGAGGGCGGCGAGGACCACCGTGACGGCGGCCGCGAGCACCAGCGAGTTCCGCTGGTTGGCGGCCTTCTGCGCGTAGAACGAGGTCGCGGCCACGGCTCAGCCCCGACCTTGCGGCCGGGGGGCGATCACTTCAGCGAGAGATCGACCACCGGCACGTTGGCGGCCTCGGGCTCGGCTTCGAAGAAGTCGCGCTTGGTGAAGCCGAACATGCCCGCCACGAAGACGTTGGGGACAACCTGAAGGTTGTTGTTGTAGTCCAGGACGGTCGCGTTGTAGTGCTGCCGCGAGAATGAGATCTGGTTCTCCGTCGTGGTCAGCTCCTCCTGGAGCGACAGGACGTTCTGGTTGGCCTTCAGATCCGGGTAGTTCTCCACGACGGCGAACAACGAGCGGAGGGTTGAACTGAGGGCGTTCTCGGCCTGCACCTGGGATGCGACTCCCTGGGCGCCCGCCGCGACCGCGGCGGCGCGCGCCTGCGTCACGTCGGTCAGGACCTTCTGCTCGAAGCCCATGTAGCCCTTGACGGCGTTCACAAGGTTGGGGATGAGGTCATGCCGGCGCTTCAGCTGGACCTCGATCTGCGCGAGAGCCTCGTCAACCCGATTGCGGCGACCCACGAGGCCGTTGTAGACGCTCACGAGGAAGAGCACCACGACGACGAGCCCCAGGACGATGAGCAGCGTCGGATCCATGTCCGTCACTCCAGGATGCAGGGAATGGGCGTTGGTTTGCTGATCTTAGCAGCCGACCCATAGTTCGCCCCGCAGCTCCTGTACGGCGGTGGTCGCGCGACAGCCCAACGCGAGCCGCGATGGTGGGCGGTACTGGACTCGAACCAGTGACTTCCTCGGTGTAAACGAGGCGCTCTGACCGACTGAGCTAACCGCCCCCGTGGAGGCTGGCCGGCGCGGCACGAGGCGCGCGCAAACAGGAAGCTGGTGCGATGGGGTCAGGCCGCGACGGAGAGTGGTGCCCAGGCCGGGACTTGAACCCGGATGAGTTGCCTCATACGCCCCTCAAACGTACGCGTATACCAATTCCGCCACCTGGGCAGGTGTCTCGCCAGACCGAGGGTTACGAGGGAGCAGTGGTACCGAGGAAGGGATTTGAACCCATACGCCCTTGCGGACACTAGCTCCTGAAGCTAGCGCGTCTACCGATTCCGCCACCTCGGCGAAGACCCGTCTGGACCGGTCGCTCTCACGTCCGGCCGACGGTGAGGCGCCATGTTAGCACATCCCAAAACCGGTCAGCCGGGTCCGCCACGGCTCGAACGACAGGCCCCGTGACCCGGTTGCTGACCACCACAACCACGTCGCGGAAGGCGAGCGGCAACACATAGGAGCCCGTCGTGAGCTGTTTCTGGAGGGCACTGTAGGCGGCCTTTCGGGCCTCGGAGGTTCCAGGCGCACGAGCGGCGGACAGCAGCTTGTCGAGCCCCGCGTCCTGGAGCCCGGAGAAATTCGACCCCGTGGTGACCGTCTGGGTTGAGGCCAGCAGCGGGTAGAGGTCGGGGTCCAGCCCGATGTTCACCGACAGCAGCGCCGCGCCAAAGTCCCCGACCTGCAGCCGGGTCGTGCTGAGCTCCGCGGGCGACAGGCCCGTGTGAGTGGCGGCGAGGCCCAGGCGACGCCAGTCCGCCACGAGGGCGTCGGCGACGGCAAACGACGTCGGGTTGGACGGGGCATCGGCGCTGAGGAGATCGATGGCGAACGGATCAGCCACCCCAGGCACCTTCCAGCTACTGACGGTGCGAGCCCAGCCGGCCTTCTGCAGGGCCGCAGCGGCGGCCGTCGGGTTCCCGGCGATGGGCTGATTGACGGTCGGGTCGAACGCCCATGACGACGGCGGGATCAGGCCATCGGCGCGCAGCGCAAACCCCCACAGGGCGGTGTTGACGATCCCGTCCCGGTCGATGGCGGCCAGAAGCGCCTTGCGGACCGCTGGATCCCGGAACTCCGGGTGAATCCGGCGGAGGTTCAGCACAATGGCGAGGAGGGTCGTGCCCGGGTAGCGCACGAGGCGCGTGCCGGGCACGTTGAGCAGCTCCGCATCCTGCACCGGGGTCAACCCGGACGCGGCGTCGAGCTCGCCGTTTCGGTAGGCCTGCACCACGGCGGCTGCGTTGTCATACACCCGGAACTCAATCGCGGACAGCACCGAGGCCGGCCGTGGCGGCAACAGGAGTGGCGCATCTGTCCGAAGCGCATCGATCGGCGGCGTGGGCGAGCCCCCGGCGCCCGGGCCGGCCGTGGAGGCCGCCCGGCTCCGCGTGACGGGAACCAGCCGAACCCGGCCCGGAACGAGGGTCGCCAGCCGGTACGGGCCGGCGCCGGTGGGCTGACGGCCGAAGGGTGACGCGGCCGAGCTGAGCACCTGCGCCGAGATCCCGTCGAGGATATGGGCAGGGACCAGAGGCTGTGTGGCCGCCTGGAGAAAACCGCCCAGCGGCGTCGTGAGATCAAACCGAACCGTGAGGCGGTCGACAACCGTGACCGACACCTCCTTCCAGGAGGCCGCACCGGGACCGCGATAGTCCGCGCTGCGGAGCGTCCTGACCGTGAACGCGACATCGTTGGCCGTCACGGCGACACCGTCGTGCCACGTGGCATCCGCCCGGATGTGGAACGTCCAGTGGGCGCCGCTGGGATCCGCGTCCCAGGTGTCGGCCAGATCGGGGACGATCGTCTGGTCCGGGCCCGGCCGGACCAGACCGCTGAAGACGAGCGCGACGGCGTTCCGCTCGGCCTGGGTCCGCGCCGAGAACGGGCTGACCTGCTCCAGCGGTCCGACCACGCCCTCGACGTAGGGTCGGAGCTGCCCGGTGGCCAGCGGCTGGACGGTGGGTTGAGCGGCCGGAGCGATGGCGCTGGGGAGACCAAGCGAGAGCGCCACCCCCACGAGGACGGCGCTCAGACCGGCGATGACCGCCCGATCACGACGGAGCATGCGACGCTCCGATCGGCGGCGCGCCCATGGCCCGGATCAGGCCGACGTACTCGGCGCGAGGATGAATGCGGCCAGCGCGAAGATCACAAAGAGGGCCAGGAGCGCGATGGTGAACTGCCAGAGCCGGCGCTCGACACCGCGGCGGCTGCGATAGACCGACGAATCACCGCCGAAGGTGCCGCCGAGGCCGGATCCCCGGGACTGGAGCAGCACCGACATGATCAGCGCGACCGAGACGATGAACTGGCCGGCGGACAGAAACGGGTTCACGGAAGCGGATCCTCCTTGGAGTCAGGCGTCGGATCGTAGCACACGGGCCCGGGAGCCCGGCCCGTTGCCGGACGCCGGCAGCCGGCCCGTACTGGGGGTCAGCGCAGAAGCGAGTGGCCGGTGATACCTGCCCAGCGCCGGAGGCCGGCGAGATCGAGGACCGTCGGCGCGACATCGGCGAGGACGCCGTCATGCAGCGAATGCCCCGCCATCGCCCGGCCGGCGATCAGGATCGGGACCGGGTTCAGCGAGTGGGCGGTAACGGGATTGCCCGCGGCATCCGTCATCTGGTCGGCGTTGCCGTGGTCCGCCGTGATCAGCAGCAGGGCCCCGGGCCCGGCCGGATCCGCCGCTTCCACTCGGGCGATGGCGTCGGCGACCCGACCCAGGCAGGTGTCCACGGTCTCGAGCGCTCGAACGGTCGCCGTCCAGACCCCGGTGTGGCCAACCATGTCGGGGTTCGCGTAGTTGGCGACGATCAGGTCGTAGCGGCCGGACTCGATGGCCTCCACCAGGGCGTCGGTGACCCCGGAGGCGCTCATCTCCGGCGCCAGGTCGTAGGTGGCAACCTTTGGGCTGGGCACCAGGAGGCGCTCCTCGCCCGGCCACGGTGGCTCGCGCCCCCCGTTGAAGAAGTACGTGACGTGCGCGTACTTCTCGGTCTCGGCGACATGGAACTGGCGGAGGCCCGCCTCGGAGAAGGCCGCCGCCAGCGAATAGGCCTCTTCCGGCCCGAATGCGACGGCTGCCAGCAGACCTTCCTCGTACTCGGTCATCGTCACGACCTGGAGGTCGCGTGGACGCGGCCTGCCGCCGGGTGCCGCCCGGTCAAAGCCGTCGAAGGCACCATCGGGGTCGACCAGCGCGTGGGTCAGCTCACGGGCGCGATCCGCCCGAAAGTTCGCGTGGATCACCGAGTCGCCATCGCGGATCCGGCCATCGATACCGTCGATGATGGTGGGCCGGACGAACTCGTCGCCCTCTCCCCGCTCGTGGGCGGCTTCCACGGCCGCCAGCGCCGATGGCGCGTGCTCCCCCACTCCGTGGACGATGGCGTCATAGCCGATCTCGACGCGGTCCCAGCGATGGTCGCGGTCCATGGCAAAGTAGCGGCCGCCGACGGTGGCAATCCGGGCGTCTGGGTGCGCCGCGCGGAGTCGCACCTCGAGGTCCGCGACGAATCCCGGGGCCGAGCGCGGCGGGGTGTCGCGGCCGTCGAGCAGCGCATGGACCCGGACCGCTGGGACGGCGAGGGTGGCCGCCAGCCGGGCGAGCGCGACGAGATGGCGGTCGTTGGCATGCACACCGCCCGGGCCCACCAGGCTGATGATGTGAAGGGTGCCACCCGGATGGCTCGCGCAGCGGCAGGCCTCGACGAGCGCCGGCCGACCGTCGAACGAGCCGTCGGCGATCGCCGCGTCGATCCTCGGGAGGGCCTGCATGATGGGTCGGCCGGCCCCGATGTTGAGGTGTCCGACCTCAGAGTTCCCTATCTGCCCGGCGGGCAGGCCGACGTCCTCCGCCGAGGCGCCGAGGCGGGCATGGGGCCAGCCGGCAACCAGCGCCCGCCAGCGAGGCAGCGCGGCGGCCTGCAGGGCATCGGCGGCCGGGTTGTCCCCGATGCCAAAGCCGTCGACGACGACCATGACGATGGGCCGAGGGCGGCTCACCGCCGGGTACGGGCGGCGATCATGTCGCGCGCCGGCCGTCCTGCGGGCCGGCGTCGCGCCGGGCCCGGGCGGTCAGGCCGGCGCGACCCACAATGGCCGCCATCTCATCCGGCTTGAGCGAGGCGCCACCAACGAGGGCCCCGTCGATGGCGGGCTCGGCGAGGAACTCCGAAACGGACCCCGAGGTGACACTGCCGCCGTACAGGACGGGCACGTCGGCGGCGATCCCGGCGTGGCCGGCAGCATCAACGGCCGCGCGGATCCGCTCGGCCATGGCTGCCGCATCGGCGCCCCGGGCCGTCCGCCCGGTCCCGATCGCCCACACGGGTTCGTAGGCGACCACGAGGCCGGCATCGGCGAGAACGGCAGGGTCGATTCCGGCAAGCGCCCCTTCGATCTGAGCTGCGACGACCTCCTCGGCCCGGCCAGCGTCACGGTCGGCCAGCTGTTCGCCGACGCACAGAATCGGCCGGATCCCGGACGCGATCGCACGGCGGAGCTTGGCGCCAATCAGGGCATCCGTCTCGCCGGCGTCCCGGCGGCGCTCCGAGTGACCGAGGATCACCCAGTCGGCCAGGCCCGCCAGCATCGCGGCGCTCACCTCGCCCGTGAATGCGCCCGCCAGTTCGTGGTGGACGTTCTGCGCCCCGATACCGACACCCTCGCCGGCGAGCGCCGCGGCGACCGGGGCCAGGCACACGAACGGGGGGCAGATGACCCTGACAACTTCCGGTTCGCGGGTCCGCCGCGCGATCTCGAGGGCCAGCTCCGCCGCATCCGAGGGGCTGGTATTCATCTTCCAGTTGGCGGCAATGATGATCGGTCGCATGCCCAGCATCATGCCAGACCGGCGGGGGCCTCGGCGCGGCCGGGACGCGCGAATGGCCGGCTAGCGCGAGGCCGGGAGGTCCGCCGACGGCGGGTGTTGGCCCGTGCCGCTCACGGTACGAGGGCCGGCCGCGACGACGCCCAGCAGGGCGAGGCGCTCGAGACGGTCCAACGCCCGCTGCACCGTCGAGCGGTGGACGTCGAGCCGCTCCGCGAGCTCACCGAGCGTCGCCTCGGGAGTCTCACAGCGGGCCGCCGCCACCGAGCGCACCTGGAACGACTGCTCGCCGAGGCGGCCGGACCCCTCCAGCACGCTGATGGCTGCAAGCTGCCGGCCTGCCGCCTCCACGGACCGCTGCAGGTTCGCGGATTCCGCATTGATCACGCGGTTGAGCTCGCCACGCAGCGCCCGGGAGACTTGCCGGGCCTCGATCTCCAGGAGCGACGCGCCACCCCCGATTCGGCGCAGGAAGAGGCTTACCGTCTCGGCGCTCTTCCAGACCACGACCCCACGGCCACGCCGGAGCCGCCAGCTCGCCGACAAGCCCATCTCCTCGAGACGACTGGCGAGCACGGGGGCCTCGGCAGCGGGCACGACGAACTCGAGGTGGGTCCGGCTGGTCACGATGCTCAGCGAGCCGCGCGCGAGGAACCGACCGCGGAGCCAGGCCAGGCGGCAGTGTTGCGCGGCCGATGCCCAGTCGAACGGCGGTGGCGGCGGCACCCCGTCCCCAGCCGCCTGTTCCGCGGCGCCCTCGTCCTGGGCGTGGAGATGCTTTGGGCGGCGCCGGCTCGCCAGCGCTGCCCCCGCGTTGGTGGCCCGCCCGAGCCGGACGGCCAGGCGTGCCACGGCCGCCTCGCGCATGACCAGGTCGCTGCCGAGCCCGGCGGACTCGGCCAGCCGATCGCACCGGCGTGCCGGGTCGATGGACGCGAGCTCCGCCCGGATGGCGGCCACGAGGTCGCGGTCGGCCTGCGACATCAGGCGGACCGGGCGTCGCCCACCCGCCTGGCCGCGGCCGGGCTCCCGCGATCGATGACGCGCAGGACGGCAGCGGCGAGCCGGGCCGGGTCGTGGTGATGCGCATTCGCCGCGTCCACGACGTCGTCCAGGGCCAGCTGGAGGCCGCCTGCGATCCCCGGCGGCCAGCGCAGCTTCACGGGTTCCGCATGCCACGCCTCGGGCACGCGGCTCTCGAACTGGTTGTTGGCCAGGACGATGTCGAACAGCCCCGGCAGCGTGTGCGCGGCGAGGGCCTCGACGTGATCCGCGAGGTCGTAGCCGGCCGTCTCCCCGGCCTGCGTCGCCACGTTGCAGACATAGATCCGGAGCGCCGGCGAGGCGGCGATCGCCTGCTGGATGCCGGGGACAAGGAGGCTGGGCAGAAGGCTGGTGTACAGGCTCCCCGGACCCACCACGATGACCTCCGCCTCCGCGATCGCGGCAAGGGCATCACCCGACGGCGCGACCTCTGCTGGCGTGATCCAGACCTTCTCGATCAGGCCGGTGTGGGCGATCCGTGATTGGCCATCGACGAGTTCGCCGTTCCGGAGGCGGGCATGCAGCGTGATGGGCGTCGCCGAGACCGGCACCACCCGTCCGCGAACGGCGAGGACGCGGTTCATCTGGCGAACGCCCTCCTCGAAGTCGCCGCCCTCGAGGTCCGTCAACGCGGCGATCAGGAGATTGCCGATGGCGTGACCGCCGAGCTCACCCGGCGCGGCGTGCACCGGATCGCCCGGGGCCGCTTCCTCGGCCTGCCCCGGAAAGCGGTACTGGAGCAGGCCGGTCATCATCGGCTCCGCGTCGGCCAGGGCGGCGACGCAGTTGCGGATATCGCCCACGGGTGGGATGCCCAGCTGCTCCCGGAGCGCGCCCGACGACCCGCCGTCATCGGCCACCGAGACCACGGCCGTCAGGTTGCCCGTGTGCTCCTTGAGGCCGCGGAGGAGCGTGGACATGCCGGTCCCGCCACCGATCGCGACGATGCGCGGGCCGCGTGCGCGTTGGCGGCGCTGGTAGATCAGCTCGATCAGCGGCTGACTGCCGTCCTTGCCTCGAAACGGCTCCGTGACCGCCCGAAGCACCCGATATGCCCCGAGGCCAACGAGGACGGACCCGGCCAGCCCGACGATCAGTCCACGCAGGGCGTAGGGCAGGGCCTGCAGGGTGATCAGGTTGATGAGGCCCTCCGCCCAGCTCCCCGGCTCCGCATCGCGACTGACCTGGCGAATCACGTGTGCCGTCCCAAGGGAGAGCAGGAGGAGCCCGCCGAACATGACGAGCAGCCAGCGCTTGACCCCGATGCCCGGGAGCAGCCAGCGCCGGAGGTTCATCGGCGGTCAAGCTCGCGGTGGAAGACCGCCACCGGCCCGAATGCCCGCTCGCGGACCCAGCCAGCAAGGCTGTCCACCATGACGATCGACCGGTGGTAGCCGCCGGTGCAGCCGATCGCGATTGTCAGCCGACTCTTGCCCTCGGCGACGTAGGCCGGGATGGCGAAGTCCAGGAACTCCTTGAGGTACTCCAGGAACCGGCCGGCGACGGGTTGACCCAGCACGTACTCCCGGACGGCATCCGTCAGGCCGGAGAGCTGGCGGAGGCCCTCCACGTAGTACGGGTTGCTGATGAAGCGGACGTCGAACACCAGGTCGGCGTCCAGCGGGACACCGTACTTGAAGCCAAAGCTGATCAGCTGGATGGCCAGGCCATCGGCCGGTCCCTCCTCGCCGAGATAGGCGAAGAGCCGCTCGCGCAGCTCTCGCAGTGCGAGATCCGAGGTGTCCAGGATGACGTGTGCCTCCGACCGGATGGGCCCAAGGAGGCGCCGCTCCTCTGCAACGGAGCTGGCGATTCCGCGCTCGTCGTCCAGCGGGTGGCGGTGGCGGGTCTCCGAGAAGCGCCGGATCAGGACCTCGTCGCGCGCCTCGAGGAAGAAGAGCTGCGGCCGGATTCCGCGCCGCTCCAGGGCGCCGCGGGTCGCGGCCAGGGCCTGGATGACATCACCGGCACGCACGTCGAGCACGATGGCGAGCCGCGCGAACCGCCGCGGCTCCGCGGCGACCATGGCCGCCAGCGCCGGCAGCAGCTCGCCGGGCAGGTTGTCGACGACCGTGAACCCGACGTCCTCGCACAGCTTGGCGGCGGCCGTCTTGCCGCCCCCCGACATGCCGCTGAGGATCACCACGTGCGGTCTGGGCTCTGCCTTGCCCTGCGACTTGTCGGCGGCCGCGCGGCTGCTCTTCATGGCCGCAGTCTAGCGTGCGCTTGCGCGCGCGCGCCTCCGGGCGCGAGCCTCTGGGTATGCAGCCCGGCCCGGGCCTTGGTCAGCGGCCGCTGCGCCGGATCAGGACGATCGAGGCCTCGAAGAGGACGTACAGCGAGAGGCCGAGGACCGTAGGGCTGACCAGGTCGCCGCCGGGCGTGGCCGCCGTCGAGAAGATCGCAATGCCGAGGATCACCATGCGGCGGGCCGAACGCAGCCGGCCCGACGTGACGACCCCAACCCGGGACAGGCCCACCAGCACGATCGGGAACTCCATGAGCAAGCCGAACGCGAGGAACAGCGTGCTGACGAAGTCGAAGTATTCCCGCGCCGTCAGCAGCGGCTTGAGCTGGTCGCTGGAGAAGCTCAGCAGGAACTGGGCGGCGAAGGGGAGGACAACCCAGGCGATGGCCACACCGAACAGGAAGAAGAAGAGGGCCATCGGGATCCATGGGCGGGCGGCTCGGCGCTCGGCGGGAGTCAGGCCGGGCGACACGAAGGCCCACCCCTGGTAGAGCAGGACGGGCATGGCGAGTACGATCCCGGTCACGATGGCGATCCGGAGCCGAATGGCAAACGGGTCTCCGATCGAGGTGAAGACCAGGGCGTCGGAGATCGGCAACGGAGAGCGCAGGATCTCCACCACGCGGTCGCCCAGGAAGAAGCCGATCAGCGCACCGATGACGACCGCGAGTACGGATCGGACCAGGCGCATGCGCAGCTCGCCAAGGTGGTCGACGAGCGTCATGGGCTGATCCGGCACTGCACCAGCAGGCGACGCACCAGCAGGCGACGCACCAGCAGGCGACGTCATCAGCTCGCCGGTGATGGCCCCGCTGGATTCGGGCGCGGCAGCGCCCTCCCCTTCCGCCATGCCGGAGTCAGTGCCGGGGTCAGGAAACGCTGGAGTCGGCGGATCCCGACGGGGCGGACGCGCTGACGGGCGCGGCCTCCTGTGCCGGAGCGGCAGGTGCCGGAGCGGCAGGTGCCGGAGCGGCAGGTGCCGGAGCGGCAGGTGCCACGGGCGTGGGGGCAGCCTGCGCCGCAGGCTGCGCAGCGGCCGCGTCCTGGACGTCAGTGGCGGCCTTGCGGAACTCTCGCAGGCTCTTGCCGATGGCGGCGCCAACGTCCGGGAGCTTGCCCGGACCGACCACGATCAAGGCAATGATCAGGACGAGGATCAACTCGCCGGGACCGATGTTGAACGGCATCTGTCGTGCGCCTCGCGGTGATACGGCAGCGTCAAGCGGCCCTGCCGAGGTGATGGTCTGGAGGCTAGCGTAGCACAGGCAAACGGGCCGCCCAGTCTCGGGCGGCGGATGCCAGTCGCTCGCCGGGGTCCCCGGAATGACCCAATGCTGCACCCGCGATGCCGCGCGAGACGTTGATCAGCAGGCCCGCGCCGGGCCTGCCCGCCGCGGGTTCGGCCGTCGCGGGCCCGACCGCGAGCACGGGCTCCACCTCGCCGCCCTGGGCTCCGACACCCGGCACGAGGAAGCCGAGGCCAGGGGCGATCGCCCGAATCTCGCGCAGCTCGGCCGGCGCGGTCGCCCCGACGACCAGTCCGACAGTGCCTCCCGGACCCCAGGATTGCGCTCGGCGCGCGACCCGCGCATAGAGCGGCTCCGCGGGCGCCAACAGGGCGGCATCCGGCGCGACGATGAGGCCCTGCAACTCGCTCGCCCCGGGGTTGGAGGTTCGACAGAGCAGGTACGCATACCGATCTGTCCGCTCCAGGAGCGGCATGACGGCCTCCGCGCCGAGATACGGATTCACGGTGACAGCATCGGCCCCCAGGCGATCGAAGAGCGCCTCGGCCTGGCGAGCCGCCGTCGTTCCGATGTCGCCCCGCTTGGCGTCTGCCACGACGGGCAGGTCGGGAGGCAGCAGGGCACGGATCCGCTCCAGGGCGGCCATCCCCTCGGACCCGAATGCTTCGAAGAACGCGAGGTTGGGCTTCACCGCGGCGGCGTACGGGGCGGCGGCCTCGATGATGAGCCGGGCGAACCGCTCGATCCCGGCGAGGGTCGGTGGGAAGCCCGCCGGCAGCGCCTCGGGATCCGGGTCGAGCCCCAGGCACAGGACGGTGCCGGTAGCGGCGCTGCGGGCGGCCAGCCGCTCGAGGTAGGTCGCGGTCATCGGGTTCCCTTCGGCGTGGCGGTGGGCTTGGGCGACGGCGTCGTCGCCGCGGGCGGGACCGTGGGTGCCGCCGTGGCCGGCGGCTTCGGGAGCTGGGCCGCCGGGATGAACCAGCTGGGCCGAGAGCCGGCGTCCAGTCCAGCGGCCTCGGTCAGGGCCAGCTGCTCGCCAGGTGCCCAGGTGGCGCCGACGCGCTGGACGGCCACCTCGACGAGATCGACGACACCGCCCTCGACGTGCAGGAAGACGATGGCGTTGCCGGCTGGCGACCAGGCCGGCGCGAATGAGCGGCCGTCGCTCGTGACCCGCAGCAGTTCGGCGCCGTTGGCGGCATCGAGGACCACGATGTCGGTGCCGAAGCTGTCCGACCGCGTCGCCGCCATGAACAGGCCATCGGGTGACCACGAGGGCTGCAGGTAACCGGATCCGGTCATGGCGCTGGCCTTCTTCGTCTTGACGTCGTAGCGCCAGATGACGGAGGCCCCGCGGTTCCCATCGCGACCCGAACGCACATAGGCCAGCACGGCGCCATCCGGTCGCCATGCCGGGTCCTGGTGACCGAGTGGCGACGTCTCGAGCAGATTGAGCGAGGTCAGCTTGCCGGTGGCGGTGGCGATGAGCTGGAGAACCACGTCCGACTTGGTCGGATCCGGTCCGTCGGACAGGACAGCAATCTGCGAGCCGTCGGGCGACACAGCCGGCTGGCGCAGGTAGTAGCTCCAGGAGTAGCTGCCACTGGCGTAGAGCCCGGCCAGAACCGGCTCGGCCGCCGTGGAGCCATCCGCGCGGACGCGAACCAGGCTGGGCACCGTCAGTGCGTAGCCGCGCGGGCTGCCCTGGTAGAGCATCCGCCCCTCCTTGGCCTGGCTGCTGACGTAGTAGATGAGGGAGCCGTCCGGTACCCAGGTGGGCATGGCATCCGCGCCCGTGTGGGTCAGCTGGCGCGCCGACGTCCCGCTCTGGGCCCAGATGTTGCCGGCCTTCACGTACACGATGGAGCCGGGGACCTGGCTGCGCGGATCGACGACAACTACATTGGACGGCGTGGGCGTCTTGGCCGGACCCGCGCCGCTGCCACCCGAACGCCGGATAAACGAGAGGTCGCCCGTCAGGAGTCCCAGCGTGACGACGGCGATCGCGATGGTCACCAGCAGCGCCGAGCCGGGCAAGGCGAGCGCCCGCACGCGTGCCGGATCGATGCTGACCAGGGGCGATCGACTCCCCTGCCCCCTGGGAGCCGGGCGGCGATCTGGCTGGGCGGGCCGACGATCTGTCGGCACGGGGCGGCGGGGCGACACGGGCGGCCGCCAGCCGCCGGTCACCGGGGACCCCCGGCCGCGCCCGCCACCCGGGCCTCGCCGGCGGCGCGTGCGTGGATCGTGGGCGCGGCGTCCTTGACGTCGAGTTGCAGGGTTTCCAAACCCCCGAAGCGCCGTGACACCAGCCGGGCCACCACGTCGAGGCGATCACCCGGGCGCGCCTGCGCCGCCAGCTCCGGCCAACCGAAGGCGATGGCGTCGAGGACGTCGCGCTCCCGACGAACGGTCAGCTGGGCGTGGCCCCCCGCCGCTTCCCGGACGCGGACCACCTCCATGTCCCGGATCACGACGAGCGGCTCGGGATGGCCGGGGCCGCACGGCCCGAGGCTGGCCAGCTCCCGCAGCAGGTCGTACGAGACCGCCCGGGCCGGCACGTCCAGATCGATCGCGAGGGCAGGCATCACCTCCAGCGGGCCTGCCGCGCCAGCGATGGACAGGAACCGCTCGCGGAATGACTCCCAACGGTCGGCCGCGATCTCGAAGCCGGCGGCGCCGCGATGGCCGCCATGGCGAACCAGGAGGTCCCCGCAGGCCTCCAGGGCGGCGGCAAGATCCATGCCGCCGTCGCTCCGGCACGACGCGCGGACCACATCACCCAGCTCTGCGCCGACGACGGCCGGCCGGCCCCGCTCCTCGGCCAGTCTGGCGGCGACAAGGCCGACGATGCCCACCGACCAGGGGCCACGCACCACGGTCGCGGGCTGGTCCTCCAGCACGGCCGGCGACGTGCGCGCCGCGGCGATTGCCGACTTGGTCAGCTCGCGCCGCAGCATGTTGGCCGCCTCCAGGCGCCCGGCCAACTCCTCCGCGTGGGCCGGATCGTCGGTGAGGAGCAGGTTTGCGGCGTCCAGCGCCTCCCCCACCCGCCCCGCGGCGTTGAGGCGCGGCGCCAGGACGAACGAGACCGTCTCCAGGTCCACCGCCCCGCGCTGGCCGCCGGCCTTGCCAAGGAGCGCGGCGATCGCCGGCCGGGCCTCGTCCCGGATCAGCGCCAGGCCCATGCGCGCGATCGCCCGGTTCTCGCCCAGCACGGGGGCGACATCGGCAACGGTGCCGATGGTCGCGAGATCCGCCAGGCCCAGGGCGAATGCCGGACCGCCGTCCTGGTCCGCCAGCAGCAGCTGGCCCAGCTTGAAGGCAACACCGCTGCCGGCCAGGCGGCGGTCGGGGTAGCGGCTGTCGGCTCGGTGCGCGTTGACGATGGCGACGGCAACTGGAAGGACGGCCGGCACGCGATGGTGGTCCGTGATGGCCACGTCGATGCCGCGCGCCACGGCCGCGGCCACCTCGGCGACGCTGGAGGTCCCCGTGTCGACGGTGATGATCAGCCCACAGCCCGTGGCCACGGCCCGTTCCACGGCCGCGAGTGAGAGGCCGTGACCCTCGTCCTGGCGGCTGGGCACGTACGGCTCCACGGCGATGCCCAGTCGGCGAAGGACACGCGTCATGATGGCCAGCCCCGTCAGGCCATCGGCATCAAAGTCCCCGAAGACCATGACCCGTTCGCCCCTGGCGCGTGCCCGTCCAACCCGCTCCGCGAACGCCTCGGCGTCCGGCAGGAGGGCCGGGTCGTGCAGCCCCGCTCCTGGCGGGCCGAAGAACCGGTCCAGGTCGGCCGGGGCGGCGACACCGCGCCGGATGAGCACGGCGGCGACCCGCTCCGAGATCCCGTGCCGGCCGGCGGCCTGGAGGAGTTCCGGGCCGAGGGTCAGGAGCGGCAGCAGGTCCCAGCGGTAGCGCGGTTGGAGGGCCACGGGCTCAGGATGCCACGGATGGCTTCACGCCAACCAAACCGGGGGGTCGCGATGCACCGCCATGGAGCATGAAGACGGCGGCCGGCACCTCGCGGGCCAGCAAACGATCGCCGGTCAGGAGGCGGAGCGAGCGGCGACGCGGCCGGTCAGGCGGCCGCGCTTGCGGTCGTCGTACTCCTGCCAGACCACCAGCAGCGGGCTGGCGTTGAAGATCGACGAGTAGGTGCCGGAGATGATGCCGATCAGCAGCGCCAGCACGAACTCGCTCGTCGCGGAGCCGCCGAACAGGTACAGCGCGAGCAGGGTCAGCACGACCGTGAAGCTGGTGGTGATCGATCGGCCGAACGTCTGGAGCACCGAGTGGTTGACGATCTCCGCGAACGGCTCCGCCGAGTGCCGGGCGCGGTTCTCGCGGACCCGGTCGAAGACGACGATGGTGTCGTGCACGCTGAAGCCGATGACCGTCAGCATCGCGGTGACGAAGAGGGCATCGATCTCGACGCCGGCGACGGTGCCAAGGATGGCGAAGACACCGAGGACCACGATCACGTCGTGCAGGAGCGCCACGAGGGCGGTCACGCCGAACTTGACGTCCCTGAAGCGGAGCGTGATCCAGCCCAGGATGCCCAGGGAGCCGACCAGGATCAGGATGATGGCCTGGCCGACCAGGTCAGCGCTGACGACGGCGCCGATCGATGTCAGCGACGCCTGCGATTCGATGGGACCGAAGGCGGATTCCAGGCCGGCAACGATCGCTCCGATGTCGCCGTCACGCGGGATGTTGGTGTCGGCGCCGGGGACGGCCGTCGGCGCCGCCGATGCGGCCGGGCTACCCGAAGGGCCGGCACTGGCGGAGGCGGCCGGACTGGCGGAGGCCGATGCGCTGCCCGACGGGGCACCGCTTGCCGCGCTGGACGGCGCGAGCGTGGCGATGGGTGTGGCCGACCCGGCGACCTGGCGCAGGTCGAGCTTGGTCAGCTTGATCTCGAAGAAGCCCTTCCCGGTGACCACGACGCCTGCATCAGGCTGGCCGAGACCGCTGAGCTGATCACGAACCCGCTCGGCGGTCACGGCCGGATCGGCGAACTTGATCGTCCACTTGGTCCCGCCGGTGTAGTCGATCGAGAACTTCAGGCCCGCCTTGCCGCCGGTGATGGGCGTCAGGAGGATGAAGATCAGGCCGGGGATGGTGATCAGGAGCGAGAAGGCGAAGAACCAGTTGCGCTTGCCGATGATGTCAAACACCGCGCGCCTCCCGGATCCCGGCCCGGCCAGCCGGTCGCACGACGAACTCGGCATCGGTGACGCCGAAGAGCGCCGCGCGCTGTGCCCATGGGCGCTGCACGACCCAGCGGAGGAGCGTCCTGGTCACCAGGATGGCGGAGTACATCGACGTCAGCACGCCGATGATCAGCACAAGCGCGAAGCCCTGGATCGTGCTGGAGCCGAAGAAGTACAGGATGAAGGCCGTGATCAGGCTGGACACGTTGGAGTCCAGGATCGAGTTCCACGCCCGGGAGAAGCCGGCCTCGATGGCCTGGGGCAGCGATTTGCCCAGGCGCAGTTCTTCCTTGGTCCTCTCGAAGATCAGGATGTTGGCGTCAACCGCCATGCCGACCGAGAGCACGAAGCCCGCGATGCCGGCGAGGGTCAGCGTCACCGGGATCAACCGGAAGATGGCCAGCACCGCCAGCGTGTAGTACACAAGCGCCATGCCCGCGACGAGGCCCGGCAGTCGGTAGTGGATGAGCATGAAGATCAGGACCAGCAGGACGCCCAGGAAGCCGGCGAGGAGGCTGCGGGTCAGGAACTCCTGGCCCAGCGTCGGGCTGATGGTGTCGCTGGAGAGCTCCTCCACCGGGAAGGGGAGCGAGCCGAACTTGAGCACGTTGGTGAGGTTGTCCGCCGCGGACTTGGAGAAGCCGCCGATCCCGCCGGCCGAGATCTCGACGCTGCCGCCGGGGATCGACTGGTTGATCCGGGGCGCGGAGATCACGACCCCGTCCAGGGTAATGGCGAAGAACTCGCCCACGTGGTTGGCCGTCCAGTCGGCAAACAGCTGCTTGCCGCCGTCCTTGAGGACGAAGTTGACGGTCCGGTGCCCGTTCTGGTCCGCGCCGACCGTGGCGCTGCTCAGCTGATCGCCCGAGAAGAGCGGCTTGAGGGTGCCAAGGTTGAGGGTCTGGCCCTCTGCCGGAGCGGACTGGTCCGTGGGGATAGGCACGAAGTCAAGGCGGCCGGTGGTGCCGACCAGCTTCCGGATGGTCGCGGTGTCCTGCTCGCCCGGCAGCTCCACGATGATCCGGTCCGTGCCTTGCGTGATCACCAGGGGTTCGACCACACCGGTCGAGTTCACTCGCCGCTCGATGATGCCGCGGACGACTGCGATGGCATCGGCGTCGGGCACCTTGACGACCTGCCCGGTCTGCGGGTCGACGATCGGATTCACCCGGTACTCCACCGAGAGCCCGCCCTGCAGGTCCAGGCCCAACTTGGTCTCCACCAGGCGCGAGCCCCTGTCGGAGGCGGCGTCAGGCAGCTTCAGCTTGGGCCAGAAGTCGATGAAGAGGGCCAGCAGGCCGAAGACGACGATCAGGATCGGGCCGGTTTTTCGCATCGAGGCGGGATGATACAGGTGATCGAACCCGCCCGTGCGCCACCCCGCGCCTCGTCCCCCGTGCCGAACCCGGGCTGGCGCGGGCCGCTCCGGATCAGGACTCCAGCGACGCCTTGATCCGGGCCGCGAGAGCCGGGCCGATCCCCGGCACGGCGGCGACCTGTTCGATCGGCGCCTCGCGGATCCGCTTGACCGAGCCAAACACGCGCAGGAGGGCCTGGCGCCGGCGCGGGCCGATCCCGGGCATGTCATCGAATGCCGACTTCACCGTCGCCTTGCGGCGGAGCTCGCGGTGGTAGGTGATCGCGAACCGGTGCGCCTCGTCGCGCAGGCGCTGGACCAGGTACAGGGCGGCCGAGGTGGCCGGGAGGACCAGCGGCTCCGGGCGGTCGGGGCGGAACAGCTCCTCGCGCTCCTTGGCGAGCCCGGCCAGCGGGAGATCGCCCAGGCCCAGCTCGTCGAGCACCTCCTTGGCCGCACTCACCTGGCCCTTGCCACCATCGACGATGACGAGGTCCGGCATCGACCAGCGGAGGGCCTCGGCGCTCCCCTCGTCCCCCGCCTTGGGCCGGCGAAACCGGCGGCGAAGCACCTCCTGGTGGCTGGCGAAGTCGTTGGGCCCCTCGACCGACTTGATCCGGAACCGTCGGTACTCCCCCGACCTGGGCCGGCCCTCTTCGAACACCACCATGCTGGCGACGGACTCTCGGCCCTGGAAGTTGCTGATGTCGTAGCACTCGATCCGCATCGGCGGTCCCGGCAGGCCCAGCGCCTCGCCCAGTTCCTCGAGGGCGCCGAGGGTCTTGCCGTGGTCGGCCAGCCAGCGCGCCTGCTCCCGGGCCAGCGTCTCGGCCGCGTTGCGGGCGGCCAGCACCATCAGCTCGCGCTTCTCGCCGCGCCGCGGGACGCGCAGGTGGACGGGGCCGCCCCGGCGCTCGGCCAGGAACGCCTCCAGGGCCTCGGCGTCGGGCATGACGGCGGGCACGAGGACCTCGCGCGGCACGGAGGTGGCCCGCGGGTAGTACTGCTCCAGGAAGCTGGTCACGACCTCCGGGTCGGTCGCCTCGCGGGCCGCGTCGAGCATGAAGACGTCCCGGCCCAGCAACTTCCCGTTGCGCACGACGAAGAGCTGGATCGCGGCCTGGTTGTCCTGCCGGGCGAGGCCCACCAGGTCCAGCTCGGTCCGGGCGAAGGCCGCCATCTTCTGGCTCTCCATCGTCCGTTCGATCGCGCGGATCTTGTCGCGCAGGCCGGCGGCGCGCTCGAACTCCAGCCGCTCCGACGCACCCTCCATGTCAGCCTGGAGCGCCGTGACGAGCGTCTCCTGGCGCCCCTCCAGGAAGAGCTCCACCTGGGTGATATCGGCGCGGTAGTCAGCCCGGGAGATGGCCTGGATGCACGGGGCCTGGCAGCGCTTGATGTGGTACAGGAGGCAGGGCCGCTGGAGCGCGCTCGCGCCGTCACGGATGTCCAGCGTGCAGGTGCGGAACGGGAAGAGGCGTCGGACGACGTTCATCGATTCGTCCACGCTCGACGCCGACGCGTACGGCCCGAAGTAGCGGCTGCCGTCGCTGACGAGCTTGCGCGTCCGCTCGATCCGCGGGAAGGGCTCGCCGAGGGTGATCCGGATGTACGGGTAGCTCTTGTCGTCCTTGAGCCGGACGTTGAAGCGCGGCCGGTAGCGCTTGATCAGGTTGGCCTCCAGGAGGAGCGCCTCGGAGACGGAGTCGGTCAGGGTGTACTCCACATCGACGACGCGGTCGATCACCTGGCGGATCCGGTGGATCTCCCCGCCCGGCGTCTCCTTCTGCCAGTAGCTGCGGACGCGGCTGCGCAGGCTCTGCGCCTTCCCGACGTACACGACGTCACCGCGGGCGTCGCGCATCAGGTAGACGCCGGGGCGGTCGGGGAGGTTGGCGAGCGTGGCTTCGAGGCCGGTGCTGATCACGCCGGGATCGTAGGCGAACCACGGGAAATCACGTGCCACCGTGACGGCGTCGGATCGCGGCGTTGGATCGCGGCGTTGAAGGGCGGCGCTAGAGGGCGGCGATGAAGAGCGGAGCGGCCCGGGCCCTACGCCCTCGACGACCTCACAAACCGAGCCCGGCCGGCCCACAGCCCGGTGACCGCCTGGCCCACCGTCAGCAAGGCGAGCAGGCCGAGGGACGCCGTCCAGCCGCCGGTCGCGTCATGGACCGCCCCGGCGAGGAGCGGACCCAGGGCAGCGATCGAGTAGCCCAGGGACTGGGCCATCGCCGAGAGCCGCTGCGTCTCTGCCGGCGTCCGGCTGCGCAGCACCACGAGGGTCAGCGCGAGCGGGAACCCGGCACCCTGGCTGATCCCGATGACCAGCACCCACAGGAGTGGTGCGGCGAGCGGAGCCACGGCCAGGCCCGCGAGGCCCACCGCCGTCCCGATGGAGGCGAGGAAGGTCGCGGCACGCTGGTCGCGGGCGCGTGCCGCTCGCGCGGGCACCGTCAGCCCGCCGATCGCCGCAGCGAGCGGGACCACCGCGGCGAGCAAACCCGCGTCAGACGGCGCGATCCCCTGATCGCGATACACCGAGGGCAGCCAGGCGACGACGGCGTAGAAGCCCAGCGACTGAAGTCCCAGGAAGAACGTGACCTGCCACGCGAGCGGGTCGCGAAGGAGTTCCCCCACTCCGCCTGGCAGGCGGCCCAGGCCCTCGGATCGATTCCGGAGGTGTGGGGCCCATGCGATGAGCGCCAGCACGACGGGCAGCGCCCAGAACCCCAGGCCGCCGCGCCAGCCGAGGCCCGTCAGGGTCCCGATGGGGATGGTCGCCGCGACCGCGACCGACGCCATCACCGCCATCGCCGCCGTGTACATCCCCGTGATCCGCCCGGCCCGATCCGGGAAGTCGCGCTTCACGATGACGGGGAGCAGGACGTTCATCGACGCGATGGCCCCGCCGACGAGGACCGTCCCCGCGAGGAGGCCGGCGAACCCGTCCACGACACGGAGGGCGAGACCGGCCAGCAGGGCCAGCAGGGCCACGCCGATCGCCCGCTCCAGGCCCAGCCGGCGGCTCATGAGCGGTGCCAGCAACGAGAGCACGCCGAGGCTGATGACGGGAAGCCCGGTCAGGAGCGCGGCAGCGGATCCGGGGAGCCCGAAGTCGACTCGGATGTCGGCCAGCACCGGCCCGACGCTGGTGAAGGCCGGGCGCATGTTCATGGCGACCAGCAGGACGCCGGCGAGGACGGTGGTCATCGAGATCGCACGCACGCCGTTCCGGTTGGGCTGAGCGGGCGAAGGCAGCGGCGGCACGTCCGAATGGTAGGCGCGGCGAAGGCCGCTGGCCGACTCGCGGCGACGCCTGGGACTCGGACCAGCCCGGCGCCAGGGCACCACGGCCCGCCGCCAGGGCACCACGGCCCGCCGCCGATAAGCCCGTGATGAGCGACGAGACCGAGCATGGCGACATGGAGCTGCCGGGACCCGTCGCCGACCGCCTCGCGCGCCTTGCCCCCGACCAGCGAGCCGCCGCGACGGCACCACCGGGGCCCGTCCTGTGCGTCGCCCCCGCCGGGAGCGGCAAGACCACGACGCTCGTGGCCCGCGTGGCGTGGCTGGTGGCCGGCGGGGTGCCGCCCGACCAGATCGCCGCCATCACCTTCAACCGCAAGGCAGCGCTGGAGCTGGCCGACCGGATCGCGCCCGCCCTGACCTGGCTCCCGGACGCCGCCGGTGATGCCCAATCGGGATCCACCCGCGGCGTGCGGGTCCGGACGTTTCATGCGCTGGGCCTCGAGATTCTGCGGGACGCCGGGGGGCGCCGCCGCCTGATGGACCGGGCCGCGGTCATCCGTGGGTGCTGGCCGGGGACGGACCGGGCGACCCTCGGGCGTCTCGACACCGCGTTCTCCCGCCTGAAGCTGGACCTGGACGTGACTGCCCGGGACGTGGCGGCCGACCCCGAGGCCGGGCCGATCGCCCGAGCGTATGTCGCCTACGAGCAGGCCCTGGAGGCCGCCGGCGCGATCGACTTCGACGACCTCGTCCGCCTTGCCCTGCATGCCCTCCGAGCAGACCCCCGTCTGCTGAGTCGCTGGCGGACGTCATGCAGCCACTTGCTGGTCGATGAGACACAGGACGTGGACCGAAGCCAACTTGAGCTCGCCCTGTTGCTCGCGGCGCCTGCCAACCGGATCTTCCTGGTCGGCGACGATGATCAGTCGATCTACGGCTGGAGGCTCGCTGATGTGCGCCGAGTCCTCGGCCTTGCCGGTCGGCTGCCCGGCCTGCGCCGCATCGACCTCGAGGTGAACTACCGGTGTCCCGCCCCGGTCCTGGAGCGGTCCGTTCGGCTCGTCGAGCGCAACGGCGAGCGCTTCGCCAAGGCGATCAGGGCAGGCCCGGCGGCCACGGGGCGCCTGGTGCTTGCCCCGGACCCGTCCGACGACGCCGAGCGGGTGCGGCGAATCGTGGCCAGCTGGGCGGGCGCCGAGGGGACCTGGGCCATCCTGGCGCGCACCAACCGCGAGCTCCTCCCGGTGGTTGCCGTGGCGCTGGACCTGGGGCTCCCCTTCCGGGCCCCGGCGGTCCGGTTGCTGATCGAGGCGGCGGGGCTGGACGCGGTCATCGCGGCCGTTGAGGCGTCGTCTACCGGGCGCCCTCTCCTCGTGCGGATCCAGGAGGCGCGGCGCCGCCTGGCATCAGCGGGGCCCGGAGCGGGGGCGGAGCAGGGCGCCCGGGATGCGGTACTCGGTGACGAGGACGCCGCCGGATCCGACGGCACCGCCTCCGACACCGCCGATCACGATGACTCCGAACCGTCCCCTGACGCGCTCGCCAGCGCGCTGCTGGCCTGGGCTCCGCCGTTCAGCGACGTGGCATCCCTTCGCACGGCCATCCAGGCGGCCCGGGAGCGACTCGCCACACTCCGGACGGAGGACGCGCGGTTGACGCTGGCGACCGCGCACGCCACGAAGGGGCTGGAGTTCGACCATGTCGCGCTGATCGGCATGGACGAGGGCCGTTTCCCGAGCGCCCGGTCGATCGCCGACAGCGAGGACCCGGCGCGCGCGCTGGAAGAGGAGCGGCGGCTCGCGTACGTTGCGTGGACGCGCGCGAGGCGCTCACTGACCCTGGTCTACGACCCTGCCGCCCCATCGTCGTTCCTGCTGGAGGCCTTCGACGCGGACGAGCTTGGCCTGGCAAAGAGCACGGCATGACGGGCGATGGGGCGGCATCACAGCGCGACGGTCCCGGGCCCACGACGAGCTACCATCGGGCCATGACACGCGTGCCGTCTCTGGGCCCACGCGGCGAAGGCTGGGTCGCCATCCAGTTCCTCCTGATCGGTCTGGCCGCGGTGGCCGGCGTGGCCGGCTCCGGTGCGTGGACCCGTGAACTGCGACACGTCACCACCGTAGTCGGTGCGCTGATGGGCGCCGCCGGCCTCTTCCTCGCCGTCCGGGGGATGGTCGACCTGCGCACCGCGCTCACCCCGTTCCCCCGCCCGCTCGACGGCGCGCCGCTCGTGGAGCACGGCGCGTATGCGCTGGTGCGCCACCCCATCTACGCCGGGATCATCGTGGGGTCGCTTGGCTGGGGCGTGGTCCTGGCCTCGCCCCTCGCCCTGCTGGCGTCCGTCGCACTCCTCGTCCTGTTCGACCTGAAGTCGCGACGCGAGGAGGCCTGGCTCCTGGAGTCCCAGCCCGGCTACGCCGCCTACCGCCGCCGCACCAGGAAGCTCATCCCCGGCCTGTACTGACCCCTGCGGCGCCCATGGTCCGACCGAGCTGGTGGCCCGACCGGCCAATGGACTAGTCCTCCATCTCCGCGCGGGCCAGCGCCTTGAGGAGGCGGTCGATCGACCGCAGGAACGGCTCGGTGAGGTCCGGCGGGAGGGCATCCCGGATGGAATCCTTGGGGCCGTACGCTGCCCGCGCCCGGAGGCCAACGGATCGCAACTCATGAATCTGGGCATCGCGCAGCCGGTCCGGCATCGCCTCCAGGTACGTGGCCCAGCGCGTCCGGCCGATCGCCCGGGCCTCGTCCAGCAGTCGGTCGGCGTGGCGTGCGGCAAGCAGGGCCGCCTCGTCAATCACGGGCCGTTCGTGCCGAGCCGGCTGGTCGGCTCCGGACATGGACCTCGGGGGCATGACCGCTATGCGTCGTAGCGTCGGTCGGGCAGCGCCCGGTCGACCGACGGACCCGCCGGGTCCGGCATCGCGAGGACGGCGAGCGAGAGCCGCCGCTGCTCCGAGCCGTTGACCATCACCCGGAGCGAGTAGTCGCCGGGCGTCGGGAACGTGAGGTTCCACAGGTCGATGGAGAACGTCACGATCTCGTCCCGCCCATCGGGGCGCGTGCCGGCCTTCAGCCCACCCGTCGCCTCGGCGACTTGCTGGCCCATCGGGCCCAGCAACACGAAGCGCAGCTCGTGCTCACGGCCACCCTCGACGGCGCTCACGCGGAGACCCACCACCAGCGCCAGGTGTGGGTGGATCACGGGAAACACGCGGCCGTTGATCTGCGACACGCCCCCGCCCAGGACGTGGAACTTCTGGCCGGGTACCGTCTCGGCGGCGTCGGCCAGGAATGCGTACTCCACGTCGGGCAAGCAGGGCCTCCAGTCGACTCTTGGGCTCGCGGGATCAGGGCCGAGCCTGGGCGGCGGTGGGCGCCGACCGCCCGGCCTCCTCGGCAAATGTCTGGTGCGTCAGGGGGACCAGCGGCTCACCGCGAAGCACCCGGGCAAGGTACTCGCCGGTGGGCGTGCCTGCTCGGGCAATGTCCTCGGGCGTGCCCTCCGCGACGATCTGGCCGCCGCGATTGCCGCCCTCCGGTCCCAGGTCCACGACCCAGTCCGCGGTCTTGATGACGTCCAGGTTGTGCTCGATGACCACGACGGTGTTGCCGGTGTCGACCAGCCGGTGGAGCACCTGCAGCAGCTTCTCGACATCGGCGAAGTGGAGACCGGTGGTGGGCTCGTCCAGGACGTAGAAGGTTCGACCCGTGGCGCGCTTGGACAGCTCCGTGGCCAGCTTCACGCGCTGGGCCTCGCCGCCGGATAGCGTGGTTGCCGGCTGGCCCAGGTGCACGTAGCCCAGGCCCACGTCGACCAGCGTCTGCAGCTTTGCCCGAACCGACGGGACGGCCGCGAAGAACGGGAGCGCCTCGTCGATGGTCATCTCGAGCACGTCCGCGATGGTCTTGCCCTTGTAGTGGATCTCCAGCGCCTCTCGGTTGTAGCGGCGACCCTTGCACACCTCGCACGGGACGTACACGTCCGGGAGGAACTGCATCTCGATCTTGAGGATGCCGTCGCCCTTGCAGTTCTCGCAGCGCCCACCCTTGACGTTGAACGAGAAGCGGCCCGGGGTGTAGCCGCGCACCCGCGCCTCCGGCACGCCGGCGAAGAGCTCGCGGATGGGCCCGAACAGGCCCGTGTAGGTGGCCGGGTTGGACCGTGGGGTCCGCCCGATGGGGCTCTGGTCGATCTCGATGATCTTGTCGATGTGCTCGACGCCCTCCAGGCGCTCGTGGGCGCCGACCGACTCGCGGGACCCATTCAGGTCGCGGGCCAGGGCGGGATAGAGGATCTCGGTCACCAGCGTGGACTTGCCGCTGCCCGAGACGCCGGTGATCGCGACGAACGTTCCCAGCGGGATCACCAGGTCAACGCCGCGGAGGTTGTGCTCGCGGGCGCCGCGGACGGCGATGACCTTGCCGTTGCCCGGGCGGCGGCGCTCCGGGATGGGGACCTTCCGCTCGCCCCGAAGGAAGGCGCCGGTGATGGAGCGCGGCTCCGCGAGGACCGCCTCGAGCGGGCCGTTGGCGACGATCTCGCCGCCGTGCTCCCCCGCCCCGGGACCGATGTCGACGACCCAGTCCGCGGTCCGGATGGTCTCCTCGTCATGTTCGACGACCAGGACAGTGTTGCCCAGGTCGCGGAGGCGGGTGAGCGTGGCAATCAGCTTGGCGTTGTCGCGCTGGTGCAGGCCGATGGAGGGTTCGTCGAGGATGTACAGGACGCCCATCAGGGTGGTGCCAATCTGGGTGGCCAGCCGGATTCGCTGCGCCTCGCCGCCCGACAGGGTCACGCTGGTCCGGTCCAGGGTCAGGTAGTCAAGGCCCACGTCCACGAGGAACCCGAGACGCGCGACGATCTCCTTGAGCAGCTGTTGGCCAATGGTCTTCTCGCGATCCGTGAGGCCCGCCCGGAGTCCGGTCACCCAGCTCAGCGCGTCCGTGATGGAGAGGGTCGAGATCTCCCAGATACTCCGGCCGTCCACGGTGACGCCGAGGATCTCGGGCCGCAGCCGCTTGCCGCCGCAGGTCGGGCAGGGCTTCTCGATCATGAACTTCTGGAGCTCGGTCTTGATGTACTCGGACTCCGTCTCCTTGAAGCGACGCTCCAGGTTGGGCACGAGGCCCTCGAAGGTGGCGGTGTAGCTGTTCTCGCCCCGCTCGTGGCGATAGCGGACCACGACCTTCTCGTCTTTTGGGGCGTACAGGACGTAGTCCACCGCCTCCTTGGGGAGCGTTGCAACCGGGACGTCCACCGACCAGCCGTGGGCGGAGAAGACGGCGTCGATGATCTTGCTGCGCCAGGATTCCTCCATGGGCAGGCGGGACCACGGGACCAGCGCGCCGTCCGCGATGCTCTTGGCGGTGTCCGGGATGAGGCGATCCGGGTCGATCTCAAGGCGGACGCCCAGTCCCGAGCAGGCCGGGCAGGCGCCGTGCGGGGAGTTGAACGAGAAGGAGCGGGGCTCCAGGTCCTCGATGGTGAAGCCGTCGTATGGGCAGCTGTACCGCTCCGAGTAGCGGCGCTCCTCGAATGGCGCGGGGTCGCCGTCGCGCTGGGCGGGGGCGATCACCACCACGCCGTCGCCGAGGCGGAGGGCGGTCTCGATGGAATCCGCGAGGCGTCCGGCGTCCGGGTCCGGGATCACGGCGCCGGTTTCCGGATCCAGCGGGCGTCCGTCCGGGGCGCGCCCGGCGTCTTCGGGCGCCTCCGCGTGGCGGACGATGTAGCGGTCCACCACCACCTCGATGGAGTGCCGCTTGTACTTGTCCAGGTGGGGCTTCTCCGACAGGTCCACCAGCTGACCGTCCACGCGCGCCCGGACAAAGCCCTGGCGGCTGGCGGCTTCGAAAACCCGGTCGCCCTCGGTCTTCCGATCATTCACGAGCGGGCCGAGGACCATCAGCCGGGTCCCCTCGGGCAGCGCCAGCACCTGGTCCACGATCTGCTGGATGGACTGCCGCTCGATCAGGTGGCCGTTGGGGCAGTGCGGCAGGCCGATGCGCGCGAACAGCAGGCGGAGGTGGTCGTAGATCTCCGTCACGGTGCCGACCGTGGAGCGCGGGTTGCGCGAGGCACCCTTCTGGTCGATGGAGATGGCGGGCGAGAGGCCGTCGATCTGGTCGACGTCCGGCTTCTCCATCTGGCCCAGGAACTGCCTGGCGTAGGCGCTCAGGCTCTCGACGTAGCGGCGCTGGCCCTCCGCGTAGATGGTGTCAAAGGCAAGGCTGGACTTGCCGGACCCCGACAGGCCCGTGACGACGACGAGCCGGTCGCGCGGGACCGCGACGGTGACGTTCTTGAGGTTGTGCTCGCGCGCGCCGCGAACGACGATCTGGTCCTGGGGCACGACGCCATTCTACGGCACCCCACCCATTGCGAACAAGCGTTCGAAGTGCGCCGGGAAGACGCGCCTGTCCGAACCCGCCCGCGTACCCCGGACCCACGCCATCCAGGTGTCGACGCAATCGACACCGCGGCTGCGGACAAGACCGGTGTCCATGCACGCGACGCCAGATCCCGCGTGCGCGACCTGTATCCAAGCACGCGACGCCCCGGCCGCCAAGATGGCCCATATCCTCGACTTGTCCGTGCAGTCGACCTGGTGTCGATGCATGCGACACGGGGGCGACTAGGGCTTGCAGCCCACGGCCGCCGGCATGCTCGCACCGGGGCAAACTCCCCCGCGGCGGGGATGCGGCCAGCCACCCTCGGCCCCAGGTCGATCGCACCGCGACTCGTCGAGAGCGGGCCGGCCCTGCCCGAGTTGGAGCTACCCGCGCCGGCGACGCGCACGGCGCGCCAAGTGGAACAACACCGGCACGCCAGCCGACCTACCGTCGCCGGCGGGAGGGCCGCGCGCCCGTGCGGTGGATCACGTTGGGCGTGATCGTGTGGTCCCAGGTTGGGCGCTCACCCGGGCGGCCGCGGCCGCCGGGGCGATCGTCATCGTGCTCGTCCCGGATGCCGGGCAGCCAGTCGGCGGCGGTCCCCTCCCCCGGCGACCCGGGCCCGGCTGCCGCCCCACCGGCGCCGCCCGCATCGCCCTCCCCGCCCGCCTCGACGAGCGCGGTCCCAGGCTCCTCGTTGGCCGGGAGCACCTCGACCGAGATGACCTCGAGGAACGACCCAGGCCCGGCACCCCCGCCTCGACCGCCCCTACCGCCCCGGCGCGACCCCTTGCCGTCGGGGCCGGGGCCGGAGGGACGCGCGGCCTTGGCCGCCCGCTCGGCCGCGAGGGCGACCACGAGCGAGGCGTCCTCCTGCAGCACGCGCAGTCGGATCTGCTGGATCTCGTCGCGGAGTGCCGCGGCGCGCTCGAACTCCAGCTCCTTGGCCGCCGCGCGCATGGCCGTCTCCAGCCGACCCACCAGGGCCTCCACCTGGCTCCGGTCCGCGTCCGAGAACGCCCGATCGCGCGCCTCCGCGTGGGGGTCCACCGACGCCGACCCGCCGAGGGCGCGCAGCCGGTCGTTGATGTCGTGGATCTCCTTGACGATCGTTCGCGGCTCGATCCCGTGCTGGGTGTTGTACGCGACCTGGACCGCCCGCCGGCGGTCGGTCTCGTCGATCGCGGCGCGCATCGACTGCGTCACCACGTCGGCGTACATGATCACGCTGCCGTCGATGTTCCTGGCCGCCCGGCCCGTCATCTGGATCAGCGCCCACGCGGACCGCAGGAAGCCCTCCTTGTCGGCGTCCAGGATGGCGACCAGCGTCACCTCGGGCAGGTCGATGCCCTCGCGCAGGAGGTTGATGCCCACCAGGCAGTCGAACACCCCAAGGCGGAGATCGCGCAGGATAGCGACCCGCTCCAGCGTGTCCACCTCGCTGTGGATGTACTGGACCTTGACCCCGATCTCGCGCAGGTAGTCCGTCAGGTCCTCGGCCATCTTCTTGGTGAGCGTGGTGACCAGCGTCCGTTCGCCGCGCTCCGCGCGAGCCCGGATCTCCTCCAGCAGGTCGTCGATCTGGCCGGCTGTGGGCCGAATGGAGATGGTCGGATCGACCACGCCCGTGGGCCGGATCAGCTGCTCTACCACCCGCTGACTCTTCTCCAGTTCGTACGGGCCCGGCGTCGCGCTCATGTAGATGGCCTGGTGGACGGTGGCCTGGAACTCCTCGAAGGTGAGCGGCCGATTGTCCAGTGCGGACGGGAGCCGGAACCCGAAGTCCACCAGGACCTCCTTGCGGGTCCGGTCGTTCTTGTACATGCCCACGACCTGCGGGATGGTCATGTGCGATTCATCCACGACCAGCAGCCAGTCCGGCGGGAAGTAGTCGAGCAGCGTCCATGGCCGCGAGCCGGCGGCGCGCCGCGACAGGTGGCGCGAGTAGTTCTCCACGCCGGAGCAGTAGCCCAGCTCGCGGAGCATCTCCAGGTCGAAGATGGTCCGCTGGCGCAGCCGGGCCGCCTCGAGCGCCCGACCCTCCGACTCCATCTCGGCGGTCCGCGCCTCCATCTCCGCCTCGATGTCGACGACGGCTTCCTTCAGCTTGTCGCCCGGCGTCACGTAGTGAGTGGCGGGATAGACCGTGATCTCCTTGCGCTCCGCCAGGAGCTCACCCGTCAGCGGGTCCAGCTCCGTGATCCGCTCCACCTCGCCGCCGAAGAACTCGACGCGGACGAGGCGCTCCTCCGAGGCGGGCACGAACTCCAGCGTGTCGCCGCGCACGCGAAACCGGGCACGCGACAGCGCGGCATCGTTGCGCTGGTACTGGAGGTCCACGAGCTGGCGGAGGACGCCGTCCCGCCGGTACTGTCCGCCCACCCGCAACCGCAGGACCGTTGCGCCGTAGTCCACCGGCGCACCCATGCCGTAGATGCACGAGACGGACGCCACCACGATGACGTCCCGCCGCTCGAACAGGGCGTGGGTGGCCGCGTGGCGGAGCCGGTCGATCTCGTCGTTCCGGCTGGAGTCCTTCTCGATGTACGTGTCCGAGCGCGGGAGATAGGCCTCCGGCTGGTAGTAGTCGAAGTACGAGACGAAGTACTCCACGGCATTGTCCGGGAAGAACTCGCGGAACTCCGCGTACAGCTGGGCGGCCAGGGTCTTGTTGTGGGCCAGGACCAGGGTGGGGCGCTGGTGGCGCACGATGGCCTGGGCGATGGTGAACGTCTTGCCGGTCCCGGTGGCCCCCAGGAGCGTCTGATGACGGAGGCCGCGCCCAAGGCCATCCACCAGCTGCTCGATGGCCCGGGGCTGGTCTCCGGTAGGTTCGAACGGCGCGACGAGGCGAAAGTCGGGCATATCCGGATCATACCAGCGGCGTTGTCAATATCGAACGTGCGTTCTGCCTATCCACGCCAGTGCGGCGCCGAAGGCGTGGAAGTCCTGCCCGACGCACTCGCGGTCCCGCCCGGTGGTGGGACGTTTGGGCCATTTCTGTTGAGGTTGCCTGACCCGAGGATGGAGTCACCACTGAACGAACCCACACGTGCCCGCACACGGCGGTCCACCGCGTCGCCTCGGCCTACAGGGAGAACAGCCCGTCATGGAGATGGAGTATCACGACACATCGAGGCGGGGCAGGGTGCTCATCGTCCTGGGCGTCATCCTCGCCGTGGCGGCCGGAGCGGGCGCGTTCTTCGTCCTGAACAACCAGCAGCAGTCGACCGCGCCCACGTCGGTCCAGCGCAAGCCGGCCGTCGTCGCGACGCGGGCGATCACGGCGCGCAAGGCGATCGAGGCGGGTGACGTGGTTGTCAGCCAGGTCGCCATCGATCCGACGAACGCCGCGGGCGTGATCGCGGACCTCACGAAGGTGATCGGGCGGATCCCGGCCGTCTCCATCCTCGCCGGACAGCTGGTGACGGAGAACCTCTTCGCCTCGGCGAACGCGGGCCTGCCGTTCTCGATCCTGGGACCAACGGAGACCGTCTCGCCGAGCTCAGAGCCATGGCGCGCGATCTCGATGACCGTGCCGGCCGATCGGGCTGTCGGTGGCTATCTGACCGTCGGCCAGACCGTCGACGTGTTCGTGACGGCGAGCATCGTGGTACCGGCCGACATCGCCGCGCAGAACCGCTATTACTCGGACCAGTCCACGAAGGTCGTGTACCAGAACATGGTGATCCTGGCGCGGACCGGCGACCAGTACGTCGTTCGGGCGACGCTGGCCGTCGCAGAGGAGATCAACCATCTCCTGGCCGGCGCCTCGACGCTGTTCAGCATGGCGCTCCGGCCAGACATCGACGTCCGCCTGGTTGACGCGACGACCCTCGGCGAGACCACGACGAAGATCATCGCCAAGTACGGGCTGCCCGTCCCCGAGATCTACCCGCAGGGCCTCAAGGTCGGGCCCACCCTCCCGCCGCGGGTCCCCTGATCGACGCAACCGCCTGACCGATCGGGCACCCAGGAGCCCGCCGGGCCGCTGACGCGGACCGGCGGGCTTCTTGCTGTCCGGCCCACGCCAGCCCGCTGGGTGGCGGAGCGGAGAGCGCCTGAGCGTGGAACGGCGGCGCAGGGCGCCGTCGGAGCGGAGACCGACGGAACGGGGAGCAGGTTCCCCCCAAACGCGTCCGTCCCGACTGCGGGGCCGACACCAGCGACGGTGCGGCCCGCCCGCGCCGGGCCCGGCACGAGCCAGCGGCGACGCCGTGCGTGGAGGACGGTCTCGTGAGCGGCCCCGTCCTCGGGCGCCCTCGCCAGGCCCGTGGGAGTGATCTGCCCCCTGGGCTGGCCGCAAGCAGGTCGACAGGCCCGTCCCTCGTCTCGGTCCCGGTCACGGCACCATGACGCTCGGCACGCGGCCCCGCCGGCCAGGACCGTGGGGCTGGGGGGCCGCATGGACGCACGTCTTCACCTGCACGCGGGCTAGACTCCGGCGCCCACGCCATGTGATCCACGACAGGCGGGCCCGCCATGACGGGCAGACGGGCGCCTCGAGCGGCAGTCCACACGGTCGGCCGCAGGCTGCGCAGGCGTGTGACGAAGGCGGGCTCGAGACGGTGCGGCAGCGTGGGATGCGCTGCGACGAGCTAGCGCGCCCGCGGCAGACAGCGGCAGACAGCGGGACGCCCGGCCCTTCGCCGAAGGGCCGGGCGTCGTTGCCCGGTGGACGCGCGGCGCGTGGGCGGACCTCAGTCGGAGAGGCGCACCACATAGTTCAGGAACGGGCTATGAGCCGTGACCACGCCGCAGGTGCCGGCGGCGAGGAGTTGCGCCGTGCACTCCCCGATCGAGAGTGGCGAGCCGACGAAGTTGCCGGTGAAATAGCCCCGGATTCCCTTGTCCGACCCTCCGCTGGCCGAGATGACGTGGAAGATGACCCAACCCTTGAAGCAGCCGTTGGTGTACTGCGCAGTGGGTGCCGCGCAGTTCGGGCTCCCTGGGCCGACGACGGCTACCGGGACATCATGCCCGGACATGTATTCGTCCACCTCGCCGAACAGGTCCGTGTGGAAGCCATCGTTGTGCTGGCCGATGTAGCGCTCGAAGAAGATGGTGGCGGTGACCACGTCCTCGGCCCTGATGATCCGGGCTACCTCGCTGGAGTTCACGTTGTCCGCACCCTGGAAGTCCGTCCAGGCGACGTCCAGCGCGTTGGTTGGGTAGTCGTTGTTGGTCCCACCAAACCACTGCGGGTTGGCCGAGGTGTACTTGGGCGTCCCGTCGGTGTTGAACGCCTGGATGCTCATGGTCCATGGGGCGGCCGTGCCGGCCGTGTCGGTCACCCCGGCGAGCGAGCCCGCCGAGACCGAGACGTTCCACGAGTTCATCCCGAAGACGCGCACGAAGTTGTTCGCGTGGGCCTTGCTGATGCTGACGCTCATCCGAGCGCCCGCCGACAGGAGCGTCGTGCCCACGGTCACGCTTGCGCCGGACACATCGTTCGTGTAGCCGTTCCGCGTCGCGGCGGCCCGCGCGGCGTCGATCGCCGTCGAGGTCTTGGTCGCCACCGATGCGGTCGTGTTCAGGTAAGCGTTCGCGCCGGCCGTGGCAGCCAGGTCGGCAGCATTCTGCATCGCCCGGCGCTGGGCGTAGGTGTCGCCCCCGTCCAGGACCAGGCCGGCGGTCCCGACCAGGGCCGTGAGGCCCAGGATGAAGATCACGAGAATCTGTCCACCCTGACGCGCGGGCGTTCGGTGATGTGCAGGCCGGAGCATTGGATGCCTCGCTTTCATGGGATCTGCATGCTGGCGGCCGACTTGAGCTGGATGGCGCCGCCCATGCCCAGCAGGACGGATGGCGTATAGGTGGCCTGGGTTGTGACCCGGACGTAGTCGCCGGTCTTGCAGGGCTCGTGACCGTTGGCGGTTCCGGTCACGTCCACGCACAGGAAGGTGGGGGCGGTCATGCCTGGGATGATCCCCCGCTGCGTGGCCACCACAGCCAAGGTCTGCGTGCTGGTCCCGATGTCGGGAGCACCCGGATAGACGATGGTCCTCCGGGCGATCTCGCGTGCAGCCTCGGAAAGCCCGTTGTAGACGTAGATGGCCCGGCCGACGTCGAAGATCCCGACCACGAACACCAGGAAGACCACGATCGAGAGGCTGAACTCGACCAGCGCCTGGCCGCGGGATCCTCCGTCAACGTCGGCGCTCCAGGCGGCGTGGTGCGTCATGGCAGCGTGGTGATCGAGATGGTGCGGCTCTGGGTCGAGTAGGCGTTCGTGACCGACAACGTCACGCTGAACGTCTGGCCCCACTGTTGTGCGCCCCGGCTGTAGTCGTGCGACGAGGTGGACAGGTTGCCGGCGGAGATGACGCCGTCGCCGAACTGCCAGCGCCAGTAGGTGATCTGGCAGACGCCCGTGGTCGGCGTCGACGTGCTGGTGAAGAGCACCGGATCCTGCTTGCGTGCCTGCGAGAACGTGAACCCGGCCTGCGGCCACCAGTTCCACCAGCAGCCCGGGGCCACCGTCGCGGACGGAGCCGGGGTCGGAGTGGGCGTCGGCGAGGCACCCGGGATGGGTGTCGGCGAGGGCGTCGGCGTCGGGCTGGGCAGCGGGGTCGCGCCGGGCGTCGGGATCTTGACGAAATCAGCGCGGGCGGTCGAGCTGAACGTGAGGTGCTGGCGGCCGATGATCGACGCGATGACCGGCGTGATGGGATCGAAGTGACCCGTGACCGTGACGGCGATCTGCGTGCCGTACGTCGCACTGCAGCTGGGGTTGCAGCTCAGGGTGACGTCCGCGGGAGTGACCGTCACGAAGGACGTGGCGGGCTCGCGGATGGCCGCGCACACGACCTTGTTGCTCGTGGTGCAGCTGCCCCCGGCAATGTATGAGGCCGGATCCTGCGACGCGGCCTGGGCGCCCTCGCGCGCGGCATTGGTGATCGTGATGCTGGCGTAGAAGACCCGGCCGAGGTCGACCGCGCCCAGGAGCACCAGCATCAGGATCGGCGTGATGAGGGCCAGCTCGACGAGCGCCTGGCCCCTGGTCCGGCCCCCGGCCCAGCGTCGCACCCCGCCCCGGGCGGCGGCGGCCAGGCGGGCCGCGGGATGGCTGCGGTTGGTCGTCTTCATGCTCCGTAGAACGTACGCCCGGGAACCCTAACTGCGGCCCTGTCGGAGGTCAGGGATGACCTCCGCCGTTGGTACCGCCCGCGTCGCCAGGAGGCACCCCCGCCCTCCCCCGAGCCGGCCCGCCAGCCGCCGCCCGGACCCGTCAGGCTCGCCCGGCCAATGCCTCGTCCAGTGCCGCAACCACGCGCGCCTGCGCTGCGGCGAACGTCCCGGATGTGTCCAGCACGCGGGCGGCTGCCAGGCGCATCCCCGGCAGGGCCGCCTGCTGGGCCCCGATCCGGCGCTCTGCGTCCTGGGTCGTCAACCCCCGCCCGAGGAGGCGCTCCCGCTGGACGTCCAGCTGGCAGGTCACCAGCCAGACCTCGTCGCAGGCCGGGGCGTAGCCGCCCTCGACGAGGCCGATCGCCTCCAGGACCACGATGGGCGCGCCCGCGGCCCGCGCGGCGGCGATGCGCGCCTCGATCCGCGGCCGGACCGCCGGACGGACGATCCCCTCGAGCCGGCGCCGCGCGTCAACGTCGGCAAACACGATTCCGGCCAGGGCCGCGCGGTCCAGCGAGCCGTCGGCACGAAGGACGCCGGCCCCGAACGCACCCACGATGGCCGCCAGCGCCGGCTCGCCCGGCTCCACGACCTCTCGGGCGATAACATCCGCGTCGATGACGACGGCACCGCGCTCCGCCAGCCAGCCAGCGACCGTGGACTTCCCGCACCCGATGGGACCCGTCAGGCCGATCAGCATCGTGGCGCCGACATCCCGAGCCAACGGGCTCACGGCGCCCGTTCCTCGATCTCCAGCCACGTCTCCTCCGCGGCGGCCAACGCCGTCCCGACATCGGCGAGCTCGCTGGTGATCCGGCGGAGCTCGATGAAGTTGGCGCCGACGCCTGGGTCGCCCAGGGCGAGCTCCAGATGGGTCTTGCGCAGGCCGAGCCGCGTCAGCTCGCCTTCGACGGCGGCCTTCTGGCGACGGTAGGCCTCCTTCGAGAGTTTCGGCGGCTTCGCCGGCTTCCTCGTCGGAACCGGGCTGGTCGATCCCGCCGAGCCCGGCGCGGCCACGCCGGTGGCCTTCGATCCCGCCCCTCGCCCTTGCCCGGCGACCGCGGAAGCCGCCGGCTCGCCTGCGACCCCGTGGCCGCGCGGCCCGGGGCCAGTGGCCCGCAGGCGGCGCGTCTCCTGTTCGGCGGCCGCCGCGACGGTCCAGCCGCCCGCTACCGCCTGTCGCCACGCGCGGTAGCCGCCGTCGAAGGAGACGGCCTGCCCGTCGCCCACCACCCAGAGCCGCTGGCAGACCGTCTCCAGCAGGCGGCGATCGTGGCTCACCACGATCAGGGTGGCCGGCGTGCCGACCATGAACGCCTCGATCGCCTCGCGGGCGGGAATGTCGAGGTGGTTGGTGGGTTCGTCGAGAAGGAGCAGGTTGCTGGGCATGATCCCCAGGATCGCCATCTCCAGGCGCGACCGCTCCCCGCCTGAGAGGAGGCGGACCTCCTTGAGGACGTCGTCGCCACGAAAGAGGAAGCGGGCAAGGTACGCGCGCGCCTCGCCCTGCGTGGTGGGATAGGCCGTCAGGAGCGCGTCCAGCACCGTCTCGCCCGGGATCCCCGCCTCGCGCAACTGCGCGAGATAGCCAATCTGGACGCCGTGGCCAAGCTTGATAGCCCCATCCAGCGGCAGGAGATCCCCTGCCAGCGTGCGAAGCAGCGTGGTCTTGCCGGCGCCGTTGGGCCCCACGATCCCGATCCGGTCCCCGCGCTGGGCGGCGAGAAACGGCGCCGTCGCCACGACCCTGGGCGCCGAAGCCGGCTCGCCGTTCGCGTCGACGGCTCCGCCACCCGCGGCCGTGCGGCCCGGCAGGTATCCGACGGCGAGGCCCTCGAGCCGGAGGGCGATCTCGCCCGAGCGGGCAGGGCCCGCGCCGGCGAGCGCGGCGGTGGGAATCCGGAGCTTCCTGGAGCCCTTTGGCGCCTCGACGCGCGCCTCCTCCAGCCGCTCGAGGCGGGCCTCGTGCTCGTGCATCTTGACGTGCTTGCGCTGGCTCCGGTAGCGCTGGACCAGCTCGCGCTCGCGGGCGATCGCGTCGGCCTGGACCTCGGCGTCCTTCACGGCACGGAGGTCGCGCTCCTCGCCCTGGCGGTGGTAGGCGCTGTAGTCGCCCCGGAACACGGTCAGCTTCCGATCCCGGAGCTCCCAGATCCGGGTCACGGTGGCATCCAGGAACGCGCGGTCGTGCGAGGCGACCAGGAGGGCCCCAGATCGACGACGAAGGTGCTCCTCGATCCACTCGAGGGCCTCCAGGTCCAGGTGGTTGGTCGGCTCGTCGAGCAGCAGCAGGTCCGGCTGCGCGATCACCAGGCGGGCCAGGGCGGCGCGGGTCTGCTCGCCGCCGGAGAGCGCCGTGGGCGGCTTGGACCATTCCGGGCGGCTGAAGCCCAGGCCCGACAGGGCCTCGTCCACGCGCTGGTCCAGCGTGTACCCGCCGAGCAGCTCGTATTCGTGCTGCAGCTCGGCATAGACGGGCTCCGTGACCCGCCCGGTGTGCTCCATCTCGGCCAGCGTCACCGCCATCCGCTCCAGGTGCGCGGCGCCGTGGCGGACCGCGGCGCGCAGGTCCGGCGAGGCCATGAACACGGCGTCAAAGTGGGACTCCTGGGAGAGGAGGCCGAGGCTGATGCCGCGCTTGCGCTGGACCTGCCCGGTGTCCGGGTCGTCGATGCCAGCGACGATGCGGAGCATGGTGGTCTTGCCCGCGCCGTTGGGCCCCACCAGGCCCACCCGGTCGCCCACCGCGATGGAGGCACTGATCTCGTCGAGGATCTTGAACGTGCCGATCTCGCGGGTGACATCGGCCAGGCGAAGGATGCTCACGGCGCCACGTCCAATCGTGTTGCGGCCTGCCCGGCGGCAGCCCGGGCGCGGGCGCGGCGCGCCGCCGCGGCGGTCCTGGTCCGGGTGGCCCGGGCGCGCAGGTCAGACAGGTGTGCCTCCTCGGGCGTGAGACCGATCGCGGCCGGGCCCGGCAGCTCGGTCCAGCGGCGGCCGCGACGGCCGATCCCGGTAGGGCCGGGCCCCGGGGTCATGCCCCGCAGGATGGCGGCCGCCCCCTTGCGGTCCGCCGCGGAGAGGCGCTGGCACCACGAGCAGAAATGCGTGGCGCGGGTCCCCACCACGATGCGGCGCAGCGCCCGGCCGCAGCGGGGGCAGGGGTGGCCGGCCCGTTGATAGACCCGGAGCCGCTCCTGCATGGAGCCGTCGCCCTCCGGGGCCGTGTAGTCGTCCACGGAGGAGCCGCGGCGCGCCACGGCTTCGGCCAGGATCTCGCGGATGGCCAGGTAGAGTCGCCGCTCATCGGGCCGGCGGAGCGACGATGCCGAGCGGAGCGGATGCAGGCGAGCCGCCCAGAGCGCCTCGTCCGCGTAGATGTTGCCGATACCAGCCACAAACGACTGGTCCAGCAGGAGTGACTTGAGCCGGCCGGATCGCCTCCGCAGCCGGCGCCGGAAGACCGCGAGCGTGAACTCGTCGCTGAGGGGCTCCGGCCCAAGGGCGGCGAAGACCGAGGTGGCCCCGGCTTCGATGACCGGCTCGCCGGTGCCCGGGTGGCGCGCGTAGAGCCCCACCTTCCCGAACTTCCGGATGTCGCGGAAGCGGAGCTCCCGCCCGCCGTCGAGCTCCAGGACCAGGCGGACGTACGGATCGGGCGCCGTCGCGGCGGGCACCACGAACAGTTGCCCCGTCATCTTCAGGTGGATGGTCAGCGCCAGTCCGCCCGAGAGGTCGACGACGAGGAGCTTGGCACGCCGGGAGATGGCCTCCACCCGGCACCCCACCACGCCGGCCGCAAAGGCGTCGGCCTGGTGGGTTCGAAGCGTGCGCTCCCAGGTGCAGCGGGCGCCCGTGATCGTGGCACCCACCAGCAGCGGGCGCAGGTCACGGACGACGGTCTCGACCTCGGGCAGCTCGGGCATCAGGCCTGGGCTGCCACGGCGGCGTGGCCGCGCTGGACGGGCGTCATGGACTCCCAGTCATCCCCCACCTTGACATCCACCAGGAGTGGGACATCCAGGGGCAACGCGCGCTCCATGGTCTCGCGGACCACGGAGATCAGTCGGTCCACCTCGGCGCGCGGGACCTCCAGGAGCAGCTCGTCGTGGACCTGGAGGAGGACGCGGGCGTGCAGCCCTTCGTCGCGCAGGCGTCGATCCACCTGGATCATCGCGATCTTCATGATGTCGGCCGCCGTCCCCTGGATGGGCATGTTGATGGCCATCCGCTCGCCGGCGGCACGCAGGGCGCCGTTGGACGCCTTCAGCTCGGGGATGTGGCGCTTGCGGCCCAGCAGCGTGGTGACGAAGCCCTGCTCGCGGGCCGTCTCCTTGATGTGGAGCATGTAGTAGCTGATGCCCGAGTAGGTGGCGAAGTAGGTGTTGATGAACTCCTGTGCCTCGCGGCGCGGGATGTTGGCCCGCGTCGAGAGACCGAAGTCGCTCATCCCGTAGGCGATGCCGAAGTTGACCATCTTCGCCATCGACCGCTCGTCCGCGGTCACGTCGGCGGGCTCCTTGTGGAGAACCCGGGCGGCCGTCTCGCGGTGGATGTCGGCGCCGCGCGCGAACGCCTCGTGGAGCCCTTCGTCCGCCGAGACGTGGGCGAGGACCCGGAGCTCGATCTGCGAGTAGTCGGCGGCCACCAGGATCACGTCGTCCCCGCCCGCCACGAAGGCGCGACGGATCCGCCGGCCAAGATCCGACCGGATGGGGATGTTCTGGAGGTTGGGATCCGACGAGGAGAGGCGGCCCGTGGAGGCCACGGCCTGGTGGAAGGTCGTGTGCAGGCGCCCGTCCGTGGCCAGCAGGGACGGGAGTGCCTCGACGTAGGTGGAGCGCAGCTTGGTGTACGTGCGCCAGTCGAGCAGCTTGCCGACCATCGGGTGGGCGGCGCGCAGCTCCTCCAGCACGGATGCATCCGTGGAGTAGCCGGTCTTGGTCTTCTTGCCCTTGGGCAGGTTCAGCTCGAAGAAGAGGACCTGCTCGAGCTGCTTGGGGCTGCCCAGGTTGAACTGGTGGCCCACGTCGACGTAGATCTCCTGCTCCAGGCGCGCGATCTCGACCCCGAATTCCCGCTCCAGCTCCTTGAGCGCGGCGCGGTCCAGGGCGACGCCCACCGCCTCCATCCGCGCCAGCACCGGGATCAGGGGCAGCTCGATCTCGCGGTAGAGGCGGTCGAGGCCCTCCGCGTTGAGCTGCTCCTGGAGCGGCTCCCGGACGGCGAGCGCGGAGAGTGCCTCCAGGCCGGCCCGGGCCGCGGGGGTCAGCTCCGCGGGCGGCGGGAGCACCTGGTCCAGCTGCTCCGCCACGACGTCGGCGATCGCCTGGCTGCGCAGCGACGCGTTCAGGACGTAGGCCGCGATCTGCGTATCGAAGTCGATCCGCGTCGGAGGCGCGGCCGGGTCCTCCGCGAAGCGGGCCACCAGGATGGGCTTGGGCTCGTGCCCGACGAGGGGCACGTCCAGCTCCTCGACCAGGTGGCGCAGCTGGGCGGCGTCCTGCGGCCCTTCGGCGGCGACGACGCGACCGTCCTCGCCGGCCACGGCGAACGCGCGGGCAACCCCCTTCATGGGGCGTGGGTCATCGGCGACCAGCGCCACGCCGAGCGTGGACTGGGCCGTCAGCCAGGGGCGAAGCGCCTCGACGGCGTCACCGCTGACCAGCTCGATCCGCGTGATGTCGTCGAGAACCGCCGCGAGCATCGAGGGCAGGTCGCCGAGGGCGGGCTCGGGCGCCGTGGAGGGGACGCGGCCGAGACGACCGGCACCCATCCCCAGGCCCGCACTCCCGCCGCCGATGGCGCCGAAATCCAGGGAGAGCTGCAGCTCACCGGGACCCGCGGCAGGGCGGGCGGGTCGCGTGGCCGGCCCGGGGCCGCCCGGGCGCGGCTGGGCGCCCGGGACGCGGGCGGCGCCCACCGTCCCACCGGTCGCGACGCCGCGGAGCGTCTCGGCGGTCTGGGCGGCCGACTCCCCCGTCATCGGCGGGAGACGCTCGATCAGCGTCCGGAACTCGTACTCGCGGAAGAGCCGGATCACCGTGTCGCGGTCGTAGTCGCGCAGGCTCGCGGCCTCCAGGTCCAGCGTGACGGGGACATCCCGAACGATCCGCGAGAGGGCCTGGCCCTGATCGGCCCCGCCCTTGTGTTCGATCAGGCGCTCGCGAAGCTTGTCGGGCTTGACCTCGGCGATCCGCTCGTAGACCTGGTCCAGCGAGCCGAACTCGCGGATCAGCTTGGCCGCCGTCTTCTCCCCCACCCCCGGCACTCCCGGGATATTGTCGGTGACGTCGCCCTTGAGCGCGCGGTAGTCCACCATCTGGGAGGGCTTCAGCCCGTACCGCTCGTCGATCCGGGCGGGGTCGTAGATGATCGTGTTCTCGACGCCGGAGCGCGTGGTCATCAGCCGCGTCTGCTCGGTGACCAGCTGGAGCATGTCCAGGTCGCCGGTCACGATGATGGTCTCCAGCCGTGCGGCCTCCGCCTGGAGCGTCAGGCTGCCGATGACGTCGTCGGCCTCGAAGCCGGCCAGCTCGTAGACCGGAATCCGGAGCGCCTTCACGACCTCGCGCACCTTGGGGAACTGGTCGCGCAGGTCATCCGGCATCCGCTGGCGGGTGGCCTTGTACTCCGCGTAGGCATCGTGCCGGAAGGTGGGCCCCGGCAGGTCGAAGGCGACCGCGACGTAGTCCGGCTGGAGGTCCTGGATGCCGCGGAGCACGATGCTGCAGAAGCCGAAGACGGCATTCACCAGCTCGCCCTTCGACGTGGTCAACGGCGGGAGGGCGAAGAATCCGCGGTAGATGAGCCCGTTGCCGTCGAGCAGCATCAGGCGGGACATCGGCAGGCCTCGGGTGCGGTCCAGTGGGTTCGTTGGGGACGACGCCCAGAGTGTAGCCGCGGCCCGCGGTCGGGACGCCCGGGCGCCGCCGCGCCAGGGCGGTCGGGCCTGTGGGCCGGGATCGGCCAGACGCGTGGCCGGTCTGTCCTGTGGCCGGGCGCGAGGCCGGGCGCGAGGCCGGTCGGTGTGGACCCGGTCCGGCCCGGGTCCGGCCCCGGGATGTTCCCTGGGAGGACAACCTGTCGTTGATTCCCCCACCGGCAGGCCCAATCACCCCGGAATCCCCCGACATGGTTCCCGGTCGGTACCAAACCCTCGGACACCCGGGTCAAATGGGCGCGTTTGGGCCGCAACGCCCGTCAGGCGGCGTGATTCTCGCCGGGTTGTATCCGGGGGGGAGCATCCAGAGCGTCGACCCCCTGGCGGAGCGTCAACCCCCACCTGTCGGAGCGTCGACCCCTCCGGGGCCGCGCGTCAACCCCTCCGGGGCCGCGCGTCAACCCCTCTGGCCGGGCGTCGCGCCTCGCCCGCCAGGAATGCGGTGACGAGCGCTGCCGGCGGCTCATCCCGGGTGCGGACGCAGCGGCCAGGTTCCGGGCGGGGCTCGTGGGTGCTCGAGCGTGGGTGTCAGCATGCCGGGACGGGCGGGGAACGCGCGAGCCAGGACGCCGGCTAGGCGTGCGCGGCGCGCCGGCGAGCCAGGAGCAGGCCGAATCCCGCGAGCAGAACCACCACGGAGGAGGCAGCCAGCGCGAGCGCCGCGCCGTGCTCGTCGCTTGGCGGCGGGCCGGGTGTCCCGCTCGCGACGGGGTCGGACGAGGCGCGGGCGACGCCCTGGTCCGCGATGACACCCATGCCGGGCGTGGGCGCCGGGGTCGGATCGGGCCCACGCGCGGTGCCCGCGCTGGCAACCGCGACGTCGGGCGGCAGGGCGACCGCAGCGGGGCCAACGGACGAGACCGGCGACGACCCCGGTGCTGACTTTGCGCCGGAGCCCGCCGTCGCCCCGCCGGCGACGGCCTGCGGCACGGCACCCCCGGCCGCGAAGTTCGATTCGGGCGCCGCCAGCGAACCCGTGGTGGCGTCGCGCTGCGCGAGCGTGCTGAAGCTGGCCGGCAGCAACGAGACCGCGGAGACCAGGAGGCCCGCGAGGCCAAGCGTCATCAGGGATGCGGCGAGCGGCCGGCCGACGCCACTGGGCCCAACGAGCGAGCGGCGGAACCGCTCCCACGGCGAGGCGGGCCGCAGCCGTGCGGCCGTCTCCGGGGAGAGGCGGAAGTCCCGGGTTCGGGCCGGGACCGGCAGAGCCCGCATGGCGCGGGTTGCCAGCCGCAGCGCCAGGACGTCATCGGCCAGCTGACGACAGTGCGCACACGACGCCACCAACTGGGCCGCCCGTGCCGCCTGGTCCGCGGCCGAATCGCCCGTGGCGAATGCGGCCACGAGCTCCACGTCGTGCGTGCCGTGCGAGGACGTCCGGCCGTCAGCCACGGAACAGCTCCATCCGGTCCGCCAGCAGCGCCCGGAGGGCCAGCCGGCCGCGGTGGATCCGCGACTTGACCGTGCCCAGTGAGACGCCCGTCATCTCGGCGATCTCGGCATAGTCGTAGCCCTCGATGTCAAACAGGACGATCGATGCGCGTTGGTCGGGCGTGATGGTCGCGAGCGCCTCGCCCAGCGCGGCAGTCCGCTCCGCGGCGAGGGTGATGCCGACCGGATCGGCCTCCTCCCCCGCCGGCGGCTGCCAGGAGTCATCCTCCAGCTCGGGGTACGGCTGGACGGGCCGGCGCTTGCGCAGGCGCTGCGTGTCCATCGCCGCGTTGACGGCCATGCGGCTCAGCCACGACCGGACGCTGCCGCCGCGGAAGCTGCCCAGCGCGCGGTACGCGGAGAAGAACGCCTCCTGGACGACGTCGTAGGCCTGGTCGCGGTCGGGCACGATGCGGGCCACCAGCGCGAAGAGCTGGTCCTGGTAGCAGGCCACGATGTCGTTGAAGGCATCCAGATCGCCGGAGCGGGCGCGATCCACCAGGAGCAGATCACGGCGCTGGGCGGGGTCGAGGGCGAGCGACGCGCGAGGGTCCTCCACGGGCGAAGGGCTCCTCCAAGTGGCGGTCCTCAGGCGCGGAGAGTCTAGCATCGGTCCCGGCCCTGACGTGCCGACCCGGCCAACGGTTCCCCGGGCCGTGGCATCCGGCCTCCGGGCCTCCGCGTGGCGGGCCTGGGCGGTACGATGACCGCGCTTCGCACCCGGCCGGGGTGGCGGAACAGGCAGACGCGACGGTCTCAAACACCGTTTCTCGCAAGAGAGTAGGGGTTCGATCCCCCTCCCCGGTACCACAAGATCACGCGCGAATATGGTCATTTGGCACGCTTGTCGTGGCCGGACCAGCATCCACATCACTGCCAATGGTAGCAACGCGGTAGCAGCCGGCGTACAATGGCGTACTGAAGCGCGACGGCCCCCGGCAGACACCGGAGGCCGTCAGGTTCGCGCTCCTGAGTGAGAGGAACGGAACCGATGGCAGCATACCCGCCCCGGACCCGACGCCGCGCCAATGGCGAGGGCTCCCTATACCGCGATAGCGCCGGCCGTTGGCGCGGCGCCGTGACCTGGACCGACAATGCTGGGCAGCTGAAGCGCCGCACGGTCAGCGCTGCGACGCAGGCCGAGGCGCGGGGTCGTCTCAACGTACTCCGCGCCGAACTCGCCCGCGGCCAAGAGCCGTCGGCCAACGTCACGCTCGCCGAATACCTCAGTCGATGGCTCGTGGCCGAGCGGGCGCGCGTGGCACCCAAGACGTGGATCGGGCGCGAGCAGCACATTCGCGGGCACATCGTCCCAGCTCTCGGCAGGGTGACCCTTGCAAAGCTCACGCCTGCCGATGTGGAGCGCATGACGGCGGGATTGATCGCCGCCGGCAAGGCAGCCCGAACGGCGGCCAGCGTTCGCGTGACTCTCCGCAAGGCCCTCGGCGACGCCGCGCGCGACGAACTGGTGCACCGCAACGTGGCCGCACTGGCGCGCCCACCGAGGGTCCCTGGGCGCGACATGCAGCCGGGCCGCGACTATCTGGAGCCGGCCCAATTGAGGGCGCTCCTGACCTCGTGTGCCGACAATCCGCTCGGCCCACTGGTCACCGTCGCGGCCACGACTGGCCTCCGGCAGGGCGAGCTGCTCGGGCTCGCGTGGGACAGCGTGGATCTCGATGCGGCACTCCTGACGGTCCGGCGCTCGCTCGCTCGTGACTGGATCGGCTGGAAGCTCGCGGAACCCAAGACAGCACGGAGCCGGAGGACGCTACATCTGCCGGCGCGCGCCGTCGAGGCCCTGCGGGCGCAACAGACGGCCCAGGACGGCCTCCGGGCCGCCGCTGGAACCGCATGGCAGGACCAGCACGGGCTCGTCTTCACCGATGCCGTGGGGCGGCCACTGAAGGCGTCCGATGTGAGCCATGCCCTCGACCCGCTGCTGACGGCTGCCGGCCTCCCCCATGTCCCGTTCCACGGGCTCCGCCACTCGACGGCCACGGCACTCCTGGCTGCGGGAGTGCCCCTCCGGGTCGTAGCAGACCAGCTCGGCCACAGCACAATCACGATCACCGCCGACATCTATGCCGCCGTCGTGCCGGACCTTCGTCGCGACGCGGCGGACGCGATGGATCGGGCGCTCGGGGGCTAGGAGGTGCCGGAGCCTAGACCCTACCGCGAGTTGACGCCTCCTCAGCGTCGCCGGTACGCCGCCCTGTTTCGCAAGCACAAGACGGGGAAGGTCCTGACCGAGGCCGAGCGCGCGGACCTCGATGGACTGCTTGAGGAGGTAGTCAACGAGGCTTGGCGAGCCGCTCCTTTCTTCGATCCGTATGGGGATTGGGTCTTTGACCCGCCGTCTCTTGACCGGCGGCCGGGGCGCCCCAAGGGCGTTGGGCATCAGACATGGGACCGGCTGCTGGCCGCGCTGAGCACCTTAGACCGCGCGAAGCGCCCAACCCAGGAGGCCTTGGCCGGTGCCTTTGGTGGATCTGACGGTGGAAATTTGGGGCGGATCCAGAAGATCCTCAAAGACACGGGATACACATGGGAGCGGTTCCTTGACAGCTACTGGCCGCCCGGACGGGCGTGGTCGAGGAGAAGGCCCCGCGCTGAGCTGGAGAGAGTTCTGGCGGTGGTCGCTGCAGTGACCACCCTCCCAGGGCCTGAACGCCCGACGTTGGAGGATGTAGCCGGGGCTACGGGCACGGATGTGCAGTCGGTCGAGCAGGTCCTCGCTAACAACGGGTATGCGTTGGAGAGCTTCCTCGACGACTGGTGGCCGCCGGGGCCGCTGTCGAGGAAACGGACCGAGAGCGACAGGAAGCTCGCTGTCAAATAGTCGTAGGTGGTGCGGCATCCGACGATGACCGCATGAGTCCGTTGCAGTCCGCTTCCAACCCGCGCCATTGGGGTGAGACCACGTCGCCGTGCGCGATGTCGGCGGCCCGACAACCTGAACCCTACCTGGCTCCCGAGGTCAGACTATGACTCCGCGACCGCTCTCGGCGGGCTCCGCCGGCTCCGACGACCTGCTCACGCGCTTGACGCTGGACCTTGCCCAGGCAATCGCCCAGACCGTCGAACGCCGCCTCGCTGAGCGACAACGACCGGACGTGGACGCGCTCCTTTCAATTCCTGAGGCGGCCTCGCTATTGGGCGTTGGCCGGACGACCGCGTATCACCTCATCTCGTCTGGGGAACTTCGCTCCGTCAAGGTGCGGGGCCGGCGGCTGGTCCCGAGTTCTGCGCTTGCCCAGGTCGGCGACCCCGACTGGTCCGGTGGTCGGCGGTGAGTGCCGGCAAGCGCGCGACGGCGATCGCGTACGTGCACGCTGAGCTTGCTGGTCGACAATGGCTGTGGGTCATCGACGACTGCCCGTACTGCGGACGACGGCACACCCACGGCGGCGGTCGGGGCACGGGGCCCACTCTGCTTGGCTTCCGGGTTCCTCACTGCTGGGGGCCAGGCGTCGATGACCTGCCGCAGTACGAGCTGGTCGAGAGACACAGGCCCAAGCGATGAAACTGCCCCCGTTGACGCCGGCCGAACGCGCCTTCCTCAACAGGCGTTGCCCCCGATGACTGTCCAATCCGATCTGACGTATGACGAGGCCCTGGCCGACCTCCGCGCCTTGATGGACCATCATCCTGAACTGACCCTCATCGACCGCATGTCAGGCGAGGCGATGCTTCGGCGCCAGTGGAGGGGGGTGACCGATGCCACCGAAAGCCTGCGATCGGTCACGCCCATTGGCGGTATCGCGGGAAGGGGCCCGATGACCCTGATAGGCAACGGCGGCCAGCCGTTTCTGATCAGCAACGCCGACTTCAATCGGGTCCTCGATGAGCGCGAGGCCCGGCGGCAAAGCCTGGCAGCCGAGGGAACCCGAGCCGACCATCCGCTGATGAGCGACGTCGCGAAGCTGCTCGAAACATGGCAGCCAGCGACTCACACCTTCCTGGTCGACAAGCTCCTCCGGGTCGGCTACCGGGCACTACTTGCGGCGTATGAAGACACCGGCAAGACATACGTGGCCCTGCAGGTGGCGCTGTCTGTCATCGACCCCGGTATGGCGGGTCCGCTGTTCGGGCAGTTCCGTGTTAACGAGGCGATGGCGGTCTGCTACTTCGACATGGAAGTCGGGACAGGTGAAGCCCTCGACCGAATTCGGCACCTATCAGTCGACCTCCGGGTCGAGGTGCCCTCACCGATATTCCGACTGACGACCCTTGACGACGCGTTTCTGAGCTTGAAGAACGACGCCGATCTGGTTCATATCGGGGCCGAGCTGGACCGTGCCCACGGCGAAACTGGGCGCCCCGTCCTTTGCGTGCTCGACTCGGCCGACTCTATGTACGGCAAGGAGGTGTGGGGCAAGGAGGCCGAGGGCCTGGACGCCGCGATCAAGACACTGATGGTCGGCCGACGTGATTGGCTAGTTGTCCTCCTGCTCTGCCACACGGTCAAGAAGCCGCGCGACGGGAAGTCGTCCTACGTGCCCGACCTCCAGGACGTCCTCGGCAACCTTACTCGGCAGGCCGACGCCGTCATCCTGCTCGACAAGGTTGGCCCGTTGAGTTCGCGCTTCCGCGTCTTCAAGCGACCAGGCGCGAGCGATGGGATCCTGCAGCGCGACGAAGGTCGGTACGCATGGACGTGGACGGCCAATACCGGAGCAACGGACCAGACGAAGGTCCCCCTCGATGAGGTTCTCGCCGTCCTTCGGGCAACTGGTCGCACGTCTCATTACGTCGTCGCGAAGCACCTTCAGGTCAATGAACACACCGCCCGTCGCTACCTGGACCAGCTCGAGGCCCAAGGCAAGGTGGCCAGTACCAACGTAGGGACACCGCGCGGTCGTTGGGAGTACTGGGCCGTCCAGCCAGCACCGGATCGTGATCCCGACCATTCGGGCGCACAGTCTTCGACCTCCCCGACAGGGACCCCGACACCCTAAAGGGTGTGTCGGGTGTCGGGGTCGTCTCCAGTCTCATGACCAATTACCCCGACACGACCCCGACTCACGCTGTGGCGGGCACCTGTCGGGGTGTCGGGGTGCGCCGCCAGTGATGGCCCAGGGCGCCGCCGATCAGCGCGTCGCGAGTCCCAAGAACTACCACTATCCGGATCGCAGCATCATCGACCGGAGCCACCGCTCGCGTTTCAACTCGCCCCATCCTCGAGTTCTAGGCACTCGCCTCCCGCGGGCAATCGCCCGCCGTGCCTGCTCCAACTTCGGCGTCGCCTCGAAGTGGTCCGGGCGTACACACCACTCGTTGCCGCACTGGCGGATCATGGCCGTACCAGGCTGGTCGAAGGTATAGGCGAGGACGCGGATCAGATCGACGCTGCGACCGCGAAAGCGGACCTTCGCGCGCTTGTAGTTCGCCGCAGAGGTGCGCAGCGGGTCCTCTCCGAATCTGCCGCTCCAGTACCAGTGATCCCACCGCTCGCTGACTTCGAGTCTGGAGCGAATCCGGGCCGGGAGGAATGGAGGGAACGGCGACGGGATCACCTGGCCAGTGTATCGCCGAGTCTGTCTGCGAATCCCGGTTCGACTGTATAGACATGCCTGAATTGTCGACGGAACGCGGGTCAGGAACTCGACTTGGACCGCACTACCGTGATCCCGCGAGCCCCGTGGCGACCAATCGCCGAAAGCGTCCAACGGCCTTGACAACACCCTCCCGCGGCCTGGTCGGCAGCCGTCACTTCCACTGCCGCCATCGAACCCCCCGGCCCGGCCAAGGGTCCTTGCGGACGCTACCGACCCAGGCTTCGCAGCGCGTCCCCTCGAGCCTGGTGGGGCAGCTGCTCCACCCCGGAGCCGGTTGACGAAGCAGATGCCGATCCCGAGCGCTTGGAGCGAGCGCTCCGACCGCCGGACCAGCTCCTCGTGGATCTCGGCCATCGGCAGCCCGATAGCGGTCTCCGAGCGGTGGACCCGGGTATGTGACTGGCCGCCCCGCGCCAGGTCATCAGCGTGCGGCGGCTGGCGCTCCAGTGGGCTCGTACAAGTAGTGCTGGAACCCGATGAACAGGCCCCGGATCTGCGCCGGGTCGCCCAGGACCGTGGTCGCATCGGCGATGGCCTTGTACTTGAGGCGCAGGAGGGGCGCCAGCTTGTCCCCGTCGAGCTCGCCGACGCCCTCCTTGGTGTACTGCCCCAGGACGAAGTCGATGAAGGCCCGCTGCGGCTCGGTGTACTGCCCCGCTGTCCGGCCCCGGGCGGCCGCCGCCCGCTGCTCGCGGGTCAGGGTCGGCAGGGCGAACGCCACGTAGGCCAGGACGTCGAAGATGTCACTGCTCTCCGCGTCGATCACCCGCTGCATCTCGGCCAGGGCATCGGCATCGAAGTCCCGCTCTGCCAGGCCCGCCAGGAGCGCCTTGCGCGTGTCGGGGAGGCTCCACAGGGCCCGGAGCTCCGCCTCGGTCTTGAAGAAATCGGGCAGCGCGCCGAACAGGCTCTTGAGGAACTCGGCAGCCGACATCGGCTTGCCAGACGGGTCCCAGAAGGTGGTCTGCACCATGCTCTGGATCGTCCGCTCCTTGCCGTCGGCCAGCTTCACGACGATCTTCGCGGGCGGCGGCTTCGGCGGCTCGTCGGGGTCCGTGATCGGAGGTTCGGGTGACGGACCCGCCACGATGCCGCCCTTCGTGGTCGTGACCTCCTCGGGCTCGCCGTCCCACTCGGGGTCGCCGAAGTGGTGGTGGGCCTCCACGAAGTCGTAGATCGTGAAGTAGTCCTTGTTTTCGTACAGCCGGGTGCCCCGACCGATGATCTGCTTGAACTCGATCAGCGAGTTGATCGGGCGCATCAGGACGATGTTGCGGATGTTCCGGGCGTCCACACCGGTCGAGAGCTTCTGAGAGGTCGTCAGGATCGTCGGGATGGTCTTCTCGTTGTCCTGGAACTCGCGCAGGTACTGGTCGCCCCGGGCGCCGTCGTTGGCGGTCACCCGGACGCAGTAGTTGGGGTCCTTGCTGGCCTTGATCTGGTTCACCAGGTCGCGCACGACGAGGGCGTGGAGCTGGGTCGCACAGAAGACCAGGGTCTTCTCGCGCTGGTCGATCATCTCCATGAACAGGCTGACCCGGTACGCCTCCCGCTCACGGATCTCGATGATCTTGTTGAAGTCGGCTTCCTCGTACACCTTGACCGGGTCGACCGCTCCCTCCTGGACCGTGTCATCCGAGGTGTAGACGTATTCGTCGAGCGTGGTCGAGATCTGGCGGACCTTGAACGGCGTGAGGTAGCCGTCGTTGATGCCTTCGCGGAGCGAGTAGGTGTAGACCGGGTCGCCGAAGTACTTGTAGGTGTCGATGTTGTCCTTGCGCTTCGGCGTGGCCGTCATCCCGAGCTGAACCGCCGGGGCGAAGTACTCGAGAATGCCGCGCCAGGTGCTCTCGTCTCTCGCACCGCCGCGATGGCATTCGTCGATCACGATGAAGTCGAAGAAGTCGGCCGGGTAGTCGCCGAAGTACGGGGTCTCGCCCTCGCCGCTCATGAACGTCTGGAAGATCGTGAAGAAGATCGAGCCGTTCTTGGGGACCTGGCCCTTCTTGCGGATGTCCGCCGGAGCGATCCGCACGAGGGCGTCCTCGGGGAAGAAGGAGAACTCGTTGTACGCCTGGTCGGCGAGGATGTTCCGGTCGGCCAGGAACAGGATCCGGGGCTGACGGGTGGGCTCGCCGCCCAGGTTCCAACGGCTCTTGAACAGCTTCCAGGCGATCTGCGCCGCGATCCCGGTCTTGCCGGTGCCGGTGGCCATCGTGAGGAGGATCCGCTTCCTGCCGGCGGCGACCGCCTCTAGGACGCTGCCGATGGCAATGTCCTGGTAGTAGCGACCGCCCCAGGTCCCGCCCTTCGTCTCGGGTGGCACGGCCGCGAAGCGGTCCCGCCAGGCATTCTGCTTCGCAAACGTTCGGTCCCAGAGCTCGTCCGGCGTCGGGAACGCGGCGACGTCGCCCTCGGCGCCATCGGCCATGTCGATCTCGTAGATCCTCTCGCCGTTGGTAGCGAACGTGAACCGGATCCCGAGCTTCTGGGCGTAGGTCTTGGCCTGGGCCGCTCCGGCGGTGTAGTACTCGTCCCAGCGCTTCGCCTCGACCGCCGCGAGCTTCGTGTTGCGATAGACCAGGATGTAGTCGGCAATCTCGGGCTTGGACCGCTTCCCGCCGCCCTGGAGCCGCCCCTGGGTGATCTGGTACTCGCGGTGGATCCGGCTGCCGTCGACCTCGCCCCAGCCCGCCGCCTTGAGCGCCGGGTCGATGTGTTCGGCCCGGGTCTCGGCCTCGTTCAGGGCTGTCACGTCAGAGCACGCCCGTGAATGCAGCGTGGAGCAGGGACCGCTTCAGGGCATCGAGTGCAGCGAGTCTCTGCTCGTACAAGGCGGCGAGTCGGGAGGTCTCAGCCCCAAGGTCTCGGAGCCTGCCCGAGACCCGCTCCTGCTCGGCCACGGAGGGCAGTCTGACCGGAAGATTCGCGAGGTCGACATTGCTGATGCTCGGCATCGTCGCTCGTGCGGACAAGCCCTCAAGCCTGCTGCGGTACGGTCGGGACCGGAGGAGATGCGCCAGGAATTGCGGGTCGGTCCTGGCCGACGGCCGTATGAAGAAGCACCCAGTGCCGCAGAGCCAGCCTGCCTGATCGCTGTCGATTACGGCACATCGGCCGATCTCGCCTCGCCTCGCGACCACCACGTCGCCTTCCCGGAGTGCATAGCTCGAGAGCCGTTGCCCTACCCCTGGGGAGACGGCCTTGTGGTCATCTGGGACGATCTTCGCTCCCTCAATGTTGATCGGATTGACCAAAGGGATTCCACCGCGCCGGTAGTCGGACTTATGCAAGAGAGAGCCAAACGGTCCGGTCGAGATGCCGTCAACGAACTCCCCAAGGCTCCCCTCAGCCCACCCATCGTCCTGCCTGGTGAAGATGGCGTTGAGGTAGCTCACGAAGACGCTCTCGGCGTTGTGCCGGGCCTGCTCGGTATTGGCGCGGGCTGTGGCGATGGCCGCGAATGCCTTGTCGAGTGTGGCGACGATCCGGGCCTGCTCAGCGAGAGGGGGAAGAGGTACTTGAAACTGCTTGAGGTCATCGAACTTCAGGTTGTTGATGTTCATACCCCCTGCCAGCATCCCGATGAAGTCCTCGTAGGCAGGAGACGTCATCAGGTGAAACAGGTACCTCGGCTCAAGGTCAGCAGTCGGGGTGAGCATCCCGATGAATCCCCCGAACGCATAACCGTAGTCATCATCGATGAACGCGACCTTCCCAAGGTGGCTCTTGCTGCCACTGGAGGTGCAGATGACAAGCGAGCCCTTCTTCACCTTCTTGTCGACAGGCACGTCGAATCGGTCGCTGATGTACTTGAGTTCCTCGAAATCAAGTAGGTGCGAGGCAAGATTGATGTTCGTGGCCCGAAGAACCGCGTTGCCCGAGAACGCGACCTCGTCCTCCTTTGAGTACGTCAGCCCACGCTGAAACTGACAGACCTCACTCAGGGGCCGTAGCTGCCAGTCGACCTTCACAGCAGGGCTCGGATGACCAGCAATGCTGCTGCGGACTCCGCATCCAGTGCGGCGATCTCCTCCAGGATAGCTTGCGGGCTCCGATGCGCGACCTCATCGCCACCGTTCGGGTTCTTCACTGACAGGTCGAACGTCGCATGGTCGATGGTGACGACCTGAAAGGACCAGGACTTCGGGGACTGGGCGGACGTCTTCTGGAGGGTCACGAACTCATCAAGGTCGTCGTCATTCAATGGGTTTGTCTTGCCCATGTTCCGGCCCGGCTGGAGTTGGTAGTACCAAACCTCCCTGGTCGGACTCCCTTTCTCAAAGAACAGGACGACCGTCTTCACGCCCGCTCCCAGGAACGCCCCGCTGGGCAGGTCGAGCACGGTGTGGAGGTTGCAGCTCTCAAGCAGCAGCTTCCGGAGGCTGACCGAGGCGTTGTCGGTGTTGCTCAGGAACGTGTTCTTGATGACGACGGCGGCCCGACCGCCGGCCTTCGTGCTCTTGATGAAGTGCTGGAGGAACAGGTACGCCGTCTCACCGGTCTTGATCGGGAAGTTCTGCTGAACCTCCTGGCGCTCCTTGCCACCGAACGGCGGATTGGCCAGGACCACGTCGTAGCGGTCCTTCTCCTGGATGTCGGCGAGGTTCTCCGCCAGCGTGTTCATGTGCAGGATGTTCGGCGCCTCGATGCCGTGCAGGATCATGTTCATGATTGCGATGACGTAGGCGAGGCTCTTCTTCTCCTTGCCGTAGAACGTCCGGGTCTGGAGCGTCTCGAGGTCGCTGGTCGTCAGCCCAGGCTTGGCGTTGAGGTACTCGTACGCCTCACACAGGAAGCCCGCTGATCCACACGCACCGTCGTAGATCCGTTCGCCGATCCTGGGGTCGACCACCTTGATCATCGCCCGGATGAGCGGGCGGGGCGTGTAGTACTCGCCGCCGTTCCGGCCGGCGTTGCCCATGTTCCGGATCTTGGCTTCGTACAGATGGGAGAGCTCGTGCTTCTCCGTCTGTGAGCCGAACTTCAGGGTGTCGATGATGTCGATGACGTCGCGCAGGTTGTAGCCGCTCTGGAACTTGCTCTTGATCTCCCCGAAGATCTCGCCGATCTTGTACTCGATGGTGTTCGGCCCGGTCGCCCGCTGCTTGAAGCCGCGCAGGTAGGGAAACAGCTTCTCGTCGACGAACACCCGGAGGTCATCGCCCGTCAGGGCGCGGTTGTAGTCGATCTTCCCGTCGTAGGTCCGGGGCGCTGCCCAGCGCGCCCAGCGGTACGGCTCCGCGACGATGAACTCGTACACCTTCCCGTGGAGGGCGGCTTCGGTCGCCTTGTCCTGCTCGAGGGCGTCGAGGTACTTCAGGAACAGGAGCCAGGAGGTCTGCTCGGTGTAGTCCAGCTCACTCGACGAGCCGGCGTCCTTGTGGAGGACGTCGTCGATGTTCTTGAATGCCTGCTCGAACAGTTGGGCTACCGCCTTTCGTCAGCTCTCTAGCTGTGTGTCGATGGCCGGTGGACCGTCAGCTCAGGAGGCATCGCCGATCAGCCGGAGGAAGTCCTCGCGGGTGATCCGATGGGTGTCCATGACGAGCCACGCCCAGTTGCCATCCGCCGGATGCTTCTGGAAGGCATCGAGACTCGACCGCAGCGCCAGATCCAGCCGGCGGGACACAGGGAGCCAGGTGACGTTGCGGAGGGGGACCTTGTAGGCCGGCTGGCTCATCGGAGTCGGTTCCGGCCACTCGGCCTCGGTCACGAGCACATCGGCGGTGCCAGCCGCCTGGGCGTAGGCAACGACCCCTGACTTGCCAGCGTAGAACGCGAGGAGGTCGCCGGCTTTGATCCTGCGGCGACATCCCGTCCGCTCGTGCATTCCCCACTTGCCGCTATCCAGCCAGTTGTGGAGCGACTGGACTGCCGTGATCCCACCTTGCGCGGAGGCGGGCACGAGGTAGTGCTCGGTAGCCTGGTTCGGACTGGGGACTGCCGTTGGCGTCGCGCTGGGGGGCGCGGGCGTTGGCGACTGCACAGCCACCGGCTTGGACTCTGCGACCGGTGCTCGCTGGTGGCGGTCCGACAGGGCGTCGCCGAACCACGCAGCGACTTCGCTGGCGGTCGTCTTGATCCCCTGGTCCTCGAGGCGCTTGCGCAGGTAGCGGATCTCCTGCGACCGTTCGTCGACGAGCGCAGCCCGGAGAACCGCGTCCATCCGGCGGGACTCGATCCAGTGCGACGGACCGTCGCCATCGCGGAAGGCGTCGGCTGACAGCAGCCAGAGGCGTTCGAAGTCGGCCTGCTGGTCGTGCTCGGATTTCACGCGGTCCAATTCAACGCGGTAGACGAGCTTGGCAGAGAGCTGCCCACGGTCGAACTGGTCGTACAGCCGCCACTCACGAGCGTTGGTCACCACGGCCCAGCGGATCCCCAGAATGGAGCAGTACTGGACGACCTGCGCCGCGTCCTTCTCAAGGATGGCGCGGTCGATGGACTTCGCCTCCACCGCCACCTGGCGCTTGCCATCGGGCTGCAGCACGTAGTCGAGGGACTCGTTCGTGTCGGCGATCCGGACCTCGCGCCGCATGTCCACGATGGAGCGGTAGCCGAGGGCGGCGAGGACGGGGTCGATGAACTCGGCACGGGTGTCGGCCTCGCTCAGGCGGTGACCTTCGCCCACGTAGGCGCGGATGCCATCGAAGACCTCGCGAATACGGACGGCGGCGTCTGCCTTCGACACGCGGGTTGATCCTCCCCAGCCGGTGCAATAGCGGCGAGCCTAGCAGACGGTGCTACGCACGTGTGGCAGCGGATCGGGGTGATGTCCAGATCCGCCGGGTTCGAGATGTCCGAGCGCCGGTAGACGCAGGCTGGGCTAGCCCCTCGCCTTGAAGAGCGGGGTCCAGAGTCTCTCGCCGACATTGCCGGTTTTCCAGAAGATCGGCAGCGTGTTGTTTGGGACACTGTCCGGGAAGACGACAAGGGCCTGCGAATCCTCGTAGCCAAGGGGCTGCCTTCGATCGAGCAGCCTGCCGTACCGCTCTGCGAGGGTCAGGGCGCGCAACCGGTCGTCGCCCTCCTTGTATATCGTTCCCAACTCGCTGAAGGCCCTATCACTCTCGTCGAGAGGATTCGGGCATATCACCTCGACGATATCTCCCACCGTCTCTTGGATCCTTTCAATACCGCTCCTGAAGCCCGCGACGCATGCGTATACCAGCAGGGTGCTATCCCGCCACCCAACGGCGTCGCGGTCGAGGCGATTGATGAGCGCAGCTAGTCCATGCGCGGCGCTCTCACCGGAGCCGACGAAATCGTCGACGCACACGAGAATGGACGGTCCAGGAGCTTCCTTCAACAGGGGGAGGATCTTGTCGGGAGCACCGGCGTGGCGCTCGTAGATCTTGTTGTGGCGGCGGTACGCGACGACGGTGACGCTTCCACTCTTGCCGGTCTCGTCGACATGCGTGACAAAGTAGTTCTCGGACCGACGCTTCTTGTCGAGTAGGTGCGGAATGCCATGTTTGGCCGACGCAGATCCGACGAGCGCGTCGATTGACGTCAAGGCACCAATGAATGCGGCCTGCCTGTAGAGCCCGAGGGCCTTGACGCCGGCGAGGAGCGGCAGCATCACCCTCTGGTCGTCGAGGCTGCCGAATTGCTGTGCCCACGCTCGGACGTCATCAGTTGAGATGGGCTCGCCTTGGTACTCGAGCCCATTCACAATCTCGCGTACCTCATCCACGCCGAGTTCGTTGCTGGGCGCGAACTGGCGAACCTGAGCGGCCAATGACTTGTCCTGCTTGAACTGCACGTCAGCGTGCCGCTTCAGCCATCCGGCGAAGAGGGGCACACGGAACCGCACGAAGGCGTCGTTCGCAGATGAGAGCTCGAGCACCCCTCGGTCGAGTAGAGATGACAACTCACCCTCGGCCTCTGTCCCAGAGAGGCCACGTGCTGATCGGCACGCAACGGCACGGTCGATAAACTGGAAAGGATCCGCCTGAAGTCGGCTAATCGACCTGACCACGATGGCGGCCTTGGTTTCCTCAAGGTCCCTTTCCTCGTCCCGGACACGGGGCGAGTCTGCCCAGAAATGTTGATAGAAGGATCGCGGGGTACCATCGATAATCGCGGCCACCGCCCGCTCGACATCGAGACCACTGATCGACGGGTCCTCCGCCAGTCGTGCGCGGTCGAAGATCTCGCCGCAGATGATGGTTGCGAAATAGGGGTTCCGAGCCGACCAGGCGGCAATCCTGTCCACTGCATCGTCGCCGAAGTCCAGGGTCTCGGCTGTCGGATCTCGCACGAGTGCGCTGAGAGAAGCTGCATCCAGATAATCCACGAGCAGTACGTCTACCTGGTTCAGGCGCTGCGCCTGCTCCGCCATGAGTGCTGGCAGGCGTTCGCTCCCCACAAACAAGAAGGTCGTGCCCTTGTCCATGAGCGCCCGGAGGGCAAGGAACAACTGTCGTCCCTGTGGGCCGGTGAACATGGGCGTAGGTAGCTCGTCGAAGTCGTCGATTGCCAACACGAGGCGCAGTCCGGGAAATGCCTTGTCGAGTTGGCGGATGAACCCGGTGAACGCGGCGTTAAAGGAGTCGCGGAACTCACTGAGGGCCGGCGGCGCCACGGGGCATTCATAGCCAAATCGCATCTCGAATGCCTCGCGGATACGCGCGACCAGGTCCCGCCCCAGGAACCCGAGGTCCGGCTCGCCCGATGCCGCTTCGATTTCTCCGAGGGGGACGTGGATCGCAACGGCCCTGTCTACGGAGTCGAGTTCGGCTAGGAAGACCTTCGTCAACGAGGTCTTGCCAACGCGACGCTGGCCCGTCACCAAGAGTGATCCGCGACGACGAAACGCGTCCCGCATTCGGCGTAGTTGTTCGGCGCGCCCCTTCAGCCGTTCGGCGGATCCGATGGACTGGATCGTGTAGGGGGCGTCGTACTCGAAGAGACTGAAGTCCGACTGCCGGCCCTTGGAAACACGGAGTTCCGTCCGTTCCTCCGATTCGCCTCGGCGCCCCGAGTAGGTGACGCCGATGGTCAGGATCAAGCGCGGCTCGTCGGTCTTCGACACCAGCACTTCGATCTTCTGGACGATAGTCGCGGCTGGCTCGAGGCGGTCGAACACGACGCGGTTTGGAACAGCGACATACCAATCCTCGCTCTCAAACTCGACGCTGATCCCGCGAGCCGTCCCGTTGCCTTCGTTGGTGACGCCGACCTCGAACATCCAATGCGAGCCGGTCACCAAGGCTGGCTTAACGACATCCACGATCAGATGCGGGTTCCTGCTGGCCACCTGGCCAACGAAGTGGGTCTCAACGGCCCGTGCAATCGCCGACAGAATCGGAACGAAAAGTGCTCCCTCGTAGAAGCCGTCATTCGTTCGTGCCTCGCGAAGAGCGTCGTCGATTTCGGAGCGGAGGTCCTGATAGACCACGTCGATCTCCGCCGATGCGGCTCTCTCGTATGACGCGATCCCGCCGGCGAGTGCTCTCACCAGACGGCCGTGGCTCGGCGCCTCGCTCCCGGGCACGAACGGTTCAAGTTGGCGCAGGGACGCGACGATCTCGGCTCGCTTCCGCCGGATCTCATCCAACGTTGGGGTTTCGAGAAGGCTGTTGGAGACGCGACGGAGGCCGTCGACGATGAGGCCGAGGCGACGCGAGGCTACGGCAAGTGCAGGCTCCTGACCTTTGGCCCGGCGAATCAGCATCGAAAGATCAGGGAGTGCCTCCGCGACCAGACCGGCCAACTTCTCTCGGGCTCTTGGCCCGATCCGATCAAGTGCCGCACCTGGCTCCCGCTGGGCCACCATGAGCAGCGTGAGGAGACTGCTGCGGCCTGAGGCCGACCCTGCTACGAATGCAGCCGACAGCACCTCGTCGAGATCACCATCGTCAATCTGACGGTCGTCATCCGCTCGCACGCCGGCGACAACCGCCTTGGGCAACGTGCGGTCGAGGCCTCGCTCATCGTTCATCTCGATCGAAAGAAGTGACGCAGTCGCCCAGTACGAGCGTGCGGCTGAATGCAATCCCTGTCGTTCGGCTGCCGCAGCGCACTGTTCGGGATACGCCGGCATTGACGGATCACTGTCCACAGGGCCGATCGCGGCCTCCGGTCCTCCTCGGTCGCGGTCGCGTTCGACGACGTTACGGAAGGTCCGAAAGGCGTCAAAGCGAGGCTCCTCGCGTTCGCTCGGCCCCACATTCGTTCCGGGGCCTCCCACGGACGTGGGTTCGGTCGTGGAATTCGCGGTCGCCTCCTGGGGGGCCTCCAATTCACCCGTGGGGTGCCGCAGGCCCCGCTCTGGCTCCTCATCCACCAGTTTGGCGAGGACGCTCATGGTGTCGGCATCCAGAGTCACGCCCAATCGGTCCAAGAAGCCCGCCGGCACGACCTCCCCCTCGAACAGGTCGGCGCCACCGAGCAGTTCGGTTCGCAGGCCTCGTTCCGCCGCCGCCCGGTCCCACATGTACAAGACAGTCAGTGCTACGGCCGCGGCGTCGCCTTTGGTCATTGCCCGATTCAGGCCCTGGGCGACCCGCTCTCGCGTCAACTTGTCAATCCGAAACCCGGCCAGCTCGGACTTCTGCATGGTCCGGCCAACGGGCGACAACTTGACCATGCGGCGAAGGTCTTGCACGGGCACCGGTTTCAGGAACGCAAGGAGCTCTGTTCCGGTGAGTGCGAGGACGCCAGCGATTGCCTTGTTCGATGCGGGTCCATCAGCCGATCTCAAGAGACACGTCCCCAACTCGGCGGGTTGCGTTCACAGGGGTCTCGAGCTCCCTCGACGTCGCGGCGAGTTCCCTTATCCCACGCGACCCCACAGCAGCCGTGCAATCGCACTCACGAACAATAGCCCAAGCCCTCAGGGTCGGTTCCAACCAACCCTGCGACTGCGCATCTCGTCAGCCCTTGGCCGGACGTTTCGCGGCCTAGTCATCTACTCGTCGAAAGTCACCCGCATGCCCCCGTCGGCAGCGGGCGAGTTCGCAGTGGAGCGGCGGGGGCGATATTTCGGCGCCGACTCGACGATGCTTCTCGTTCTCGACGCAGTTTCCCTGGTCCGACCCATCGAGGTATGGTCGGTTCACAGTGCGGTCATGGGCCCGGCGAGAGTTCCGTTGAGCAGAAGACGCTGTCCGGCAAGCGATTCGTCATCCTGGGCAACTCCTAGCACAACCAGGCCTTCCTGCGACGAGGCCTACCATGTTGGCAATGGACCCATCCGCCGCCACCGAAGCCGCCTGGGCCGCCGTCCACGAGGCGCTCCCGGCCCGCTGGCAGGTCGGCCCGGCCCTCTACAGCCCGGGCGACCGCGCTTGGCACGTCTCGGCTCACGGACCCCACCCCGGCCGCGGCAGGACGCCGCAGACCGTCACCGGCACGGGTGAGGTTGAGCTGGCCGCGCTGCGCGACCTGAACGACCAGCTCCGCGGCGTGCCTCAGCCAGACGGGAGCCGGACGGAGGAGCTGAACCGCCGGCTACGGTTCGCGTACCTCGACGGCGCAGAGGAATACGCCCTCCAGGCGCACGCCCGCGGGCTGACCACGGATGAGCTCGAGCGGGTGCTCCGGCAATACCCCGGCGACGTGGACGAGTAGCCGGACCGGGCCAAAGCGCTGAGGAGTAGGCGCGGGTGCTGGATCGCTATCCGAGTGACCGTGCTTGCGCTTCGGCCGACGATCCGCCAGGACGACAAGGATCCGCCTTCATCGTCGCTCGATCTCGATGCACTCCGCGACCGGGCACGCGAGGTAGTCCCGCCCGGTCCGCGCAGAGTGCTTCTGGACCACCTTCCCGTGGTCGGGGCAGATCCAGCCGTCAGGAGTGGGCTCGGGCCTCGGCTCGGGGCTACGCCCGGCGCCGGCCTCGGCCTTCTTCTTGGCTGACGTTCGCGGCAGGATCAAGAAGCGCTCACGGGCCGCATCTCGTTCGGCCTGATCACGGCGAACGAAACCAGGCCCATCAACCCAAACCCATCCGGGATGGTGCGGGCATTCCTGCCCACGACCGCAGACATTCGGCGTCGGAGCGGCACGGCACTGCTCGTCCAGGCTTCGCCGCAGCTGACGACTCGATCCGACCTCCCTGCCGAACACGTACGCAAGGAATAGCGCGAACACGGAGCGATCGTCGAGACCCAGCGGATGGATCAGGTACGCCCCGACACCCAGTGCTGCCCACACGACAATCTCGGTGACCGACCAATCCCCGTCCATCGAGGGACCATCTTACCGGTGGGCCCGCTCGGCAGTCGTACCGACTCCAGGACCGCCCACTCCGGTCTCTCTCCTGCGATCCCGCTAAGGCGGCCAGCCTCGCTCGGGCCGACGGGGGCCGTTGAGCAATTGAGCTGACACCCCCCCCGCCCTGCGGGCCGACGCGGCGCGTCCGGGGCGCTACGATCGCTCATTACCAAGACCGCCGCAATGCGGGGCTGCACGTGATCATCTGGGGCACGCGGACAAAGCGACAAGGCCGCGGTTTCGTCGTGAAGCCCTGCCTCCGCTGCCGCGAGGAGCGGATCCACTTCGTCGCTGAGTCCAAGACGAAGTTCACGCTCTACTTCGTCCCGACGTTCACCACCTCGACGAAGGCCCTGCTGATCTGCACCACCTGCGAGCGGGAGGAGGAGGTAGGCGGAAGCGCCGCCGAGTCGTACCTCGCCACTGCGCTTCCGTCCGAGGTCCTGGCTGAGCGGATCCGCCAGCACGACCGGCTGACGGGCTCCCAGACGTCCCAGCCAGGGCCGCGGCCGACCGCTTCTCCGGGCCGCGAACTCGCGGTCGGGCTGGTCATCATGGCCACGCAGACCATGCTCGCGGACGGTCGCATCGATGACGCTGAAGCAGCCGCCCTCGACCGCGCGCTCCGAACGATCGCCACTGAGACCCAGTCCGAGCGAGTCCGGGCCGCTGCGACCACGGCGGCGGCGGATTTCGAGGCCATCATCGGGTGGATCTCCGAGCCGAGCACCGAGCCTATCGAAGTGATGCTTGCCACGGCAGGAAGGAGCCTTCGAGCGCTGTCGAGTCCTGATCAGGCCCGTTACGTCGGGCAGGTCGCCTGGCTCTGCCAGACTGTAGCCTCAGCGAGCGGCGGCGCGAGCGCAGCCGAGCTTGATCAGATCGACGCCGGTTGGACGGCGATGGGCATTCCTCTACGGGATGTCGCGAACGCCCTCGCCTTCTGCGAAGCGAATGGCGGTTGACTGCCATGACTGAGAGCGAGGCCCGGAAGCTCCTTGGGTTGGAGGAAGGACCTGTCACCCTGACGATGCTCCGGGCCGCGCGGAACGATGCCCTCAAAGTCCATCACCCAGACAAGGCTGGATCGGATGCGGCCGCAGTCCGAAGGGCAACGTACTGGACCACCCAGATCAACGCCGCGCATGACGTAATCCTCCGGACGCTCTCATCTCACGGGGACCCAGGTAACTCAGGCTCGCCTTCGGGCGCATCCGGGCAGTCGTTCGCGGGCGCCGCGCGCGTCGCTCAGGAGCGGGCGGCGCAAGAGCAGGCCGCTCAGGAGCGGGCTGCCCGAGAGCAGGTCGCTTCCCAAGAACGAGCCGCAGCACGGGAACGCGAGATGGCCGCACGCCTCGAGCGGGAGCGAGCGGCAGCGCAGGCGCGAGCGGCAGCCGCCCAGGCGGCTCACGAGCAGGGGGCCGCGCAGGCTGCCCAGGAGCGCGAGGCGGCCCTGGAACGGATTCGGCAGCAGCGGGCCGCACAACGAGAGTGGGAAGATGCCCAGGAGCGGGCACGGGTGGAGACCGCCCATGCCCCACGACGTCTCGGGCCGTTGCTCGCGTTGATCGCGGTTGTCGTTGTTGTCGCGTGGATTGCGTCAATACAGCAGGGGACCGCGGGAATCGGCGCGACGGGTCGGAGTGCGCCGCCATGGCCACCCCCGATCCGCGCATCGGCAGCAATCGACCTGGCTGAATACCGGACGCGAGTCTGTGAGGGACTGGCAGCCTTCGATGCCAACGCGGCAGATTTCGAAGTCTTCCTTCGCGAATCCCCGCACGCCGAAGTGGGCCTTGCCGCGCTCGGCCGAATGCTGGATAGAACGAAGACGGCGGGTGAGTCGTTCAGGGCCGCAACGGGATGGCCAGCGGGCGCGGATCTTGCGCAGCGTCTGGCGTACAGCGCCGACTCGCTGTTCGCCGCCCTCGACGGTTTCACGAGGGACGTCAACCGCGCATGGAACGAGACCGCCACACGATCGCGATACGACGCTTGGAGGGGTAGCCAACCGTCGACTCAGCAGACCACCGCGGAACTCCTGTCCGTGGGAGTTTCATGTGCCACCATCTCCAGTCCGCCGGCCGCGACCACCGGGGCGACCACGTGAACGCGTACCTTTGGCAGCTGCGGGACGGGCTGCGCGATTACCGGGGTGCGATGCCTCACTCACGTTCGCTCCGGCCCAGATGGAGTGGCCCTGGCCATTACCCGCTCCGACAGGTCCATGTATGTCCGCCCGCACCGCGCGCCGCCAGAAACCTGGCACCCTACCCGGTGGGGGTCGCGACGATTCCAGTCGATCGGCGGACGACTGACATCCGACGAGAGCGACGCGACTTCCAGGCTGACGACGGCAGCTCGCTGGTGAGGCGTGCTCCGACAAACGCTCCGCGAGGCCGTGGATGGTAGCAACGCGGTAGCAGTAGGCGCGCACGGCGCCGGTCCCAGAACCCCAGTGCATCGCGGTTTCGTTCAGGGGCACGGCCACAGCCGGACGTGCCCGAACGGTCTGCATCGAACTCAAACACCGTTTCTCGCAAGAGAGTAGGGGTTCGATCCCCCTCCCCGGTACCAACTTCACGAACGAACCGCCGCGCAGGCCGCGCGGCGTCACGGCAGGCGAGGTCGCTGGAGTCCCCGCCCGCCGTCAGCATCACAGGCGCTACCGCCCGTCGCTCCCCAACCTCGCCCGGGTGGCGCCGAACCCGGCGAGGTGCTCCTGCCAGCCTCCGACGCGCGGGTCGGAGGCTGGACCCGGCGGCTCAGCCCGCGTAATGCTCGACCACGTCCTGGACCGTGAGCGGGTAGAGGGCGACCTGGACCTCCTGGGGGAGACTGTCAAACGCGTCGCGAAGCGAGGCCGGGGTTCGGTTGCTGGTGGCGAGGTCGGCCACGGTTGCGGTGGCCAGCCGGCGATAGCCGGGGATGCCGCGCAGCGTTCCGGCCGTGCTGCGGACGCGTGCCAGCGTCCCGGTCCGCTCGAGGATCGCGTCGATGCGAGCCCATGAATCGCCCAGCACGGGGGCGCTCGGCGCCGCGTCTAGCGACTCGTCCCCGTCAGCGGTGCTCGTCGTCGCTGCCGTCCGCTGAGAAGCTGCTGCCGCCGAGGGCGAGCCCTCGATTGGCTCGACCGCCTTGATCCTGGCAGTTTCCGCGGCCGTCGCCGCCTTGCGCGCCTCGCGGCGGGTCCGGAGGTCCGTCATCAGCTCTTCGGCCTTGCCGGCCGTCTCGCTGTTCATGGCCGCATCGACCATCGACCGAAGGTCGATCCCGGTCAGGCTGCGCACGACCTCACTGCCCTGCGCCACCGCATTGGTGGCCGTCCGCACGATCTCCGAGGCTCCATCGGTGGACAGGATCGTCAGGCTGTCGATCGACGCGATCGGCTCGGCCGCGGCCCGCACGATCTCCGGCAGCTTCTCGAGGATGATCGAGACGATGGCGGCGTTGTTGAAGGCCTGGTAGGCCTGGGCGCGCAGCGCCAGGACCTCTGCCTCTGCCTCGCCGCGGGCAGCGATGGCGTCGGCCGCGGCCATCCCTTCGATGCGCACCTTCTCGCCTTCGGCCTGGGCCGCCGCGATCTTGGCATCGCGGTCACCGTGGGCCCGGGCGACGATCGCGGCAGCATCGGCGGCGGCCACCTTGACCGTCGAGGCCAGGAGCTCCTTCTCACGGCGGAGGGCTTCCAGCTCCGCCAGCTCGGTCTGTCGCCGGGTGACTTCGCGGGTGGCCTCGGCCTGGGCCAGGGGGCCGGCCTGGGCCGCCGTGGCCGACGCGGCGTCGGTCTGGGCCTTGGCGTCCGCGGCCTTCAGCTGCTGCTCGCGCTGGGCGGCGATGATCTCCATCTGCGCCTGGGCCGTGGCGACCTCGGCTTCCTTGCGGGCCACCTGGTAGTTCTTGACGCCCAGCTGGGCGATGTAGCTCTGCTGCCCGGGGAAGCCTTCGTCCGTGATGTCCTGGATGTTGAGGACATCGAGCTCGATGCCAAGCGGCGTCAGCTCACGCCGGGCCTCCTCGGAGACCTGCTTGACCAGCTCGTCGCGGTTGGTGACCAGGTCGTTGATCGCCAGCTTGCCGACGATGCCGCGCATCGAGCCCACCAGGACGCTCGTGACCGTCTGGTCGATGGCGTCTTCCTGGTCGAGGAACCGCTCGGCTGCCGCGCGGATCTGCTCGGGCTGGCGGCCGATCTTGAAGACGGCGTTGGCGTTGACCTTGACCCGGATGCCCTGCGAGGTCACCCCGTCGTCCAGCTTGATCTGGCTCTGGTAGGTGCGCAGGCGGAGCCGATAGGCCTTGTTGACGATCGGCAGGATGACGGCCCCGGCCCCCACCACGACCCGGATGCCGGCGTCGGATTCCTTGCTGATCACAGCGGAGCCCTGGCGGACCTTGGAGCCGGAGGCGCCCGCGATGATCAGGGCCTCGTTGGGCCCGGCGATCTGGTAGCGGCGACTGATGTAGACCACCAGCAGCACGACCACGATGACCATGGCGGCCGCGGCAAAGACGCCGCCGTCGAGAAACGAGAACATGACGCCTCCTCTTGGGGCCCGCCAACCGCGGCCAGGCCTATGTGGTTGCCTTGTTGTGTTCCCCGAGGGGTGTCAGGAGATCGTCGGGGCCGCCGACCACCAGCCGACCACCGATGGCCTGTTGGACGACCACGATCGCGCCGATCGGCAGGGCCGTGACGGCAGTGGCGGGGAAGCGCCGCGGCGCGCCCATGGCCACGATGCTCACCTCGCCGTTCCCGCCGGCGGTGATGGGCACCACCACCTCGCCGCTCGCGCCGACGAGACTGTCGATGTGGAACTCTCCCTGGGCCTCGCTGCGCCGGAACAGGCGCCACGCCAGTCCGGTGCCGACCGCACCGGCAATCCCGACGCCGATGCCGACGTACGCCGCGTTGTTGCCAGGCAGCGCCAGGGAGAGCGAACCAAAGAGCCCGCCGGCGCCAAAGAGGGCCACGAAGGCGAGGACCATCGGCACGACCCCGATGTCAGCGAAGTCAAGATCGAGACCCAGCCCACCGGCCACGTCCAGCAGCTCGCCGAACACGATCGACACCAGGAGCAGCCCGCCGCCGACCAGCAAACAGGCCAGGAAGACCAGGTTGCCAACGTCCAGACTGATCACGATCGCTCCTCGGCGGAAAGGCAGCGGCGGCGGCTCTGCGACACCTGCGACGGCAATGGCCCGTGGATGCGTACGGTACTGCCGAAGACGACCCTCATCGTCGCCCGACCGTCAATACCCGTGGAGACTCCGCGCCATTGTGCGCGCTGGACGCGGCCCGGGCGTCTGCGGATCGCCGGCTCGTGTGCCCGGTCGCCGGACGCTACCCCCGGTGGTCATCTCCCCGTCACGGGATACGGGTCGCCCGGCCGGGACGTGGCGGTTCACCCATGGGGCGGTCATCTGGGAGACTTGGGCCTCCCACGCACAGGCGACACCACCGCACGGCGGGTCGCCGCAGGCTGGACGTTTGCAGCCCGGCGGATGACAGCGGCGCGCTCCGGGACCTCGACCTGCGCCTGTGTTCGGGGTCTCGTCGTACGATGCCCGCGAGCCTCGGAGCGTCCCGGGCCACCCTCGCTGGCTGGAGAATCCATGAGTGCCGCCAATCGCGTCCCGCCGCCCGCCTGCCCCGCGTGCTCGGACCCGGAACCCGCGTGGGAGATCGCCAGTCCGGTGATGGCCGAGGACCGCGTGCGCTTCGACAGCGCCGGGCTCACGGAGATGGGGCTGTTTGTGCCCGACCACGGCCTGGCGCCCCATGGCCGGCCGGTCATCACGTGTGCTGCCTGCGGGACCGCAGCCGATGCACCTGTCGGCGAGTCCGTGCTCAAGGCCGTCGTCGCCGCCGGGAGGCCCCACCGCACCCCGGGAGACGCGTAGTCCGGGAGACGCGCATGCCCGGCCCGGTGCCCGCCAACAGGTCCCGGGCGGTGCCCATACCCGCTATCCACACCGCAATCCGGGTGCTACGCTCCGCGCACGTCAGGCGGAATCGTCCAGCCGCCGGAGCGCGGCAGGAGGGCGTCACCATGACATCCCGTCGATTGGCCGGGGTGCTCCCGCTCCTGATGCTGGCCGTCACGCTGGTCGCGTGCGATCCCGGCGAGACCCCGTCGCCTCGCCCCACACTTCGGCCCGTCGCGACCCCTGCCGCATCCACAGTTACGGTAACGGCCAGGCCCGCATCCATCGCCCCGTCCGCACGCCCCAGCGTTCCGCCGTCGGCGGCCCCGACGGCCACGCCCGCCCCCGCCGGGACGTCCTACGCCGTCGAGAAGGGCGACACGCTGGTCGCCATCGCCGCGAAGTTCAAGATCACGGTGGACGCACTCCGCGCCGCCAACCCGCAGGTCACGGATCCCACGAAGCTGCAGATCGGGCAAGTCCTGACCATCCCGAAGCCCTGAGCCCTGAGCCGACCATGCGGCGGCGGCGGCCCCCGCCGCGCCGACCCGGGCTGCCGCCATCCCGTTGTCAGGCCGCGGCGACCCGGTTGCGGCCGTGTTCCTTCGCGGTCATCGTCGCGCCGGAGGCCCGCCGGAAGAGATCGTCCACCGTGTGTCCGAGACCAGCCTGGGCGTACCCGATCGACACCGTGATGTCGATGTCATGGTCGCCCACGTAGACGATCGACGCGCCCATGAGCGCACGGATCCGCTCCGCCAGCGCGGCCGCCTCGCCGGGCTCCTCCGCCCAGCCGAGGACGCAGAACTCCTCGCCGCCCCAGCGCGCCACGAAGTCGCCGCTCCGACACGAACCGACGATCGTGCGGCCCACCACCTTGAGTGCCTCGTCGCCGGCCCCGCACCCGTAGGCCGTGTTGACGTCCTTGAACCGGTCGATGTCAACGACCAGCAGCGACAGCAGCATTTCGTGACGATGGACATCGCCGAGGCGCCCGAGGGCCGCCTGCTCGAACGCGCGCCTGTTGGGCAGCCCGGTCAGGACGTCGGTCATCGCCATCTCTTCGAGGTTCTTGATCGTCGTCACGGCCTGGGCCACCGTATCGATGAGGGCGGTGTCGTCGTCGAAGGTCTCGATTCCGCCGACGATCGCGCCGCTCCCGTCGCGGACCGGCGCCGTTCGCACCCGCACCGGGACCCGGTGACCATCCTTGTGCCGGAGCCAGAGGCGGGCGGCTCGCTCGACGCCGTCGTTCATTGTTGCCAGGAGTGGGCAGCCGTCCCGGCATAGCCCGCGGCCGGTCACGTCGACATGGACGAGGACGTTGTCCGCGCAGGAGTGCCCCTGGATCGCGGCGCGACCAAAGCCCGCGATTCGCTCTGCCGACTGGTTCCAGAACGTGATCTGTCGATCGCGGTCCACGAGGTAGATGCCGTCGGCGACCCCGTCGAGCACGCTGCTCGCAATGGCGTCGGGACGCAGGGGATCCATCATCGGCCGCGGCTCCTGGTCACGCCGCGGCCCGCTGGCCCCCATAGCGGGGACCACCTGCGCTCCGCAGCGGCTCAACGGCATCGACGCGGCTCCGGCGCGAGACCGTCGAGGGGCAGTCGGTTGGCCGCGGGCCGAACTTGAATCGCCTCCAAACCACCCGGCAGTACCCCGGACCTCGTCCCCCGGAGGGGGAGCGGGGGACGTCAGCGCCCAGCGGCCGCCAGGAGCGACTCGATCTGGCGCACGTGTTCGGCGATATGCCCGGTCACCGATCCGGCCACCAGCTCCGCGACCGTGGTCTCGCCCCTGGTCACGTGGCGGCCGCGGCGCGCAAGGTCAGCCTCCGCGAGGGAGGCCAGCCGGGCCCGCAGGTTGCCGACGCCGGCCTCGATCAGGCCGTACAGATCCGCCAGCGGGAGGCGTCGGTTGCGGTCGATGCCGGCGAGACGGGCCGGGTTGGGTTGGCCGAATTCCGCGGGCTCCGGCCCGGCAAGGATCAGGTCGACGACGCCCAGCCAGCGGCCCAGCAGCTCGGAGACGTGGGCGAGCACCTCGGGCGGGAACCAGTAGGCCTCCGCCGTGGTGTCGAACCGCTCGCTGACGGGCCACGGAACCCCGGCCTCGACCCGCGGCCGGAGTTCCTGCAGGGCGGCCCAGTCGGCGTCCAGCTGGGCGATCAGGTCGGCGGTGGTCATGGCAGTCCCCTCCTCCTCGTGCTGGTCGCCGGGGCATCCCCGGCACGGTCGCGCCTCGGCGCCGGATCCCGGCAGGCTGGACGCCAGCCGCCCGCGGCTGCGCAGTGTCACGGACGCCGTCCTACGTATGGTCGCTCATGCCCGGCCGGAGTCGGTCCTCGGCCGCCAGGACGCCCACGGCTTCGCGGACCTGCGCCCGGGCGGCATCGACCTCCGCCTCGCTCAAGTCGTCGATCGGCTCGGCGCCGTCCACGGTCAGCCAGGTGGTCAGCCGCATCGGCGCGTACCGGTCCAGGCGGGCGAGCCGCCGCTGCCGGTGGTCGATCACCAACGAGACCATCGCCGGCGGGGCGAACGTGTCGATGGTGTGCTCGTCCTGGCCGCTCCAGAACGGGGCCTCGCGGCCGTGGCTGTGCCACCAGACGCGGAGTGCACCGGGGTCGAGGTCCTCGTCCAGCAGCAGGCCCATCAGGTCCGCCATCGCGCCCGGGTCGAGCTGGGTGGCAATGGCGTTGCCGAGCTGGGGGAGGAGATACACGCGGGTCAGGCGCAGGTCGTCCTGGCCATCGGGCTCCAGGAGCCCCATCCCGCTCACCTCGGAATCGGTGACCTTGGCCCACGCGATCAGCTGGCGCCAGACGGCGGGATCGATCACCAGGTGGGGCTGTTCGACCGGCTCGTCGAGCCGGTCATCGAGGGACCTCGTCATGCTCGGGCTGCTCCTGCGAAGTTGCGGGCGATGGAGGCGAGGCGGCCGGGCCCGGGGCGCGGCAGCAGCCAGGGATCAGTGGGCCACGACGCCGCCGTCCACGACGATCACCTGGCCGGTCACGAACGCGCTGTCGTCGGAGAGCAGGTAGACCGCGGTGCCCACCACGTCCTCCGGGTACTCGATCCGCTGGAGGGCCCGCTGGCTGCTGGCCTTCTCCCGGTTGCGGATGGTCTCGTCATCGGGCTCCTCCTCGCTGAGGACGGCGCCCGGGGCGATGGTGTTGACGCGGATCCAGTCCGTCCCCAGCTCCTTGGCCAGGACCCGGCCCAGGCCGATGATCGCGGCCTTGCTGGCGACATAGTGGGCACGGGTGGCAACCGCCTTGAAGACGGTCCCGGACGACATGTTGATGATGCTGCCGCCCTTGCCGTCCTGCATGTGCGGGACCACCGCGCGGCAGACGGTCCAGACAGACTTGACGTTGGTCTCGAAGACCGCGTCCCATTCGGCCTCGGGGATCTCGCTGAACTTCACGTGCGAGACGTGCAGCCGGACCAGCATCCCGGCGTTGTTGATGAGGCCGTCGATGCGACCCGTCTTCTCGGCGGCCAACGCCGCCAGGTCGCGCATGGCCTGGAGGTCCCGGACGTCCGCCCGCCGGCCGATGATGTCGCCGCCACCCGCCCGGAGACGCGCCACCTCCAGCTCCAGGGCGTCACCATCGATGTCGCACACGACGACATGGGCGCCCTCGTCCACCAGCCGGCGCGCAAAGGCCTTCCCGATGCCATGGGCGGCGCCGGTCACCACGACGGTCCGGCCTTCGAGCCGACCGTGCCCCCCTGCGTTCATGCGTGCCTCCCGATGGCATCCGGTGGAATCGAGGAACGGGACGGCATGGGCCGCCGCGACCGGGCCGCCGGCCGCCGGGCCGATTATGCTCCGGAGCGCGGGCTGTCTGGCTGCTCCGAATGCCTGCCGGCCGCCCGAACCCTGGGGAGCACTGATGACCGCCGATGTCCGCCAGCTGCTGGTCGATTCATGCCGGATCCTGGCCCACGCCGAGCAGGAGCATTTCGCGTTCGGGCATGTCAGCGCCCGCGAGGCGCCGGGCGTGGACCGCTTCTGGTTCAAGGGCGGCGGCCTGGGGCTGGGCGAGATGACGGTCGACGACCTGGTCCTGATCGACTTCGACGGAAACAGGCTGGGCGGCACCGCCCCCATCCACAACGAGTACCCCATTCACGCCGAGATCTTCCGGGCGCGACCCGAGGTCACCTGCGTGGTCCACACCCACCCGTTCTACTCGGCGGCATTCGCGGCGACGGACTGGGAGCTCAAGCAGGTCGGCCAGGACGCCGTCAACTTCTGGCGGGGCGTGGGTCGCTACGACACGTCCGTGCTGGTCACGGATGCCGAGAAGGGCCGGGCCCTGGCGGCCGCCCTGGGCGATCTCGACATCGCCGTCCTGGCCAACCACGGGATCGCCGCGGCGGGACGGACCGTGATCGACGCGACCTACTTCGCGATCGAGTTCGACCGTGCGGTCCGAATGCAGGCGCTGGCAGAGCAGCTGGGCCCGCTCCGGATCACGCCCCAGGCCGAGCTGGACCAGCTGATCCCGTACCTGAGCACCGCCGCAAAGACCCGCGCCCAGGGCGTCTGGGAGTGGCTCCTGCGACAGACGGACAAGGCTGACGGCCGCGGCTAGGGCCTGCGCGCGCCGGGCCGGGCTGCGGGCGATCGGACGGTGAGCACGCCCGAAGCGGGCGACCTCGTGCAGGTCGTGCGGGCGCTCAGCGCGCTGCGTCTCGGCGACCTGCGGCTGGCCGCCAGCGTGCGGCTGCCGTCCGGGCACGTGCTGACGACGCCTCGGCCGGGCGACGCGAGACCCGTCCCCGGCGAGCTGACCGAGGCCGACCTCCTGGAGATTGACCCCGACGGCCGAGTCATCGGCGGGCGCTGGCCGGCACCGCTCACTATCGCCGCGGACCTGGAGCTCTACCGGCGCCGGCCCGGGATCGGCGCGGTCGTCCACGCGCAGCCCGTCACGGCGCTCGCGTTCGCGGCGGCCGGCCGCCCCATGGAGCCGCTCACCCATACCGAGTCCACGCTCCTCTACCCCGCCCTGCCAGTTCACGGGCGCGGCGAGGCCATTGCTGGCGCTGCCGCGGCGCGCGCCTTCGCCGATGCCCTCGGCGATCGCCCGGTGGCGCTGCTGCCCAGCCAGGGATCGATCGCCGTGGGCGCCACGATCGCCGAGGCCGGCATGCTCAGCCACCAGGTAGAGCTGCTGGCCAGGGTCAACGAGGTGGCCGCGTCCCAGCCGCTCCCGGCAGACGGCCACCGCCGGACCGTCCCGGAGACCGACAGCGCCCGGATCTCGGCCCAGAAGGCGCCGGCCGCCGACTTCCAGGACTTCTTCGACGCGGTCGCCGATGAGCGCACCTCCCGGCCGGGCCCCGACACGGGGGACACCACGGAGGCAGGCCTCCGGCGCCGGATCGTGGCCGCCTGTGAGTTGCTGTATCACCACGGCCTGATCCAGTCGCTGGAGCACGTCAGCGTCCGCCTGCCCGATCGTTCCGGGTTCCTCATGACGCCGCGGCGTCACCTGGGTCGGCTGCGGCCCGAGGAGATCGCGGTCGTGGGGATGGACGGGACCTGGCGCTCCGGGCCGCTCCCGCCCCCGCCCTTCCTCTGGCTCCACCGCGACATGCTGGCGGCCCGACCGGAGGTACTGGCCATCGTCCACACCCACCAGCTGCTGGTCCGCGGCCTGGTCATGGCCGGAGCGGTGATCCGTCCGCTCTACCGGGGCGGCGCCCAGTGGGCCGCAGCACGGGCGGTCGTCCACGAGACCCCCGACCTGCTGTTCAATCCCGACCAGCGCGCCGCCGCGCTGGCGATCCTGGGCGACGCCGTGGTCATGCACGAGGCGTCACACGGCAGTGACTTCCTGTCCGACACCGTGGAGGCGGCCACCGTGGGCGCGCTCCAGCTGGAGCGCCAGGCACGCCTCTGGTCGCTGGCCACACGCCTCGCCCCCGAGGGACGGGAGCCCCTCGTCCTGGGCGCCGACGTGCTCGCCCGCCTGGCCGACGAGGAGCCCGACGACCTGGCCTGGTGGCGCTACTTCCGTTCGGAGCTGCCCGCCCGGCCGGGCTCCGGCTAGCTCCGGCTAGCTCCCGCTGGGCAGGCCGGCCAGGTACGCCTCCGTCTCGGCCAGGCTGACCGTGTCGGCGTACTTCGCATCGAGGTCGAACAGGTTGCGCTCGAGGACCTCGAGGGTGCGATCCACGACGCACTCGTTGACCATCATCACGCGGTAGTCGAGCGAGAAGCCGTCGACCACCGTGGCGCGCACACAGCCGCTCATCGACGAGCCGGCCACGATCAGCGTGTCGACCCGGTGACCGCGCAGGAAGACGTCCAGGTCCGACTGGAAGAAGGCGCTGGGGCGGCGCTTGCGCACCACGTGCTCGCCCGGCAGCGGGGCCAGCTCCGGCACGATCTCCGCTCCGCGCGTCCCCTCCACCTGGGAGTGGCCCGTCCGGTGTGCCCAGCCCTTCCAGAGACCCACGTCGGCCAGGCTCGGGTCCACGAGTCCCTGGCTGAAGAAGACGGGGATGCCTGCTGTACGCGCGCCATCCAGCAGTTGCCGGATGGCGGGCAGACGGTCCACCGCCATCGGGGCGCAGGTCGCCGGGGACGCCGGATCCACGAAGTCCCACTGCATGTCGATGATCAGCAGGGCTGGCCGGCTCCCGAACCCGACCCGCGAGCTGCCCCAGCCCTGCGCGGCGTAGACCACCCGCGTGTGAGCATCGATCTGATCCGTCATGATCGCTCCAGCCTCCGAGCTGCGGCGGGCGAGCCCGCCGGCCTGAGCCGATGGTACAGTCCGGGCGCCCCGTGCCGCGCCCGCCCGTGCGCCATTCAGGAGTCCCCCGCCGTGACCGACCAGACCTTTGACATTGTCATCGTCGGCGGCGGAATCGTGGGCCTGGCCACCGCGCTTCAGCTGCTCCGGCGGCGTCCCGCGATCCGGCTTGGGATCGTTGAGCGTGAGGCCCAGCTGGGCAGCCACCAGTCCACCCACAACAGCGGCGTAGTCCACGCGGGCCTGTATTACACCCCGGGCTCGCTCAAGGCGCGACTCTGCCGCGAGGGAAAGGCGGACCTGGAGCGGTTCTGCGAGGAGCACGACATCCCGCTCCAGCGGGTGGGCAAACTGGTCGTCGCCACGGACCCCGAGGAGTTGCCGCGCCTGGTGGCCCTCAAGGAGCGGGCCGCCGCCAACGGCGTGGACGGGCTCGAGGACGTGGGGCCGGAGCGTATCCGGGAGATCGAGCCGCACGCCGTGGGGATCGCGGGCCTGTACAGCCCCGGGACAGGGATCGTCGACTACGGCCGGGTGGTGGCCGCCTATGCGGCCGAGGTCACGTCTGCAGGCGGGACCATCCTCCTGTCGCACCGGCTGACCGCCCTGCGGACCGATGGGCAGACGCAGGTCCTGGAGACGACCGGGGGGACCGTCCGGGCGACCAGCGTCATCACGTGCGCCGGGCTCTGGGCAGACCAGGTCGCGGCCATGACCGGCGGCGGCGGCAGTGAGCGGATCATCCCGTTCCGCGGCGACTTCTACACCTTCCGGGCGGAGGCCCGGGCGCTGGTCAACGGGCTCATCTACCCCGTCCCTGACCCGCGCTTTCCGTTCCTTGGCGTTCACCTGACAAAGCGGATCGACGGCGGGGTCCTGGCGGGCCCCAACGCGGTGCTGGCCTTCGCCCGGACCGGCTACCGCCGGACGGACATCAACCCCGTGGACCTGGCCCGCTACCTGGCGTTTCCCGGCTTCCTCCGCCTCGCCCGCCGGTTCTGGCGAACCGGCCTGGCGGAGATGTGGCGCGACGTCAGCAAGGCCGCGTTCCTGGCCAGCTGCCAGCGCTACCTCCCCGAGCTCCAGGGCCGGCACCTGGTCTTCGGGCCCTCGGGCGTCCGGGCGCAGGCGCTCGATCCCGATGGAACCCTCGTGGACGACTTCCGGTTGGGCGGTGAGGGCGCCATCCTCCATGTCCGCAACGCCCCGTCGCCGGCCGCCACGGCCTCGCTGGCGATCGGGCGCGAGCTCGCGGAGACCGCGATCACCCGGTTTGGCCTGGGTTGACGACGGGCTGACGGCCGGGGGCTACTATTCGCGACGCCCAAGACGAGGTATGCGCCACATGTTCCATCGCCTGCTCGGCTCCTTGCCCGGAGCCTCCGCAAACCAGCCCGATCCGGCGACGCCGGGCACGCCCGACGCCACCATCTCGTCCGGGGCGACCGCCATGGGCGAGACCACCGCGGTCCGGATGATCGTCGCCCGGCTGGAGGCCCTGCCGCCGGAGCGCGCCAGACACCTGGCCGGCTTTGCCTACGTCATGAGCCGGGCCGCCCAGGCCGACCTCCGGATCAGCGACGCGGAGAGGGCACGCATGGAGGCCGCACTCCGGGAGCAGGGTGGCCTGGACGAGGCCCAGGCGGTCCTGGTGGCCGAGATGGCCATGCTGGAGTCCCGCCGCAACGGGCCCACGGCGGACTACCTGGTGACCCGCGAGTTCGCCGGCATCGCCACGCACGAGGAGAAGCTGGCCGTCCTGCGCTGCTGCTTCGCGGTCTCCGCCGCCGACGACTCCATCTCCGCGGAGGAGGCGCACGTGGTCAACGAGATCGCGCGGGAGCTGGACGTTGCCACGCACGATCTCAACGACATCCGCACGGAGTTCATCGGCCAGCTGTCCGCCATCCGCGCCCAGCGTCGGCTCCTCCGGGGCGAGTGAGTCACCGCCCGATCGCGGCGCCGTGACCAATCTCAGGCCAGGCTGAGCTCCAGGAGATCGCCGCCCAGGCGCCGCCGGATCTCGGCGAGGAGCTCGGCGTCGTAGGCCACGGGGCGGAGCGAGAGCGGCAACGACCCGGGCAGGTGCAGCAGCACGGGCGTCTCGCCCGGGCGCTCCGAGATGACCAGCTTGAAGGCCTTCATGGCCTCGATCACGTGGTCGCGTCCCGCGGTCCCAAAGCGAACGTTCAGCACCTGACCGGCCGATGCGGCGAGGGGGACCGTCGGAGCGCCCCCCTCCACGGCCGCCCTGGCCGCCGCTTCCTGGGGCAGGGCCGGCTCGTCGTCACGGTCGTCGGCCGTGCTTGGGGCGGCCGTCATCGGTGCGGCGGCCGTCATCGTTGGGGCCGGTGCTGTACTGGCAAGTTCGGGGCGTTGCGCCGGGCGACCCGGTCCCACGGCCACTGCGGCGCCGCCGGGACCGCCGTTCCCATTCCGACTGGCGGTAGCGCGGTACCCGCCGCTGCTATTGCCATTGCCGTTTCCATTGCCGTTGCCGCCGGGGCGTCGGCGGCCGCCACCGCGCTCCCCCGCCGCCACCAGCGCCCGGACGGCGTCGGGCCCCGCGACCAGCGCGTCGTCGAGGGGCATGACCCAGTCCGCGAGCAGCGAGACCTCCTCGCCGCGGTGGTCAACGCGGCCGGCGACCAGGAGGATGGAACCATCGACCCAGGTCGCGGCCGTCTGCTCGTGGAGCTTGGGGAAGACCACCACCTCGATGGCGCCCTGGAGGTCTTCGATCGTCACGATGGCCATGGTGGCCTTGGCCTTGGTCACCACCTGGCGGATGCCGGTCACGATCCCGCCCACCACCACCCGCCGACCCTCGTTGGATTCGTCCTTGAGGTCCGGCGAGTAGGTGTCCGCGTACTGGCCGATCCGGTCGGCCACCTCGCCCATCGGGTGCTCGGACAGGTACAGGCCAAGCAGCTCCTTCTCCCAGCGGAGGCGCTCCCGGACCGGGGTCTCGGGCGTCGCGGGCAGCGGCCGCTCCAGCGTGGCGGCGTCCGACCCGCCCATGTCGAAGAGCGAGGTCTGGCCCGAGATCCGGTCGTGCTGGACGGCCTGGCCGGTGGCGACCGCGTTGTCCAGCCCGGCGATGACCTGGGCCGGATGGCCAAGGACGTTGAGGGCGCCCACGCGGGCCAGCGTCTCCAGCACCTTCTTGTTGGCCAGTCGCAGGTCCACTCGGCCGCAGAAGTCGGCGAGACTCCGGAACGGGCCGCCGGCGTCGCGCGCCGCGATGATCGATTCGATGGCGCCCTGGCCGACGTTCTTGACGGCCAGCAGGCCGAAGCGGATGGCGTCGCCCTCCACCGTGAACTCAAGGTGGCTGCTGTGGACGTCTGGCGGACGGACGTCGATGCCCAACCGCCGGCACTCGGCGACCGCGGAAGCCACCTTCTCCTCGTTGGCGCGGAAGGCCGTGAGGACGCTGGCCATGTACTCGACCGGGTAGTTCGCCTTGAGGTACGCGGTCTGGTAGGCGATCAACCCGTAGCACGTGGCATGGGCCTTGTTGAAGCCGTACCGCTCGAACGGCCGGAAGGCCGCGAAGACCGCCTCGATCACCTGGGGCGAGACGCCCCGCTCCGCGGCCTGGGTGACGAACTTCTCCTGCATGGAGTTGAGGACGGATGACTTCTTCTTGCGGATCGCGTAGCCCAGCGTGTCCGCCTCGGGTCCGGTGAACCCGCCGAGGGCCATGGCCGACGACATGATGTCCTCCTGGTAGACGAAGACGCCGTACGTCTTCTCCAGGTAGGGCTCCAGGAGCGGGTGCAGGTAGGTCACCGGCTCCAGCCCGTGCTTGCGCCGGATGTACGTCGGGATGTTGTCCATGGGGCCGGGGCGGTAGAGGGCGACCATGGCGGCCAGGTCATAGACCGACGTCGGGCGCAGCTCGCGGATGTAGCGCCGCATCCCCGGGGACTCAAGCTGGAACACGCCGGTGGTCTCGCCCGAGGCCAGCAGCTGGAAGGTCCCGGGGTCGTCCAGCGGGATGTCATCCAGGTCGATGGAGATGCCGCGCTCGGCCTTGACCAGGTCCACCGCCTGCCGGAGGATCGTCAGGTTCGAGAGGCCCAGGAAGTCGAACTTCAGGAGGCCCAGCGACTCGATGGCGTGCATCTCGTACTGCGTCATGAGGGCGTCCGAGTTGGTCGCCTTCTGGAGCGGCATCAGGTCCGTCAGCGGCTCCCGCGAAATGACGACACCCGCCGCGTGGGTGGAGGCGTTCCGGGCCACGCCCTCCAGCTGGCGGGCAAACTCGATGATCCGGCCAACGGCCGGGTCCGCGTCCACCAGCTCCTTGAGCGCCGGGGATTCGAGCGCCTCCTCCAGCTTGATCCCCAGCTGGTTGGGGACGGCCTTGGCGATCCGGTCCACGTCGCCGTACGAGTGGCCCAGGACGCGGCCCACGTCGCGGATGGCAGCCCGGGCCAGCATGGTGCCGAAGGTGATGATCTGGGCGACATGGTCCGAGCCGTACTTGCGGGTGACGTAGGAGATCACCTCGTCCCGGCGGCTGTCCTCGAAGTCCACGTCGATGTCCGGCATGGTCACGCGGTCCGGGTTAAGGAAGCGCTCGAACGGGAGCTGGTACTTGATGGGATCGACCGGCGTGATGCCCAGGGTGTAGGTCACCACGGACCCCGGGGCGCTCCCCCGGCAGGTGGTCTGGATCCCCTGCTCGCGGGCGAAGCGGATGAAGTCGGCGACGATCAGGAAGTAGCCGGCGTAGCCCATGTTGATGATCACGCCCAGCTCGTAGTCCAGCCGGGCCTGGATCGCCGGGGTGACGTCGCCGTAGCGCCGGGCCAGCCCGCGCTGGCACTCCTTGCGCAGCCAGCTCTCGACCGACTCCCCATCCGGGACCGGGAAGTGCGGGATGCGCAGCTGGCCCAGCGGCAGCTTGAGGTCCACCATCTCGGCGATCCGGCGCGTGTTGAGAAGCGCCTCGCGCTGGTCCGGGAAGAGGCGTGCCATCTCCTCGGCGGACTTGAGGTAGAACTCCGCCGATTCGAACTTCATCCGGTTGGCTGTGTCGATGTTGTTGCCGGTGCCGACGCAGAGCAGGACGTCGTGGGCCTCTGACTGGCTCTTGTGCACGTAGTGCAGGTCGTTGGTGACCACCAGGGGCAGGCCCACCTCGGGCGCCAGGCGGAGGAGCTGCTCGTTGAGGCGCCGTTGCTCCGCCAGGCCATGGTCCTGGAGCTCCAGGAAGAAGCGGCCCTCGCCCAGGATGTCCCGGTAGCTCCCGGCGACATTGCGGGCCAGCTCCCAGTCGTCCACCTCGAGCGCACGCGCGACCTCACCGCCGAGGCAGGCCGACAGCCCGATGAGGCCCTGGCTGTACTTGGCGAGGTGCTCGCGGTCGATCCGGGGCTTGTAGTAGTAGCCGTCGACGTGCGCGTCCGTCACGAGGCGGCACAGGTTCCGGTAGCCCACGTCGTCGCTGGCCAGGAGGATCAGGTGGAACGGCTGGGCGTCGGCCTTGCCCTCGCGGTCCCCCATCGAGCGCCGCGCGACGTACGTCTCCACCCCGATGATCGGCTTGATGCCCTTGCTGGTGGCCGCCTGGTAGAAGGCGACGGCACCGTACAGGGCGCCGTGGTCCGTGAGGGCGAGGGACTCGAACCCCTGCTGGGCGGCGCTGTCCACCAGGTCCGTGATCCGGCCCAGCCCGTCGAGGAGGCTGTACTCCGAGTGCACGTGGAGGTGGCTGAAATCGCGCGGGCTGAGGGTGGTCACGGGAGTCCAATGGTAGCGGCGCGGGCCAGGATGCCGCGCCGCCGGCCCCGTCCCACCAACGAGGGCAACCGCGGCGGCGGGCGGGCGCCGTTGACGCCGCCAACGCGCAAACCCCGGGCTGCCCGGCACTTGCCTGTTGGCGGTAGCATGACCTTCAGGGGTCGTCTTGGACGGCCGACGCGGGATCGCGATCCACGGGCAGCTCGCCCGAACAGGACGCGCTCCTGTGCAGCAGGAGGACACCATGCGTTCACGGTCAATCGCCCTGGTGGGGCTCGCCGTCGTCGCGATCATCGCGTCGGCGTGCTCCAGCGCCGCCACTCCGGTCCCCGGGCTCAAGATCGGCCTGGTCACCGACGTGGGCACGCTCAACGACAAGAACTTCAACCAGTACTCGTGGGAAGGCGCGCAGGCCGGCGCCAGCGCCATCGGCGCACAGGCGCCCCAGTCCGCGGTCAGCTCCGTCTCGGCGGACATCGCCAAGAACATCCAGTCCTTCGTGGACCAGAAGTACGACGTGATCGTCACGGTCGGCTTCGCCGCGGGGTCCGACACGATCAAGGCCGCCAAGGCCAACAAGGGCATCAAGTTCATCGGCGTCGACCAGTCGCCGTGCCTGGATGCCTCGGGCGTCGAGGATCCGACCTTCGGGTGCAAGGGTGACGCGGCCGCGCTGCTGCCGAACCTGGTGGGCATCCAGTGGAAGGAGCAGCAGCCCGGCTACCTCGCCGGCATCGTTGCGGCCTCCATCAGCAAGAGCGGCCACATCGCGGCCATCGGCGGCACGGCTGCCGTCCCCGCCGTCCCCAACTACATGCTCGGCTACGCCAGCGGCGCCAAGTCGGTCAAGTCCAGCATCAAGGTCGAGCTGCAGTACATCTCCCCTGCCCCTGACAAGGCCGCCTTCGCCGATCCCGCCGGCGGGACCGCGTTTGCCAAGCAGCTGCTGGCCAAGTTCACCGACGTGGATGTCCTCTTCCAGGTCGCCGGCCTGACCGGCAACGGCGTCCTGCAGGCTGCCTGCGACGCCAAGATCTACGGCATCGGCGTCGATGTCGACCAGTTCCTCTCGACGCCCGACACCGCCAAGTGCACCGTCGTCAGCGCCGAGAAGAAGCTCTCCAAGAACGTCTCCGACCAGATCCAGAAGGTCAAGGCCGGGACCTTCAAGGCAGGGACCGCCAAGCTCGACATCGGCAGCAACGACGTCGGCCTGTCGCCCTTCCACGATTCCGCCAGCCTGATCACGCCCGCCACGCAGAAGCTGATCGACGATGCCGTCGCGGCGATGAAGGCCGGGACGCTCAAGGCATGCGACGAGAATGCCTTCGGCGGCTGCAACATCCCCAAGTAGCCCGCGCCCTCTTCAGTCCTCACCTGAACGAGCGGGCCGCGCCTCCGGCGCCGGCCCGCTCGTTCTGTCCCCTCCCTCCACAGGGCCACCGAACGTGACGTCCTCACCCAGTCCCACCATCAGCGCACCCGCGCTGGAGATGCGCGGGATCACCAAGCGCTACCCAGGCGTGATCGCCAACGACCGGATCGACCTGACGGTCAGGCCCGGTGAGATCCACGCGCTGCTCGGCGAGAACGGGGCCGGGAAGTCCACCCTCATGAACATCCTGTACGGGCTCACCCGCCCGGACGAGGGCGAGATCCTCCTCGACGGCGAGCCCATCACCATCAAGGGCCCCAGCGACGCGATCGCCCGGGGCATCAGCATGGTCCACCAGCACTTCATGCTGGTCCCCGTCCTGAACGTCGCGGACAACATCCTCCTGGGCGCCGAGACGATGGCCAACCGCGTCTTCCTCGACCGCGACGAGGCGCGTCGCCGGATCCGGGAGCTGGGCCAGCGGTTTGGGTTCGATATCGACCCGGACGAGACCGTTGGGCGGCTGTCCGTCGGCTGGCAGCAGCGCGTCGAGATCCTGAAGGCGCTCTATCGCGAAGCGCGGATCCTGGTCCTCGACGAGCCCACGGCCGTCCTGACGCCCCAGGAGACCAAGGAGATCTTTGCCGTCCTCCGCCGGCTCGCGGCCGAGGGGCACAGCATCATCTTCATCAGCCACAAGTTGTCCGAAGTGCTCGAGATCGCGGATCGGATCACCGTCATCCGCCGGGGACGCGTGGTTGGCGAGCGGCTGCCGGCTGACACCAACGAAGAGGACCTCGCGGAGCTGATGGTCGGCCGCGAGGTGCAGTTGGTCGCCGATCGGGGCGAGAGCCACCCGGCGGACGTGCTGCTGTCGGTGGAATCCCTGGCTGTCGGTGACGATCGCGGGCGCGAGGTGGTCCACGGGATCAGCTTCGAGGTCCGGGCCGGCGAGATCTTCGGGATCGCCGGGGTGGCCGGCAACGGCCAGGACGAGCTGGTCGAGGCCATCACCGGGCTGCGCCGACCGGCGGCGGGCCGGGTCCGGCTGGGCGCCGACGATGTGACCATGGCCGACCCGCGCCAGGCGCACGAGCATGGCATCTCGTTCGTGCCGGCCGACCGCCACCGGTTTGGCATGGTCACCTCCTTTTCACTGGCCGACAACCTGGTCCTGACCGACTACTACGCGCCGCCCTACGCCCGTCGCGGCGTGCGCGACGACGCCGCGATCGCCGCCCGCGCCGAGGAGGCCATCCGCGAGTTCGACATCCGGACGCCGTCCGCCACGGTCACCGCCGGGACGCTCTCCGGGGGCAACCAGCAGAAGATGGTGGTCGCCCGCGAGTTCGACCGCGACCTGCGCCTGCTGGTGCTGGACCAGCCCACGCGCGGCCTGGATGTCGGCAGCGTCGAGTTCATCCATCGCCAGACGGTCCGCAAACGCGACGCCGGGACCGCAGTCCTGCTGGTGTCGGCCGAGCTGGACGAAGTCCTGGAGCTCTCCGATCGGATCGGCGTGATGTACCGCGGGAAGATGGTGGCCATCCTGGATGGACCAACCGCCAGTCGCGAGCACGTCGGGCTGCTGATGGCGACCGGCGGCCACGAGACGCCCGAGGGAGCACCCCAGGGCGCTGCGGCGCCAGAGCCCCGACGGACGGGGGCGTGAGGGTCGACCTGCGCACCCCGTTGGCGCGAGCCCGGAGCCTCATCGCACTCCCCGCCGGGGCCATCCTCCTGGCCTTCATCGTCGGTGCCGTCGTCATGCTGGTGTCGAGCCCGCTGGTCACGGGCCACTTCGACCCATCGCTGCCGCTGCGGACCTACGCGGCGATCGTCGAGGGCTCGCTGCTGTCGGTCAACGCGCTCGTCGACACCGTGGTGGCGGCCACCCCACTGATCCTCGTTGGCCTGGCCGTGGGCCTGGGGTTCAAGGCGGGCCTGTTCAACATCGGCGGGCAGGGCCAGTTCCTGATGGGCGCGGTCGCCTCCGCGGCGGCCGGTGCCGCGCTCGCCCACGAGTCACCGATCGTGGCGATCACGCTGTCGGTCCTCGCCGGTGTGCTGGCGGGCGCGGCCTACGGCTTCATCCCGGGGCTGCTGAAGGCCTACACCGGTGCCCACGAGGTGGTCACCACCATCATGCTCAACTACGTCGGCATCCAGGTCATCTCCTACCTGATCACCGGGCCGCTCCGGGCACAGGGTGCATCCTTCGCCCGCTCGCCGGACGTCCAGAACGCCGAGCTGCCGGCCTTCCTCAATGTCGGTACCGGCCACGAGGCCCACATCGGCATCCTGGTGATCCTCGTGGTGGTCCCGGCGATCTCCTGGCTCCTCTACCGGAGCACCACCGGCTTCGAGATCCGCACCGTGGGGGCCAACCCCGACGCCGCCCGATACGCCGGCATGCAACCCAGGCGCCTCGTGATCCTGTCCCTGACCGTCGGGGGGATGCTGGCGGGGCTCGCCGGCGCCATCGAGATCCTCGGGGTCTCGGGCTACATGCCCGCCGCCTATGCCACCAATGTGGGCTTCGATGCGATCACGGTCGCGCTGCTGGGCCGCGCCACGCCCGGTGGCATCTTCTTCTCCGGGCTCCTCCTGGGTGCGCTGCGCGCGGGTGCGCCGCTGATGCAGGTCAAGGCCGGCGTGCCCGTCCAGATGATCGACCTCCTGCAGGGGATCATCCTGTTCTTCCTGACCGCCGACGTAATCGTTCGGTTCGTCTTCCGGGTGCGCGCCGGGCACGCGAAGCTGGACGAGCTCCAGACCGTCACGCGCTCGTACGGCTCGGGCACGGGGAAGCCCTGATGCTGACCGGCCTGTTCGACATCCCGGTGCTGGGCCTGATCCTGCAACTCCTCGACTTCCTGCTCAACGTGGTCACCGTCAACGGACCCGTGATTCTGTCGCTCGCCACGCCGCTGGCGCTGGGCGCCATGTGCGGCGTCATCAGCGAGCGATCCGGCGTGGTCAACATCGGGATCGAGGGGATGATGCTGGCCAGCGCCTTCTCGGCGTGGCTGGTCGCGTCGGTGGCCGCCCAGGCGTTTCCGGCGGAACCCGGCTTCTTCTTCGGGGTCACGCCGGCACTGCTCATCGGGCTGGCGGCCGCGCTGGCCACGGGCGTGGCCTTCTCCCTGGTCCACGCCTGGCTCTCGATCAGCATCCGGGCGGACCAGATCATCAGCGGGACGATCATCAACATCGTCGCGTTCGGGGTCACCGCGTACCTGGACCTGCTGCTCAGCCGTACGTCGCAGCCATCGGGCGGCAAGTTCGTGGCGTTCGCCCCACCGCAGGCGCTCCTCGATCTTCCCGTCATCGGCTGGCTCTTCCGGATGGTCCTGGCCCAGGGGCCCATCACCATGGCGGCCATCGTGATCGCCGTCGTCTTCCAGGTCCTGCTCTTCCGTTCGCGCTGGGGGCTGCGCACGCGGGCCGTCGGCGAGCACCCCAAGGCGGCCGAGACTGTCGGGATCGACGTGATCCGGCTGCGCTACCGGAACGTGCTGGCGGGTGGTCTGCTGGCCGGCCTCGCCGGGGCATGGTTCACGATCGACTTCGGCACCACCTTCCAGACCGGGATGACGAACGGCCGCGGCTTCATCGCCCTCGCGGCGATGATCTTCGGGCGCTGGCACCCGATCGGGGCCTTTGGCGCCGCGCTGCTGTTTGCGGCGTCCGGGGCCCTGGGCACGGCGATCCGGACCACGCCGCCGCCCGGCCAGCTGGGGGAGATCCTGATCAGCATCCCCGAGCAGGTCTTCTCCGCCCTGCCCTACCTGGTCACCATCGCCGTCCTGGCCGGGGTGGTCGGACGGAGCGTCGCCCCGGCCGCCGACGGCCAGCCATACGAGCGGGAGGCCACCCACTGAGCGACGAGGCGTCCAGTCAGCCCACGCCCCAGCCCATCACGTGGCTGGAGGAGGACCAGGAGACCGCGGCGGCGCGGCTGCGCGAGGAGCGGCGGCGCGCCCGCGAGATCCTGGACCTGCAGGAGGGCCGCGTCACTGCCGTCCCGCTCCTGGACGAGGCGGGCGTCGAGCGCGTGCTCCGGGGCGCGCGCCGGATCGCGGTGATCGGGGCGTCGGCCAGGCCGGGTCGCCCGTCGTGGGGCATCTTCCGCTACCTGCGCCGGGCCGGGTTCGACGCCGTCCCCGTGAACCCCGACGAGACGGAGATCGATGGCGTCACCGCCTACCACACGCTGGGCGAGGCGGTCGCGGCCACCGGCCCGTTCGAGATCGTGAACCTCTTCCGGCGCGCCTCGGCGTGTCCGACGCACGCGCACGAGGCGGTCGCGGCCGGCGCCGGCTGCCTCTGGATGCAGCAGGGCGTCGTCAGCTGGGAGGCGGCGCGGATCGCAGCCGCAGCCGGACTCGATGTGGTCATGGACCGCTGCATCATGGTTGACCACCACCGGCTGCGCGACTGAACCAGGTTCCCGGCACGGCCGGCGGCCACGCCGCGCGGCCGGCGGCGACCCGCGCGGCCCCCCGGCGTGGCCCGGCGCGGGCCCGTTACTTCAGCGCGAACCCGGCGAGCACGAGGACGAACCCGACGACGGCGATCAGCGCGCCGGACTGGGCCTGGCGTCGGAGCATGGCCATGGCCACCGATGCGCCGGTGGTGCCGGTGTCGCGGAGCCCACCGCGCCACGCCTCGTAGCGGGCAACGTTGGCGTCCTGCTCACGGAGCATCTGGTAGCGGAGCCACGGCCCTCGCGCCCGTCGGTAGCCGAGGGCGATGAGGACCACGCCAGCCGCCCAGGCGATGAGATTGAGGAGCCCCACCGTCAGCCCTCTACCGCCCCACCGCTCGGCGCGCCATCCCCCGGCGTGGCGGCCTCCGGCGCGCCGTCGAGTCGCTCGCGGATCGCGGCGCCGGCAGCCGCCGCGTTCGCCTGGCCCTTGGTGCTCTTCATGACCTGGCCCACGAGGAAGCCCACGGCCTGGGCCTTGCCGGCCCGATAGTCCGCGACCGCGGCCGGGTTGGCCGCGATGACGGCGTCCACGGCCGCGCCGATGGCACCGGCGTCGGAGATCTGTCGGAAGCCCCGCGCGTCGACGATGGCGGCCGCAGACGCGCCCGTCTCCGCGTGCTCAGCGAGGACCTGTCGTCCCTGCGCTCTCGTCACGGCCCCCTCGCCCACGGCGCGCACGATGGCGGCGAGCTGGGCCGGATCGACGGTGATCGCGGACCCCGTGGCCCCGGCATTGCGCAGGCCCAGGTAGTCCACGGTCACCCAGTTGGCGACCTGCTTGGCGTCCAACGGACGCACGGCGTCCAACGGACGCACGGCGTCCAACGGACGCACGCTGTCCAACGACCGACCGGCGTCCATGGTCGCCTCGAAGAGCGCGGTCGCCCCGGCGTCCCCCGCGACCACGCCCGCGTCATACGCGGAGAGGCCCAGCTCCGCCTGGTAGCGCACGCGGCGCGCCGCCGGCAGCTCCGGCAGCCCCGCACGGATCTCGGCCAGCCACGCCGGATCCACGCGGAGCGGCGGCAGATCCGGCTCGGGGAAGTAGCGGTAGTCGTGCGAGTCCTCCTTGGACCGCATGACGTACGTCTCGCCTCGGTCGTCGGACCAGCCCCGGGTGTCCTGGGTCAGCCGCTCCCCTGCGTCCAGGGCGGCTCCCTGGCGGACGATCTCGAACTCGATGGCCCGCTCCACCGAGCGGAAGGAGTTCATGTTCTTGACCTCGACGCGCGTCCCGAACGGCTCCGTGCCCACCGGCCGGAGCGAGACGTTGGCCTCCACCCGCATCTGCCCGCGTTCCATGTCCGCGTCGGACACGCCAATGGAGCGGAGCAGGAGCTGCAGCTCCTCGGCATACCGACGGGCCTGCTCCGCCGACCGGACGTCCGGCTCCGTGACGATCTCCATCAGCGGGGCACCAGACCGGTTGAAGTCCACCAGGCTGACCCGGCCACCATCCGTGCCCTCGGCATGGATCAGCTTGGCGGTGTCCTCCTCGAGGTGGGCGCGCCGGATCCCGATGGTCACGGGGCCGAGGGAGGTGTCGAAGGTGAGCCGGCCATCGGCGGCCAGGGGCAGATCGAACTGGCTGATCTGGTAGCCCTTGGGCAGGTCCGGGTAGAAGTAGTTCTTGCGATCCCAGCGAGTGACCGGCGGCGTGGTCCCCTCGATGGCGGCCCCGGCACGGAGCACCAGCTCCACGGCTCGCCGGTTGATCGTGGGCAGGGCCCCCGGGAGCCCCAGGCAGACCGGGCAGCAGTGCGTATTGGGCGCCGCGCCGTCGTAGGCGGTGGAGCAGCCGCAGAACATCTTGGACACGGTCCGGAGCTGGCAGTGGACTTCGATCCCGATGACGGGCTCGTAGCGCTCCAGGACGGTTTCGAGGCGGGAGGGGGCCGTGGCTGACATCGGCCGCAGTGTGGCACAAACGGCACGGGGCGGGCCACCCGGCCGCCAGCGGACCGGCCGGGTGGCCCGCCGGACCGGGCCGCGCGTCCCACGTCAGCCGGCGATCGCCTCCCGCACGGCGTCCGCCTGCGGCAGCCTCCCGCCGGCGGCCCAGGCTTCGTCCATGGCGGCGGCGCCCAGCGCTTCCCGAAGACGACCGACATAGCCGGCGAACTCCGGCTCCTCGTCGAAGGCCATCCGGGCATCCGCGGCCTCCCGGATGGCCGCTGCGGCCCCGAGGATCCGGGCGGCCGGTAACGCCCGGCTGCGGTCCGTCGCGATGAACGCGATGTTCTCGAGGATGTGGGCCACCGCACCCCGATGACCGAGATGGCTCCAGCGGCCGACGCACTCGCCGTACAGCTTGAGCGCCTCGTCCAGGCGGCCGCCCCGCCGCAGGGCATGGGCCATATCGCTGCGACACGCCAGCACCATCCGCTCGTCGCCCAGCTCCATGAAGCGCTGGATCGCGATCTCGAAGGAGGCGACCGCCTCGTCAGTCCGCCCCAGCCGGCCCAGCATTCGACCCTGGGCCATCGAGACCGTCCCCACCGCATACGGGCTGTTCGACTTGCGCGCGCCTTCAACGCCCCGCTGGAGGAGTGCCGCGCCGGCCTCCGGGTCGAAGGCACTGAGGCTGGTGCCCGCGAACCCCGCCGCCAGGGCGAGGATGGGCCAGTTGCGGGTGGTCTCCGCGAGGTCGGCTGCTCGCTCGAAGATGGGCCGGACGTCCACCCCGCCGGGCCCAGCCCGCCCCGAGAAGACCGTCCAGATCCCGAGCCCGCCCAACGCGTAGAGGAGCGCATCGGCGTCCCCGCTGGCCTCGCCGAGCGCGACGGCCTCCGTGGCCCACCCGGATGCCACGGCCGCCCGGCCGGACATCGCCCAGAGCTGGGCCGCCGTGCCCAGGAGCCTCGCCGCGAGCGCCGCATCCGCGCGATCCACCGATGGCCGCCCCAGCGTCCATGCGCGGGCGATCTCGATCGTGGCCAGGATCCGGGCGTCGTTGTCCTGCGATGCCACTCGCACGGCCCAATACGGGAGCAGGGCAGCGGCCATTCGGACGGCCGCCCAGGGAGCGGCCTCCAGCCCCCACTCGAGCGCGAGACCCAGGTTCTCGACATCGGCGTCGAGGCGGTCCAGCCAGTCGACCATGGCCGAGCCCCGGAGGTTGGGTTCCGCCTGGATGGCCAGCGCGGCAAAGGCCCCGAAGTGTCGGTCGGCCAGCCGGCCCACCTCGTCGGCCGCGATCAGCTTCTCGCGGGCGTACTGGCGGATGGTCTCCAGCGTCCGGTACCGGGTGACCGGCCCGCGATCCACCAGCACCAACGAGCGATCCACGAGGCGCGTCAGGCCATCGATCAGGTCCACGGGGTCCAGGGGCAGGGTCCCATCCCCGACGACCTGGGCGGCCGCCTCGGCGGTCCAGCTACCCACGAAGATCGAGAGTCGGCGCAGGAGGCGCCGGTCGTCCTCGGTCAGCAGGTCCCAGCTCCAGTCGATCAGGGCGTGGAGCGTCTGCTGGCGCGGCACCGATGTCCGCCGACCGCCGGCCAGGAGCCGGAACCGGTCGCCGAGGCGGCGGGCAATCTCGTCGGGCGACATCACCGAGACGCGGGCCGCCGCCAGCTCGATCGCCAGCGGGATGCCGTCCAGCCGGCGGCAGATCTCGGAGACAGCGGCGACATTCGCGGCGCCAAGCGTGAAGCCGGGATCCACCGCGCTGGCACGCTCGCTGAAGAGCCGGACCGCCTCGGTGGCGGCAGCCGCTGCCAGGTCTGCCGCATCACCGGCGTCGCCGGGGGCCGCCACCCCGCGTGCGGCGGGGCACGAGAGCGACTGGAGCTGCACGATCGCCTCGCCGGGCACGGCCAGGGCCTCCCGACTGGTGGTGAGGATCCGCAGCCGGGGCGCCGCCGCCAGCAGGCGCTCGGCCACGCGGGCCACGCCGTCCACGAGGTGCTCGGCGTTGTCCATCAGGAGCAGCAGCTCCTTGTCGGCAAGAAAGGCCTCGACGGTCGCCATAGCCGGCTGACCCGGCAGCTCAGGCGAGCCCAGCGCCCGCGCTACCTCGGAGGCGACCTGGGAGGGATCGCCGAGTGGCGCCAGCTCGGCCAGCCAGGTCCCGTCCTCGAACCGGTCCGCCAGGCGGCCCGCGGCCTCCAGCATGAGCCGCGTCTTGCCGGTGCCGCCGGTCCCGATGAGGGTCACGAGCCGGTGGCGGACCACCAGGGCCTCCACCTCTGCCAGCTCACGTTCACGCCCGACGAACGAGGTGAGCTGGACGGGCAGGTTGGTCCGCCGCGTGCTCAGGGACCGGAGCGCCGGGAAGTTGCGGCGGAGATCCGGCGCGGCCAGCTGGAAGACCTGCTCGGGTCGGTCCAGGTCGCGCAGGCGGTGCGAGCCCCGGTCCAGCAGCTCCATCCCAGGCGGGAGCGCGTCCTGCCCCAGCGCGGCTGCCAGCGCGGAGACCAGGATCTGGCCTCCGTGCCCAATGGCAAGGATCCGGGCGGTCCGGTTGAGCGCCGGCCCGAAGAAGTCGCCGTCGCGGCTCTCCGCGACGCCGGCGTGGAGCGCCATCCGGACGCGGAGCGGGCCCGTCTCGCCCCAGGCGGTGTCGCGCAGGGCGCGCTGGGCGGCGGTCGCCGCCGCGATGCCGGCAGCGGTGCCGCCGAAGACGGCCATCAGGCCGTCACCCGTGGTCTTCACCACCGTCCCGCCGACGCCCTCGACCGCGCCGCGCAGGAGCCGGTCGTGGATCGCGAGCGCCGCGCCCATCGCGGCTGCGTGGTCCTCCCAGAGCCGGGTGCTGCCCTCGATGTCCGTCAGCAGGAACGTGGACATGGCCGCCTCGGGCGGGGCATCGGACAGGGCACCTGGGGCCGCGGCGTGCCCGGGCGAGGCGCTTCCGGTCGAGGCCGTCGGGACGAACGGCTGGCTCATGGCCGCCGGCCTAGGTCTGCTCGCTGCGGCAGCGCTCGACGAAGCGGGCCATCCTGGTCAGCGCCTCCTCGATCCGCTCGTAGCTGGTGGCGTAGCAGCACCGGACGTGACCCTCGCCCGACGGCCCGAAGGCATCCCCGGGGACCACCGCCACCTGCTCCTCCTCGAGGAGCCGCCGCGCGAACTCGTTGGAGTCCAGGCCCGTCGAAGTGATCCGAGGGAACGCGTAGAAGGCGCCCAGTGGCTCGAACGTCTCGAGACCCATCGCATTGAGCCCGTCCACGATGAGCCGGCGGCGACGGTCGTACTCCGCGCGCATCGCCTCGACATCCGCCTCGCAGTCGAGCACCGCGGCGAGGGCCGCGTCCTGCGTCATGGTGGCCGCCGACATGATCGCGTACTGGTGGACCTTGACGATCCCCGCGAGCAGGTGCGCAGGCGCCGCCAGCCAGCCGATCCGCCAGCCGGTCATGGCGTAGGCCTTGGAGAAGCCGCCCATCAGGATGGTCCGCTCGCGCATCCCGGGGAGGGACGAGAAGACCCGGTGGCGGTAGCTGCCGTAGGCCAGCCGGTCGTAGATCTCGTCGGAGTAGACGAGGAGGTCGTGCTTCTCGATGATTCGGGCCAGCTCCTCCTGCACCCGGTCCGGGAGCACGGCGCCCGTGGGGTTGCAGGGATAGCCCAGGAAGATCGCCTTGGTCTTCGGAGTGATCGCCGCCTCTACGGCGGCCGGGTCCAGCGCGAAGTCATCCTCGAACCGGGTCGCCACGTGGACGGTGGTCCCGCCGGCGAAAGTGATGGCCGGGACGTAGGCGACGTACGACGGCTCGTGGAGGATCACCTCGTCACCGGGGTCGCACGTGGAACGCAGCGCGACGTCGACCGCCTCGGAGGCGCCGATCGTGATCAGCAGCTCGGTCTCGGGGTCGTACGTGACGTCGTAGCGGCGCTGGAGCAGGTCCGCCAGCGCCCGGCGCAGCTCGATGGTGCCGTAGTTGCTGGAGTAGTGCGTCCGCCCCTCGCGCAGGCTCTCGACGCCCGCCTCCACGATCCGCCGGGGCGTGTCGAAGTCGGGCTCCCCCACCCCCAGGCTGATGACGTCCTTCATCGTGGCGGCGATGTCGAAGAAGCGGCGGATCCCGGACGGCGGCACCGCGTTGACCCGTGCCGCCAGGGCGCGCTCGGCGAGCGGCTTGCGACGGACAGGTTCGGGGGTGCTGGTCACGATGATCCTCTCCTGGGGCTGGATGGCTAGCCGACGAGGCCGGCGGCCAGGGCCGCGGCACGCTGCCGGGGGGTGGGCATGGCCGGGTCGTCAGCCTGCGCGAGGGCGGTGGGTTCGATGGCCCTCCAGGGTGCGTCAGCCGTGATGGCCTCGTAGCCGCAGGCGAGCTCGAACAGGCCGGTCTCAGCCCACGGGGCGCCGATCAACTGGAGGCCGACGGGTAGGCCGTCCGACAGGCCGCACGGGATGCTCATGCCGGGCAAGCCAGCCATGTTCACCGGGAGCGTGCACGCGTCGGACAGGTACATGGCCACGGGGTCGGCCATCTTCTCGCCGAACCGGAACGCGACGCCGGATGTGGTGGGCGCCACCAGGGCGTCGAAGCCCTGCGCCCAGAGGGCGTCGAAGTCCGCCTTGATCAGCGTCCGGACCTTCTGCGCCTTGAGGTAGAAGGCGTCGTAGTAGCCGGCCGAGAGCGCATACGTGCCGAGCATGATCCGGCGCTTGACCTCGGGGCCAAAGCCCTGGCCGCGGGTGGCGAGGTAGTTGGCGAGCACGTCGCCGTCGCCCAGCCGGGGGCCGAAGCGCACGCCGTCGTAGCGGGCCAGGTTGGCCGATGCCTCCGCGGGCGCGACGATGTAGTAGGTGGCGAGGCCGTACTCGGTGTGCGGGAGGCTGACCTCCTCGACGATGGCACCCGCGTCCTCCAGCGCCCGGACGGCCTCGCGGACACGGGCCTCCACGCCGGGCTCCATGCCGTCCAGGAAGTACTCCCTGGGGAGGCCCAGGCGGCGGCCCTTGAGGGAAGCGGCGGCCTGGTCCGGGGCCGGCAGAGCGCGCCAGGCGTCCGGCACGGGGATGGGCGCCGACGTGGAATCGCGCTCGTCGCGGCCCGCGACCGCGTGGAGCAGCGCCGCGGCGTCGCGGGTGTCGCGGGCAAAGGGCCCCACCTGGTCCAGGCTGCTGGCGAAGGCGATGATCCCGTAGCGGCTGACGCGACCGTAGGTGGGCTTGAGCCCAACGATCCCGCACAGCGCCGCCGGCTGGCGGATGGAGCCGCCGGTGTCCGTGCCGATGCTGACCGGGACGTGGTACGCGGCGACGCTGGCCGCGCTCCCGCCCGAGCTGCCCCCGGGGACACGGTCCAGGGCCCACGGGTTGGCGGTGGGACCGTAGGCGGAGTGCTCCGTGGAGGAGCCCATCGCGAACTCGTCCATGTTGGTCTTGCCCAGGATCACCGCGCCGGCGTCCTTCAGGCGCCCGGTGATGTGGGCGTCGTACGGGGCGCGGTAGCCCTCCAGGATCTTGCTGCCGGCCGTCGCCTGACCACCCCGGACCGAGACCAGGTCCTTGAGCGCGATGGGGACACCGGCGAGGGGGTGGAGGGCATCGAGGGCGGCCGGCCCCTCAGCGCGGGCGGCGGCGATCCGGGCGTCGGCGGCGTCTGCCTGCTCCAGGGCGCCGCGGCGGTCGATGACCAGCCAGGCATTCAGCGCGTGGTTCTGACGCTGGGCCGCGTCCAGGTGCGTCGCGGCCAGCTCACGCGAGGAGACCTCGCCGGAGCGCAGGAGCCCGGCCTGCTGGAGCGCGGTCAGGCGGGTGAGATCGGTCATGCGGCCGCTCACTCCCCGCCCAGCACCGGCGGGACCACGATGAAGTCGCCCTCGCGCGCCGGGGCGTTGGCCAGCACGGCCTCCACGGGGAGCGACGGGGTGACCACGTCCTCGCGCAGGATGCTCTCCAGCTCGATCGTCTGGGCCGTCGGCGGGATGTGCTCGGTGTCCAGGCGGGCCAGGATCGCGTACTGGTCGAGGATGTGGTTGAGCTGCCCCTCCAGCCGGTCCAGCTCGGCCGCCGTCAGGCCCAGCCGCGCGAGGTGCGCGACGTGTTCGACGTCGGATCGGGAGAGGGTCGCCATCGCCGGATGATAGCCGACGGTGCGGGGGCGGCTTCAGCCGGGCGCGGGCCGGGTTCGGGGCGCGCGCCGCGCGGGCCGGGTTCGGGGCGGCGCGCCAGGTTCCGCGCGGCGGGGACTCCGCAAGCATTCATTTCGACCCGCCGAAGTCGTCAGGTACCGGTCCGGGCGGAAGGGTCCCCGGGCGACCGCTCGGCCAAGTCGCGTTCCCGCCCGTCGTCCGGGAAGCCGATCACGAGCGTCCCACCGTCGGCGGCAGGGACGGGTGCATCCGGGCGGGCGTGGTGCACCAGCTCGTGGGGCGGGGGCGTCGTCCGCATGATCTGCTGGTCAAAGCCGGCAAGAATCCCGCCGATCGCCGGAGTGATCTGGCGCTTCCGGCGGGTCGTCACGCGCCGGAGGCCGCCGGCCGCGTGCGCGACGGCGTCTAAGCCTCAGCCGGCGGCGCGCCCGTCGGCGCCACGGCATCCGTCCCGGCGTCCGCAGCCGCCCCCGCGTCCGCGTTCAGCGGATCGACCTCCCCGGCCAGCAGCGCGCGGAAACCCGCCTCGTCGAGAACCGGGATCCCCAGCTCGGCGGCCTTGGCCAGCTTGGAGCCCGCGCCGGGCCCGGCCACCAGGTAGTCCGTCTTCTTCGAGACCGATCCGGCGGGCTTGCCGCCCGCCGCGCGAACCGCCCCCTCGGCCTCCTCCCGGCTGAACCCCTCCAGCGACCCGCTCACCACCACGGTCATCCCGGCGAGCGGGCCCGCCACGTCCTCGGCGACAACGACGGGTCGCTCCGGGGTGAGGCCCGCCCTGACCAGGTCCTCCAGCACGACCCGCCCGTGCGCCTCGATCCAGCCGCGAACGGCCGCCGCCACCGTCAGCCCGATGCCGGGCACCTCGATGAGCGGCGACGGCTCCTCGACCGCCGCCCGGCCAAGCTCGCCCGTCACCGCCGCGAGCCACGGATCGCGGGGGAGTTCCGTCTCGGGGTCCATCCCGGGCGGTCCATACCCATCCGGCCGGATTCGGCGGCTCAGCCACGACGCCAGGTCGATCGCCGTGGCCTCCCCTACCTGGGGGATGCCCAGCGAGTTGAGGATCCGTGCCAGTGGCCGGCGGCGTGCCTTCTCGATCGATGCCACCAGGTTCTCCGCGCTCTTGCGTGCGAACCGGTCGAGCAACTCCAGGTCCTCCACCCGGAGCCGGAAGACGTCCCCGCGCGTCTTCACCAGGCCCCGCTGCAGCAGCTGCTCCAGCACCACCCAGCCCGCACCCTCGATGTCCATCCCACCGCGGCCCGCGAAGTGCGCGTATTCCTGCGCGACGCGGGCCGGGCAGTCCGGGTTGGGGCAGTAGTGGCGAACCGCGCCCTCGTCGCGGACCACGGCGGTCCCGCACACCGGGCAGGCGTCCGGCATGACGAACTCGCGCTCATCGCCCGTCCGGCGCTCCGGTAGCGGTCGAACCACCTCCGGGATCACGTCGCCGGCCTTCTGGAGAACCACCCAGTCGCCGATCCGCAAGTCCTTGCGGCGCACCTCGTCCAGGTTGTGGAGCGTTGCCCGCGCCACCATGGAGCCGGCGACCTTGGCCGGCCGCAGGTGCGCGACGGGGGTGAGCGTCCCCGTCCGGCCCACGTACGGGACGATGTCCTCCAGGAGGGTCTCCACCTGCTCGGGCGGGAACTTGTAGGCGATGGCCCAGCGCGGCGCGCGCGAGACCATCCCCAGCCGCTCCTGCTGGTCCACCGCGTCCACCTTGACCACCACGCCGTCGGTCTCGTACGGCAGCGCGTGCCGAGCCTCGCGCCAGCGCTCGGTGAAGGCAATGACGCCCTCGATATCGAGGCCTGCCTCCCGGTCCGGGTTGACCGGGAACCCCAGTGCCTCCAGCCTGGCGAGAGCGCCGCTCTGGCTGGCGCCGGCTCGACCGGCATCGGGACCGATCGAACCGTCGGCGGTGGCGCTCGAACCGTCGGGTGCGGTCGAACCCTCCGGGTTGTTCGAACCTTCGGCGGGCGCGTCGAAGAGCCCCGGCTGCGACACCGACCCGGCACCCGCCCCGACCGGCGCGCCGGACCCGCCATCCTCCAGGAGCGTGTAGAACCAGGCCGACAGGCGCCGGCTGGCGGTCACCTTCGGGTCGATCTGCCGCAGCGAGCCCGCCCCGCTGTTGCGTGGGTTGGCGTACAGCGGGAGGCCCGCCTCCTCGCGCTCGGCGTTGATCCGCGCGAATTCGGCCTTGGGCATGAAGACCTCGCCGCGGGCCTCCAACGTGGCCGGCTCCCTGAGCCGGGCCGGGATCACGCGGATCGTCCGCAGGTTGGCGCTGACGTCCTCGCCGGTGGTCCCGTCGCCGCGCGTGGCGCCCTGGACGAACCGGCCTCGCTCGTAGCGGATGGCAATCGCCAGGCCATCGATCTTCAGCTCCGCCACATAGCGAAGGCCGGGCGCGGACTCCGGGGCGGGCGCCAGGCCCAGGCCCTTGCGGACACGCGCATCGAACGCCCGCAGCTCGTCCGCCGTGAAGGCGTTACCCAAGGAGAGCATGGGCCGCCGATGGCGGACCTCCTCGAAGGCGCCGGTGGGGGCGCCGCCCACGCGCTGCGTCGGCGATTCCGGCGTGACCAGGCCCGGGTGGGCGGTCTCCAGCGCGACCAGCTCGCGGAAGAGCCGGTCGTACTCGACGTCGGTCAGCTCCGGGGCGTCCTGCTCGTAGTAGAGGCGATTGGCCCGGTCGACGGCGTCGACCAGGTCGGTGTGGCGGCGGGCGGCGTCTTCCGCCGAGAGCACCGCCGCGGCGGCGACCAGCGCCGGGTCCACGGGCAGCGGGCCGCGCGGGCCACCGGGGCCGCCGGGTACCTCCTCGCTCACCGGCGAGCCTCCAGCACCAGGTCCGGCCGCAGGTCCGCGACCCGCGCGACGCCCAGCAGGACCATGGCCCGCTCGGTCTCGCGCCGGAGGATCTCCATCACCCGGGTCACGCCGGCCTCCCCGCCGATGGTCAGCCCGTAGAGCACCGGCCGGCCCACGAACACCGCCCGCGCGCCCAGGGCCACCGCCATCACCACGTCCAGGCCGCGCCGAATGCCCCCGTCCATGTACACCTCGGCCCGATCCCCCACGGCCGCCACCACGCCCGGGAGCGCGTCCAGCGCCGCCGGCACCCGATCCAGCTGCCGCCCACCATGGTTGGAGACCACCACCCCGGCCGCGCCGTGCTCCACCGCGAGCCGCGCGTCCTCCGGGACCAGGATCCCCTTGATCAGCATGGGGAGGGACGACCAGGTCCGGACCCGGTCGATCAGGTCCCAGGTCAGCGGTGGGTGGCGTCGGCCGATGGTCGTGGTGGTGGCGTCGCCGACGGGTGGCAGGTTGCCGTAGTGGAGGGCAAGGCCGGTGCCGCGCAGGTCGCGGTCCCGGTAGCCAATGACCGGCAGGTCAACCGTGATGACCAGGGCGGTGTAGCCCGCGGCCTCCGCCCGCTCCACGAGCGAGCGGCTCACGCCCAGGTCGTCCTGGACGTAGAGCTGGAACCAGCGGTCTCCGGGGCTTCCCGGCGCGCAGGCCCGCGCGACCTCCTCGATGGATCGCGTCGAGAGCGTCGAGAGGGCAAAGGTCCAGCCCGCGGTGGCCGCCGCAGCCGCCGCGGGCAGCTCGGCGTCGGGATGGCAGAAGCCGAACTGGGCCATCGGCGCGACGCCGAATGGGGTCGGCACCGGGCGCCCCAGGACCGTCGTGGACAGGTCGACGTCCGCGGCCATGACCCCCGACAGCACGGAGGCCCGGAACTGGCGGCGCCGGAAGGCGGCGCCGTTGTCGGCCAGGGTGGTCTCGTCCCAGGAGCCGCCGGCCACGTAGTCGAGCACGCCAGGCAGCAGGCGGGTGCGGGCGATGGCTTCGATCTCCGCGAGTGTCACCAGGCCAGCCAGGCCCACCGGGCTCACCGCCCCCACCGGGCTCGCCGCCCCTACCGGGCCCAACGGTCCCACCGGGCCCAACGGTCCCACCCGCGCCGCACTGTTCGCCTCGCCCACGACCGTCTCCTTCCTAGCCCACGATCTCCAGGTTGGCCAACGAGGCGAGCAGCGTCTTGCGGCCCACCTGCGCGTCGCGGAACGCCACGGTGATCTCCTCGTCGGAGCGGGTGAGGCGCGAGGTCACCACGATGCCGTCCCCCCACTTGGCGTGGCGGATCCGGTCGCCGTCGCGGAACTGGCGCTCGCCCGGGATCACGGGGCGCTGGGCACGAGCGGCGGGCGCAGTCCCATGCACAGCCCCGGGGAGCGCAGCACCTGCGGCCCCACCCGGCCTGCCCGCTGCGCCGGGGGCGTCCCCTTCCACGACGCCGGCCTTCCGGCGCACCTCGGCCATCCGCCTGGCGGCCCACTCGACCGGGTCCAGGTCCAGGTCATCGTCCCAGGCGGGGACGTCTGGGCGCGCCAGCTGCCCGGAACGCGCGCCGGCCGCGAAGGCCTCGCGCTTGGCGGCCAGGTCACGCGTCGTCTTGAAGGGCGTGCCCGGGCCCGGCGCGCCGGGCTGGCCGCTCCCCTGCCGCCAGGCACCACCGCCCGCACCCCGGGCGCCAGTCCCAAACCGACTGCCGCGCCTGGGCGCGAACACCGCGTCCAGGTCCATCTCGTCCTCGCCCTCCGCGGGACCGCCCAGGGCCGGGCCGGCCATCAGCCCGGCCGGGATCTCGTGCAGGAAGCGCGACGGCTCCGCGGCGAACCCGCTCCCCGCGCGCGTGGCCCGCCGCCAGGCATGGGTCAGGTAGAGCCGCTCCTTGGCGCGGGTCATGCCCACGTACGCCAGCCGGCGCTCCTCCTCCAGGGGCTTGGGGTCCGGGCTGAAGCCCGATGCGGCGTCCAGGGCCCGGTTGGTGGGGAAGAGTCCGTCCTCCATCCCGCCGATGAAGACGACCGGGAACTCCAGGCCCTTGGCCGCGTGGAGCGTGATCAGCGACAGCGCGTCGGCGTCGCTCTCGTAGCTGTCCTGGTCCGCGACGAGCGCCGTCTCCTCCAGGAGGCGGTCCAGCGCGTCCTCCGGCTCCAGGTCGTCGTAGCGTTTGGTCACCTCGCGGAGCTCCAGGAGGTTGCCCCAGCGCTCCTCGCCCTCCTCGGTGCCGTCGGCCAGCATCGCGCGGTAGCCGGACACCTCCAGGACCTCGTCCAACAGCTCCGGGAGCGGCAGGACCCCGATGCGGGTCCGCAGCCGCCGGACCAGGCCCGCGAAGCCGGTCAGCGCGGATTGCGCCCGGGATCCGATCCCCTCGACCTGGCCGGCGGCCGCCCGCTCGATTGCCGACCAGGTGGTCATCCCCTCGCCGGACGCCGCGCCCCGGAGGAGCTCGATGGTCCGGTCACCAATGGCCCGCGCCGGGATGTTGATGATCCGCTCGAAGCTGACGGCGTCGCCGTCCGCGCGCAGGATGCGCAGGTAGGCCAGCGCGTCCTTGACCTCCTTGCGGGAGTAGAACCGGGTGCCGCCCACCAGCTGGTAGCGGACCCCGGAGCGCAGGCACTGTTCCTCGATGGCGCGGGACTGCGCGTTGGTCCGGTACAGGACGGCGATGTCGCGAAGCTTGTAGGTGCGGCTGTCGTCGGCGCGCCGGGTGAGCACGGAGCCGGGCCCGCCGGTCAGCTCCTCCACCTGGCGCACGATCCAGCCGGCCTCCTCCTCCTCGTTGTACGCCTCGAAGCGCCCGATCAGCTGGCCGCGCGGGTTCTGGGTCCAGAGCTTCTTGTCCGTCCGGGCCTGGTTCCTGGAGACCACGGCGTGGGCGGCATCGAGGATCAGCTGGGTGGAGCGGTAGTTCTGCTCCAGCTTGATGACCGCGGCGTCCGGCCAGTCCTGCTGGAAGTCCAGGATGTTGCGCAGGTCCGCGCCGCGCCAGCCGTAGATGGACTGGTCGTCGTCGCCCACCACGCACAGGTTGCGATGCCCCGCCGCCAGCGCCTTGACCCACAGGTACTGCGGGCGGTTGGTGTCCTGGTACTCGTCCACGTGGAGGTAGCGCCACTTCTCCTGGTAGCGCTCCAGCGTCTCGGGCGAGGACTGGAAGAGCCGGACCGCATCCAGCAGGAGGTCGTCGAAGTCCAGCGCGTTGGCCTTGCGCAGGGCATCCTGGTAGCGCTTGGCCAGGCGCGCGACCTCCAGCAACCGGCCGGTGGCCAGGCGCATGGGCGGCAGCTCGGAGGGATCCAGCATCTCGTTCTTGGCCCGGCTGATGGAGCCCAGGACGGAGGCGGGCCGCGTCTCCCCCTTGGCGTCCAGCCCCTCCTCGCGGAGGATCTGCTTCATGAGCTGCTGCTGGTCGTCGCTGTCGTAGACAACGAACCGCCGGTCGATGCCGGCGGCCGCCCCGTCGGCCCGCAGCACGCGCGCGCACAAGGAGTGGAAGGTGCCGGCGTTGACGTCGCGGCCCGGCTCCCCGATCAGCGAGATGATCCGCTCCCGCAACTCCCCCGCCGCGCGGTTGGTGAACGTCACCGCGAGGATCCGCCACGGCGGGACGCCCTTGGCGGTGACCAGGTAGGCAATCCGGTGCGCCAGGACGCGCGTCTTGCCGGAGCCCGCCCCCGCGAGGATCAGGACCGGACCATCGGTGCTGCTGACGGCCCTGGCCTGCTCCGGGTTGAGGCTGCGCAGCAGGTCGTCCACCCGTGACTGGCGGGCCGCCGCGAGGGCCGCGGGGTCAAGGGCTGGGGCCGCCTCGCCCCATGCCGCCTCGTCCGCCGCCTCCGCCTCCGCCTCACGCAGCCACTCCGGCTCCTGCGGCGGGGCCGACTCGACTGGCTCCGGGGGCAGATCGCCCTCCCCTTCCGGCCACAGTCCCGGCGGCTGTGGCGCCCCGGCGGCGGTCCTCGATCGAGTGCGGCGGGGGTTTGAGGGCGTCACCCACGCATTGTAGGTTGACGGCGACACCACCCGGATTCACGCGCTCCGGATCAGCGCGAGAGCCGGACGGCCCCCCAGTACTGTGGCATTCCTGTCCGCGACACAGGACCAAAGTACTACGCGGCACCTGACCCGTTCGGACTACGATCGTGCAGCCAATCCGTCGCGTCCCGCGATAATCCGACCAGGTCCACCCCTGGTCCGTTAGGGAGCATGAGCCCAGATGGCCGCGATGCTCGGGCGATCGCGCGGGGTGCCGGCCTCCGTCAGCTCGGATCAGGTCCGCGCGGACGCGGCTGATGCCGCCCGTCAGGCCGCGCTGCAGCGGCTCCACGTCGTCCTGGAGGCGAGTCGCGACATCGTCCTCATGCTGGACGAAGGCGGCCGGATCACCGAGCGCAAAGCGACCGAGCGCGCGTTGCGCGCATCGAAGAAGGCGCTGCTGGCGTCGCAGTGGGCGGCAAGGCTTGGGACCTGGACGTTCGACCCCGCCTCGCTCCAGATCGAGTGGTCGGAAGAGCTCTATGCCATGTACGGCCTCGATCCCGCTGCTGAGCCGGTCACCATTGACAACACCAGAGACCTCGTGCATCCCGACGACCGCGGGCGCTACGACGCGCTGGTCCGGTTGTGCCTCGCTGCTGACACCCCATTCAAGATCGAGCTCCGTGGGATACGCCGAGGCGGCGCGATCTTCCATCAGACGACGTGGGGTGAGATCGAAGTCGGCGAAGACGGAACCCGCAGGCTGATCGGAACGACGCAGGACATCACCGAGCGCAAGCAGGCCGAGGCGGAGAAGGCCAGCCTGGAGGCGCAGCTGGCGCAGGCCCAGAAGATGGAATCGGTGGGTCGCCTGGCGGGTGGCGTGGCCCACGACTTCAACAACATGCTGGCGGTCATCCTGGGCAACGTGGAGTTCGCCCTGGCCGATGCCGAGCCCGGCTCGCCCCTGGCGTCGGACCTGCTCGAGATCGAGAAGGCGGCCCGCCACTCGGCCGAGCTGACCCGCCAGCTGCTGGCCTTTGCCCGGGTCCAGCCGGTCAGCCCCGAGGTGCTCGACCTCAACGGCGCACTGACCGCCACCCTGGCCATGCTCGGACGGCTGATCGGCGAGGAGATCCACCTGGCCTTTGACCCGGGGCCCGATCCCTGGCCGGTGCGGATCGACCGCTCGCAGCTGGAGGCGGTCCTGACCAACCTGGTGGTCAACGCCCGCGATGCGATCACCGGGGTGGGCACGATCCGCCTGGCCACGGCCAACGTGACCCTCGACGCCGCAGCCGCGGCGGCCATCCCCGACGCCCTCCCCGGCGAGTACGTCACGCTCACGGTGAGCGACAGCGGGGAGGGCATGACGCCCGAGGTCATGGCCCACATCTTCGAGCCCTTCTATACGACCAAGCCGCTCGGCCAGGGGACGGGCCTCGGCCTGTCGACCGTGTACGGCAGCCTCCACCAGGCGGGTGGCTTCGTGACCGTGGCGAGCACCCCCGGGGCGGGCGCCACCTTCACCCTGTACCTGCCCCGCCACGACGAGCCCGCGGCGGCGGGCCGGGGGGCGGCCGACCCGGCGGCGCTGGGCGGGCCCGAGACGATCCTGCTCGTCGAGGACGAGCCGGCCGTCCTGCGCCTGGCGGTCCGGGGCCTGGAGGCCGCGGGCTATACCGTCATCGCCGCCGCGGGGCCGGCCGCGGCGCTCCGCCTGGCGGCCGGGCAGCCGGGCGGGATCGATCTGGTGCTGACCGACGTGGTCATGCCCGACATGCGTGGGCCCGACCTCGTGGCGGCTCTCCGGGCCACCCGGCCCAACCTGCGGCCCGTCTACATGTCCGGCTACCCGGCCGGCCAGCTCGTCGATGACGACAGCCGCTTCCTGGCCAAGCCCTTCACCCTGGCCGACCTGCTCGGCGCCGTCCGGGCGACGCTGGACGAGGCATGAGCGGCATGGACCTTCTTCCGGACCACACGTCGCGGACGGTCCTCGGCCCGATCCTCGTCGTCGATGACGAGCCTGCCGTCCGGAGCGTGTTCGCGCGAGCGCTGCACCAGGCCGGCTATGACGTCGTGCAGGCAGCCGATGGCATCGAAGCGCTGGCGATCCTGGAGCAGCAGACCGTTTCGCTCATCCTGCTTGACCGGACCATGCCCAGGCTCGACGGTGCTGGCGTGATCCACGCCGTCCGGGCGCGCGACGCGACGCGGATGCTGCCGATCATCCTCATCACGGCGCTGGCCGACCCGGAGGACCGGGTCGCGGGCCTGGAGGCGGGCGCCGACGACTACCTTCCCAAGCCGATCGTGCTGGACGAGCTGGTGGCCCGGGTCCGGGCGCAGTTGCGTGGGCATGACGCCTGGCAGCATGCCATCGAGCAGACGGCCGATGAGCGCCGACGCTTGACGGCGGCGGTCAGCCGCGTCCGGCTGGACGGCGCCCCCGAGCGCGGCGCCCGTGCCCTCGTCGCCGAGCTGGTTCCGGCGCTCGGGCTTGAGTCCCTGGCCATCGTCGCCTTCATGGCCGACGGGCGGGCCATCCTGCTGGGGTTGCATGGGAGCTGGCCGGAGCTGGGCAGGCCGGGGTTTGCGATCGAGGCGGAGCTGGCCGCGATGCTGCGGTCACGCGGCGCGGAGGGGCCCTGGATGCAGCGCTGGGCGGACCTGCCCCAGGATGGGCGGCCGTCCTCGGGCCGCGAGGTCGCCGCGATCCCGCTGGCAGGCCTGGACGGCCCCCTCGGGGTGGCCCTCTTCGGCGACCGACCACCGGAGCATGGCTCGGGCCTCGCCGCGCGGATGCCGATCCTGCTTGAGGCCGCCGGCCTGGTCACCGCCCTGCTGCGCCCGGCACTGGAAGCCGACGCAGACCGGCGCGGCGCCTATTCCTCGCTGGCGGCCGTCATCGCCCGACACGCCTTCGTGTCGTACTTCCAGCCGGTCGTCTCGCTGGCAGACCGCACCGTCGCCGGCTACGAGGCACTCACCCGCTTCAGCGACGGCACGGCTCCGGAGCTCTGTTTCGCCGAGGCGGCTCGGCTCGGGCTGGGCCCCGACCTGGAGCTGGCCACCCTGCGAGCCGCGGTGGTTGCGGCAGCCGCGCTGCCGACCAATGCGTTCCTGGCGCTCAACGTCTCACCCTCGCTCGTCGTGGAGTCCCCGGGCCTCGGCTCGGCCCTCGGGCTCAGCGCGCGACCCATCGTCCTCGAGCTGACCGAGCACGCCCAGGTTGTCGACTACCCCGGCCTGCGGGCGGCGCTGGCCCAGCTGGATCCGCCGGTCCGAACGGCGGTCGACGACGCTGGGTCGGGCTACGCCAGCCTCCGCCACATCCTGGCGCTGCGTCCCGACTTCGTGAAGCTGGACCTTGGCTGGATCCGGGGGATCGAGGCCGATGCCGCCCGCCAGGCGCTCATCGCAGGCCTGGTCCACTTCGCCGCCACCGTGGGCTGCGCGCTGATCGCGGAGGGGATCGAGACCGAGGCCGAGTGCCGCGCCATCGCCGACCTGGGTGTGCGGTATGGCCAGGGCTACCTGCTGGGACGGCCCATGCCGGCGCCCGCAGCGGCAGGTGCCGAGTCATGACCGGCGGGCGCCGGCTGGGGCGGCGGCGGGACGGCAACGGCCACACGATCGCCGAGGTGAACTTCTCGGTCTGGGAGCCAGACCCCACCTTGTACACCCTCAAGATCTCTCCGGACGGCGGCCCGTAGGGCATGAAGGTCATCACGGCAGCGAGCGGCAACACGCGCGACAGCCAGTCGTTCAAGCTGCAACTGGTGGTCCCGCTGGACATCCCGCTCGGCACCTACTCGGGGACGCTCACGTTCAGCGCGGAGACGCCGTAGGGGGCTCGGCGGGCGCGCGGCGGCCGGGGCCATTGCGGGCCGCACCGGGACGGCGGCTAGCGGGTCATAGCCGAAGCCGGGCTGGAGGCCCTGGACGATGACCTCGCCGTGCGGCTGCGCTATCTTCGCGACGCCGCATCGACCGCTCCGGCCCGGGCCGACGCGCCGGGCCCAACGCCGAACAAGCAGGAGGGTGATCGTGTCCGCGAAGCACAGGCCGGACTCGGACGGGGTCTCATCCGCCGCCGCCCGCCCATCAGGCTCGCAGGAGATCGTCTCCCTGGGCGCCGCCTGGGATGCGGACGGGCGGCCGGCCGAGGGGTTCCTGGCCCGTCCCATCGACGGCGCGCCGCGCCCCGGCCTGATCCTGCTGTCGAACATGCGCGGCCTCTCCCCCAACCAGCGCGAGCTCACGCGGCGCTACGCGCGGGCCGGGTTCGTGGCGCTCACCGTGGACGTCCTCCACGGCCGGCTCGCCGGCACCCGGGCGGAGGGCAGGCAGGCCATGAACAGCCTGGACATCAACGCCGCCATCGGGGAGATCCTGGCCGGCGCCGCGTATCTTCGAAGCCTCGCCTGGGTCGGCCCCGAGGGTCGGGTCGGGGTCCTGGGATTCTGCCTGGGCGGGGGTCTGGGGTTGCTGGCGCTCGGCAGGAGCGATCGATTCCAGGCCGGCGTCATCTTCCACCACAGCCTGTTCCCCGATCCGCGCGCGCTCGAGACGATCGAGGCTCCCCTCATCTGCCACTACGGGACGCTCGATCGATCGACCCCACCCGAGGAGGTCGATGCCTTCACGGCCGTCCTCGACGCGCACGGCCAGCGCTACGAGCGACACTGGTACGAGGGCATGGGGCACGGCTTCGCGGAGCCTCCGCAGGACGCGGACGTGCCGCCGGCGCAGCGCGCCGCTGCGGAGCTGTCGCACGAGCGAAGCATCGACTTCCTGTGGCGCGAGCTGGGCAGCGGCGCCACGCCCGGCTGATCACCCGCTGAGCGAGATGCGCTCGGCCACCGGGCCGTATCTCGGCCACCTCGCCTGGGAGCCGCCGGCCACCAACCCACCGTGCGCCAGTCGGGCGATCCGCATCGGAGCCCGAATCAGAACCGCCCGGGCGGTTGGGCCCGGGCGGTTCGTGTGCTGCGAGGTTCGCTGGACTAGAAGTCCATGTCTCCGCCGCCGTGGCCGTGGCCGCCGGCGCCGCCCGCTTCCTTCTTCTCCGGGATGTCGGTGATCAGCGTCTCGGTCGTGAGGACCATGGCCGCGATGCTGGCCGCATTCTGGAGGGCGGACCGGGTCACCTTGGCGGCGTCCACGATCCCCTTGGCGAACAGGTCGCCGTACTCGCCCTTGAGCGCGTCGTAGCCGAAGCCGGGCTGGAGGCCCTTGACGTGCTCGACGATGACTTCGCCATGCGCGCCGGCGTTGTCGGCGATCTGGCGGGCCGGGGCCTCGAGGGCCTTGCGGACGATCTCCACACCGATCTGCTCATCGCCCTCGAGCTTGAGGGCATTGAGCGCCGGGATGGCCTGCAGGAGGGTGGTGCCGCCGCCGGCGACGAGGCCCTCTTCGACGGCCGCACGGGTCGTCGAGAGCGCATCCTCGATGCGGTGCTTCTTCTCCTTGAGCTCGACTTCGGTGGCCGCGCCGACCTTGATCACCGCGACGCCGCCGGAGAGCTTGGCCAGGCGCTCCTGGAGCTTCTCCTTGTCGTAGTCGCTGGTGGTCTCCTCGATCTGCGCCTTGATCTGGGTCATCCGGGCCTTGATCTGGTCCGGCGCCCCGGCGCCATCGATGATCGTGGTGTCGTCCTTGGTGGCGACGATCTTGCGGGCGGACCCGAAGTCCTCGAACGTGACGGAGTCCAGCTTGCGGCCGATCTCCTCGCTGATGACGGTGCCGCCGGTCAGGATGGCGATGTCGCGGAGCATCTCCTTGCGGCGATCACCGAAGCCCGGGGCCTTGACGGCCAGGACCTGGATGGTGCCACGGAGCTTGTTCACGACCAGGGTGGCCAGCGCCTCGCCGTCGATGTCCTCGGCGATGATCAGCGTGGGCCGGCCCTGCTGGACCGCCTTCTCGAGCGCCGGGAGCATCTCCTGGACGCTGGAGATCTTCTTGTCGGTGATCAGGATGAGGGCGTTGTCGTGAACAGCCTCCATCCGGTCGGGGTTGGTGACGAAGTACGCGGAGATGTAGCCGCGATCGAACTGCATCCCCTCCGTGTATTCCTTCTCGAGGCCCAGGCTCTGGCCTTCCTCGACGGTGATGACGCCATCCTTGCCGACCTTGTCCATCACCTCGGCGATGACCTCGCCGACCTCCGGATCCGCGGCGCTGATGGCCGCAACGGCAGCGATCTGCTCGCGGTTGTCCACCGGGCGGGACTGCTTCTTGATCTCCGCGACGATGACCGCGACGGCCTTCTCGATGCCGCGCTTGACGACCATCGGGTTGGCACCGGCGGTGACGACCCGCAGGCCCTCGGCGACCATTGCCTGGCCAAGGACCACGGCGGTGGTGGTGCCGTCGCCCGCGACGTCATCCGTCTTGGTGGCGACTTCCTTGAGGAGCTGGGCGCCCATGTTCTCGAACGGGTCTTCGAGCTCGATGTCGCGAGCGATCGTGACGCCGTCGTTGGTGATCGTGGGCGAGCCGAACTTCTTGTCGAGGACCACGTTCCGGCCCTTGGGGCCGATGGTGACCTTGACGGCGTCGGCGAGGCGATCGATGCCGCGCTTCAGGGAGCGGCGGGCCGCCTCGTCGAAGATGAGCTGCTTAGCCAATTGGGGATTCCTCCGGGATGTGGTTGACGGGGAAGGAGCTGGCGACGTCAGTCGCGGACGACGGCCAGGATGTCCTTCTGGCTGACGATGAGGTACTCCTCGCCGTCGACCTTGAACTCGGTGCCGGCGTACTTGGCGTACAGGACCTTGTCCCCGGCCTTGACGTCCATCTGCTCGCGCTTGCCGTCTTCCAGCACGCGGCCCGGACCGACCGAGATGATGATGCCCTCCTGGGGCTTCTCCTTGACGGTGTCCGGCAGGACGATGCCGCTCTTCGTCATCTCCTCGCGAGGCGTCGGCTCGATCACGACGCGGTCGCCGAGCGGGTGCAGCTTGCTGGCAGCAGCGGCCAAGGTGCGTACCTCCTGTACCAAGCGGCCCAACAGGCCGTCAGGTGTGATGGAGGCCAGGGACGCCGGCCGAGCGGGGCTGCGGGGCGAGTCCTGGCCGATCTGATGGTGCCGGTTGGTGGCTGCGGGGCCCGCGGACGACGTCCGCCGTGGCCTCGACTGCCGTTCTGGCACTCTCATGGAGAGAGTGCCAATACTCTAGCCGCGCCTGCGCCGGCCTGTCAACCGGTTAGCCGCGCGAGTCAGCCCGGGATCTCGCTCCGGTCGGTGAACAGGCAGCTCAGGAGCAGCGCGCCGATGAGCCAGGCGGCCACCACGAGCAGCGCCTCCTCCGGCGTGAGCGCCCCGGTCCCGGCTCCCCGCGTCGCGGCACCGCCCGCGGCGGCACCCAGGTCCACGGCCGCGTTGGCGGCATGGAACGGGAGATAGCGCACCTGGTCGGGCAGGAATATCGTCGCGAACTGCTCGCCGAAGTAGAGGCCGATGCCGACCCCGATTCCCGCCAGCTGGCTGCGGGCCACGGTCGCGATCGCGAAGCCGATGGCCGCCTGCTCCACGATCACCAGCCACGTTCGGACCATCTGCTCCGGGAGCTTCCCGAGGACGGTGGCGTCGCCCAGGTTGCCCGAGTCAACCCCGGCGATCCGCCCGGCAAGCAGGTCCAGCCCCACGCCCAGCGTGTAGGCGACGGCGATGCCGGCCCCCAGCACGACGGCGACGGCGGCGAAGGTGGCCAGCGTGTATCGCCAGCGGCTCTCCCCTCGCGCGACGGCGGCCTTGAGGGTCCCCCAACCCCACTCCGAGCCGGCGACCGATGCCGCGTAGAGCACCGACAGCAGCCCGCCCAGCGAGAGGATGAATTCCAGGATGAACAGGTAGGCCGTGGGGAACGTGAAGAGCAACAACTCCATCGGGCGTCGGATGCCGGCCGGACCCTCGCGGGTGGTCACGGCGAGGACCAGCAGGATCAGGGCCAGGAGGCCCACCATCAGCCCCAGGGTGACCCACGTGGCCGGCCGCCGGACCAGCTTGCGCAGCGTCGCGCTGAAGATCCTCATGCCACCCTCCCAACGCCGGCGGGATTGAACGTCCCATCGGCGGCCGTTGACCCGGTGAGCTGCAGGAACAGGGTCTCCAGGTCGGAGCCGGCCTCCAGCCCCGAGGCGAAGATGCCGGCACTCGCGAGGAGACGGTTCACCTCGGACGCGCGCTCGGCCGAGAGTTGGAGCGTGATCCGGCCGGCCTCCACCACGACGCCCACCTGGGCGGGCGCCACGATGGCCCCCAGCGCCGCGACCGCGGCGGCCACCTCGTCCGGGGCCCCGCGGAGGCGGATGACCCCCTCGGATTCGAGGAGATCCGCCAGGCGGCCCTCCCGGACCAGTCGGCCCGCCGCGATGATGCCCACCATGTCGGCCAGCTGGCGGACCTCGCCCAGGATGTGGCTGGAGACAAAGATGGTCTTGCCGGTGGCAGCGAGATGGCGAAGCGTGTCCCGCATGGCGACGATGCCCGCCGGATCGAGGCCGTTGGCCGGCTCGTCGAGCAGCAGGAGCTTGGGATCGGAGAGCAGCGTCGCCGCGATCCCCAGGCGCTGCTTCATGCCCAGGGAGTAGCCGGAGACCTTGTCGCCGGCCCGCTCGCGCAGCCCGACGAGGTCCAGCAGCTCCTCGACGCGGGTGCGCCGGGTCGGCGCGCCGGTGGCGGCCAGCACGCGGAGGTTCTCCCGCGCCGACAGGAATGGGTAGAACGCCGGCGACTCGATGAGCGCCCCCACGTCGAAGAGGCGGCGCCGGTCGCCGCGCCCAAAGGGACGGCCCAGCAGCTCGATGGTGCCCGCATCCTGGTGGATCAGGCCCGTCAGCAGCCGCATCGTGGTGGTCTTGCCGGCGCCGTTGGGGCCCAGGAAGCCATACACGACGCCCGTCGGGACCGCGAGGTCCAGCCCGTCGAGGGCGGCCCGCGCCCCGTAGCGCTTGGCCAGCCCGTGCGTCGCCAGCGCGAGATCGGTCATGCCGTGGCTCCTGTCACGCCATCACCCCCCTGTGGCCGCGCGTCCGGCGCGGGGAAAGACCAGGTCATAGGCGCGCACCAGCGCGTCGCCGAGGGTTCGTGGATCCGAGCCGATCTGGTCGGCGACCCAGGCCGCGGTGACGCGCACCCATTCGGGCTCGTTCCGCTTGCGTGGGGCGCCCGGCGGTGAGAGGTAGGGCGAATCGGTCTCCACCAGGAGGCGGCTCGCCGGGACCAGGCGGACGGCCTCCGCCGTGGCCTCCTCGCCGGCACGGAACGCGAGGCCCGAGATGCTGACGGCCAGGCCCATGTCCACGACCGCCCGCGCAAAGTCCACGGGGCCCGAGTACGAGTGGATGATCGCCGGCGGGCGCTCCCCGAAGGCCGCCATGGATGCCGCCCCGCCAAAGCCCGCCAGGCGCAGCTCCGCGACCAGCGCCTCCTGGGCATCCCGCCGGCCATCGGCCGAGCGGCAGTGCAGGATCGCGGGCTTGCCGGTCTCCAGCGCCAGGGCCAGGTTACGGCGCAGGTTGGCCAGCTGATCCGCGACGGGCGAGAAGACGCGGTCGTAGTCCAGCCCGGTCTCCCCGATCGCGACCACCCGCTCGTCGTCGGCCTGGGCCGCCAGGCCCCGCCAGGCCGCGTCGTCGACGTTGGCCGCGTCGTGCGGATGCACCCCCACGGCCGCGTCCAGCCATGGAAACCGCGCGACCAGGGCGAGCGCGTTCGTGCTGGATTCCACGTCCCAGCCCGGGACCAGGATCCGCTCCACGCCGGCGAGACGGGCGCCGCCCAGGACCAGGTCAACGTCACCGATGAATCGGTCCGCCTGCAGGTGGCAGTGCGTGTCCACCAATCGTGCTGGCCGGCCCGCTCGCTCGACGTCCTGAGCCGCCCGGGGCAAGCCTGGATCAGGCGTCAGCGGTCTCGACCTCGAGCCGCGGGAAGAGCGGCTCCGGGGCGGTCAGCTGGCCGGGCTCCCCGGCATGGGCACCCCAGCGCAGCTCGTCGAGGAGCGCCGGCCCGCCATTGCCGTCCGCGCCATAGGCCCACGCGTAGCCCAGCTGGGCGAGGATCCTGGGCGCCACCGTGGGGAGGACCGGCGCGGCGGCCAGCGCCACCAGGCGGCAGGCCTCGATCAGGTCGCCCAGGACGCCGCGCAGGCGGGCCTCGGCGCCCTCCTCCCCGGCCTTGACCGCCTTGACGATCACCCAGGGCTGCTCCGCCTCGACCACCTTGTTGGCATCCCCGACGAACGCCCAGAGCTCGGCCAGGACCTCGTGCAGGAGCATCCGGTCGAACCGGCCCTGGACCGCCGCCAGCGTCGTTGACCAGCTCGTCCCCAGCACCGAGGTTCCCTCGGCGCGGGGGTCCGGCCGCTCCCCGGCCAGGTAGCGATTGGCCATCGAGACCGTGCGGTTGACGAGGTTGCCGAAGTCGTTGGCGAGGTCCGCGTTGTAGCGCCGGACGAAGCCATCCCAGCTGACTTCAGCGTCACGGTCGAAGGGGACCTCGCGCAGGGCGATGTACCGGGCGCCGTCCGTCCCGAAGGCCCGCACGAAATCACCGGGATCCAGGAAGTTGCCCCGGCTCTTGCTCATCCGCTCGCCGCCGGCCGCCAGCAGCCAGCCGTGCGCCCAGACCTTGCGCGGCGCCTCCAGCCCGGCGCTCCAGAGCATGGCCGGCCAGAAGATGCTGTGGAAGCGGAGGATGTCCTTGCCGATGATGTGCAGGTCCGCCGGCCACCACGTGGCGACGCTCTCCGGGTCGCCCGGGAAGCCGGCGCCGGTGACGTAGTTGATCAGCGCGTCGTACCAGACGTAGATGGTCCCGGCGTCGGGGTGCCACGTGCCGTCGGGCCGCTGGGCGGACGCGCCGTCCTCCAGGATGGGGAACGGGATCCCCCAGCCCGAGCCGGCCCGGCTGATGCTGAAGTCTTCCAGGCCCTGCCGGATGAAGCCCAGCATCTCGTTCTTGCGGTAGGTGGGCTCCACGAAGTCCGGGTGGTCCTCGAACCAGCGCTCGAGGCGCTCCTGGTAGGCCGACAGCCGGAAGAACCAGTTCTTCTCGGTCAGCCATTGGAGCGGGACTTCGGGGTGATTGGGGCAGATGGTGCCGCGCGGCGTCTCCTGGACATCCGTGGCGTTCCGGAAGCCCTCGCTGGGGCAGTACCAGCCCTCGTAGGCCCCGAGGTAGATGTCGCCGTTGGCGTATGCCCGCCGGACCATCTCCTGCGCGGAGGCGATGTGATCGGGGTCCGTGGTCCGGATGAACCGATCCGGGCTGATCGCCAGGCTCGCCTCGGCCGCCTTGAACAGCGCCACCTTCTCGTCGACGAAGTCCCGCGGGGCGCGCCCCTCCTCGGCGGCGCGCATCGCGATGTTCACCGAGTGCTCGTCGGTCCCGGTCAGGAACCTGGTCTCGTGGCCCTGCATCCGATGCCAGCGCGCGACGGCGTCGGCGCCGATCACCTCGTACAGGGTGTGGACGCCGGGCATGCTGTTCGCGTAGGCGATGGCCGTGGTCAGGTAGAAGCGCGGACGGTCGATCATGGGGCTCGATCGTAGCAGGCGCACTCCCGGAAGCGCTGCGCGCCGACCCCCGGCCGCCCACCGGCGGTGAGGACGGGGCCCTTGATCAATGCCGGAAGTGGCGGATCCCCGTCATCACCATCGTGGCGCCCGCGGCGTCGGCGACGGCCACCGCCTCGGCGTCCCGGATGGAGCCGCCCGGCTGGGCAAACGCCGAGACACCGGCCGCCAGGCAGACCTCGACCGCATCCGGGAACGGGAAGAACGCGTCGGAGCCGCAGGCCGCGCCGCGGAGGCTCTCCTCGCCCAGGAACGTCCGGGCCTTGTCCACGGCCTGGCGCGCCGCATCGACCCGGCTGGTCTGGCCGGACCCGATGCCGACCAGGCGCCGGTCCTTGACCAGCACGATCGCGTTCGACGTGACGCCACGGACCAGCCGCCAGGCGAGGTCGAGATCCTCGAGCTCGGCGTCCGTCGGGGCGCGCCGGCTGGCCGGCTTCCAGTCCCGCGGATCGTCGGCGAGCACGTCCGGGGTGGTCACCAGCACGGCGCCACCCGCGGTCCGGACCGAGCCCGTCGGGTCCGGCGTGGCGGTCGGGGCGCCCAGTGCGGGCTCAAGACCCTCGTCCACGATCAGGCGCAGGTTGGCCTTGGCCGCCAGGATCCGGCGGGCGCCCTCCGAGTAGGCCGGGGCCACCACCACCTCCAGGAAGAGCGAGGCGAGGGCCTGGGCCACGGCCTCGTCCACCGGGCGGTTGAGGGCCACCACGCCCCCGAAGGCGCTGACCGGGTCCGCTTCCAGCGCCGCCTGCCAGGCAGAGAGGAGATCGGATCGCTCGGCGACGCCGCACGGGTTGGTGTGCTTGACGATGACGCACCCGGGACCCCGGAGCGAACGTGCGAGCGCGTCCGCCGCGGATGCATCCAGCACGTTGTTGTACGACAGCGCCTTCCCCTGCAACGGCGCGGCGGCGGACGTGAACGGGCCGTCCATGGCGCCCGGCCCGGAGCGCCGGTAGCGGGCGGCGGTCTGGTGCGGGTTCTCGCCGTAGCGGAGCGTCTCCACCTTCTCGAGGGCGATGGTCAGGCTGTCCGGGTACGGGTCCGTGGCGCCGGGCAGGCCCGGTTCGTCGGGGAGGTCCAGGCCCAGCGCGCTCATCCGGCCCGGCAGCTCGGCCGCGATCCGCGCGTCATAGGCGGACGTCCGGCGGAAGGCGTCCACGGCCAGCGCGGCACGCAGGCCCGGCGGGACCGCGCCGAAGGCATCGATGGCGGCCAGCACCGCCGCATACCGGGCGGGCGACGTGACGATCGCGACACTCGCGTGGTTCTTGGCGGCGGCGCGGACCATCGAGGGGCCCCCGATGTCGATCTCCTCGATCAACTCGTCGTACGGGATCCCGGCGCGACCCGCGGCCAGCTCGAACGGGTAGAGGTTGACGATCACCAGCTCGAACGGGGCGATCGCCGCGGCCACCAGCTGGCGGCGGTGCTCGACGCGCCGGCGGTCGGCCAGCAGTCCGCCGTGGACGCGCGGGTGGAGCGTCTTCACGCGGCCGTCGAGCATCTCGGGGAATCCAGTCACGGCCGCGACGTCGGTGACGGGCAGTCCCTCCGCGCGCAGCATCCGCGCCGTGCCGCCGGTGGAGACCAACTCGAAGCCACGCTCCACCAGGCCCGCGGCAAACTCGGCCAGGCCGGCCTTGTCGCTGACCGACAGCAGGGCGCGACGAGCGACCGGCAGCCGCTCCTCCGCCAGCGCGAGGTCAACGTGGACGTGGCGGCCATCAGGCGAGCTGACCGCGCCGCTGACGAGCAGCGCCACGGCACGCGGCAGCAGGCGGTGCTCCACGTCCCGGATGCGGTCGTGGAGCGTCGCCTCGTCATCACCGGGCAGGACCGGCACGGCCTCCTGAGCGAGGATGGGGCCGCCGTCCAGCTCCGCATTGACCAGGTGGACCGTGCAGCCCGTGACGGCCACGCCGTGGGCGAGCGCGTCGCGGACCGCGTGGGCGCCGGGGAACGAGGGCAGCAGCGACGGGTGCGTGTTGACGATCCGGTCGGGCGCCAACGCGAGCGTCGCGGGCCCCAGGATCCGCATGTAGCCAGCCAGCACGATGACGTCGGGGGTCACGGCGGCCAGCGTCTCGGCCAGGATGTCGTCCGTGCCGCCCGGGACCAGGGCGGTCTCGATCCCCTGCTCCTCCGCCCAGGCCAGCGCCGGGCAGTCGCGATCGGCGAAGACCAGGACGATCTCGCCACCCAGCTCGCCCCGGCTGGCCGCGGCGCCCAGCGCACGCAGGTTGGTGCCACCACCCGAGACCCCGACGACGATCCGGCCGCTCACGACAGGCGCTCCTCCAGGTACCGGGCTCCCCCGGGTGCTGCGGGGACCACGTCCCCGATGATTGTTCCCTCGAAGCCGTCGGTCCGGAGGGCCGCGAGCAGCGCATCCAGCGCCGGTGCGTCGTCCGGGACCACCAGGATCATGCCGATGCCGCCGTTGAAAGTGGCCCGGATCTCCGCGTCGTCGAGGCCGCCCAGCGCCCCGATCATCCGCATGACAGACGGCAGCAGCCAGCGGTCGGGATCGACGCGCGCGGCCAGGTCCGCCGGCAGGGCGCGCGGGACGTTCCCGGGCAGGCCGCCACCCGTGATGTGGGCGACGCCGTGGAGGTCCGCCCCGTGCTGGCGCAGGAGCGCGCGCGCCCTGAGCACCGCCTTGGCGTAGATCCGGGTGGGCGTCAGCAGCACGTCGCCCAGGGTCGCCAGCCGATGCTCCGGCTCCGCCTGCATGGGACGCGGGTAGCCGGCCATCTCCAGGGCGCGACGCAGTTCGGACTGGTACGGCTGGCCGAGATCCAGGCGATGGTCGCCCATCACGGTCCGGACCAGGGAATAGCCGTTGGCGTGCAGCCCGGATGCACCCAGTCCCACGATCACGTCGCCGGCACGAACCGCCCCGCCATCCAGCATCTCGGAGCGCTCGGCCACGCCGATGCAGGTGGCGGCCAGGTCGAACGTGCCCGGCTCCATGAGGCCGGGGTGCTCGGCCGTCTCCCCGCCGATCAGGGAGCAACCCGCCAGCCGACAACCCTCGGCGACGCCGCTGACCAGGCCCGCGACCATCTCGGGGTCCAGGACGCCGACGGCGATGTAGTCGAGGAACGCGATGGGCTCGGCGCCGCAGCAGACCACGTCGTCCGCGCACATGGCGACCAGGTCCTGGCCGATGGTGTCCCAGCGACCCAGGGCGGTCGCGATGGCCGTCTTGGTGCCCACGCCATCGGTGGATGCCACGATCAGCGGCTCGCGGTAGCCGGCCGGGATGGCAAAGGCCCCACCAAAGCCGCCCAGTCCGCCCACGATCTCGGGGCGCCGAGTGGATTCGATCGCCGGCCGCATCAGATCAATGGCCCGATCGCCGGCCGCCACGTTGACGCCGGCCGCGGCATACGCGTCCCGGCGCGCCGCTCCCTTGCCGCCGGGCGGCTCAGCCACGGGCCACCACCGGCTCCTCGAGCATGAACTTGTGGCTGGCCGCGTCGTACGGGACGGGATCCGGGTAGTGCCCGTCGAAGCAGGCAAAGCAGAACTGCTCATACGGCAGGCCCAGGCCCGCCAGCACGCCCTTGATCGACAGGTAGCCCAGCGAGTCGGCGCCGATGAAGTCGCGGATCTCGGGGATCGTCTTCCGGGCGGCGATCAGCTCCGTCTCGATCTGGGTATCGATGCCGTAGAAGCACGGGTGGAAGATGGGCGGCGCGCTGATCCTGACGTGGACCTCGGTGGCCCCCGCCTTGCGGAGGAGCGCCACGATCTGCTTGGTCGTGGTCCCGCGCACGATGCTGTCGTCGACGACCACCAGGCGCCGGCCGCGGACCACCTCGCGCAGCGGGTTGAGCTTGATGGTGACGCCCCGCTGGCGCATGGTCTGCGACGGCTGGATGAACGTGCGCCCGGTGTACCGGTTGCGGACCAGGCCCTCGCGGTACGGGATCCCGGACGCCTCGGCGTAGCCGGCCGCCGCGGGCGCCCCGGTGTCCGGGACCGGCATGACCATGTCCGCGATCGTCGGATGCTCCCCCGCCAGCTGGATGCCCATCTGGCGACGGGCCTCGTACAGGTTGCGACCCTCCATGTAGGAGTCGGGCCGGGCGAAGTAGATGAGCTCGAAGACACACAGGGCGGGGTTGGGCGGGCTGAACCGGACGGAACGGGGCTCGTGGCCCGGCTCCAGGATCACCAGCTCGCCGGGCTCCACGTCACGGATGAGCTCGGCGCCCACGATGTCGAGCGCGGCGGTCTCCGAGGCCAGGACCCAGCCGTCGCGGGCGGGGTCGTTGGGCCACAGGCCCTCACCGGGCTCGGCCGGCCCGGTCGGCCCGGCGTCGGGGATGCGGCCCAGGACGAGGGGCCGAAAGCCGTGCGGGTCGCGGACGCCGATGACGCGCTTGGTATCCAGCACCACCAGGCTGTAGGCGCCGCGGACGCGCGGCAGCACGTTGAGCAGCGCCTCCACCGTGTCCGCGGCCGGCTCGTCGGCCAGGAGCGCGGTGAGGAGCTCGGTGTCCGTGGAGGCCGGGAGCCGCGAGCGGCCGCCCTCCAGCTGGGTCAGCAGCTCCCGGGTGTTGATCAGGTTGCCGTTGTGCCCCACGGCGAGCGCCCGGCGCGGGCCCAGTCGAAGCGTTGGCTGGGCGTTCTCCCAGATCGTGGACCCGGTGGTGGAGTACCGGCAATGGGCGATGGCCAGGTCGCCGCGCAGGCTGGGGATCCGCCGCTCATCCAGGACGGTGCTGATCATGCCCAGGTCCTTGTAGAGCATCAGCTGCTCGCCGTCGCTCACGGCCAGCCCGGCCGATTCCTGGCCACGATGCTGGAGGGCAAACAGGCCCAGCGCCGCGACCGCGGCGGCCTCCGTCCCCGAGCCGCGTGGCAGGACCGCGCCAAACACTCCGCACACGGCTAGGAGCCCGCGTCCCAGCCAAGGATCCGCGACAGGCCCGTCCGCCAGACCCGGTCCAGCTCCTCGATCGGCAGGTCCAGGGCGTCGGCCACACGCGAGCCGCGCTCCTCGGCGGCACCCGTGGCGCCGGACCCGGCCAGCTCGATCACGAGGCGGCTGCCGCCCACCGTCCCGACCTGCTCGATCGGGACCCCGTGGCCCGCCGCCAGCCGCACCAGGTCGTCAGCGTCCTGGGGCCGGCCCGAGATGATGATCCTCGATGGGCTCTCCCCGAAGAGATCCACCGCCGGCGAGCTGGCGACACGAAGCCGAAGCCGCGCACCCAGGCCACTCCACATCGCGCATTCGGCCGCCGCGACGGCAAACCCGCCCGCCGACACGTCCTGGGCTGAGGCCACCAGGCCGCGCCCGATGGCCGCGCGCACGAGGCGCTGGAGCGCCATCTCCCGGACCAGGTCCAGCACCGGCGGCCCATCCTCCGGTGCGATCCCGGCCAGCCTCGCGTACTCGCTGGCGGCCAGGCCGGGGGTGGCGGCGCCCAGGAGGAAGACCAGGTCGCCCTCCGTGCGGAAGGCCGGTCCCGTCAGGCGGTCGATGTCGTCGAGCAGCCCCACGACGCCGATCTCCGGCGTGGGCAGGATCGCCCCAGCCGGCGATTCGTTGTACAGGGAGACGTTGCCGCCGGTGACCGGGAGGCCCAGGGCCCGGCAGGCGTCGCCGAGGCCACGGACCGCCTCGGTCAGCTGCCAGAAGGCCTCCGGCCGGGTGGGGTCGCCGAAGTTCAGGCAGTTGGTCACGCCCAGCGGCCGGGCGCCGGTGATGCTGATGTTCCGGGTGGCCTCGGCCACGCTGAGCGCCGCGCCCAGCCAGGGATCGATACCACCCACCGGCGCGTTGCAGTCCGTGGTGGCGACGAGCGCCTTGCGGGTCCCCTTGACCCGCATGACGGCCGCACCACGGCCGGGGCCGGCCACGGTGTTGGTCTGGACCGTGGAGTCGTACTGCTCGAAGACGGGCTGGCGCGATGCCAGGTTGGCCGACCCAAGCAACGCCAGCAGGACCGCGCCGGGGTCCATGCCCCGCTCCGGGAGGCCGTCGCTGGCCGCCTCCGGGGCCCCTGGGGCCGGTGCCTTGCGGGTCCGGGCGGGGGGCGAGGCGACGCGCTCGTGGACGATGGCGTCGGAGGTCAGGGCACGGGCCGGCATGCGGGCCAGCTCGCGCGCACCCGGCGCCGGATGCCCGTCGTCCGTCAGGCCGCCGGCGACAATCACGATGTCGCCGTCGGCGGTGACCCGGCCGATGACGGCACAGGGCAGGCCCCAGCGAGCACAGACCTCCTCCACGGCGGCGCGCCGCTCCGGGAGGATCACCGCGAGCATCCGCTCCTGCGACTCGGAGATCATGACCTCGAAGGGCTCCATGCCCGGCTCCCGGCGCGGGACCGCGTCGAGATCCACGAGCATCCCCGTCCCCGCCCGGTCCGCGGTCTCCGACGTGGCGCAGCTGATGCCGCCCGCGCCCAGGTCCTGCAGCCCCTCGACGAGGCCGCGGGTGATCAGTTCCAGGCTGGCCTCGATGAGCAGCTTCTCCGCGAACGGATCGCCCACCTGGACGGAGGGACGCTTGGAGGGGTCGTCGTGGGTGAACGTGGCGCTGGCGAGGACCGAGGCGCCGCCGATGCCGTCGCGGCCGGTGGCCGAGCCGAACAGGACCACGAGATTGCCGGGGCCCGGCGCCGAGGCCAGCGTCAGCTCCCTGGTCTCGAGCAGGCCGATGGCCATGACGTTGACCAGCGGGTTGCCCTGGTAGGAGGGGTCAAAGATCAGCTCGCCGCCCACCGTGGGCACGCCCACGCAGTTGCCATAGCCGCCGACGCCGCGCACCACGCCATCGACGAGGTGCCGCGTCCGCGCGTCCGTGGGATCCCCGAAGCGCAGCGCGTCGAGCACCGCGATGGGCCGGGCGCCCATGGTGAAGATGTCGCGCAGGATGCCGCCGACGCCGGTCGCCGCGCCCTGGTAGGGCTCCACGGCGGAGGGGTGATTGTGTGATTCGATCTTGAACGCGACGGCCAGGCCGTCCCCGATGTCGATGACGCCCGCGTTCTCGCCGGGACCCGCCACCACGCCCTCGCCCTCGGTGGGGAGCGTCTTGAGCAGCGGCCGCGACGACTTGTACGAGCAGTGCTCGCTCCACATGACGCTGAAGATGGCGAGCTCCAGGTCGTTGGGGGCGCGGCCCAGGCGGTCGCCGATGGCAAGCAGCTCATCGTCGGTCACGCCCAGCGCGCGATGGAGCGGGAGCGCGCCGCCGGCGCCGCCCGCGCCGCCGCCTGCCGGTGCCGTCATCGGACCACCCCGGCGACCGTGGGCACGATCCCCTCGGCCGCCCGGCGGCGGGTTGCCTCCACGAGGGATCGCAGGATGCCCAGGCCGTCCTCGGAGCCCAGCACCGCCTCGGCGGCCCGCTCCGGATGCGGCATCAGGCCGGCCACGTTCCCGGCCGCGTTCATCACCCCGGCGATCGCGCGGAGGCTGCCGTTGGGGTTGGCCGGATCGCCGGCCTCGCCGGCCCGCGTGCCGTCGGCGTGGACGTAGCGGAAGAGCACCTGGCCGTCGCGCTCCAGCTGGTCCAGCGTCTCGTCGTCGGCGAAGTAGCAGCCCTCGCCATGGGCAACGGGCATCCGGAGCGGGCGCCGCTCGCCTGCCAGCCAGGTGAACGCGGTGTCATTCCGCTCGGCGGTGATCAGGACGTCGCGGCCGAGGAAGCGCAGCCCCCGGTTGCGCAGGAGCGCGCCGGGCACCAGGCCGGCCTCCGCCAGGACCTGGAAGCCGTTGCAGATGCCCAGGACCAGGCCGCCGGCGGCCGCGAAGGCCGACACGGAGCGCATGATCGGGCTGAACCGCGCGATGACGCCGGCCCGCAGGTAGTCGCCGTAGGCAAAGCCGCCCGGCAGCACCACCGCCTGGACGCCGTCAAGGGACGCCTGCTCGTGCCAGAGGGCCACCGGCTCGGCGCCCGCCACCTCCAGCCCGTGGAGCGTGTCCGTGTCGCAGTTGGAGCCGGGGAAGACCACCACCCCGATGCGTGTCACCGGGTCACCGCGCGCCCGGGGCGCCGGACCCCAGCAGCTCGATCTCGTGGGCCTCGATGAGCGGGTTGGCCAGCAGCTCGGCGGCCAGCCGGCCGGCAACCCCCCGGGCCGCCTCCTCGGACGCCGCCTCGACGGTCAGCTCGATGCGGCGGCCCACCCGGACGCCCGAGACCCCGACGATGCCCAGGTGTCCCAGGCTGGCTTCGACCGCCCGGCCCTGCGGGTCCAGGATCCCCGGCTTGGGAGTGACGTTGACGGCGAAGCGGTAGGCGATGGCGCTCATCGGGCGATCACGTCCTCCATGAGGTAGCGGTCAAAGCTGGCGCCGGTAATCCGCTCGAAGGCCTCAACGTAGCGGGCGCGCGTCCCCGCCACGATCTCCGGCGGAAGGGCCGGCCCGGGATCCGTCTTGTCCCAGGGCTGCGCCTCCAGCCAGTCGCGGACGAACTGCTTGTCGAAACTGGGTTGCGGCCCGCCGGGCGCCCAGAGCGCCGCGTCCCAGAAGCGGGACGAGTCGGGCGTCATCACCTCGTCGATGAGGATCAGCGCGCCGTTCTCGGTGAGGCCGAACTCGAACTTGGTGTCGGCCAGGAGGATGCCGTTGGCCTGCGCGTGCGCCGCGCCGAACCGGTAGAGGGCGATCGACGCCTCGCGCACCCGCCCCGCCAGGTCGGCGGCGTCCGTCTTTGGCAGCGCCATCTCGGCCGCCAGGTGGGTGACCATCCGGTCGAAGTCGATGTTCTCGTCGTGCTCGCCCGACGGCGCCTTGGTCGCCGGCGTGAAGATCGGCTCCGGGAACCGGTCCCCGTCGCGCAGCCCGGCCGGCAACGGCACGCCGCAGATGTTGCCCGTCGCCCGGTACTCCTTGAGCCCCGAGCCGGCCAGGTACCCGCGGACCACGGCCTCGACCGGCAGGACGCTGGTGGGCCGGCAGATCATGATCCGGCCGCGAAGGTCGTCCGCGCCAGCGGGATCCCCGGCCAGGTCGGCCGGGTCCGTGGAGAGCAGGTGGTTGGCGACGATGCCGCCCGTGCGGGCGAACCAGAAGCGTGAGACGCCGGTCAGGACGCGACCCTTGTCCGGGATCAGACTGGGCAGGACGACGTCGAAGGCGCTGATCCGATCCGATGCGGCCAGGAGGATCCGGCCATCCGGCATCCGGAACAGGTCGCGCACCTTGCCCGAGCGGAGGAACGTGGCCGCCGAGGCGGCGGCGCCGTGGCCCCTAGCCGCGGTCATGGAGCCGGGCCTCCAGCCCGTCCAGGCGCGCCATGGCGGCCGGGACATGCGCCACGAAGGCGGCCGAGTCGAAGCAGGCATCCAGCTGCTGGAGCGAGAGGCACTGGGCCACGCGCGGGTCCAGCGCGAGCAGGTCGCGCAGCGGGCGGCGCTCGTCCGACGCGCGGAGGGCTGCCCCCTGGACGATGGCGTAGGCGGCCTCGCGGGAGAGCCCCCCGGTCTCCACCAGGCCCACCAGCACGTGCGACGACGCATGCAGCCCGAGCCCGCGCTCGATGTTCTCCAGCATCCGGTCCTGGCGGGCCACCATGCCCTCCACCAGCCTCGCGACCCGGACCAGGAGGTAGTGCAGCAGGATCGTCGCGTCGGGGAGGATGACCCGCTCGGCGCTGGAGTGGCTGATGTCCCGCTCGTGCCAGAGCGGCTGGTTCTCGAAACCCACCTGGGCGTAACCGCGCAGGAGTCGCGCCAAGCCGGCTACCCGCTCGCTGAGGATGGGGTTGCGCTTGTGGGGCATGGCCGAGCTGCCCTTCTGGCCGCTCTTGAACGGCTCCATCAGCTCGGCGATCTCGGTGTGCTGGAGGTTGCGCACCTCGGTGGCGAAGCGCTCCAGGCTGCCGCCCAGGATGGCGATGGCCGCCAGCATCGCGGCGTGCCGGTCCCGCTGGACGATCTGGGTGCTGATGGGGTCGACGCGCAGGCCCAGGTCCGCCAGGACCTCCGCCTCCAGGTCCGGGGGCAGGTGGCTGTACGTCCCGACCGGCCCCGAGATCTTGCCGGTGGCAATCTCGTCCACGGCGGCCGCGAGGCGCTCGCGCCCGCGCTCCACCTCGAAGGCCCAGCCCGCCAGCTTCATGCCCAGCGTGGTGGGCTCCGCGTGCACCGAGTGGGTCCGGCCCATCATCAGGGTGTCCCGCTCCAGGCGGGCGCGGGCGATGATCACCCCGGTCAGGTGGTCCGCCTCGTGCAGGAGGAGCCGACCCGCGTCGTGCAGCTGGAGTGCCAGGCCGGTATCCACCACGTCGCTGCTGGTCAGCCCCAGGTGCAGGTAGCGGCCCTCGGGGCCCACCGTCTCGGCGACCTGGCTGACGAAGGCGATGACGTCATGGTCCGTGATGGCCTCGATCTCGGCGATCCGCACGACGTCAACCCGGGCGCGGGTCTCGATCGCGGCGAGGGCATCGGCGGGGACCTGGCCGCGGCCCACCTGGGCGCGGGCGACCGCGATCTCCACCCGCAGCATCCGCTCGAAGCGCGCCTGCTCGGTCCAGATCTCGCCCATCGCGGGCAGGGTGTAGCGGCGGATCACCGGCTGGCTCCCAGGCTGATGGTGGCGCCGGGTGGCGGGCCGTCGAGCGGCGCCGCGCCCGATGCGGACGAGCCGGCCACGATGGCCGCAATGTCGTTGCGGCGCTGCAGGCCACGGAAGCCCACCCGTTCCGCGCACCGCTCGGCGTTGAGACGGGCGGCCGGGAGGTCCACGCCAAGGGCCACGACGGCGAGGATCCGGCCGCCGGCGGTCTGGAAGCGGTCGTCGCCCAGCAGTCTGGTCCCCGCGTGGAAGACGAGGCCGCCGGCCTGCTCGGCAAAGCGGATGCCGGCAATGGGGTCGCCCTGCTTCGGCGCGACGGGGTAGCCCTCGGCGGCCAGGACGATGCCCACGGCGGCCTCGGGACGGGACGGCAGCATCGCCCCGGGGATCCCCGCGGCGATGCCCGCCTCGGCCAGCCGCCCCTCGGCCGCGGCAAGGAGCAGCGGGGCCAGGTCGCCCGCCAGGCGCGGCAGGAGCACCTGCGTCTCGGGGTCACCGAAGCGGGCGTTGCACTCCAGGAGCACGGGCCCATCGTCGGTCAGGATCAGGCCGGCATACAGGGCGCCGATGAACGGCATCCCGCGCCTGGCCAGCTCCGCCAGGATGGGCCGATGGACCGTGGCGACCAGGGCCTCGGCACGATCATCGGGCAGGTCGATCAGCGGTGAGTAGGCGCCCATGCCGCCCGTGTTGGGCCCAAGGTCGCCGTCCAGCAGTCGCTTGTGGTCACGGGCCGGCGGGAGGGCCAGCGCGTCGCGGCCATCGCACAGCGCGATCAGGCTGGCCTCCGGTCCATAGAGCCGTTCCTCGACCACCACCCGCGGGGTGTCGTCAGACTCGCCGGCGGGAGCCGGGATGGCGAAGATGGCCTCGAGCGCCAGCGCTGCCTGTTCGATCGCATCGCACACCGTGACGCCCTTGCCCGCGGCCAGGCCGTCGGCCTTGATGACCACGCCGCCCTGCGCCGGACGCGCCAGCTCGCGGGCGAAGGCCAGGGCCTCATCATGCCGCGCGAACGCACCCGAGCGGGCCATCCGGACCCCGGCCGCCGCGGCGATCTCGTGGCAGAACGCCTTGGACGTCTCGATCCGTGCCGCCGCGGCCCCGGGACCAAAGACGGGGATGCCGGCCGCGCGCAGCACGTCGGCCACGCCGGCCGCGAGTGGCGCCTCGGGGCCAATCACGACGAGATCAGCCGACTGGGCCCGGGCGGCATCGACGACCGCCGGTCCATCGAGCGGGTCCACGGCGGGCAGCACGCCGATCCGACCGTCGGACGCGATCCCGGCCGAGCCCGGGGCGACCCAGACGGCCTGGACGCCGGACTCGCCGACCAGCTTCCAGGCCAGGGCGTGCTCGCGCCCGCCGGCGCCCAGGACCATGATCCGGGCCGGGCGGCGAAGGGTCACCGCGACCCCCTCACCGGGCGGGCGTTCCGGGGCGCTCGATGGTGGGGACGGCGGAGCGATTGCGCAGGGGCCGCCACGCCCGCTCGATGGTCTGCGTGCGCTCGGGGCCCACCGACACGAACACGATCGGCACGCCGGCGTGGCCCTCGAGGGCAGTCAGGTAGCGCCGCGCGTTCTCCGGCAGGTCCGACAGCGTGCGGACGTCGTGGATGGGCTCGTCCCAGCCCGGGAAGTCCTCGTAGATGGGTGTCGCGCGCTCCAGGGCGGCCCCGCTGGATGGCCACGTCTCAACGCGTCGGCCATCCACCTCGTAGGCCACGCACAGCCGGACCGTCTTGATGCCCGACAGGATGTCGAGCTTGTTGAGCACGATGGAGCTGATGCTGTTGACGGCGACCGCGTAGCGGAGCGGGACGGTGTCAAACCAGCCGACGCGCCGCGGTCGGCCGGTGACGGTCCCGAACTCGTGGCCGCGAGCCGCGATCCCCTTGCCGATCTCGTCCTCGAGCTCCGTCGGGAAGGGCCCTGAGCCGACCCGGGTGGAGTACGCCTTCATGACGCCGATGACCTCGTCCACCTGGAGCGGGCCGACGCCGCCACCGGTGCAGGCGCCGCCCGCGACCGGGTTGGATGAGGTCACGAACGGGTAGCTGCCATGGTCGAGGTCCAGAAGGGTGCCCTGGGCCCCCTCGAACAGGACGTGGTCGCCGCGGGCGATGGCGTCCTGCACCAGCCAGGTGGAGTCGTCCATGTGGGCCTTGAGGCGGTCACCCCAGCCGGCCGCCAGCTCGACCAGCGGCTCGATCTCGAAGGGCGGGATGCCCATGGCCGCCAGCAGCAGGTTGCGCTCCGGCAGGACGCGCTCCAGTCGCTCGCGCAGACGATTTCGATCTTCCAGGTCCTCGACGCGGAGGCCGACGCGCCAGGCACGGTCGCCATAGGTAGGCCCGATGCCACGCCCCGTGGTCCCCACCCTGGAGTCCGCGAGGCGGTCCTCGTTGCCCCGGTCCAGCGCAACGTGGTACGGCATCGTGACGTGGGCGCTTCGGCTGACCCGGACGCGGCTGACGTCGATGCCGCGCGAGATGAGCATGTCCAGCTCGGAGATCAGCGTCGCCGGGTTGACCACCACCCCGTTGCCGATGACCGAGGTGATGTGCGGATAGAGCACCCCCGAGGGGACGAGCTGGAGCTTGAAGACCTCAGTGCCGGTGACGACGGTATGGCCGGCATTGTCGCCACCTTGGTAGCGGACGACCATGGCCACCTGGGGGGCCAGGAAGTCAGTCGTCTTGCCCTTGCCTTCGTCACCCCACTGGAGCCCCACGATCACGGTGGCCGGCATCAGGATCTCCCAATGGAATGCAAAAGGTCCCGGGCCGACCGGCTCGGGACCTGGATATACGTCTCCCGCGATCGTCCTCCGGAGCTCCGGAGGACCGTCCTTGACCGGTCGCCCTGCCGCTGCTGCCAGCGGTGCAGACGCCCTCCTCGAGCGATCGCAGACCTCCCATCCGCCCGCCACTGGCGGGACTGAGAAGAACGCCGGGAGTATAGCAGGCGCGCCCCACCCCACCGGGCCCGGTGTGCCGTGGCTCCACTGCAGCCCGGCACAGGTGCCGCCACCCTACCCGCCCGGTACTTTCCGCACGCCGCACCCGTACAGGTGGTCCGATATGCCACACCCTCACCGGCGCGTAGCGTGCGCCATGTGAAACGCCTGCTCGCCGCGACCAGCCTGGCAGCGCCCACGGTGGTGCTCCTGCTCCTGCTTGTCGATCCCGGGTCGGTCACCTCCATGATCTACAGCCAGGTGCCGCTGCCCGTCGTGGCCGGCATCTGCGTCGCCATCGCCCTCTGGCTGTCCGCGATGCTCTGGCTGGCTGGCCAGCAGTCCGGCACGTCGGAGATCCGGCTGCTCGTGCGGGCGGCCGAGCAGATGGCCGAGGGCGACCTGGACGTCACGCTGCCGGAGCCGTCGACGGCGCTGAGTCAGCGCCTGGCGACCGCCCTCGAGGGGGTCTCGGCCAAGATCACCGCCAGCCAGGAGGCGGCGACCGTCGATCGCCTCACCGGCATCGCCAGCCGCAGCGCGCTGCTGGGCGCCCTGGTCAACGAAGTTGAGCGCGCCAGCCGGTACGAGCGCCCCATGACGGTGGCGTTCGTGGACATCGACCACTTCAAGGCGGTCAATGACACCTACGGGCACGCCGCGGGGGACGTGGTCCTGCGGGGCGTGGCACAGACCCTCAAGGGCGACCTCCGCGCCACGGACGTGATCGGTCGATACGGCGGGGAGGAGTTCATGCTGATCCTCACCGAGACCATGGTCGATGAAGCGGCGGTGCTGGCCGAGAAGCTTCGCGGCCTGGTCGCCAAGCAGCGCTTCTCGGTCGAGGGCAACCACCAGCTGGCCGTCACGGTGTCCATCGGCCTCGCCGGCGGCGTGGGCCGGACGCTCCGCGTGGATTCATTGGCGCGCAACGCTGACGCGGCCATGTACACGGCCAAGGCGATGGGACGGAACCAGACCTACATCTTCAGCGAACCCGACGAGGACGCCCGCGTCCTGCGCTCCCCGGTCTCGCCGGCGGCCCGCGTCCGCGCCACCCAGATCGGACTCTCGGCCCGTGACGCCGCGGCCGCGGTGCTGGGCGCCGTCATCGCGCCCATGGCCGGGCACAAGGGGCAGCCGTCGTCGGTCGTGGCCACCATCGTGACCGAGATCGCCGAGCGGCTCGATCTGCCCGAGCAGGAGGTGGATCGGATCCGGCTGGCCGCGATGCTGCGCGACATCGGCAAGGTTGTGGTCCCCGATGAGGTCCTCGACAAGGCCACACCGCTGAATCCGTCCGAGTGGCAGTCGGTCGTCCAGCACCCGCAGCTGGGCCAGGTGATCCTGGAGCGCGCGGCCTCCCTGCGCGATACCGTGCCGATCATCCTCCACCACCACGAGCAGTTCTCCGGCCAGGGCTATCCGTTCGGCCTGCGCGGCAACGACATCCCGCTGGGCGCACGGATCGTGGCCATCGCGGACGCCTACGAGGCGATGACGGGCGACCGGCCCTATCGCCCGGCGATGGGCCACGAGGACGCCGTGCGAGAGCTGCGCCGGAACGCCGGGACGCAGTTCGATCCGGAGCTGGTCGCGCTCTTCTGCACGCTCTGGGGCGAGGCGCCGCCGGCGCCGGATCCGCGAATCGAAGCGCTCCTGGCGCCGTTCAACCTGCTCACCACAGATCACCACCGCGACCGTCCGGCCGCGCGGGACCTCGAGCTTCGGCTCGAGCCTGACCCCAGGCTCGAGCCGAAGCCGCGCGTGAGCTGGTCCTCGGGCCGTGAGGCGGCCGTCTAGGCTCCCCCGGCGGTCTCCCTGGGGGCCGACTCGCGGCGGCGGACGAATCGCGGCGGCGGACGGATCGCGGCTCCGGACGGGTCGCCGCACCGCGCACTGACCGGTGTGCCTTCCGCGGTCCGGGTCCCGGCGGTGGGACTCCCGGCGCTGGTGTCCTGACTCGCGCGCTGCTCGCATGTTCACGCCCCACACGAGCGCACACGAGACTCGCCCGCAGCTTGATGGCGACGTCGGGATCGGGCACCTGGGGTCACCCACGGCGGGTGGATCCGGTCCCGCGGCGATGCGCAGCCGCTAAGTCCGGGTTGAGCGCCCGTGAAGCGCCGACCGCTACGGTCTTCCCGTACCCGCCACTGCCCGCCGGCACGCAGGGTCGGCCCGTGACCCGTCGGCTGACCAAGGGGAGCAACGCAACATGAACAAGGTGCTGCTGACCGGGCGGCTGACGCGTGACCCGGAGATGCGGGCGCTTGCCAGTGGCAAGTCCGTCACCCAATTCAGCATCGCAACCAACGAGTACGCCGGCCACGGGAAGGAGCGGGCGGAGTACCACAACGTCGTCACGTGGGACAAGCTCGCGGAGATCTGCGGTCGCTACCTCGGCAAGGGCCAGCAGGTCGCCATCGAGGGCCGGATCCAGACGCGCAGCTGGGACGACGAGCGCGGCGCGCGGCACTGGAAGACGGAGATCGTCGCCAGCGGCGTCGAGATGCTGTCGGGCCGCCGCAAGAAGGACTACGCGGCCGAATCGGCCGCCGAGGCCCTCGAGCTGCAGGGTGACCGCTTCGGCAGCACGCCGGTCAGCGACGACGCCCTGGCGGCGGCGGAGCCCATGGTTGACGATGGCATAGCCGCGGCGAAGCCGCGGGGCGACGAGGTCCAGGCGGCGGCGTAGCCCCGCAGGAACCGGCCTTCACCCGCGGACCCCGGCGGCGCCGCTCCTCGAGGCGCCGCCGGGGTCCAATCGCGTTCGCCCAGGCCGCGCCGACCGGGACTCGGGCGCCCGGCGCACATCAGGTGTCCGGCGCGGCCCCGTACAGGCTGCGCCGCGGGATCCCGGTCTCCGCGGCCACGCGGCGAGCCGCCTCGCCGCGCGCAGCCCCATCCGCCACCAGCGTCTCGACTCGGGCGCGTGCGGCCACCAGCGGGTCCGTGGCGGCGTCTCCGACCGGCCCGGCAACCCCGGCGCCCGCCGCCCTGGCCCGCGACGACCGGTCAACCACCCCCACGACCAGCACAAACTCGCCGCGCGCGGGGATCTCGCCCGACGCAGCAAGCCCGGCCAGCTCGCCGAGCGAACCCCGGACGATCGATTCGTGCAGCTTGGTGAGCTCGCGGCAGACGGCCCCCGGCCGGTCCGGCCCGCAGGCGGCGGCCAGGTCGCGGAGCGTCGCCGCGGCACGCCCGGGTGCCTCAAACAGCAGGCTGCCGCGCTCGTCAGCGGCCATCCGGGCCAGGCGCTCCTTGCGCTCCCGGCCGGTCCGGGGCAGGAACCCCTCAAAGCACCAGCGCGGGCCCGCAATCCCCGAGGCCGCGACCGCGGCGAGGACCGCGGATGCACCGGGGATCGGGACGACGATGCCCCCCTCGGCGCCCCACGCGGCCACCAGCCCCTCGCCTGGGTCGCTCACGGATGGCGTGCCCGCGTCGGTGATCAGCGCGAGGTCGCGCCCGCCCCGAAGGTGGGCCAGCAACTCCACCAACCGCTCCGGGGCGCTCTGCGCGTGATAGCTGACCAGTCGCGTGGTGACGCCGTGGCGGTCCAACAGCCGCCGACTGTGGCGCGTGTCCTCCGCCGCGATGAGCGGAACGGCACTGAGGACCTGGATGGCCCGCAGCGTCACGTCGCCCAGGTTCCCGATGGGCGTGGCCACGACATAGAGCCGACCGGGACCGGTCGGCGCCGACGGAGCGTCCGGGTCGGCGACGGATTCCGGGTCAGTCGCCGACTCCGAACCGACGGCCGAATCCGGGCCGATCGCCGACTCCGGGCCGGCGCCGTCGCGCCGCGGACTCGCCACCGGGCCCGGCGTGGCGTGCATGGCCCCTGGGGCGGCCCGCGTCGTCCGGCGCGCCATCAACCGTGATCCAGGTGGGCGTGCCGGGACCGGATCAGCCGTGCAACGGGCGGGAGCGCGCGCTTGAACGCCGAGGCGGCGATCAGCCCGGCCACCCGGTCCACCAGCGACCGCTCAAACCCCTCCGCCACGACGCCATCCACCGAGCGCTCCTCGTCGACCAGGAGCTGCAACACGCGATCCAGGACCGGGTAGGCAATCCCCGACTCCGCCTCGTCGGTCTGTCCCGGCCACAGGTCCGCCGACGGCGGCTTGCGGATGATCGCCTGCGGCACGCCGACCGCCAGCGCCAGCTGGCGGACCTGGCTCTTGTACAGGTCGCCGATCGGGTTGAACGCGTAGGCGTTGTCGCCGTACATCGTGGTGTAGCCGATGAGGGCTTCGGTCTTGTTGCCCGTGCCGGCGACCAGCGCCCCCAGCTCGGCTGACCGGTCGTACAGGACCGCCATCCTGGTCCGGGCCATGAAGTTGCCGCGGCGGAGGACGGGCGCCTCCGGGCGCTCGGCGAAGTAGGCGTCCACGACGGGGCTGATGTCCACAAGGTCAGTCACGCAACCCAGGCCTCGCGCGACCAGCTCGGCGTCGGACCTTGAGGCCGGCGCGGACGTGCGATACGGCAGGAGCACGCAGACGAGCCTGTCCGGTCCGATCGCCTCGGCCACGAGGTGCGCGACGAGCGCCGAATCAACTCCGCCCGAGAGGCCGAGCACGACACGCTCCAGGTCCGCCGTGGCCAGCTGGTCGCGGACGAAGCCCACGAGGCGCGGCCGAACCGCGACTGGGTCGCAGCGCAACTCCTCCCGGAGCTCGAAGAGCGGGCCGCCGTCCGCACCCATGACGGTGCTCACAGTCAGGCCTCGGCGACGACCGGGTTGGGCTCCTGGGCCCTGGGCGCGATCACCCCCTGGATCGTCTCGGCGGCAACGGACCGGCTGACCTGCTCGGCAAAGTGGCACGCGACCTGGTGGCCGCCCCCCATGTCGCGGGCGGCCGGATCCTCCGTCGAGCAGCGCTCGGGGTTGCCCAGCTGCTCGCGCAGCCAGCAGCGGGTGTGGAACCGGCAGCCAGTGGGCGGCTTGGCGGGCGACGGCACGTCGCCGTGGAGGACGAGGCGCTTCTTGCGGACGCGCGGGTCGGGGTCCGGGACGGCGGACAGCAGCGCGACCGTGTACGGGTGTCGCGGGTGGGCGTACAGGTCCGCGACGTCCGCGACCTCGACCAGCTTGCCGAGGTACATCACGCCCACGCGGTCGCTGATGTACTGCACGACCGACAGGTTGTGGGCGACGAACAGGTAGGTCAGGTTGAACTGCTCGCGCAGGTCCGACATCAGGTTGAGGATCTGCGACTGGATCGAGACGTCCAGCGCAGAGACCGGCTCGTCGGCGAAGACGAACTCGGGGTCCAGGGCCAGGGCGCGGGCGATCCCGATCCGCTGGCGCTGCCCACCGGAGAACTCGTGCGGATAGCGCCGGGCGTAGTCGCGGCGCAGCCCGACGACCTCGAGGAAGTCCCCGGTCCGCCTGTCGCGCGTCTTGCGCTCCGACCAGCCGTTCTCGGGCGTCGCCTGGGCCATCAGGCCCTCGCCGATGATGTCGCTGACGGGCATCCGCGGGTTCAACGACCCGACCGGGTCCTGGAAGATCACCTGGATCCGGCGCCGGAGCGCCTTGAGGTCGTTGCCTTTGAACGCCAGGATGTTCCGGCCGTCCATCTTGACCTCGCCGCCGGTCGGCTTCTCGAGGCGGAGCAGCGTCCGGCCCAGCGTGGTCTTGCCGCAGCCGGACTCGCCGACCAGGCCGAAGACCTCGCCCTTGCGGATCTGGAACGAAACGTCATCGACCGCCTTCACGTGTCCGACGGTCCGCCGAACGATCCCAGCCCGGATCGGGTAGTAGGTCTTGAGGTGCTCGATCTCAAGCAGCGGCCTGCCGGCATCCGGCGACGCCTGGGGCTGGGCCGAGGACGCAGGCTGGGTCACGCGGGGTCTCCCATCGGGCTGTCGTAGGCGGCCAGACGATCCCGGAAGCGCGGGTCGTGGAGGAAGCAGCGTGAGCTGATGCTCTCGTCCAACGAGATGAGCGCCGGCTCCCCCGTTCCGCAGTCGTCCCACTGATAGGGGCAGCGCGGCTGGAACTTGCAGCCGGGCGGCATCCGGAACGGGTTGGGGACCATGCCCTTGATCACTGAGAGCCGCTTCCCGCGCTTGCCCTGCGACGGGATGGACTCCAGGAGGCCCCGGGTGTAGGGATGTCGCGGCCGGAGGAGGACTTCGTCCACGCTCCCGGTCTCCACCACACGACCGGCGTACATCACCGCGACGTCGTCGACGGTCTCGGCGACCACGCCCAGGTCGTGGGTGATCAGGAGGAGGGCCGCCCCGGTCCGGGTCTGGATGTCCTTGATGAGCTCCAGGATCTGGCGCTGGATCGTGACGTCGAGGGCCGTGGTGGGCTCGTCGGCGATGATCAGCGCCGGGTTGCACGAGAGCGCCATGGCGATCATCACGCGCTGGCGCATGCCGCCCGAGAGCTCGTGGGGATATTGATCGAGGCGACGCCTGGCGTCGGCGACGCCGACGTCCTCGAGCGCCTTCTGGGCGATCCGGCGCGCGCCCTTCTTGTCGGTCTCCTGGTGGAGCAGGATCGCCTCGGTCAGTTGCGCGCCTACCGTGAGCACCGGGTTGAGGCTGGTCATGGGCTCCTGGAAGATCATCGCGATCTGTCCGCCCCGGACCTTCCGGATCTCCGCGTCCGAGAGCCTCAGCAGGTCCCGACCGTTGAACATGATCTCGCCGCCCGCGAAGATCCCGGGGGGCGTCTCGATCAGGCGCATGATGCTCAGCGCGGTGACGCTCTTCCCGCAGCCGGACTCGCCCACCAGGGCCAGCCGGCCGCCCTTGCGGACCGAGAAGCTGACGCCGTCGACGGCCTTGACCAGGCCGTCCATGACCTTGAAATGGGTGCGCAGGTCGCGGACGTCGAGGAGAACGTCCCCGACCCCGGCACGGAGGGCCTGTGTGCCGTCCTGGACGTCGGTCGTCATATCTTGGCCCTCGGGTCGAGCGCGTCTCGCAGCCCGTCGCCCATGAAGTTGATGCCCAGCACGATCACCACGATCGCCGCGCCGGGGAAGAACGCCCACCACCAGTTGCCGTTGATGATCGTGTCCTGCGAGCCGGACAGGATGTTGCCGAGGGTGGGGGTCTCCGGCCCCACGCCGAAGCCCAGGAAGCTGACAAACGCCTCGCCGATGATCACGCCCGCCACGCTCAGGGTGGTGGCGACGATGATCGGCGAGAGGGCGTTGGGCATCAGGTGGCGGAAGATGATCCGCAGGTTGCCGACGCCAGCCGCGCGCGCCGCGTCCACGTAGTCCTCCTCGCGCAGGCTGAGGAGGACCGCCCGGACCAGGCGCGCGATCCCGAGCCAGCCGAACAGGCCGAAGATGATCGTGACACTCAGCCAGTTGCCCGAACCCAGGAACTTCGTGAACACCAGCACGATGAAGAGCAGGGGCAACGTGAGCAGGGAGTCCACGATGCGCATCAGGATCGTGTCCAGCCAGCCGCCGAAGTAGCCGGAGATCCCGCCGACGATCGTCCCAATGATCGTGGCGATCAGTGAGGCGAGGACCCCGATCAGGAGCGAGAGCCGGGTGCCATTGACGACCAGCATCAGCACGTCCCACTGGAGGCGTGCCGTCTCACCGAAGGGATGGGTCAGCATGGGCCCCCGGCCGAACGAGTCGATGATGTCCGGATAGGGGATCTTGTACAGGTCGAACGGCATGATGAACGGGCCGACGACGCCGGCGATCACCATGGTCAGGAACAGCGCCGAGCCAACGATCGCCATGCGGTGCTTCCGGAAGCGCCGCCAGGCGAGCTCCCATTGGCCGAGCGATTCCAGCGCGACGTCGTAGTCAGGGGATGCTTCGAGCTCCTCGACCTCCGCCCGGATGTAGGCGTCTTCGCCGGACTCGCCGGCCGCCGAGGCCGCCGGAGCGCCATTCTGCTCACCCATAGCTGATCCTCGGATCCACGATCGCGTAGACGATGTCCGCCAGGAGATTCGCAAGGACCACGATCAGGGCCGTGATGACCAGGATCCCCATGAGGACCGTGTAGTCGTACTCGGAGACGGCCTCGATGTAGGCGCGGCCCATGCCCGGCCAGCTGAAGATCGTCTCGGTGACGATCGCGCCCGTGAACAGGAGCGGCAGCTCCAGGGCGACGTTGGTCACCACGGGCAGGAGCGCGTTCCGGAGCGCGTGGCCCACGATGACGCGTCGCTCGGCGACGCCCTTGGCGCGCGCCGTGCGGACGTAGTCCTGGCCCAGCGCGTCGATCATCGCCGCCCGGACGAACCGGGAGTCGCCCGCAATGTTGACGAACACCAGCGTGACGACCGGCAGGACGAGGTGCCTGGCGAGGTCCATCAGGACGAAGACCGGCCGTTCCCGGAGGAGCTGTGTGTACTCGTCGGTGCCGAAGATCGGCACCTCGCGCACGTCCCACATGCCGCCCGACGGGAGCCAGTTCAGGTTCCCGGCGAACAGCAGGATCAGCATGAGACCCAGCCAGAACGTCGGGAACGAGAAGCCCACGTAGTTGAAGATCGTGATGATCGTGTCAGCCTTGCCGTAGCGGTTCACGGCTGCGACGACCCCGCTGACCAGCGCGAGGAGGATCCAGACCACGAGCGCCACGCCGCCGAGGATGGCGGTGGCGGCGATTCGACCGCTGATCACGCTCGCGACCGGCTGGCCATTCGTGGACGAGTAGCCGAAGTCGCCGTGCAGGGCGCCGTTGTCGCCCCCGCCGAGCCCACTGGGCAGGAAGTTGGGCAAGCCCTGCTCGCTGATGAAGAGCTTGGCGAGTCCACCCACGGGGTCGTCGCCGAGCTGCTTGGCGCCCGTCATCGTGTTGCAGACGCCGATCCAACGGCAGTACTGGATGGGGATGGGCTGATCCAGGCCCCACCGAGCGCGGAAGGCGGCGATCTGGGCCGTCGTCACCTTGGGGTTTTGCGCGAACCGGACCTCGGGGCCACCGGGGGCAGCCAGGAGGATCGAGTAGATGAGGAGCGACGAGAAGAACAGGGTGGGAATGATGCCGATCAGGCGGCGGATGATGAATCCGATCACCGCGCCCCTCCCCAATTCACGGTCTCTGCTCCTCCCGATTGGACAACGGGACTGCCGCGCCAGGCGCGGCAGTCCCGTTGAGAGCTACGACCGATCCGTTCGCGGCGCGAGGCCGGACGAACTGGGATGATGGGCTACTCCCGCCACCAGTCCTCGATGTTCCACGTCTGGGTGGCCGCGTTGCCGCAGTTCACGACGTTGTGCATCTTGGCGTTCTTGAGGAGGACCGTCCGCCAGTTGTAGAGGGCGACCTCCGGGAAGGCATTGGCCGGGTTGACGTACAAGTCCTGGATCTTGGCCATGTTGTCCTTGATGATCTTCAGGTCAACCGTGGTGTTGTTGGTCTCCAGGAGCTTGTCGAGATCCGGGTTGTTCACGCGGATGTAGTTCTGGCCGCTGTGGTCGCCCACGCTCGGGTCGAACTTGGAGTGGTAGAGGGTGTAGAGGGCCGTGGGATCCGGGGTCGCCAGCCAGGCGAACTCGGCCACGTCGTAGTTGCCGTGGGTCAGGTTGCACAGGACGTCGCTGTCCTTGCCCGTCCAGCCGGCGAAGATGGTCGCGGGGGTCGTCGGATTGACGACCACCTTGATGCCGATCTTGTTCAGCTGCGACGAGAGCAGGGTCAGGGTGTCGACGCGGTACTGGCGATCCTTGCGGGCGCAGGCCTGGAACTCGGCCTTGTTGCCGTTGAGGGCCAGGATGCCGTCAGCGCCCTTGGCGAAGCCGGCCTTGGTGAGGACGTCCGTCGCCTTGGCCTGGTCGAACTTGTAGCACGGGATGTCGCTGTAGAACCACGTCTGCGCAGACGTGAAGCTGCACGACGGGGTGGCCGACTTGTTGATGATCCGGGTGTTGATCTCGTCCTTGTCGGTCGCGTACTTGATGGCCTCCATCATCGCCTTGGCGCCGGCGGCCCCGAACTTCTTGGTGAGGGACGCCATGTTCCACGAGTGCTGCTCGTAGGTGACGCCGTCGGTCGCGTCGACCTGGGCCTGCGGGATGGCGGCCTTGGTGATTGCGTCGAGGTGGGTGTGGTTGAACTCCAGGGCGACGTCCACTTCGCCGTTCTTGTAGCCGGCGATCAGCGCCGCGGTGTCGGCGTAGTAGCGCAGGGTCCAGGTGTCGAACGGCGCCTGGGCCTTCTTGATGGTCTCCCAGAACTTGGCGTTGGCCTTGAAGTCGGTCTGTGCGCCGGCCGCCCACTTGGTGGGGATGTACGGCCCGCTGTAGACGCCCTTCTCGGGCGCATCGTTGGTGTACAGCTTGTTGACCGCGTCCGTGACCGACGAGGTGGCCAGGTACTTGGCCGGGAGGAGTGGCCCGAACAGGCCGAGGTAGTTCGAGTAGACCTTGCCGAAGTGCAGGACACAACTGCTGCCTGTCCCGCCGTCGATGCTGGTGATGTCCTCGTAGCCCACCGTGCCCGTCGCCAGGCCGACGTTGTCCTTGTCCATGACGAACTTGCGGGTCGCCTCGACGTCCGCGCAGGTGATGGGGGTGCCGTCAGACCACTGGGCGCCGGGGACCATGTCCACCTTGACGTCCATCTTGGTGCCGGTCAGGGTCACGCCGCCATTGGTGGTGGTCGGCACGGAGGTCGTCAGCTGGCCGTAGTACTTGAGGTCGGCCGTGACGCCCCACAGGCCCCACAGCGCGCCGCCGAACGCGTCGACGTTGTTGGCGAAGGTGTCGTAGTAGGTGTACCAGATGGTGGTCGGCTCGCCGGCGATCCCGGTCACGAGCTTGCCGCCCTTCTTGCCGATCGCCTCGGGCTTGTAGTTGGTCTTCGTCACATCAGGCAACGGCGGCGTGGTAGGGGCCGCGGTCGCGGCCTTCGTCGGACCCGTCGTGGGCGCCGGCGTGGCGCTGCTCCCGCATGCCGCTGCGACGATCGCCGCGGTCATGGCAAGGCTGAAGAGGCGCTTTCGCATTGATCTTTCCTCCGCTAAATGGAGCATGGATCGCTGTGCTTTCCTCACTGGCCCGGTGGTGGACCGCTATCGGGCTGCACCCTCGCGGGGGCGGTCCGGAACGGCCACGCCGGGTTCAGCAAGGTGCCAGACCCTGCTGCTCCTGCTGCGATGGCGGCCACTATGGGGTGCCAGTTGGACCATGTCAATGTGCCCAGCGACGCACTCCGGGGTAGATCAATCGGGACACGGGGTATCGATCGGAGCCATCGGTCTGGCGCGCAGATCTGGTTGGCGCGCCGCCCCTGCCTCGTCGAGGCGGCGCACCGGGGCGCCGTGCGGGGCTTCCGTCACCAGCTCCGAGTGGTCATGCGCCTCACGCGCGATCTCGATCAGGGCGTCCGCGAATGCATCCAGGGTTTCGATCGATTCGGTCTCCGTCGGCTCGATCAGCATCCCCTCCTCGACGGTCAGCGGGAAGTAGACCGTCGGGGCGTGGAAGCCCTTGTCGAGGAGGCGTTTGGCCACGTCCAGGGTGCGGACCCCGGTCGCGCGCTTGAGCGTGGCTGCCGAGGCGATGAACTCGTGCATGCAGTGACGCGCGAACGGGATGTCGTAAGCGCCGGATTCGGCGAGCCGATGCTTCAGGTAGTTCGCGGCCAGGACCGCGTCGTCGCTGACTTCGGCCAGCCCAGCCGCCCCGTGGGAGCACAGGTACGCGTACGCGCGCACGAGGACGCCGGTGCTGCCGACGAAGGTGCGCAGGCGGCCGATCGAGGTGGGCCGCTCGCCGGTCCGCTCCAGGCGGAACGTCCCGTCGGGCTCGCGCAGGACGCGTGGCGAGGGCAGGAATGGCACCAGCCGCTCCCCCACCCCGACCGGGCCGGCACCGGGGCCGCCTCCGCCATGCGGCGTCGAGAACGTCTTGTGCGTGTTGATGTGCATGACGTCGAAGCCGGCCTCGCCAGGCTTGAACCGGCCCAGGATGGCGTTGAGATTGGCGCCGTCCATGTAGGCCAGTGCCCCGGCGGCGTGGACGGCCTCGATGAGGTCGCCGATCCGGGATTCAAACAGGCCCAGCGTGGAGGGATTAGTGATCATGATCGCCGCGGTCCGCGGGCCAAGGGCCGCCCGGAACGCGTCGATGTCGACGGCGCCATCGGGCCGCGACGGGATGGTGACCGCGGTGTAGCCGGCCATCGCCGCCGTGGCCGGGTTGGTGCCGTGCGCCGAGTCCGGGACCAGCACCTCCGTGCGGTCCGCGTCGCCGCGCGCGAGGTGATACGCACGCACCATGAGGATCCCGGCCAGCTCGCCATGGGCGCCGGCCGCCGGCTGGAGGGTGACGGCACGCATGCCGCTGATCTCCGCCAGCCACTGCTCAAGTTCCCAGAGCAGCTGGAGGGTGCCCTGGGCCGTCTCGTCGGGGGCCATGGGGTGGAGCCCGGCGAACCCGGGCAGGCGGGCCGCCCACTCGTTGATCTTGGGGTTCCACTTCATCGTGCACGAGCCGAGCGGATAGAACCCGGCGTCAACCGCGTAGTTGAGCTGGGACAGGTTGACATAGTGACGGACGAGGTCCGGCTCGCTCAGCTCCGGGAGGCCGGGCGGGACGGAACGAAGCTGGTCGGCCGGGATCCGGGCGAGCGCGTCCTTGGGTGAGTGGGCCACGCGGGCAACGCCCCGCCCCGGCCGGGACTGCTCGAAGATCGTCGGCTGCAGGCGCGGCCCAACGACGCTCACGCCGCACCTCCAATGGCCGAGGCCAGCTCGGTCGCGAACCTGGTGATCTGCTCAGGGGTGGTCAGCTCGGTCGCGCAGACCAGCAGGGCGTCGGACAGCGCGGGCTCATCCGGGAGCGCGTCGGCGAGGGCCAGGCCGGCCAGGACACCCCGGTCCAGCAGCCGCCGGTGCACCGCGCGGGCGTTGGGCACGCGGACGGCGAATTCATTGAGATAGGCGCCGGCGTGGACCCGTGGGGCGCCGACAGCCGCCAGGGCGCCTTCCAGCTCCGTGGCGCGTGCGGCGCCGGTTGCCGCGACGTCGCGCAGCCCGTGCGGGCCGAGCGCGGCGAGCCAGATGCTGGCGGCCAGCGCCAGGAGCGCCTGGTTGGTGCAGATATTGCTGGCCGCCTTCTCCCGGCGGATGTGCTGCTCCCGTGCCTGGAGCGTCATGACGAAGGCACGCCGCCCATCCAGGTCGCGCGTCTGGCCCACCAGGCGTCCCGGGATCTGCCGGATCAGCGCGGTGGTGCAGGCGATGAGACCCAGGTATGGCCCACCGTACTGGGGCGGGATGCCCAGCGGCTGCCCTTCGCCGGCCGCAATGTCCGCACCGTAGGCGCCTGGCGGCGCCAGGACGGCCAGGGAGACCGGCTCCACGACGGCGACCAGCAACGCCCCCGCCGCGTGGGCGAGGCGGCCGGCCTCGGCCATCGGCTCGAGGAGGCCGAAGAAGTCCGGCTGCGCGATCACGACGCCGGCGACCGGGTGGTCGGCCTCGGCGAGCAGCCGCTCCAGGGCGACCAGGTCGGTGGTGCCGGCCGCCGGACCTTGGGCAACCAGCGGGATCTCGTCGAGCTGCAGGCCGGCGAAGTAGGTGCGCAACACCTCGCGGTACTGGGGGTGGACCGCGTGGCTCACGAGGATCCGCTCCCGGCGCGTGGCCCGGCAGGCCATCAGCGCAGCCTCGGCCGTGGCCGCCCCGCCGTCGTAGTGGGATGCCGAGACCACGTCCAGCCCGGTCAGCTCGGCCATCAGCGACTGGTACTCGTAGATGCTCTGGAGCGTGCCCTGGCTGACCTCGGGCTGGTACGGCGTGTAGGCCGTGTACCACTCCCCGCGCAGCAGCAGCTGGTCCACCAGCGCGGGACTGTAGTGACGGTAGACGCCGGCGCCCAGGAACGAGGCGAGGTCCGTCCGGTTGCGACCAGCCATGGCCTCCAGGCGCGTCGCGAGCGAGAGCTCCGGCTCCGCGTCAGGGAGGTTCAGCCTGGAGGCACGCAGGCCGGTCGGAATGTCGGCAAACAGCTCATCGACGCTGGCGACCCCGATCGCCGACAGCATCCGCTCGCGATCGGCGGGAGTGTGCGGACCGTACGGCACGGGATCAGCCGTGCGTGACGGACTCGTAGGCCGCCGCATCGAGGAGGGCTGCCGGCTGGCCCGGATCGCTCAACCGGACCCGGAGCATCCAGCCCCGACCATACGGGTCCATGTTGACCAGCTCGGGCGCCGCCACCAGGTCGCCGTTGATCTCGACGACTTCTCCGGCGACGGGCGCGAACAGGTCGCTCACGGCCTTCACCGATTCGACCACGCCGAACGTGCCGTGCTGCTGGAGCGTGGCCCCCACCGCCGGGAGCTCCACGAAGACCACGTCACCCAGCTCATCTGCCGCGAACTGGGTAATGCCGACGGTCGCGATGTCGCCGTCCTGGCGCACCCATTCGTGCTCCTTGGTGTAGCGCAAATCCGCAGGAACCATCTGGCGGGCCTCCTCGTGGGCGGGCGACGGCCGGGTCAGGCCCGGCGAACGGTCAAACGGCAGGACGATGACCAGGGCAGCGGGAACGTCAGCGCGGGCGCCGATAGAACGGGAGCGGCGTGACGACGGCATCCACGTGCTGGTCGCGAACCTGGACTGCCAGTATCGTACCCGGCTCCTCGTCCCCCGGCGCGACGTACGCCATCGCGATGGGCCGACCCAGCGTCGGCGACTGGGTCCCGCTGGTGACCACTCCGCTGGCCCGGCCGTCGCGGACTACCGGGTAGCCGTGCCGGGCGATCCCGCGACCCGTGATCGTGAGCCCAACCAGCCGCCGCGTCGGCGGCGCCACGGCGAGCCGCTCCAGAGCGGACCGGCCGACGAAGTCACCTTCCTTGTCCAGCTTGACCACCCGACCCAGCCCAGCGTCGTACGGGTTGGTCGCCCGGTCCAGCTCGTTCCCGTAGAGCGGCATCCCCGCCTCCAGCCGGAGCGTGTCGCGGGCGCCCAGGCCACACGGCTCCATGCCCACGGCGCGGCCACCCTCCATCAGCGCCGCCCACAGCTCCGCGGTCCGCGCCCATTCGACGAACACCTCGAAGCCGTCCTCGCCGGTGTAGCCGGTGCGGGCGACCAGCGCCGGGATCCCCGCGACCTGCCCCTCCACGGCGGCGTAGTTGCGCAGCGGCGCGAGATCCACGTCCGTGAGGGGGGCCAGGATGGCGGCTGACCGGGGACCCTGCACGGCGCACAGTCCCGTGGCCAGCGACCGATCATCGAGGACCGCCCGGAACGCCACGATGCGCTCGGCGAGCAGGTCCGAGACCACGCCGGCATTGGACGCGTTGGCGACGACCAGGAACCGCTCGGCCGCGAGCCGGTAGACGATCAGGTCATCGACGATGCCGCCGTCGGGCTGGCAGATCATCGAGTAGTGCGCCCGCCCAACCTCCAGTCGGCGCGGGTCGGAGACGAGGGCCGCGGCCAGCGCGTCTCCAGCACCTGGACCCTCCACGAAGAGCTCGCCCATGTGGGACAGGTCGAAGAGGCCGGCCCGTTCGCGGACCGCCCGGTGCTCGTCCAGGATCCCGCGGTACTGAACCGGCATCAGCCAGCCGCCAAACTCGATCAGCCGGGCCCCAAGGACCCGGTGGGTCGCGACGAGGGGGGTCTCCCGGGGGGCCGGCTCTCCTTCTGCGAGAGCGGGTGTGTCGGTCACCGTGCGGCTGGATGCTGCGAAGGATCATCCGGTGCGGCCACCGGCGTGGTGGGGTCCGCGAGCCGCAGGGCTGTGCTCATCACCAGATTGCGCTCCGTCTCGAAGGCGAGGATGTCGGCCGCGTCATCGAACCGCGTCCAGCGCACCTCTTCGAACTCATGATCGTGCGCCGACAGGTCCCCGCCGACGGGCTCCATGAGGAAATAGTGCACGGTCTTGTAGATCCTCGTGCCACGTTGCACGAAGCTGTACTGGATCGACGGCAGGCGGTCCGTGATCCGCACCTCCAGGCCCGTCTCCTCGCCCACTTCGCGGAGAGCCGTCTCCTCGGTGGTCTCGCCCGCGTTGGGCGTGCCCTTGGGGAGCGCCCAGGTGACCCGGTCGCGCTCTCGGCGGCGCATGCCGAGCACGAGCGACGGGATGTCGCCCTCGTACCGGACGACGATGCCTCCCGCGGAGGTGGCGGTCGCCGTCCTCAGCCGAGCCACGGGGAAACAGCAGGGCTGGTCCGCCGCACCGACCCCGGTCGGTCGGCCCTTGACCAGTGCATCGCCACCGTGGGACGCGGCGCTCCGCCCGTGGAGCGACGAGGGCCGACGATTCTCAGCGCTGCACGTCCCGCCCGCAGACGCTCCACCGGGCTGGCCGAGGCCTCGCGCAGCAACGTGGGACGCGCTGCCGCGGAGTTGAAGCTGCCCGCCGGGCGCAAGCCGAGGCGCAGGTCGCGCGCTCGCGCTGCACGGCGCACGAAGTGGGCGACGGGCCGGGCAGAGTAGCGGGCGGTCACGCTGTGATTCATCGACCCAATGGTACTGCCTCAAAGGTCGGATGCAAGCAACCGCCGCATCTGTGCTGCAGGTTCTGGTGCCAGGACGCCGCGTTCTTCTGCCAGTGTCACTTCGCGCAGGCCGGCGGCCCGGTAGAGACCAAGGGCGCCCGGGGCATGTGCCCGGAGCGCCAGGAGGTGCGCGGACAGTGTCCCCACATCACCCCGGGTCATGGGGCCGGTCAGCGCGGCCGCGACACCGAGGGCGCGGGCGTTGCCCAGTGTCTGCTCGATCAGCCGTCCGTAGATGGCCAGGGAGCCTGCTTCATCGAGGCCCGCCACGCGGCCCAGCTCGGCGATGGCGTCCAGCAGGGCGACGAACCCGCCCGCGGAGAGCATCGCGGCCGCGTGGTACGCCGCCTTGGTCCCGGGCAGCAGCCTGACGGGCACGGCGCCGAGCGACTCGGCCATCCCCGCCAGCAGCGCCGCGAGCTGGTCGTCGCCCTCGATCGCCACGGCGGCGCCGGCAAGCGCGGCCACCGCCCGCTCCAGGTTGGCGAACGCGACGAGCGGATGGAAGGCGCCGACCTGGGTGCCGGCCGCCATCGCCGGCTCCAGGACCTCGGCGCCCAGCGCGCCGCTGGTGTGGATCAGCGCCTGGCCGCCGTACAGGCGTAGCTCGCGGGCGATCACCGGCAGGACGTCATCAGGGACACACAGGATGATCAGCTCCGCCTCGTCGACGAGTGCCGCCGCCTCGGCGAAGACGCGCACCCCGGGCATCAGGCGGGCGAAGCGCTCGCGCCGCCCGGCATCCCGCGATGCGACCGCCGCGATCGGCCAGCCCGCCCGCTGAAGGGCGACGCCCAGCGCCGTCCCGACGGCCCCGGCCCCGATGATCCCGATCGCGGGCCGCTGGCCCACGCCGCTGTGGACGTGCGGGTGCGGGTGATCGTGCTGATGCACCACGTCTCCGTGGCGATGGCTACCCGCCCGGTCCGGGTCCAGCTGTATGCCGGCCGCTTCCAGGTCGGCCACGGTCTCGTCGCGCGCGTGCGCCCGCTGGGCCTTCTCGTAAGCCGCGAGCGCCGCGCGTTCGTCCTCGCTCCGGGACCACGGCCTCATCGCCGGGTCCCCGCAGCAGCCCGGCGCTCGCGGTACGCTTCCATCCAACGAGTGTACCGATCGCAGCGAAGGACAGAACGCGTGGCAATCGACCCCTTTGGCGCCCGGGCTTCGCTCGGCGCAGGCCTCCCGGACTATTACCGGCTCTCCGCCCTCCATGACCGGATCAACCTGGGCCGCGCGCCGGTGACGCTCAAGATCCTCCTGGAGAACGTCCTGCGCCATGCCGGCGGCGGGATCATCACCACGGAGGAAGTCGAGACCCTCGCTTCGTGGCGGGCGGGCGCCTCGGGAACCGCCGAGATCCCGTTCATGCCGTCGCGGGTCCTCCTGCAGGACTTCACCGGCGTGCCCGCGGTCGTCGACCTCGCCTCGATGCGTGACGCGATGGCCGCCCTGGGCGGCGACCCATCACGCGTGAACCCCCTCGTCCCCGCGGACCTCGTCATCGACCACTCGGTCCAGGTGGACCAGTTCGGCACGCCGACGTCATACGCGTTCAACGTCGACCGCGAGTACGAGCGCAACGGCGAGCGCTACCAGCTCCTGCGCTGGGCGCAGACCGCGTTCCGCGACCTGCGCGTGGTGCCGCCCGGCACCGGCATCGTCCACCAGGTGAACCTGGAGTTCCTGTCGACGGTCATCGCGGACCGCGCCGATGCGTACGGACAGGTCGCCTTCCCGGACACCCTGGTCGGGACGGACTCGCACACCCCGATGGTCAACGGCCTCGGCGTCTTCGGGTTCGGCGTCGGTGGCATCGAGGCCGAGGCCGTCCTGCTCGGCCAGCCCCTCTACCTGCCCATGCCGCGGATCATCGGTGTCCGCCTCAAGGGGGAGCTCCCGCGCGGCTCGACCGCCACGGACCTCGTCCTCGTCGTGACCCAGATGCTGCGCAAGTTCGGCTGCGTCGGCGCCTACGTCGAGTTCGCCGGCGACGGCCTGTCGAACCTCGCCCTGCCCGACCGGGCGACGATCAGCAACATGAGCCCCGAGTTTGGGCCAACCACGACCATCTTCCCCATCGACGAGGAGACGCTCGCCTACCTGCGCCTGACCGGTCGCCGCAAGGAGCGGGTCGCGCTGGTCGAGCGCTACGCCAAGGAGCAGGGCCTCTGGCGCGAGCCCGGCCTCGGGCCGGACTTCGACGCCGAGCTGGAGCTTGACCTGTCGACCGTGGAGCCATCGCTGGCGGGCCCGCGCCGCCCGCAGGACCGGGTCATCGTCCCGGACCTGCCGGCCAACTTCCACGCGGCCTACCCGGAGCTGCCGGCGCAGCCCCAGCCAATCGCCATCACCCTCGACGGCGAGACGCAGCACGTGGCCCACGGCTCCGTGGCCATCGCGGCCATCACCTCGTGCACCAACACGTCCAACCCCTCGGTCATGATGGCCGCGGGTCTCCTGGCCCAGAAGGCCGTCGCGCGCGGCCTGACCGTGCCGCCGACGGTCAAGACGTCGCTGGCACCCGGATCCCGGGCCGTGACCGCCTACCTCGAGCGGGCGGGCCTCATGGACCCGCTGGGTGCCCTGGGCTTCACCCTGGCCGGCTACGGCTGCACGACCTGCATCGGCAACTCGGGTCCCCTGGACGAGCCGATCGCCAAGGCGATCGAGGAGAACGACCTGGTCGTGGCGGCAGTCCTCTCGGGCAACCGCAACTTCGAGGGCCGTGTCCACCCGCTGGCACGGGCGAGCTACCTGGCCTCGCCGCCCCTCGTGGTCGCGTACGCGCTCGCCGGGCGCGTCGATATCGACCTGACCACGGAGCCGCTGGGCACCGGGTCCGACGGCAAGCCCGTCTTCCTGGCCGACATCTGGCCGGCGCCCGAAGAGGTCAAGACCGCCATCAGCACCTCGATCGACGCGGCGCTCTTCCAGCGGACCTACGACGAGGTCTTCAACGGCGACGAGCGCTGGTACCAGCTGGAGGTCCCCACCGGCGACCGCTACGCCTGGGACCCCACCTCGACATACATCGCCCGCCCGCCCTTCTTCGAGGGCCTCACGGCCGAGCCGGCGCCCATCACCGACCTGGTCGGCGCCCGCGCACTCGCAGTCCTCGGCGACTCCGTCACGACGGACCACATCTCCCCCGCCGGGAACATCTCGCCCCGCTCGCCCGCGGGCCAGTGGCTCCAGGCCCACGGTGTGACGCCGCTCGACTTCAACTCGTACGGGGCCCGGCGCGGCCACCACGACGTGCTGGTGCGCGGCACGTTCGCCAACATCCGGCTGCGCAACAGCCTGGCCGACGGCAAGGAGGGCCCGTACACGGTGCACCTCCCCGACGGCGAGCCGATGTTCATCTTCGAGGCGTCGGAGAAGTACGCCGCCGAAGGCGTGCCCCTGATCATCCTGGCGGGCCGCGAGTACGGCTCTGGCTCGTCGCGTGACTGGGCGGCCAAGGGCCCGCTCCTGTTGGGCATCCGGGCCGTCATCGCGGAGAGCTACGAACGGATCCACCGCTCCAACCTCGTCGGCATGGGGATCCTGCCGCTCCAGTTCCTGCCCGGCGAGAGCGCGGCGTCGCTCGGCCTGACCGGCCGCGAGACGTTCACGATCCGGGGCCTCGCCGAGGTGGGCGCCCACTCCCACGTCACCGTGGTGGCCAGGGACGACGCGGGCGCCGAGCGCGAGCTCACGGCAATCGCTCGCCTGGATGGCCCCATCGAGGTGGACTACTACCGCCAGGGCGGCATCCTGCCCGCGGTGCTCCGCCGCCTGGCCCGGGAGAGCTAGCCTCTCCAACCGGCACACCCAGCCCACGCGGCCCGCACGGGGCCAGCGACTCTGCAGGCCCGGCGGCAACGCCGGGCCTTCCCATATCCGCGTGACGTCCCGAGAACCAGACCCGGCCGGCCGGCCCGGTGGTTCCCCGGATAGCCGAAACCCCCGGGGGAGGACCGGGGGTTTCGTAGAGTGGGTCGATGATTGCGGTTGACTGGACCACCTGCGGTGGGATCGTCCACCGTCTGACGCCCGGTTCGGCGAGCCTGTGACGCGATGTTCGGGAGTTTCTTTCCCTGATGTCAGGATTGTGTTCCTCGGGCGAAGGGAGCACAACGTGCCGGCCGCCACGGCACGCGGTGCCGTTCGGCCCTGCGGGGAGGGGCCGCCGCGGCGCGCACATGGGGCCTCACGACCCTGCCGCGGAGCCAGCCCCCCCCCGACGATCTGGCGCGAGCGATGGCCTCGCTGGTACCCTCCCCGGCATGACAGAGACCCTCCCGGTCAACTACCGGACCGACATTCTCCCCGAGTACAGCGACACGCCCGTCGGCCTGCTCCTCGAGTATCACAACCTGGAACGCGCGGCCGGCTCCCTGCGGAAACGCCGCCTGCTCATCGGCATGTGCATGGACAGTCGCAACGCGATCCGCATGCCCAGGAACTTCGCCTATGTCCTGCGCACGGCCGGCGCCAACATGCGCGACAACGAGTTCCGCATGTCGTACGCGATCTCGGTCCTGGGGGTCCGCACCATCGTCCTGATCGCCCACACCGACTGCGGCATGAAGACCGTCGCAGACAAGCACGACGAGTTCATCACCGGGATGGTGGAGTTCGCCGGCTGGACGGCGGACCAGGCTGAGGCGGTGTACGCCGAGGGCCTGCCCAAGTTCGGCATCAGCGACGAAGTCGAGTTCGTCATGGGCGAGGCCGCGCGACTCCGTGCCCTCTATCCCAGGATCGAGGTGGCTCCCCTCCTCTACCAGCTGGAGGACCACCTGCTCTACCAGCTCCGCTAGGGAACGCCGACGGTTTAACCCGGGACCTTGTACAGGGCTGGCCCTGCAGGACTCTACTGACCCTTGACAAACCGTAGACACTCAGTCCACAATCTGCCCATGCCCGAACCAGATCTGGCACAGACAGAGAAGGGACTACCGTGAAGCACCTCGTTATCACGCTCTCCGCCATGGCCCTCGTCCTGGCCGCGTGCTCCTCGGCCGCGACACCCGCACCGACGGCCGCACCTGCCACAAAGGCCCCGAGCCCCGCTGCGCTGGTCGACATCGTCGAGACGGCCAAGGGCGCCGGCTCGTTCGCCACCCTCCTGAAGGCAGCCACCGCGGCGGGCCTGGTCGACACGCTCAAGGGCGCCGGGCCGTTCACGGTCTTCGCTCCCACGGACGCCGCATTCGCCAAGCTGCCGGCCGGCAAGCTTGACAGCCTGCTCGCCGACCTGCCGACGCTGAAGTCGGTCCTCCTCTACCACGTGGTCTCGGGCAAGGTCACGGCCGCCCAGGTCACGAGCCTCACCACCGCGAAGTCGGTCGAGGGCTCCGCGATCTCGATCGCGGTCAAGGACGGCAAGGTCGTCCTGAACGGCTCCTCGACGGTCACCGCGACGGACGTCATGGCCTCCAACGGCGTGATCCACGTCATCGACACAGTCATCCTCCCGCCCGCCATGGCGGCCAAGGACATCGTGGACACCGCGGCCGCGGCCGGTACGTTCGCCACCCTGCTGAAGGCCGCTACCGCCGCCGCCCTGGTCGACACCCTGAAGGGCGCCGGGCCGTTCACCGTCTTCGCGCCCACTGACGCCGCGTTCGCCAAGCTGCCGGCCGGTACCCTGGAGGGCCTGCTTGCCAATCCGGCCAAGCTCAAGTCCGTGCTGCTCTACCACGTGGTCTCGGGCAAGGTCCTGGCCGCCCAGGTCGTCGGCCTCACCTCGGCCAAGTCCGTCGAGGGCTCGTCGATCACGATCGCGGTCAAGGACGGCAAGGTCGTCCTGAACGGCTCCTCGACGGTCACCGCGACGGACGTCATGGCCTCAAACGGCGTGATCCACGTCATCGACACGGTCATCCTGCCGCCCGGAATGTAGCCTTCCGGCCGATCCCCCTCGGCTGGAGTCCCTGGACCGGCGGGGCCATCATGGCCCCGCCGGTCCGATTCACGGGCGGGGCAGACCGGTCCAGGTGATTGCACACAACAAGAAGCGGAGGCCCGAGGCCTCCGCTTCGGCGCGAGATGGTGGGCGATACTGGGTTCGAACCAGTGACCTCACGGATGTGAACCGTGCGCTCTGACCGGCTGAGCTAATCGCCCGGGACGCGCATCATACCGCGAGCCCGGGCCAGCGGGCGCGCAGCCGTGCCGGGTCCACGCCATCGACGGCGATCACCTTTCGCCGTCCGGTCGCCCCGCCGGCGAGCCGGACGCTGGAGCGCGACACATCGAGGGTGTCGGCGATCAGCCGCAGCAGCGCCTGGTTCGCCGCGCCGTCCACCGCCGGCGCGGCCACCCGCACTCGCAGCTCCCCGTCGACGACGCCGTCGATCCGATCCAGGCCGCCCCGCGGCGTGAGGCGCAGCGCGAACCGCGCGCCGGCGTCGGCCATGGTCAGCCCAGCGCCCGCACCACCGCGGACAGGACCAGCAGGACCAGCATCGGCGAGAAGTCCACCATGCCGGTCTGCGGCAGGAGCCGGCGGACGGGTGCCAGGATGGGCTCCGTCGCGCCGATCACGAAGGCCGTCAACGGGTGGCGGCCCCGTGGGTCGACGAACGACGCGATCACGCGGCCGACGATGAGCAGCCAGAGGACGAAGACGACAACCTGAAGGAAGTTCGCGAGGTAGGCAGCCATCCGCCGAGTCTACCCCGGAAGCCGGGACCCGAAGATGGCGCGACCAACCCGGACGATGGTGGCCCCCTCTTCCACGGCGACCTCGAAGTCGTCGGTCATCCCCATCGACAGGGCGGGCCCCAGGATCGGGTGTCGGGCGCGCAGCCGCTCCGAGAGCTCCCGCAGGGCACGGAAGGCCGGGCGGGCGGCCTCGGGGCTGGCGGCCAGGCGACCGATGGTCATCAGCCCGGCGACGCGCAGGTTGGGCAGCGCCAGAATCTCGGGCAGGGCCGCGGCGACCGACGCGGGCGGAAAGCCGGCCTTGGCCAGGTCGAGGTCCACGTTGACCTGGAGCAGCACGGGCAAGGGTGTGCCCGGCCGCTCCTCGCCCGCCAGTCGGTCCAGGCGCCGGGCCAGGTCCGACGAGTCGACGGACTGGATGACGTCGAAGATGGCCACCGCGCGGCGCGCCTTGTTGGACTGGAGCGGACCCACGAGGTGCCACGTCACACCGGGAAGCATCCCGGCCTTCTCTTCGGCCTCCTGGACCCGGTTCTCGCCGAGGGTGGTCAGGCCCGCCGCGACGGCCGCCCCAAGGCGGTCGGCCGGGACGGTCTTGGAGACCGCGACCAACGTGACATCGCCAGGAGCACGACCGACCCTGGTGCCGGCGGCGGCGATGCGCGCCAGGACCGCGTCATGGGCACACCGGAAGGCCGCCAGGTCAGTGGCGGCGTCCACCGGGTTGCCGGCCGCCACCGGCTGCGCCTACTTGTTGCGGCGGAGGAAGCTGGGAATCTCCAGGTCCTCGGGGTCGTAGGTGCTCCGCTTGAGCGGGACCGGATCGATAGGCGTCCGCACGGCCTCTTCACGCCGGGCGGGCGGCACGTCCGGCACGCCCGCGTCCACCATCTGGGTACGCGAGCGCTCCAGCTCCTCGAGGAAGTCCCGCTCACGGGGGGCCGGGCGGGCGAGGCGCTCCGGCGAGCGCTCGACGCGCTCCTCCTCGCGGTGCTGCGGGGCGGCGACCGGCTCTCGGCGGCCAATGACGGGGGTCGGCGCCTGGCGGCGACTGCCGTTGAAGCCCGTGGCGATCACGGTGATCATGATCTCGTCGCCGAGTCGGTCGTTGAAACTGGTCCCGAAGATGATGTTGGCCTCGGGATCCGCGGCGGCGCGGATCTCCTCCGCGGCCTCCGTCACCTCGAACAGCGACATGGTCGATGCCCCGGTGATGTTGAAGAGGATCCCCTGTGCGCCGGCGATGTTGACCTCGAGCAGCGGGCTGGCGATCGCCTGACGCGCGGCCTCCACGGCCCGGTTGTCGCCCGAGGCGCGCCCGATCCCCATCAGGGCCGAGCCGGCGTCCTTCATGATCGCGCGGACGTCGGCGAAGTCCAGGTTGATCAGCCCAGGCATGGTGATGATGTCGCTGATGCCCTGGACGCCCTGGCGCAGGACGTCATCCACGACCCGGAAGGCGTCCACGATCGACGTGTTCTTCTGGACGACGTCCCGGAGACGGTCGTTGGGGATGGTGATCAGGGTGTCCACCTTGGCCCGCAGCTCGTCGGCCGCCTTCTCGGCGGCCAGCTTGCGCTTGGCACCCTCGAACGCGAACGGCTTGGTGACCACGCCGATGGTGAGGGCGCCCGCCGCCTTGGCGATCTCGGCCACCACCGGGGCGGCGCCCGAGCCGGTGCCGCCGCCGAGGCCCGCGGTGATGAAGACCATGTCCGAGCCCTCGATCGCCTGGGCGATCTTCTCGGAGTCCTCCTCCGCCGCGCGCTGGCCGATCGACGGGTCACCACCGGCGCCGAGGCCGCGGGTGATCTTGTCGCCGATGCGGATCTTGTGCGGGGCGTCCGACTGCAGGAGCGCCTGGGCGTCCGTATTGCAGGCGATGAACTCGACACCCATCAACTCGGCGCGGATCATCCGGTTGACGGCGTTGCTTCCGCCGCCGCCGACACCCACGACACGGATCAGGGCGAAGTTCTCGGAATCGGAACGCAGTGCCATCGCCGCTCCTCCGCAGGCCCGCTGGGGCCGATTGTCTGATGGGTAAGTACCGATCCGCGGACGGATCGGCGGGTGGGGTCAGTCGTGGTGGGTAGGGTGAACGGGAGTCTACCACCGGACATCCTGAATCGGCACCCGGGAAATCCGGCCGACGTGCGCCGCGATGGTGCGCGAAGCACCGGCTGGCGATGTGCCGGTCGTCGGCGGCCCCGGGCTCCGGGGCCCCGGGCCCTACGGGAAGAAGCTGCGCAACGCGTCCCGGATCCGACCGAGGATGCCGCCGGCCGGGGCCGTCTCGTAGCGTCCCGGCTCGTCACCGACGACGTTCATGGCCCCCCAGCGGAGGAGCCCGATCGCCGTGCTGAACGCCGGCGTCGTGATGGTGTCGGTGAGGCCGATCACCCCGATGGGGCCGGCGACCCGGACGGGGATCTGCAGGACATCGCGGCCCAGCTCGGCGACACCGGCCATCTGGGCCCCGCCGCCGGTCAGGATCAGGCCGGCCGGAAGCATGCCGGAGCCCGCGGTTCGCAGCTCGCTGGCGATCAGCTCGAAGATCTCGCGCATCCGCGCCTCGGCGATCTGGCAGACCTCGAGGCGGTTCACGGTGCGGCCGGCCTCCTCGCCGAGGACGGAGACGCTGATGTCGTCTTCGACGTCGACGCCGCGCAGGTCGCAGGTCCCGTGCTGGATCTTCAGCTGCTCCGCGACGGCGAGACTGGTCTTGAGCCCGATCGCGATGTCGTTGGTAACATTGTTGCCGCCGACCGGGAGGACGCCGGTGTAGAACGGCGCGCCCTCGTCGAACATCGCGAGATCGACGGTTCCGGCCCCGATGTCCGCGACAGCGACGCCCAGGTCCTTCTCCGTGTCATTGAGGACTGCCTCGGCCGAGGCCAGCGACGAGACGACCGGATCGTCGATCTTCACGCCCGCGGCGGCGACGCACTTGAACAGGTTCTGGACGGCGCTGGCAGACGCGGTGACGATCAGCGTCTCCACCTCCAGGCGCAGGGCGCTCATGCCGAGTGGATCCTTGACGCCCTCCTGGCCGTCCACGATGAAGCCGCGTCGCTCGACGTGGAGCTGCTGGCGGTTGGACGGGATGGAGACGGCCTGGGCCACCTCGATGGCCCGGTTGATGTCCTCGCGCGTGACTTCGCGGTGGTGCGCCGTCACGGCGACCTGGCCCTTGGAGATCAGGCTCTCCACGTGCTGGCCGCCCACATTCACGAACGCACGATCGATCTTCCAGCCCGACAGGCGTTCGGCGCGCTCGACGGCCTCGCCGATCGACCGGACCGTCTGGTCGATGTTGACCACGACGCCCTTCTTGAGCCCCGAGGACGTGACCGTCCCGTGACCGATGACCGTGAGCCGCCCATCACGGCTGACCTCGCCGATGAGGGCGCACACCTTGGACGTGCCGACATCGATCCCGACCAGGACCGCTTCTCTCTCCACGTCGTCGATTGTCCCCCGCTAGATGAAGTGCCGGCGGATCAACGCCACGTTGTTGAAGATCCGGAAACCGAAGTTGATGAGTGCCACGAGGTAGAGATCCAGGCTGAGCCGGTCACCGATGAAGGTGAGCAGCACCGCCACGATCGCGTTGGTGATGAACCCGCTGATGAAGATCCGGTTGTCGTAGACCCCATCCAGCTCCGCTCGAACCGCCCCCAGCACCGAGTCCAGTGCGGCGAGGATGGCCACCGCCGAATAGCGGCTGAGCTCGTAGCTCACGTTGACATTGAGGATGAGGCCTGCCAGCACACCGATAAGAAGCCCGGCGACGGGAAGGATCAGGGAGCGCAACGTTCTCTCCGGTGCGTTTCGGCAAGGCTACTCGACCGACAGCCGGGGCGGCAAGCCGGATCACCCGCACGAATTGCAATCACGGCTTCGTCGTCGTGACGGGCCGCGGTGTGGCAGTCGCCTTGGGCGTGGCCGTTGGCTTGGGCGTGGCGGTGGGCTTGGGTGTCACCTTGGGGAGGTACGTCCCGTCCGTGTCGTCCGCGAGGATCACCCGCGCCACGCGGTCCTCCCGGTCCGCCAGCAGGCTCCGGAGAAGGCGAACCTGCCCGGGGATGAGATCCGTCGGCCGCAGGCTCGACGTGTAGAAGCCGAAGATGGCCGACCACCCGGTCGGCGTGGCCCTGAGCACGAACCCGTTCTCGTCTCCCACCTCGACGGAGAGCGACAGCGCGGCGCTCCCGACGTCCGCCGGCCGCAGCGACGCGAGCCGGGTCGCCGCATCGAGGACGATGGGATCGAGGGCGTCGGTCTCACCGAGGGCCGCCGACGACGCCAGGCGCGTGTCCACGATGACCGGCAGGCCCGCGGAGATGTCGGGGGGCGGGCTGGCCCAGGCCTGGGCGGTCAGCGGATCGAGGGCGATTGCCGTCCCGACCGGCGCGAACAGCACGCCCCGGCGGTCGACGAGGTACCGGGTCGGGCCCACCTGCCAGACCATGATGGGTGTCCGCTCCTGGAGATGGACCACGATCGTGTCGGGCAGGACGACCTCGACACGGGCCGACGCCACGGCCGGGAGCGCCAGCAGCCGGTCACGCAGCGGCGCTGTCACCAGGGTCACCAGGTTGTCGCCCTCGGTGACCAGCAGGTTCGAGCGGATGGCCGCAGCGTCGGTCCAGTACATGGTCGGGATCGTGATATGGCGCAGAGTGAAGGCGGACGAGGCCGTCACGCCGTAGATGGCCCCGCCCGATGCGAGCAACGCGAGCAACGCGACGGCCCGCGCCGGTGACGGACCGGCACCGGCCCGACGGATCGTCCGCGGGTCGACCGCCCGCCGGCCCCAAAGCATGACCCGCAGCGTCGCCCAGCCGGGGACCCCGGGCAGCCGCAGCCCGGGCAGGCGGAGCGTGGGCACCCGGAGATTGCCGGGGCCCCTGCCGGCCCTGGACCGCGGCCTGGCGCCGGAGAGGGGGCGACGACGACCCGCCGGTCCACCGGATCCGGCAGACCCGCCCCCGGGCGACGGTCGGTCGGTCACCGCGGCAAGTCGCCAGGCCCCAGCCGACGCGGGGCGTGTGCCGCGTGTCGTTCCAGGGCCAGGTCCAGGATCCGGAGGCAGACGCCGGCGAAGTCATAGCCACCCTCGGCCGCCATGGCCGGGAAGAGGCTGATCGGGGTGAATCCCGGGATGGTGTTGATCTCGGAGATCACGAGCGTCTCGCCAGCCAGGAGGAAGTCGACGCGGGCGAAGCCCTCGGCACCAACCGACCGGTAGGCATCGCGGGCCAGCTTCAACGCGGTCGTACGCACCGCCTCGGAGACGTCCGCGCGGGTCGACGTCCGCGAGAGTCCGGGGGTGTACTTGGCCGCGAAGTCGTAGAACTCCCGCCCCGATGCGATCTCGCCGGGACCGTACAGCTCGAGGGGCGGCTCGCTCCCGATGACGGAGACCTCGAGGTCACGCGCGCCCGACAGATAGCGCTCCACGACGACCCGCGAGTCGTATCGGAAGGCCTCCTCCACGGCGGCCCGCCGCTCCCCCGCCGTGTGTGCCAGCGTCATCCCCACGGACGACCCGAGTCGTGCCGGCTTGACCATCAGGCGCGGCTCGCCCGTGGCCGCGGCAAATGCCTCCAGCTCGCGGAGGACCGCGTCCCCGTCGCGCGCCCAACCGGCTGCGCTGATCTCGCGCCAGTCGACGACCGGCAGGCCGAGGCCGCGCCAGATCCGCTTCTGGAGCGCCTTGTCCATCCCGATGGCGGAAGCGGCGACACCCGAACCCGTGAAGGGCAGGCCCGCCGCCTCGAGGAGCGCCTGGACCGTGCCGTCTTCGCCGAACGGCCCGTGCAGGGCCACGAAGACGACCGGCGCGGGGTCCTGGGCCGCCAGCCGGTCCAGCGCGGCGCCCACGGCGAGCGGGCCGTCCGCGCCGAGCGCTGCCGGGTCGTCGTAGGCGGCGGCCGGGCGGCCATCGCGCCGGTACCCGTCCGGCAACCACCACCAGCGGCCATCGAGGTCGATGAGCACCTGGCGAACGGCTCGCCCGGCGCCAACGATGGCATCGGCAATCGCGGACCCGCTGACGATGGAGACGTCGTGCTCCGCCGAGGGGCCGCCCAGCAGCACGAGGACCGGCCGGATCGCGTCGCTCGTGGTCATGCCGCCTCCTGGGGCCAGGGCCAGCCGGACCAGTCGCCGGCGAACTCCACTTCGAAGCGGAGCCGGATGCCATCCCGCTGCTCGATCTCCGACCTGACGCGCTCGCCCAGGTGCCGGACGTCGGCCGCCGTGCCATGTTGGTCGTTGACGATGAAGTTGGCATGCTTCTCGGACACCACCGCGCCCCCGACACGGAGGCCCTTGAGCCCCGCGCGGTCGATCAGCTCACCGGCCGATGGTCCAGCCACGGGGTTCCGGAAGACGCTGCCAGCCGACGCCATGCCCACTGGCTGGTGCTCGCGCCGCCAGCGCCGGATGTCGTCGAGCCGCTCCCTGATCTCCTCGACCGCCGCCGGCCGAAGCCGGAACGCCGCGGCCACCACCAGCTCGCCGGGGGCGGGAACGCCCGCCGCGTCGGGTGCGCCGATGGGGGCTGCCTTGAACCGGCTCTCACGGTACGCCAGGCCCAGCTCGGCGGCGGCCATCCGGACCTCGCTCCCGTCCTCGAGGAGCACATCGGCAGACTCGAGCACCGACGCGATGTCCTGGCCATGGGCGCCAGCATTCGCCCAGGCCGCGCCGCCCACGGTGCCCGGGATCGCGAGGCCAAACTCCAGTCCGGCCAGGCCGGCCTTGGCGGCCTCCGTGGCGGCGCGCGCCATCTGGACGCCCGCCTCCGCAATGAGCCGCACCCCATCGACCCGCAGGCCTTCGGCCCGCACCTGGATCACCAGGCCACGGATGCCACGATCGCTGATCACGACATTGCTGCCGCGACCGAGGACGAGGTGCGGCATCGCGCGGCTTCGCGCGAAGCGGACCAGCCCGCGGAGCTCGAACGCGTTGTGGACCGTGGCAAACAGGTCGGCCGGGCCACCGACCCGCATCGTCGTGAACCGCGCCAGGGGCTCGTCGCGTGAGGTCTTCACGCCCAGCCTTCGCTGGATGTCCGTGCCCAGGGCGATGGCGTCGAACGAGGCCGCGGGCCCCGTCACGACAGGCCCCGCGACCAGCGGTCGATCTCGGCGGGGCCGGGCAAGGGCTCGCGGCGGGCGAGCGCCATGAGCATGTCCGCGATCACGGCAGCCGCCGCGGGCCGGCCGATACTCCGGGCGGCGGCCGACATCCGAAGATGCGCCCCGGGCTGGTCGAGCAGCGTGGCCGCGTCCAGCAGCGCGGCGCCGTCAAAGGCCTCGTCCTCCACCAGGCGAGCCGCGCCGGCCGCGACCAGCACCCGGGCGTTGGCCCGCTGGTGCCCGCCCGCGTGCGGGTACGGGACCACGACCATGGGGAGTCCCATGGCCGCCGCCTCGGCCAGCGTCGACGAGCCGGCACGGCCGACGACCAGGTCCGCGGCGGCCAGCGCGTCGAGCATCTCGTCGCGCAGGAACGGGTAGGGCCGGTAGCGGGCCCGCAGCTGCTCGGGCAGCGCATCTCGGGCGGCCAGCGCCTCGGCATAGCCCTCGTGGCCCGCGACATGGAGCACATGGACCCGCTCGACCAGGTGCGGGAGGGCATCGAGCACGGCCCCGTTGAGACGGCGGGCCGCCTGGGACCCGCCGAAGACCAGCAACAGGCGCGCACCGGGCGGGATGGCCAGGTGCTGGCGGGCCGCCTCGCGATCGACGTCGCGGGTGTCCCGGATGGGCGTGCCGGTCAGGTACATCGGAGTGCCGCCGCGCCCCAGCGCCGGGCCCGTTTCGGCATAGGACAGCGCCACCGCGCTGGTCAGCGGGGCGATCAGGCGGACGCTCCGTCCGGGCACCACGTTGCCCTCCCAGAGGAGCACCGGGATGCGCAGCAGGCGGGCCGCCAACACCGTGGGGATGGCAACGTAGCCGCCGGTCGCGAAGATGGCAGCGGGCCGGCGCCGGGCCAGCAGCCCGACCGCCTGGGGGACCGACAGGCCCAGGCGAAGCGGGTCGAGCACCAGGTGGACGTCACGCTCGACGGACCGGAGCGACCGGAGCCAGAGGCGATCCAGGGGCAGCCCGGCAGCGGGGACCAGGTCCCCCTCCAAGCCGCGGCGCCCGCCCAGCCAGCGAAGCTCAGGCGCGTCGGGTCGGGCGCTGAGCGACCGGGCGACGGCGAGGGCCGGGTAGATGTGTCCCCCCGTTCCCCCGCCCGCGATCATCAGGCGCATCGTTCCAGCTCCCTCGCTCGTTGGTCTCCCGGGAGATCGACAACAGCACGCCGACGGCGGCGAAGCTGATGGTCAGCGACGACCCGCCGGCGCTGATGAACGGTAGCGTGATGCCCGTGACCGGGATCAGCGCGACCACGACCGCGATGTTGATGAAGGCCTGGATGCACAGCCAGGCCGTGATGCCGGCCGCCAGGAGCGCGCCGAACGTGTCCGGGGCGCGCATCGCCGTCCGGATGCCCGCATAGCCGAGGACCAGGAAGAGCACGATGACCATCACGGCGCCCACGAGGCCAAACTCCTCGCCGATGATGGCGAAGATGTAGTCGTTGGAGGCATTCGGGAGGAAGAGCCCGCCGGCGAGGCGGCTCTCCCCCAGCCCGGCGCCGAAGACGCCCCCGAGTCCGAGGGCCAGCAGCCCCTGGATCGTGTGAAAGCCCTTCCCGAGCGGGTCGGCCCAGGGGTTGAGCCAGGCCTGCAGGCGTTCCATCTGGTAGTCGTGCAGACCCACGGCCAGCACCACCGCCAGGCCGCCCAGGCCGAGCAGGACGAAGTGGCGCATCCGGGCGCCGGCGATGTAGAACATCACGAAGGCAGTGCTGGTGATGACGACCGTGGTGCCCAGGTCCGGCTCCTTGAACACCAGCGCCGCGACTGCCCCCGCGATCAACAGGAAGGGCACCGTGCCGCCCCAGAAGCCCTTGATGGCGGTCCCGCGCTTCGCCATCCAGTGGGCCAGGTAGATGACGAGCGCCAGCTTGGCGAACTCGGCGGGATGGAGGGCCGGCAGCGGGCCAATCGCCAGCCAGCGGGCCGAGCCGCCGACGACCCGGCTGAACTGCGGGACGAAGACCAGGGCGAGGAGCCCCAGCGCCACCACGTAGCCCGGCACGGACAGCAGACGCAGGTAGCGGTAGTCGATCCGCATGACGATCAGCATCACCAGGAGGCCGACGCCGGCCCACAGGATCTGCGGCCCGACGATGGCCATCGCGTCGTCGCGCTGGAGGAGCGCCTTCATCGCGGACGATGAGTACACCATCAGGATCCCGGTCGCCGCCAGGGCAGCCACGGCCACGAGGATCGAGAAGTCGGGGGCATGGCGCTCCCGGTCGAAGGCCCCGGCACGGCTTGGGACCACCGGTGTCCGGCGAACGCCCGCGGCGAACCCGGTGGCGACCCGCCCGCCCGCGACATGGTCGCGGGCAGCCCGATCACCGGTCCCGCGCAAGGCGCGGGCAGACGGGCGGGCGGCGGTCATCGGCCGGGCCCCGACGGCATCAACCCGCTGGCGCGCCGCTGGCGCTCGAGGCGCGTCACCGCGACCCGAAACGCCTCACCACGCGCGGCGTAGTCGACGAACTGGTCGAAGCTGGCGGCCGCCGGACTGAGCAGGACGGTGGCACGCTGGGCGCCGGAGGCCGACTCGGCCAGGGTGTCGCGCACGCCGGTCAGCAGCGATCGCGCAATCTCGTCGGCGCGTCGGACGGCGGTGTCGAGATCCCCGACGTCCTCGATCCAGCGGAGCCCGGCGGCGGAGAACCGCTCCGCCAGCACGGGGGCGCTTTCGCCGATCAGGACGGCCGCCGATGCCCGGGTCGCGACTTCGCGGGCCAGCTCGTCCATCTCGATGCCCTTGTCACGGCCGCCCGCGATCAGCACAATGGGCCCGTCGAAGGCGCGCAGCGCGGCGATGACCGCGTCTGGCTGCGTCCCCATCGAATCGTTGACGAAGCGGATGCCGTCGACGACGGCGACGGTCTCCAGCCGGTGACGCACGCCGGCAAAGCGAGCCGCGCCGCGCCGGATCGCGTCCGGCGCGATCCCGAAGAGGAGCGCGACAGCGATGGCCGCGAGAGCGTTCGAGACGTTGTGGCGGCCCGGGATGCCCAGCTCCGCCACCGGCATGATCCGCCCGCCAGGGCCCGTCGCCGCGACCCCGCCGCCGGCGATGGGCAGGCGCTCCACGCCCGCGGCAACAATCCAGCCGTCGACGACGCCCAGGCCGCCGGGCGTGGGGTGGTCATCGCGGTAGAGGACGGCCGGCGCTGACCCCAGGCCCGCATAGGCGCCCACCACCGGATCCTCGAGGTTCAGGACGAGCGCCCCCTCGGGGTCCACCAGCTCGGCCAGGCGACGCTTCACGCGCCGATAGGCCTGCACCGACCCATGCCGGTCGAGGTGATCGGAGGTGACGTTCGTGTAGACGGCGACCGTGGTGCCCCGCGAGAGCGTCGGCAGCTGCAGCTCGGACAGCTCGTACACGATGCGATGGTCCAGGGTGATGTCCGGCAGGTGCTCGACGAGTGGGGTTCCGATGTTGCCACCCAGCAGGACCGGGTGGATGCGATCCTCCCCCAGGAGCGCGGCCGCCAGCGATGCCGTCGTCGTCTTGCCCTTGGTGCCCGTGACACCAATCGTCGGAGCGACACACAGCCGAAGGAAGAGATCGGGCTCGGAGACCAGCGCCGGGGCCGACCCATCGCCGGCCGCCCGGGATGCCCGGATGGCCAGGAGCGCCGCCCGCAGGCGGGGTTCCGTCGTGTTGAAGTCCGGGTTGACCGATGGCGAACTCACGAGCAACTGGGCGCTGCGCAGGGCCTCCGCCGGATCCGCCTCATCCCCAAGCGCCAGCGTCACGGCACGGCCCTCCAGGGCGCCGATCGCGCCGGCCAGCTGGTCGGCGGGACGCTGGTCCAGGATCGTCACACGGGCGCCCGCATCGACGAGGAAGCGGGCCAGGGCGATGCCGCTCCGTGCGAAGCCCAGGACGGCGATGTCGCGTCCGCGCAGGGCACCGTCGCGGATCGCGACCATCGTGAGCGCGTCGGGATCGACGGGCCCGGCGGCGGCACCAGGGCTGCGATCCACCGTCGTCGGGCTCACTTGAGCAGGTCGATCGAGGCGAGGAAGAGGCTGACGCCGAGCAGCCCGGACAGGATGGCCACGATCCAGAAGCGGAGGGTGATCTTCTCCTCGTCCCAGCCCAGCAGTTCGAAGTGGTGGTGGATCGGCGTGAAGAGGAAGAGCCGCCGGCCGCCCGTGGCGCGGTAGTAGACCCGCTGCACGATCACCGAGCCCGTCTCGACGACGAAGACGAGGCCGATCAGGGGCAGGACCAGGATCTGGCCCGTGATGAGCGAGATGATCGCGAGCGCCGCACCCAGCGAGAGCGAGCCCGAATCCCCCATGAAGACCTGGGCTGGGTGGACGTTGAACCAGAGGAAGCCCATGAGGGCGCCGATGATCATGGCGCACAGCAGCGCGACGTTCGGCTGCGTCGGGACGTTGAGCAGGGCGATCAGCATGAAGGCGACGAACGAGAAGATCAGCGTGCCGCCCGCGAGTCCGTCCAGCCCGTCGGTCAGGTTGACCCCGTTGCTGGTCGCCACGATCGCGAAGGCGGCGAACAGCACGTAGACAACCGGGTCCAGCTCGACGTCGCCGACGAACGGGACGCGGATGCCGTGCAGGTCGTAGGTGGCCTGGATCTGGTAGGCGGCGACCAGCGCCACCACCGTCAGCCAGAGGAGCTTCTGGCGGGCGCTGATCCCCTGCCCCGTCTTCGCGTTCAGGTAGTCGTCGAAGGCGCCCAGGAGGCCGACCAGGAGGAGCGCGGCCAGCGGCGGGATGATGCCGCCACGGATCGCATCCCCGCGGAACACGGCGAACAGGACCAGGACGACCGCGACGATGAGCAGGCCGCCCATCGTCGGGGTGCCCTGCTTGATCTGGTGGCTGTCAGGCCCCTCGGCGCTGATCTGCTTGCCCATGCCGATGAAGCGGAGCAGCCGGATGTACGGGCTCATCAGGATGACGACGATGGCGAACGCGACCAGCAGCCCCTGGATCAGCTCGACGGTCACCCGGCAGAGCCATGGACCGGCGGCTCAAGCTCCTCGCGCAGCCGGTCGACCAGGCGATCCAGGGCGATGCCGCGCGAGGCCTTGACCAGCACGACGTCCCCGCTGCGCAGCCGCGGCCGCAGGACGTCCAGGGCCGCCTCGCGGTCCTCGGCCTCGTGCAGGCGGCTGCTCTCGAGGCCCGCCTCGCGGGCGCCCTGGGCGATCGCGATGGCGCCGCTCCCCACGACGACCAGCATGTCGCAGACCCTGGCAGCGGCCCGGCCGACGGCCCGATGGCCCGCCTCCGCGCTCTCGCCCAGCTCCAGCATCGCGCCGAGCACGGCGACGCGGCGACCCGGCAGGCCGGCCAGCAGATCGAGGGCCGCAACCATCGAGCCCGGCGACGCGTTGTAGCTGTCGTCCACGATCGTCACGTCGCCGGCCGCCACCAACTGGGCCCGGTGCGGCGCCGACCAGCCGCTGCCCAGGCCGGCCACGATCTGGTCCGGGGTGAGGCCACCTGCCAGGCCGGCGGCGGAGGCCGCGAGCGCGTTGTGCACCGAGAGCCTGCCGAGCACAGGGATGGTCACGCGACGCGGGGCGCTGCCCGGGAGGAACAGCATGAACCGCATCCCGGCCGTGCCGGCCGAGGTGACGTCCTCCGCGCGAACGTCGGCGTCGGGCGCGAAGCCATACAGCAGGATCCGCGCGGCGGTCCTGGCGGCCATCCGGCGGACGCGCGGGTCGTCGGCATTGAGCACCGCCGTGCCCGTCGGCGGGAGCGCCTCGACCAGCTCGCCCTTGGCCGCCTCGACCGCGTCAAGGCTGCCGATACGCGACAGGTGCACACCCTGCACCGCGGTCACCACGCCGATCGACGGTCGACCGATGCGCGCCAGACTGGCAATGTCGCCCCCGACGTACATCCCCATCTCCAGGATCGCGGCCCCGTGCTCCGGGCCAAGGCGCAGGAGCGTCAGCGGGAGACCAACCTCGTTGTTCTGGTTCCCCTCGTTGACGAGAGTGGTCCAGCGCCGGCCGAAGACGACGCCGACGGCTTCCTTGGTAGAGGTCTTGGCGATGCTGCCCGTGACGCCCACGACGATCGGCGCAAAGCGCGCCCGCCAGGCTGCGGCGATCGCCTGGAGGCCGGCCAGCGTGTCCGCCACGCGCACGATGGTGACGTCGCCCAGCGCCGTGATCTCGCCGGTGGTGAGCGGCTCGCTGACGACGAGTGCGGCCGCGCCGGCCGCAACGGCGTCGAGGAGGAAGCGATGGCCGTCGGTCCGCTCGCCCGGGAGCGCGACGAAGAGCTGGCCGGGACCGACCTGCCGCGAGTCGACTGCCCCGCCGCGGATTGGACGGGACGAGCGCTGGAGGAGTGTCCCGCTGGTGGCCACGACAAGATCGGCGGCAGTCAACGATGGCTCCCGCTCGCCCGCGGGACCCGGGGCGCCCGCGGTTTCGGCGGCGGCGCGTGCGACGTGGCTCACGGGCGCCAGTGTCGCATAGCGACCCCCTGGGCGATCCGGCGACGGCCAATTGGGCCAGGGGGTCATCACGGGCGGCCTCCAGTCGGTGCGGGTGTTGCGATGCGTTGCGTGGGGCGTGCCGTGGCGCCCGGGGCAAGGCTCTCGATCGGCGCGGTCGTCGGGGTCAGCGGCGGCAGGTCGGCGATCATCGACGGCCGGGTGATGGCGTCGGTGGCGATCCGTCGGAAGAGCTCGAACGACATGACGGGCATCTCGAGCTGGCCCGCCTTGGCGACCGTGGGGCGGGCGTCTTCGACGCGGACCGCGATGACCAGGTCGGCCTGGCCGGCTTGCCGGCCGACGAACCCGACGAACGAGAATGAGTAGCGGTCGGGATCCCAGTCTCCCTGCCCGTTGTTGAGCTTTGGCTCCCAGATCTGCGCGGTGCCGGTCTTGCCGCCCACGTAGTAGCCGGGGATCAGGGTGCGACTCGAGTAGAAGCTCACGGACGACACGACGTGGTTCATCAGGTCGACCAGAGTCGGCGTGAGGGCGGCGTCCATGACCTGGCGGCGCACCACGGGCTTGACCTCATCGCCGCCGACGGCCTTGACCACGTGGGGCTGGACGAGCTGGCCGCCATTGACCATGGCGGAGAACGCCACGGCCAGCTGGATCTGCGTGACGGCCACGCCCTGCCCGAACGAGCCGTTGGCGAGGTCGATCTGGCGCCAGGGCTGGCTGGCCGGGTCCCGGACCAGGCCGCTAACCTCGCCCGCCAGGTCAATCCCGGAGGTGGAGCCCAACCCGAACTGGCTCCACACCCTGAAGAGCTCCTGGCTGGCCTGGGCGGTGGTCGGCGCCAGGCCCAGCGCGATCTGGGTCGCGATCACGTTTCGGGACTGGGCGATGCCATCGCGGACCTGGAGCCAGCCCTTGGCCTTCCGGTCGGCGTCGGCGATCTCGGTCCGGCCGCCGTCGAGCTTCATGATCCCGGTGTCATTGAACTGGGTCGAGAGCGTGATGGTCCCCGTCTGCAGCCCCGCCACGGTCGTCAGCATCTTCATGACCGAGCCAGGCTCGTACACGGAGCTGATCACCGGATCCATGAACCGGCCCGGCTCCGAGGCCGCGATGGAGGCGTAGGTGTTGGCGTTGTACGAGGGGTAGCTCGCCTGGGCGTAGATCTCACCGTTGCGCGGATCCATCACGACCGCCGAGATGGTGTGCGGGTGATCAGCGACCCAGGCTGCCAGGAGCTCCTGCTCCAGGGCGAATTGGAGCCCGGCGTCGATCGTCAGGCGGAGATCCGCCCCGGGAATGCCGGACGCGACCACCTGGGCGGATTCCGGCACCGGGCGCGAGCGCGCATCGCGCTGCGCGATCTGGATCTTGGGCGCGCCCGCCAGAATGTCCTGGTAGCGCTGTTCAATGCCGTACTGGCCGACGCCTTCCCTGTTCACGAAGCCCAGGAGTTGCGCGGCAAGGCTGGTATCCGGTGCGCCGCCGGCCTGCGGGCTCACCCGCGTGGCCTCGGGCTCCAGGGAGACTTGACTGATCCGTCCGGCGACGATCGCCGCACGGATCCGGTCCGAGGCGGCTCCGTCCAGGTCGCGTGCCAGGACGACGTACGGCTTGGCGGTGTACATCTTCTGGGCAAGGTCGGCCCGGCCGGCATCGTTGAGCCCGAGGATGGTCCCCAGCTCGGTGATCACCGTCTCGCGTTGTGCGCCGTCGAGCTGGTCGGCGGACGCCACCAGTCGGTCCCGCTCCAGCGTCGAGGCGAGGACCACCGTCCCGCTCCGGTCGTAGATGGTGCCACGGCGGCTGGGAACCTCGACCCGGATGCTGGTCTGGCGTTCCGCCATCCCGGCCAGCGAGTCGTGCTGGGCCACCTGCCAGTAGGCGAGCCGCGACATGAGCGCGGCGGAGACCACGATCAGGCCCACCATCAGCGTGAACAGGCGTCCCCGGGAATCCGTCCGACCCAGCATCGATCGACGACCAGTCTCAGCGAGCCGGGAGGACGATGGCGGCGTCCAGCTGGCCCAGGCCGGCATCAAACGCGAGCTTGCGCACGGCTGGCTCGCTGCCGAGCCGGTTCAGGTCGGCCTGAAGCTCCCGCTGACGGGACTGGAGTCGTTCGCGCTCCACGGTGAGGCGGTCCGTCGCGTAGTTGGAGGCCGACACACGGATGGACTGGGCGAGGGAGAAGAACGCGAGGACGAAGACCAGCACGATCCCGCCCAGGAGGCTGCCGACGGGAAGCCGGCGTCCGGCGGTCCGGGATGTCGTCGGGCGCCGTCGGCGAGCCAGCCCGCCGCTCGTGACCGGGCGGTCCGGGTAGGCCGGGTACGCTGGATGGGCCCCACCAATCGTCCTGGAGCGGGCGCGCTGGCTGATCGCCATCAGTCGACGAACTCGGCGGCGAACCGCCCGGTGCGAGCCTCGATGATGTGCCCAGCATGCCCGACGGTGGCGTGGAGTTCCTCGCCACCGTCGCCGACGCCCCGGCCGTCGGCCTGGCGGAGATCGGGTCGTTCGTGCAGGTCGTGCAGGCGTCGGCCGTAGGAGCGGCGACGGCTCGCCTGGTGGCGCTTGCTCATGGCTGGGCTCCTTCCTGGCTTCGGGGGGCGAGTTGGCACGCCGTCACGCGACGAGGCGCTCGGCAGCGCGCAGGCGGGCGCTCCGCGAGCGCGGGTTGGCGGTCAGCTCGGCCTCTGATGGCGTCAGCGACTGCGTGACCAGGCGGATCCGCGGCTGGAGACCACAGACGCACAGCGGCACGGCTGGCGGACAGATGCAGCCCTTCCGCTCGGCCTGCATCAGTTGCTTGACGATTCGATCCTCCAGCGAGTGGTAGCTCAGCACCACCAGCCGGCCGCCGGGCCGGAGGAGGTCGAGGGCGGCCCGCAGGCCGGTCTCAAGGGCCTCCATCTCCGCGTTGACGGCGATCCGCAGCGCCTGGAAGACGCGGGTGGCGGGATGGATCCGGCGTCGTCCCGGAGCCCGGCTGGGCGCCACGCGCTCGACCAGTGCGGCGAGCTGCTCTGCGGTCGACACGGGCGCGGTCCGGCGCGCCTCCACGATGACGCGGGCGATCCGGCCCGAGTAGGGCTCCTCGCCGAAGGTCTTGAACAGGGTCGCGAGCTCCGCCTGGCTCAGCGTCGCCAGCAGGTCGGCGGCCGGGACTCCACGGGTGGGGTCGAAGCGCATGTCGAGCGGGCCGCCGGTCCGGATGCCGAAGCCGCGCTCGGCGTCCGCCAGCTGGAAGCTGGACAGGCCAAGGTCGAAGAAGCAGCCATCAACCGCGCCGAAACCGGCATCGGCCGCGACCGCCGCCAACTCGCGGAAGTTCGCCTGGCGGAGGACCAGGCGATCGCCGTAGCGGGGCGCCAGCCGGGCTCGAACCCGCTCCACGGCGGCGGGGTCGGCATCCAGGCCCAGGACGCGGCCGCTGGGGCTGGACGCCTCCAGGATCCGCTCGGTGTGCCCACCGCCGCCCAACGTGGCGTCGATCTGAAGGCTGCCGGGAGCGGGCGCGAGCATCGTGATGACCTCGTCCGCCAGCACCGGCAGGTGCCCTTCCTTCATCTCTCCTCCGTCGGCCTGCGGATCCCGCGCGGATCCTGGAAACGCATGTGGTGGAGCTAGATCCCCAGGCCCTGCAGGGCCCGGGCCAGCTCTTCGGGATCATCGAGCGCCCGGGAGTACGTGGCCCAGCGGGACGGCTCCCAGATCTCGCCGTGGTCTCGGGCGCCCACGACGACCGCGTCCGTGCCGAGGCCGGCCCAATCGCGCAGGTAGGCGGGCACGACGACCCTCCCCTGCCCATCAAGCGCGGCCTCAAAGGCCCCGGCGAACACGTACCGGGTGAACAGCCGCGAGTTGGCGTCGGTGATCGGCAGGCTGGCAACGCGCGTCGCCAGTGCCTCCCAACCTGTCCGGGTGTGGATCGCGAGGCAGGCATCCAGCCAGCGCGAAACGACCGCGCCGTCCTCGAGTTGGGCGCGGAACTTCGCAGGGACGGCGATCCGTCCCTTGTCGTCCACCGAGTGCCGGTACTCGCCGGTGAACACCGTCGGGGCTTCCCCTGGCCTTCTGGCTATGTCCCTCGCGGGAACCCGTTCCGGGGACTGCTCCCCGCGTGGCCCCAGTGATGGTCAGTGGTTCCCCACTTTCCCCCACTTTGTGCCACTGACGGGCATTCTACAGGCCAAACCGCGCGCGTCAATGCGCAGGACGACGCCGCGAGGCGGTTTCTGGAAGATCCGGCGAGGCAAATCGGCCCGGTGCCGCGCGCCGCGTGGCAGGGCGACGGGAATGGCCGGCGGCTAGTCAGCCGGCAGGGGGCGAACGGCCGCCTCAGCGCCCAGGACGACGACCCAACGCGACGCGAAGCTGGCCCGCGGCCAGCCGGGCACCAGTCACGGGCGGGACAGGCAGTGGCGCCCGTCAGGCCCGAAGGTCACGCGCGAAGGTCAGGCGCCAGCCACCAGCTCGTCGATGGCCACCGTGGGGTGGTCGGCCGTGCCCGCGACGACAATCCTGATCGTGTGGGGGCCAACCGAGCCGAAGTCGCGCGTGAACAGCGCATGGCGGGCCGAGAACGAGCCCTCAAAGGCATTGATGGTGCCGGCCGCGGTGCCGTCGATGAAGACGGTCGCCGAGCCACGGGTAGGCCCGACTGGCCCGAACCAGGTGATGGACCGGGCGGTGAAGTTGAGCGTGGCCGTGGCACCGGCGGTCGATGCCCAGGTGACGGCACCGCCCGTGTAGCCGGCGCCCGTCGCACTGCCCCACGAACCTGCGTAGGTGATGGCGGCGTCAGTGTCGTTGAAGTGGCGATCCGCCAGGAGCGTCGCAGCCGGAACGGGCGATGCGGACGGGGTAGCAGTCGCCACGGGGGAGAGGGTCCGCGACGGCGTACTCCCCGGGCCCGATGGTGTGGCGCCCGCCGCCGTGGGCGTCGACGTCGCGGTGGCCGTCGCCGTGGCCCCGGGAGACAGCGAGGCGCCGCCGGCCGCGGTGCCGGACGCCAGGGCCGCCGGGGAGCGCGGCGCTGGGGTGGGCAGCGAGCCGCCACCGCGCCAGAGCATGAACGCGAACGACAGCACGGCTGATGCCACGAGCAGGACCAGTGCGGCCAGCGTGGCAGGCGTGAGGCGTGGTCGCTCACCGGGGGTGCGGGGCCGGCCACCGGGTGCCGACATGACCCGGCCTCGAAGGATCTCCTCGGGGCTGGGCACGCCCTTCTGGATCGTGGGCCCGATGCCACGTACCTCCGCGGAGCGAGCCTCCTCGACGCCGTCGCCCGGTTGCGCGGGCACCGGCGTGGACGACCAGGGCGCGCCGGGGGCAGCATCCTCGTCCTTGGGCAGGGTCCAGATGTCCGCCTCGCTCCACGAGCGAGCGGAGATCGGCGCATCGGCGTCGGCGCCCAGCTGGTCTTCAGGCTCGGGCGGGACGTTGCCGCCGGGGAGGAACCACGGGATGCCCCCACCGCCTTCGGACGGGGGCGTGGTGCCGACAAACGAGTCGCTGCCGGACGGGGGCACGAGCGGCTCGGCGTCCGCGCCGGACGGGGGCGTGGTGTCGATGAGCGGCGCAGTGCCGGGCTCGTCCCGCTCGGGAGCGACGTCATCGCTGGTGGGCTGAGAGCCCCGTGCGGCAGCTGCCTGCTGCGCCCACTCGCGCAGGGCAGGATCGCCCGCTCCGCCGTCCCGCGTGGCCTGGCCCGCCTCTCCGTCCTGCATCAATTCCTCCAGCAATCCCCGACCCGGCCGGAGTCTAGTACCTTTTGCGCGTTGTGGCGACGGCCTCACGGGTGCTACGTTCCCCGCTCGGAGATGCCCGGCCGCGCGCGACTGCATGAGGATCTGCCCCAACGATGGCCCTGTCCCAGACAGCCACGACGCCCGATGCCGATCCGTCCCGGCTCGCCCCGCACCGGATCCGCCGCTGCACATACCGCCGCCTGATCAGCGTCGAGCTGAAGCGGGAGCGGATCTACGACGTGGAGTGCCTCTTCCCCGATCGGAAGGTCTCGGTCCCGCTCGGCGACCTGGATTCCGCGCTGGCCATCTGCAACGCCTGCACGGCACCGCACATCTTCCGCCCGGACGAGGACTGAGCGCGGTCCTCGGACCGGATGAGTTGTCAGCGAGACGGCCTGTAAGCCGGGTTCTGTTCCACCAGGGACTGCGCCCACGGCGGAGACGGCCATCCATCTAACGCCGGCGGTTGCCCGACGGCTCTTGCGGCCAACCCGAGGGCTGGGCAGCGCACCTCTCCCCCGGCGAACCGGGTTGCGCCCTCCTATTTGGCCTTGCTCCAGGTAGAGTTTGCCGCGTTTCACTCCGTGACACTGGCCCGAAGGCCAGGCACGGCATCGTCACTGTGGCACTGGTCCTCGCCTCACGGCGGACGGGCGTTACCCGCTACCCTGCGCTGCGGAGCCCGGACTTTCCTCACGCCGGGCGAGCAAGCCCGCCGACGCGCGGCCATCCGGCCGTCTCGCTGACCCACCCATCGTACGCCCGGTTGCCCCGCACCGCCCGACGCGAGCCGAGCGGGGGGCCGACACCTACGGTCGCCGGATCACCACCGTGGGGCCGCCGGCGGCGACGCGGTCAATCGCCTGGTTGCAGAGGGTGTCTGCCGTGCCGTTCTGGGCGCGCGGGACGTGGTTTGCCGCCCAGCCATCCGGTAGCGCGTGGAGCATCGCCACCACCTGGCGCCAGAGCGGCTGTAGCTTCAGGTCCTTGATCCGCCAGCGGCCATGGACCTGCTCCACGATCAGCTTGGAGTCGAGCAGCAGCTCGACGCGCCGTGCCCCCAGCTCCCGAGCCAGCTCCAGGCCCCGCACGACGGCCGTGTACTCGGCCACGTTGTTGGTCTGGACCCCGAGATACTCGGAGACGGAGGCGTCCGGGACGGCACGCGGCGAATAGGCGTCGGGCCGGTTCAGCGCGATGAGGGCCGCCCCCGCCGACGCCGGTCCAGGGTTGCCCCGGGCGGCGCCGTCGGCGCGCAGGATGTAGCCGGTCGGCAGCGGCGCCGCCCGGCCCTCGAGGGGGTCCCTGACCCCGGGTTGCGCCGTCGACCGGTCGAACCCGAAGTCCAGCCGGTCGGTCAGACCTGACGCTCCTGGATCGCCTGGCTCACCTCGAGGATGGCCTGCGTGATTTTGATCCCGCGCGGGCAAGCGTCCGTGCAGTTGAAGATCGTGCGGCAGCGCCACACGCCGTCCTTGTCGGCCAGGATCTCCAGGCGCTCGTCCGCCGCCTCGTCGCGCGTGTCGAAGATAAAGCGGTGGGCGTTGACGATGGCTGCCGGGCCGACGTACTCGGGCTTTGCCCAGAAGGACGGGCAGGAGGACGTGCACGCGGCGCACAGGATGCACTTGGTGGTGTCGTCGATCAGGGCGCGGTCTGCGGCCGACTGGCGCCGCTCGCGGGCCGGGACCACGGACTCGTTGACCAGGAAGGGCTGGACGCTGCGGAGCTTCGCGAAGAAGCCATCCATGTCCACCACCAGGTCCTTGATCACCGGCAGCCCGGGCAGTGGAGCAATGGTGATCTTCCGGCCAAGCTGCTCCAGCCGGACCTTGCAGGCCAACCGGTTGCGGCCGTTGATCAGCATGGCGTCCGAGCCGCACACGCCGTGGGCGCACGAGCGACGGAACGTCAGCGTCCCGTCCTGGTCCCACTTGACGCGATGGAGCAGGTCGAGGATCCGATCCATCTTGGGATCGGCCTCTACCACGTAGGACTCCCAGTGAGGCTTCTTGTCGCGCTCGGGATCGAAGCGGAGGATCCGGAGGTCGATCTGCATCTGGTCTCCTCCGCTCAGTACGTGCGCGGCTTGGGCTGGAACTTGGTGATCGTCACTGGCTTGTAGCGCAGCGCGGGTAGATCACCAGTCCGGAAGGCCAGGCTGTGGGTCAGGAAGTTGACGTCGTCCCGGTCCGGGAAGTCCTCGCGGGCGTGTCCGCCACGACTCTCCTTGCGGGCCAGCGCGGCCTCCACCGTGGTCTCGGCGCAGTCGAGCAGGTAGCCCAGCTCGCGGGTCTCGAGCAGCTCGGTGTTGAAGACCATGCCCTTGTCCGCGACCGTGATGCGGGCGTGGCGCTCACGCAGCTCGCGGACCTTGGCCTGGGCTGCCAGCAGCAGGCTCTCCTCGCGGTAGACCCCGACGTTGTCCATCATCACGTCGGCCAGCTCCGTCCGGACCTTGGCGAAGCTCTCCCCGCCCTTCGAGTTGCGGATCGCCTCGATCTCGGCGCGCACCCCGGCCTCGGCATCGTCCGGAAGGTCCGGCATGGCGATGCCAGTCACGTCGGCGGCCATCTGCCGGCCGGCGCGGCGACCGAAGACAAGCAGGTCAACCAGCGAGTTGGTCCCCAGGCGGTTGGCGCCGTGGACGCTGACGCAGGCGCACTCGCCCGCGGCATACAGGCCGGGGACCACGGTGCTCTTCTCGTCGCGGAGGACCCGCGAGTTGATGTCGGTGGGGATGCCGCCCATCGCGTAGTGAGCCGTGGGCTGGATGGGCACCAGCTCCGTGATGGGCTCCACGCCGAGATAGACCCGCGCGAAGTCGGTGATGTCGGGCAGCTTCTCCTCGATGACGGCGCGGCCAAGATGCCGGACGTCGAGGTACACGTAGTCCTTGAGTGGGCCCGCCCCGAGGCCCGCCTTGATCTCCAGGTAGATGGCGCGGCTGACGATGTCGCGCGGCGCCAGGTCCACCAGCGTGGGGGCGTAGCGCTTCATGAACTGCTCGTTCTTGCCGTTGAGCAGGATACCGCCCTCGCCCCGGGCCGCCTCCGACAGGAGGATGCCGATCCCGGCGATGCCCGTGGGGTGGAACTGGTAGAACTCCATGTCCTGCATCGGGATCCCGTGGCGATAGGCCAACGAGACGCCGTCGCCCGTGAGCGACCAGGCATTGGAGGTGATCCGGAACATCCGTCCGAACCCGCCCGTGGCGATCATGACGGCCTTGGACCGGAAGGTGTGGATCTCGCCATCCGCGATGCGGTAGGCCACGACGCCGGCGGCCCGGCCGCCCTCACCGAGGTCACCGCCCTCCGACAGGAGGTCGATGACGTGGTACTCGTCGTAGAACTTCACGCCGAGCTTGATGCACTGCTGGTAGAGGGTCTGGAGGATCATGTGGCCGGTGCGATCGGCCGCGAAGCACGCCCGCTTGACGGGCCCTTCCCCAAAGTTCCGGGTATGGCCGCCGAACCGGCGCTGATCGATCCGGCCATCGGGTGTCCGGTTGAACGGGAGCCCCATGTGCTCCAGCTCGATCACCGTCTCGATCGCCTCACGCGCGAGCACCTCGGCGGCGTCCTGGTCAACCAGGTAGTCGCCGCCCTTGATGGTGTCGTACATGTGCCATTCCCAGTGGTCCTCTTCCTGGTTGCCCAGGGCCGCACAGACGCCGCCCTGCGCGGCGCCGGTGTGGGACCGAGTGGGATAGAGCTTGGTCAGGACCGCCGCGTTGACGCCGGCCTTGGCCAGCTCGAGGGCGGCCCACAGGCCGGCGCCGCCGGCGCCGACGATGATCGCGTCGTGGTCGATCCGCATCTGGTGTCTTCCTCGCCGTCCTGTCAGGCCTTGGGCACGACGGGCATGGTCATGACCACCATGGTCCCGATGACGAACAGGACGATGCCGGTCAGGTAGAGGGCCATCAGCAGCGCGCTGCGCGCACCGCCCCTGGTGTAGTCGATGACCACCGTCCGCACGCCCATGAAGGCATGGAACAGGACCATCATCAGCAGCAACCAGTCGAACGCCCGCCAGAACATGCTGCTCCAGCGGACCGTCTGGATCCAGTCGGCGCTCTGCTGGGACGGGTCCACGACAAGGTGAACGATCAGGAAGTGCGACAGGGCCAGCACGAAGAGCGCCAGTCCGGTCAGCCGCATCATGTACCAGATCGCGAGCTCCAGCCCGCCCCCCTGGGGCTTGGGCCGGCCGACGCGGGAGTACCGACTCATGGCCTATGCCCCCCAGATGGGCTTGAGGATCACGTACGCCACGGGCAGACCCACGGCGACGAAGATCACCCAGCAGATGTACCACATGATCCGGTTGTAGCGGGTCATCACGGGCCAGAAGTCCATGATGATGATCCGCGCCCCGTTGAGCGCGTGGTACAGGAGGCCGGCGCCAAGGAGCGTTTCGAGGATGCGACCGAACGGGCTGGCGTAGAAGCCCAGCAGGTCGTTGTACAGACCCGGATTGCTGCCGGCCAGGTAGATGTCAAAGACGTGGAGCACCACGAAGGCCCAGATCGCGACGCCGGAGATGCGGTGGAACAGCCACGCCAGCATCCCCTCGCCGATCCGGTAGCCGTTGATCATCGGCGTGCCCTCAGCCCAGGCGGGCGATGATGGCGTCCGCAAACTCGCGGGTGCCGAGGTTACCGCCCAGGTCCTTGGTGGACTCGCCCGCACCGATCGCCGCGCGCAGGGCTGCATCGACGCGGTCAGCTGCCGCCTCCTCGTTGAGGTGACGGAGCATCAGCACGCCGGACTGGATGAGTGCCGTGGGGTTGGCGCGGTTCATGCCGGTGTACTTGGGCGCCGAGCCGTGGACGGCCTCGAAGACCGCGATGCCGTCGCCGTAGTTGCCGCCGGGCGCCACGCCCAGCCCGCCGATCAGGCCCGCAACCAGGTCGCTGACGATGTCGCCGTACAGGTTGGGGAGCACCAGCACGTCATACAGCTCGGGCTTCTGCACGAGCTGCATGCACATGTTGTCGACGATCCGGTCCTCGAACTCCACCCGACCCACGTACGCCTCGGAGACGTCCTTGCAGGTCTTGAGGAAGAGGCCATCGGACATCTTCATGATGTTGGCCTTGTGGACGGCCGTGACCTTCTTGCGGCCATGGGCCACCGCATAGTCGAACGCGAACCGGGCGATCCGCTCCGAGGCCGCCCGCGTGATGATCTTGATGCTCTCGGCGGCGTCCTTGCCGACCATGTGCTCGATGCCCGCGTACAGGTCCTCGGTGTTCTCGCGGACCACGACGAGGTCGATGTCCTGGTAGCGGCCGGGGATGCCCTTGATGGAGTTGGCCGGGCGGAGGTTCGCGTACAGGTTGAGGGCCTGCCGGAGGCCGACATTGACACTTCGGAAGCCGGAGCCAACGGGCGTCGTGATGGGGCCCTTGAGGGCGGTGCCATTGCGCCGGATGGACTCGAGCAGGACTTCCGGAAGCGGGGTTCCGTGCTCTGCGATGGAGGCCTCGCCGGCCTCGACCACCTCCCACTCAATCTCGACGCCTGAGGCATCGAGGACTCGTCGGGTTGCGTCGGCCAGTTCGGGACCGATGCCGTCGCCTGGGATGAGCGTCACCTTGTGTGCCATGGTCACCATTCTAGCCCGGGGCCGGGCGACGTCGCTGCGCGGATGAGCAGGGTTTCCACGGCAGGTTGGACCCGAAGTTGGTGGTCCATCCGGCACGGGACGTCGCGGTGAGGCCTCCTGTACCATCCCAGTTCGAGCCCATTGCATACGGCGGTGCGCCGTCGTATCGGGATCCACATCAGCCGCCGTGCCCGGCCGCGTTCGGGCCCACAAGCTCGGAGTCGCGCCAGCGTGAAGATCCAGGAATCCGACGCGAAATCGCTCCTCCTGGCACGGGGCCTGCCGGTCCCGGCCTGGACTGTCGCCAGGACGCCCGCCGCCGCCCGCCAGGCTGCCGAGGCCATCCTCGCCGGCGGCGAGGACAAGGTGGTGATCAAGGCCCTCGTGCTGGTCGGCGGCCGCGGCAAGGCCGGTGGCGTGAAGCTGGCCGGGTCCGCGGACGAGGCCGAGCAGGTGGCCGACGCCATCCTCGGCATGAACATCAAGGGGATCACGGTCCAGAAGGTGCTCGTCGCCGCGGCGGCGGACATCATCAAGGAGTTCTACCTGGCCGCGGTCCTGGACCGCAAGTCCCAGCGCATCATCCTGATGGGCTCGGCCGAAGGCGGGATCGACATCGAGGAGGTCGCGGCCACCCGGCCCGAGGCGATCATCCGCGAGGCCGCCCACCCGCACCTGGGCCTCCTCCCCTGGCAGGCGCGCCGTCTCGTGTTCGGGATGGGCCTGGGCGCCCACCTCAAGGACGCGGTCAAGATCGCGACCGGCCTGGTCGAGACCATGCTGGTCAACGATGCGGACCTGGTCGAGATCAACCCGCTCGCGATCATCCGCGAGGCCGGACCGGACGGCTCCCCGGTGGAGCGCCTGGTCTGTCTCGACGCCAAGGTCACGCTGGACGACTCCGCGCTGGGGCGACACCCCGATCTCGCCGCGATGCGCGACCTCGACGAGGAGGACCCGACCGACCGGATCGCCCGCGAGCAGGGCATCAGCTTCATCAAGCTCGACGGCAACATCGGCTGCATGGTCAACGGCGCCGGGCTGGCGATGACCACCATGGACCTCGTCAAGCAGGCGGGCGGCGCGCCTGCCAACTTCCTCGACATCGGCGGCGGCGCGCGATCCGACAAGGTCGCGGCGGCCATGGCGCTGATCCTGAGCGACCCCAAGGTCGAGGCCATCCTGGTCAACATCTTCGGTGGCATCGCTCGCGGCGACGAGGTCGCGCGGGGGCTGGTGAGGGCCCGCAAGGAGCAGGCCCGCTCCGTGCCCATGGTGGTCCGGATCGTGGGGACCAACGCCGACGTGGCGGCCCAGATCCTGGAGGCTGAGAAGGTTGCGACGGCCGCGTCACTCGACGAGGCCGTGAGCATGGCGGTGGCCGCGGCCAGGGCGTCGGCGGGGGGAGCAGCATGAGCATTCTTGTCGGCCGCGAGACGCGGCTGGTTGTCCAGGGCATCACGGGGCGCGAGGGGGAGTTCCACTCGCGCGCCATGCAGGCCTACGGGACCAACATCGTCGCCGGCGTGACGCCGGGCAAGGGCGGCAGCATGGCGCTGGACGGCTCTGTCCCCGTCTATGACACCGTCGCGGAAGCCGTCGCCCAGGCGGGCGCCAACACGTCGATCATCTTCGTTCCCGCGGCCGGTGCGACGGACGCCGTCATGGAAGCCGCGCTCTCGGGCATCGCCACCATCTTCTGCATCGCCGAGCACATCCCTGCGCTCGACATGCTCAAGGCGGTCGAGGTCGTCCGCCGGGCGGGCGCCACCCTCGTCGGGCCCAACTGCCCCGGCGCAACCACCCCGGGCCAGGCCAAGGTGGGGATCATCCCCGGATCCATCCACCTCCCGGGCCGCGTCGGCGTCGTGTCCCGCTCCGGGACGCTCACGTACGAGGCGGTCCAGGCCATGACGGACGCCGGTCTCGGCCAGTCCACCTGCCTGGGCATCGGGGGGGACCCGATCATCGGGACCACCCACCTGGACGCGCTCAAGCTCTTTGCCGCGGACCCGGACACGGATGCGATTGTGATGATCGGCGAGATCGGCGGGACCGCGGAGGAGGAGGCGGCCGCATGGGCCGCCGAGCACCTGGCCCACCTGCCCAAGGTCGCGTTCATCGCCGGCCGCACGGCTCCCGAGGGGAAGCGAATGGGCCATGCCGGCGCCATCATCTCGGGCGGGTCCGGGACCGCCGCGTCCAAGACGGCGGCCCTGGAGGCGGCCGGCTTCCGCGTCGCGCTCTCCCCCACCCAGCTACCCAAGCTGCTTCGCGAGGCCGGCTACAAGGGCTGACCGTGGGAATCCTCATGGATCTCGTGGCGGGCAACCTCCGCGAGATCCTGCTGGCCATCACGCTCGAGGACGGCGATGGGCTGGGTGCCCGCGGCCACTTCGACGCGCATCTCTCGCTGGGCGCCGGGCTGGACCCCGCCTGGCTCGACCAGTTCTCGGCCGCCGCCCGGGCGGTCACGGGCAGCGCAACCCCATCCGACTTCTCCCACGCCCGCTGGACCCTCGACGGACCCGGCGATGTCGGCGACCGGACGGTCGAGGGCGTGGACTCGGCCTGGGTGGGCGCGGTCGCGCGGCTCACGGACCGGCAGGTGGACGCCGTCGCGGGGCGCTGGATCGATCTGATCGCCGGCTCGCGCGGCCCGCTCGCGGCGGACGAGAAGCCCGCCATCCGCGAGCTGGCGTCGGACCTGATCGCCTTCGCGCGCGCGGCAGACGGCTCGCCCGCGGTCCTGTTCGCGTGGTCGCTCTAGCCCGACAGGACCAGGGCGCCGCTCAGGCCGCCCGCCAACGTCAGCCGACGGCGTAGCCCAGGCTAGCCCAGGCCGGACCGCCCGGCGCCTCGATGAGCTCGACGAGCACGCCCTGGCACGAGCGCGGGTGCAGGAAGGCGACCGGACCCTCGGCGCCCTTCCGGGGCACCGTATCGATCAGCTCCAGCCCATCGATCGCGAGGCGCGTCAGCTCCTCCGCAAGATCCGCGACCTCGAAGCAGACATGGTGGAACCCTTCACCCTTCGTCGCGAGGAAGCGGGCGACGCCGGTGGTGTCGTCGTTGGGCTGCACCAGCTCCACCTTGGACTCCCCGACGGCCAGGAAGGCGATCGTCACGCGGTCGTACGGGATGTCCATCACGGTCTCCAGCTGGAGCCCCAGGAGGTCCCGGTAGAGCCGGAGCGAGTCGTCGATCGAGCGGACGACCACGGCGACGTGATGGATCTTCCCGACGCGACGGATGCGGCCGGGAAGCGGCGGGATATGGGGCGAGACGCGGGCGGGCACGGTCCCCTCCTCTAGATCGAGATGGTCTCGCGGTGCACGCCCCAGGTGGCGCGCAGGCGGTCGCTGATCTCGCCGACGGTGGCGTACGCCTTGACCGCCTCGATGAGCGGCGGCAGCAGGTTGTCCGTGCCGCGGGCGGCGTCCTCGAGGCGCCGGAGGGTGGCCTCCCACTGGGCTGGGTCGCGCTCCGCGCGGATGCGCTGGAGGCTGGCGATCTGGCGCCGTTCCCCCTCCGGGTCAATCCGCTGGATCGGCGGGCTCTTGGCGCCTTCGTCGCGGTACTTGTTGAGGCCCACGACGACCTGGTCACCCCGTTCGATCGCGGTCTGGACCCGATAGGCCGACTCCTGGATCCGGCGCTGCTGGTAGCCCGCCTCGATCCCCGCGAGCGTGCCGCCGGCCGCCTCGATCTCGTCGAGATACTGCTGCGCCGCTGCCTCCAGCTGATCCGTCAACGATTCGACGAAGAAGGAGCCAGCCAGCGGGTCGGGTGTCTCAGTGACGCCGGCCTCGAAAGCCAGGATCTGCTGCGTCCGGAGGGCCAGCCGCGCCGACTCCTGGGTGGGGAGCGCGAGCGCCTCGTCCCTGGAGTTGGTGTGCAGGCTCTGGGCGCCGCCCAGGATCGCGGCAAGCGCCTGGACGGTGGTCCGGACCACGTTGTTGTCGATCGACTGCGCGGTCAGCGAGCTGCCGGCGGTCTGGACGTGGAAGCGGCACATCATCGAACGGGCGTTCGATGCACCAAACCGCTCCTTCACGATCCGGGCCCACATCCGGCGGGCCGCGCGAAACTTGGCGACCTCCTCGAAGAGCTCCGACCAGGCGGCAAAGAAGAAGGAGAGGCGGGGGGCGAAGTCGTCGATCGCCATGCCCCGCTCCAGCGCGGCTTCGACGTAGGCGATGGCGTCGGCCAGCGTGAATGCCAGCTCCTGGGCCGCCGTGGCCCCCGCCTCGCGCATGTGGTAGCCGCTGATCGAGATGGTGTTCCACTTGGGGAGCTCACGGGCGCCGAATTCGAAGATGTCGGTCACCAGTCGCATCGAGGGGCGCGGCGGGAAGATCCAGGTGCCGCGCGCGATGTATTCCTTCAGGATGTCGTTCTGGACGGTGCCCGAGATCTGTGCCCGGGGCACGCCCTGGCGCTCCGCGGCGGCGATGTAGAACGCCATCAGGATGCCCGCGGTGGCGTTGATGGTCATCGACGTGCTCACCTCGCCCAGCGGGATGCCCGCGAGGAGGGTCTCCATGTCGGCCAGCGAGGCGACGGGGACGCCGACGCGGCCCACCTCCCCCTCCGCCTCGGGGGCGTCCGAGTCGTAGCCCATCTGGGTGGGCAGGTCAAACGCGACCGAAAGGCCGGTCTGGCCCTGCTCCAGGAGGTAGCGGAAGCGACGATTGGTCTCCTCCGCCGAGCCAAAGCCGGCGTACTGGCGCATGGTCCAGAGTCGACTGCGGTACATGGTCGGCTGGACGCCCCGGGTGAAGGGGTACTCGCCCGGACGGCCCAGGTCGCGGTCCTCATGCAGGCCCGCCGTATCCGCCGCGGTGTACAGGTCCGCGACCTCGATCTCGGACGAGGTGACGAAGCGCTCGCGCCGCTCGGGGGCGCCGCCCAGCGCCTTGGCTCGCGTGGTGGCGCGCCAGCGCTCGCGACCGGGATCCTGGTTGGTCTCGCTCAAGCCTGTCCCCTACTCGATCACGACCAGCAGGTCGCCCGCGTCCACGTTTCGCCCTGCCTGGACCACGACACGGGTCAGCGTGCCGGCCCTGGGGGCCCGAATCTCGTTCTGCATCTTCATGGCCTCGATGACCAGGAGCGGTGACCCCTCCTCGACGGCATCGCCGACGGCGGCGGCCACGGAGGCGACGCGTCCGGGGATCATGGCACGAACCCCGGCGGGACGGCTGGACGCGTCAGCGACACGACCACGCGTCGCGCGTTCCCGGAGATCCGCACGGGCCGCGTCCTCCACGAGGACCTCGAACCGCCAGCCGTCAACGACGACCTCCAGGGCGATGGCGCCGTCGGGCACCGCGGCGGGGCTCCCGCGGCCCTGATGGCGCAGTGGGAGCAGGAGCACCGCCACGGGTGGCGTCGACGCCGCCCCGGGGCCGGACCCGTCCGCCCCGGACTCGGAGACAGCCGCCTGGCCGGGGCGGAGCGTGGCGTGGATGGCACCATGGCGCTGGAGCGAGCCGTCCACGGCCCCTCCAACCAGGATCGGGCCCAGCACCCCCGGGGCGCTGCCGGGAACCAGGGACACGCGGACAGCCCGAGCCGCCCCGCCGATCGGATCCATGGTGCTCACCGGGGCCACCGATCGATGGCGGCGGCCCGGCCCGCCGCCCGCCACCGGGTCGACTGGGTGGCCGCGGATGGGATCAGCCGCCCGGTGGCCAACGCAACCGGATCGCCGCCGGAGACCGCGAGCCCGGCCGCGAGCCTCGCCTGGTCAGCGGCACGACGCCAGGCGGCAGCCCCGTCCCAATGCTCCTCTACCCAGTCGGTGGACAGGTCCCCTGCACGGAACGCCGGCGCGCCGGCCACGAATCGGTAGAAGGGCAGCGTGGTCTGGATCCCCCCGATCTCCGTCTCCCGGAGGGCACGCCCCAACCGGTCGATGGCCGCGTCACGGTCCGCCCCAACCACCATCACCTTGGCGATCAGATTGTCGTACTCGGGAGCGACCGCCAGCCCTGCCTCGATCCCGGAGTCAACCCTGACGCCCGGACCCGACGGCATGACCCAGTGCCGGACGATGCCCGGCGTCGGCGCGAAGTCCCGACCCGGGTCTTCGGCCGTGAGGCGCACCTCGATCGCGTGGCGCACCGGGTCTGCGGCACGGCTGGCCGCCTCGCGGACCGCCGCCGAGAGCGGAGCGCCCGTTGCCAGCGCGAGCTGCTCGCGGACCAGGTCCAGGCCCGAGACCAGCTCGGTGATCCCGTGCTCCACCTGGAGTCGAGTGTTCACCTCCAGGAAGAAGAACTCGCGCTCCGGTGTGAAGAGGAACTCGGCCGTCGCCGCGTTGCTGAGACGCACCGCCCTGGCGATCGCAACCGCCCGGGCGTGGATCGCCAGCCGCTCCACCCGGCTCAGGCCCGGAGCCGGCGCCTCCTCGACCAGCTTCTGGTGCCGGCGCTGGATGGAGCAGTCGCGCTCGCCGATGGCCACCACGTCGCCCTGAGCGTCGCCCAGGAGTTGCACTTCAATGTGCCGGGCCCGGGCAATCTGCCGCTCCAGGTAGACCGTGCCGTCGCCGAACGCCGCCGCGGCCTCCGCAGAAGCCGCAATGAGGGCGGGTCCCAGCTCGGCCGCCGAGACGACCCGTCGCATCCCCCGCCCGCCGCCACCCGCCGCCGCCTTGACGAGGACCGGGAAGCCGATCGCCTGGGCCACGCGCGCCAGCTCCGCGACGGCCTCCGGATCGCCGATCGCCGCGGGCTCCAGGGTACCGGGGACCGCTGCGACACCCACCTCGCGCGCCAGCCGACGAGCGTGCAGCTTGTCCCCGAGACTATCGAGAACGTCGCTGCGCGGACCGATGAAGGCCAGGCCCGCTTCCTCGACGGCGCGCGCGAATGTCGCGCGTTCGGCCAGGAAGCCATACCCGGGATGCACGGCGTCACAGCCATGCAGAAGAGCGACCTCCAGCAACGTGTCGATGCGGAGGTAGCTGTCGGCCGGTGCGGGTGGGCCGATGCGCGCCGCCCGGTCAGCCATCCGGACGTGGAGGGCTCCGACATCGGCATCGCTGTAGACGGCCACGGACTCGATCCCGAGGTCCCGGCAGGCGCGGATGATCCGGATCGCGATCTCGCCGCGATTCGCGATGAGGACCCGACGGAATTGGGTGGTCACGGCGCGGGCCTCGTCTTTGCGCAAAGACGGTCCAGGGTCAGGCCCTGAACGGCATCAGAGCGGGATGTTGCCATGCTTCTTCGGAGGATTGGAATCCTTCTTGTCTGCCAGCATGGTCAGGCCGCGGATGAGCCGGCGGCGGGTATCCGACGGAATGATCACGTCATCGACGTAGCCGCGCGCCGCGGCAGCGTACGGATTGGCAAAGGCATCCTCGTACTCCATGACCAGCCGCGCGCGTTCTGACACCGGGTCGCCCGCGGCGGCCAGTGCGTCGCGGAAGATGACGCTCACCGCGCCATCCGCGCCCATGACGGCGATCTCGGCTGTCGGCCAGGCGAGGTTGAGATCACCGCGGATGTGCTTGCTGCTCATCACGTCATAGGCGCCGCCGTATGCCTTGCGCGTGATCACGGTCAGCTTGGGCACCGTGGCTTCGCAATACGCGTACAACAGCTTGGCGCCATGGCGAATGATCCCGCCGTGCTCCTGCGCCACCCCCGGCATGAATCCGGGAACATCGACAAACGTCACCAGCGGGACGTTGAAGCAATCGCACGTGCGGACGAAACGTGCGGCCTTGACGCTGGCGTCCGAATCCAGCGCACCCGCGAGCACCATCGGCTGCTGCGCGACAACACCGACGCTTCGCCCGCCCAGCCGGGCAAAGCCGACGATGATGTTCTGGGCCCAGCCGGGCTGGATCTCCAGGAACTCACCGCCATCGACAACTCGCCGGATCACCTCGTGCATGTCGTAGGGCCGAGACGGATCGTCCGGGACGATGCTGTCGAGCATCACGTCCGCGCGGTCCACCGGATCGTCCATGTCCCCGATCGGCGGGTCGGACAGGTTGTTCGAAGGGAGGTGAGCGAGGATCTCGCGCACCGCATCGAGGGCCGCCGCCTCGTCCGGCACGGCCAGGTGTGCCAAGCCGCTGCGGGTGGCATGTGTTTGCGCACCGCCGAGATACTCAGCGTCGACCTCTTCGTGGGTCACAGCGCGCACGACGTTGGGTCCCGTCACGAACATGGCGCTGGTGCCCTCGACCATCACCGTGAAGTCCGTCATGGCCGGCGAGTAGACGGCGCCACCCGCGCACGGCCCCATGATCACGGACAGTTGCGGGATCACGCCCGAGGCCAGAACGTTGCGCAGGAAGATGTCGGCGTATCCGCCCAGCGAGGCCACGCCCTCCTGGATCCGCGCACCACCGGAATCGTTGAGCCCGATGAGCGGCGCACCGACCTTCATCGCGAGATCCATCACCTTGCAGATCTTCTCGGCGTACGCCTCCGACAGCGAGCCGCCGAAGACGGTGAAGTCCTGGCTGAAGACGAAGACCAGCCGTCCATCGATGGTGCCGTGGCCGGTGACCACGCCATCGCCGGGGATCCGCTGGTCCGCGACGCCGGCATCCGGCGCACGGTGCATCACGAGGGCGTCCAACTCGACGAACGAATCCGCGTCAAGCAGGAGATCGAGCCGCTCTCGTGCAGTCAGCTTGCCAGCGGCATGCTGCTTGTCGATTCGTTCCACTCCCCCGCCCAGACGCGACCGCTCGCGCAGGTCGGACAGGCGACGGAGACGTTCCTCGCTGGTGGACACAATCGACACCTCGGCGCGGCGTGGTTCGCAGAGCCGTCCTTGCGCAAAGACAGCCCCTTACTCGACTGCATGATACGCGTGCAAGACGCTGCTCCGGCCGGGTCCAATTCCTCGAACGGAATGGGTTCTGCGTCGATGTCAACGGCACTAATCCACAGAATCGGTGAACAACCCCCCCAAATCCTGTGGATAACCGCGACGGCGTAGAGTAGGATGCGCGACGCAACGGCCCCTCCACAGTCGTGATGTTCCAATAGCTCGAGGTGAAGCCCCGGTGACACACGTGATCGCGATTGCCAACCAGAAGGGCGGCGTCGGAAAGACGACGACGGCGATCAATTTGGCTGGCGCGCTCGCCGAGGAGGGCTATCGGGTCCTGTGCATCGATCTCGATCCGCAGGCAAACCTGACGGCGGGCCTGGGAATCAACCTCAACACCGTCGAGCGATCGATGGCGAACGTGCTCACCGAGGGTGATTGCTCGCTCGACGACATCCTCATTGCAACTGCGGTGCCCGGCCTCGACGTCGCCCCGGCGAACATCGACCTCGCCTCGACAGAGGGTGAGCTTTTCACGGCAATCGGCCGCGAGCAGATCCTGCGGGACGCGCTGGAGGGCCAGCTGGCGGAACGCTACGACTACGCATTGATCGACTGCCCGCCCAACCTCGGCATCCTGACGCTCAACGGCCTCGTCGCGGCAAACAGCGTGATCATCCCGGTCCAGACCCAGTACTACGCGATGAAGGGTCTGACCAACCTGGTCAAGATCATCAACATGATTCGGCTCAAGCTGAACCGGGACCTTCGAATCCTTGGCCTGCTGCCAACCTTCTACGACAGCCGGACCAATCTGGCCCGCGACATGCTGGAGGAGCTCCGCGTGGTGGGCGACCACCACGTGTTCACCACCATCATCCGGAACACCGTGAAACTGGGCGAGGCACCCCTTGCCGGCCGACCGATCACGGTCTATGCGTCGTCCTCGGACGCCGCCCGAACCTATCGTGAACTGGCACGGGAGGTGATCGCACTTGGCCAGAACTGACTTCCGGGCTGCGGCCGCTCGTCGCCTGTCGGAGGAGCGCGAGCTCTCGCCATCAATCATCAGCCTCGTCTCGTCTGATCCCGCGGGTCGCTCGGGCACGGTTCGCAACGTCCCCGTCGAGCGAATCGACTCCAACCCGGAGAATCCTCGCCTCGCGTTCGATGAGGCGACCATCAATGAGCTGGCTGCCTCCATCAAGGAGCACGGCGTCCTTCAGCCGATCCTGGTCCGCCCGCTCGGTGATGGCCGGTACCAGCTGATCGCTGGCGAGCGTCGCTGGCGCGCATCAAAGGCCGCCGGCATCGCCACCATCCCTGCGCTCATCGAGGATATCGACGACGACACGGCGATGGAGATCGCGATCATCGAGAACCTCCAGCGCGAAGACCTCTCCCCGCTCGACGAAGCCACCATGTACGACCGGATGATCCGGGAGCACGGCTACTCGGTGCGCAAGCTCGCGCAGAAGCTCGGCAAGGACAAGGGCTACCTCGAGAACCGCCTGCGCCTCGCCGACGCCCCGGAGGAGGTCCGGGGGCTGGTGTCTGTGCGCAAAGACACGCTGTCCCATGCCTACGAGCTGATGAAGGTCACGGATCCCCGGAAGCGCAAGAAGCTTGCCGATCAGGTCGCCCGGGGCGAGCTGAGCCTGGTCAAGCTGCGCGAGAAGATCGACGGACGACCTGGCCGCGCGACCCGCGAGCGTGTCGCCATCGAGATCGCGCCGGAGGACGACCTCCTGGGCGAGGAGGCGTACGAGGAGCCCGAAGCCAAGGTGCCTGCCCAGCGCCAGGCTGCACCCGTGGTGGAGGACTCGCTGATCTCGGCGAAGCAGAACCTCTCCGAAGCGGTTGATGGTCTCGTGGACGTCCTCCGGACGCCCGACGTGGTCCGCTCCATCGGCGAGGTCGATCGGGCGAACCTGGCCAAGTACCTGACCATCGCCAAGCTCCGCCTGGAGAACGCGATCGCCATGGTTCGGAGCAGCGAGGACCGCTGAGCCCGGGGTCGGCCTCCACCAGCCCCACCAGCCCCACCAGCCCCACCAGCCCCACCAGCCCCACCAGCCCCGCCAGCCCGCCACACGTCCAGGGCCGGCGCCGCTCGCTACGCGGCGGCCACTCCGGCGAGCCAGGCCAGCGCCACCAGCCCGATCCCGGCTGCCTCCACCTCCCAGGCCAGCTCACGCCGCCCGGGGTGGCCACCGCGCCCGGTGGCCACCCCGGCCAGGACCAGCGCACTACCGGCGACCATCCCGGCGACCGCGAGGGGCGCCAGGCCGCCGCCCACCCCAGCAAGGCCCACCGCCGCGACGACCACGCCCAACAGGAGCAGCGCGTGGGCCTGCCACGCCCGACTCAGGCCCAGCCTCGTGGCGATCGACGAGACGCCGGCCGCCTGGTCGCGCTCCAGGTCCCCGAGGGCATTCGCGACCGCCAGGCCGGAGCCCGCCAGTGCCGCGAGCGGCAGGACGAGGACAAAGACGCCTGGAAGCCCGCCCGTGGCGCCCACCCAGGCAAAGACCGGCAGGAGCGGGATGCCCAGCGCGAACGGGAGCCAGGAGAGGGCCGTGCCCTTCAGCCGCAGGTCGTACAGGTAGCCCGCGCTGGCGCCGGCGAGGCCAATGGCGAGCGTCGCCGGGCCGGCCTGGGCCGAGAGCAGGGCACCCGCGGCGAGGCCGGCTGCCCAGACGACCCACGCCTCCCCCACCCCGACGAGGGCCAGCGGAATCGGCTTTCGTAGCTTCTGGCCGGCATCGGCCGGCGCGTCACGAAGGTCGTTGAGGGCGCCGATGGAGAACTGGAAGCCCACCATCGCCACCCCCAGCCGCACGGCCGCCGGGACCGGGGCGCCCGCAGCCAGCGCGAGCCCGGCGGTGAGCACGCCGTTCAGGAGCGAGGGGTATGGGTGGACGAGTCGAAACAGGCCGGCAAGATGGGCCCGCGGGGACGGCCGGCCCGGAGATGGGGCGCGCGGTGGCGCGTCAGGCGTACACGAACTCCTCGAAGCTCGCTACGAGGAAGTCGACGAGTCGCTCGCGGCCGTCCGGGGTCTGGGAGCGGACGCCCGAGACGAGGGTGTGGAGCATGATCGAGGGGACGACAAGGTTTCCCTGGGCGTCGCGACCGAGCGTGGCAGGGGCCCCGCCGCCTGAAGCGAACACCCGTTCGAAATCCTTCTCGCCAAGACGCGCAGCACGGCGGAAGTCGCTGACGACCCGGACCACCCCGCGGCGGATCGCGGTGTCCCGCATGAGCTCGGCCGCCCACGCATCGATCTGGCTGTCATCCTGCTCGGCGAGTCGCGCCCGATACTCGCTGGGGTTCGCGGAGAGTCCGGTTGCTCCCACAGTGCCTCCTGCGGCCAGCCCCGATCTGATGTCGGCTGGGGTTGGCCAGAGTATGCCAGAGGCGGCGCGGACCTCGTGGCCGGGGCCGACGCGGCGGGTGGCCCAGGCTCAGGGTCGCGCGCTGGCTCAGGCCTCCGGGCGTGACCCTTCCGGCCAGTCGTTGAACAGCTCGGTGACCCATGTGCCGACCCGCCCTGGGCGGGCGGGCTCCGGCGATCCGGCGATCTGCGCCTCCATGGCCGCCTGGAGGCGAGCCGTCAGCGCCGCAACGGCCTGGGCGGTAGGCCGATCCCCGGCGGTGATGGGCTCCCCTACCCTGACCCGCACCCGCCGGCGGAACGCGACCCAGCTGGTCCCGCTGATCGTGATCGGCACGAGCGGCACCCCGGCCCGGAGGGCGAAGTAGGCCGGGCCGTCGCTCAGCGGCGTCATCCTCGTCTCGCCGACGCTGATCCGGCCCTCGCCGGCGATGGCCAGCACGCCGCCGACCTCGAAGACCGCCTCGACGCGCCGGGTTGCGCCCAGGAGGTCGTTCTTGCCCGGCTTGTACGGCACGGCGGTCCCCACCCAGCTGATCAGCCTGTTTCGGCCGCCGGCGGCCATGTCCTCCTCTTTCGGGCCGAAGAAGTAGAGCCGCGGCCAGAGCGGGAGGGTGGCCATGAGCACGAATGGATCCGTCCAGCCCAGGTGGTTGAAGCAGTAGACGGCGGGCCGGCCCGGGAGGTGACCGCGGTCCTCCAGGCGGACGCCGAGGTACGCACGCACCACCGCCGTGACCACCAGGCGGGTGACGTAGTAGCGGACCGTCCTCCGCCACGACGGCACGTCGGCCGCGGGCAGCCGGGCCTCGGCGCGGCGCCGCCGCTCGACGTCGTCCGGCCGCGGCGCGCCCATCAACCCACCCAGGCCCCGGGGTCCAGGTCCGCCAGGCGCGCCAGCGAGCGGTCGGCCAGCTCCACCGCCCCGGCGGCGGGCGGGACGCTGTGGTTGGGCACCAGCACGGCGGTCATCCCGGCAGCCTTCGCGGCGCGCAGGCCGTTCAGCGAATCCTCCACCACCAGGCAGCCCGACGGCTCCACGCCCAGGCGGCGCGCGGCCAAGAGGTAGACGTCGGGCGACGGCTTGCCCAGCGGCACCTCGTCCGACGAGGCGACGGCCCCGAAGACGCCCGCGAGCCCGGTCCCCGCCAGTGCGGCCTGAATCACCCGCATGTGCGCCGACGACGCGACGGCCACGGGGACCTGGGCGGCAATCCGGCGAACGGCCTCCACGGCCCCATCGATCACGGGTGCGCCACGGCTGGCGTAGCGCTCGACCATCGCCTCGACCACGACGGCTTCGATCTGGTCCGGCGAGAGCGGCAGCTCCAGCCGGTCCCGGATGATCCGGGCCCAGGTGGGCGAGTTCGCCCCCATCACCGCGTGCTGGTCGTCCTGCGACCAGGACTTGCCGTGCGCGCGGGCGAGATCCGCGCGCACCTCGTCCCACCAGATCTCGGAGTCCACCAGGACGCCGTCGAGGTCGAAGATCACCGCGTCGAACCGAAGCATGACGCGAGCGTAGCACCGCCCACGCGGCCGGCGGGTCCGACATCGGCCCGTGCGGAGCCGGCGCCCGCTGGCGCGATTCTCGACCCTGCATAGACTTGTGGGAGCCAGCCCGAAGGAGCGTCCAGCCATGAGATTCTTCTCCAAGCCCACCATGCCCACCCCGGAGGCCGCGCTCCCGGGACGGGCCCACCCGGTCCTCGCCAACCCGCGGCCGCACCACGTGAATGGGCAGTCCATCGTGGAGCCGTATCCGGACGGCATGGAGGTCGCCGACTTCGCGCTCGGCTGCTTCTGGGGCGCGGAGAAGGCGTTCTGGCAGGTGCCCGGCGTCTGGACCACGGCGGTGGGCTACCAGGGTGGCTTCACGCCGAACCCCACGTACGAGGAGTCGTGCACCGGGCACACCGGGCACGCCGAGGCCGTCCGCGTGGTCTTCGACCCCGCCCAGGTGACGTACGAGCAGCTGCTCAAGGTCTTCTGGGAGCACCACGACCCCACGCAGGGCATGCGCCAGGGCAACGATGTCGGCACGCACTATCGGTCGGCGGTCTTCACCCACTCCGAGGCGCAGATGGCGACGGTGCTCGCCTCACGCGACGCCTACCAGGTCATGCTGACGGCGGCCCGCTACGGCACCATCACCACGGAGATTGCCCCGGCCGGCCCGTTCTACTTCGCCGAGGACTACCACCAGCAGTACTTGAGCAAGAATCCGAGCGGCTACTGCCCCGACCACGGCACCGGGGTGGCGTGCCCGATTGGGCTCAGGGTGCAGCCAGCGGAGATGTGAGAACGCACTGCGGTCCCTCGGGCCTGCTAGGCCTCGGCGACCACAGCGACCGCGACCTTGAGCCCCTCGACGTCGAGCCAGTGCCGGGCGCCCTGCCGGGACGGCGGGTCGACGGGGAACCAGCGGGCCCATTCCTCGTTCATGCCCGCGAAGTCGGATGCATCGCGAAGGAAGAACGTCGCGTTCACGACCTTGTCCATCGAGCTCCCGGCAGCCACCAGGATCGCCTCGATGTTGTGCAGGCATTGACGGGTTTGCTCCTGGACCGTCACGCCGACAACCGACCCATCGGACGGACTGATCGGACCTTGCCCGGCCACGAAGACGAGCCCAGCCGCTACGACCGCCTGGCTGAACGAGAAGGCGCCCAACGGATAGCTCGCGCTCCCGGGGGCATCCGAGGTACTCACGATTCGCCGCGTCATTGCGCCTCCTCTGTGGCCTTGGGATGCCGATGCTAGACGACGTGACGGCGTCCCCGGTTCGGACCTCGATCGCCTCTGATGTCCGACTGGGTCACACAACGCGCCGTTTGCAAACCCGAACCTCTACAACGGTGACCACGGGACCCGGGTGGCCTGCCCCTTGGATGCAGGGTCCAGGTCGACCCCTGAGTCTGACTGTCGCCCCCGTTCACCTGACGCTCGCCGGCCGGGGCGTAGTCACGGGCCTTGACCAGCTCCCAGACCCTCGGGCACTATCGTCACGATCAGAACCCAGCACCGCTGCGTCCCACGCGAGGAGATCGCATGTCGTGGACCAAGCGGACGACGGCGAGCCGTCGCCCTGGCGCGTGGACACCGGGCTGCCTCGGCGCTCTCGTGGTCTTCTCCAGCCTCGTCGGGGCCATCCTCGCGGTCGGATCCGGATGGGGAGGTTGGCTCGGGCCTGCGCTCGCGCCGGCAATCCTCATGGTCGGTGGGTCGATGGCCGGGATCGTGGCCTCGCGGAACCCCACCAGACGGGGGTTCATGGCGGCCTTGGCGATGCCCTTCGCGACGCTCGCCCCAGCCTGGATGGTGCCGACCGCATTGGTCTTTGCCACCGAAGGAACGGGACTTGACTCGGACTTCAACGGGGCCTTCATCATGGCCTTCCTGTTCCTGGAGATCCCGATCGCCGTGGCCTTCAGCCTTCGCGTATCGCGCCTCCGAAGCATCCTGGAGGAGCAGGCCGGGGTGGACGTCCGCGACACCGACCGAACCAATGGCGGGCCGCAGCTTGGCAAGGAGCTTGACCGCGCAACGGGTGGTGGCCGCATCGCAACCGTGGTGCGTAACTACATCGATGACGAGGAGGGACGGGAACACATGGAGGCAGACACCAGGGTGCTGCTGCTGCACGGATACCACGTGCAGTCCGTCGTTCGCGAGGGTGGGCCGACCATGGGCGGCCTGGTCCTGACGCTGATTGGGCATTCGGAGCTCACCGGCAACGAACCCCCCCCCACGATCGTCGCGACGTTTGGGCGCTGACCGCCCAACAGGCTGCTGGCAGACCGTCGCTACCAGCGGGCGACGTGGTCCTCCAGCACGCCGGAGAGCCGGCCCACGTCCTGCCCCAGGACCGTCCCCCTGTAGATCCCGATCGGCTGGACGAACCGGCTCACGGCGAAGCCGAGGTTCTTGTCCTGCATGCGGACGCCCTCGGGCTCAAACGCCAGGTCGACCGAGCCGTCGCTCGATCGAACGCGCCACGCCGCCATGGGCGCGGCCGACTCCCGCTCGAACCGGGCGGGCGGGAGCAGCGTGATCCGGCCGCCGGACCAGACCGCGTTCTCGAAGGGCTCCTGGAAGCCATCGACCAGGTTGATCGCGTGGTCCGGGCCGGCCGCTGATGCCCAGCGCCACTCGGTCCGGCGGGCCAGCAGGCCGCTGGTGTGGTCCAGGGCGGCCACGGATCCGCCGAGGTCGAAGGCTTCCCTGCCGGACCGGGCCACGCCTCGCGCCACGAGCCCATGCGTCTTGTGGGTGCAGTTCGCGAGCCCCCCGGGGACGCGGGCAATCGCGCAGATCGTCGCGGCCGCCGGCACCCGCTCCAGGGTCGCCTCGATGGTGAGCGAGCGGCTCCGGACCGAGACCTGCCAGCCGCCCGGGGCGTGGTCAATCGAGAGGCTCGTCCCGCCCCCATGGAAGGCCGATCTTGCGCCGAGGCCAACGTCGTTGGCGACCCGGCCAGATGCCCGGGGAAGGCCGAGGAGCGACAGGTCGGCCAGGACCCGCGCGGAGCGCCGATCGAACAGGTAGGCGAACGCGCTCATGGCCCAGCCCAGGTCGACGATCGCCAGCGCGGCGACGTGGTCGTGGCCGATCACACCGGCGTACTGCCAGCGCTTCCAGTGGAGGAACCGCCACAGCCGGCCCGGGCCCGCCCGGGACCAGTCGATCGGCCCGGTCTCGCCGGCGTACCGGCCGAACTGGATCTGCCCGTCCTCGCCGACCGGGGCCGCGGGCGCCGGCGGCAGTGCCACGTCAGGCACGTGCACCACCGGGGACCGGCCGTCCCGTCCGCAGGAAGACGAAGAAGCACGCCGTGGCCAGCGCGCACAGGAGGTGCCAGATGGCGTGGGCCTGGACGAGCGAGTCCGGCGAGCAGAAGGCGCTGGTCGCCGTCCCCGTCTGCCAGATGGCGTACGCCGCGAAGAACGACCCGAAGCCCAGCCAGAACCAGGGCGTGTAGCGGCGACGGTCGGGGGCCGCGCGCCGGAGGACCAGCGCCGGGAGCCAGAACAGCACCACCCACCAGTAGTGGCCGGGGCTGGCCAGCATCTTCGCCGGGCTGATCCCGAATGCGGCCGCGAGCGCGAACCCCACCAGGCCGGAGCCCACCCGGGTCGCGATCGACCAGCGACCCGGCGACCACCAGCGGTAGAGCACCTCGGACACGATCCAGACACCGATCCCCAGCTCGAACAGGTCCAGGCCGATGCCCAGGTCGGGCCCGATGAACCAGTACCCGGCGGCGTAGGCGGCGAGGACGGCGCCGTACACGGCGTACATCGTCCGATCCCGCCAGCCGCCCAGGGTGGCCAGGTTGACCACGCACGGGACAAGGATGTAGGCGACCATCGAGACGTTGTCCAGCCAGGCGCCCACGCGCATGTGCGAGCCGTGCATGAGCATGGAGCCGGGGCCCAGGAACGTGACGGCCGAGGCGTACAGGAGCGCGGTCGGCGTGTTGCCGAAGAACCGGCCGGCGGGTTGCGGGGCCGCGCCGGGCCCCACCAGCCCTCCCCCACCCTGGCGTCCTCGGCGCTCGTCGCGGGCGAGGACCCAGAAGATCGACAGCCCCACGAGGATGAACCCGAGGTTGCCGAGCGTGTTGACCGGCTCGCGCAGCAGGCCGCCGCTGACCCGCTCGCACCAGCGCGAGACCTCGCCGATCGCCTGCTCGTTGGCGGCCGGCGCGCCCCAGCCACCCAGGCCGACGGCGACGAACGCGGCCACGAAGATGGCCAGCGCACCGATGGCGATCCAGAGGGGACGAGACATGCGCCGCATGTGCGGACGGTACCCGATCGGCGACCCCGCGCGACGAGGACGATCCGAGGCCGCCTCGGGTAGCCTTGCCGGCATGTCCACGCCCGCCGAGCTCACCGCCCGCTTCATCATTGCGTTCAACGGCCGCGATCGCGCCGGGCTGCGTGACCTGCTCGCCCCTGAGCTGGAGTACATCCGGCCGGGCGGAGCCGTCCTCACGACGCCCGACGCGGTCCTCGCCCAGTACGAGGCCGACTGGTCCCAGATGAGCGCCTCGCGCGTGGAGCCGCAGCGCGTCGTGGTGGCCGGCGACGACCTCATGGCCGAGATCACGATCCACAGCGTCATCGATGGGCGACCCGTGGCCCTGCCGGGCGCCATCGCCCACCGCTGGCGCGACGGCCGCCTGGTCCGGTACCGGCTCTACACGGATCGCCTCAGCTCCGTCATGGATCCCCGGGATGCATGATCCGCGCCCGGAGCTCTGGCTGGTGCGCCACGGCGAGACCGAGTGGGCGACGGCAGGCCGGCACACCGGCTGGACCGACGTCCCGCTGACGGAGCTGGGCCGAGCGCAGGCGGCAGCCGCCGGACAGCGGCTGCGCGGGATGACCTTCGCCCGCGTCCTGACCAGCCCTCTATCTCGGGCCAGTGAAACCGCCCGCCTGGCCGGATTCCCCGCAGCCACGCCCAGCCCTGACCTGCGCGAATGGAACTACGGCGCCTACGATGGGCGAACGACGGCCGAGATCCGCGTGGAACGGCCCGGCTGGACGGTCTGGGCGGACGGGGTGGACGGCGGCGAGACGGTCGACGAGGTTGGGGCACGCGTGGACCGGGTCATCGCCGCTGCCCGGACCATCGACGGCCCGACGCTGCTGTTTGCCCACGCCCACGTCCTTCGGATCCTCGCGGCGCGCTGGCTGGGCCTCCCGGCGGCGGACGGCCGGCTCCTGGTCCTGGGCACGGCGTCTACCTCGGTCCTGGGCTGGGAACGCGAGACGCCCGTGATCGTGCGCTGGAACCAGGTCTGAGGCGCCGGGGCCACGCCCCGCGGCGAGGCCGAATCGCGGCGTCGGCCTGCGCGGTGGCCGTCGGCCCGCGCGATCGCCGTCAGCCGCCGAGCAGCTGGTCCAGGTTGACGAGGTTGAAGCCGCGGCTCCGGAGCCCGTCCACGATCCGGGGCAGCGCCGCGTAGGTTTCGTAGCCGCCCAGGTGCATGAGCACGATGGAGCCACCCTTGGCGTTGGTCAGCACCTTGCTGACGATCTCGTCGGCCGTCGGGCCGGCCGGGCCACCCGGGTTGTTGATTGGGCGCCAATCGATGGTGTCGATGTCCCAGTAGATGCTCAGCCCGTAGCCGGCGGCACCGACGCCAGCGAGGACCGCCCTGGTGTACGCCCGCTGGGGGGCCGGAAGTAGGGGCGCGCGTTCAGCGTGGACGTCCGTACGATGGCCGCCTCGGTCCGAAGCAGCTCGTCGGCCATCTGGGCCGCGGTCAACGTCGTGAAATCGGCGTGGGCGTACGAGTGGTTGCCCAGCCTGAGCTGGGTCGGGTGCGCCTGGACGATGGCCAGCACCTTGCGGCCCGCGTCGGTCGCGGTGTTGTCGGCCATCGCGCCGGTCATGAAGACGCTCGCCTGCACGCCATGATCCACCAGGTAGCCGGCGATGGCGAGGGCGTCGCCCACCCGGCCCCCCATGTCGAAGGTGAGGGCCACGTCCTTGCTGGTGCGGGCGCCGTTGACGATGAGCCGGCTGATGCCGGGCGTCGGGGTGGGCGTTGGCAGCGGCGTCGGCGTCGGCGTCGGCGAGGGGGTCGGCGTGGGAGACGGTGACGGCGTCGGCGTCGGCGATGGGGTGGGCGTCGGCGTGGGACCAGGGCAGGTCGTGGGCCCGGGCGTCGGAAGCGGCGCGCTGAGCGCGGGCTTGGGCGTCGAGGAGGCGCCGCTGGGCGCCGCCGGGTTGGACGGACAGGCCGACGGGAACACGGCCGGCGTGCCCGCGGGCGAGATGGCGGGGCTCACGGTGGGCCCGCAGCCGGCGATCAGCGCGGCCGCCAGGAGCCAGATCCATGCCACGACCGCAGGCGCGTGCCTCCGCGGGCCCACGCCGGCGGGTCCTGGCGGCGCGACGATCCTCGGGGCACGCATGACGAGCGGAAGACTACCGTGCGCCGGCCCAGCCGTCGGCGCCGGCCCAGCCGTCGGCGCCGGCCCAGCCGTCGGCGCCGGGAATCGGCGAGCCGGCCGATGCTGACCGGCCGGCTCGCGCCCAGGTTGGATCGCCGCGCTCAGGCCGACGTCGGCCCATGCAAGCTTCGATGCGCCCCGCCACTGATCAGGCGGTACGCCAGCTCCACGACGACCCCCACGACAAATCCACCGAAGACCGCGGGCAGCATGGCCAAGCCGTCCCAGACGGGCTCGACCGTCCGCAACGCGGTGATCATCTCGCTGGCCACGATGGCCCCGATCGCGAACGCGAACGAATCGACCATCCAGCCGAACATCGTCTGACCGTTGTCCACCAACTGCGCGACGAGGCCAAAGAGCACCGCCGCGAGCAGGACCAGGACGAGGGCCCCCGGGCCCATCTCGATCGCGAACTGCATGTCGCCGCAACCTTTCCGGGACGCATCCCGGGACGCCTGTCGTGTATGCGTTCATGCTGGCCCCGAGTGAGCACGGGCGCCAGTGCCGAACGATGCTGGCACATGGGGCCAGCGGCGCCAGCGGCAGCGGCGGCACCGGCGGCGCCAGCGGCACCAGCGGCACCAGCGGCGCCAGCGGCAGCGGCGGCACCGGCGGACGCATGGTTCGTCGAGTCGTGCCCCGCGCGGCGCGCTGCCAGCGGTCCTCTCCCCCGGAGTACTCTCTGCGCGTGCGCCGCCTCCCGGACTTCGCCTATCGGCTCATCGGCCGGTTCTCTGTGACTCGGCTCGATCGCATCCTGCATCCCCTGCTCTACCGCTGGTCGGGCGGCCGCGGCCTGCTGGGGCGGGTGCTGGGCTGCGAGACCATCCTGGTCACCACGCGCGGCCGGCGATCAGGACATCCGCGGACCGTCGCGCTGTTTGGTTTCCCGATCGATCGTGGCTGGGCCGTGATCGCGTCCCGCGGTGGGAGCGGCGAGATCCCGGCCTGGTATCGGAACATCGAGGCGGACCGGGGCGACGTCACCGTCCAGGTCCGGGCCCAGTCGGTCGAGGTCGTCGCGCGCGACACTGACGGCGAGGAGTACGAGCGGCTCTTTGCCATGGCGGCGCGCACCTATCCGGGCTACCGCGTCTACCGGGCACGCGCGCCCTACCGAATCCCGGTCGTCGCGCTGGAGCGCGCGGCGACCGACGCCACCCTGGACGCAGATCCGGCAAGCCTCGGCGCCGCATGACCGCGCCCGCGGAGCCGATGCGCGCCGGCGCCCTCGGCTACACGCCGCGCCTTCCCGTCCCCATGGACAGCCCGCGCGCGGCGCTGGACCAGGCCGTGGCCTCGGTCCGCGCCAACCGTGATGCCTGGATCGCCACGTCACCCGAGGCGCGGGCGCGGCTCCTCGACGAGGTCATGCGCGCCACCGCAGCCGTCGCCGACCGGTGGACGGAGCTCTCGGCCCGCCACGAGGGCATGGACCCGGATTCGGCCGCTGCCGCCGAGGAAGGGATCGTCGGACCGTACCTGTTCATCCGCGGCACGCGGCTCCACCGCGACGCCCTGCGTGACATCGCCAGGCATGGCCGCCCGCGGATCCCCGGACCAGTCCGGATTCTGCCCAACGGCCAGGTGACGGCCCGTGTCTTCCCGGTGGATACCTGGGACAACCTCCTCTTCCTGGGGAGCGTCGGTGACGTCTGGATGGAGCCCGGCGTCACGGTCGAGGGTTTGGCGGCCACCCAGGCGGAGGCCTACCGGACACCGCCGCCCGGACGCGTGTGCCTGGTCCTGGGCGCCGGGAACGCGTCGTCCATCGGCCCCCTGGACATCATCCACAAGCTGTTCGTCGAGAGCCAGGTGGTGGTCTGCAAGTCGCACCCCGTGATGGCCCACCTCGCCGAGGTGCACGAGGCCGCGATGGCGCCGCTGGTCCGGGCGGGCGTCCTCCGGTTCGTGCATGGCGGCGCCCCGGAAGGCAGCTACCTGTGCGACCACCCCGACGTGGACGCGATCCACATCACGGGCTCCGATCGCACCTATGAAGCGATCGTGTTTGGGACCGGGCCGGACGGCGCGGAGCGCAAGCGCCGCGACCACCCGCTGGTGACCAAGCCGTTCAGCGCCGAGCTGGGCAATCTGACGCCGATCATCGTCGTGCCCGGCCGCTGGTCGGGGCGTGAGCTGGCCTACCACGCCGACAACATCGCCACGATGCTCACGAACAACGCGGGCTTCAACTGCACGACATCCCGGGTCATCGTGACGGCCGAGGGCTGGCCCCAGCGAACCGCGCTGATGGACCTGGTCCGGCGGCGCCTGGCGGCCACGCCCACGCGCCTTGCCTACTACCCCGGGGCACGAGAGCGGTTCGCGACGTTCGCGGCGATCCATCCGGAGGCGGAGCTGATCGGCACCGGGGATGACGCCCACCTGCCGTGGATGCTGATCGGTGGCCTCTCGCCGGACGCCGTGGGCGATCCCTGCTACCGGGTGGAGGCGTTCTGCTCGGTCACGGCGGAGACCACGATCCCGGGCAGTGACGTGGAGACGTTCCTGGCGCGCGCCACGACGTTCGCCAACGACGCGCTGTGGGGCACGCTCAACGCGACGATGATCGTGGACCCCCGGACCATGCGCGACCCCGCCGGGCGACCCGCCGTGGAGCTGGCGATCGAGCAGCTCCGCTACGGCGCCATCTCGCTCAACCACTGGTCGGCCATCGGGTACGGGAGCGGCGTGACGCCCTGGGGCGCCTTCCCGGGACACCATCGAACGGACATCGGCTCCGGGATCGGGTTTGTCCACAACCCGTTGATGTTCGGGCGTCCACAGAAGTCGGTGGTCCGTTCGCCCTTCGTGGCCTGGCCCAAGCCGGTCTGGTTCGAGAGCCACCGCACGGCCCACCGGCTGGTCCCCCGCCTGGTGCAGTTCGAAGTGGACCAGGCGCTCTACCGACTCCCGGCGATCGCGTTCCACGCCCTCCGGGGCTGACGGGGGCCGATCGCCCGCCGCCGCGCTACCCGGTCTTGCGCAGCGGCCCGAACGTCGACTGGAACCCGGATTCCATCGACCGCGAGAAGTAGCCCAGCTCGCGCGCCGCCTTCGCGTGCGTTCCCCAGAACGTGACGTCGTGCGTCGAGCGGACGGCCTCCGCGAGGTTCGCGGGAAACCCGAGCGCCGAGCAGACCCGTGGCCCCAGCCTGGAGAGCGCCAGCAGGAGGGCCGGCGGCGCGACCAGCCTCGGCGGCCGACGCCCCGCGGCCCGGCACGCGACCGCGATCCCCTGCCCCAGGGTCCCGGTCTCGCCGCCCAGGTTCCAGTCGCCGCCCGGCCGCGACCGGAAGAGGACACGGGCGATCCCGTCCGCAAGGTCATCGACATGCGCCCAGCTGACCCCCAGCGTCGGCGAGCCCACGGCCGGCAGCCGCCCCAGCGCCGCGCGTCGCAGCTGGTCGCCCAGACCGGACGGATCCCCCGGGCCGTACGCGGCGCCCAGCAGCACGATGGAGAGCGGCAGCCCGGCGCGTCGGCGCGCCTCGGCGTCCTGGTGGGCGACCAGCTTGGTCTCGTCGTACCAGGAAAGAAACCCGTCGGTGGGTGGCCGGCGGTAGGCCTCGTCCACCTCGCGGCCACGAGTGTCCCCGAAGATCCCGTACGTCGAGACGTGGATCGCGTGCGGGATCCCGACTCGTCCCGCCGCCTCCAGGACCCGCCCGGTCGCCTGCACGTTGGATTCGGCCATGGCGGGACGCTCGGCAGGCGTCAGGCCAACTCGGTACGAGCCGGCGGCATGGATCACGGCGTCGTGCCCGCGGAGGCGGTCCACCAGGCGCGCGATGTCGCTCAGGTCGTCCTGGATGAGGGTGGCGCCGGCATCGGCCAGCGGGCCGGCCCGCGAGAGATCCCGGTCCAGCACCGTGACGTCGGCATGTTCCGCCAGGAGCCGACGAACCGTCGCCCCGCCAACAAAGCCCGAGCCGCCAGTCACCGCCACCCGCATAGGCGTGAAGCGTACGCGATGGTCGGACAGGAGACCCCCCGGGGCGCCGGGCGCTCCCGGGGCACCCGAGCGCCGGCCCGACCTATCGGAACGCGGAGAGCACCTCGCGGGCGAACAGCCGGAGCATCTCGCTGTGGCGATCCAGCGTGGGGTAGATGAACTTCATCTCGAAATGCGAGACCCCGGCGTCGCTGTACGCGCGCACCTGCTTGCGGATTTCCGCCGGCGAGCCGATGAGGCTCACCGCAGTGAGCTGCTCGACGCTCATGGAGCGCTCGAAGGTGCTCTGGCCGATGGCCAGCGTGCCCCAGCCCTGGGCGCGGGCGGCGGCGCCATCCTCGTCGATGCAGGCGTACGGCTCAAAGCCCAGGCTGAGTCGTTCCGGGTCGCGCCCGTTGGCCGCCGCCATCGCCTTGACCTCGCCGAACTTGCGCCCGATATCCTCGGGCAGCAACCAGGCCGGCAGCCAGCCATCGCCCAGCGCCGCGGTTCGACGCATGGCGTGCTCCGTCCAGCCACCAACCCAGAGCGGCGGGTTGGGCCGCTGGAGGGGCTTGGGGCAGATGGCCGCGTCGTCAAAGGAGACGTACTCGCCGTGGTAGGTGGCGGGGTGGTCCGCCCAGAGGGTCTTCATCGCCCGGAGGTAGTCGTCGGCGATCCGGCCACGCTCCTTCTTGTTGACGCCCATGACCTCGAACTCGCGCGACTTGACCGTGGATGGGGAGCCCAGGCCCACGCCGACGTCGAGCCGGCCGCCGGTCAGCACGTCCAGCGTGGCCAACTGCTTGGCCGTCACCACCGGGTTCCGGTTGGGCACCACCACGCAGGCGATCCCGAGACGCACCCGCTGGACGTGGCCGGCGATGAACGAGAGCGAGGTCAGGGCCTCGTAGAAGTCCGGGGTGGGGTTGCCCGCGTGCCCCTCGTCATTGCCCGACGAGATGTGTGTGCGGTGGATCTCGTCGGTCCACGTGATGTGGTCGTGAACCCAGACGGAGTCGAAGCCCAGGTCCTCCGCCTCTCGGGCGACCCGCAACATCGACTGCGGCGAGGCCAGGGGCCCGGAGTTGGGAATGCGCACGCCGAACGTGACGGGGTGGCTCATGCGGTGGGTGCTCCTGCGGGATGGTGCCTGCGTGGCCAGCCCGCCCGACGAGGAGGGGTGGCTCCGGCGGTAGGATTCGAACCTACGACATGGCGGTTAACAGCCGCCCGCTCTACCACTGAGCTACGCCGGAACGGGGCCGATCACGTTCGCCGTGACCGGATCGCGCGGGGGTGCCGCATCCGGCGACAGGATAGCAGAGGTGTCCGGCCGCGTCCGAGCCCGGGGGCCGTCACCCGCGGTTTGGGAGGGCCCGTCGCAACCGTATCATTCGACCACGGTCCGTTCGATCGAGCCCGGCCACCTTCGGACCGGGCCCCACGGCTCACGGAGGATCTTGCCCGGTGAGTGGACTCCCGTCGCGGGCGCGCGTCGTCGTCATCGGCGCCGGCATCGTCGGCAACAGCATCGCCTGGCACCTGGCCCGCCTGGGCTGGCGTGACATCGTCCAGGTCGACAAGGGCACCCTGCCCAACCCGGGCGGCTCCACGGGCCACGCATCCAACTTCATCTTCCTGACCGACCACTCCAAGGAGATGACCCGGTTCACCCTGGACAGCGTGGCGCAGTACCGCGAGATGGGCGTGCTGACGGTGAGCGGCGGGATCGAGGTCGCCCGGACGTCCGCGCGCATGGACGAGCTGAAGCGCCGGCTGGCGTCGTCGAAGGCGTGGGGCATCGAATCCGAGCTCATCACGCCCGCCCGGGTCCGCGAGCTGGTGCCCTTCGTGAACGACGAGGTGATCCTGGGCGGGTTCAACACCCCGGGCGTCTCCGTGGTGGACTCGTTGCGCGCGGGCACGATCATGCGCGAGCGTGCGCTGGCCCTGGGGGCCCTGACGATCTGCGCCAACACGGAGGTAACCGGGCTGGAGGTCACCAACGGGCGGATCAGCGCGGTCCGGACCGACCAGGGCGAGATCCGCGCGGAGACGGTCGTGATCGCGTGCGGGATCTGGAGCCCGCGCATCGCCCGGATGGCCGGGGCGTCGATCCCGCTCACCCCGGCGGTGCACCAGATGATCAGCGTGGGCCCCGTCCCGCTCTTCGCGGACACGGTCGGCGAGATCCGGTTCCCGATCATCCGCGACATGGACACCGGGATGTACGAGCGGCAGCACGGCGGCGACCTGGAGGTGGGCTCGTACGCCCACCGGCCCATCCTCATGGACCCAGACGACATCCCGTCGATCGCGGCGTCCGCCCTCTCGCCCACCGAGCTCCCGTTCACCCGCGAGGATTTCGAGCTCCAGATGGAGCACGCGCTGGAGCTGGTCCCCGACATCCTGGGCGACGAGCGTGTCGGCATCCGGTACGCCATCAACGGGCTCCTGTCGCTCACGCCGGACAGCAACCCCATCCTGGGCGAGACGCCCGAGGTGAAGGGCCTGTGGTCGGCCGCGGCCGTCTGGATCAAGGAGGCGCCCGGCGTGGCCCGTACGGTGGCCGAGTGGATGACCGACGGGGCGCCCGAGATCGACCCGCACGGCTCCGACATCGCCCGGTTCCATGACAGCCAGCGCACCGCAGCCCACATCCGGTCACGGACCTCCGAGTGGTTCAACAAGACCTACGGCATCGTCCACCCCATGGAGCAATGGGCGTCGAACCGGGACGTCCGCCTGAGCCCGGTCCACGTCCGCCAGGTGGAGCTTGGGGCCGAGTTCTTCGAGGCGGCCGGCTGGGAGCGGCCGTTCTGGTACGGCGCGAACCAGCGGCTGCTGGCCGAGTACGGCGATCGGGTCATGCCGCGATCGGCGGAGTGGGATGCGCGCTGGTGGTCCCCGATCATCAACGCCGAGCACCTGGCGATGCGCGACCGGGTGGCGATGATCGACCTGGCGGCGTTCGCCATCTTCGATGTCGCCGGCGTCGGCGCCCTGGACTACCTCCAGGCCCTGGTCGTGGGCCAGGTGGATGTGCCCGTGGGACGCGTCGTCTACACGCCGCTCCTCAATGGCGCGGGCGGGATCGTGGCCGACCTGACGATCATGCGGCTGGCGCACGACCGCTTCCGGGTCGTGACGGGCGGCGGGATGGGCATGCGCGACAAGCAGTGGTTCGCGAGCCATCTTCCGGCCGACGGCACGGCCCAGGTCCAGGACATGACGTCCGCCCTGTACACGGTGGGGGTCTGGGGCCCGCGGGCCCGCGACCTGGTGACGGCTGCCTCCGGCGTGGACCTGTCGAACGAGGCCTTCCCGTTCGGGACCTGCCGGGTCGTCGAGATCGGGAGCGTGCGCGCCCTCATGGCGCGCCTGTCGTATGTCGGCGAGCTGGGCTGGGAGATCTACGTCCCGATGGAGCAGGGGCTCCGGCTGTGGGACACGCTCTGGGCGGCGGGCCAGCCGCTGGGCGTTATGGCGGCCGGGATCGGGGTCTACGCGACGACCGGCCGGCTCGAGAAGGGCTACCGCGCGCACGGCGCCGAATTGGAGCTGGACTACGACCTGGTCGAGGCCGGGATGGCCCGGCCATCGGTGAAGGCGCAGGACTTCCTCGGCCGCCAGGCGTACCTCGCCCAGCGCGCCCGCCCGCCGGTCACTCGACTCTGCACCCTCACCCTGGACGACCCGCGGTCCGCCTCCGGCGAGGCCCGCTACATGCTGGGACGCGAGCCCATCCTGACCTTGGACGGAGCACCGATCACCGACGCGAAGGGGCGCCGCTCGTACGTGACCAGCGCGGGCTCCGGGCCGTCGCTCGGCAAGCACCTCCTCATGGCGTACCTGCCGCCGGAGCTGGCCGTGGCCGGCACCCGGCTGCTCGTGGAGTACTTCGGCGAGCACTATCCGGTCACCGTCGCCGCTGCCGGGGCCACGCCGCTGTTCGACCCGGGGAACGCGCGGCTCCGGGGCTGAGGCGCGACGGACGGCCGGTCCGCCAACCTACAATCCGCCGGTGCGTAACCAGCCGTCCGCCGATGCCGCGCTGCTGCTCGCCGTCCTCATGTGGAGCGGCAACTACGCGGCCGCCAAGTTCGGCGTTGACGCCACCACCCCGCTCGGCTTCGCCATCGCGCGCTATACCCTCGGCGGGGCCGCAACCCTCCTGGTGATGCTGGCCCGGGAAGGCATCCCGCACGTGCGGCGACGCGACCTGGGGCTGCTGATGGTGGCCGCGCTGTGCGGTGTGAGCATCAACCAGGGGACGTTTGTGGCGGCCCTCTCGATCACGAGCGCCTCGAACGTGGCGCTCCTCCTTGGGACCACGCCGATCTGGACCGCGTTCTTCGCCGTGGTGACACGCCAGGAGCGGCTGGATGCCGCCCACTGGATCGCGCTGACCGGCGGTGTCGCGGGGGTCGCGCTGATCGTGGCCGGCGGGTCGGGCGGGGGCCTGGGTGCCATCTCCTTTGCGGGGGCGGCGCTGTCGCTGACCGCCGCGGCCGGCTGGGGCCTCTACTCGGTCCTGATCAGGCCGCTGATGCGGCGCTACGCGGCGCTCCAGATCTCGTCATTCACGATGATCGTGGGAACGCTGGTGCTGGTGCCGTTTGGCCTGCCCGACCTGGCGCGCCAGGATTGGGGGGCGATCCCGGCCAACGCCTGGCTGGCGATCGCCTACACCGGCATCCTCGGCGTGGCCGTCACCAACGTCCTGTACTTCACGGGCGTCCACAAGGTCGGCGCGGCGCGGGCGGCACTGTATGGCTATTTGACGCCATTCCTGGGCGTCATCGTCGCCGTGGTGCTGCTGGGTGACCGGGTCAACCCGATTCAGATCCTCGGCGGCATCGTGGTGGTGGTCGCGGTCGCCATCGGGCGGCGAAGCCAGGGAGCGGCCCCCGACCTCGCGGCCGAGCCGGCCGATTGACCGGGGGGTTCGTCGGGCGACCGCCGACGGGCTCGGCGGCCGTCGTTGTGCGGCCCCAACCCAGCGGCCATACTTCGCCCACGACCCAGTGTCTGGTCCCGTGACGCGACGGAGGGTGTGACAGCAACCATGCGGCTGATCCGGCTTGGCCCCAGCGGCGCGGAGCGCCCGCATCTCCTGCTCCCGGACGATCGCGTGGTGGACGTGACCGCGCAGGTCGGCGACTTCGACCCCGCGTTCTTCGCGCGCGACGGACTCGCGGCGCTCCGGGGGCTCCAGCTCGACGGCGCTGCGGGCGCGACACCCATGCCGGCGGTACGCATGGGTCCCCCGGTCACCCGGCCGGGCAAGATCGTGTGCATCGGCCTCAACTACCGCGACCACGCCGAAGAATCCGGGGCGCCCGTTCCCACGGAGCCCGTCGTCTTCCTCAAGGCGCCCAACACCCTCGTCGGCCCCAACGACGACGTCCGCATCCCGCGCGGCTCCACGAAGACGGACTGGGAGGTGGAGCTGGGGATCGTGATTGGGCGGACCTGCCGCTACCTCGCGTCGCATGAGGAGGCTCTCGCGGCGATCGCCGGCTACATGGTCAACCACGACGTCTCGGAGCGCGAGTTCCAGCTGGAGCGGGGCGGCCAGTGGGACAAGGGGAAGTCGTGCGAGACCTTCAACCCGGCCGGGCCGTGGCTGGTGACCGCCGACGAGGTCCCCGATCCCGGCCGCCTGGACCTCTGGCTCGACGTCAACGGGCAGCGGCGCCAGACCGGGAACACCCGGACGCTCATCTTCGGCGTGGCCGAGGTCGTCCGCTATCTCAGCCAGTTCATGGTCCTGGACCCGGGCGACATCATCAGCACGGGGACCCCGGCAGGCGTCGCCCTCGGGCGGCCGGACAAGCCATATCTGCGGGCCGGTGATGTGGTGGAGCTGGGCATCGACGGACTGGGACGGCAGCGCCAGCAGTTCGTCGCGGCCCCATGACGCTCGTCGCGCCCGGCGGGCGGGTCGATCGGTCCACGGTCACCGAGCCGGGGCGGCTCCAGCTGGAGGCGGCCCTGCGCGGGGCCGTCCGCGGCGAAGTCCGGTTCGATGCGGCCACCCGCTCCGTGTATGCCACGGACTCGTCGAACTACCGCCAGATCCCGCTGGGCGTGGTCTACCCGCTCGATCACGACGACGTGGTCGCGGCCATGCGCGTGTGTGCCGAGCACGACGCGGCGGTCCTGGCCCGGGGTTCGGGCACCAGCCTGGCCGGCCAGGCCTGCAACGTCGCAGTCATCCTCGACACGCGCCGCCACATGAACCGGATCCTGGAGCTCGACCCGGTGGGCCGGACGGCCCGCGTCCAGCCGGGCGTGATCCTCGACGACCTCCGGCGCGCCGCCGAGCTGCACGGGCTCACGTTCGGCCCGGACCCGGCCACGCATGCCTGGTGCACGCTGGGCGGGATGATCGGCAACAACTCGTGTGGCAGCCACGCCCTCTTCGCGGGCAAGACGGTCGACAACGTCGAGCGCCTGACGCTGGTCACGTACGGCGGCGAGTCGATCGACGTCGGGTCGTTCGACGGGTCTGGCTATGACGCGGCCGTAGCCGGCGGCGGCTACCTGGCGGAGGTGCTGGGCACCCTGCGCGACATTGCGACCGAGCATGCCATCCGGATCCGCGCTCGCTACCCGCAGATCCCGCGCCGGGTCAGCGGGTACAACCTCGACGAGCTCCTCCCCGAGCGCGGGTTCCACGTGGCACGGGCGCTGGTGGGCAGCGAGTCGGGCTGCGGCGTGGTGACCGAGGCCGTGGTCCGCCTCATCGATAGCCCGCAGCACCGCCGGCTGGTCGTCCTGGGCTACCCGGACATCTTCGTCGCCGCGGATGCTGTTCCGTCACTCCTCGCCCAACGCCTGCTGGCGCTGGAGGGCTTCGACGTCACGCTCATGGAGCAGATGCGTGCCCGGCCGCTCAACGTGGAGCACATGGGCCTCCTGCCGCCGGGCAAGGGCTGGCTGATCGCCGAGCTTGGTGACGACGACCCGGCGACGGCGGACGGGCTCGTCGATGCCTTCATCGCGGCGCTGCCGGCCGGCATCGAGTGGCGGCGGTTCGCGGACCGCGACGAGCAGGCGCGGGTCTGGCTGCTGCGCGAGACGGCCCTGGGCGCGACCGCGATCTCGCCCGACGGATCCCATAACTTCGAGGGCTGGGAGGACGCGGCCGTCGCCCCAGGCGACCTTGGCCGTTACCTGCGGTCGCTCACGACGCTCTGGGCGGAGTTTGGCTACTCGGGGGCGCTGTACGGCCACTTCGGCCAGGGCTGCGTGCACACGCGCAACCCATTCGACTTCTCGTCGGAGAAGGGCCTGCGCGACTATCGCCGCTACATCGAGCGCGCCGCGGACCTGGTGGTCTCCATGGGCGGCTCCCTCTCCGGCGAGCACGGCGACGGCCAGGCGCGCGGGGAGCTCCTGGAGCGGATGTACGGGCCCGAGCTGATGACGGCCTTCCGCCGGTTCAAGAGCGTCTTTGACCCCCGCGGCCGGATGAACCCGGGCAAGGGCGTGGATGCCTTCCCGTTGGACGCCAATCTGCGCTACGGGCCGGATCATCGCGCCGCCGGGGACCCGGCGCTGGTCGCGATCTTCGGCCGCGGCGGCGCCGCGCTCCAGGCGGGCGCCGAGCGGTGCGTGGGCGTGGGCAAGTGCCTGCGCGACGACGCGGGGACCATGTGCCCGTCGTACCGCGCGACGGGCGAGGAGCGTCATTCCACCCGCGGGCGGGCCAAGCTGCTCGTGGAGCTGTTCCAGGGCGAGACCACGCCCGCGACCTGGCGCAACGAGGACGTGCGAGAAGCGCTGGACCTGTGCCTGTCGTGCAAGGGCTGCCTGACGGACTGCCCAACCCGCGTGGATGTCGCCAGCTACAAGTCGGAGTTCCTGTCCCACTACTACGAAGGCCGGATCCGCCCGCGATCCATGGTCGCCCTGGCGCTGCTGCCGTGGATCGCCCGGGCGTTGTCGCGCGCCACCTGGCTGCCCAACCTCGCCCTCGGGCTGCCGGTGGTGGGGACGGTCGTCCGAAAGGTCGCGGGCGTCACCACCGCGCGGCCGGCGCCCCACTTCGCCGGCACCACGTTCCGGCATGGCCGGACCGCGGCCGATCATCGGGACGACCTGGCCGCCAGCGTGGTGGTCTGGCCGGACTCCTTCACCGATTCGTTCCGGCCGGGCGTGGCGGATGACCTCGTGGCGGTGCTGGAGGCGACCGGCGACCGGGTGGCAGTGCCGTCCGCGTGGGCGTGCTGCGGCCGCACCCTGTACGACGCCGGCATGCTGGGCCGGGCTCGAGCCACGCTGACCCGCCTCCTCGACGTGCTGGAGCCGTGGACCTCCAGGGGGATCCCGGTGGTGGTCCCCGAACCCAGCTGCCTCGCCGCGTTCCGGGACGAGCTGCCGTCACTGCTGGCCGGCGACCCACGGGCCACGGTGCTCGCCTCGCTCGCGCGGAGCCCGGCGGAGCACCTGCTCGCCTCGCCGGGGTTCGCGGCCGCCCTGGAGACGCGGCGGGCGGCGGGCGGCGAGATCCCTGCCCTGGCCGCGCCCATCGTGGTGCAGCCCCACTGCCACGGGCGGTCCATCGGGACGCCAGCCGCGGATCGCGAGGTCCTGCGCCGCGCGGGCTTCGCCCCGAAGATGCTGGATGCCGGCTGCTGCGGGCTGGCGGGATCGTTCGGCTACCGGGCCGAGCACGAACCGCTCTCCCGGAAGATCGGCCAGGAGCAGTGGCTGCCCAAGGTCCATGCCGCGGTGGATGATGCGGGCGGCGGGCCGGTGGTGGTCGACGGCTTCAGCTGCGTGATGCAGCTGGACCAGCTCTCGGAGCTGGAGTCAACCGCGCTCATCTCGACCATCCGGCGGTCGCTCGGGGCCTGAGTGACGGGCCAGGTCTCGACGGCGGGCGCAGCCTGAGCGGCGGGCCGAGGACAGTGGGCGCTGGGGCCGCCGGGGTTCAGCCACGGCGCCTCGGCTGGTGAGACTCCATCGGGCGAACGCGGCCCACAGGGCGGCGTGGCGGGCACGTCCGCCTCACCAGTAGCTCCGGGCGCGGGTCGACGCGATCGCCAGGAAGGCAGGGCCGGCCAGCCAGGCCGCGCAGCCGACGCCGGGACTGACCCGGGCAAGCATCGGAAGGCCGAGCAGCAGGGCTCCGGCCGAGACCGCCAGTGCGAGTGTCGCCTCCCGGTGCCGATACAGCCCAAGTCCCAACAGGAACAACGGGTTGGCCAACCAGGCCCCGCTCGCAATGGGCATTCCCTGGAACGAATCGAACCGGGCCATCCAATCCGATGGGCTGCCCGCAGGGAGGGCGAAGACCTGATACCCAGGCAGCGTGTGGTCGCTGACATGAGTGGCGGGGGTCGAGAGCACGGCAGGGAGGGCGAAGGCGATCACGTAGGCGACCAGGCCCATCCGCGCCGGCCAGTCGCCGCTCCACCGGCCGAGTGGAACCTGGCTCACCGCGGCGAGGACCCACAGGCCGGCGAAGACCAGCGCTGCGTCAACATGGAGCCAGCCGGCGGCGAGCAAGCCGGCCGGCAGCGATGCCACCACGACGACGCAGCCAATCCGCCCCTGGGTCGACCGATACGCGGCGGGCCCGTACATCGGTTCCGGCCCTGGCTCGGTGATGCTGCCCTCGGCCTGGGCGTTCGCATCCATCTCGGACCCGCGAGCGGCGGCGGTCACTCACCGCAGGCGGCGACGACCTGGGCAGCGACGAGCTGGACAGCGCGCAGGGGCCAGTTGGATCCATCTGCGAGGCATACCACAGGCGGCGTGCGCGTTGCAAGTGCTGTTCGACGGCGGGCAGAGATCGCACGCCGCACGCGAATGTCATCCCCGCCGCCAGCCGTTTCTCGCTATTCCCATGGGGTGAGAAGTACGGATGATCGGAACGTCACGGTGGCCGGCCCGCTCGGCTGCCACGGCGAGATTCATGCCGACGCACGCTCGCGTCGGCACATTCCGGAGGCGCGGCGACTCGGGTGCGGGGCGGCAACCCGCGTAGTCCTCACCGGGTGTGAATAGCGTGAGTTCGCTGGCAGGAGGCTGATCGCCGCCCGCAGCGCTGTGGCGCGCCGGCCGACCCGGGGTGGCTAGGAACCCATCCGATGCTCCGTCACCCGACGGTCCAGCGTGTGGGCGTTGACGTAGTCCCAGTCCAGCTCGATGCCGAAGCCAGGCCGCTCTGGCAGCCGGTAGAGACCGCCGCTGACCCGGCTGGACATGTCCGTCAGTCGCCAGAAGAACGGGTCGCGGTCCTCGTCGAAGCACTCGACAAAGGCGTGGTCCGGGACGCTCGCCAGCAGGTGGCTTGAGATCTGCGGCTCCTCGTGGTGGCCCAGTTCCACGCCGAAGGCCGCGGCCAGTCCGGCGGCCTTCCGCCACACGGTGGGACCCCCGGACCACGAGGCGTCGAAGTTGGAGACGTCGATGGCACCATCCACGATGAGGTCGCGGATGCCGCGCAGGGTGGTCTCGCTCTGGCCGGCGCAGACCGGAATCCCGGTCTGGTACCGGACGTCCCGCATCCAGCGCCGGTCGTTGGTCCAGCGACAGGGCTCCTCGAACCAGCGGATGCCCAGATCCGAGACCAGCCTGCCCAACTCCACCGCCTGCGCCCGGTCATAGCCCTGGTTGGCGTCGATCATCAGCGCCGCGCCCGGCCCGAGGGCCTCCCGGGCCGCCCGGACGCGCCCGGCGTCCTCGATCGGGCTCCGGCCCCCGACCTTGAACTTGACCCCGGCAAACCCGGCGTCGATGTAGCTCGCCATCGTCCGGCCCAGGTCGTCGCCGACGAGGTGGTAGTAGCCGCCGATGACGGTGATGGGGAGCGTGTCGGTGACGCTGCCCCAGAGCCGGTGGAGCGGCACCCCGACGGCCCGGCCGAACAGGTCCCAGACCGCCGCGTCCACGCACGCGATCGCCTGGAGGGCGAGGCCGCGGTCGCGCAGGATGTCGTTGGTGGAGGGCTCCATGGCCCGCCAGGCGCCCTCCGGGTCGGCCGCGCTCCGGCCGATGATCCGTGGCGCCAGCTCGTCGTGGATGATGCCGACGATCAGGGCCTGCTCGATGTCGGTGTCCCCGGTGTAGACCTCGGAGACCAGTCCGTCCCTCGTGAACAGCCGGGTCACGATGGTGCACCGGTTGTCCATGCTGTACGCGCTGCCCTGATAGCGGCGGCCCAGCGGGGCCCGCAACGCCAGGGTCTCCACCCGCTCGATGATCAGCGCCCCGGCGCCGAGGCCTGGGAGCGCGACGGCGGGCGCGACGGCGCCAGTGACGCCGGGCGCGACGGCGCCAGTGACGCCGGACGCGACGTCCGACATGGCCCCGGGCTCCGTCATAGCCCGACCGCCGATCGCGCGGCGGCGGCGATCCCGGCAGCCGACGGGACGATCAGGGTCTCGAGCGGTGGCGAGTACGGGACGGGATAGTCGTCCGGGAGGCTGACGCGGCGCGGGGCGGACCGCCACGCGACCCCGCCCATGGTCAGCTCGGAGATGACCGTGGCGCCCCAGCCGCCGGCGTGGACCTGCTCCTCGGCCACCACCAGCCGGCCGGTCCGTTCGACCGAGGCGCGGATGGTGGGCAGGTCGATTGGGCGGACCCAGCGCAGGTCGATCACCTCCGCGGCGATCCCGTCGGCGGCGAGCGTCTCGGCCGCGGCCAGCGAGCGTTCCACCATGAGCATCGACGCCAGGATCGTGACGTCCGAGCCCGTGCGCAGGACCTGCGCCTTGCCGATCTCGGCGACCTCGCCCCGGGTCACGGGTCCCTTTCGGCCGTAGAGCGCCTTGTGCTCGTAGACGATGACGGGATTGTCGTGGGCGATCGCGGCGCGCAGCAGCGAGTACGCGGACCCCGGGGTCGCAGCCGTGGCGACGCGCAGTCCGGGCAGGTGGCCAAACCAGCTCTCGTAGGTGGCGGAGTGCTGGGTGCCGAACTGGCCCGTGCCCCCGCCGATCACCCGGATGGTGACCGGGACCGAGCACTGGCCGCCGGACATGAAGCGATACTTGGGGAGCTGGTTGACGATCGCGTCACCGGCGGTGGGCAGGAAGTCCGCGAACATGATCTCGACGACCGGCCGCAGGCCCACCAGGCTCATGCCCAGCGCGACGCCGACGAACGCGTTCTCGCAGATGGGCGTGTTGCGAATCCGCGCCGGTCCGAAGTCCTCGATCAGGCCGCTGTTGGTCTTGAAGACGCCACCATCCGCCCCCACGTCCTCGCCCATCAGGAGCACCCGGACGTCGTCCGTCATCGAGTCGCGGAGTGCGGCGTTGATCGCGTCGCGGTAGGTGAGCTCCACGGTGCCCGCCGCCCCGGCCGCCGGCACGGCCACCAAGGCGGGTTCAGTCAGCGTAGACATACGAGCTCGTCTCCTCGAGGGTGGGATAGGGGGCGGCGGTCGCGCGCTCGGCGGCGCCGTCGATCTCGGCCTGGATCGCGGCACGGAGGCCAAGCTGGGCCTCGGCGGACAGGATCCCCTCGACCGCCAGTCGGCGGCCGAGGATGTCGATCGGGTCGCGTTCCTTCCACGCCTCCAGCTCGCCGGCCGGTCGATACCTGGCTGGGTCCGATCGCGAATGGCCGCGGTACCGGTACGTCTTCATCTCGAGGAGACTGGGCCCTCCTCCACCCCGGGCACGCTCCACGGCCGCGCTCACCGCGGCATGGACGGCGTCGATGTCCTGGCCATCGACGCTGACGCCAGGCATGCCGTAGGGATCGGCGCGGCGCGCAAGATCAGGTCCGCCCGAGGTCGTGCTGCTGATCGGCGAGTACTCGCCGTACAGGTTGTTCGTGATGATGAACACGACCGGTGCCTGCCACAGGGAGGCCATGTTGAGGGCCTCGTGGAAGGTCCCGATGTTGATGGCACCATCCCCGAAGAACGAGAGCGCGACATTGGGGCGCTGCTGCATCTGGAAGCCGACCGCGGCCCCCAGCGCGATCGGCATGCCCGCGCCGACGATGGCATTGGCGCCGATGTTGCCCTTCGAGAAATCAATCAGGTGCATCGAGCCGCCGACCCCGCCCGAGCCGCCCGTGGCCTTGCCCATCAGCTCGGCGAACGCCGTCTCGGACGCCATGCCGAGCGCCAGGGCCTCGCCGTGGCCGCGATAGGTGTTGGTCTGGACGTCGCCTGGCTCCATCGAGCCGATGGAGCCCACCGAGACCGCCTCCTGGCCCTGGCACAGATGCGTCGTCCCGCCGATCGCGCCACTCATGAACAGCTCCTGGATCCGGTCCTCGAAGGCGCGGATCCGGAGCATGGTCGAGAACCAGGACCGGCGGGTATCGGCGTCAGGTTCGCGCAAGCTCATCAATGGCTCCGATGTCGACGGCGGGGAGGAGGTCACGGTCGTGACCAGGGCGTCGCGCCGACCGCCCGCGTGATGGTGTCATCGACGGCGTCCCCCAGTCAATTCGAACCGGTGCGCGCGGAGCGGCCGGAGCGAGCTGGGCGGGCAGGGTGGACGCGCGGGCGCGGGAGCCTCCGGCGGGACTGGCCCGGCGCACCCAGCGGTTCGGGTCGGACTCGCCACGTATGATGACCGCCTTCGTTCGTTCAACTCCCGGAGGACCGGATGGCTCGGATCGCCGTCGAGATGCCGCGGCTCGGCTATGACATGGAGACCGGCAAGATCGCGGGCTGGCTCAAGCAGGTCGGTGACCGTGTCGAGCGCGGCCACGTGATCGCCGAGATCGAGACCGACAAGGCGACGGTCGACATGGAGGCCACGGCCTCCGGCACGCTCATCGAAATCGTCCACGGGGCCGGCGCCGAGGTCGCGGTCGGCCAGCCCATCGGCTACCTCGAGGACGGGGCGTAGCCGCCAACATGACCGACGGCCGGCACCCCGTCAGCCCCAGCCCGATGCGCCGGGCGATCGCCCGGCGGATGAGCGAGAGCAAGGCCTCGGCGCCGCACTTCTATCTCAGCACGGACATCGAGATGGACGCGCTGCTGACCCTCGCCGACCGCGCCAACGACGGGCGTGCGCGCGAGGCCCGCGCCACGGTCACCGCGTTCCTGGTGCGGGCCCTGGCTCTCACCCTGGCCGAGCACCCCGCCTTCAACGCCGCCTGGAACGGCGACGTGGTGGAGTCGGTCGACGCGATCAACATCGGCGTCGCCATCGCGCTCGACGACGGGCTCATGGCCCCGGCCCTGCTCGATTGCCGGGAACGGGGCGTGGAGGACCTGGGCCGTGGCCTCGCGGACCTCGTGGCGCGCACGCGCGCCGGCAGGCTGCGGGCGCCCGAGATCTCCGAGGGGACGTTCACGCTCTCCAACCTCGGCATGTTCGACGTGACCCAGTTCACCGCGATCATCACGCCGCCCCAGGTGGCCATCCTGGCCACGGCGCAGACCGCGGAGCGGGCGGTTGTCCGCGATGGCCAGCTTGCCATCCGGCGACTCATGACGGCGACACTCTCGTCGGACCACCGGGTCGTCGACGGCGTGGGGGCCGCGCGCTTCCTGGGGACGCTCAAGGGCCTCCTTGAGGCACCGGAAGCCTGGGCGCGCGGCTAGACGTAGCAGCGCCTGGCCCGCCCCAGGTCGGCTCGGGAGGGTTGGGCCGCTAGCGGGGTCGCCGCAGCACCCGACCCAGGTTGCGGGCCACCACCTGGCCGCCGTCGATCGCGAACCGTCCGCCGAGGAGGACGTGCTCCACCCCCTCCGCGAGGCGGGTCGGCTGTGCGTAGGTGCTCCGATCCCGGATCCGGGCGGGGTCGAACGCCACCAGGTCCGCCACCAGCCCCGGGGCGATCCTGCCACGGTCGGTGATCCCGAGCGTCCGCGCCGTCTGGCCCGTCATTTTGCGGATCGCCTGCGCCAGGTCCAGCGGCCCCTCGCCGCGGGCCGCCCAGCCCAGGATGCGCGCGAACGTCCCATAGGTGCGCGGGTGGACACGGGCCGTGTCGCTCGTGACCCCCAGCAGGTCGGATCCGACGCCGGCCGCGGGGTGCGCCAGCGCGGCGCGCATGTCCGCGCGATCCATCATGAACATGATCATCACGGTGCCCGCGCGGTCCTCGATCAGGAGGTCGAAGACCAGGTCGAGCGGGTCCACGGCGCGCGCCGCGGCCAGGGCCGCCACCGTCTGGCCTTCGGCCCAGCGGAGCTTCTGGTTCACGACCGAGGCGATGAGGATGTTGTGCCAGCCCCCGCTGGCCACGCTGTAGTTCGCGAAGCCGCGGATGCCGGCCGCCAGCTCGTGCCGGAGCCGCGCGCGGACGTCGGCGCTGCGGAGCCGGGCGATCAGCTCCTCCTGCCCGCTGTCCTGGAGCCACGGTGGCAGGACCTGGGTGAGGAACGTGCTTCCGGCGGAGTACGGGTAGACGTCGAACGTCACGCGCTGCCCGGCGGCCCGTGCGGCGTCGATCCGCTCCAGGGCGAGGCCGATCCGCCCGTGGTTGCGGATGCCCGCCGACTTGAGATGCGAGATCTCCACGCGCGTGCCGAGCGCCGCCCCGATCTCGATCGCCTCGTCGACCGCGGCGACGAGGTCGGCCCCCTCGTTCCGGATGTGCGACGTGTACAGCGCGTCCCGTGCGCGCAACCCCTCGCCGACCGCGATGATCTCCGTCCGGTCTGCGTAGGCGCCGGGTGGATAGACCAGGCCGGTGCTCATCCCCCACGCGCCGGCGTCCAGCGCCTCGTCAAGGTCGGCCCGCATCTGGGCAATCTCACCCGGCGTCGCGGGACGATCGTCCATGCCCATGGCTGCGGTGCGCAGCGCGCCGAACCCGGCGAGCGGGATGATGTTGTGCGCCGGGCGGACGGCATCCAGCCGATCCAGGAAGGACCCGAACGTGGACCAGGACCAGTCCAGGTTGGGTCCGATCGCCGCGGTCTGGAGGCGGAGCTCCGCGGCCCGCTCCCCCACCGGGCTCACGGGCGCCGGGGCGAACCCGCAGTTGCCGACGACGTCGGTCGTGACGCCCTGGCTGATCGAGTTGAGCGCTCCGGGATGGGCCGGGAGGGTCCAGTCCGCGTGGGAGTGCAGATCGATGAAGCCGGGGGCCACGACGAGCCCGTCGGCTTCGATGGTGCGCGTCCGTGGGCCGACCGCATCGGAGTCCGGCGCCACGATCCGCCCGCCCGCCACGGCGACATCGCCCCGCCGGGCCGGGCTTCCCAGCCCATCGTGGATCGTGGCACCACGGAATAGGATGTCGATCACCACCCAAGCACCTCTCTCGTGGACGAAGGGCGCAGCGCCTGCGCCTTGCCTCGCCGACCGTCACCGGCCCGACGCGGGGGCCGACCCGACGGACGGGCCGACCCGACGGACGGGCCGGCGTGTTGCTGCTAGTCCGGGCTGCCGCTCACCAGCCGGCCATCCTGGTAGACCGCGCGGATCCTGGCCCGCAGGTCGTCGAAGACAAATGGATCGCCGTCCACCACGACCAGGTCGGCGCGCTTGCCCGGCTCGATCGTCCCGAGTTCGTCGTCGAGGCCCAGGAGCTGGGCGCTGGTCCGCGAGGCGGCCACGAGCACCTCGGCGGGGGTCATCCCGCCCCGGGCCATCAGGGCCAGCTCATCCAGGTTGCGGCCATGTGGCACCACGCCGCTGTCGGTGCCCATCGCGATCCGGACACCCGCGGCCACCGCCCGCCGGAAGGCCGCCTCGTGGATGGGCACAACGGCCCGGGCCTTGGCGACGATCGACGCGGGGATGGGGGCGCCCGCCTCGGCCGCCTTGATCACGCTGGTTGGCGCGCCCAGCGTGGGGACCAGGAACGTCCCGTGCTTGAGCATCAGGTCGATCGCCTCGTCGTCCAGGAAGATCCCGTGCTCGATCGACCGGACGCCGGCGCGGATCGCCGCCTTGATCCCCGGCGCGCCCTGCGCGTGCGCCATCACGGGGATCCCGGCCGCGTTGGCCTCGGCGACCAGCACGGCCAGCTCGTCGTCCCGGAAGTGCCCGTGGCGCGGGTCGTCGCGCGGCGAGAGCACCCCGCCGGAGGTGGCCACCTTGATCTGGTTGGCGCCGGCCCGGACCAGCTCGCGGACCTTGCGTCGCATCTCATCGGGCCCGTCGACCAACCCCGCGGGCATGCCGGGGTAGGCTCGGGCGAACCCGGCCTCGTAGCCGGACGGATACCACTCGTCACCGTGGCCGCCGGTCTGGGTGAGCATGGCCAGGGCAATCCGCAGGCGCGGTCCGCGGACGAGGCCGTCGGCGACAGCCTGCTGCATCCCGAGGTCGGCGCCAAACGCGTCCCGGACCGTGGTGATCCCGGCGTCCAGGGTGACCCCCAGGTTGCGCGTCGCCGCGTAGAAGCGATAGGAGAAGGGGGTGTTCACGTTGCGCCAGATGTCCACATCGGTGATCGTGACGTGGACGTGGCAGTCGAACAGGCCCGGCAACAGGGTGCGGCCGGCGACGTCCACGGTGGCATCGCCATGCAGGCCCAGCCCGACGGCGGCGATCCGCCCCTTCTCGACCAGCACATCGGCGCGGACAGGGTCGGCACCGCTGCCGTCGAAGACCCGGCCGCCCGCGAAGAGGGTCCGGGTCATGGCGCGCACCGGCGGGAGGACATCCCGGCGCAAGCAGGCGGATGCGACAACCCGGGGATGGCGTTCAGCACGGCGGCCTCGATGCTTGGGCTGCGAGTGCACGGATCATACGCGGGCCGCGCGACCAATCGATGCGGCCACGGGTGCGCCGGACGGCCATCAGGCGGGGCGCGGCCGCTCCACCAGCTCGATCCAGTACCCGTCCGGGTCGGCCAGGTAGAACATCCGGCCGCCCGTGTTCGGCCCGGCATCGACGTCGACCGCGGCGGCGGACCTGGCCAGGTAGCCGAGGGCGGTCAGCCGGGCGTAGGCCGCGGCGGCGTCGCGCACCTCCAGGCAGAGATGGCTGGAGGCAGGATCACATGGCCGGGAGGCCGCGGGCCGCCGCTCGGCACCCCGGTATTCGAGCAACTCGATCACCCCGCCCGCCGTGCCCGGAACGGCCAGCAGGACGATCCGGATGTCCGTGAAGGGCAGCGCCAGCGCCTGGTGCGTATAGGTCGCGACGCGCACCGTGTCGACCTGCACGGGCAGTCCCAGGCCGTCGCGGTAGAAGGCGAGGGACGCCTCCATGTCTGAGACGGTGATGCCGCCATGGAGCAGGCCCATGACCTCGACCCTGGGTTCGGTGCCCGTGCCCATCGCGGCCTCCGTTGGCTGGATCCTCCCGCCATGCCCCGGGCGGACGATGACAAGCCTAGTCCCGTCGCCAGATCATCGCTATCCTGCTGGGAACGTCCCGCGTGCGCGGCACCAACGGTCCGACAGTCAGGAGCGACGCTGATGGGTGAGCTGGCTGGCCGCATCGCGCTGGTGACCGGCGGCGCGTCGGGGATCGGCCGCGCCATTGCACGGGAGCTCACGGCGCAGGGCGCGCGGGTCGCGGTGGCCGACCTGGACGAAACGGGCGCGCGCTCCGTGGCCGCCGAGTTGGAGGGCGGGCTGGGGCTGGGCTGCAACGTCGCCGATTCGGCCGCGTGCGACGCGACCGTCGCGACGGTCCGCCGCCAGCTGGGCCCCATCGACATCCTGGTCAACGACGCTGGCCTGCAGCACGTCTCGCCGATCGAGACCTTCCCGGTCGAGCGCTGGCGCTACCTGATCGAGGTCATGCTGGTTGCGCCCTTCGTCCTCACCCGGGCCGTCCTGCCCGATATGTACGCGCAGGGCTGGGGCCGGATCATCAACCTGGGCTCCATCCACTCCCTGGTCGCGTCGCCGAACAAGTCGGCCTATGTCGCCGCGAAGCACGGCCTGCTGGGGCTGACCAGGACGACGGCGCTCGAGGCCGGGCCGCACGGCGTGACGGTCAACGCGATCTGCCCGGCCTACGTGCGAACGCCCCTCGTGGAGCGCCAGTTCGGCGACCTGGCCGCCACCGAGGGGATCTCCTTCGACGAGGTCGTGGACCGGGTCATGCTGGCGCCCGCGGCGGTCAAACGACTGATCGAGCCGGAAGAGGTGGCCCGCTATGCGGCGTTCCTGTGCTCGGACGCCGCGGCGTCCATCACGGGCAGCGCCCAGACGATCGACAACGGCTGGACGGCGCGATAGGGCCCGGACCCGTCAGGCAGCAATCCCTACGGCCGGGCCGATGGGCCGCGGTCAAGGCGGCAACGAGGACAGGAACGAACGCACACAAGGCGGGTAGGTGAGGACCGCAGGCGCCAACGCTTCCATCGGCCGGCCGCCCGGCCGCGCTGGTACCGGTCAGAGGGCCAGGTGCAACCGGAGCGCCTCGTCGATCTGGAGCATGAGCGCCCTGGGGACAATCCCCAGCCTGGCACCCACGCGCTCGACGGCGATCGATCGGACTTGCTCGGCCTGGGCTTTGGAGTCACGCTCGAGACCGGTGCCACCCGACGGAAGGAGCACCTGGAACGGATAGACCCGTTCGACGTTGGACGTCAACGGAACGATCGTCACCACGCCGTGGCCAAGTCGTGTGGCAGTGAGATTGGCCCCGTCGTTGCTGACGATCACCGCCGGACGGCGCTTGCTGGCCTCTGAGCCGCGCACGGGGTCGAGGTCGACATAGTGGATGTCACCGCGGCGCATCAGTCGCCATCCCATCACCGGTCGCAACATCCCAGAGTTCGGCGTCATCCGCCGCGATCCACTCCTCCCACGCGCTCTCGTAGCTGGCACCCAGCTCGGCCGCCCGAAGCAGCCGGACCGCCTGATGCAGGGCGGCGGACCGGGACTCCAGACCCTGGTCCCGCGCGTACGCGTCCAGGAACTGGACATCGTTGCCCGGCAGGCTCACACTCACTTTCATACCGCAATCCTACTCTAGGTAGGACATCGGTAGCAAGCCGTTGAGCCGATTCTCGTCCGGGAGGTGGCGCTTGTGGCCTGCCTGGCAAGACACTCCGGGTCAAGCCCGGCCAACGCGCATGACCGGTGTTGCTGCAGGATCGGACGTGGGACCGACCGCGCATGGATCACGAGACGAGGTCTCCCGACTGGGGCGTGGCTCAGCCGTCCGGCCGATCGCTGCGCCTCAGGCGGGACGAAGGCGATCTCCCCGCCCGGGGTCATACGCCACGGATCCCGCGTGCTCAGCCCCCCCATGTCGATCTCGAGCAGATGCCATGGCCCCGGCGTGAACCAGAGCGCGGCGTGTGATCCAACGCCGTGTTGGGCGCGGGGGTCCACCAGGGCCGAACGGTCGAGACAGCACGTCAGCGGCGCAATCGGCCACAGGCTCTAGTAGGTGAACAGGCCGCCGTTCACGTCGATCGTCGTCCCGGTGACGAAGCTCGCACCATCGGAGGCCAGGAACGCCACGACCGAGGCCACCTCGCCCGGCTGGGCGATGCGGCGGAGCGGGATCAGGGCGGCGGTCGCGGCCATGGCGCCCGGCGTCACGCGCTCCTGGGACTCCGCCATGGGCGTCAGGATGGCCGCCGGGCAGATCGCGTTGACCGTGACCCCGTCCGGGCCGTAGTTGCGCGCGAAGTTCTTGGTCAGGGCCACCAGGCCGGCCTTCGATGCCCCATAGGCCGCGACCTGCGACATCCCGCCCGTCCGCGCGGCGATGCTCGCGATGTTGATGATCCGGCCCCAGCCGCGCTGCCGCATCCCGGCGCCGAAGCCGCGCGACAGGAGGAACGGGGCGCGCAGGTTGACGGCGATCGTGAGGTCAAACTCCTCGATCGAGTGCTCCTCGATCGGCTTCTCGACCAGCACGGCGGCGTTGTTGACCAGCACGTCGACCCGGCCGATCTCCTCGATGAGCGCCGCGATCGCCTCCGGCGAGGCGAGGTCCGCCTTGATGACCCGGATCATGGGGCCCGGGTCCTGGTCCAGCCGGTCCAGCCCGATGACCGAGTGCCCGGACGCGGCGAGCGCCTCGGCCATGGCCCTGCCCATGCCCCTGGCGCTCCCGGTGACGAGGGCGATGCGCTGTGTCATCCGCGGCTCCTCCTGAGGATCAGACCGGTCATCGGCCGTGTTGGACCTTGATAGCACACGGGAACGCGGGCACCGCGCACAGGACGACCGGCCAACCGGGATGCACGCCGCGGCCTGAGCCGGGTCCTCAGCGGGGCGCGGCCAGCTCCCCTACCGGCGTGAGCAGGGCGCGGCCCTCGAACAGCGCGACGATGTTCTCCGTGGCCATCCCGACCATCCGCGCGCGGGCCGCCATGGTGGCCGAGCCGATGTGCGGCATGACCACACAGTTGGGGAAGGCCAGCAACGGGTCGTTGGAGTCCGGATTGGGCTCAGTCTGCTGGACGTCCAGCCCGGCGGACCCGATCCAGCCCTCGCGCAGCGCCCGGATCAACGCGGCCTCGTCGACGACGGCACCGCGCGCCGCGTTCACGAACGTCGCGGTGGGCTTCATCAGGCGAAACTCTCGCTCGCCGATGTAGTGCCGGGTCTCCGGGGTGGACGGGATGTGCAGCGCGACCACGTCGCTGATGCGGAGCAGCTCGTCGAGCTCCACCCAGCGCGACAGCTCGTCATCGCCCCGCTGACGCCGGTGGTGGACGATGGTCATCCCGAAGCCCCTGGCGCGCCGGGCGACCGCCTGCCCGATCTCGCCATACCCGATCAGCCCCAGCGTGGCGCCGTACACGTCCAGGCCCAGGAAGAAGTCCAGGTCGTTGTGGTCCCAGCGCCCAGCCCGGACGTAGCGGTCGGCCTCCGCAATTCGGCGGCGGGCGGCCAGGATCAGGCCGAACGTCAGGTCGGCCGTGGTCTCGAACAGCGTCCCCCGCGAATTCGTGACCACCGCCCCGGCGGCGTTGACGGCCGCGACGTCGATCGAGTCGTAGCCGGTGCTGGCGATGGCGACCAGCTTCAGGTCCGGGCGCCGGGCCATGAACTCGGCGTTCACGACGTCGCCGTTCACGCACAGCAGCGCAACCGCCCCCTCGGTCAGCGCGAGCAGCTCGGCGCCCGTCGGATAGCGCTTCTCGGACCAGAGCCGGAGGTCGGCCATGGGCGACAGCCGCGCGGGCGGATCCCCTGGCATGTTGAAGCGCGAGATGGCGACGATGGGTCGCGCCTGGGTGGTCACAGTGCCGCCCCGGGCCGCGCCGCGGTGAGGCGCCGCGCGGCGCGCTCGATCTTCACGAGCGCCTCGTCGAGGTCCGCCGGGGTGTGCATCGCGCTGAAGCCGTGGTGCCAGGCCGCGTGGAAATAGACACCCTCCTCCAGCGCGAGGCCGTAGAACCGCGTGGCCGTGTCCGTGTCATGCGCCAGGATGTCGCGGTAGCGCACCGGCGGGCGGTCCATTCCGAAGAGCAGCGTGAAGCGCATCCCCTTGGCGTGGACCAGGACGGGCAACCCGGCTCGGTCGAAGGCTGCCTGGAGCGCCGGGTAGAAGCTGGCCTGGAGCGCCTCGAGCGCCGGGTAGAAGCCGGGGTCGGTGGCCACGTCCAGGAAGGCGAGGCCGGCCATGATCGGGATCAGGTGGGCGTTGTACGTGCCGCTGTGGATCGCCTTGCCCAGCGGCGCTACCGCCGACATCACCTCGCGGCTGCCGACGAAGGCACTGAGCGCCGTCCCGCCACCCAGGGTCTTGCCCAGGGTGGTCATGTCCGGCGTGACGCCATACAGGCCCTGCGCGCCGCCGATCCCGGTCCGGAAGCCGGACAGGATCTCGTCGAAGATCAGGACTGAGCCGTGGCGGCGGGTGATCTCGCGCGCCGCCTCCAGGTACCCGGGGAGCGGCAGGATGGTGCCAGAGTCGATGTTGACGGGCTCCATGATCACGGCCGCGATCTCGGGGCCGTGGGCGGCAAAGACAGCCTCCAGTGCCGCGGCATCGTTCCAAGGCAGCACGATGGTGTCCGCAATCCCCGCCGGGGGCATGCCCTCACTCTCCGGGACCGTGTTCGGCGCGTCCTCTGGCCCCGCCAGATCAAGCGTGGGCCAGAAGCTGTAGCCCAGCGAATCGTTGTAGCCGTGGAAATGACCTTCGAACTTCACCACCCTGGAGCGCCCGGTGGCGACCTTTGCTGTCCGGAGGGCATGCCAGGTGGTCTCCGTCCCGGAGCCGGCAAACCGGACCAGCTCGGCGCTGGGAATGACCTCGGCGATCCGTTCGGCCAGGCGGGTCTGGTGCTCGGTCTCGTACCCGCACATGATCCCGAGCTCCGTGGCCCGGATGACGGCCTCGCGCACGGCCGGGTGGCCATGGCCCAGCATGGACGCCCCGAAGGACATGTTCAGGTCGATGAACTCACGGCCGTCCACATCCCGGACGCGTCCACCCGCCGCCCGCTCCGCGAGGAATGGCCGGCCGGTGGACTGGTGGATTCGCGCGTTGGCCGTAACGCCGCCGGGCAGATGGCGCTGGGCGCGCTCCCAGAGCCGGTCCGAGGCGGCGTGCTGGGATGCCCTGGTGTCGGACATTTGTGCGTTGTCCTCCGGCGGTTCGCCCGGCTGGGCGATGGTTGGTCGGGTTCCTGGGTGATGATAGCCAGCCAGGTTGGCCGCGGGCGGCCGAGCGGCTGCGGCCGCGCTCAGTCGGCGAGTCGGGAGGTCTGCACCCTGGCGTCCGAGCGCTCCAGGACCTCGGGCCGCAGCGCGGTCCCGATCCCGCTCCCCGTCGGCGGGAGGATGTGCCCATCGACGATCTGGACGGACTCGACGACCAGGTCGGTGAACCAACCCCGGACGTAGGCGCGCACGTGCTCCTGGTAGATCGCGTTGGGCGCGCTCAGGGCGAGGTGGACGCCGGCCAGGAGCGTGAACGGCCCGGTGCAGTCGTGGAGCGAGACCGGCAGCCCGAAGCTCTCGGCCATCGTCACGATCTTGCGCGACTCGGTGATCCCGCCCGCCCAGGTCGGGTCGACCATGACGATGTCGGCCGCGCGGCGCTCCAGGAGGTGGCGGTACTGGTAGCGCGTGATGAGCATCTCGCTGGCGATGATGGGCGTGCTGGTTGCGGCCTTCAGCTCGGCGATCTGCTCCACGTCGTGGCCCAGGACCATGTCCTCGAGCCACGCCGGCTTGTACTCCTCGACGGCCCGGGCGATCTTCTTGGCGGTGGTGATGTCCCAGTAGCCATGGCCCTCCAGCATGATCTCCATGCGGTCGCCCACGGCCTCGCGGATCCGGCGGAATGGTTCCAGCCCCTGCCTGAGATCCGCGCCGCTGATCGAGCGCCCGTCGCCGGCCAGCGCGAACCGGTCAAACGGCCAGATCTTCATGGCCGTGATGCCTTCGTCCAGGAGTTCCTGGGCCAGGACCTCGGGCTCGTTGATCTGCGCCCAGAGGTCCTCGAGCGGCCCCTTGCCCTCGCCGGTCCGGCTGCCGCCCTTGCCCCCGTACAGCGGGCCGCCGCAGGTGTTGTAGGTCCGAATGCGATCGCGGGCCAGGCCGCCCAGGAGCTGGTAGATGGGCGTCCCCAGCGACTGGCCGAGGATGTCCCAGAGCGCCGCATCGATCGCCGACAGCGCGCGCAGCTCCATCCCCACGCCACCCCAGCGCGCGACAGTGCGGGCATAGAGCGCCTCCCAGTGGCGCTCGATGGTGCGGGGGTCCTTGCCGAGGAGGTACGACGCCACCGTCTCGTGCACGAAGCCGCGGATGGCGTCCCCGGTGTAGAAGGTGTCGCTGACGCCGATCAGGCCGGTGTCGGTATGGACCCGAACCAGGATGAGGAAGGGATACGGATCGAGCTGGATGGTGTCGATGGCCGTGATCTTCACGATGCTCCTCGGGTGCTCTGGGTGGGCGGCCTGAGCGGCGCGGCCGGGCGGCTCACTGCCACCCCTTGGCCGACCAGGCCCGGCGCGTCGCGCGCGCGATCATGCGGATCGCCCGACGGCCGGCCGCGAGCTCGATGGGGATGGCGACGAACCCGTGGGTCATGCCCCTGAACCGCCGGGCGACCACGGGCACGCCGGCGGCCCGCAGCTTGATGGCGTAGATGTCGCCGTCATCGCGGAGCGGGTCAAAGTCCGCCGTGATGACGACGGCCGGCGGCAGGCCGCTCAGGTCCTTCGCGACGCCGGGACAGGCGTACGGGTCCGATCGCGCGGCAGCGCTGCCACCCAGGTAGTTCTCCCAGAACCAGACCACGTCGCCCGTGTACAGGAAGTAGCCCTCGGCGTTCTCGTAGAACGAGAGCATCTCGAACGAGGGCACGGTGGCCGGGTAGATCAGGACCTGGATCTTGACCTGGGGGCCGCCCTCATCGCGGAGCCGGATGACCGCTCCCGCCGTGATGTTGCCCCCCGCGCTGTCGCCGCCCATGCCCAGCCGCGTCGGATCCCCGCCCAGCTCCGCGCCGTGCTCGGCGAGCCACCGGGTGGCCGCGATGACGTCGTCCATGGCAGCGGGGTACGGATGCTCGGGCGCCAGCCGGTAGGCAACCGACACAACCAGGCAATCGAGTCCCACCGCCAGGCGCCGGGCCATCAGGTCGAACGTGTCCAGGTCCCCGAGCGTCCAGCCGCCCCCGTGGACATAGATGAAGATCGGGCGCGGTCGCCCGCCATCGGGCCGGTAGACCCGGATGGGGATGGGCCCTGCCGCGGACGGGATGGTGGTGTCCCAGACCGCGTCCACGGGGATCGGGTCGCCGGCCAGCAGCCGGGTTCGGCGCCGGTAGGTCTCTCTCCCCTCCTCCGGGGGCATGGACCGCCAGGGCGGGATGCCCGCCTCACGGATTCGCTTCAGGATCGCGGCGGCATCCGGGTCCAGCTTCATGGGGCGTCCTCGGTCGGCAGGCGGGGTGAGACGCTGGGCCCGGTGTCCGGCAGCCGGCGGTCAGGCCAGGGCCGACGCGATGAGCCGCTGCGTGTATTCCTGGGTTGGATGATGGAGGACCTGGTCGGTCGGACCCTGTTCGACCACGAACCCGTCTTTCATCACGATGACATCCTCGGTGAGGTACCGAACGAGCCCGAGGTCATGCGAGATGAAGATGACCGACAGGCCGCGCTCCGCCTGGATGCGCCGCAGCAGGTTGAGGATGGCGGCCTGGGCCGACTGGTCGAGCGACGACGTCGGCTCGTCGGCGACCAGCACCTGGGGTGAGGGCGCCAGGGCCCGCGCAATGGAGATCCGTTGGCGCTGGCCACCCGAGAGTGCGCGGAGCCCGGACGTGGCCTGGCGCTCGGTGATGCCAACCGACTTCAGCAGGTCGAGGGCCTCCGTGCGTGCCTGCGCCCTGGGCAGCTTGCGCCAGTGCTGGATCGCCTCGAGGACCGCGTCGAGCGGCTGCTGACGCGGATCCAGGGAGCCGTACGGGTCCTGGAAGATCATCTGGACCTTCCACCGGCTGGAGCGGTGATAGCCCTTCGCGCGCTCGCCCGCGACCAGGTCGCCGTCGATACGAATGGAGCCACTCGTCGGCGGCACGAGGCCGACGAGCGCCTTGGCGACCGTGGACTTGCCGCTGCCGCTCTCGCCGACGATCCCGGTTGACTGACCGGCGCCCACCGTCAGGTTGAGTCCCCGCACGGCGAGTACGTCGGAGCCGGCCGTCCGGTAGGTGACGTGCAGGTCCGTGACGTCGATCAGGTTGCCGGCCACTAGGTCACGTCCTCGGCACGGATGCAGGCCGTCAAGTGGCCGTCGACCAGGCGCGGCGCCGGCTGGGCGCCAGACCGACACGCGTCGGCCGCCGACGAGCAGCGTGGCCAGAACCGGCAGCCCTCGGGCCAGGCGCCGACCGCGGGCGATTCACCCGGGATCGCGACGAGATCCTTGCCGCGCTCAGCCATCCCGAGGCGGGAGTGGAGCAGCGCGTTGGTGTAGGGGTGCCTCGGGCGCGACCGGATGTTCTCCGAGGCGCCGATCTCCACGGTGGCACCGGCATACATCGTCATGACCTGGGAGCACAGGAACTCCACCACCGCCAGGTCGTGGGAGACAAGGATCAGTCCCATCCCCAGCTCCTCGCGGAGTTGCCGGATCAGGACCAGGATCTCGTACTGCACGGTCACATCGAGCGCCGTCGTGGGCTCGTCCAGGACCAGGAGCGGCGGACGGAGCGCCAGGGCGGCGGCGATCATGACCCGCTGGCGCATCCCTCCGGACAGCTGGTGGGACCGCTCATTGAGGACGGCATCCGCCCGCGGGATCTTCACCATGTCGAGGAGCTGGCGCGCCTCGATCCTGGCCTGGGACTTTGTCAACGTGCGGCTACCCAGACCGAGCGCCTCGAGCAGCTGGGTCTCCACCGTCAGGACCGGGTTCAGACCGGCCAGCGAGCTCTGCGGGACGTACCCGACCGCCCGGCCACGAATGGGCCGCCAGTCCTTCTCGCGTGCGTTGGTGAGGTCGTGGCCGGCGATCGACAGTCGTCCGCCGGTGATCCCGACGCCGTAGCGCCCCAGCGTGCCGGTGAAGCTGCGACAGAGCATCGTCTTGCCGGAACCAGATTCGCCCACGATGCCGAGCGAGGCACCAGGCAGCAGGCTGACCGTCACGGTGTCGACGATGTGCAGCGGGAGGCCGTCGCGCTGCAGCCCGATCTGGAGATGGTCGACGTCCAGGTACGGCTTGCGGGGATCAACGACAACCTGCCCGTCGGTTCCCGGCGCGGCAGCCTGCGCCGTGGCCAGACCGGCCCCGGGTAGCTCAGCCACGCGAGCGATCCTTGAGGGCTTCACCGATCAGCGAGACGCCGAAGGCCGTGATCGTCAGCACAATCCCGGGGCCAACCAGGATCCAGGGCGCACTCTGGAGGTAGATCCGGCCGTCCGCCATCATCGAGCCCCACTCGGGCTCGGGCGGCCGGACGCCGGCACCCAGGAAGGAGAGTGCCGCCACCGTGAGGATGACGAGCGTGAAGTCACTCACGCCATAGGCGACCGTCTCGGAGAAGCAATTTGGCAGGATGTGTCGCACGGTGATCCTGGCGCGGCTGTAGCCCAACAACCGGAGCGCGCTGACGAAGTCGAGGTCGCGGAGGACCGCCGCTCGGGTCCGCGCGAGCTTTGCGTAGCGCGCCCAGCTGGTGAAAGCGATCGCGATGATCATGGCCTGGGCACCCGTCCCGATGACCGCGATCACGCCCAGGGCCAGGATCAGGAACGGGAAGGCATTGATGCCGTCCACGAGGAGCCCGACACCACCCCGGACGACCCGGAGATCAGTGGTCCCGGCCAGGCCGCCGACGACCGTCCCGATCAGCAGCGGGATCATGACGCCGACGATCGCGACGACGATGTCGATCCGGACAGCCCCAAAGCTCCGGGTCACGATGTCGCGACCCAGGCTGTCGAGCCCGAACGGATGCTCGAACGTGGGCGCGGCGTTGGCCTTGCCGACCTGCTCGTACAGGTCGTACGGGCTCAGGATCGGGACGAGCAGGCCGAGAGCGACGATGGCGGTGATGATGATGACGCCGGCTCGCGCCGACCCCGGCAGCAGCCGGAACCGGCGGGCCATGCTGCGCGGCAGCGACATGGCTGAAGCGGCGGCCGTCATCGGCCGACTCGCGGGTCGATGCGGACGGTGACGATGTCGGCGAACGCGCCGATGATCACCACGAAGACGCCCGAGAACAGCACGATGCCCTGGACCAACGGGTAGTCGCGGCCGGACACGGCGCCGACCAGCAGCGTCCCGGTGCCCGGCAGGTTGAAGACCAGCTCCACGACCACGGCTGACGCAAACAGCGTGCCCACGATGTAGCTGAGGAGGCTGAGCGTGGGTGCGATCGACGGGCGGATGAGATAGCGCCAGGCGAAGGTCCAGCCACGTACGCCGCGGACGATCGCAACCTCGACGAACTCCTCCCGGAGCGTATCGGTGATGGACGCGATCAGGACGCGCGCGAGGATGGGCACCAGGGCCAGCGCGATCACGAGCGAGGGCAGCCAGAGGTAGGTGATGGCCTCGGGCAGGTTGCCCACGATGCCGGCGACGGGGGCGATCTTGAGCCAGACGGCTGCGATCAGGAGGGCCAGCAATCCGGTGAAGAACGCCGGCGTGGAGACGAACAGCGACGCGAGCACCAGGAACGCCGAGGCGCCGCGGCCCTTGGGGTTGAGCGACACGTAGACGGCGATTGGGACCGCCAGGATCACGGTCATCGTGATCGAGACGAGCATCAGCTGGAGCGTGACGGGCACGGCCTGGGCGATCAGGGTGGTCACCGGCACCCCGAACACCACCGACTTGCCCATGTCGCCCTGTGCGAGCTGGGACAGATAGCGGCCCAACTGTTCGAGATACGTGCCGTTGAGCCCAAGCTGTTCGCGCATCCGGGCGATCAGCTCATCCGTCGCCTGGTCGCCCAGGAGGAGGATGGCCGGATCGCCCGGCGTCAGCCGCATGAGGCTGAACGAGACCCAGGTCACCGATACGGCGACCAGGACGGATCGCGCGATGATACGGAGCAGCGGCGACCGCGTCGGGAGGCGGAGCCCCCCGACGCGGCGCGCCTGCACTGCACTCAAAGGACGACGGTTGCGACGGTTACTTCGCTACCGTGGGTGGGTTGACTACTTGCCCGCGGCCTTGCCGGCGGTCTGCTCGGCAATGGTCTGCATGATGATGTAGCCAGGGGTCAGATCCGCGACGGTCAGGGCCGGCACCGGCAGCCAGATGCCGTCGAGCGCGATGCGCTCCACGACCGGGATCATCGGCATCGTGTCCGCACCGATCTTCTGGATCTGCGTCATGAGGTCCTTGCGCTTGGCCACGTCGAGCTCGGACGCCATCTTGTCGATGAGCGCCACGACCGCGTCGTGTCCGGCGGTCTTGCTGTAGCCGGAGTGGATGGCCGAGAAGCCGTTCCCGAACCAGCTGGCCATCGTCACCTGCGGGCTGCTGGCGCCGCCGTTGTAGATGACTTCGAAGTTGTCGGCTGCGGTGGCGGCGTTCCAGGTGGCCTCGTCAACGGGGTTGACGGTGAGGATGACGCCGATCTTCGCGAGCTGCTGGGCGACGATCGTCGCGCCTTCCTTCCAGCCGCCGCGGGTGCTGCTGACCAGCATCTCGGCCTTGATCTCCTTGACTCCGGCCGCGTCCATGAGCTTCTGGGCCGCGACGAGATCCTGCTTGCCCGCGTTCGGCAGCATGCCCGTGGGGCAGATGTCGGGGCAGTCGTACCAGAACGAGGTGAGGGGCTTCACGAGGCCAAGGAAGGCGGTGTCCGCGACGGCCTGGCGGTCGAGCGCGAGCGACATGGCCTGGCGGACGCGTGCATCAGCGAACTTGGCCCCGGCCTTGCCGGTCGGGTTCATGTTGACGTACACGGTGTTCGCGCCGCCGACGCGGATGACGAACTGGCGCAGGTCCTTGGTCAGGCTGTCCTTCGCCGCGATCGGGATGTCCCAGGCGAAGTCGATCAGCTTGTTGTTGAGCTGCAGAACCTTGGACGTGGCGTCAGGGACGTTCACGAGCTCGATCTGCTTGACCACCATGGGTCCGCCGACGAAGTTCGGGTTCTCCACCATGGTGAAGGACTTGTTCGGGGTGAACTCCTTGACCATGTAGGGTCCGGCGCTGACCGGATGCAGGAAGTAGTCCTTGTCAGACGCAACCTTGGCCGCGGGGTTCAGGGCCATGGCGCGGGCCGACAGGCCGTTCCAGAGGTCAGGATCGGGGTACTTCAGGGTGAGCTTCGCCGTCACCGCGTCGACGACTTCGGCCGACTTGACGCTGGCGATGAAGACGGAGTTGGCGCCGCCGTTCAGCTGACGGTCGACGATGTCCTTGATGTCGGCGGAGGTGACCGCCGTCCCGTCGGAGTACTTGAGGTTGGGCTTGAGCTTGATCGTGACGGTCAGGCCATCCGTCGACGTGGTGATGGACTCGGCCATCTCCAGCTTGGGGATACCCGTCGCGTCGTGGCGGACCAGGTTGCCCTGGCTCAGGATGATGATGTCGACCGAGACGAGGTCACCGGACTTGGTGACGTCGAGGGTCAGGACCGGACCCGCGCCGGCGAACTTGGCGCTTGCGATCGTCTGCGCAGCCGCGGGCGCCTTGGAGGCGGCACTCGATGCCGCACCCGATGCCGCAGGCGCGGCGGTTGGTGCCGGCGTCGCGGACGATGTGCACGCGGCGAGCACGAGGCCCACCACGACCAGACCTACCGCGGCCCGGCTCGCCCGCAAGGGGCGACGCGTGAGTTCCACCATCGATCCTCCTCCGATCATTGAAGCCCTGCCAGGCTGGGCTGGACAGGTGCTTCGGAGCCAGCTTGGGCAGACACCCTCACCGTCACGCGCCAATCCGAGACGTCGCCGCCCGAATACCAAGTCGCGTAAGGCTGCAGAGTAGGGCCCGCTTGGAGGCCGCGTCAACACTCCCGGGGGTCTTTGCGGCACGTCCGACGAAATCGAAGGACGGCTTGCCGGGTCAGCGGTTGCTCACGCAACCGCCTCGATGATCAGCTCCCCGTGGACGCCCGCCAGCGCCCTGTAGCCGGGATGCACGACGCAGGTGGAATCGTGCTGCTCGACGATCGCCGGGCCGGCGATTCGGGAGCCCGGGACGAGGCTGTCCCGCTCGAACAGGCCGGCCTCAACGAAGCCGCTGGCCTCGGCGAAGTAGACGGGGCGGTGAGCGTAGGGCCGGGCGTCGACGACCCCGACCGCCGGTGCGACCGTGCCCGGACCGAGCCGGGTGCCCGGGCCGGGCCGTGCGCCCTCCGGGGGCTCGCCACCGGGGCGCCGGATCCGGCCGATGACGGACGTCCGGATGTTCATGATCATCGTGGGCTCCGTCAGGACGTGGAAGCCGTACGCCAGCTGGTGCGCCTGGTGGAAGTCGGCGATCAGGCGAGCGACGGTCGAGGCGACGACGGGCCCCGGGGCCAGCGGGATGTTCAGCTCGTGGCTCTGGCCCGCATAGCGCATCTCGGCGTAGCGACGTACCTCGGTCGCGTCGGTCGGGGCAAGCTCGCGGGCGAGCTCGGCCATCCCGTGCGCGGTCATCTCGGCGAAGGCGGCCTCCAGGCGCTCCGCGGCCACGCCGTCGGATCGCAGCCGGATGGTCCTGGTCAGGTCGTGCTTGAGGTCGGTCGTCAGAAGGCCCAGCGCGGAGAACGCCCCAGGGGCCGGCGGAATGATCACCCGGGGGATCCCCAGCATCGCTGCCAGCCGGTTGGCGTGGAGCGGGCCGGCGCCACCGAACGAGACCAGTGCGAAGTCCCGCGGGTCGTGACCGCGGTTGACCGAGACGAGACGGAGGGCGTTGGCCATGGCCACGTTCGCGATCTCGACGATGCCGTTGGCCGTCCGGACGACGTCATGACCCAGCGGCGCCGCGCAGCGATCCTCGATGGCCTTCCGGGCCAGATCCGGGTCCAGGGCCATCTCGCCGCCGAGGAATCGCGCCGGGCTCAGCCGCCCCAGGACCAGGTTGGCATCGGAGACGGTGGGCTCGGTGCCACCCCGCTGATAGCAGGCCGGACCTGGCTCCGCCCCCGCGCTCCTGGGTCCGACGCGCAGGATGCCGCCGCTGTCCAGCCAGGCGATGCTGCCGCCGCCGGCCCCGATCTCGACCAGCTCGATGACCGGCGTCCGGATGGGGTAACCGCTCCCGCGCGCGACGCCGCCGATGCCGGGCGTGGCCACGCCGCCGACCTCGAAGTCCTTGGTGATCGACGGCACGCCGCCGCGGATCAGCCCGACCTTGGCGGTGGTGCCGCCCATGTCGAACGAGATCACGTCCCCGATCGCCAGGCGGTCCGCGAGATGCACGGTGGCCATCACGCCTGCCGCCGGTCCCGATTCGATCATGAAGACTGGGCGTCGAGCCGCCTGCTCGAACGACATCACGCCGCCGCCGCTCTGCATCACCAGCAGGGCCGCGTCGTAACCGTCCGCGGCCACGCGTCGCGAGACGCCCTCGAGATAGCGCTGCACGACGGGCTGGATGGCCGCGTTGACGACGGCCGTGCTCGCCCGGAAATACTCCCGGAACTCAGGCGCAACGTCGGCCGACGCCGACACGGCGACGCCCGGGAGCGCCTCCCGGAGAAGCTCGGCGACCCGGTGCTCGTGCGCGGGATTGATGTACGAGTGAAGCAGGCAGATGGCCACGGATTCCACGTCGAGCGCGCGGATCGCCGCGGCCGTGGCGAGCACGGACGCCTCGTCGAGCGGAACCAGGATCTCGCCCGTGGCGTTCAGGCGCTCGGTCACCTCGAAGCAGCGCTGTCGCGGGACGAGCGGCACCGGCTTCTGGAATTGCAGGTCGTACAGCGAGGGCCGGATCTGGCGGGCGATCTCCAGCATGTCGCGGAAGCCCTCGGTCGTCACGAAGGCCGTCCGGGCCACGTTGCCCTCGATCACGGCGTTGGTCGCGACCGTCGTCCCGTGGACGATGATGGCCACGTCGCGCGGGTCCACTCCCCCGGCGCTCACCAGGCGCCGCGTGACGTTCATGAACCCGATCGACGGATCCGTGGGCGTGGTCGGCAGCTTTGCGATGCGTGTCTCGCCGGTCTCCTCGTCGACCAGGACGGCATCCGTGAACGTGCCGCCGATGTCGACGCCCAGTCGGTAGCGCGGAGGGCGGGCGCCTTCGCCCCGGGGCCCGCTCATGACGCCGACGTCCGGGCCGCCGCCCGCCCGGCCCGGAGGGTCGTCGTGGCAGGCAGGTCCACCGTCCAGCCCGCGGGGTCGATGACCACGCCGTAGGCCGTCCGGGCGCGCTCCAGGCTCACCTTCCCATCGCGGGCGTCGCGCAGCACGAGGCTTGGGTCGCGCTCGTCCGGGGGGCCGTAACCTCCCCCGCCGGGAGTCTCGTAGCTGACCAGGTCGCCCGGCCTGAGCTGGATAGTCTCCTTGGAATCCAGGACCCGCTCGTTCGGTCCCGGGTTCACGACGTAGCGGGCACGCCGGCCCGCCTCCCCGCCGAAGATCCCCCAGGCGCCCGTCAGGTCGCGATCCGCCAGGACGGAGAACGACACCGCGTGATCGGGGAAGAGGTACTGGCGGCGCAGGCCCAGGCCGCCCCGGGTCCGCCCGGCGCCCTCGGAATCCGGCACCAGCTCGTAGCGGGCAATCCGGATGGGATAGCCAGCCTCCGTCTCCTCGATCGGCGCGTTCTCGGTGTTCTGGGTGTGCGGCTGGACGGCGTCCGGCCCGTCGAGCAGGGCCCGCCCCCCGTAGCCGCCGGCCAGCGTCTCCAGGACGCAGTAGTACTCGCCCGTCCGCGGGTCGATCCCGCCGAAGCCTGCGTGGCACATGATGCCCTTGGCCGCCGCCGGGACCCGGTCGGGCAGGGCGTCGGCGAGCGCGCGGAAGATCAGGTCCACCAGGCGCATGTTGACCTCGCCGGCGCCCACCGCGGGAGCCGGCGGCAGCGCGTGGACCACGGTCCCCTTGGGCGCGATCACCCGGACGAACTCGTAGAACCCCGAGTTGACGGGGACGTCGGGGTCGATGAGGGCCTTCAGGGCGTAGGCGCACGCCGAGTATGTCGGCCCGTAGGTGGAGTTCACCGGCGCGGCCCGCTGGGGGTCGCAGCCCGTGAAGTCGAACAGCACGCCGTCGTCGTCGACCCGGATCGTGACCTTGAGGCGGACCGGGGGGCCGCCGTAGCCGTCGCTGTCCAGGGTGGTCTCGGCGGCGTACTCGCCGCGCGGCAGCTGGGCGACCTCGTGGCGCGTCCGCCGGCGCGTGTAGGCGATGAGCTCCTCGATGTAGCGCTCCAGCTCCTCCCGGCCGATCGCGCCGACCAGGTCCGCGATGCGGCGCCGGCCGGTGACGTTGGCGGCGATCTGGGCCCGGAGGTCGCCGGTGGTCTCGCGGGTGCTCCGAATCTGGGCGAGGATGAGTCGGAACACGTCGTCCACGACCTCGCCCCCGGCCACGATCCGCACCGGCGGGATCCGGACGCCCTCCTGGAAGATCTCGCGCGTCACCCCCATGCTGGCCGGCGCGCCGCCCCCGACATCGACGTGGTGGGCCAGGTTCGCCAGGTAGCCGATCAGCGCGCCGTCGATCACGACGGGGGCGAAGACCGTGATGTCGTTGAGGTGGATGTTGGCCAGGTACGGGTCGTTGACGATGATCATGTCGCCATCGACGAGCCGGTCGGCCCCGTACTGGCGAACCGCATTGGGAATCAGGTTCGAGAGGTTGCCCAGGTGGATCGGCTGGGCGAACGACTGGGCCACCACGCGCAGCTCGCGATCCAGGAAGCAGCACGAGAAGTCCGCCCGGGTCTTGATGTTGGTGGAGTAGGCCGCCCGCCGAATGGTTGCGGCCATCTCCTCGGTGGCCGAGGTCAGCGAGTTGCGAACCACCTCGAAGCGGATCGGGTCGATGTCCGTCGTCATCGTGACCTCAGGGGGCGGCCGGGTGGGACGATCGATCCGGACGAGCGTCGCCCCGATCGGCAGGCTCGCCGGATCGTACCCTAGGACACCGCCGGATTCCACGCCGTCCGCCACGGAATCCCGGTGCTACGCTTCCGCCGATTCAGCCAGCCAGCCACACCGAGGACGCCATGACCGGGGTTGCGCAGACCGCAGATGCCGCCGACGGGCGGCCGAACGCCCTGACCGTCGACCTTGCCGCGATCCGCGACAACCTGCGGCTGATCCGGTCGGGCCTGGACGAGGGCTTCACCATCGTCGCCTCGCTCAAGGCGAACGCCTATGGCTTCGGGCTGCTGGGCGTCGTCGAGGCCGTCCTCGCGGGCGGTGCGAACGCCGTCGCGGTGGCCAGCGTGGACGATGCGATCGCCCTCCGGTCATCCGGCGTCCGGGTGCCGATCCTCCTGTACGGGGGCACCCGACCCGGCCCGCGCGTGATCGCGGACGTCGTCGCCAATGACCTGACGGTCTCCATCCTCGACGAGGCCGACGTGCGGGCCTATGCGGCGGCGGGCGCGCGTGTCCGGGCGCTGGTCAAGGTGGACGTCGGGCTGGAGCGGCTGGGTGGAGTGCCGGACGAGGCCGTAGCCGTGGCACGCCGCGTCCACGAGGAGCCGGGCCTCGATCTGGCGGGCGTGTACACGCACCTTCATGTCCCGGCGGGCCCGCTCGAAGAGGTCAGCGCCTACCTGGAGTGGCAGTTCCGCTGCTTCGTGGCGGCCGTGGCGGAGCTGGAGGCCGAGGGGATCCGGGTTCCGCTCCGGATCGCCGCCTCCAGCGCGACGCTGCGGCTCACCGACGCGATGCACCTCAACGGGATCGACGTCGGGAGCGTGGTGTACGGCGTGGACACCGCAGGACCGGTGAGCCGCGAGGTCGGGATTCGCTCGGCCCTCGTCGGTATCACCAGCCGCCTGACCCAGGTCCGGCCGCGCGAGCGGACCGAGTTCCCCCGCCAGTCGCCCATCCCGACCGGGCGGCCGATGGAGCTCGGCGTGATCCCGTTCGGCGCGAGCGACGGCCTGCTTGGGATATCGACCGGCGCCGTCCTGATCCGTGGCCGCCGGGCCCCCATCCTGTCCATCTCCCTGGAGCACGCGCGTCTCGACGTCACCGGCATCGGCGCCGAAGCGGGCGACGAGGTGGTCATCGTGGGCCGACAGGGCGGCGACGAGATCTCGATGCGCGACGTGGCGAGCGCCAACCACCTCCACAGCCCCGGCGTCGTTCCCGCGCTCGTCGGGCATGGCGTGCCGCGGCGGTACGTCGGCGGCGCCGTCTAGCCCTGGCGGCCCGGGACCTCGGCGTCCCACGGCTCGGCCAGGTCGGCGTCGAACGGCCAGAGCGGGCGACTGATCCGCCGGAACGGCAGCCGGGGCAGGTCGCTGTCGCACGGGCCGATCGTCGCGATTTCGATGATCTCCGCGGCGAGCGCCTCGTAGCGGAACCGGAAGCCGCCGGCCGACTTCACCTGGATCACCTGGTAGCGGTCCAGCTCGCGGCCCATGTGGCGGTAGACGACGGTGTCGAGGTGCCAGGCCTTGCGCTCGGACAGGACCACGTCGATCGAGCCGACCCGCAGGAGCGCCATCCGCCCCAGGTCGGTCGGCGACCACGGCGGGTCCAGCTGCATGTCGCCGAGCGCCAGCGCGATGACCCGCCCACGGACACGGACTGGGTGGAACAGCTCGGTCAGCGTCCCGCCGACCGGGAGCTCCACGTCGGCTCCCAGGCCCGCGGCGACACACCGCTCCACCGCTGCGGCGTCGGTGATGGTCAGGAGCGCGTCGATCCGGCCCGGCCGGGCGAGGAGGGCCTCGAGCAGCTCGGTCCCGTCGCCGTTCCCCCCGGCGCTCGTGGAATCGGCGCCGTCGGCGAAGATCGTGGGCCGCAGGCCGCTGGACGCGGCACGGTCGAGCGCCGCCGGGAGCGGCGACTTGTGGACCAGGAACTCGTCGCGAATCTCCCACGCCATCCGGGCCAGCTCGTCGGCGGTTGCCTGGCCCAGGGTCCGGTCGCCGTCGGTCACGACCTCCACGGACCAGCCCACCTCCGGGAGGTCCATCCAGGGCTGGGTCGTGAAGATGGAGACGGCCAGCACGCCGGGCCGGCGCTCCATGGCCCGGGACGCGTCGATGAGGCCCTTCATGGGCTGGTGGGACGTGTCGTGGCGCTCCGCCGAGGTCAGCATCCGGATCTTGCGATGCGTGGTGACGGGGTGGATCTCGCCCCGCATCGCCCGGACCAGGATCTCCATGCCCTGCGTCGCCGCCTCGTAATGGTCCGTGTGCGGCTGGGTCTTGAAGCCGACCAGCGCATCGGCCGCCGCGGCCATCCGCGCCGTCCCGTGGACGTGCGTGTCGAAGGTCGCCACGATCGGGATGTCCGGCCCGACGATGGCCCGGAGCGTGGCCAGGAGGTCGCCCTCGGGGTCGTCCTCGCGGGTCGTCACGGTGGCGCCGTGGATGGGCAGCATGATCCCGGTCAGGCGGTCGCGGTGCTCCAGCACCGCCCCGACGATCAGGGCCTTCGCGTGCTCGTACAGCTCATGTTCGATCGGCCCGCCGGCGAACAGCGCGTGGAAGTGCACGGTTGGCACCAGGTCGATGCCCTCCCGCTCCGCGATCTCGCGAATGGCGGCCAGCTCGGGGCGCTTGCTCCGCGGCGCGTCGAAGATGTCCGCACCCTCCGCGTAGTAGCCGGCCCGCCGGATGTCCTCCAGCGTCGTGATGCCCCGGGCGAAGCTGTTGAGCTCGTGCTTGAAGCCGCCAACGACGACCAGCGGGCGGGCGCTCATGGCCGCAAGGTCGGGTTGAGGGCCGCGCGGACAGGGACCTGGGTCACCGGCGTGAGGACCAGCATCCCGTCGGCCGTCTCCTCGGCCTCATACCCCGCGCCGACCACCGTGGTCGAGCCGCGGTCGTCGATGACAGCGGGCCCGGCGACCCGCTGACCCACCGCCAGCGCGTCGCGCCGCCAGCGGTGCCCGGCCAGGTGCTCCGGCGCCGCGGGTGGACGAGCCATGGGGTTCACCTCGGATTCCCTGAGCCTGCGCCCCCGGTTGAGGCCGACGCCCACGACAGTGAAGCTGACAATCTCGATGGGTTCCTGGCGGGCGTAGCCGTACGCCTTCCGGTGCAGTTCGTCGAAGGAGCGGCGGATCTCCTCGACCACGAGGTCGGGCCGCCGCGAGACGAGATTGACGGTGAGGGTCCACGACTGGCCGACGTAGCGGGCCTCCGCCCGGCGCCGAAGGCGCCGATCCCGCGTGGCGATCCGGTCGCGCCGCAGGCTGGCGCCGGCCTCCGCATCCAGCCGGTCGAGGATCACGGCGATCTCGGCCTCGGACGCTGCCTCCGCCCGCAGCAGCCGGGTTCGCCGGTGCTCGTGCTGCACGTCGGACAGGAGCATCCCGAGGGCCGAGAGGACACTGGGATTCGGCGGGATGACGACCTTGGGGATGCCCAGCTGGGCGGCCAGCCGGCAGGCGTGCAGCGGCCCGGCGCCGCCGAACGCGATCAGGCAGAACTCGCGCGGATCGTGGCCGCGCTCCACGGAGACCAGCCGGACGGCCTCGGCCATCACGGCCTCCGCCACGCCGACCACGCCGGCGGCGGCTGCCCGGACCTCGAGACCCAGGGCCGCGGCCAGCGGCTCGAACGAGCGATGGGCCGCCCCGACGTCCAGCCGCACGACGTCGTCGAAGTTCTCGGGGACGATCATGCCCAGCACGACGTTGGCGTCGGTCACCGTGGGCTCCACGCCGCCTCGCCCGTAGCAGGCCGGCCCCGGGTCGGCACCGGCGCTCCGCGGGCCCACGCGGGGGAGGCCGCCGGAATCGATCCAGGCGACGCTCCCGCCCCCGGCGCCGACCTCGATCAGGTCGACGATCGACCCCAGCACCGGGTAGCCGCTGGCGGTGGCCACGGCGGTCCCCGACCCCTGGGCCGCTCCCACCTCGAACTCGGACAGGGTCCGTGCCTCGCCGTCGAGGATCAGCCCGACCTTCGCCGTGGTGCCGCCCATGTCGAACGAGATCGCGTCCCGGATGCCGAGCGCGGCCGCCACCCGGACCGCGGCGCTGACGCCGGCCGCGGGGCCCGACTCGACGAGGTCGACCGGTCGGCTCCGGGCCGTGGCCGCCGTCATGAGCGCTCCGCTGGAGCCCATCACGTGGAGTCCCGCCACCACGCCGCGATCGCGCAGCCGGGCCTCCAGGCGGCCGAGGTAGCGGTCCGTGGCGTTGGCCACGTAGGCGTTCACGACGGTCGTGCTGGCCCGCCAGTACTCCTTGATCTGGGGCGCGATCTCGCTGGACACCGAGACCCGGATGCCCGGGCGGAGGGAGCGCACGATCTCCGCGACGCGCTGTTCGTGCGCCGCGTTGACGTACGAGTGGAGCAGGCAGATCGCGATCGACTCGACGCCGGCCGCCACCGCACGGTCCAGGGCAGCCACGACCGTCGCCTCGTCGAGCGGGGTGAGCACCCGGCCCTGGTAGTCCAGGCGCTCGTCGATCCCGAAGCACAGCTCGCGCGGGACGAGCGGCACGGGCTTGTTGGTCTGGAGGTTGTACAGCTCGTGGCGGATCTGCCGGCCGACCTCCAGGATGTCCTCGAACCCGTCCGTGACCAGGAGGGCCGTGCGGGCGCCCTGGCGCTGGAGCAGCGTGTTCGTGGTGACCGTGGTGGCGTGGGTGACCGACACGATGTCCCCGGGCCGGCACGCCGCCATCGCCAACAGGGCCTCCAGCACGGCCATGAAGCCCTCGCTGGGATCGGCGGGCGTGGTCAGGACCTTGTGCGTCCAGGTTCGGTCGGTCCCGTCCTCGATCAGGACGCCGTCCGTGAAGGTGCCGCCGATGTCGACGGCCAGCCGCAGCCGCCCGGCGGTCATCGAGGGGCCTCCGGCGTCGCGCGGAGCTTCGCGCGTCGCGCCGCCGTGCCCGCCACGTCCACCCGGCCGGCCCGATCGATCGCCACCCCGTACACCGCCCCGGCCCGCCGCCGGGTGACCCGACGGGACCGGACGTCGGCCGCGACGGCCTCGGGATCACGATCGAGGGGCGACCCGTACCCTCCCCCGCCGCCCAACTGCAGGCTGATCACGTCCCCGGCCGGCACCCGGACCGAGAACTTGGAGCCATGCCGATGCTGCCGCGGACCCGGGTTGACGATGAAATGGGCCGATCGGCCGGGGCCGCCACCGAACAGGCCCTGCGGCGCAAACGTCGAGCGCTCGGCCATGATGGACAGGGTGACGTCTCCCTCGGCGACGTAGTCGCGCCGGAGCCCCAGCCCGCCCCGGAACCGGCCGGCTCCTTCGGAATCGGGCACCAGGCCGTAGCGCAGGATGCGGATGGGGTAGTGCGCCTCCGACTCCTCGATCGGGGCGTTCTCGGTGTTCTGGAAGTGCGGCTGGATGGCGTCGATGCCGTCCTGGCGGGCGCGCCCGCCGTAGCCGCCCGCGATGCTCTCGTAGAAGATGAAGTAGCGGCCGGTCCTGGGATCGACGCCGCCGATGGCGACGTTGCAGACGGTCCCCTTGGCGTCCCCCATCGACGCCTCGGGCAGGGCGTCGGCGAGGGCCCGCAGCGCCGTCTCGCAGACGCGCATCCCGGTATCGGACCCCGCCCCGATGGCCGCAGGCGCGACGGACGTGGCGACGGTCCCCGGCGGGGCCACCACCTTGACCATCCGGTAGAACCCGTCGTTGACCGGGATGTCGGGGTCGAGGTGGACGCGGAAGGCGTACGCACACGAGGCGAAGGTCATCGCCGTCGTCGTGTTGATGGAGCTGGGTCGCTGCGGATCCGTGCCGGTCAGGTCGAAGACGGCGCCGTCGTCACCCAGGGTCACGCTGACGGCGATCCGGATGGGCTCGTCGGTCATGCCGTCGCCGTCCAGGTAGTCCTCGGCGGACACGGTGACGTGGGGCAGCAGGGCGACGGCACTTCGGACGCGGCGCTCCGTGTAGTCGAAGATCCCCTCGATCGCGGCCGCCATGCCGGCCGCCCCTTCGGACTCCACGATCTCGAGGACCCGGCGTGCCCCGGTCGCGCTGGCCGCGAACTGGGCCCGGAAGTCCCCGCCGGTCTCGCGCGGCGCCCGGACGTTCTTCAGGATCAGCCGGAGGATGGGTTCGTCCATCTCGCCGTCGCGCTGGAGCAGCGTCGGCGGGATGATCAGGCCCTCCTGGATGTGCTCCTCGTGGAGCCCGATGCTGCCGGGCGTTCCCCCGCCGACGTCGAGGTGGTGCGCCATGGTCGCGACATAGGCGACGATCCGGCCGCCGTGGAAGACGGGCACCACGGTCGCGACGTCGTTGAGATGGATCCCGCCGAGATGGCCGTCGTTGCAGGCGATGCCATCGCCCGGCCGAAGGTTGTCCCTCCCGTAGGCCGCCAGGATCCGCGGGACGAAGTGGGCGAGGGTACCCAGGTGGGCCGGCTGGCTGAACGACTGGGCGACGATCCGGCCCTGGGGGTCCACCACGGCGCAGGAGTGATCGCGCCGGGTCTTGATGTTGGTGGAGTACGCCGCCCGCTGCAGCGCGAGGCTCATCTCGTTGGCGACCGCCGCGAAGCGGTGGCGGAGGACCTCCTGGCGGAACGCGTCGGGACCTGGCACGTGCAACCTCCGATGCCTGGTGGAACCTGGCGCCCCCGCAGCGAGCGAGGGCCGGTCAGCGGTCAGTCGCCCGGGCCGGGCACCACGGTCCCGCATGCCGCGCAGGTCCTCGCGGCGACGCTCGCGTTGAAGGCGGCCACTCCAATCCGGAGCTCGGCGGGCTGCACGTGGCCGCCCGTGACCTCGAAGACGACGGCGTCGCAGGCGGCGCAGAACCAGCGAAACGCCTCCGTCGTGCCAGGCTCCCGTGCCCGCTCCACCACCATGCCCAGCGACCCGACCGGGCGCTGGGGCGAATGGGGCACGCCGGCCGGGGCGATCCACAGCTCGCCGGTCCGGACCAGGATGTCGCGGACCCGCCCGGGCTGCCGGACCGAGACCACGATGTCGCCCCGGAGCTGGTAGAAGAGCTCCGCGACCGAGTTGACGTGGTAGTCGCGCCGTGGCCCCCGCCCCTCGACGAGCAGCACGTTGAGCTCGCCGCCGCCGATCACGGGCCCCGCGGCACCCCGGTCGATGAGCTCCCGGTTGTCAGCCAGCCAGCCAAGGACGTCGATCGCGGGCGATGCCACCTCGGGCGGGCGGCCGGACGACCCTTCGCCGCTCGCGGTCATGACCCGAGTCCGGGGCCGGTACGGGCGGCGCGGCACCGCTCGACCAGATCAGCGGGCACCAGAACCGCCATCGACAGCAGGTGGAACGACAGCGTCTTGCCGTGGCCGTCCAGGTTCAGGCTGCCGTTGACGCCACCCTCCAGCACGTCGTCGATGACGAGGTTCAGGGCCCACAGGCGCGGGAGCTCGTAGCGCACGACGGCCGATGCGCCCCGGTAGGCGAAGAAGGCCCGCACGCGCTCGGCGGTGACCTGCTCCTGGAGGTACGGGAAGACCTCCGGCAGGAAGCCGATGACGCTGATGTTGCAGCGGTTCCCCTTGTCCCCGGCCCGTCCGTGGGCCAGCTCGTGGAGCGGGACCGTCACCAGCTCAGCGCCCATGGTCGTCCTCCGGCAGGATGCGGACGCGGATGTCCACCAGGCTCCGTTCGACGAGGGCGGACATGGTCCGGACGCGGCCGACCACGGACTTCCGAACCCCTCCCCCGCCCCCCGGCCCCGTGCTGTACAGCCCGATGACCTCGTTGGCGATGCGCTCGGCGCCGGCCCGGTCCGGCGCGGCCCCCGCCATCCGCACCCGGTAGTCGCCGTCGGGGGCGAACGACCCGGCCGTCCGGAGGTCGCCGCTCAGCGAGTCGAAGGTGCTGACGGTCCCGACGATGTCAACCCGTGCCGGCTGGACGTGGCCGACGATGCGCAGCCGCTCCCGGAGCACGGCCGCCGCCAGCTCGGCGCGGGCCAGGGCATTGGGGCCGCCGTACGAGATCTCTCCCTCGCCCAGCCAGCCGCCCTCGGTGCTGATGGTCACCTTGAGCGTCGGAGGTCGCGGGCGGCCGCGGGCGCCGCTCACCCGCACACGGTTCGGGGCAATCTGGTCGATCTCGACGCCGGCGATGTCGAGCGTCACGTCCGGGACGAGGTAACTCGTCGGGTCGCTGATCTCGTACAGGATCTGCTCCTTGACCGTTCGTGGTGAGACCAGGCCGCCCGTGTCGTCCGCCTTGGTGACCACCATCGACCCGTCGGCCGAGACCTCCGCGATCGGGAAGCCCACGCGGGCCAGGTCCGGGACGTCCTTGTAGCCGGGGTCGGCGAAGTACCCTCCCGACAGCTGCGCGCTGCACTCCAGCAGGTGCCCGGCCAGCGTGCCGGCGGCCAGCAGGTCCCACGCGTCGGCCGGCCAGCCGAACTCGTGGACCAGGGGGCCCAGGACGAGCGCCGAATCGGCACACCGGCCCAGGACCACCACCTCCGCCCCCCGCCGGAGCGCCTCGGCCACCGGCGCGGCGCCCAGGTAGACGTTCGCCGCGATGATCGGCTCGCCCGCGAGGGCAATGCCTTCGATGATCGTCCAGGACCGGATCTCGTCCTCCGGCACGTACTCCAGCAGATTGTCGCCCTCGACCACGCCGACCTTGAAGTCGGGCAGCCCCAGCTCCTCGGCCAGGGACCGGATCAGCCGGCCGGCACCCAGGGCGTTGGCCGCGCCGAAGTTGGCCACGATCCGGATCCCGGCCTCGCGGCAGCGGCGCAGGATGGGTCGCAGGAAGGCCGCCGTCGCGGGCGTGAAGCCCGCCGCCGGATCGCGCCGGCGGTCCAGCTGGGCCAGGGCCAGGGTCCGCTCGCCGAGCGTCTCGAAGATCAGGTAGCGTGGCCCGTCGCGCCGCGCCAGGGTCTCCACGACCGGAATGCACGCGTCGGGGCGCTCGTCGGCGAAGCCGGCGCCGCACCCGACGTAGACCGTAGGCATCGACTCGGCCTCCTTCACACGAACGCCAGGATGCGTTGGGGATTGTCGGCGACGATTCGACCGACGTCCGCGGCGGACATGCCGCAGGCCCGCATCCAGCCGGTCACGGTCGACAGGATATGCGCGTAGCCCACCCCGCCGCACGAGGCAAGCCGCGTCTTCAGGCAGATGTCGTGCGAGGCGAGCAGCCGATCTCCGTGGCCCTCGCCGACCAGCGTCCGCAACTGCTCGATGCGCTGGATGTCGCTGGGCACCCTGAGCGGCCCCAGCGGGAAGAGCGACTGCACCTCGCCGAACCAGTCGAACTCCAGGTAGCAGCCCGTCGCCGCCAGGCGCAGGAGATCGCCCAGCTCGAGCTCGGTGCGCTCGATGTGACCCATGATCACCCGTGTCCGGTCTGCCCCGGCCTGGTCGAGCACCGCGAGGATCTCGAACGGGGACGCCTGGCTGCGTCCCGGATGGATCGTGATGGGCGCCCCGGTCGCTCGCTGGGCACGAGCCGCGGCCCGAAGCGCCTTGCGCTCGTCCGGGTGGAGTGGCGAGGAGCAGCCAACCTCCCCGATGATCCCGGCCCTGACGCCGGTGGCCCCAATCCCGTCGCGCACGTCGCGGACGATCTCCTCGACCAGCGCGTCCTCGGGCATCGCCGGCATGTCGGGCGAGTGGAAGTCCTGCGTGTAGTGACCCGTCGCCGCGACCACATGGAGGCCGGCCGCCTCCGAGATCCGGCGCAGCGCGCGTGGATCCGGGCGAATGCCGATGCTCCCGGCATCGACGACCGTCCCGCCGCCCGCACGCTTGAACCGACGGAGCTCGTCGATGGCCACGGCCTCGTCGTCGAGCACCAGGTTGTCCAGGCTGCTGAGCCAGTTCCGGCGCGCCCAGCCGAGGTTGGCGAGGCCCACCGGCTGGCGCGCCAGCGCCTGCTCCTCGGCCGTGGCCGGCTCGATGAACCGGGGCCGGAGGTCGATCAGGAGGTGCTCGTGCGGCAGCGTGACGCCGAGGTCGGCCGGAGCGACCGGACCGAGCACGGTCTGCACCATCCCGCGCGCCGTCATCGGATCGGCCACCGGATGCCAGGGCGCGCGGGCCGCCCTGGGCCTAGGGCCACCGCGTGTCCTGCTCGAACGGGAACATGGGTCGGCGCCGATGCTGGTGGCCCAGGAACCGGGGATTCGCCGTCGAGATCCCGGGCGTGTCTACGTAGACCATGCGCGAGGCGATGACGCCGTAGGCGGGCTGCGGGGACATGACGCCCTTGGCCACGATCAGGTCGAAGCGGGCGGGGTCGATCCCGATCGAGTAGTGCTGGTCGAGGCTCATGGTCAGGACCGCCAGGGTCGTGAGCACCACCGTCCCGCCGGCATCGGTCTCAAGCACGGCGGTGACCCCGCCGTCGAACGCCTTGTGGCCGCCGTGGACATGCTTGTCGTAGGCCCTGAACTTGCCGTCCGAGATGGTCCGGACCCGGCCCGCGATCGGCTGGGGGGTACCGTGCAGGCCGTCGATCCTGCCGCCGACCAGCAGCCGCACGGTGGCGCCCACGCCCGCGCGGACGCAGGCCTGGACGGCCTCGGGGTCGTGGACCGTGAGCAACCAGCCGGACCGCCGCTCGCGCAGCAGCCCCTCGAGAATGAAGGTGGAGTCGCCAGGCGTGCCGGCGCCCATGTTGTCGCCGCAGTCCAGCAAGACCACGGGACCCGCCCCGGCGCCACGCTCCAGGCGAACCGCGTCGGCGACGGAGACCCCGTGGGGATCGAAGGCCTCGCGCTGCTCCCAGATCCGGAGGGCCAGGGCCCTGGCCGCGGCCTCCGCGGCGGCCTGGTCACGGTCGGCGACCACCACCGCAGCCATCCCCATGTGGGGGACATCGGCGTAGGGGAAGCCCTCGCCGATGCTGGCGTCGAGCAGCCCCGGCGTGGCGGCGGTGAGGTCCAGCGCCTGGGCGAGCAGGCCGCGCATCGGCTCGTCGGCGGTGTTCTGGGCCAGGATGTTGGCCACGAGCGGCGGGTTGACGATCGCCTGGACCGGCTGGATCTCGCCGCGAACCGTCTGCGCGATGAGGCGGGCGCACTGGAGCCCGCGGGCGCGGCAGTCCAGGTGCGGGTTGGTCCGCCAGAGCAGCGTGATGTCGACGCCCTGGACCTGGGCCGGCGAGACGTTGCCGTGGGTGTCCATGACGTTGCCGATGGGCACGCGCGGGCCGACCGCCGCGCGGACCCGCCGGATGAACTCGGCGTCACCGTCCGGATGGCCCTCGACGACCATGGCCCCGTGCTGGCCGAGGAGGATCCCGTCGAACGGGCCCTCGGCCTCCAGGCGGGCGAGCTGGGCCGCCGTGATCCGGTCGAAGGTCGAGGTCGGGAGGGGTCCGCCCGGGCCCGTCGCCGCCCAGCCGATGGGAACCACGCTGACGCCGGGGTCGGCGTCGGCGTCCATGAAGCCCGCGACCGTGATCCCGACGTCCCCGTAGACCTCGCGGACCTCGTCGCCCAGCAGGTCGCCGTGGCGGCCGCCGAACGCCGCCTCGGCGAACGCGCGGTCGTCCGTCGGGACGTTCGAGAACGTGTTGGTCTCGTGCATGATGCCGAGGACGGCGAGTCGCATCTGACTACCCCCTGCGCCCGGAATGCGTCATGACCACTCCGTGCCCTGCTCGAACGGGAACATCGGGCGGCGCCGATGCTGGTGGCCCAGGAACCGGGGATTCGCCGTCGAGATCCCGGGCGTGTCCACGTAGACCATGCGCGAGGCGATCACGCCGTACGCGGGCTGTGGCGACATCACGCCCTTGGTGACGACGAGATCGAACCGGGCCGGGTTGATGCCGATCGAGTAGTGCTGGTCGAGGCTCATGGTCATCACCGGGAGCGTGGTCAGGACAACGGTCCCGCCGCCGTCGGTCTGCACCACGGCCGTGGTCCCGCCGTCGAACTCCTTGTGCCCAGCATGGACCCGAGCGTCGTGGGCCTTGAACTTGCCGTCCGCCAGCGTGCGCACCCGTCCGGTGATCGGCTGGGGGGTGCCGTGCAGCCCGTCGATCTTGCCGCCGACCATCAGCTGGACGTTCCCGCCGACGCCGGCTGCGACACAGGCCAGGACAGCCTCGAAATCGTGAACGGTGATGAGCCAGTCGGTCCGCCGCTCCCGGAGGAGACCGGCCAGGATGAAGGTGGAGTCGCCCGGCGTGCCGGCGCCCATGTTGTCACCGCAGTCGAGCAGCACGATGGGTCCCGCGGCGTCGCCGCGCTCCAGGCGGACCGCGTCCGCGACCGAGACGCCCCGAGGGTCGAAGGCCTCGCGCAGCTCCCAGGTCCGCCGGGCAAGCGTGCGAGCCACCCTCTCGGCGAGGGAGACGTCCCGATCGGCCACGGCGACCAGCGCCATCCCCATGTGGGGCACGTCGCCGTACGGGAACCCCTCGCCGATGCTGGCGTCGAGCAAGCCAGGCGTGGCCGCTGTCAGCTCGAGGGCCTGGGCCAGCAGCCCGCGCATCGGCTCGTCGGCGGTGTTCTGGGCGAGGATGTTGGCGACCAATGGCGGGTTGACGATCGCCTGCACGGGCTGGATCTCGCCGCGGACGGTCTGGGCGATCAGTCGGGCGCACTGGAGCCCTCGGTCGCGGCAGTCCATGTGCGGGTTGGTGCGCCAGAGGAGCGTGATGTCCACGCCGTGGACCTGGGCGGGCGAGACGTTCCCGTGCGTGTCCATCACGTTCCCGATGGGCACGCGGGGGCCCACGGCTGCGCGGACCCGTCGGATGAACTCCGCGTCGCCGTCGGGATAGCCCTCGACGACCATGGCCCCGTGCTGGCCCAGCAGGATGCCGTCGAACGGCCCCTCGGCCTCCAGCCGTGCCAGCTGTCCGGCCACGATGCGGTCGAAGGTGGAGGTTGGGAGCTTTCCGCCCGTGTTGGTGGTGGCCCAGCCGACCGGGACGACCTGGACGCCCGGTTCGGCATCCGCGTCCTTGTAGCCCGCGACGGTGATACCGGAGTCCCCCCAGACCTCCCAGACGCGGTCCCCGAGGAGGATGCCCGGGCCATTCCCGATCGTTGACTCCTCGAAGACCCGGTCGTCCGTCGGGACGTTCGAGAAGGTGTTCGTCTCGTGCATGATGCCGAGAACGGCGAGTCGCATCGGGCCCTCCCTGTATCGCGACCGGGCTTCCAGCGGCCGGGCCACCATAGTACGGTGGACCCGTGCCGGGCGACAGACCCGCCCCCGGGCTTCCGGGGTGGCCCGGCCGACCAGGAGACGCGCCATGGGCCTCAAGGCCGATCTCAGGAGCGGGACCTCGATCGCCCAGGTCGTCAGCGTCAACGATGCCCTCGCGGCGCGGATCGCCAGTCGGCTCGACTTCGACTGGCTGCACGTGGGCGGCTACAACACGTCAGGCTCCGCGTTCGGGCTGCCCGACGTCGGCCTCCTGACGCTGACCGAGCAGGCGGAGGCCGTCCGGCGCGTGGCCGGCGTCGCCCACGCGCCGATCCTGGCGGACGGCGACGACGGCTACGGAAACTACCTGAACGTCCGCCGCCTGGTGCGGGAGATGCAGCAGGCCGGCGCGTCCGCGATCCACCTCGAGGACCAGGTGCTGCCCAAGAAGTGCGGGCACATGCGCGGCAAGCGGGTCGTCCCGCAGGCCGACTTCGTCGCCAAGATCCATGCCTTCGTGGACACGCGCACGACGGAGGACTTCCTCCTCTTCGCCCGGACCGACGCACTCGCCGTGGAGGGCTTCAACGAGGCGGTCGATCGGGCCAACGCCTACCGCGAGGCCGGTGCCGACGTCATCTTCATCGAGGCGCCGACAACGCTCGAGCAGGTGGAGCGGCTCCCCCGGCTCATCGACGCTCCCCTCCTCTACAACTGGGTGTTCAAGGGCCTGTCGCCGCTCGTCCCCAAGGCGGACCTGGAACGCCTGGGCTACCGGTTCCTGCTCCAGGCGGACGTGCTGTACGCGGTCTCGCATGCGCTGCGGGGCTACTACGCGGAGCTGAAGCAGACGGGGAGCTACGGCGCGTACGCGGAGCGAATGCTCTCGTTCGACGAATTCAACGACCTGGTCGGCCTGCCGGAGATCATCGCCGCCGAGGACCGCTACGAGCCGGGCCGGCGGACGGATGGCTGAGCGCTCCGTGAACACCTCGCAGCTGGGATCGCTGGGGCGCCCGTTCATCGTGGCCGTGATCACCGACCGGGACGCTGCCACGGCGGCCGAGACGATGCGGCAGGCGCTGTCCGACGGCGCCGACGCCTTCGAGGTCAACCTCCCGGCCCTGTCCGGCGCGTCGCCCGCGTCCCTGGCGGCCCTGCTCGGCGCGGCACCCGCGCCCGCCTACACGTCGTGCCGCCGCCGCGCGTTCATGACCGCGTACGGGCTGGCGGAGGCGGTGATGCCTGATTGGCCGGACGACGAGCGGATGGAGCGCCAGCTGGCGCTGGTCGGGGCCGGTTCGGTCGCGATCGACATCGAGCTGGACACGTTCGACCCGCGGCCGGCCCCGCCGCCCGGGAGCGCCGCGGCCGAGGCGTTCGCGTCCAGCCCGGGCGAGCCCGCCGAGGTCACCTGGTCGCCGGCCGCCATCGAACGGCAGCGGGAGGTGGCGTCGACCGCCAGGTCCATGGGTGCCCAGGCGCTGTTCTCGTGTCACACGGGGCGGCCCCAGGCGGTTGACGGCCTGCTGCGCATCGCTGATGCGGCGGTTTCCCGTGGCGCCGACCTCCTCAAGATCGTGACGCCGTGCCGCGACCGTGCGGACCTGCTGGTCGCGCTCAGCGCGACGGCGCGCCTGGCGACCGATCTGTCGATCCCCTTCACGCTCGTGGGCGCCGGTGCTGCCGGCACGGTGACCCGCATCGCCGGCGCGGCCTTCGGCTCGGCGTGGCTGCTCGGCCGGCCGGCCGGCGCCGCCTACGGCTTCGCCGGGCAGCCGCTGGTCGGCGACCTTCGGCGGGTCATCCGCCTGCTCGTGCCCGCATCGTCGAAGGCGACCCCCTCGGGGCAGCCCCGGTCGGCCCCCGGCTAGACCCGCTGCTGACGGATGCGGAGGGCCGCAGCCAGCGCCGGCACCTCGACATCGAGGCACCCCGGGGCGAGCGCGTTGTGGTGGGTCGCGCCGGAGCGGATCCAGCGGCTCATCGCCTCCTCGCCGACGCCGGAATCGAAGCGGAACATCCCGTTGGGCCCGCGCATCGCCGAGGAGCGCGACTCGACGACGGCGCCGGTCGCCCAGGCCAGGACCCAGCCATCGTCGGTGGGCGAGAGGGAGAGGATCGTCGCCGGACCGGTGCGCAGCCCAAAGGCGATGGACGTGCCCTCGCCGAGCAGGCCGGGGTAGTGATCGTTTGCCTCCAGGGTCACGCCGTCCGCGGGCTCCGCCCAGGCGGGATCGCCCTCGCCGCCGGCTGCCACCAGGACGAGGCCGGTCGAACGCTCGGGGACGTAGCACTCGCAGTAGAGGGCAGCACCCGTCAATCGGCGGGCGAGCGTCAGCGCGATCGCCGTCGGCTGATCTCCGGTGCATGCGATCGGGCGGCCGCGGTCGGTCTCGATGGCGACCGCCAGGCAGGCGGGCAGGCCCACCTCGGTGCTTTGGCGGAACCAGGCACCGTGACAGTTCACGGCGCCGCCGGCGGCGCCGACCTCATCGAGCGCGCTCGACAAGGCGACGGCGATCCGAGCGCTGCGGGAGGCGCACGGCCCCGGATCGCCCGCCCAACGCATGCGTACGCCGCGATCCAGGACATCCACTCGAGCGGCGTCCGCACCGCGAACCCGGGCCTCCCACTCCCCGAGAGGAAGACGGACCTCCCGCACACCCAGTCGGGCGAGCGCGGAGTCGTCTGCCTCCACGTCGAGATAGCCGGGGATCGTGTCCCCAACCCGGAGGAACGTCGATCCGCGGAGCGATCCGGCGACGGCGACGGCCCGAACCGTCCGCTCCAGCGTCGCGAGTCGGACCGGATCGTCGTGGCCCGCGGTCACGACCTGGAACTCGCGACCGCGGCGGACCTGGACATTGCCGAACATGACCGACCCCACGGTGGTCGAGTGGACCGTCGCCTCGTCCTGGTGGTAGTCGTCAGGCAGCCGGTCGATCGCCGGCGCGTTCCAGATCACCAGGGGCGCATCGACCGACGCGAGCGCGAGGTCGGCGAACGACGGGGGCGCGACCATCGTGGGGGCGAAGACCACCGCGTCGAGCCGCTCCGATGCCAGCAGCCTGGCGACCACCGCGGCATCCGCCTCGGACTCGATCAGAGGTGGCGCCACGACGTCCGCGAACCGGCCGAGGATCTCCGCAGATCGGGCTGCGTGGGCGCGCATCCGTTCCGGGAAGTCGGACCCCATCTGCGCGTCGTACAGCATGAAGCGGACCGTCACGAGGCCGACGCGGGGTCGCCAGGCGACGTCAGCCTTCATCTGCGAACAGTTCACGAAGGAGGGACAGCGACGTCTCGCGGATGATGCCGGCCACGTCCGGTGAGAACGGGGCCGGAAGGCCGTAGCCGCGATGCGAGACCGCGGGCTCATACCCGCCGTACGGGTACTCCTCCGGGGTGGGAACGTAGCCCAGCACGCCCTGGCAGTAGCCGGCGAAGATCGTGACTGCCGCCGGCGACCCCGCGCGAACGGCCGCGCCGATCTCGCCGAAGATCTCACCCGGGGCCCCGACGATGGCACAGTCGCCCAGGCGGGCGGCCCAGATCTCGCCCGGGACCTCGGTCGGCCGGCCCCCGGCGCGCTCCGCGGCCAGCATGGCCTCGAGCCAGTCGACGTGGTACTTGACCGGGTTCGTGGTGGCGCGGGTTTCGCCCCTCGCCCGCCGGGCGGCAAGGTCCGCACGGCGCTCGGCGAGCTCCGTCTGGAGCGCTCCGACGGCCGGAAGCTCCAGCAGCGGCAAGGCCACGATCCGGCGCGCTGCCCGGAGCGGCTGAGCCGGCGGGTCCTGCACGAGTCGGCGCCGGTACAGCGAGATGGGCGTCACGGACCCGTACTCGATGCCCTCGATCGTTGTGGGGCGGGGGTCGAGATCGGCGATCGCGTGGGCGGCTTCCAGGGCAAGCCGTTCTCCGAAGACGACCTCGGGGCCATGGTGATCGAAGAAGCCCTCGAGCGGCAGGACGTTTCCGGCGGCACCCTGCAGGAAGACCGTGACCGCCCCGGGACGGCCGGTGGACGACAGGTGCCTCCGGAGCGAGCCCACGAAATCGGGGCTGACGTGCGGCAGCTCCGGCCCGAGCACCACCGGGTGGCAGCCGAACCCGACGAACGTCGCGATGCCACCGGGGGATGCCGCACCGCTACGCGTCGGCCCGCCACCCGCCTCGTCGATGCGAATCGCAACCACCGACTCGTCGATGAAGCCGTCGGGGTTCCAGCCGAGGATCGTCCGGCCGTCCGCCGTGCGCTCCCGCCGGTTCACCGCCAGTCCGGCGACCCTGCCCACCCCGCCGCCGACCCGCGCCGGCACGAGCCGCTCGGCGGCCTGGACGGCCGCCGATGCGTAGAGGTCCGGCAGGCTCTCCCAGTAGCGACGCTCGCGCTCGGTCCAACCGTCGAACTCGCCCCCCAGCTTGATCGTTGCGCCGGGCCACGGGGCGGAGTGGGAGTGGCTCGAGTTCAGCAGCACGTTGGCCGGGTCGCAGCCGATGGCCTCGCCGATGCGCTCGCGGATTCGATCCGCGATCGGCGTCGTGAGCCCGGCGAGGTCGGCGGCCACGATGACGACGGTCGTGCCGGGCGTGCGCAACACGCAGGCGGTCGCCTGGAGCGGTTCCCAGGCCACGCGAGGTGCCACGGCACGACGGACGAACCCCAGGATGTCGACCGGCAGGGGCGGCGTGATGTCGACCGCGGCGGCACCGGCAAGCATGGTCATCGCGTCGATGCTACCCCCACGGGGCAGCGGCGGGCTGCGGAGACCGTCAACCCCACTTCCACGTACCCTGCGTGTCACGCGTGCGGAGCGGACCTGCGTGGTCGGCGATCCATCGCCGATGCCGGCTCCGGCCACGGCGAGCGGAGCCTGTTCGTGGAATCCCAGCTGGGGCGCAACTGAGCATGGAATACCGGAGCCTCGGCAGGACGGGCATCCGCGTCTCGCTCCTCGGTCTTGGGACTGGTGGGGCGAATCTCTTCGGGCAGGCGCTGGGAGCCGAGGCGCGCGAGGCGCGCCTGCTCGCGCTCCGGGCGCTGGAGTTGGGCGTCAACTGTTTCGACACCGCCCGGGCCTACCGCGACAGCGAAACACGCCTGGCGGCCGCCCTCGCGGGCGTGCCCCGCGGCGACTACGTCCTCGCCAGCAAGTACCAGCCGCAGACACCGGACGGCACGCTCCTCACCGGCGCGGAGGTGGAGGCTGCCATGCAGTCGAGCCTCGGCCGGCTCGGGACGGACATGATCGACGTCTTCTACGTCCACGCCCTGAAGGCCGGCGCCTATGACGCGGTGATGGCGACCCACCTTCCGGTGCTCCTGCGCGCTCGCGAGGCCGGGCTGATCAGGGCGATCGGCGTCACGGAGTCGTTCGCCGGTGACGACCCCCGCCACGAGACGCTGGCGCGGGCCGTCCGCCAGGACGAGGTGGACGTGATCATGGTCGGCTACAACGTCCTCCACCAGAACGCCGAGCGGGACATCCTGCCCATGGCCGCGGCCAGGGGCGTGGGTGTGGTGGTCATGGCCGCAGTCCGCCGCGCCCTCGCATCGCCGGCGGCGCTGGAGGCCCAGGTCGCGGCCCTCAAGGCAAGCGGGGATCTCAGGCCCGACGCCGTCCCGGACGCCGATCCGCTCGGCTGGCTGGTCAACGAGGAGACGCCGTCGGTCCAGGCGGCCTGCTACCGCTACGTCGCGGGCGGCCCGGCCGTCGCCACGGTGCTGACCGGCACGTTCAGCCGCGAGCACCTCGAGGAGAACGCCGCGGCGGTCGGCTCGGGTCCGCTGCCGGCGGCGGACCGCGCACGCCTGCAGGCGATCTTCGGCCACCTGGAGCTGGGCCTGGGCAAGTAGCCCGGGCTCCGTGCCCGGGCTCCGTGCCCGGGTCGGCCGGGGCGCTGGTCCGTCGCGGCTATCGCTCCCAGAGGTCCGGCGCGACCGGCGTCTCGGCGAAGGGGTGGAGCGCCGCGAGGGTCTCGTCCAGCTGGACGCCCAGGCCCGGCCGGCCGGGCAGCACGTAGCGACCCCCATCCAGGGTCTCCCCGCCCGACACGAGATCCGACCGCCAGGTCGTCTCGCCCCACGCGAACTCCACGATCTGATCGGCCCCGCTGGCCAGCGCCGCATGCGCCGTCGCCGCCGTCGAGACGGGGCCGCTGGGGTCGTGCGGCGCGACGGCCGTCCCGAAGGACGTGGCCAGGGCGGTGACCGCCATCAGCCCGCCGATTCCGCCGCAATACTTGACGTCCGGCATCACGACGTCCACGCCGGTCGCCGAGATGAACCGCCGGTGCGCCTCGAGCCCCACCAGGAACTCGCCGCCGGCGAGGCGGGCGCTCGTCGAGTCGCGCACGTGTCGCCAGCCCTCGAGGTCCCGCTCCGGGACCGGTGCCTCGATCCAGTAGGGATCGATCGCCTCCATCTCGCGGACCATCACCACCGCGGTCCGCGGGTTGAACCGGCCGTGGCAGTCGATCAGGACGTCGACCCCGGGGCCGACCTCGGCACGCACCGCGTGGATCCGGGCGAGACCGGCGTCGATCAGCGCGCGGGCGGGACGCTCCTGCTCGGGATCCCAGCGCAGGCCGTCGAACGGGGTGACCTTGACGGCTCCGAAGCCTGCCGCGACGGCCCCGCGGGCCGCCGCCGCAAACGCCTCCGGCGATCGGCTCAGGAGGGTGGATCGATTGACGTTCGCGTATAGGCGGACGGAGCCACTGGACGGTCCGCCAAGCAGCTCCGAGATGGGGGTGCCCAGGCGCTGGCCCAGCAGGTCCCAGAGGGCCTGCTCGATCGCGCTCCTGGCCGCGGCGTGGGCCAGGCCGCCGAACGCGCCCGGGTGCGGCCGGAGTGCCGGCAGCGTGGGGATTGCGGGCTGGCCGATCAGCTCCCGTGCGGCCGCCGCGACCTCCGCGAGTACCTGCGGCTCGTGGCCGTCCAGCGTGGCCTCGCCGACGCCCATCCGACCGTCATCGGTCTCGACCAGCACCAGGACCCAGTTGGTCCGGGTCGTGACGTGGACGACCGAGGTCCGGATCGCGGCGATCAGCGGGGACTGGGCCATCTGGCGCTCCTTTGGGCGGTGGACTGCCGGGCCGTCACGCGCCCGCGCCGGGCCCGGCGGGACCCGGTCCGCCGGCGGCCTCCCAAGGCTCGTCGAGGTCGGGGTCGAAGGGCCAGAGCGGCCGCGTGATCCGCTGGAACGGCAGCCTCGTCAGGTCGCTGTCGGCCGGGCCGATCGTGTCGATGTAGATGATGGCGGCCGCGAACGGATCGTAGGCGGCGCGGAAGCCACCGGCCGACTTGACCTGGATGATCCGGGCGTGGCGCGGCCACACCCCCGCCCGGTGGTAGATGCTCTCGTCCAGCTGGGGCGCCTTCTCCGCGGTGAGGACGACGCGGAGGCCCCCGCGCTCGACGACCGCGATGCGCCGGACATCGGTGGGCGTGATCGGCAGCTCGGTCTGGTAGCGGCCGTCGGCCAGCGTGATGACGCTACCGGACAGCGTGACGGGTGAGAAGTACTGCGGCGTCAGCGATCCGCCCACCTGGAGCGTCACGTCCGCCCCGACCCCCGCCTCGAAGCAGCGGTCCACCGCGCCCGGGTCGGTCAGGACAAGGACGGCCGAGTCGTCACGCTCGTCGAGGAGCAGCTCCTTGAGGAGGAGGTTCCCGTCGCCGTTGCCGCCGCCGGTCGTCGTGTCGGCGCTGTCGGCCAGAACCACGGGGAAGGCGGTGCTGGCGCGGGCGGCCGCAAGCGCCTCGCGAACGGGCGTCTTGACCACCCTGAACCGCTCGCGTCGCTCCCAGATGAAGCGGCCCAGCGCGTCGGCCACCGCCTGGCCGATGGCCGGCGCGCCGTCGGTGGTGACCGCGACGCTCCAGCCGATGTCCGGGACGTCCATCCACGGCTGGGTCGCGAAGACGGCTACGTCAAGGACGCCCGGCTCGCCCTCCAGGCGACGCGCCTCCGCCTCCACCTCGACCATCGGACCGTGGTTGGTGTCGTGGTGCTCCGACGAGGCCGTCATGCGCACCTTGCGGAACGAGACCACCGGGCGGATGTCGCCGTCCATGGCGCGGACCAGGAGGCGCATCGCCCGCTGGCCCGTCTGGTAGTAGTCCGTGTGCGGGCAGGTCCGGTAGCCGACCAGCGCGTTGGCGGCCCGCGCCATCGCGGCCGTGCCATGAGCGTGCATGTCGAACGTGGCCACGACCGGCAGGTCCGGCCCCACGATCTCACGGACCGCGCCGAGGATGTCGCCCTCGGTGTCATCGATCGACTGCGTCGCCATGGCGCCGTGCAGGCAGAGCATCACCCCGCTCAGCTCATCCCGGTGCTCGCGGACGCCCGCCAGGATGCGGGCGCGGATGGGCCCGTACGCGTCGTCGGCGATGACCGGCCCGACCCGGCCGAACATGTGGATGGTGGGGATCAGGGTGACGCCCGCCTCGCGGGCCACGTCGGCCACGGCGTGGCGTTCGAGCGCCTCGCCGGATGCCGTTCCGAACATCTCGTCGCCGATGACCGTCGCCCCGGCACGGGCGAGGACCTCGGCGGTGGAGAGGCCAGGGACGAAACTGTTCAGCTCGTGCGAGAAGCCCCCCACGAGGACCCTGTGTCCACCCGAACCCACGGGCCCACCCTCCCTGACGACTTGCGGAGCCGGGGTCGGCGCGGCTACGGTACCAGACACCACTTTGGAGGTGACATGCCGTTCGTCGCCAGCGCCCAGGCGCTCAATGCCCGCCTGACCAGGGTCCCGTTCGACGAGCCGCTGACGCATCAGGGCCTCTACCGGGTCCCGCTGTTTGGCTCGCCCGCCATGCGATTGGTGCTCCTGGAGTTCCCGGCCGGCTTCCGGACCATCCCCCATCGGCACCCCAATGCCCACGAATGGTTCCTGATCGTCGGCGGCTCCGGCACGTTCACGATCGGCGACAGCGAGCCGACGCCCGTCGGCCCGGGCGACCTCCTGCTGGCGGAGATCGACGAAGTCCACGCCATCGAAGCTGGGCCGGCCGGCCTGCGGTTCCTGGCCGGGGTCGGCCCCAACGAGGACCGCCCGGACGAGGAGATCAACGTCGGGCAACGCGGAGAGGGTCACGGATGATCATCACCGAGGTCCGCGCGACGACCATCCGCATCCCGCTCTCGACGCCCATCGTCCTGGGCGACCTGCACTTCGACGGGCGCGAGTACCTGGTCGTGGAGGTCTTCACCGACGAGGGCGTCACCGGGCTTGGGTTCGGCATGACACGAGACGCCCCGCTGGGTCCGATCGTCGCGCGCAACGTGGCGCCCCACGTGCTCGGCGCAAACCCCCTGGACACCGAGGCGATCTGGGAGAAGCTCTACTACCGCAACCTCCTGATCGGCCAGCGCGGGCTGTTCATGCGCTGCCTGAGCGAGCTCGACATCGCGCTCTGGGATATCAAGGCGCAGGTCGCCGGGCTTCCCCTGTGGAGGCTCCTCGGCGGGTTCCGGGACCGGGTCCCGGCGAGCGTCGCGGGCGGCTACCCGAGACAGGGCGCCACCCTGGACGCGCTCGGGGCGGAGATCGCCGGCTACGCGGCCGAGGGCTATCCCTGGATCAAGATCGCGGGTGGGTCGCTCGAGGGGGACACGGAGCGGCTGCGGGTCGCGTCGAGCGCGGTCGGGGCCAGCCTGCTGGCCTATGACGCGCACTGGTCGTGGCGAACCGTGGCGGCCGTGGCGCCGACCGTCCGGACCTGGGACCGGTTCAACCTGGCCTTCATCGAGGATCCGTTCACCTTCGATTCGCGGCAGCTCGCCGTGCAGCTGCGCGAACGGACCGGGATCCCGATGGCGCTCGGCGAGGACATGGCCGGCCGCTACGCCTTTCGCGACCTGATCGCCGAGGCGCCGCCGGACTACCTGCGGGTGGACGCGACGATCACCGGCGGAATCAGCGAGGCGCTCAAGATCTGCGCCCTGGCCGCAGCCCACTCCATCCCCGTCCTGCCGCATGTCTTCCCGGAGATCCACGTCCACCTGGCTGCCGCCCTGCCCACCGTCATGGCCGTCGAGGTGACCGACCCGAGGCAGGAGATCGACGTCTACTGGAAGGTGCTGGCCAACCCGGTCGTGCCGGCGGGTGGTCACGTCCAGGCGCCGACCGCGCCGGGCCTGGGGATGGAGCTGGACCGGTCCGCGCTGGACCGCTTCACGACCGGCGTCGAAAGCGTCCGGCGATAGCCCAGGCGGCCGCGGCGAGGGCAGCCCAGGCGTCGAGGGCCGCCCCGAACGCAGCATCGGCGCACTCGGGTTGCACCTGCCGTTCACAATCACCTGGTCGCCGCTGTGCCGGCGCCCCACCGCACTGGCCGTGGCCCTTGTCGATGGGCCGGAGCACTGGAGGTGCACCGGACGTGCCGGGTAGTGTCGGACGACTTGAAAGGAGCCAGCTATGAAGGTCGGGTTCGTCGGCTTGGGAATCATGGGCAAGCCCATGGCGCGGAACCTGCTCAAAGCCGGTCATGCGCTGGTGGTCCATGACCTGGTGACAGGCGCCGTGGATGAGCTGGTTGCGGCGGGCGCTGCCCGGGGTGCGTCCGCCGCGGACGTCGCCGCGCGGTCCGAGATCACCATCACCATGCTCCCGGACGGCCCGGAGGTGGAGGCCGTGGTGCTTGGCCCGGGCGGCATCCTGGAGGGCGCGCACGCGGGCTCGATCGTGGTGGACATGAGCTCGATCAGCCCGATCGTGGCGCAGCGGGTCGGCGCGGCCTGCGTGGCCAAGGGATTGGGGTTCCTCGACGCGCCGGTGAGTGGCGGCGAGCCCAAGGCGATTGACGGCAGCCTGGCCATCATGGTCGGCGGGGAGCAGGCCGTCTTCGACCAGGTGCTGCCGCTGTTCGACGCCCTGGGGTCAAGCACGCTGACCGGAGCCGTGGGCGCCGGCAATGTGACCAAGCTCGCCAACCAGATCATGGTGGCCGTCAACATCGCCGGCATGAGCGAGGCGCTCGCGCTCGCCACGAAGTCGGGGCTTGATCCCGAGGTGGTCTTCAACGCGGTGAAGGGCGGCCTGGCCGGCAGCGCCGTGCTGAACGCGAAGGCGCCGATGGTCATCGGCCGCAACTTCAAGCCGGGCTTCCGCATCCGGCTCCACCAGAAGGACCTGCGCAACGCCCTGCTGGCGGCCGAAGCGTTGAAGGTCAGCCTGCCCTTCACCAGCCTGGCGCAGCAGATGCTGATGGCACTGATGAACAACGGCCGGGGCGACCTCGACCATTCGGCGATCGCCACCTTCATCGAGGACATGGCGCAGGTGGAGATCAAGCGCTCCTAGGACCCAGGGGCGGCGGTGCGCCGCCTGCCCTATGATTCGGTCACCCAAGGAGCAATGCGTGAGCGACAGCACATACCTGGAGTGGCTCCTCGCCAACACGAGGACCGAGTGGTGGCACGACTCCGCCGATCCTCCGGAGCTGCGCCTCGCCCTCGAGCGCGGGGCGGTCGGCGTGACCACGAATCCACTGCTTTCGAGCGTGACGATGGCGCGCCGGCGCCCGGAATGGGCGGCCGCGATGGCGGACGTTGATGCCCGCGGCCTGATTGGGGAGCCAAAGGCCGAGGCGCTGATCGGGGCGGTGGCGAGCCATGCGGCCGCGATGTACGCGCCGCACCACGAACGGACCAGCGGCCGCACGGGCTTTGTCTGCGCGCAGGTGAATCCCTCGCGCGCCGGCGACCGCGAGGCGATGCTGGCGATGGCACGCCGGTACCACGCCCTGGCGCCCAACATCGCGGTCAAGCTGCCGGCCGTGGCTGCCGGCCTCGATGTGCTCGAGGACTGCATCGCCGAGGGAATCACGGCCACGGCCACCGTGAGCTTCACGGTCCCCCAGGCGATCGCCATCGCCGAACGGTGCCGCGCCGGACGTCGACGCGCGTTGGACCGCGGCATCGAGCCCGGCCGCTGCTTCGCCGTGATCATGATCGGCCGCGTGGACGACTACCTCCGCGAAGTGGCACAGGACAGTCGCGCGGCGGCGACCGAGTCGGACATCCGCCAGGCGGGCCTGGCCGTGACCAAGCGCGCGTACCGGATCTACCAGGAGCGGGACTACGAGGCCGTGCTGCTGGTCGCCGCCCTGCGCGGCCCGTACCACCTGACAGACCTCGCCGGCGCCCAGCTGGTGATGTCCATGGCGCCCGCGCCGCAGGAGTGGTTCGTCACCCAAGACTGGCCGCGCGAGGAGCGGATCGGCCGCGAGATCGACGCCGACGTGGTCGCGCGCCTGTCCACGATGCCGGAGTTCGTCAAGGCGTATGCGCCCGACGGGATGTCGCCCGAGGAGTTCCTGGCCTACGGCCTGACGCAACGCACCCTGTCCCAGTTCGTCGAGGCCGGCTGGAAGCCCCTCGAAGAGATCCGCTAGGCCCGGAAGGCGCGCCCATGCCCACGCCGATCGAGATGCCCAAGCTCGGCAACACGGTGGAAGAGTGCCTGCTCGCCAGGTGGCTCAAGCACGCCGGCGACCCTGTGGCCGAGGGCGAGCCGATCGCCGAGATCGAGACGGACAAGGCGAACTACGAGCTGACGTCGCCCGCCACGGGCACGCTCCTGGCGACGTTCTTCAACGAAGGCGACCTGGTCCCGGTCTTCACCAACGTGGGGGTGGTCGGAGCGCCAGGCGACGATGTGACCCAGTTCCGACAGCTGGCGCCTGGCGCCGTGGGTGGCCCCGAAGCCGGCGCTGCGCCCACGCCCCCGCGCGGCTCGGGCGCAGCGCCGGAGGCCCCTGGGCGCGCCACGGACGCGCCGGCACCCTTCAGCAGGCCCCAGGCGTCGGCGCTCGACGGCCAGGGAGCGGTCGCAGCCGAGGCAGCGTCCGCCCCGTTGAGCCCCAGGGCGCGGCGGTTCGCCGCCGGGCACGGCTTCCTTCCGGCGCCGATCGTTGGCTCGGGCCCCGGCGGACGCGTCCTGGAGGCGGACCTGCAGCGGCTGTACGACCAGTCGGCGCGTCCGACGCCGCTCGCCAGGCGGTTGCTGGCCGAGGGCTACGAGCTGCGGTCCGACGCCCCGGGTGTCGTGCGTGCCGCCGATCTTGGCCCACCCACGAAGAAGCTCTCTCGCGCCCGGGAGATCACCGCGCGCCGGATGCGGCAATCCCTGGACTCCACGGCGCAGTACACGATGAGCACATCGGCCGATGCCACCGGGCTCCTGGCCCTGCGCTCCAGGGTGAAGGCGCGTGCGGCGGCGCCGGGCCTGCCGGACATCAACATCAACGAGATGGTCATGTTCTGCGCCGTGCGGGCGCTGGCGCTGCGGCCGGAGGTCAACGTCGAGCTCGTCGACGGCGGGATCCGGGCCCACGGGGAGATCAATATCGGGTTCGCGTGCGACACGCCCAAGGGCCTGCTGGTCCCGGTGGTCAGGCAGGCCGGTCGCCTGTCGCTCCCCGAGCTGGCACGGCAGGTCAAGGAGCTCACGCAGAAGGCGCTCGGCGGCACCCTCTCGCCCGATGACATGGCGGGCGGGACGTTCACGGTCAGCAACCTCGGGATGTACGGCGTCGAGACGTTCACCCCCATCCTGAATCCGCCCCAGGTGGCGATCCTCGGCGTGGACTCGATCACCCTCAAGCCGGTGCGGCGCGACGGGGCCGTCGTCTTCGTGGACCACCTCGGGCTCTCGATCACCTGCGATCATCAGGTGATCGACGGAGCGCCCGGGGCGCGCTTCCTGGCGACCGTCCGCGAGCAGGTCGAGCAGATCGAAACCAACGCGGGGTTGGAGCTGTGACCCTCGCGACCGATTCGAACCTCACCTACGACCTGGTGGTCGTGGGGGCCGGGCCGGGCGGCTACGAGGCCGCCGCGCACGCCGCGCAGTTGGGCGCACGCGTCGCGATCGTGGAGGAGGACCGGGTCGGCGGCGCCTGCCTGAACGTGGGCTGCATCCCGATGAAGACCTTCCTGCGCTCAGCGCGGCTCGTCGCCGAGTGTCGGAACGCCGCCGCCTTCGGTGTCGAGGTCTCTGGCGTCCGCCTGGACCTCGGGCTTGTGGCGCAGCGGAAGGACAAGATCGTCGGGACGCTCACGCGCGGCGTCGAGGGCCTGCTGCAACGGAGCGGCGTCGAGGTCGTCCGCGGACGGGGCGTCCTGGCGTCGAGGAGCAGCGTGCGGGTCGGGGATCAGACGCTGGCGGCGCGCAACATCCTGGTGGCCACCGGGTCCCGCCCCATGGTCCCCCCGATTCCCGGGATCGATTCGCCCAGCGTGCTCGATTCGACGGCGGCCCTGGCGCTCCGGGAGATGCCGCAATCGGTCGCCATCATCGGCGGCGGCTACATCGGCCTCGAGTTCGCCAGCTTCTTCGCCGCCGCTGGCGTCCCGGTCACCATCGTGGAGATGCTGCCGCGCATCGCCGCCGGCGCGGACCAGGACATCGCGAACCGACTGGCCCAGTCGCTCAAGCGAAGCGGCGTCACCATCAGGACGTCGTGCCGCGTGACCGCGGTCGAGGGCAACACGCTGCGGTTCGAGGAGGCCGGCAGCGCGGACGCGGTGACCGCCGACTGCATCATCAACGCCACCGGCCGCGTGCCCGTGGTGGAGGGCCTCGGCCTCGCCGAGGCCGGCGTCGAGTTCGACCGCAAGGGAATCCGGACCAACGACCTGGGCCGGACCAACGTGCCCGGCGTGTGGGCCTGTGGCGACGTGACGGGACGCCTGCTGCTGGCGCACGCCGCGACGCGCGAAGGCCTGGTGGCGGTGAACAACATGCTCGGACGCCCGGACCGCATCCGCTACGGCGCCATCCCCGCGGTGATGTACACGCACCCGGAAATGGCCAGCGTGGGGCGGACGGAGGATGAGCTGAAGGCGGCGGGCATCGAGTACAAGAAGGCGCTGCTGCCGATGGGCGTCGCCGGGCGATACCTGATCGAGAACGAGGGCTCTCCCGGCGTGATCAAGGCCCTGGTGGGCGCGCGCCATGGCGAGATCCTGGGCGTCCATGCGCTGACCGACCTGGCCAGCGAGTTCATCGTGGTGGCCGCGCAGATGATCGAGATGGAGATGACGGTCGCCGACGTGGAGCGCGTGGTCTTCCCGCATCCCACCGTCGGGGAGGCCTTGAAGGCGGCGGTTCTTGCAGCCGCCTGACGTGGAGTAGCCGGAACGATGCCCAAGTCCATGGTCCTGCGGCCCGAAGAGCTGCTCGCGCCCGGTCGTGTCAGGTTCACGGATATCCCGGTGAACGCCTACGGCAAGACCATCGCGCAGGAGCGCGAGCTGTACTCCCGACAGGACCTGCTCGCCATCTGGCAGGACATGGCGGCCATCCGCGAGTTCGAGACCAGCCTCAACGAGATCAAGATCAAGCGCACCTTCAAGGGCGTCGCCTACGAGCACCTGGGTCCTGCGCATCTATCCATCGGCCAGGAGGCGGCGGCGGTGGGGATGGCGTTCCTGCTCACCGCGGACGATCACATCTACGGCTCGCACCGCAGCCACGGCGAGATCCTGGCCAAGGGCTTCTCGGCCATCCGCCAGCTGGACGACGAGACGCTCTCCCGGATCATGCGGACCTACCTGGACGGCGCCATCCTCCGGCCGCTGGAGCCGTCGCACTCGGGGACGGTCAGGGAGCTGGCCAACAAGTTCCTGCTGTTCGGCGCCTACAGCGAGATCTTCGCGCGCGAGACGGGCTTCAACCGCGGGCTGGGCGGCTCGATGCACGCCTTCTTCGCGCCCTTCGGCATCTATCCGAACAACGCGATCGTGGGCGGCTCGGGGTCCATCGCGCCGGGCGCGGCGCTGTTCAAGCGGGTCAACCGCAAGCCGGGCATCGTGGTGGCCAACATCGGCGACGCGTCGTTCGGCACCGGCCCGGTGTGGGAAGGCATCACCTTCGCCAGCATGGACCAGTACCGCAAGCTGTGGGACCCGGCGCTGGGCGGCGGGCTGCCGATCATCTTCAACTGCATGAACAACCACTACGGCATGGGCGGCCAGCCGCTGGGCGAGACCATGGCTGTCGGCTACATCGCCCGCATCGGCGCGGGTGTGAACCCCGAGCAGCTGCACGCCGAGCGCATCAACGGCAACGACGCGCTTGGGGTGATCGACGCGTTCCGCCGCAAGAAGCAGGTGATCGCCGAGGGCCGCGGGCCGGTGCTGCTCGACACGGTCACCTACCGCATCAGCGGCCACTCCCCGTCGGACGCCTCCAGCTACCGCTCCAAGGAGGAGATCGAGGAGTGGCAGCAGGCCGACCCGCTCCTGGCCTACCGCCAGCGGATGATCGATGGCGGCGCACTGTCGTCCGAGGAGCTGGATGACGCGCGCGCGTCGATCGAGGGCACGGTCTTCGAGATGTTCCAGGCGGCGGTCGATCACGAGAAGGCGCCCCGCATCGCGATCAGCTCGGAGCTTGCGGGCGAGGTGATGTTCTCCAACCGCCGGATGGAGCGCGGCGACGATCGCGTGCCGGAGCTCCTGCAGGACCTGGCGGACAACCCGCGGGTGCAGCAGATCCGGACCAGGATCCGGACCCCGCTGCACGAGGGCAAGCCGGTTCCCAAGATGAAGGCGTACAACGTGCGCGACGCCATCTTCGAAGCCCTCCTGCACCGCTTCTCCATCGACCCCACGATGGTCGCCTTCGGCGAGGAGAACCGCGACTGGGGCGGCGCCTTCGCCGTCTACCGGGGACTGACCGAGGCCCTGCCCTATCACCGGCTCTTCAACTCCCCCATCTCGGAAGCCGCCATCGTCGGAGCGGCCGTGGGCTACGGCCTGGAAGGCGGCCGCGCGGTGGCCGAGCTGATGTACGCGGACTTCATGGGCCGCGCCGGCGACGAGATCTTCAACCAGCTCTCCAAGTGGCAGGCCATGTCGGCCGGACAGCTCACCATGCCGGTGGTGCTGCGCATCTCGGTCGGGTCCAAGTACGGCGCCCAGCACTCGCAGGACTGGACCGCGCTGGCACACCACATCCCGGGGCTGAAGGTGGTCTACCCCGTCACGCCCTACGACGCCAAGGGCATGCTGAACACCGCGCTGGCCGGGACGGACCCGGTGGTGTTCTTCGAGAGCCAGAAGGTCTACGACTTCGGCGAGATGTTCGTGGAATCCGGCGTGCCGGAGGGGTACTACGAGATCCCGCTGTCCCAGCCGTCCATCAAGCGAGCCGGGAAGGACCTGACGATCATCACGCTCGGGCCCATCCTGTACACGGCGCTGGAGGCGGCCGATCGGCTGGCCGCCGACTACGGGCTGTCAGCCGAGGTCATCGACCTGCGGGCCGTGTGTCCCCTGGACTACGACCCCCTCGTCGCCTCGGTGGCCAAGACCGGCAAGGTCCTGCTCGCCAGCGACGCCGTGGAGCGCGGTGGCGTCATGCAGAGCGTGGCCGCCAACCTGACCACGCTGGCGTTCGACCACCTCGACGCGCCGCCCGTCGTGCTGGGCAGCCGCAACTGGATCACCCCCGCCGCGGAGCTGGAGGCCTCGTTCTTCCCGCAGCCCGCGTGGTTCCTGGACGCGATCCACGAGCGGATCCTGCCGCTCAAGGATCACCAGCCCCTGACCAACCAGACGACCGGGGAGCTCGCGCGTCGGCTGAGGCTCGGGATCTAGCGCGCGTTTCGGGTGCGCCGCGCCGTGTCCGTGGCCAGGAACGCTGTCCGTCGTGCGCCGCGCGGCGCACGCCGACCCCTCCGCCGACCCCTCCAGGTCACGGACACGGCGCCGAAACGGGTCCGTCAGTTGACCGCGAGCGCAGGGCGTCCGTGAAGGCCATCCGCGCCGCCGGCAGTTCTCGCAATTCCCATGGGGTGAGGACTCCGGAGGATCAGGACGTCACGTTGACCGGCAGGCTCCGCTGCCACGGCGACATTCGTGCCGGCGCACGCTCGCGTGGGCATGTTTCGGAGACGCGGCGAGTCCGGGGAGGGGCGGCAACCCGCGTAGTCCTCACGGGGTGTGAATAGCGGCAGTTCGCTGGCAGGAGCCGGGCCTTCGCACGCCGCGCCGCTACTCCGCTAGCGCCGAGCGCCCCTTGCGGCCTCGGTCGCCGGCGCATCGACCGTGCCGGCCGGGCTGATCACCACCCCGTAGTCCTGGCTTGCCTTCGCGGCGCTGATGACCCCGTTCCGGACGTCGCGCAGGACCGCGTCGGGGTCGCGCGCCAAGGGATTCCCCCAACCCGCGCCGCTGGCCAGCTCGTGCCGGAACCGGTCCCCGGTCAGGATGGGCGAAGGGCCCATGACCGGGCGCTCCGTGATCTCGCCCGCGTGATCCACCGTCGTCATCGACCGCCTGCCGGGTCCCCCGCCGGCCAGCCCGAAGGGCGGATGGTCGCGCTTGTCGGAGCGGACCTGGACCTGCCCGTCCGAGCCCAGGTAGTCGAAGTCGCGGACCAGGGCCGGGGCGCCGCGCCACTGCCCGGGGCCGGCGGAGTCCTGGACCAACCCGTACTCCCGGTACCTGACCGGGTACGTGCTCTCCGCGATCTCGATCGGCAGGTTGGCGTTGTTCGAGCCCGGGTGTGGGACGCCGGCCGGGCCGTCGTAGCCTTGCCCCGCACCGCGCGACCCACAGAACATCTCGATGAACACGAACGGCTGCCCTGCCTGGTCGTTGGCCCCGATGGAGACCAGCGTGTTGCCCCCCTCACCGTCCGCCGGCACGCGGTCGGGGACAGCCTGTGCAAGCGCGCCGGTCACCGCGTCCATGACCCGGAAGCCGGTGATCCCGCGCGCGCCGCAGGCGGCCGGGAAGTCGGGGTTGACGACGCTGGCCGCCGGGGCCACCACCTCGATCGCCCGGAAGTAGCCGGCCGAGTTCGGGATCGACCGGTCGAGGACGAGGCGGGTCGCGGCATAGACCGCCGACTTGGTGAACGGGAGCGGCGAGTTGATGCCGCCCCTGACCTGCGGGGAGGTGCCGGCCAGGTCGACCTTGATCGTGTCGCCCGCGATGGTGACCGCGACCTCGATGCGGACCGGGCCGGGATCCACGCTGTCGTTGTCGATCCAGGCGACCTGCCGGTAGACGCCGTCGGGGAACGAGGCGATCTCGCGCCGCGCCATCCGCTCGGCCAGGTTCAGGAGGGCCTCCTCGAGCGCGGCCAGGCCGTCGGCGCCGTAGCGGCGAACCAGGTCGAGGTAGCCGCGTTCGCCGGCGTCGACCGCGGCGAGCTGGGCCCGGAGGTCGCCCAGCACCTTGTGCGGCACCCGGACGTTGGCGGCGATGATGTCGAGGATGGCCTGGTTGAGGCGCCCCCCCTCGTACAGGCGGACCCCCGGCAGGCGGATCCCCTCCTGGAAGATCTCCGTGGTCGTGGTCGAGTTGCTCCCGGGGATCAGGCCGCCCACGTCGGTGTGGTGGGCGACGGTCGCGGCGAAGGCCAGCACCGAGCGCCGGTGGAAGATCGGCTTGATGATGTAGATGTCGGGCAGGTGGATGCCGCCCCAGCCATACGGGTCGTTCAGGATGAACACGTCGCCGGGCTGGAGGGTGGGACCGTAGGTCTCGACGATTCGGCCCACAGCCGACGGGAACGACCCCAGGTGGAGGGCGATCCCCAGGCCCTGGGCGACCAGCTCGCCGTCGGCGTTCAGGATCCCCGTGGAGTAGTCCAGGGCGTCGCGGACCGTGGCCGAGTAGGCGGTCCGGGCGATGATCAGCGCCATCTCATCAGCCACCGAACCGAGCGCGTGGCGGACGATCTCGAGCGTGGCCGGATCCTGGTCGAGCGGGGCCCCGTGCGCGCCCGTGCCGCCGTCCCCGCTCACGCCACGTGCTCCATGACGATCGTGTTCTGCTCGTCGAGCCGGGCGGACCAGCCGGGTGGGACGACGGTGGTGGTGTCGGGCTCCTCGATGAGCACGGGTCCCATGACCGGCATGCGCAGGTCGGCGCGATCCAGGACGGGCGCCAGGTGGCGGCCCAGCCGCGGGCCCAGCCAGATCGACCGGGACGAGGCCGGCCGGGCGCTCGCCTCCGTCGCCCGCGAGATGGCACCCGACCGGGGCAGCCGTCCCGTGACGCGGACGTTGACCAGCTCGATCTCGTCCGACTCGGACGCGTGGCCGTACGCCCTGGCGTGCGTCACGTGGAAGGTCTCGCGGAGGCGGGCGACCAGGTCGCCGGGCGCGCCCGTCCGGTCGACCGGGATCGTCAGGTCGTAGCCCTGCCCCGCGTACCGAACGTCCGCGCCCCACGTGATCTCGACCGCACGGGTGTCACCCTCGGCGAGCTCGTCGAGGAGCCGGCGCTCCAGCACGCGGTAGTGCCGGACCAGGTCGTCCGGATCGAGCGCCGCCGACACCGCGAAGACCGACTGGCTGAGATGCCAGGCCTCCTCGGCCTCGAGCAGCCCGAGGGCGGAGAAGACCCCGGCCGCGGCTGGGATCCTGACGTGGCGCATCCCGAGCGATTCCGCGAGGGCGGCGGCGAAGATGGGCCCGTTGCCGCCGAAGGCCAGCAGGACGAAGTCACGCGGGTCGCGACCCCGGTACGTCGTGACGGCCTTGACGGCCCGGGCCATGGTCGCGGTGGCCACCCCGAACACACCGTGCGCGGCAGCCTCCACCGACAGGCCCAGGGGCGAGGCCACATCGTCGCGGATCGCCCGGTGCGCCAGGTCCGGGTGGATGGCCCGCGACCCACCGGCGATGGCCTCCGGATTGACGAAGCCCAGGACGACGTTCGCGTCGGTCACGGTGGCGTGGGTGCCGCCGGCCGCGTAGCAGACCGGGCCCGGCACGGCGCCGGCGCTGTGCGGCCCGACCAGGATGGTCCCGAGCGGGTCGGCCGTGACGATGCTGCCGCCGCCGGCCCCGACCTCCGCGATGTCGAGGACGGGCACCTTCAGCGCGTAGCCGCGCCCCTTGGACATCTGGCTCGACAGCGAGATGCCGGAGCCGACCTCGTACTCGCTCGTGAGCGTCGGGACGCCGCCCTCGATCACGCTGGCCTTGGCCGTGGTGCCGCCCATGTCCAGGCAGATCAGGTCGCGGGCGGCCGAGACCTCACCCAGCCGGACGCCGGCGATCACGCCGCCGGCCGGCCCGGACTCCACGATCTGGGCGGGCTGGCGAGCCGCCCGGGCGGCCGACATGAGGCCACCGCTCGACTGCATGACCTGCAGGCGGCCGATGCCGGCGATCCGGCGGAGGTCGGCGGCCAGGTCCAGCACGTAGCGCGAGACGACCGGCCCGATGTAGGCATTGACCACGGTGGTGCTGGTCCGCTCGTACTCGCCGATGACCGGGAGCAGGTCGACGGACAGCGAGGTGTACGCGGCGGTCTCCTCCAGGAGCCGCCCGATCAGCCGCTCGTGGGACGGGTTGCGGAACGAGTGGAGCAGGCAGACCGCGATGGACTCGACGCCCTCGGCCGCCAGGAACGCGATGACGCGGCGCACCTCCGCCTCATCGATGGGGACCAGGACCTGTCCCTCGGGGCCGATGCGCTCCCGGAGCCCGATCCGCCAGCGGCGGTCCACGAGCGGCGGGGGCGGGACGTAGCGGGCGTCATAGAGCTCGGGCGCCCGGGCGCGGCGAAGCTCGAGCACGTCCCGGAAGCCTTCCGTGGTGAGCAGGGCGGTCCGGGCGCCTCGTCGCTCGAGGATGGCGTTGGTGGCGACGGTGGTCCCGTGGATCACCTCGGTCTCGGGCCCCAGGGCGCCGTCGTGCTGCAGCCGCTCGACGACCTCGGCGACCGCGCGCCCGAAGTCCGGCGGCGTGGAGACCACCTTGTGGATGGCAAGGCGGCCGTTGCCGTCGACCAGCGCGACGTCGGTGAATGTCCCGCCGATGTCGGCACCGATGCGGGCCGTCGGCGCCCCCGGGAGCTTGTCCATCAGGCGCGGATGCGGTCGGCAGACGCCATACCGGTATCATATCCTCCCGCGATGGATCCATCCCACCTCGAGAGCGTGATCGGCGGGCGACCCGAGGTCGTCCTGCGCGGCGGGCTCATCATCGACGGCTCCGGGTCGCCGGCGGTCCGCGGCGACGTCGGAATTCGGGGCGACCGGATCGTCGCCATCGCGCCCGACCTGGGCGGCGCCGAGTCGGCGCGCCTCGTGGACGCAAGCGGCTGCGTCGTGACGCCCGGCTTCATCGACATCCACAGCCACTCGGACCTCACGGTCGTCATCGACCCCCAGGCCGCAAGCGCCATTGCCCAGGGCGTGACCACGGAGCTCGTGGGCAACTGCGGCCACGGGTGTGCGCCGATCGACCGCCCGGAGCGCCACGCGGACAACATCTATGGGTATGAGCCGGGTTGGCCCATGCCGTGGACAGGGGTCGCCGGCTACCTCGACGCACTGGACGCCGCCCGGCCGGCCATCAACGTCGCCGCGCTCGTCCCGCATGGGACGCTCCGGCTCACCGCCATGGCCGACGCCGCGGCCGACGCCACGCCCGACGAGCGACGTGCCATGCGGCGGCTCCTCGAGGCGTCCCTGGACGCCGGAGCCTTTGGCTTCTCGACGGGGCTGGAGTACCCCATCGAGGGCGGCGTGGACCCGGGCGAGATCGACGACCTGTGCCGCATCGTGGCCCGGCGCGACGGCCTGTACGCCTCGCACACGAGGAACAAGGACGTCCGCGCGGTCGAGGCGGTCCAGGAGGCCATCGACACCGCGCGGCGTTCCGGCGCGCGCCTCCAGGTCTCCCACCTGGTGCCCCGGCCCGGGGCCCCCGCGGATGCGCTCGAACGGTCGATGGCGGCGATCGACGATGCCGCGGCCGCGGGCCTGCGGGTCGCCTTCGACGTCCACACCCGGCTGTTCGGGTTCACCAACCTGAGCGTCGCACTCCCCCGTTGGGTCGTGGACGGTGGACCGTCCCTGGTCCGCGCCGTCCTCCGCGACCGCCGGGCCGAGCTGCGCGGGCATCGCAGCATCGTCGACAGCTTCGGGATCCGCGGCTACGGGGGCGTCTTCATCGTGGACGCGCCCAACACCCCGGAGGTGGCCGGCCGGAGCGTGGCCGACCTGGCAGGGCCGGGGCGCGACCCGCGTGACGTCATCTTCGACGTCCTGGCCGCCCATGCCGAGCGCGTGGACGGCCCGATGTGCATTGGGTGGTCGTACACCGTGGACCAGATCGCCGCCGCCGCGGCCCATCCGCGCTGCTCGCCCAGCTCCGACGCCACCACGTTCAGCCCGGACGGCCCGATCGGCCACCATGTCTTCCACGGGGCCTTCACGTGGGCGGCGTGGTACCTGGAGACCGTGGTCCGGGCGCGGCGAGCAGTCACCCTGGAGGCCGCGATCCACCGGCTGACGGGGCTCCCGGCCGGGCAGATCGGCATCACGGACCGGGGCACGGTTCGGGTGGGCGCGCGGGCCGACCTCGCCGTCTTCGACCCCGCCGCCATGCACGCCACGGGCAGCTTCGAGGAGCCCAACCGGCTGGCGGAAGGCATGCGCCACGTCCTGGTCAATGGCGCCTTCGCCGTGGAGAACCGACAGATTACCGGCGTCCGGGCCGGACGCGCCCTTCGCCGATGAGCACGACGCACGAAAGGACTCCCGTCACGTGACAGGCCCGCTCGCCCCGACCGACGCCCTCCGCCTGGAGATCTTCCGGCACGCCCTGGTCGGCATCACCGACGAGATGAGCGTGACCCTGCGCAAGGCGGCCTATTCGACGAACATCAAGACCCGCCTCGACTTCTCGTGCTCCCTGTTCGACAGCCGGGCCCGGACGATCGCGCAGTCCTTCGCGCAGCCCATCCATCTCGGCACGCTCGCCACGTTTGTGCCCGCCATCCTCGCCACGTACGACGGGCCGCTCGAGGCCGGCGACGCGATCCTGTGCAACCAGGGGCACCTGGGCGGGCTCCACCTCAACGACGTCTGCCTCGTGGCGCCGCTGATGATCGACGGCGAGCCATTCGCGTACGCCGTCGCGATGGCCCACCACGTCGACGTGGGCGGTGGGACTCCGGGGAGCATCGGGCTCCACCGCGAGCAATACCAGGAGGGGTTGATCATCCCGCCCGTCCGCGTGCTGCACGACGGGGTGATCGATCGGAGCGTCCTGGCGATGCTCCTGGAGAACGTCCGGTCGCCGCGCGAGGCGGAGGGCGATCTGCGCGCCCAGCTGGGCAGCGTGTCGGTGGGCCTTCGCCGCTTCTCGGAGCTGATCGCGGAGCGCGGGCGGCCGGCCGTCCGGCGCGGCATCGACGACCTCCTCGAGTACACCCATCGCCGGTCCGTGGCGGCCATCGCCCACCTGCCGCGGGGCACGATCGAGGCGACCGACTACCTGGACGACGACGGGATGACCGACGAGCCGGTCAAGATCACGGCCCGGATCACGATCACCGACGAGAAGGTGACCTTCGACCTGACGGGCTGCGACGCCCAGCGCCCCTCGTCGATCAACACCACGCGCGGCGGGACGCTGTCGGCCTGCGCCTACGCGCTGCGCTGCCAGATCGACCCCGACCTGCCGATCAACGACGGCTTCTACCAGGTGATCGACGTCATCACCACGCCCGGCTCGGTGGTGGACTCGGTCCGGCCGGCGGCGATCGGCGCTGGGGCCGACACGGTGGGACGCCTCACCGAGACCTGCCTCCGTGCGTTCGCGACGGTGTTGCCCGAGCTGGCCGCGGCCGACTCGAAGGGGTCGATGATGAACATCTCGTTCGGCGGCGTCGACCCGCGGACCGGTCGCTATTTCGTCTACTACGAGACGCAGGCCGGCGGCTACGGCGGCCGGAGCGGGCTCGATGGGATCGACGCCATCCAGCCGCACGTCCAGAACACCGAGAACGCGCCCATCGAGGAGACGGAGTCCAACTACCCGGTCCGCTTCCTGCGCTACGAGCTGGTCCCCGACTCGGAGGGACCGGGGCGTTGGCGCGGCGGGCTGGGGCTGCGCCGCGACTACGTCTTCGAAGGGGACGTCACCTTCTCCGTGATGACCGAGCGGGTCCGGTTCGCCCCCCAGGGGCTGTTCGGCGGCGGCCCCGCGCGGTCCAACCACTTCCTCCGCGATCCAGGCGGCAAGGCGGACCGCTTCCCCGCCAAGTTCACCATCGCACTCCGGGGCGGCGAGGTGATGAGCCTCCAGACGGCGGGCGGCGGAGGGTACGGTGACGTCCGCGATCGCGACCCGGACCTCGTCCGGGCGGACGTGGCCGCCGGCCGGATCAGCCCGCAGCGGGCACGCGAGGTGTACGCCGTTGCGGTCGACAGCCCGCCATCAGCCGCCGAACGCGCGACGCCCGGCAGCGACCCCACGACGGAGATCCAGTCATGAGCGGGTTCCGGGTCGCCATCGACATCGGCGGGACGTTCACGGACGTCGTCCTCATCGACACGGAGTCCGGCGAGCGCTGGACCGGGAAGGTCCTGTCCACGCCGCACGACCCATCGGAAGGGTTCTTCCGCGCGCTCGACATCGCGCTGGAGCTGGCTGGGGTGCAGATCGGCGCCTGCCGGTCCGTCCTGCACGCGACGACGGTCGCGACGAATGCCGTCCTGACCCGGACCGGCGGTCCCGCCGCGCTGCTCGCCACCGACGGCTTCCGGGACGTCCTGGAGATCGCCCGCCAGATCCGGCACGACCTGTATGACCTGCGCACGACCAAGCCGCTCCCGCTCGTGGCCCGCGAGTGGGCATTCGGGATCCGGGAACGGCTGCGCTACGACGGGAGCGTGCTGCTCCCGCTCGACGAGGATTCGGTTCGGGAGGCCGCCGCGCAGATCCGCGCGTCGGGCATCCGGTCGGTCGCCGTCTGCCTCCTGCACGCCTACGTCAACCCCACCCACGAGCAGCGGGTCGCCGAGATCCTGCGCGACGAGATCCCCGGCGTCTCGATCTCGCTGTCCAGCGTGATCGCCCCGGAGATGCGCGAGTACCCGCGCGCCAGCACCACGGTCGCCAACGCCTACGTCGGACCCGTCGTGGGGAGCTACATCGCGTCGATCGAGGCCGGCCTGCGCGATCGCGGGGCCAGCTCCGGGCTGTGGCTGATGAAGTCGAACGGGGGCCTCGCCACGGCGGCGACCGCCCTCGAGCGGCCGGTGGAGATCATCGAATCGGGGCCGGCGGCGGGCCTCGCGGCCGCCAGCCATTACGCGGCCCTGGTCGGCAGCCGCGATGTCGTCACGCTCGACATGGGCGGGACGACCGCCAAGGTCGGCATGATCGACGATGGCGAATCCCTGCAGACCACGGCGTGGGAGATCGGCTCCAGCGCCGGCTCGGGCTCGGCCGTGGCACACGGCAGCGGGCTGCCGATCCTGGGCTCCGTGATGGACCTCGTGGAGATCGGCGCCGGCGGCGGGAGCATCGCCTGGATCGATCCGGGCGGCATCCTGCGGGTCGGCCCGCGGAGCGCGGGGGCGGACCCGGGGCCGGCCTGCTACGGCCGTGGCGGCACAGAGCCGACCGTCACGGACGCGAACGTCTTCCTCGGCAGGATCGGCGCGACGTCGATGGCCGGTGGCAGGCTCTCCCTCGACGGTGCGGCGGCCGCCGCGGCCATCGCTCGACTGGCCGACCGGCTCGGCGTCTCGTCGCTGGATGCGGCGGTCGCGATCCTGGATGTCGCGGATTCGGCCATGATCCAGGCGACCCGGCTGATGACGATCCGGCGAGGGCTGGATCCCCACGGCTACGACCTGATCGCGTTTGGGGGTGCCGGCCCGCTGCATGCCTGCCGCCAGGCCACGGCGCTGGGGTTCCGGTCGGTGATCATCCCGCCCGACGCCGGGGTCCTGTCGGCCTTCGGCCTGCTCGCCAGCGCGCCCCGCGTGGACCACCGGGTCGCGTTCCGGCGCCGCATCGACGTCGTGGATCCGGCCGAGGTGAGCGCCACGCTCGACCGGATCGAAGCCGAGGCCATCGCTCGCCTGCCACCCGAGGCGCGCGGGGGTGACCTCCGCCGGGACCGGGCGGCCGACATCCGGTACGTGGGCCAGTCATGGGACCTGCGGGTGGCGATCCCGGGTGGCGTGTTTGACGCGGCGGCGGCCGCGCGGCTACGCGCAGACTTCGACGCGGCACACGAGCGGACCCACGGGTACGCCGCGCCGACCGCTCTGGTCGAGATGGTCCATCTCGCGATCAGCGTTGCGGCGCCGCGGCCGGGAATCGCGGACCGAGCGGTTGCGGACCGAGCGGTTGCGGACCGAGCGGTTGCGGACCGAGCTGTTGCGGACCGAGCTGTTGCGGCGCCTGTTGGCGCGGCGCCTGTTGGCGCGGCGGCCGGCGGCGACGAGGGTCAACGGACCGCCCGTCCAAGCGGATCACGCCCGGCCTTCGTCGACGACGGGATCCTCCTGGTGGAGGTCCCGGTCTACCGCTTCAACGGCCTGCGCGAGGGCGACACCCTGGCCGGGCCGGCTCTGATCGACGGCGACGACTCCACGACCTTCGTCGCCGGACCCTTCGACTGCCGCGTCGGCCCGCACCGCGTGCTGCACTTGGTCGCGCGCTAGGCCTGGGGCGGACGCAGCCCGTGGCGGACGCAGCCCGGGCCCGGCTCAGCCCTGGGGCGGGAGGTTGTCGACCCGGCTGAGCGGCTCCAGCCCGTACCGAAGCCGGCTGATGTTCAGCGCGGCAAAACGCGCCCGGCGCTGCGCCGTGGCATCAGTCGCACCGGCGATGTGGGGCAGCAGGATGACTTGCGGGATCCCACGCAGCGGGTGATCCGAACCTGACGGCTCACCGGCGACCACGTCGAGCCCGGCGCCGAACAGGTGTCCGCCCCGGACCGCCCGGGCCAGGGCCTCGTCGTCGATCAGCCCGCCGCGGCTGACGTTGACCACCACGGCGCCGGGCTTCATCAGGGCCAGGCGACGCGCATCCAGGATGTGGCGCGTCTCGCGGGTCAGCGGGATGTGGAGCGAGACCACGTCGGCCTCGGCCAGCCCGCGGTCGAGGTCTTCGAGCCCACCCATCCAGGCCAGGCCGTAGCGCCGCTCCAGCGCGGGGACCCGGCCGCGATGGTTGATCGCCATGGTGCGCATGCCGAAGGCCGCTGACCGCCTGGCCAGCTCCCGGCCGCTGGCCCCAAAGCCGATGATCAGCAGCGACTTGCTGGCCAGCTGGCGTCCCGACGGGCTGCCGATCCGTCCCGCCTCCACGGTGGTCACCAGCCCGTTGTAGCTGCGCATCACCATCATGGCGAGCATCAGCGCCGCCTCGGCGAGCGAGCGCGAGCTGGTGAAGCCTGGGCAGTTCGCTGTCGGGACCCCGTTGCGGGCCAGGGACGGGACGTCGGTGTGGTCGTAGCCAACGGCGCCAAGCTGCCAGAGCCGGACGTGCCCGGCCGCGGCCGCGGCGACCTCGGGGTTGACCAGGGAGTAGGAGTCCACCACCGCCTCGATCCGGGGATCGGCGACCTGCTCCGCCAGGGGCCGATCGGGGTCAACCAGCGTGACGTCGTGTGAGCGCGAGAGGGCGTCGAGCACGTCCCGGCCCCACGGCTCCCAGCTGGGGTTGGAGCGCACGCCGGTGAACAGCACGCGGATGCGCCCGCGCGATGGCGTGGACGACGACATCGATCCCGGTCCTCCCACTCGCCCGGGTGGCCTCGCGCGGTCCGCGGCCCACCGGGTCGCAACCCGCCGGGCTCGGATGGCTTCCGGGGCCGGTTGAGTATACGCTGGGCCTCTTGCCGAACCCCGTTGGGAGGCGGCTCCGGAGGGTGGGAGGACGCGGATGGCGACGCTCGCCGAGACGACACGCGCGGCCCGTGGCCGGACGGTGATCGACCTGCGCAGCGACGTGCTGTCGCCCGCCACGCCGGAGATGTTCGAGGCCATGGCTCGGGCCGAGATCGGCTGGCCGCTCCGCGGCGAGGACCCGTCGGTCAACCGGCTGGAGCGACTCGGTGCGGACCTGCTGGGCACCGAGGACGCCCTGTTCGTGCCGAACGCGTCGAGCGCCAACCTACTCGCCCTCCTGGTCCAGCTGGACCGCGGCTCGGCCGTGCTGATGGACCGGCTCGCCCACATCAACGTGACCGAGTGGTACTCGCTGGCGCTCGGGGGCTTCATTGCGCGGACCGTGGATTCGACGCGGGGCCGCGTGGACCCCGGCGAGATCGGGGCGGCGCTGGCTGAGGGTGCCGCCGGCCGTGCGCCGCGGGTCGGCATGCTGGTCCTCGAGAACACCCATACGTTCGCCGGCGGGGTCGCCATTGCACCCGCCGAGACGAGTCTCCTGGCCGACCTGGCCCACGAGCACGGGGCAGCCGTCCACCTGGACGGCGCCCGGCTGTTCGACGCGTCCGTGGCCCTCGGCGTGCCGCCCGCCCGGCTGACCGCCGGCATCGACACCATCACGGTGAGCCTGAACAAGGGCCTGTGCGCCCCGTACGGTGGCCTGCTGGCCGGCCCGGCGCCGATCGTGGCGCGCGCCCGGGCGCTCGCCAACCAGGTCGGGTTCGGACGGATCCACAAGGCCGGCCACCTCGCGGCGGCGGGGATCCTCGCCCTGGAGACCATGGTCGATCGCCTGGCCGATGACCACCGCCGGGCGCGCCGGCTGGCCGAGGCGCTGGACGGTGTGGCGGGCCTGAGCGTCGACCTGGAGACCGTCCAGACGAACCTGATCCTGATCACGCCCGATGCGCGGCTCGGGGATCCCGAGGGGCTGGTGACCCGCCTCCGCGGGCTGGGCGTGGCCCTCATGACGACGCCGGGCGGCTACCTGCGCGCGGTCGTCCACCGGGGCATTGACGACGCGGCGATCGACGCGGCGATCGTCATCATCGGCTCGGCGGTGGCCTGACGGTGGCGACGCTGGAGGGCCGGATCTGGGACCGTGCCAGCGGTCGGCCGCTGGAGGCGCGCGTGCGGGTGGTGGCGTCCAGCGGCGAGTCACGCACGCCCGAGGACGCGCTCCGCAAGGTCGGCAATGGCGTGCCGTTCTTCTACGCCGCGGAGCGCTTCAGCGTGGAGCTGCCCAGCGGGCCCGCCGACGTGATCGTCGAGCGCGGCACCGAGTATCTCCCGCTCAGGGTCGCGGTCGACGTTCCGCTCCAGGGCACGGTCAGCGTGGACCTCCCCATGGAGCGCTGGGTCAACCTGGCCGACCAGGGCTGGTATGCCGGCAACACGCATGTCCATTACGACGAGACGGAGACCCGGCCGCTCGAGCGGCTGCGGCTGGATCCGCGCGTCGAGGACCTGCCGGTCTTCGTGAATGCCGTCCTCAAGCGGCGCGACATTCCCTACGCGTCGAACGGCTTCCCGGTTGGCCGCCATCCGCTCTCCACAGCCGGGCACGTGATCGACATCGGCGAGGAGAGCCGCCACAACGACGAGACCTGGCACATCGGCTACGGGCACATCATGCTCATCAACCTCCGGCGGCAGGTGGAGCCGGTCAGCCGCGGCCTGCTGGTGGACGACTCCAGCCCGGACTACCCGCCGCTCATCGATGCCTGCGACGACGCGCGTGCCCAGGGCGGCGTCGCCCTGTGGTGCCACAACGGGATGGGGATGGAGGCACCCATCGCCGCGGTCCTGGGCCGGCTCGACGGCATGAACCTGTTCGACCCGTGGTGGATGGAGCCCGACTACCGGATCTGGTACGGCCTCCTGGACTGCGGCCTACAGCTGCCGGTCTCCACCGGCTCGGACTGGTTCCTGTGCTCCAGCAACCGCGTCTACGTCGACCAGGGAGGCGCGTTCTCGTACGAGGCGTGGCTTGACGGCCTGCGGGCCGGCCGGACGTTCATCACCAACGGGCCGATCCTGCGCCTGGCGGTGGCCGGCCACGGCCCGGGCAATGACGTGCTGGCGCCCCGGCGAGCCAGCCTGCCGGTGACGGTCGAGTGGTCCGGCGCCCAGCCCGTGGACCGGGTCGAGATCGTCCGTGACGGCGAGGTGGTCGCGGCGAGCGATGACGTCTCGGGCAGCGCCTCGGGCACGTTCTCCGCGACGGTGCCGGTAGCGGGCGCCCGCTGGATCGCCGCGCGTGCCTGGGGCCGGCGGCGGACCAGCTACGGCCACGCGCTGTGGGCCCACACCAGCCCGGTCTACCTGGGGGCGCGGCCGGCCGTCGCTCCGGCCCGGGCGGCCAGCACCCGGTTCATCGCGGGCATCGCGGAGGCGCAGGCGTGGCTCACCACGCGTGCCAGCTTCGACGACGCGGCGCAGCGAGATCGAATGCTCGCCCTGTACGACGAGGGCCGCGACCGATTCAGGCGAATCGGCGAGGCCTGAGCGGGGATCGAGAGGCCGCCTTCGCGGCCCCGCTGATCAGCCCCGCTGCTCAGCCCCGCCAGGTCGCCGGCGACTCCAGCGGGTAGATCGGCCGCGAGATGCGTTCCCAGTTCAGGGTCTTGATGTCGGACTGGGTGGGCCCAACGGTATCCACGCGGATCACCCGCGACGCGAACGGCGTGTAGTACTGGAAGTTGGATGCCGTCTTGAGGACGACCATCCGGCACTCCGCCGGCTCAATCCCGAACGCCCGGTAGACCGCCGGGTGGTTCCCGCCGATCCCGGCCTGCTCGGTGAGCAGGATGGTGACCTGCCCCACCTCGAAGATCACGGTGCGGCCCATGTCGAACTCGGGCATGAAGAAGTCCTTGAGGACCAGGTGCCCAGAGCCGGCACGCCGGACGATGCCGGTCACCTGGAGCGGGCCGAAGAACCCGCTGATGGAGCCACCCAGGGTGACTGTCGCCGTGGAGCCCGGCGCGAGGTCCGCGAGGTCCGCGACCGCGGCCGCATCGACGAGCGGCACCAGCGCCCGCCCGTTGATCCCAACGCGGAGCATCGACTCGAGCAGGGCCGTGCTGTCGCCGGCCGCGCCGCCAAAGACCGAGTCGCCGGTGTCGCTCAGGATGACGAGCCCCGCGTCGCCGTCCGCGTCGCGGACCGCCACGTCGGGCGGGACGCTGGTCGTGACCTGGTACTCGGCCCGGAGCGACCAGGCCAGGTCGGCCATCTCGTCGGCCAGCCGCTCGGCCAGCCCGGGGTCGCCGTCCGTCACCACGACGGTCGCCCAGCCACCCTCCTCGATGTCGAGCCATGGCTGCATCGGGAAGTTGGAGATCGTGAGCACCCGCGGATCGCGCTCCAGCTCGCGCGCCCGGTCGAACCAGACCTTCATGGGCCCGCCCGAGGTCAGGTACTGCTCCTGGTGCGAGATGAGGCGGAGCTTGCGCCAGGCGGTGGTGGGCCGAATCTGGCCCGCGACCAGCCGGATCAGCATCTCAGTCGACGCGATGCCGGTCTCGAACGGGTCGTGCGGCTGCGTCCGAAAGCCGACCAGCAGGTGGCAGTTGTCGATCTTGCGCTGGGTGATGTTGGCGTGGTGGTCCAGCGTGAGGACCACGGGCACCTCCGGCCCCAGGACCTCGCGGGCGATCGCCAGGAGCTGACCCTCGACGTCGTCGAGGCCGTCGGACGAGCACGCCCCGTGGAGGTGCATCGCGAGCCCGTCGATCGGCCCGGCCGCCGCGAGATCGCGCCGGAGCCGCGCCTCGAAGAAGTGGAGCGCCTCGGTGGTGATCCGGCCGCCCGCACCCGCCCAGCCCCGCGAGAGCGGTACCATCTCGATGTCGGCGCCGGCAGCGGCCACGGCCGCCTGGAACCCGCCCACGGTCCCGCTGCCGATCATCTTGTCGAGGAACTCCTGGCCCTCGTACAGGCCGTATCCCTCGAAATCGTGCATGGTCGTGGGCGACGGGTTGAAGGTGTCCGTCTCCTGGCCCATCTGGAACAGTGCCAGCCGCATCGGTCCCTCGCTCGTAGTTGCTGATCGCGCGCTCGCTGAGCGGGCGCTCGCTGCGCGACTGGATCATAGCCACCCACCGAAGGGTGAACCGGGTGTGCCATGCTGCGGGATGATGAGCGCCACAGAGCCCCGCCCCGCCCCGCACGCCGCCGGAGCCCCCCGGGCCGCCCCGCTCAGGGTGGGCTTCGTGGGCCTGGGCGTCATGGGCCGGCCCATGGCCAGGCGGATCCTCGCCGCAGGCTACCCGCTGGCGGTCCACTCGCGGTCCGCTGCGGCCGTCGCCGAGATCGTCGCGGCAGGCGCGCTGGCAGCAGCCTCCCCCGCCGACGTGGCGCGGGCGAGCGATCTCGTCATCGTCATGGTCCCCAACACCGAGGACCTGGCGGCCGTGCTCGACGCGCCGGACGGCGTCCTGGCGGGCGCCCACGATGGCCTCATCGTCGCCGCCATGGGTACCCACCATCCCACCGCCATGCCGCCCCTGGCCGAACGATGCGCGGGGATAGGGGTCAGCCTCCTCGACGCGCCTGTCTCGGGCGGCCAGGTGGGCGCCGAAGAGGGCAGCCTGTCGATCATGGTCGGGGGCGACGCGGCCGCGTTCGATCGTGCGCGGCCGGTCTTCGCGGCGATGGGCGGGACGGTTGTCCACGTCGGCGGGTCCGGGACCGGCCAGCTGGTCAAGGCCTGCAACCAGCTGATCGTGGGTGCCACGATTGCCGCGGTCGCCGAAGGCCTGACCCTGGCTCGCCTGTCGGGCATGGATCCCGCCATCGTGCGGACCGCGCTGACGGGTGGCTACGCGACCAGCCGCGTCCTGGAGATCCACGGCGGTCGGATGATCGCGAGGGACTTCACCCCCGGCGGCCGGGCCGCGCTCCACGCCAAGGACGCCCACATCATCCTCGACACGGCCTCGAAGCTCGGTCTGGAGCTCCCGGTCTTCTCGGTGGTGGCCGGCGAGTTCGACGACCTGGTGGCGGCCGGCGGCGGCGATCTCGACCACTCGGCGCTGATCACGCTGCTCGAAGGCAAGCCGGGCGGCGATCAGGACGCCCCGGAGCTGGTGCCCTACAGAGCGACCGAGACTTCTTCGAAATAGTCGAGGTCCACCCGCTTCAGGACGTACGGCAAGCCGACAGGCGTTACCCCGATCCCAAACTCGAACATCAGCCGGGCGAGTTCTCTCCCATTCAGCAAGATCACCTGCTGCTCGATCCCCGCAACGTACTTGCGTGCATCTGCGCTGAAGTCCGATGTCGTGATCATGACGCCCCGGCGCGCGTGCTGGCCCGCAAGGCTGCCGACGAACGCCTGAACGAGCGGTCGCCCGACCGTCCCCTCCCACCGCTTGGCTTGGAGGTAGATCGTGTCAAGGCCGAGGCGGTCCTCCTTGATCACGCCATCAATCCCGCCATCGCCGGACTGCCCGATGGCCTTGCCCGCGTCCTCTTGCGATCCCCCATAACCCATGGCGACGAGGAGTTGGACCACGAGCCGCTCGAGAAAGTCTGGCTTGGCCGACTTGATCCGGGAGATCAGCTCCTGTTCGACCGAAGAGCGGAGGGTCTGGAAGTTCGCCTCGAACGCTTCCTCGGGCGTCTGGTCAGTCGCGCCGACGACAGGTTCCGCACCACCACCCGGCTTGCCTGACCCGCCCGCAGATGCCTTGGCCTTGTAGTCCGGGTACTTCATCAGAAACGCGATGTCGATCCTGGCTGGTGGCGTCGCGAGCAACGACTTCCCGCGTTCCGTGATCCGGAAGCGACCCCAGCCGGTGCTTTCAAGAATCTGGGCGGCCCGGAGGTAGGTGGATGCCCAAGCCACCCGGTTGTAGAAGGTGCGTGCACGTCCGGCCGGATTGAGCTGCGCTCGCTCCGCATCCGACAGCTTGAACTCGACCGCCAGCGACTCGATGCTCGCGGACAACGAGTGCTCAGCACCGTCCGCCGTGAGTCGCAGGAGCGGCAACATCAGAGACTGGAAATCCGGGATCGCCATGTCCGCCCCTCTCGCTCACGGTAATGGCGTAGATCGCGTCGAAGCAGGATACCCGCGCGACCATTCGCAGCAGCCGACGAGGCGCATCGAACAGGTCGGCGAGCCCGGTGCGCCTTCGGCCTAGCGCCGGATCGAGAGCACCCGGGCCGGGTTGGCGATCAGCACCGTGTCGATCTGCCCCTGCGTCACGCCGATCTCCCTGAGCATGGGCACGAACCGGCGCAGGAGATGCCCGTAACCCAGCCCACCGAACCATTCCAGGTGGTGTGGGAAGCAGACGTCCTGCGAGATCAGCAGCCGGTCCCCGAAGCCCGCGTCGATGATCGCCTTCACGTTCCGCGCCCGCTGCTCGTCGGGCTGCAGGTCAGGAAACCCCACGTGGTCGATCTGGACGTAGACCCCGCGCTCCAGCAACCCAAGCTCGTGCTCCACGTGGCGCTTGTCGCCGTGGTGGCCAATGATGATCCGGTCGGGCGGCACGCCCTCCTCCAGCAGCAGGTCCACCTGCTCCGGGCCCAGGCGGCCGGTGCGCTGGCAATGCGTGCTGATCGCGACGCCCGTCTGTCGCTGGGCCCTCGCGGCCGCCCGGAAGACCCGCTCCTGGGCGGGCCCCAGGAAGTCCACCTCCGTGCCGATCTCGCCGATGATCCCGGCTCGGACGCCGGTCCCGTCGGCGCCCTCGACGATGTCGCGGACCAGCATGTCGGCGAGCTGGTTGACGCTGGACCGGGCGATGTAGCCCGGGTACGCCGGCTCCCGGTACCAACCGGTGCCCATGACGATATTGACGCCCGTCGCGGCGGCGATCCGGCGCAGCCCCTCGGGCTGGCGGCCGATCCCGATAGTCGTCACCTCGACGATCGACCGACCGCCCGCGGCGGAGAACGCACCCAGCTCGTCGGCCGCGAGCGCCTCGTCCTCGAAGGCCGCGTAGTTCCAGAACGCGACCGTCTTGTGCAGGTTGATGAGCAGGTGCTCGTGGGTCTGCGTGACGCCGAGCTGGTCGTCCTCGATCGGCCCGAGGACCGTCATGATCGTCACCTTGGGCATCTCCTCTCGCGTCCACCAACCGGGCAAGTGTCGCGCACGGCGCAAGAGGAGCGCCGGAGGACGAGCGAGGTGGCTATGATCCGGCGGGAGGATCCCCATCACGCGCTTCACCGGCGCCCCGGCTCCCGACCAAAGCGCCCAGATCCGTCCCACACGGCCCTTGACCCGGAGGAGATGCGATGCGCCTGGCGGCCCTTGGCCTGCTGCACGAGACGAACACGTTCTCGCCAAACCCGACGGGGCCCGACAGCTTCCCGGTGATGCCGGTGGGAGCTGCCCAGTCGAGCATCGTGGGGATCATCACCGGCCAGCAGCTGTGGAACGTCCACGCCGGGGCCAAGACCACTGTCGCCGGGTTCCATGCCGCCGGCACCAGCCTGCCGGGCGTGGAGGTGGTGCCGCTGGTGTTTGCCACCACCCCGCCCAGCGGGACGATCAGCGCCGCCGCCTTCGAGAAGGTCTCCTCGCACATCCTTGCCGCCCTGGCCGAACAGGGCCCGTTCGACGGGATCCTGATGGCGCAGCACGGCGCCAGCGTGTCGGAGGCGTACCCCGACGCCGACGCCGAGCTGATCCGGCGCGTCAGGGCCGCCGTCGGCCCGGATGTCCCCATTGGGGTGGTCGTGGACACGCACGGCAACCTGTCACCCGCCCAGATTGCGCCGGCCACGGTGACCCTGGCCTGGCAGACCAACCCGCACGTGGATGCGGCGCTCCGGGCGATGCAATGCGCCGAGTTGATCGCGCGCACGGTCCGCGGCGAGATCTCGCCGGTCCAGGCGGTGGAGAACCCGCCGCTCGCGCTGAACATCCTGCTGCAGGGGACCATCGAGGACCCCATGAAGACGTTCCTCGCCGCGGCGCGCAGCCTCGAAGCGGAGCCGGGCATGCTCTCGGCGAGCATCGGCGAGGGCTTCCCATACGCCGACGTCCCCCACATGGGCATGGCGTTCATCGCCATCGCCGACGGGAACGCGGAGCTGGCCCGGGCGGGCGCGCGACGCCTCGCCCGGCTGGCCTGGGAGATGCGGGAGCAGTGCGACGCGGTCGCGCCGACGCCCGAGGAGGCCATCCGCCAGGCGCTAGCCAACCCCGACCCCCGCCCGGTCGTCCTCCTGGACGTGGGGGACAACGTGGGCGCGGGCACGCCCGGCGATTCCGTGATCCTGCTGGACGCGCTGATGCGGCTGCGGGTCCCGTCGTTCCTGCTGTCGGTGTGGGACGCCGCTGCGGTGGCGGCGACCTGGACGGTGGGTGGCCGGGTGGACCTGGACGTCGGCGGCAAGACCGACCCCATCTACGGGCCACCGGTCCGGATCCGCGGCGTCACGCGCGCCGCGGGCGTGGACGCGTGGGAGGACCGCAAGGCGAGCGGCGGCTGGGTCTCCTTCGATGCCGGCCCCTCCACGATCGTGGACCTGGACGACGGCGGCACGGTCCTGCTCACGACGCAGTCCGTGCCGGCGGCGGGTGCGGGCCAGTACGCGGCGCTGGGCGTCGACGCGGCAAACCACCGCATCATCGTCTCGAAGGCGGTCTACTCGACGCGCGACGGCTACCCGATGGCCAGCGGCTTCATCGAGGTGGACACCCCTGGGCTGGCTGCTTCGAACATGCGCCGGTTCAACTACCAGCATCGGCGCCGGCCGATGCTGCCGTTCGAGCCCGAGGCGACCTACGACTGAGCGGAGGGGGCACCAGATGAAGAGCCACCATCTCCTGAGCCTGGAGGGCAAGCGGGCCCTGGTGACCGGGGGCGGGACGGGGCTGGGGCGCGGCATCGCGTTGGGGCTGGCCGAGGCCGGCGCCGACGTCGTCATCTGCGGCCGGCGGCCGGGACCCCTCGAGGAGGTCCAGGGCGTCATCGCCGCCGGCGGCGGCACCTGCGAGATCGTCCTGGCAGACGTGACGGTCGAGGAGGATGTGCTGGCCCTGCAGGCGGCAGCTGGGCGGATCGACATCCTCGTCAACAACGCGGCCGTCATGCCGGCCGACCCGTGGGACACGATGCCGATCGAGAAGTTCCGGTCGGTCATCGACACCAACCTCGTCGCCCCCTTCCGGATGTGCCAGGCCTTTGGGCCGGCGATGCGGGACCGCGGCTGGGGCCGGATCATCAACATCGGGTCGGTCTACGGCAGCATCGCCGGCAAGCCGCACCTCTACCCCGCCGGCTGGGACAAGCCCCACTACGTGACCAGCAAGCACGGGATCCACGGCATCACGCGCCACCTGGCGGTCCGCCTGGCCCCGTACGGGGTGACCGTGAACTCCATGAGCCCGGGTGGGATCGCCGGCGCGGTGGGCTTCGGCCTCAGTGCCGAGGATCAGGCCCGGGCGGCGGCGGCGCTGACCGACGAGGAGCGCCAGGCCGAGGACGCGCGGATGACCCGCTTCCTGCACGAAGAGATCCCGATGCGCCGGGTGGGCACCCAGGAGGAGTACGCGGGCACCGCCGTCTTCCTCGCCTCGCCGGCCTCCGGCTACGTGACCGGCCAGATCCTCATCGTCGATGGCGGGTGGACAATCTGGTAGGCGTCGAGATGGAGCGGCTGGTGCCGCACGGGCCCACGACGAACTTCTGCTGACCGACCACGCCAGGGAGACCCCGATGCGCTTCGCGATCCTCGGCATCTCGCACGAGACGAACACGTTCTCGAAGGTGCCCACCGACTACGCCCAGTTCGAGGCCTCGGACATCCTCCGCGGACAGCAGATCGTCGACACCTTCGGCGAGTCCCTGTACACGATCGCCGGCTACCTCCAGGCGGCGAAGGAGCTGGGCTTCGAGGCGGTGCCGCTCATGTGGGCCCAGACGGGGCCGCTCGCCACGATCACCAGGGACGCCTACGACCGGCTCACGACGGAGATGTTCGGGATGCTCCGCGACCAGGGCCCGTGGGACGGCGTCCTGATCGCCAACCACGGCGCCGCCGTCTCCGAGGAGTACCCGGACATGGACGCGGCCTTCGCCGAGCAGGTGCGCGCCATCGTCGGCCCGGGCGTGCCGATCGGCGGGACCCTCGACATGCACGGCAACGTCTCGAGGCGCCTGGTCGAGGCGGCGGACATCACGATGGTCTGGCGTACCAACCCGCATCTCGATCCCAAGCCGCGCAGCCGCAAGTGCGCCGAGCTGCTCTACCGGATGGCCAAGGGCGAGATCCACCCGGTCCAGTGGATCGAGACGCCGCCACTCGTCGTCAACATCGTCCGCCAGTTCACCGGCGAGGAGCCCATGCGCGGCCTCGTCGCGGACTGTGTCGCGGCCAACGATCGCCCGGGCATCCTCGACACGAGCATCGCCGAGGGCTACCCGTGGGCCGACGTCCCGCAGATGGGGATGGCCTGGATCGCCATCGCCGACGGGGACATGGACGCCGCACGGGACGCCGCCCAGTGGATGGCGAAGCGAGCGTGGGAGAAGCGGGCCGAGCTGAACAAGCCGGTCTCGTCAGTGCGCGAGGCACTCGAGACGGCGGTCCGGCACTACCGCGGCCCGCGCCCGCTCGGCGAGGTCGACGAGGTCCCGGCCGACGGCTCGCCGCTGGCGGCACCGGCCGTCTCGGCCGACGACAAGGCGGCCCGGCACGGCCCCATCGTGTTGATGGACGTGGGCGACAACATCGGCGGCGGCGGCGCGGCGGACTCGACGTTCATCCTGGCCGAGGCGCAGCGGCTGGGGATCACGTCGCTCCTCCAGACCCTGTACGACCCCGGTTGCGTCGCGGCCTGCGTGGCGGCCGGCGTCGGCGCGGAGATCACCCTGGACGTGGGGGCCAAGACGGACGACATGCACGGCCGCCCGGTGCGCGTCACGGGCACGGTCCGGACCATCACGGACGGCTCATGGGAGGACCCGGGCGTCACCCACGGCGGCATCCGCTTCTTCCATGCCGGCCCGTCCGTCCGCCTGGACACGACGGACGGCCACACGCTGCTGCTGACCACGAAGCGGACCGGCAACACCTCGCGCTACCAGATGTACAGCGCGGGGATCCATCCGGAGACGTACCGGATCGTGGTCGCCAAGGGCGTCGTTTCGCCGCGTCCGGCCTACCAGCCGATCGCCGGCGAGGTCATCCTGGTCAACACGCCGGGCGTCACCACCGCCGACCTGTCGTACTTCACCTACCAGCGCCGCCGACGGCCGCAGTATCCCTTCGAGCCCGAGGCGACCTACCCGGCCTGATCGGAGACGAGTGCCCGGGCGGCCGCGACGATCTCGGCCGTCTGCGGGAGGACCGCCCGCTCCAGCGCCTCGCTGAAGGGGATCGGAGCGTCCTTGGCCGCGACCCGCAGGATCGGCGCGTCGAGGTAATGGAAGTCGAGCTCGGCGACCCGGGCCGCGACCTCGGCGCCCCAGCCGGCCGTCCGGTTCGCCTCGTGCGCGATCACGAGGCGCCCCGTCTTCCGGACCGATGCGCTGATGGTCGCCATGTCGAGCGGGCTGATCGTCCGGACATCGATGACCTCGAGCTCGATCCCCTCCTCGGCCAGGGTGGCCGCGGCATCCAGCGCCTGCCCGACGAGCAACTGGCTGGCGACCACCGTCACGTGCTTGCCCAGCCGGCGGACGCTGGCGACCCCGATGGGAACCGTGTAGTCCTCGGCCGGCACCGGACCCTTCAGGGAGTAGAGCCGCTTGTGCTCGAAGAAGATCACCGGGTTCTCGTCCCGGATGGCTGACTTGAGCAGGCCCTTCGCGTCGTACGGCGTCGCCGGGGTGACCACCCTCAGGCCCGGGATGTGCATGAACCAGGTTTCCAGAGACTGCGAGTGCTGCGCGGCCTTCCCGCCCGGCGCGCCATTGTTGGTTCGGAGCACCATCGGGACGGCGGCCTGGCCCCCGAACATGTAGCGCGCCTTGGCCGCCTGGTTGACGATCGGATCCATCGCCAGGGTCAGGAAGTCGGCATACATGATCTCGGCGACCGGGCGGAGGCCGACCAGCGCCGCGCCGACGCTCAGGCCCACGATGCCTTCCTCGGAGACCGGCGTGTCGCGCACCCGCTCGGAACCGAAGAGCTCGCGCAGGCCGCGCGTCACGCCATAGATCCCTCCGCCGCCCCAGACGCCGATATCCTCGCCGATACAGAACACCGCCGCGTCCCGTTCCATCTCCTCGCGCAGCGCCTCGTTGAGCGCCGCCGCATAGGTGAGGATCCGCTCCGGGGCCGCACCGGAGTCGTCGACCGCGTCGGCCGAGCCGGGGCTATGCATAGATGTCGCTCCACGCCTCGGCTGGATCGGGCATCGGCGCGGCTTCAGCCCTCTCGACGGACGCGGCGACCAGGCTCGACTCCTCGGCGACGATCGAATCCGCGGCTCCCTCCGCAAGGATCCCGCCGTCCACCAGGCGCGCGCGGAAGGCGGCGATCGGATCACGGGCCCGCCAGGCCGCGACCTCAGCCTGGTCCCGGTAGTCCTCAGGGTCGCCGACGTGATGGCCGCTGAACCGGTAGCAGGAGGCCACGACGAGCGTCGGACCATGCCCGGCCCGGGCGCGCGCCACCGCCTCTTCGACGGCCTCTCGGGTCGCGACGACGTCCATCCCGTCCACCGTGGTTCCCGGGAACCCGAACGCACCGGCCCGGTCGGCGAGCTCCTCGAGCGCCGTGGCGCGTTCGGACCGCATCGACATGGCGAAGCCGTTGTCCTCGCACAGGAAGACCACGGGGAGCCGGTGGATGGCCGCGTAGTTGGCGTTCTCGAGGAAGGCGCCCTGGTTGATGGCGCTGTCACCGAAGAAGCAGACGACGACGCCGTCCGATGCCCGCAGCCGGAGCCCCAGCGCCGCGCCCGTGGCGATCCCGAACCCGCCGCCCACGATGCCGTTCGCCCCGAGCATGCCGACCGAGAAGTCCGCGATGTGCATCGAGCCGCCCTTGCCGCGACAGCACCCGGTGGTGCGCCCGAAGAGCTCGGCCATCATGACGTCCACGCCGACCCCCTTGGCGATCGCGTGGCCGTGGCCGCGGTGCGTCGAGGTGATGTGATCGGACGCGCGGAGCGCGGCGCAGGTCCCCACGGCCACGGCCTCCTGCCCGATCGCGGCGTGGGCGGTGCCCCGGATCCGGCCCATCTTGACCATGATCTGGACCAGGGTCTCGAACTCGCGGATCCGGACCATCTGCCGGTACAGCTCGATCGCCGCGTCCGGTGCCAATCGGGCCAGCGCCTCATCAGCCACGGCCGGGAGTCCTCCCCTGCGGCGTGCTGACGTCGCGGGTCGTGGGCGAGGCGGCGCCAGGCTGCTGACCGGATGGCGGCAAGACGGACATGCGGGATGCCTCGGGACGTGGCGGCGGCGGTTGATGACGTCGATCGTGCGCGCGGGTTGCGACCGACCGACCCAGCGGCCATCATACCCAGCGACGGCGACCGATTGACGACGCCGCACCGCGCCCGCTGCGCGCGCACCAGAGTTCGGGGAGACGATGGCTGACCAGGCGGATCCGGGGCCAACGACCACGGCGGCAGGGCGATATGCGGGCTCGGCGGCGGCCTTCGAGCGAGCGACGCAGTCCCTCGCCGGCGGGGTGAGCAGCAACTTCCGCTCTGGCGGCGACCCCGTCTCGCTCTTCTTCGAGCGGGCCGATGGCGCCCACCTGGTCGACGTCGACGGCAACGACTACGTCGACTACGTGCTGGGGATGGGTCCGTCCATCCTGGGCCACGCCCCGGCGGACGTGGTTGCGGCGGTCGCCGACGAGCTCGGTCGCGGACAGCTGTTTGGCGGCCAGACGTTTGCCGAGGTCGAGCTGGCCGAGCGCTTCCAGAGCGCCATCGCCTGCGCCGAGCGCGTTCGCTTCGGCAGCTCCGGGACGGAGATGGATCAGGCGGCCATCCGCCTGGCCCGCGCGGCCACCGGGCGGGACCTGATCGTCAAGTTCGAGGGCCACTATCACGGGTGGCTGGATCCCCTCCTCGTCAGCGTCGCGCCGCCGCTGGATGTCGCCGGGCCGGCCGACGCGCCCGTCCCGCATCTGCCCAGCCGCGGCCAGCTGGCCTCGTCGGCCGACGCCGTGGTGATCCTGTCGTGGAACGACCGGGCGGCCCTCGATGGGCTGTTCAACGGGCCCCTCCGCGATCGGATCGCGGGCCTGATCTGCGAGCCCATCCTGTGCAACACGGGCGTCATCCCGGCGGAGCCCGGCTTCCTCGAGGCGGCCCGGGCGCTCACCTCGGCGAACGGTACGGTGCTCATCTTCGACGAGGTGATCACCGGGTTCCGGGTGGCCTTCGGCGGGGCGCAGGCGCGGACCGGCGTCACGCCGGACCTCGCCGTCTTCGCCAAGGCCATGGGCAGCGGCTTCCCGATCGCGGCGCTGGCCGGGTCGCGGGCCCTCATGGAGCTCACCTCCGACGGCGTCCTCCACGGCGGCACCTACAACGCCAACGTCTCCAGCATCGCGGCCGCCAACGCGACGCTCAGGCTGCTCGGCGAGAACGACGGCGCGGTCTACGGGCACATCGAGCGGATGGGCGCGCGCCTCATGGCCGGGCTGCGCGCGGAGGCCGACCGGATCGGCACCGACCTCCTGGTCCAGGGCATCGGCCCCGTCTTCAACACCACGTTCGGCCAGGGCCCGGTCCGCAACTACCGCGAGTACTTCGCGACCGATCGAGCCCGCCAGCGGCTCTTCCTCCGGGCACTGCTCGATCGCGGCGTGCGGGTGACGGCGCGCGGCACCTGGTTCCTGTCATCGGCCCACAGCGAGGCCGACATCGACCAGACCATCGCGGCCGCCGGCGACGCCCTCGCGGCGATCGGCTGACCGGCCGCCTGGGGCCGACGCCATGAAGATCACGCGGATCGAGACGATCCAGCTGGCCGACACTCCGTTCGTCCTGTACGTCCGCGTCCACACGGACGAGGGGCTCATCGGGACGGGCGACACGTTCATGTCGGCCGAGGGGATCGCAGGCTACATCCACGGCCGGGCGGCTCCCAAGCTGCTCGGCAAGGATCCCGGGCAGATCCAACGACACTGGACCGCCCTGTACGACGGCGACGCGGCCCGGTTCGGCGGTCAGGGCATCGAGGTCCGGGCCATCTCGGCGATCGACGTCGCCCTGTGGGACATCCTGGGCCAGTCCGTGGGCCGGCCCATCTACGAGCTGCTGGGTGGTCGGTCACGCGACCGACTGCCCATCTACAACACGTGCGGCGGCCCCGCCTACGGGCGCCCCCCGTACGAGGCACACGGGCGGCCCGGGCCGCTCGAGGACCTGTACACCTGGAACACCGCCGCCGAGGACCTCGCCGAGGACCTCCTGTCGGAGGGCATCACGGCCATGAAGATCTGGCCGTTCGACGACATCGGCCTCCGGACCCAGGGCCTGACGATCAGCGCCGCAGAGCTGGAGCAGGGCCTGGAGCCCGTCAAGCGGATCCGCAGGGCGGTTGGCTCCAGGATGCGGATCATGATCGAGGGCCACGGCTTCTGGCGGCTGCCGGCCGCCGTCAAGATCGCCCGCGCCCTGGAGGAATACGACGTGGAGTGGGTCGAGGACCTGCTGCTCGCCCACGACATCGGGGCCATCGCCAGCCTGCATGCCCAGACCAGGGTCCCCGTCCTTGCCAGCGAGTACCTGGTGACGCGCCACCAGTTCCTGCCGCTCCTGGAGCAGCGGGCCGCGGACATCATCATGCTGGACCCCACCTGGACCGGCGGCATCACCGAGGCGCACAAGATCGGGGCGCTCGCCGACACCTTCGGCCTCCCGGTCACGATGCACGACTGCACCGGCCCGTTCACCCTCCTGGCCGGCGTCCACCTGGCACTGGCGGCACCCAACGCCACCTACCAGGAGACCGTCCGGGCCTACATCCGGACCTGGTACCAGGACGTGGTCCCCCACTCCGTGACCATCGAGGACGGCGCGATCCTGCCGCCCACCGCCCCGGGGATCGGCACCAGCCTGCTGCCCGACGTCCTGACCCGACGCGATGCGACCGTCGTGACCTCCAGGCTGTGACCTGTCGCGCGGGGCGTGGCCGGTGGCCCAGGCACCCTGGATGGCGTCGCTGACGCAGGGCCTCCGGTCTGCCCGGAGCGACGGTTCCGCGGCTGGCGCCACGCCATCCGCCCTCCGCGTGATCGTGTTCGCGGTGGGCGTGACCACGATCAGCGGCATCGGCCAGATCGCCGGGATCTCCGTCTTCATCGACTCGCTGATCCGGGACCTCCACATCTCGCGCCCGGAGATCTCCACGATCTTCTCGATCGCGTCACTGGCCGGGGCGATGACGCTGCCGGTCACAGGCCGGCTCATCGACCAGCACGGCGTCCGGCGGATGGCGCTGGCCATCGCCGCCGCTTTCGGGACGGTGGTGCTCCTGCTGTCGCAGGTCCAGGGCCTGGTCTGGCTGGCACTGGGGTTCTGGGGGATCCGGCTGCTCGGCCAGGGCGCGCTCAACCTGACCGGCAAGATCGCGATCGCGCTGCGGTTCCACGCCGCGCCCGGCCGCGCGGTGGGTCTCTCGGGCGCGCTGGGCGCCCTGTGCATGTCCACGCTGGCCATCGTCCTGAGCGCCGGCATCGAGGCGGTGGGCTGGCGCATGGTCTGGGTCATCTGCGGGATCGCCATCTGGGCATGCGTGGTGCCGCTCACCATGTGGGCCCTGAAGCCCGCGGGCGATCGCGAGCTCTCGGCGACGGCCATGCGCGCCAGCGCGAGCGGCGTGGCCCAGTGGTCGCGCGGGTACGCCATCCGGACGGCCGTGTTCTGGGTCATCACGTTCACGATCGCGTCGAACTCGCTGATCGTGACCGGCCTGATGTTCCACCAGATCTCGATCCTGGGCGAGGCCGGCCTCTCCCCGACGCGCGCCGCGGCCAACTACATCCCCCAGACGATGGCGTCGGCGATCACCATGCTGATCGTCGGGTCAATGGCCGACCGGATGCCTCGCCAGTTGCTGCTCATCCTGCCGATGACCTCGCTGACGCTCGCCATGGTCGTGATCTCCTACCTCGATGACGGCCTGATCACGATCGTGTACGGCATGCTCCTCGGCTCGGCCGGGGCGACCGCGTACACGGCGGAGGGGGTCCTGATGCCGCGCTACTTCGGCGTCCGGTCGATCGCATCGATCCGCGGGCTGGTCTTCACGTTCAACGTGGCGGGCGCCGCGATCGGGCCGGTGGTGATCGCCGTTGCCAACGAGCTGACCGGCAGCTATGCGCTCGCGACCCGCGTCCTGCTCCTCCTGCCGGCCGCCGTGGTGGTCGCTGGGCTCCTGGTCCGCTCCCCGGTCTTCCCCGGCGCCCGTCCGGGCGCCACGCCCAGCGAGGTCTCCCGTGCCGCCTGATTCGCCGCTCCAGCGCACCAGCGCAACCCCCGCCGCGCCCGTCCGGATCGCCGTCATCGGCGCCGGCCTGATCGGCCGCACCCACGTGCGTCTCGCCGCCGCGGAGCCGGCCTGCGATCTGGTGGCCATCGTCGACCCCGCGCCCGAGGCCGAGGCCCTGGCGCGGCAGGTCGGGGCCGCCTGGTACGCCGATGTCCAGGCGCTGCTGGCGGCCGAGGCGATCGATGGGGCGATCGTTGCCGTCCCCAACGCCCTGCACCTGCCGGTCGGCCGTGCCTGCGCAGCCGCGGGCGTCCACGTGATCGTGGAGAAGCCGGTCGCGGACACGGTCGCCGCCGGCCTCGAGCTGGTGGAGGCCGCCGAGGCGGCGGGTGTCCGGATGCTGGTCGGACACCACCGTCGCTATGACCCCGCGGTGCAGGATGCCCGCACCATCCTCCAGTCTGGCGAGCTCGGGCGCCTGGTCGCCGTCTCGGCCATCTGGTCCGCGCGCAAGCCCGATGACTACTGGAAGGTGGGCTGGCGCAGCGAGCCAGGCGGCGGACCCATCCTGATCAACCTGATCCACGACATCGACTGCCTGCGCTACCTGTGCGGCGAGATCGCCGAAGTCCAGGCGATGGCCAGCGATGCCGTCCGGGGCCACCGCGTGGAGGACAGCGCGGCAATCCTGTTCCGCTTCGAGAGCGGCGCGCTGGGCTCGATCGTCCTGTCGGATGCGGCGGTCTCGCCCTGGAACTGGGAGGGCGGGACCAACGACAACCCCGGGGTTGCCTGGTCCGGGGAGAACAGCTACCGGTTCATGGGGACGCACGCCTCGCTGGAGTTCCCCAACCTCGCGGTCTGGAGCCACGCCCCCGGCGGGCCGGACGACTGGGCACGACCCCTGGTGGTGCGGCCGCAGGGCGTCGGACTTCGCGGGGCGCACGCGGCCCAGCTGCGCCACTTCTGCGCGGTGATCCGCGGTGACGAGACGCCGCGCATCGACGGCAGGGACGGCCTGGCGACGCTGGCCGCCGCGATGGCCGTGCACGAGGCGGTGGCGACCGGGAAGCCGGCCGTGCCCGCGTCCGTCGGCGCCGCCTCTCCGCGGCGCCCCGGATGATGCCCACTCCCGGGCTGGGTGCCGACGCGCGGCGGCCGGCTCGACGCCTCTCGCTCGACTACCTGACCGTCAGCGGCGCCAGCCCGATCGAGCACATCGAGGCGGCCGCCGCGGCCGGCTTCGATTCCGTGGGCCTCCGGCTCCTCGCCCCCACGGACCTGCGGCTCGAGCACGAGGTCGTCGGGGACCGCCGGTTGATCCGGGCGATCGCCGCCGCCTGCCGGGCGACCGGCATCACCCCGCTCGACGCGGAGGTCTTCTTCCTCAGCCCAGGGGTGGATATGGACCGCCTGCGCGCGGCGGCCGACGCCGCGGCCGAGATCGGTGCCTCCAGCCTGCTGGCCGTGTGCATGGACCCCGATCGCCAGCGGGCGCTGGACGGGTTCGCGGCGTTGTGTGACATGGCGGCCGACGGGGGCATGACGGTCGCGCTGGAGTTCATGCGCTGGAGCCCGGTCCCCACGATCGAGGCGGCGGTCGCCTTCATCGCCGACGCGGGCCCCGCGAACGCGGCCGTGTGCATCGACGCCCTCCACCTGGCCCGCTCGGGCGGCGACCCCTCCACCCTCCCCGCGTTGCCGTCGGGGACCCTCGTCCAGCTATGCGACGCACTCGCCGCGGCCCCGCCGCTCGATCAGCTCCTCGCGGAGGCGCGGACCGATCGCCGCTACCCCGGGGAGGGCGGCCTGCCCCTGGGCCGGCTCATCGCCGCGCTCCCACCCGAGACCCCGGTCAGTGTCGAGGTGCCGCACCGTGACCACGCCGGCCGAACGGTCGCGGAGCGCGCGCGGCTCGCCGGCAATGCGTTGCGCTCGTGGCTCGACCGACAGGCCGGCGGCGAGGCATGAGGAGCCCGAACGTAACAACGCGCCGGTATCCGGCGGACCGGTATTCGGTGGGCCGGTATCGGGCGGGTGGGAGCCCGCGGCGCAGGGAGGATGACCACAAGTGACCAGGGTCCTGATCGCGTCCATCTACCACGAGGTCAACCACTTCTCGCCCGGCGTGACGACCATCGAGGACTTCCAGCGCCTCGGCTGGGCGCTCGGCGCGGACTCGCTGGTCCGGGGCAAGGGCCGTGACCAGGCTGCCGGAGCCGCCAGCGTGGCGCGCGAGGAGGGCGTGGACCTGATCCCGATCCTGTTCGCCCAGGCCGGGAGCGGCCCGCCCGTCACCGACAGCGCCTGGGCCACCATCCGGGAGATCGTGCTGGGCGCCATCCGCGAGCACCGGGAGAGCCTGGACGGCATCTACCTCTCGCTGCACGGCGCGATGGCCACGGAGAGCCTGACGGACCCGGAGGGTGCGCTCCTGGCCGAGGTCCGCGAGATCGTGGGCCCGGACCTGCCCGTGGCCGCCAGCTTCGACCTGCACTGCCACTTCACCGCCCTCATGGCGCGGTCCGCCGACATCCTCGTGGGGTTTGAGACCTGCCCGCACGTGGACTTCTTCACGACCGGCCAGCGCGCCATGCGCCTGCTGGTCAGGTCGATCCGCGGCGAGCCGGCCCCGGTCATCCGCTACCGCAAGCTCCGGATGACGGCATCGTCCGAGCACCATGACACCCGGCGCGGACCCATGCACGAGGTGATGGTCCGGCGCAAGGAGCTGGAGCGGCGGCCGGGGATCCTGGACATCAGCGTGTTCGCGACCCAGCCCTGGTTCGATGCCCCGGAGGTGGGCTGGTCCACGGTGGTGATCGCGGCGCCGGACGCCCTCGCGCCGGATGCGGCGGCCAACGCCCAGCAATGCGCCGACGAGCTCGGCGAGATGCTCTGGGCGCGGCGCGAACGGTTCCGCGTGCGCAAGACCCCGGTGGACCAGGTACTTGCCGCCGTCAGGGACGGGCGGGCTGGCGGCGAGGAGCGGCCGGTGGTCGCCTCCGAAGGCGCCGACAGCACGTCGGCCGGCAGCACCGGCGACGGCGTCGACACGCTCAGGGCCCTCGTCGAGGCCGGCGCAACGATCGATGCCCTGGTGCCGGTCGCGGATCCGGTGGCCGCGGCGGCCTGCTTCGCCGCAGGCGTCGACGCGACGGTCGCCATGGAGATTGGCGGGCGACTCTCCCCGGGCTTCCACCGGCCCCTCCGGGTCACGGGCCGCGTGGCCACGCTGTGTGACGGGCGCTACCGCTCCAAGTACCCGCCCTTCCCGACCGACGCCGGGCCCACGGCGGTCCTCGCCATCGGCGCCATCCGCCTGGTGATCACCAGCCGCCCGGCCTACCTGCTCGACCTGGAGCTGTTCAAGCGCGCGGGCCTTGACCCAGTGGCAGCCGAGCTGGTCGTGGTGAAGTCGGCTGGCGGCTACCGCGAGTTCTACGAGCCCATCGCCGCGCAGGTCTTCGATGTCGACACCACGGGCCCGGCGGACAGCGACCTGACGCGGCTGCCGTTCCGGCGCCTCGATCACCCGCTCTGGCCCTTCGAGGCCGATCTCCAGCAGCCTTGGTAGGGAGGGTCCCGGTGGACAGGATCGCGATCGTCGGGTTGGGTCTGATCGGGCGGGGCTGGGCCATCGTGTTCGCCCGCGCCGGGCACGCCGTGACGGCGTTCGACGTGGACCCGGCGGCCATGGAGCGCGGCCTCGGGGCGATCGACGCCAGCCTGCACGACCTCGACGACCTGGGCCTGCTCGACGAGCCGGTCGCGGCCATCAGGGCGCGGATTGGCCCGGCTGAGTCCCTCGCGCAGGCGGTGGGCGACGCCGACTACGTCCAGGAGAGCGTCGCCGAGACCCTGGCCGCCAAGCGCGAGATCTTCGCCGCGCTGGACGGCCTCGCCCCCCGGCAGGCGGTCCTCGCCAGCTCGACCTCCACGATCCCCGCCTCCGCGTTCAGCGGAGGCCTCGCCGGCCGGGACCGCTGCCTGGTCGCCCACCCCGTCAACCCGGTGCACCTCATCCCGGTCGTGGAACTCGTGCCCGCGCCGTGGACGGACGCGGCGGTCGTCGAGCGGACGCGCGTGCTCCTGGAGGCCGCGAGGCAATCCCCGGTGGTGGTCCGCAAGGAGATCCAGGGCTTCATCCTGAACCGGCTGCAGGCGGCCTTGATGTCCGAGGCCATCAACCTCTGGGAGGGCGGCTATGCCTCCGCCGACGACATCGACCGGACCGTTCGCGACGGCCTCGGGCTGCGCTGGTCGTTCATGGGGCCACTCGAGACGTTCGACCTGGCCGCGCCCGGCGGCGTCGTCGAATCAGGGGCGCGCTACGGGCCGCCCTTCGCGCAGATCGTGGCCAGCCAGCCCGCGAACGCCTGGAGCGCGGCCGCGATGACCGGGCTTGCCGCCGAGCGGGAGGCCAGCCAGCCGCGGGCCCTGCTGGGCGAGCGGGCGCGCTGGCGGGACCGCCGGCTCATGCAACTGCTGGCCCACAAGCGCGCCGCCGCGGCCCGCGAGGCCGCACGCGAGACTCGCTGACACCACCACCCCCGAGCGGAGGCGCGCCATGGCTGCACCCAGGTCCAAGGTGATCATCAGCTGCGCGGTCACGGGCTCGCTCCACACGCCGACGATGTCCCCGTACCTCCCGCTCACCCCCAACCAGATCGCGGAGGAGTCCATCGCCGCCGCGCAGGCCGGGGCCGCAATCCTCCATCTCCACGACCGCGACCCCAGGGACGGCCGCCCCACGGCCGATCCCGAGGTCTTCATGGAGTTCCTGCCGCGGATCCGGGCCGGCTGCGACGCCGTGATCAACATCACGACGGGGGCGGTCCCTCGATGACCCTCGACGAGCGGCTGGCCGGGGCGGTGGCCGCCAGTCCCGAGCTCGCGTCGTTCAACATGGGCTCGATGAACCTCGCGATCTACCCGATGCTCAAGCGGCACAAGACGTTCATCTATGACTGGGAGGCGGCGCACCTCGAGGCCACCCGCGACTTCGTCTTCCGGAACACGTTCAAGGACATGGAACAGATCCTGGCCCGCTGGGTGGCGACCACGGGACACGCTTCGAGTTCGAGTGCTAGGACGTCGGGCACCTGTACAACCTGGCCTACCTCCTGGGCCGCGGCCTGGTCAAGCCGCCGCTCTTCGTCCAGACCATCTTCGGGATCCTCGGCGGAATTGGGCCGGATGCCGACAACCTCGTCCACATGATGGGCGTCGACGACCGCCTGTTCGGCGACGACTACCACTGGTCGGTCCTGGGCGCCGGACGGCACCAGATGGGGATGCTCACGATGGCGGCCCAGATGGGCGGCCACGTGCGGGTTGGCCTGGAGGACAGCCTCTACCTGGGCAAGGGCCAGCTGGCCGAATCGAACGCGGACCAGGTCCGCAAGATCCGGCGGATCCTCGACGAGCTGTCGCTCGAGGTCGCCAGCCCGGACGCGGCCCGGGCCATGCTGGGCCTCAAGGGCGCAACGAGCGTCGCGTTCTGAGCTCGTTCGTGGCCGCCGCGTCCACGACGCCGCCCGCCTCATCGATGACCACGCCGTAGGCCAGTGCCGCGTAGGCGGGAGTCAGTTTCTCGTCCCGGACATCCCGGAGCACCAGCGCCGGGTCCCGGTCCAGCGGGTTGCCCCAGCCCCCCGCCCCGGCGACCCGGTGCCGGAAGGCATCGCCGGCGCGCACCCTGGTCGTGAACTTGGCCGGCGTGACCGCCGTCTCCCCGCCCGACTCCAGCGTGCTGGACGACGGCGTCCCGTCCTGCCCGCCGGCCAGGCCGTAGGGCAGGTGCGTCCGCCGGTCGCTGCGCAGGGAGAGGGTCCCTTCGGGGTTGAGGAACCGGTAGTCGCGCTCCACCGCGAGCCCGCCACGGTGCAGTCCGGCGCCCCCGGTGTCCTGGGCGTACTCGTAGCGCTCGATCAGGAGCGGGTACTCCGCCTCGACGATCTCGACCGGGTTGTTCGAGAAGTTCACGGTCATGCTGGCGCACACGTCGACGCCGTCGAGCCTGGGGCGGCCGCCCCAGCCGCCGAACACGAACTCGACGAAGACGAAGGCGCGTCCGTCTGCGTCGTAGCCACCCACGCTGACGCCCGTGTCCCCGCCCGCCTCGCAGGCCGGGATGCGCTCGGGCGCGATGCCGGCCAGCGCGCCGAAGATGGCGTTGGTGATCCGGTACCCGGTGAGCCCGCGCGCGGCGACCGGCGCCGGCGACGCCGGGTTGACGACGGAGCCCTGCGGGGCGCGGACCTCGATCGGGCGGAAGTATCCCTCGTTGTTGGGCGGATCCCCGCCGATGAGGTGCCGGACGCAGGCGTAGACCGCCGACTTGGTGTACGGCCAGGCCGAGTTGATGGCGCCCCGCACCTGGCGGGCGCTGCCCTCGAAATCCGTGATCAGGTGGTCGCCGGCGACCGTGATGGTGACCCGGATCGGGATGGGATCGGGGTCCATCCCGTCGTCGTCAATGTAGTCCGTGAACGAGTAGACCCCGTCGGGCATGGCCGAGATGGCGTTGCGGGCCAGGCGCTCGGCCTGGTCGAGCAGGGCGGTGCTGGTCGCGGCGAAGTCCGCCATGCCGTAGCGCGCCGCCAGGGCGAGGTAGCCACGCTCGCCGGTGAGGCACGCGGCGACGAGCGCCCGGAGGTCGCCGAGCACCAGCCGGGGGATGCGGACGTTGCGCTCCAGCAGCTCGAACAGGGTCTCCACGGGTTGGCCGCGCTGGTAGAGCTTCAGCGGCGGCATCCGGAAGCCTTCCTGGAAGATCTCCGTGGCGTCGGCGCCGTTGCCGCCGGGCGTCTTCCCGCCCACGTCCATCATGTGGCCGATGCTGATCGACCAGCCCACGCGCTCCCCGTCGAGGAAGATCGGCTTGAACACGTAGAAGTCGGGCAGGTGCGTCCCGCCCTGGTACGGATCGTTGAGCAGGAAGACGTCGCCCGGGTCGACGCGGCCCTCGAACTTGGCCAGCAGGGCCGCCATCGCGTGCGGGATGGAGCCCAGGTGCATGGGGATGGTCAGGCCCTGCGCGATGAGACGGCCCTGGGCGTCGCACAGGGCGCACGACATGTCCATCGACGTCTTGAGGTTCGTCGAATAGGCCGACCGCATGAGCGCGATGGCCATCTCGTCCACGATGGCGTCGAGCCCGTTCTTGATCAGCTCCAGGCGGATGGGGTCGATGCCGGCCCGGGTGCTCATGTGGCCTCCGCCGTGTCGATCACGATGTTGTCGAACTCGTCGAGCCGGGCGGCCGCGCCGGGCGGCACCAGGGTGGTGGCGTCGTACTCGTCGATCAGCAGCGGACCCGGCCGCGCCGAGGCGTCCAGGTCAAACCGTCCAATCACGGGCGTGGCGACCGGCCCAATACCCCGCCCGAACCACGCGACGCGATCTGGGGACGCGCCGGCCGCAGGCCGCGGCAGCCGCGCCACGCCCCGGCCGGTCGAGCCACGCACGGCGGCGGTGACCCGGATGTTGACGAGCGCGATGGGATCGTCAACGGCCGCGTGCCCATAGGTTCGTTGGTGCTCGGCGGAGAAGGCGGCGCGCAGGCGAGCCACGCCGCCCGCGTCGGCCGCATCGCGCGGGAGCGGGATGGTCAGCTCGTACGACTGTCCGGCATATTTCAGGTCCACGTGGCGCGCCAGCTCCATGTGGTCGCTCCCGGGTGCGCCCCCAAGGACCGCGGCGGCCTCGGCCTCCATGGCCGTGACCAGGTCCTCGACCTCGATGAGCGCCGCGTCGTCCAGCGGCCGGAGGAGCGTCCGGACCAGGTGATGCTCCAGGTCGGCCTCCAACAGGCCCACGGCGCTGAAGACGCCCGGGGCCGGCGGGACGATCACCGTGCCGATTCCCAGCCCGGCGGCCATCTCCGCGGCGAACAGGGGGCCGTTGCCGCCGAAGGCGACCAGGCCGAAGTCTCGCGGGTCCCGGCCGCGCTCGATGGTCACCGAACGCACGGCGCGCGCCATCCGCGCGGCCCCGATCAGGAAGACCCCGTGCGCCGCGTCCGCCAGGGCGAGCCCCAGCGGCTTTGCCACCTGCTCGGTCACGGCCCGGCGGGCGAGCCCGGCGTCCAGGCGCAGGCCGCTGGGCAGGCGCTCGCCGTGGAGGTAGCCCAGGACGACGTTGGTGTCGGTCAGCGTGGCCTCCGTGCCGCCGTTGGCGTAGCAGGCCGGTCCCGGGATGGCCCCGGCGCTGCGCGGCCCCACGTGCAGCGCGCCGGCGCCATCGACGCGGACGATGCTGCCGCCGCCGGCGCCGATCTCCGCGATGTCGATCGAGGGGATCCGCAGCACGAACCCGGAGCCGCGGTTCAGGCGGCTCCCCTGGGAGAGGCTGCCGCCGATCTCGAACTCGCCGGCGCGCTGGATCTGGTAGCCCTCGATCACGGACGCCTTGGCCGTCGTCCCGCCCATGTCGATGCTGATCGCGTTGGGCCGCCCGATCCTGCGGGCCAGCGCCGCGGCGGCGATCACGCCGGCGGCCGGCCCGGATTCGATGACGTGCATGGGGCGCCGCCGGCCCTCGGCCGCCGTCATCACGCCGCCGTTCGACTGCATGACCAGCACCGGGGCGCGCGCACCCAGATCGGCGAGCCTGGACTCCAGGCGGCCCAGGTACTGGTCCATGACCGGCAGCACGTAGGCGTTGGTGACCGCCGTGCTGGTCCGCTCAAACTCGCGGACCTCGGGGAGGAGCTCCGACGACAGCGTGACCGCGAGGTCGGGCGCCCTGTCCCGGATGATCCGCCCCACGGCCTGCTCGTGGACGCCATTCGCGTACGAATGGAGCAGGCAGACCGCCACGGAGCGGACACCCTCGGCGAGCAGCCGATCCAGCGCCACATGGACCGAGGCCTCGTCGAGCGGGGTGAGGACGACCCCGCGCGCGTCGATCCGCTCGACGACCGTCCGCCGCCAGCGGCGCTGGACCAGCGGCGCGGACCGCTCGAAGTCCAGGTCGTACAGCCGGGGCAACCGGAGTCGCCCGATCTCGAGCACATCCCGGAACCCGTCGGTGGTGATGAGCCCGGTCGGCGCGCCGCGGCGCTCCAGGACGGCGTTGGTGGCGACCGTCGTCCCGTGCAGGATCTCGTCCAGCGCCGGCGGCTGGATGCCGGCCGCGCCGAGGAGGTCGAGCATGCCGGCGATGATCGCGGTCGCATAGTCGTCGGTGGCCGACAGCACCTTGCGGGTGAGCGCCTCGCCGCCCGGCCCCACCAGGACGAGGTCGGTGAACGTCCCGCCGACGTCGATGCCCAGCCGCCAGGTCATGCCGGCCCTCCGGGCTGGGTCTCGAGGTAGGCCGCGATGCGCGCCGCGGGCGGCTGGAGCAGCTCGTGCACGATCTGGTCAGGGCCGTGGAAGTAACACGCCTTGCCGCCCCGGTTCACCCCCTCGGTGATCTCGTTGGGCGGCGAGAAGAACCGGATGCCGGCCGCCGACAGTCGCTCATACATCGCCTGGGCGTCCTCCACTGCGATCGCGAGGTGGGCCTCGCCGGGATTCCTGATCTCGGGCTCCGAGCGGCGGCCTCGTGGCGTCTCGTAGCAGACCAGCTCCAGGTCGTGCGTCGAGAGCCCCCGGCGTTCGCCCGGGACCGCGAACTGGGCGACTTCGATCCGGGCGTCGGGGTAGCCGACCAGGCGCCGTGTATACGCGTTGTCCTGGACCTGGCGGTGGACGAAGGTGAACCCCAGGAGGTCGCGATAGAAGACGATCGCAGCGTCCAGGTCCGACACGGTGAAGCTGAAGTGGAAGATCCCCAGCAGGCGGGTGGGGTTCGTGTCGGCACCAGCCGGCACCCCGCCCGGCGTCACCGGCTCGTCAGTCACGCGCCAGGACCACGGTGGCGGCCGTCGACATTGTCCCGCCGACGCCGTGCGCGACGGCGATTCTGGCGTCCGGCACCTGCCGCTCGCCGGCCTCCCCGCGAAGCTGCCGGACCGCCTCGATCAGGAGCAGGAGGCCCAGGGCGCCAGGGTGGCAGTACGACAGCCCGCCCCCGCTGGTCATCGACGGCAGGCTGCCGCCCGGCGCAAGCCGACCGCCCTCCACGAACGACCCGCCCTCCCCTTTCGCGCAGAACCCGAGGTCCTCCAGTGCCAGCAGGACGGTGATGGTGAAGCTGTCGTACGGCTCCAGGACGTCGACGTCGCGGGGGGTGATCCCGGCGGCCCCGAAGGCCTCCCGGCCACTGATGACCCCCGGCGAGCGGGTCAAGTCGCGCGCCTGCGTGATGTCCCACGCCCCCTGGCCCTCGCCCGCCCCCAGGATCCGCACCGGCGCCCGGGCGGCGTCGCGCGCCCGGGCGGCGCCCGTGATGACGATCGCCCCGCCGCCGTCGGTCACCAGGCAGCAGTCGGACCGATGGAGCGGCTCCACGATGGGCCGGCTGGCGAGGACATCCGCGATCGTCAAGGGGTCGCGCGCCCAGGCCTTGGGGTTGAGCCTGGCCCACGCCCGGGCGGCGACCGCGATCTCGGCGAGCTGGGCGCGGGTCGTCCCAAACTCGTGCATGTGGCGGGCCGCGCTCAGCGCGTAGTAGCCGATGGGGACGGGCAGGCCGTACGGGTCCTCCAGCTGCTGGCGAAACGGGCTGGGCGCCGGCACCAGGCGGCGGCTGCGCAGGGAGCGCTGGCGCGAGGCGTAGGTGATCAGCGCCACCTCGCAGCGACCGGCCGCCACGGCCGTCATCGCGTGCCCCACGAAGGCCTCGAAGGCGGCCCCGCCGAGGTCGCTGGAATCGAGGTAGCGCGGCTCGATCCCCAGGTACTCGCCGACCTGGACCGTGCCCTCCTCGCCCATGTAGTTGACAAACAGGCCGTCCACGTCCCGGAGCGTGAGCCCGGCCTCGGCCAGGGCCTCACGTGCGGCCAGACCCACCATCGAGAGCTCGCTCTGGTCGGCGACCTCGCCCAACGGCGTCTCCGCGGCCCCGACGATGTACAGAGGGTGCCGGGCCACGGCCTCGACCAGGTCGCTCACGCCTCGTCCTCCGTTCGGATGTCGGCCGGGATGGCGCGCTCCCGGGCGAGGGCCGTCCGGCGAACCTTGCCGATGTCGTCGCGCGGCAGCGCGGCGACAAACTCCCAGGTCTTGGGGCACTTGTACGCGGACAGAAAGGCCCGGCAGTGGCGGTCAAGATCCGCCGCCGTTGCCCGGGCTCCCGGGCGCAGCTGGACGATGGCATGGACACGCTGGCCCCACGAGTCGTCGGGCAGGCCGATGACCGCCGCCTCCGCCACGTCGGCGTGCCGGTGGAGCGCGCCCTCCACCTCGGCCGGGTAGACGTTGGCATCGCCCGAGATGATCAGGTCCGCCCGTCGGTCCGCCAGGTGGAGGTAGCCATCGCCGTCCAGCCAGCCCAGGTCACCGACCGTCGCGAACCCGCCCGCGATCGTCCGGATGGGCGGCGAGCCCACGTAGCGCGACGCCGGACTGGGGCCGTCGATCCGACGCAGGAAGATCTCGCCCACCTCGCCCGACGGGACGGTGGCGCCGTCGGCGTCGATGATCCGGATCTCCGTGTCGAGCGGGCGGCCTACGCTCCCGGGATGCTGGAGCGCCTCGACCCCGTCGATCTCGCACAGCCCGATGTCCTCGGCCGCGCCGTAGCGCTCAACGAGGCGCGACCCCAGCCTGCTCGCCCAGACCTCTTTCAGCCAGGCCGGGAACGGTCCGCCGGACGCATAGACGCCTTCGAGGCTCGCCAGCCAGCCGTCGTCCGGCTCCAGGAACGGGGTCAACCGGCGGAGCATGGTCGGACTCAGGAACGCCCACTGGATGGCATGCGCCTCGACCGCGGCCCGGACCGTCGCTGGGTCGAATCGCTCCAGGAGCGTGATCTCATGGTCGAGGAAGAGGCCGACGTGCAGCCAGTAGAACGGCGCCACGTGATAGAGCGGCCCGGCCACCAGGTGGCGCTGGCCGAGACGCATGGTCCGCCCGGGCGGACCCCACTCCCCCGGCGCAGGGGGGCGGCCGGCGAGGGGACCCAGGCTGACGATGAGCTTGGGACGGCCCGTGGAGCCGCCGGACCCAATGGCCCGGGCGGGTTGCATCGCCACGTCCGGCAGCGCCGTTCCGGACCCGTCTTCCAGCGACGCGAGCTCCGAGACGTGCACGTGCCATGGAGCCCCCGGATCGTCCCACGCCGACACGACGATGGCGGCCGCCGCAAGCTCCAGGATCGCCTCGCGTTCGGGGACCGGGAGCGCATGGCGGATCGGGAGCACGAGGGCGCCGGCCTTCCAGGCCGCGTGGCAGAGGGCGACGTGCTCGGGGCTGTTGGGGAGGGCGACCACGACCGTGGAGCCGGGGCCAACGCCGCGCGCCAGCAGGCCACGCGCCAGGCGGTCCGTCCAGCCGTCCAGCTGGCCCCAGGTCAGCATCCGGCCGGCGCCGTCGGCGGCCGTGTACCGGATCGCCGTGGTATCCGGGTGCTCCGCGGCCAGGGCCCGGAAGCGCTCCGGCCAGGAGACGACCGAGGGCTCGTTCATGGCGCCGCCTCGAATCGGAGCCGCGCCGTCCCCGGCTCGCTACCCAGCCAGCGGCCCGACACGCGGTCGCCGATCTCGACGTCCGCAGCGACGAGCCCCAGGAACCGTGGACCCTCGACCAGCTCGACGAGGGCCACCCGGTAGGGCGGCGCGAGGTCGTCGACGACGGGGAGATGCACGGTCACCAGGCTGTGGACCACGCCGAAGCCGGAGGCGGCCACCCACGCCAGGGTGGTCCCGTCGCACCGCAGGCAGAACGGCCGCGGGTAGAACTGGTGCGACCCGCAGGCGGCACAGCGCTGCAGCCGGATCTCGCCGAGGCGGACGCCCTCCCAGAACGGGCGCATGGTGGGGTCCAGCGTCGCGGCATCGATCACGATGGCCCTCCCCGCCAGGCTGCTGCCACGGCGTCCTCCCCTACTCCGGCAGCCGCTGGCCTTCGAACGGACCCATGGGCCACGCGAAGCCCTCACGCATGATGGCGTCCACGGTGTCTGCGTCCGCGAGGCCCTCGTCGACGACGCGCCGCGCTTCGGCACGCACGGCCTCGTTGAGTCGATTGGCCACGTGCCCCCATGTCCGCGGGTTGTCCCCGACCACGCGCACCGACTTGCCGCAGCGTTCCGCCCAACTCGAGACCGTGGCGACCGTGGCGTCCGAGGTGGCCGGGGCGACCACCAGCTCGTTCAGGCGCATCACGGCACACGGCTGGAACCAGTGCCAGCCGATGACCCGGCCGGGCCGCTCGGTGGCCCCGGCGAGCGCCGCGATCGACAGGCCGGCGGTGTTCGAGGCGAGGATGGTCCCGGCGCCGACCAGCGGGTCGAGGCGGCGGAAGAGCGCCATCTTGAGCGAGAGGTCCTCGAAGACCACCTCCAGGACGCCATCGACGCCGGCGCAGGCCGCCTCCAGGGACGTGGTCGTCGAGATCCGCCCCATGGCGTCGCGCGCCTGGTCGGCCGTCAGCTTGGCGCGCTCCACGCCGCGATCCAGGCCGAACCGGCCGCGCTGGATGCGGCCCACGGCAGCCGCCAGCCGGGCGTCGTCGAGGTCGTGCAGGCGCACCTCGAACCCGAAGGTCGCGAGGACCTGGGTGATCTGTGCCCCCATGGTCCCGGCCCCGATGACGGCGATGACCTGGCCCACGCTGCCCTCCTGATGCTCCATCAGTACATCAGCATCCCGCCGGAGACGTTGATCGTCGCCCCCGTGATGTAGCGCGCGTGGTCGCTGGCCAGGAAGACGACGACACCCGACAGGTCCTCCGGCTCCGCCAGATGACCCAGGGGGATCTGGTCCGTCATGGCCTTGAATGCGACCGGGTCCATGTTCGTGGTGATCATGGGCGTCCGGACGAGGCCGGGCGAGACGCTGTTCACGGTGATCCCGTGGGGCCCATAGGCACGGGCGAGGCCCCGCGAGAGGGCGACGATCCCGCCCTTGGTGGCCGCGTACACGGTCGAACCGGCGTATCCGCCCGTCCACCAGGCCTGGGACGTGAATGTGATGATCCGGCCGCCGCGACCCGCCTCGATCATCGCGGCGCCCACGGCCCGACACAGGAAGAAGGTGGCCTTCAGGTTGATGTCGTGCTGGGCGTCCCAGTCGTCCTCGGTCACGTCGCCCAGGTCGTACTGCCGTCGGACCACGGCAGCCAGGCTGACCAGCGCATGAATACCGCCCAGCTCGTCCCGGGCCCGCGCCACCAGCAGGTCGCGGCTGCGAGCCTCGCGCAGATCCGCCGCGACGGCGATGTGGCCGGTGCCGTCCAGGGCGTCCACCAGCCACCCCAGCGCCGCCTCGTCCAGGTCCGTCGCGAGCACCCGGGCCCCGGCGGCCGCGAAGGCGCGCGCGACCGCCGACCCGATCCCCCCCGTCGCCCCGGTGACGATGATCCCCTTGCCCTCGAGCCCATGCCCGACTGTCCAGGTCACGTGCGCAGCCTCCCGTGGGATCCCAGCATCGTCGCCGGGTTGGTGCGAAACAGCAGGTCGATCTCCGCTTCGTCAAACCCCCGGTCCCGCATCCAGGGGAGGACATTCGAGACGAGATGGTCGTAGCCGTGCCCACCGTAGCGAGCCAGTCGGTGCTTCGTGCAGATATCGTGCGACAGGAGGATCCGGTCGCCAAGTCCCGCGTCGATCAGCCCTCGGACCAGGATCAGGCGCTGCGCGTCGCTGAGGCCCTCAGCCACGCCCGGCCAGGGGTACCAGGACGTCTCCAGGCCGAACAGGTCCAACTCCACGTAGGGGCCGGATCGCGCGATCTCGACCAGCCCGGCCAGGTCCTGGACCGTCCGGTCGAGGTGCCCGATGACGACCCTCGAGACGTCGGCGCCGGCCGCCGCCAGGCGCTCCACGATCTGCAGCGGCGCGGCGCGATTTCGCCCCGGATGGACGGAGATCGCCAGGCCCGTGCGCGCCTGGGCAAGCGCGGCGGCCACCAGGACTCGCCCCTCGACGGCTTCGAGCGGCCATGAGCAGCCGATCTCGCCGATGATGCCCGGCCGGATGCGGGCTGAGCCGACCCCGCCATTGGCCTCCGCGACGAGCCGGTCGGCGATCGCGCCCGTCGTGGCGGTGGCGATCCAGGCCGGGTTCGTCGGGGCGACGTAGGCGCCGCAGCCCATGACGATGTGGACGCCCGTCGCGCGGGAGATCCGGGCGAGCGCCGCGGGCGAGCGCCCGATGCCGTCCTGGGTCAGGTCGACCAGGGTTCCGCCGCCGGCATCCTTGAACCTCTGGAGTTCCTGGATGGCGAGCCGCTCGCTCGTCAGCCGGAGGTTGTCGGCGTTCGACGCCCAGTGCTGGCGGACCCAGCCGAGATTGCCAAGCGTCACCCGCTCGTGGAATCGCTCGTCGGCCCGCTGATCTGCCGGCAGGTAGACCCGGCAGAGGAGGTGCTCGTGCGGCAGGACCATCCCGAGATCGGCTGCCGACACCGGGCCCAGGACGGTCATCACGGACGCGGATGCGGCTCCCGGGACGGGCGACGAGCGGTCGGAGGCGGGGCCCTGGCGCGGGGCCGCGGCGGCCTGGTGCGCTGTCATGCGGCCACCACCGCGGTCGGGAGGACGGGGGCGCGATCCATCCGCCAGAAGAGGGCCACCCCGATCGCGGCCGCGATCGCGCACAGCACCAGTCCGGCCGTGTAGTCCACGAGGCCGGCTTGCACGAGGGGGCTGACCGCGAACGCCGCGACCACGCCACGCACTCCGGCGACCGCGTTCCAGCCGCTCATCGCCGGCGCGCGTCCGGCGATCGACGTCTGGGTGCTGATGGCGTGGAGCACTCCGACCTCGGTGGACGCGTTGCTGACGCCGATCGCGAAGGCCGCCACCCACAGGACCGCCACGTCCTGGGCGAGCGCGTAGCCCACGAGACCGCACAGCCCGATCGACGTGCCGATCCGCATGGGTGCGAGGAACCCGAGCCGGTCCGCGACGGCCCCCCAGGGCAGGAACGACAGCCCACTCCCGGCCGCCGTCAGGAGCGCGATGACGCCGACCTGCGCCAGCGACAGGTTGAGCCGGTCGACGTTGACGAGGGCGAACAGCGGCATCGCGGCCGTCAGCCCACCGAAGTAGATGCCCTGCGCGAGCGCCAGCCGGCGAAGGCCGGGGCGGTTCAGGATGGCGCGCACAGACTGGCGCGCGGAATAGGGCGGCGGGAGCATGGTCCCAGCCGAGCGGATCCCGAGATAGGCCAGGGCGCACACCGCGCCGACGACCCCGGCCAGCGCGACGGCCACGGGGCCGCCCAGGCGATCGGCCAGGAGCGTGCCCGCGATGCCGGCGAGGACGCTCGCCGCCATGCGTCCGGATCCCATGAAGCCGACCACGCGGGCCCGCATCCGGGCGGGATACAGGACACCCCACTGGCGCTGCTGGAACGGGGTGCTGAACTGGTTGGAGATCCAGAAGGCGAATGTCGCGCCGATGATCACGGCCGGCTCGGGCGCCAGGGGGATCACCAGCAGCGACGCGGCGCCCACCGCCCGCAGCAGGGCGAGCTGGCGGGTCGTCCGTGGCCCCAGCCGCCCGCTGAAGACGCTCAGCGTCGCGGCCAGGAAGGGCATGCCGGCGAGCGCCGCGAGGCCGAGTGGATCGAGGCCGCCACGCCTGGCGATGGTGGGCAGGAACGAGGCGATCAGCGCCGCCGTCGTGCCCATCCCGAACATGCCGATGAGATCCAGCGCGAGGTTGCGCCGAAAGGGCTGCAAGGCATCGACACGGTCCCGGAGCGGGCCCAGCACGCGGGTCTCAGGCCATCCGTGCAGACCGCACGCGGCCTACCCCGCGATCCATGCGGCGACCGCACGGATCGCGGCACCAGACGTCCCAGGCACGGCGGCTCCCCCTGTTCGCGTCGCGGCTTGCTCGGTCCCGACTGTAGCAGGCACGGCTAGGATGGTGGGCATGGTCAATTCATCGCCCCTGATCTCCGTCGAGGAGCTCGCCCGCCGGATCGGCGAATCGGACCTCCGCATCGTTGACGTCCGCTGGGTGCTGGGCCGACCCGGCGCGGGCCGCCTGGCGTACGACGCCGGGCACCTGCCGGGCGCCATCCACGTGGACCTCGACACCCAGCTGGCGGACCTGTCGGTGGCGAATGCGGGCCGGCACCCCCTTCCCCGGCCCGCGGCGTTGGAGGGCACCCTGTCCCGGGCGGGGATCGGCGACGACAGCCTGGTCGTGGCCTATGACGACGTGGGCGGCTGGGTCGCAGCGCGCCTTTGGTGGATGCTGGAGCGGCTGCGCCACCGCGCGGTGCGCGTGCTGGACGGCGGGATCGGCGCCTGGACGGCGGCCGAGCTGCCGCTCCACACGGACACCACAAACTACCCCGAGGGACGCCTCCGGCTCGCGGACGCCTGGTCCGGCACGGTGGACCGCGACGACGTGCTGGACCGACTCAGCCGGGCCGTGATCCTGGACGCGCGCGGCGGCCCCCGCTACCGGGGCGAGACCGAGCCGATCGACCCGGTCGCCGGCCACATCCCAACCGCCGTGAACGCCCCTACGGACGGAAACCTTGGCCCGGATGGCCGGTTCCTCCCCGCGGACCAGCTCCGGGTGCGGCTGCAGGGCCTCGGGGCCGCGTCCGTGCAGGGTCTCGGGGCCGCGCCGGCGCCGGAAGGTGCCGCGTCGGCGCCGGAAGGGGGCGTCATCGTGTCGTGCGGGAGCGGCGTCTCGGCACTCCACAACGCGCTGGCCATGCGGATCGCCGGACTCCCCGACCCGCTCCTGTACGTGGGCTCGTGGAGCGACTGGTCCACCGCCGGCTACCCCGTCGCGACCGGCCCCGAGCCGGGCGATCCGCCCGTGAGGGCGTAACCTCTCCCCCACATCGCGTCCCGGCAGCCCGGCCGCCCCTTCGGAGATCCCTGCCATGGCCATCGTTCCCAACCTCTGGTTCGACGGCGACGCCGAGCAGGCGGCGACCTTCTACGCGTCGATCTTCCCGGACAGCCACGTGGACAACGTGGCACGCATGGGCGGCGACACGCCGAGTGGCCCGGCAGGCGTGGTGATCCTGGTCCAGTTCACCCTGATGGGCCAGCGCTTTGCGGGCATCAACGGCGGGCCGCAGTTCCCGTTCAGCGAGGCGATCTCGTTCGAGGTGGAGTGCGCGGCGCAGGACGAGGTGGACGGCTACTGGGATGCGCTGCTGGCCGGCGGCGGCACGGCGACCCAGTGCGGCTGGCTCAAGGACCAGTTCGGGGTCTCCTGGCAGGTCACGCCCACCGAGATCGGCCAGTACATCGCGGGCCCCGATCCCGATGGATCGCGACGCGCCACGGAGGCGATGCTGGGCCAGGTGAAGCTGGACGTCGCGGCCATCCGGGCCGCCTACGAGGGCCGAAGCTAGGCACCACGTCGGCCGCGAAGCCGGCGATCACCCGGGTCAACCCAACCACCACCGGCCGCCTGGTCGTCCCCCATCGCCGGACTGGCGGTCCCCTATGGCCGGCCCAGCAACCCCTTCGCGAGCCCCTCAAACACCTCAGCCGGCACGAAGCTGATCCCCGACCGGTCGGCGACCGCGACGTCCCCGGCGATGACGTGCACGCTGCCCACGAGGACGGGCCCGTTGATCTCCACGGCCTCGAGGCGACCACGACCCGTGACCGGCGTGATGGCCGAAGCCCAGACCGGCAGGCCCACGTCGTCCAACTCGTCGACGTCGCGGATGTAGCCATCGACGATCACGCCGGCCAGGCCGGCCGCCTTCGCCGCCGCCAGGGCGTTCCCGCCCAGGACTGAGACGGCCATCTCGGGCGGTGCGGAGATGACCAGGACGTCGCCCGGCACGGCCATGTCGAAGACGGTCCCGTGCGCCAGGCGGCCCGCCTTGTCGGACGGGCCCGGCGTCTCGCGGAGGGGCAGGTAGCGCAACGTCATGACCCGGCCGATGACGACGCCGGACCGGGCTGCCTTCCCGACCGGCGCCAGCGCGGAGGCCGGGACGGCGAGGCGATACCCGAGGTGGTCGAGCGTGTCGCTGACCGTCGAGCTCAGCCCGGTGATGGCCCGCAGCCCCTGCATCAGCTCCGGGTTGGGACTGGCTCCGCGGACGTGGCGCGTGTCGTCGGGCCGGTACCAGCCGACCCCGGGCTCGTGCATGTCAGGAGTCCTTCGCCTCGCCGCCCGCGGCTTCGGCTTCGGCCTTGGCGGCGGCCAGGCCCGAGACGACCCGCTCCCGGTAGTTCCGCTCGGCTCGAACGACGTGCTCCAGGACCTGCTCGGCGCTCCAGTCGCCGTCGACGGGACCCTGCGCGGTGAAGTCGTCGTCGCCCAGGACCAGGGCCATCGCCTCCAGCTCGGCGAGGAGCGCGGCGTTCTTCACCCACAGGTACTCGGCGGCGGTCAGCCCGCGGCCGCGGGCGAAGAGCAGGCGGAGCAGGTGCTGCTGGTGATCGATCGTGTGCGTGCCGAAGCCCATCACCCGGGCGTTGACCGGCTGGGGGCCGCCGCGCCATTCGATCCGGGTGGCCAGGTCCGCGTCGGTGAGGCCGGACAGGGCCCGCAGGGTCTGAGCGCGCTCCTCGCGGAGGACGGCGACGGCCTGCTCGGCCTTGCTGGAATTGGTGGCGTCGGACATGGCTGGTTCCTCCCTATCGGCCCCGGGGCAGGGGCGATCTGGTGCTCACCATAGCGCGCAGGACTCGCTCGCGCGACGCCGGCGGGCATGACCTCCGGCACGGTCGGACGTCGCGGCCAGCAGACGCCGGCACGGCGCGGCCCGGGACTGGCGGGGCCGGGACAGCGAGCCGGCCCGGGACGGCGAGCCTGCCGGTGACCTCGATCGGGCCCGGGACCTCGATCGGGCGGCGTTACGTGGCGGTGAAGGTCCGCCGGCCATGCTTGCCGCATGGGAACCCTGGAACGACCGGTCGATCGCGGAACCAGGCTCGGTCGGGCGTCGCTGGCGCGCGTCGGCCAGGAGATCCGTGACGCCAGGCTGGGGCGAGGCCTGAGCCTGGCCGCCGCCGCCAGGGCGGCGGGCGTCTCGAGGTCTGCGCTGGGCCGCATCGAGCTTGGCCAGGCGCCGATGGTTCCGCTCCTCACGCTGTCCCGCTGTGCCGCTGTCGTGGGCCTGGACCTGAGCACCCGGGCCTCCCCAGGCGGCAGGCCATTCCGCGACGCCGCGCAGCTCACACTCCTGAAGCAGGTCCGTGATGAACTGCCGCCCAGCCTGGCCTGGGCAACGGAGGTGGCGCTGCCCGTTGCAGGCGACCAGCGCGCGTGGGACGCGACGATCCGGGGCGACGGCTGGACCTTCGGCGTGGAGGCGGAGACCATGCCGCGGGACGCCCAGGCTACCGCGCGGCGGATCCACCTGAAGCTGCGCGACAGCGGACTTGACGGCGCAGTTCTCGTGGTGCGGGATACGCGACGTTCTCGGACGTTCCTGCGCGACGAGGCAGAGGCGCTCCAGTCCATCTTCCCGGCGCCGGGCCGTCGCGCCCTCGCGGATCTCCGCGCCGGGCGGCGACCGGAAGACAACGCGATCATCCTGTTGTCCCTCCAGCCGCTTGCTCGACCGTTCCCGACGCCGCCGGGCCCTCCCGTTCCCGCACCGCCGCCCTTCCCTCCTGGTGGGACAGGACGACCTGCTCGGGCCCGGCACCCCGCGGGTGGCGGGCCCAGGAGCCCAATCGGACCCAATCTGGTCGGAATCCCCCGCCGGGCGGGAAGCGTTGACGCGGTTTGGGTCAGTTGGGCCGCCTGGCTCCGGTTCGAATTCGGCCGGGCAGGGATCGGCGTCGTTCTCTCCCGTGGCACGGGAATGGGGCCGGGCACGGAACGGGCGCGCGCGACGCCCACTGGCCCGGGCACGGAACGGGCGGGCTCCGCGCGACGCCGACTGGCCCGGGCCCGGACAGCAACAGGCCCGGGACGGCGAGCCGGCCCGGGCCTTCGTGACGTGGTTGCGCGGCGGGAGTCCGCCGCGGAGCCCCTCTACTCGAGGTAGTCCTTGAGCTTGCGCGAGCGGGACGGGTGGCGGAGCTTGCGGAGTGCCTTGGCCTCGATCTGGCGGATGCGCTCGCGCGTGACGTTGAACTCCTTGCCCACCTCTTCCAGCGTCCGCGCCCGGCCATCCTCCAGGCCAAACCGGAGCTGCAGCACGCGCCGCTCGCGGCCCGTCAGCGAGTCCAGCACCGCCTCCACCTGCTCCTTGAGGAGCTGGTGGGACGCCGCCTCGGCCGGCGCCAGCGCCGCCCGGTCCTCGATGAAGTCGCCGAGGTGGGAGTCCTCCTCCTCGCCGATCGGCGTCTCCAGGGAGACGGGCTCCTGGCTGACCTTGATGATCTCGCGGACCTTCTCCGGGGTGACCTGGACCTCCTGGCCCTTGGACATCGCCTCGGCGATCTCCTCCACGGTGGGCTCGCGGCCCAGCTCCTGGAGCAGCCCGCGCGAGACGCGGATCAGGCGGTTGATGGTCTCCACCATGTGGACCGGGATGCGGATGGTCCGCGCCTGGTCCGCGATGGCGCGCGTGATCGCCTGCCGGATCCACCACGTGGCATACGTGGAGAACTTGTAGCCCTTCTCGTAGTCGAACTTCTCGACCGCGCGGATGAGGCCGATGTTGCCTTCCTGGATCAGGTCCAGGAACGACATGCCGCGGCCGATGTACTTCTTGGCGATCGAGACCACCAGGCGAAGGTTGGCCGACGTCAGCTGCTCACGTGCGTCGCGCCCGATTCGCACCAGCTCGCCCTTGCGGACCGCCAGCTTGGTGTTGAGCGGCACCTCGGGGTCAAAGCCCATGTGCTTGAGCATGTCGGCGTCGCGGCCGGTGGTGACCCAGCGCTCCAGGGCCGGGAACGCGACCTGGTCGCGGGTGAAGTCGTAGATCGCGCGCAGGCCCACGTTGTCGCGCGACTCCAGGTCGCCGTTGTGGACCGACAGGTACGACCAGTCGAGCAGCGTGATGAACGTGTCGACACTGAGCGACTCGTTGTACGCCGGGACCAGCTTCCTGGCCTCCTTCAGGAGCGCGATGGTGCCCTCGGACTGCACGTCCTTGGCCGCCTTGGTCAGGTGGAAGTCGGGCGTCGGGACCAGCAGGTCCAGCGCGCCCTCGTCCTCCAGGGCATCGCGAACCATCTTGTGGGCCTCGTCGCCGAGCGGCAGGCGATGCTGCTTCTTGGCGGTCCGGGTCTTGGTCTCGGTCTTGTGGAGCGTCCACTCGTGGAGCGAGACGATCCCCTTCCAGGGCGCCTCCACCAGCTGCTCACCCAGCTCGATGGCCTTGGCGAGGACCACTTCCTCTTCGGCGGTGAGGAGCGCGACCTTGCCGATCTCCTTGAGGTACATCCGGACCGGGTCGTCGATCCCGATCATGTCGGCCGACAGGGCCTCGAGCTCCTCCGGCGAGGGCTCCTCCAGCTCCTTGGCGTCGAGCTTGACGGGTGCCTCGACGGGCGCTGCGGCGCCCACGGCGTCCCGGCTGTCCGGGAGGACATCCGCGCCCATGTCGTGGCCGGCGGGATCCTCGGCGAGGTCCAGGCCGTCGTCCTCGTCAACCGCATCCAGGACGGCGGCGCGCGAGGGACGGAGGCCGGCCAGCTTGACCTCCTCCAGCTCGGCCCGGCCCCGGCGCGGGCGGGTCAGGACGGCTTCGACAAGCTGCTGGTCGAGCGGATCAATCGGCACGGTGAGTCTCCTCCATGGATGACGGGTGGGGGCCGGACGAGCCGGCGGTTGTGTGGGTGGGCTGGTGGATGGAACGGATGACCATCAGCGGACTGCCGGGATCCGGCTGAGCAGCCGGGTCTGGTCGCGCCGACGCTGGAGCGAGCGACGCTGCTCGTTGATTGACTGACGCTCGGACATGAGGCGGCGCAGCGCGACGTCGTCCTTGTCGTGCTCGGCCTCGGCAAGCGCCGACTTGTTGTAGTCGTCCCGCTCGTCCAGGGCCAGGCCCTCAAGGTCGATGATCAGGCGGTCCACCTCGTAGTCCAGGTCGCGCCGGTCCAGCGAGCCGAAGTCCGGCTCCCGCTTGGCCAGCAGTGCCTGGGCGAAGACCTGCGTCTCCGGGTCCAGGGCCGCCAGCAGCGCGCTGAGGCTGTAGACGGGGCGGACTCCCTGGTCGTTGGTCTCGTGGGCAAAGACGATCGCCCGGAACAGCTCGCGGGCAATGGTGGAGGGCAGCTGGTCCGGACCCAGCAGCTGGACCACGCGCGGCTGCTCCTCAGGCACCAGCAGGAGGAGGCGAAGCAGCTCGATCTCCTGGACCGCCACGCCGCGCAGGATCTCGCCGATGGGCAGGGCGTCCGGGGCGTGGGTGACCGACGCCGCATTGATGCGGCCCGGCTCCGCGCCCTGCTGGCCGCCACCGTAGCGGAGCGCGTCGATGGACGCGCCCGGGCTGCCGGGAAGGCGCGTCGCCTGGAGCACCTCCAGGAGCACCCGCTCCTCCACCCCGGAGACCTGGCGGACCTTCTGGAGGTACGCGTCGCGCATCACCGGGCTGGGGACCGCGCGGATGGTGGGCATGACCGCCCGCACGAACCGATCGCGCCCGCCCGCCGTCTTGAGGTCCTGGTGGTGCGCCTGATCATCGATCAGGTAGTCGACGATGGGCTGTGCCGTCCTGATCTCCTCGCGCCACAGGTCGGGCGAATCGCGGAGCACCTCGTCGGGGTCCTTGCCTTCGGGCAGCCGGACCACGCGGACCTCGTCCAGCTCGACCCCCGTCTCGGAGCCGGCCAGCTGGCGGATCAGCTCTTCGAGCGCGCGGACGCCGAAGGCGCCGGCCTTCTCCCCCGCCGGGTCCACGTCGTACGCCAGCGCGATGCGCTTGCCGTAGCGCGTGATGAGCGCCACCTGGCCGGGCGTGAGCGCGGTGCCCAGCGAGGCAATGACGTTGTCGTAGCCGGCCTGGTGGGCCATCAGCGCGTCCGTGTAGCCCTCCACGATCACGGCCTGGCCGGTCTTGCGGATGGCCGACTTGGCCTTGTCGATCAGGTACAGGGTCCGGCTCTTGTCGAAGAGCGGCGTTGCCGGGGAGTTGAGGTACTTGGGGCCGCGAGTTCGACCGTCGCCTTCGACCTTGGCCGCACCCAGGATCCGGCCACCCAGGCCCACCGCCTGGCCGTTCTGGTCGCGGATCGGGAAGATGATCCGTTCGCGGAACTTGTCGTTGAAGCCCGAGCCGTTGCTCCGGGGCGAGGCGAGCCCCGCCTCCGACAGCTCCTCCGGGGTGACGTGGCGCTTGGCGATCAGCTGGCGGCTCATGGTGTCCCAGCCGGCCGGTGCCCAGCCCAGCTGGTGCTTGCTGATGGTCTCGTCCGTGAACCCTCGGCCGTGCAGGTACTCCAGCGCCTCGCCACCGTTCTTCGACGTGGTCAGGACCGCGTGATAGAAGGCGATGGCGCTCTCCAGGACGTCGCGCAGCCGCGCCCGGTGGGCGTCCTCGCGCTTGGTCCGCTCGTCGATCTCCACGCCGGCCTTGGTCGCCAGCGTCCGGAGCGCCTCCGGAAACGTCACCGAGTCGCGCTGCATGACAAAGCTGAAGATGTCCCCGCCCAGCCCACAGCCGAAGCATTTCCAGCTGTCCCGGTTGGGCGTGACCGTGAACGACGGCGTCTTCTCACCGTGGAACGGGCACAGGCCCTTGTAGGTGGTGCCCGCCTTGCGCAGCTGGACGGTCTCGCCGACGACATCGACAACGTGCAGCTTGCTCTTGACTTCGGCCGCGACTCCGCCAGCCAACCAGACCTCCTGCCCGGGGCGATCCCCCAAGGCTTAGACCGCCGCGGCCCGCCCGGGGTTGCGATGTGCCTGGCGCTCGTCCGCAGACGGACCCCGGTCCGCGGTCGGACGCGGGAGGGAGCCGGACACACCGATGGCCTGTCAAGTCTTGACAGGCCCTGCTACGTGCATCTTACGACCCCGGGGGAGGCTTGACAAGAGACTTGTCAATACCCGGTGGGGGTATTCATGGTGTGTGTTCGAGTGAGCCGCCGTTGTCGGCTGGACACAAGCATGTCCTCTGACGGACGCCAACTTGGCACTTGGGAGGCACCCGACGTCCGTGAAGAGCGGCGCGCGTACCTCCTGGCAGAGACCGGCGCCGACTCGCAGGATCTCGCAGCGCCGTTGGCGGCGACCAGTCGGCGGCCTGATCGTCCCTGGTCCGCGAAGGCTGGATGCGCGGGCCCGGTCCCGACTGCCCCCTACTCGAAGAAGCCGGGCCCACCCTGCTGGCGCTTCCCGGGCTTGGTGCTCTCGGGACCTGGTCTGCTCGTCGGGGGCGTTGCCGCCGGCCCGGTCTTCGGGGCAGCCGTGGGCATTGCCCGCGCGGCCGGCTTGGTCGGGGGCGCGGCCGGCGCGGCCGGCGCGGCCGGCTTGGGCGTCGGGGGCGTTGCCGCCGGCCCGGTCTTCGGGGTAGCCGTGGGCGTTGCCGGCTTGAGCGGCGGCGTTGCCGGCGCGGGCTTCGCGGTGGCCGCCGGCTTGGCCTTCGCGGCAGGCTTGGCCACTGGCTTGGTCTTCGCCGTGGCCGTTTGCCCGGATGGCCCCTGGCCCGGCTTGTCGGTGCCGATGACCGCCCCGACGGCAACTTCGTCGTTGGCCACGGGCGTGACGACGGCCACGCCGGCCGTGTCCCTGGCGGCAGCGCGGATCTCGTCGGTGCCCGTCACGATCGCCTTGCCGGCCCGCGTGGCCAGGATCACGTCGTCACGGGGGCTCACCACCGCCGAGAACGCAACCCGCGGGGTGGCGCCATTGACGGCGACCAGGTCCATCGCCCGGACGCCCCGGATCGCGCGCCCCTTCGTGGGGTATTCGGCGAGCTTGGTGCGCTTGCCCTTGCCCGTCGTGCCGATCGTGAGCACCATGCGGGGATCCGCCGGCGTCACGACATCCATGCTCACCACGGTGGCCCCGGCACCGACCGAGACCGAGGCCACGCCCTGGGACCCACGCCCGTTGATCGGGGCATCGTCGATGTCCCACCGGGCCGCGTATCCGTCGCTCGTCACGAACAGGAGCTGGACCCCGGCGGCCGCCGTGACGGCCGCGATGATCCGATCGGCGCCTGCGAGGCCGATCGCCTTGAGGCCGGCGGCGTTGAGGTTGGCGTAATCGCTGATCCGGCTGCGCAGGACCTTGCCGTTGGCCGTGGCGATGACGACCTCGCCGGCGCCATCGGCCGGCGGGCGGACCGCGCGCACGACCTTCTCGTCGGTGCCGATCGAGAGGAACCGGCGGACGTTTGTGCCTTTGCCGCCGCGCGGCACCTCGTCGATGTCCGCGACCCGCAAGCCGAACAGGTTGCCGGCATCGGTCAGGAGCCAGAGCCGGTCACGGGTGGAGGCGCCGATCAACGAGACGATGGGGTCGTCGTCGCCCTTGGTCGCCGTGGCCCCGGCGCCGCCGCGCTTCTGGGCACGGAACGCGGTCGCCGCGTGCCGGGCGACCAGGCCCGACGCGGTCACGACGAGGTAGCACGGCTCGTCGGGCAGGATGTCGTCCTGGGATGGCACCTCGGCCGAGGCGTTCAGGTCGATCTCGCTCCGCCGGTCATCGCCGAACTTCGTGGCGATCTCGCCCAGCTCGGTCTTGAGCAGCCCATTCATGGCGTCGCGCGCCCCGAGCAGGCGCTGGTACTCGGCAATCTCGATGCGCAGGCGCCCGATCCGCTCGCGGGTCCCGTCCATGTCGAGCTTGGCGTAGCGGCGCAGCGGCAGATCGGCGATGAACTCGGCCTGGCGCCGCCGGCGTTCCGGGGCCGGGTCGAGCCTGGCGGCGTAGGTGGTCTCGATGGCGGTCGCCAGCGCCTCGCGGTTGGCGGCGACCTTCGCCATGCGCACCAGCTCCTCGGCGTTGCCGTGCGCGACGATGATCGCCTCCTCGAGCGCGAGGGCATCGATGGCGCGTTCCAGCTGGTAGCGAGTCCGGCGGGTGAGCACGTCGAACTGGTAGGCGGCGTACCGGAGCAGGATGTGGCGCGTGCCCATGCGCTCGACCACGGCCAGCCCGCCCCCCGCCGGGGACGAGACCTTCTGGCTGACCGAATAGGCCGACTGGAGGTCGGTGTAGCGGAAGAGCGCCGCCGCGGCCCGCTCGGGCGTCACGCCCTTCTCGAGCACGATCACCAGGCGGGTTCCGGCCTCGCGGCTGCTCTCGTTTCGGACGTCGGCGACGATCCCGGCCAGCGCCGGCTCCACCGGCTTGCCCGTGTAGCCCTGGCCGTTGACCCGCTCGACGATCCGGCCCTCGACGCCGGGGTTCTGGTTGTCCTTGAAGCCGCGCTGGAGGCCAAACGGGAGCTCGGTGACGACGAGACGGGTCTCGCGCGCCTCCTGCTCGACGTGCATCCGGGCCCGGGCGATGATCCGGCCCTGGCCCGTTTCGAGGATCTGGGTCCAGTCATCGTTGCCCACGATGAGCGAGCCACCCGGGAAGTCGGGGCCGGGCAGCAGCTTGGCCAGCTGTTCGATGGGCAGGGCGGGATCGTCGATCAGCGCACAGGCCGACGAAATCAGCTCGCGCAGGTTGTGGGGCAGGATGAAGGTGGCGTCCCCGTAGCCGATGCCGGTGGTGCCGTTGGCGAGCAGGACCGGAAACCGTGACGGCAGCGTCGCTGGCTCCGCCAGCTCCTCGGAGTAGTTGCGTCCCCAGTCGACGATCGCCGCGCGGGCGTTCTCGAGGTCGCGCACGATCTGCTCGCCGAGCGCCGACAGCTTCACCTCGGTGTAGCGCATCGCCGCCGCCGGGTCGCCGTCGATGCTGCCCATGTTGCCCTGTCCGACCAGCAGGGGGTAGCGGATCTCGTACGGCGCGGCCATGTTGATGATCGCGCCGTAGATGGAGCTGTCGCCGTGCGGGTGGTACTTGCCCATCACCTCGCCGACGAGCTGCGCGGACTTGCGCGTCTTGCCGGCGAAGCGCAGGCCCATCTCGTCGGCACCGAACAGGATGCGCCGGCGGACCGGGATCAGGCCGTCACGCACATCGGGGATGGCGCGCTCAAGCGCCGCCAGGCCAAACGGACCGGCAAACAGCGCGCCGAAGCCGGCGACGTCGATGGTCTCGATGTCGCCATCCTCGGTCGGCACCGGGGGCAGGGAGACGGGCTTGCGGGCCATGTGGTGGTGCTCCTGTCAGGCGGCTGTGCCGTGCTCGCCGGCAAGCTCCGCGACGTAGCGGCGGATCCAGTCGCGCTTGAAGGTGGTGTCCTTGCCCATCAGCCCGGTCATGAGCTCGGACGCATACGAATGATCGCCGAAGGTGACCTGGTAGAGGAATGGGCCGCGAGTCGCCGGGTCAAAGGCGACGTAGCGCAGCTGTTCGTCGTTCATCTCGCCCAGGCCCTTGAACCGCTGGGTCTCCCAGTCGTCGCCGCGCTTGCCCTTCATGAACCGGGTGAGCGTCTCGTCGTTCGCGAGGAGGTGGGCCTCCCCCGTTCGCTTGTGGCTGACCCGGAAGAGCGGCGGGCGGCACAGGTAGACCCGTCCGGTGCGGATCAGGTCGGGAAACTCCTGCATGAGGAACTGCAGCAGGAGCAGACTGATGTGGCCGCCGTCGGGGTCGGCGTCAGCCAGCAGGACGATCTTGCCGTAGCGGATGTCGGCTTCCACGAACTCCCCGCGGAGCTCCAGGCCCACGGCCGCCATCATCGCCGCCAGCTCGATGTTGGCCGCGATCGTCGAGAGCTTGGCGCCCAGCACATTCATGGGCTTGCCACGCAGCGGGAAGATCGCCTGGTAGCGCGAATCCCGCCCGGCCTTGGCCGTGCCGCCGGCCGAGTCGCCCTCGACGATGAAGAGCTCGGCCCGCTCGGCGGGTGCGCCCTGGTGGGCGGCGAGCTTGGATGACAGGGCGTTGATCCGGCCCTTGCGCTGCTCGCGGAGCGACTGCTTGACCTTCTTGAACTCGACCCGCGCCAGGCGGAACTCCTCGACGGACTTGGCCCAGGCCTTGGCGTCCTTCTCGTGCGTGGTCAGCCAGTCGGCCAGCCAGTCCTTGACCGCGTCGTAGGCGATCGACTCCATCTCCTGGGTGTCGAGCTTGGACTTGTGCTGGCCCGCGAACGAGGGCTCGGGCAGCGTGGCGGCCACCACGAAGGCGAGCCCCTGCAGGATGTCCACGGTCTCGATGGTGTCCGCGCTCTTGGTGAGTGCGTTGGCCGACATGTAGCCCTTCATCGCCTTGGCGATGCCCGACTTGGTGCCGGCCACGTGGCGCCCGCCATCGGGGTTGGGGATGACGTTGGTGTAGGCGGCGCTCCGTTCGCCGGGCGCGGTGGAGTTGGTCGGCAGGATCGCCACGTCCAGCACCACGCTGATCGGCGTCTCGCGCAGCCAGTTGCGCTCGTGGCCGGCCGGCAGCTCGATGGTGCGGGTCAGGCGGATCGGGTTCTTCCAGAGGGGGTCGTCATCGCCGGCCAGCCGGATGACCAGCTCCTCGATGCCCCGAGTCGCGCGGATCGTCTCGACGATGTCCGCGCGCTGATCCTCGAAATGGAGCGTCAGGTCAGGACAGGGGTAGCTGACCTCGCGCAGCTTCGCCAGGACCCGCTCGGCATCGACATGGGTATCGGCGGCAAAGCACGAGGGATCGAAGCGGTAGCCGACCTGCGTCCCGCGTCGGTCCCCCTTCGCCCGCTTGATGATCGGCCTGGCGATGACCGCGGCGCCGTCGGTCATCGCCTGCTGGTAGTGCTGGCCATCGCGCCAGACGTCGAGCTCGAACCGGGTCGACAGGAAGGCGGCCGCCTTCAGCCCGATGCCGTGGGTGCCGCCGCTCGAGTTGTAGCCTGCCCCGCCGGTGCCCGCCGCCGCGAACTTGCCGCCGGCCTTGAGCACGGTCGAGACCATCTGGGGGGTGGGCATCTCCTCGCCGTAGGCCGTCGTGCTGGTGCCGATCGGGATGCCGCGCCCGTTGTCCCGGACGACGATCGTGTGGTCCTTGTGGATCGTGACCCAGATGTCGGTGGCGAAGCCGGCAAGGTGCTCGTCCACGCCGTTGCTGACGATCTCCAGGATGACCTGGTGCAGGCCCTCGATCCCCTTCGAGCCGATGTACATGCCCATCTTGGTCCGGACATGCTCACGGTCGGTCAGGTTCTGGATCGCGTCGTCCGAGTAGTCCTCGCGGGCGGCGGATCGGGTGGTAGGGGCCATGCGGCGACGGTCTCCTGCTGGTTTGCTGACGCCTCGATGGTCGAGAGCCTGGCCTGCTGATCGATGGGCCCGATCGGGGCCCGGTCCCGTGCGCCCGGTTCCGCGAACCCCCGGGGCCGTCAGGGTCTCCGCGCAGCCCAGCGCGGCTCACGTGACCGCCTGCTCCTGGTCTGGCTCGACCCTGCTCGTTGCCGCCAGTGTAGGTGGGCTTGCTCGCACCGGGTCGCGTCCCCGGACCGGCGCGGCGGCGCGCTACTCCACCACGAACTGGGGTGTTCCCCGACGAAGTGGGGCTTGACGCTCGAGGGCACACCCTGTCTCATCAAGTTCGGCCCCTCCGTGGAGAACCTCCGCCCTGACGCCCTCTGCGCCGGCACCAGCCTCCACCCGTACAGGAGCCCGGAATGCGACCATCTGCCCTCGTGCTCGCTGCGGCCATGGCGCTGGCCCTGTCTGCCGGCGGCTGCGCGCCGGCCCCCTCCGCCGCCCCCACCACTGCCCGCGTCGCCGCCACGCTGGCCGCCCCGGACCGGATCAGGACCGCCGGCAAGCTGGTCTTCTGCACGGACGTCAGCTTCGCGCCCGAGGGGTTCTACGCGGCCGACGGCACCACGGCGCAGGGCTCCGACATCGACATCGCGGCCCGGATCGCGACGTACTGGGGCGTCACCGCCGAGGTCGACAACACCCCCTTCGATGTGATCATCCTGGCCCTCCAGGCCCGCAAGTGCGACCTCGTCATCCCCGGCCTGAACGACACCGCCAAGCGCCGGGAGATGGTCGACTTCGTCGACTACCTCAAGATCGGCCAGCGACTGCTCGTGCCGATTGGCAACCCAAAGGCCATCCACACGCTCGACGACTTGTCCGGCAAGAGCGTCGCGGTCCAGCTGGGCAGCACCAACCTCGACGCCCTGACCGCCAAGGGCGCCGAGCTCAAGGCCGCCGGCAGGGCGCCGATCGACATCAAGGGCTACCAGAAGGACACCGACGCCTTCTCGCAGCTCGGCCTCCGCCGCGTTGATGCCTACTCCACCGACTCCTCCGTCGTCGCGTACTAGACCAGCCTCCCGGACAACGCCGGCAAGTTCGAGGTCGGCGGCACGCCGATCGATCCGCAGCCCATCGGGATCGCGATGCGCAAGGACGACGCCGGCATGAAGGCCGCGATCGGGACCGCGATCGACACGATGGTCGCCGACGGCTCGATGGCGGCCATCGTCGACAAGTGGGGCATTGCCCAGGGCGTCGTGCAGCCGCCCGGTCCCAGCGTGGCCGCAGGCGCGCGGATGGGATTCGATCCAAGGGAGTTCCTGGACTTCACCTTTACCTGGCGTGAGGTCCTGGTCGGGGCGCTGGTCACCACGCTGCTGATGGCGGTGCTGGCACAGGTGCTGGGCATCATGCTGGGCCTCCTCGCGGCCCTGGGCAGCCGCTCGCGCAACCTGGTCGCGAAGCGCGCGGCCGGCCTCTACGTGTGGGTCTTCCGAGGCACGCCAGTCCTGGTGCAGATTGCCCTGCTCTACTACGGCATCCCGTCGCTGCTGGGCCTCGACCCGTTCCCCAAGCAGTACGGCAGCCTGCCCGAGCTGATCGGCGGCGCATTCCTGGCCGCCACCCTGGCCCTCGGCATCAACGAGGGCGCCTACATGAGCGAGATCATCCGCGCCGGCATCCTGTCGGTCGACCCGGGCCAGGCCGAGGCCGCCAAGTCGCTGGGCATGACGCCGGGCAAGACGATGTCGCGCATCGTCCTGCCGCAGGCGCTGCGCGTGATCGTCCCGCCGCTCGGCAACGAGTTCAACAACATGCTCAAGACCACGTCGCTCGCATCGGTCGTGGGCGTCACGGAACTGCTGCTCCTCGCCCAGAACCGCTACGGCGGCACGTTCAAGCCGTTTGAGCCGCTGATCGGCATCTGCGTCTACTACCTGTTGCTGACCACCCTCTGGGGCTTCGTCCAGGGGCGGATCGAGATGCGGCTCGGGACGGGCCTCAGCCGCAACGAGCCGGACCGGGGCCTGGTGGCGCGCCTGACCGGGATCGGCCGCCACACCGGCCAGAACGGAGGTATTCGATGACCGCCGACGTGCCCCAGGCAGACGTCATCGTCAGTCGCGACCTGCCTGGGGTCGCCGGCGACGTGCCGGCGGGCTCAGCGAACCTCATGGTGGACGCGCAGCACGTCGACAAGTGGTACGGCAAGGTCCACGTCCTCCAGGACGTCACGCTGGCGGTGAAGCGCCGGGAGGTCGTCGTCATCCTCGGGCCGTCGGGCTCGGGCAAGACGACCTTCATTCGCTGCGTGAACCACCTCGAGAAGATCCAGGGTGGCCGCATCCTGGTGAACGGCCGCCTCATCGGCTACCGCGAGGTCAAGGGCAAGCTGGTCGAGGACAAGGAGTCGAGCATCGCCGTGCAGCGCAAGGAGATCGGCATGGTCTTCCAGCGCTTCAACCTGTTCCCCCACAAGACCGCGCTCGAGAACATCATCGAGGCGCCCACCCAGGTCCGTGGCATGGCCCGGGATGAGGCCACGGCGATTGGCGAGGGGCTCCTGGCCCGGGTGGGGCTGGCGCAGAAGAAGGACGCCTACCCGGCGCAGCTCTCCGGCGGTCAGCAGCAGCGGGTGGCGATCGCCAGGGCGCTCGCCATGAAGCCCGCCCTGCTGCTCTTCGACGAACCGACCAGCGCGCTGGACCAGGAGATGATCGGCGAGGTGCTCGAGGTCATGAAGGAGCTGGCCCACGAGGGGATGACGATGATCGTCGTCACCCATGAGATGGGCTTTGCCCGCGAGGTGGCAGACCGCGTGGTGATGATGGACCAGGGCCGGGTCGTCGAGGAGGCAACGCCCGAGCACTTCTTCACCAACCCCACCGAGGACCGCACGAAGGCGTTCCTGGCCAAGATTCTGTAGGCGCGGCGCCCCTGGAACTCGTGCGCCGCCGACGAGGTGGCCGGCGGCGGCCGGGCAGATGACGAATCCGGTCAGCCGATGGTGCCCACCGGAACGCAGGCGCAGAGCTTGGTGTCGGTGGTGAGGATGTGGGTCCGCAGCCATCCCATGATCTGGCCTGAGAGCTGGGCCGCCAGCATCTGGCTGGGACCCTTGCTGTTCAGCACAGCCTCGAAGTCCGGGACGGACTTGACGAAGAGCTTGTGGGCATCCACGTTCAGTTGCCCGACCGGGCACTGGAACTGGACCATGCACTTCTCTTCATGCGCAACGTGGCTGACGGTATACGCCTTGACCTTGGCCAGGGCCTGCCGGCAGACCTGTGCGCCCTGGCCCTGCCCCATGGCCGTGACAAGGATGTTGAGATTGGCGATCAGCGTCTTGTGCTCGTCGTCGAGCGCCTTGAGGCCGGTGGACATCGTCGCGTGGTCGTAGACGAGTATGGCCGCCATGGGTGTCTCCTGACTGTGGTTGCGCCGCGTGGCTCGGACGGAGAGCGCCCGTAGTCAGGCTCAGGGGCATCCATTCCGTCCATCCGGGCACTCAAGAGACTGGAGGCTCCCGGCCACATTCGGGGACTTGGGGGAGGAAGGGACCTCCTCGCTCGTGGGGGGGGTCCCAGGGGGGGATGAGAACCGGGGGCTCGAACTGGGGGCCCGAGCTGGGGGTCTTGTCGTCGCAGCCCGACCCACGGGCCATGCGCTGGGGCGACAGCAACGGCGATGCGGGCCGCAGGACCACGTCGGGACCGGCCCGGCCGGGAGACCTCTGACTTGCCGGTCGGTCCCCAGGGCCCGTCCCGGCGGTCCGTCACACCTGGGCCAGCTGCTCCAGCAACCCCTGCGCCGCCGCCATCCGCCGGCGGACCTGGTCCAGCTCCCGCGAAGCGACGTCCCCGCGAACATGGTCCGCGTAGGCGGTCGACAGCATGTTCAGCCTCCGGAGCTCCTCCCGGTCGGCGGCGACCGAGCGCAGGAGGAGGCTTCGGACGACCTCGAGTTCGTCGGTCGTGACCCGGAGATCAATCGTCTGCATGGGCCGATGCTCGCGGCCGAATGGCCCGCCGTCAACTTGCTCTGTCGGCCGGCACCGGGATCCGTCCCGCCGAACGCCATCCTGACTGCGGCGGTGGGCGATAGCATCTGCTGATGACGCGCCGTGTCCCGTTCAGTCCGCCACCGCGCGTGCTCGCGCTGGCACTGGTCGTGAGCGTCACCGTGGCGCTGATTGGCGGCGTGGCGTCGACCATCGACGATACGACCTTCCCAACGGGGCTGGCGCTGAACCCGGCCGGCTCCCCGTCGAGCGAGGCCACCGTCGCCCGGCCTACCCTCCCCGCGGTCGCCTGGATCCAGCCAAGCGATGAGCCCGGGCTCATCGGCTCCTTCGCGCTCACGGCGCCGGCGCCACCCACCGCCGCAACGGCCTCGGCTCGCTCGGTCAAGCTGCCGACAACGCGCGTCGCCACGCGGGTGGCCGTGCCGGGCCTCTCGATCGACCTCCCGGTGATCGTGCAGCCCACGGCCTACCCGCCGTGCAAGGTGGCGATGTACCTCCAGGCGCTCCGGCAACCGGGGCAGGGCGGCGCCACCTACCTGTACGCCCATGCCCAGGCCGGCAGCTTCCTGCCGCTCCTCAACGGGTCACTCGTCAACGACGGCGCCGCGATGATCGGGTTGACGGTCCAGATCTGGACGGGCGACAATTTCCTGTTCACGTACCGCATCACCGAGGTCCGGCGTCACGTGACGGATCTCGCCGGGGCCTACGCCTGGCCGGGCGAGAGCGCCTGGCTCCAGACCTCCGAGGGTCGTGGCGCCGCGACCCCCAAGCTCCAGGTGGTCGCAACACCCGTCTCCACCGCGTCCGCCGACTACGCGTCGGCCCACCCGGTCCCCCACCCGATCAGCTGCTGAGGCGCCTTCGCTGCGGCACCTCCGCTGACCTCAGCGGCTGACCACGAGCGCGGCGACCACGAGCCACGCCCCGGCGGCGAGCACGCCCCAGCCCACCATGCCCCGCGCGCGGCGGAGATGGGCGGCGCGCAGCCCGCGGTCCGCCTCCACCGCGGCGCCCGCCTTCTCCCCCATCCCCACGACGCCGCGCAGCCCGTAGTTCACGCAGAAGCGGTTGCGAACCTGCAGCCCGCTGACCACCGCACCCCCGGCGACCGGTGCCAGGAACGGGAGGACGCCGACGGGGAGGACGCCGATCACGATGGCGAGCAGCGCAACGATCAGCAGCGCGAGGGCCGCGCCGAACGCGACGCGACGCGTGCGGAGCTCGGCGGGGCCGATGTTGCAGGCCTCGGTGGCATCGATGATCCGAAGCGGGGTGATGATCATGGGGCGGGCTCCGGGGAAGGCATGGGCGGGGTGGAGGCTGCAGGGGCGCGGCCTGCGGTGACGGTGGACGCCACTGGATGCACAGCAACCGCGCCGTGCTGGGCCGCCACCTCGATGGAGGGCTCGTCCGTGGCCCAGGCACTCCGCTTGGGCAACTCCCACCAGCCGGTGGGCGCGACCGTCAGCCGCTCCATGCCGCGCAGAACTTCATCGTAGTTGACCCGCCAGCCGTTGAAGTCCTGCCAGGCCTGGTCGCGATCCGCCACGATCGGGACCCCGGCGGCGGCCAGGACGTCGATCGCCTCGTCGTACATCGCGCGGCTGATGCTGGTGGGCGAGTCCGCCCGCGGGCTGGGGTCGTACGTGATCCCAAAGACGCGGGCGATCCGGCGCAGGGCGAGGTAGCCGGCGCGAATCATGAGGTCCGCCTGTGCGTCCATCGGGATGGCAACCGAGGACCGGATGATCGCGGCCGCGTCCATCATCGCGCCGGCCGCGTTGACCCACGAGAGGTCGGGCTGCTGCGAGCGGTAGTCGACCAGCACCGTCAGGGAGGTGTGCGACTCCTCCAGCTCGGCAAACCACTGTTCCCAGCGCTCCCAGGTCTCGTGGAGATGCTCAAGGCCGCGCAGGCGGTCGAACCGCGTGATCAGGATCAGGGGTGAGGGCGGCGAATCCGCGCGGACCTCCAGCAGGCTGACCAGCAGCTCCCGGCGGGAGAACCCCCCGTAGATCGCCGGCAGGTACGAGATCAGGAGCGCCACCAGGCCCAGGCCGATGGCCGCCTCCGTGAACATCAGGAAGTCCGCGCCGGGCAGCACGGCCCGATGGAATCCCAGGGTCAGGAGGGAGGACCCGCTGGTCAGCAGCGCCTCCTCGATCGTCTGCACACCGACCGCCCAGAACATGAGCGCGTAGCCCAGGAAGACCATCACCAGCCAGACCGTCGGCAGGACGATCAGCGAGATGGGACCGAAGTAGGCCATCAGCCGGTCGCGCCTGGCGTACGGCTTGCCCGGGCCGGCGAAGCGGAGGAAGACCCAGCGGGTGGACTTGAAGACGCGCCTGGCCACGGCGTCGCCCGATGCGCGGGGCAGGACGAACGTGCGAACGGCGCTCAGGAGCGCGCGGCCGGCGAGCGCGGCTCCAAGGGCAAAGGCGATGACCTGCGTGATGATCACGCGCGGAGGATACCGGAGGGCGGTGAAGTTGCGGCAGCAACCGTCGCCGAGGGCGCTTCAGGCCGGGTAGCGCGCCCGGATCCAGCCGGCGATGACATCCGCCGCGATGGCACGGGTGTCGCCGAAGCGCGGGTCCACCGGCGTCATGTTGTGCATGCCGCCCTGGACAAAGGCGAGGGTCGTGTCCGGCCCACCGCACGATGCCGCGTTCTGCTCGGCCGTCGGGATCTTCACGGAGTTGGATTCGTCGCCGGTGCCCTGGATGACCAGCACCGGCACGGCGACCCGGGCGAGGGCGGCCGTGGTGCTGGTGTTCGTCGTCCTCGAATCGATCCCGGACGCCTCGGGGCTGGTCGCCAGGGGGTCGAACCGGTCCGGGTCCACGCGGACCAGGCGGTAGCTGAGGAGGGATCGGAGCTTGTGGACGGCCGCCCCCGCCGCGTCGCCGTTCTGCCGGTACTCGTGGTTGATCGGCCGCACGCTGAGCGGGATGGCCGGTGCGCCGTCCGGGTAGACCGGGGCTTCCCGGGAGCCCCGTGCGGCGAGCGCCAAGTCCACGGTGGTGGGATTTGCGCGCGTCCGCTGGATCACGAGGAAGTCGTCGTCCGCGAAGCGGCCCCGGCCGCGCCCAATGTCCTCCAGCCGCGTCAACGTATCGTCCACCAGCCGGTTCATGCGCAACGCCTGCGCACGGTAGACGCGGCGCAGGAAAGCGGGGGCGTAGGTTGCCGCGCCGGTCGAGGGGTCCCAGCCGTTCTCGGCCCGGTAGATATCGAGACCAGGGTCGGTCGCACCGGTTACCTCGTCGGTGACGGCGCCGTCCAGCCGGATCAGGAATGACGCCGCCGTGCCGATCGTGACGGACCGGAGGACCAGCCCGTCGGCGGGTGGCAGGCGCAGCTCACGGCCCCGCGGGTCCAGGAAGCCTGGGAAGCGGTCCAGCGCATGCGGGCTGAGCGCCGCGTCGCCACGCTCCGCGACATGCTGGTAGAACGCCATCACCGGGCCCCCGGCGCTCCAGCCCAGCAGCAGCACATGGCGATAGCCCAGCGCTCGAACATGCTGGACCGCCGCGCCGACATCGAGGGCGAACGCCTCGAAGATCGTGGCCATGTCCGTGCCCGCCGGCGAGTTGGTGAAGCGGTTGTTGAAGGCGAAGACATCGATGCCCCGGGCGGCAAGGTCGGGACAGGGATACTCGGTCAGGCTGCTCTGCTCACGTGGGTGCGTGTAGACGACGACCGTGGCCGACCGCCGTGGGCCGGCCGAGTGCAGGACGGCGTCGATGGCACCGAAACGATTGACGACCCGGTGGAACGTCGTCGTTGCCCGGCCGGCGGGCGCGACGGCCCGTGCGCTGGGTTCTGTCATGCGCCGGGGCCTTCGAGGTAGCGAGTGCTGAGCCAGTCGACCACGACGTCCAGGTGGGCGTTGCGGGTGTCGGGAGCGCCGGGCGCGGCCGGCGTGAGGTCATGCTCGGCGCCCGCGATGAACGCCTTCGAGCGGTCGCCGGTCGCCACGGCAGCGTTGTAGAGCAGCTCGGCATGCGGGAGGTGGACCTGCGTGTCGGCCGTCCCCGCACAGACCAGGACCGGGACGGTCACGCTCGCCAGCATGGCCGCCGTATTGGAGTTGGACGACACGAGGTCGATCCCGGCCCGCTCGGGCGCCACGGCGTCCGGGTCGTAGCCGCCCGGGAGCACCCGGACCGCGCGGTAGCTCAGGAAGGATCGCAGCGTATGAACGGTGCCGCCGTCCCGGAATGAGTGGTTGCGGCGCTCGTAGTTGGGCACCACGGCACGATCGCTCCGGACGATCGTCTCCCCACCACCCGGGTGGCTGCGCCCCGAGGCCTGGGTCGCCGAGGCCAGCGCCAGGTCGATGCTGGCCGGCTCCGCCCGGATGCCGGCGATCACGAGGAGGTCATCGTCACGGAAGCGTCCGCGACCGGACCGTGTCTCCTCGAGCCGCTCCTGGGCACCGGCGATGAGCCGCTGCATCCGTTCCCCCTGGGCCCGGTAGTAGCGCTCCAGGAAGGCGCGGCCGTAGGCGCCGGCGCCGGTGGCGGAGTCGTAGCCATTGGCCGGCTCGAACATGTCGAGGGCGGGATCGCGTCGCGCGCTGGCCTCGTCCACGACCGATGGGTCCAGGCGGGCCAGGAATGACCAGCCCGTTCCGGTCGTCGAGTTCTGGAAGATGAGCCCGTCGGCGGGCGGGAGGCGCCGCTCACGCCGGGTCGGCCCCGCACCGTCGAAGAAGCCTTCGAACCCGGACAGGGCCGCCCCGCCATTGAAGGCCGCGTTCCCGCGCTCCGCCACCGCCTGGTAGTAGGCAACGGTGGGGCCACCCGCGCTGTAGCCGTAGAGCACGACCGACCGGTAGCCCCGCCGACGCATTTCGGCGACGACGGCGGCCTCGTCCAGGGCGATGTCCTCCCAGACCGTGACGATCTCGGTCCCCGCGGTGCTGTTCGCATAGCGGTTGTTGTAGGCGAAGGTGTCGATGCCCCGTGCGGGCAGGTCCAGCATCGGCCAGACGACGAGGTTCTCGTCGCTCGGCAGACGCGGATGGGTCTGGATCACGACCACCGACGAGGGTCGGCGCCCGGTTCGCAGGACGCCGTCCACCCGGGCGTGCGCATCGGCGACCACGATGTACTCCGAGCGGGTGCTGGTGGCCATCGTACGAACCCTTCCGTGCTGCGGGAGTCAGCCGGCTGCTCGCGCCAGGGCGCCTCGAGGGCGGCCATCGGGGATCGTACGGGATCGGCGGCGCCGTCAGGCCGGGCGGCCGGCAGCGTGGCGGCGCTCGCGATCGCGGCCGGGTCGTCGTGCCCCACTGCCGCCTGACGCGCCGACCCGTTTCGCGCCATGACTCCCCTACAATCCGCCGGATGGAGCAGGTCGACGTCCTCGTCATCGGCGGTGGCCCGGCGGGCCTCGCGGTCAGCCACGAGTTGACGGCCGCAGGAACCACACACATCGTCGTGGAGCGCGGGCGTGTCGGAGAGAGCTGGCGAACACGCTGGGACAGCTTCTGCCTCGTCACGCCCAACTGGAAGCTGCAGCTCCCCGGCGGCGCCTACGCCGGCCCCGATCCGGACGGATTCCTGGAGCGGGACGCCATCGTCGGCTACCTGGAGCGCTACGCCAGCGGCTTCCATGCCCCCGTTCGAGAAGGCGTGACCATCACGTCGCTGGAGCCCGGCGCCGACGGCGGCTTCGTGGCCCGCTCGCCCGCCGGAGACCTTGACGCCCGCCGCGTCGTGGTGGCCACCGGCACGTTTCGCGAGCCGTTGGTCCCGGCGGAGGCCGCGTCGCTCCCGGCGGGACTGCCAACGCTCGACGCGACCGGCTACCGGAATCCATCGGAGCTGCCATCGGGCCGGCTCCTGATCGTCGGGAGCGGGCAGACGGGCTGCCAGGTCGCGGAGGAGCTGACGGAGGCCGGCCGCGAGGTGGTCCTGGCCTGTGGCAAGGCTCCGTGGGTCCCCCGGCGCATCAACGGCCGAGACATCGTCTGGTGGGCATTGGAGAGCGGGTTCCTCGACCAGGGCGCCTCGGCCCTCCCCTCCCCCATGGCCCGTCTTGGCGCCAACCTCCTGGCATCCGGGCACGGTGGCGGCCATGACCTCCACCTCCGGACGCTGCAGGCCATGGGCATCACGCTGGCGGGCCGCTTCCTGCGGGCCGAGGGCGGGACGGCGGTCTTCGCCCCGGACCTGGCCGCGAGCATCGCGTGGGGAGACGACCGGTACCGCGACCTCCGCGGGCTGTTCACGCGGTTTGCCAGCGAGCGGGGGATCGCCGCTCCCGAGATGCCCGACCCCGTTCAATTCGTCGATCCTGGGCCGGAGCGAGTGGACCTCGACGGCGTCGGGGCCGTGACCTTCACCGGGGGCTTTCGGCCGGGCTATGCATCGTGGATCCGCCTCCCGGATGCCTTCGATCCCATGGGCTTCCCGATCCAGGTCGACGGCGCCAGCAGCGCGTGGCCGGGGCTCCACTTCGTGGGTGCGCATTTTCAGCGCAAGCGCAAGTCCAGCGTCATCCTGGGTATGGGCGAAGATGCCTCGATCGTGGCCCGCGCCATCGCGGGGGCGTCCGGCCAGGGTCCGGTCGCCCAGGGTTCCTTTGGCCGGGTTGGCAAGTAGGGCAGGACTGGTCCACCATTGGCTGGTGCCAATCAGGACCCAGGTTCAGACGCCGCACAGGGCTGCCAGCGGCGCCGCCCCCCGCCATTCCATCCGCCGGAAGCTCGGCGTCACGACGCTCGCCCTCGGCCTGCTCGTGGCCGCCGGGCTGGTCGGCTCCCGCGACGGCCACGGCCTGGGTGTCCCGGCGACGCGGGCCGCCGGGCCCGCGACGACCATCGCGGTCGTCGGTGACTTTGGCTTCAACAACACCCCGGAGGCGCAGGTCGCGGCCCTGGTGGCCGGATGGTCCCCGGACGCCGTCCTGGGCCTGGGCGACGACTACTACAACACCGCCGGCGGCACCGGGCTCGACAAGTACGACATCACGGTGGGCAAGTACTACTGCGCCTTCCTGCATGGCGCATACGCGGGCGCGAACTGCCCGTCGGGCGGAACCGCGATCGGCAACCGGTTCTGGTCGAGCACCGGCAACCACGACTACAGCGACGCCGGCGGCGCCACGCCCCTCGCCAACTACCTCGGCTACTTCCCGTTCCCGGGCAACGAGCGCTATTTCAGCGTGGTCATCGGGTCGGCCGAGGTGTTCGTCATCGACTCCGACGAGGCACTGCGGAACGCGACCGACATGGCCGCCCAGAAGACGTGGCTCGAGGGCGCTGCCCGTGCGTCCACGGCGGCCTGGCAGGTGGTCATCTTCCATCACCCGCCCTACTCCTCGTCATCCACGCACGGAAGCTCTGTCGCGATGCGCTGGCCATTCGCGGACTGGGGCGTCGACCTGGTGATGAACGGCCACGATCACACGTACGAACGGGTCGCCCAGGAGGGCATCACGTACGTGGTGAACGGGCTGGGCGGTGCGAGCCTGTACGCCTTCGGGACGCCGGTCGCTGGCTCGACCGTCCGGTACAGCGGCAACTACGGGGCCGTCCGATTGACCGCGGATGACACCACGATGAGCGGCAGCCTCATCACCATCGACGGCGCGACGCAGGACACGTTCTCGGTCTCCGCCGTCACACCCTCGCTGGTCTTCCGCGACGGCAGCTCGCCGACCGCCGGCTACGCCGGAACGCGCGACGTGACGATCAGCCAGTCGGTGCCCACGACGGCCCGGGGCGGTGAGACCAGCCTCTACCTGGACGGCGACGATCCGGCTAGCTCGGGCCAGGATCACGCCTCCCTGCTCGCCTGGGACCTGTCGACGGTCCCCGCCGGCGCGACGATCCAGTCGGCCAGCATCCAGCTGACGGTCACGAATGTGTCGGCCGGCCCGTACCAGGTGTACGAGGCCCTGGCCGGCTGGAACGAGAGCCAGGCGACCTGGAACCTGGCGAGCAACGGCGTGCCGTGGGGGACGGCCGGGGCCTCCGGCCTCGCGGACCGCGGGAGCACGATCCTGGGCACGGTCAACGCGCCGTCGCTGGGGCTGCTGGGCGTGCCCCTGAACGCGTCCGGGGTGGCCCTGGTCCAGGGATGGGTAGATGGGTCGAAGGCAAACCGCGGCTTCGTGATTGCCGACAGCGCGACGACTGACGGGGTGGATGTCCACAGCCGCGAGAGCGCCACCGTAGCGGCTCGCCCGGCCCTCTCGATCCGATACAGCCTACCGACGCCGACGCCGACGCCCGTCCCGACACCCACGCCGGTCCCGACACCGAGTCCAACCCCGGTTCCGACTCCGGTGCCGTCGCCCACGCCGAGCCCGACGCCAACACCGACTCCGGTGCCGTCGCCCACGCCGAGCCCGACGCCAACCCCGAGTCCGGTGCCGTCGCCCACGCCGAGCCCGACGCCAACCCCGAGTCCGGTGCCGTCGCCCACGCCGAGCCCGACGCCAACCCCGACTCCGGTGCCGTCGCCCACGCCGGTTCCGACTCCGGTTCCGACCCCCACGCCGTCACCCACGCCGAGCCCGACGCCAACCCCGACTCCGGTGCCGTCGCCCACGCCGAGCCCGACGCCAACCCCGAGTCCGGTGCCGTCGCCCACGCCGAGCCCGACGCCAACCCCGA